>NZ_CP054476.1:0-752500 GCF_013341275.1 Methyloligella sp. GL2
GTGGAACGAGATGCTAGCGGGGACAAAGACACGTGGGCCAAAATCAAAGAGCGGCTTCGCGCAGAACTCGGTGAGGACGTCTATGCAAGCTGGTTCGGCGGGGTCGAACTGGCGCGGGTCGAAGAGGGCACCGTCCACCTCACCGTCGCGACGCGCTTTTTGAAGAGCTGGCTGCGCTCGCACTATTACGACTTCGTGTACCGGCTTTGCCGGGTGGAGTGGCCGGAAGTCGACCGTATCGACTTCCAGGTGCGGCAGCCGCATTTCGCCAACAAGCCGGCCAAGCCTGCGGCGCAGGAGCCGCGCACCGTCAATGCGCGGCCGGCTGCGGCCGCCACGCCGGCCGTCACCTTGCCGATGCGCACCGGCTATAAGGGCTTCGAAGGTTCGCCGCTGGATCCGCGGCTCAGCTTCAACAGCTTCGTGGTGGGCAACACCAACAAGCTCGCCCATGCCGCCGCACAGCAGGTGGCGGGACAGTGCGCCGGCTCGCAGCAGGTGTTCAACCCGCTGTTCCTGCACGGCAATGTCGGGCTGGGTAAGACCCATCTTCTGCACGCCATTGCCTGGCAGCTGACCCAGCGCAAGCCGGAGGCCGAGGTGCTCTACCTCACCGCCGAACGCTTCATGTCCGGCTTCGTGCAGGCGCTCCGGGCGCAAGACGCCCTCGCCTTCAAGGAAAACCTGCGCAAGATCGACATTCTGATCATCGACGATATGGAGTTCCTGCAAGGGCCGACCATCCAGCAGGAGTTCTGCCACACGCTGAATTCGCTGATCGACGGTGGACGTCAGGTGGTGGTTGCCGCCGACCGGGCGCCGAACAATCTGGACAAGCTGGATTTGCGCATGCGCTCGCGGCTCGCCGGCGGGCTGGTGGCCGAAATCGGCGGCATGGACCGCGATCTTCGCCACAAGATCCTCTCCAAGCGGGCGGAAGAGGCCTGCAGCGAGACACCTGGCCTGCAGATTTCCGACACCGTGCTCACCTTCCTGGCCGAGCGGCTGACCGAAAGCGGGCGCGAGCTGGAAGGAGCGGTGCATCGTCTGCGGGCTTCCTATCAGCTCACCGACCAGCCGGTGACCATCGAGGTCGCCGAGCAGATCGTGCGCGAGCTGATGCGCGGCACCGAGCCGAAACGGGTGCGCATCGACGATATCCAGCGCACCGTTTCCAAGCATTACGGGGTGAACCGGGGCGATCTTCTCTCGGGCCGCCGCAGCCGCTCCATCGTGCGTCCGCGCCAGATCGGCATGTATCTGTCGAAGCTTTTGACCTCGCGCTCTTTGCCCGAGATCGGACGGCGGTTCGGCAACCGGGATCACACCACGGTGCTGCACGCCATACGCAAGGTGGAGGAGCTGATGTCTGGCGATGCCCAGATGCGCGAAGAGGTGGAGCTTCTCAAGCGGCTGTTGCGCGATTGAGGGGGCGGGGCAGCCAGACCGGCAGATTTCCGGGACCTTGCGTGCGCGGCGGGAAACGCCCGGCGGAGGGTCCCGAAATGGCCGTCTTTTCCGTCCTTTCTGCCGGTCTGTCCGGCGGGGCTTTTGACGCCCCTCTTGGCTTGCAAAACGCCCCTTCTCGCGGCAAGGTCATGGCCGCCCGCCAAACGGCTTTCCCAGCAGGTTTTTTGGACTTTCGCTGGAGCTTGCCCGCTCTAGCGGGCGGCTTAAACTACGCCGCCCGGGGGGCATAGCAGGAGTTCCGTTCATCCGATGCAGTTGACGATCGAAAAGACTGGGCTGGTAAAGGCTCTCGGCCATGTTGCGAGTGTGGTGGAGCGGCGCACGACGATCCCGATCCTTTCCAATGTGCGGCTGGATGCCAAGGATGGCGAGCTGAGCCTGACCGCCACCGATCTCGATATGGAAATTATCGAGACCGTGCCCTGTCAGGTGAAGACGCCGGGCATGACCACGGTGCCGGCGCATATGATCCACGACATCGTGCGCAAGCTTCCCGACGGGACCGAGATCGAGCTGGCTCTGGATGGCGAGGAGAACCGGCTGGGGATTTCCTGCGGGCCGGCGCAATTCTTCCTGCAGACGCTTTCGGCGGAGGATTTCCCCTCGCTCAGCGTCGAAGATCTGACCCACCGTTTCACGCTCTCGGCCAAGGATCTGAAGCGGCTGATCGAGAAGACGCGGTTTGCCATCTCCACCGAGGAGACCCGCTATTATCTGAACGGCATCTATCTGCATTCGCTGACCAAGGACGGGGCCGAGGTGCTGCGTGCCGTGGCGACCGACGGTCACCGGCTGGCACAGATCGAGCTTCCGGCGCCTTCCGGGGCGACGGATATGCCCGGCGTGATCATTCCGCGCAAAGCCGTCGCCGATCTGCTGCGGCTGACCGAGGATGGCGACGAAGAGATCGCTCTCGAGCTGTCGGAGACCAAGATCCGCGCCACGGCGAACAAAACGGTGCTGACCTCCAAGCTGATCGACGGCACCTTTCCCGATTACGAGCGGGTGATCCCGCAAGGCAACGACAAGCAGCTTGAGGTGGACGCCATCGCCTTCGCCAAGGCGGTGGACCGCGTCTCCACCCTTTCCAGCGACAAGGGCCGCGCAGTGAAGCTCGCCATGGAAGGCAACAAGCTGACGCTTTCGGTGCACAATCCCGATAGCGGCAGTGCCACGGAAGAGCTGCCGGTCGATTATGACGGCGATGCGCTGGAGATCGGCTTCAACGCCCGCTATCTGCTCGACATCACCGATCAGCTGGAAAGCGGCACGGCGGAGTTCCTGCTCGCCGATCCCGGCTCGCCCACCGTGGCGCGGGATTCCGGCGATGCTGCGGTGCTCTATGTGCTGATGCCGATGCGGGTATGACCGGCGGGGCGACCTCTCCGATCGATCCTTCAAGCACAGGCCGCCCGGCGTCCGAGACTCGATTTTTCGTCGAGCGGCTGACCCTCACCAATTTCCGCAATTACGCCTCCGCGCGGCTCAATCTCGATGCCCGCCCGGTGGTGCTGGTCGGCGAGAACGGCGCCGGCAAGACCAGCGTGCTGGAGGCGGTGTCGCTGCTCGGTCCAGGCCAGGGCCTGCGCAGCCGCCCCTATAAGGAGCTTGCTCGCAAAGGCGGGCCCGGCGGCTGGGCCATCGCAGCGACGATCAGCGCGAATGGCGAGCCGATCGATATCGGCACCGGCTTTGGCCTCACGCCCGGCGAAGAGAGCACCGGGCGCAGCGTGCGCATTGCCGGCAAGGATACCAGCACGGCGAGCCTTGCCGATTACGTGAAGCCGGTCTGGCTGATCCCGGCCATGGACGGGCTGTTTACCGGCCCCGCCTCGGAACGGCGGCGCTTTCTCGACCGGGCGACGCTGACCATCGATCCGGCGATGCGGGTGCCGCGGGCGCGGTTCGAGCGCGCCATGCGGCAGCGGAACCGGCTGTTCCAGATGCACGAGACCTCCCCTGCGCTGTTCGCAGGGCTCGAGGAGCAGATGGCCGAGGCCGGCACCGCCATCGCCGCGGCAAGGCTGGATGCTCTGGCCCGGCTTACGGCGCTGATCGAGACGAGCAAGGCGGATCTGATCCGCGACCGCTTCCCCTGGGCTTCGCTGGAGCTGGCCGGCACGCTGGAGGCGGCGCTTTCGGAGCATTCGGCGGTCGAGGTGGAGGATTTCTACCGCGCGCGGCTTTCCGAGATGCGCGAGCGCGACCGGGCCGCGTTCCGGGCGCTGGAGGGGCCGCATCTTTCCGACCTGGTGGTGTTCCACGGACCGAGCAACCGGGAGGCAGAGCTTTGCTCCTCCGGCGAGCAGAAGGCGCTTCTTCTCGGCCTGATCCTGGCTCAGGCGGAGCTGATCAAGACGCAAGACGGAGCAGCACCGCTGATCCTCTTGGACGAGGTGGCGGCACATCTCGATGCGGCACGGCGGGAAGCGCTTTTCGCCGAACTTCTGCGGCTCGGTTCGCAGGCCTGGATGACCGGGACCGACGAAGCCTTGTTCGCGCCGATTCTGGAGCAGGCACAGCTCGTCCAAATCGCCGACGGCACATTGCAGAATTGAGCAAATCCGTTCGAATTTGAACGATTCCCGGAAGGGTTATTCGACCTTTCACCGCTAATCTCCCATTAAATCAACACTATGGGAGTGAACGCATGACCTCGTCGGCCCGCGAGCAGACCGGCGGAACGATGCACAGCGCCGAACGCGACGCGCTAGAGGATTCGCTTTCCAAGCTTTCCCGATACCGCCACGACGCCATTCTGAACGCCGTGGCGCTCAGCGCCAAGACGCTGCTTCGCTCGCACGATCTCAAACAGTCTTTCGTCGAGGTGCTAGCGCATATCGGGACGGCTGCCGCCGTGGATCGCGTGCATCTGTTTCAGACCGACCCGGAGAATCGGGCCGCGGGAGCCACCATCGCGCATTACTGCTGGAACGCGCCCGGCGTGACTATGCCGGACGAGATGCACGACATAACCGATCAGAGCCTTCTCGATGCAGGACTGGCCGACTGGATCGGCCGGCTGCGCCGCGGCGAGGTGATCGTTACCGAGTCGAACAAGATCAGAGGTCCCGCACGCGGCTTCCTGAAACGGACCGGCGTCGGCGCTGTGGCGGTGGTGCCGATTTTCGCCGACGGCGAATGGTGGGGCCAGCTCGGCTTCGACGACCGCCAGCCGCGCAATTGGACCTCGGCGGAAATCGACACGCTGCGCACCCTGGCGGAGATCATCGGCGCGGCGGCGGAGCGGGCCGAACGCATCCAGACCCTCGCTGACGCCAAGCGGATTATCGAGGAGAGCCCGACGGTTCTGTTCCGGCTGGAGCCGAAGCCGCCATACGCCCTCACCTATATCTCCGAAAACATCCGCCGCTACGGCTATGAGGCCGAGGCGCTTCTCGCCGAACCGACGAAATGGGCTGAGCTGATCGATCCGGCCGATCACGCGGTGATGCAAGGCGACATCCGCCGCATGACGGAGGGCAAGCAGGATCATGTCCAGAGCGATTTGCGCCTGATACGGGCCGACGGGGAGCGGGTCTGGCTAGACGGCGAAGGGCGAGCCTTGCGCGACCGAGACGGCACGCCAGTCGGCATTGAGGGCGTGCTGAGCGATATCACTGAGCGCAAGCGCGCCGAGAAAGAGCTTTCCTTCTCCCACGTCCTGTTGACCACGGCGCTGGAATGCTCGCCCGATGCGGTGCTCGTGGTCGACGAGAACGGCAATATTGTTGCCTTCAATCAGAACTTCGTCTCGCTCTGGGAGGTCCCGAAAAACCTGCTGGACCGGAAACACGACCCGGCGGTGCTCGATTGGGGGGCCCGGCAAGCGAAGGATCCGGACGCGTTTCTCGCACGCGTCCGCTATCACTACGACAATCCGGAGCTGCGGAGCCATGAAGAGGTGGAGCTCAAAGACGGACGCATCCTCGACCGCCATTCCGGCGCGCTCCACGATGCCGAGCATAACTATCTGGGCCGGGTCTGGTTCTTCCGCGACATCACCGAGAAACGCCGCGCAGCCCAGAAGATCGAGGCGCTGGCGCGTTCCGACGCGCTGACCGAGCTGGCCAATCGCGGCGCCTTCGTCGAACGCCTCAAGCTGGAGTTCGCGCGTGCCAAGCGGCAGGGCAATAGCTTCGCGTTGCTCTATCTCGACCTCGACCATTTCAAGGACGTCAACGATACGCTGGGACACCCGGTGGGCGACGCACTGCTTAAAGCCGTCGCCGAGCGCTTGCGTAACTGCGTGCGGGAGACCGATTTGGTCGCCCGCCTCGGCGGCGACGAGTTCGTGATCGTGCAGGACAACCCGCCAGAGCTCGAGAGCGTCGAGACGTTGGCGGCGAAGATTGGCTCGGTTCTGGCCGAGCCCTACAAGATCGAAGGCAACCGGATCGACATCTCCGCCAGTATCGGCATCGTGCCATATCAGGGAGACATCGAAAGCCCGGAAATGATGATGACCAAGGCGGACCTGGCGCTGTACCGGGCAAAAAAGGAAGGCGGAAACCAATACCGCTTCCACGCCGCCGAGCTCGACAGAGAGGTGTGGAAACGCCTGGATACTGGGCGCGATCTGCGGCGCGCGCTGGACCAGCACGAGTTCGAGCTGTTCTATCAACCACAGGTGGAGCTCGCCACGGGGCGCATCGTCGGTCTGGAAGCGCTGATCCGCTGGAACCATCCGAGCCGCGGGCTGGTGCTGCCGAATGCCTTCATCCCGATCGCCGAGACCACCGGCAGCATCGACGCCATCGGGCGTTGGTGCATCGGCGAGGCGTGCCAGCAAATCCGGCATTGGGAGGATTTGGGACTGACACCCCCGACCATCTCGGTCAATCTCTCGGCGGCCCAGTTCAAGCTGACCTCAGATCTGCACAAGACCATCGCAGCGGCTTTGAAGCGCTACGGCCTCCGGCCGCGGCAGTTGGAGCTCGAACTGGCCGAGACGGTGCTGGTGGAGACGGCGAAGAAGCACAAAGCCGCGCTGAAGCGCTTGCGCGAAATCGGGGTGCAGATCGCCATCGACGATTTCGGCACCGGCTATTCCTCGCTCAACTATTTGCTCAATTTCCAGGTGGCGCGGCTGAAGATCGATCGCAGCTTCATCGCCGAGGTGACCAGCAATCCGAATGCCGCCACCATCGTGCGCGCGGTGATCGGGCTCGCCCGCGAGCTCGATCTGGAGGTGGTCGCCGAAGGAGCGGAGACAAAAGAGCAATGCATCTTTCTCGCCGAGGCCGGCTGCACGGTGGTGCAGAGCAACTTTTTCAGCCCGCCAGTTCCGGCCGCCAAGGCGGCAGAAATGCTGCACCGGACGCCCTGTTTTTCGCCGCTTCGGGCCCCGATACCGGCCTAGGCGCGGGGCCTCCCGGAAGGGCCCAAAAGCCGGCGCGATTCGCCGATCCGTGCACAGATAGCCGACAAAGCGGGGCCAGTGCATAGCCGGCCCTGTTCAGCCGCCGCCAACAGCCTCCCCGGAGGCTTAGTTTTTTCTTATTTTTCAATCTATTATTGGATTCGCAGCCTGGCTGTCCGGCGCGCTCCGCCAAGTTAGGACAAGCTGCCGCAAGCGAAGACGGCGGCGGCGTTTTGGGGTATAATTCGCGTCAAGGTGGAAGGTCGTTTTTCGGGCCGTTCTCCCCGCCTTTCAAGCGCACGGTTGAGATTTAGGATTCACGACTAGGTTCCACATGGCCAACACCCCGGACGAAACACCCGAGATTCCCGAATATGGCGCAGACTCCATCAAGGTCCTGAAGGGCCTCGATGCGGTGCGCAAACGTCCGGGCATGTATATCGGCGACACCGATGACGGGTCGGGCCTGCATCACATGGTCTACGAGGTGGTGGACAACGCCATCGACGAGGCGCTGGCCGGCTATGCCGACGACGTCACCGTGATCCTCAATCCAGACGGGTCGGTGACGGTGGAGGATAACGGCCGCGGCATCCCGACGGAGATGCATGGCGAGGGCATGTCCGCCGCCGAGGTGATCATGACCCAGCTGCATGCCGGCGGGAAGTTCGACCAGAACTCCTACAAGGTCTCCGGCGGCCTGCATGGCGTCGGCGTCTCGGTGGTGAATGCGCTCTCCTCCAATCTGGAGCTGACCATCTGGCGCGGCGGCAAGGAACATTTCATGCGCTTCGTGCATGGCGTCTCCGAAGCGCCGCTGGCCGAGGTGGGCCCGTCGGACGGCAAGACCGGCACGCGCATCAGCTTCACGCCGAGCTCCGAGACCTTCACCATGGTGGAGTTCGATTATGCGACGCTGGAGCACCGCCTGCGCGAGCTGGCCTTCCTGAACTCGGGGGTGCGTATCGTTCTTTCCGACCATCGCGGCGTCGAGCCCAAGGTCGAGGAGATGAACTATGAGGGCGGGCTTTCGGCCTTCGTGAAGTTTCTCGACCGGGCCAAGCACCCGCTTCTGACGGATCCGGTGATGGTCACCCGCGAGCAGGACATGATCTCGGTGGAAGCCTCGCTGTGGTGGAACGACAGCTATCACGAGAACGTGCTGTGCTTCACCAACAACATCCCGCAGCGCGACGGCGGCACCCATCTGGCCGGCTTCCGCGCCGCACTGACCCGCACGGTCAATACCTATGCCGCCGAATCCGGCATCGCCAAGAAGGAGAAGGTTTCGCTCACCGGCGACGATGCCCGCGAGGGGCTCACTTGCGTGCTTTCGGTGAAAGTGCCGGATCCGAAATTCTCCAGCCAGACCAAGGATAAGCTGGTCTCCTCCGAGGTGCGCCCGGTGGTGGAGAGCGTGATGGCCGAAGCGCTGTCGCAGTGGTTCGAGGAGAACCCCAACGAAGCCAAGCTGGTGGTGCAGAAGATCGTGGAAGCCGCCGCAGCGCGCGAGGCGGCCCGCAAAGCGCGCGAGCTGACCCGGCGCAAAGGCGCACTGGACGTCGCCTCCCTGCCCGGCAAGCTCGCCGATTGCCAGGAACGCGATCCGGCCAAGTCCGAACTGTTCCTGGTCGAGGGCGACTCGGCCGGCGGCAGCGCCAAGCAGGCGCGCGACCGGGCTTTCCAGGCGGTGCTGCCGTTGCGCGGCAAGATCCTCAATGTGGAGCGAGCCCGCTTCGACCGCATGCTGTCGAGCCAGGAAATCGGCACGCTGATCACCGCGCTTGGCACCGGTATCGGGCGGGAGGATTTCGATCTCTCCAAGCTTCGCTACCACAAGATCATCATCATGACCGACGCCGACGTGGACGGCGCCCATATCCGCACGCTGCTGCTCACCTTCTTCTACCGGCAGATGCGCGAGCTGGTGGAGGCGGGGCATCTCTATATCGCCCAGCCGCCGCTCTATAAGGTGAAGCGCGGCAACTCGGAGCAGTATCTGAAAAACGAGACGGCGCTCGAGGATTACCTGATCGATCAGGGGCTCGAGGAGGCGGTGCTGGTCACCGGCGACGGGACCGAGCGCGCCGGTGCGGACTTACGCGAGATCGTCGACAAGGCGCGCTCGGTCGTCAATGTGCTGAACGGGCTGCATAGCCGCTATCCGCGCTTCATCGTGGAGCAGGCGGCGATCGCCGGCGCCCTTACCCCGGAGGTGATGCGGGACGAGACGAAGGCGCAGGAGGCGGCGGGCTATATCGCCAAGCGGCTGGACGCGCTGTCGGAGGAGACCGAGCGCGGCTGGCATGGCGAGGCGCTGGCCGAGGGCGGCTTGCGCTTCTGGCGCGAGCTGCGCGGGGTGATGGAATCCCATCTGATCGACGGGCCGTTCGTGGCATCCGCCGATGCACGGCGCCTGGATCAGTTCGCCACCTACCTGCAGGAGGTCTTCACCCACCCGGGCAGCTTGCGGAAGAAGGACACCTCGCTGGCCATGCACGGGCCGAGCGAGCTGCTCGAGGCGGTGATGACGGCGGGCCGCAAGGGCATCTCCATGCAGCGCTATAAGGGTCTTGGCGAGATGAACCCCGAGCAGCTTTGGGAGACCACGCTCGACCTTGAGACCCGCACCTTGCTGCAGGTGAAGATGAACGAGCTGGACGAAGCCGACGAAGTGTTCTCGCGGCTGATGGGCGACGTGGTGGAACCGCGTCGCGAGTTCATTCAGGCCAACGCGCTGCAAGTCGCCAATCTGGACGTTTAGGCCAGCAGCACGGGCTCGGCCCACGGCACGGGTCATACCGGCGCAAGCCGGTATCTAATCACAGCACAGGTTTTTCCGATTTGCTGGAGGCCGGCTTACGCCTGACGGCGTTTGCCGAACGGCAGCTGCGCTTCAGCACCTTCGTCATGCCTGGCCTTGTGCCGACAATGACACCCAAAACGGCTAGTTCGACTTTTCGAGCTGCGGCTGGGTTTCGCCGCCCTGCGGGGCGAAGGATTTGCCCTCGCCGCCGAAGGTCTTCTTGATGTAGTCGACGAAATAGTCGTCGAGCACCGGGAAGTCGCGGGCGAAGCGGATGAAATCCTTCTTGGCGACGAACAGCACCTCGGTGTCCTCCAGCGCCTCGACCAGGCCGGTGCGCATGATCGGACGGATCAGCACGCGCTCGCCGAAATGCCCGCCGGGGCCGAACTCGCGCACCAGATGCTCGCCGGTCTCCTTGTTGTCGATGGTGAGCTTCAGCTTGCCCGACAACACCAGATAGAAGCCGTCCAGCACCATGCCGGGCTCGAACACCACATCGTCCTTGCGGTAGTGGATGTAGCGGGTGGCCGGCGGCGGCCCCTGGATCAGAACCAGGTTCGGCGGCATGAACACGTTGAGCAGCCAGGTAGCCAGAAGCCGCGCCTTGGCCTGGAAGCCCGGAATGAACGACAAGTAGAAACCGCGCCAGAGCAGCCAGGCGAAGAAGCCGGTGAGTTTGAGGCCATAGACATCGGCCACCGCCTTGGTGGTGCCGAGAGAGGCCAGCGCGCCCTTGGACTCGTAAGAGAACGGCTTCAGCGTCTTGCCGCGCAGCTCGGCGAGAAGATTGTCGGCCAGCTGCTTGCCCTCGCGCACGGCGAACTGCGCGGTCTGCGGCGCATAGGCCTGCGGGTCGTCGCCCGGCTCGTCCTTCATCGGGATCAGCGCCGCATCGCCCACCGCCCAGACATCGGGCTGCCCCGGCACCTGCATGAAGCGGTTGGTCTGGATGCGGCCCCATTTCATGTCGAGGCCGAGGGACGAGATCAGCTGGCGCGGCCCGTTGCCGATGGTGGCGACGATGGTGCTGGTCGGGATCAGCGCGCCCGTGGTCAGCTCGACCGCGGTGGAGGTGGCCGATTTGGTGCCGACGCCGGTCAGCACCTCGATGCCCTGCAGCTTCAGGCGCTGGGTCGCGTAATCCGCCAGCTCCTTGGAGAAGGTCGGCAGGATACGATCGGCATATTCGACCAGCAGCACCCGCACGTCGTGGCGGGTGAGATGGGGGTAATAACGCAGCGCCTGATGGATCAGCGCGTTCACCTCGCCCACCGTCTCCACGCCGGAGAAGCCTGCGCCCACCACCACGAAGGTCATAAGCTGGCGCTTGGCCGCATCGTTGGTGGCAACGTCGGCCCGCTCCAGGCAGGAGAGCACATGGTTGCGCAGCTTATGGGCGTCGGAGACCTGCTTCATGGTGAGGGCGTGCTCGGGCAGCCCCGGGAAGCGGTTCAGATCCACCGTGGTGCCAAGTCCGACGATCAGCTCGTCATAGGGCAGCTCCACCGGGATACGGCTCGCCCCCTGCACCACGATGACCATCTTCTTGTCGAAGTCGATGCCGGCCACCTCGGCCTGGCGGAACTGGACCTTGGGCAAAAGCTGGCGCAGCGGCACCACCGCATCGGAAGAGTGGATGCCGCCGGCGGCGACCTCCGGCAGAAGCGGCTGGAAAACGAAGTAGTTGTTGTCGTTGATCAGCTCGACATCGATCAGGTCGCGCCCGCGCTCCTCCAGCTCCTTGGCGGCAAATACGCCGCCGAAGCCGCCGCCTAGAACCAGGACTTTCTTCTTCGCCAATGTCTTTCCCAAATCTTCCCGGATCGCCGTAAGCGATTTGCCGCTCATCAACACAACCTTGCACCGATAGGTACGCTTATGGCGGGCTACGTCAAGTCGCCACCGCCTATCGGCCGATTATGGCTGCCAACCGGTTACGATTTGGCAATGGCGAGCGTCTCTTCGCTTTTCCGGGCACCGAGATGCGCCCAGGCCGGACGCCGGAACAGGAAGGCGAACCACGTATTCCTGACCAGCACGAAGAAGATCAGCGGGGTGATCGCCGCAACAGTGGTGACGAGCAGCGCAGTGACGCCGAGATTGAGCTCGGGTGCGAATTTCAGCAGCACGGTGCGCGTCACCGCCATGGGCAGGAAGAAGGCGAGATAGACCACGATGGAATTCTGCCCTGCGAAGCGCAAAGGCAGGGCCCAATTCCTGGTGGAAAGCAAGGCCGAGACGGCCACCACCGCCATGGCGCCCACGAAGCCGAGGCCGAGCCCGACGACGGGCAGCGCCGAATAGCCGAAATAGACCATCAGCGCCTCGAACAGTGCCCAGGCGCAGAGGAAAAGCACCGCGTCGCGCCGATTGGCCATGACGTTCTCGGCGAAGCGGAACACGTAAGGGGCGAAGGCATAGCCGGTATAGAAATAGACGAAGCGGGAGCAGAACTCGTCGACCACGACGAGGCCGGTCTCGGGCGAGGCGATCTGAAGCGCGCAGGCGGCGACGAACATCACCGGCACGGGCACGTTCCGGGCCAGCTTGGTGACCACGAAGAAGATCGGCAGCAGATAGATGAACCAGAGCGTGCCGAAAGGCTGCACAAAGGAGAGGAGATATTCCTCCACCACGCCCACCCAGCCGAGCTCGGCGGCGAAGCCCGGCGCCTTGAAGGCGAATTGGATGGTGACCCACAGCGCGTAGAAGTAAGCGAAATGGACGACTTTGCGGTCGAGATAGTCGGACCAGTCGCGGTCGATGACGCGGGCGAGAAACAGGCCGGAGATCAGGAAGAAGTCGGGCATGCGGAAGGGTTTGGCGAAGGCGACGATCCACCCCATCCAGCTCGCATCGCCGGCGGCATGCTCCACGCCGAGGGTCGAATGCATCATCACCACCATGACGATGCAAAACCCCTTGGCGTAGTCGACCCATGCGACCCGCTGGCGATCGACCTCCAATGCGCGCATCTTCGTGGCCCCGTCCTGTTGCGATACGTGGGCAAAAGACCTTGCAAGACGCGGGCAGGTCAACGCCTTGCGTCGGAAATGGTGAAATTGCCCGGAAAGCTGCACCAATCGGGGCCAATAACGGCACGCTGGCCTGCGTCTGGCGGATCAATTTGGCACAGATGAACGGATGGGACCGACTCGATACGGCGGAGAACCACGCAAGCGCCGAGGCAGCAAGGGCTTGGCGACAGGGATTTCGCGGCAAGGAGAGACGCGGCTAGGAGAGACAAGGGCTTGGCAAATCGCCCGCCCCGCCTTAAAGCTCATCCCCCGGCGCAATTGCCCTGCACAGCCGCCTCGGCTAGTGTCGCGGCACGGTAAGCACCCGTAGCTCAGCTGGATAGAGCGCTGCCCTCCGAAGGCAGAGGTCACAAGTTCGAATCTTGTCGGGTGCGCCAGTTTTCTGGCCGGTGGATCCCTCTACCGGAAGGATCCCGCCAGCTCGGTCGCGCCTTTGTCGATGCCGGCTTTCGCGGCGGACAGCTTGCCCATGGTCGCACGGACGTTGTAGGCGCCGGGATATTGCTTGGCGACGAAGGCGAGGAGCAGCCGGTTGCTGCTGGCATCGAAGACTTCAACGCCGTACATCACGGCGCCGGTGAAGGTCCCTTCGCCTCCTCGCGCGCTCTGCACCCCGTTGTAGACTGCGCCGGCCATGTCGAAGCGTGACAACATGCCGATCACCGGCTTGGTCAGGGACGCGCCCGTGAGGGTCAGCTTCACGCGGATGGTCCCCCGGCCGGGGCTGCGGGTCATCGAAAAGCGCTGGCCCAGCGCCCGCGTGAATTCCTGCTGCATATAGGCTGCGAGCACCTTCTTGTCGGTCTCGCTCACGCCGTCGAACTGACTATCCGAGCCGCGATAGATGGCGACCGAGTCGAGGATGGCCTTGTGATATTGAGACCAGGCTACGTTTTGCCGGTAGCTGTATGGGATCTTCGAGGCAGTTTTCGTGGTGTTCGGCGTCATGGCGGAGGCCGAGCCGAGCCCACTATAGCGGGTCGGCTTGGCCGTCTGGCAGGCTGCCAGGGCAAACGACGTCAGACCAATAAGAAGAACAATATTTGGAGGAACAAGCACTGTTTTGATTCCGGACGAATGACTTCAGACAACAAGATTTCGTTCCTCCAAGCATAGGAATAGGCGGCGTTACATCGTTTGTTTTAAAGTGTAGAAATGTTTCGACCGGCGAGCCGGAATGGAAGGGGCTCGAATTGCCTCAAGCAGCCGCCTTCTGTCGGCAGCGCGCGGCTCCGCGTTCGACCGGACAGTCGCGATCCTCGCCGCAGGCCTCCTCATCGCAAAGACGGCACATTGGAAAGCGGTCGTCTTCCTGCTTCACCAGCGCCTCGAGCATGCGCTCGATCAATCCCGAAAGCGCCGCTTGCTCCTTTGGCGAAAGGACGGCCAGCGCGTCGCCGAGCGCCTCGGCACGCTTACGGAGAATGGTGCGCATGCGAGCCTTGCCTGGCTCGGTCAGATAAAGGCCGAGGGTCCGGCGATCGTCGCCTCTCCGCTTTTCGATAAAGCCGGCGCGTTCGAGCTGTTGCACGGCCCGCACGGTGCTGGATTGGACGCGGCCGAGCTCCACAGCAAGACGTTCAATCAGGATCCCGGGCTGCACATCCACGGCGACAAGAATCGCCGGTCCCATCCCGCCAAGGCCGGCGATATCTTCCGCTTGCGCCTGAATGCGGTCGGACAGGGTCAGGGCGAGCGCGCCAAGAACGTTTGCAGCCTTACCGGTGGTCATCGAGACCCTCCATCGTTCGAAAACATCGCCTCCAGACAGCGGATGATTTTGCGACCGTCGGAGAGATCTGCATCGTTGTCGGGGTTGTAGCAGGCGAGCGACATACCAATCAGATGCGACGACCCGATCAAGGGCCGCACGAGTTCAATCAGCTCGGTCCAGCTCAAGCCGTTCGGCATAAGATAGTCCGAGGAGGGGAACTGCTCCTCATCGAGAACATCCCAGTCGAGATGAAGCCAGAAACGGCCAGGTCCGGCGCGCAGATGCTCTAAGGCGGCCTTGGCGGCGGAGGCCATCCCCTCGCGCCGCAGTGCATCCGCGTCACGGCGGTAAAGCGAGTCTCCGATGTCCTCCGGCATCAGGGAACCGGCCGGCGCGGCGATATACGCATCGCGATAACCCAGCATCGCGACCTCCTCCGGAGCAAGGACACCGTTCGGTCCCATGGCGTCAGCGAGAAGGTCCCCGGCACGCCCCAGCAGAAACGCCATCGGCATGTCGGCACAATCGCCCGCAGGCGAGGTCTGGCCATCGTAAAGGTCCGAGTGGCCATCGACATAGGCCAACCCGACGCCTCCAAGCACGTCGCGCGCGCCGGCCATCGCACCGATAAGGGGTGCGCAGCAGCCGCCGACGATCAGGGGCATGCGCCCCAGACCAATTTCGCGCGCAATAGCCGATCGTGTCTTTGCAGTGAGCACGACGACCTCGGGGGCCGCCTTCATGCCGCTGACCGGGTCCCGTTCGGTGCTCGCTATGGAGACCGGCAGATCGCCAATATCCGCATCGTGGGGCACCACGTCGAGAAGCCCGAGCTGCCGCAAGACACGCGGCCCCCGGGACGTGCCGGCCAATGTTCCCTCGCTGTCGACGGGCACGCCGATGATGCTGAGGTTTTCGAGCAAGACAGCCTCTCGACAAAAGATCGATGATGCATGCATCTTTATAATTCGATCATTGGACCGTCAAGGTGCGCCATTTGGCCCTGCGGGCCGCAGCCTGCCACCTTTCAAATCATCTGCTGGACTGAACTTGGCGCACCGGCTATTGTGCGACCCAACCGTCTGCGATCCGCCGGATGCCCAGCGGCCTCGCATTACCGCGCCATCAGCGCGAACACGCCCCAGCCCAGGTATTCGCGCGCGTAGGCGGCATAGCGTTCTGGGGCCGAGGTCAGCTCGGCTCGCACTTCCTTCGCGAAATCGTCGCCGGGGTTCGCTTCCAGCCATCGGCGCATGGTGAGCCACTTGGCCGCCTCGTACCGGTCCCAGCTATCTTGGTCTGCCAGAACCATTTCCACGACGTCGTAGCCGAGCGTTCCGAACGACGCGAGAAGTCCTGGAAGCATGAGAAAGTCGGAGATCGAACCGGCACGGCATCCCTTGGCGACCTCTTCCGTCGGCGGTAATTGCCGCCAGTATGGCTCACCGATGAGAATGATCCCTCCGGTGCAAAGGCTCTTGGCCAGAAGCTCGATGGCGCCGGCGACTCCCCCACCGATCCACGTGGCACCGACACAGGCTGCCACGCCGACCTTTTCGTCGGCGACATAACCAGCAGCGTCGCCATGGATGAACCCGACGCGATCGGCAACACCGAGTTCTTCGGCGCGGCGTTTCGCCTGTTCGGTGAACAACTGGCTCATGTCGATGCCAGTGCCACCGATTCCGTAATCGCGCGCCCAGGTGCACAGCATCTCGCCCGAACCGCTGCCGAGGTCGAGCACACGGGTCCCCGGTTCCAGGCGCAACGCCGCGCCGAGAGTGGCGAGCTTTTCCGGCGTGAACGGATTATGGATCCGGTGGGCACTTTCAGCGACGTTGAAGATCCGCGGAATGTCCAATGTGGAAGCGCCTTTTCGCGGTGTGAATGGGCTCGGTACGCTTGCAATACTACGTAATTATACGCGCTGCGTGTCGATCTCACACGACCGCCAGCTTCCGCCCGGCCTTTTCCCGCTCAAGGCTGAGCCAAGGCCCGGGGAACGGCGCAATACGTTTGAACGCTCTCCTCCCGGCTACCCCAATTTTCTCGGAAAATTAGATTGCCGCATCGGAATGCTTCACCTCCGACTGTAGCGCCGGCTTGGGCGCGATCGCCGCCGGGTTTGTATCATCGCGCGGCCCCCTGTCCCGCACCACTTGCGTCGCAGCATAGAAGACCAGGGCCGTGGCACAGATCAGCAGCAGGTTGAAAACCAGCTTGCGGACTCTCGGCCCATAGATCTTCGGCTTCTCCTCATACGCAATAAGGGCGCTTGCGCCCAAGACAGCAGGCAGCCGGTTGAGGGGGTCGATACGGCGGTGCTCAATCGTCATTGCTCGCTCCACAAATACAGCTCCAGACGGCTCAAGTGTTGCCGCCCCAATACGGCGGAGCCCGCCCTGAAAGCCGGCCGAATGAAGGCGCTTTGCGAAGAGATGTTTCAGCCGGTTACTGCGGTGTGACGCAGCAGCAGCGGGATGTGTTGTTTTGCCGGTTTTCGCCCATCGAGGCTCCGCAGACCGTTTTCATCAGTGTGCGGTATTTATGCACTAGTTAATTCAGACTTTTTTTATCAGCTTTTTTGACTGGCTTGGGGGCTGGGATTTTTGGGGGATGGGCGATTGCGCGGTGGGGGCTGCGCATCGAACGGCTGAATACCTCCTAATCACGTCTGGCACCTCGGACCTCGAAAACAAGTCAATCGCCGGGGACTTCCCGGCGTGTCGTGAATTTGGGAGGTAGCTTCGTGCGTACTGTGAGCATCGCGTCGCTCGCGATCATATGTGCCGGTCTCGGCTTCGATTATTCCCCTGCAAAAGCGCAAGAGACGGATCCGCCGGTTTCCGAGGTGCCAGCACCCCTGCCGCCGCCGGAGGCGGTGGCGGAGGATCCGTATGACGATGCCCTCGTGCTGCCGGAAGTGGTGGTCGAATCCGCGCCGGCCAAGCGTAACGAGAAGAAGGAGGTGCTGCGCGCGTCGGGGCCGGCGGCGACCAGCGCCGACGATACAGGCTCCGGCGACAATATCGCCGCGCTGCCCGGTGTCGTGGTGGAAGGAGAGAAGATCCTCCGCACCATGCGCGACACGACCACGAGCGTCGGCATCATCACCGGCGAAGACGTCACCGAGCGCCAGATCTTCGACCTGAAGGAAGCGATCTCGCAGACGGCAAATACCGTGGTTGCGGACGACAACTCCGGCTTTGCCATACGCGGCATGAGCTCCGAGGGCCTGACCGGGCTTCAGCATATCTCCGGCGTGCCGGTGATCGGCGTCGTAATCGACGGCGTCACACAAAATCCGGATGCGGTGCGCCGCGGCGCCCGCGGCATCTGGGATATCGACCAGATCGAGGTTCTGCGCGGTCCGCAGTCGACCTTGGAGGGACGCAACTCACTGGGCGGCGAAGTGATCGTCAAAACCAACGACCCGACCTACAAGACCGAGATCATCGCCGAAGGGACGATCGGAACGGATGAGTTGTGGGATGGCGGCTTCGTCGTCAACACGCCGATTGCGGCAGGGCAATCCGCCATCCGCATCGCCGGCTACAAGTTCGATCACACCCGGGACATCGATTATGCCGATCCGGATAACGACGTCATGGGCGAGGACCGCTACCAGAGCATTCGCGGCAAGCTCTTGTTGGAGCCCGACAGTCTGCCAGGGCTGAGCGCTCTATTCACCATCGCGCGCACCATCGACGAGCCCGGCACCTCGATGGTCTCGAGCGTCGATGGCGATCCAATCGCGACCGACGCGGAGTTCTTCAAACGCAAATTCGTCTATTCGTCGGGGTTCACGGATTTCCGGGACGCGACCTCCAACAACTACGCCGCCGATATCGCCTATGAGATCCGCCCGGATATGACGCTGCGCAGCGTCACGGCCTACGCGGATACGAATACCAAGATCAAGACGGCAGCGGACGCGGCCTTCGCGCGCTATGGCGACGAGACCGACGGCCAGGATTTCACCCAAGATCTACGGCTTGAGATGGCCAATGACGGCAACGGTCTTTCCGGCGTGCTCGGACTGTTCTACGGCTATTTCGAGCGCGACGCCTATAATGACCATGACATCTATCTGCCGTTTTTCTTCCCGGGCTTTCCGGACGAGCGGACTCCCTACGCCAAGGGTACCTATAACGCGCAGACCGACAGCATGGCGGCCTATGCCGATCTTCGTTACCGCTGGAACCGTTGGCAGCTGATCGGCGGCGGACGGCTGCTGCGGGACAAGGTCACTACGGATGTGGACTCCGTCGGGCTCGACCTGGCGACCTTCACCTATAAGACGACGGTGGAGAACTCCGAAGCGACCTTCAACGAGTTCCTGCCGAAGCTCGGACTGACCTACGATCTGACGTCCAACCAGACCATCGGCGTCAGCTACAATAAGGGCTACCGCACCGGTTTCGAGCAGCTGACCCCGGACAACCGCTACGTCACGGTCGATCCGGAATATCTGGAGGATTACGAGTTCTCCTATCGCTCGACCTGGATGAACAACACGCTCGATCTCAACTCGAACGTCTTCTACTACGACTACCAGGATCAGCAGGTCGCCGTGCTCAATCAGTATTACGGTGTGGCGGAGATCCTGAACGCCGGCAGTTCCCATGCCTATGGCGCGGAGATCGAGGGCCGCTGGCGGCCGATCAAGCCATTGGAGCTGTTCGCATCGGCAGGCTTCCTGGAGACCAAATTCGACAAGATGGTCACCAGCCAAGGCGACTTCTCAGGCAACGAGTTCCCCGAGGCGCCGCCTTTCACCTTCTCCGCCGGCGGTATGTATCGCTCCGAAGCGGGCTGGTTCGTTGGCGCCAATCTGCGCCTGACGGACGGCTATTACAGTAACGGCGGGCTCTCCAATAGCCCGCTCGTCGCCGTGGACGGCTACACGGTCGTGGATGTTCGCGCGGGTTGGGCGTGGGACCGCTTCACGCTGACGCTGTTCGCCAAGAATCTGTTCGACGAGCAGTATCTCACCCAGGTGGACCGGAACAACGCGCCGCCGCTCGCATCTGCCTACGCCTTTGTCGGCGAGGAGCGGCTGGTCGGGCTGACCCTGAACGGCACGTTCTAGGTCCGCTGGACCGCTGCGCGGTTCACATATGACGTTGAAACGGCGCTGCCTATCGCGGCGCCGTTTCTGCATCCGCTCACGTCTTCGCGGAGATGAGGAAGACCTCTTCTTCGGGCCCGGCAGACTCGCCACCGATAAGGACCTTTAGGCTTTGGCGACGTCCAGCTCGGCAAGGAACGTCGAGAGCTCCAGCATGCTGTCGAGCACGAGATCGGCATGAGGCTCCAGATCCTCCCGCGGCGACGGGCCGGTGAGGACGCCGATGCGAAGACCGAAGCCGGCGCGGCGCCCCATCTCCAGATCGTGGACGGAATCGCCGATGATGGCGCAGGCCGAGGGCGGAGCGCCGATCGACTCGGCAAAAGCAAGGCCGACTGCGGGGTCCGGCTTGGCGCCATAACCGCTGTCGCAGGCGGCGAGAAACGGGAAGAAGTCGATCAGATCGCCGCAGCGGCCCATAGAGGCGTGCAAGCCGCCATGGGTGTCGTTGGTGGCGATGCCGAGCCGGTAGCCAGCCTCCTGCAGCACGACGATTTCCTCACGCACGCCTTCCATGATGACGGCGTATTTTCCGCCACCTTCGCGCAGATGTCTGGTGATCATCTCCCGCAAATCTTCCGGGGTTGCCTCCTGCATCACCTCGGTGAAGCAGGCGATCAGGTTTTCGATCCCCGCGCCCTGGAAGATCGAGCCGGAGGCAAAGGTCTCGGTCTCGGGGTCCAGTCCTCCGGCAAGCAGCAGCGCCTCGGTCACCGCCTCGTCGCCGCCGGCAGCTTCGGTGGCAAGGTCTCGGCAGATCGGGGTCCAGGTCTTGAAGAAATCGAGCAGCGTGCCGTCCTTGTCGAAAAGGAGGCCTTGAATTTCAGCCATTGTCAGATTTTCCGTTGCTTGCTCAAGCCACGCGGACCCGGTTGCCGTCGGCATCGAAGGCAAGGATTTCGTCCGGGTTGAGATAGAGGGCGATCGGCACTCCCGGCTTGAGATCGCTCGCCCGTGGAGCGCGTACCACAAGGCGCGGCCCGGCGGTCTCGACCTCGAAGATGGTCTCGGCACCGAGCTGCTCGACCGCATCGACGGTGCCCTTGATCTCGATCGCCTTCGGCTTCTTGGCGAGGCTAAGATGTTCGGGCCGCATGCCGATGCAGGCGGACTGAATGCTGGCGCCCGGATGATCCTTGGGCAAAGGAAGCTTCAGCTTGCCCATGGTGATGGCGCCATCGGCATCGGTCTTATGAATGGGCACGACATTGATGCCGGGGCTGCCGATGAACTGGGCGACGAACTGGTTTGCCGGATCGTCGTAGACGTCGAGCGGCGTGCCGATCTGCTGGGCGATGCCGCCATTCATGATCACGATGCGGTCGGCCATGGTCATGGCCTCCATTTGATCGTGGGTGACGTAGATCATCGTCGCCTTCAGCTCGTTGTGCATCTGGATCAGCTCGCTGCGCATGGTGCTGCGCAGCTTGGCATCCAGATTTGACAGTGGTTCGTCAAACAGGAACACGGCGGGGTCGCGGATCATGGCGCGGCCCAAGGCGACGCGCTGGCGCTGACCGCCGGAAAGGGTGCGCGGGCGGGCATCGAGCATGCTGTCGAGACCGAGCGTCTTAGCGACGGATTTCACCCGGGTTTCGATCTCATCCTTCGGCATCTTCGCCAGGCGCAAAGCGAAGCTCATATTCTCCGCCACCGTCTTATGGGGATAGAGCGCATAGGACTGGAACACCATGGCCACGTCGCGCTGACGCGAGGGAACGTCCGTCACCTCGCGATCGCCGATATAGATCTGGCCGTTGGTGGGGCTTTCGAGCCCGGCGAGCATGCGGAGCGTGGTGGTCTTGCCGCAGCCGGAGGGGCCGAGCAGAACGATGAACTCTCCGTCCTCCACGTCCAGCGAGAAATCCTCGACGACGACCTTCTCTCCGAAACGCTTGTTGAGGTTCTCAAACCGCACGCTGCTCATGACATCAATCCCAGATAGACCAGCTCGAAGAGCAGGAAAATGACCACGCACCAGAATGCCGCCTCGCCGGCTTCGAGCACGTCATACTTGCGGCTCCAGCCGGCAAGCGCGAATTGGAAGGGGGCCGCGATGGCGAGGACGATTAAATGACCGATCATTCGGACCTCCCGGCGACCCGCAGAATTGCCATCGTGAAGACCGTCGCCAGCAACGGACAGACAAGAGTGGCCGTGGTGCTGATCCAGATCGGCGCAACTTTGAGGCTCGCCAAAAGGCTGCAGCTGAGGATCAGCGTCAGACAGAAGAGGAGAGCCCAGATGGCTTCCCGGTAATAGCGGATTGCGGCACCGAGCCGGCCGGCGCGCGCCTCAGCGCGCACCGGCTCGGCCACGGTTCGTCCCGCGTTAGAGGGGCCGTCCGTTTCGGTCACGGATTGACGACCTCTTCGGCTTTCTCCTGGATGTCGGCCAGGGCCTCGTCCGGCTCCATCTGGTCGGCGCCGGCAGCGCTCAGGCCTTCCATGATGATCTGCTGAAGCTGGATCCATTCCGGCAGCGCCGGGCGGGGATAAAGCGCATCCTCGTCGAGCATCTTGCGGAAGATCAGCACTGCGCCGTTGTCGTCCCAATCGGGCATTGCCAGCACATCGGTGCGGAAGGTCGCGCAGCCGAACGCCTCACAGCGGGTCTGCACATCCTTGCTTGCAAGCCACTGGGCCAGCAGGAAGGCAGCTTGCTGCTTGTCCGATTTGGACGGGATCACGAAAGCATGACCCTCGGAGACGGTCTTGTGGGTGCCGGGATGCAGGAAGTAGCCGATCTTGCCGGCGACTTCCGGGCACTCCTTCGGATCTTCGAAGAAGGCGGTGGAGTCGGCCCAGGAGGGAACCGAGAATAGCGTGCCGGAGCAGAAGCCGGAATACTCGTCGTCCCAGGTGTACTCCTTGTAGGAGGGGGGCGAGAATTTCCGCCAAGCGAGCATGGTGTCGAGGGCTTCCTTGGCTTCCTTGGTGTTGAAGCCGACCTTCTTGTCGGCAGAGACCATCTCGCCGCCCATGCCGAGCAGCATGCGCTCATAGTCGTAGACGACGGTCAGGTGGCGCTTGAAGGCGGCGGCCGTGCCGTAGACGTCGTGGTCGAGCTCGACACCGGCCAGGGTCTCGCCCTTCTTGCGTCCGAAGAACTCGGCCGCGTCGGTCCATTCCTTCCAGGTCGGCACGTCGATGACGAGATCACCGTTGAACGGAGTCTCGTAGCCGTATTTCTCCTTGAAGGCGGCCTGTTCTTTCGGGTCGGCGGCGATGTCCTTGCGGTAGATGCCGAAGGGCGGCAGGAAGCTATAGGGCATGCCGATCAGCTCGCCGTTATAGGTCATCTGCTCGACCAGGGCGGGCACAACATCGTCCAGCGAGAAGCTCGGATCGCGCAGCTTCTCGTCGTCCAGGAAGGTCTTCATGGGCACGGCGAACTTCTGCGCGCCCCAAGCGCCCGTGGAGAACGGGTTGATCTGCACCAGGTCGTAGATCTGCGTGCCGGTCAGGGCATCGGTCAGGATCTGCTGCTGGATCTGCGCGATATCGCCGGCCTCGACCTTCACGGTGATGCCGGTCTCCTTCTCGAATTCGGGGATCAGCTTCTGATAGGCAAGACACGGCGCATAGGCCTCGCAAGCCAACGTGATGGTGGTTCCGGAATAAGGTTCGGCGGCCTCTTTGAGAGACCAGGCATGGGCCGCTGATGGTAGGGCAGCAACCGCGAGCATCATCGGAGCTGCCAAGCTGCTCCTCAATGCACCCCAGAAATGCAAAGTCATGGTTCTTCTTTCGTCCTCGTTTCTTTGCGCGGTTACTGACGCCCCCACGCACTCGTTACATCCGAAAAACCATCCTTGATTGTTTGGCGCGGCTATATTTGCCGCGCTCCTCCCACTTTCCCGTATTTTTGTTCGTGATCGGACAGGATTTTTTCGAATCGCTCGTAATTGATGATCCCGTAGCCCTCGTAGCCGGCGGGCAGGTCGGGATGGAGTTCTTGCATCGAGGCCGCAACGACCTCCTCGGGCACGTGGGAGACCAGCTCCTGCACTGGCGCCCAGATATATTCACGGAGCGCGGCGACCACGGCGAAGACCGAGAGCTCGTAGCGCAACCGGTCGTCGACCTCGCCGCAGCAAATCTCGATGGCGCGATCCCACTGCTCCAGCGGCACGTCGGCATTGTTGAGAAAGCTGGAGAGGTCGTTGAAGGGGTGGCCGATGCCGCCATGGTCCCAATCGACCAGCTTTAGCTCGTCCTCCGGGCCGCCGAGAAAATTCTGCGGCAGCGGATCGTTCTGGGTCAGCACCGGGGTGAACGGGCTGATCTCCTTTTCCAGCGTGTCGAGCAGCGCGTCGTAGCGGGGCAACTCGTCGATCACCCGGCTTTCCAGGCGGCGAAGCAGCGCGACATAGCCGCGGGTGTGCTGGAAGTAGCAGACGTAACGGATTGGCCCGCGGACCGCGCCGGTGCCTTGGTGCAGGCGGCGCAGCAAGCCGATCGCCCGTTCCATGTTCTTCGGCTCTGAGGCCGTCTCGGGCCGCAGTGTGCCGCCGGGAACGAAATCCATCACCGCCAGACGCGGCTCGATATAGCGGATCGCCGGCGCAACGCCGATCTCGGCCGCCGCTCGCATCGCCGTCTGAATGAAGACGTCATACATGTCGTGATCGGGAAGATCGAAGCCGACCCGGGCGACATAGTTGGTGTCGCCGTCTTCAACCAGGAAAACCAGATTGGTGAGCCCGCCGGCCATCGGGCTGATCGCCGGTTCGCCGCTCCAAAGGGGAAGGCGCCCGATATAGGCCTTGATCGCGTCTATGGTCCAACCGGGTTCGATCATGCAGGCCAGCCGACTTCCTTATCGTTGGTAGAACCAATTTGGAACCTTCCACACTTTTGAGTGTGAATGCCAACATTTATGTTGTCAAATCCAAGTCTCATTGCGCGTGAACTTCCTCACCGCTCGCGTCATGGCGGCACCGGCTAAATCAGGGCTGCATATTGTGGGGTGGCGACCATCACCTCGATCGCGGCGGCATCGATCGCCTCGGCAAGCTCGCCTTCGGGCGCCTGATCGGTGATCAGAACGTCGAGATCCATCAGATCGCAGATCAGCTCGAGCCGCACATTGCCGAACTTGCTGTGATCGGCGAGCAGGACGGCCTTTTGCGATCGCTCGATCATCGTGCGGACGTTCCACGTGATGCTCGACAAGGATTCATAAGGCCCGTCCACTGTGAGACCGCTGGCGCCGATAAACACGGTATTGGCGCGGAATTTTTCGATAAATACACTGGTCTCGGGACCCGCCACCGCAGCCTCGTTGGGCTCCAGATCGCCGGGGGTGAGGATCACCCGGATGGAGCTATTGGCGCCGAGTGCGGTGGCCGCGTTGAGGCTGGTGGTCAGCACGGTGAGGTTCGAGGCGGACTGGGCCAGGTGCTGAGCGAATTGCAGGGTGGAGACGCCCGAGGAGATGAACAGCACCTCTCCCGGCTTCACCAGGGTGACGGCGCGCTCGGCCATGGCATCGCGGGCCGGCGCGTTGTGCTGCAGGCGCTGGTTCAAGCTCGGATCGACGCCGAGCGGCACCAGGGCGGCACCGCCATAGGTGCGGTTGATCAATCCTTGGCGCCGCAGTTTTTCCAGATCCCGGCGGATGGTCTCGCCGCTGACCCCGAACTGCTCGGCAAGCGCGCTGAGGCGGATGGAGGAATTCACCCGCAGGATCGCCAGGATGCGGCGCAGCCTTTCGGCGCGGCTCAGCTTGCGGTCGGGTGCGGGTTCGCCGGATAAAAAATCGCTCATCCTTTAACGGCTCCGAATGTGAGGCCCTGAACCAGGTGCTTCTGCACGAAGAAGGTGAACACGATAACCGGAATCGACTGAAGGACCGAGGCGGCCGCGACCTGTCCCCACAAGGTGCTGGTCTGAGACACCAGGGTCGGGATCATCACCGTGATGGTGCGGTGCTCGCCTGAGGTGAGGATAAGGGCGAAGAGAAGCTCGTTCCAGGAGAACAGCAGGACGAAGATCATCACCGTGGCAAGGCCCGGCCAGGCCATGGGCAGGCTGATCCGGAAGAACACGCCGAACGGGGTGCAGCCGTCGAGTTCGGCCGCCTCCTCCACCTCGCGAGGCACGTCCTCGAAGAAGGAGCGCATCATCCAAACCACCAGCACCAGATTGAAGCTGGCATGGGCAATGACGATCGCCGCCATGCTGTTCAACAGGCCCATCCGGTAGAAGATCAAGTACATCGGCAAGGCATAGGCGACGGGCGAGCCGAGACGCGTGGACAAGATCCAGAAGAACAGATGATGCTTCGCCGGCATGCGGAAGCGGGCAAACGCGTAAGCGGTCAGCGTGCCGATGGTGACGGCAAGGATGGTGCTGAAAGCGCCGACATAGATGGAGTTCATCAGATATCCGCCGAAGCCCTTGTCTTCGAGGATGGTCTGATAATTCTCCCAGGTCGGGGAGAAGGTGAAGCTCGGCGGGTTGGCGAAGATCGCAGCGCGCGGCTTGAGGCTCGCCAGCAGCATCCAGATATAGGGCACCAGCGCAACAAGCAGCAAAAGCGCCAGGGGAACCGCCCAGGTAATGGCTTCGGCCGCGCGGCCTGCGGGGCTATGGCGTCTCACGATGCGCTCCTCTGGTTGCGCGCCACGGCGGTATAGAACAGCGCCGCGGCGATGACCGCGAACAGCACCAGGACCTGACAGACCGCGGCGCCGTAACCGAGCTGCCAGGTGACGAATGTCGTCTTATGGGCGAACAGGGTGATCGACTCGGTGGCATCGGCGCCGGGCCCGCCGCCGGTCAGCACGTAGATGGTGTCGAAGATCTTGGAGGCGTCGATGCTGCGGAACAGCACCGCGACGATAATCAGCGGGCGAAGCAGCGGGATCTGAATATGGAACAGGATCTGCAGCGGCGAGGCGCCGTCCATCTGGGCGGCCTCGATGGGCTCCTTGGGCATGGCGCTGAGACCCGATAGCAGGATCAGCATCATGAAGGGGGTCCATTCCCAGATGTCGATCACCATCAGCGTGGCCATGGCGGATATCTCGCCGGAGAACACCGAGCCCTCGGAGAGAAATCCGAGCTGGCGCAGGTAATAGGTGAACAGACCGAAGGTCGGCATCATCAGAAAGCGCCAGGTCATGGCGACCACCACAGGCGCGATCATGGTGGGGATCATCACCAAGGTGAGCACCAGACGCCGGCCGGGAAACGGATCGAGCAAATAGAGCGCGATCAGAAGGCCGAGGGCGAATTCGATCGGCACCACCACGAGCACGAACAGCGCGGTGCGTCCGAGCGAGCCCCAAAATTGCGGATCATCGCCGAGCAGCTTGCGGTAATTGTCCAGCCCGACGAAGCGGTTCTGGCTGCCGAAGGCGGTGAGGTTCCAGGCGGTCATGCTGTCGGCCAGCGCAAGGATGCCGGGGATGACCGAGGTCAGGATCAGGAACAGAAGAAGCGGGATGATGCAGAAGAGAATGAAATTCCGCTGCGTGAGGAAATCCGCGGCGGTGGAGCGCCATGAGGGATGTCCGATTTTCTGCATCTCTTCTGCTCCCCTCTTCGCCCCTTACGTGGCCTGCTCCGGTGCGGCGGGCGCCAGAGGCAGGATCTCCACCGGCACCCGTTCCGTCCTGACCTCGACGGTGCAGCCTTGCGGCGGTTTGCCGTCGGTCCGGATATAGCCCAGCGCGATGGAGTTGCCGCCTTGGCGGGCCCCGCCACTGGTGGTCCAGCCGATCTTCTCATCGCCGAGATAGATGGCTTGCTTGCCTGAGAGGCTGGCATTTGGGTCGGCGCAGATCACCTTGGCAAGACGCCGCTCCGGCGCCGCACCCTTTCGCCCTGCAAAAGCTTCGGCGCCGATGAACTCCTGGCCGTTTGCGCTATCGATCTCGCCTTCGAGCCCGGCTTCGGCCGGCGAGTCCTCGACGCTGAAATCGATACCCCAAACCGGCTTGCCCGCCATTTGCGAGAGCCAGGAGAGAGACCGGCGGCTGGCGAGGACCATGCCCTGCTCGGCACCGGCCTCAACGATCGCGTCCCAGACGGCGAGCGCATATTCGGTCGGAACGTGGAGGGTCCAGCCGATCACATCGCGTTCCGGCTGATGCAACAGCCAGACCGGCGACAGCGCGGCGGTCGTCTCGAAGCCGGTGCCCGGCGCCAGTCCGGCGCGCCATTTGCGCGGCTCCACCACGGCTTGCAGAATTGCCGGCGCGTTGGGGCCGGCAAGACCGATAATGGCCCAGCCGGAGGTCTCATCGACGAGGAAAGCATCTTCGCGGGTCTCCACGGCGCGGCGGAGCTGCTCGAAAAGAAGCGTCGCCCGCGCCGTATCGCCGATCACCAGATATTCCTCGGCCGACTTGCACAGCACATCAGCCTCGGCGCGGATGCGCCCCGAGGGGGTGAGCATCAGCGCACGGGAAATGCTGCCGGGCTCCGCGCCAAGCGGCGTCGCAAAAACCCGCTTCAGCACAGTCGCCGCACCCGAACCAAGCACGGCGAATTTCGCCGCCGGGCTGAGGTCGCTCAGAATCGCAGTCTCCTCGGCGGCCTTACAGGCGGCAGCAGAAGAAGTATCGGAGCTTCCGTCACCGTCCGTCTCGAACCAGGCGGGGCATTCCCAGCCGGCGATGGGCTCGAACACCGCGCCGGCATGCTTCAGCCGATCGTAGAACGGCGTGCGGCGCAGCGGCCGGCCCAGCTTCTCCAGCAAGGCCGGATCGCCCATGCCGTAGTGATTGGCGAAACCTTCATACGCATGGAGCCGGACATGTTCGTCCGAGCGGTGGTGGCGAGTGAAGCGGCAGATATCGACGGGCCAGAGATCGTAGGGCGCCTCGCCTTCCAGCACCCAGCTCGCAAGCGCCTTGCCCGCGCCGCCGCCGGCAGCGATGCCGAAGCCGTTAAAGCCGGCGCCGACGAAGACACCGCGCACTTCCGGCGCTTCGCCGAGAATGAACATGCCGTCCTCGGTGAAGGAATCGAGGCCGTGCACCCAGCTGCGGATACCGGTCTCGGCCAGGGCGGGAATACGGTGCAGCCCACCGGTCATGAAGGATTCGAACTGCTCCAAATCCTCCTGGAACAGATAATAGGGCTCTTGCGGCAGCTTCGGATCGGTATAGGCGACCGGGTTGAGCTCGTAGCCGCCGAGCATGATGCCGCCCACCTCTTCCTTGACGAAGATGAGATGGTCGGGGTCGCGGATCGACGGGGCATGCAGAGGCAGGCCCTCGATCGGCTCGGTGATGGCGTATTGGTCGAGGGTCGGCTGCAGGGGCACGTTAACGCCGATGGTGGCGGCCAGCTGGCGGGTCCAGAGCCCGGCACACAGCACCACGGCCTCGCATTCGATGCGGTGCTCGCCCACCAGAACGGCGGTGATCTGGCGGTCCTTAACCTCCAGCCCGGTGACAGCGGTGTTCTCGAAGATCTTCACCCCGCGCATCCGCGCGCCTTTGGCAAGCGACACGGTGACATCGCTGGGGCTGATCTTGCCGTCGCTCGGCATCCAGGCGGCACAGAGCACGTCATCCACCTGCATGACCGGGAACAGCGATTGCGCTTCGGCCGCAGAGATCATCTGCGCATCGAGGCCGAAGGTGCGCGCCATGGAGACCGAGGCTTCGATCTGAGTGCGCCGCTCCGGCGTGCAGGCGAGCCGCAATGAACCGGTCTGCACCCAGCCCGTCGCCTGCTCGGTCTCCGCCTCGAGGCGGCTGTAGAGCGCCGTCGAATCCTGAATCAAGCGGGTGATGCTGGCGCTGCTCCTCAGCTGACCGACGGCTCCGGCGGCATGCCAGGTGGTGCCGGAGGTGAGCTGCGCCTTTTCGAGAAGAACCACATCCGAACAGCCCTGCGCCGCCAAGTGATACGCGGTGGAGCAACCAGCGATGCCTCCTCCGATAATAACGATACGGGCCTGTGTGGGAATTCTAGACAAGTGAAGGTCTCCTGCCGCCGGTCAGTCGAAGGCCTCACGGTACCTATGGATTTTCCAAACGTAAAGTGTGGATTTTCCACTACCTGATGGTTTAGAGTTTCCTTCGGTCAGGGGCGATGGGTGTCTGTGTTTTTGTCGGCGCACCGCCTAACGGCCGCTAACTAACTGATTTTGCACGGTTTTTTTGTGCAAATGGAAACGGGTCGGACTGGATCGAGGATTGCGATCGAAAGGCTGAGCGCGATGGACGGTGCCCTCATTGAGGCTTGGGCTTTGTGTGGAACCCTCCAATTTGGGGGCCGAATCACGTCTCCGGGACCGTGCGGCTTCCGTGCCGCGCGGCTTGGCACTTGCTCCGGGAGGACGTATTCGCCGTGACCTCCGTGCTTCCGACCATCCGTCCGCAGCAAACGCCGGCCTGGACTCCAGACCGCGCTTCGTCGATCCGGCAGATCGGCCTTCTGGTTCTCGACAATTTCTCGATGGTGGCGCTGTCCTGCGCCATCGAGGTTCTGCGCACCGCCAATCGCCATAGCGAGACGGCCGACTATGCCTGGAGCGTACTCGCGCTCCGGCGTGGCGCAGTGCGCTCCGTTGACGGCACGGCTGAGATCGCAGCCATCGGCTATGACGAGGCCGCGCCTCTCGATCTGGTGCTGGTCTGCGGCGGCACCGAGATCGAAGCGCCGGTCGACGATGCTCTGATTGGCTTACTGCACCGCATCGCGGGCGACGGCGCCGCTCTCGGCGGGGTGTGCAACGGTGCCTATGCGCTGGCAAAGGCCGGGCTTCTCGACGGGTATCGCTGCGCGCTGCAAAGGCCCGATTTGCCCCGTCTGCGGCGGGAGCATCCCGATGTGGTGTTCCTGGAGCGGCTTGCGGTGATCGATCGCGACCGCATGACCTGCGGCGGCGGTATCGCCACGGTCGACATGATGCTGAGCCTGGTGGCGCGGCGGCTCGGACGGGAGCTGGCGAACACGGTCTCCAAGCATGTCGGCCTGCCGCACCGCGCCGATGGCGAGCATGCTTGCGTCGAGGTCGAGCACCAGACATTGGCGACCATTATCGCGCTGATGCAGACCAATCTGGAGGAGCCTCTGTCGGCGCAGGAGCTTGCGAGCCATGCAGGGATCTCGCTGCGTCACGTGCAACGGATGTTCCAGCTGACCTACGGCACTACGCTTTCGCACTATTATCTGAGCCTGCGGCTGAGGCGTGCGCGGGAGATGGTGACGAATTCGAGCCTGTCGCTGACCGAGATCGCGGTGGCGTGCGGCTTCGCCTCGCCTGCTCATTTCAGCCGCACCTATAAGGCGCAATACGGCAAGGCGCCGAGCGCAGAGCGTCCACCAAAATGAAAACCCGCCGGCGGATGCCGGCGGGCCCTCTTACAGGTCGTGATGCTAAGCTGCGGGTTTAGCCGGCCTGCGGGAGCTCTGCCGGCTCGATGCCGTAGGTCTCCTTCACCGCTTCGGCGGTGATCTTGCCTTCGCGAAGATCGCGGGCGATGGCGGCCTTGTCGCGGGCTTTCGGATCGCCATATCCGCCGCCGCCGCCGGTGACGGCGATCAGCTTGTCGCCGGCCTGGACCAGAACGCGGTTCTTATGGATATCCATGGTGCTGCCGTCGGCACGCTCCAGGATCAGCTTCGCCGGCCGGCCCGGCCGACCTCCGGCCTTGCCCCAAGGGGCAAATTCCGGGTTGGTCTGCTCGGTGTAGAAAACCACGTCGCAGGTATCCAGGAACTCATAGACCCGCCGGATGCCGAGGCCGCCGCGATATTCGCCGACGCCAGCGGAATCGACGGCCAGCTCGGTGGTGCCGATGCGGATGGGATATTGCAGCTCGCAAATCTCCATCGGCAGGATGCCGACATTGCCGAGATAGGTATCCACCGCGCTCAAACCATCGCCGCCGGTATGGCCGCCGAGCCCGCCGCCGAGATCGTCGGACATGACGACCGGCAGGTTGGAGCGCGGATGCCGGCATTCCGCCGCCATGCTGGAGAAGCCGACAAAGGCGCCGGCGCTCTCGAGCTTCGGATTGATCTCGGCGAGCGCCCGGATCAGCGTATCGCAGACCCGCTGCGCCGCCAGGTGGCGCAGGCTGACCGCGGCGGGAAAGCGCGGATTCACCGCCGAGCCTTCCGGCAGGATCATCGTGATCGGCCGCAGGCTGCCGGCGGTCTGCTCGCCATCGGCATCGAAGCCGGCCTTGACCGCGAACATCACCGCCGCCATGGCCGCGGTGCTGGAGGCGTTCATGCCGCCTTCCATCTGCGGGCCGGTGCCGGTGAAGTCGACGACGATCTCGTCGCCCTTGATCTCCACGCTGATCTCGATGCGGACCGGCTCACCGCCGCAGCCGTCATCGTCGAGATAGCCGACGGCGTTGGACTTGCCGTCCGGGCAGGCCGCGATGGCGGCGCGCACCCGGCGCTCGGACTGGTCGATGCGCTCGGTCATGGCGCTGCCGATAACGGAGGCGCCGTATTTCTCGATCAGTGCATCCATGCGGCGGACGCCCAGCTTGGCGGCAGCAACCTGCGCCCGCAGATCGCCGAGGCTGGAACGCGGGTCGCGCACATTGTTCTCGATATAGCGGAACAGCGGCTCGCAGGCCTTGCCCTCCTCGAACAGCTTCACATACGGGAAGCGCAGGCCCTCCTCGAACACCGAGCGGTTGGCGAAGCCTTCGGTTCCCGGATTGGTGCCGCCGATATCGGCGTGGTGGGCCAAATTGCCGACCCAGGCGACCAGCTTGCCGTCGGCGAAGACCGGCGCGAAGAGGTGGATGTCCGGCGTATGGGTGCAGCCCCGATAGGGGTCGTTGCCGATGAAGATGTCGCCCGGCTTGATGGTCGGAAGCGGGTTCTCCTTCAGCAGCTCCGGCAGCGCCATCACCATGGAATTGAGCAAGGCCGGGATCACATCGTCCTGGGCCACGGTATCGCCTTCGGCGGTGAAGATGGCGCAGGAATAGTCGAACATCTCGCGGATGATCGGCGAATGGGAGGAGCGGCGGAGCGCTTCGCCCATCTCGCCAACGGTGGCTCTGAATGCGCTGCCGATAACGGCAACGGTCACTTGATCGATCACGCTGCACTCTCCTCACTGATGACCATGTTCTCGCTAGCGTCGATTTTGGCGCCGTAGCCCGGCAGCAGGACGGTGGTGGTGTCGAGCTGCTCGACGATGGCGGGGCCGGAAATCGTCGTGCCCGGCTTGAGGGCGTGGCGCTTGTAGATCGGGGTGGCGACATAGCCGCCCGCCTCGTCGAACCAGACCTCGCGGGTCTCCGGCTCGGCGGTGACCTCATCGCCTTCTTGCGTCTCGACGCGCGGGGCGTCGAACAGACCCCAGCCGATGATCCGGGCGGCAACGATCTCGGCGCGGTCGTCGACGGAGGAGTGGCCGTAGACCCGCTCATGGGTCTCGTGGAACCGCTCCAGAACCTTCTCGATGGCTTCGCCCTTCTCGCAGGGCACGGTGACCGCAAATTCCTGGCCGAGATAGCGCAGGTCGAGGGCGAACTCGACGCGGCGGCGTTCGGCCGGGATACCGTCGGTCTCCAGCACCTCCAGCGTCCGCTTCTCCAGATCGTCCTGGGCCGCTTCGATGGCGGCGAGATCGGGCTCGTCGGCAAACATGATGAGCGGCAGGGACAGATCGTGGCGGAGCTTGGCGGCCAGAAGCCCGGTGGCGCTGAGGAGCCCCGGACGCTTCGGCACCAGCACGCGCGGAATGCCGAGGGTCTTGGCGAGCGCCACGGCGTTCAGCGCGCCGGCACCGCCGGCGGCCACCAGGGTGAAGTCGCGAAGGTCGTCGCCATGGCGCGCCGCGCATTGGCGGATGGCGCCGGCCATATCGGCCTCCATGACGGCGACGACGCCGAGCGCCGCCTTCTCCACCGAGAGGTCGAGAGTCTCGGCAATATTCGAGAACGCCTCGCCAGCGGCACCGCGGTCGACACTGAGATCGCCGCCGAGCAGGCCTTGCGGGTTAAGACGGCCGAGCAGAACTTGCGCGTCGGTCACGGTCGGCTCGGTGCCGCCCTTGCCGAAGCAGACCGGTCCCGGATCGGCACCGGCGCTGATCGGGCCGACCCGCAGCGCGCCACCGGCGTCGACCCAGGCGATGCTGCCGCCGCCCGCACCGATGGTCTCGATCTCAAGATTGAGCAGGGTGAGCGGAATGCCGTTGGGCAACGGCATGTCGTGGCGCACGCGCGGACGGCTATCGACGACGATGCCGATATCGGCGCTGGTGCCGCCGACATCCAAGGTGACGAGATTCTTCATCCCCATGGGCTCGGCGGCGAAGATGGCGCCGATGACGCCGGCCGCCGGGCCTGAGAGCACCAGCTGATGCGCCTGCTCGCCGACGGAGCGGGCGGCGGTGCCGGTGCCGCCATTGCTCTGCATGATGTAGAGCGGGCAGCTCAGCCCCTCATCGCGCAGGCTGTTCTCCAGATTGGAGATGTAGGGATCCAGCAGCGGCGCCAGGGTGGCGTTGATCGCGGTGGTGGCGAAACGGGGATATTCGCGCGGCTCCGGCGAGATCTGCGCCGAATGGGCGACGTAGATGTCCGGAAATTCCTCGCGCAGCATGGCGGCGATGGCGCTCTCATGAGCGTTGTTGACGAAGGAGAACAGCCCGCCGACGGCGAAAGCCTGCACGCCGTCATCGACCAGCCGCTTGGCGGCTTCCTTCGCGGCATCCAGATCGAGCGCCTCGATCTCGGTGCCGTCGGCAGCGATGCGGCCGGGGACTTCCACCCGGCGGTCGCGCTCGATGATGGCCGATTTCTCGCGCTGCTGCAGATCGTACAGATCGGGCCGCATCTGGGTGCCGATCTCCAGCACGTCGCGGCAGCCGCGGGTGCCGATGAAACCGCCGCGCACATAACGGTCCATGATCACCGCGTTGGTGGCGATGGTGGTGCCGTGATAGACGGCGTCGATATCGCTGGCGGGAAGCCCGGTCTCGTCCAGAAGCTTCAGAATTCCGTTCAGAACCGCCCGGTCCGGATGTTTCGGCTGAGAGGGCACCTTGGCGACCGCCATGGTGCGCGCTTCATCATCGATGAGCACGCAATCCGTGAACGTGCCCCCAGTGTCGACGCCAATCCGTCGCATGCTACTCCCCTACAAGCTGGTGATGGCGCGCGGCCGGCCGGGGAACCGACCAGCCGCACGTTTTCGTGGTTTCGGATCGTGGCTTAGCGGACTGCCAGCACCCGGTCCTTGCCAGGCGTCAGCACCTCGCAGCCGGTCTCGGTGACCGCCACGCTCTCGCTGAAGCCGAGGCCATATTTGTCGGACGGGACCCAGACGCAGATCGGCAGATGGAAGGTCATGCCGGGCTGCAGCACGTCTTCGGAACCAGGCGAGATGTAGACCGGGTTCTCGGTCCAGGTCGGCTGGAAGCCCATGCCGATGGAGTAGCCGAAGCCGCCGTGGAAGTAGGTGCCTTCCGGAGCATCGTCGAGGCCGCGCTGGGCGTCCTTGGCGACATCGTCACCGGTGCGGCCCGGCTTGATGTTCTCCAGAAGCAGCTCGACCACCTTGATGCTGGCATCGGCCAGGCGCTTGGTGCCATCGGGCGGGGTGCCGACCACGGCACTGCGCATGGAGGGCGCGTTGTAGCGGTGATAGCAGCCGGAATATTCCAGATAGACCGCCTCGCCCTTGGCCACCGGAATGCGCTTATACGGAGCGTGCGGCATATAGGCCGCGCGCTTGCCGGTGGCGATCATCGGATCGATGGACATCAGCTCCGAGCCGGCCGAAACCATGGCACCGTAGCCGGCGCCGGCGATCTGGGTGTCGGTGGCACCTTCGGTGACCGCGGCGATGGAGGCCTCAAGGCCGATGGCGGTGTACTCGCCGGCCTTGCGCATATAGTCGAGCTCCTTGGCCGTCTTGATCAGCCGGACGTCGAGCACCAGGCGGGTCGCGTCGTAGAACTTGGCGGTCGGCAGCAGGCTGGCGAGCTTCAGATAGCTCTTGGTGTCGAAGGCACCGCTGGCGAAGGTCTCCGCATAGCCCATCTCAAGACCGATGGTCTTACCCTCGGCACCGAGCCCTTTCAGGATCTCGGCGAGCTGAGTGGCGGTGTCCTGGGCCTCGTACCAATAGAACACCCGGATGTCCTTGATGTTGCTCATCAGCATGGCGCAGGTCGCTTCGAGCTCAGAGGCGTGCAGGATGACATCGCCCGTGGTGCCCAGAATGCCGATGGTGTAGCCGGGCGACATGCAGGTGTCGTAGCCGGTGAGATAGCAGAGGTTCGGGGTGTTGCTGATCAGCAGAAAGTCGACGCCCTGCTCGACCATCTTCTTCTGCACCTTCTGTACACGCTCGGCGTACTCGGCCTCGGTGAACGGGAGCTCCCTGGGAAGCGGCGACTCTTGGAGTACGCTTACGAGATCCATTACTTCGTCCTTCTCTCCATGCTGTGAGTGGTGATTTTTCGGAGGGTTACTTCGTGCCGCCAGACGACGAACTGCGCGCCCTTCGGGGCTTGGGCGCCGCCGCCTGATCGTCCACGGCGAGGCTGAAGTCGTATCGGAACTTGCGGACGTCCCACATCTTGTAGACGTCGGCTTCGATGAAGCCGGGGATGCGGCTCCACAATTCTTCGCGATAGGCGCCGAAGGCGCGGTCGTCCTCCATCGCGACCTCGAACATGACGTCGTAGTCGTTGATCAGGAGGCCGATCCAGCCGACCTGCCGTTGCTGCGACAGCAGCTCCACCGCCTCTTCCATGCAGCCGGGCTTCAATTTGAGCCCGACGGTGGCGTGGAAATGCAGACCCATGCGCCAGGGATTGGGGACGGCGATCACTTCGACGACGCCGGCCTCGTGCAATTCGTTGTAGCGGCTGCGCGCGGTCGCCGGCGAAACGCCGAGACGCTTGCCGATCTCTCGGAACGAGGCACGCCCGTCTTTTTGGAGCTCCGCAATGAGCCGGCGGCTGAGCTGATCGAGCTCAAATTCATCAGTTTTGCTCATTTGATAAGCAATCCTGCTATTTGTTGTTCATATGAACGCTACTATCGAAAAAAGTAGATCATCACATTCACAAAATCAAGATTTTTCGTCATAATGATCAATGTATTCACCGCTGTTTAGGAGGTAGTCGCATGCGAGGGCTCTATCATCGCGATGCGTATGATCTCGGCCGCAAAGTGCCGAGCTTTTGGGAACACAGCGCCGGGCCGGCGCCGGACGGCTGCCGTCCCATCGATGGCGATGTGGATTGCGAGATCGCCATCATCGGCGGCGGCTACACCGGACTTTCGGCGGCGCTGCATCTGGCGCAGGACTCGGGCGTCGAAGCCGTTGTGCTGGAGGCCGGCGAGATCGGCTGGGGCGCCTCGGGGCGCAATGGCGGGTTCTGCTGTCTCGGCTCGCACAAGCTCGGCAATGAAGAGCAGATCAAGCGTTTCGGCCTGGAGGCGACGCGCGCCTATTTCAACGCGCAGGTCGAGGCCATCGACCTGGTCCGCGATCTCGGCCGGCGGGAGGCGATCGATTTCGACGCCACGGGCTCCGGCGAAACCGTGCTCGCCCATCATCCTTCGCGCCTCGCGGAGCTGCGGGAGGAGCAGGAGTTTCTGTTCGAGACCTTCGGCGTGGAATCGACGCTGCACACGAAGAATGCTCTCGCCGAGAGCGGCATGAGCAGCCCGGCGGTCCATGGCGGACTTCACGTGCCGGTCGGCTTCGGACTGCATCCGGGCAAATATGTGCGCGGGCTGGCGCGGGCGGCGATCAAGGCCGGCGCGCGGGTGGCGACGCGCAGCGAAGTGACCGGCTGGAGCAAGGAGGGCGGCCGCCATGTGCTGACCACGCCAGGCGGACGGGTGCGCGCCAAGAAAGTGCTGATCGCCACCAACGGCTATACCAGCGACTCGCTGACCAAGGCGGTTTCGGGCCGCACCTTGCCGGCCTTCTCCAAGGCGATCGCGACACGTCCGATGAGCGATGCGGAGCTTGCCGCGCAAGGCTGGACCACCACCGAGATGGTGTTCGACACGCGCACGCTGCTGCATTGGTTCCGGCTGTTGCCGGACAAGCGCATGGTGTTCGGCGCACGCGGCGACTTCAATGCCGACCGCGCGGGCGAAGCGGCGCGGAAGGCCGATCTGGTCGCCGATTTCCACGCCATCTTCCCGGCCTGGAAAGATATCGATATCCCGTTCTTCTGGTCGGGGCTGGTCTGCCTTGCCTTCGACCGGGCGCCGCATCTCGGCGCGTTCGATCCGGGAAGCGGGGTGTTCTACTCCCTCGCCTATCACGGCAACGGCGTTGCCATGGCAAGCTGGTCGGGCCGGGCGATGGCGCGGCTGATGACCGAGGGCGAGAAGGCCGCCGGCATTCCAGCGATCATGCGCAAGCCGCTGCCGCGCTTTCCGTTCCCGGCCTTGCGTCTTCTGTATCTGCGTGCGGCCTATGGCTATTACGGCCTCCGCGATGCGCTGTCCTGATGGCGTTCGGTGACGCGCTGCCTCAACCGCGGTAGCGCGTCACCCACAGTGCGATTGCCGTCATCCCGATGGTCAGGCAGATGATCACCGTGCCCACCGCATTGATGGTCGGATCGATGGTGGTGCGCAGCATGCCCCAGATCAGGGTCGACAAGGTGTTACCGCCGCCAAGGGTGAAGAAGGTGATGACGAAATCGTCCAGCGACAGCGCCATGGCGATGAGCGCACCGCCGATGATCGAGGCACGGGCCACGGGCAAGGTCACCGTCATGAAGGCCTGCAGCGGGGTGGCGCCGCAATCGCGCGCTGCCTCGACTGCCGCATAATCCATCTGCCGGAGCCTGGCATGCACCACGGCGATGACGAAGGGCTGGGTGTAGACGAGATGGGCGAGGATCACCGAGATGCGTCCGAGCGGCATGCCGATCAGCGAATAGCAAGTAAGCAGCGCCAGGCCGATCACCAGCGGCGGCAGCATCAGCGGCAGGCCGAGGGTGCTGATCGCGACGCCGGCGGTCTTCTCCTTCAACTTGATCAGGCCGAGGGCCGCGAGCGTACCGGTGATCGCGGAGGCGAGACCGACCGTGCCGGAGACCGCGACGGTGGTCTTCAGCGCGCTCCAGAATTGCGGCCAGTCGAAAACCTCGCGGTACCAGTCCAGCGTCACACCACCCATGGGAAAGGTGGTGAGCTGGTTCTTGCCGAAGGAGAACAGCACCACCAGCAGGATCGGCGTGAGCAGAAAGATCGCGACCAGAACCGCGAACCAGGTGGAGGGTCTGAGCAAACGGTCGATCATCGCGGGCTCGTCAGTCGTGAGAGGAACCAGAGGCCGATGATGATCGCCAGGCAGACCACCAGCATGGTGAAGGACATCGCCGAGCCGAGCGGCGCGTTCATGCGGAGACCGAACTGGCCTTCGATGAAATTGCCGAGCATCGAGGTCTGGGTGCCGCCGACCAGACGCGGCGTCACGTAATCGCCGGCCGAGACCAGGAAGCTCATGGCGAAGGCGGCGATAACGCCGAAGCGGGCCTGAGGCAGCACGATGCCGAGCATGACCCGGCCGCGCTTGGCGCCGAGATCGCGGGCCGCCTCGAGCGCATGATCGTCGACATCGATGAGCGAGCCGTAGATCGGCAGAATGGCCAGCGGCAGCAGGTAATGCACCAGGGTGATGATCACCGCGAACGGGCTGTAGAGCAGCATGGTCAGCGGCTCGTCGATGACGCCGACCCACATCAGCGCAGTGTTGAGAATGCCCTCGCGGCCGAGGATGGTCTTCCAGGCATAGATCTTGACCAGATAGCCGCCGAACAGGGTGAACAGCGCCATGAACAGCAGCAGCGGACCGAGCTTGCCGGCGCGGAAGCGGATCACATAGGCGAAGCCGAACGCCAGCGCCGTGGTGACGAACCCGACCGTGAGCCCGATGACCAGCGTGAACAGCAGCGAGCCGGAATACTCCTGAAAGGTCTTCGCATAGTTGGCGAAGGTGAAGGTCGGCACCAGCGCGAACAGCTTCACCTGCCAGAAGCTGACGACGAAGAACATCGACAGCGGAGCTACGAAGAGCACCGCGAAGACGATGATTGCGGGTGCCGCCGAGAGCCAACCTTGTCGTTGCTTCAGCATCTTAGGTATCGAGCGTCCGCTGTTGATCGTAGTTCCAGCCGAGCTTCACGCGATGGCCGACCTCGATATTGCAGACCGCCGTCTCGTCGGTGGTATGGGCGATCAGATCGGTGCCGTCGTCGAGATGGAAACGAAGCTGGACGTAGGAGCCGAAGAAGATGACGTCGACGAGCTCGCCCTCGATGGAGACATCCATGGGCGCATCGCCGTCGATCAGGATGTTCTCGGGGCGGACGATGACATTGACGTGGGTATCGGGGCCCTCGTCGGGAAATTCGATCCCGGCTTCGAGCTTGACCACGCCGCCCTTGCGCTCGGCGGAAAGCACGTTGGCATCGCCGATGAAGGTGGAGATGAAGCGGGTCGCCGGCTCGCGGTAGATCTGCCGCGGGCTGCCTTCCTGCACGATGGAGCCGGACTCCATCACTGCCACCCGGTCGGCCAGAGACATCACCTCGCCCTGGTCGTGGGAGACCAGCACGAAGGTGCCGCCGATGGCGTGATGAATATCGCGCAGCTCCGCATGCATGGCCTTGCGCAGCTTCAGGTCGAGCGCGGCAAGCGGCTCGTCGAGCAGCAGCACCTTGGGCCGCATGACAAGCGCGCGGGCCAACGCGACGCGCTGGCGCTCGCCGCCGGAAAGCCGCGTCACGTCGCGATCGGCGAAATCGTGCAGATGCACGAGCTTCAACACCTCGGCGACGCGGTCGTCGATCTCCGACTTGGCGACTTTGGCGATACGCAGGCCGTAAGCCACGTTCTGGCGCACCGTCATATGGACGAAAAGCCCATAGCTCTGAAACACCATGTTGCTGGGCCGGCGCTCCGGCGACAGGGCGGTCACGTCGGCGCCGTCGATCTCGATGGTGCCGCCGGAAGGCTTCACGAAGCCGCCGATCATGCGCAGCAGAGTGGACTTGCCGCAGCCCGAGGGCCCCAGGATGGCGAAGAACTCGCCCCGCTGGATGGTCAGGTCGGTCGGCTTGACCGCGATCTTGCGGCCGTATTTCTTCGTAACGCCGGTCAGGCGCAGAATGGGCTTCCGCGCCTGACCGGACGATGTCGGTCCTGACAAGGTCACGCCTTCAGGAACCGCTCGTAGCCTTCCAGCATCTCGTCATAGGTGACGTATTTGCCATCGCTCTCGAGCGGGAACATCGGATAGAGATGCGCATTGGCGAAGTACGCGTCGAGATCGCTGAAGTCGTACAAAGCCTGGACCTCTTTCTTCAACTGCGGAACCGCGTCCTTATTGACGACACCCAGCAGATTGTCATTGCCGAATTTGGCCTGAGCCTCCGCGCTGACGCACTGGTTCACGAAGGCAAGATCGAGATCGTAGTTCGGCGCATCCTTGGCGATATTGATCGTGTCCAGGAAGCCCCAGGTGCCTTCCTTCGGCTTGGCGATCTCCACCTTGGTGCCCTTCTCGGCGCACCAGACGACCATCGGCTCCCAGCCCATGATCATGGCGACCTCGCCGCGTGCCAGCATGTCGGAACCATCACCCAAACTGGCCGGCATGGCGCGGGCATGGTCCTTCTTGATCTTGATCAGCAGCGCGATGGTCTCGTCGAGCTGCTTCTTGGTCATCCGGGTCGGCGTGTCGGTGCCGGTGGCGACGCGGGCCCAGACCAGGACGTTGGTCATGGCATCGCTGAACAGCGCGACCTTGCCCTTGTATTCGGGCTTCAAGAAGTCTTCCCAGCTGGTCGGCGCCGAGGAGACCATCTCCGGATTATAAAGCAGCGCGCAGGACGAGAAGGTGAAGGGCAACGCATAGGTCTTGCCGTCGATGACGAAGTCGTCGTTCTGAAAGTTCGGCAGCAGGTCTTTCGAATTCGGAACCTTGGCGAGATCGATCGGCTCGAGCAGGCCGGCGGCCTGGCCGATGGCGACATACATCTGATTGAGGGTGGCCAGGTCGATAGAGCCGACACCGCCGGCGCGCAGCTTGGTGATGATGTCCTCAGTGGTGTTGATGTAGGTGGCGTCGAGAGTGGCGTCGTTGTCTTTGAGGAAATCGCCGATGCGGTAGACGTCCTCATAGCCCTGCCAGCCGAGGAAGGTCACGTTACTGGCGGCCGAAGCCCGCCGCGAGAAGCCACTGCCGATTGCTGCGGCACCTGCCGCTGCGCCCATATATCCAAGCACGATCCGACGCGTTACCGGCGCTTTCAAATGGCCATTCTCTCGGCGGCTCCGGCATACCGGCGCCAAGTCTTTGGTGGTCATTGCGTAACTCCCTGTTACTTCGGCGACCGCTGCGGCCGAACATCCGCAGCAACGGCACACCCCTGCTCACATCGTCCCAGTCACGATCAGCTGTTTCTGCTCAAATAGACATCAAAATGATGTTTTTTTGATCATCTGATCAATGATATTCACGATGCTAACTTATCACGTCGAAAAGTACAGGGTTTTCCGCTCAAAAGATCAATGGCGCACTCGATCATTGACGAAATGACCAGTACAGCTGGCACTCCTGTTCCGTTTGATCAGAGGACCTCTACGGGTCAGCCAGCAACTAATCGCCCCTATGGATATCAAGAAGGGCGAAATAGGGGGAAAGTGGCTTTGATTGTATCGCCGATTCCGTCGGTACAGTCTGGGGACGATCCCCGGCTGTCTTTAATCCATTCCGGTTTGTGTAGTGGTCCGGCGGCTTGTATTTCGACCGCCGGTAGGTCACTCGTAGCCTGGCCGGCGCTCGGACAAGACTCCGCTGTCCGAAACGGGCGCCGCACGGAGTGCCGTCGAGCTATTGGGCTGCGACGCCGCCACGCGCCCCCAGACGTGGCAAGCCCTGCCCGACGCCGCTACAACGCGATGACTGCAAGGCTTCTATCCGTGCCGCCTTCCTCACGCCGTCCCGACTGCCACTGCCTTCGTGCGAGACATTTGCCATGAGCCGTCCCATTGTCGTCATCCCGTGCTGCGCCAAGCGCATCAACGACTACACATTCGATGCGGTGAAGCGGGAGTATTCCGCCGCGGTCGCGCAGGCTGCCGATTGCCAGCCGCTGCTGATGCCGATCGGCGCGGCGCTGATCGATGTCGAGGCGGCGCTCGCCATTGCCGACGGGCTGCTGTTCACCGGAAGCCCGTCCAACGTCCATCCCAGCCATTACGGCGACGAGACGCCGGCCAACCCCGAGGCGCTGGACCTTGAGCGCGATGCGGTGACGCTGCCGCTGGTCCGCACCGCCATCGAGCGGGGCGTGCCGATGCTCGCCATCTGCCGGGGTTTTCAGGAGCTCAACGTCGCGCTCGGCGGCAGCCTGTTCCAGGAGGTCCATAGCCAAGAGGGCTATATGGACCACCGCGAAGGCCCCTCGCCCGATGTCGAGGAGCGCTGGGGTCCGAAACATCCGCTGCAGCTGACCGGCAAGTTGAAAGAGTGGATCGGCGAGGACAAGATCATGGTCAACTCGCTGCACGGCCAGGGCGTCTCGCGGCTTGCCGAGGGCTTGCAGCCTGAGGCCTATGCCGAAGACGGGCTGGTCGAGGCGGTGCGCGGACCGAACGACGATGCGTTTTGCGTCGGGGTGCAGTGGCATCCGGAATGGGACGCGACCACCAATCCCGCTTCGAAAGAGCTGTTCACGCGCTTCGGTGCGGCCGCCCGGAGCCGCAAGTGACCGACGTGACAGACGAACGCTACCTGACGGCGGAGGAAGCCGAAGACTTCCTCGCCCGGCACCCGACGCTGCAATGGGTCGACATTCTGCTGTTCGACATGATCGGCATCGGTCGGGGCAAGCGCATCCGCGCCGCCGAGCTGCCGGCGCTCGCCAAGAAGACGGTGATGTTCTGCTCCACGGTCTATCTGATGGATACGCGGGGTACGTGCTGCGAGGAGACCGGGCGGCTGTGGGAGACCGGCGATCCGGATCTGAAGTTCCGCCTGCTGGCCGACACGCTGGCGCCGGTCGATACCGGCGAGGTCACCCATGCTCAGGTGGTGATGGTGCCGGTGGAGGATGAAGGCGGGCTGGATCCGCGCCGGCTGCTTCAGCGCCAGGCGACAGCGTTCGCCGCCGAGGATCGCTTTCCGGTCGCCGCCGTGGAGCTGGAATTCTATCTGATCAAGGCCTGCCCCGATGGCGACTTCAAGCTGGAGACGCCCGCAGGCGCGATCACCGATCCCGATTGGGAGCAGCTCTATCAGTTCGACGAGCTGAACTGGGCATCCGCCTTCATCGACGACGTCTACCGCATCGCCGAGGGCCAAGGCCTGCCGGTCGATACCATGATCCAGGAATCGGGCCCGGCGCAGTTCGAGATCAATCTGCAGCACCGCAGCGATGTGGTGCAGGCGGGGCTCGAAGGGCTGCTGCTGAAGCGCGCCATCAAGGCGGCGGCGAAGGTCCACGGCATGGACGTCACCTTCATGCCGAAGCCGCATCACGATTGGGCGAGCTCGGGCATGCATGTGCATATGAGCCTGGTCGATGTGGCCGGAAACAATCTGTTCGCCGGCGATTCCGTCTCGCCGCTTTGCCGCAACGCCATCGGCGGATTGCGCGAAACCATGGGCGAGTTCATGGCGCTCTGGGCGCAGTCGGCCAATGCCTACCGGCGCTACCAGCCGAAAGCCTATGTGCCGCTTGCCGCCAACTGGGCCTACAACAATCGCAATGTCTCGCTGCGCGTGCTGACCGAGCCGGCCGCGGCAACACGGATCGAGCATCGCATTGCGGGCTCCGACGCCAATCCCTATCTGGTGCTAGCCGCCATGCTGGCCGGCATCCGCCACGGCATCGCCGAAAACGTCGATCCGGGCGAGGCTTGCGAAGGCAGCGCCGAAAACGGACCGGCACTTGCTCTGCCGCTGACCTGGGAGAGCGCGATCGCCCGGTTCGGTGCGTCGCCCATTGTACGCGAGGCTTTCGGCGAGCCGTTCCAGACCGTGTTCACGCGACTGAAGCAAGCCGAGCGGGATCATTTCGCCCGCATCGTCACCGCGCTCGATCACCAATGGTACGCCCATGCAGTCTAGAGCCACGCCGTCTCGGCACGTCAAACGACGATGCCATCCTCACCAAAATACGCGGATATGACATCCGCCCCACTCACCTTCGCTGATAGGTATTCTCATGACGATTGAAACGAAGAAATTCCCCACGGACGCGCTGATTGGCGATACGTGGGTCAAATCCGACAAGACGTTCCCGGTCACCGATCCGGCGACCGGCGAGGAGATCGCAAAGGTTGCCGATCTCGGCGCGGCGGAAACGATGCAGGCCATCGACGCGGCCGAGAAGGCGCTTCCGGCCTGGTCGGCGATGACTGCGAAAGCACGGGCCGCGATTCTGAGACGCTGGTACGAGCTGGTGACGGCCGAGACCGAGGCTTTGGCGCGGCTGATGACTCTGGAGCAGGGCAAGCCGCTGGCCGAGGCGCGCGGCGAGATCGCCTATGGGGCGAGCTTCATCGAGTGGTTCGCCGAGGAGGGAAAGCGGGCCTATGGACGAACCATCCCGACCACGACCGGCGGCAAGCGCTATCTGACGCTGAAGCAGCCGATCGGCGTCACTGCGGCGATCACGCCGTGGAACTTCCCCCACGCGATGATCACCCGGAAAGTCGCGCCGGCGCTGGCCGCGGGCTGCACCGCGGTGGTGAAGCCGTCCGAGGAAACCCCGCTCTCGGCGCTTGCGCTCGCCAAGCTGGCCCTGGATGCAGGCGTGCCGCCGGGTGTGATCAACGTGGTGACCTCGATGGATGCGCCGGCCGTCGGCAAGGCGCTGTGCGAGGATCCGCGGGTGCGCAAGCTCTCCTTCACCGGCTCCACCGCGGTCGGCAAGACGCTGTACCGCCAGTGCGCCGACACGGTGAAGAAGCTCACCCTGGAGCTTGGCGGCAACGCGCCGATGATCATTTTCGACGATGCCGATCTGGATAAGGCCATCGCCGGCACCATGGCCTCGAAATACCGCAATGCCGGCCAGACCTGCGTCTGCGCCAACCGCATTCTGGTGCAGGCGGGGATCTATGACCGCTTCGCCGAGGCACTGGCCGAAGCGGTCAAGAAGCTCGCCGTCGGCCCGGGTATCGCGGAAGGAAGCACTGTCGGTCCGCTGATCAACAAGGCGGCGATCGACAAGGTGACTGTGCTGATGAGCGATGCGCTCGGCAAGGGCGCCAAGGCGGTGGTCGGCGGAGACGAGTCTGCCGAGGCTTCGCTGTTCTGCAGCCCCGCCGTGCTGCGCGACGTCACCACGGATATGCGCATCGTCAGCGAGGAGATTTTCGGCCCCGTTGCGGCACTGGTCCGCTTCGAGACGGAAGAGGAAGCGGTGGCACTCGCCAACGACACGCCGTTCGGCCTCGCCTCCTATCTGTTCAGCGAGAACCTGTCGCGGGCCTGGCGCGTGGCGGAGAAGCTGGAATCCGGCATGGTCGGCGTCAACGAAGGCGTGTTCTCCAACGAGGTTGCCCCGTTCGGCGGCATCAAGGAATCCGGTCTCGGCCGCGAGGGCTCCGTCGAAGGGCTGGACGAGTATATGGAGACCAAGTTCATCTGCCTGGGTTCGATCGACGGATGACGACTTCAAGCTTCGACATGAACAAGCCGCAGGCCGGCGCTGCGCGGCCGCGGACCTATTACAGCGGGACCATGCGGGAGGACACCGCGTATCCGAAGCTGCAGGATCATATCGAAGCAGACGTCGTCATTATCGGCGGCGGCTTCACCGGCGTTGCCACGGCGGTGGAGCTGTCGGAGCGCGGCTTCAAGGTCGCCCTGGTCGAGAGCAACAAGATCGGCTGGGGCGCTAGCGGGCGCAATGGCGGCCAAGTCACCGGCAGCCTTTCCGGCGACGAGGCCATGCGCAAGCAGATGCGCAAGACGCTTGGCGAGGCGGCGGACGACTTCGTCTGGAACCTCCGCTGGCGGGGCCACGAGATCATCCAGTCGCGCGTCGAGAAATACGGCATCGAATGCGATCTCCGCCACGGCCATATCCAGGCAGCGATGACGCCGGCGCATATGCGCGAGCTGGAAGAGACCTATGCCGAAGCCCAGCGCCGGGGCATGGGCGCGTATGTGACCTTGCTCGACGAGCCGGGGGTGAAGCAGCACCTGAAGACCGACATCTATATCGGCGGTCTGAAGAACACCCGGAACATGCATCTCCACTCGCTCGATCTTTGCATCGGCGAAGCACGGGCGGCCGCGGGGCTCGGCGCGCAGATCTTCGAGAACACCGAAGTGGTGGAGATCGTGCATGGGCCGCGCCCGGCGGTGATCACGGCCGAGGGGCGCATCGATGCCCATCACGTGCTGCTTGCCGGTAACGGCTATCACCGGCTGGAGCAGCACTCGCTGGTCAGCCAGATCTTCCCGGCCATCGGCGCTGTGGTGGCGACCGAGCCGCTGGGGGCGCTGGACAAGGAGCTGAATCCGGAAGGGCTTGCAGTCTATGACTCCCGCTTCGTACTCGACTATTACCGGCCTACAGCCGACGGACGGCTTCTGTTCGGGGGTGGCGCCAACTATTCGGGCCGCGGCGTGCGCGATGCCGATGCGGAGCTGCGTCCGGCCATCGAGGCGACCTTCCCGCAGCTGAAGGGCGTGAAGATCGACTATGAATGGACCTGCGCTATGGGCATCGTGCTGAACCGCATTCCGCAGCTCGGCAAGCTATCGCCCAATGTCTGGTATGCGCAGGGCTATTCCGGCCACGGCATCGCCACCACCCATATCGTGGCGGAGGTCATGGCCGAGGCGCTGACCGGCACGCTGGAGCGGTTCGACGCCTTCGCCAATTGCTCGCATATGCGGGTGCCGTTCGGGCGCGCCCTGGGCAGCCCGCTGATGGGCATCGGCATGTGGTACTACCAGCTTCTGGAGAAGCTGCGCTGAGGCGCGGCCGGCAGAAGCGAGCGGAATAAAAAGGGCGGGATCAGATCCCGCCCTTTTTCGTATCCTAATTCGTGTTCCCTATTTCATCTCCGGGAAGGCGAACTCGGCGCCTTTGGCGATGCTGTCGGGCCAGCGCTGCATGGCCGCCTTGTGGCGGGTATAGAAACGCACACCCTCGGGGCCATAGATATGATGGTCGCCGAACAGGCTGGCCTTCCAGCCGCCGAAGGAGTTGAAGGCCATCGGCACCGGGAGCGGCACGTTCACGCCGACCATGCCGACATTGATGTTGTGGGTGAACTCGCGGGCGACGCCGCCATCGGAGGTGAACAGCGCAACGCCGTTGCCGTACGGGTTGCTCTCGATCAGCTCCACGGCGCTCTTCAGATCCGGCACGCGGACTACGCAAAGCACGGGCCCGAAGATCTCCTCCTTATAGATCTCCATCTCTGGGGTGACCTTGTCGAACAGGGTGCCGCCGCAGAAGAAGCCGTCCTCATAGCCGTCGATCTTGGCATCTCGGCCATCGACCACCAGCACGGCGTTCTGGTCGACGCCGGTACCGATCAACTCGTCGATACGCGCCTTGGCGGCAGCGGTGACGACCGGGCCCATCTCGGCGCCTTCGACATTGCCTTCGGCGATCTTGATGGACTTCACCCGCGGGCTCAGCTTCTCGATCAGCTTGTCGCCGACATCGCCGACGGCGACGGCCACGGAGATCGCCATGCAGCGCTCGCCGGCGGAGCCGTAAGCAGCGCCCATCAGCGCATCGCAGCACTTGTCGAGATCGGCGTCGGGCATCACCACCATGTGGTTCTTGGCGCCGCCGAGCGCCTGCACCCGCTTACCGGCGGCGGTGCCGGTGGAGTAGATATACTGCGCGACCGGGGTGGAGCCGACGAAGCTGACCGCCTCGACATCCGGATGCTGCAGCAGCCGGTCGACGGCGACCTTGTCGCCCTGCACCACGTTGAAGACGCCTTCGGGGAGACCGGCCTCGGTCAGAAGATCGGCCAACATCAGGCTGGCGGAGGGATCGCGCTCGGACGGTTTCAGCACGAAGCTGTTGCCAGCGGCGAGCGCCACCGGGATCATCCAGAGCGGCACCATGGCCGGGAAGTTGAACGGCGTGATGCCGGCACAGACGCCGAGCGGCTGGCGGATCGACCAGGCATCGATGCCGCGGGAGACCTGCTCGGTATATTCGCCCTTGAGAAGCTGCGGCATGCCGGTGGCGAACTCGATTACGTCGATGCCGCGGGCCACCTCGCCCAGAGCGTCGTCGAACACCTTGCCGTGCTCGCGCACGATATGAGCAGCGAGCTCCTTGCGGTGCTCCTGCATCAGCTGCAGGAAGCGGAACATCACCCGGGCGCGGGCGACGGGCGGGGTCTGAGACCAGGCGGGGAAGGCCGCCTTGGCCGCGGCGACGGCGGCGTCGACCTCGCTCTCATCGGCGAGTACCACCTTGCCCACGGGCACGCCGAGGGCGGGGTTGAACACATCCGCCGCGCGGCCGGATTTCGACTCCACCCGGGCGCCGTTGATGTAGTGCTGCACGGTGTAGCCTGCGCCAGCTTGCGCGGCGCCGGCCGCGCCGGTGGGGCGCGTTTCCTCGGTGATAGACATAAAAACTTCTCCTGTAGCGTTTCAGGCGTCGGGGCTGGTGACCGCGCCAATGACCTTGCCGAGGGTCTCGCACATATTGGCGAGCTCCGCCTCGGACGAGATGAAGGGCGGGGCCATGGCAATGGTGTCGGCGGTGAAGCGGACCAAGAGTCCCGCCTCCATCGCCTTCTCGAAAACCCGCAGCGCGCGGATGCCCGGGCGGCCTTCGAACGGCTCCAGCTCCACCGCGGCGGCGAGGCCGAAATTGCGGATGTCGCGGATACCGGGCGTGCCCTTCAGCGCATGGACCGCCTGCTGCAGCACCGGCTCCAGCTCGGCGGCACGGTCGATCAGACCTTCCTGCTCCATGACGTCCAGCGTGGCATGGCCGGCGGCCGCCGCCATGGGATGGCCGGAATAGGTATAGCCGTGGGCGAACTCCACCGCTTCGGGCGCACCGTTCATGAAAGCGCCGTAGACCTCGTTGCTGGTGACCACGCCGCCCATGGGGATGACGCCGTTGGTGACGGCCTTGGCGAAGGTCATCAGATCCGGGGTCACGCCGAGGCGCTGGGAGGCGAAGTTCTTGCCCGTGCGGCCGAAGCCGGTGATGACCTCGTCGAAGATCAGCAGGATGCCGTGCTTGGTGCAGATCTCGCGCAGGCGCTCCAGATAGCCGACCGGCGGGACGACGACGCCGGCGGAACCCTGCATCGGCTCGACGATCACCGCGGCGATGGTGGAGGCGTCGTGCAGCGCGACCAGACGCTCAAGATCGTCGGCGAGATGAGCGCCCCATTCCGGCTGGCCCTGCGAGAAGGCCATCTCTGCGTGATTATAAGTGTGCGGCAGATGATCGACGCCCGGCATCATGACGGGGGCGAACATCTTGCGGTTGCCCACCATGCCGCCGACCGACAGGCCGCCGAGACCGACACCGTGATAGCCGCGCTCGCGGCCGATGATGCGGAAACGCTGGCCCTCGCCCCGCGCGCGGTGATAGCCGACCGCGATCTTGATGGCGGTGTCGACCGCCTCCGAACCGGAATTGGCGAAGAAGACCTGGTCGAGCCCCTCCGGTGCCATGGCGGCGACGCGGTTGGCGAAGCTCAGGGTCACCGGGTTGGTGAGCTGGAAGGTGGTGTTGTAGTCGAGGGTTTCGGCTTGGCGCTTGATCGCCTCGACGATATGCGGATGGCCGTGACCGAGAGGACAGCACCACAGGCCGGACAGGCAGTCGAACAGGCGGCGGCCGTCGGGGAGCGTGAAATAAGCGCCCTTGGCCGAGGCGATGATCTTCGGGTTCTCTTTGAAATACCGGTTGGAGGTGAAGGGCATCCAATAATGCGCCATTCCCTCCAGGCTGCCGGTCGGGACAATTTGCTCGTTCATGATTAGGACTCCTCGGCTCAGGCGGCGAGCGCCTCTGCCGGTGCTACAAAATTATGGTGCAGGGCCTGCGCGACCGGCTCGTTGGTGATCATGCCCTTGTGCACGTTCAACCCATCGCGGAGATGGGGATTCGTCTCAAGCGCGTCCAGACCATTATTGGCCAGGGCAAGGACATACGGAAGCGTCGCGTTGTTCAGCGCATAGGCCGATGTGCGCGGCACGGCGCCCGGCATGTTGGCGACGCAGTAATGCACGACACCGCCGACCTGATAGGTCGGATCCTGGTGGGTGGTGGGGTGCGAGGTATCGCAACAGCCGCCCTGGTCGATGGCGATGTCGACGATGACCGAGCCGGGCTTCATCGAGGCGATGATGTCCTTGGTGATGAGCTTCGGCGCGGCGGCGCCCGGCAGCAGCACGCTGCCGATAACCAGATCGGCGCTGGCGCAATGCTGCTCGATGGCCTCGTTGGTGGAGAACACCGTGTTCAGCGCGCTGCCATACTGGCGCCAGAGCTTGCGCAGCACCTCGACATTGCGGTCCAGGCACCAGACCTCGGCGCCCATGCCGAGCGCGATATTGGCCGCGTGGCTGCCGGCGACACCGCCGCCGATGACCACGACCTTGGCCGGCTCGACGCCGGGGACGCCGCCGAGCAGCGTGCCGGAGCCGCCATGGGCCTTCTCCAGGAAATAGGCGCCGGCCTGGATGGAAAGACGGCCGGCCACCTCGGACATCGGCGCCAGCAGCGGCAAGCCGCCATGGGGCGAGGTCACGGTCTCGTAAGCGATACAGGACGCACCGCTGGCGACGAGATCGTCGGTCTGGGCGGGATCGGGCGCCAGATGCAGATAGGTGAACAGGATCTGGCCAGGACGAAGCATCTTGCGTTCGACGGCCTGAGGCTCCTTGACCTTGACCACCATGTCGGCCTTGGCGAAAACCTCCGCGGCATCGGCCGCGATGGTCGCGCCGGCCGCCTCGTAAAGCGCGTCGCCCGCGCCGATGCCGTCGCCGGCGCCGGTCTCGACGAGCACCTTGTGCCCCAGGGCGGTGAGCTCGCGCACATTGGCCGGCACCAGGCCGACACGGAATTCCTGGGGTTTGATCTCTTTTGGAACGCCAACAAGCATGTCGGCCTCCTCCCTTGAAAATGCGATTGCACTCCGACTCGCGATGGGCGAGCGGATTTGATCAGATAATAGGTATTGCGCCCGTGCCACCCAATACAGGACACCAGTACACCTAGCGGATTTGCGGCCAACTGTACTGCACGCTATGGTGCGGTGTATTTTTGTATGGGCAAGGCACGCGCGCCATGAGTGAGACAAGCGAAATTTCCGGCGAAACGACCGGAACGGCCAGCCTCGGCCAGAGCGGCCGGTCGGTCTCGATCGAGATTGACCGGAGCAAGGATCAGGGGCTGGTCGAGCAGATTTTCAGCCAGATCGAGGATGCGGCGACCCGCGGCGCGCTGCCGGCCGGCGCCAAGCTGCCCTCGGTGCGCAATCTCGCCAAGCAGCTGGGGGTCAGCGCCTTCACGGTGGCGTCGGCCTATGAGCTGCTGGCGGCGCGCTACGTGGTCTCCGCCCGCCGCGGCGCGGGTTATTTCGTGCTGCAGAAGGGAAGCGTCTCGCCGCCGCCGGCCGGACCTGACAAGGCGACCACGGTCAGCGATTTCTGGCAGGCCTCGGACGTGTTCACCCATGGCCGCCGGCTCGCCACGCCGGGCGGCGGGTGGCTACCCTCCTCCTGGTATTCGCAGAGAAGCGTGGTCAGCGATGCGATCCGCCGGGTTGCGCGCACCAAGCCGGAGCATCTGGTGGCTTACGGCAATCCGGCCGGCTACGACCGGCTGCGCCAGCATATCGCCCGGGACCTCGGCGAGCGGTCTCTGGCGATCTCGCCCAATCAGATCGTGCTGACCAATGGCGTCACCCATGCGCTGGACCTGGTGGTGCGGACCTGCTTGCGGCCCGGCGACAGCGTGCTGGTGGAAGATCCCGGCTATTCCAATTTGAACAGCCTGCTGGCCCGCCATGGCTGCAAGCTGCTGCCGGTGACGCGCGGGGCGGACGGGCTCGATCTGGAGGCGGCGGAGAAGCACGCCGAGATGCACCGTCCGAAGGCGATGTTCGTCACCACGGTGCAGCACAATCCGCTCGGCACGACGCTCAAGCCGACCGACGCCTATCGTCTGATGACACTCGCCGAGCGGTTCGATTTTCTCATCGTGGAGGACGATATCGCACGCCGGTTCGGCACCGATTACGACCCCTGGCTCGCCGCCATGGACGGGCTGTCGCGGGTGATCTCGGTGAACGGCTATTCCAAGACCATCGCCCCTTCGCTGCGCGCCGGCTATGTCGCCTGCAACGAACAGCTGGCCAAGGAAATCCTCACCACCAAAATGCTGACCGGGCTGACCACCTCCGAAATCACCGAGCGGATCGTGCTGGAGGCGATCTCCGATCCGAACCACCGCCGCACGGTGGAGCAGATCGCAACCCGCATGACGCAAGCGCGCGAGAGCTGCTCGCGGGCGCTGGAAGAGGCCGGCTTGCGGCTGCTCACCGTCCCCGATGGCGGCATGTTCGTCTGCGCCGGCTGGCCAGTGGCACCGACCAAGGCGTGCAATGCACGGACCATCGCCGAGGATGCTCTGAAGCAAGATATCGCCCTGGCGCCGGGTGACTTTTTCTGCATCAAGCCGCCGGAGACCATCTGGTTCCGGTTCAACGTGGCGCATCAGGATACCGAGCGGCTGCATGATTTTCTGCGCGCAGTTCCGACGCGGTGCGGCTGGAGCGCCTAGCGGCGAATGGCTAGCCGTCGGCGGCGACTGGGCAGTCCTGCGGGGCCGACGCGGCAAGCTGGCGTTCGCTGCGCGGGGTGCGGCCATAGAAGGCGCGGTATTCGCGGCTGAACTGGCCGATGGAATGGAAGCCGCAGCAGACGGCGACCTCGGTGACGGACATTTGCGACTGTAGCAGCAGCTCGCGGCCGCGACGCAGACGCAGGTGCTTGTAATATTCCGACGGCGTCAGATCGAGCGCGGCCTTGAACATGCGCTGCAGCTGGCGCAAGGAGAGGTTCACGGTTTGCGCGATGGCGGCGGCGGAAAGCGGCTCTTCCAGATTGGCTTCCATGATCGCGGCCACTTTCACCAGCACCGGATTGTTGAAGCCGCAGCGTGCCGCCGGGGGCACGCGCTGGCGGTCGCGGCTGTCGCGCACCCGCTCCAGGACCAGCTGATCGGCGATCTCGGCCACCAGGGACTTGTCGAAGCGAAGCCCGACCAGCGCCAGCATCATGTCGATGGGCGCGATCCCGCCGGCGCAGGTGATGCGGTCGCGGTCGAGAACGAACAGCTCCTCCAGCAATTGGATATCGCGGTGGCTCTCTTGCAGGTTCGCCAGATTGTCCCAATGGATGGTGCAGCGATAGCCGTCGAGCAGCCCGGCTTTGGCCAGGGCATAGCTGCCGTTGCACATGCCGCCGAGCATGACGCCGTCGCGCGCCATGCGCCGCAACAGCGCGACCGTGTTCTGGTCGGCGTGTTTGGCCACATTCGCCCCGCCGCAAACCAGCACGATGTCGCGATTGTCGCCGCCGGCGTAGTCGGCGGTCTGATGAAGCGCCAACCCGTTACCGGAGACGACCGGCTCGCCGCCCGGAGTGATAATCGACCAGGAATAGCTGCCGGGGCCCGTGATGCGCTCGGCAATGCGCAGCACTTCGATGGCGCTGTCGAGCACGATGGCGGGGAATTCGTCGAGGATCAGAAAGGTGAATTTGCTGAGCGAGGCGAGTTTCGCGGCGGAATCCTCACCGCCCGCCGACCCGTTCAGATCGGCGCGATGCGGGCTTTCCGCTCCCGCGTATAAGACCGCCTGCCGCGCATCGGTGGCGGCACGGTCCGATATCAGCTCGCTCATCTAAGCCCCGGTCCCCCGACAATTCATCCATGGCACAGCATGCGGATGCCAGACGCGAATAGTTGAACCTATTCAATTTAATTCTGAAGCCTGCCGGCCCTGGCGACAACACGGTCGACCGCAACACATTCGCGAATCTTGGGAAATCGATGTGATTTCAAAGACGAACTGTCTGAGCAATTCGCCAGTACAGTTTGCCTGAGCCTTGGCCTGCCATACCGGTCTTGCCGCGCAATTCCCGCGGAAAGGCTTCCATTGCAAGCCTTGGGCGTGATTAATGGTCGGCACGGCGCAACGTCCCGCCACGAAGGGCGGCCGCCATCCGGATCGGGGCCTCTTCCGTCCCAAACCCCAAGGAGCCAAGCATGATCAAAGTCAGTGTGATGTACCCCAACGAGCCGGGGGCACGGTTCGACCACGAATATTACGCCGAAAAACATATGCCCATGGTGGCATCGAAGATGGGCAATTCGCTGCTGCGCTACACCGTCGATCGCGGCATTGCCGGCGGCGCGCCGGGAACCGATGCCGCCTTTGTCGGCATGTGCCACTTGTTCTGCGACTCGGTCGAGAGCTTCCAGGAAGGCTTCGGCCCGCACGCGGACGAGATCATGGCCGACATTCCCAACTACACCGATCTTTCCCCCGTCATCCAGATCAGCGAAGTCGTCGTCGAGTAGCGGCTTTCGTTCCGAACGCGACTTTCCAGCCTTTCCGGCCGCATTAGACCTTTCATCGCGGCAAGCCGGGCGTCTATCCTCGCCAGGGGACATTCCCTTTGGGGACAAACCGAAGACGCCGGGACTGCCGAATGCTATATCAAGATGCGTTTCTGGAAAGGCTGGAGACGGGCTTGCGCGAGGCGCTGCCCAATTGGGGGCTGCCGAGAAGCGCACCGGTTTCGCTGCTGACCATCTCCGAAAACGCCACCTATCTCGCCGAAGACGAGGCGAAGGGGCGCAAGATCATCTTCCGGGTGCACCGGCCCGACTATCACACCGAGCAGGAGATCCGCTCCGAGCTCGCCTGGGTCTCGGCGCTGCGGGAGGGTGGCGTGGTGGCCACGCCAAGCCCGATCCCGACGCAAGACGGCGCCCTGCTCTCCTCCTTTCTCGATGACGGCCAGCTCCGCTATATCGCCGCCTTCGAATTCATGCCGGGCAAGGAGCCGGATGCGGAGGACGATCTGGTCAAATGGTATGGCGAGCTCGGCGAGATCAATGCGCGGCTGCATGCCCATGGCCGCGCCTGGGAGCGGCCGGCAAGCTTCATCCGCAAGACCTGGAATTTCGATGCGATGATCGGCGATAAGCCGCTCTGGGGCGACTGGACGGAAGCCCCCGGACTGACGCCGGAGGGGCGCGCCATCCTGGAGAAGACCTCTGCGCTGCTAAGGCAGCAGACGAATGCCTATGGTTCGGGTCCGGATCGCTTCGGCCTGGTCCATTGCGATCTGCGCCTGGCCAATCTCCTGGTCGAAGGCGACAGGCTCGGGGTGATCGATTTCGACGATTGCGGCTTCTCCTGGTTCGGCTACGACTTCGCCGCCTCGGTGAGCTTTCTGGAGCATGAGCCCTACGTGCCGGAGCTGATGGCGGCCTGGGTGGAGGGCTACCGCGAGGCGGCATCGCTTAGCGCCGAAGAGGAAGCGGCGCTTCCGATGTTCGTCATGCTGCGGCGGATGCAGCTCACCGCCTGGATCGGCTCCCATGCGGAGACGCCCACGGCGCAATCCATGGGCGTCCCTTATACGGAAGGCAGCGTGGCGCTGGGCGAGGCCTATCTCAGCCGCAACAGCTAGGCGCTAGCCATCCATCTCGTCGAGGGCTTCGGGGCTCTCGGGAAGAACCTGGCCGCCATCCACCACGATGGTCTGTCCGGTGACATAGCCGGCCTCGTCGGCGGCAAAATAGAGCGCCGCATAGCCGATATCCTCGACCGCGCCGAGCTCGCGCAAGGGGATCGCCGCCTTCATGCCGTCGAGATACTCATCGCCCATATCGGCCAGCCCCTCGGTCATGATATTGCCGGGCAGCACCGAATTGACGGTGATCTTGTACGGCGCAAGCTCGATCGCCGCGGTGCGCATGAAGCCGAGCTGGCCCGCCTTGCTCGCGCCGTAATGGGACCAGCCGGGGAAGCCGGTGATCGGCCCGGTGATCGAAGAGGTGAGGATGATGCGGCCCTTGCCTCGGCTTTTCATCGCCGGAAGCACGGCGGAGACGCAGAGGAAGGTGCTCTTCAGATTGGTGGCGATGACGTCGTCGAAATCCTCCGGCGTCATCTCGCCGAGCTTGGCGGAGGGAAAGGCGCCGGCATTGGCGCAGAGGATATCGATGCCGCCATAGCGGTCCACGGCCGCTTCGGCCATCGCCTTGCAGGCTTCCGGATCGGTGACGTCGGCGACGAAACCGGAGGCCTTATCGCCGATGCCTTTGGCCACGGCCTCCGCCTCCTCCAGATTGCGCGAGACCACCAGCACGTTGCAGCCGGCCTTGCCGAAGACTTCCGCGATGCCCTTGCCGATCCCCTTGCTGCCGCCGGTGACGATGACGGTCCGGCCTTCCATCGAATTCCACATATTGCCCTGCCTTTGTCCCTTCTTGTCGCCTTGCTCATCGCGCGTCATGCAGCGCTGACCGAGGCTTAGGTGCAGCGCAGCATGCGCGGTCTCAACAATGCGGATGCGGCAGAGGGTTGTAAACCGCGCCAGGGGCTGGCACGCGCGCAATTTGGGGCGGATTCTGCGGGCGGCCGCCGAAAGCGGCCTGTTCCACGCCGAAAAATCAGGCTCAGAACGGCAGGATTTATGCCGTTTGACGGCGTGTTAATTGCCAGATTTACTCTCCTTATACGGGAGAATTTGGCATGCGCATTCTGATTGCTTTGGCGGTGTTACTGGTTTTCGCACCGCAGGCCGAGGCGGCCAAGATGCTCGGCTTCGCCGTGAGCATCCGGGATGGCGATACCTTTTCGCTCTGCGAGGGGCGGGCCTGCAAGGATGTCCGGCTTTGCGGCATCCGCACCCCGAAGGAAGGCGAGGCCGGTTTCGAGGAGGCGCGCACGGCGCTGACCACAGTGCTCGGCGGCAACATGGTCAAATGCATCTCCATGGGGGCCGGCACGCCCTGCGACGGGCTGCCGAAGCCGAAGACGGCGGAGCCCATCATGGTGCAATGCTTCATCGGAAGCCGCGATATCGCCGCCACCATGGTGGAAAGCGATTTCGCCTGCGACCTTACCGGCGAGCACTACGCCAAGGAGGGCGCCGGCAAGGCCTGCGCGCCGGCGGAGTAACCGGGCAGCGCTACCTCACATTGCCGCAATCGTCGGACACCCAAGTGGCGTCGACCTTATGGGTCATCTCGATCGGCCCGGCGCCGTGCTGGCCGGTGAATTTCATCTGGCCGGAATAATGGGTGTCACTGTCGAAGACGTATTCCATGTGGCCGTTGCCCTGGAATTGCCCGCCATCGCAAACGAGGTCGGCGGCCATGGAACTGCCCGTCACCTTGCGGTTCTCCACCCGGCACTGCTCCATATCCTTGGGCTTCAGAGCGCCCTGATTGTCGATCATCTCCTGGGTGATGCAGGTCTTGGCCGATATGGTGCTCGGCTTGGAGAAGTCGGGAAGCTTGATGCCCATGGCTTCCATCTGCTTACGCTGAGCGTCCGAGATTTGCGGCATCTTCGGCATGCCCATACCGCCCATATTCATGGTGATGTCCTGCTGCCAGAGACCGGGCCGGACCTGCTGTGCAGAAGCGCCGGTCGCAACAATCACGGCCAACAGGCCCAGGCAAAATGTCAGACAAGGTCTCATCGAGCGGTCCTCCTCCAGCACTTTCGGTTGTTGGCGCCTTCCCGCGCAACCGCAGCCTAACCGCCGACAGTGATTTTCGCCACGCTTTACCGTGTCTCTTTACGTTTCCCGCCTCCCTTGCGGCGAAGATGCACAGGGCGGCGCCCTTCGGAACGGGTGCAGCCGCTATTACTTATTAGATACAGCGGCGCGGATTAGCGGGCCGCTCCGGCTCTAAAACGAGGAGGACGAAGATGGGACGTGTTGAAGGGAAAGTTGCGTTGGTCACAGGCGGCTCGCACGGTCTCGGCAAGGCGATGGCCGTGCTGCTGGCCAAGGAAGGGGCCAAGGTCGTCATCACCGATATCAAGGATGAGGAAGGCGAGGCGACGGCCAAGGAGATTGGCGATGCGATCTACCTTCATCACGATGTGGCCAAGGAAGAGGAATGGGAGGCCGTCGTGGCCAAGACCCTCGATCAGTTCGGCCGGCTCGATGTGCTGGTGAACAATGCGGGCGTTGCGATGGAGAGCAAGCCGGAGGAGACCAGCCTCGAGAAGTGGCGCTGGCTGATGAGCATCAATCTCGACGGCGTCTTCCTCGGCACCAAGCACGCCATTCTGGCGATGAAGAAGAACAACCCATCCAAGGGCTCGATCATCAACCTCTCCTCCATCGAGGGGCTGATCGGCGATCCCATGCTGTCCTGCTACAACGCTTCGAAAGGCGGCGTGCGGCTCTACACCAAGGCGGTGGCGCTGTATTGCGCCAAGAACGGTCTGGGCATCCGGGTGAACTCGGTCCATCCCGGCTATATCTGGACGCCGATGGTGGAGAAGCTGATGGCCGACACGGTCGGCATCGAGGAAGGCCGCAAGCAGCTCGCCGCGCTGCATCCGATCGGAGATGTCGGCGAGCCGAACGATATCGCCTATGGCGTGCTGTATCTGGCCTCCGACGAATCCAAATTCGTCACCGGCTCGGAGTTGGTGATCGACGGCGGCTACACGGCCCAGTGAGCTTCACTTGCGCCCGATCCATTCGCGGGCTTGGGGCGCATCGGCCAAAGGGAAGGCTTTCATCTCGGCTGGCATCATGATGGCGAAGAAGCGCACGCTGTTGGCGATCCACTCCACATCGGTCACCACGGCGATGCGGCGCCAGCGCGACAGATGCTCCATGCCGAGCTTGAAGTCTTCCCAGGCCGCGGTCGGATCGACACCTGCGAAATCGGTGCGGATCTCGTAATAGATCGAGATCTTATCGTGGGTTTTCAGTGCCTTCTCCACGGCCGGGATCAGCACCATCTCATAGTCTTTGCGGGTGATTTCGCCGGTGAAGGCGATGGCGACGACATCGTCGGGGAAGCCCTCCAAAAGTTCGATCACGGCAGGTCTCCTTTCGCGGGGGAATGGGCGGTTTAAGCGCGCAAAACCTTCTTTCCTCCGCCCGCGCACGGCCGAACGTCAGTCGGAGAACAATCGCAAATTGCGGCGCAAAGGCCGCGGTTCTACGCCTTACAGAGTCGCCAGAGCCAGAATGGCGAGGATCGCCAAGATGCCGCCGGCGGCCAGCGCCATAAGCCAGACGAACCCGTGAAAGGTGCGCCAATGCTCGGCCATATCGATCTCATGAGAGTCGGAGTGTGTGACGGCCATCTCAAGCCTCCTTTACCCCTATCGTTCCTGAGACCGGAATAATTCGCGCAAGGGTCCCTAGGTTCCCGCCCCTCGGTTCCTGGTAGGCGTCGGGCGCCGGGCTAGAGATCGGCGCAGGGCTCCTTGCTGAGATGGGTGACCACCTTGCCCGCGGCCTCCAGGGTCTTGCTGACCGGGCAGCGATCAGCCGCCTGGAGCAGACGTTCGCGCTGCTCTTCGCTCAAATTGCCCTGCAGATGAATGGTGCGTTCGAACTGATCGGTCTTGCTGCCGTCGGGGGCCTTGACCCTGTCGTGGCGCACCGAGACCGTCACTTGCTCAAGCGGCCAATGGTGACGATCCGCAAAGGCGCGCAAGGTCACGGTGGTGCAGGCGCCGAGACCTGCCTTCAGATATTCGTAGGGCGTCGGTCCGGTGTCCTTGCCACCGACATCTTCCCCCTCGTCGGCGCGGAGTTGATGCCGGCCGATGAGCACCAGCTGTCCGTACGGCGCATCGTCGCTCTCGGAGACAATCACGGGTCGGCTCATGCGCGGCTCCTCCTTCGTTGTGCACCACCTAGAGCATAGCGCGCCTTACGAGCCGTGAAGATGCGGCGCTTTCGGCCGCGCCATTCCCACATATTGCGATACATGCATGAATATTGTTGACGTATATGCAGGCTATACGCCGTCATAGCTGAAGAGCCGATTCGAAGGCCAGCGACGCGGGAGGAACGCGATATGAGTGGTGAGCGCAGCGATTGGATTTATGTTTGGGACCCGTTCGTTCGGATCTTCCATTGGGTGTTGTTTATCGCCTTTACCGTCTCCTACCTCACCGGAGACGAGGTGATGGGGGTGCATGTCTGGTCCGGCTATCTGATCTGCCTGCTGCTGATCACGCGTATCATCTGGGGCTTCGTCGGCCCGGAGCATGCGCGCTTCTCGTCGTTCATCTACCGGCCCTCGGCGGTGTTCAGCTATCTCGGCGATCTGCTGCGCTTCCGCGGCAAGCGCTATCTCGGCCACAGCCCGGCGGGCGGCGCTATGGTGATCGCGCTGCTTCTGTCTCTGACCATCACGGTGACAAGCGGCCTGCTCAATCTCGGCGCCAACGACAATGCCGGCCCGCTGGGGTCGTTCTTCCCCGAGGTCGTCCATGAGGAACCAGCCGGTCATACCCATGATGAGGCCGCTACCGATGGGGCCGCTGCGCATGACGAAGCGGCCGCCGGCGAGGAAGAAGGCCACGTGCACACACCCTTCGGAGATGCTGCGCACGAGGTGCATGAGATCTTCGCCAATATCACCCTGGCGCTGGTGATCTTGCATGTGCTGGGCGTGATCCTTGCCAGCATCGCCCATCGCGAGCACCTGCCGCGCTCCATGGTCACCGGCTATAAGCGGCCCTAAGAGGCGGCAGCGTCCGCGCTATCTTCGGCCTCGCTTTCCGGGGTCGGATCCAGGGTCGCCGACATCGGCGTGGTGTTGGGGAAGGATTGGAAGGGCTGCTGCGCTTCGGTCGGGATCGGCGAGCCGATCCAGTGGCGCCAATAGGCGAACAGCGCAGCACCCCCGGCACAGACCCCGATAAACAGGAACAGCCCCGGACCGCCGAACACTGTCATGGTGGCGGCGGCAAAGAGCGGCCCTATCGCGGCGCCGACCGAATAGACCAGCACCAACCCGCCGCTGGCGCCGACGCGCTCATCCAGCTCCACCTGGTCGTTGGCGTGGGAGACGCAAAGCGGATAGAGGGCGAAGGCGATACCGCCGAACGCCATGGCGAGGATCAGCAGGGTCAAGCCGGGGCTCGCCACGAAGGTCAGTGCCATGCAGACGACGAAGGTGGCGGCGAAGCAGCCGACGATCACCAGGCGCCGGTCATAGCGGTCGGAGAGCCAGCCGAGCGGCCATTGCAGCAGCACACCGCCGGAAATCACCACCGTCATGAAGAAGGCGGTGGCGGTCAGGGTGAGGCCGAGCTTGGCTGCATAGACGGCGCCGAGACCATAGAATGCGCCGAGCATCACCCCCGCCGCCATGGCTCCGGTAACGCCGAGGGGCGAGATGTCGTAGAGCCGGCGCAAGGAAAAGCTGGGCTGATCGCCTAGCCCCGGCTGGGAGATGCGGGTCAGCGCCACCGGCACCACCGCAAGCGACAGCACGATCGCCGCCAGCATGAACGGCAAGGAGGGCAGATGCTCGCCGGTGGTGAGCAGAAGCTGTCCGATGGCCTGGCCGGAGAAGGTGGCGACCATGTAGCTGGCGAGGATCGCACCGCGGGTCGAGACTTCCGCCTTCTCGTTGAGCCAGCTTTCCAGGCAGATGAACACGCCGGCCATGCAGAACCCGTCGACGAACCGCAGCATCGACCAGAACATCACATCCTGATGAATGGCGTAGGCCAGGGTGCTGGCCGAGTAGATGGAGACGAAGCTGGCGAAGGAACGGATATGACCGACCCGCTGGATCACGGAGGCGGCGCGTAGCGAGCCGATGGTCAGGCCGAGAAAGTAAGCGGTCGCCACGAGGCCGATGAGCAGCGAGGAAATCCCGTCGCGCTCCATCCGCACGCTAAGCAAGGTGGCGAGGAAGCCCGTTCCCGCCATCATCATGAAGATGGCGAGAAGCAGCGTCCGGATCGGCAGGACGGCTTGCAACATTAGCTGGTGGCGCCGGCCCTCGAAGCCTCTTCGATATCCATCTCGCGCAGCTCGCGTTCGGAGGCCTCGGTGCCGGGAAGCTCGGTGCCGCGGATCGAGCAGCCGGCCGTCTCGATAACGAAGACGAGCGCCACCGCGCCGATCACACAAGCGCCCATCATGACATAAGCGGGAACCAGCGGATTGCCGGTCAATTCGATCAACCCCTCATTGAGCGCCGGAGCCGTGCCGCCGAAGATGGACGTGGAGACATTATAGGCGATGGCAAAGCCGGCGAATCGGACCTGGGTCGGGAACATCGCCGGAAATGTCGCCGAGATCGTGGCGAGCTGCGGCACATAAAGCAGGCCGAGCACGGCAAAGCCGATAAGCGCCCCCCAAAGGCCGGTGGCCATGAATTCGTAGAGCGGGACCGCCAGAACGAAGAGCCCGATCAGCGAGAACCACCACATCGGCTTGCGCCCGATCTTATCGGAGAGATGGCCCGCGAAGGGCAGGAACAGCATCATGAACAGCATGCCGATGATGGGCACCACCAAAGCCTGGTCGGTGGTGAGCCCCAGCTGCTTGGCGAAATAGGTCGGCATGAAGCTGAGCAGCGTATAATTCACCACATTCAGCGCCACCACCATGCCGCCAAGGGTCAGAAGGATCGGCCAGTAGTCGGAGATCAGATCCTTCAGTTCGGTGCCGACCTCGGTCTCCTGCTCCTCGAAGCTCTCGATTTCCTCGAAGACCGGCGTGTCCTCCATATGGGAGCGCAAATAGACGCCGACGAAACCGAGTGGCGCGGCGACCAGGAAGGGGAGCCGCCAGCCCCAATCGTGCATGGCCTCGGTTCCCAGCGCCAGGGAGGCGCCGAGCATCAAAAGCGCGCCGAAGGAGAAACCGCCCAGCGTGCCGAATTCCAGGAAGCTACCGCAGAAACCGCGCTTATCGTCGGGGGCGTATTCGGCCATGAACGTCGCCGCGCCGCCATATTCGCCGCCGGTGGAGAAGCCTTGGATCATGCGCAAGGCGATCAGCAGCACCGGGGCCCAGATGCCGATGGTCTCGTAAGACGGGACCAGGCCGATGCAGAAGGTCGAGCCCGACATCATCAAAATGGTCAGGGCGAGGATCTGCTTGCGGCCCAGCGTATCGCCGAGCGGCCCCCAGAAAATGCCGCCGAAGGGACGCACCAGGAAGGAGATGGCGAACACGGCGAGGGTATAGAGCGTCGCCTCGGTGGCGCCTTCGGGGAAGATCGCCGTGGAGATATAGACCACGCCATAAGCATAGATGCCGTAGTCGAACCATTCGGTGGCATTACCGATGGCCGAAGCGGCGATCGCTTTGCGTAAGACACCGGGCGGGGCGGCTTCTTCGGAGCCGGGGGTTACAAAATGGTCCTCGTCCGCTGCCGATGCCATAAGCCGTGTCAGTCCTTCCTGATTTGGGCGTTTCGCCCGCTAGCCAGATCGTCCGGAGGCCTTCAGGCGGCCTCCTGATTGTGATTGGAGCCGCTATCGGCGTTCACCACCAGCGCCTTGTGCAGCGCCTTGATGGCGGCCTCGTAATCCGCCGGATCGAGGATGAACTGAATATCGACATTCCGGATCTGGTACTGCATGGCCATGATCTCGACGCCGGCCTTGCCCAGCGCATCCAGCGCCGTGGGCACCAGCCCCGGGCGGTTGATGTCGCTGCCGATCACCGCGACCATGCAGATCGGCTGGGTGGTGATGGCGGCTGCCGGGAAGCGCTCTTCCAAATCGGCCACCACGGCATTCACCGTCGCCGAATTGCCTTGCAGGTAATGGGTGATGGTGTTGGCGTTGGAGGACTTGCTGACGATCCAGGCCTTGTGCCGGGTCAGCACTTCCAAGATGCCGGCGTCGTAGCCCTTCTCGCCGACCATGTCCTGCTCGAAGAATTGCATCGCGTACATGTGGCGGAGGCCGGCGACGATCTCGACGCGCGGCTTGTCGGAAACATAGTCGCCGCAGATCAGCGTGCCCTCGTCCTCGCGATCGAAGGTGTTGCGGACGCGCAAGGGAATCTCGGACTGGCGCAGGCCCCGGCCGGCACGCGGATGGATCGCCTCCATGCCGATATTGGCGAGCTGGTCGGCGACGTCGTAATTGGTGCGGCCGATCTTGCGGGCATCGTCTCCCACCAGACGCGGGTCGGCGCTGGAGAGATGGAATTCCTTATGGATGATGGCCTCGCGCGCGTCGGTAAGTACGGCGATGCGGGAAAAGGTCATCTCCGAATAGCCGCGCGCATAACGGCGCACCATGCCGCCTTCGCAGCCAGCATAGCCGGTGACGATGGGCATTTGCGTGGTCAGGTCGATGTCGTCCAGACCTTTGTGGATGCGCTCGTCGAGGCTCATGGGCTGGGTTTCGTCCCAGCCGGTGAGGTCGACGAAGACGGCGTTGACGCCGCGATCCTGCAAAAGAAGCGCAGTGCAATAAGCGCTATGAGCTTCGCCGAGGCCGGCCAGCATCTCGCGCACCGTGGCGAACTGCTCGGTGAGGCGGAAACGGCCGTGGGAGCGCAGCCGGTCGAGATCCGACAGGCAGGCGCGGGCGCCGTCGATCCGCTCATCGACGAAACGGTCGGCCTGGGCGCAGCTCATGGGCCGGGCGAACATCTCGCTATTGCGGGTATGCATCGCCTCGCGGACGCGCTCTAGCGCATCGCGCCAGGAGACATCCGGATCGTTCTTGGCGAAGGCCGAATAGACGCCCGCCTCGCTCGACTTCTTATGCTCGAGCAGCAGGTCGGTCATGCCGCCATAGGCCGAGACGACGAAGATGCGGTTATAGAGATCGGGACCGCGCCGTCCTGCGATCAGGACATTGTCGAACACCGTCTGGGTGGCGGAAATCGAGGTTCCGCCGATCTTTTCTACGCTGTGAGATGCGGTCATGCGGCCGGCGCCTCCTCGTCGCTGGTATCGGCCGGATAGGCGCCGGTCTCGTCATGAACCTCGCGGCCGGTGACCGGCGGGTTGAACACGCACGCCGTCACGATCTCGGTCTTGGGACGCAGGATATGACGATCGTGATTGTTCAGCGCATAGAGGATGCCGGGACGAAGCTCATGCACCTCGCCGGTGCCGAGATCCTCGATGGTGCCCTCGCCCGAGATCACATAGACCGACTCAAGATGGTTCTTGTAGTGGATGTGGATTTCCTTACCGGCATAGAGCTTGGTGATGTGGAAGGAGAAGCCCATGCCCTCTTTCTTCAAGAGCATGCGGGCGCTCTCCCACTCATCGGCCACAACGTTACGGTCGGAGGCGCGAACCTCCTCAAGATCGATCACAAGCATGGAAGCCCCCCTTACTCGGCAGCCACGTTAAACGCCGGGGTCATCGCCTCGCGGACACTCTCTTCCAGAATGTCGAGACCGGTGTTGAGCACATCATCGTCAATCACCAGCGCGCAGAGCACCTTGACGACCTCGTCATGGGCACCGCTGGTCTCGATGATCAGGCCGCGCTTGAAGCAGCCCTGGGTGATCTGCTCGGCGATGTCGCCGGAGCCGACATTGATGCCGCGCATCATGCCGCGGCCGCGGGTGGTGAAGCCATGGCGCTTGGCGATGGCCTCCAGACGATCCTTCAGGATCTCGCTGCGGCGCTTGACGTCGTTCTGGAAGCTGTCGTCGCTCCAGAACTCGCGCAAGGCGGCGGTGGCAGTCACGAAGGCGTGGTTGTTGCCGCGGAAGGTGCCGTTATGCTCGGCCGGCGACCAGATGTCGTATTCCGGCTTGAACAGGGTCAGCGCGAAGGGCAGGCCCATGCCGGAAAGCGACTTGGCCAGGGTGACGATATCGGGGTCGATACCGGCCTCCTCGAAGCTAAAGAAGCCGACGGTGCGTCCGCAGCCGGCCTGGATGTCGTCGGCGATCAGCAGCGCACCATGCTTCTTGGCGATGGCGGCGATGGAGCGCAGCCACTCAGGCGAAGCGGCATTGAGGCCGCCCTCGCCCTGCACCGTCTCCACGATGATGGCGGCAGGCTTGTCGAGACCGCTGGACGGATCGGACAGCTTCTTGTCGAGCAGCTCGGCGGTGTCGATGTCCGGGCCGTAATAGCCGTCGAAAGGCTCGTGGGTGACGCCGGAAAGCGGGACGCCGGCACCGGCACGCTTCTTGGCATTGCCGGTCAGCGACAGCGCGCCCAGCGTCATGCCGTGGAAGGCGTTGGTGAAGGCGATGATCTGATGGCGACCGGTCACCTTGCGGGCAAGCTTGATGGCCGCCTCGACGGCGTTGGTGCCGGTCGGGCCGGTGAACATCACCCGGTAGTCGAGCTTGCGCGGCTCCAGGATCAGCGCCTCGAAGGTCTTCAGGAAATCGGCCTTGGCATCGGTGTGCAGGTCCAGGGCATGGGTAATGCCGTCGCTCTCGATATAGTCGAGCAGCGCCTGCTTCAGCACCGGATGGTTATGGCCGTAATTCAGGCTGGAGCAGCCGGCCAGGAAGTCGAGATAGCGGCCGCCATTATCGTCGTGCATCCAGACGCCCTCGGCCCGGTTGAACTGGCGGGGCATGGAACGGGCATAGCTGCGCACGGCGGATTCGCGGCGCTCATAGATCTCGGTATCGGGATCGCTACGTGTCGGTTTCGGTGTGGCCTTCATCATAATGTCCTCTGACAGTCGTCGGTCTTAGGTTTCCAGCGGGCCGATCGTGGCCTGCCATTCGGTATCGTGCTTGCCGGCGAAATGAGCCTCGCGCTCGAAAAGCGGCGCCTTGCTCATGGTCATGCCGTGCTTCTTGGCAAAGCCGCCGAACATGGCCCAGGAGGCTCCGTTGTCCTCCGTGACCGTGGTGATCAGCTCCCTCGCGCCTTTAACGGCTGGGCGGCGCATAAGTTCGTCGAGCATGCGCCCGCCGAGCCCCTGCCCCCGTCCGTCAGGGTGAACCGCGACCTGCCAGACGAAGATCTGGTCGGGGTTGGACGGCGGGCGATACGCCGAAATCCAGCCTAGGATCCTACCCTCGCGCTCGGCCACGATGCATGTCGGCGCGAAATGCGAGGCCTGGAGAAGATTGCAATAGGCCGAATTGGTATCGAGCGGCGGACAAGCGGCGATCAGCGCCGTTATCTCAGGGCCGTCCTCTGGGCTCGGCATGCGGAAGCGAAAGTCAGACTTACCCGTCTCGTCAGTCGCTTCCCGGTTGTCGGGCTCAGGGGCCGGCCGGCTGCTCTCCGGCGGCTTGGCTATGGTGATTGTTTCCTCTCCCGAAGCTTCTTTTCCGCACGCGAAGGATACGGAGTTCCCTCTTGGCGGCTTAGATACGCAACTCGATGATCTATTTCAACCACCCATGAGGTGATAATATGGCGACAGAGGATGATTTCGGCAAAGGTTCAATAAAATTTCGTCTGGAATACTATTTATCTATTCATGGGCACTCTTATATATCTATGTAATTACCCTTTAGACCGATGTTCATTCCGTTAAATATTCACTAAAGTCGAATATTCGTCTTTTTTATAAACCTCCGGGCGGAATTGCCGCAGAAATACAACTCTGTGGAGGCAATCGGCCCTGTTTCGTGGCTAAGACGCTTTGGGGTGGGCGGCGTGGCTTGCGGAATCGAGTCCCGATGCCTGGCATCACGGTGCAGCCATACCCGTGCTAGACTTCAGACGCGCCGCATCGGCGGCGATGGAGGAAGCCCATGGTCCGCATGTTTTTGGCCCGCATGCTTTGCCTCATTCTCGCGCTTGTGCTGGGGATGCCGGCGCTGGTCTCGCCGGCCCATGCCCTGCCGGCCCCGCTGAGCGAAGAGACGCTGACCGAGAAAAGCGATCTCGTGGCGCTGATCCGCATCAACAAGGTGGAATGCGTCGGGGCGACGGTGGACTTGCGCCACTTGAAGCCGCTGCTCGCCTATCAGGCGCAAGCGGAGATCGTCGAGGTGAAGAAGGGCGACAAGGCGCCGGGCGACATCGTCATTATCGAGTTCAACGAGCTGCCGGAGGACGAGCCGGGGCCTTACGACGTGCTGTATTACCCGGGCGAGGAGGTGTGGACGCACCTGATAGCGCGCGGCCCCAATTACCGCAGCACCTGGTGGAATGCCCGCGGCAAGCTGGTACAGCCTTCGACGATGCGAAAGCTGCCCAAAGTGCCTAACCAGAGCTTCGAGGCGCCGAAGCCCGAATAGGCTTTAGAGGCGCCCGAAGATCGGAAGCTCGCCGACCAGCGGCTCGCAATAATCATAGAAGGACGGCGTCACGTCGTAGCCGGCGAGGAACTCTTCCGGCATATGGCGGGTGTGGCGCGCCACCTTGGCGAGATCCACGCGCTCGCAAGCACTGCGATAGCCCGGTCCGTTGCCGCTACGGGTGATGATCACCGAGGCGCTGGAATCGCCGGCGGCGGCGAGCTCGGCCGCATAGAGCCCAACTGCGCGGGCCTCCGAGGCATCGACGGGAGAGGGCTCCGGCCAGCAGCGCTGGATATAGCCGAAGGTGTCTGCACGGACGCGGGGCGCCTTGCCGCCGGCAGGCGTCAGCCCCTTCTTGATCAGATTGGCGAGGCCATCTCCCAAGGCGCCTGTGCCGGAAAGCTGAATATTGCCATGGGCGTCGCGCTCGGCGGCGGCCATCAGCTTGGGCCCGATCTCGTCGCCATTCTCGTCGCAAATGCCTTCGCTCACTGCGATCTGGCAGCGGCCGAGCTTGGAATAGACGGAATCGACATCGCGCAGGAAGGCGTCCTCGCTGAACGGCACTTCCGGCAGATAGATCAGATGCGCCGCATCGTAGCCTTGCGGCTCTTCGGCCGCCCGGCTCTCGCCGCGGGCCAGCGCCGCCGCCGCGGTGAGGAAGCCGGCATGACGGCCCATCACCACATTGATCTTGATGCCGCCGAGGCTCTTATTGTCCAAAGAATCGCCGAGGAAGGCCATGGCGACGAAACGCGCCGCGGAGGGATAGCCCGGGGTGTGATCGTTCTCTTTCAGGTCGTTGTCGATGGTCTTCGGCACATGGAAGCAGCGCATCTCGTAGCCGGCCTCGGCGGCCTTCTCCGAAACGATGCGGCAGGTATCGGCGGAGTCGTTGCCGCCGATATAGAAGAAGTAGCGGATGGAGTGGCGCTTGCAGCCTTCCAGGATGCGCTCGCAATAGGCCTCGTCCGGCTTGTCGCGGGTGGAGCCCAGCGCCGCGGACGGTGCGCGGGCAAGCATCTCCAGCGTCTCGTCATTCATCCCCGTCAGATCGACCAGCCCGTCCTGTCCTTCGGCGGTCAGGCCGCGCACGCCGTGGCGCATGCCGTAGATGTGCTCGATCTTGCCGTTCGCGGCGAGCCCCGCGCGCAAGCCCTGCACCACACCGACCAAGGATTGGTTGATCACCGCCGTCGGCCCGCCCGATTGGCCGATGGCAGCATTCCCGGACATCAGATCCGCCACGGAAGACTCCCTTCATTGCATTGCCCGGCGCGACAATGCCCCGGTTGCCCGCGCCCTGGCAAGACGCGGGGCGGCAGGTCACAAGAATTTCGTGAGGCTCCGTCTCGTCGTCATGCCGGCTCCAAGCCGGCATCCAGCCAAAGGCCGCGGCATCTGCAGCTGGGTACCGGCTGTTGCCGGTATGACGGGCGCTATTGAAACCGCTCCGGCGAGCCTCGTCCGTGGCGTGAAGAAACGGCATGGACCCCCGGATCAAGTCCGGGGGTGACGATGGAGGTGGGCCGCAACGCAGACCGCCTCTCCTTCGAGACGCGGGCCAACCCAGGCGGTGCCACTTTGCTGGTTGCGCGCAATGCCCGCCCTCAGGATGAGGCGGTCTAGGGCCGTGCTCTTCGTCCTATCCCCTCATAGTGAGGGCGCTTCCATCGCTTTTCTCTCGGCTACTGGATCGCCCGGTCAAGCCGGGCGATGACGCCGAAGAGTGGATAGGTCGGGACTAGGTCGAGGCTAGCCCGGCAGGCGCAGGAGGTGCAGGCTGAACAGGGCGTCGTCGTCGACCCACAGCGCCTCATGGCGCCAGCCGCTATCGGTGGCGAGCAGGCGGAACTCCGGCAGCGAATATTTGTGCGAGTTCTCGGTGTGGATGGTCTCGCCTTCGCGGAAGCGGAGGCGCTGGCCGAGCAGCGTCACGGTCTGGTCCTCGAGGCTGATCAGATGCATCTCCACCCGGCCGAAGCGCCCATCGTAGATCGCCTCGTGGCGGAAGGCGGAAACATCGAAATCGCCGCCGAGCTCGCGATTGATGCGGGCCAGGAGGTTGAGATTGAACTCGGCTGTGACACCTCGGGAATCGTTATAGGCGCGGATCAGGGTCTCGGGCCGCTTGCGCAGATCGGCGCCGATCAGGAAGCCAGCGCCGGGGCCGAGAGAGCGGCCGGCATTAGTGAGGAAGCGACGCGCCTCTCGCTGATCGAGATTGCCGATGGTGGAGCCGGAGAAGAAGCCGAGCCGCGCACCGGACGCTGCCTCCGGCAGCTTGACCGGCTTGGTGAAGTCCGCGACCTGAGGCAGGATTTCGAGCGATACGTAATCGGCCTCCAGCGCCGCCTTGGCCTGGGCCAGACAGCTCTCCTCGATATCGAGCGGAACGTAGGTCTCAAGCCCGTCCAGCGCGTCGATCAAGAGACGCGTCTTGCGGCTGGAGCCGGAGCCGAACTCGACGAGGGTCTTGGCGGGACCGGCCGCCTCGGCCATCTCGCCGGCATAGCGCTCCAGGAGCCCGATCTCGGTGCGGGTCGGGTAATACTCCTCCAGCCCGGTGATCTCCTCGAACAGCTCCGAGCCGCGCGCATCGTAGAGGAAGCGCGAGGGAATGGCTTTTCGAGGTGCGGAAAGTCCGGCGAGCACGGCTTCGGCGAACTCGGCCTGTTCTTCGGGAAGCGCGGCAGCGTCCAGCGACGCCGCGGCGGCCACCTCCTTGGGCGAAGATTTCTCGGGCAAAGACTTCTTGGACAAAGACTTGCTCACGCTCAAGCGTCCGCCGCGAGGCGCAGCCCGGTGAACTGCCAGCGCTGGAAGGGATAGAAGAAGTTGCGGTAGCTGCGCCGGATATGGCCTTCCGGGGTGGCGCAGGAGCCGCCCTTCAGCACGAACTGATTACACATGAACTTTCCATTGTATTCGCCAACCGCGCCGACCGCCGGCTTGAAGCCGGGATAGGCGAGATAGGCGCTTGCGGTCCATTCCCAGACATCGCCGAACATCTGCTGCAAACCCTCGCCGCTTGCGGCGGGCATCGGGCGCAGATGATCGGCGCCGAGGGTGCGGCCCGTCTCGGGAAGATCGCGGGAGGCGACCTCCCATTCGAACTCACTCGGCAAGCGGGCTCCGGCCCAGCGGGCGAACGCATCGGCCTCGAAGAAGCTGATATGGGTGACGGGGGCGGCCGGGTCTACCGGGCGGAACCCGCGCAGGCTCATCTGCAGATAGCCGCCATCGGCCTTCTCCCAATAGAGCGGCATCTCCCAGCCTTTTCGCTGGATGCGGGCCCAGCCGTCGGAGAGCCAGAGGGTCGGCACGCGATAGGCGCCGTCCTCGATGAATTCGATCCATTCGGCATTGGTGACGCAGCGGTTTGCCAGCTTGAACGGGCGGATCAGCTGCTCGTGCCGCGGGCCTTCATTGTCGTAGGCGAAGCCATTGCCGTCATGGCCGACCTCGAAGATGCCGCCATCGAAGGACGACCAGGTCAGCGGCGCCGGACTTTCCGCATTGGTGCCCATGGGGCCTTCGCGATAGGCCGGCCTCAGCGGCTCGGCTGCGAACAGCGAAAGGATATCGGTCAGCGCCAGCTCCTGGTGCTGCTGCTCGTGATTGATGCCGAGCTCGATCAGGTCGCGCGCCTCGCCGCTCAGTTCCTCCTGGAACAGGGTTTCGAGCGCCTGATCGACATAAGCGCGATAGCCGCGCACCTGCTCGGCCGAGGGGCGGGTGAGCAGACCGCGCTTGGCGCGGGGGTGGCGGTCGCCGACCGTGTCGTAATAGGAGTTGAAGCAATATTCGAAGGCCTCGTCATAAATGCGATAGCCGGGCAGGAAGCTCTTCAGGACGAAGGCCTCGAAGAACCAGGTGACGTGGGCCAGGTGCCATTTGGTGGGGCTAGCATCGTCCATGGCCTGGACGACCTGATCTTCGTCGCTGAGCGGCGCGGCCAGGCTGAGTGAGGTGCGCCGCGTCTGCATCAGCCGGGCCAGAAGCGGATCGTCTTCCCCGTGCGACTCGGTTTCCGGGCCCGTATGGACCGCTTCTGAAATGCTCAAAACGCGCCTCCTTATCCCCGCCCGCGGCAAACCCTAGCCCAGGCAATCGTATCGGCCAAATGCCTCAATGACAGGATGGTTCCCCGCGCGCCTTGCGCGCACGTGCTGCGGCTTTCGGGATCTTGTTTCGGGATCTTGCGCCCGGCTTGCCGCGCCGCGGCGAATGGGACAGCATAGAGGCCGATCAAGACGATGACGCGAAGATCCATGACCGCCAGCAACGCACCGCTCAACGCATCGATAGACGAAACCGACGACCCGGTGAGCTGCCCCGACGGGCGGCAATCGCCTGCCGCGGCTGCGCTGCAGCGCGGGGTAAGCCGGGCCTTGCGCGCCCTCGGCCATTCGGTGGTGACCGAGCTGGTGCTCGCCGGCGGGCGCCGCGCCGATGTGGTGGGGCTGTCGCCGTCGGGCGATATCTGGATCGTGGAGATCAAATCCTGCCTGGCGGATTTCCAGGCGGACAATAAATGGTTCGAATATCTGGACCATTGCGACCGGCTGTATTTCGCGGTCGCAACGGACTTCCCTATTGAGGTGCTGCCGGGCGAAGCCGGGCTAATCCTGGCCGACCGGTTCGGCGCGGAGATCCAACGCGAGCCGAGCGAAGACCGGCTCACCGCGGCGCGGCGGAAAGCCATGACGCTTTCCTTCGCGCGCGCAGCAGCGCTCCGCCTGCAGCGGAGCATCGATCCCTATTGCGGGAGCTGACTGGGATTGCCGATTATTTGGGGGCGCGCTTGGCCAGGATGCGCTGGAGGGTACGGCGGTGCATGTTCAGCCGGCGCGCCGTCTCCGACACATTCCGGTTGCACAGCTCATAGACCCGCTGGATGTGCTCCCAACGCACACGGTCGGCCGACATCGGATTTTCCGGCGGCGGCGCCTTGCCGTCCTTGGTGATCAGGGCGTTGTAGACATCGTCGGCATCGGCCGGCTTGGCGAGGTAATCGACCGCGCCGAGCTTCACCGCGTTCACGGCGGTGGCGATATTGCCGTAGCCGGTGAGAACCACAGCGCGGGCCTCGGGCCGAAGATCCTTGAGCGCGGCAATAACGTCGATGCCGTTGCCGTCGTCCAGCCGCATATCCACCACGGCAAAGGCCGGCGGGCTTTTGCGGAGCGCGGCGAGGCCTTCCTCCACGGTCGGCGCAGTCTCGACGTGGAATCCGCGCGTCTCCATGGCGCGCGCCAGGCGCGTCAGGAATGCCTTGTCATCATCGACGATCAGCAGCGACTTGTCGTACTGATCCGCTTCGATTTCGATCGCTTGAGCTTCCATGATCTTCACTTTCTATCGTCCGGAACCGCCCCGCTCCAGTTTAAAATCCCTAGAAGGTAAAGCTCTTCCGTGGCTCTGTTCGGGAGCCAAGCTCCCGGAATGGCTAGGAATTCTGTCTATATAGGGGATTGTTTAGCAGAATCCCACTAGCGATGACCAATTTCGCCACAGAACCCTTAATAGGCCCTTGGTATCCCTGTCTTGCATTGAACCTTGGTATTAGAGCCGCGACGCGGCGGAATTACTGCCAGGGTTCTTCGAATCGCGCCCGCGGCCAGATCACCGTCACCACCGCGCCGCCGGGGGATTTGTCCCGGTTGGCGAGCTTGAGCCGAGCGCCGGAGCGCTCCAGCAGGGTTTTGGCGATGAAGAAGCCGAGGCCCATGCCGATATGCTCGTCCGGCGCCTCCTCGCCCCAGCTCTCGCTAGGCCTTGTGGTGACGAAAGGCTCGCCGAGCTGCTCCAGCACGTCGGCCGGGAAGCCGGTGCCGTCATCGGCGATGGTGATGCGCACCTCGTCGGCGGTCCAGACGGCTTCCGTCTCCACCTTATTGGCGGCGAAGTCGATGGCGTTCTCGATCAGATTTCCCAGACCGTAGAGCACACCGGGATTGCGCTGCATCACCGGCTCGCGGGCGGCCGGCGTTTCGGGCTCGACGCCGGGCGGCGGTCCGGTCTTGATCTCGATCGGCACGGTGACCAGGCGGTGCGGCGCCACCACCTCTTCCATCAGCTGGGTGACCGGCATGCGGGAGACGATCAGATCGTTCTGCTCGGCCTTGGCGGCGAGTTGGGCGAGGATCTCGCGGCAGCGCTCGGCCTGGCTGCGCAGCAAGGCCAGATCGTCATGGCGGGGATCGCCTTCTTCGACGTCGCGCAGCAGCTCCTTGCTGACCACGGAGATGGTGGCCAGCGGCGTGCCGAGCCCGTGCGCCGCCGCAGCGGCAAGACCGTCCAGCGCCGAAAGCCGCTGCTCGCGGGCCAACACCATTTCGGCGGCAGCCAGGGCCTCCGCCATGCGGCGGCCCTCCTCCGCGGTGCGCCAGGAATAGAAGCCGATGAACATCAGGCCGGAGACCACCGTGGCCCAGATACCGAGCACATAATAGAAGGGAAGCTGCAGCCCGCCCGGCTCGAACCAGGGCAGAGGGTGGTGATAAACGGTCAGCAGGCTCGCCAGCAAAATCGTCAGCGCGCCAAGCGCCAAGGTCACCCGCGGCGGCTGGGTCGCCGCCGAGACCGTCACCGGTGCGACAAGCAGGAAGGAGAACGGGTTCTCCAGCCCGCCGGTAAGATAAAGCAGCGCGGCCATCTGCAAGATGTCGTAGGCGAGCATCAGCAGGGCGGCCCGGCTCGGCAGGCGCTGGCTCGCCGGATAGACCAGGCGCAACGCCACGTTGAGCCAAGCCGAGCAGGCAATGGCGATCAGGCAGCCGGCGATGGGGAGATCGATCCCCAGCACCCAATAGACCCCGACCACCGTAGCGCTCTGGCCGAGGATGGCCAGCCAGCGCAGGCGGACCATGGTCTGAAGGCGCAGCCGCGTGCGGCCGCGCTGCAGCCATTCGGGTAGACTCGTCGCAGCGCGACGCTGGATATGCTGTTCGGCAACACTCATGGTGCACTCGCCATAATTCGGTCAAAGCGGGCGCGCAAGGCCAACACGTCCTAAATCATAGGGCCTGGGGCTACGTCCGGCTCCCGATTTCTGCTACGAACCGCGCAGGTTTCGCTACGCAGAAGCCTCTACGCGGTAAAGAACGCCTAATTTTCGGTTTTCCCAATTCTCGGATTCTTATGCCTCGCCTCCTCACCGTTATCGTCATCGCCTTCGTGATCGGCGCCGCCGGCGGATTGGCCGCGCTGCTGATCGCCAACCCGCCCAGCGAGCAGGTCAAAAGCTCCGGTACGGCGCTGATCGGCGGGCCGTTCACCCTGACCGATCAGAACGGCAAGCAGGTCACCGACGAGGATTTCCGCGGCCGCCACATGCTGGTGTTCTTCGGCTTCACCCATTGCCCGGATATTTGCCCGGCGGAGCTGCAGGTGATGGCGGCGGCGATGGACGAGCTCGGCGATAAGGCCAAGGAGATCGTGCCGGTGTTCATCAGCGTCGATCCGGGACGCGACACACCGGAGGCGTTAAAAGCTTATTTGAGCAATTTCGGAGACGAATTCGTCGGCCTCACCGGGACCGACGAGCAAATTGCAAAAGTGGCGAAGGAATACCGCGTCACCTATTCGACCCATAAGGAAGAAAGCGCGGAGAACTACACCGTAGATCATTCCGCCATCGTCTATCTCATGGGCCCGGACGGGAAATATCTCGATCACTTCTCCTACGGCACAAGTGCTTCCAAAATGGCGCAGACGCTGAAGCGCTACCTTTAGCCGCGCCAGACCTCCCCCATCCACGCCATAAACTTACGTTGCAATGCAGCGAAAGTGTCCCATTTTTATGGTGCACTGCGGCATAAGCCAGAGGTCACACGATGCTCTACCATCTCTATGAATTCAATCACGCGGCCCTCAGTCCGGCACGCGCGGCGGCCGACGCCTACCGGCTGATGTTCCGCCATCCGCTGAATCCGGCCTCGCATACCCCGCTGGGGCGCACCGCGGCGGCGGCGCTGGAGCTGTTCGAGCGCACCACACGGCGCTATCGCCGGCCGGCCTGGCGTATCGACGAGGTGACCGTGGACGGCGTCAAAGTGCCGGTGCGCGAGCGCACGCTTCTGGAGAAGCCGTTCTGCCGCCTGGTGCATTTCGAGCGCGACCTGACCGGCGTGCGCCGCAAGCGCGACAACAAGGTGCTGATCGTGGCCCCCATGGCGGGGCATTTCCCGACCCTGCTCCGGGGCACGGTGCGCGACATGCTGGCCGAGCACGATGTCTACGTCACCGAGTGGGAGGATGCGCGTAATGTGCCGCTGGCCGCCGGCTCCTTCGACCTCAATGACTATGTCGACTATATCGTTGATTTTCTGCGCTTTTTCGGCGGCGATGTGCATGTCATGGCGGTCTGCCAGCCGACCGTGCCGGTGTTTGTCGCGGTCTCCCTGATGGAGGCGGCGAAGGATCCCGCCGTGCCGAACTCCATGATCCTGATGGCCGGACCGCTGGATGTGCGGGAGAGCCCGACAGCGGTGAACTGCTTCGCCCACGACCGGGGCCTGGACTGGTTCAAGCGCAATGTGATCACGCAAGTGCCGTTCCCTAATCCGGGGGTAATGCGCGACGTTTATCCCGGTTTTCTGCAGCTCACCGGCTTCATGGGCATGAATCTGGACCGCCACATCACCGCCCATCGCGATCTGTTCCAGCATTTGGTCCAGGGCGATGGGGATTCGGCGGAGAAGCACAGGGAATTCTACGACGAATTCCTTGCGGTGATGGATCTGACGGCCGAATTCTACCTGCAGACCATCGACGAGGTCTTCCTCAGGCATACGCTGCCCTCAGGCGAGATGACCCATCGCGGCGTGGCCGTGGATCCCTCGAAAATCGAGCGTGTGGCGCTGATGACCGTTGAAGGCGAGAAGGACGATATCGCCGGAATCGGCCAAACCAAGGCCGCGCACACGATGGCAAAGAAGCTTCCCGACAACATGCGCGAGCATTATGAGCAGCCGGGCGTCGGACACTATGGCGTTTTCAACGGTTCGCGCTATCGTGCCGAAATCGTGCCGCGAATTCGCGATTTCATTGCGATGCATAACCGCAAGGAAAGCCGCCTGGCCCGAGCCTTCGGAAACCTGATCGGCTAGCTTTCGCGGACGCCAAGACCCGTTACAGGGCTATGGTAGTGTATGGGGGAAAACCGCTGATTCGTGGCGGTTTTGCACGTGTCAGGGAGTCCGTTAATGCTCAAGCGGCTGAAGCCAAGCCGGGGAGAAACCATCGAACTTAGCGTGAAGGGTCTGGATATCCCGATCCTTCTGAAACGCAGTCCGCGTGCGCGGCGCTTCAGCCTCCAGGTCTCGGAGGCAAAGCGCGGCGCCATGCTGACCATGCCGAGCTATTCCAGCTTCGCGGAGGCGGACGAGTTCCTGTCCCGCCATCTGGATTGGCTGAAAGAGCGGGTGGCGGGCTTGTCCGAGCCGGTGCCGTTCACCGACGGGGCCATCGTTCCCTTGCGCGGCTTCGCTCATACGGTGCATTTCGCCGGCTCGGTGCGCCGGCGCGGCGTCGTCTGGGTGGAAGACGGCGAGGATACGCTTGCCGCTCCGGCCTGGCCGGAAGGGGTGGCGGAGGATACCGATCTCTTGCCCAAGCTCTGCGTCTCGGGCGAGGAAGATCACGCCCCGCGCCGGCTGATGGATTGGCTGCGGCGCCAGGCGCATCACGATCTCAAGGACCGCGTCGCGTTCTTCGCCCAGCAAATGAAGCTGGAGCCGAAGCGCATCTTCATCCGCGATCAGACCACCCGCTGGGGCTCCTGCTCCACCTCGGGCGCGCTGTCCTTCTCCTGGCGGCTGATTCTGGCGCCGAGCTTCGTGCTGGATTATCTCGCCGTGCACGAGGTGGCGCATCTGGCGCATATGAATCACGGGCCGCGCTTCTGGAAGCTGGTGGAAAAAACCATGCCCGATTACGAAGAGGCGCAAGCCTGGCTTCGGGTGCATGGCGCGAGCCTGCATCGCTATGGCGCCGAGGCAATGAAGCCCGCGGGCGCGGCGAGCTCGCCAGCGCGATCCATCGAATAGAGGTAAAACGTCGGCCGCTAGTTGGTGCTGCCGGTGAAGACCGACAGCATGCGCTGCAGCCAGGCTGAGCTGTCGCCGCCGCCACGCGGCTGCCAGCCGGCCTGGCCTGCGGCCGAGGCGATGCCGGGCGTATAGGTGCCGGGAAGCGCATAGGGCACCTTGTCCCGGTGGGCGGTGAGCATGGTGTCGTGCCAGACCTCGGCCGGGATGGTGCCGCCGGTCACCTTCTTCATCGGGCTGTTATCGTCATTGCCGATCCAGACCCCGGCGAGGTAATGCGCCGTGTAGCCAACGAACCAGGCATCGCGGGAATCCTGCGTGGTGCCGGTCTTGCCGCCGGCCACATGAGAGGGGATGCCGGCGCGCTTGCCCGTGCCGCTGACCACCACCGCATTCAGCATGTCGTTCATCGCTCCGATCTGGGCGGGCGCGACGGCCGGCGCGGCAGGCGATTCCTTCCAGACATAGAGCGTGCGGCCATCGGCGTTGCGGATGCGCTGGATGACATGAACTTGCGCACGCATGCCGCCATTGGAGAACGGGGCGTAAGCGGCGGTCAGCTCCAGCAGGCTGACCTCGGCGGTGCCGAGCGCGATGGAGGGCTGCATATGCAGAGTGGATTCGATGCCGAGGCGGTGGGCGGTATTGACCACCCGCGCGGCGCCGATCTTGGCGACCAGCTTCACCGCCACGGAGTTGATCGAGTGCTCCAGGCCTTGGCGAAGCGTGACCTCGCCGCGATAGCTCTTCTCGTAATTCTTCGGGGTCCAGCCCTTCACCGTCACCGGCGAATCATAGGCGATGGAATCGGGGGAGTAACCGGCCTCCATCGCCGCCAGATAGACGAACGGCTTGAAGGCAGAACCCGGCTGGCGCTTGGCCTTCACCGCCCGGTTATAGGGGCTGGTCTGATAGGAACGCCCGCCGACAAGCGCCTGCACCGCGCCGGTGGGGCTGAGCACCACGATGGCGCCTTCCGATGCGTTCTTCTCCTTGCCCTCTTTCTCCAGCCGCTCGGCAAGGCTCGTCTGGGCTGCCTTCTGCAAGCTGGAATCGATGGTGGTGTCGACGATCAGATCGCCGTGGCTGTCGCCAACATATTGCGGCAGAAGCTCCGCCACCCAGTCGACGATATAAGGATAGCCGGCCTGATCGCCCTCGGCGCGCAGCCCTAAGGGCTCGGCGGCCGCCTGCTTGGCCTCGGCCTGGGAGATGAAGCCGGCCTCGACCATGTTTTGCAGCACGATCTCCAGCCGCGAATTGGCCAGCGCCCGGCTGCGTGTCGGGGCATAGGTCGACGGCGCCTTCAGCAGGCCCGCCAGCATGGCGGATTCGGGTAGGTTCAGATCCCGCGCCGACTTGCCGAAATAGCGCTGGGAGGCGGCCTCGACGCCGTAAGCGCCGCCGCCGAAATACACGCGATTGAGATAGAGCTCCAGGATCTGCTCTTTGTCGAAGCGCTTCTCCAGCCAGATGGCGTAGATCATCTCCTCGAGCTTGCGGGCGATGGTGCGGTCCGGCTTGAGGAACAGGTTCTTGGCGAGCTGCTGGGTGATGGTGGAGCCGCCCTCAACGAAGGCGCCGGCCATGATGTCGACCCAGGCGGCACGGGCAAGGCCGATCGGATCGATGCCGAAATGGCTGTAGAAGCGGCGGTCCTCGGTGGCAATCACCGCTTCAATCAGGTGCGGCGGCAGCTCGGCGAAGCTGACATGGCCGCGGCGAAGGCCCTTCTCCGCCAACACGGTGCCGTCGGCGGCGACCACTTTCACATTGGGCGGGCGGTCGTCCAGCGCCAGCAGCACCGGATCGGGCAGCTTGGAGGTGAGGTAGATGCCGACGACGCCGAAGGCCAGCGCGCCCAGCAGGCAGACCAGCACGACCAGCTTGATCGCGCCGCCGAGAAACGAGCCGCGCTTGGCGTCGCGGCGCGCCGTCTTGCCACGGGCGCCGGATCTGCTGCCGGACTTGCGGCGGACCGCTTTCCGCGGTTTATCGAAATGGGGTTCGATCCGCTCACTGCGGGACGCGCCCCGTCCTGCAGGCCGCTTCTTACGCTGCGTCGCCATTCGCTCTGTCGGCCTGGTCCGTCAAGTGTACGATTTACCGGAATCTTGCCGCGAGCATAGAATTGCGGTCTTGCTAACGCGTTAAGCCGAAACCTTCGAAAAAGCCATCTATGTCCCCGCCTGTCCGGTCCATCACAAGCGACGAAACTCTTCCCCAATCCGCCGATCTCGTCATCATCGGCGGCGGCATTGTCGGCTGCTCTGCCGCCTACTACGCCGCGTCACGCGGCCTCTCCGTCGTGGTGGTGGAGAAGGGCCATGTCGGCGGCGAGCAATCGAGCCGCAATTGGGGCTGGGTGCGCCAGCAGGGCCGCGCCGTGGCGGAGATGCCGCTGTCACGGGAGAGCTTGCGGCTATGGGGCGAGTTGCAGACAAAGTCGGAGGCCGATCTCGGCTTCCGCCATGCCGGGGTGCTCTACGTCACCGAGGATCAGCCCGACATGGAGCGCTGGGAGCGCTGGCAGAAGAAGGCCGCCCAGCATCAGATCGAGAGCCGGCTGTTAAGCGCCACCGAGGCCAAGGCGATGACGCCGGGCTGCACCATCCCCTGGATCGGCGGGCTCTATACGGAGAATGACGGCCGCGCCGAACCGGCGCTGGCCGCACCCGGCATTGCCGAGATGGCGCGCAAAGCGGGCGCGGTGATCGTGCAGCACTGCGCGGCGCGCGGGCTGGAGCTGGAAGCGGGCCGGGTCTCCGCCGTGGTCACCGAGAAGGGCCGGATAAAGACCTCGCGCGCGATCGGCGCCGGCGGGGTTTGGTCGGCGCTGTTCTGCCGCCGCCACGGGGTCGAGGTGCCGATCCTCGGCGTGCGCCACACCGCGGCGGCAACGACGCCCGCCCCGGAGGTCACCGGCGGGATGATCGGCACCTCGCCTTTCACCATCCGCCGTCGCACCGATGGCGGCTATACCCTCTCCAAGCGAAGCCCGCTTCTGTTCGAGCTGACGCCGTCGGCCTTCCGGCATTTCTTCGCCTTCTGGCCGGCTTTCCTGCGCGAAGGCAAGTCTATGAAGATCCGCTTCGGGCGGGCCTTCTTCGAGGCTTTGGCAACGCCGAAAACCTGGCCGCTGGACGGCCCCTCGCCGTTCGAGAAGGAAAGCGCGCGCGTGCTGGACCCGGCGCCGGATCCGCAGCTTCTGAAGCTGGCGCTGGACAATCTGCGCAAGGCCTATCCGGCGCTTTCGAAGACCGAGCTGGCGATGAGCTGGGGCGGGACCATCGATGCGACGCCCGATGCGATCCCGGTGATCTCGGCAGTCGATCCGATCCCCGGTTTCTTTCTTGCCGCCGGCCATAGCGGCCATGGCTTCGGCACCGGACCGGCGGCGGGGCATCTCGCGGTAGACCTTGCCACGGGTGTGGCGCCCATCGTCGATCCCGCCCCGTTCCGCTTCTCGCGCATGGTGGACGGCAGCAAGCTGATTCCCGAGACGGGGTTTTAGGGGCGGCCCGGGCCTTCATGGTTCGAGACGCGCTTCCTTTGGAAGCGCCCTCACCATGAGGAGGTAGGACGAGGCGCGCGGCCGACGAGGAGCACGGCCTAAGACCGCCTCATCCTGAGGGCGGGCATTGCGCTCAAGTAGCGAAGCGGTAGCGCATGGGCTTGCCCGCGTCTCGAAGGAGAGGCGGTCTCACTCGCACCGGTCATACCGGCAACAGCCGGTATCCAGCGGCAAATGCCGGGACCGCTAGCTGGATGCCGGCTTGAGCCGGCATGACGGATGAGTGTTGGCTAAAGCGCTCACAAGAATCGTCATGGCCGGGCGTGTCCCGGCCATCCACGTCTTTAATCGTTGCAGCCATTGTTTCGTGGATACCCGGCACATTTTTGGACGCTACCGCGCTTCGCGCTACTTGAGCGGGGCCAGGCAGGACGATGGAGGGGGACGAAGCTCTCATGTGGGCAGTGCGCTCAGCGCTGCTGACGGGGATGGCGCGAGCGCCTATATTCCCCCTCATCATGAGCCTCATTGACAGCGCCGAGCGCGCCGCGGCCAAACCCGTCGCTAAGGGAGACCATGTCTATCTGGTCGACGGGTCCGGCTATATCTTTCGTGCCTATCACGCCCTGCCGCCCCTGACGCGCCCCTCCGACGGGCTGCCCATCGGCGCGGTGCACGGGTTCTGCGCCATGCTGTGGAAACTGCTCCGCGACGCCGGGGAGCTGCAGCCGCCGACCCATCTGGCGGTGGTGTTCGACTATTCGGAGAAGACCTTCCGCAACGAGCTCTACGCCGATTACAAGGCGCACCGGCCCGAGACGCCGGAGGATCTGCGGCCGCAATTTCCGCTGATCCGCGATGCGGTGAAGGCGTTCAACGTCGCCTGCATCGAGCAGAAGGGCTACGAGGCGGACGACATCATCGCCACTTATGCCGCCCAGGCCGCCTCCGCCGGGGCCGACGTCACCATCGTCTCCTCCGACAAGGATCTGATGCAGCTCGTGCAGCCGGGCGTCGCCATGTACGACACCATGAAGAACAAGGTGATCGGCGAGGAAGAGGTGGTGGAGAAGTTCGGCGTGCCGCCGAACAAGGTGATCGACGTGCAATCGCTGATCGGCGATCCCACTGACAACGTGCCCGGCGTCCCCGGCATCGGGGTGAAGACCGCCGCGCTGCTGATCAACGAATATGGCGATCTGGATTCGCTGCTCGGCCGCGCCGAGGAGATCAAGCAGAACAAGCGGCGCGAGAACCTGATCGAATATGCCGACCAGGCGCGGCTTTCCCGCAGCCTGGTAACGCTGGAGCAAGACGTGCCGCTAGAGGTGCCGCTGGACCTGACCGCGGTGCGTGCCCCGGAAGCAGAAGCGCTGACCGGCTTCATGCGCGAGATGGAGTTCACCACGCTGCTGCGCCGGGTGGCGGAGGGGTTGGGCCACGAGCTGCCCGAGGGCGTTGCGCCGGCCAAGAGCAAGGCGCGCGCGAAAAAGGACAATTACGATCACCCGCTTCGCAAGCGGACCGACGGCGCCGCCGATATGACCGCGCCGATGCGGGCCGACGGCGAAGCCGGCTCGCCGGGGCAGCTTGCGCTGAACCGGGAAGCCTCGCTGCAGGCGATTCCCTTCGAGCGCGAGAAATACGAGGTGGTGACGGACCTCGCCCGGCTGGAGGCGCTGCTGACCGCGGCACGGGAATGCGGCCATCTCGCCTTCGCCGCCAAGCTGACCGGCCCTCACCCCATGGCGGGCGAGTTGGCCGGATTTGCGCTGGCGGTGGAGCCGGGCAAGGCGACCTATGTGCCCCTGACCCATCGCAGCGAGGAAGGTTTGGAGCTCGGCGGCGACAAGCCGGAGCAGATCGCCATGCGCGATGCGCTCGATGCGATCAAGCCTGTGCTGGAGGATGCCAGCCTGCTCAAGATCATGACCGGCGCCAAGTTCCAGCTCATCGCAATGCAGCGCACCGGCATTGCGATTCAAGGCTTCGACGATCCCTGTCTGATCTCCTATGCGCTGGATGCGGGACGCAGAGACCATCTGCCCGACAAGCTCGCCTTCGCGCTGTTCGGCCATATCTGCCTGACGCCCAAGGAAGTGATGGGCACGGGAAAATCCGCCGTCACCTTCGACCTGGTGCCGATCGAGCGGGCGGCAGAGGCCGCCGGCGAAGAGGTGGATGTGGCGCTGCGGCTTTGGCTGGCGCTGAAACCCCGTCTGCCGGCGGAGCATGTCACCACCGTTTACGAGACGCTGGAGCGTCCGCTTGCCCCGGTGCTGGCGGAGATGGAAGCGCGCGGCGTGCGCATCGATCGCTCCTTCCTCGGCGGGCTGTCGGGCAAGTTCGCCCAAGAGCTGGCGCGGATCGAGATGGAGATCGAAAGCCTGGCCGGCGAGACCTTCAATATCGGCTCGCCCAAGCAGCTCGGCGAAATCCTGTTCGACAAGATGGGGATTCCCGGCGGCAAGAAGACCAAGACCGGGGCCTGGTCGACGGATGCCTCGATCCTGGAAGAGCTGGCGGCAAGCGGCCACGAGCTGCCGGAGAAGGTGCTGCAATGGCGGCAGCTCGCCAAGCTGAAGAGCACCTATACGGACGCGCTGCCGACCTTCATCGACGAGACGACGGGCCGGGTGCACACCTCTTACGTGCTGGCGGCGACTACCACGGGCCGGCTCTCCAGCCAGGACCCGAATCTGCAGAATATCCCGGTGCGCACCGAAGAGGGCCGCGCCATCCGCAAGGCCTTCATCGCGGAGCCGGGCAAGCTGCTGATCTCGGCCGATTACAGCCAGATCGAGCTGCGCGTGCTGGCGCATATGGCCGATATCCCGGCCCTCACCCAAGCCTTCGCCGACGATCTCGACATTCATGCCATGACGGCGAGCGAGATGTTCGGCGTGCCGATCGAGGGAATGGATCCGAGCGTCCGCCGCAAGGCCAAGGCGATCAATTTCGGCATCATCTACGGCATCTCGGCCTTTGGCCTCGCCAATCAGCTGCGCATCCCGCGGGGCGAGGCGGCCGATTACATCAACACCTATTTCGAGCGCTTCCCCGGCATCAAGGACTACATGGAAGCGATGAAGGCGGAGTGCCACCACACCGGCTATGTCTCCACCATCTTCGGGCGCAAGGTGCATTACCCGCAGATCAACACCAAGAACCCGAGCCTGCGCGGCAATTTCGAGCGGGCGGCGATCAACGCGCCGATCCAGGGCTCGGCGGCGGATATCATCCGCCGGGCGATGATCAAGATGTCGGCGGCGCTGGAGGATGCGGGGCTTTCCGCCAAGATGCTGATGCAGGTGCATGACGAGCTGGTGTTCGAGGCGGACGAGGCGGAAGCCGAAGCGACGATGAAGATCGCCCGAGAGGTGATGACCCGCGCCGCGGAGCCGGTGCTACAGCTCAAAGTCCCGCTGAAGGTCGACGCCCGCGCGGGCGCCAACTGGGAGGCCGCGCATTAGGGGAGCGCGGCGCTCCCTCTTCTACAAATAGACGTCACCCTCGGGCTTGACCCGAGGGTCCATGCCGTTGCCGAGCCGCTTGCTCCTGACGTTACGTCGGCCGCTGATCGAGACGTGCGGTAACGGCGTGGATGCCCGGAGCTCTTTTTGCGCTACCGCGCTCCGCGCTACTTGAGCGTGGCCGGGCATGACGAAAGAGGACGTGGCACGGCGCCGTGCCCCCTCGGAGGCCGTCATATCGGCAACAGCCGGTATCCAGCTCCACAGGGAGAACTTGCCTCTGGATTCCGGCTTTCGCCGGAATGACGCCGTGCCTATCTGAATGGCGTCATGGCCGGGCGTGTCCCGGCCATCCACGATTTACCCGGCGCTAGGGCTGTCTCAGCTTTTTCATCCCCGCTTCATGCAAGATGGGCCTTGCGCGCGTAACATGGCTTTGCGCGCAACCAGGCGCAAGCACCCCGCATTGCGCCTTCTAAGAAACGCCGAAGGAGAACGCCGATGATCCGACATGGTCTGGCGGCGATGCTGATCGCCGCAGCGACGAGCCTTATGTTGAGCCAAGCCGCCTTCGCCGCCGAGGACGGCATCACCGTGGTGGAGAGCGAAAAGTTCGGCCCCTATATCGCCGACAGCGCGGGCAAGCCGCTTTATCTGTTCACCAGCGACAAGCAGGGCGCCGGCTACGCCACGCCGTCGAGCGTCTGCAAGGATGACTGCGCCACGGCCTGGCCGCCTTTCATGGTGGGGAAATCGCCGGCGCCGGGCGATGGGGTGAAGGCGCATCTGGTCGGCACGATGAACCGATCGGGCAAGAGCCAAGCCACCTATAACGGCTGGCCGCTGTACTATTTCATCAAGGATGAGGGCAAGGACGCCCCGCAAGGCCAGGACAAGCACGGCTTCGGCGGCGAGTGGTATCTGCTGACGCCCGACGGCGAGAAGGTGCACGAGGGCGACGAGGACTAGCGTCGTTCCCCCGGCGCCAGACTGGCCAACGCTGATCGAGACGAGCGGTAACGGCGTGGATGCCCGGATCAAGTCCGGGCATGACGACGGAGGGTGTGGCAACCACAGTGCCCCAAGCAAAGCGTCATGGCCGGGCGTGTCCCGGCCATCCACGATTTGCTTATCCGCTTTCCAAAAGAGACCGCCATCCTTCGAGGCGCGCTAAAGCGCGCTCCTCAGGATGACGGACACTCTGCCCGCAAACGTCATACCGGCAACAGCCGGTATCCAGCTCCAAATGCCATGCCCGTTTCTGGATTCCGGCTTACGCCGGAATGACGCCGTGCCTACCTGCACAGCGTCATGCTGAGGCGCACGCCAAAGGCGTGCCTCGAAGCAGGCGCATTGCGCTCCAGCTCCATCCTTCGAGGCGCGCTAAAGCGCGCTCCTCAGGATGACGGCTGCGGCAGCGCGCCGGAAGCCGACTAAACCACGATGCTGGCCCCGCCGCGGCGGGGGTCGCCGGCCCCTTCCAGCGTGCTGTCGGCGTCGAGCTTTGCCGCATGCACCCCGCCGAAGAACAGGTTCGGCGCGGGCCAGGGCTTGACGTCTTCCGCCTCGGCGACCGCCTGCTCGATGCCCCCGATCCCCGGCTCGAAGCTGAGCGTGCCGCATTTCTCCACATGCATGCGCGGGGCGGAGACCGCATCCTCGAGGCTCATGCTGCGCTCGATCAGATTGAGGGCGACTTGCAAGACGGCGGTGCGGATACGGTTGGAGCCGCCGGTACCCAATGCCGCCACGCTGCCATCGGCGCCCATGATCACCGTCGGCGCCATCATCGAGGAAAGCCGCGTCCCCTCGCACCAGCCTTCCGTGCCGACCAGATCCTCCTCGCCCAGCATATTGTTCAGCATGAAGCCGTGCTCGCCGACCATATGGCCGTTGCCCTCGCCATTGGAGACGGTGACGGCGGCGGCGTTTCCGGCGGCATCGATGACGCTGATATGGGTGGTGCCGCGATAGGCCGGCTTGTGCCCTTTGAGCGATGCGATCTCGTCCTTCAGCTTGCCGGATTGCAGCAGATCGCCCAGCTCGGCGCCATGGCTCTGGCGTGCCTGGTTGGTGGCGCAGAGCGCCCGGTAAAGCACGAGGCTATTTGCAGGGCCGTCTCCGCCCGCTTCCAGCGCCGCAAGGCCGTAGGCGATTAGCGCCCCGCTGGCAGCGGGCGGCGGGTTCAGCGCCAGCTCGGCGCCGCGATGCCGCCAGAGGAGCGGCTTCCGCCGCGCGACTTGGTAGCTGCGCAGATCCTCCAAGGCGAGATGACCGCCCTCCGCCGCCGATTGCTCGGCGATGGCCTGAGCGATCTCGCCCTCGGCAAAGGGGCGCGGGCCTTCCTCGGCCAAAAGCGCCAGACTTTCCGCCGCGCCGGGATTTTCGAAGCGATCGCCTTCGCCCAAGAGCTTGCCATTGGGGGCAAAGACGGACGCGGCGCTTTCGCTGGCGGTCAGGATCGGCGCCACCACCTGGAACAGATAGGCCTGGAACGCGCTCAACGGAAAACCCTGGCGTCCGGCCGCGATGGCATGCTCGAACAGCTGGGAAAGCGGCCGGGTGCAAAGCGCGCCGTGAATCTCGGCGATGCCCTGCGCCATGCCGGGCGTGGCGCTAGCGCCGAGCCCGATATGGAATTCCTGGGTGGCGGGGCCGAAATCGGCGAGGATGGCGAGCAGCGCGGTCTCGTCGGCCGCACGGCGCTTCAGCGGCGTCTCGACGAAGAAATCGTAGAGCGCCGCGTCGCCGCCGGCGGGCTTGGCCATCAGAAAGCCACCGCCGCCGAGCGAAGCCAGCACCGGCTCGACGATGGTGGCCATGGCGAGACCGGCCAGGGCGGCGTCGAACGCATTGCCGCCCTCGCTTAGAATTTCTGCCGCGGCCTCGGCAGTCAGAGGATGACCGGCCGCGACGACACCTTTCTGCATGACTTGAACTTACGCCGCTTTGGCGCGGGCCTTCTGCGCCAGGGCGACGAGGGCCTTATGCACGTCTTCGGCGGCGGTGGCCCGGGCATCGAAGGGAAGCCGCAGCATGTCGGGCCCCAGCTGCAAATCGCAGCCTTCGCCATCGCAGGAGACCATGCGCCAGGGCCCGGGCTTTGCGCCCAGAAGCTGGGTGGCGTAGAGCTCGATGGCGTCGGCATGATCGTCGTTCATATGCTCGATCATGCCCTGCTCGGCTTCGAACAGCCCCTCCAGCCCGCTGACATCGGCCAGCAGCTCTTCGGGGGTGAAATCGAGAATGCGGCCGAACCCGCCGATATAATGGGCGCCTTCGGGCACCAGGCGCCAGAAGCCGAAATCCTTGAAGCTTTCATAGCCGGACGCGGAGGGGTGGCGGGCGACGAAACGCTTGGCCAGCAACGCATCCTCCACCGGTTCGGCCTTGCCGTGCACGGAGATACGCGCCCCTTCCAGCGGATTGCCGAAACCGTCCGTGCCGTCGATGAGGATTGAAGCGCGCGGATCAGACACTAAATTCTTAGTATGGCGGGCCAGGGTCGAGATCAGAAAGGTCGGCGCGCCTTGCGCATCGGTGGCCAAGGTCACCAGGGAGGCGTAAGGATAACCTTGCTCGGCATCCAATGTCGCCAAAGCTCCTTTCAAGGCGCTGCGTAGTAGCGTCCTTGCATCTGCAGCCAATTCCTCCCGGCTCGGGTTATTCTCAGCAGGCATATTTACTTGAACCTCAATGGTCTATATTGATTTCGCGCATAATCGGCCGCGATACCGCGCCCCTAATGCTGCCATAATTTAAGGCAGCTTTGCGCCCCACACCCAATGACCGACTCACCCCCTGAAGGGGCAAATGCCTTAGAGGCCACTATCAATGCCAACAATCGCACTTGTCGACGACGACCGTAACATTCTGACGTCCTTGCGCATGGTGCTCGAGGCGGAGGGCTATAAGACACAGACTTACAATGACGGCGCAAGTGCGCTGGACGGTCTGTCCGAGAATCCGCCCGATCTCGCCATCCTGGATATCAAAATGCCACGCATGGACGGCATGGAGCTGCTGCGCCGCCTGCGCCAGCGCTCCGAGCTGCCGGTGATCTTCCTCACCTCCAAGGACGAGGAGATCGACGAGCTGTTCGGCCTCAAGATGGGCGCCGACGACTATATCCGGAAGCCCTTCCCCCAGCGGCTGCTGGTGGAGCGGGTGAAAGCGGTTCTGCGCCGCGCCGCGCCGCGGGACGGCGCCGCCATCGCCGAAAGCAAGACCAAGGTGCTGGAGCGCGGCAAGCTGCGCATGGATCCGGAGCGCCATACCTGCGTCTGGGACGACCATCCGGTGACGCTGACGGTGACGGAATTCCTGATCCTGCAGGCACTGGCCCAGCGCCCCGGCGTGGTGAAGAGCCGCGATGCGCTGATGGATGCCGCTTACGACGATCAGGTCTATGTGGACGACCGGACCATCGACAGCCATATCAAACGCCTGCGCAAGAAGTTCAAAGCGGTCGATTCCGATTTCGACGTGATCGAGACCCTCTACGGCGTAGGATACCGGTTCAAAGAGTGACGCTGAAGGAGCGACATGACCGCCGAGGCGGATAGGTCTTGGCCGGAGGCCGGTGATCCCGGACTTTCGGGCAGGCTACGGAATGTCCTGGCGGCGCTTGCCCGGGCCGGGCGTAAAGTCACGTCTTGGATCGGGCGCCGGCGTCCGTTCCGCTATGGGTTTCCAAGCCTGATCCGCCGCATCGTGGTGCTGAACCTGATCGGTCTGGCGATCCTGGTTTCGGGCATTCTCTATCTCAACCAGTTCCGCGCCGGGCTGATCGATGCCCGGGTGCAGAGCCTGCTCACCCAAGGCGAGATCATCGCCGGTGCGCTGGCGGCGTCCGCCGGGATCGACACCGACGAGGTGCAGCTCGATCCGGAGAAGCTGCTGGAGATCGAATCCGGCCAGGCCAGCAATCTGGACGACGAGGCCTTGAGCGGGCCGCTGGAATTCACCATCGATCCGGAGCGCGCCGCGCCGATCCTGCGCCGGCTGGTGAAGCCGACCGGCTCGCGGGCGCGCATCTATAACCGGGACGGCGCGCTGATCCTCGATTCCGACATGTTCTATAGCCGCGGCCAGGTGCTGCGCTACGACCTGCCGCCGCCCAGCGCCGAGGAGCCGGATGTGCTGACCTCGTTCTGGCGGGCGGTGAAGACGCGGATGCGACAATACGATCTACCGCTGTACGAGGAGATCGGCGGCGAGAACGGCAAGGCCTATCCGGAGGTCGCCGCGGCGCTGGCCGGCACGCCGGTGCCGATCGTGCGCGTCAACGATAAGGGCGAGCTGGTGGTCTCGGTGGCGGTGCCGGTGCAGCGCATGCGCGCGGTGCTTGGCGTGCTGCTGCTCTCCACCCGCGGCGGCGATATCGACAATATCGTTGCGGCGGAACGCTGGGGCATCGTCCGGGTGGCGCTGTTCGCCGGCGCGGTGACGGTGATCTTGTCGATCATTCTCGCCAATACCATCGCCGGGCCGGTGCAGAAGCTGGCGGCCGCAGCGGAGCGGGTGCGCCACAGCGTCAAGGCGCGGGCCGAGATCCCCGATTTCACCAGCCGACGCGACGAGATCGGCCATCTCTCCGGCACGCTGCGCGACATGACCAACGCGCTGTATAACCGGATCGATGCGATCGAGAGCTTCGCGGCGGATGTGGCGCATGAGCTGAAGAACCCGCTCACCTCGCTGCGCAGCGCGACGGAGACCCTGCCGCTGGCCAAGACCGACGAGGCGCGGGAGCGGCTGCAGGAGATCATCCAACACGATGTGCGTCGCCTGGACCGTTTGATCAGCGATATTTCCGATGCCTCGCGTCTCGATGCGGAGCTGGCGCGGGAAGATCTGGTCGCCCTCGACATGGCGGAGCTGCTGCGCACCACGGTGGCGCTGTTCAACGACATCCATCGCGGCGACAAGCCGGAGGTGGTGCTCGACATCGCCTATACGCCCGGCGACAAGCCTTATGTGGTCAACGGCCATGACAGCCGAATCAGTCAGGTGATCGTCAATCTTCTGGAGAACGCGATCTCGTTCTCGCCGCCTGGCGGCCAGGTGCGGGTCTCGGCCAAGCGCGAGGGCAAGGAGATCGAGGTGGCGATCGAGGATGAGGGCCCCGGCATTCCGGAGGAAAATCTGGAGCGCATCTTCGAGCGCTTCTATACCGACCGGCCGCAGGAGAATTTCGGGCAGAATTCGGGGCTCGGCCTCAATATCTCGCGCCAGATCGTCGCCGTGCATGGCGGACGCATCTGGGCGGAGAACCGTCCCTTCGACTGGCGGGCGCAAGGCCGGGCGCAGGAAACCCCGCATCCGGAGCGGACCAGCGGCGGGGCGCGTTTCGTGATCCGGCTGCCGGCGGCGGCGTAATTTTCGAACGCGCCGCGGGCGGCAAGGAGACTGTTTTGGCGGAGTTGGTTTACGGGAGCTGCGTCGCCTTCGGGCCTTACGCGGCGATCTTGCGCGGGGAATCGGGCAGCGGAAAATCTGACCTTGCCTTGCGCTGCCTCTCCCTGGTCGACGATGCGAAGCACATGCCGCGCCTGGTGGCCGACGATCAGGTGAACGTGAGGCGAAGCGAGGACGGCCTGTTGCACGCCTCGCCGCCCAAGCCCTTGGAAAACAAAATGGAAGTGCGCGGGCTCGGCATTATCGATGTCGAATGCCTGCCGGAGGCGCAACTGGTGGCGGTCTGCGATCTGGTGGAGGAAGCGGCGGTGCCGCGCATGCCGCCCGAGCACCCCGATACGTTGACTATTGACGGGGTTGCACTTCCGATCATACGGCTTGCCCCCTTCCATGCTTCGGCTGCGATGAAAGTACGTCTTGCCGTGCTCGCCGCAGCGAGTTCTAGTATCAGGCGATAGGAACGGACTTGCACACGTATCGTCAGACGACAAAGATAGCCCCCCGTGACTTCGGGGCGGACGGGAATGGGGCAGCATGATCGGTGTCGTCATCGTCACGCACGGAAAGCTCGCTGACGAGTTTCGTGCCGCGCTCGAACATGTGGTCGGGCCGCAAAAGCAGTTGGAGACGGTCTGCATCGATGCGGATGACGATCTCGATCTTAGGCGCGACGAGATGCTGAAGACCCTGGCCAAGGTGGATACCGGCGACGGCGTCGTGGTGCTCACCGATATGTTCGGCGGGTCTCCGTCCAATCTTGCGATCTCCGCCATGGAACGCGACAATGTCGAGGTGATCGCGGGGGTCAATCTGCCGATGCTGGTGAAGCTTGCGAGCGTGCGGGGCACCTCGAATCTGGACGAAGCGCTTTTGAAGGCGCAGGAGGCGGGACGCAAATATATCAGCGTCGCCAGCCAGATCCTCGCAACCGACTGACGCCCCCTTGAGCCAGATGCGGGACATCAAAAAGCGGGGCCGGCTTTATTTCGCCGAGGTATTGATCCCCAACAAGAAGGGGCTGCACGCCCGGGCCTCGGCGCAATTCGTGCGCGTCGCCTCGAAATTCAATTCCGATATCCGCGTCACCCGCGAAGGCAATACCGTGGGCGGCACCTCGATCATGGGGCTGATGATGCTCGGCGCGGCACAAGGCCAGACCGTGCTGCTGGAGACCGAGGGCGAGGATGCGCGCGCGGCGATGAACGCGCTGATCGACCTGATCGAGGATAAGTTCGGCGAGGGCGAGTAGCGGCCCGGCTAGACGCTGGTGCCGACCAGCGCGCCGATACCGTAGGTGACAGCCATGGCCAGCGCGCCCCAGAAGGTCACCCGCGAGACCGATCTCCAGATTTTCGCACCGCCGGCCGAGGCGCCGAGGAAGCCGAGCAGGGCCAAAGCGGCGATGGTGCAGACCGCCACGGCGGGGACGAGATAGGTTTCCGGCGAGAGGATCACCACCAGAAGCGGCGCGATGGCCCCGGCGGCGAAAGTGCCGAGCGAGGTAAACGCCGCCTGGATCGGCTTCGCCGCGGTGATCTCGGAGATGCCGAGCTCGTCGCGGGCATGGGCCTCCAGCGCGTCCTTCTCCATCAGCTGCTTGGCGACCTTATGAGCGAGCGCCGGTTCCACCCCGCGCCCGACATAGATTTCAGCCAGCTCTTCGGTCTCCAGCTCAGGATCGGCGTCGAGCTCGCTGCGCTCGCGGGCGAGGTCGGCCTGCTCGGTGTCGGATTGCGAGCTGACCGAGACATATTCCCCGGCCGCCATGGACATGGCGCCCGCGACCAGCGCGGCGACGCCGGCCAGCAGGATCTGCTGCTTGTCGGCGGAAGCGCCGGCCACGCCGAGGATCAGGCTGGAGGTGGAGATGATGCCGTCATTGGCGCCAAGCACCGCGGCCCGGAGCCAGCCGATGCGCGAGACCACATGGGTCTCGGCATGGGTCTTCAAGATCTGCCGTCCCTCGGCATGAGGATCGGTTTTGCCTTCCGCCATGTCTCAGCCCCCGCGTCCGCCCCGAATCGCTGCGCGCGACAAGCATAGCCGGTCGCCCATGTCGGGTCAGTGACCGAACTGAGAAGGGTAGCACTCGCCTCTCCGCGTCATGCCCGGACTTGTTCCGGCCATCCACGTCTTGCGATCCGGCGCGGTTTCCGTGGATGGCCGGGACACGCCCGGCCATGACAAAGACTGGCGAAGAACGCTTTGGAGATCAGGAATTTGGGAAGCCGAGCCGCGGCTCGGCATTCTCGAAGGTCACGTCCATGGCGTAGTAGGGCAGAAACCACAGCGGAAGATGGCCGTAGATCGGGGTCAGCTGGGACTCGGCGAAGAACTCCGACCCGTCGGCCACGCCTGCGATGTAGAACGCCGAGGCGAGGCCGGAGCGGTCGGCGCCGTCCAGACAGTGGATCAGCACGGGCGGCTCCGCATCGGCGAGCACCGCCAGCAACAATTCGACCTGATCGGGGCTGAGCACCCGCTTGGCGGAAATCGGAAAGTCGACGAGCGTGATGCCCTTGCGGCTGGCGACGGTGCTCTCCGCCTTGTACCAGTCGAGATCGGGATGGGCGCCGCGCAGATTGATGATGGTCTTGATGCCGTAGCGCTCATGCAGCTCGACAATCCGCTCCGCGCTCGGCTGGGCGGAGCGGTAAAGCACACCCGGGATCACGGTGTGGAAATTGCCGGTCAGGAAGATGAATGCCGTATAGCAGCCGGCCAGCGCGAGCGCGGCGAGACTGAAGCGGAATGCCGTCCGGCGGCGGCCGGGTGGAAAAACGTTCATCGAAGTCCCTCAAGCAAGCCAAGTTGCAATTTTAGCGTGTTGCGGGTGCCGGGACCAGCCTTTCCGAATAGCCCAATTTGCCGCGCTTGCCCCCTAGCCGGGGCAGACTTAAGAGGGTATATAACGACTTCTTTATATCTTTATTGTGGATGAGTGGACGTTCGTAGATGACCTATCACGTCAAAGACATCGAGCTCGCCGATTGGGGCCGTAAGGAAATCGCCATCGCCGAGACGGAAATGCCCGGCCTGATGGCGTTGCGCGACGAATATGGCGCAGCCCAGCCGCTGAAGGGCGCGCGCATCGCCGGCTGCCTGCATATGACGATCCAGACCGCGGTTCTGATCGAGACGCTGAAAGCGCTCGGTGCCGATGTGCGCTGGGCCTCGTGCAACATCTTCTCGACCCAGGATCACGCCGCGGCGGCGATCGCGGCGACGGGAACCCCGGTTTTCGCTTTCAAGGGCGAGAGCCTGGAAGAGTATTGGGATTTCGTCGACCGCACCCTGGAGTGGCCGGCCGGCGAGACCGCCAATCTGATCCTCGACGATGGCGGCGACGCCACGATGATGGTGATCCTCGGCTCGAAGGCCGAGAGCGATCCGAGCCTTCTCGACAATCCGACCAATGACGAGGAGCGCGCCGCTTACGCCACCATCAAGAAGCGGCTGGAAAAGGAGCCGGGCTTCTATTCCAAGTGCCAGGCGAATATGCGCGGCGTCTCGGAAGAAACCACCACCGGCGTGCATCGTCTCTACGACATGCAGAAGGCGGGCAGCCTGCCCTTCCCGGCGATCAACGTGAACGACAGCGTCACCAAGTCGAAATTCGACAATCTCTATGGCTGCCGCGAGAGCCTGGTGGACGGCGTCAAGCGCGCCACCGACGTGATGCTGGCCGGCAAGATCGCCGTGGTCTGCGGCTATGGCGATGTCGGCAAGGGCTGCGCCGAGAGCCTTCGCGGCCAGGGCGCGCGCGTTGCGGTCACCGAGATCGATCCGATCTGCGCGCTGCAGGCCTCCATGGAGGGCTACGAGGTCACCACCATGGAAGACATGGCGGCGAACGCCGATATTTTCGTCACCGCCACTGGCAATGCCGACGTGATCACCACCGATCACATGCGTCAGATGAAAGACCGCGCCATCGTCTGCAATATCGGCCATTTCGATTCCGAGATTCAGGTGGCCGGCCTGCGCAATTACAAATGGCACAATGTGAAGCCGCAGGTGGACGAGATCGAGTTCCCCGACGGCAAGCGCATCATCCTTCTGGCCGAGGGCCGTCTGGTCAATCTCGGCTGCGCCACCGGCCATCCGAGCTTCGTGATGAGCGCCTCCTTCACCAATCAGGTGCTGGCGCAGATGGAGCTGTGGGAGAACGGCGACAATTACGACAACAAGGTCTATGTGCTGCCCAAGCCCCTGGACGAGAAGGTGGCGGCGCTGCATCTGGGCCGTCTCGGCGCCAAGCTGACCAAGCTGACCGACGAGCAGTCGAAATATATCGGCGTGCCGCAGGAAGGCCCGTTCAAGCCGGATCACTACCGCTACTAAGCGCAAAAGACGGTTTCGCAATTCAGCCGCGCTCCGGGTCTTCCGGGGCGCGGCTTTTTTGTATGGGCCGGCATCGCGCAGAGCTTGTGCACAGGGGCGAAGTTCCGCTCGCACGGGAGGCCAAAATCTCCCATCCTCTGCACCCTGACATGCGGGGGCGTTGATGGTCGGGATTGCGGGGCGTTCACTACTGCTGCTGGCTTTGACGCTGGGCTTTGGCCCGGCTGCAGCCCAGGACGCGCCGGGCGGACCGATGCCGGGCCAGGCTGTGACGAGCCATGACTGGTCCGGTTTCTATCTCGGCTATCATTCGGGCGGGGCGCTTGGCCTTGCCGATGTCGGCGATCCGTACGGCAAGTCCATCTTCGGGGATACGGTGCGCACCCCCGGCGCGCTGGCCGGCGGGCAGCTCGGCTATAACTGGCAGCGCGGTTCGCTGCTCTACGGCGTCGAGGCCGATGCCAGCCTCGCCGAGATGGACGGCACCAATACCTGCTTCGGCTATAGCGGCTTTGCGCTCGGCTCCAACTGCCGCAGCGAGATCAAGGCGCTCGGCACGCTGAGCGGCCGGCTCGGCTGGGTGCTGCCTTTCGACGGGCGCACGCTGGTTTACGGTAAGGCGGGCCTCGCCTTCGCCCATTACGAGCTCGCAGCCAAGCCCAATGGCGGGCTCGGCCTGCCGGCCAGCCGTGAGAGCGACGTCGCCTGGGGCTGGACGATCGGCGGCGGGCTGGAACGGGCGCTGACCCCGCGCTGGTCGGTGAAGGCGGAATACGGCTATCTCTCCTTCGACGAGAGCTTCCGGGCACCGGCGAGCTTGCAACAGACCGCGCCGCCGAGCGGTGGGTATAGCGGCTTGGCGGGCGCGGGCACCGATAACGATCTCGGCATTCATCAGTTCAAGCTCGGGATGAATTACAAGCTCGGTGCGCCCGCCGGCGACTTCCCCGATGCGCCTTCGGCAATGACGGCGCCGGGCGGCTATGTGCTGACCCTGGGCACCCGCTATGTCTATGGCTGGGGCCAGTTCCATAAGGATCTCGGCCTGCAGAAGCGCGGCCTGACCTCGCTCGCCTCGCGGCTCACCTATGAGAACGAGTCCACCCATGGCTGGGAAGGCTTCGCCCGCCTCGATACGCCCTTCCGCGGCGTGGTGAAGGGGATGATCGGCGGCGGCAGCTCCGGCGGGCAGTTGAACGACGAGGATTGGGATCTGCCGTTCGGCCCAAGCCTCATCCCCTACTCCAACACGATCTCCGCGGTGGATAACGACGTCCGCTACGGCTTCATCGATGTCGGTTACGCGCTGCGCAAGGGACAGCGCTACAGCGTCTCGCCGTTTATCGGCTACACCCAGTTCCGCCAAAACATGGCGGGGCTCGGCTGCCGCCAGATTGCCAATCCCAACTCCGATTGCGGCACGCCGATCCCCACCAATGTCGTCGGCATCACCGAGGACGATGTCTGGGAGGGGCTTCGCCTCGGCAGCTCCGTCGAGGTGGAGATCGCACCGCGCATCCATTTCACCGGCGATTTCGCCTATCTGCCTTATGTCAGCTTCGAAGGCATGGACGACCACCGGCTGCGCAATCTGGTCTCGCCGGAAAGCGGCGACGGGGTCGGCGTGCAGCTGGAAGCGATCCTTTCCTATGACGTGACAAAGGCGCTCAGCTTGGGGATCGGCGGGCGCTACTGGTCGATGTGGACCACCGACGGCGATGTCGATTTCGGCGGCACCGGCACGACCATCCCGATGCGCTATGCCTCCGAACAGGCGCAACTCCTGGTGCAAGGGGCTTACAAATTCGGCGGACGCAAGCCGTAATAGCGACCTCTCCACCGCCATTCCTCGACCTTGGCGGCGCGCAATATCGACGCGGTTAATAATTGCTTAACCGGGAGCGCTCACCTCTGGTGTGCAAGCATCGGCGATGTAGCTAAGCTACGTGTGATTCGTTCGGTTAGCCTTGCGGGTTTTGCACTCCCGTACACAGTCTGTTGCGTTTGGTACCGGTGTCGCAGGTGACGGACGGAAGCGAGCGCAATGCAGACCAAATGGGGGAGGGCTGCAGCGGTGGCGGTTTTCCCGCGCCCATATTTTCCATCTGCCTTGACGGCCGTCGCGACCTTCCTGGTCAGCGCGGGCGACGCTTCGGCACAAACGGCCGCGGTGGCTGAGCCCGCGGCCACGGTCGACGCACGCATTCTGTTTACCCTCGGCATCTCGCTGGGGGTCATCGCCTTTGCCACCGGCATGGCGGTCTATTCGCTGCGTGCCGTGCGGCGTGCGCGCGAAGCGACCGACGAAGCGGCGGCCGAGGTGCAGGCTTTGCGCAAGCGCAAGGACCGGCTGGAATCGGTGCTGGCCGCCGAGCCGCAGATCCTGTTCGCCTGGACCGACTCGCCGCGGCCGCGCCTGCTTGTCGCCAATCTTCCGCCGAGCCTCGGCGTTCCCTCCGCACCGACGGCGTTTCTGGATTTTCCCGCCTGGCTCGATGCCGACGGCATCGCCGGGCTGGAGCGCGCCCTGGGCGGGCTGATGGAGAATGGCGAAGCCTTCAATCTGATGCTTCGTACCCTCACCGACCGCTATATCGAGATCGACGGTCGCGCGGCCGGGGCGGCGCTCACCGTGCGGGTGCGCGATCTGGCCGGACAGCGGCTGGAGGCAGCGCGCCAGGAACGGCGGCGCCAGGCGATGGAGAGCCAGTTCGGCGTGTTGAAGCGCCTGCTCAACACCCTGCCCGAGCCGGTGTGGCTGAAAGGCGCCGACCGGCGTATCGCCTGGGTCAACAAGGCCTATGCCGAGGCTGCCGATGCCGGGCTGGAAGAAACGGTGATCGCCGATCAGATCGACCTTCTGAACCAGACCGACCGGGCCGACGCCGAAGCGAGCTTGGCGCGGGGGCAGGCCTTCCAGCGGGAGGTGGAATGCCTCACCGAGACCGGCCCGCAGCGCTTCCTCGCAACGATGACCGGCGACGGGATGACGGCGGCAGGGATCGCCTCCAAGACCGCCGGCGGCGCGGCGGCGCCGAAGGGCGATTTCCAAACCAAGCTGCGCAGCTTCGACCGCATGTCGACGGCATTCGCCGTGTTCGATTCCGGCCGGCATCTGGTGCATTTCAATCAGGCCTATGCCGATCTTTGGCAGCTCGATCCGGCCTGGCTCGCCTCCGGCCCCTCCGATGGCGAGATCCTCGACCGCCTGCGGCTTTCCCGCCTGTTGCCGGAGAAGGCGAATTATCAGGAGTGGAAGGAGCGCTGGCTTTCCAGCTACGGCAAGGATGTGCAATTCGACGAGACCTGGCATCTGCCGGACGGGCGCATGCTGCATGTGGTGACCGACGCAACGCCGGGGGACGGGGTCACCTATCTGTTCGAGAACGTCACCGAGAAGATCTCGCTGGAGAGCCGCTACAATGCGCTGATCCAGGTGCAGCGGGAGACCCTGGATACGCTGCGCGAAGGCGTGGCGGTGTTCTCCGCCGACGGGGCACTGCGGCTGTATAACCGCGCTTTCGCCTCGATCTGGCAGCTGCAGCCGCATCAGCTCGACGGCGAGCCGCATATCGACGAGGTGATCGGCTGGTGCCGGGCGCTCTACGACAATGCGGAGGAGTGGGAGCGGACCAAGACGGCGGTCACGGCCATCACCTCCGACCGGCATCCTTACGAGAGCCATCTCGACCGGCCCGACGGCAGCGTGATCGCTTGCGCCGCCCTGCCGCTGCCCGATGGCGGCACGCTGCTCACCTATGTCGATGTCAGCGACACGGTGCGGGCGGAGCGCGCGCTGATCGAGAAGAACGAAGCGCTGGAAGCGGCGGACCGGCTGAAGACCGCCTTCATCAGCCATGTCTCCTATGAGCTGCGCACGCCGCTGACCAATATCATCGGCTTCACCGATCTTCTCTCCAACCCGGCGACGGGGGAGCTGGCGCCGAAGCAGAAAGAGTATCTCAACGATATCGAGGCCTCGGGCCGAACGCTGCTCGCCATCATCGACGACATCCTCGATCTCGCCTCTATCGATGCGGGCGACTTCCAGCTGGAGCGCAGCGCGGTGGATGTGCACCGCGTGGTGGAGAATTTGAAGACCGGGCTTCGCGACCGGCTGAAGCAGAGCGGCGTGCGGCTGGATGTCCGCATCGAGCCTTCGGTGAGCGAGCTTGCCGCCGACGAGCAGCGCCTGGCGCAGATCCTGTATAATCTTCTCTCCAACGCCATCGGTTTTTCGCCGGAAGGCGGCGAGGTCAAGCTGACCTGCGAAGCGCAAGGCGACATGGTCGGCTTCAGGGTGGAAGATCAGGGAGCGGGCATCCCGGAGGAGTATCAGCGCGCCGTGTTCGACCGTTTCGAAAGCCGCACCGACGGCTCGCGCCATCGTGGCGCCGGGCTCGGGCTTTCCATCGTGAAGAATTTGGTGGAGCTGCATGGCGGCAGCATCGTGCTGAGCTCTGAATTCGGTAAAGGCACCAGCGTCGAAGTCTGGCTGCCGCGGGCCGAGCCCTCCGATAAAGGGCGTTTGGCCCGCCCGGCGGAATGAGCGGGGAAGACGCGCCGCTTCAATGGCGGCTGCGCGAAGAGGACCTCGCCGGGCTCGACCGGCTTTCCCAATACATCGCCTTCTTCCTGAGGCCGGGGGACGCGGTGGCGCTGAAAGGCCCGCTCGGCGCCGGCAAGACCACCTTCACGCGGTTTCTGGTGCGGGCCCTGGGCAGCACCGACGAGGTGCAAAGCCCGACCTTCGGCCTGGCCCAGAGCTACGAGACGCCACGCTTCGCCCTGCATCATTGCGATTTCTATCGGCTGGAAGAGGGCGAGGCGGAAGAGCTCGGTCTGGAAGACTATCTGCTCGACGGGGCGCTGATCGCCGAATGGCCGGAGCGGGCGCCGGAAAGCCTTCCCGCCGATGTTCTGGAGATCGATATCGCCGAGACGGCATCGCCCGATATCCGGGATATCACACTGGTCGCCGCCGGTTCCTGGATCCCGCGCCTTGCCCGGCTGAAATCGATGCGCGGCTTCGTGGCGGAGACGGATTTTTCGGACGCTACGCTGTCCTACATGCAAGGCGATGCCTCGACCCGGAGCTATGCACGGCTGACGTCGGAGGACCGCTCGGCGATCCTGATGAACGCGCCGCGCACCCCGGACGGACCGCCGGACTATGACGGCAAGCCCTATAGCCAGGCGGTGCATCTGGCCGAGGATGTGACGCCGTTCGTGGCGGTGGGCGAAGCCTTGCGGGCGCGAGGGCTGGCGGCGCCGGAGATTTATGCCGCCGACCTCGAAGACGGCTTCCTGCTGCTGGAGGATCTCGGCCCCCGCGTCTTCGGCGCCGAGTTCGCACGTGGCGAATCCCAGGCGGTGCTGACACGCGAGGCCGTCGACGTGCTGCTGCATCTCGCCAAGCTGCCGCCGCAGGATGCGCTGCCGGTGCCAAACGCGACGGCCTATGCGCTTCCCAGCTTCGATGTGGAAGCGATGCTCACGGAAGTCTCGCTGCTGGTCGATTGGCTGTGGCCGGCTTTGCATGAGACCCGCGCCGAAGACGGCAAGCCGCCAGCCGATCTTAGCGAAGACTTCCTGGCGATCTGGCGGCCTCTCTTGCAGGATATCGCCGCGGACGATCCCGGCTGGATCTTGCGCGACTACCACTCGCCCAATCTGATCTGGCTGCCGGAGCGGGATGGGCTGCAGCGGGTCGGGCTGCTGGACTATCAGGACGCGATGCGCGGGCCGCTGGCCTACGATCTCGTCTCGCTGCTGCAAGATGCGCGGGTCGACGTGCCCGCGGCGCTTGAGGCGGAGCTGCTCGATTACTACTGTGCGAGCCGCGATGGATTCGATTCCTCATTCTCCTCCGACCGGTTCTTGCGCAGCTATGCGCTGCTCGGCGCACAGCGCGCCTCGAAGATCCTCGGCATCTTCGCGCGGCTGGCCAAGCGCGACGGCAAGCGCGGCTATCTTGCCCATATGCCACGGGTGGCCGGTTATCTCGCCCGCGATCTCGCCCACCCGGCGCTGCTCCCGTTACGCGACTGGTATGCCCGCGAGCTTGGTGCGCTGGAAAACCTGCCGCCCGCTTCTCTGTGAGCCACCGCCCATGAGCGCTAAGGTGGAGACGGCCATGGTGCTGGCCGCCGGCTACGGCATACGCATGCGCCCGCTGACAGAGACCACGCCGAAGCCGCTGGTCGCCTTACGCGACCTGCCGCTGATCGACCATGTGCTGGACGGGCTGCTGGATGCCGGCGTCTCCAAAGCGGTGGTCAATGTGCATTACCTCGCCGACCAGATCGAAGCCCATGTGGAGACCCGGCTGGCGGCGGGCGAAGAGCCGGAGATCGCGATCTCCGACGAGCGCGCCGAGCTGCTGGACACCGGCGGCGGCACCAAGCACGCGCTTTCTCTGCTCGGGTCAGGCCCGTTCTTCGTCCATAATTCCGATGCGGTCTGGCAGGAGGACCAGGGAATGGCACTTTCCCGCATGGCCGCCATGTGGGACCCTGAGACCATGGATGCGCTTTTGCTTCTCGCCGACAAGGAGACGAGCCTCGGCTATAGCGGTGCGGGGGATTTCTCGCTTGGCGAAGACGGCCGCCTGGCCCGCCGGGGCGAGGATGCCGCCGCGCCCTTCATCTTCGCCGGGGTTTCGATTTGCGATGCGCGGCTGTTCGAGGGCGCGCCAGAGGGGCCGTTCTCGCTCAATCTTCTCTGGGACCGGGCGCTTGAGAAGGGGCGGCTGATGGGGGTGACGCTGGGGGGACGCTGGATGCATATCGGCACGCCGGAAGCCCTGGCCGAGGCCGAAGCCCTGCTGGATGCCGCCGATGGCTGAGAGCCGCCCCCGGCTCTATACCATCCCGCCGACGGCGCCGTTTCTGGATAGCCTCGCCCGCGCGGTGCTGAACGGCGATCTGCCGGCGGCCGGCGGGGATGCGCCCGATCCGCTTCAACTTCCCAAGACGACGATCTACCTGCCGACCCGGCGTTCCGCCCGCGGCCTGGCGCAAGCCTTCCTGCGCCAGGGGAAACGGCCGGCGCTGCTCTTGCCGCGCATCCGCACGCTTGGCGATCCGGAAGAGGAGGCGCTGTTCTTCGAAGAGCAGGAGAACGACGCCCTCCCCGGCGCGCCGGCGATCGATCCGCTGCAGCGGCGGCTTGCCCTGATGCGGCTGATCGCGGCCTGGCAGAAGGCGATGGAGGATCGCGGCGGGCTGAGAAGCGATCCGGAAGGGATCGGCCAGCCGCCGATCACCCCCGCGCAAGCCTCGCGGCTCGCCGCCGATCTCGCCCGCTTCATGGATTTCGCCGAGACGGAGGAAGCCGATCTTTCGCGTCTGAAGGACCTCGCGCCAGAGGAGCTGGCCGAGCATTGGAACCAGACCATCGATTTTCTGGAAATCGTCACCAAGCATTGGCCGGCCTATCTGGCGGAAGCGGGGCTAGACTCGCCGGCAGCACGGCAGACTCGGCTGCGGCAGGCGGAGAACGCCCGGCTTCTAGAGACGCCGCCGGACGGGCCGGTGATCGCGGCGGGCTCCACCGGCACGGTGCCGGCGACGGCGCGGCTGCTCGCCACCATCGCATCGCTCCCCAATGGCGCGGTAGTGCTGCCCGGACTCGATCTTTCGCTGGACGAAGAGAGCTGGGCGCGGCTCGCCGCCCATCCCGAACATCCGCAAAGCGGCATGGCGGAGCTGCTGCGCCGCTTAGAGGCAAGCCGCGGCGACGTCGCCTGGCTGCCCGGAACGGAACCGGACGAGCACGCTTCGAAGCGGCTTCATTTCGTCAGCGAGGTGCTGCGCCCGGCGGAGAGCACCGAGCGCTGGCAGCATCTTCTGACCGAAGAAGAGACGCTGGAGGTGCCGGCAGGGCTCCGCCTGATCGAAGCGGAAAACCCGCAAGACGAGGCCGAAGCGATCGCGCTGATCCTACGTTCGGTGGTCGAGCGGCCGGAGAAGACCGCCGCTTTGGTGACGCCGGACCGGGACCTTGCCCGGCGTGTTGCGGCGCGGATCAAGCAGTTCGGTCTGCGGATCGACGATTCCGCCGGGCTGCCCTTGCGGCGGACGGTGCCGGGCGCATTTCTCGATCTGATCCTCGAGGCGGCGACCAGCAATTTCGCGCCGCCGCAGGTGATGGCGCTTCTGAAGCACCCGCTGACCCGCCTGGGGCGCAGCCCCGCGGCGATCCGCGAGGCAGCACGGCGGCTGGAGCGGACGGTGTTCCGCGATGTCTATCTCGGCCAGGGGATGTCCGGAATCCGCGGCGCGCTCGATCCGATGGCAACGCAGCTCGGACGGCGGCCGCTCGATCCGGATAGCGCGAACTTCCGCGAAACGCTGGCTCTGGTCGGCGATCTGGAAGATGCGTTCGCGCCGATGCTGGCGCTGACGGAGGGGCAGCATTCCGCGGCATCTCTAGCGGAAGCCCATATCGCCACCGCCGAAGCCTTGGCGCGCGACGAAACCGGGTCGGCCGATGCGCTCTGGCTCGGCGAAGGCGGCGAATCGCTGTCGGTGCTGATCGGCGAGCTGATGGCGCATGGCACGGCGCTGATGATGAGCCTCGACGATTACGCGCCCTTCTATGGCAGCCTGGTCTCCGGCCAGTCGGTGCGCCCACAGCGCGGCGCCCATCCGCGCCTGTTCATCTGGGGCCCGCTGGAAGCCCGCATGCAGCGCCCCGACGTGGTGGTTCTCGGCGGGCTGAACGAGACGGTCTGGCCGAAGCCGCAAGATCCCGGCCCCTGGCTCAACCGGGCCATGATGGCGGAGCTCGGTCTGCCGGCGCCGGAGCGGCGCATCGGGCTTTCGGCGCATGATTTCGCCCAGAGCCTCGGCGCGCCGGATGTCTATCTCACCCGGGCGATGAAGGTGGACGGCGTGCCGACGGTACCCTCGCGCTGGCTGCAGCGGCTGGAAGCGCTGACGGCTGCGCTGGGGGTGGACGGGCAACTCAAGCCGGAGCGGCCCTGGACCGGCTGGGCGCGGCTTCGCGACAGCACCGAGGAGTTCGCGCCCTGCGCCGCCCCTGCCCCGCGCCCGCCGCTTGCCGCCCGCCCGCGCAGGCTTTCGGTGAGCCGTATCCAGCGATGGATCGCCAATCCTTACGATATCTACGCGCAGGACATTCTGAAGCTGCGCCCGTTGAAGCCGCTCGGCCATGAGCCCGATGCGGCGCTGCGCGGCCAGGTGGTGCACGCGGCGCTCTCCGCCTTCACCCAGGCGCACCCCGATGCGTTGCCGGTGGATATCGCCGGGGAGCTGGTGCGGTTCTCCGACGATCTGTTTGCGGCACTCGGCGGCTCGGCGCGGGTGGAGGCGTTCTGGCGGCCGCAATTTGAATGTTTCGCCGCCTGGTTTGCGCGCAGCGAGGCAGCGCGGCGGGAGGGCGTCGCGGCGATCCATAGCGAGCGGGACGGATCGCTGCATCTTGACCCGCACGATTTCACCGTGACGGCGCGGGCCGACCGGATCGATATCGGCGAAGACGGCAGCGCGGCGATCTACGATTACAAGACCGGCGCACCGCCAGCGGTGCGCGAGGTCGATGACGGGCGGGCGCCGCAATTGCCGCTCGAAGCTGCGATGCTGCTTGACGGCGGGTTCGGCGATGTTTCCGCCGGCTCCATCGCGGCGCTCCGCTATATCCGCGCCTCCGGGCGGCGCGAGGGGGGCGAGGAGCGCGAGGCGGGCAAGGACGCGCCGGATCATCTGGCCGCTGCGGCGGTGGAGGCGCTGACCGGGCTGGTCGCCGCGTTTAACGACGAGGCTCGCGCCTATGAGGCTCTGCGGCGGCCGAGCTTCAAGAAGGCTTATGCGTTCGACGACTACGCCCAGCTCGCCCGGGTGCTGGAATGGGGCGCGGCCGGCGGCGAGGGGGAAGAGTGATGGCGGCGCTGAGCCTGCAGCAGACGGCCGACGCCAATCAGGCGAAGGCCTCCGATCCGGAAGCAAGCGTTTGGGTGTCGGCCAATGCCGGGACCGGCAAGACCGCCGTGCTGGTCAATCGCGTGCTGCGGCTGCTGCTGGCGGGCGCGTCGCCGGAGAGCATTCTCTGCCTCACCTATACCAAGACGGCGGCGGCGGAGATGGCGAACCGGCTGCTGAAGCGGCTGGCGAGCTGGACGGCGCTTAGCGACGACGACCTTATAAAAGACCTCACGCGGCTGATGGGACGTGAGCCGGCGGCGACGGAGCGCGCCGCGGCGCGGCGGCTCTTCGCCTGCACGCTGGAGGCCAAGGGCGGGCTGAAGATCCACACCATTCACGGCTTCTGCGAGCGCATCTTGCAGCGCTTTCCGCTGGAGGCCGGGATCACGCCGAATTTCGAGATCCTCGACGATCAGGAACAAAAACGGCTGTTGGATACGGCCTTCACCACGGTGCTGGGCCAGGCGGCACGCGACAGCCAAGCTCCGCTGGGGGCTGCGCTCAGCCGCATCGCGCTGCGCGAAGCCGAGCAGAGCGTACAGAAGCTGATTGCCGAAGCGCTTCACAAGCGGCGCGAGATTTTGCGAATCCAGGGGCTGTACGGCGCGCGCGAGAATTGGACGGCGCGGGAGGGCGAGGCCTTGCGGGCGCTGTTCGGGCTCGGCGCGGACGCGAACGAAGCCTCGCTTCTGGCGGAGGCCCAAGACGCCATTCCGCAGGCTCTGGTCGAGACGATCCTGGAGACGCTTTCGCCGGTCGCCACCTCCAAGACCGAGGTCGATTTGTTGCAGCTCCTGCAGGATGTGCGCTCGGCGTCGAGCGAGATGCGCATCGCCGCCTCGCGCGCCCTCGTCTACACCTCAAGCGGCATCCGCAAGCGGCTCTTCACCAAGGCCGTCACTGAGACCTATCCGGAGCTTTGCGAAGGGCTGAGAGAGGCGATCCTCCGCTTCGCCGCCATCGATGCCGATATCGGCAAGATCGCCTGCGCCGACGGCACGGCGGCCCTACTGCTGCTGGCCGACGCGGTGGCGCAAGATTACGAGGCGCGGAAACGGGCGCGCGCCGTGCTCGATTACGACGATCTGATCGAGACCACGCTGACCCTGTTCGAGCGCAGCATGGCCGCGCCCTGGGTGCTGTTCAAGCTGGATGGCGGCATCGACCACATCCTGGTGGACGAGGCGCAGGACACCAACGCGGCGCAGTGGCGGATCGTCGAGGCGCTGGCGGAGGAGTTCTTCTCCGGCAAGGGCGCCAAGGAGACGCCGCGCACCCTGTTTGCGGTCGGCGACGAGAAGCAGTCGATCTACAGCTTCCAGGGGGCGGAGCCCGCCTGTTTCGGCGAATACGGCCGCAAATTCGCGGTACGGGTGAAGGATGCCGGCCAGGTCTGGCATCACCTGCCGCTGACCCTCTCCTTCCGCTCCACCGAGGCGGTACTGGCGGCGGTGGACGATGTCTTCGCGCAAACCGAGGCGGCGAAGGGGCTGACCTGGCAGCAGGAGACGGTGATCCAGCACAGCGCCTTCCGCACCGGCGAGGCCGGGCTGGTGGAGCTGTGGGAGACCGAGCAGCAGGAAGAGCCGCCGCTGGTGCCCGCTTTCGAGCCGTGGAACGAAGCGAAGGCGACGCGGGCCGCGGTGGAGGCTTTGGCCGAGCGCATCGCCCGCACCATTCGCGGCTGGCTCGACAATGGCGAGATCCTGGCATCGGAGGGGCGGCCGATCCGTGCCGGGGACGTTTTGATCCTGGTGCGGCGGCGGGCGCATTTCGTCACTCCGATGATCCGCTGGCTGAAGCGGCTCAACATCCCCGTGGCCGGCGCCGACCGGATGCGGCTTCTGGAGCAGGCGGCGATCCAGGATCTGGTGGCGCTGGCCGATACGCTGCTGATGCCGGAGGACGATCTGGCGCTGGCGGTAACGCTGAAGAGCCCGTTCTTCGGTCTCAGCGACGACGATCTGTTCGACCTTGCTTACGATCGGGAGGGCTCGCTGTGGGCGGCGCTCCGGGCGCATGCCGCCGAGCCGCGCTTTGCCGAAGCTGCCGAGACGCTGGAAGGCTGGCTCTCCCGCACCGACTTCCTGCCGCCTTACGAATTCTTCGCCGAGGTGCTGGGCGCCGAAGGGCAGAAGATGCGCAAGCGCCTGCTCACCCGGCTCGGGCCGGAGGCAGCGGAGGCGATCGACGAGATGATGGAGCTGGCGCTGCATCATGACGGCGAGGAGGCGCCCTCTCTGCAAGGCTTCATCCATCAGCTGCGCAGCGGCGATATCGAGATCAAGCGCGATATGGAGCAGGCCCGCGACGAGGTGCGGATCATGACCGTGCATGGCGCCAAGGGTTTGCAGGCGCCGATCGTGTTCCTGCCCGATCACTGCGAAGCGCCGAAGAGCCCGCGCAAACTGATCTTCGAAGCCCCGCGCAAAAGCGACCGTCCCGACGCGCCGCCGCATCTGATCTGGCCGGCGGGCGCCAAGGAGATCGAAGCGCTGAAAGACGCGCAAGCCGCGGTGAAGGATGCCGAGATCGAGGAGCGCCACCGGCTGCTCTATGTGGCGCTGACACGGGCGCGGGACCGGCTCTATGTCTGCGGCTGGGGCAAGCCGAAGGAAGGCAATGGCAGCTGGTACGATCTGGTGCGCTCCGGCCTGCTCGGAACCTTGCAGGAGACCGAGACGGAAGATGGGCGGATTGTGCATCGCCTGGTCTCGGAGCAGACCAAGCAGGTCGCGCCTGCGGAAGCGCGCGAAGGCGAAGCCGCGCCCGAGACCCTGCCCGATTGGGCGATGCGCGCCCCGCCGGCCGAGCACGCGCCAAAACCCGTCACCCCATCGAGCATGCCGCTGGAGGCGGAAGAGCCCGAGGCGGGCGGGCTCGGTTTCGAGCCGGCGGCGCTGGGACCGACATCGCTTTCCACCGACAATCGGTTCTTGCGCGGGCGGCTGATCCACGCGCTGCTCGAGCATCTCCCCGATGTGGCACCGGACAATCGCCAAGCTGCGGCGATGCGCTATATCGCGGCGAAGGGCGCGGGCATGCCGGGAGAGATGCGGCAGGAAATCGTCGCCGAGGCGCTTCGCATCGCCAACGATCCGCAATTCGCCCCCTACTTCGCGGCCGACAGTCTGCCCGAAGTTCCGGTGGTCGCCCGAATCGGAGAGGGCGACGGAGCCTATGAACTGAACGGTCAGATCGACCGGCTGGCCATCCTGGAAGAGGGGTTGTTCGTCCTCGACTATAAGACAAATCGTCCGCCGCCCCTTGCGGTGGAGGATGTCGCGCCTATCTACATCGCCCAGTTGGCGGCTTACCGAATCGCCCTCAAGGGTTTGTTTCCGGGCCAGAAAATCCGTTGCGGCCTACTTTGGACCGACCGGCCGGCGCTGATGGAAATCCCCGAAGAGATCCTTGAGCGAGCCGAAAGGAAGATGTTGCAAAGAAGCCAGCCTTGACGCTCAAGAGGGGCGTACCTAGGTTGGCCGGTAGAGGCGAACGGGGCTTGTTTTCATCGGTCCCCGCCGCGGCATAGGAGAATGAGATGGCGACCTCCACGATTACAGACGACAGCTTCGAAGCCGAAGTTCTGCAGTCCAGCACCCCTGTGGTTGTTGATTTTTGGGCCGAATGGTGCGGCCCCTGCCGTCAGATTGCGCCCGCGCTCGAGGAGATCGCGGCTGAGTATGGCGGCAAGATCAAGGTCGCCAAGATCAATATCGACGAGAATCCGCGCACCCCGTCCCGCTACAATGTGCGGGCGATCCCGACGCTGATGATCTTCAAGGATGGCGAGCTGGCCGCGACCCATACGGGCGCACAGCCGAAGAGCCGCCTTGCCGAGTGGATCAACGGCACGATCGGCGCGGCGGCCGCGTAAGCGGTCCTTCCCGCTCTTCTAAGACAATCTGAGTTTGCGGCTTAGTCTCTATCTTGCCGGTGCTGCTTAAGCACGTCGCCGGCGAGATAGAGCGAGCCGCAGATGAGAACGCGGACCGGCTGTCCGTCGGTGCTCGCCCGCGATTTCTCCAACGCATCGGTGACGCTTTCCGCCACCACGGTCTCGAAGCCTTCTTCGCTGGCGATCTCCGCCAGCGCATCGGCCGGGAAGGCATTGCTCTCGCCCGGGATCGGCACGGTGTAGATGCGCTCGATCAGCCCCTTGAACGGGGCGAGGAAGGCGTGGGCGTCCTTGCCTTCCATCATCCCCCAGACAAGATGCAGCGGCTCGGGCACGCGCTCGTCGAGCTCGGCAAGGGCCAGCGCAAGGGCGCTGCCGCCGGCCGGGTTATGGCCGCCGTCGAGCCAGATCTCGCTCCCCTCCGCGACATGCTCATAGAGTGCACCAGGGCCGAGCCGGTCGAGCCGCGCCGGCCATTCGGCCGAGGTGAGCCCCTTCTCCAAAGCCTCGATGGTGAGCGCTTCGCCAAAGACGAGGCGGGCCGCAGCGATGGCCGCGCCGGCATTGTCGATCTGATGGCGGCCTTGCAGGCGCGGCAAGGAAAGATCGATCAGCGTCTCGTCGCTCTCGAACACCAGCCGGTTATGCTGCTCCATCACATGCCAATCCTGGCCGGCAATCAGAAGCGGCGCACCAATCTCTTCGGCGCGCTTCTCGATCACTTCAAGGGCTTCGGGCTCTTGCGGTGCGACGATGCAAGGCACGCCGGGCTTGAGGATACCGGCCTTCTCGCCAGCGATCTCGGCCAGGCTGCCGCCGAGGAAGGAGACGTGGTCGATGGAGATCGGCATGATGATGGTCAGAGCCGGCTTCTCCACCACATTGGTGGCATCCAACCGGCCGCCGAGCCCGGTCTCAAGCAGCAGCAGATCGGCGGGCGCCTCGGCGAAGGCGAGCAATGCCGCGGCGGTGGTGATCTCGAACAGGGTGATCAGCTCGCCCTGATTGGCGGCCTCGACGCGGGCCAGGCATTTCACCAGATCGGCTTCGGGGATCGGGGTGCCGCCCTGCGCGTCGGCCAGCACGATGCGCTCGTGGAAATCGACAAGATGGGGCGAGGTATAGACATGGGGCTTGCGGCCAAGGCTGCGGGAAATGGCGCGCAGGAAAGCGATTACCGAGCCCTTGCCGTTGGTGCCGGCGACATGAACCACCGGCGGCAGCTTCTGCTCCGGGTGGTCAAGGGCGGCGAGCAGCCGCTCCATGCGGCCGAGCGACAGGTCGATCACCTGCGGATGCAGCTGCTGCAGGCGCTCCAGCAATGTAGCGCTGGTATAGGCACCGTCCGGCGGGGTGCCCAGGAAGTCGGGAGGCTGCCTATTCAAGGCGGCGGCGCCTAAATGCTGCGGGGGCGCTCGGCATCCGCCCCGTTCGACGCAGCGGACGTCTCGTCCGGCGTTTCGTCGCTATGGTCGTCCTCGCTCGCCGCGGCGACGCCATTGCCCTTCTTATAGGCCGGGGCCTCGCCCGATGCCGCCATCATGGCTTCGCCGTCGCCGGCGGTGATGGTGGATTTCGGCATGTCGGCGGCTTCGACGCCGTTGAGCTGCTCCGGCAGGGCGATCTCGCGTCCGCGCTCGCGCTCCATCAGCAGGCCGCAGAGGCGAGAAAGCGTGTCGCGCAGCTCGTGGCGATGGACCACCATATCGACCATGCCGTGCTCCAGCAGATATTCGGCGCGCTGGAAGCCGACGGGAAGCTGCTCGCGGATGGTCTGCTCGATGACGCGCGGGCCGGCAAAGCCGATCAGGGCGCCGGGCTCGGCGATATGGATGTCGCCCAGCATGGCATAAGAGGCGGTGACGCCGCCGGTGGTCGGATGGGTCAGCACCACGATGTAGGGCAGGCCCGCTTCGCGCAGCTCCTGCACGGCGACGGTGGTGCGCGGCATCTGCATCAAAGAGAGAATGCCTTCCTGCATGCGGGCGCCGCCGGAGGCAGCGAACAGAATAAACGGCGCGTTCTGCATCACCGCGGTACGCATGCCGGTGACCACCGCCTCGCCGGCGGCACGGCCCAGCGAGCCGCCCATGAATTGGAAGTCCTGCACGGCGGCGACGGTCTTCAGCCCGTCAAGGCGGCCGGAGGCGACCATCACCGCATCCTTCAGCCCGGTCTTGTTGCGGGCATCCTTCAGGCGCTCGGTGTAGCGGCGCTCGTCGCGGAATTTCAGCGGATCGGGGGAAACGTCCGGGAACGGGATGCTCTCATAGTCGCCGCCGTCGAACAGGGATTTCAGCCGCACCTCGGCGCTCATGCGCATGTGGTAGTTGCTGCCCGGCACGACGAAGCCGTTGGCCTCGAGATCCTTGTAATAGATCATCTGCCCGGTCTCGGGGCATTTCACCCAGAGGTTATCGGGCACCTCTTTTTTACGGAGGATGTTCCTGATCTTCGGCCTGACGACTTGGTTGATCCAGTTCACGGTCTATACGCTCTCAACAAACCTGGTCACAAACGCTCAAAATCTTGCTTCAGAGTCTCGTTTCTAAATCTTGAGCCTGGGTTACAGCGCCTCGGCCTGCTCGGTCCGGCGCAGGGCTCCATTGAGGCTCTCCACGAGGCCGACAAGCCGGTCCTTGGTTTCGGGCGTGGCCCGACCGTCTTCATCCAGACTTTCGGCAATCGCCGTCACCAGAGCCGAGCCTACCACAACCGCTTCGGCACCGTCCGACAGGGCACGGGCCTGCTCCGGCGTCTTGATGCCGAATCCGACGGCGACGGGCAAATCCGTCTTCGCCTTGATGCGCTGGACACGGTCCTTAACCTTGCCCACATCGGGCGCCGCGGTGCCTGTGATCCCGGCGATGGACACGTAATAAACGAAACCGGAGGTGTTGGCGAGCACCTGCGGCAACCGGCGCTCATCGGTGGTCGGGGTGGCCAGGCGGATGAAATTCAGCCCCGCGGCAAGGGCCGGCAGGCACAGCTCCTCATCCTCTTCCGGCGGCACGTCGACGACGATCAGCCCGTCCACGCCGGCGGCGATGGCATCCTCCAGGAAACGGTCCACGCCGTAGATATAGATGGGGTTGTAATAGCCCATCAGCACGATGGGGGTGGTGTCGTTCTCCTCGCGGAAGCTGCGCACCATGGCCAGCGTCTTGATCATGGTCTGGCCGGATTTCAGCGCCCGGAGCGAGGAGGCCTGGATCGCGGGGCCGTCGGCCATGGGATCGGAGAACGGCATGCCGAGCTCGATCACGTCGGCGCCGGCGGCGGGCAGCGCTTTGAGGATCGACAGCGCGGTGTCGTAGTCGGGGTCGCCGGCGGTGGTGAAGGTGACGAGCCCGGCCCGGCCTTCCTGTTTCAGCGCGGCGAATGTCTTGTCGATACGTGTCTGGGTCATCAGCCCATCTCCATGCCGAGATGCTCGGCGACGGCGAAAATATCCTTATCGCCACGGCCGCACATATTCATGACCAGCAGATTGTCCTTCGGCAGGGTGGGTGCCAGCTTCTTCACATAGGCGAGGGCATGGGACGGCTCCAGAGCCGGGATGATGCCTTCGAGCCGGGTGCAGAGCTGGAACGCATCCAGCGCCTCCTTATCGGTGACCGGCACATAGGTGACGCGGCCGGATTCCTTGAGCCAGGAATGCTCCGGGCCGACGCCGGGATAGTCGAGGCCGGCTGAGATGGAGTGGCCCTCGAGGATCTGCCCGTCGTTATCCTGCAAGAGATAGGTGCGGTTGCCGTGCAGTACGCCGGGGCGGCCGCCGGTCATGGAGGCGGCGTGGCCGTTGGGCACGTCGATGCCGTAACCGCCCGCCTCGACGCCGTAGATGGAGACCTCCGGATCGTCGAGGAAGGGATGGAACAGGCCGATGGCGTTGGAGCCGCCGCCGATGCAGGCCACCAGCGTGTCGGGCAAGCGGCCCTCAGCTTCCAGCATCTGCTCCTTCGCCTCCTTGCCGATCACCGACTGGAAATCGCGCACCATGGCGGGATAGGGATGCGGGCCGGCGGCGGTGCCGATGATGTAGAAGGTGTCCTCGACATTGGCGACCCAGTCGCGAAGCGCATCGTTCATGGCGTCCTTCAAGGTGCCGGAACCGGAGGTCACAGGCTTCACCTCGGCGCCGAGCAGGCGCATGCGAAAGACGTTGGGCTTCTGCCGGGCGATGTCGGTGGCGCCCATATAGACGACGCAAGGCAGGCCGAAGCGGGCGGCGACGGTGGCGACGGCCACGCCATGCTGCCCGGCGCCGGTTTCGGCGATAATCCGCTTCTTGCCCATGCGGCGGGCGAGCTGGATCTGGCCGAGGCAGTTGTTGATCTTGTGGGAGCCGGTGTGGTTCAGCTCGTCGCGCTTGAAATAGATCTTGGCACCGCCGAGCTCTTCGGTCAGGCGCTCGGCGAAATAGAGCGGGCTCGGACGGCCGGCGTAATGCTTCAGGAGATCGTCGAGCTCGGCCTGAAAGCTGGGGTCCTGCTTGGCGGCCTCATAGGCCTGCTCCAGCTCCAGGATCAGCGGCATCAGGGTCTCGGCGACAAAGCGTCCGCCGAACAGGCCGAAGCGTCCGCGCTCATCAGGCCCTGTGGAAAAGCTGTTTAAAGTTTGGGTTTCGGTCATCGTTTGCTCACGCTGTCTTGTCACGCTCTCTTGCGCTCGGGCCGGCCGAAACTGGTAACACTGATAAAGGCGCGGATCAGTTCCTCGTCTTTCACGCCGGGAGCGCTCTCCACCCCGGAGGAGACATCGATCAGATCCGGCTCGGCGATATCGATGGCTTCCAGCACATTGCCGGCATCTAGACCGCCGGAAAGTCCGAAGGGGCGGATCACATCCGGGCCGGAAAGAAGCGTCCAGTCGAAGCTCTTGCCGGTGCCGCCGGGAAGCCTCGCGCCCGGCACCTTGGCATCGAACAAGATCAAGTCGGCGATCTCGCCATAGGCCCGGGCGCCGTCGATATCGCTCTTCTCGGCGACCGGCACCGCCTTGATCAGCGAACGCCCGCTCCGCAGCTTGATGGCGGCCAAACGCTCCGGGCTCTCGCCGCCATGGAGCTGCAGGTAGTCGGGCTCAACTTTGGTCACAATATGGTCGATCAGAGCGTCGTCCGGATCGACCAGCACGGCGACGGTCGGCACCCGGCCGCCGATGCTCTGCACCAGGCGCGCCGCGTCGTCTGCAGCGATATTGCGGGGCGATTTTTCGAAGAACACCATGCCGATATAATCGGCGCCAGCGGCAATGGCTGCCTCGGCGATCTCCGGGGTTCGGACGCCACAGATTTTGATCTTCACAGCCACTTGGATGCTCTTTCGTCGGAGGATGCTTGCGGCCGCTTCTTCCGCGCCCCGCCCGCGGCGCTACCCTAGGCAATCGCCGGTCTCAAGTCTATGTAAGCGCGCTCGCGTTGGTTTCCAGCGCCTGACCGGCAATCCCGTTTTTGAAAAGCCGGTCTCGGCCCGGCGAAGCCGCCGTCAATCGGCGGGAAGCTGCGCCTGGCGGGGCGTTTGGTCGATGCTCTCCAGCTCCCGCTCCAGCCGGTCGGTCTGGCGCCGCAAATCGGTCGCCTCGCGCTGGCGCTGCCGGGCGGCTTTGCGCCATTTGCCCTGACCGAGCCAAGCGGCGAAGCCGCCGATCAGAAGGCCGATAGCGAAGACGGCAAGGATCAGCAGAAACAGCGGGATCGAGACGATAAAACGCCCGCCGATGGGATCGAGCACCAGATCGACGGGGGCGCGATTGGCCACGGCAAGCGCCACCAGCACCACCGCCAACGGCAAGATAATCAGAACGGAAACGAGCTTACGCCACACGAGACGCTTTCCTCATGCCGGACATCCGCCGGAACGCGCGGCGAAAAGCAGACCCGCGCTAGTTGAAATCCGTGGAGGAACTGCCTTCGCCTTCACTGTTGTTCAGGCGCTCGCGCAATTCCTTGCCCGTCTTGAAGAACGGAACGAACTTATCCTCGACGAAGACGGTATCGCCGGTTCGGGGATTGCGCCCCTGCCGGGCGGCGCGATGCTTCACCGTGAAGGCACCGAAGCCACGCAATTCGACCCGTTCGCCGCGCGCCATGGCGGCGATGATTTCGTCCAGAATGATGTTGATGATCCGCTCGACATCGCGCTGGTAGAGATGCGGATTTGCTGCTGCAATCCGCTGAATCAACTCGGATTTGATCATTGTACGCCCCACTCGGCCGATAATTTTATCATTTTTCGACCGGCCCCCAATTAACGGCTCGTAGCGTGCCAAAGCGAGACCAGACCGTCAAGCTGGAGGGGCTCGGTTGCCTGGCTCACAAGTGCACTGAATTCGTCGATCGGGACCCCGGCGGAGCGGGCCATATTGCGGAACAATCCGCCCCAAATTCCGGGCGACTCCTCCTGCACGCTCCAGTCGACAATGCGCATATTCTTGGACATGCCCTCCTGGCTTTCCAGCCAGCGGCGGGCGGTGCGCTCGTCGCCGATCTCATCGGCGAGCTTGAACTTCACCGCCTGGCGGCCGGAATAGATGCGGCCCTTGGAAAGGCCCGGCACATCGTCGATCTCGATATCGCGGCGGCGCTCGACCAGGCCGAAGAACCAGCGCTTGGCATCGTCGACCATCTCACGAGTCAGATCGCGCGCCTGCTCAGAGGTCGGCTGGAACGGGTTGGGCACGGCCTTCAGCGGGCCGGAGCGCTCCTCTTCGACCTTCACCCCGACCTTGTCCAAGAGGCCGGTGACGTTGACCCATTGGAAGATCACGCCGACCGAGCCGGTCAGGGTGTTGCCGAAGACCACGATATGATCGGTGGCGATGGCGGCGATATAGGCGCCGGAGGCGGCGAGGCTGCCGCAGCTCGCGACGACCGGCTTCTCCTTGGCCAGACGGCGGATCGCCATATAGAGGGCTTCGCCGCCGGTGGTGGTGCCGCCGGGGCTATCGATGGAAAGGATGACGCCCTTGACCTGATCGGATTTGCGCAGCTCGTCGAGAAGCTCGATGCGCTTCGGGTCCTCGGTGATCATCCCGTCGATCTTCACCCGGGCGATATGGGGCAAGACGCTGCCCCGTCCGGCGAATTCCTGATTGGTGGCAAAAAGGCCGACAATCGCGAGCACGGCCATGAGGACCGCAGTGAAGCGCCAAAAGGTAAGCCGCCGGCTCAAGCGCCGGCGCGCGATCACGGCTTCGGTTTCCAGCCCCATAACATGCACTCGTAAAAGAAAGGGCGCCGGAGCGGTTATCCCGCCGGCGCCCTTATCGACTTATTTTTCTTCGTCGCTTGCCGTGTCCTCGGCGGGGGCTTCTTCCGCAGCGCCCTCGTCCTCGGCGGCTTCATCTTCCGCCTTGGCCTTGGTCTTGCGCTTCGGCTTGGCCTCCTCCTCGGCAGGCTCGTCGTCGCCCTTGGCCTTGTTCAGGGCCGCACCGAGAATATCGCCCAGCGATGCACCGGAGTCGGTGGAGCCGTATTGCGCCACGGCCTCCTTCTCCTCGGCGATCTCGAGCGCCTTGATGGAGACGCCGACCTTGTGGGCCTTGGGATCGAACTGGGTGATCACGGCGTCGAACTTCTCGCCGGCGGCGAAACGGTCGGGCCGCTGCTCGGAACGCTCGCGGGACAGATCCGAACGGCGCACGAAGGCGGTCAGATCGTAGTCGATCAGCTTGACCTCGAGGCCGTTATCCTTGACCTCGGTGACCTCGCAAGTGACGCGAGCGCCCTTCTTCAGCTTGTCGCCGGACGCACCCTCGCCCTGGAAGGGATCGCCGCCGAGCTGCTTGATGCCAAGCGAGATGCGCTCCTTCTCGGGGTCGGCCTCGAGCACCACGGCCTTGGCCATGTCGCCCTTCTTGTAGTCCTTGAGAGCTTCTTCGCCGGAGCGGCTCCAATCCAGGTCGGAGAGATGCACCATGCCGTCGATGCCGCCCTCCAGGCCGATGAACAGGCCGAACTCGGTGATGTTGCGGATCTCGCCCTCGATCTCGGTGCCGGCCGGATGGCTGTCGGCGAAGGCAGACCACGGATTCTCCTGGGTCTGCTTGAGGCCGAGAGAGATGCGGCGCTTGACCGGATCGACCTCGAGCACCTGCACCTCGACCTGCTGGCTGGTGGAGATGATCTTGCCAGGATGGACGTTCTTCTTGGTCCAGCTCATCTCGGAGACGTGGATCAGCCCCTCGACACCGGGCTCCAGCTCCACGAAGGCGCCGTAGTCGGTGATGTTGGTGACGGTACCCTGGAAGCGGGCGCCCACCGGGTATTTCGAGGCGATGCCTTCCCACGGATCGGCTTCAAGCTGCTTGATGCCGAGGGAGATGCGCTGGGTCTCGGTGTTGATGCGGATGATCTGCACCTTCACCGTGTCGCCGACGGTGACGATCTCGCTCGGATGCGAGACGCGGCGCCAGGCCATGTCGGTGACGTGCAGCAGGCCGTCGATGCCGCCGAGATCGATAAACGCGCCGTAATCGGTGATGTTCTTCACCACGCCCTCGATCACCTGGCCCTCTTCCAGACGGCCGACGATCTCGGAACGCTTCTCGGCACGGGTCTCCTCCAGCACGGAACGGCGGGAGACCACGATATTGCCGCGGCGGCGGTCCATCTTCAGGATCTGGAACGGCTGGGGCATGTTCATCAGCGGCGAGACATCGCGCACCGGGCGGATATCCACTTGGCTGCCCGGCAGGAAGGCCACGGCACCGTCGAGATCGACAGTGAAGCCGCCCTTCACACGGTTGAAGATGATGCCTTCGACCCGCTCGTTGTTCTTGTACTTCTCCTCGAGGCGGACCCAGCTCTCCTCGCGGCGGGCCTTCTCGCGGGAGAGGACCGCTTCGCCGAGGGCGTTCTCAACGCGCTCGAGATACACGTCGACCTCGTCGCCGACATTGAAATCTTCGGATTTCGCGGTGGCACCGAATTCCTTCAGCGCCACACGGCCTTCGGTCTTAAGGCCGACGTCAATAACCGCAACGTCCTTCTCGATGCCGACGACGGTTCCCTTAACGACAGTGCCCTCTTCAAGCGCGGTATGGGAGAGCGACTCCTCCAATAGCGCTGCGAACTCATCGTGGCTCGGCTGGGCTACTTCGGTTTGCGGTTGGCTCATCAAAACTCCTAATGCCCTACGGGCGTTTACGACGGTCCTGTCCGTCCTCGTCCGACCGTTTCCGATCGTCCAGATTTTCTGTCCATACACCTTGAGGTCATGCGTTAACGCAGTATCGCCATGACCTCTCGGTAGCTCTGTTCCGGCTGCAAGCTGCGCCTGTTCGTCCGGCCGCGAATTTATCAGTGGCGGAAAGGCGAAATAGGGGACCGATCGCGGTTCGCTCTCAGGAAGCGGCCCCGGTGCGGCCCAGAGTGCCATCGATCACATCTATGGCAGCCTTGAACGCCGCGTCTATAGCCAAATTCGTGGTGTCGAGCAAGTATGCGTCGACAGCCTGAACCAGTGGCGCGGCCTCTCTATTCTTGTCCCGTTCATCGCGGCGCCGGATATCGGCAAGTACTTCGGCCTCGCTGACGCCGATCCCGGCCTCCGCCAATTGCAGATAGCGGCGGTGCGCCCGCTCCTCCGGGCTGGCGGTGACGAACAGCTTCACCTCCGCCTCGGGGCAGATCACGGTGCCGATATCGCGGCCGTCCAAAACGGCGCCCGGCTTCTTCTGCGCAAATTCCCGCTGATAGCTGAGAAGCGCTTGCCGTACCGCTTCGTGACGGGCCACCTGCGAGGCGGCCTCCCCCAGACGTTGCGCCCGCAAGGCCTGATCGTCAAGGGTGGCAGGATCGACCTTCTTGGCCGCTGCAGCCGCGGCTTGCGCATCCGCCGGATCGCCGCCATTCGCAATAGTATCGCGGGCGACGGCGCGGTAGAGCGCGCCGGTATCGAGATAGGCAAGGCGGTAATGGGCGGCGACAAGCTTGCTCAAAGTGCCCTTGCCGCTGGCGGCCGGTCCGTCAATGGCGATGATCATAGCGCGTTTCCTAGCCGGTCCTGGCTTCTGCCGGAAGGTTTAGCGGTTAAGGCCCTAGCGGATTCTCGCGCCAAGCCCGGTCATCAGATCGACGAAGCCGGGGAAGCTGGTGGCGATCATGGTGCCGTCATCGACGCTCACCGGCTCCTCCGCCCCCAGGCCGAGCACCAGAAAGGCCATGGCGATGCGGTGATCCATATGGGTGGTCACGGTAGCGCCGCCCTTGACGGCTCCGATGCCGACCACGATGAGATCGTCGCCCTCGATACGGGCTTCCACGCCGCAAGCCGCAAGCCCTTCGGCGGTGGCGGCCAGGCGGTCGCTCTCCTTCACCTTCAGCTCGCTGAGCCCCTCCATATGGGTCTCGCCCTCGGCATAGGCGGCAAGGCAGGCGAGCATCGGATATTCGTCGATCATGCTCGGCACGCGCTCGGCCGGCACGGTAATGCCCTTCAGCTTGGAGGATCTCACCTTGATATCGGCGATGCTCTCGCCGCCGGCATCGCGCTGGTCGAGGATCTCGATATCCCCGCCCATCTCGATCACCGTCTCGATAAAGCCGGTGCGGGTGGGGTTCATCAGAACGCCTTCGATCACGACTTCCGAATTCGGGGCGATCAGCGCCGCGGCGATGGGGAATGCGGCCGAGCTCGGGTCGGCGGGAACCGCGATCTGGACGCCGCTCAGCTCCGCATCGCCCCCGACGGTGACGATCTTGCCGCTGCCGTCGCGGTCCTCCACGGCGATCTCGGCGCCAAAATAACGCAGCATCCGCTCGGTGTGGTCGCGGGTCGGGACCGGCTCGATCACGCTGGTGCGGCCCGGCGCATGCAGGCCCGCCAGCAGGATCGCCGACTTCACCTGGGCGGAGGGAACCGGCAGCTCGTAGCGAATTGGGATCAGGTCCTGGGTGCCGCACAAGGTGAGCGGCAAGGTGGTGCTCTCGCCTTCCACCTCCAGCCCCATATCCTGCAGCGGGGTCAGCACGCGGCCCATGGGGCGGCGGCAAAGCGATTCGTCTCCGGTGAACTCCGCCGTCATGGCGTGACCGGCGACGACGCCCATCATCAGCCGGGCGCCGGTGCCGGAATTGCCGAAATCGAGCGGGGCTTCGGGGGCGCGCAAGCCGCCGACGCCGCGGCCCGTCACCTGCCAGCCATCGCCGTCCTTGGCGATGTCGGCGCCGAGGGCGACGAGCGCACGGGCGGTGGCCAGGATATCCTCGGCCTCGAGCAGGCCGGTAATTTGGGTTCGCCCAGTGGCGAGCGCCCCGAGGATCAGGGCGCGGTGAGAAATGGACTTATCGCCGGGAACTTTGAGACGACCGGTGAGGCCCTCGGAGCGGCGAGCGGTCAGAGGTTGGGACATTGTCTTTTCGATGATGTTGCGACCAGTTCCATTAGCTTTTGACAGCACTCGAAAGCCGTGGCAATGGGGTGAAAAAATCGTTTGATGGACATGAGGAGCGGAAATGTCGACAGCCGCACGGGGGACCAAGCGCGTTTGCCCGAGCTGTGGGGCCAAGTTTTACGACCTGAACCGGTCGCCTATTACTTGCCCCGTATGTCAGGCGGTTTACCAGATGCCATCATCGGGACGTCGTAGCCGAGCGGCGGCGCCGACGGAAGAGGCCAAAACCTCGGAAGTCACCGATGATGTCGAGGAGGTGACCGAAACCGACGACACCGAGATCATCAGCCTGGAAGAGGCGGATGAGGGCTCGGATGGCGATTCGAAGGACGACGACGACGAGGATCTGGGCGATCTCGGCGAGGACGATGCCGATATCCCCGATGACGGCGACGACGACGCCTTTTTGGAAGACGACGAGGACGACGATAGCGGCGTAAGCGGCATTATCGGCGGCTCGAACGACGACGACGACGATACTTAAGGCTCGTATCGAACCTTGCATCGGGCGCCGCACAAGGGTATTGAGCACTCCCTTGTCGCCCAACGTTCATTTTACTTGAACCGGGCGCGCGGACGGCCTAGATGCAGGGGCCGAGCGCGGCCGAGGCGGCGCTTCCAAAAAAACCCAAGATGGGGCCATAGCTCAGTTGGGAGAGCGCGTGAATGGCATTCACGAGGTCGGCGGTTCGATCCCGCCTGGCTCCACCATCTTTTCTTATATCTCACGCCAGTGAGCTTCGCTCACGGCTCCGATGGGGCGGCCTAACGGCCGGGACGCAGTCGCGTCCTGGCGAGCGCCTAGGCGCCCGGTTTCTTTTCCCACAACGGATCTACGATGAAGCGAGCCGGCGCGCGGACGCCTAAGACACGTTCAGCAGCGTGGTGCGTTTGCGCAGGATCTTGGAGACCGCGTAGAGGGTGAGGCCGAGGGCGAGGAAAATGGCCCAGTCGGGCTCGCGGACGAGCCAGGCGGTCAGCGGCTCATGCTCGAAGACCACGTCGTCCATCAGCTCGAAAAGGGCGAAATAGCTCACCACCAGCACCCAGCCCGGCGGCTCGCGGCGCAGCACCTTGCGCCAGGAAAAGCCCCGCGCGGGCGCCTTCCACAATAGCGGATTGGGGAAGAAGGCCGGGGTCTTGGCGGCCCAGCTGCGGTAGCGCTCGCCGAACTTGCCCTCCAGGAACACCTCCTCGGCGGCGGCGATGCGCTCGTAATAGACGAAGAAGGCCAGCGTCGCGATGAGGAAGAAGCTCAAGCTCTGGAACGGCAGCAGGAAGCCGGCGAAAACGATGTAATTCGCCGTGTAGAGCGGGTGGCGCACCATGGAATAGACGCCGGTGGTGTTGAGCTCGTCGGCCTTCTGCTCGGTGGTGTTGCGCCCCGAGGTGTTGGCCGGGGTGAAGCCGACGGTAAAGCCGCGCAAGGCCAGCCCCAGCAGCGAGATGCCTAAGCCGATATGCTGCACGACGATGTCGGCGCTCTCGAAATTGGCGGCGGAGATAAAGCCGTAGAAATAGTAAGCGGCAAGCGGAACGATCAGAAAAGGCAGGAAGGACCGATAGCGGAAGAGCCGGTTTCCCTGCCGAGTCATGTCATCGAAGATCATGGCCAGTCCCTCAAAATTCCGGCCGCGTGGCGCGGCTTGTAATGAAAAACACAGGCCCCCATATATAGCGCAACTGGTGACGTTCGGCGCCTAATTATGGGCCGGACGCGTTTTCGGGGTGCCTTGATAGGGCTTCGAAACGAACCGGGATATCTCTGAAGCCGCTTGAAAGCGAGGGCTTTTCGATGTCGCGGATGGTACTTCTTAACGGCGCAGTGTGGCTAGGCCAAGGCAACAGCCAAGGCAGCCAAAACGGCGCCGGACGGTCCAAACCGGACGGTTATCCTCCCTTCAATGTCGAGCTTTTGAACCCCGGTGCGGATGAAGCGCAGCTCTTGCGTATCACCCTGGCCGTGGCCGGCTTCAAGCGGGAACAGCTTGAAGTCACAGTCGGTCATGGCGAATTGGTGATCCAAGGCGCACAAGGCGAAGACGACGCAGGCAGGGACCGCGACTATCTCCACAGGGGAATCGCGGCGCGACAGTTCAAACGCAGCTTCGGGCTGGCGGAGGACGTCGAAGTCTGCAAGGCTGAACTCGATCATGGTCTTTTGACCATCGAGCTTCGGCGTCTCCGGAAAGCGGATCCGGTGCGCAAGGTGGGGATCGTCGCTACAGGCGGCGGCAACCACGGGCCAAGGGCACCGCAACGTCCTTCGCATGAGGAGTAAGAGTCGATGAACGAGCACGAAAAAGAAGAGAGCCAACTGCCTCTGCCGATCTCGGAAGGAGAGCTTGCGATGCTGGGCGACGGTGAAGTGGCCTATATCAAGCAGCTCGATCCGCAGGTGGCGCAGAAGCTTTTCCCGGCGCTGCATCACGCGCCCGAGGGTATCAACCTGTTCGCGGTGCTCGGCGCCGACGGCACGCCCTTGGCCCTGACCGATAGCTGGAGTTCGGCTGTCGCCAATGTGATGCAGAACGACCTGGTGCCGGTCAGCGTGCACTAAGGCTCGGCTCGCAAAAGCCAAGACGATCTAACGATCACGATCAACGCCCGGCCCTCGCCGGGCGTTGGCGTTTTTGGGACTGGCGGCGCGGATCTCCCTCCCCCTGCAAGGGGGAGGGTCGGGGTGGGGGTCTCGTAGATCTTGGCTCGCTCAATACGATAGAGGTGCTGCTGCGAAGCAAGTGACCCCCACCCGAATTGGCTAAAGCCAATTCGACTTCCCCCTTGCAGGGGGAGGTGTCGGCACCTTTTCCCCCGGGTCACGCCCGGAGATGACGACGTGCCGACAATTTCCTTGGTAGCAGCTTTCTTGGAGGCTTCCGCTCCGGGCCTCATGGTTCGAGACGCGCCCGCTTGGCGGGCGCCCTCACCATGAGGTCTTGGCGAATGCCTTAGGCCGCGTCGGAGGCGGCTTCCTCGGTGAGGATGGCATAGAGCGCGTTGCGGTCCTTGGAGCCGCGCAGCTTCTCCAGCGCGTGGCGGTCGCGCAACAGCCGCGAGACGCGCGCCAGCGCCTTCAGGTGATCGGCTCCGGCCCCTTCCGGCGCCAGCAGCAGAAACACCAGATCGACCGGCCTGCCGTCGGCGGCATCGAAATCGATCGGCACCGCCAGATGGGCGAAGATGCCGATGATATGCCGGAGCCCTGCGATCTTGCCGTGGGGAATGGCCAAGCCTTCCCCGAGCCCGGTCGAGCTCAAGCGCTCACGCTGCAGCAGCGTGTCGAAGATATCGCGCTCCTCCAGGCCAGTGAGCTTGGCGGCATGCGCCGAAAGCTCCTGCAAGAGCTGCTTCTTGTTCTTGACCTTGAGCGAAGGCGAGACCGCCTCCGGACTGATCAGATCCCCTAATTCCATCCTGCAAATTCCGTCCAACTGCCGGCCGAAGCGGCCTGGGTCCGGTGCGCTTTACGCCTTACGCGTTACGCTTTCTCGTCACGCCTTCTTGCCGGCCAGATCGATCCAGCCAATGTGACCGTCGCTGCGGCGGTAGACCAAGTTCACCGCGCCGCTTCCGGCATTGCGGAAAACAACCACCGGGCGATCGGAGAGGTCCATCTGCATGACCGCGTCGCTCACGGTCATATCATGCACGAGCTGCTCCGATTCTGCGATGATCACGGGGTTATCCCCATGTTCCGCTTCGTCTTCGGTCTCCGGCGAGGCCTGAATCACATAGGTCGCGGCCGCCGTGCCCTCGCTCTTCGCGGCTCGCTCGCCGCTATGATCGTTCAGCCGGCGCTTATAGCGCCGCAGTCGCTTGTCCAGCCTTTCGCACGCCAGATCGGCGCTCTGATGCGGATCCGGCGCCCGGCCTTCCGCCTCCAGGGACATGCCCTGCCACAGATGCACCAGACAGGCGGTGCGAAACTGTCCATGTTCCTTCTCGATACGCACATGCCCGGAGGGCTCGCGGCCGAGATATTTGTCGAATGTATGTGCGATGCGGTCGCGCACATATTCCCGCATCGCCTCGCCGACATCGAGGTTCTTGCCCGTAACTTGTATGGTCATCGCCACTGGGAGACTTTCGATACGCCTTCTTCGCCTGCTTCAAGCCCGATGCGTAAGAAGGTGCCACATGTGCCGGCTCGAAGCGCCGGGCGCTGCCTGCGGCCAATCCCACCCTTTTTGCGGGGCCGGAAGCTAGACCGACCTGAGATGGGTGTCAAACGCGTTGGGGGCAAGTTTGGCTCCTCAATTTTTTTCTTTTTTCAAACAAGAGCATCGGCGCGCTTATGCACTCGCGCGCAGAGCCATACGCTTGATCCGGCGGCGCTGCACCGAGGACGGAATCCGCAGAGTCTCGCGATATTTCGCGACCGTGCGGCGGGCGATATCGATTCCGTCATCGCGCAACTTCTCCACAATTTTGTCGTCCGAGAGCACGTCTTGCGCGTGCTCGGAGTCGATCATTTCCTTGATCCGGTGGCGCACCGATTCCGACGAATGAGCATCGCCATCGCCCGCCGCCGGCACCGATGAGGTGAAGAAATATTTCAGCTCGAACAGGCCGCGATTGGTGGCCATGTATTTGTTGGCGGTGACCCGGCTGACGGTGGATTCGTGCATCTGGATGGCGTCGGCCACGGTCTTCAGATTGAGCGGCTTCAGATGGCGGACGCCATAAGTGAAGAAGCCGTCCTGCTGACGCACGATCTCCTCGGCCACTTTCAGAATAGTACGGGCGCGCTGGTCCAGGCTCTTCACCAGCCAGTTGGCGGTGTGGAAGCATTCCGACAGGTAGCTCTTGTCGTTCTTCGACTTGGTCGATTTGGAGACCTTGGCGTAATAGGCCTGATCGACCAGCACGCGCGGCAAGGTCTCTGAGTTCAGCTCCACATACCAGCTGCCGTCAGGCAGCGGCTGCACCAGCACATCCGGCACGATGGGCTGGGTGGGAGCGGCGCCGAAGACCAAGCCCGGCTTCGGGTTGAGGCGCTTCAGCTCGGCGATCATCTCGCGCAGATCCTCGTCGGAGACCTTGCAGATGCGCTTCAGGCCGGGCAGGTCGTGGGCCGCGAGGAGCTGCAGATTCTCGATCAGCGCCGCCATGGCCGGGTCGCAGCGATCGATCTCTTTCAGCTGCAGGCTCAGGCATTCGCGAAGATCGCGGGCGAAGACGCCTGACGGATCGAAGCCCTGCATGATCTTGAGCGTCTCCTCGACCTGATCCAGCGGGGCGTCGAGGATCTCCGCGACGGTCTCCAGATCGGTCTGCAGATAGCCGGTCTCGTCGACGGTATCGATCAGGTGCTGGCCGATCAGCCGCATTGCCGGATCGGAAACGCTGAGCAGCAGCTGTTCGGAGAGATGGGCGCGCAAGGTGGTCGCGGCGGCGACATAGGCCTCGACATTGGGGGCATCGCCCTCGCCCATCTCGAAGCCCTGCGGGCCGGCACCAGCACCGCCGCTAATGCCGCTCCAGCCGGAATCGTGCAAGGCGGGCGGGGCGGCGGCTTCTCCGTCGGGGAAAATATCCTGCGGGTCGGCGTCGATGCTGTCGCTGGAAGCGGTGTTGTCCTTGGATTGCAGGTCGACCCAATCGCCGTCGCCGCCGTTCTCATCGTCGCCGGCGCGGCTCTCCCGCTCGCCGCCCGCAGGCTCGGCGGCGCCGTTCGCGTTCCCCGCAGGCTCATCGGTCTCGGCCCGCTCAAGCAGCGGGTTGCGCTCCAACTCCCGGTCGACGAAATCGATCAACTCGAGATTCGACAGTTGCAGCAGCTTGATGGCCTGCTGCAGCTGCGGCGTCATGACCAGGGTCTGCGCCTGCCGGAACTCCAGCTTCGTTGCGATCGACATCTAACTGTTACTCCACAAACAGCCGATCAAATTTTGAACTGCTCACCAAGATAAACGCGACGGACATCCTCGTTGGCGATGACTTCCTGCGCCGTCCCGTGGGTCAGCACGTTGCCATCATAGATGATGTATGCCCGGTCGATGAGCTCCAAGGTCTCGCGGACGTTGTGATCCGTGATCAGCACCCCGATGCCCCGCTGGGTAAGATGCCGCACCAGGGCGCGAATGTCGTTAACGGCGATGGGATCGATACCGGCGAAGGGCTCGTCGAGGAGCATGAAAGACGGGCGTGTGGCCAGGGCGCGCGCGATCTCGACGCGGCGGCGCTCACCGCCGGAAAGCGCCAGCGCCGGAGATTTCCGAAGCCGCGTGATGCGGAATTCGTCGAGCAGCGAGTCGAGCTGAGCCTGGCGGGCATCGCGGTCGGGCTCGACCATCTCCAATACGGCGAGAATATTATCCTCAACGCTCAGACCCCGGAAAATAGAGGCTTCCTGCGGGAGATAGCCTATCCCGAGACGGGCCCTGCGGTACATCGGCAAACGCGTCACATCGCGCCCGTCGATGGTGATGGTGCCGCTATTCGGCGGTATTAGCCCGGTAATCATATAGAAAACGGTGGTCTTGCCGGCGCCGTTGGGGCCGAGCAGGCCGACCGCCTCGCCGCGGCGGATATCCAGGCTGACGCCGCGCACCACGGTGCGCTTCTTGAAGCTTTTGACGACAGAACGGACCATCAGCCAGCCTGCCTGCGGCGCGGGCCGGGCGGTCGGCTGAGGATTTTGGCGCTGGTTCTGGGGTCGCTGGTCTTGGGGACGAACCCCCTGCTCAGCGCCTTCCCGATGGTCTGGGAACGATAACAACTTGCCCACTGACCCTTCCGTTACGTCGGTTTCCTGGACGTCCGGTCCCAATCCGTCTGCACGAGGCACGGGAGGCAAGCTCTATCGCTGGCTATCCGGGACGAGTTGGATCGGTGCCGTCTCGGCTTCGTTTCCATTGCTCTGCGATGCACGCGCCGCGCCCTTCTGCTTCGAGCCGGCCGCGCCCGCTTTCTTGCCCTTACCGTCCTCCTGCGGCATGAACAGAGCACGAATACGGTTATTTGCGGCACTATCTCCCGGATTTTCAAACCGGCTTTCGCCTGTCTTCATATTTATGACAAGCTTACTCCCCTTTAGCACATTCTTGCCTTGGGTTAACACAACATTGCCGCCTACGGTTACCAGCTCGGTTGCAACATTGTAGATCGCCCAGTCGCTGGTGGCGGTTTGATCCTTGCCGCTATTGATGGTCACGTTGCCGCGCACGGTGACCGTATCCTTCTCCATGTCGTAGACCGCAGTATCGCTTTTCGTGGTCTGCTTGTTCTCGTCCCTGATGGTGACGCCACCCCCGGCGGTCACGGTCTTGGCGGCCACGTCATAGGTGGCCCATTTGCATGTGGTGCTCTGGTTCTTCTCGCCGGTGATGTGGACGTTGCCCTTGGCTTCGATCTTGGTGATCTGAGTGCCAAGCCCGCCAGGCGCCTCCCCGGCCGGCGCATCGTCCGCCGGCGTCTCGGCGACTTCGGTCTGTTCGGCCGCGCCACCCCCCATGGGATTGGCCGAGCCTTTGTAGAAAACGTCGAGCTGGTCGGAGCGCAGCGACGTCTTGCCCTGCACCGCGTTCACCTTGCCGGTGAAGACCGCCTGCTTCTTGTCATCGTAGATGGTCAGCTTCTGCGAATTGATATCGATGGGCTCATCGGAGCTCTGGCCGAAAGCGCCGAAAGCGCCTTTCGGAGCCTCCATCGTGGCCTCGGGCGTGGGGGCTTGCGCGGCGGCAGGACCGGGCGTTGCCAGCCAGGCCGCAGCGGCGAGGCCGAGCGCCAGGACACGGGCCATCAGGGCAATCTCCCGGCTGCACCCTGCGCCGCAGGATCGGTTGGCGCAAAGCCGAGCCCGGTCTGGGGCGTGGGAAGAACGCTGGGCCGCCGCTCCGGCGCAGGCGGCGGTGCGGTCTCCTCCGCCACTTGCGGCGCGGCAGCGGGCGCATCCTCGCCCGGCGCCTTCTTCGGGGTCAGATGCACGCGGACATCGCCCTTGAATTCCAAGGTTTTCTTGTCCGAGCGCCAGGTCATCTCCTTGGAGCGCACGGTGCCGCTTTCGGTCTCGAACAAGACCGGGACCGGCGAATGCAAAAGCTGCTCCTTCAGATCCATCTCCGCATAGGTCATCGCGCCGGTGATGCCGGTGCTGGTGGAGATGTCGATCCGGTCCTTCATCACCAGGGTTTCTTTTTCGCTGTCATAAGTGCCGCGGTCGGCGGTCATGCGCGACCAGCCGTCGGGGCCGTTCTTGAGGTCGGCCGTAATGGCGTGAAGCTCGATGATCTTCGGCGTCTTGACGTTCTGATCGGCGTATTCGGCGGTGATGGTGTAGGCGCCGTTCTTCTTGTCGACGCCCTTCATGGTCGGGTTGGTCATGCGCAGCACGCCGTCATTCACCTCCACGCCGCTGATCGAGGCGGTGACGTCGCCGACGGTGACGCTCATGCTGGAGGAGATGAAATAGCCGAGGGTCATCAGCACGGCGAAACCGGGAAGCCCAAAGCGCAAGATGCGCACCAGGCGCGAATGGCGCGAGGCGTTCACGAAAGCCTTGGCGCGCTCGGCTTCGGTGCGGAAGCGTAAGCCTTCGTGCTGTTGCGGCGCGTTATAGGCCTGGGTGCTCATGCGTGCTTGCTCGATGCTCCTTAGGAGCTGGGTCCGGTGCGTTTGTGTTGAGAGCCTAACGTGACGAGTTTGATCACATTGCGACCGAAAAGTTGCGGTCTTCGCGCCGCCCGCTCGCCTAAGGGCGGATTTTACCGGCATTTATGCCGGATTGCACAGGCTGTAATGCGCCAAGTCTAACGGGCAAAAGCCTAATGGGCGAAGGGCAAACTAGTGGGCGAAGGGATCGAGCTCGTACCAGCCGGACAGGTCCAGCTCGGCGCGGGTGGGCAAAAACTCGAAACAGGTCTGGGCAAGCTCGGTGCGGCCTTCGCGCGCCAGCATGGCGTCGAGCTTCTCCTTGATCTTATGGAGATAGAGCACGTCGCTCGCCGCATATTGGATCTGCTCCGGCGACAGCTCGGCGGCGCCCCAGTCGGAGGATTGCTGCTGCTTGGAGATCTCGATGCCGAGCAGCTCGCGGCAAAGATCCTTCAATCCGTGGCGGTCGGTATAGGTGCGGGCCAGGCGCGAGGCGATCTTGGTGCAATAGATCGAGTTCGTCATCTGGCCGAGATAATATTGCATCACGGCGATGTCGAAGCGGGCGAAATGGAACAGCTTCAAGACGGATTCGTCGGCGAGAAGCCGCTTCAGCTCGGGCGCCTCGTATTGGCCGGCGGCAAACTGCACCAGATGGGCATTGCCGTCGCCGGCGGAGAGCTGCACCACGCAAAGCCGGTCGCGCAGCGGGTTCAGACCGAGGGTTTCGCTGTCGATCGCTACCGATTTGACGCCGTCGAACAGGCCTTTCGGCAAATCGCCTTTATGCAGTTCAACGCTCATCAGCAGCTTTCATCTTCCGGCCGGCGCTCCGACGCGCCGAATGCCTCTGCCGGAGAGGCCTTACCGGCCAGACCAAAGACTGAAATGGTGCCCAGGAGAAGACTCGAACTTCCACGCCCATACGGGCACTAGCACCTGAAGCTAGCGCGTCTACCAATTCCGCCACCTGGGCCCAGATCGCCTTGGAGGCACCTTGCCTATTATCGGCGCACCGGCTTGTCAATCGGATCGAAGGCCTTAAGCCTGTCTTCTTGCGCGGCTATAGTGATTTTATGCGTTTATGCCGCGCGCCGATTGAGATGAGAGGTTGATATGGCGATTGATCTTGGCGTTTCCAGCCGGGTGACGATTTTTGGGGGATCGGGATTTCTCGGCCGCCATGTGGTGCAGGCGATTGCGAAAACCGGCGCGCGGATGCTGGTCGGCGTGCGCCGTCCGGGGCTTGCGGGGCATTTGCAGCCGCTGGGCGGGGTCGGCCAGATCTACGCCGTGCAGGCCAATGTGCGCTATCCGGACTCGCTGATCCGGGCCGCGGAAGGCGCCGATGTGGTGATCAATCTCACCGGCATCCTGGCGCCCGGAGGCAAGCAGAGCTTCAAGGCAGTGCATGACGAAGGCGCCCGCAACGTGGCCGAGGCGGCGAAAAAGGCGGGCGCGAAGTCGTTCATCCATGTCTCGGCGATCGGCGCCGACCCGAAATCCGACTCAGCCTATGCCCGCACCAAGGCGGCGGGCGAGGAGGCGGTGCGGGAGGTGATGCCCGACGCGGTGATCTTCCGCCCCTCGGTGGTGTTCGGGCCGGAGGACGAATTCTTCAACCGCTTCGCCGCCATGGCGCGGATCTCGCCGGCGCTGCCGCTGATCGGCGGCGGGCATACCAAACTGCAGCCGGTCTTCGTCGGCGACGTGGCCAAGGCGGTTCTGGCCGGGATCAGCAGCAAGGCCAAGGCGGGCAAGATTTACGAGCTCGGCGGGCCGGAAGTCCTGAGCATGAAAGAGATCATGCAGCTTGTGCTGCTCTATACCGAGCGCAAGCGGCTTTTGGTCAATCTGCCGTTCTGGCTGGCGAACCTGCAGGCGCAGTTCCTGCAATGGCTGCCTAATCCGCCGCTGACGCCGGATCAGGTGCGCATGCTGCGGAACGACAATGTGGTGAGCGCGGCGGCGATCAAGGACGGCCGCACGCTGGACGGGCTGAATATCCGCGAAGTGCCGATCTCGGCGGTGGTGCCGGATTATCTGGAGCGGTTCCGGCCGCGCGGCCAGTTCTCGCCCTACCCGCCGGCCCATATCTAGGGCCGGCGCCGCGGCTCAGCTCAGCTCAGCAGCAGCACGGTGAGGAAGCCGGCGAGCACCATGCGGTAGATCACGAAGGGCAGGAAGCTCACCCGTTTCACCAGCGCCATCAGGAAGGCGATGGCGGCAAGGCCTGCGAAGAAGGTCAGCCCGGCGCATAGGAACGAGTCGGACGAGATCTTGTCGCCGGCGGCAAGCGCATCGCCCAAGGTGAGCACGCCGGCGCCGAGCATGGCGGGAATGCCCAGAAGGAACGAGAAGCGCGCCGCTTCGGGCCGGGTGAAGCCGAGAAAGCGGCCGGCGGTCATGGTGACGCCGGACCGGCTGGTGCCGGGAATCAGCGCCAGCGCCTGAGCGACGCCGATGAAGATCGCCGATTTCAGGGTCATGTCCTCCATGGTGCGGGTCTGCTTGCCGACATAGTCGGCGACCAGCATCAGCACGCCATAGAAGAAGGTGTTGAAGGTGACGACCACGACATTGCGCTCAAGATCGGCAAAGCCGCTCTTCTTCAGAAACAGGCCGAAGATCACCGCAGGGATGGTGGCGAGGACGATATAGGCGGCGAGCTTGCCCTCGCGTGTCACCTTGCCGCCGAGGAGTTCCAGTGTGCCCGCAGCCAGGCGCAGCACATCCCGCCAGAAATAGATCAAAATCGCCAGCAGCGTCCCCAGATGCATCATCACATCGGTGAACTGGCCCTGGTCGGGCCAACCGGTGAGATAGGGGATAAGAACCAGATGGCCGGAGGAGGAAATCGGCAGGAATTCGGTGATACCTTGCACTACGGCAAGGACGATGATCTGCTCGATTGACATTTGTCCCCCTTTTGGCCGCCTTGTTACGACAGCGTGCAGGTTCTATACGGAGCGGCCATCCCGCGCGATTCTTTTCATGGCCTAAGCCACAAACGGGTCGATGCCCCAGCTTTTACAGTATCCACTCTGCCCTTTTTCCCGGTCGATCCGGCTTGCACTCGCAGAGTGCAATGTCGAATTCGAATCAGTGGAAGAACGCCCCTGGGAATGGAGGCCGGAGTTTATCCAGATGAACCCCGCCGGCACAGTGCCGGTTTTTGTCACAGATGAGGGCGTGCCGGTCTGCGGCGCCTATGCGATCTCCGAATATCTGCACGAGACCGTGCCGGCGCCGTCGCAAGGCCGCGGCTTCCAGCTCTTCCCGGGCAATGCGGAAGAGCGGGCCGAGGTGCGCCGTCTGGTCGACTGGTTCCAGCGCAAATTCAACGAAGAGGTCACCGGCTATCTTCTGGAAGAGAAGGTGTTCCGCCGCTTCGGCCCGAAGAGCGGTTCGCCCGATGCCGATGCGATGCGCGCCGGACGGGAGAATTTGCGCTACCACTTAAGCTATATTTCGCATCTGTCGGACCAGCGGAGCTGGCTCGCCGGCGAGAGCCTGAGCTTTGCCGATCTCGCCGCGGCGGCGCATCTTTCGGCGCTGGATTATCTCGGCGAAGTGCCGTGGGAGCAGTTCGAGCTGGCCAAGAGCTGGTATGCTCTTCTGAAGTCGCGCCCCTCGTTCCGGCCACTTCTGGCCGACCGCGTGGCGGGCTTCACCCCGGCGGAGACCTATGCCGATCTCGATTTTTGATCCAGGCGCATCGCCCTGGGCAAAAAACAAGGGCGCAGATTTGGCCAAAGATCCTGGCACAGAGCTGAAGCAACACATCACCGACGAGGCCAAGGCGCTCGGCTTCGATGTGGTGCGCTTCGCTGCCGCCGAACCGCCGGACGGTGTGGCAGACGCGCTGGATGCGTTTCTGGCCGCCGGCAAGCATGGCGATATGGGCTGGATGGAGGCCCATGCCGAGCGGCGCAAGGATCCCAAAGCGCTGTGGCCGGAGGCGGAGAGCATCGTCGTGCTGGGGATGAATTACGGTGGCACGGAAAATCCGCTGGATGCGCTGAAGGACAAAACCAGAGGCGCGATCTCGCTCTACGCCAAGCGGGCCGATTATCACGACATCATCAAGAAGAAGCTGAAAGCGCTGGCGCGCCGCATGCAGGAGATGACGGCGGGTGAAGTGAAGGTGTTCGTCGACACCGCGCCGGTGATGGAGAAGCCCATCGCCGCCAAGGCCGGGCTCGGCTGGCAGGGCAAGAACACGCTGCTGACCAGCCGGGAATTCGGCCCCTGGCTGTTCATCGGCTCGATCTTCACCACGGTCAAAATCGCGCCCGACGAACCGGAGGCCGATCACTGCGGCGGCTGCACGCGCTGTCTCGATATCTGCCCGACGGAGGCGTTCGATGCGCCCTACAGCCTCGATGCGCGGCGCTGCATCGCCTATCTGACCATCGAGCATAAGGGGCATATCCCAGAGGAGTTCCGCGCATCCATCGGCAACCGCATCTTCGGCTGCGACGATTGCCTGGCAGTTTGCCCGTGGAACAAGTTCGCGAGCCAGACGCGGGAGACCAAGCTAGCGATCCGGGCCGATGCCGACAATCCGTTCCTTGCCGAGCTGCTCGCACTGGACGACGCCGCGTTCCGGGACCGCTTCCGCGGCACACCGATCAAGCGCACCGGGCGCGACCGCTTTTTGCGCAATGTGCTGATCGCGGCGGGGAATTCGAACGAGGCGGCGCTGGTGCCACAGGTCGAGGCGCTGCTGGGGGACGAGTCGTCTCTGGTGCGGGCCATGGCGGTGTGGGCGCTGTCGCGTCTTGCGCCGGACCGCATCGCCGCGCTGCGCCCTCTTTATCTCAAATCAGAGACCGATCCCGAGACAGCCGCCGAATGGCAGCGGGAGAAGCAAGCGGCGTGAGCAAGCTCTTCTGTTTCGGGCTCGGCTTTTCGGCGGAGACGCTTGCCGCACGGCTTGCGGGCGATGGCTGGGAGATCGCCGGCACCTCGCGCGACGCGGCCAAAGCGGCCCGGCTCGCCGCAAAGGGCTACGCGATGGCGCGCTTTGCCGGGGCCGAGGATGTGGCCAGCGTCCTGCCTCTCCTAGAGGGCACGACGCATCTACTGCTCTCCATCCCGCCGGGGGATGAGGGCGACCCGGCGCTGGCCTTGTTCGGCGATGCGCTTCGCAAGCTCTCCAGCCTGGAATGGGTCGGCTATCTCGGCACGGTCGGGGTCTATGGCGATCAGGGCGGGGCGTTGGTGGACGAGACGGTGGCGCCCAATCCGAAATCGAAGCGGGCGCTGGCGCGGGCCGCCGCGGAGAAAGCCTGGCTGGCCTTCGGCGAGGCGACAGGCGTGCCGGTGCAGATTTTCCGCCTGGCCGGCATTTACGGGCCCGGCCGAAGCCCGCTGGATAAGGTGCGGGAGGGGAAAGCCCGCCGCATCGTCAAGCCGGGCCAGGTGTTCAGCCGCATCCATGTCGCCGATATCGCTTCGGTTTTGGAGGCCTCCCTCGCCAAACCGAACGGCGGCGCGATCTACAACGTCGCCGATAACGAGCCGGCACCGCCGCAGGATGTGGTGGCCTATGCCGCCGAGCTTCTGGAGGTGACGCCGCCGCCGGAAGTGCCGTTCGAGGAGGCGGATCTCTCGCCCATGGCGCGGAGCTTCTATGCCGACCGGCGGCGAATCGACAATTCCCGCATCAAGTCAGAGTTGGGGGTGGAACTGGCCTATCCCACCTACCGGGAAGGCCTCGCCTCACTGCTCTAGGCAATCTCTTCGAGCACGCCTTCGATGGTCCGGGTCAGGCGGGCGATATCCTGCGGCCGCGACAGGCGGTGGTCGGCATCCTTGATCAGATCGAGCTCGACATCGCCGCCGGCCAGAATCTCCACCAGGGCCAGGGCGTGACGCCAGGGAACGTCCGGGTCCTCCATGCCTTGCAGAATGCGCACCGGGCATTTCGGATCGAAGCGGCTGCCGGCCAAGAGATGCGTGCGCCCCTCCTCGATCAGCAATTTGCTCAAAGGATATGGATCGCCATAGAGCGAGGGCTGGTAGTAGATGCCCTTCTCCTCGATCTCGCGGCGGATCTCGTCGGTGAAGCGATGCCACATCAGGCTCTCGGTCATATCCCAGGCCGGCGCGATGAGGACGATGCCGGCAAGACGATCGCCCTTTCCCGTCTCGATCAGATGGCGTGCGAGCAACAGCGACAGCCAGCCGCCCATGGAGGAGCCGACCAGCAGGATCGGGCGGTCGCCCATTCTCTCGGAGATGGCGATGGATTCCTCCAGCCAATCGCCCATGGCACCGTCGGCGACCTTGCCGCTGGAGACGCCATGGCCGGAATAATCGAAGCGCATCATCGGAAGGTCTTTTGCGGCCGCCCATTCGGCAAGCGCGCTGACCTTGGTACTCGCCATGTCGGACAAAAACCCGGAAAGCCAGAGGATGCCGGCCGGCGCATCCGCACTGCCTTCGTCATACCGGAAGGCGATTTTGCGGGGCGCGCCTTGCGGCGTGCCGCGCTGCGGTCCCAAATCCAGGAATTGCGGTTCCGTGCCGTCCACCTTATCAAGCTCCCCTGTTCAGCCTTGTCATCATTTGCGAGCGAAATGGCGCGACCGACCATATTGCAGATCGTGCCCCGGGTCGAAACCGGCGGCAGCGAACAATCCGCGTTGGAGATCAACGCCGCGCTGACCCGCGCCGGCGCCACCTCGCTGGTGGTCTCCGAGGGCGGAGCACTCGCCGAGCAGATTGCCAAGGATGGCGGCATCAACATCTATATGAAGGCGGCGAGCAAGAATCCGGCGGTGATTATCGCCAACGCCTTCCGGCTGCGGCGAATAATCGCTGAGCGCAATGTCGACCTGCTGCACGCGCGGAGCCGGGCGCCGGCCTGGAGCGCGCTGATGGCGGCGCGGATGACGGGCAAGCCGTTCGTCACCACCTATCACGGCTCCTATAGCAGCAAGGCGCCGTTCAAGACGCTCTACAACAGCGTGATGGCGCGGGGCGATACGGTGATTGCCAATTCGCGCTTCACCGCCAAGCTGGTGCATGAGCGGCACGGAACGCCTTACGAGAAGATGCCGGTGATCTTCCGCGGCATCGACACGGAGGCCTTCGATCCGGCGGCGGTGAGCGAAGCGCGGCTCGAGGCCTTGCGCAAGGCGTGGGGGATTTCGCCCAAGACACGGGTGGTGCTGCAGGCGGCGCGGCTGACCCATTGGAAAGGCCAGCGCTATGTGATTGAAGCGGCAGGGCTATTGCAGAAACAGGGGCAGCTCGGCGACACCGTCTTCGTGCTGGCGGGCGGCGCGCAAGGCCGGGAGAGCTATGCTGCGGAGCTGAACGAGCTGATCGCGCAGCTCGGGCTCGGCGACCATGTCCTGATGGTCGGCCATTGCGCCGACATGGCGGCGGCGCAGCGCCTCGCCGATATCAGCATCGTTGCCTCGACCCAGGCGGAAACCTTCGGCCGCGCCAGCATCGAGGCGCAGGCGATGGGCGCGCCGGTGATCGTCACCGATATCGGCGCCGCACCCGAGACGCTGATACCGGAGAACACCGACCGGAAGGCCTTCACCGGCTGGATCGTTCCGCCGGCCGATAGCGCCGGTTTGGCAGCACGTCTGGCCTCGGTGCTGTCGCTGTCACACGCTGAGCGCGAGTCCATTGCGGCACGCGCCACAACCCATGCAAGAGAAGTTTTTTCACTTCGCACTATGCAAAGCCAAACCCTTGAGGTGTATGATGAAATTTTGGGGGCGCGGCTCTTGGACACGTGGCGGAGTTTAGCCGCAAAACAGCCATAGTTGCCGCCTCTGCTGTAAGCTCTTGTTAACCCTGTCGGTGCGATCCTCCGAGACTGAATTGAGGCGTGGAGTTTTTATTACCATGTTGATGGAGAGCTCGAGCGCGTTCCAGGGAGAGGCTCTTCGTCAAAACGCCTCGTCGGAACCGCTCTATTTTCTTTATCATGTCCCGAAATGCGCGGGCCGCACCATCGACCGTCACCTTGGGACATTCGCGCCCGAGGGGAGCTATTACCGTTCGCGTAAGCGCAAAGGGCCGACCCGGTTTTTCCGCACGCGCTATTCGCTGGCGGGCATGCCCCATCCGGCAGGCTTGAAGGCCATCAGCGGCCACTACATCGGAACGTCCCTGGAAAATGTGGCCGGCGGCCGCGATGTCCGGCGCACGGTTTTGCTGCGCGACCCGGTCAGCCATTTCGTCTCCTATTACAATTTCCGCATGGCGCGCTATATCCGCGGCGGCGGGCTGCCTTACAGCTTCGAGCTGGCTTATGGCGCCACGCGGCGGAATTTCGTCACCCATTTCATCCTGCGCAATTTCCTCGAGACGCCGAACGCCAAGCTGATGGTGATGAGCGACGCGGAGAAATGGGAGCGGGTCAATGCGTTCCTGGCCGGCTGCTGGTTCGTCGGCGACTATAGCCGCTGCAGCGAGCTGATCGCGTCGATCGCGCCGGATCTCAAAGTACCGGGCACGGCAACGCCGGAGAACATCTTCAGCGGCGCGGGCGAGTTCGCCGATTGGCGCCCGGTGTATCTGGGCGACCTGACCGCGGCGCAGCTTTCCCGAATCCGTGAGGAAAATCATCTGGATCAGCGTCTTTGGGAAACCTGGCGCGATGCCGGGCGCGACGTCGACTCGATCCTGCCCGTGCCTTACGAGCAAGGTGCCGGGCAGAACTTCCCGACAGCCGAGGCTTCGCGGCTCATCTATCAGACGCGCCGGCGTATCGCCCGCCGCTGGTCGTCGCCGGAACGTCAAATGGCGTCTCTGTTCGGCTGGGATGACGACGACGCGCCGCAGCTCGGCTAGCCATCCCTACCTTGCGCAAAAACACACGACTTACGAATACCCTGACGAACCGCTATCTTGCGGCCACGGATTGAGTTATTGGCTTGATCGTTTCCATGACGACAGCCATTTCGCAGGGCACTTTTATGCGCAACTTCGCGACGAAGCTGGCTGTGGCGCTTCCGCCACTGTTCTTCCTTGCGCCACTTCTCTGCATCATCGCCCCGCGCTTGACCGTGACCACCTTGGTCGTGCTCGCCTCGGTGGTCATCGTTCTGGCGCTGCTGGAAGGGACGAAGCTGCGGGAGCTTTTCAAGCTCGACCTCACCTTCGTTCTGCTTATTGCCGCCGGCGCCTATCTCTTCGTCAACGCGACCTGGTCCGCCGATAGCGAGCGTGCACTCGGGAAAGCCGCGGTGTTCCTGCTCTTCGCGGTTCTCACCTACGGCTCTGTCCGTGCGTTGATAGAATGGCCGGTGCAACGGGCCAAGGCGGCTGGAATGGGCTTTGCCCTCGGCACCACTTTCGGTCTGGCGTTTCTATTGTTCGAGCTCGCCACCCATCAATGGCTGGCGCGTACGGTCTACAACAATTTCTCTTTCGCCGTGCCTCACGGCACCAAGGGGTTCGTCATCCGCCACGGGGAAATCCGGCGGATCCCGACTTTCGAGCTCAATCGCGATGTCGGCGTATTGCTGATCAGCCTGTGGCCGGCGCTGCTCTACCTCTTCGTCGCTCGGGGCGGGCGCGTGTGCCAGGCGCTCGGCACGATCCTCGCTGTCGGCAGTGCGATCGCGATCTATGCCTCCGCACACGATACCTCGCAGATCGCCTTGCCGATCAGCCTGATCGTCTTCGCCGTCGCGCTGGCTTGGCCGCGCGGCGCCTGGCTTGGTGTCACGGCAGCGTGGTGCCTGGCCTTCGCGCTGGTCATTCCGCTCGCGGTCTCTGCCTTTAACAACGGGCTGCACGAGGCCGAGTGGATTCCCTATTCCGGCCGCGCCCGCATCATCCTTTGGGCCTATACCGCGGAGGATGTGCACAAAGCGCCGATCGGCGGGATCGGCATCAGCACCACGCGCGCCGAAAGCGCCAAGCCGAAGCTGCGCGCCAAATCGCAAGAGGCGAAGAAAAAGGGCAGCTATGCCTGGTATGCGGGACCGCACGCCCATAACGAGTATCTGCAGACCTGGTACGAGCTGGGCGTGATCGGCGTCATCTTATTCATGGCCGCCGGAGCGGCGATTTTAGGCGTGATCGGCCGGCTCGCCTCGCCTAACCGAGCCTTCATGCTCGCCCATTTCGCCGCATTCGCGACGATCTCGGCGTCGGGCTGGGGCATGTGGCAGACTTGGCTTATGGCCCTAGCAGGCCTGCCGGCGATCTATGGCGCCCTAGCTGTCGTTGCGGCGCGGAAACTGCCGGCCGCCACCGAAGCCCAAAGCTAGTGACAGAGTCTGGCACCGGAGGTGCAAACATAGGGCGAGACGACGCCGTGCCAGCACAGCGTATAGGCCTGCCTGTCGACCACGGGCGAGACATAGAGGTCGTCGCGGACACCGCTGCGCCAATAGGGCTTCGGTTTCGGCTTGGCGGCGCTCATTACCCCGGTCACGCCCGGATGTTCGGTCCGCCATTCGCCGATCGCCTCCTGCAGCGCGCCGCGGGAATCGTCGACCGCCTCCGGTTTCACGATGCCGTCGGCGGTGCCGGAAAACATGACGCATTCGCTGAATGCGGCTGCCGGCGTGGCCGAGCAGGCCGCCGCAGCGACCACCATGATGGCCGATGCCATCGCCAATACCCGATTGGAAACGCGTTTTGTCCGAGCCGTGTGCATTGCCCCTCTCCGCTATCGCTATGGGGCACAATCGTCCCCCGCATGACCCCGCGCCCAGGCTTTCGCAGCATAAGTCGCGATTCTCGGCCACACTTGCCGCAGCTTAGAGCATGTGCCCTCTTGCGGCGATTGACTTGTCAGGCCTATTTCCCATCCTATAGAAATTGCAACGCAGCGCCGTAAAGGCGGGCTGTCGCGGACGACTCTAAGAAAGACATAGCCTCCGCGAACCGTTCTGCAACAGAGGAGATCGACACATCGCAAGACGGCCAATGAAGATTACTCCCAACCGGGAGGGCCCACGCACCAATGAGGGCATTCAATCACCGACAATCCAGCTTATCGACGAGGACGGCAACAATATCGGCGCCGTCGCGATCGAGGATGGTATCGCGCGCGCTATGGAGGCGGGGCTCGACCTCGTCGAGATCGCGCCGAATTCCGAGCCACCCGTCTGCAAGATCATGGATTTCGGCAAATACAAGTACCAGGCCCAGAAGAAGGCCGCCGAGGCGCGGAAAAAGACCCGCACCGTCGAGATCAAAGAGATCAAGATGCGGCCGAATATCGACATCCATGATTACAGCGTGAAGATGCGATCGATTCAGCGGTTCTTCGAGGAAGGCGACAAGGTCAAGGTGACCTTGCGGTTCCGCGGCCGCGAGATGGCGCATCAGGAACTCGGCATGCAGCTGCTCAACCGGGTCAAGCAAGACACCAATGAGCTGGCGAAGGTCGAGTCGGAGCCGAAGCTCGAAGGCCGCCAGATGGTCATGGTGCTGGCCCCGCGCTAATGGCGGCGGCGCAATCGGCACCGGCCCGCGCACTATCTCAAGCCAGATTTATGTGACACACGTTCATGCGACCTTGGGTTTGAGCTCTGCGGCAAGCTCCGCCGCCGGGTGCTGCTCGGCGGCCGGGGCCGGCTTGCCGAAGAGATAGCCCTGTCCCTGGCGGCAACCGAGCTCGATCAGGCGGCGGCGCACCGCTTCCGTCTCGATGCCCTCGGCGGTCACGTTCAGGCCGAGCGCAGCACCGAGGCGGATCATCGCCGCGGCAAGATCGCATGCCCCCTTATCCTCCGCGATATGGGTGATGTAGGAGCGGTCGATCTTCAGCGTATCGAGCTGCAATTCGCGTAGGTGCTTCAGACCGGCATAGCCGGTGCCGAAATCGTCGAGCGCAATGCGAAAGCCAAGCTTACGAAGTGCCGCCAAGGTCGTCTTGGCCTCGGCAAGCCGGCGCAGCATGGCCGTTTCGGTTATCTCGATCTCCAGACGCCGCGGCGGATAGTCGTGGCGCGCCAGGATGGCAGCGATCCGCTCGCAAAGCAGCGTGTCGGTGAATTGGCGCGGCGACAGGTTGACCGCGATATAGATATGCTCCGGCCAGTGGGAAGCGGCCGCAACCGCGCTGTCCAGCAGCTTGTAGGTGAGCTGGCCGATAAGCCCGGTATCCTCGGCGATGGCGACAAAGGCATCCGGGCCCAACCGACCGCGCGTCGGGTGATCCCAACGGGCCAGCACCTCATAGCCGACCGGCTCGGCGGAGCGGAGATCGACGATAGGCTGGAAATACGGGACGATCTCGCCCTCCTCGATGGCCTGCCTCATCTCACGCTCGAGCTGGATCCGCTGGCGAAGCCGCTCGTCCATATCGGCGTCGAAGAAGTGATAGGCACCGCGGCCTTCGGTCTTGGCGCGGTACATGGCCATGTCGGCGCGGCGCAGCAGGGTATTCACCCGGCCGCCTTCGCAATCGGCGCAATCGGTTGCGAATGTCTCAACCGGATCGTAGACGGCAATGCCGATACTGGCTCCGACCTCCACCGATAGCTCGTCGAGCAGGATCGGCTCGGAGGCTTCATGGACGATCCGCCGCGCGACCCGGAACGCCGTCTCGGAGTCGTCGAACTGCAAAACGATCCCGAATTCGTCGCCACTCAGCCGGGCCACATCGCCCCTATTGCCGACAATGGCGATCAGCCGGCGCGCAACGGTGCGCAGCGCCTCATCGCCCATTCTGTGACCATAGAGATCGTTGACCGACTTGAAATGATCGAGATCGACGATCATCACGACCAAGTTCTCGCCGGGCCGCAATGTGTCGGCGCGGTTCCCGACGAGCTCCACGAAGCCTGGACGGTTGGGAAGACCGGTCATGGCGTCGTGTCTGGCAAGCATGGAGGCCTTCTCCTCCGCCTCGACGCGCTTCCGGATCGCGCGTCTCAGATCGGTCAGCCGCCGCACCGCATAGACGAAGCCGGCAATACCCACCAGCGTGAGGGCGTGGAGCACTTCGTCGAGTTCCCACGCCTCGTTGCGAGCAAGAAAGTGATGCAGCTGGTCATGAAAGTCGATCACGTAGAAAACGACGAAAACGACAACAGCCAGGATGGCGAGCACTAGCGCGTCGCGCCGCTCGCGCCTCCGCCAGCTTCGTTTCAGCCATGCCGTAGCGCGGTTCGCACGCCATTTTGGAAGCCATAGAAAATCAGTCATACGCATGATGTAAGAAACCGAAATCTATTTATCCTTCAGACGCTTGGGTCTTATCTGATTGTAAGAACCGGCGCCCCAACCGAGTCTTAATGCTTTGGATAAAATAGAAGGCGGTCGCCGCCGCGGAATCGGCGGCAAATCGGCTCGCCAATCGCGGCCTCACACCCCTTGCCTCCCAAGGCGCCGCGCTTTATAAGGCGCTGGCTAGCAGAACGGCCTGGCGGGGCATGCCATGGCGGTTCGCAATGCTTCGTTCATCCTAATCGGATGTTTTCTGACACGCCGGGCTGCCCCGATGCATCCCGGCTTCAACGCGTAAGGAAGCGAAATGCCCAAGATGAAGACCAAGAGCGGTGCCAAGAAGCGCTTCAAGATCACGGCTAAGGGCCGTGTGAAATGCCAGGCCGCCGGTAAGCAGCACGGAATGATCAAGCGTACCAACAAGTTCATCCGTAACGCCCGCGGCACCTTCGTCCTGTCCGATCAGGACGCGAAGGTCGTGAAGCAGCATTTTCTCCCCTACGGCCGCTAGGCCCAGGGAAGCCTTTCTCTAAAGGAGCACCGATATGTCCCGTGTGAAACGCGGCGTTACCACCCATGCTCGCCACCGCAAGGTGATCAAGCAGGCCAAGGGTTATTACGGCCGCCGCAAGAATACCATTCGCGTCGCCAAGCAGGCCGTCGACAAGGCCGGGCAGTATGCCTATCGCGACCGCAAGGTCCGCAAGCGCAGCTTCCGCTCGCTTTGGATCCAGCGCATCAATGCCGCCGCCCGCGCCAACGGCCTGACCTATGGCCGCTTCATCGACGGGCTGAACAAGGCGGGTATCGAGCTGGACCGCAAGGTGCTGGCGGATATCGCCGTGCGCGAGCCGGAGACCTTCAAGAACCTGGTGGAGGCTGCCGCCTCCGCCGCCAAGGCGTAAAACGCCCACGCGTTCAAGGATTACTCGGACTTCTCAAGGACATCGACGATGACCGCGGCCACGCTCGATACACTCAAAACCGAGCTTCTGGCGGCTATCGACGCGGCGTCCGATCTGAGTGCCCTGGACGAGGTGCGCGTTGCCAGCCTCGGCAAGAAGGGCCGCATCTCGGAGCTGATGAAGACGCTCAGCGGCATGGCGCCGGAAGAGCGCAAGAGCTTCGGCCAAGCCGTCAATGCGCTGAAAGACGAGATTGGCGCCGCGCTGGAAGAAAAGCGCGGAGCGCTCGCCCGCGCAGCGATGGCAGAGCGGCTCGCCTCGGAGCGCGAAGACATCACCCTGCCGGTGCGCCCCGGGCCTTTGGCCGAGGGCCGCATCCATCCGGTGAGCCAGGTGATCGACGAGATCACCGAGATCTTCGCCGATATGGGCTTCTCCATCGCCGAGGGGCCGGATATCGAGACCGACTTCCATAATTTCACGGCGCTGAATATTCCCGAAGAGCATCCGGCGCGGCAGGACCACGACACGTTCTATTTTGGCCGCCGCGAGGACGGATCGCGCCCCGTGCTGCGCACCCATACGAGCCCGGTGCAGATCCGCACCATGCTTAAGGAAAAGCCGCCGCTGCGCATCATCGCGCCAGGCCGCGTCTACCGCTCCGATTCCGATCAGACCCACACGCCGATGTTCCATCAGGTCGAAGGTCTTGTCGTCGACGAGGAGACGCATCTGGGGCATCTGAAATGGGTGCTGGAAGAATTCTGCAAGGCGTTCTTCGAGGTGGACAGCGTGAAGATGCGCTTCCGCGCCAGCTATTTTCCGTTCACCGAGCCCTCCATGGAGGTGGATATCGGCTACGCCAAGGTGGGCGACGAGATCCGCATCGGCGAGGGCGACGAGTGGCTGGAGATCTTGGGCTGCGGCATGGTCAATCCCAATGTGCTGCGAAACGTCGATCTCGACCCGGCGCGCTATCAGGGCTTTGCCTTCGGCGTCGGCATCGACCGGCTGGCGATGCTGAAATACGGCATGCCGGATCTGCGCGCCTTCTTCGCCGCCGATTTGCGCTGGCTGAAGCATTACGGCTTCGTGCCGCTGGCCGTACCCACTCTTGCCGGGGGGCTGAGCTAGGCGATGAAGTTCACCCTCTCCTGGCTCAAGCAGCATCTTGAGACCGACGCCTCCTTAGCGGAGATTGCCGACACCCTGACCGAGATCGGTCTGGAGGTGGAGGAGATCGTCGATCCGGCCGAAGCGCTTTCCGCCTTCACCGTGGCCTACGTCGCCAAATGCGAGAAGCACCCCGACGCCGACAAGCTGCAGGTCTGCACGGTCGAGACCGGCAACGGCACGTTCCAGGTGGTGTGCGGCGCGGCCAACGCCCATGCCGGCATGAAAGGGGTGTTCGCTCCCGTCGGCACCTACGTGCCCGGCATCGATCTGACTCTGACCAAGGCGAAGATCCGCGGCGTGGAATCCTTCGGCATGCTGTGCTCGGAGCGGGAGCTTGAGCTCTCCGACGAGCATCACGGTATCATCGAACTCAGCGAAGACGCCGAGGTCGGAAGCCCGGCGGCGGCGGCACTGGGGCTCACCGATGCGGTGATCGATATCGCCATCACCCCGAACCGCCCCGACTGCCTGGCGGTCTCCGGTATTGCACGGGACCTGGCGGCAGCCGGGCTCGGGACGTTCAAAGATCAGCCGGTTGCGCCGGTGCAGGGCAGCTTTGCCAATCCGCAGCCGATCGCATTGGAGTTCTCGGCCGAGACGGCAAGCGCCTGCCCGGTCTTTGCGGGCCGCGTGGTCAAGGGCGTCAAGAACGGCCCCAGCCCCGACTGGCTGCAGGCCAAGCTGAAGGCGATCGGGCTCCGGCCGATCAACGCGCTGGTCGATATTACCAATTATATCTCCTACGACCGGGCGCGGCCGCTGCATGTCTACGACGCCGACAAGCTGTCGGGCACGATCAAGGCACGGCTCGGCGAGACGGGCGAGCGCTTCGAAGCGCTGGACGGCAAGACCTATGAGGTGGACGCTGAGGCCTGCGTGATCGCCGACGATGCACGCGTGCTCGGGCTCGGCGGCATCATGGGTGGCGAGGAGACCGGCTGCACCGAGGAGACCGTCAACGTGTTCATCGAATCGGCCTATTTCGATCCGATCCGCACGGCGAAGACCGGCCGCCGGCTGAATATCATTTCCGACGCGCGGTTCCGTTTCGAGCGCGGCGTCGATCCGGCCTTTGTGGTGCCGGGGCTTGAGCTTGCCACCGAGATGGTTTTGGAGCTTTGCGGTGGCGAGGCTTCGGAAATCGAAATCGCCGGCGAAGCACCGGAGGGTAATTCGTCCTTCAGCTTCGATATCTCGGAGGTGAAGCGGCTCAGCGGTCTGGAACTTGCGCCGGAGAAGATCGAACAGCTGCTGACCGCGCTCGGCTTCGGGCTTCGCGGCAGCGCGCCGGTGTTCGAGGTCAGCGTTCCCTCCTGGCGCCCGGATGTCTTTGGCCCCGCCGATATCGTGGAAGAGGTGGTGCGCCTGGTGGGCGTCGCCAACGTCCCGGCCACGCCGATGCCGCGCGTTTCCGGGGTCGCCAAGCCGGTGCTGACCGAGATGCAGAAGCGCCAGCGGCGCGCCCGCCGGCTGCTTGCCGGGCGCGGCCTGGTCGAGGCGGTGACCTGGTCGTTCATTCCGAAAAAAGAGGCCGAGGCCTTCGGCGGCGGTCAGGCTTCGCTGGTGCTCGACAATCCGATCTCCAGCGAGCTTTCCGATATGCGGCCGAGCCTGCTGCCGGGGCTGATCACGGCAGCGCAGCGCAATGCCGATCGCGGCCTCGATGACGGGGCGCTGTTCGAGCTCGGCCAGATTTACGGCGGCGACCAGCCGGAGGATCAGCGGATTGCCGCAAGCGGCGTGCGTTTCGGCAATATCGGGCTCGAGGGCTCGGGGCGCGACTGGGCCGGCAATGCCAAGCCGGCGGATGTGTTCGCCGCCAAGGCCGATCTCGCCGCCCTGCTCGATGCGCTGGGGCTTGATGCCTCGAATCTGATGATCGTGGCCGAAGCCCCCGACTGGTTCCATCCCGGCCGGTCCGGCTCGTTCAAGCTGGGGCCGAAAGTGACGCTTGGCGTGTTCGGCGAGATCCACCCGCTCACGCTGGAAGCGCTTGGCGCGGACGGACCGATGGCGGCGTTCGAGCTGGATCTCGGCGCGCTGCCCCAGCCGAAGCGTAAGGGCCGCAGCCGTTCGGCGCTCGGCGCCTCCGACCTGCAGGCCGTGCGCCGCGACTTCGCCTTCCTGGTGGATGCGGACGTCCCCGCCGGCGATTTGCTGCGCGCTGCCCGCGGCGCCGACAAGGCACTGATCTCGAATGTGGGCCTATTCGACGTGTTCACCGGCAAAGGCGTGCCGGAGGGCAAGAAGTCTCTCGCTATCGAGGTGACCTTGCAGCCGATCGAAAAGACCCTGACCGACAAGGAGATCGACGCGGTGGCGGAAAAGATCGTCGCCGCGGTGGTCAAAGCGACGGGCGGCGAGTTGCGGGGTTAGGCTTCGCCGCCTCCTCCGTCGTCATGCCCGGACTTGATCCGGGCATCCACGCCGTTCCCGCGCAGCTCGCGCCTCGGCACACTTCTGGCACTGAACAAGCCGAAGCGAAACGGCATGGATTGCCGGGTCAAGCCCGGCAATGACGAAGGCGGTTGAGCGAGACGTCGTGATCCACCTCTCCCAATGGGAGAGGTCGGAACGCAGCATGCGTTCCGGGTGAGGGGTTACAAACTCTCGATAGCGCGCAGCCCCCTCACCCTTTCCGCCGAACGACTTGGCCTGTGGCCAAGATCGTGGCGGAAAGCCCTCTCCCCGTCGGGGAGAGGGCGCAAGCCGTACCCTCACGCACTCCCGATGAGCACGCCGGTGGCAAAGACGATGGTGCCGCCGAGGACGACCTCGAACACCGCCTGCAGGAAGCGGGTGTCCATATAGCGGGCGCGCACCCAGGCGATGGCCCACAGCTCCACCACGACGATGACGCAGGCGACCACGAAGGCGGTCCAGAAATTGCCAATCAGGAACGGCAAGGTGTGGCCGAGCCCGCCGATGGCGGTCATGGCGCCGGTGACCAGGCCGCGCAGCCAGGGATGGCCGCGCCCGGTCAGCGAACCGTCATCGGAAAGCGCCTCGGCAAAGCCCATGGAGATGCCGGCGCCGATGGAGGCGGCAAGGCCGACCAGGAAGGTGGCCCAGGTGTCGTGGGTGGCAAACGCGGCAGCGAAGATCGGCGCCAGAGTCGAGACCGAGCCGTCCATCAGCCCGGCGAGCCCCGGCTGCACGATCTGCAGCACGAAGAGGCGGCGGCGGGTCTCCTTCTCGGCGGCTTCCGCCGAGGCATCGACGATCTTCGCCTCCAGCTTCTCGGCCAGCACCTCGTGGCTCTGCTCGGCCTGGGCGAGATCGCCTAAGAGCTTGCGGATGCCGGCGTCGGTGGCGCGTGACATGGCCTGCTCGTAGAAGCGCCGCGTCTCGTATTCCATCTCCTCGACTTGCTTCCTCACCCGCTCCGGGCCCACCGCCTTCATCAGCCAGACCGGCTTATGCTGCACGAAGCCGTGCACGTCCTGGCGGCGGATCAGCGGGATGTGCTCGCCGAATTTCTTGCGGTGGAGGTCGATCAGCCATTGCCGGTGATGGTCCTCCTCCTTCGCCATCTCGCGCAGCACCTCGGCCGAGGCGGGATAGTGCTCCTCCAGCGCGCGGGCATAGTCGCGATAGAAGCGGGCGTCCTCCTCCTCCAGGGAGATGGCGAGCGCCACGATCTGCTCTTCGGTGAGTTCGGAGAAACGTTTCATTCCGGACGTCCAATATGCGTATTTAGAATAGTTCTAAAATATAGGGTTGGCGTGTAGGTGGCAAGGGCGGTGAGGCGAATTTGCGCGGCCCATCATAGCGTCATTGCCGGGCTTGACCCGGCAATCCAGGGCGGCACGCACAGAATCCACCGCCCTGGATCCCCGGGTCTCGCTTCGCTCGCCCGAGGATGACGCCGCAGGGGCCGACCGACGCCGTTCTCGGCTTCGTCATGGCCGGGCTCGCGCTCAAGCAGCGGAGCGGTAGCGCAAAAAGACCTCCCGGCCATCCACGTCTTAGATGCGGTGCCAGTACTCCGTGGATGCCCGGATCAAGTCCGGGCATGACGACTGTAATGGGGGCGAGACCTTGGCCTCAAGCCTACTCCGCGGCGATGCGGGTGGCGGTGTCGAAGCCGAAATTGTGGTCGCGGGCGTAGAGCAGCATGGTGCGCTCGGCGAGCGCGGTGATGGTGAGCAGCGGGTTGCAGCCGATGGAGCGGGGGATCACCGCGCCGTCGCAGACATAGAGCCCGTCATGCACCGCTTCGCCGCTTACCCCGGCAAAGACCTGGCCCTTGTGATTGACCACGCCGGAGCTTGCATCCTCGCCCATGCCGCAGCCGCCGAGCGGATGGGCCGTGGCCGGCTTGGCGCCGGTGGCGGAAAGCGGATGCTTGATATAGCGGGCGCCGACGGTTTCGGCAGCCTTGGTCAGCGCCGCATCGACCCGGGCGAAGACCGGCTCCTCCTCCACCTTGGGCCAGCGCAGCTTCAGCTTGCCGTCCTCTAGCGTGAGCCTGCCGGAAGCGGTGTCGTGGGAGACCACGAAGAAGGTGTGGAGATGGGAGAGCGGGCCTTCATAGACGCCCTTCACCAGGCTTTGCGCCGCGCCGAGGAGACGCCCGCCGGAGACGAAGAAGACCGGTAGAAGCGGCGCCACCGCCGAGGGAAGCACACCCTCCTGGATGGTCATGCCGAGATTGACGTCTTGCTCGTCGGGCAGCTCGATCTGGCCGGTGACGCAAGACCCCACCGCGTCGCCGACGAATTTCGGCGGGGTGCCGACGCCAATGGCATTGACCCTTGTCTCCTTGCCCAGCGCGAAGGCGATGATATCGCCGTTGGAAGAAAAGCCGGTGCCGAGCCGGTCGGAGACGGGCAAGCCGTTCTCGCGGGAGCGGAGCAGGATCTCCGTCGAGCCCAGCGTGCCGGCGCCGAGGATCACCGAGCGGGCGGCGATTGAGCGCTCCGCGCCGTCCTTTGCACCGGTGTCGCGGATATGCACGCGCCAGCCATCTTCGGTCTTCTCCAGATGGGTGACGGTGATCTCGGTGAAGATCTCCGCGCCATGGGCCTTGGCATCGGGCAGATAGGTCAGCGCGATGGTATTCTTCGCCCCGACATTGCAGCCGGAACAGCAATCGCCGCACAGCTCGCATGCCGGCTGCTCGACGCCGGCCCAGTTGGTGCGGTCCTCGAAATTCACCACCACGGGTGTGGCCACCGGCGCCTTGCCCATCCCTTCGCCGATCTTCTGCAGGGATTTGAACTTCGTCAGACGGGCCGCTTCGGAGAACCGCGTCGGCGAGAGCCCGGCGCGGGCGCGCTCGAAGCCGAGATCGATCAGCCCGTCCTGGCGGATTTCTTCCGGCCAGGCCGCGTCCTGGAAAACGCGCGGCTCGGGCTGCAGGGCGACGGCGGCGTTGATCAGCGAGCCGCCGCCAAGGCCGCAGCCGACCAGCACGTGCATATCCTCGCCCATGCGGAAATCGTACAGCCCGGTTTCGGCGCCGGAGCGCATCTTGCCGCCGCGGATCTGCAGCTCGCGGCGCAGCTCCGGCAGGCGGGCGGGAAAATCGCCGGTGGCGACCTCGCGGCCGCGCTCGATGACGCAGACCCGCTGGCCGGCGCGGGCGAGGCGCGAGGCGGCGACGCCGGCGCCGTAGCCGGAGCCGACGACCACGACGTCATAGGCCGGCTGCATGTGCTCGGCGGATGAGCTCAAGGGTGTGCGCATCCCTACCCAATAGCGAAATCTGGGAAGGTTCTAAAGCGGTATTGCTGCGGCGGAAAAGCGGCGGTGCCGCCGCCTTGATCGCGCATCACTTCCGTTCACGGCTTTGCGAGAGGCCATTCCGGGCGGTGCGCGGCTCGCTTATCTTCACCGCAACGACAAGACGTAAGGAGCGTTCGATGGGAGAGACCCGGATAGGACGGCGCGCGGCGATGACGGCCGCGGCTCTGATGCTTGCAGCGGTGTTCGGCCTGGCGCCCCGCCCGGCCTCAGCGGAAAGCGAGACGGCGATCTTCGCCGGCGGCTGCTTCTGGTGCGTGGAGGCGGCGTTCGACGGCGTCAAAGGCGTGACCGAGACGGTCTCCGGCTATGCCGGCGGCACCAAGCCGAACCCGACCTATGGCGACCATGCCGGCTATCAGGAGGCGGTGAAGGTCACCTACGACCCGTCCAAGGTGGATTACGCCGCCCTGCTCGACACCTATTGGCACAATATCGACCCGTTCGATCCGCGCGGGCAGTTTTGCGACAAGGGCGAGGCCTACCGCTCGGTGATCTTCACCGGAAATGCGCAAGAAGAGGCGCTGGCCAAGAAGACCAAGGCGGATATCGCGACGAAATTCGGCGAGAAAGTCGACACCGAGATCAAGCCGGCGACCACCTTCACGGCGGCGGAAGACTATCACCAGAACTACCACCACAAGAATCCGATCAGCTACAAATTCTATAAATGGAATTGCGGCCGGGCTCAGCGTCTGGAAGAAATTTGGGGACCGGCACACTCGTAAAGCGGGTGGCAGGCTGAAAGGGAACGGCTCATGGCACATGAAAAAGTCATGGCGCGTGAAGTCATCTACCGGCATGCGGGCACGGTCCGCTTGACCCACTGGATCAACGTGCTCTGCCTGCTGGTCTTGCTGATGAGCGGCTTGCAGATCTTCAACGCCCATCCGGCGCTGTATTTCGGCTCGACTTCGGATTTCGCCGATCCTGCAGTCGCCATGACGTACGAGCGCGATGGACCGGACGGGCCGATCGGCGTGACCGATCTGTTCGGCACCCGCTTCGACACCACCGGCTGGCTCGGCGGCGGGTATGAGGCGGACGGCGAATTCCAGCGCTATGGCTTTCCCTGGTCGATCACGCTGCCCGGCTTCCGCTCGCTGGCCAAGGGGCGGAGCTGGCATTTCTTCTTCGCCTGGGCCTTCGTGATCAACGGGCTGATCTATCTCGGCTACACCCTCCTCAGCGGCCATCTGCGGCGGGATCTGGCGCCGGACCGCGGCCAGCTGAAAGGCATCTGGCAAAGCATCAAGGATCACGCGCTGTTCCGCTTCGATCACGGCGAGGAGGCGAAGCGCTATAACGTGCTGCAGAAGCTCTCCTATCTGATCGTGATCTTCATCCTGCTACCGCTGATGCTGGCGACCGGGCTCACCATGTCGCCCGGCATGGATGCCGCCTTCCCCTGGCTCCTGGATATTTTCGGCGGGCGGCAATCGGCGCGGACGATCCACTTCATCTCGGCCAGCCTGATCGTGCTGTTCGTCCTGGTGCATGTGTTCATGGTTCTGGTCACCGGGGTCTGGAACAACCTCCGCTCGATGATCACCGGGCGCTTTGTGATTAAGACCGAGGAGGCCGAAGGATGAGCAAAAAACAGGTCAGCCGCCGGAGCTTTCTCACCCGTGGCGCGGCGCTTGGCGGCACGCTGCTGCTCGGCGGCTGCGACAGCCTCTCCCGCGATCCGCTGGTGCAGCGGATCCTGGCGAGCGCCGAGACGCTGACGGAAGCGGTACAGCGGGCGATCCTGACGCCGAACGATCTGGCGCGGGAATATGCGCATGAGGATATCTCCGCCGACTTCAAGGCCAACGGATCGACCAATCCGCGCACGCCGGATTATCTGGCCCTGGCGGAAAACGACTTCCGCGATTGGCGGCTGGAGGTTGGCGGGCTGGTGCAGAACGAGCTCAGCCTCTCGCTGGACGAGCTTCGCGCCATGCCCTCGCGCAGCCAGATCACCCGGCACGACTGCGTGGAAGGGTGGAGCTGCATCGGCCAATGGAAGGGCGTCCAGCTCTCCCATGTGCTGAACAAGGCCGCGCTGAAGCCGAACGCGAAATATATCGTGTTCTATTGCTATGACGATCTCGGCCGCGGCGGCTCCGAAGACAGCCGCTATTACGAATCCATCGCCTTTCCCGACGCGTTTCACGAGCAGACCATCCTGGCCTACGAGATGAACGGCGAGCGGCTCGGCATTCCGCACGGCGCCCCGTTGCGCGTCCGGGTGGAGCGGCAGCTCGGCTATAAGATGGCGAAATACATCCGCCGCATCGAGGCGGTGGAAAGCTTCGACGATATCCGCGGCGGCCATGGCGGGTTCTGGGAAGACCGCGGCTATACTTGGTACGCAGGCATTTAAGGCCCACACCAGTTAAGCGACCCCCACCCCAACCCTCCCCCTTCTAGGGGGAGGGAGCTTCGAATCGCCGACGCTGCGCAGCGCGCCGCACCTCCCCCTAGAAGGGGGAGGTCGAGTTGGCTCTGGCCAACTCGGGTGGGGGGCATTTGCCTCGCCGCCGGACCTCTGCGGATATCACCTCCCAAACACCTGCCAAGTTTCGCGTCACCTCCAGATTGCTGAAGCGCAACACCGCGATCCCAAGCTCACACAGATAGCGATCCCGCCGCCTGTCGCGCGCGATGCGATAGGCGTGTTCGTTGCCATCTAGTTCGATGGCGAGTTTCAGGGACGGACAATAGAAGTCGAGTACATATGGTCCCACCGGATGCTGCCGGCGAAAGGCGACGCCAAGCTGGTCACCGCGAAGCGCGCGCCACATCTTCTGCTCCACAGGAGACATGCGCCTGCGCAACGACCGCGCACGATCAGTTGCCGCTTCGGTCCTTGAAAATCGAGAGCCCATCCTATGAGCCTAGGCCGAAGTGACCCCCACCCCACCCCTCCCCCTTCTAGGGGGAGGGAGCTCGGCCCTGCGATCTCGCCCGATGCCTTCGCACACAAAAAAGGGCCCGCCGGAGCAGCGGGCCCTTCTTTCGTCGCTTAGGGAGAGACGACTTTTACGAGGCCGCGCGCTTCGCGGCCTTGTCCATCTTGCTGGACTGCTTCTGATAGGCCTTGCAGTCGGACCGCATGGCTTTGCGCATGCCCCGGTCGTCCGGGTAGTGCTGCTTGGCGAGCTTGCGGCAGTTCATGGAATCGCCCATCGGACCGGAAAGCGGACCGGCGATGGCGGGCGCCGCGGCGCCCATTCCGAGGACGGCAATACCGGCAGCGGCAAGAACGGTCTTCTTCAGCATGGCTGAACTCCCTTATCTGGGTTTGAGGGTGTCCCTCTCAGGGACCAGCTCTAAACGCTGCAAGTTCGAAAGCGGTTTCCACGCACGCTTAAAATTATTGTGATTTTTCAGTGGTTTATCCGCCTTGTTTTGGCCGCATCTGTGGCCGCGGCAAGGCTGGCGGAAAAAGCGCCGCCGCTGCGTCCAGACTAGCGCTTGACGGGGATTGCGCCGCTGATACAAGCCCGGTCCATGGACAAAAAGAGTTTCACGCCCCAGTCCCATATCCGGAACTTCTCGATCATCGCCCATATCGATCATGGCAAGTCGACGCTCGCCGACCGCCTGATCCAGCTTTGCGGCGGGCTGACGATGCGGGAGATGAAGGAACAGGTGCTCGACTCCATGGAGATCGAGCGCGAGCGGGGCATCACCATCAAGGCCCAAACCGTCCGCCTGGAATACAAGGCGAAGAACGGCGAGACCTATGAGCTGAACCTGATCGACACGCCCGGCCATGTCGACTTCGCCTATGAGGTGAACCGCAGCCTGGCGGCCTGCGAGGGATCGCTTCTGGTGGTGGATGCGACCCAAGGCGTCGAGGCGCAGACCCTGGCCAATGTGTATCAGGCCATCGAGGTCGATCACGAGATCATCCCCGTCCTCAACAAGACCGACCTTCCCGCCTCCGAACCGGAGCGGGTGCGCCAGCAGATCGAGGACGTGATCGGGCTGGACGCCTCGGGCGCGCTGGAGATCTCGGCCAAGACCGGCGTCGGCGTCGATGCGGTGCTGGAAGCCATCGTGGAGCGGCTGCCCCCGCCCCATGGCGAGGTCGACAAGCCGCTGAAGGCGCTTCTGGTGGATAGCTGGTACGACGCCTATCTCGGCGTGGTGGTGCTGGTGCGCATCATCGACGGCGCGTTGCGCAAAGGGCAGCGCATCAAGCTGATGTCGACCGGCGCCTCCTATCAGGTGGATACGGTTGGTATCTTCCGCCCGAAGAAAGAGATGCGCGATGCGCTGGGGCCCGGCGAGATCGGCTTCTTCACCGCTTCGATCAAGCAGGTGGCCGATACCCGCGTCGGCGATACCGTCACCGACGAGAGGAAGCCGACGGAAGAGGCGCTGCCGGGCTTCAAGCCGGCCCAGCCCGTGGTGTTCTGCGGCCTATTTCCGGTGGATGCCTCGGATTTCGAGGATTTGCGCGAGGCGGTCGCCAAGCTGCGGCTCAACGATGCCAGCTTCTCCTATGAGATGGAGACCTCCGCGGCGCTCGGCTTCGGCTTCCGCTGCGGCTTTCTCGGCCTGCTGCATCTGGAGATCATCCGCGAGCGGCTGGAGCGCGAATTCAATATCGAGCTGATCACCACCGCCCCGTCGGTGGTCTACGAGATCTATCTCACCGACGGTAAGATGCTGGAGCTGCACAACCCGGCCGATATGCCGGATGTGCAAAAGATCGAGCATATCGAGGAGCCGTGGATCGAGGCTTCGATCCTGGTACCGGACGAATTCCTCGGCGCGGTGCTGAAGCTCTGCGAGGACCGGCGCGGCCGGCAGAAGACCCTCACCTATGCCGGCAGCCGTGCCATGGTGGTCTATGCGCTGCCGCTGAACGAGGTGGTGTTCGACTTCTACGACCGGCTGAAATCGGTGACCCGCGGCTATGCCAGCTTCGACTACAACATCACCGGTTATGAAGACGGCGACCTGGTGAAGATGTCGATCCTGGTCAATGACGAGCCGGTGGATGCGCTGTCGGTGATCGTCAGCCGCTCGCGGGCGGAAGCGCGCGGCCGGGCCATGGTGGAGCGGCTGAAAGATCTGATCCCGCGGCATCTGTTCAAGATCCCGGTGCAAGCGGCGATCGGCGGCAAGGTGATCGCGCGCGAGACCATCAGCGCCATGCGCAAAGACGTCACCGCGAAGTGCTATGGTGGCGACATCACCCGTAAGCGGAAGCTTCTGGAGAAGCAGAAGGCGGGTAAGAAGAAGATGCGGAGCTTCGGTCGGGTGGACATCCCGCAAGAGGCCTTCATCGCGGCGCTGAAGATGGACGCGGATTAGGCGCTTTTTCGAGGGCGCCGGGCTCCGCGCCGCTGAAGAGAGCTTTCGATGCAGCAGAAGCACGAAGCCGAAGACGACGCAGGCGGGAAGAGCCTGAGTGCGCAATTGGACAGCCGGGGACGACTTCGCGCCGGCGTGGTGCTCGCCCTCACCGTCATCGCCGTCTATGTCTGCTATCTGCTGGCAGTGCCGTTCCTTCCGGCGCTGACCTGGGCGCTGGCGCTGGCGATCCTTGCCATGCCGGCCCAGCGCTGGCTGGAGGCGAAGCTCACCAGCAGAAGCGTCTCCGCCTTCGTCGCGGTGATCGCCATCGGGCTGATCGGCGTGGTGCCGATGCTGTGGCTGGGGCGCCGCCTGCTGCAAGACGCGGCGAGCGGCGCAACGCTGCTCAGCGAGATGGTCGCGGCGGGCGAGTGGCGCGAGCTGTTCGAGGATAAGGGGCCGCTGGCGCCGGTGGTCACCTGGCTGGATGCCGCAAATCTCGACGAAGCCTTCCGGACCGTCGCCTCCTGGCTGACGACGTTCAGCGCCTCGTTCGTCTCCAGTTCGCTGCTCGGCATCATCACCTTCGTGCTGACCTTCTATCTGTTGTTCTATTTCCTGCGCGACCGGACACGGATGCTCGGCTTCATGCGGGATATCTCGCCGCTTTCGCCGGCACAGACGGAGACCGTGTTCCGGCGGGTGAAGGACATCGTCTACGCCACCGTCTACGGCACGGTGGTGGTGGCCATCGTACAAGGCAGCCTCGGTGGTCTCGCCTTCTGGTGGCTCGGCCTCCCGGCGCCAATCCTCTGGGGCACGGTGATGGGGCTGCTGGCGCTCGTGCCGGTGCTCGGCGCCTTCGTGATCTGGATTCCCGCCGCACTCTTGCTTGCCCTCGGCGGGCATTGGGAGAAGGCGGTGGTGCTGATCGCCTGGGGCTCCGTGGTGGTCGGCGGCATCGACAATCTACTCTATCCGATGCTGGTCGGGCGCCGGCTACGGCTGCACACCATCCCGACCTTTATCGCCATCCTCGGCGGCATCACGGTGTTCGGCGCGGCGGGGCTGCTGCTCGGGCCGATGATCGTGGCGGTGACCATGTCGCTGCTGCAGTTTTGGAGCGTGAAAATCGATCGGGACGGACCGGCGACAGCGGCCGGCGAAACGCCGAATTCAGCCAAGCGCAATTGAACCGCGCCGAATCAGGCGCGTCAGCTTCTTGCCCGTAACGAAGACAACCGATCGCGGCATCGGCGGGTTCCGGAAGGGAACTTCGCCCCCCTCCTCGTCCGTTTACCCGCCGTGGATCGAAACACGGACAAGAAAAGGAGGATCCCCATGCTGAAGCGAATTCTGATGACGAGCGCCGTCGCCGGCGGTTTGGCTCTTTCTGGTGTCACTGCCGCCGCCGCGGCTCCCCTGACCGTGCCGGCGCCGCAGGCACAGCCGCAGTCGCAGGTCCTCGACGTCGCCTATCAGTGCGGCGCATTCGGCTGCGTCTGGGTGCCGACCCAGCAGCCTGGCGCCACCTATTACGCACCGGGACCGATTGCGCCGAACTGCTATTGGAAACAGGGGCTGCTCGGCAACTGGAAGCAGAAATGCCGTTAGCGGGGAAGCGGGGGCGCCGGCCGCGCCTGTCCTTCTCTTAGCGGCCGGCGTCCCTGCCCGCTCGAGGCGGCATATTTCATTAACCGGGGGCGCAATGTTGCCATGCATTGCGCGCGCCTGAGCGGCAGAGTTGCAGTCCCTCAATGTGCCGAGAGTTTCGGAATAGGAGGACGAGACCCGTGTTGAAAACCGTATTGTCGTCTCTGATTGCCGCCGCGGTGCTCGCCGGCGGTGCGCTGGTCGCAGGCCATAGCAGCCCTGCCCAGGCCGCGATGAGCGCGCCACGCGTCGATATGGCCGCCAAGCCGGCTTCGCCGGTGCAGCAAGTCCGCTGGCGCTGCGGGCCTTACGCTTGCTACTGGGTGCCGAAATATCGCGGCCCAGTACCCTATTACGCCAACCGCTGGGGGCCGCCGATGCGCCCGGGCTGCTGGTGGAAACATAAGGGCAACGGCAAATGGAAGCTGAAATGCCCGTAAGCCTCACGCAGCTCTAGGATGAAGCCGGCGTTCTTCCCAAGGGCGCCGGTTTTTTTGCGGGGTTCATCGGCTTATTCCGGAAAAATACCATCTCATAGTCGCGATTTTCGCAATAGCGGCTAGGATGCGGGCGCAAAACGAAAATGTATTTGGGGTTTTGGGGGAGTTGATGTTTGCGTTCACGATCCGGCCTGGCCGGTCGGCCGTGCAGGCCGGCTTGGTGCTGGCCGTTTTTCTGACGCTGTTTTTTGCACAGCCCGCCGCGGCACTCTACGACGTCCCGTCCGGCGAAATCCCAGGAAAACCCGGCTCGATCATCCGCGTTTGGCCGCTGCAAGGCGGCGGGCCGACAGGCGCTGGCGGCAAGGCCTTCCGTATCCTCTACCGCTCCAAGGGGCTGAGAGGCGAGCCGATCGCCGTCTCCGGCGCGATCTTCATCCCCGGCGGAGCTGCACCGCAGGGCGGCTGGCCGATCATCGCCTATGCGCATCCGACATCCGGCGTGGTGCCGCCTTGCGCGCCCTCGCTCAGGCCCGACACGGCAGGGCTGATCTGGGGACTGAAGCAGATGCTGAATGCCGGCTTCATCGTCGTAGCGACGGATTATCCTGGGCTCGGCACCAGCGGCCCTCACCCCTACCTCTATGGGGACAGCGAGGCCCGCGCAGTGCTGGATTCGGTGCGCGCGGCACGGGCCATGGAGAAATCGGCCAGCAACCGCTTCGTGGCCTGGGGCCACAGCCAAGGCGGACAGGCGGTGCTGTTCACCGGCCAGATCGCACGCTCCTATGCGCCGGAGCTGAAGCTGCTGGGCGTTGCCGCCGCCGCACCGGCGACCTATCTGATCGATCTCTTCGACGACGATATCCACGATCTGGGCGGCAAGGCGCTGACCGCCATGGCGCTGTATTCCTGGTCGAAGGTGAACGGCATCTCGGCAAAATCCGTTGTGAAGTCCCAAGTCTATCCCGCCTTCGAGCGAACGGCGCAGCAATGCCTGGAATCGATCGCGCAGGTCGAGACGCTGAGCAAGGACGCCCAGCCGCTGAAAAAGGAATTTCTCACTATCGATCCGGCCAAGACCAATCCCTGGCGGCGGATCATGATGGAGAACACGCCGGGGAAGCAGCGTATCCCGGTGCCGGTGTTCCTGGCGCAAGGGACTGCCGACAAGACGGTGAACCCGGCGCTGACCAAGAAATACGGCGCGATGCTGTGCCGCCAGGGCACGCGGGTGCAGTTCGTGGCGATGCCGGGGGTGAGCCACACCTACGCGGCGCGGAACAGCGTCTCCACCGCGCTGAAATGGATGCAGGACCGCTTCCGCGGCGCGCCGGCACCGAGCAGCTGCGGCGGCTGACCAAGACACGGACGCCGGCTATTAAAGCCGGCGCCGGTCCGAGCTTCGGATCGCCGATCTACAGCGCCAGCAGCGCTAGAATCAGGATGACGACGAAGATCACCAGGAAGATGAAGAACAGAATGCGGGCAATGCCGGCGGTCGCCGCCGACACGCCGCTGAAGCCGAAGAAACCGGCGATCAGCGAAATGACGAAGAAAATCAGCGCCCATTTCAGAAGCGTCATGCGGGTTGCCTCCCAATCACAGCTTGCGAAATCCACCTCTGCCCGGCGCATCGCCTGCCGGACAGCCCCTTAGAGCCCCTTTCGGGGCCTTGCGGACACGCTAGAGGAAAGCGCCAAGCGGGCCTGGAGTTCCCGCCGCTTCCCCAGGACCTATTGCGAGATGCGGATCACCGTGTCGCCGGAGCCGTGGGTCTGCACCAGGGAATAGAGCTTGGCGGCGTTCTTCGGATGCAGCCGGACGCAGCCATGGGAGGCGGGGCGGCCGAGCGATTTGATCTCGTAGGAGCCGTGGATCGCGTAGCCCTTATAGAAGAAGATCGAATAGGGCATCGGGGCGCCGGCATATTTGCTGGAACGGTGATGCCGGGAGAGGAAGTACGGCTTAAACGTGCCGGTCGGGGTGTGATAACGGCCAACGCCGGTGGAGACCGGCCAGCTATGCACCTGACGCCCATCGACGATCACATTCATCCGCTGGTTGGCGAGACTGACCTGCGCCACCACGCCGGCATGGGCGATGGTGGTGAACAGCAGGAACGCCACGATGAAAGCCAGGATCGAGATCCCAACCCCGTACAGAAAGATCTTTCCCATTTTTCGCTTCTCCCTCAACGCGAGGTCCTTCGCTGGCGCGTCCAATGCCGCCAAAACGCAAGGACCGGTGCCAGCCCTCCGCGCCACCCTTTCCTGCGGCTCACCGGAAGACCTGCCAGTGTAAATCTGCGTCCTGAATAGGGGATGACCGGCAAAACTATTCTGAATCGGTGCAAGAAATGGCGCAAATCGGTGAACGCCCGATAAGCTTCTGTGCCAATTGGCGCCACGAATTGTGCTAAACTGCTTGCACTTTTCGTGGAGGGGCTTCGCTTTCCGCCCTTGGAAAAGGAAGCAGTCATGGCCGCAAGACCACTCGTTGCGTTCGCCGTTCTTGCTCTTGCCGCCTGTCCGGCGGCCGCCGGTCCGTTCACGCCGGAGGCCTATTCGGGCGAGGCGGAGAAGACCGCCGAGGCATCGCCTGCGCCTGCCGACGCCGCCTCTCCCACAAAAACCGCCACCAACGAAGCTACAGCGCCCACAGGTCCGGTGCCTTTGCCCGAGCGCAAGCCGCCGGTGGTACCGAGTGCGGCCGAGACCACGCCCGCGCCCGATAAGGACGCGCCGGCAAAGGAGCTGTTCGCCTCGGTCAGCGGGCCGGCCAATATGCAGGCGCGTTCCATCGGCTTTTATTCGAAAGGGTGCCTGGCCGGCGGCAAGGCGCTGCCGATTAACGGCCCCGACTGGCAGGTGATGCGCCTGTCGCGCAACCGCAATTGGGGTCATCCGGAGCTGATCGCCTATCTGGAGCGGCTGGCGAGCGACGCGCAGGGCCTGGACGGCTGGCCCGGACTCCTGGTCGGCGATCTGTCCCAGCCGCGGGGCGGGCCGATGATCACCGGCCATACCAGCCATCAGGTGGGCCTCGATGCCGATATCTGGCTCACCCCGATGCCGGACCGCATCCTCACCTCGACGGAGCGGGAGGAGATCAGCGCGGTCTCGATGCTGAAGGACCCGTTCACCGTCGATCCCGATGTGTGGACGCCGGGGCATACCAAGCTGTTGAAGCGGGCGGCGTCCTACCCGCAAGTGGCGCGCATCTTCGTGCATCCGGCGATCAAGAAGCAGCTCTGCGAGGATGCCGGTGCCGACCGGGCCTGGCTCGGCAAGATCCGCCCCTGGTGGGGGCATTTCTACCACTTCCATGTGCGGCTGAGCTGCCCTGCGGGGATGGAGGGCTGCGAGAACCAGCCGAAGGTTTCCGGCAATGACGATTGCGGCGCGCCGCTGAATTACTGGTTCGACGAGCTGAAGCAGGCGGAGATCAACAAGTCGCGCATGAAGGAGCCGGCAAAACCGGCACCGCCGCGGCGCGGCCCCTCGCTCGACGATCTGCCCGATGCCTGCACGCCGGTGCTGATGGCAGGCGGCAATGACGGCCTGCCGGCGCCGGGCGAGCCTTCGCCGATGCTGAAGGCCATGGCGAGTAAGGATGCCGGACCGCCGGCACCCTCGCTGAGCCAGTCGGAGGTCGATGTGCTGACGGGCAAGGCGCCCGCGCCCGAGACGCCGGTGCCGATGCCGACCAGGGCGCCGCGCTAGCCGCTCTTCGAACGAGACCGCGAATGCTGCAGCAGACCGCCAAACCTCAACGCAATGTGTTCGGCGAGCCGATCCAGCCCTGCTCCGACCGGCCGCTCACCGGCTTCTACCGCACCGGATGCTGCCACACCGGGCCGGACGATATCGGCATGCATACGGTCTGCGTGGAGATGACGGCAGAGTTCCTCGCCTTCTCCAAGGCACGCGGCAACGATCTCTCTACCCCGGTGCCGGATTTCGGCTTTCCGGGTCTCCAGCCGGGCGACCGCTGGTGCCTTTGCGCGCCCCGCTGGATCGAAGCGCTGGAGGCCGGGGTGGCGCCGCGGGTCTGCCTCGCCGCCACCCATGAGGCGACGCTGCAGCTCATCGAGCTCAAGGTGCTGAAGCGCCACGCGCTGGATCTGTCTTAAGAGAACCGCCCGAAGCGATGAAGGGGCCATCCCCCTCCCCCCAAGAAGGGGGAAGGCCGGGGTGAGGGTCTAAGGCTCGGAAGGAGTCCGAAAGGCCGAAATTTGACCCCCCCTCTAACTCCCCCTTTTCAGGGGGGAGGACCGCGCCGGCCCTAGCCGCGCTCCGTTCCGAAGTGATTTGGCTAGTTGATATAGACCTCGGCCCGCTGGCGCCTGCGGCCGAGCCAGAATAGCAGCACGCCGATCAGACCGAAGAGAAGCCAGGTCGGCAGGCTCAAGACGGGCAGCAGAAAACTCTCCCAGACATCAGGCCCGGCTTGGGTCTCGACCCAGCTCTTGGCGTCGGCGAAGGTCTGCGGAAAGCTGGTCTGCCATTGCTCGGCCAGCGGCGTCATCACGATGGTGCCGTCGGCGCCCAGGGTCTTGGTGGCGTCGACCACCAGGGCAACCATGGCGATGAGAAGCGCCCAAACTGCAAGAAGACGCAAGATGCGATGCATGTCGTGGAAGCCGCTGCTCGAGGACTCAAGGATTGCAAGCATTGATAGGCGAGCCGGCCCTCGCGTTCAAATCCTGAAATGGTGTTGGGGAGGGTTTTTGCGCAGTTTTAGCGCATCCCCTCTCTCGCTCCTTGCAAGGGGGCGGCGCTTCGCTATAGTGCGCGCCTTCATCGGAAAGCCAGCCGAGTGGTCGACGGCGTGTCACATTGTGAAGCACGCGCTTATCTTCGGCCCTCGGAGCAAGCTCCGGCGAAAATCTAGGAGAGGCCTGCGTGGTCGAAGGCGCACAGCATATGGCAAAGCCATATGCGTCCTTTTAAGAGAAGCGTGCGCTTTTCTTCGACAACGCGGGGCACGGCTCCGACAAAATTAGGAGAGGTGGCCGAGTGGTCGAAGGCGCACGCCTGGAACGCGTGTAGGCGGGCAACCGTCTCGAGGGTTCGAATCCCTCCCTCTCCGCCATTGTTTTATCTCACGCCAATTCGCTTCGCTCACGGCTCCGATGGGGCGCGCTTTCGCGCGACGCCCAGTCGGGCTTGCGAGCGCTGGGGCGCTCGACTCGTCGGCTCACGGTAGCTCGCTTCGCTCGCACCTCCGCGAGGGCGCGCTTTCGCGCGGCGCCCAGTCGGGCTTGTCGAGCGCAACGCGCTCGATTCCTAGCCTAACGGTCGCTCGCACCTCCGCGGGGCGGCCTGGATGGCGAGACGTTTCCATCCGCGACCGGCACCGGCATCGTCAGCTCGCACGCGCCAGGGCCACCGCGTCGGGACCTGCCGGATAGCGCAGGCGGGCGGAGCGATCGGTCGCCGCTTGCCAGACAGCCTCGGCCACATCGGTCTCCTTCGTGGTCAGCGCCGGAGCGGCGAAGGCCTCGAAGATCGGCTGGGCGAAGGCGGCATAGTCCTTGGGGATCAGAGCGGCGACGTCCATATCGGTGTTCTGCGCAAAGCGCGTGGTCGGTGCATACCCCGGCTCCACCAGTTTCACCCGCACATCGAAAGCGCCGAGCTCTTGCGCCAGCGAGCCTGTGAACCCCTCGATGGCCTGCTTGCTGGCGGTGTAAGCCGCCACCAGCGGCATCGGCGCGAGGGTGACGCTGGAGGTGACGTTGACGACGACCCCGGATCGGCGCGCGCGCATCTGCGGGATCACCGCCTGGATCATCGCCATCGTGCCGAAGGTATTGGTCTCGAACAGCTTGCGCACATGGGACATCGGCATTGCCTCGAAGGCGCCGGCGGCACCGATCCCGGCATTGTTGACCAGCACGTCGATCGGCCCGACCGCCTCCAGCGCGGCGGAAATGCTCTCCGGCACGGTCACGTCCAGCGGAAGCACCCGCAGGCGATCCGATGCAGGCAGCAGACTGTCGGCCGGATTGCGCATGGTCGCGACGACCATCCAGCCTTGGGCGTGAAAATGCCGCGCGGTTTCCAACCCATAGCCGGACGAGCAGCCGGTGATGAGAACGGTGTTCATGTCGGGTCTCCTGTTTTCGATGTTGACCCGACAGAGATAACCGGCATGATCCGTACTATCTCACATGATAATCCGTTTATCATTCGCAATAGTCCGAAATGCCCGATCCGCTGTCCCAAGTGATCCAACTTCTCCGACCCCGCGCGGTGTTCGCCAAGGGGATCAGCGGCGCCGGGCGCTGGGCGGTGCGCTATTCCGAATTCGGCCAGCCCGGGTTTTGCGCCGTGACCGAGGGGCGGTGCCGCCTCGCCGTCGATGGGGAGCCGCCGGTCGTGCTGGAAGCAGGCGATTTCGTGCTGTTGCCGGCGACGCCGGCTTTCACCATGTCCGGCTTCGAGCCGGCTCCGCCGACGCGGATCGATCCGAAGACGGCCCCTACCCCCGACGAGGAGGTGCGCTATGGCCGCCAGGACGGGCCACCGGATGTGCAGCAATTTGGCGGGTATTTCGTCTTCGACGCGCCCGACGCGGCGCTGCTTGTCTCTCTGCTTCCCCGGATGATCCATATCCGGGGGGTGCCGAGACTGGTTCAGCTGGTGCAGCTTGTCGGTGAGGAGGCGGCCAGGGACGAGATCGGCCGCGACCTCATCCTGGCCCGCCTGGTAGAGATCCTGCTGATCGAAGCCTTACGGTCGGTGCCGGGAGAAGCCGGACCGCCGGGTCTGCTGCGCGGGCTGGCAGATCCGCGGATCGCCGCCTCTTTGCGGACCATGCACGCCGATGCGGAGCGATCCTGGACGGTGAGCGATCTGGCGCGCGAGGCCGGGCTGTCCCGGTCGGCCTTCTTCGATCGGTTTGCCCGCACGGTCGGCGTCAGGCCGATGGAATATCTGCTGACCTGGCGGATGGCCGTTGCGAAGGATCTTCTGAAGGCCGGTGGCATCGCGCTGGACGAGGTGGCAAGGCGGGTCGGCTATGGCTCTGCAAGCGCGTTCAGCACCGCTTTCAGCCGTCATGCCGGAATGCCGCCCGGACGCTTCATGCGTGCCGGGGTCGAACCGCACCCGATTTCGGCTGCTGGACAGCTCGGCTGAGGCTTAGCGCGCGGCCCGGCAGGCCGGGACACATGCGCGCCCCGGCTTCGCGCGGCGCTATCCCTTCAGCGCCGCCGCTAGCACATTGGACAGCGGTGTCGTAGGCCGGCCGATCAGCGTGCTGAGCTGGCGGCTATCGTCGAAAAGCGCATCCTTGGCGGCACAGGCGTCGGATTGCGCCAGCACGGTGGCAAAGAGCTCCGGCATGCCCCCGCTGACCAGAGCCGCCGCGTAGTCGGCTTCGGAAAGATTCTGGTAGGCGATTTCCTTGCCACTCTGGCGGGAGAGCTCGGCGGCGAACTGCGCCAGCGTATAGGGCTCGTCCCCCGCTAGCTCATAGACGCGCCCGGCCTGAGGCTCCGCCGCGGTCAGCACCACCGCCGCCGCTTCGGCATAGTCGGCGCGGGGGGCGGTGGAGATCTTGCCCTCGCCCGTGGCACCGTAAAGCGTGCCCGACTTCAGAGCCACCGGAACGCCCAGGAGATAGTTCTCCGTATACCAGCTATTGCGCAGCAACGCGTAGGGCAGGCCGCTCTGCTTCAGCATGGCCTCGGTGGCGCGATGCTCCTCCGCCAGGATCAGCGGCGAGATGTCGGCGTGGAGGATGGAGGTGTAAGCGACAAGAGAGACACCGGCAGTCTTGGCCGCCTCGATCACCGCCTTATGCTGTTCCGCGCGGCGGCCCACCTCATTGCTCGAAATGAGCAGCAATTTCTCCGCGCCTTCAAGGGCGGAGCCGAGGGTCTCGGGCGCATCGTAGTCGCCATGGCGCACGACGACGCCCTCGGCGGCAAGGTCGGCGATCTTATCGGTATTGCGAGCGACCGCGACGATCTGATTTGCGGGAATGCGTTCGCGCAAGGCGGCAACGACCAAGCGGCCGAGTTGTCCGGAAGCGCCGGTGACGACGATCATGATGCAGGTCCTTTCCAGGATTGGTGACGGTCCCCTGCATCTAACCCTCGTAATTATTTTTTGTAAGTACGCACAAAAATGTTAGCTTAAAAAAATGACAAACGGCCCACACAGCACCCCGCAAAAGCTGCCCGCCGGCCTGACCGGCAAGATGGTGCGCGGCGAGATCTTCGCCGTGGAGTGCCCCTCCCGCGCGGTGCTGCGGCGGGTGACCAATCGCTGGTCGGTTCTGGTGCTGATCGCCTTGCGCGAAGAGACCTTACGGTTCAGCGCGCTGCGCCGCAGGGTCGGCGAGGTCTCCGAACGGATGCTGGCGCAGACGCTGAAGCAGCTGGAAGCTGACGGGTTCGTCAAACGCGTCGCCCATCCGGTGGTGCCGCCGCATGTCGACTATTCGCTGACGCCTCTCGGCCGGGAGCTGGTTCCCAAAGTGGCCGAGCTCGCCGACTGGATCGAGGAGAATATCGGACGCATCCGCGGGGGTGACTGACGGACGCGCGTGCCGCCGACCGATTTGCTCACCCTGCCAGCTGTTTCAATTCTTCCCACCGAGAAAGGTGCGGATGGGAGCGGCGGCCTCGGCGGGGAATTCTTCATAGAAGGAAAGCTTGCCGAACTCGGCCTCCACCGCAGTGACGTTGTCCAGCGTCGCCAGCGCCTGCATCTCGGCCTTGGAGCGGGGCGGCGTGTGGTGGCTATAGATTTCGAGGATGCCGGTCTTCACCTCGGCCGCCGTCTTAAGCCAAGCCTCACGACTATGAAACAGATCCAGCTCGCCGGAGACGAAGCGGAACGAGGCGTAGCGCGCGCCGGGGGCCTCGGTGACGCGGCGCTTGGCCTGCATGCGGGCCGGATTGAGCCAGTCGGGATCGGCATAGACATGGCCGCGCGCCATCATACCGATGACGGGGCCGTTGACATTGAGTCGGTAGAAGGCGGCGCCGATCCCCGGCAGATCGACCAGCTTAGCCAGCATCGGAAACACCCCCATCCGCTTTCCCGCCATGGTGGGCAGCGGCCCGCGCCAAGTGGGCGAGAGCAGGCAGAGCTTACCGAGACTCCCCGGCGCGTCGGCGGCTTCGGCCAAAGCGTAGGCACTGGCGTGGCCGGCGGCGATCGTCGCGAAGGGAGCGATCTTCTTCGCGAGGAAGCGGAGAAAGTCGCGATAGAGCGCGGGGCGCCAATCGACCTTCGGCCGCGGCAGCTCGCCGAAACCCGGCCAATCCACGGCGACGGTTTCGAAAGATCCGGAGAGCCGTTCCTGCAAGGGGCGCAGCTCGGCCCGAGTGGAGATGGAGCTTAGCGCCGGCAGCATGAGAAGGCGCGGTCCCGATCCAATCCGCGTCGTCCCGATCTCGACGGGCGCGCCATCGGCGATCCAGCTCAGCGTTTCTTCGATGGTCTCCATGAGCATTCCTTAGACGTGCAGGCCGCCGGCTTCGAGTGAAGACGGCGCCTGCACCCGAAGATCCGGTATAGGGCATTTCGTTAAGGGAAGGCGCAAGTGCTGCGAAAATTCCGCTATGGCGTTTGGGCCGTGACGTTCGAAACGTCTTATTTTCCAGCGCTTTTGCGATAGAGAGCGCAACCCGGCAGCGCTCCGTTTCAGACAATTCCCACGCCGTCATTTACCGGCGTTACAGAGTCTTTTTCTACAACTTGCACTTTCATATCTGCGGTGGCGCCACCGGATCTCTCCGGTGCCGATTGCCGCAAGCGAAAGGCCGGCGGTGAACGCGGATACGACTATTCTGCAGACGAGCCTGCGCAACAAGATCGTTCTGATGGCGTTGGCGATCGCGCTGATCGCTTCGCTCGCCCTTGGCGTGGCAACCCATCGGCGTTCGGTCTCGTTGGCGGAGGATCTCGGCGCTGCCAAGCTCGCCGGCGAGACCCGACTTGTGGCGTCGCAGCTTACCGATGCGGTGCGCGACATGCGGGCCGACGCGACGATCATTGCCAGCACACCGCCGATCCGAGGCATCATCCGCGCCCAGAACGCAGGCGGTATCGATCCGACGGATGGCTCGACGCTATCGCTCTGGAAACGCCGGCTTTCGACGATCTTCACCTCAATACTGGAGGCGCGGCCTGTCTATACGCAGATCCGGTATATCGGGCTTTCCGACGATGGACGCGAGCTGGTTCGGGTCAACCGAACCGAACACGGGTTTGAGCCCGTTCCCGAAGACCGGCTTCAGCAGAAAGGCAACCGCACCTATTTCAAGCTCGCTCAAGGGTTGGAGCTGGGCGAGTGGACCTATTCGGAGGTCGACTACAACAGAGAGTTCGGCCGCATCGAAAATCCCGAAATCCCGACCATCCGAGTTCTGCTCCCGATCTTCGATAAGGAGGGCAACCGGTTCGGCATGATCGTGATCAATGCCGATTACGAGGCGCTGCTGCGCCAGGCGATCAAGGATGCGGATCCGCAGAGCTACACCATCGTGGCGAACGCCAACGGCGACTTCATGACCTACGATCCGAAAGATGGGAGCACGGAATTCTCCTTTCATCTGCGGGACGACTATGCCCTACCGGCCCCGCTGCACGCCGATGCGACCGCCGACGGGCGGGGCCTGATCGCAATCGGCGAGTATTTCTTCTATTCGTTCAAAAGCGTGATCGATCTGGCCCGCGGCAACCTCGTCTTGAACGTGCTGACGCGGGAACCGAAACAATCGGTTTTGGCGCCTGCAAATCAGGCAAATCGCGAAAGCCTCTTGCTCAGTCTGGCAATTTTGATCCTCACCAGCCTGGCGGCGCTTTTCCTTGCCCGCCGGCTGACCCGGCCATTGAAGGAAATGACGCAAGAGGTCGGCCGGCTGGGACAAGGGGAGACGGAGCTCTCGCTCCCCGTCGATCAGCCGGACGAAATCGGCGCTCTGGCGCGCGCCTTCCATGAGGTCACCGGCGCCCTGGTCGAGAGCGAAGAGAAGATTCGCGCCATCATCAACGACATTGCCGATGGGCTGATCGTGACCGACGCCGAGGGCCGGATCCAGATGTTCAATCCGGCCTGCGAGGCACTGTTCGGCTATTCGGCCGCCGATGCGATCGGAAAGGATGTGGCACTGCTGCTGCCTGGCGGTCTGGCGGCGGGACTCCGCTCCGGTAACAGCGAGGTCACGGCGCGGCGGCGTGACGGCTCGAATTTCGACGCTGAGCTTTCGGTCAGTCTCGTGGCGGTCGAGGAAGGCGAACTCTATTGCGGTATCGTGCGCGATATCAGCGAACGCAAGAAGATGGAGCGGATGAAGAACGAATTCGTCTCCACGGTGAACCACGAGATCCGCACGCCGCTGACCTCGATCTCCGGCGCGCTGAGCCTGCTGCAGGCGAAGGCCGCTTCGCAGCTCGACGCCAAGAGCACCCGGCTCCTGGAGTTGGCTCAGACGGGCACGGAGCGGCTGGGACGGCTGGTGAACGATATTCTCGATGTCGAGAAGATCGAGGCCGGCAAGGTGGATTACCGAATGGAGCCGACCGAGCTGGCTCCGCTTGCCGAAGCCATCGTCGCGCGCCAAGAACCGCTGGCGGAACGCCAAGGCGTCCGGTTCGTGATCGAGAATTCGGCAGAGGGCGCGGTGGTGAATGTCGATCCGGACCGGTTCGAGCAGGCGATCGTGAACCTGCTTTCGAATGCGGCGCGCTACTCCAAGCCGGGCGATACAGTGCGGGTCGCGATCGGGCGTCTCGGTCCGGAGCAGATCCGCATCGCGGTCACCGACCAAGGTCCGGGCATCCCGGAGAAATTCCAGCCCCGCGTGTTCGACCGCTTCGCCCAAGGCGATCTTTCCGGGACGCGTAAAGGCGCAAGCAGCGGGCTCGGCCTCTATATCACCAAGACGCTGGTCGAAGCATTCGGCGGCACGATCGGGTTCGAGACCGAGCAGGGGCGCGGCACGCAGTTCTTCATCGACCTGCCGCTGGCCGGCATCTCTGCCAAAGAGGAGCGCAAAAGTGCCTGAAGAGCTGCAGCGGATCCTCTATCTGGAGGATATCGATGAGATCGCCGAGATCGGCATGATGGCGCTGGAGGATATCGGCGGCTTCACCGTGAAGCGCTGCGCCACGGGGAAAGACGCTGTCGCCGCTTTCCCCGAGTTCAAGCCGCAGCTCTGCCTGTTCGATGTCATGCTTCCCGACATTAGCGGGCTGGAGGCACTGGACGCCATCCGCGCACTGCCGGGCGGCAACGAGGCCGCCGTCGTGTTCATGACCGCGAAGGCGCAGGCCCATGAGCAGGAACAGTATCGGCAGAACGGCGTGCTGGACGTGATCTTGAAGCCGTTCGAGCCGATGACGCTCAGCGATACGGTGCGTGCGATCTGGGACGAGCATCGCTCGAAGGCCGCAGCGGGCACCTAGCCGCGCCCGGGAAACCTTCGCTTTCCTCGATTTTTCGTGCTCCGCGTCTGGACAAGTCCGACAACCTTGGATAGAGCGTGCGGCTTGCCGCGCGTCATCTGACGAAGGGAAGCGGGCAAGCTTTGGGGGAAGCGGACGTGGACGAGACCGAACTTGCCGGCCATGCGGCCCATTTGCCGATCTTCATCACCGCACCGGGGCATACCGACTGGCTGCTTGTGCTTATCGGCATCCTTCTGGTCGCCGCGGTGCTCGGCCTCGGCGCGCTGTTCCTGACTATCCATTCCCTCCCCGAACGGATTGCCCACCGGTCGAAGAAGCTGCAGCTGGAGATCGTCGCGGTGCTCTGCCTGCTGGCGCTGTTCACCCATGAGCACATGTTCTGGGTGGTGGCGCTGGTGCTGGCGATGATCGATCTGCCCGATCTCACCTCGCCGCTGAAGCGCATGGCGGTGGCGCTGGAGCATCAGGCCGGCATCCCCTCCGAACCGGAGCCAGAGACCGGCTTCGAGGAGGCTGCGCCGGAGCCAGAGACGGAGGCGCCTGCCCCGCCGGCCAAAACGCGCAAGCCGGCGGCCAAGGTGACCGCTAAGACGACGCCAGCGGCCAAGCCCGCCGCCGATAAGAAGCAGGAGAGCTGATCGATGGTCGAACTCCTGCTCTGCTCGCTGTTCACGATCCTTCCCGACTATCTCTACCGCCGCTACGCGCAAGGCAAACGGCTGGGCCACGAGATCACGCTGTATTCGGTCTGGTACGAGCTGCGCTGGGGCATCACCTCATGCCTGATGCTGACGGTGCTGCTGATCACGCTGGTGTTCTACTACCACCCCTCCACCACCGCGGCGGCCTCGTTCTTCCGCGCCGTGCCGATCGTGCCGGAGGTGAACGGCCGGGTGGCGGAGGTGCTGGTGGATATCAGCGACGAGGTGGAGCAAGGCCAGCCGATCTTCGTGCTCGACGACGCCAAGCAGAAAGCGAGCGTCGCGACGCTGAAAAGCCAGGTCACCGAGATCGACGCGCAGATGGGGTTGGCCAAGTCGGAGATCGCCACGGCGGAAGGCCAGCTGCGCCAGGCCAAGGGCGCCTACAAGCAAGCCTCGGACGAGCTGCGCACCAAGCGGGAGCTGTTCCAGCGCAACGCCAATGTGGTCTCGACCCGCGAGCTGGAGGATCTGGAGACGCTGGTCGATACGCAGCAAGGTGCGGTGGACGCGGCGGAAGCTGCGCGGGAAGAGGCGGAGCTCCGTCTCGACACGCTGCTGCCGGCGCAGAAGGCGAGCGCCGAAGCGGCCCTGGCCGAGGCGGAGGTGCAGCTTGAGAAGACCGTGGTGCGGGCCGGCGTTTCCGGCCGAGTGGAGCAATTCACGCTGCGGCCCGGCGATTTCGTCACCGCGCTGGGGCGTCCCGCCGGGGTGCTGATTCCGGAAGATGCCGGACATAACGGGCTGGTCGCCGGCTTCGGTCAGATCGAAGCCCAGGTGATCCGGGTCGGGATGATCGGCGAGGCGGCCTGCCCCTCCATGCCGCTTTCCATCGTGCCGCTGAAGGTCATCGGCGTGCAGGACTATATCGCCTCGGGCCAGGTCAATGCCGGGCAGCAATTGCTGGATCCGGCGAACCTGTCGCAGCCGGGCTCGATCCTGGTGCGGCTGGAGCCGCTCTACGACGGCACGCTGTCGCGCTTGCCACCGGGCAGCAACTGCATCGTCAATCTCTACAGCGACCATCACGCGGAAATCGCCTCGGGCGAAGCCGGCTTCTGGGGCGGGCTCTATCTGCATATGGCCGACGCGGTCGGGCTGGTGCATGCCGCCATCCTGCGCATCCAGACCTTGCTGCTGCCGATCCAGACCCTGGTGATCAGCGGCGAGCATTAGCCGACACGGATGGTGGGCGATTAGCGGTTGCGCGGGCGGGCAAACCTCTTTCTACTTTCGAACCGATGCGCCTGCTTGTCGTCTCCGATCTCCACTACACCTTGCCCCAATACGATTGGGTGCTGAGCATCGCCGACAGGTTCGACGTGGTGGTGATGGCGGGCGACCATCTGGAGATCGCCTCCCCCGTGCCGGGCCGGGCGCAAAGCGCTGTGGTGCTGAAATATTTCCAGAAGCTGCGGCAGAAGACCAAGCTGCTGATCTGCTCCGGCAATCACGATCTCAACACCCGCAATGCGCAAGGCGAGAAGATCTCCACCTGGCTGCTCGGCTCGAAGAATGACGGGCTTTTGTCGGACGGCGATTCCGTCACCATCGGCGATACGCTGTTCACCCTATGCCCGTGGTGGGACGGGCCGATCGTCAAGAAGCAGATCGGCGAGCAGCTGGCCGCGGCGGCGAAGGCGCGCAAAGCGACGCACTGGGTCTGGCTGTATCACGCCCCGCCGGTGAAGTCGGAGGTGAGCTGGGAGGCGACGCATTATTTCGGCGAGGAGCCGGTGCGCGATTGGATCGAGCAATACCAGCCCGACATGGTGTTTGCCGGTCACGCCCATCAGGCGCCTTTCGTGCAGGATGGCTCCTGGATCGACCGGATCGGCAAGACCTGGGTGTTCAATACCGGGCGCGAGTTCATCGCCCCTCCGGCGCATATCTATATCGACACCGATGCGCGCGAAGCGGTGTGGCTGTCATCGGCCGGGGCGCAGATGGTGCATCTCGATGCGCCCTTGAGCCGGCCGATCCCCTGGCTCTCCGAGCCGCCGGACTGGCTTAAGGATGTGGATCGGGCGCCCGATCCGAGCCCAGCAGAAAATCGTCCTCCTGCTGGTGAATGAGGGTTTCCAGCACGTCGCCGACCATGTTGAGGTGGCTGCCATGGCTCTCATATTGCCGCTTCACATCGGCGAGATAGCCGGTGGCGGTGTTCAGCCGCTCCGCCAGCATGCGCGCCAGGGCAAAAGCCGCTTGCGGATGGGATTTGAGGAAGGCGGGCGCATCGTCGATGACGAAGCATTCGGCCTCGGTGACGGTGCGGACGCTCGCGGTATGGGGGCAGTCGAGCAGCGCCGACATCTCGCCCAACACCGCGCCGCGCTGGCTGACCTCGGCAACCTCCATGTTGCCGCGGAACACCGCGACGCGTCCCTCAAGCAGCACGTAGAGCTTTTCGGAGCGCTCGCCCTCGGTCAGCATTTCGGTTCCCGGCGCGATGGTCTCGCGGCGGGCGTCTTGGCAAGAGTCGAGAAATGCGCTCATGAAAACGACCGTCGATTGTCAGATGCGCTTATCCTGCCCCGGAACGGCGCGCTTGGCAAAGCTGAGCAGACACCGTGTAGGAATCGATTTGGGCTCGCCCGGCAAAGTGTCAGTATCGATGCATGCGCAGAGGAGGCGCGGAGCCGATGGCAAATCGCAGAAACGGTCTGATCGCCGCGATCCTGGCAATCGGCGCCGCCGGGCTACTGGCCACCTGGTGGTGGTCGTCGGGCGATAGCTCGTCGTCACCGGATCGGACCGATGCCAATGAGAGCTTGGCGCAAGCGAATGCCGGCCCGCCGCAGCTCGACTGCATCTTCTACCGCTTCACCATCGAACGGCCGCAACTGGAGTTCCTGTTCAACCTCGAAGGCGAGCTGAGCGACCCCCGCTTCGCACAGCTCTTTATCGCAAGATCGAACGGGTCTCAGCGCGTCGTCGAGATGAAGGAAGCCCCCTATCCGGAGTGGCAATTCGATTCGGCGCCGGAGCCCAAGCTGCTGCACTCGAAGATCAAGGTGTTCGATACGTCGGCGCAAGGGCATCATTTCGAACCGATCACCATCGCGCTCTACAAATACGAGCCGACGGCCCGCGGCTCGGACTGGATGGAGGCCAGTCTGAAGAGCATCCACTATCAGAACCTGCCGGGGCAGTGCCGGCAGCTCGCCGCTATCGCCACCAACTCCGGGTCTGGCTGAGGCGCGCAGAGCGCAATGGCGGCGACGGGCGATATCCGCATCGGCATTTCAGGCTGGACCTATAAGCCCTGGCGCGGGGTGTTCTATCCCGACGGTCTCACCCAGAAGCGCGAGTTGGAATATGCCTCGCGGCAATTCCGCTCCATCGAGATCAACGGCACGTTCTACGGGCTGCAGCGGCCGGAGAGCTTCGCCCGCTGGCGGGAGGAGACGCCGGAAGGATTCGTCTTCTCGGTGAAGGCGCCGCGCTACATCACCCATCTTCGGCGCTTGCGCGAAGTCGAGGCGCCGGTCGCCAATTTCCTTGCCTCGGGCCTGTTCAATCTGAAAGAGAAGCTGGGGCCTATCCTCTGGCAGTTTCCGCCCAATATGAAATTCGAGGCGGAGCGCTTCGAAGATTTCTTCAAGCTGCTGCCGCACGACACGCAAGCCGCCTCGAAGCTCGCCAAGCGCCACGACGACAAGGTCACCGGGCGGGCGGTGCTGACCCCGGACAAAAGCCGTCCGATGCGCCATGCGGTAGAGATCCGCCATGACAGCTTCCGCAATCCGGCCTTCGTCGCACTGCTGCGGAAATACAGAATCGCGCTGGTCTGCGCCGATACGGTGGATTGGCCGCGGCTGATGGATGTCACTGCCGATTTCATCTATTGCCGGCTGCACGGCTCCGAGGAGCTCTATGCCTCCGGCTACGATGACGAGGCGCTGAAGGACTGGGCGCGGCGTATCCGGGCCTGGGCGAAAGGCGGCGAGCCGAAAGACGCGGAGCGGGTTTGCGGCGAAGCAGACTTGCGCAAAACGGGGCGCGACGTGTTCGTCTATTTCGACAATGACCGGAAGGTGCTCGCGCCGAAAAATGCCGAGACGCTGGCAAAGCGCCTCGGCATCGGGAAATAGCGCGCAGGCTACATGCTCGGGTCGACGCCCATGAACTCGAAGGGCTTGGCCTCGATGAATTCGGAGGCCGCATTGCCGGAGTAGTAATGCCCGCCGGCAATGGGCAGCTTCTTGGGGCTGGCGCCCTCGGAGAAGTCGAGATCGGAGAACTTCACCCAGAAGGTGTTCGGCGCCGTGGCGGAATCGAAGAAGTAGACCAGGTCCTTCTGATCCGCCGCGACACGCCAGATGGTGGAGGCGATATTCGGCTGGCCCGGCGTGGTGATGCCGAGCGGCACGCTGACGGCCCGGATCACCGACAATGTCTGGCCCACCGCCTGGTTGGCATAAGAGTGGCCAGGCACATCGGAGATGTAGTTCTCGGCGAGCTTCTTCTGCACCGCATCGATCAGGAAGGAGGCGCGCGCATAGCGGTCGGCGGCACGGTTGGTGCCGGGCAGGAAGCTAAGCCCGCCGATCTGCTCCCAATAGGTGTTGAGGGCAAGCTGCTGGTCGTAGGTCGGCGAGTTGGTCATCACCTTGTACTGCTTGCCGTGATGCACGACGAGCTTGCCGCCGACATATTCGAAGATCGCCGAATCCCCGCTGCTGTCGGAGATGGAAAGATGCAGCGTGCCGGCCGAGCCGTTGGGCAGCTTGGCGGTGACGATGCGGAACGGATGATCGGTGAGATGCTGCACCGCCTCGGAGACGGTGGCGAAATTGTCGAGCACATATTGCGCCCAGAGGGCAATGGAGAGCGGCGGGTTCTTGGTATCGTCGCCATAGTCGGATTCGGCGAGATAGAGCAGATTGGCGACCAGCCCCTTCTCGTTCATGCCGTCGGCACTGGCGATGTTGTAGGAGGAGGCGATCACGCTGCCGTATTTGGAGGTCCATTCCGGAGAGCCCGGGCCGGCCTCGCCGCTGCGCTTCATGCCGCGGGGGAAGACCCACAGATCGGTCTGCATGTCCTCCTTCCAATCCATGCTGCGCCCGGTGATCACGGTATCGTCGGGGCCGACATAGAGGGCGCGGGTGCAGGCAGTGGCGGTATCGGGTGCTAGGCTGCCGGCCGCGAGCAGCGTTGCAGTCAGGATCGAGAAGAGGGGCCTTGCGGACATAAGTCGTGCCTCCGGGTTAGAGCGGTGTTCGGATACGCTCTCTAGTCTAACGCTCGTTAAGACCCCGTTGTTTCAACTGGAAAAATCCGAGCATTGCTGGGGCAGGCTGCCTTGCACCGCTGTCACAAGCATCCTCTACTGCTCGTTCGCAGGGACAGCCCGTCCCCGAAGGAACGTCGACGATGCCGATCGCAGGAGACGCCGGAGGAGCCTTGATGACCGAAATTTGCGTGCTGGCGCCATGGCCGATCTTCACCGTCACCATCGAGCGGACAGCCGAAGGGAAAGACGAGATCTATTTCCACGCTGGCGGGCAAGGCTTCTGGGTGGCGCGGATGATCGCCAATCTCGGCAGCAAGCCGATCTTGTGCGGCCCGATCGGCGGGGAATCCGGCACGGTGGTGCGGGCCCTGATCGAGGCGGAGGGCATCGCGCTGCAAGCCATCGACAGCGACGAATGGAATGGCGGCTATGTGCATGACCGGCGCGAGGGCAACCGCCAGACAGTCGCCGATATGGAATGCGCCGAGCTGAACCGGCATGAATCCGACGATCTCTACGACGCGGTGCTGACCGCCGGGATGCATGCCGGCGTGGTGGTGCTCACCGGTGCGATCAAGGAAGACATTCTGGCGCCGGAATTCTACCGGCGCCTGGCACACGATCTTCATGCCAACGGGGTGAAGGTGATCGCCGATCTCTCCCGCGGGGCGCTGCTGGCCGTGGATGGCGGGATCACGTTCTTGAAGGTCAGCCATGAGGAGCTGCTCCGGGCCGGGTTCTGCGAGAATACCGAGCGGGCGAATGTGGTCGCCGGGCTGCTCAAGATCAGCGAGACATCCAAGTCGGAGAACGTCATCGTCTCCTGCGCCGAGGAGCCGGCCATCGCCTTGCTCGGCGACCGGCTGCTGGAGGTGACACCGCCGCGCTTCGAGGCGTTGGATCATCACGGCGCCGGGGATTCCATGACCGCGGCGCTGGCGGTGGCCGAGGCAAGGCGCATGAAGCCGGATGCGGCCTTGCGCATGGCCGCGGCCGCGGGCGCGCTCAACGTCACCCGCCATGGATTGGGAACCGGCAAGCTGGCGCATATCCAGGAGATCGCCTCCCATGTCACGGTGCGGCCGCTGGACCGGAACAGCCTCTAATCCGCTTGCTCTATCGGCGGACGGGAACACGCGCTATTTGTTTTTTGCCGATATTCAATCGAGACGCCGGCTGGAATGGCCCAACCGAATAACGAGGCGTCTTGGACATATTTTGGGGAGCGCCAGATCATGAGTTTCAAGAGTTTCGCAGCCGGGCTGTGCTGCACCGTTTTGCTTCTGGGCGCTTCGTCGCCGTCGCGGGCCCAGAGCGAAGAGTATGTCTGGAGCTTCTACCAATATGACGAGACCGCCTCGCTGATCTTCGGCATTCCGGAGACCGACGCGGTGCGAGCCAATGCAGTGTGCGAGGGCGGGGCGCCGAGCCTGAAGCTGGAAGCCGATGTGGGCGGGCTCTCCAATGGCGAGGCGGCCGAGGTGAAGTTTTCCGCCGGGTCCTTCTCCGAGACGCTGCCGGGCGAGGTGATCGGCATCGGCGCGGAGATGGGCATCGCCGGGGTTGAGGTAAAACCCTCCACGGAGGACGGGCTGTGGCAGGCGATCGCCGATCAGGAGACGCTGACCTACGAAGTGTCCGGGCACCGCGCGAGCGATCTCAGCCTGAAAGGGGCCGAGGCCAAGGTGGAGCACTTCCTCGCTGCTTGTAACCGGCTTGGCGGCGGCACGGCGGAAATGGCTAACGACGAGCAAGAGGCCGCTCAGACCATGGCCGAGCAGGACCCAATCGAGGCGGCGGAAGCACCGGCTTCGGAAATCTCCGAGAAGGAAGCTTTCGAGAGCGCCAAGGAGCTCGGCACGGTGGAAGCCTGGGATGCCTTCTTGAGCAGCTTCCCGACCGGCTTCCGCGCCGATCTCGCCCGCGCTTACCTGGCGAAGCTGGGCTCAGCGCCACCGGCCAAGCTTCCGGCGGAACCGACGCCGAAGGAAGAGGCGGCCGCGGCCGAGCCGGAGATCCGGCTCTCCACCGTCAATCCGGGACCCGGCACGAGTGCGTGGGTGAATTTCGACTTCCCGATGGATGAGGGGAACAGCTCGGTCTTCGCCGCAAGCGTGCAGGCGCCGGGCATCCAATTCATCACCTATTGCAATGCCAATAAGAAGCTGTCGATGAAGCTGCAGGCGACGCCGCACGGCGTCTATCCGGCGTTCGACACCCGCATCTCTCAGGGGCTGGAGACGGCGATCGGCACCGGTTCCGATCCCGATGCGGGGCGCATGCTGCTGCAATTCTCCAACGGCGCTTCGGTGGCGACCGCAGCGCGGGTCGAGGGCATGACCGGCGATGTGGTGCTGAACGATCCGGCGAATGCGAAGGGCTTCGTTCCGGCCGGCGCCACGGTGAAGAACTTCCTCACCGAGAATAGCGTCATCCTCTCGGCGCCGCCGTTCCAGACCACCTTGCAGCTGAAGGGCAGCAAGACGGCGATCTGCGCCGTGCTCAACCGCTGCGGCGCCAGCGCGCCGGACTGCGCAGCGGAAAAGGCCGCGCCGAAACCAGCCGCCAAACCGAAGCCGAAACCGAAAAACAAATCCGGCTGCGGGGCGGGGCAGATCAAGGTGGAAGGGCGCTGCATGACGCCGAGCGATGCGGTGCGCTATTGTGGACCCGGCTATAAGGCCGTTGGCGGGCGCTGCGTGCAGCGGCAATCAGCGCCGGCACAGCCACAATGTCCGCCGGGCCTGGTGTGGAGCGCGCTCGAAGGCTGTCACGAGGACGACTAGCCCTTAACCTTGAGCGTTCAACCTTGCACCCGGGCTCGACCTGCGGCATTTCCATGCGGGCCCCTGGCATTCCGCGGCTGAAACAAGCATCTGGGATGGCGGCGTTGATTAAGGCTCGGAGGAAGTCCGCTTGAGCGCGACACGTCTTTTGACCAGCGAGTTCGACGGCAGCCGGCTGGCGCTTTCCGGCGGCGGCGCCTGGACGGCGCATCACGCCGCCGAGCTGGAGGCGCTGCTGGAAGAGACGCGCGCGAAAGCCACCGGCGCCAAGACGGTGCGCATCGATATGGGCGGCGTCACCGCCTTCGACAGCTATGGCGCCTGGCTGCTGGAGCGGCTGAAGCGCGAATGGCGCGATGCCGGCAGCAAGGTCACCGTCGCCAAGCTGCCGGCGCAGGATCACGGGCTGCTGGACGAGATGGCGGAGGTCAATCTCGACACGCCGCCTCCGCCGGTACGCGGCAATCCGGTGATCGAGGGCGTGGAGACGGTGGGCCGCGCCGGGGTCGGCACGGGCCGCGAATTCATCGACTTCGCCAATATGCTGGGCTCGCTCTCCGCCGCCGCTTTCGACGTGATCAAGCGCCCGATGAGCTTCCGTCTCACCTCGCTGGTGCATCAGCTCGACCGAGTGGCCTGGCAGGCGGTGCCGATCATCGTGCTGATCACGCTTCTGATCGGCGGCATCATCGCCCAGCAGGGGCTGTTCCATTTCCGCCGCTTCGGGGCGGAGGATTACGCCATCGACCTGGTCGGCATCCTGGTGTTGCGCGAGGTGGGCGTCTTGATCGTTGCCATCATGGTGGCGGGACGTTCCGGCTCGTCCTACACCGCCGAGCTCGGCTCGATGATGATGCGCGAGGAGATCGACGCGCTGCGGACCATGGGGTTCAACCCGGTCGAGGTGTTGATGCTGCCGCGGGTGCTGGCGCTGACCCTCGCTCTTCCCGTGCTGACCTTTATCGGCTCGATGGCGGCGCTTGTCGGTGGCGGCATCGTGGCTTGGCTTTATGGCGGGATGAGCCCGGAGATCTACATCACCCGGCTCGGCGACGTGATCTCCGTCGCCCATTTCAAGGTCGGGATCATCAAGGCGCCGTTCATGGGGCTCGCCATCGGCATCGTGGCTTGCGCGCAGGCGCTCAAGGTGCGCGGCTCCGCCGAATCCCTCGGCCTGCAGACCACCGCCTCGGTGGTGAAGTCGATCTTCCTGGTGATCGTGCTGGACGGATTCTTCGCCATCTTCTTCGCATCGATCGGGCTCTAGGACATGACCTCTTTCATGGCCGACGACGTCATCTCAGTGCGCGATCTGGTGGTTGGCTTCGACGACCGCAATGTGCTGGACGGGCTCACGCTCTCGGCCCGGCGCGGCGAGGTGCTCGGCGTGGTTGGCGCCTCGGGCAGCGGCAAATCGGTGCTGCTTCGGACCATCATCGGCCTGCTGCCGAAGCGCGGCGGCACGATCGAGGTTCTGGGTCAGGACCAATCGGACGCAAGCGACGAGGAATGGCGGGGGATCGAGCGGCGCTGGGGCGTGCTGTTCCAGCAGGGCGCGCTGTTCTCCTCGCTGACCATCCGCCAGAACGTGCAGTTTTTGATGCGCGAGACGCTGGATATCTCGCAAGAGCTGATGGATCAGATCGCGCTGGCCAAGCTGGAGATGGTGGGGCTGACGCCGCAGGACGCGGACAAGTTTCCGTCCGAGCTCTCCGGCGGCATGACCAAACGCGCAGCGCTCGCCCGGGCGCTCTCCATCGACCCGGAGATCGTGTTTCTCGACGAGCCGACCTCGGGTCTCGACCCGATCTCTGCGGGGGAGCTGGACGAGCTGATCCGCACCTTGCAGCAAACCCTGGGGCTCACCGTATTCATGGTCACCCACGATCTTGAGAGTCTTTATTCGATCTGCGACCGGGTGGCGGCAATCGCCGACGGGCGCATCGTGGCCGAAGGCACCATCGAAACCCTGCTGAAAAGCGAGCATCCTTGGGTGAAAGCTTATTTCGGAGGAAAGCGCGGCGAGCTGCTGGCCGCGCAGCGTAAACAACCGCAACCGGCGAACAGGGGCGATTAATGGAAACCCGCGCACGCTATATCCTGATCGGATCCTTCATGCTGGCCGCTGTGGTGGCGGTGTTCTGCTTCGTCTACTGGATGGAGAATACCGGCGGCTTCGGACAGCGGACGACCTACAAGATCCAGTTCGATACGCCGGTCTACGGGCTCTATCCGGGGTCGCCGGTGCTGTTCAACGGCTTGCGCGCTGGCGAGGTGACGGAGCTTTCGCTCGACGGCTCGGCCCCCGACGAAGCGCTGGTGACCATCGCGGTAGACAGCAATCTGCCCTTGCGGGAGGACACCAAGGTCGGCGTCGCGGTGCAGGGGCTGACCGGCTCCTCGGCCATCGCACTGACCGGCGGAGCGCCCGACTCTCCGGTGCTGGAAGGGAAAGACGGCGCCGCGCCGGTTCTGATGGCGCCGCCCAATGCCGGGCTCGACTGGATGCAGTCGGCGCAGTCGGCGCTGCAGAAGGTCGACGGCATCCTGGCCGAGAACCGCCAGAACCTGAAAGACGCCATCGCCAATTTCGATACTTTCTCCGGCGCGCTGGCGCGGAACTCCGACAAGATCGACGGGCTGATCGACGGGCTCGCCTCGCTCACCGGCGCCGGCAAGGACGAGGTCAAGGTGCGGGTGTTCGGCCTCGCCTCGGCGAAGGATTTTCCGGCGCCGCCGAAGACCAAGCCGGACTGGCAGCTTCTGGTGCCGGAGCCCATGGCACTGCTTTCGGCCAGCACCGAGAAGATCGGCGAGTTCTCGCCCGATGGCGAACGCACCGATCTTAGCGACGCGCAGTGGAGCGATTCCATGACCACGCTGGCGGGCGCGGCGATCATCGGCAGTTTCGAGAATGCCGGCTATCTCGGCTCGGTCGGCCGGCCGGCCGATACGCTCGACGCCGATTTCCAGCTGCAGCTGGATTTCCGTCGCTTTGCCCTGGTCACCGGCGGGGACCGGCCCGAGGCGACGATCGATATGGTGGCGAAGCTCGTGGAGCGGGACGGCAAGATCGTGGGCGCCAAGAAATTCAGCTCCAAGACGCCGGTGGGTTCCGATACGGGCGCCGCGGCGGCCATGGCGCTGAATGACGGCTTTCTGAAGCTGCAGGAAGCGCTGGTGCCTTGGACGGTGGAGACGATCGCATCGGCGCCGAAGCCGGCACCAATGCCCAGCGGCGACGATTTTCCCGCTCCTCCGGGCGATGACGGCGGCATGCCCGCCGATGGCATGACGCCTTAAGGCGAAGCACGCGTCGCGCGGGCTCCCAGGCCCGCGCCTCTCCTTGCGACAATCTGTGCCGGCACGATCCCTTGCCTTGCCGCCCCATCAATATATATTATATGCAATTATATATTGATAAGCGTCTAGCGAGGAAAAGACGATGGATTTGGTTCGCGTGACTGACCGGCTCGCGGTTGCCGAGCAACCGAAGCCTGAGAATTTTGCCGACTTCTTCAAAGCCGGCTTCAAGACCGTGGTCAACGCCCGCCCCGAGGGCGAGACCGAGGATCAGCCGGGCTCCGACGCGGAGGCGAAAGCCGCCGCCGATGCCGGGCTCGGCTACAGCAATGTTCCGGTGACCACCGACAGCATCACCGAGGCGGATGTGCGGAAATTCCAGTCCGCGCTCACGCAGTCGGACGGCCCCGTGGTCGCCCATTGCAAGACCGGCGCACGGGCTCTCGGCCTTTATGCGCTGGGCGAGGTTCTGGACGGGCGGATGAAGCCCGAAGATGTCGGGCTGTTCGGCACGCGCCACGGTTTCGACCTCGGCTTCGTCGACACCTGGCTGAACCGCCACGGCGTCAAGCCGGCCGCAGGCCATCCGATCGTGAAGGGCTTTTACGAGAAGCGCACCGGCAGCATCCAATATGTCGTCACCGATCCGGAGACGAAGAAATGCGCCATCATCGATCCGGTGCTGGATTTCGACGATAAGTCGGGTGCCGTCGCCACCATCGAGGCGGACAAGATCCTCGACTACATCGCCAAGGAAGGCTTCACGGTCGAGTGGATCCTCGACACCCACCCCCATGCCGACCATTTCTCGGCGGCGCATTACCTGCACGAGAAGACCGGCGCGCCGACCGGCATCGGCGAGCATGTGATCGACGTGCAGAAGCTCTGGAAGGGCATCTATAACTGGCCCGACCTGCCGGCGGACGGCTCGCAATGGGACCATCTGTTCAAGGACGGCGAGACCTTCAAGGTCGGCAACATCCCGGCCAAGGTGATGTTCTCGCCCGGGCATACGCTGGCCTCGATCACCTATGTGATCGGCGATGCCGCCTTCGTGCACGACACCATCTTCATGCCCGATAGCGGCACGGCCCGCGCCGACTTCCCCGGCGGCAGCGCCAAGGTGCTTTGGAAGTCGATCCAGGACATCCTGGCGCTTCCCGACGAGACGCGCGTGTTCACCGGCCATGATTACGAACCGGGCGGACGTAACGCGCTTTGGGAGAGCACCGTGGGCGAACAGAAGCAGAAGAACCCGCATCTGCACAACATGACGGAGGAAGAGTTCGTCAAGGTGCGCGAGGCGCGGGACCGGAGCCTGCCGATGCCCAACAAGATCCTGCATGCGCTGCAGATCAATATCCGCGGCGGGCGGCTGCCCGAGCCGGAGGATAACGGCCAGCGCTATCTGAAATTCCCGCTGAACGCGCTCGAAGGCGCGGCTTGGGACTAAGCGCCGTGGCAATCACAGGCTTCGAAAAGACCAAAGAGCTGAGCCTGGCTGAGATGCAGGCCCGCGCCGGAGAGGTGGCAGCGCTGTTGAAGACGCTGGCCCATCCGGCGCGGCTGATGATCGTCTGCACGCTCGTGGAAGGCGAGTTCTCGGTGGGCGAGCTGGAGGCGCGGCTGGATATCCATCAGCCGAACCTCTCCCAGCAGCTCACCGTGCTGCGCCAGGCGGAGATCGTCGAGACCCGCCGCGAGGCGAAGCAGATCTTCTACCGGCTCAGCGCCGAGAAGGCGGCCCGGCTCGTCGAGGCGCTCTATCACATCTACTGCGCCGACGCGGCGAACGGAGATTTGGAATGAGTATCTATTGGCCGCAGCTGGCCGGCGGCGCCTTGATCGGCCTGTCGGTCGCACTGCTGATGCTGCTCAACGGACGGACGGCCGGGATCAGCGGTCTGCTTGCCGGCGTGTTCCGCAAGCTGGATGAACGCTTTCTGGTGAATGCGCTGTTCGTCGCCGGGCTGATTCTCGGGCCGGTGATCTACCGCGCGGTGTTCGGCGGCTGGCCGGAGATCCACATTCAGGGCGGCGTGGTTCTGCTTGCCATCGCCGGCTTGCTGGTCGGCTTCGGCAGCCGTCTCGGCTCCGGCTGCACCAGCGGCCACGGCGTCGCCGGTATGGCCCGGCTGTCGCCCCGCTCCATCGCCGCCACCCTCACCTTCATGGCCACCGCCATCCTCACCGTCTTCGTTATGGGGCTTTTCGGACTATGAGTATTTTGCGCATCGCCGCAGCGCTTCTTTGCGGCACCATGTTCGGCTTCGGCCTGTCGCTTTCCGGCATGGTGGATCCGAGCCGGGTGCGCGGCTTTCTCGACATCGCCGGTGACTGGAATCCGAGCCTTGCCTTCGTGCTGTTCGGTGCGGTGGCCGTCGCCATGCTCGGCGTGGTGATCCGGCGGGCCATGGGCCATCCGCTGTTCGATCAAGGCTTCCAGCTTCCCAGCACGACTCCGATCGATAAACGGCTGATTGGCGGCTCGGCGATCTTCGGAATCGGCTGGGGTATGGCCGGGCTATGCCCGGGACCTGCCATCGCCGATCTGGCTCTCGGCGTAACACCGATCGTCGTGTTCGTCACCGCCATGGTGATCGGCATGCTGATCCATGACAGGGCGGTGTCCTCCTCGTCATGCTGACCGGCAATCTTCTTGCCATCGGCTGCGGTGCCCTGGTGGGCTTCGCTCTCGGGCTGATCGGCGGCGGCGGCTCGATCCTGGCGACGCCGCTTCTGCTCTATGTGGTCGGCATCGAGCAGACCCATGTCGCCATCGGCACCAGCGCGCTGGCCGTCTCGGTCAACGCCTATGCCAATTTGATTTCCCATGCCCGCGCCGGCCATGTCTGGTGGCGCTGCGCTATCGTCTTTGCCATCGTCGGCTCGCTCGGCGCCCTGCTCGGCTCAAGCCTCGGCAAGGCGGTGGATGGGCAGCAGCTGCTGTTCCTGTTCGGCATTCTGATGGTGGTGGTGGGCGTGCTGATGCTTCGCCCGCGCACCGCATGCGCCCCCGGCGAGCGGAATGCCAATCTCAAGACCTGCGTGACGACCGGTGCGCTGGCGCTGCTCGCCGGCGCCGGATCCGGCTTCTTCGGGGTGGGCGGCGGCTTCCTGATCGTGCCCTGCCTGATCGCGGCAACGCGCATGCCGACCATCAACGCGGTCGGCTCCTCGCTGCTCGCCGTGGGCACGTTCGGGCTGGTCACCGCCATCAACTATGCCCGCTCGGGACTTATCGACTGGCCGGTGACGGCGGAGTTCATCGCCGGCGGCATCCTTGGCGGGCTGGCCGGCATGATGCTGGCCAAGCGCCTCTCCGGCGAGAAGGATTACCTCAACAAGATCTTCTCCGTGGTGATCTTCGCGGTCGCCGCTTATATCCTCTATCGTTCACGAGGCGCCTTTTTGGGCTAAAGCAACGAAGAGCGCCTAGCGCTCTTCCTCCACCTGGCCTTCGGTCTCCGGGCAGTCGGTGCTGACGAACTTGCCGTCGATGGTCATGCCGAAATGATCCATGCCACCCATGGGCGGATCGAAGGTCATCTTCACCACGGCGTGGTAGCGCTTGTCGAAATCGCCGGACAGCGCCGTAGAGATTACCTGCTTGGCGCCGTTTTGCATGCAGGTGACGTTGACGATGGTCTCGCTGCCGGCATCCAGAACTTCCGGCTCACCGCATTCGCCGGCATTTTCCGGAATCGCGATATTGTCCTTGTCGGTCACGCAGATATCGAAGACGCGCTTGCCGACGCCGGGCGTAACGGTGGTGAGTTCCCAATGGCCGAGCTTGCGCTTAGGGACTTCGGTGGCCGAGGCCGGGACGGTAGCGAGAGCAAAGCCGCAAAGCAGCATTGCAATGGCCATCTTGGTGGAGACGTGAACGCTGGACATGGGATCCTCTTGGGTCGTTTCCGTATTGGATTTTTCTGGCTGGATTTTTTTTCTGGCTCGACCTTGTTTGCCGGTCGTGATCGAGGCGGACAATAGCGCAGATGGGCCTGGCACGAATGCCCGACTTCACAGGATAATTTTTCCTGCGCCCTGCCTGCGATTTCCGCCTGAGCCCGAAGCGATGCTAGACTTGCTTTCACTGGCAATGCGAGGTCGGCGGTTTCATGCGCGGACTGAAAGACACCGGATATGTCCTGAAAAAGCTCGCCTGGATGCGGGACGAGGCGATCTGGCCGAACGGCCTGCGCTACCTTTGGACGGATGCTTTCGGGCTGGTGCTGCTGGTGTCGCTGTATGAAGAGCTGAACGAGCCGCGCTATCTCGATGAGGCGAAGGCCTTAGTCGCCGAGGTCGACCGGGTGCTGGGGCGCAAGCGCGGCATCCGCATCGGCGAGGAAGCCGACCGCGACGGACAATATTTCCACTATCTGGCGATGTGGCTCTACGCGCTCTCGGTGCTCGGCCGGCACGATCCGGCTTACCGCGAGAAGGGCGTGGCGCTGGCCAAGGATGTCCACCCCGCCTTCTACGTGCCCGGCCGCGGGGTGTGGTGGAAAATGGAAGAGGATCTTTCCGGCCCCTATCCCGGATACGGCTTCGGCGCGCTGGACGCCTTCGACGGCTATGTTTCCTACCGGATGCTGGACGAGACGGCGCTGGCGCCGGAGATCGCGCAGATGCGGACGCTGATCGACCAGACCGCGCCGCAGCTGACCATCACTCAGGATCTCGGCATCGGCATGATGCTGTGGATGAGCCATTTCTTCCCGCAAGAGCCCTGGGCACGCGAGCAGCACCGCCGCTGCCTCGCCGTGCTCGGCCATATGTGGATCGAGGAGGGCTATTTCTGCCGCGAGCCGGGCCTACCGCAGATCCGCTTCGCCTTCACCAATTACGGCGTCTCGGTGGGCTTACAGGCGGTGGATGCCTGGCCGGAGCAGGTGGAGGCGCTGAACCGCTATTTCGAGAGCTACCGTTCAGGCGACGAATACGACCGGGCCGCGATCACCCATGTGATGGCCTGCAGCTCGCATTTTCCGGGGCTGCTGATCCCCAGCTAGCGCGGAAACGGCCGCGCCGCCGTCTACACGTCGATCAGGCCGAGATAGATCGCCTTCACGACGCCATGGGTCTTGTTGCTTGCTCCCAGCTTGGCGATGGCATGGCGCAGATGGGTCTCGACGGTGGATTCGGAGATAAACAGAATGCCGGCGGTATCGGCGACGGTCTTGCCGCGCGCCGCCCAGGACAGCACATCCCGTTCGCGGTCGGTCAGGGTGATCGCAGTGCGCGGGTCCTGCTGCGCTTCGAGGATCCCCTGGCGATTGCGGTGCTGCTCGGCGACGATGTCGATCGCCCGCTGCGCCCAATAGATCATGATCAGGTGCAGGTCGTAGCGTTTGCGCGAGAGCAGGAAGCGGTATTTCTTGACCGGATCGGTCCAATAGAAAGCGCTGGAGCTGGAATAGACCCGCCCCAACGGGTCGGTGTAGTGGAAGGGCACCACGAAGCCTTCCCGGAAACCGTGGTCCTGGGCGGCCTCCATGGTCTTCCAAGCGCCGGACTTGCGCCCGGTTCCCTCGTATTTCGGGACATCCACATCGCCCCAGGAGAAGGGCGTATTGCTGCGGCGCACACGGGCCACGCAAGGATCCACATGAACGAAACCGTTGGAAATATAGGTCGAAACCCAATTTTCGGGCGTCGTTCCAATATAAAAAGGCACGTCTACATGGGGATTTCCAGCATCCAGCATGTTAAACGAGGAAAATCCATAGTCCTCAATAATACCTTGAAGCGTATTCTTTAACTCTTCGGTGGAGCTACACGTCTCTATAGCTCCAACTGCCTCATCCACCTTCATCATAATTCAATCTCCCGATTTTTCGGGACTGGTTTGCCTGCCCTCTCCTGACGACAGTGGGACCGGTAACATATTCCTCACGGCGATTATGGGTCATGGCACCACAGGCGCAAATCTACAGAGCGGTTTTCTGCCGCGCAAAAACCGATCCGTACACTGTCTATGCACTACAGCGCTTCCGCAAGTCGCTGTTCGTCGACGAGCTCGGCTGGGATTTGACCACATTTGGCGACCGCGAGTCAGACCAATTCGACACCGATGCTGCAGTGCACTGCGCGCTCTTCAAGGACGACGCCATCATCGGCGGTTTCCGGGCGCTTCCGACAGATACTAACTACTTGGTCCGAGACGTTTTTCCCCAGCTCGCAACTCTGCGCGCTTATCCCTCGCGGGCAGATGTGTGGGAGATAAGTCGCTTCGGTGTGGCTCCCTGCACCGAGCGGCTTTATCTCGCCCGCGTCCTTTATTCGCTCATGTTCCGGTTCGGCCACTCCCGTCAGGCAACGGCTCTCGTGGCGCTGGCCGACCTCACCTATGAGCGATTTTTGACACGGCTGGGCATCCGGACCCGGCGCTACGGGCCGCCTCAGGTGATCGGGACCGATCGCTCCGGGCGCAACCTCCGGGCCGTCGCGGGCGAAATTCCTCTTCAAGATCAGAACGGCGAGAAGTTCCAGCAGCTTTTGTCGCTGGCCAGCAAACTGGATATCCAAGATGAAGCACATGTTCGCAGATCTGAGCGCATTTCGGCGTGATCCCCTCGGCTTCATGCGCGAGAAGGGCAACAATAGCGGCAACGAGCCGCTGGTGCGCCTCGCGCTCGGCCCCAATCCGATCTATCTGGTCGCCTCGCCCGAATGGGTGAAACCGATCCTGAACCGGTCGGAAGAGGAGATCTACAAGGGCGCGTTCATCCGCAAGCTGAGGCCGGCTTTCGGCGAGAGCTTTCTGCTGCTCACCGGGGATGAGCATAAGCGCCGCCGCGGCGTGGTGCATGCCAAGCTCGGGCGGTCCACGGTGCTGGAGCAGGTGCCGGCGATGGCGGCGTCGATCCGCCAGCTGGCCGGTTCGCTGGCCCGCGAGGAGAGCTTCGACGCTCACAAGATCACCGGGCCTTTGACCTTGCGGCTGATCTCGATTGCGCTTTTCGGCCATCAGGTGCTGTCCCCGGCCGACGAGATGGCGCTGCTGCGCGCGGTCAATCTGATCGAGTACGAGCTCGACCAGGACATGTTCCGGGTGATCCCGCGCGGACCCCGCGCCTGGCTGCGGCGGCGGCGCAAATATGCAGAGGCCCATAAGATCATGGAGCTGGTGGTGCGGCGGGTGCGCGCCAATGCCGGCCAGGGCAGCGTGCTCGGTTCGCTGGAGGAGCTGGGTCTCAGCGATAGCGATATTCGCGACGAGATTCTGACCATGCTTCTGGCGGGCCATCACACCACGGCCTCGGCGGCGGTGTGGCTGCTTTACTATCTGACCACGGAGCCCGGCCTTGCCGACCGGATCGCCCAGGAGTGCATGGCGATCACCGACGGCGGGGGCGATATCGTTGCGGCGGACCTGAAGAATGCCCCGCTCAGCATGGCGCTGGCGCGGGAGGTGTTGCGGCTCTACCCCTCGGCCTGGTGGTTCTCGCGGGAAACCAAGAAGCCGGTGGAGATCGCCGGCCATAAGCTGAAGAAGGGCACCTCCTTGCTGTTCTGCCCCTGGCAGCTGCAGCGGCATCCGGACTATTGGGACGACCCGGACAATTTCCGCCTCGACCGGTCTTTCAACAACAAGTCCTACATCCCCTTCGGGGTCGGGCCGCGGACCTGCGTCGGCATGGGCGTGGCGCTGCTGGAGCTTCAGCTCCTGGCGCTGGAATTTGCCTCCGCCTACAGCATGTCGCTGGTGAGCGAGATGCCGGCGCCGGCGCCGAAAGTCTCGGTGACGCTGATCCCGCCGCCGATCGAGCTGCGGCTGAGCATCCGCGAGAACTTCCAATTCGGCGAGGCCGCCGCCTAAGGATCGACCGCCATGGCGCAATCGGGGCCGTACAAAGGACGCAGGGGCGAGATCATCCCGCTTCCCCGGACGGCAGCCAGCGATCTGGGACATGGCCGCTCGATTTGGCCGGTCATCGCGGCGATGGACTATCTGCTGGAGAATCTGGAGGAGATGAGCCCGATGAGCGCCCATCTCCTACGCATGTCGCGGCAGAACCTCCTCGACGAGTTCCTCCCCAGAGCGACCAAGATGGGGCCACGCGAAAGCTCCTAAGCGCCAGCTCGCGGGACGCTTCGCCGCTCCCATCTTGGCGTTGCCTCCGGCAAGTGATATTTGGCCCATCCCGCGCACCGCACTGGGCGGCGCGCGGCTTATCTGCTCGACAATCGGCTTTCACAAAAGGACCGCCGGTCTGTCCCGTCCCCTTGCCGGGTGCGCGGCGGCATCGGCGTCTTCAGCTCATGGCCTCCAGCGTCAACGACCATAGCTCTGCCCGCGAAGCGGGCGAGAACACGGTGGTTGCGATCCTGATCGCAGTCAGCGTCTGTCACATGTTCAACGATGTGATCCAGTCGCTGATCCTTGCGACCTACCCGCTGCTGAAGCAGAACTTCGCGCTGGATTTCGGCCAGATCGGGCTGATCACCTTCGCCTTCCTAGGCACCGCCTCGCTGCTGCAGCCGGTGGTCGGCTATGTCACCGACCGCTATCCGACGCCCTATTCGCTGGTGGTCGGAATGGGTTCCTCGCTGGCCGGACTGCTGCTGATGGCGGCGGCCTCCAGCTTCACCATGGTGCTGATCGCCGCAAGCCTGATCGGAATGGGATCGTCGGTGTTCCATCCGGAGAGCTCGCGGGTAGCGCGGCTCGCCTCGGGCGGGCGGCACGGGCTGGCGCAATCGGTGTTCCAGGTGGGCGGCAATTTCGGCACCGCCATCGGGCCGCTGCTCGCCGCCTTCATCATCCTGCCGAACGGGCAGGGGGCCATCGCCTGGTTCGCGATCATGGCGCTCGTGGGAATGATGCTGCTCGGCGGCGTCGGCTCCTGGTACGGCAAGACGCTGAAGCTGAAACGCGTCTCGATGGAAGACGAACGCAAAGCCGTGGAGGCGGTGACGCGCAAAAGCGTGGCCAAGCCGATCGCGATCTTGCTGGCGCTGACCTTCTCCAAGCATTTCTACCTGGTCAGCCTCACCAGCTTCTACATCTTCTATCTGATCCAGAGCTTCGATATCTCGGTGCAGGGGGCGCAAGTCTATCTGTTCGTGTTTCTGGGCGCGGTGGTGGCCGGAACCGTGATCGGCGGTCCCATCGGCGACCGGATCGGTTCGCGCCGGGTGATCTGGTGGTCGATTCTCGGCGTGCTGCCGTTCACCCTGGCGCTGCCTTACGCCAATCTGTTCTGGACGGTGGCGCTGACCATTCCGATCGGCGTGATCCTGGCCTCGGCCTTTCCGGCCATCGTGGTCTATGCCCAGACGCTGATTCCAGGACAGGTGGGCATGGTGGCCGGGCTGTTTTTCGGATTCGCCTTCGGAATCGCCGGCATCGGCGCCGCTCTGTTGGGCTGGCTGGCCGACCGGACGAGCATCGATTTCGTCTATCACATCTGCGCATTTTTGCCGGCAATCGGGCTTTTGGCCGTGTTCCTGCCGGAAACTGGCGCGGCGATGCCGAAAATGGCCGAAAAACCGTCCACAGTTTAACCACAGGCGGATTAACTCATGGTGCTAATTGCCTTTTTCCTGCCTGCAAGACGTGGCGAAATAGGAGTTTGAGTAACGGGCCAAGGCCTTTGGCCATAAGGGGGCGGCCCATTTTGAAAGGAAGCGGGGGACGATGCGCGACATTCGTAAAGATTTGCAGGACCGAGCACAGATCCTTGAGGACGAGATCAATGCCGCCCAGGTTCAGTTCGACAAGAAGGTCGAGCAGCTAAAGGTCGAGCGGGATACGCGGATCGAGGAGATCCGCGACGAGATCGCCGCGCTGAACCGGCTGATCGAGGCGGAGAAGCGCCGCATCGATCAGGCAACGCCGCAGGCTCCGGCTGCGGTAGCGTTGAGCCCCGGACAGCAGGCTCTGGTGGATTTCGTGCTGCGGACGCTAAGCGAGCACGGCCCGATGTCGGTCGAGACCTTGCGCGACTGGTCGATGCGGGAAGGCTTCTTCACCGAGCCGGATTCGGCAACGCGCGGCATGCAGGCCGTGCTGATGGCGACGGTGAAGAGCGGCCGCATCCGGCAGCTGCCGAACGGCACCTTCGCCTCTGCATTGCTGATGGATCAGCTGCGCCAGCGCCAGGCAATCTAGACAGCAATTTCGTAGAGACTTGTTCGTAGAAACTTGCGCGCGGCAGGTTAGACCAATTTGCCAGGCCAATATGTCAGGCCGGCTCAGGCAACGGCCTGCCGCGCGATAGCTCGATCACATCGTGACGGACCTTGGTCTCCGCATAGCGGGCCAGGGCCTTGCGGTCCTCGAACTCGGCCAGCGGAACGGGCGGACCTAGGCGGATCGAGACATCGAGGGGGCCCAGCCCCAAGAGCCGCCAGCCGTGGCTTCCCATATCCATATCGCCATACCAGCCGATGAGATGGCGCCGGCGGCAGCCGACCGGAAGCCCGTAGATCCTGCGATAGCTGACGGCGAGGGTTTGCGCGGTCAGATCCTTCTGGGCGGCCTCCTTGCCGCGCGGTTTCACCGAGGCGAAGAGCGAGGTCTTGAACGGCAGCACGTAGTTGCCGTCGCTGCTGGTACCCTCGGCGAACAGCACCACATTGTCCCCGGCCCGCAGGCGGTTCAGAATCTCGCTGGCCTTGGTGCCGACTTCTTTCGGCTTCTCGCGATCGACGAAGACCGAGCGCTGCAGCTTGGCCAGCCAGCTGACGAAGGGCCAGGTGGAGACTTCGCGCTTGGCGATGAAGGACACCGGCGCCACCGCCGAGAGCACCGGAATATCGAGCCAGGAGACGTGGTTGGAGATCAGCAGCACGCCGGGTTTGCCTGGCTGGTGCTCGGCAATCTCGCCTTCGACATGGACGCGGATGCCGAGGATCTTGCAGACCCAGCGGTGATACCAATGGGGAAAGGTGCGGGCGCGGTCCGAGCCGAACTTGAGAAAAAGCAGCTGCACCGGCATCAAGGGAAGGGTAAAAATCATGAACGTGGCGAGCACGAAAAAGCTGCGGACATGCTTCATAGCTGGCGTTACCCCTCCTCGCCGCGTTTGATCGGCGTGCCGAACAGCTCCAGCCGGTGGCCGGTGAGCCGATAACCCAGCTCGCGGGCCACCGCCTCCTGAAGACGCTCGATCTGCTCGTTGCGGAACTCGATCACCTTACCGGTTTTCACGTCGATCAGATGGTCGTGATGTTTGTGATGAGCGGATTCGTAGCGGGCGCGACCATCGCCGAATTCGTGGCGTTCCAAAATGCCTGCCTCCTCCATACGCCGCAACGTCCGGTACACGGTGGAAAGCGAGATGCGGTCGTCATGGGCGCTGGCGCGGCGGTGGACCTCCTCGACATCGGGATGGTCCTCAGACTCGGAGAGTACCCGCGCAATGACACGGCGCTGCCCGGTCATCCGCATGCCGTGCTGGGCGCATTGGCGCTCGAGCCTGGTTTCCGCTGTCGCAGGTTTCGACATCATCGCTTCCGGACCTTCCTCCCCGACTTGCTAGCCCCGCCGGTCCGTTTTCACCGGCATCATCGGCAACCCTCTTCTAAAGGGCAAGGCTGAAGATGGCAGCGTCGCCGCCGTCGGCATAGTAGCCTGGACGCTCGCCCACCGGGGCCGCGCCGAGGCTCTCATATAGCGCAAGAGCGCCGGTGTTTTTCGTATCTACTTCAAGAAATAACGTGGCAACACCGCGCGCCTTCAGCCCTTCCATCGCGGCCTGCATCATCGCCTTCGCGATCCCTTCCCTTCGCTGCTCCGGGGCGACGGCGATGGTCAGAAGCTCGGCCTCGTCGGCCGCGATTCGGGTGAGCAGAAATCCGGCGCAGCGCCCCTCCGCGCGTTCGGCATTGAGGCAGAGACATTCGGGGCTGGCGAGGAAGACGGCGATGGATTGAGCGTCCCAGGCCGGATCGAAACAGCGCTTATGCAGCTTTGCGATGTCTTGAGTGTCGGCGAGATCGGCCCGGCGGATCGAAGCTGCCGGCGCGGGCGCGGGCGCGCTCATTTCCGGGCCACCGATTTTCCGGTCTGCGGCTTGGCGTCGGGCGGGCGCAAATAGAGTGGGCGAAGATTGGGCATCGCATCGCCGCCCTGCAGGGCCAGAAGGCCGAGGCTCACGGCATCGGGCTGCAGATCGGGAGCGAGGGCGTCGAGCTGGCGGCCTTCCTTGCCGGCTTCGGCCCTTAGCATCTCCGCCCCACTGCCGAGCACGCGCGTGACGGAGGCGGGCAGCAGGCCAAGCGCATCGGCCGGGCTGACGATTTGCGGCCCGCTCTGCCGGGCGGCCTCGGCATCGAAGACCCCGAAATACAGGCGCTCGCGCTTGGCATCGACGGCGATGGCGAAATCCGCATCGCCGTTCAGCGCTTCCTTCGCGGCGCGCTTGGCCATCACCGACAAGGCATCGGTGCCCCAAAGCTCGGCGCCCGTGGCCAGCGCCAGACCACGGGCGGCGGCAATGGCAATACGCACGCCGGTGAAGCTGCCCGGGCCGGTGGTGGCAGCGATGCGGTCGAGATCGGCGAAGGCGAGCCCCGCCTCGTCCATCGCCTGCTCGATCATCGGCATCAGCGCCTCGGCATGGCCGCGGGCCATGGCCTCGGCCCGGGAGGCGAGCACGCGTGGTGCATTGCCGCCGCGCAAGACGGCAGCGGAACAGTTGCCCATGGCGGTGTCGAGCGCCAGGACCGTCGCGTCGTGCTGCATGGCGTTCCCCGGCTAAAGGATCTCGGCGGTCTCTTCGAAGGTCAGGCGCGGATGCCGCGGCATCAATGCGCTTTCGTCGCCATAGCCGAGATTGCAGAGGATATTGGACTTGATCGGCGTACCGGCGAAGAAGGCTTCGTCGACGCCGTCATTGTCGAAGCCGGACATCGGCCCGCAATCCAGCCCCAGCGCGCGGGCGGCGAGAATGAAATAAGCCGCCTGCAGGCTGCCATTGCGGAAGGCGCTCTGGAAGATCTTCTCGTCCTTGCCGACGAACCAGCTCTTGGCGTCGGTATGGGGGAAAAGCGTCGGCAGCTTTTCGTAGAACTCCAGGTCGTAGGCGATGATGGCGCAGACCGGCGCCTGCATGGTCTTGTCGCGATTGCCTTCGGAGAGGAACGGCTTCAGCTTCTCCTTCGCCTCGCTCGACTTCACGAAGACGAAGCGCGCCGGGCAGGAATTGGCCGCTGTCGGCCCCCATTTGGCAAGATCCACCAGCTCGCGCAGCAGGAAGTCGGGAATATCCTTGTCGAGCCACTTATTGTGGGTCCGCGCCTGACGGAATAGCTGATCCAGCGCGGGCGCCTCGAGCCGCGCCTCCCTGTCGCCCCCGTTTGCCATCAGACGACCGGCCGGACTTCTTCCACCTCGGGAATGAAGTGGCGGAGCAGGTTCTCGATGCCGTGGCGCAAGGTGGCCGTGGAAGACGGGCAGCCGGCGCAGGCACCGCGCATATGCAGATACACCACGCCGTCGCGGAAGCCATGGAAGGTGATATCGCCGCCATCCTGAGCTACGGCGGGGCGCACCCGCGTCTCCAGCAGCTCCTTGATGGTGTTGACGATCTCCTCGTCCTCCGGCTCGAAGAACTCGTCCGCCTCGCCGCTATTGTCGCCGAAATTGCCTTCGGTGACGGCGGCGCCGGACATGTAGTGCTCCATGATGGCACCGAGAATGGCGGGCTTCAGATGCTGCCATTCGGCGGCATCCTTGGTCACGGAGATGAAATCGGAGCCGAAGAACACGCCCGAGACGCCGTCGATATCGAACAGGCGACTGGCAAGCGGCGACGAGGCGGTCTCCTCGCCCTTGCGGAATTCCAGCGTGCCGCCGCTTTCCAACACCGGACGGCCGGGCAGGAACTTCAACGTCGCCGGATTCGGCGTTGCTTCGGTCTGAATAAACATCGTCTTGGCCTTTTCAAACGGCTGCCGCCGGCGCCAGAAGCGGCATTCTTAGAATGGGTCTACACTTGGTGTCGTCAAATCGGAGTTTAAAGGGAAAGATAGGCGAAATCAGCCCTGTTCAGAAGGGGTTGCGGCGATTCCAGCATCGATTCCCGGGACCGGGCCGGCCCTTTAGGCCATTTCGAGGATTTCTTCGATGCCGAGACAACCGGGGACGACGGTGATGGGGATGTGGAAGCTGCCGGCGCGGCCGGCAAGCGAGGAGACCAGCGGGCCCGGGCCGGAGGGATCGCGCGATGCGCCGAGCACCAGCACGCCGATATCGGCATCCTCGTCGATCAGCTTGGTGATCTCCTCCGCCTTGTGGCCTTCGCGGATGATCTCCTCGGGCACGATCTTCTCGAAGCCCATGGTTTTCAGCTTGCGGCCGAACAGGCGAAACACGGCGCGGGCCTTGTTGATGCCCTCCTCGCGGGCGATTTCCTCGACCCCCAGCCAATGCTGGAAGTCGCCGGGCTCGATGACGAAGAGCAAGGCGAGCTGGCCGGCCGTGCGCTTGGCGCGGCTGGCGGCATAGGCGAGCGCGCTTTCGCATTCCGGCGTCTCGTCGACCACGACCAGAAGCTTGCGCTTATGCCCCTCATGGAAGACTTGCCGTTTCCTGCGGGGCCGAGGCGTATCGCTGCCGGTTTTCGCGCCAGCCTTGGCGGCACTCTTGGCAGCAGTCTTCGCCGGCGCTTTGGCCGCCGCGCGCGACTTGGTCTGAGGTTTCGGGGCCATGGCGAGCATGCTGCCACTAACCCCCCGGCCCAACAAGGATTTCCGTTAAGCCTGCGTCACCGGGTGATAAAGCCCACGATTTCCTTGGTTTTCGCCAGAATCGGATCGGCGATGGCCCGGGCCCGCTCGGCGCCGTCGGCCAAAATCGCGTCGATGTGAGTCGGATCTCCGAGCAGCGCCCGCATCTCCGTGGCGACGGGCTCCAACTTAGTGGTGGCAAGCTCGGCCAGGGCCGGCTTGAAGGTGGAGAAGCTGGAGCCGCCGAATTCGGACAGCACCGTGGCCGTATCGGTCTCCGCCAAAGCGGCGTAAATCCCGACCAGATTGCGCGCCTCGGGGCGTTCCTTCAGCCCGTCGATCTCGGAAGGAAGCGGCTCCGGATCGGTCTTCGCCTTCTTGATCTTCTTGGCGATGGTGTCGGCATCGTCGGTCAGGTTGATGCGCGACATGTCGGAGACTTCCGACTTCGACATCTTCTTGGTGCCGTCGCGGAAGCTCATCACCCGGGTGGCGGGGCCGGAGATCAGCGGCTCGGGCAGGGGGAAGAACTCTTCCAGTTCGCCGGCCTTGGCGATCATCTCGGCATAGTCGTTGTTGAACTTCTGGGCGATGTCGCGGGCCAGCTCCAGATGCTGCTTCTGGTCCTCGCCCACCGGCACATGGGTGGCGTGATAGATCAGGATGTCGGCGGCCATCAGCACCGGATAATCGTACAGCCCGACGGAGGCGTTCTCGCGGTCCTTGCCGGCCTTCTCCTTGAACTGGGTCATGCGGTTCAGCCAGCCGATGCGGGCGACGCAGTTCAAGATCCAGGTCAGCTCGGCATGGGCCGGAACCTGGCTCTGGTTGAAGACGATATGGCTCTTGGGGTCGATGCCGGCGGCGATGAAGGCGGCGGTCACCTCGCGGGTGTTGTGACTGAGCTCGGCCGGATCCTGCCACATGGTGATGGCGTGCATATCCACCACGCAATACAGGCACTCATGGGTGTCCTGCATGGCGACGAATTTCTTGATCGCGCCGAGATAGTTGCCGAGATGCAGATTGCCGGTGGGCTGAACGCCCGAAAGAACCCGGTCTTTTGAGGCTGGCATGTCCCCGTATCCTCCTAAGAAACGTTGGGCGTTATGGCGCGGCGGGCGAGGCGAGGCAAGACGCAAGCGCCTCATCCGGTAAATCGACGTGGTTTCAGGCCGCGTTGAGGTTCTTCAGCACCCGGCGCAAGGTCATCACGCCGAACAGCTCGGCGGCGCCGAAATAGACGCCGAGCCCGGCTCCGACCAGAACCAGCAGCGCCAGAACCTGGATCACGAGCCCGTTCTCCGGGCCGAACCAGGGCCAGAGCAGGCTGCTCGCCAGATAGAGCGCAACGCTCATCAACACGGTGGCGAGGCAAATACCCCGGAAGCGGCGGCGGAAGGTCATATCGAATTTCAGCCCGTCGCGCTTCTTGAGGTGATAGGCGAGGAGCCCGGCATTGATCCAGCCGGCGATGGTGGTGGCCAACGCGATGCCGACAGCGCCGAGCAGCACGAACAGGACGATGCTCAGCACCGCATTGGCGGCCAGGGCATGGCCGGCGCAGAGCATCGGCGTCTTGGTGTCCTCGCGGGCGAAGAAGCTGGGGTGGAAGATCTTCACCAGCACATAGGCCGGCAGGCCGAAGGCGAAGGCGGTGAGGATCGAGGCGGTGGCGCGGGAATCGGTGGCGGTGAAGGCGCCATGCTCGAACAGCACGCGGATGATCGGCTCGGCGATGAGGATCAGCGCCAGGGCGGCGGGCAAGGTGAGCAGCAGGCCGAACTCCATGGAGCGGTTCTCCGCCTCGATCACCGCTTCATGATCCTCCTCGCGCAGGCGGTGGCTGAGCTCGGGCAGCAGCACCACGCCGATGGCAACGCCGATGACGCCCAGCGGCAATTGGAAGATGCGCTCGCCGTAATACAGCCAGGAGACGGCGCGGTCCTGGAGCGAAGCGATGATGGTGCCCAAGATGATGCTTGCCTGTGCGATGCCGCCGGCAAGGAGGCCCGGCGCGGCGAGAGTGGCCAGGCGGCGCATCTCGTCGTTCCAGACCGGCCTTGTGAACCTCAGCTGCAGGCCGGTCTTGGCGGCGGCGAACAAGATCACCACGACCTGCAGCAGTCCGGAGGCGGCAACGCCCCAGGCCAGCGCATAGCCCACCGTGGTCTGATCCGCCCGGTAGCCGAAGGCGACGAGGCCGAGCAGCACGGCGATCAGCACCACATTGAGCAAGGTGGGCACGAAGGCGGCGATGGCGAAGCGGCCAAGCGAATTCAGCATGCCGCTATAGAGCGCCACCACCGACATGCACAGGAGATAGGGAAGCGCGATGCGGGCGAGCCAGACGGCGAGCTCGAATTTCGGCGGATCGGCGGTGAAGCCCGGTGCCAGCAAAAGCATCAGCCAGGGCATGGCGATCTCGCCGAGGATCGTGAATATCACCAGGATGCCGGTGAGCCCGGCCAGAGCCTGGGCGGCGAAAGCCTTGGCCGCCGCTTCTCCCTCTCCGTGATAGCGCTTGGCGAAAAGCGGCACGAAGGCGGAATCGAAGGCGCCTTCGGCGAAGAGACGCCGGAACAGGTTCGGAATGCGGAAGGCAACGAAGAAAGCATCGGCCGCAGCCGAGGTGCCGAGCAACGCCGCCATCAGCATATCGCGCAGGAAGCCGAGAACGCGGCTTACGACCGTCATGCCGCCGACAGTGGCGAAGGCGCGATAGAGGGCCATCGGCTCTAGCGCCTAGACCGGCTGCAATGCCGCGGCGCGGTGCCCATCAGGCCGCGGACTCGGTATCTTGGCTGCGCTCGCGCAGCACGTGGCGAAGCCGCTCGCGGATCGCCGCCTCGCGCTTGGGCTCCTTGATCTTCTTGCCCGTCAGATCGGTGACGTAGAACACGTCGACCGCCTTCTCGCCGAAGGTGGCGATATGGGCGGTGGCGATATCCAGCTTCAGATCGGTGAAGGCGCAGGTGATCTCGTAGAGAAGGCCCGGCCGGTCGAGCCCGTTGACCTCGATCACCGTGTGATTGTCGGACAGGGTGTTGTCGATGATGACCTGGGGCTCGACGGTGAAGACGGCGACTTTCGGCACGGGCGGCTGACCGTCGGAGACCACGTCCTCGAGCCTAAGCTCGCCGCGCAGCAGCTTCTCGATGGTCTGGCCGATGCGGCCGGCGCGGCGCTCCTCGTCCTCGCTGAAATCGAATTGCCGCTCCAGATGGATGGTGTCGAGCGCCATGTCGTCGAGCGTGGTGGAGATCTGCGCATCGGCGATATCGGCGCCGGCCCGGTGGCAGGCGCCGGCGATCATCGACAGAAGCCGCGGATGGTTGGGCGCCAGGATGCTGATCTGGGTGACGGCGCGGAAGGCGTCGGTGGAGATATGGGTGGCCAGCGATTTGCCGGCCTCTTCCGCCTCGCGCACCAGCTTGGCGTGCTCCACGACAAGATCCGGATCGGTGCGCAGCCAGTAATCGGGGCTGTGGCGGTCGATGAAGCGCTGCACCGTCTCGGCGGGCCAGTCGGAGAGGCGCGTCCGCAGATCGTCCTTGGCCTGGTCGATGCGCTGAGAGCGGCTCATGGCGGTATGGCCGCCACTCAGAAGCGGTTCGGTCTCGTGATAGAGGGTGCGCAGCAGCTGCCCCTTCCAGCCGGTCCAGACGCCGGGACCGACGGCGGAGATATCGCAGACGGTGAGCACCAGCAGCAGCTTCAGCCGCTCGCGGCTTTGCACCAGATCGGCGAAGTCGCGGATGGTCTTGGGGTCGTTGAGATCGCGGCTCTGGGCGTATTGGCTCATATCGAGATGATGCTCGACCAGCCAGGAGACGGTTTCGGTCTCGGCGGCGGAAAGCCCCAGCCGCGGGCAAAGCTCGCGGGCGACGCGGGCGCCGGCAATAGAGTGATCCTCGTCGCGGCCCTTGGCGACATCGTGCAGCAGCGCGGCGACATAAAGGGCGCGGCGATTGTCGATACTGCCGATGATCGAGCTGGAAAGCGGATGCTCCTCGGCATAGTCGCCCTTCTCGATCCCGGCGAGATAGCCGAGGGTGCGGATCAGATGCTCGTCCACGGTGAAGTGGTGATACATGTTGAACTGCATCATCGAGACGACGCGGCCGAAATCGGGGATGAAGCGGCCTAGCACGCCCGCCTCGTTCAGCTTGCGCAGGATGCTCTCGGTATCGCGCGCCTCGGTGAGAAGCTGCAGGAACATGGCATTGGCCTGCTTATTCTCGCGGAAATCGTCGTCGATCATGCCGAGATTGGCGCGGAGCAGGCGCAAGATGGCCGGCGAGAACGAGACCTGGTGCTGATCGGCGATGACAAAGACGCGCAGGATGTTCAGCCGATCGCGCTTGAAGATGTCCTTGTCGGCGAAGATGCGGCCGTTCTCGATGCGGAAATCGGAGGTGTAGCGGACCTGCAGGCGGCGGCGCCAGCCGAAGGGCGAGAGCAGCGCATCCAGCGCGGGCAGGGATTTGAGCTGCTTCATCTCCAGCGCCGTGCAGACGATGCCGGTGAGATCGCCCACCTCCTTGGCCACCAGGAAGTAGTGCTTCATGAAGCGCTCGACGGCGCGCAGCCCGTTATGGGAGCGGTAGTGCAGCCGCTCGGCCATACGCTGCTGCAGGTCGAAGGAGAGGCGCTCCTCGGCCCGGCCGGTCAGGAAATGCAGGTGACAGCGCACCGTCCATAGGAAGCTCTCGCAGCGGCAGAAGCTGCGATATTCGCCGGGGGTGAACACGCCGACCTCGACGAACTCCTCCTCCGCCTTGTCGGGATAAAGATGCTTGGCGAGCCAGTGCAGCGTGTGCAGGTCGCGCAGGCCGCCCTTGCCTTCCTTGACGTTGGGCTCGACCCGGTAGCGCGAGGCGCCGGAGCGGGCGTGGCGCTCGTTGCGCTCCTCCAGCTTGGCGTCGATGAAGGGGCGCGGATTGGCGGAGAGCACATCGTCGCGGAAGCGCTGCTGGAACTCGGCGAAAAGCGCTTCGTCGCCGAGAATGCGGCGGGCATCGAGCAGCGCGGTGCGGATGGTCATATCCTCGAAGGAGAGGCGCACGCATTGATCGACGCTGCGGGTGGCGTGGCCGACCTTCAAGCCGAGATCCCACAGCAGATAGAGCATGAATTCGGCGACGCTCTCGCCCCAGGCAGTCTGCTTATAAGGCAGCAGGAACATCAGATCGATGTCGGAGCCCGGCGCCAGGCGGCCGCGGCCGTAACCGCCGGTGGCCACCACCGCCATGCGCTCGGCGGCAGACGGGTTCTCAGCGCGGTAGACATGCTTGACGATCACGTCATAGGCGAGACGGATCAGCGCATCCTGGAATTCGGAGATGCTCTCGCTACAGCGGATGCCGTCGCCATCGGCATTGAGCTGGCGCTCGGCCTGGGCATGGGCTTCGTCGATCAGGCCGCGGAAGCGCTTGGCCATGGCGTCGCGCAGCGCCAGCTCCTTGCCGGCACAGCCTTCGGCAAGCGCCGACATTTCGGAGCGCAAGGCTTCGAAGTCGAAGAAGGGTGCGGGAATGAGCGTCGTTTGGTCCATATCCGGTCCATGGACGGGGCGGCCGGGCCACCAGACCGCGCAATCCTAACATAGGGTCCCCTAAGCTAGGGTTCACGACCGTCCAAGATCTGCTTGAGGCGATAGAGAGCTTCCAGGGCTTCTCTAGGCGTCATTGCGTCGGGCTGCAACTCTTGCAGGGCCGCATCCAGGGCCGAAGGGGCCTCGTCTTCCTCATGGGCGGCCGCGGCGGAGAACAACGGAAGGTCGGCGGCAAGGTCCGTCGGCTTGGGCCTGCCATCGGCACGCTCCAGCTGGTCCAGCACTTCGGAGGCCCGCGCCAGCACCGGTTTCGGCAGGCCGGCGAGCTTGGCGACATGCAGCCCGTAGGAGCGGTCGGCGGCGCCGGAGACGACGCGATAGAGGAAGACGATGCTGTCGCGCCATTCCTTCACCTCGACGGTGGCATTGGCGGCGCGGTCGAGCTTTTCGGCCAGGGCGGTGAGCTCGTGATAATGGGTGGCGAAGAGGACGCGCGAGCGGTTCACCTCGTGCAGGTATTCCAGCGTCGCCCAGGCGATGGAGAGCCCGTCGAAGGTCGCCGTGCCGCGGCCGATCTCGTCCAGCACCACGAAGGAGCGTTCGGTCGCCTGATTGAGGATCGAGGCGGTCTCGACCATCTCGACCATGAAGGTGGAGCGGCCGCGGGCGAGATCGTCGGCCGCGCCGACGCGGCTGAACAGCCGGTCCACCACGCCGATATGGGCTTTGTCCGCCGGCACGAAGGAGCCCATCTGGGCCAGCACCACGAGCAGCGCGTTCTGGCGCAGGAAGGTGGACTTGCCGGCCATGTTCGGGCCCGTGACCACCAGGATGCTGGCGGCATCGCGCGCCCCGTCGCCAGCAAGGCGGCAATCGTTGCCGATGAAGCTGCCCGAACCGCCCCCGGCCAGCGACTGCTCCACCATGGGATGGCGGGCGTTGGTCACCTCGAACATCAAGCCGTCATCGACCTTCGGCCTTGCGTAATTCTCTTCTTCCGCCAGCTCGGCGAGGGAGACGAAGCAATCGAGCTCGGCAAGCGCGGCACCGGCGGCGGAGAGCGGCGCCTGGGCCTCCAGGATCGCATCGGAGAGCCGGTTGAAGATCTCCATCTCGCAGGCCAGCGCCTTGTCGGCGGCCATGGTGATGCGCGCTTCCAGCTCGCCAAGCTCCTTGGTGGTGAAGCGCATGGCATTGGCCATGGTCTGGCGGTGGATGAAGGTCTCCGACAAGGGCGGCTCGGTCAGCGGACCGGCCTGGACCTGGGTCACCTCGACGAAATAGCCGAGCACATTGTTGTGGCGGACCTTCAGGGATTTGACGCCGGTCTGAGACGCGTAAGTCGATTGCAGCCCGGCGATGACCTGGCGGCTGCCGTCGCGAAGGACACGGTTCTCGTCCAGCGTGGCGTCGTAGCCCGCTTGCACGAAGCCGCCATCGCGCTTGTTCACCGGCAGATCGTCGGACAGCGCGGCGGAAAGCTCGTCGTGCAAGGGAAGCGGCGCGGCCTTGAGGCGTTCGGCGATATCCTGCAGCTCGTCCGGAAGCCCCAACCCATCGCCCTTCTCGATCAGCTTTGCGGCGAGATCCTGGGCGGCGCGGATGGCATCGCGCACCGCACCGAGATCGCGGGGGCTGGCGCGGCCCAGGGAAAGCCGGGCCAAGGCACGGGCGAGATCCGGCACGGCGCGGAGCGAATCGCGCAAGGCGCGGCGGGCGAGCGGGCGCTCGGCCAGATGGCCGACAGCCTCGAGCCGGGCATTGATGGCCTTCACGTCCGCCAGCGGGCTTGCCAGACGGTTGGCCAGCTCGCGCGCTCCTGCTGGCGTCACGGTGCGATCGATAGCGGCGAGCAGGCTGCCTTTTCGGCCCCCTTGGCTGCCGCGAGAAATCTCCAGATTGGCGCGGGTCGCCGCATCGATCAGCAGCAAGCTGCCGGTGGCAATGCGCTTCGGCGCCCGGAGCAGCGGCGCTTTGCCGATCTGCGTGATCTGCACATAGGTGAGGAGGCCGGAGAGGGCGGCCAGCTCCAGCCGGTCGAAACTGCCGAATCCGTCGAGGGTGGCGACTTGCAGCGCCTCCTTCAGCAGCGTGTCGCCGCGGGTGGAATCGAAATGGGCCTTCGGTGCAGGGGTGACCGCCGCGTCCAGCCCCTCGACCTGACGGCGCAAGGCAGCATCGCCCGCCAGATCGTCGGCCATCAAGACCTCGCGGGGCGAGAAGCGCATCAGCTCGCCGGCAAGATCCGCCGGCCGCACAAGCGCGGTGAACAGCTCGCCGGTGGAGATATCCAGCGAAGCGAGCCCGAACTGCGCCCCGCCCTCGCCCGGCCCCTGAAACAGGGCGGTGAGGAAATTGTGGGTGCGGGCATCGAGCAGGCTGTCCTCGGTCAGGGTGCCGGGGGTGACCAGGCGGACCACGTCGCGGCGCACCACGGATTTGGCGCCGCGCTTCTTGGCCTCGGCCGGGTCTTCCAGCTGCTCGCAGACGGCGACGCGGTGGCCGCCGCGGATCAGGCGCTGCAGATAATCGTCGGCGGCATGGACCGGCACGCCGCACATGGGGATATCTTCGCCCAGATGCTTGCCGCGCTTGGTCAGCGCGATGCCGAGGGTGCGCGAGGCGGTGACAGCGTCCTCGAAGAACAGCTCGTAGAAATCGCCCATGCGATAGAACAAGAGGCAATCGGCATTAGCCGCCTTGATCTCTAGATATTGGGCGATCATCGGCGTGGCGCCGGCCGGCACCGGCTTCACCGCGGGCGCTTTTTCGGCGCTTTCGCTGGGTGTTTGAGCGGATTTCGTCTCCGCATTCTCGTCGCTTGCCGGTTCTGCCATATCCATCCCTGCCGTCGGCGCCCGCCCTTTGCCTAGCGGCTTGCGCGCTGCCCGGCAAGGTGGCCCATCTGCCCCGCGACGCCTAGACCGGGATAAGGACTTTTCCCCGTATCGCGGCTCCTCTACGGTGCGCTTCGAAATTTGCCCAAGGAGAATTTTATCTATGCGCCCATCGAAACGCGCGCCCGACGCTTTGCGCCCCATCAGCTTTGAACGGGCGGTCTCCCGCCATGCGGAAGGCTCCTGCCTGGTGAAGTTCGGCGAGACCCATGTGCTGTGCATGGCGAGCGTCGCCGACGGGGTGCCGCCCTGGCTGAAGGGGACGGGCCGCGGCTGGGTGACGGCGGAATACGGCATGCTGCCCCGCGCCACCAATGAGCGGACGCGGCGCGAGGCGACCGCCGGCAAGCAGACCGGGCGGACCCAAGAGATCCAGCGGCTAATCGGGCGCTCGCTGCGGGCGGTCACCGATCTCAACGCGCTGGGCGAGCGGCAGATCACCATCGACTGCGACGTGATCCAGGCCGATGGCGGCACGCGCACCGCCTCGATCACCGGGGCGTGGATCGCGCTGCACGATGCACTGGCCTGGATGGCGGCGCGCAGCATGGTGCGGGACAATGTGCTGAAGGATCACGTCGCCGCGATCTCTTGCGGCATCTACAAGGGAACCTGCCTGCTGGATCTCGATTATGCCGAGGATTCCGAAGCCGAGGCGGATGCGAATTTTGTGCTCACCGGCGGCGACGGCATCGTCGAGGTGCAGGCGACGGCGGAGCAGGATCCGTTCAGCCAGGAACAGCTCGACGAGCTGACCGTGCTGGCGCGCAAGGGCGTCGCGGAGTTGGTGCAGCTGCAGAAGCTGACGGTGAGCTAGCCGCATGAACGAGAGCCCTCGGCCGAAGGCCCTGCATGCGGGCGACCGCGTGGTGGTGGCGAGCCACAATATCGGAAAAGTCTGGGAGATGGCCGAGCTGCTGGCCCCTTACGGCATCGAGACCTTGGCAGCAGCGGAGCTGAACCTGCCGGAGCCGGAAGAGACCGGCACGAGCTTCATCGAGAATGCGGCGCTGAAGGCAGTCGCGGCGGCAGAAGGCGCCGGCCTCCCTGCGCTTGCCGACGATTCCGGACTGGAAGTGGCGGCGATCGGCGGCGATCCGGGACTGTTCTCGGCGCGCTGGGGCGGGCCGAAGCGGGATTTCGGTCTCGCCATGGAGAAGGTGCATCAGGCGATGCTGGAAAGCGGCAGCGCGGACAAGACCTGCAACTTCACCTGCGCGCTAGCGTTGGCCTGGCCCGACGGCACCGTCCGCACGTTCGAGGGCAAGGTGTTCGGCACCTATGTTTGGCCGCCGCGGGGCGAGAACGGTTTCGGCTACGATCCGGTGTTCCTGCCCGACGGGCAGGCGGAGACCTTCGGCGAGATGGATCAGGACGAGAAGCACGCCATGTCCCACCGGGCGGTGGCGTTCGCAGCCATGATGAAAGCGCTCTATAACAGCGATGTCTGAAGCGGCTTTGATCGAGACGGAAACGACGGCGCCGTTCGGCGTCTATGTGCATTGGCCGTTCTGTCTCGCCAAATGCCCCTATTGCGACTTCAACTCCCATGTCCGCCATGGCGGGCTTTCGGGCGAAGATCAGGCGCGGTTCCGCGACGCTTATCTCACCGAGCTCGCCGGCTTCGCCGCACGCACCGGGCGGCGGCCGGTCACCAGCGTCTTCTTCGGCGGCGGCACGCCCTCTTTGATGGCGGCGGAGACGGTGGGCGCTATTCTCGACGAGATCGGCAGGCTTTGGGGTTATGGCGAGGATCCGGAAATCACCCTGGAGGCAAACCCGACTTCGGTCGAGGCGGGGCGGTTTTCCGGCTATCGCGCCGCCGGGGTTAACCGGCTCTCCATCGGCATCCAGGCGCTGAACGATCCCGATCTGAAGGCGCTCGGCCGCCAGCACACGGCGAAAGAAGCGCTGGCGGCGCTGGATATCGCCAAGCAGCGTTTCGACCGCATCTCCTTCGATCTGATCTACGGACGCCAGGGGCAATCGGAAGCGGAATGGGAGGCGGAGCTGAAAGAGGCACTCGGCTATGCCGCCGATCATCTGTCGCTCTATCAGCTCACCATCGAGCCGGGCACCGCATTCCAGGCGCTCTATGAGGCCGGCAAGCTGAAGATGCCGAGCGGGGAGCGGGCGGAGCGGCTCTATGCCATCACGCAGGAGCTCTGCGAGCGGGCCGGCTTGCCGGCCTATGAAGTCTCCAATCATGCCCGTCCGGGATCGGAATCCCGCCACAACCTGATCTATTGGCGGGCACACGATTATGCCGGGATCGGCCCCGGCGCCCATGCCCGCATCACAGAAGGCGGCACCCGCGCCGCGCTTTCGGCAATCCGGAACCCGGAAGCCTGGCTGGACGCGGTGGAAGCCAAAGGCAGCGGGCTGGAAGCGGAAGAAAAGCTCAGCCGCGCCGAGACGGCGGACGAGTATCTCTTGATGGGCTTGCGGCTTTCGGAAGGGATTTCGCGGCACCGCTTAGAAGCGCTGTCCGGCACGCCGCTCCCCGACCGGACTCTTGCCGCCTTGATGCGCGAAGGGCTGCTGTTCTGCGGCGAGGACAGCATCAAAGCGACGGCTCAGGGCCGCATGGTGCTGGATCGGCTGATCCTGGAGCTTTCCGCGTAGGCGGCGCCTAATTCCCGGCGTTGTAGCTCTGATTCTGGCTGAAGCTGCGCGGCGCACCCTGGATCACTCGCGCACCGGACGGCTGCACCTGCAAAATCGCCAGACCGCGTTCCGCGGTGCCGTCGGGGCGGAGACGGAACAGCCCGTCAACGCCGGAAAAGCCGGTGGAGCGGGTGAGCTGGGCGTAGGTATAGCGCTGGCCGGGCGGGTTCTTGGATAGCGAGATGGCAAGGCTCACCGCATCGTAGGCCAGGCTGGCGATGCGCGGCGGCGTGCTGCCATAGGTGCGCTGGTAGCGGCCGGCGAAACGGCTCCAGCCCTTCGGATCGGGGGCGGCATACCAGCCGCCGATCAGGGCCTGTTGCGAGCCGACGCCGGGATAATCCCACTGGCCGGTGCCGAGAAACTGGACCTTGTCTGAGGCGATGCCGTTGGAGGCAAGCAGCGGGGCGAGCTGAGGCAGCTCGTCGCTGCCGGCAGGCAGGAACAACGCATCGATCTGCTGGCCGCCGCGGATCGCGTTTGTAATCTGCTGCACGGGAGACACCATGCCGGAGCGGCCGCCTGAATAGGTGGCGCGGACCACGGTGCGCCCGCCGCCGCGCGCCACGGTCTTGGCGAAGGCGCTCTCCGCCACCTGGCCGTACGCGCTCTGCGGGATCAACACGGCGAAGTTCTTCTTGCCCCGGCTCATGGCGTAGCTGGCGACGCGGCCGACATCGGCATCGGCCAGGAAGCTCAGGAGATAGACGCCGTTGCCGGCGACGTTGCGGTCGGTGGAGAAGGCGATGACGGGGATGCCGTTCTGCTGGGCGATGGGCGCCACGGCGCGCACCTCGGCGGCGAAGAGCGGGCCGATGATCAGCTCCGCCCCCTCATTGACCGCTTCTTGCGCCGCGGCACGGGCGCCGCCCGCCGAGCCGCCGGTATCCTTCGGGATCAGCGCGATATTGGGCTTGTTGAAATCGAACAAAGCTAGCTCGCCCGCCTGGCGCAAAGCTTGCGCCACCTGGGAGGCGTTGCCCGGTCCGCTGGAGGGCAAGAGCAGCGCGACCTTGACCGCGTTGGGGTCCTGATTGAGGGCGCCGGTCTCATCGCCAAGACCGCTGGTGCCGCCGCCCGGCGTGGTGCAGGAAGCGAGCGCGACGGAGACGGCGCATAGAAAGACCGGGGTGCAAAAAGCGCGCGTCAGGCGGAAAATCCGTTGTGAAAGCCGCATCGGCTTGGTTCTCGCTCCACCCCCGTGGAGGCCTCACTTCTTGCGCAGCGCTTTCGCGCTTAGGCTTCAATAGCGGTGCAAAGATGGCGTTGCTTTGCACGTTGGCGGCAAAGCGGCGGGCGAGAGCGAAACATTTGCCCGGCATCGTTAAACGCGGCCGCCTGCGTCCGAACATGTGGACTTCGCCCAGAACCGCCAATGGCATTATAACGGGCCGGGCAATGCGGCGTAGCGGTCCTCCATGTCGCAGTGATGCGCAACGGCCACAAACGATAGCGGAAAGAATAGGTGCCCTTGGTGGAGCAGAAGACCGACGAGAGCGAGGTGCAGGACCGGCTTGCGGGGCTCGGCGCGGCCGTGGCGCGGACGCTCAATGACGAGGCGGAGAAGCCGCTTCTGCCCGGGCTCTATCTGGTGGCGACGCCGATCGGCAATCTGGCCGATATCTCGCTGCGCGCGCTTGCCGTGCTGGCCAAGGCGGATCTGGTGGCGTGCGAGGATACGCGCCATTCCGGGCGGCTGCTTTCGCATTTCGGCATCGCCGCGCAGCTCACCCCCTATCACGAGCACAATGCCTCGAAGGCCCGGCCCGCGCTGCTGGCCAAGCTGGAGAAAGGCGCGCGCATCGCGGTGATTTCGGACGCCGGAACGCCGCTGATCTCAGATCCCGGCTATAAGCTGGTGCGCGAGGCGCTGGATGCCGGGATCTCGGTCACCGCAATTCCCGGCGCCTCGGCGACGCTTGCCGCCTTGAGCAGCGCCGGGCTTCCCACCGACAGCTTCTTCTTCGCCGGTTTTCTGCCGCCGAAATCGGCCGCCCGAAAGGCGCGGCTCGGAGAGCTGAAGAGCGTGCCCGGTACGCTTCTCTTCTACGAGACCGCTTCGCGGCTCCCCGCCATGGTCGCCGATCTCGCCAGCGTATTGGGCGACCGGGAGGCGGCGCTCGCCAAGGAGCTGACCAAGCTGCATGAGACCGTTTCGCGGGGGCGGCTCAATGCGCTTGCCGTGGAGCTGAGCGAAACATCCTCGCTCAAAGGCGAATATGTGGTGCTCGCCGGCCCGCCAGGGGAAGAAGCGGAGATCGGCGATGCCGACATCGCCGAGGCCCTAAAGCGGGAGCTCGCAACCAGCAGCTTGCGCGATGCGGCGCGGAGCGTTGCCGCCGCGCTGAAGGTGAAGCGAAGCCGGGTCTATCAGCTCGGACTTTCGCTCACGGGCGAAGAGCGGTGAGCGAAAAGCGGCGCAAGGCTTACGCCCGCGGGGTTCTCGCCGAGAGCCTGATCGCGCTGCTGCTGCGCTTCAAGGGCCACCGCATTGTTGCGCGCCGCTACCGCACGCCTGTCGGGGAGATCGATTTGATCGCCACGCGCGGCAGAAGGCTCGCCTTTATCGAGGTGAAGCGGCGCAGCACATACGAGGCCGCCGCGTGGAGCGTGCCGACCCGGCAGCGGCGGCGCATCGTGCGGGCAGCGCAATATTGGCTCGCCGGGCATCCGGGCTTCCAGGGCTATGAGATGTCCTTCGACGTGGTGCTTTCCGCGCCGTGGTCTTTCCCGACGCTGATCGAGAACGCGTTCGAGGTGTAAGCCAACGCGCCGATTTGTACTTTGGCGCGCGCCGCTCTACGCCCTATATGGGTCGAAACGACAAGCCACAGAAAGATTCCCATGGCCCTCAAGACCGCCTTCCAGATGGACCCGATCGATAAAATCGATATCAAGGGAGATTCCAGCTTCGCGCTGCTGTTGGAAGCGCAGGAGCGCGGCCATGAGATCTTCTATTACACGCCGGATCAGCTCTCCTTGCGGGAGGGGACGATCATCGCCAGCGGCCATAGCCTGGCGGTGGAGGACAAGCCGGGCGATCACTATCGGCTCTCGAACCCACGCACCGTGGACCTCAGCGATTTCGATGTGGTGCTGCTGCGGCAGGATCCGCCCTTCGACATGGCCTATCTCACCACCACGCATCTTTTGGAGCGGCTGAAGGGCAAAAGCCTGGTGGTCAACGATCCGGCCTGGATCCGCAATTCGCCGGAGAAGATCTTCGTCCTGGATTTCCTCGACCTGATGCCGCCGACGCTGATCACCCGCTCGCTCGACGAGGTGAAGGCGTTCCGCGAAAAGCACAAGGACATCGTGGTGAAGCCGCTATTCGGCAATGGCGGGGCGGCGGTGTTCCGCATCGCGCCGGGCGATACCAATCTCAACGCGCTGGTGGAGCTGTTCGGCATCGTGTTCCGCGAGCCGATGATGGTGCAGCGCTACCTGCCCGAGGTACGCCAGGGCGATAAGCGCATCATCCTGGTGGATGGCGAGTTCGCCGGGGCGATCAACCGGGTTCCGGCTGCGGACGAGACCCGCTCCAACATGCATGTCGGCGGCACGCCGCATCTCTCCGATCTCACCGAGCGGGAGAAGGAGATCTGCGCCCGGCTCGGGCCGGAGCTGAAGCGGCGCGGGCTGATCTTCGTCGGCATCGACGTGATCGGCGATTACCTCACCGAGATCAACGTCACCTCGCCGACCGGCATCCGCGAGGTGAAGCGGTTCGGCGGCGGCGATATCGCGGTCATGGTTTGGGACGCGATCGAGAGGAATTGCGCGAAGTAGACGCGCGCCTCCGTTTGGCGGCCGGCTTGCGGGTCTGGCTGCGGGCCGGTTTCGAGGCCGTCTTGGTCTGCCCGATCTTCTTGACGGCGATCGCAGCATCCGCCTCGCGCTTGGTGCGCCGGTAGGCGAGGAAGCCATGGCCGGCAACGCCGAGGCCCCAGAGAACCAGCACCCATAGGAACCAGGGATGCTCCGGATCGCGGGCGATATTGAGCACCGCCAGGCCGAGCATGACCACGGCGAAGATCGTCAGATGAATGAGAAAGCCTTTCGGCGGGAAGCCTGGCGGCATTTTCGTCCCCTTCCACTAAGCGTTTGAAACGCTAGCAGCTTTGCGGCGCGGATAAAGCACTGCCGGCGCGCGATGGGGCGAATTTACCCTGCCGAAAATTGATGTTCTCATATTGTTCTTGACAGGGGTCCGGTTGCGGTTAGGCTCCTCCTACACGTGAATTGCACGTTTTCCGGGGGGTTCGATGTTCGCGCGGGTCACGACAGTCGCATTCGAGGGGATCGAGGCGCGGAGCGTCGACGTCCAGGTGCAGATCGGGCCGGGCATGCCGGCCTTCTCCATCGTCGGCCTGCCTGACAAGGCGGTGGCCGAGAGCCGCGACCGGGTGCGCGGGGCGCTGAACGCCATCGGCCTGGCGCTGCCGCCGAAACGCGTCACCATCAATCTGGCGCCGGCCGACCTGCCGAAAGAAGGCAGCCATTACGATCTTCCCATCGCGCTCGGGCTGATGGCGGCGGTGGGAGCTGTCGCCCCCGATGCGATCGAGGGCTATGTCGTCCTCGGCGAGCTTTCGCTGGACGGCTCAATCGCCCGCGTCGACGGCACGCTGCCGGCGGCGATCGGCGCCAACACGTTGGATAAGGGGCTGATCTGCCCGAAGCCTTGCGGAGCGGAGGCGGCCTGGGCGGCGGCGGATATGCCGATCCTGGCGCCAGCCAATCTCCTTGCCCTGGTCAATCACTTCAAAGGGCTGCAGAGCCTCTCCCGGCCCGAACCGGAGCCCGAGCCGGAACCTGAGGCGATGCCCGATCTGAAAGACGTGAAGGGCCAGGAGAGCGCCAAGCGGGCGCTGGAGGTGGCGGCGGCGGGCGGCCATAACCTTCTGATGATCGGGCCGCCGGGCTCCGGCAAGTCCATGCTGGCGCAGCGGTTGCCGTCGATCCTGCCGCCGCTGGAGCCGTCGGAGATGCTGGAGATCAGCATGATCCGCAGCCTGGCCGGCAATTTGAGCGGCGGGCGGATCGGCCGGGCGCGGCCTTTCCGCTCCCCGCATCATTCGGCCAGCATGGCGGCGATGGTCGGCGGCGGCACGCGGGCGCGGCCGGGCGAGGCGGCGCTGGCCCATCACGGCGTTCTGTTCCTCGACGAGCTGCCGGAGTTTCAACCACAGGTTCTGGACGCGCTGCGCCAGCCGCTGGAGACCGGCGAGACGGTGATCGCGCGGGCCAATCACCGCATTTCTTACCCTTCCCGCATCCAGCTGGTGGCGGCGATGAATCCGTGCCGCTGCGGCCGGGCCGGCGAGCCCGGCTATAGCTGCCGCCAGGGCCAGGGGTGCGCCGACCGCTATCAGGCGCGCATCTCCGGCCCCTTGCTCGACCGTATCGACATCCAGATCGAGGTGCCGGCGGTGAGCGCCGCCGATCTCTCCCTGCCGCCGGCCAGCGAAGGCAGCGCCGAGGTACGCCGCCGGGTGGTCGCGGCGCGGCAGATCCAGGCGGCCCGGCTGGAGGAGCTCGGGGAGAAAAGAGCTCGCACCAACAGCGAATGCGACGGGTCGCTTCTGGAGGCCATCGCCGAACCTGATCCGTCCGGCCTCACCTTGCTGCGCGAGGCGGCGGAGACGCTGGGTCTCAGCGCCCGCGGCTATCACCGCTCTTTGCGGCTGGCCCGTACCCTTGCCGATCTCGACGGCGAAAGCCGTATCTCGCGGCTGCATATTGCCGAAGCCTTGAGCTATCGCGGCGAGACCTTGCGGGGAGCGTCCGGGCAAGGGGCGCGGCTGAACCAGACGGTTGCCGCCTGATCTTGTGTGCAGCCTCGATCGGCGGGCTGGCGTCCCGGCGATAAGACGCTAGTATCCCCCTCTTGTGACGAGCAAATTCAGCCGGCTCTGCGCCGCCGGCTGGGCCACCAGTGTAGAGTAACGGGGGACGTGTCGGAGGGAATGCGCGGGCCGAATGCTATCGATTTTTGGCGCGGTTACGCCCTTCTTTGCATCTTCGTCGACCATATTCCCGGCAATCCGCTCGAACACATCACGCTTCGGAATTTCGCAATTGCCGATGCGGCGGAGCTGTTCGTGTTCCTGGCCGGATGGTCGATCTCGCTTGCGACGGGGGGCCCGGAAAAGCCGAATAGCTGGGACCGGGTGATCCTTCGCACCCTATTGCGCACCATCGAGGTCTATCGCGCCCAGCTCACCATCACCTTGATCGCCCTCGGCATCCTGGCCGGCGCCGCGATCTGGCTGGAAAACGACCTGTTTCTGGAGTGGCACAATGCCGAGCCGGTGTTCACCGCGCCGGTCTGGACCACGCCGGCGCTGGTGCTGATGACCCACCAGCTGGGCTATTTCAACATTCTGCCGCTCTATGTGGTGCTGCTGATCTTTGCCGGGCCGCTGGTGCTGCTGGGGCGGCGCTCCTTGATCCTGATGCTGGCGGTTTCGTTTGCGGTTTATGCGGTGGCTCTGGTCTTCAAGATCAACCTCCCCTCCTGGCCTTATGCCGGGGTGTGGTTCCTCAACCCCTTCACCTGGCAATTCCTGTTCTGCCTCGGCTTCGCCTTCGCCGAGCTCGCGGCGAAAGGTCACTTGGAGCCGATCCGGCGCAAGCTGTTCTGGCCGGCTATGGCGATTTTCGCCGCCGGCATCGCGATCCGCTTCACCGGCTATTATCCGGACCCCTTGCAGGTGCCGAGCCCACGCCTCATTTTCCTATTCGATAAGACGTATCTTTCGCCGGCGCGGCTGATCAGCCTGCTGGCGCTGGTGATTTGTTTTAGCCATGCCTACCGGCCCATTGCGGAGGCTTTCCCGCGGGTCGTGACGGTGGTTTCCGGGCTCGGTCGAAACTCGCTCGCGGTGTTTTCGATTGGCTCTTTGTTAAGTCTGATCGGTCAAATCGTACGATTCCAGGCGGGGGGGCTTGTTATCGTCGACTTGGGCTATTCGGCGGTGGGGATCGCGATTTTGATCTTTACCGCGTGGTTTGTGGAATGGCGCATACGTTCAAAAAGGCCCTCCTCCCCGCCCTCATCGGCATAGCCGCTGCGGTGTTCGTCTATTATTCGGCGGACGATCCGCTTATCACCCAGCCGCCCAAGGTTGTTCTTTCAGAAGACCAGCTGTTCCAGTCCACCGGCTGCGTCTCAGACCGCACCGTCAAGCCGAAGCCGGCGCCGCTGCAAACCATCGCCACCGCGCTCGACGACGATCAGCCGCTGACCATCCTGGTGGTCGGGCCGGCATCCTACGAGGAAGGCCCGTTCGAGGAGAGCGAGAGCTATCCCGACCTCCTCGCCTCTTATTTGCGCAAGGTGTTCAAGGGGCATGAGATCACCCTTATCTCGCGCAATATCGCCGGCGAGATCGCCGACGATGCGGATGCCCGCATGCGGCTCGCCGTGGCCGAGACCGAGCCGGACCTGGTGGTCTGGCAGCTCGGCGCCACCGATCTTCTGGCGCGGGTCGATGTGAGCGCGTTCGAAGACTCGCTGGCCTCCACGCTGGATTGGCTCGCAAGCCACGATATCGATGCGGTTCTGGTCGATCCGCAATATGTGCCCGAGCTCGCCGACGATGCCGATTACCGGCAGATGGTGGAGGGCGTGGCGGCGATCGCCGAGACCGCCGATATCCCGCTGGTGAAGCGCAACACCATGATGCGGGTGCTCGCCGCGCAGGAGCGCCCGCTTGCCCCGATTCCGGCGAAGGCGGCCGATCTCGACAAGCGCTGCATGGCTGAGAAAGTCGCCGAGGCCATCGTCACCGGTCACCGCATCGCCATGGCCCAGCGCAAGAAGGCGCGCCGGCCCGGCGAGCGCTAAAGCCTTTTTCAAGTTTTTTCTGGTTGTTTCTCAGTCTTTTCCGCCCGGCGTGCGTTTGCGCCTCTAGGGGTTGGAGGCGTCACGTCTATGCGCGAGGAGCAGGAATTGGCCGAAGCCGCCGAGACCAAGCCGAACCCCATCGAAACATCCGCGCCGGGGTCCGACGGCTCCGCCCGGCGCCGCATCTTTTCCCGCCAGAGCCTTTTCCAGCTGCTTCCGGGCGCGGCGCTGCTGATCGTCGCCGCAGGCGCCATCGCCGGCGGTACGCTGGGGGTCCTGTTCTTCTTCGTCACCCTGCTTGGCATGGGGATCGGCGCGGCGCTCCTCATCGTGCTGCAGCGGCGCGGCCTGGTGCAGGGCGGCGCCAGCGACAGCCCCCATCGTCTCGATGCCGATCTGGAAGTGCTGCACGATCTGCAATGGGAGATGCGCGAGCGCGATTCCCGCTACCGCGACCTGCTCGACCATCAGGGCGAGGTGATCTTGCGCCGCGATGTCGCCGGACGGCTCACCTTCGTGAACGATGCCTATTGCCGGACCTTCGGGGTGAGCGCCGATCGAGCCCTCGGCCATCCCTTCAGCCTGCCGCTTGCCGCCGACGGCAGGCAGGCGATGCGCGCTTTGGCGCCGGACGAGACCGCCGCGCCGCGCCGCAACACCATCGAGCTGAAGACCGCCAAGGGGCCGCGCTGGTTCATCTGGGAGGATTTCCCGATCCTGACGGCCGACGGCACGCTGGAGGAAATCCAGAGCGTCGGCCGCGATATCACCGAGCAGCGCGAGGCCGAGCGGGCGCTGGCGCAAGCGCGCGACCAGGCCGAAAGCGCCAATAAGGCGAAGTCGCAATTCCTCGCCTCGATGAGCCACGAGATCCGCACACCGATGAACGGCATTCTCGGCATGACCGGGCTTTTGCTCGATACCGAGCTTTCGCCGGAGCAGAACACTTATGCCCGCGCCATCGGCACCTCGGCCAAGACGTTGCTGGCGCTGATCGACGAGGTGCTGGATTTCTCCAAGATCGAGGCGGGACGGGTGGAACTGCATTTCGCGCCGTTCGATCTCGGCGAGGCGGCGCAAGGGGTGATCGAGCTGCTCGGCCCGCGCGCCCTCGACAAGGGGCTGGAGATCGGCTGGCTGGCCGAGCCGTCGCTGCCGCGGACGGTGATCGGCGATGAGATGCGCATCCGCCAGATCCTGATGAATCTGGTGGGCAACGCCATCAAGTTCACCGAGCGGGGCGGCGTCGCCCTCAAGCTCGGGCTGACGCCGGGGGTGGAGACCGACCCGAGCGAGGGCGATGCCTATTCGCTGCGCTTTTCGGTGCAAGATACCGGGCCGGGCGTCGCCTCGGAGACCATCCAGCGGCTGTTCCTGGAGTTCGAGCAGGGCGATTCCGGCCCCAGCCGACGCTATGGCGGTACCGGGCTCGGACTCGCCATCTCCCGCCGCCTGGTGGAGGCGATGGGCGGAGAGATCACCGTGGAGAGCAAGCCGGGCCACGGGGCGAGCTTCATCGTCGACCTGCCGCTCGCCGCCCCGCCGAAGACGCGGCTGATCGAGGCCGACTGGCCAAAGCCGAAGCCGGGCGAAAAAATCCTAATTGCCGCAAAAGCCTCGGTCGAGGCGGCGCTGGTGGAAGAGCTGCTGCGGGCGCTGGGCGCGGAAACGTGCCGTGCCGCGCCGGCGACCGTCGACCATCTCCTCGCCGAGGCGGCGGAACGCGGCGCGCCCTATAGCGCGCTTCTCACCGACCGGGCGGCGCTCGCGGCCATGCCGGAGAGCTTCGGCCGCGCGCTTGCCGCCGGCACCTACCGCAACTTGCGGGCCGTCGCAATCATCGACCCTTCGGCGCGGAGCGAAATCCCCAAGCTGCGGGCGCAGGGCTTCGGCGGCTATCTGGTGCGCCCGATCCGACCGCGCTCGCTGCTGGTCCAACTTTTCGGCGAACCCAATGCCGACGACGTCCGGCCGCTCAATCCGCCGGCCGACGCGCCGGTCTTCTTCGGCGCGGCGCGCGGGGCCCCCTACTCGGTGCTGCTGGCGGAGGATAACGACATCAACGCGCTGCTCGCCCGCACGGTGCTGGAGAAATCCGGGGCCCATGTGGTGCGCGCGGTCAACGGCGCCGAGGCCATCGAAAAAGCCAAGCACGCGCTGGACCGGCCGGAGGGCGGGTTCGACCTCATCCTGATGGATATTCACATGCCGGATATGGATGGGGTTGAGGCGGCCGGTCATATCCGCGATCTCTATCCGGACGGCGCCCGGCCAGGGCTGACGCGCCCGCCGATCGCCGCGCTCACCGCCAATGCCTTCGCCGAGGACCGCAAGGCGTATCTCGCCGCCGGGCTCGACGACTACCTCGCCAAACCGTTCGACAAGGCCGATCTCGTATCGCTGCTGGGGCGCTGGCAGTGCCATTCGGCGCGGCCCGGCAGAGGCGCCGAACAGGCAGGCTGAGGCCGGCGCAGCACCGGTTTTCCATATTTTCCAGGCCGTTCAGGGGACTTGCCCCGCAAAATTGCCTCCACAGCGGTTTCGAAAGTTGTCATACAGCCTTCGAAGAGGATTGCTATCGGAGCCTGAATGTGGCCGAATCATAGCTCCTCAGGCCTAGTTGCCTCGTTCGCCTGAGTGGCCGCGATTCCGGCCCATCGGATTGGTCCCGGCGGCCCGTGCGGCCGTCAGTTTGGGTTCTCGCGGCGCAGAGAAATTGCGCGGAGGCATGATGTTTCCAGGACTGACTTTTCGGCCGGCCTATAGCGGCGGCCTGGCATTCGATGCCCGCCGGCTGTTTACTCCACCCGCCTTCATCTTGCGCGAGCCGCCCAAGACCTATGGGCGAATCGGCTCGCTGGAGGTGCGGCTGGGCCGGAAGAAGAGCGATATCCGGCGCGCCCAGCGCTTGCGCTACAAGGTTTTCTACGAGGAGATGTCGGCCACGCCCAACGCGCTGACCATGCTATCGCGGCGGGATGAGGATCCGTACGATCCGATCTTCGATCATCTTCTGGTGCTGGATCATCAAAACGCCGAGGCCAGCCGCGGCTGGCGGCGCCCGCAAGTGGTGGGCACCTACCGGGTGCTGCGCCAGGAAGTGGCGGACCGGCATGACGGGTTCTACACCCAGCGCGAATACGACGTGGCGCCACTGATCGAAGCGCGGCCCGACCATTCCTTCATGGAGCTCGGCCGGTCCTGCGTGCTGAAGCCCTATCGCAGCCGCCGCACGGTGGAGCTTCTGTGGCAGGGCATCTGGTCTTATGTGCGCGAGCACCGTGTGGATGTGATGCTGGGCTGCGCCAGCTTCGAAGGCATCGACCCGAAAGCCCACGCCACGGCTTTAAGCTTTCTTCACCATAACGCCCTGGCGCCGGAGGAATGGCGCGTCAGGGCGCATGACGATCAGCATGTCGACATGAACATGATGCCGGCCGATCAGGTGGATTTGCGTGCTGCGATGAAGGCGCTGCCGCCGCTGATCAAGGGCTATCTCCGGCTCGGCGCCTTCGTCGGCGACGGGGCGGTGATCGACCACCAGTTCGGCACCACCGATGTGCTGGTGATCTTGCCGGTCGAGGCGATCCGCTCGCGCTATTTCAGCCATTTCGGCGCCCCGGACGGGCTGGATCCGGCCATCATGCCGGCGGCGGGCGCGCTGAACTAGCGCGGCGTTTTCGCTCCGGCGCGCACTAAAACGGCGCTTCAATCGCATGTGATGCGGTTTTGCGGGTTTGACGCCCCTCAAGCCTGTGCCTAAATTCCAGCCATGCGTTACGACGATATCAGCGGCGCGCTGAGCGCCGCCCAAGGCTCGGATGGAAAGCTAGGCCAGCTCAACGAGCGGTCGCGCGCGATTTTCAAGCGGATCGTCGAGACTTATCTGGCCACCGGCGAGCCGGTTGGCTCGCGCAATGTCAGCCGCGCGCTCCCCATCACCCTCTCCCCCGCCTCGGTGCGCAATGTGATGAGCGACCTCGAGGCGCTGGGGCTGATCTATGCGCCGCATACCTCCGCCGGGCGCCTGCCGACCCAGTCGGGCTTGCGTCTGTTCGTCGACGGTCTCTTGGAGATCGGCGATATCAGCGAGGAGGAGCGGCGGCAGATCGAAGGGCGCATCTCAAATAGCAGCGGCCATCAGGCGGTGCAGGACTTCCTCACCGAGGCCGGCGCCATGCTCTCGGGCCTGTCGCGCTGTGCCGGCGTAGTGCTGGTGGACAAGCAGAGCAAGGCGCTGAAGCAGATCGAGTTCGTCAATCTCGGCGGCGGCCGGGCGCTGGTGGTGCTGGTCGACGAGGACGGCGACGTGGAGAATCGCATCATCGCGGTGCCGGAAGGCCTCCCCGTCAGCTCGCTGCAGGAAGCGGCCAATTACGTGAATGCGCGCATCGGCGGCGCCACCTTGGCCGAGGCCCGCACCCGCATCGAAAAAGAGATCGAAGAGAAGCAGGCCCAGCTCGATGCCCTGACCGCCCAGGTGGTGAAGGACGGGCTGGCGACCTGGTCGGGCGAGGAGGCGAGCGAGAAGTCGCTGATCGTCTGCGGCCGGTCCCATCTCCTGGAAGACGTCCGGGCGATGGAGGATCTGGAGCGGGTGCGCCAGCTGTTCGAGGATCTGGACGCCAAGGAGGATCTGATCCGCCTGCTCGGCCTCGCCGAGCGCGCCGACGGGGTGCGCATCTTCATCGGCTCGGAGAACCAGCTGTTCTCGATGTCCGGATCGGCGCTGGTGGTCTCGCCGTTCAAGGATTCGGAGCAAAAGATTGTGGGCGTTCTCGGCGTTATCGGCCCGACCCGCTTGAACTATGGCCGGATCATCCCGATGGTCGACTATACGGCTAGGCTGCTGGGCAAGCTGGTCCCTTGATTTTAAGCCCGCCGCGGTCGATATCCCGCGGTGATTCTCGAAGATTTAATCAGAAGACATTACCGGTGCGGCTATGAGTGAGAACACGACCGATCCACGCGATCAGCGCGAAGAGGGCGAAGAAGACGCCGGCGCGCAAGACAAGGGCGCGGCACAAGAGACCGAGGCGGCTTCGCCTGCGGACGATCTGCAGGCCCTGGCCGACGAGAACGCGGAATTGCGCGACCGGCTGTTGCGCGAGATGGCGGAGATGGAGAATGTCCGCCGCCGTGCCGAGCGCGAGAAGGCCGATACGGCGAAATACGCGATCTCGAATTTCGCCCGCGACGTTTTGACGGTCGGCGACAATATCCGCCGGACCATCGAGCATGTGCCGGCTGAGGCGGCGGCGAAGGATCCGGCGCTGAAGAGCTTCCTGGAAGGCATCGAGCTGACCGAACGGGAGCTGCTCAACATGCTGGAGCGCCACGGCGTCACCCGCATCGATCCGCTGGGCGAGCGCTTCGACCCCAATAATCACCAGGCGATGTACGAGGTGCCGAACCCGGAAGTGCCGGAAGGCACGGTGGTCGACGTGATGCAGGCCGGCTACGTGATCGGCGACCGCTGCCTGCGGCCGGCGCTGGTCGCGGTGGCCAAGGGCGGCGCCAAGCAATCGGCGGAAGCCGGGCGCGCCAAGCCGGCGAATGACGACTTCCCCGAAACCATGCAGAATGGCGGCGGCAAGGGGGACAGCTAGATCCGCGCCCCTTACGCCAAGGGATGAGGGCAAGAGCAAGAAGAAGGGGCAGCGAAGTTGGGATCGAGCGTGATTGAGCGAGACGCCGCTAAAGAGCGTCAGCGTCTGATGGACATCATCCGCGAACGTTCTTACGCCTTCGGGGTCAGCGTCACGCTGGCCTCGGGCAAGGAGAGCAGCACCTATTTCAACATGAAGCCGACGCTGCTGCATCCGGAAGGCGCCTTCCTGGTGGCGGCGCTGCTGCTCGACGAGATCGCCAAGCTGGATGCCGATTATGTCGGCGGGCTGGAGCTCGGCGCGGTGCCCATCGCCGCGGCGGTGACGGCGCGGAGCTTCGCTCTCGGCCATCCGATCCCGGCGCTGATCATGCGCAAGAAGGTCAAGGATCACGGCACCAAGCAACGGCTGGAAGGGCTGACCGCGGAGGAAAGCCTGGACGGCAAGCGCATCGCCGTGGTGGAGGACGTCACCACCAGCGGGCGCTCGGCGCTGATTGCGGTGGAGGCAGTGCGCGAGCTCGGCGGTATCGTCGATACGATCGTCACCGTGCTGGACCGCGAAGAGGGGGCGAGCGAGGCCCTCGCCAAACAGGGCATCACCCTGGTCTCGCTGTTCAAGGCCTCGGATTTCACGGGGTAGGCGAGCCGCACTCGCTCCTATCCGTCGTCATGCGGCGGAATCCTCCCCCCTGAAAGGGGGGAGTTAGAGGGGGGTCGTATTTCGGCGTCGGCGGGTTGGGATTCACGGCGGTTTGGGATTCACGCTGCTGACCCCCACCCCGGCCCTCCCCCTTCTAGGGGGAGGGAGAAGGCTGTACCGACGCTCTACGGCATTGCCGCGACTGTCATCCTCTCGCTTGCGGCGAGACGGTGTCGGCCATGCAATCCCTCACCCGTCATGCCGACAACAGTCGGCATCCAGCCAAATGCACTGGACTCGCCGCTGGATTCCGGCTTCCGCCGGAATGACCCCGTGCTTGGGACTCCGATCCGCACCTCAAGCCGGCGTCACGCGGCGCAAGGTGAGATTGATGCGGCCGCCTTTGGGCAGGAGGCTGGACGAGCCCGGCACGATGCGGTCGATGCCGTGATAGGTCAGCCGGTCCTCGCCCCCCATCAGGAACACATCGCCGGATTTCAGCTCAATGCGTCGGGTGGGATCGCGCCGTTTCAACCCGCCGATGCGAAACAGCGCGGTATCTCCCAGCGATACCGAGAGCACCGGCGCATCGAAGGTCTGCTCGTCCTCATCGCGGTGCAGGCCGAGCTTGGTGCCCTTGGCGTAGTAATTGACCAGACAGGCCTCTGGCGGGGCCGGATAGCCGGAAAGCTCGTCCCATAATCTGAGGAGCAGCGCGGGGATCGGCGGCCAGGGCTTGCCGGTCACGGGGTGGACGGGCTCGTAGCGGTAGCCCTTCTCCTTGTCGGTCAGCCAGCCGAGCGACCCGCAATTGGTCATCTTCACCGACATCGGCTTGCCGGTCCGTGGCATGGTGGGGGTGTAGAAGGGGGCTTGCGCGACCGCGTCCCGCAGCTCGGCGAGCAGCGTCCTTTGCGCGTTGTCATCAAGCCTTTGTGCGAAATGGTCTAGGGACAAGGTTTCGCCTCCGTCTGTCCCCCGCAATCCCAATCCTTATTTAGAGCGACAATCGCCATATAGAGCGACAACCGCCTTGGAGAGCCGCCGATGACGCCAGCCCCGACGCGCCACGATGACACCGAACCGGACGGCTACGTCCATGCCCGCGACATGGCAGAGTACGAGCGCTTGCGCAAGCAGGCGCGGGTCTGGGAGGCGGCGACGCGCCAGGTGCTGGGCCAGGCGGGGCTGATGCCCGGCATGCGCTGCCTGGATGTCGGCGCGGGGCCGGGCGCGGTGATGCAGATCATGGCCGAGGGCGCCGGCCCGAAAGGCACCGTGACCGGACTTGAGATCGACGGCGCGCTGGCTGGGCAGGCGCTGGAGCGGCTGCAACGCTCGAATGGCAGCCAGTACCGGATGATCACCGGCGACATCAACGCGCTCTCCGATCTCGACGGTGCACCGTTCGACCTCAGCTTCTGCCGTCTGTTCCTGATGCATATGGCCGACCCGGTGGCGGTCCTGAAGAAGATGGCGGGCTGGACCAAGCCCGGCGGCGTGGTCGTGGCTCAGGAGTTCGATTTCATCTCCTTGAGCGTGACGCCCGCCTGCCCGGCGATGGACGAGTTCCTGCGCGTTTTCGAAGGCGTCTTCGAAGCCCATGGGCGCAGCAGGACGGCGGGACGCGATCTTCCGGCGCAATTCGAGGCCGCCGGAATCGGCACGCCGGAGGGGACCGATGCGGCGGTGAAATTTCTGCCTCTTTCGGAGATGGCGCCGATGCTGATCGCAGTTTATCAAAGCCTTTACGATCACGCCGCCAAATTGGGCCTTCTCGACGAGGCGCGGGCCCGCCGCTTCGTGGAGGAGATGACGGAAGCGGCAAGGGATCGAAGCGTTTATTGCCTGACCCCGACCTTGATCGCCGCCTGGAAGCGTTGCGACTGAGGTTGCATCCAAGATTTCGTCGGAAAACACCTGCAAGACGGCCAGTTTGGCGCAGGCCCTCGACTTGCGGGCGAAAATCCCGGCCCCTATATATCCGCGGAAACCCTGCCGCATAATTCGGCGGGATCGCCGGCATTCATTTAAGGGGACCGGCGCCACGCTTCCGACGATGCGGGCGCATCAGCCGGGTGCCAGATTGGGCCCGGACGGTCTGCCAGAAAGAGAGGTTTGAATATGGCGAAAGTAATCGGAATCGATCTCGGCACGACCAACTCGTGTGTCGCGGTCATGGAGGGCAAGAGCCCCAAAGTTATCGAGAATGCCGAAGGCGTACGCACCACGCCTTCGATGGTCGCCTTCACCGATGAAGGCGAACGGCTCGTCGGCCTGCCGGCCAAGCGCCAGGCGGTCACCAATCCGGAAAATACGCTGTTTGCGATCAAGCGCCTGATCGGACGCCGCTTCGACGATCCGACCGTGGCCAAGGACCAGAAGCTGGTCCCCTATCACATCGTCAAAGGCGACAATGGCGATGCCTGGGTCGAAGCCCAGGGCAAGAAGTATTCCCCGTCCCAGGTTTCCGCCTTCATCCTGCAGAAGATGAAGGAGACGGCCGAGAGCTATCTCGGCGAAAAGGTCGAGCAGGCGGTAATCACCGTTCCGGCCTACTTCAACGACGCCCAGCGCCAGGCCACCAAGGACGCCGGCAAGATCGCCGGTCTCGAGGTGCTTCGCATCATCAACGAGCCGACGGCTGCGGCGCTCGCCTACGGGCTTGAGAAGAAGGACGGCAAGACGGTCGCCGTGTACGACCTCGGCGGCGGCACCTTCGATATCTCGATCCTGGAGATCGGCGACGGCGTGTTCGAGGTGAAGGCCACCAATGGCGACACCTTCCTCGGCGGCGAGGATTTCGACATGCGGCTCGTCGACTATCTGGCCGATGAGTTCAAGAAGGAGAACGGTATCGACCTGCGCGGCGACAAGCTCGCTCTGCAGCGCCTGAAAGAGGCGGCCGAGAAGGCGAAGATCGAGCTCTCCTCCGCGACCCAGACCGAGATCAACCTGCCGTTCATCACGGCCGATCAGTCCGGTCCGAAGCATCTGACCATGAAGCTCACCCGCGCCAAGCTGGAAAGCCTGGTCGACGATCTGATCCAGCGCACGATCACCCCGTGCCAAAACGCGCTGAAAGACGCCGGGCTGAAAGCGGCCGAGATCGACGAGGTGATCCTGGTCGGCGGCATGACCCGCATGCCCAAGGTCTCCGAGGTGGTGAAAAACTTCTTCGGCCGCGAGCCCCATAAGGGCGTGAACCCGGACGAGGTGGTTGCCATCGGTGCAGCGATCCAGGCCGGCGTGCTGCAGGGCGACGTCAAGGACGTGCTGCTGCTCGACGTGACCCCGCTGTCGCTGGGCATCGAGACGCTGGGTGGCGTGTTCACCCGGCTGATCGACCGCAACACCACGATCCCGACCAAGAAGAGCCAGGTGTTCTCCACGGCGGAAGACAATCAGAACGCCGTGACCATCCGGGTCTTCCAGGGCGAACGCGAGATGGCTGCGGACAACAAGATGCTGGGCCAGTTCGACCTGGTCGGTATTCCGCCCGCACCGCGCGGCGTGCCGCAGATCGAGGTTACCTTCGATATCGACGCCAACGGCATTGTCAACGTGTCGGCCGCCGACAAGGCCACCGGCAAGGAGCAGTCGATCCGCATCCAGGCCTCTGGGGGCTTGAGCGAGACCGACATCGAGAAGATGGTGCAGGAGGCCGAGAGCCACGCCGAGGAAGACAAGAAGCGGCGTGAGCTGGTCGAGATCAAGAACCAGGCCGAGGCTCTGGTCCATTCCACCGAGAAGACGCTCGCCGAGCATGGCGACAAGATCTCGGCCGAGGACAAGACCGCCGTCGAAACGGCGGTTGCAGAGCTGAAGACCGCGCTGGAAGGCGAAGATTCGGAGGCCATTTCGGCCAAGGTCGACGCCGTGGCGCAGGCTTCCATGAAGCTCGGCGAGGCGATGTACCAGGCCAATCAGGCCGCCGCCGGCGAAGAGGGGCAGGCCTCCTCCGAGCAGAACGGCAATGAGGACGTCGTCGATGTCGACTTCGAAGAGGTCAAGGACGACGACGACGACAAGAAGTCGGCGTAAGTCCAAAACCGAGATCACCGGCCGGGGGGTATCGCTTCCCGGCCGGAATCCAATAGAAGAGACTGCGCCAGGCAATCCAGCCTGAGGCTAAGCAGCATGGCGCAAAGTCCGGAGGGGCAATGGCAAAGCGTTGCTATTATGAAACTTTAGGCATTACCCGAAGTGCCGCCGACGGCGAAATCAAGAGCGCCTTCCGGCGCCTCGCCAAGGAATATCATCCCGACCGCAATAACGGCGATCCCGAATCGGAGCATCGCTTCAAGGAGGTCAACGAGGCCTATGAGGCGCTGAAAGATCCGCAGCGCCGGGCGGCCTATGACCGTTTCGGCCATGCGGCGTTCGAAAATGGCGGCATGGGCGGCGCGCGCGGCTTCAGCTCCGATTTCTCCGCCTCGATGTCTTCCATCTTCGAAGAGATGTTCGGCGACTTCATGGGCTCGCCCCGCGGGCGCACCCGGCCGGCGCGCGAGCGCGGCGCCGATCTCCGCTACAACATGGAGATCACGCTGGAAGAGGCCTATGAGGGCAAGACGGCGCAGATCCGGGTGCCGACCTCGGTTGTCTGCGAGACCTGCGAGGGAAGCGGCGCACGCGAGGGCTCATCCCCCGTCACCTGCTCCACCTGCGGCGGTATCGGCAAGGTGCGGGCCTCACAGGGCTTCTTCACCGTGGAACGGCTCTGCCCTGCCTGCGAAGGGCGCGGCGAGGTGATCGAGGATCCCTGCCCCGACTGCAACGGCGCGGGCCGGGTGATGCGCGAGCGCACCTTGTCGGTCGATATCCCGATCGGCGTCGAGGACGGCACGCGGATTCGCCTTGGCGGCGAGGGCGAGGCCGGGCTTCGCGGCGGACCGCCCGGCGATCTCTATATCTTCCTGTCCATCAAGCCGCATGAGTTCTTCCAGCGCGACGGGGCGGATCTGTTCTGCCGCGTGCCGATCGCCATGACGACGGCAGCGCTCGGCGGCGAGGTGGAGGTGCCGACCATCGACGGCGCCACCATGCGGGTGAAGGTGCCGGACGGCTCCCAGAGCGGCCGGCAGTTCCGCCTGAAGAACAAAGGCATGCCGATCTTGCGCTCGCGGCAGCAGGGCGACCTTTACATTCAGGTCGAGGTGGAAACGCCGAAAAACCTGTCGCGCAAGCAGAAGGATCTGCTGAAAGCCTTCCAAGAGGCGTCAAACGAGAAGACCAGCCCCGAATCCGCTGGCTTTTTTGCGCGGATGAAGGAATTCTTCGATAGCATCGGCGAGGGCTCGAAGGAGAGCTAGGCTTCTCGCCACTCATCTTCGGCGTCCTTGTGCTATCCGGCGCATCGCCGTAAGGGTTTTCGCGCTGGAATATCGAAGGGCTCGATGGCGACTTCCGCTTCGAAAGACAATACGCAGCTCGAGGAGGAACTCCGCGAGCGGCCGGTGATGCGCAGTGCCATGCTGGCGACGCTCGGCGTGTGCATCGTGCTAGCGCTGGCTTCCGTCGCCTGGTTCGCGCGGATTCCGATCCTGCTCGCCTTCGCCGGCATTCTGCTGGCCATCGTGCTGCATGGCGGCAGCCGGGCGATCTACGACCTGACCGGCGTCCCGCAGCTGGTTGCGCTGGCGGGGCTGATCATCGTGCTGTTCTTGTTTCTCGTCGCGGTGATCGTCGGTGCCGGGCCGACGCTGGTCACCCAGGCGACGGAGCTGGTGCGCGGGCTTGGATCCGGCCTCACCAATCTCTCCAGCCAGGTGTTCGACCTGCAAGAGGGTGAGACGCTCTTCAAGAACTTCAATCTGGTCGACTTCCTGTCCAACATGCAGCCTTGGGGCATCGCCTCGGGCGCCACCGTCTTCGCCAGCAACGTGATCGGCGTGCTGGCCAGCGGGATGATCGTGCTGTTCTTCGGCATCTATATCGCCGCCGATCCGGACACCCATATCAAGCTTGCCGTCAAGCTGGCGCCGCCCAAGGACCAGCCGGCGATGAAGAAGCTTCTGAAGGAGACCGGCAGCGTGCTGCGGCGCTGGCTGATCGGCCAGGGCATCTCGATGACGGTGATCGGCGTGCTCACCTATATCGGGCTGATGATCCTCGGCGTGCCGATCGCCTTCACCTTGGCGCTGTTCGCAGCGCTGGCCGGGTTCCTGCCGTATCTGGGTCCGATCATCGGCGCGGTGCCGATGGTTCTGGTGGCCGGCGGCACCAGCCTGGAACTCGCCTCCTACGTGCTCATCCTCTACGTGGTGGTGCAGAGCATCGAGAGCTATCTGCTGACGCCGCTGATCCAATCCAAGGCGGTCTACCTGCCGCCGGCGGTGGTGATCCTCAGCCAGCTGGTGATGGGCGCTGTGTTCGGCATTCTCGGCATTGCGCTGGCAACGCCGCTCGCCGCGGCGGTCTCGATCCCCTTGCGCCACTGGTTCGGGGGAGACGAGCCGGAAACGATTTCCGACAAATAGACTCCGCGTTGCGGCGCTCTGCTCCGCTTGCTACCACTCTGCCGCAAGGTTTTCGGCTCACCTTGCATCGCTCTCCAGGCAAAGGATTTATGGCATGCGGCTACTGTTTTTCGCCGGCTCGACCCGCGAGGGATCGTTCAACAAGAGAATGGCGCGGCTGGCTCAGCACATCGCCACGGCGAACGGGATCGAAGGGGTGTTCGTCGATCTCGCCGAGTACGAGATGCCGCTCTATAATGGCGATTTGGAGAAGCACGAGGGGCCGCCCAAGGCGGCGCTCGAATTCCGGGCGCTGATGGCGGAGTATGACGGTGTCTTTATCGCCTCCCCGGAATACAACTCCTCGATTACGCCGCTTCTGAAGAACACGCTGGACTGGGTCTCGCGGGTGCCGAAGGAACACGGCCCCGATGTCTACAAGACCCGGGTCTTCGCCATCGGCGCCGCCTCGCCCGGCTATTTCGGCGGCATGCGCAGCCTCCTCGCCTTGCGCCAAGTGCTGGAGGTTGGGCTCGGGGCCAATATGATCCCGCAGCAGGCCATCGTGCCGGGCGCAGCTTCCGCGTTCGAGGAGGATGGCAGCCTGAAGGACGAGATGCGGCAGAAATTCGTGGCCGATACGGTCGAGGCTCTGGCAGTCGCCGCACGGCGGTTCAAAGCCTGATGGGCGCCGCTCCGCAAATCCCGCAGGACCGGCTGATGGTCGCCCTCGACGTGCCGGATGTGGCCGCGGCCGAGGCGCTGATTTCCAAGATCGGCGATGCGGCCGGGGTGTATAAGATCGGGCTGGAGCTTCTGTTCTCCGGCGGCTTTGCCTTGGTGGAGCGGCTCGCCGGAGACGGCACCAAGATTTTCGTCGACGCCAAGCTCTTGGATATCGGCGCGACGGTGGAACGGGCGACGGCAGCGATTGCGCGGAGCGGAGCGGCCTTCCTCACCGTGCATGCCATCGACCGCAAGACCTTGGATGCGGCGGTGCGCGGCAAGGGGAAAAGCGAATTGCAGCTGCTCGGTGTCACTGTGCTGACCAATCTCGATCACACCGATCTGCAGGAGCAGGGAATCGACGCGCCGCCGCGCTCTGTCGTGCAGCAGCGCGCCGATATGGCGCTGGCCGCCGGGTTCGACGGGGTGGTCGCCTCGGGGCTGGAGGCCGCTGCGCTGCGCGAGCGCCTGCGCGAGCCATTCAAGATCGTTACGCCGGGGATCCGGCCGGCAGGAGCTAGCGCCGACGATCAGAGCCGTATCGTGACGCCGACGCGGGCTATCGAGGCGGGGGCGGATTATCTGGTGGTCGGCCGGCCGATCACCAGGGCCGAAGACCCGCGTGCCGCGGCGGAGGCAATCTGCGCCGAGATCGCCGAGGCGCTCGGGGCTTAAGCCGCTCGTTCCAGTTTCGCCGTTTGACCCCCACCCCAACCCTCCCCCTTGCAGGGGGAGGGAGCCAGGCATGTCGTATCTCCCCCCCTAAAAGGGGGGAGATTGAGGGGGGCTCTTAGCGGCGTTGCCGAACTTGAGATTTGGCCTTGCGAAGAACACTGCCGTCATGGCCGGGCTTGACCCGGCCATCCAGGGCAGCTCGCGCCTTGCCTTGCCGCCCTGGATCACCGGGTCTCGCGGCGTCAGCCGGCGCGCAACGCCGGGACGCCACGGCCCGGTGATGACGCATGTTTTATGATCAGCTTCAGTGAATCATTACGATGCGAGCAAGGCTTCGATCTTCGACGCGAGCTCTTCCGGATCGCCGTCGATCTTCACCTGTTTCAGGCGCGACTTGCCGCCTTGCGCGACGGAGACGCTGGAGCCGGGCACGCGCAGCCATTTGGCGATCAGCTTCTCCAGTGCCTTGTTGGCGGCACCCTCGGAGGGAAGCGCGCGGACCCGCGCCTTCAGATAGGTCTCCTCGCCATGCAACTCCGCCCCGTCGACGCCGTCACGCGAGGATTTCGGCGTGAGGCGGACGGCAAGCATCAGCCCATCGGATAGGACGCGATAGGGAGGCTTGGCTTCGGCAGGCAAAGCGCCGAACCGGCTACATCAGCAGCGCCGGCACGATCCAACCCAAGATCACCACATCGCGGATGAACAGAAGCAGCAGGATCAGGATCACCGGCGAGATATCGATGCCGCCGAGATTGGGAAGAATGGAGCGTATCGGCCTCAATGCCGGCTCTGTGAGCCGGTAGAGCGTCTCGGCAATGGCGAGAACGATCCGGTTGGACGTATTCACCACATTGAAGGCGATCAGCCAGCTCAAAATCGCGCTGGCGATAATGACCCAAATGTAGAGATCGATCAGAAGAACAATAAAATTGATCAATGGAACCATAGAGGCCTCCTCATGGCCGTTCATGTAACGGAGAGGAAAGGCCGAGGGCAAGAGCCTCTATGGGGTTCGCGCCATTAAGCCTCGGCAGCGTTGCTTCTCGGCTCGCTTGACATCGCGCCGGGCCGCTCCCTATATGGCCTCGATCTCGACAACGGATCGGCCCCGCGAATCGTGGGGCCATGCCGGATGTTCCTGTGGGGCCGTAGCTCAGTTGGGAGAGCGCAGCAATCGCACTGCTGAGGTCAGGGGTTCGACTCCCCTCGGCTCCACCATTTTTCTCTCTATTTGTCTCACGCCAATGCGCTTCGCGCATGGCTCCGACGGGCGCGCTGACCGCGCGACGGGCCGTCGCCCTTGCGAGCGCCAAAAGCGCTCGGATAGTCTTCCCGCTCGTGCCTCCGATGGGGCGGCCTTTCGGCCGGCGCCCGGTCGGGCGCTGAGACGCTCGATTTTTTGTCTCACGCCAGCGCGCTACGCGCGGGCGGGCGGTCGCCCTTGCGAGCGCCAAGAGGACGCTCGGATGGCCTTCCCGCTCGCGCCTCCGATGGGCGCTGCAAGCGCCAAGGCGCTCGACTCATTTCCCTCTCTTCGCCCGATGCCTTAGGTTCGGCCCAGGTTTTGGTGCTTTCTGGAACAACACTTCATGCAGCGCTGTCTGATGCTGGATGTCGACGGGGTCGTGGTCAACGGGCGCCCGGAGGACGGCAAGTCTTGGGCCACCGATATCGAGCGTGATCTCGGCATCGCGCCGGATCGGCTGCGTGAGATCTTCTTCGAGCCCCATTGGCCGGACATCGTGATCGGCCGGACGCCGCTGCTCGAGGCGCTTGAGGCCTGCCTGCCGGCGCTTTCCGCTTCGGTCACCGCGCAAGATTTCATCGCCTATTGGTTTGCGAAGGATTCCGCTCTGGATGACGCCGTTCTGGCGGACTGCGCCGAACTGCGAGCGCGCGGCATGCGCATCTTCCTCGCCACCAACCAGGAGCATCTGCGAGCGCGCCATCTTATGGAGCAGCTCGGCCTCCGCGATCATGTCGACGGCATGATCTATTCGGCGGCGGTCGCGGCGCGGAAGCCTAGCCGCGCGTTTTTCGACGCCGCCGCAGCACATAGCGGCGCGGCGCCGGAAAACATTGTTCTCATCGACGATACCAAGGCCAATGTCGATGCCGCCCGCGAAACGGGCTGGCAGGCGGCACATTGGTCGCCAGGCGCCAGCCTGCTGGCGCTTCTTGAGACGCGCTAACGCCGCTTAGTGCACCGAGGATTTGGAGAAGGCGTGGACCAGGATCACGCCGGCGATGATCAGGGTGATGCCGAGGATCGCCGGCAGGTCCAGCTTCTGGCCGAAGACCACGAAGCCGATGAGCGAGATCAGGATGATGCCGGCGCCGCCCCAAGTGGCATAGGCGATGCCGACGGGAATGGCGCTCAGGGCGATGGAGAGGAAATACAGGCCGGTGATATAGCTCGCGACCATCAGCACGGTCGGATAGAGGCGGGTGAATTGCTCTGAAGCCTGCAGGGCGGAGGTGCCGACGACCTCCAGGATGATGGCAAGAGCGAGCGAGCCATAGATGACCAGGTTGGAAGACATTGATAATTCTTTCGGGCGGGTGCCTGGGGTGAAATAGGTTTCGGGCGGGTTTCGTTCTTAGACCCTGGTTCCTATTTTGGCTTGGAAACCGTTTCTTTCTCAAGCTCTTCGCGCGTCGGCAGGGGCCCGGGGGGCAGCGCAGCGCCGCTCTCGTCGAGAATCCGAAACAGCAGCCCCATCACCGGCAGCAGCAGCACGGTGGGGGTGAGCTTGGAAAGAAGGATCAGGATCCGGTTGACCAGGCCGGGGATGATCACGCTGGAACGCTTCATAAAGCGGCGATATCCGATCGCAGCCACCTGCTCCGGCGTCATCGACGGTATCACGTAAAGATAGCGCGAAGTGGTGGCGCCGGCCTTCTCGTGAATATCGGTGGTGACGACGCCCGGCGCCAGCAGCGACACATTGACCCCGGTCCACATGGTCTCGTAGTTCAGCGCGCGGCTGAACTGGATCAGGAAGCCCTTGCTGGCTGCGTAGGTGGCCTCGTAGGGCGTCGGCATGAAGCCAGTCATGGAGCTGACATTCAAAATGCCGCCCTTGCCGCGCGCCAGCATGCCGATAAGCAGGCGGCGGGTCAGGTCCACCGTGGCGCGGATATTGAGATCGAGAAGGGTGCGGAGCCGGTCCGGGTCCGCATCCTGAAAGAAGCCGCCATAGGCGAGGCCGGCATTGTTGACCAGATACTCGGCATAGAGCCCTTCCCGTGCCAGCGCCTGCTCCACGCCCTCGCAGCCGCCTTCGGTGGCGAGGTCCTGGGCGGTATAGGCGCAGCGCACGCCGAACTCGGCTTCGATCTTGCGCGCCGCCTCCGCCAGCTTTTCCGCATTGCGGGCGACCAGCAGCAGATTGTGACCGCCCTTGGCGAATTCGCGGGCCAGCGCCAGGCCGATACCGTCATTGCCACCGGTCACGACAGCCGCCGGAATGCGGGCCGGGGCTTTGTTGCTGTCATCGGTCATGGCGGTTCCTCGGTCTTCTGGCCAATTCTTCATAAGATGCGGAGTTGATTTAGAGCTTCGGAACGGAATGGGCTAGGCTTGTCAGATTGCTGTGAAAGATATTCTGCGCTGGGAGGTCATTTATGAGGTCCGTTGGTGCTCGTCGCGGCCGGTTTTCCCGATTTTCGTATGTTTTTCTCGCTCTTGGCATCGTTCCGGCCCCGTTCTTAGTGCCCCAAGCGGCTTTGGCCAAGCCGAGCCTGGTTCAGGCGGTGCAAAAACTCGACAAACGCTATCTCAAGGCGCCGGAGGTCGACGGGGTCGACCGCAGCGCGCAGATGGAGGCTGGCGGCCAGGACGTCAGCGCCAAGACGAAGCCGCAGGATCTCGCCAAGGGCGATGTCAGCGTGCGGGTGAGCTATGCCGATACGAACGATGCGGACGGTCCGGCCACCTCGTCGGTGGTGACGGTGTTCGATAGCGGCCAGCAAACCGCGCAGCTCACGGTCGATCCTTACGAGACCCATTTCCCGTTCACGGTGCAGATCGCCGATGTCGATCCGGTCAACGATACACCGGAGGTGGTGGTCTCGTCTTATTCCGGCGGCGCGCATTGCTGCGGCGTGATCAAGGTGATCACCAAGCTCAAGGACAGCGCCGATTGGACGATCGTGGATGTGGGGAGCTTCGACGGCGGACCGGTGCCGGCGAAAGACTATAACGGCGACGGGCTGTACGAATTCATCGCCCGCGATCCCGCCTTCCTCTACGCCTTCGGCTGCTACGCCTGCTCCACCGCGCCGCTGATGGTGCTGACGGTGAAAGATGCCAAGACGGAGACTGTCAGCGCCGATCCGGCCTTCCGCAAATTGCAGGCCGGCTATCTCGGCGGCCTCGTGCGCGCCGCCAATAGCGACAATCCGAATGCCTATCTGGCCGGCTATGTGGCGCAGAAGAGCCTGCTCGGCGAAGGGCAGGCGGCCTGGAAGCTGATGCTGAACTATTACGACAAGTCCGACGATTGGGGCCTGCAGATTTGCCCCGAGCCGGTGAAGCCGGGCGGAGACTGCCCGGTGAAGGAGATCACCGTCACCTACCCCAAGGCACTCAAACGGGTTCTTAGGGAAAACGGCTATAAACTGGGCAAATAGGCGCGCGCCAAGGGGCTTCACCCCGGTCTGGCGCGGGAACCCCCGGTTTCGCGCGTTCGTTGGTCCTTTTTGCCCGGCACATGCGCGCAAACGGCGATCACAGTCTTAGGAGTCCGCGTCATGGCGCTGCCCCGCCCCTATTGGACCGGCCGGCTTCGGCTTTCCCTGGTGACCATCCCCGTGCGGCTTTTTCCGGCGACCACCACGGAGCGGAAGATCGCCCTGCATCAGATCTACGAGCCGACCGGCGAGCGCATCCGCTATCAGAAAGTGGCGCCGAGCGTCGGCCCGGTCGACACCGACGAGATCATCAAGGGCTACGAATATGAGAAGGGCAAATATGTGCTGCTCGATCCAGAGGAGATCGACGCGCTGAAGCTGGAGAGCAAGCAGACCATCGAGCTGATCCGCTTCGTCGATCAATCGGAGATCGATGCCCGCTACTACGAACGGCCCTATTACCTGCTGCCCGACGGCGAGGACGCAGACGAGGGCTATGCGGTGCTGCAGCAGGCGCTGGAAAAATCCGGCAAGGTCGGGATCGGCCAATTCGTGATGCGCGGCCACAGCTCGATTGCGGCGATCAAGGCCTGCGGGCGCGGGCTGATCCTGGAGATCTTGCGCCATGCCGACGAGGTGCGTTCGGCGGACAAGTTCTTCGACGAGATTCCCGACGTGAAGGTGGACAAGGAGGCGCTGGAACTCGGCCAGGAGCTGATCGCGCGCAAATCAGGCCCGTTCGAGCCGGAAAAGCTGAAGGACGATTACGAACAGGCGGTGTGGGAGCTGATCAACGCCAAGATCGAGAAGCGCGAGCCGGAGGCGATCTCCGAGGCACCGCAGACGGCCAAGGTGATCAACATCATGGACGCGCTGAAGAAAAGCGTCGCCAGCCAGGACAATAAGAAGAGCGCGGGCAAGACGCGGACCGGCGGAAGCGCCAAATCCCGGAGCGCCAAGTCTCGGACCGCAAAGACTCAACCGACCAAGACGGCACGGCGGAAATCCGCTTAGGCCATGACCGAGGCGAGCGGTAAGGCAAGCGATCTTCTCGCCGAATACCGGGCCAAGCGCGATTTCGGCAAGACGCCGGAGCCCGGACCGGAACGCAAAGCCGACTCCGGCAATAGCTACGTCATCCAGAAACACGCCGCGACCCGCACCCATTTCGATTTCCGCCTGGAGCATGACGGGGTGCTGAAGAGCTGGGCGGTGACCCGCGGACCCAGCACCGATCCTTCGCAGAAGCGCCTGGCGGTCCGCACCGAAGACCACCCGCTCGCCTATGGCGGCTTCGAAGGGGTGATCCCTAAGGGCGAATATGGCGGCGGCCCTGTGATGCTTTGGGATCGCGGCAGCTGGGAGCCGATCGGCGATGTCGATAAGGGGCTGAAGAAGGGCCATCTCGACTTCGTGCTGCATGGCAAGCGCCTGAAGGGCGAGTGGCATCTGGTGCGGATGAAGCCGGATAAGCGCGGGCAGAAGCGCGAGAACTGGCTGCTGATCAAGGGCTCCGACGATGCGGCGGAGACAGGCGGCGAGCCGACGGAGCGCTTTGACACGAGCGTCGCCAGCGGCCGCACGATGGACGAGATCAAGAACGGCGAGAGCGCGGTGTGGAGCTCCGATCCGTCGAAAACGCCGGGCAAGACTAAGAATAGCGGCGGGAAGAGCGGCGCGAAGAATGGCGGCGAAAAAGCGCCCAGCCAACGCGCGAGCGCTCCGGATTTCGTCGAACCTCAGCTCGCCACGCTGGTGGACAAGGTGCCCCCCGGCAAAGGCTGGATCCATGAGGTGAAGTTCGACGGCTACCGCATCGAGGCACGCAAAGACGGCGATCGGGTCACCCTCTATAGCCGCAGCGGCCTGGACTGGACGGCGCGCTTCCCGGCCATCGCCAAGGCGTTTTCCAAGCTTTCCTGCAAATCGGCGCTGATCGATGGCGAGGCGGCTTTCGTGCTGCCTTCAGGGCTGACCAGCTTCAAGGCGCTGCAGGAGCATATCGACACCGACAATCCGGCGATCCGCTATTACGCCTTCGACCTTCTGGCGCTGGACGGCAAGGATCTCCGCAACGAGCCGCTTTCGAAACGCAAGGCGGCGCTGAAGCAGCTGTTCGCCAAGAAACTGCCGGAGCGGCTGGTCTATTCCGACGATATCGAAGGCGAGGGCGATGTGTTCTTCGCCAAGGCCTGCGCGGTGGGGCTGGAAGGCATCATGTGCAAGCGGGCCAGTGCGCCGTACCGCTCCGGCCGCTCCAAGAGCTGGCTGAAGGTGAAGTGCAGCCATGAGGAAGAGTTCGTCATCGGCGGCTATGCCAAATCCAGCGCGCGGGGGCGGCCCTTCGCTTCGCTGCTGCTCGGCACCTATGACGGCGATAGGCTGATCTTCGCCGGCAAGGTGGGCACCGGATTCGATACCAAGACGCTGAAAGCGCTGGCGGCGAAGTTCAAGCCGCTGGAGCGCAAGACCGCGCCTTTCGAAGAGGTGCCGACCGCCGACAGGCGCGATGCGGTGTGGCTCTCCCCGAAGCTGGTCGGCGCGGTTCGCTTCACCGAATGGACACCGGAGGGGCGCCTGCGCCATCCGAGCTTTCAGGGCTTGCGCGAGGACAAGCCGGCGAAAGAGGTGTTCCGCGACATGGCGGCCAAGGCGTCAGAGGAGAGCGGCAAGATGGCGAAGGATCCGCGTTTCGACGGGATCGAACTCTCAAGCCCCGACCGGGTGCTCTATCCGGAGATCGGTCTCACCAAGCTGGGCCTCGCCGAATATTACGACAAGGTTCGGGACGCGATGCTGCCCTATCTGGTCGACCGGCCGATCAGCCTGGTGCGCTGCCCAGAGGGGCACACGGAAGAGTGCTTCTTCCAGCGCCACGCCATGAAGGGGATGAGCGCTGCGATAAAGCAAATCGCCATTCCCGGCGGCGAGACGAAGGAGAAGTATCTCTATATCGAGAACGCCGAAGGCCTGTTCGCCCTGGTGCAGATCGGGGTGCTGGAGATCCACGATTGGGGCGTCTCGACAAAGGCGCTGGATAAGCCGGACCGGCTGGTCTTCGATCTCGATCCGGATGAAGGTCTCTCGCTCGAGACGCTGAAAGCGGCCACCATCGAGGTGCGGGATTTCCTCGCCGATCTGGGGCTGAAAAGCTTCCTGAAATCCACCGGCGGCAAGGGTTTTCACGTGGTGGCGCCGCTCACCCCGAAGGCCGGATGGGACGAGGTGAAGGCATTCTGCAAGGCTGTGGCCGATGCGCTGGTGACCGCGCGCGGCGACCGCTACACCGCCACGCTTTCCAAGAGCGCCCGCGAGGGCAAGATCTTCGTCGATTACCTGCGCAATCAGCGCGGCAGCTCGGCCATCGTCAATTTCTCCACCCGGGCGCGGGCGGGCGCGCCGGTCGCTACGCCGCTGCGCTGGGACGAGCTCAGCGGCCTCAGCCAAGCGGCCGCCTATACGGTTTCGACCCTGCCGCGGCGGCTGGCCAGCCTGAAAAGCGACCCTTGGGAGGGATTTTTCCAGACGCGGCAGTCGATTAGCAAAAAGGCGCGATCCACGCTCGGCCTCGAATAGCCTCGTTTCGCCCACATTTGATTGAAAATTTATTCATCAGTTCCGCCCCATTTTAGCGGGCATGACAGGGTGTTCTGCGTACCGGGCCGCTTGGGCGGCATTTGCCTTGCTGGCCTTCGGCGTTGCGGCAACGATTGCCGGCTGCTCGATGAGTCCGTTCGGCGCCAGCCGCGGCGAGTGGCGCAGCAAGGGCGAAGCCCAATGCATGGCGAGCGGCCTGGCCAAGCAAGCCCCCTATATCGTCGAAACCAAAAGCCCCAAGGGCGGCGGCGCCTGCGGCATGGATCATGCGCTGCGCGTCTCGGCGCTGATGGGCGGACGCGTCAAGGTCAGCCCGGCGGCGACCGTCAACTGCCCGATCACCGCGGCGGTGAACAACTGGGTGCAGAAGTCGGTGCAGCCGGCGGCGATGCGGCGCTTCGGCCAGCCGGTGGTCGAGATCAAGCAGATGGCCGCCTATTCCTGCCGCACGCGGAACAGCGCCGGCGGCAAGGCCTCCGAGCACGCTTTCGGCAATGCCCTCGATATCGGCGGCTTCCGCCTCGCCGACGGCCACGAGATCGTGGTCAAGAAGCATTGGTCGCGGGGAACGGCCTCGGAGCAGGCCTTCCTGCGCGAGGTCTATAACGGCGCTTGCCAGACCTTCTATACGGTGCTGGGGCCAGGCGGCGACCGCCATCACGGCGATCACATCCATGTCGACCTGCTGGTCTCCAATACCGGCAAGAGCGGCAATTACTGCCGCCCGCGCATGCAGCGCATCCCCAACGCGCCGGTCGCCCGCCGGCAGCCGATGGTGATGCAGGCGCCGCGAAGCGCGGCGAGCTATTCCTTCTCCGGAAATTAGCTAAGAAGACGCTTGCGGCGTCGAATGAATGGGAAAGTGGCCACCGGTCTTTCCGGCACTTGCTGCTCGCCGAGCTGTCGACCTTCCGCAATGGAACGCAATTCGGTGGCTAGTTGTAACTCGTGATCGGTCCTATAGTTGTCCCTTACGTGTGTCGCTCGAAGACTTATGCAGAACGCTCCGGCAATCAACTGGACAAATGAATCAGTGAAGGCGTTCGCAAAGAACGCAGACCCGCTTGAAGCAATTGAACGGGCCGCCCGTGCGCTTGTTCTGAAGGCGAGGGAGAGCGGGTGGGAAGGACCTCCCTTCAATCCGCTCCGCATCGCCGAAATGTTAGACGTGCAAATTGAGGCGAACTCTAGCATCGCTGACGCTCGCCTAGTCGCAACTGAGAGCGGACCGAAGATCGAGTTCAATCCCCAACAACCACGCGAGCGTGTCCGATTTTCGATCGCTCACGAAGTAGCGCACATGCTCTTTCCAGATTGGCACGACCAAATTCGGAATCGCGGCGGGCAGAAAGAGATTGCGGACGACTGGCAGCTCGAAATGCTCTGCAATCTGGCAGCGTCCGAGTTCGTCCTGCCCATCGGTAGCTTGTCATCGGCATCAACGGTACCCTCGATTGAAGACCTGATGCGCCAGCGTCGCGAATACGATGTTTCGGCGGAGGCATTTCTTATTCGACTTGCCAAGATCTCCACACAGCCTATCGGCGTGTTCTTCGCGTCACCGCATCAATCAGGCAAGGCCGAGCGCCGCTATACGGTTAACTATTTTGTTGGTTCTCCCACTGCCCCAAAGGCTCAGATATCTGGGACGGATGTTCCAGCCAGCAGTGTCATTCATAGCTGTACGGCTATTGGATACACGGATCGTTCGGTAGAGAGCTGGGTAATCGGTTCACCGACGCAGATCGAATGCGTTGGAATTCCCGCCTACCCCGGTAACGTCTATCCGCGCGTCGCCGGACTAGTCAGGTTTGACCGAGCGCAAGTAGACCTGAAGCCAATAAGAATTCTCCACGGCAATATCCTTGAGCCTCGAAACGGCGGGCAGAAAATCATCTGTCAACTGGTGAACGACAAGGCTGGTACGTGGGGGGGCGGTGTGGCGCGGAAGATGGCCGGCCGCTTCCCAGATGCTGAGGTCCAATTTAGGGAACAAATTGTTCATCTTCCCCGCAGCGAACGGCTTGGCCGAGCGATATTCTCGCAGGCGAGTGACGAAATCACTATTGCGAGCTTAATCGCGCAGGAAGGACATGGGCCGTCCCTCTTTCCACGAATCCGTTACTCTGCCCTGAAGAACTGTCTTGAAGCAGTAACACAGCGAGCCAAGGAAACCGGGGCGACTGTCCATATGCCACGAATAGGTACGGGATCTGCCGGTGGTGATTGGGGGACAGTTGAAGAGATGCTTGACGACATAATGGTGCGAGCAGGAGTGTTCGTTACGGTCTACGATCCACCGCCCAGACGACCTCAACTAGAGTTATTTTGATTGGCGAACCGACACGCTGCTCTCCGGATTGTTTTAGTGTCTGGCCCGATTTGCTCTGGCAAATCGGCGCTTGTCCGACAATTGACCGAAAAGCACCATGCCGAAATCATCAAAACAAAAGAATTGATACTGAAGAAAGCTCCGAAAACGAAACCCGCGCGCCGGGCATTGCAGTTGGCAGGGCAGCGACTCGACAATGCCGACGGCGGTGCTTGGGTGGGAGAAGCACTTCAGAGGGTCGTGGACATTTCTTCAAAGGGACAGACGCCCAAAGGCTTGTACGTTGTAGATTCAGTCCGCATTCCCGGCCAGATAGCGGCAATTCGGAAGGCATATGGCGCGGAAGTCCATCACATCCATCTCACGGCGACTCCCAAGGAACTTCGCAGGCGTTATGGGTGCCGCCAGCGAGAAGAAGACGAGACCGTCGGTTACGATGCATTAAAGCGGAACCGCACTGAGCGAGAGATAGAAAAGCTCGCGGATATTGCGGATGTCGTCGTTGCTACGGACAAGTGCAGTGAAGAAGCGGTTCTTGTTCGCGCTACCGCGCTTCTGAACCTTTATCCGCGTTCGAATGACGCACTCGTCGATGTGCTGATTGGCGGTCAGTACGGCAGTGAAGGGAAGGGAAATATCGTTGGGCACATTGCACCCGAGTACGATCTGTTAATCCGGGTGGGCGGACCAAACGCGGGCCACCAAGTCTATGCCGAACCGGATCCAGAAAAATACTATCATCTTCCTTCTGGCACGCGACGCGCCCCCAACGCGCAACTGTTGTTGGGTCCAGGTGCGGTCATCTTTCCTCCGAAGCTCCTGGAAGAGATTGCGGCTCATAAGATTTCTACGGATCGCCTAACCATCGACGCTCAAGCCATGATCATTACCGATGATGACCAGAAAGAGGAGGAGAAACGCTTCAAGAGCATAAGTTCGACCGCCCAAGGCGTTGGCATCGCATCGGCCCGAAAGATGACTGGTCGGTCTGCGTATAAAGAGAAGAAAGCACAGTTCCTAGCCAAGGATTGTCCCGACCTGAAACCGTATATCGGAAACGCCCGGAAGGTGATTGCTGATGCAATTGTGGAGGGGAAACGGATACTGCTTGAGGGTACTCAGGGTACGTCGCTGAGCCTGCACCATGGACAGTACCCCCATGTGACGACCCGCGATACTACGGTTTCTGGATGTCTTGCTGATGCAGGGATCGCTCCCTCGAACGTGCGTAAAGTTATCATGGTCTGTCGCACGTACCCAATCAGAGTCGGGGGGCCATCAGGGGAGATGGCGTACGAATTGACGATGGAAGACATTCATAAGCGAAGCGGTATCCCCTTGGACCAGCTTAAGCGAACGGAAACGACGACCACAACCAACCGCGAGCGCCGAATTGCCGAGTTTGATTGGGTTCAATTCAAAGATTCAGTACAGCTAAATGGGCCGACGGATATCGCTCTCACCTTCGTCGACTATTTTGATTTTAAGAATCGGGAAGCGTACCGATTCGAGCAGTTGACCCCTGAAACGATCAGCTTCGTCGAAGAAATCGAACGGGTCTCCGGGAGGCCGGTTTCGCTACTGTCGACCGATTTCAACTGGCGGAACATTATCGACCGGAGAGCGTGGTGACCGAAGAGGAACTTGAAGAGCTGATCGCCGATTGTCCAACGCTCTATCACATGGCCGAGCGAGGATCATGGGCATCCATTAAGGAGCGAGGCTTACTTAGCACGTCGGCACTTTTGGACCTTTACGCTGTTCAAGAACCTCTACGAAGCGGGATCGAGAGGCAGCACCGCCCATGTGGCGTTGGACTTCAGGCGAGTGGGTTGCCGCGTGCTGTTGTGCGCGATCAGATTCCGATGAGCGATGCGGGGCTCAAGCGGTGCCTGCCAGGGCATCTAACCCCGGCGGACTGGTACGGGTTGTTGAACGCAAAAGCCTTCTTTTGGTTGACGGAAGGCCGATTGCACAAGTTAACCGGCGCCAAGGCGTACCGGGACCGAGAGCACGACGTACTTGAGGTAGACACGCGTTCGCTGATCGAAGCTCACCGGGACGCCATATGGCTTTGTCCGATGAACAGTGGCTGCACAAAACCTATGCCGCATCCCAGAGATGAGTCGACCTTCGCTCGGATTTCGGACTATCCGTACGAATACTGGCGCGGGAAGCGATCCAAGGGCGAACGTACGGTCGAGCTTGCTGTAGATTACTCTGTGCCGGATATCCGCGATCACGTCAGGCGAGTGGTCGTCAAACAGGGCGACGTTGTCGTTAGTGTCATCGAGTAGCAGACGCCACTAACATATTATGAGGTTGGCGACGGCTCTCGGATCGTATGGACCACCGGTCATCTGCGCACTTTGACTTCCTCGGGCTGGGAAAAGTGGTGCCGCTTGCGTGACTCGAACACGCGACCCCATCATTACGAATGATGTGCTCTACCAACTGAGCTAAAGCGGCTTTGAGACCTAAGGTCTTCCGGGCAATCCCTCGGGGAGGCCTCGGTGCGCTCGTGATTACTGCCAATGGCGGGCGGATGCAAGCGGGCCGAACAGGCCGGAACGCGACTTATAAACGAACGAGTCTATTCATGGATGCGATTTACCAGGGCTACGCGCCGCTCAATGTGCCCAAGCCGGTGGCCGACGACATCTGGATCGTCGACGGGCCGGAGATCAAATTCAACTATCTCGGCCTGCATATGCCGTTTCCGACGCGGATGACGGCGATCCGGCTGAAGGACGGCTCGCTCTGGCTGCATTCGCCGATCGCGCTGGACGAGGATCTGATCGCGGCGCTGGAGGCGCTCGGGCCGATTCGCTTCCTGATCGCGCCCAACACGCTGCATTATTGGTATGTGCCGGAGTGGAAGGCACGGTTTCCGGAGGCTGCCGTCTATGGCGCGCCAGGGCTGGCACGCGCGGCGAAGCGGCCCTTGGCGCTGGACCATATCCTCGGCGGCGAGGCGCCGGAGGCTTGGGCCGGCGAGATCGACCAAGTGCTGGTGCCGGGCAATCTTCTGACCGAGGTGGATTTCTTTCATCGCGCCTCGTCCACGCTGATTCTCACCGACCTGATCGAGAATTTCGAGCTCGACCGCATGCATTCGCGTTTCTACAAGCTGGCGATGCGCTGGGCCGGGACCGCCGACCCGGACGGCAGGACGCCGATCGACATGCAGTTCAGCTTTCTGGGCTATCGCGACAAGGTGCGCAAAGCGGTGCAGCAGATGATCGCCTGGGCGCCGGAGCGAATCATCCTCGCCCATGGCCGCTGGTACGAAAAAGACGGGGTCGCGGAGCTGAAGCGGGCGTTCCGCTGGGTGCTCTAGCGCTCAGCGCACAAATCTAACGCACGCCTAGCGGACATGGGCGCTGCGCAGGCGCTCCAGATCGGATTCGCTTTCCTCATAATCCTCCGAGCCGACGCCCGGATCGTCCGGCGGGCGGGAGGGGATATAGGATTGCTCGGCCGATGCTTCGGTGCGGGGCGCCGGCGCGGGCTCTGTAGGGGGCTCGGCATCGAGCTTAGCACCCGGTTTGGGCTCTTCGGCGGCAGGCGCCGCCGCCTCTTCCCGGATGGGCTCGTAGCGGGGCGGCTTCTGCGCTTTCGCCGTCTCCTCAGAGACGGGCTTATCGAGCGGCGGCATTTCCCGCGGCAGCTCGTCCTTCGCGCCCTGCTCTTCCTCCGTCTCGCCGGCCCAGCTGGCGGTGATGGCGGGCGGCTCTTCGGAGGTTTCTTGCGATGTCTCTTGCGGCTTTTGTTCCGATGTCTCTTGCGCCGGCATCACCTCGACCGGCGTGGCGCTGGCCTCGATCTCGCGCGGCGGCGAGACGTCTTCGGCGGCCGGTTGATGCTCCACATCGCTGGGGAGCACTTTGGGCTCCTCCGCCTCCTCGCCGGCCGGCTCCTCGATGATCAGGCTGTCGTCGCCGCGGCCAATGGCATCGACCGGTGCTTTCCATTCGAAGGCATCGAGCTTGCCGGTGACGGGCGAGGCCGGCAGCCAGCGGTCGGAGATATAGCCGTCGGCAATCCAGGCCCGGTCGCGCGGGGCGCGTACGGCGCGGGCCAGCCATTCGCGCTCGCGGCCGCGATCGCCGAACTCGCCCGCCTCGATACGGGCCATCAAGGCGCAGATGCGAGCCGAGGGGCGATCGGCGATATAGGGGGCGAGCGCCAAGCGCGCCTCCTCCCATTCATGGGCCTCGATGGCGGCATTGGCGACGGCGATATGCCCTTCGATCTCATCCGGCGTGGTGCCGGCGAGATATTTCACCCGCTTCAGCCGCTCCTTGGGGGATTCGCCGGGCTTGGCGTGGCCGTAGACCAGGGCAAGATCGGGATGGGGCGCCTTTTTCCAGGTCTTGGCGAGGAGACGGGAGGCGCGGCGGGTGTCGCCCTTGGAGGCGAGAATGCGGCCGGCGATCTCCGCCGCCGGGATCAGCTCCGGTGCGATGCGGTGGGCTTCGCTGGCAAGCTCCAGCGCCTTGTCGGGATTGAGCCGCTCCAGCTCGGTCGCCTCGGCGGTCAGCAGCACGGCGCGGTCGCGCAGCGCAGTCTTGCCGTCGATATGATCGTATTGGCGGGCGGTGCTGAGGGTCTTCAGCGCATCTTCCCAATCGTTGGCGCGGGCCTGCAGGTCGAGCAGCGCATTGACGCTCCAGCCGAGATTGGGATTCTTCTCCACCGTCTGCTCGGCGAATTGGCGGGCCGCTTCCGCGTCGCCCCGGCGCTTGGCCTCCAGGAAGAGACCGCGCAGGCCCAAGAGCTCCGTCTTCGGATTGTCGAGCATCGCCTCGAAGGCGCGGCGGGCGCCTTCGCGGTCGTCCTTGAGCTGGAAGGCTTGCGCCTTGAGCAGCGCGGTGAGCGGCTCGTGGGGCAACATGCGGCGCGCGGCGGAGGCGCTCTGCTGGGCCTGGGCGCGGTCGCCGACCCCGATGGCGAGGAAGCCGCGGGTCAGCGCCTCGAAGCCATGGCGGCGGCGGCGCTCCTTCACGCTGGAGGCGATGGCGCCGGGCCGGGTAAGCAGGAAGCGGAAGAAGGACCACAGAAACAGCACGGCGGCGGCCAGCAGGGCGACCGCCACGGCGCCGACGAAGGCCGAGGTCTCGATCTGATAGCCGAACCACTCAACCTGGATCGAGCCGGGCTGATCGGCGAGCCAGGCAAAGCCGAACGCGATGAGCCCGATCGCGACGATGAAGGTGAGGATACGGATCATCGGATTACAATCCCGGTTGGGCGGGGCTTTCTGCAGTGGAGGGTTGCGCGGCAGGCTCAGACGAAACGTCCTGGCCGGCGAGGCGTTTCAGGGCGGTCTCGGCGGCAAGGCGCGATTTGGCGAGGCTGAGCCAATCGGCCATGGCCTTGGCGGGCGGGCCAGTCAGGGTCTCGACCTCGCTGACGGCGCCGCTGACATTGCCGGCATCCAGCGCGTTGCGGGCCCGGACCAGGACCGCATCGGCGCTATCGCCTTCGCCTTTGCTGTCGAGGCGGCGGATCTTCACCATGGAGCTGGCGCTGGACATCAGCGTGCCGAGCAGCGTGTCGTCGGCGGGCGTTACCTCCGCGGCGAGGGCCTTGGTCTCCGCCGCGTCGAAGCGGGCCTGAAGCTGGGTCAGCGTCGGCAGGCCCTGGCGCGCACTGGCGACAAGCGCACCGGTCTCCTCGCTCTTGCCGAGGGCGGTGAAGGCGGAAAGCTCCGTCGCGTAAGGTGCGCCGCTCAAAATCGTAGCGCGAAGATCGGCGAGGGCCGCGGCGCGGGCGGCGGATTGCGCCTCGGTGCGGGTTTGCGCGACGCTGGAGGAGAGGTCCGGGATCTCGCCCTCCAGCTTGGCGATGCGCGCGCGCATATCGCTCAAGGCCTGCTGATCGGAGGCGCTTAAGCCCGTCTCGGTCGATTGGGTCCGGCCGAGTTCGGCGATTTGCGATTTCAGCGCGGCAATCTCGGCGACTTGCGATTTCAACCCATCCACCTCGCCGGTGAGGGTATCGAGCGCTTGCGAGCCGGCTCCGGTCTGTGCGGCGGCGAGCTTCTTGTCGATCTCGGCCTCGAGACGCTTCTCGGCCTCGGCGATCTGCTGGCTGGTGGCGGCGGCATCGGCGACCGAGCCGCCCTTCTCGGCCTGGGCGGCCAGGGATTTCATGGTGTCCTCGAGCCGGGTCACGCGATCCTTCAACGCGGCGACCTCGGTCTCAGAGACGGCGGGTTTGGGCGCGGGCTTGGCCTCGAGCGCGGCAATGCGGGTCTCCAGATCGGTCTTGAATGGCGCCACGCCGGCGGGGAGAAACGGCAACGCGAAGGCAAAGGCGCCGGCGCCGATCAGCCCGCCAAGCAGGGCGGCGAAGAGATAGCCGAAAAAGCCGCCGCCGGACTTTGTCGAGGGCGGGGCGGCCGCAGCCGGCTGCTCGGAAACGGGCTCTTCCTCGGCAGGCTTATCTGCCGCCTCGTCTTCGGCAGATTCCTGCTCGGCTGTCTCTTCGGACGGCGTCTCTGCGGTATCGCTCTGCGCAGCCTGTTCGGGTTCGGATACGGAGCTGCCGGAAGACTCTTCGGCGGAACGATCGGCGCCCTCGACAGAGACCTCCTCAGCAGTGCCTTCGATAGTGCGACCGGGCCGCTTATCCGCGTTGTCGTTGCTGTCGCCGAACGATCCGGCCATGGCACCTCGCTCTTTCGTCTCTAGGCGATTTCGTCTGTCTCAGGAGGATGGCGCGCCCGGCGGGAGGAGCGCAAGGAGTTCTTCCTCATCGGGCTTGGCTGCGACGGCGATCTTGCAGCCTAAATCTTCCAGATTCCTTGCCACGTTCACAGAAATGCAGAAGGCCTGCAGCCGATCCGTCGCGATCCCCGCATTCTTCGCAAGACGGGCGAAAGTCTCCGCACCGCGCGGCGACATCAGCAGCACGCCATCGATATCCTGGGCGGAGAAATGTGCCAGTGCCGCATCGCTAAAGCGCGCGATCGGTTCGGCGCGATAAACCACCGGAACTTCCACGGTGAAGCCATCTCCTTCCAGGGCATATTGCAGATTATGGGCGAGATCTGCGCCAGCAAGATGAATGAGGCTGCCGCGGCGCGGATCGAGCCGTTCGCGGATCAGCGCGGCCAGCTGCTTTCCGGTTCCCGGACCTTGGATCACCTCCGTGAAGCCGAGTTGGCGGGCCATGGAGGCCGTGGCCGGTCCCACGGCGAAGAGCGGGAATTTCCGCAATGCCTCGGCTTGCGGCATCGTTTCGATGGCACGGAGCGCGTTGCGGCTGGTGACGGCGAGCGCCTGGGCCCGGTGCAGGGCGAGGGGCGGGCCGAGGAAGACGATCTTGGACAGCGGCGAGAGAACCGGCACGTGACCGAGGCGGCGCAGCTTTTCGGCTTGCGCCTCGGCGTCGGGCTCCGGTCTCGTCACCAGCAGCCGCATCAGACGATATTGGCCAGAAAGTCTGGGCCGGCGCGGGCGAGGAGATCTTTGGCGGCCGCATCGCCAATCTCGGCGGCCTCGGTGGCGGCGCCGAAACGCTCGGTCTCGAAATAGCGGCTGCCGTCGGTCGCCAGGATCATGCCGCGGAAGCGAAGCGTCTCCCCGTCCAGTTCGGCCAGGCCGGCGATGGGCGTGCGGCAGGAGCCGTCGAGCCGAGCGAGATAGGCGCGTTCGCAGGCAATCGCAGTGGCGGTCTCCTCGTCGTGCAGACGCCCGAGCGCTTGGCGCAATTCCATATCCTCCTCGCGGCAGGCGATGCCAAGGGCACCCTGGCCGACGGCGGGCAACATCTCCTCAACGGAAATGACCGAGGCGGCGTGCCGGGTCAGCTTCAGCCGCTCCAGCCCGGCATAGGCAAGCAGTGTAGCATCGGCGAGGCCGTCTTCCAGCTTGCGCAGCCTGGTCTGCACATTGCCGCGGAAGGTTTCGACCTTCAGATCGGGGCGGAGGCGCAGCACTTGCGCCTGACGGCGCAGGGAGGCGGTGCCGACCACGGCGCCTTCCGGCAGATCCATCAGCGCGTAAGATTTGCGGCTGATGAAGGCATCGCGCACATCGCCCCGCTTGGGGATGGCGGCGAGATGGGTGCCGGCGGGAAGCTCGGTCGGCAGATCCTTCATGGAATGGACGGCGAGATCGATGAGGCCGTCGAGCAGCGCCTGGTCGATTTCCTTGGTGAACAGCCCCTTGCCGCCGAATTCCCGCAAAGGGCGGTCCTGGATACGGTCGCCGGCGGTGGAGAACACCTCCACCTCGATTTCCTCCGGAAAGCCGCTGTCCTTGAGGAGGTCCCGCACATGCTCGGCCTGCCAAAGCGCCAGCGGGCTGCCGCGGGTGCCGATGCGTAGCTTGCGATCTTGCACTGAAAACCCTTGCCTTCTCTGCCTTTGCCCCGATATCCGGCTTTTGCACGGCGGGGGCGCGAATTGTCCCTCCCCTTCAATCCGACCCGATGGCCGGTGTAAAGAGGCGCATGATCAAAACCATGGCAATGGATAAGCCGCAACTGACGGTGCTCGGTATCGAGACGAGCTGCGACGAGACCGCGGCGTCGGTCGTAGTGCGCGACGAAGAAGGCCGCGGCCATGTGCTCTCCAATATCGTGCGCAGCCAGCTCGATCTGCACCGGCGATATGGCGGGGTGGTGCCGGAGATCGCCGCGCGCGCCCATGTCGAGCTGCTGGATGCGGCGATCGCACAAGCGCTTGAGGAGGCGGGCGTGAGCCTTTCCGATCTCGACGGCATCGCGGTGACGGCCGGGCCGGGGCTGATCGGCGGGCTGATCGTCGGGCTCACCACAGGCAAAGCGCTGGCGCTGGCGAGCAGGCTTCCGTTCATCGCGGTGAACCATCTGGAGGCTCATGCCCTCACCGCGCGGCTGACCGACGGGGTTCCGTTTCCCTATCTCCTGCTGCTGGTCTCCGGCGGCCATACCCAGCTTTTGGTCGCTGAAGGGGTCGGGCGTTATTCCCGGCTCGGCACCACGCTGGACGATGCGCTGGGCGAGGCCTTCGACAAGGCGGCGAAGCTGCTCGGGCTCGATTATCCGGGCGGGCCGGAGGTGGAGAAGCTCGCCGCGCAAGGCACCGACAGCATTCCCCTGCCCCGACCGATGCTGGGCCGGACGGAGCCGCATTTCTCCCTGGCCGGGCTGAAGACCGCGGTCCGCCATGCTGCGCTGCAGCGCGAGCCGCTGGATGCGCAGACCGCCGCCGATCTTTGCGCCAGCTTCCAGGAGGCGGTGGCGGAGGTCGTGCAGGACCGGACCCGCCGCGCCATGGGGCTTTATCTCGACCGGGTCGGGGAGGACGCCCCGCGCAATCTGGTGGTGGCCGGCGGCGTGGCAGCCAATCAGCGCCTCCGCTCGGCGCTGCAGACGCTGTGCGATGCGGAAGGGTTTGGCCTGTTCACCCCGCCGCTTGCGCTTTGCTCCGACAATGGGGCGATGATCGCCTGGGCCGGGCTGGAGCGGCTTGCCGCCGGGCTGACCGACGATATGCACGCGCCGGCCCGGGCTCGCTGGCCGCTCGATCCGGAGGCAACGCCGGCGCTCGGGGCCGGCGTGAAAGCCTAGCCGCCCGGCCGGCTGCAACTTCCCGTTCAAAACGCGACCGATTGAACGCGGCACTTGCCGCCAAGGGGCGATTGCGCCGATAAAGGCCTCCGAAGGAAAGGTTAGACGGTTCGAAGCCCGTTCCGAAAACGGCCTGTTCAAAGGCCGGCGGAAAGGGACTTACGGGGGGAAACGCGTGGCGAGGAGACTGGGATGACGCTCCAACGTGTCGGCATTGTCGGCGCGGGTGCCTGGGGCACGGCGCTGGCCATCAGCGCCCACCGGGCCGGGCTTGAACCCCGGATCTGGGGCTTTGAGGCCGCAGTGGTCGAAGAGATCAATTCCGGTCACGAGAACGCCAGCTATCTTCCCGGCATCCCGCTCGATCCGGCGATCCGCGCCACGGCGAGCCTGAAGGAGATTGCCGAGCAGGACATCGTCCTGTTGGCGCCGCCGGCGCAGTTCTTGCGCCCCATCGCCACCGAGCTCGCCTTCCATTTGCGGCCGCGGCAGCAGCTGATCATCTGTTCCAAGGGCATCGAGCAGGCCACGGGCACGCTTTTGTCCGGGGTGCTGGCGGAGGTCGCGCCCAAAGCCGAGGTCGGCGTGTTGTCGGGACCGGGTTTCGCCGACGAGGTGGCCAAGGGACTGCCGGCAGCCGTCACCCTGGCGGTCGGGCCGGAGGCGGACGGCGAGGCTTTGGCGGAGGCGCTGAGCCATCCGAGCTTCCGCTGCTATTTGAGCGACGACGTGATCGGCGCCCAGGTCGGCGGGGCGGTGAAGAACGTGCTGGCCATCGCCGCGGGCATCGTAGTCGGCAAGGCGCTGGGGGCGAGTGCCAGCGCGGCGCTGGTCAGCCGCGGCTTTGCCGAGATGACCCGGTTCGGCATCGCGCTCGGCGCCAAGCGGGAGACCATGGCCGGGCTTTCCGGGCTCGGCGATCTGATCCTCACCTGCGGCAGCGTCCATTCGCGCAATATGTCGCTCGGCGTGGCGCTTGGCGAAGGCCGCCGGCTGGAGGATGTTCTAGAGAGCCGGAATTCGGTGACCGAGGGCATCTACACCGCGGGCGCCGTGGTGGAGATTGCCGCCGCCAAGGGGATCGACATGCCGATCTGCCATGCGGTGCATGGCGTGATCTCCGGACTTCACACCGTGGATGAGGCGATCGAAGCGTTGTTGTCGCGGCCGCTCCGCACCGAGGCGGAACGATAGAAGGAGCTTTTATGTATTACGCGCTGATTTGCACCGACAAGCCGGGAAGCCTGGCGCTCCGCAAGGAGAAGCGCCCCGAGCATGCCGCCCATCTGCAAAGCCTCGGCGACACGCTGATCTTCGCCGGCCCGTTCACCGAAGAGGACGGCGAGAGCATGAATGGCAGCCTGGTGGTGGTCGAGGCGGCTTCGATGGAAGAGGCCAAGGCGCTTTCGGAGCAGGATCCTTTCTTCAAATACGGCGTGTTCGAGACCATCGAGATTCGCCCGTGGAAATGGACCATGAAGAAGCCGGGGGCGTAAGGCATGGCGTATTGGCTCTTCAAATCCGAGCCGCATGACTGGTCCTGGGACCAGCAGAAGGCCAAGGGCGAGGCCGGCGAGGAGTGGGACCACGTCCGCAACTACCAAGCTCGCAACAATATGCGGCAGATGAAGATCGGCGAGCTCGGCTTTTTCTACCACTCGGTGGGGCCGCGCGAGGTCGTCGGCATCGTCAAGGTGGTGGCGGAAGCGCATCCCGATTCCACCGACGATACCGGGAAATGGGAATGCGTCGACGTGGCGGCGGTCGAAGACATGCCGAAGCCGGTGACGCTGGACGACGTCAAGGCGGAGCCGAAGCTGCAGGATATGGTGCTGGTCAACAATTCTAGACTTTCCGTTCAGCCCGTGACCCTGCAAGAATGGGATATCATTTGCCGGATGGGCGGCCTGAAGAAGCCGCCCCGGCCCTAAGCTTTTGCGGGCACGCATTCTTGCGGGACACGCCGCAGGAGCTTCGGAGGAGGAAACGAATGGCGACGAATTTTCCGGCCGTGCTGGCTGCCGCCGCGGCCGGCTTTCTGGTCGGGTGGATCTGGTATTCGATTTTCGGCGGGGCTTGGCGCGCCGGTCTCGGACCGTCCGCGCCGCGCAGCACGCCGATCCTGCTGGTGCTGGCGGCAATCGCCAATCTGGTGATGGCGGCGATGCTGTCGGGTGTGCTGTTTCATACCGGGCTTTGGACCTGGCATGGCGGTATGATCAGCGGCGCGCTGCTGTGGACCGGCTTCGTGCTCACGACGGTTGGGGTGAGCGAAAGCTTCCAGAATCGACCGCCCTCGGTGATCGCCATCGATGTCGGCCATTGGCTTTTCGTGCTGCTGGCGATGGGCACCATCCTGGGCACGTTCGGCCAGCCAGGCTAATTGAGTTTTCGAGGCGCCGAAGGCGGTACCAATACCGCCGGCGCATGTTCCGCGTAGGCGATCTGTGGGAGGACGCCCAATGACAACAGCAAATAAGATTTACGAGGTTCCGGAAGAGTGGAAGAGGCGCGCCTTTGTGGACCGGCACGCCTATCAGGTGATGTATGACGAGAGCATCGCCGATCCGGAGAAATTCTGGGGCGAGCACGGCAAGCGGCTGCACTGGATCAAGCCCTACTCCATCGTCAAGAACACCAGCTACGCCTACCCGGACGTGTCGATCAAATGGTTCGAGGACGGCACGCTGAACGTCTCGGCCAATTGCATCGACCGCCATCTCGACACGATCGGCGATAAGACGGCGATCATCTGGGAACCCGACGATCCGCGGGCCGAGGCGCGCCACATCTCCTATAAGGAGCTCCACGAGGAGGTTTGCCGCTTCGCCAATGTGCTGCTGGCGCAGGGCGTCAAGCGCGGCGACACGGTCACCATCTACCTGCCGATGATCCCGGAAGCGGCCTACGCCATGCTGGCCTGCGCCCGCATCGGTGCGGTGCATTCGGTGGTGTTCGGCGGCTTCTCGGCGGAGAGCCTGGCGGGGCGCATCATGGATTGCGGCTCCAAGGTGGTGATCACCGCCGATGAGGGCCTGCGCGGCGGCCGCAAGGTGCCGCTGAAGGCCAATGTCGATCACGCGCTAGACCACGCCCCGATCGTGGAGAAGATCATCGTGGTGCGCCATACCGGCGGGCTCGGCGAGACTATGATCTCCGATCCCGATCGCGACGTCGATTACGACAAGGCGCGGGCCGAGGTGCCGGCAACCTGCACGCCGGAGGAGATGGGCGCGGAGGATCCGCTGTTCATCCTCTACACCTCCGGCTCGACGGGGAAGCCGAAGGGCGTGCTGCACACCTCGGGCGGCTATCTGGTCTATGCCTCGATGACGCATCAATACGTCTTCGATTATCACGACGAAGATGTCTTCTGGTGCTCCGCCGATGTCGGCTGGATCACCGGCCACAGCTATATCGTCTACGGGCCGCTCGCCAACGGGGCGACGACGGTGATGTTCGAAGGCGTGCCGAGCTATCCGGACGCCGCACGCTTCTGGCAGGTGGTCGACAAGCATAAGGTCAGCATCTTCTACACCGCGCCGACCGCGATCCGGGCGCTGATGGGGGCCGGCGACGAGTTCGTCAAAGGCACCTCGCGCAAATCCTTGCGGCTTCTGGGCTCGGTCGGCGAGCCGATCAATCCGGAGGCCTGGGAGTGGTATCACGAGGTGGTCGGCGAGGCGCGCTGCCCCATCGTCGACACCTGGTGGCAGACCGAGACCGGCGGCGTCTTGATCGCGCCGCTGCCGGGCGCGACCCCGCTGAAGGCCGGCTCGGCGACGCTTCCCTTCTTCGGGGTGCAGCCGGCGCTGATGGATGCGGACGGCAAGACCCAGGACGGGCCGGCGACGGGCAATCTGGTGATCCTGGATTCCTGGCCGGGCCAGATGCGCACCATTTATGGCGATCACGCGCGCTTCGTGGATACGTATTTCTCCGCCTATAAGGGCATGTATTTCACCAGCGACGGCTGCCGCCGGGACCATGACGGCTATTACTGGATCACCGGCCGGGTGGACGATGTGATCAACGTCTCCGGCCACCGCATGGGCACCGCCGAGGTGGAATCGGCGCTGGTCGCCCATCCGAAGGTCTCCGAGGCGGCCGTGGTGGGCTATCCCCACGACATCAAGGGCCAGGGCATCTATTGCTACGTCACCCTGATGGAGGGCGAGGACGGCTCGGAGGAGCTGCGGCTCGAGCTGCGCAAATGGGTGCGCGAGGAGATCGGGCCGATCGCGTCGCCGGATCTGATCCAGTTCGCGCCGGGCCTGCCGAAGACCCGCTCGGGCAAGATCATGCGCCGAATCTTACGCAAGATCGCCGAGGACGATTTCTCCAATCTCGGAGATACCTCGACGCTGGCCGAGCCGGCGGTGGTGGACGATCTGGTGGAGAACCGGCTGAACGGGCGCTAGCCGCCGGATACGCCGAATGGCTTAGGCGTATTTCGCGGCCATGCCGCAGAGGCGAAGCTCGGTCTCGGACATCACCCAGCCGTCCAGCACGCGGGCTTCGCCGGCGGCGAAATCCGCACCGCATTGATCCTGCACCAGCCGGCGGCGGGTATCGGGACAGCTGACGGTTGCGGCCTCCGCGAGACGCGGCCGGGCGGCCAGAAAGCTCTTCAGCGCGCGGTCTTCGACCAATTCCGGATATTCGGCGAGCACCCGGCGACCGACCTCCTGCGCGGCTTGGCGCAGGGGCTCGTCGTCGAGGCCGGCGAAGAAATCCGGATTGTGCCTGGGCACGCCGCGGCAGGCCAGCATTGCGCCGCCATAGCCGACGACCGCCACGGTCGCGACGCCGGCAAGGCCGATAAAGGCGCGTCTGGTGACTTTGCTCATGGCTATCGGTCTCCTCCCGCCTGGTTCTGACCGGCATCGTTTCGACCCACATGGCGCTGCCCGTCACCGGCCTCCCTGCCGAGATGATCGGCGAGGCGAATGGCGAGCGCGGTGATGGTCAGGGTCGGATTTGCGGTGCCTTCGGTGGTGAACACCGAGCTTCCCGCTATGTAGAGATTCTTGGTCGAATGCACTCGGCAATCGGCATCGACCACGCCCTGCTTCGGGTCGTCATGCATCCTGGTGGTGCCGATATGGTGATAGCCGGTGTAGATATCGTCGTCGTTCGGCGGCAGGCCGAGCCCGAGCTTGACGCGGCCGAGCCCCGCCTCGCCGATGGCGACGCCGATCAGCTCGTGGGTCTTGCGCAAGGATAAGAGATCGTCCTCGGTGATGCGCCAATCGAGCACGGCGCGCTTCATGCCGAACCGGTCGGTGGCGTCTTCGAGGGTGACGCGGCTATCGGGATTTGGCGCCTGCTCGGCATCCTGCTTGAAGAACACGCTTTGAAGCTCGCCATGGGGGACGACCTCGCGCATCAGATGGCGGCTGATGCCCACGGCGACGCTGGAGGGCTGATCGAGGATGGTGCAGAGCTTGGACGGAAACTGATCCGGCGGATTGCCGTGCGCCAGCGACTTGGCGATGGAGGAAAACGCGAGCCAGGAATGGTCGCGGAACTCGTCGTTGTGGCTCTCGCTCTGCCAGACCGGCTCGAGCAGAAGCGCGTTGTTGCGCAAGCCCTGTTTCTCGATGACCTCGGCGGGAAGCCGCAAATTCACCCGCAGCGGGGTGCCGTCGACGATCTGAGCCAGATAGCGGCTCAGGTTGATCGCCGGATCGGCCGGCAGGAAGGTGCCGAGCTTGCAGTTCATGTGATCCATGAAATAGCGGCCGACGAGATCGTGCTGATTGCCGATGCCTGCCGGGCGCTGCTTGGTGAAATTGAGCAGCAGCCTGGCATTCTCGATGCCGCCGGCAGCGATCACGAAACGGTCGGCGCTGACGCTCATGGTCTTGCCGCCGAAGGTTTGGACCTCCGCGCCGGTGATTTGGCCGGCCTCGTCGATAACGAGGTCGGTCAGATTGGCGTGGTAGTAGCACTGGATGGTCTTCGAGGTTTCGATGGGCGCCCGGTAGGTCTCGCCGAAACGCGTCGGCGGGCTGTATTGGAAGATGCCGAACGCCACCTTTTCGGGGTTCAGCGGAAGCTTCGGGCCTTCGAGGTTCCAGTCGGAGGGCGCATAGGCGAAGGGGCCGAGCTGCAGATAGGGCTGCGCCCGCTCATAGAACGGATCGAGATCGGCGCGCGTGATCGGCCAGCCGCTATAGGGCAAGGCTTCGCGCTTCTCGAAGTCGATCGGATCGAGGGGAAGGCATTGCCCGGTCCAGTGGCCGGTGGTGCCGCCGAATTCGCGTAGGCGCGAATAGGCGATGTCGGTGTTCTGATCGCCGATCACCTCGCCTTTGTAGATGTTCTGCGATTCCTCCTGGAAGGTGAGGCCACCGCCCTCCAGAAGCAGACAAGGGATGTTCTGCTTTTCCAGCTCGAGCGCCAGGGTGATCCCGGCGGCACCGGCACCGAAGATACAAATCGGCGCCTTGAGAGACGCGCCGTCGTCCAGCGTTTGAAGATCGGTCAGCATGAGCCCTCGCGGCCTGCGCCGTGGCCTGTCAGATAGAGCCTTCGCGCGGGCGGCGACATTAGGGGCCGCGTCTGAAGAGTTGCTTAAACCAATACTCTAAACTCGGGGTCGGGCGGATATTTTGCGCCGGACGGGCGGTCCTTGTGCGGTCCTTGTGCGGTCCTTGCTCATCGGCGCAGGCATGGGCGCGGCTCTTAAGATTAACGAGGGGTTTCCGCCTTGCGTGGCACGGAATTCGCTTTATTTGGGACATGCGAACCTTCCTGTCGATCCACTATTTGCGCGGTATCGCGGCCCTCGGCGTCCTGCTGTTTCACGCCGAAGGGTTTCTCGAAGGCTATGGCAGCCAGCAGCTTCCGCACGACCTGACGACCATCGGCAAGGCGGGCGTCGACATCTTCTTCGTGATCAGCGGTTTCATCCTGACCTTGGTGATGGGCTCCTCGCGAGGGCAGACGGAGTTCATGCTGGGACGGCTTGCCCGGGTGGGTGTACCATATTGGTGCGTGACCCTGGTGCTGGTGGCGGCGACCCTTGCGCTGCCGAGCGCGTTCCGCAGCTTCGATTGGAGCGGGACGGACCTGCTGCTGTCTCTCAGCTTCATTCCGTCGGTGGCGCGGGAAAGTTCGATCTCGCCGATTCTGGAGCCGGGCTGGACGCTTTGCCTGGAGATGCTGTTCTACATCCTGCTGGCAGCAAGCTTGAGCCTGGCGCCGTCCTTCCGCTCGGCGGCGGTTTCGGCGGCGCTCTGCGCGCTGGTGGGGATCGGGCTGATGCTGCAGCTGCCGCAAGGCGGCGGGGTGGTCTGGTTCTTCACCCAAGCGGTGCTGGTGGAGTTCTGCTTCGGCATCGTCATCGCCCAGCTCTTCTTGAAAGGCTGGCGCACCGGCAAGGGACCGGCGCTGGCGCTGATCGGCCTCGCGCTCGCAGGCTTTGCCGTGGCGGTGATGTTCCCGCCGGGCTCCTATACCGCGATGCGTCCGGTGACTTATGGCATTCCGGCCGCGCTGCTGGTGGCCGGCACGGTGCTGCTCGAAGGCGCAGGCGGCTGGTTCGAAAACCGGGTGCTGGCGTTTCTCGGCACCATCTCCTACTCGCTCTACCTCACCCATGTGCTGGCCCTCGCCGTCACGGCGAAGATCCTTTCAGGCCATGTGAGCGGTCTTGGCGGGGATTTGGTGATGCTGGTCGCGGCGATCGGCGCAGCACTGGCTGGGGGGTATATCTTCTACCAGCTGGTGGAGCGGCCAGCGCTGTGGCTCGCCGCAGTCGTGAAGAAGAGGATGCGGGACGCAGGTTCCAGTGCGCCCCAAAGCGGCGATCTCATCGCGCAAAACCGCGTCTGAGATCTGCCGCATTCAACCTTGGCCATCGGGCCGGGGCCGCCTACTGACCGGCGAAAGCCTTCGACATATTGGTCAGGAAAACCGCCCAGGCGCGCTTGTCGGCAGCGCCGAACTCGCCCTGCAGCGATTTCTCCAGGGTCCAGAGCATCGCCTCGGCCATGGTGATATAGGCACTGGAGTCCAGCCCCTTGTCGCGATAGCGCGCCCCGATCAGCCGCAAGGTCGGCTCGAAATTCTCCGGCGTGTTGATCGACAGCACGGCAAGCTTCATCACCGCCATCATGCGGCGGGCTTGCGGCTTGATCGCCCCGCCGAACTGATCGCGCAGCGACGGATCGATATCGAACAGGCGCAGGAAAAACAGCGTGCCGACCAGCTCCGAGGCCGGGGACAGGCGGTTGAAGGTGTCGCGGATGCGAGCCTTCTGCTTCTTGCTCAAAGAGGTGTCGCCGTACTCGAAGATCTCTTCGGGCGGGGCGGTAAAGGCGAGTGCCGACATAACGATGCTCCAACAAAGTTTCAGCCCCTAGCATCGCCCCATGGGATTGACGGATCGTTAAGGTAACCAACTCAGTAACCATCGTTTTTGCCGCCGGGCACCATCTTGAGAAGCGGGTGCGCGCACCCCATCATATTAACGGTGTCGAAAAAGCCCGGTTTTGCGGGCTTCGGTTGTAGAGTTTGCTTGTCAGTCTTGTTGTCGGACTTGCCTGGAGGTTTCGCGGTGATGGGATATTTGAGGACGGCCATTTTGCTGGCGGCGCTGACGGCGCTGTTCATGGGCGTCGGATTCCTGATCGGCGGCCAGACCGGCATGATCATCGCGCTTCTGGTGGCAGGCGGGATGAACCTGTTCGCCTACTGGAATTCGGACAAGATGGTCCTTTCCATGTATGGCGCGCGGGAAGTGGACCAGCGCAACGCGCCGGAGCTTTACGGGCTGGTGCAGCAGCTGGCGGATGCCGCCGGGCTACCGCATCCCAAAGTCTACATCATGGAAAATCCGCAGCCGAACGCCTTCGCCACCGGGCGCAATCCGCAGAATGCCGCCGTGGCGGTGACCACCGGCATCATGCAGACCCTGTCGCGGGAGGAGCTGGCCGGGGTGATCGCCCACGAGCTGGCCCATATCAAACATCACGACACGCTGGTGATGACGATCACCGCGACCATCGCCGGCGCCATCTCCATGCTGGCGAATTTCGGCCTGTTCTTCGGCGGGCGCGACAATAACGGCGGCATGGGGCTGATCGGCAGTTTGGCGATGATCATCCTGGCGCCGATGGCGGCGGCCATCGTGCAGATGGCGATCAGCCGGAGCCGGGAATACGAGGCGGACCGCATGGGCGCGGAGATCTGCCGCGCGCCGCTTTGGCTGGCCAGCGCCCTCGGCAAAATCGCGGGCGCCGCGCACCGCATTCCGAACCCGACCGCCGAGCGCAACCCGGCCTCGGCTTCGCTGTTCATCGTCAATCCGCTCTCGGGCGCGCGGATGGACAATCTGTTTTCCACCCATCCCAATGTTGAGAACCGCATCGCGCGGCTGCAGGCTTATGCGCGGGAATGGGGCCAGACCGACAGGCCCGACGATATCCGCCCCGACCCCAACCCTGGCCGGCCGGCAGCGCGCGGACCGTGGGGCGCGCGATCGGGTGGGCCGACTCGCGGCCAAAACAGCGGTCATGGCGGGCCTTGGGGCTAGCTTGGGGCTAGGCCTCGGGGAAGAGCGCAAAGCATCGACAAGGCGTCAACACGGCATCGGGACTGGATTCCGCGTCCCCCGGCGCTACCTTTGGGCACTGATTCGTCTCCTTTAGGATGCCCGCAAGCACTATGACCGCAGCAGATAAATCGGCGCGTGAGGCGCAACAGGGGCTCGCAGCGCGCAAGGCCGCCGCGCTGGTGCTGGATGCGGTGCTGATCAAACATCAGGCACTGGACCAGGTGCTGGGCAAATCGCTTTCCACCGGCTGGATGGCGAACCTGCCGGCGCGGGACCGGGCCCTGACGCGGGCGATCATCGGCCAGAGCCTCCGCCGCAAGGGGCAGATCGACAAGCTACTCGAGAGCTTCCTGGAGAAGGGCCTGCCGCAGAAATCCGGGCTGCTCTACCCGATCCTGCTATCGGGGGCGGCGCAGCTTCTGTTTCTCAGCATCCCGCCCCATGCCGCACTCGATCTTGCGGTGCGGCTGGCCCAATCGGACGGGCGCACAAGACGCTTCGACAAGCTGGTGAACGCGGTGCTGCGGCGGGTGACGCGCGAGGGCGAAGCGCTGATCGCGGGCCAAGATGCGCCGCGGCTCAATACCCCCGATTGGCTGTGGGATCGCTGGTGCGGCACCTATGGCGAAGAGCGCGCCCGCGAGATGGCCGAGATCCATCTCACCGAGGCGCCGCTCGACCTGACCGTGAAGGCCGGTCCCGATAGCTGGGCGCGGGAGCTCGGCGGGCGCGAGCTGCCGGGCGGGACCGTGCGGCTGATCCCCAAGGGCCGCATCGAGCAGATCGAAGGCTATGACGACGGCGCCTGGTGGGTGCAGGATTTCGCCGCCTCGCTGCCGGCGCGGCTGCTCGGCGATCTTGAGGGAAAACGCGTGCTCGATCTTTGCGCGGCGCCGGGCGGCAAGACGGCCCAGCTGGTGCTGGCGGGCGGCGATGTGCTGGCCCTCGATATCTCCGAAGCGCGGCTGAAAACCCTGAAACAGAACCTCGCGCGGCTCGGTTTGCCGGCCACATGCGGGCTCGGCGACGCCGCCACATGGGTCAGCGAAGAGCGTTTCGATGCGATTTTGCTGGATGCGCCCTGTTCATCCACAGGAACGATCCGCCGCCATCCGGACATTCCCTACCTGAAAACGGCCGCCGATATCGAGGTGATGGCCACGCTGCAGTCGCGGCTGCTGGACAATGCGGTGCGGCTGCTGAAGCCCGGCGGGACGCTGGTCTATGCCACCTGCTCGCTGGAGCCGGAGGAGGGCGAGGCCCAGATTGCGGCGCTTTTGGCCCGGAATTCTGCGGTTTCTCTGGTGCCGATCGCGCCGAGCGAGGTTTTCGGCCATGACGACTGGCTGACCGCGGCGGGAACCCTGCGCACCCTCCCCTCGAGCTTCCAAATGGAAGGCGAGGGCTGGAGCGGCATGGATGGCTTTTTTGCCGCAAGGTTGCGGCAATCCGCATAATTTCCACAGCTTATACAAGCGCTATTACCAGGCTTATCCACAGGCTATACCTGTGGCGTTCTTCTGGCAGAGCCCAGGAAACCACGCGGATCGCCCCGCGTTAGCCCTTGGTGTCACAATATTTCTTGATTGTTGTCATGGCAGCGTCGACAATTAGGCAAGCTTCGGAGCCCCTAGGGGTAGCGGGTGTACCGGGCGTAGAGGGCAAGTGTTATGGGGGCTGAGCAACTCTCTGTGCAGCGGCGCGCAGTGAGCCTTCCGACAAGTTATTCAAGTCCGAGTCCGCTGCGCCGGCTGATGCTGGCGAGCATGGCGCGGCTGCGCTATCCGGGCAGCGAGGCGGCACAGCTCCTGCTGGCGCCGCAAGAGCTTCGGACCGCCGATCCCAGCTTCGCGACGGAAATCTATAACGGGCATTTCGGGCTTGCCGGCACCCATGCGATGCTCGGCTCGCAGAGCCCGTTCGACATCCGCCCGCCGTCCAATGCCTGGGCCAAGGCGCTCTATGGCTTCGACTGGCTGCGCCATCTGCGTGCCGCAGAGAGCGAGCTGGCCCATGAGCAGGCGAAAGCCCTGTTCGGCGATTGGGTGCGGCTCAGCCGCTCGGCCACCACCAATGTCGCATGGCGCCCCGATGTGGTGGGGCGGCGGGTGATCTCCTGGCTGGCCAATTCCGTGGTGGTGCTGGACACCCAGGATGCCCGTTCCTACCAGACCTTCCTGCGCACGCTCACTGCGGAGCTGCGCTATCTCTCGGCGAGCTACAGCAATGCGCCCGATGGCGTGCCGCGGCTGGTGGCGATCATGGCGCTGGTCTATGCCGGGCTCTGCATCGCCGATCAGCAGGCGGTGGTGAAGCGCTATGTGCGGCCGCTCTCCCGCGAGCTGGACCGGCAGATCCTGCCCGATGGCGGGCATATCTCCCGCAATCCCATGGCGCTGGTGGAGCTGCTGCTCGATCTTCTGCCGTTGCGGCAATGTTTCGTGGCGCGAGACCGGGCGGCGCCGGAAGCCCTCACCCGTGCGATCGACCGGGCCATCACCTGCTTGCGCTTCTTCCGCAACCGCGTCGGCGAGCTGGCCCGCTTCAACGGCACCGGGGCGACGCCCACGGACGCGCTCGCCTCGGTTTTCGCTTATGACGATCTGGAAGGCACGCCTCTGATCAACGCGCCGCATTCGGCCTATGGACGGCTGGAGCGGGAGCAGACGCGGATCGTCTGCGATCTCGGCGCGGCACCGGCGCTCTCCTTGAGCAGCGATGCCTGCGCGGGCTGTCTCTCCTTCGAGATGGACTCGGGCAGCATCCCGGTGATCGTCAATTGCGGCAGCCCGAGCGCCGATCATCCCGAGTGGCGGGAATTTGCCCGCTCCACCGCGGCGCATTCGACACTGACCCTGGACGATCTCTCCTCGGCAGAGTTCATCGGCTATGGCAATGCCGTCTCGCTGGAGGCGGAGGCGGAGCTTTCCGGCCCGGCCAATGCCAAGGGCGAGGTGATCGATACCGGCGATGCGGTCGAGATGCACGGTGCCCATGACGGCTACCGGCAGCATTTCGGCTTGCGTCACAGCCGCAGCATGGTGCTGGCGCCGACCGGCTTGCTGGTCAGCGGCAAGGATGTGCTCTCGCCGGTGAAGGGCGATATCGGCACCGATCCGGCGCCGGTCTATGCCATCCGCTTCCATCTTCACCCCGATATCCGGGCGGGCCTGGAAGATGCGGAAGGTAGCGTGAAGCTGTTCTTGCCCAATGGCGAGATCTGGCGCCTCAGCAGCAATGCGCAAATGCTGGATATCGCCGAGAGCATCTATTTCGGCGACGAGCGCGGGCCGCGACAGAGCCGCCAGATCGTGCTGACCGGCGAGACCCGCAGCCAGGGCGATACCCGTATCGTCTGGACCCTGGAGCGAATCGGCGAGGGGCCAGAAGAGGCGGTTTCCACCGACCGGAAGCCCAGAACGCGCTGATCCGGCGGCGGGCTCGCCGAATAGGCCGTTTCCGCCTCAACGGATATGTGCTACCCGGCAGGCTCCATTCCGCTAGATATCGAATTCCCATGACCAAGCGAAAGATTGGCCGCGCGCTCCTCTCGGTCAGCGACAAGACCGGAATTGCCGAATTCGCGCGCGCGCTTCACAACCACGGCATCGTGCTGGTTTCCACCGGCGGTACGGCGAAGCTGCTGAAAGAGGCGGCATTGCCGGTGCATGACGTTTCCGACCTCACCGGATTTCCGGAGATGATGGACGGGCGGGTGAAGACGCTGCATCCGGGCGTGCATGGCGGGCTGCTGGCGGTGCGCGGCAATGAGGAGCACGAGGCTTCGATGGCGGCGCACGACATCGCGCCGATCGACCTGTTGGTGGTCAATCTCTACCCCTTCGTGAAGACGGTGGAGTCGGGCGCCGATTTCGACAGCTGCATCGAGAATATCGATATTGGCGGGCCGGCGATGATCCGCGCCGCGGCGAAGAACCATGACGGTGTCGCCGTAGTGGTGGAGCCCTCCGACTATGCCCGCATCCTGGAAGAGCTGGATGCGCATGAGGGCGAGACGACGCTGGCGCTTCGCAAAGAACTTGCGGCCCGCGCCTTCGCCCATACCGCCGCTTATGACGGGGCCATCGCCCGCTGGTTCGCCGGCGCGCTCGGCGACGAGATGCCCGAGACCCGCAGCCTGACCGGCAAACTGGCGCAAGCTTTGCGCTATGGCGAGAACCCGCATCAGCAGGCGGGGTTCTATCGCGGCGGCGAGGCCCGCCCCGGTGTCGCCACGGCGGTGACGGTGCAGGGCAAGGAACTCTCCTACAACAATCTCAACGACACGGACGCGGCTTACGAGCTGGTGGCGGAGTTCGATCCGGACGAGGCGGCGGCGGTCGCCATCATCAAGCACGCCAATCCGTGCGGCGTGGCGCAAGGCTCGAGCCTGGCGGATGCCTATAAGCAAGCCCTGCTCTGCGATCCGGTCAGCGCCTTCGGCGGCATCATCGCGCTGAACCAGACGCTGGATGCGGAAGCGGCCGAAGAGATCATCAAGATCTTCACCGAGGTGATCATCGCCCCCGACGCCACGGACGAGGCCAAGGCGATCATCGCGCAGAAGAAGAATTTGCGCCTGCTGCTGGCCGGTGGGCTGCCCGATCCGCGCGCCGAAGGCCTGACCTTCCGCTCTTTGGCCGGCGGCTTCCTGGTGCAGTCGCGGGACAATCAGGTGACCGCGCCGGAAGGCTTGAAGGTGGTGACCAAGACCCAGCCGAGCGAAGACCAGCTCGCCGATATGCTGTTCGCCTTCACCGTGGCCAAGCATGTGAAGTCCAACGCCATCGTGTTTGCCAAGGATCTGGCGACGGTGGGGATCGGCGCGGGGCAGATGAGCCGGGTGGATGCGGCCCGCATGGCGTCCTGGAAGGGCGATGCGGCGGCCGACGCCGCGGGGCTCGAAGCCGGGCTCACTATGGAGTCGGTGGCGGCGTCGGATGCCTTCTTCCCCTTCCCCGACGGGCTGGAGGCGATTGCCGCGGCGGGCGCCAAGGCGGTGATTCAGCCAGGCGGCTCGATGCGGGACGAAGAGGTGATCGCGGCGGCGGACGATTTCGGTCTCGCCATGGTGTTCACCGGCATGCGCCATTTCCGGCACTAGGCTTTAAGGCTTAGCGCTCCGCTCCATACGCACAAACTGCAGCAGAACGAGACCGCCGATCAGGAAAACAAGCGCGGTGGAGATGCCGATGCGCTGGCTTCCGGCGAGCGCGGTGACGGCGCCGATCATCAGCGGCGCGGCGAAGGCGGAGGCCTTTCCGGAAAACGCGAAGAAGCCGAAGAACTCGGTGGTCTTCTCCGGCGGCGTGAGATGGGCGAGAAGCGTGCGGCTCGCCGCCTGCACCGGGCCGGAGGCAAAGCCGATCATCGCGGCGAAGAGCAGATAGACCCGCTCTCCGGTGGAGCTCAGCGCAGGGCTATCGGGAATGCGCTCTGCGACCGGGACGAAGAACAGGATCTCGTCCTGGTCGACGGAGAGGACGCCGATAGCGCCGATAATCAGCACAATCAGCATCAAGACGATCACCGGCTTGGAGCCGAGCGCATCGTCCATCAGCCCGCCGAGCCCCGCCCCGATGGCGGCGGTGATGGCGAGGATGATGCCGAACAGGCCGAGCTCGGTCGGGCCCCAGCCAAAGATGGTGCCGGCATAGATGCCGCCAAAGGCGAAGATGGCGCCGAGCCCGTCGGCATAGAGCATGCGGGCGGCGAGGAAGAGAAACACCTGGCGGTGCTCGGCATAGAGCCGCTTCAGGCCGCGGACCAGCCCGCCGAGCCCCTTGCCCGCGGGCGTGATCGACGCGTCGGCCGGCAAATCCGGCGTGAACAGGAAGAGCGGCAGGGCAAAGACGAGATACCAAACGGCGGAGAACGGACCGACCAGCCGGTCGCCTTCGCGGCTCGCCACATCCAGCGGAAAGAGCGGCTCCAGCCCCAGCAAGGTCTTGCCGGTATCGGCGTCGGAGACCAGGAGCCCCGCGACCAAAGCCAGGCTGAAGATGCCACCGACATAGCCGATGGCCCAGCCGGTGCCGGACAGCGTTCCGAGGCGGCGGGTGCCGATCAGCCCCGGCATCATCGCGTTGGTGAAGACGGTGGCGAGCTCGGTGCCGATCAGCGCCAAGCCGAAAGAGACCAGCACCAGCGGTGCGTATTGCGTCTGCATCGGATAGGCGAACCACAGCCCGCACAGGCCGAGCATCAGCAGCACCGAGAAGCCGGCGATCCAGGGCTTGCGGCGATGGCCAAGCGCATCGGACCTGGCGCCGAGAATGGGCGCCAGCAGCGCGGCGATCAGCTGGGCGATGCCGGTGGCATAGCCCCAGAGGGCGGCCCCCAGGATCGGCTCGTGCATGAAGCCGTTCACGAAATACGGGGCGAAGATGAAGGTGACGACAAGGGTATAGACCGGCTGGGTCGCCCAATCGAACATCACCCAGCCGAACAGGCCGGCGCGCGATGTCTTGGGACGCGATGTCTTGGGAGATGTCTTGGAAAGTTCGGGTGTTCCGGCGGCGCTCACGGCCGCGACCCGTCGAGCACGATCAGATGGTTGGGCAGCTCATTATGGTCGATGGCGCCGGGTGGAAAATGCTCGGCCAGCACGGCGCCGCTCTTCTCGATCGCCTCGAGGAAGGCTTCGCGCGGATGGCCGCGCCCCAAATGTCCGGTGAGGCGCGCGACGATCTCGTCCCACACCGCCTCGTCGACCTTCGCGTAGATGCCCTCATCGGCGATCACCTCGGCAATATGCTCGGCGAAGGAGACATAGATCAGGATGCCGGTGCGTCCGTCGGTGGTGTGAAGGTTCTGGGCCAGAAACTGCTCGGAGGCGGCGCGGTGCACCACCTCGCGCCTGATGAAAGGCGGCACCAGCCGGTAGCGGACGGCCGGGATCTGGCTGATCGCTGCGAGCACGAAGAAGGCGACGAGCTCGGCAACATAGACCTGGTCCAAAGACCAGCCGGTGAAATAGATCAGCGGCAGCGGCACCGCCAGCGCGACCAGCGCCGACCAGAGAAGCCCGAAGGAGCGGTAGCCGTCGGAGGCCGCCGAAGCGACGACGACGATCTCGCCGGAGGTGGTCTGCTCGGCCTCGGCGATGGCACGCGCGATGGCGGCGCGATCCTCATCCGAAAATCCCAGGGCTTTGGATATATCCGTCATTACCAGCTCCCCGACGATCCGCCGCCACCGAAACTGCCGCCACCGCCGGAGAAGCCGCCGCCTCCGCCGCCACGGGAGCCGCCGCCAAAACCGCCCGGGAAAATCACCGGACCGCCGCGGCGCGACTTGCCGCCGCCTCCGCCGCCGGAAAGCCCATAAATCACCCAAAGCAGGATCATCGCCCAGACCACGATGGTGATCCAATCCACCCCGTCACCGGAATCGGTGCGCCGCGCCTTGGCACGCTCGGCCACCTCCTCGGCATTGCCGGTGAGGCTCAACACGATATCGCGCACCCCGTCCTTGATGCCGCCGGGATAATCGCCGGCGCGGAAGCGGGGCAGGATGGCGTTCTCGATGATGATGCGGGTAAGCGCGTCGGTGAGGATCGGCTCCAGCCCGTAGCCCACCTCGATGCGCACTTTGCGCTCGTTGGGCGCAACGATCAGAAGCACGCCGTTATCCAGCTTCTTAGTGCCGATGCCCCAATGGCGGCCGAGCTGATAGCCGTAGGTCTCGATGGGGTAGCCCTGTAGCGAGGGCAGCGTGACGACGACGAGCTGATCGGAGCTTTTCTCCTCCAGGGCTTTTAGCTCGGCGGTGAGTGCGGCCTTGTCTTCAGGGGTGAGCAGCCCGGCATCGTCGACCACGCGCCCGGTCAGGGCCGGAAAGCTGGGCTCGGCAGCACGCGATGCGGGCGCCGCGGCGCAGACCGCAGCGACACCAAGCATCACGATAAGGAACGCTGCCCATATCGGGCGATATCGCATTTTCGCCCCCGCTTTTCTGGGCACCTGAAAGATCGCCTAGAACTTCACGCTCGGCGCCTTGCTGGTCTCCTCGGAGACGGAGAAGTTCTCCATCGGCTGCAGGTCGGAATACAGAAGCGCGTGCCACCAGCGCCCCGGAATGGTGCGCAGCTCGGTGTTATAGGCGCGCACCGCCTCGATATAATCGCGCCTTGCGATGGCGATGCGGTTCTCGGTGCCTTCAAGCTGCGACTGCAGAGCCAGGAAGTTCTGGTTGGCCTTCAGGTCCGGATAGTTCTCCACCACGGCCAGCAGCCGGGCCAACGCGCCGGACAGATCGCCCTGCACCTTCTGGAATTGCTGGAAGGCTTCCGGGTTGGTGAGAATGTCGTCGGGCACCGTCATCTGGGTGGCCTTGGCGCGGGCCTCGACCACATCGGTCAGCACCTCCTTCTCATGGGAGGCATAGCCCTTCACCGTCTCCACCAGATTGGGGATCAGATCGGCGCGGCGCTGATACTGGTTGGCAACCTCGCTCCAAGCGGCCTTGGCCTGCTCGTCCAAGGTGGGGATGGTGTTGATGCCGCAACCGCCGAGCAGGCTGGCCAGAAGCATCACGCCGATAACCCGGAACAGAGCGCGATTGCCCCTCCCGGAAGCGGCGATGGCGCCGCCCTGCCGCAGTGTCGTTTCCAGCATGGCTCCAGTCCTCTTTGCTGTGTCAAACGATCTCGCCAGGCGCGCCGGGCTGAGGATCGGCTCCCGATCCCCTACCAACCGCCGCCTTTCGGTGTATTGGCGCGGTTTTGCCGAGGCAAGAATTTTGGCGAGAAATTTTGGCAAGAAATTTTGACAGGGATCTTGCGGTGGCCGCCGCTAGCTTTCCGCCCCGCCTTGGCGCGCAATAGTGAGCGGAAGCGTACCGCCCCGGCGCAGGGCCCCGGCGAAGGGCTCCAGATGCAACGTCTGGGTGGGGAAGGCGAACTCGATATCGTGCTCGGCGAAGGTCCGGTAGATGGCGAAATTGATCGCCTGATGCACGTCCATATAGACGTTGTAATCCTCGCTGAGCACGAAATAGACCACCTCGAAATTCAGCGAAAAATCGCCATAAGTGGCGAAATGGGCGCGGTCGAAACGGGTCCGCTCGGTGCCCTCGATGGCTTGCTTCAGCAGCTCCGGAATATGCTCCAGAAGGTCGGGGGGCGTGCCGTAGGCGACGCCGATCTGGAACAGAACGCGCCGCTCGGCCATGCGCTTGTAATTGTGGATGCGGGTGGTGATGAGATCGGAATTGGCGCAGACGATCTGCTCGCCCGACAGGGAGCGGATGCGGGTCGTCTTGATGCCGATCCGCTCCACGGTACCGGACTTCTCGCCGAAGACGATGAAATCGCCGACCTCGAAGGGACGGTCCAGCACGATGGCAAGCGAGGAGAACAGATCGCCCAGCACATTCTGGGCGGCGAGCGCGACAGCCACACCGCCGATGCCGAGACCGGCGATCAGCGCGGTGACGTCGAAGCCGACATTGTCGAGGATCAGCAGCAGCGCCAGGGTCCAGATGCCGACCCGGAGCAGGAACTGCATCAGGGAGATGGCGTTCCGGATCGGCGTCTTGCTGCGCTGGGCGGCGAATTTCCAGATCAGCGAAGCGGTGATGAGCCGGTCGGCCCAAAGCGCCGCTTGCAGGAAAAGCGCAATGATGAAGGCCGACCTGATCGCAGCTTCGGCGGGACCGCCGAGGTTGACGGCGCGGCTGCCGGCGAACAGCGCGGCAATGACGATGACGATGGGCGAGAGCCGGTCGACCAGTTCGCGGAAGATCTCCGGCCAGGTCATCTCGGTCTGCGGATTGCCTTGGGGCAGCCGGCGGACCAGCACGTAGCGCAGGCCAAGTCCCAATCCGATAACCAGCATGATGACGAGGAAAGCGATCACCCAGGCGGTGATGATGTTGCCGTAGACCTCGGTCTCCATGAATTGGAGCATGGTTCCCCTACCGGTTTGCCTCTCGCTCGCGAGCCGGCCGCGCGCCGAGCCAGCCTCTTGTCTACACGCCATTGTCTACACGCGATGGCGCCGCGCCGGCCAGCGCCGCTGCGACGAGGGCGGGGCCCAAGTCTGTCCGACCCGGAACTGTTGCGCCTATGAAACAGCTGGTAATTATTTTTCGGCTGAATTTGGCCGATATTCAGGTCTCGTTCACACGCTTATGCGACACTTCTCCACGCTGGAAGGCTGAGATGGTCAACATTTTCCTCCGCTTACGCCGCGCCAAGCAGCCGGGCTCCGGCCAGCGACAGGCTGCGGCGAGCGAAGACGGTGTGAAGACCTATTACTGTCTTCATCTTGAAGCAATGAGCTAAGAGTTTATCTCTCTCGCGTATTGCGCGAGTCTAGGAGGGGAATCGACGTGGTGGCAGAACCGGTATTCAAGGCACAGATCAAGATGATCGGGCGATCGCTCGCCTTAGCGCTCCTGCTGTCGTCCACGGCGCTGACCCTTCCGGCGCTGGCGGAGACGCAAGACGCCAAGCTGCAAGCCGCGGACGAGGCGGCGGAAGCCGCGGCCCAGGAGCCGATGACGCTCATCGTCTCGCTCCGCGATCAGACCGTGGACATCTATCGCGGCACCAATCTGATCACCACCTCGAAGGTCTCCTCCGGCAAGCCCGGCTACACCACCAAGAGCGGCGTCTTCACCATTCTGGAGAAGAAGCGGCGTCACTACTCCAATCTCTATAACGGGGCGCCGATGCCCTATATGCAGCGGCTGACCTGGTCGGGTACAGCGCTGCATGCCGGCGTGGTCCCGAACTATCCCGCCTCGCATGGCTGCATCCGGCTGCCCAGTGGCTTCGCGCCGAAGCTGTTCGGCATGACCGGTGTCGGCGAGCATGTGGTGGTCACGCGGGATCATCCGAAGCCGCAGATCATCGAGCACGCCAATCTGTTCCAGCCCATGCCGATGCCGACCCCGCCGGTGCTGGCCAAGGACGACCGCGAGCAGCATGCCGAGCTGGGTACGGGCGGCAATGCGCAAAAGAAGATGGCCGAGGCTGCGAGCCCGCTGCTGCTGGCCAAGGTCGATGTTTCGAGCGAAGACGCGGACGCTGCCGCTGCGGAAAACGATACGATTGCCGCCGCCAAGGATGCGCCGCATGCGGTGGAGCCGGATGAAGCGATGCCGGCGCCCCACGCCGTCGGTGCGGGCGATAGCTCTTACGATCACGCCATCGACGTCGGCGGCAAGGACGGCGCCAAGGTGCATGCCGCGGTGCTGGACGACGATGCGGCGGAGGCTCATCCGGTCAAGGTGGACCGGCCGCCTTCGGAAGCGGCCAAGGCGATCAGTGCCGGTGGCGACGAGACGGCGGTGGCGGCCGCCGAGCCGCGCAATGACGAGCCCTTGCGCATCCTGATCACCAAAGCCACGCAGCGCGACAAGATCCGCGGCGTGCAGTTCCAGCTTTCCGATCTCGGCTATCTGGAGCCGCAGATGTTCGACGGCACGTTCGGCCGGCTGACCATCGATGCCATCAAGTCGTTCCAGGCAGATCACGACATGCCGCAGACCGGCGCCGTGACCGACGACGTGGTGGCCGCCATCTACGAGGAAAACGGCAAAGAGGTGCCGCCCTCCTCGCATCTGTTCGTGCGCCGCAAGTTCGACCGACTCTACGATGCCCCGGTTGCGCTGAAGAACCCGGAAGAGCCGATCGGCACGCATGTGTTCACGGCGATGGATTTCTCCGACGGCGACGACAAGGCGCGCTGGATGGCCGTCAGCACCAATGGCGGCGACCCTTACGCGGCGCTGGACCGGATCGAGGTGCCGGAAAATGTGCGCCGTTGGATCTCGGAGCGTCTGACGCCCGGCTCCTCGCTGATCATCGCCGATACGGCGATCAATACGGCGGCTCTGCCGAAGGGCGCGGATTTCGTGGTGCTGGCCAACGATCCCGGCAAGCCGGCGGTGCGGCGGGTCTCCAACCCGGTGCCGCAGGTACGCGAGCGCCGCCGCTATGTGGAGCCGGACCGCAGGCGCGAACGCCGCCGCAACCGGCCCTTCTGGTTCCGCTACTAGCTGCAAACGCGGCCGCTGGGCCGTCTCTCCGCAGACGGCCCGCTTCTGACCTATCGCTACGCGCCGTCGTGCTTCAGATGGCTGAGTACGAATTCCCGCAAGCCGTGCACGGCCTCAACCATGTCGAGCTTGGGAAAGATGATGGAGCGTGCCATCACCCCATCCAGGAAGGTGGACACGAAGGTGCTGAGCTGCTCCACATCGACATCGCGGAAGCTGCCGTCCTTTATGCCGGCGCGCATCGCATCGACAAGAATCTGGTGCTCGTCGTCGTAGAAGCGCCGAATCGCATTGTCGATGCGGGCGACCCGCTTGCCGGAATTGGCATAGTCCGTGCTGATCTTCAGGAATTTTCGGATCAGATCGGCCTGCTCGATATGGATCTCCAGCCAATTGACGATGATCGCCTCGGGCTCGCGATGATCGCCGCGGCGCGCCTCGAAGGCGGCGATGGCGCGATTGACCGCGACCTCGACGGTCTGCTGGAACAGGGTCTCCTTGTCGCGGAAGTAATAGTAGATCATCGCCGTGTTGAGGCCGGTAGCCTGGCCGATATCCTTGATCGTCACGGCGGAAAAACTGCTTTTGGCGAAAAGGTTTAGCGCAACATTCTGGATGCGCGCGGCATTATCGTTGGCGCGCGCGGTGCGGGCCGAGGCCTTGCCGTCGGCTTTGCTTCGCGCCTTCGCGGCCGTCTTGTTTACAGCCGTTTTGGCAGCATTCTTGGCGACCTTCTTGCCTGCGGGTTTTCGCTTCGCCGCGATCTTCCGTTTCGCAGCGGATCGTTTGGCGTCGGATGCCCGCAAAGGAATGCTATCGCCGCCCGCGCTATCGGGCCCGGTCATCGACATCGGCTGAGTTCCTCTCCCCTTATGTTTCTCGTTATCGTTGTAGTCACCAGTCACGGTGATGCATCCCTCAAATCAGACCCTAGCCGGGCTGCCGCAATTTTCCAGCCCCTTTGCCGCCTTCAGCCTAGGCATTTTGTGGCGAATCTTTGGGCAAAATCCGGTGTTGTCAAAACTAATTAATGAATTAATTAAAGAGGGTCAACGCTGGCATGGCTATTGCTACTGCCGGTAGTGCTGCGAATAGAGGGACGTTCTGCCTGACCGACGCTGCACCGCCGCAGCCGGAATAATCCTTGCAGCATCCGATTGTCCTATTGCTTAGGGAGTACCCGATTTTGCCTCCTGTCTTGCCGAAAGGCGCAACCAAAGCCGAGCTGGAAGCCGCCGGCGTCAAGTTCCTGGCGGCGAGCTTCGTCGACATGCACGGGGTCTCGAAGGCCAAGATGGTTCCGGTCGCCCATTACGACCACATGATGGAGGGCTCGGAGCTGTTCACCGGTGCCGCTCTCGACGGCGTTCCGCAAGAGGTGAGCGACGAGGAGGTGGCTGCGGTGCCGGATCCCGCCTCGGTCAAGGTGATGCCATGGAAACCGGAGGTTGCATGGTTCGCCTCCGATCTCCGCTGCGAGGGCAAGCCGTTCGAGCCGGGCAGCCGCAATATCCTGAAGCGCGTGCTGGCCGCGGCAGAGGAGAAAGGCTTTGGCCTCAATATGGGGATGGAGGCGGAGTTCTTCGTGCTCGAGGATCGCGAGGACGCCTTCGCCCCGGTGTCAAAGCGGCCGCATCTGGAGAAGCCGGCCTACGATCTTTCGCGCCTCCTGGACAACAAGCCGTGGTTCGCCGATCTGGCCGGCGCCATGGATGCGCTCGACTGGGGGCTCTACTCCTTCGATCATGAGGACGGCATCGGCCAGGTCGAGTTCGACTTCAAATATTTCCCGGTGCTGGAGATGGCGGACAATTTCGTCTTCTTCCGCATGATGGCGAACGAGATCGCCCGGAGCCACGGCGCCTTCGCCACCTTCATGCCCAAGCCCTATGGCGACCGGGCCGGATCGGGGGCGCATTTCAACATGTCGCTTTACGATCTTGAATCGGGCGCAAACCTTTTCGCGTCCGACGACGATCCGCGGGGCAATCACCTCTCGCCGCTGGGGTATCAGTTCGTCGCCGGGATGCTGCGCCATCTGCCGGCGATCTGTGCGGTCGTTGCACCGACGGTGAACAGCTACAAGCGGCTGATCAAGCAGGGCTCGATGTCGGGCTTCACCTGGGCGCCGATCTTCCGTTGCTACGGCAACAACAATCGGACCAATACGGTGCGCATTCCGCTGGAAGGAAAGCGGGTGGAGCTACGCGCCGCGGACAGCGCCTGCAATCCCTATCTCGGCGCGGCGCTGGTCTTGGCTGCAGGGCTCGAGGGCATCGCCGAAGAGCTCGATCCGGGCGATCCGCATACCGAGAATATGTATCTGAAGAGTCCGGCCGAGCTGGACGAGATCGGCGTGGAGATGCTGCCGAAGACGCTGGATGAGGCGCTCGATGCGTTCGAGACCGATCCGCTGGCCAAGTCGGTGTTCGGCGATGCCATGTTCGACTCCTGGCTCTCCTTCAAGCGCCAGGAATGGCTCGACTACATGAACCACGTCTCCGACTGGGAGACGGCCCGCTATCTCAAATTCTTCTAAGCAAACCGATCCGACGATCTGCAGGAGTGAAGGTCCGTGAGCGATAAGTCCTACCCGACAAAGACCGATCTCGAAGCTGCCGGCGTGAAGTTTCTCGCCGCCGCCTTCTCCGACATGCATGGCGTGTCGAAAGCCAAGATGGTGCCGATCCACCATTACGAGCGCATGATGGAAGGCTCTGAGCTGTTCACCGGCGCGGCGCTGGACGGCGTACCGCAAGAGGTGAGCGACGAGGAGGTGGCCGCGGTGCCGGACCCGGCTTCGGCGAAGATCCTGCCCTGGGATCCGGAGGTGGCGTGGTTCGCCTCCGACCTTCGCTGCGAGGGCAAGCCGTTCGAGGCCGGCAGCCGCAATATCCTGAAGCGGGTGCTGGCCAACGCCGCGGATCGGGGCCTCGGCATGAATCTCGGCATCGAGGCGGAGTTCTTCGTGTTCGAAGACAAGGAAGGCGGCGGCTTCGGTCCGATCGTGAAGCGCCCCCATCTGGACAAGCCCTGCTACGACCTCTCGCGGCTTCTGGACAATTTCGGCTGGCTGGAAGAGCTGGTCGAAGCCATGGAAAAGCTGGATTGGGGACTCTACTCCTTCGACCACGAGGACGGCATCGGCCAGGTGGAGCTCGACTTCTCCTATTTCCCGGTGCTGGAGATGGCGGATAATTTCGTGTTCTTGCGCATGATGGCGAACGAGATCGCGCGCAAGCACGGCGCCTTCGCCACTTTCATGCCGAAGCCGTTCTCCGAGCGCACCGGCTCGGGCGCCCATTACAACATGTCGCTTTACGATCTGGAGTCCGGCGCCAATCTGTTTGCCGCCGATGACGATCCGCGCGGCAACAATCTCTCCACGCTTGGCTATCAATTCACCGCCGGTGTGCTGCGCCATCTGCCGGCGATCATCGCCGTCGTGGCGCCGACGGTGAACAGCTATAAGCGGCTGGTGAAGCAGGGCTCGATGTCGGGCTTCACCTGGGCGCCGGTCTTCGCCTGCTACGGCAACAACAACCGCACAAATGCCTTGCGCATTCCGCTGGGCGGCAAGCGGGTGGAGCTACGCGCCGCGGACAGCGCCTGCAATCCTTATCTCGGCGGCGCGATGGTGCTGGCGGCGGGGCTGGAGGGGATCGCCGAAGGGCTCGATCCAGGCGAGCCGAACACCGACAATATGTACCTGAAATCCCAAGCCGAACTCGATGCGCTGGGCATCACCACCCTGCCGAAGACGCTGGAAGAAGCGCTGGATGCGTTCGAGGCCGACCCGCTGTCCAAGGCCGTGTTCGGCGATGAGATGTTCGCCTCCTGGCTCTCCTTCAAGCGCCAGGAGTGGCTCGACTATATGAACCACGTCTCCGACTGGGAGAAGAAGCGCTATCTGAAGATGTTCTAGCCGCGCTTCTCCTCGCTGCGACCCATCTCGCCGCTCATGCCGCCCTCGCGCGGCAGAAGGACCAGCGCCACGATGGCGAGCAGCGCGGCAAGGCCGGAGAACACCTCGCCGGACAACGCCAGGCCGAGCGGCGCGATGGATGCGCCGAAGCCCACGATGGGGATGCAGATGGCGATATAGGCGATGATGAAGAAGGCCGACATGGTTTCGGCGCGGCAATAGGGCGGCGTCACTTCGGTGAGCCCCTGAATGCCGGCGCGGAACACCACGCCATGGCCGGTGCCGTTGACGATGGCGCCGGCAACCAGAAGTGTCAGGGACTCAAGCTGGATGGCAACGCCGATCATCGCCGCGCCCAGCGCCAGCACGATGCAGCCCAGCGGAAAGCGGTAATTGGGCGCGATCTTCGACTGCAGCACCTGGCCCATAGTGGAGCAGAAGAACAGCAGGAACATGATGCCGCCGAAGGCGACGTGATTTGAGAAGCCGAACACCTCGTGCAGCAAGGCCGGGGCCGCGGCGCCGAACACGCCGAGCACCGAGAAGCCGGCGAAACAGGCGATGGCCGCCGGAATGAAGACCGGACGAACCTCCGGCACAATCATCGGCTTTTGCATATGGAGCCGTACGCCAGGCTCACGCGGCCGGGTCTCGGGGATCGCCCAGATGCAGAGCAACGCTAGCCCCAGAAGTCCCAGCTCGACGATGTAGGAGAGCCGCAAGGGATAGGGCGCGTACTCGGCGAGGATGCCGGCGAGCAGCGGGCCGGAGCCGAGGCCCAGCATGTTGGATGCGGTGGCAAGAAGCGGGGCATGGCCGCGCCAGCGCTCCGGCGCCAGCTCGACGATGGTCACGGTTGCGGTGCCGGTGAAGACGCCGGCGGAGAAGCCGACCACGACGCGGCCGATGAGCAGTCCCCACAGACCTTGCGCAGAAGCGAGGATGATGGTGCCAACAATGGCAGCGGCAATGCCGGCGAAAAGCATGGGACGGCGGCCGATCAGATCGGACCAGCCGCCCGCGACCACCAGTACCGTCATGACGCCGATGGCATAGATCGCGAAGATCACCGTGATGGTCAGCTCCGAAAGGCCGAACGCCTCGCGGTAGATCGGATAAAGCGGTGTCGGCAGCGTCGTGCCCGGCATGACCACGAAGAAGGCGAAGGCGACCGCGAACATGGCCCATATGGCAGGCGCGGGCGAGGCGGCAGGTTTTTTGGTCGAAGCCATGAGTGGGAAGAAATCCAAGAACGTTCGAGCAAGAAGGGTCGAGATTGTGCGGTAGCCATGCGCCCGTTCGATGCTCAGGCGCAAGCTATTCACTGGTAGCAATGCGCATGTAGGCAGAACTCGCGATATAGTTCCCAAAAGACGGCGCGCGGCGCGGATTTGCCTCATCGGCAGCGAGGAGAGTTTTATGGCGACACGTGGCTTTGAGGGCAGGCGGCAGGCGCCGGAGATCGCGGAGCGGATTCCGCCCGGCCAGTACCTCACCCAGGATTTTCCGGTGCTCTCGGCAGGACCGACACCGACGGTCGCGCCGGAGGATTGGTCGTTCACCCTGAAGGTCGGCCCGAAGCCAGTGGCGAAATGGAGCTGGGCGGAGTTCAACGCACTCCCGCTCTCCAAGATGACCCGGGACATCCATTGCGTCACCAAATGGTCGAAGCTGAATACCGCCTGGGAAGGGGTGCTGATCGACGACATTCTCGCCGAGGCCGGGCTCGCGCCGCCGACCGCGTTTCTTCTCGCCCATTCTTTCGACGGCTATTCCACCAATGTGCCGGCGGAGGACCTGCTGACCGGCAAGGCGATGGTGGCACTCCGCTATGACGGCAAGCCGATCCCGCCCGACCATGGCGGGCCGGCGCGGCTTTTGGTGCCGCATCTCTATTTCTGGAAATCGGCGAAGTGGCTTTCGGGGCTGCAATTCACCCAGCAGGATACGCTCGGCTTCTGGGAGCTGCGCGGCTATCACGCTTATGGCGATCCCTGGCGGGAACAGCGCTATGCGGGCGATGCATGAGCGCTGAAACGCCGTCCTTGCCACCACTCGCCTGGGAAGACGCGGTGATCGAGGAGATCGTCCCGCTCACCCCGCATATCAAGAGCTTCTTCTTCCGCGCGCCGCTCGCACCGCATAAGGCCGGGCAGCATGTCGATCTCAAGCTGACTGCGCCGGACGGCTATACGGCGGAGCGGAGCTATTCCATCGCCTCGGCGCCGGGCGCGCCGCTGATCGAGCTGGCTATTGAGCGGCTGGATGACGGCGAAGTCTCCAGCTTCTTCCACGAGGTGGCCGAGCCCGGCGACACCATTGCCTTGCGCGGCCCCATCGGCGGGCATTTCGTCTGGGAGAAGACGCTCGGCGGACCGCTGCTTCTGGTGGCGGGCGGATCGGGCATCGCGCCGCTGATCGCCATGCTGCGGCACCGGGCGCAAGCGAGCCCGGAGGTGCCGGCGCTGCTGCTCTATTCTGGGCGGACCATAGAGGAGATGGCCTATTTGCCGGAGCTGCTGGAGATGGAGAAGTCCGATGCCAATTTCCAGCTTGTGCTGGCGATCACGCGGGGGGAACGGCTGCGGCCAGACGATCTTCAGATGCGGTTCGATCAGATGGCGGTCACCGACAGCCTGACGGCTTGGGGCTTTCAGCCTCGCATCACCTATGTCTGCGGCTCGAACGGCTTCGTGGGGGCGATGGCCAATGCGCTGGTCGGGCACGGTGTTGCGCCGGAAGGCATCCGCACCGAGCGGTTCGGCGGCGCGCCTTAGCTGGGCCCTCTTCCGCCCGTGTCAATACGGCGCGGGATCCATACCCTATCCATAAGGATTGTTGCGGCAGCTTACCTCGCTTCTTACCTTCGCCTTCGGGGCGTCTAGCTTTGTCTAATTTCAGTTTTAGGAGAACGCCATGTCGACGACAATTTCGGCAGCCGCTTCCGGTCAATTCAAGATCGGCGACATCACCGTCAATCGCCTCGGCTTCGGCGCCATGCGGATCACCGGCGAGGGGATCTGGGGCGAGCCGAAAGACCCGGCGGAGGCGCGCGCCACGCTGCGCCGGCTGCCCGAGCTCGATATCAACTTCATCGACACGGCGGATAGCTACGGCCCGTTCGTCAGCGAGGATCTGATCCGCGAGGTGCTCTACCCTTACGAGGGCATGCTGATCGCCACCAAGGCCGGCCTCACCCGTCACGGGCCGGCGATTTGGCGTCCGCTGGGGCGGCCGGAATATCTTCGCCAATGCGTGCTGATGAGCCTCCGGCGTCTCGGCCTGGAGCAGATCGATCTCTGGCAGCTGCACCGCATCGATCCGGCCGTACCGCAGGAGGAGCAGTTCGAATGCATCGCCGAGATGCAGAAGGAAGGACTGATCCGCCATGTCGGCCTGAGCGAGGTCTCGGTGGAGGAGATCGAAGCGGCACAGCAGCACTTCCCGGTGGTCACGGTCCAGAACCTCTACAATCTGGTCAATCGCGGCAGCGAGGACGTGCTGGACTTCTGCGAGAAACAAGGCATCGGCTTCATCCCCTGGTACCCGCTGGCGGCGGGCGATCTCGCCAAGCCCGGTTCGGTGCTCGACGGGGTGGCCAAGAAGCTAAACGCCAGCCCGAGCCAGGTGGCGCTTGCCTGGATCCTGAAGCGGAGCCCGGTGATGCTGCCGATCCCCGGTACCGGCAAGGTGAAGCATCTGGAGGAGAACGTAGCAGCTGCCTCGCTGACCCTCTCGGATGAGGATTTCGCCGCCCTGGACGAGCAGGGGCGCGCGGCGGCAGCGGCCTAACGGTCTCCTGGCCAGATCGGGCGTATTGAGTCAGGATTGCGCCGGGGATACGGGCATTCGAGCGCTTCCCCGGCGCAGAACGGCATCGGGGATCGCAGGATATGGAAGCGCAGGGGCTGAAGGGGCGCCTTGATCGCCCGGTCGATCTTTCGCGCGATCATCTGCTCGGGCCCGCCAATGCGCCCATCACACTGGTCGAATATGGCAGCTATGCCTGCCCCTATTGTCGCGCCGCCAACGACCGGATCGCCGAGGTGCGCGACGAGCTCGGCGACCGGCTCCGTTACGTCTTCCGCCATCGCCCGCTGACGGGAAGCGATATCGCCCAGCGCGCCGCCGAGCTTGCCGAACGCGCAGCCTATCCCGAACAATTCTGGCAGGTGCATCTCCTGCTCATGACTCGGTCCGAGACGCTGACCGAGGACGACCTCCTTGCGGCGGAGGCGTTGCTGGACGCAGACGATGCGGTTGAACCGCCAAGGGACGCTGCAGCCGCCAAGGCGCGGGTGGAAGAGGACGAACGCAGCGCCAAGGCAAGCGGCGTTCTGCTCACGCCGAGCTTCTTCATCAATAGTCGCCGCTATGACGGGCCTTGGGACGAAAGCTCCTTCACCGAAGCGATGCTCGGCACGCTCGGCCATCGCGTTCGCATGGCGGCTTTCGATTTTGCAAGCTGGGGCTCGTCCGCCGGCCTGCTTCTGCTGCTGGCAACGCTGATTGCCGTGCTGCTCAGCAATTCACCGCTCGCCTCCAGCTTCGCGGCACTCTGGGAAATTCCCTTCGGGCTGACGCTGGGCGATCTCGGCCTGACAATGTCGCTGCACCATTGGATCAATGACGGGCTGCTCACCCTGTTCTTCCTGGTGGTGGGGCTGGAGATAAAACGCGAATTCACTGTCGGCCATCTGGCCAAGTGGCGCTCGGCGGCGCTGCCCGTCGCCGCGGCCATCGGCGGTATGGTGGCGCCAGCCGCGATCTATGGGCTGATGCTCCCGCCGGAAAGCGACTGGAGCCATGGCTGGGGTATCCCGATGGCGACCGATACGGCCTTCGCCTTGGCGGTGATCGCAGCTTTAGGCCGGCGCGTGCCGGTGGAGCTACGCATCTTTCTCACCGCCGCAGCCATCGTCGACGATATCGGCGCGATCCTCGTGGTCGCGGTGTACTACTCGGGCGAGCTCCATGGCGGCTACCTGCTTGCCGCGCTCGCCGCCACGGTCGGCCTCGCGGCGCTGAACAGATCGCGTGTCTACGGGCTCGCCCCCTATGTTCTTCTCGGTCTCGCGCTCTGGGCATTTCTGCTGTTCGGCGGACTGCACGCGACATTGGCCGGCGTGGTCCTCGCCCTGTTCATCCCGACAAGACCGCCAGCCAACCTGAAGTCGCTGATGACCCAAGCGAAGGTCGTGGTCGCTGCAGAAGCCAAGCGCGACGGCGAGGTGCTGCATCAGGGCCCCTCCGCACCCGCCATCAAGGCTCTCGACACCATATTCGACCGGCTCGAATCGCCGGCCGACCGCCTGTTGCGACACATGGGTGCCCGCTCGAGCTATGTCGTTCTGCCTCTCTTTGCCCTGTCCAATGCCGGGCTCACCTTCAGCGGCGAAATGATGACCGGGCATAACCTCCTGATGATCGCCATCATCGCCGGTCTACTGATCGGAAAACCCCTCGGCATGATCGCGGCGTCGGCGCTGGCCGTTTTCTTAGGACTGGCGGTCAAGCCGCAATCTTACAGCTGGCTGCAGCTCGCCGGGGTCGGCGCGCTAGCCGGCATCGGCTTCACCATGTCCCTGTTCATTGCCGGCCAGGCATTCGGGGAAAGCCCCGATTTCGCCGCAGCGAAACTTGCCGTCTTCATCGCTTCGGTGCTGGCAGCCAGTCTCGGCACAGCCTTGCTTCTTGCCGCAGGGAAGGCGCCCGAACCGGAAGGGCCCGATTTCAGCCAGGGAACCCGGGTCTCGGCCGGGGGGACGGACGCGGCATAAATTGCGGCAGCGCGGAGGCGCCGGGCCCCGATACGTACCCGCCCGGCGCCGACACTCGGCTTTGGTCCGCACCCTGGACCCGTTATGCTGAAACGTAGTGGGACGGTCGTTTACCGTTAAACAAGCAACGCCGCGATATGGTCATACTTGAACGGGAAAGTCGGCGGTGTCTCAACGGTGGTAAACCTTCCGCTTCGGTTGAGAGTTTCTGCGGCTAAGCTTTGGCTTCGCTATGGGGAATTGTTGCGTATGACGGGTTCGGAAACGCCTTCACCGTCCTATGTCCGGTTTGGAAAACGCCGTGTGCGCGTGCCGCGTCATAAATCGACGCGGGTGGCGCTCGGTATGTTCTGCGTGATCGGCGGTATCCTGCCGACCCCGCCGGGGCCGCTTTTCATCCCCATCGGGCTCTCCATCCTGTCGATCGACTTCCCTCGGCTCCGCCGCTTCCGGCGCAAGGCCGTGGTGCGGGTCGGCCGCCGCATCGGCAAAAAGCGCGGCGGCGGCATCACGCCGGCGGCCCGGACTGGGCCGGCTCTGGCCGCGCCGAAAGCCTAAGGTGCCGTTTCCAGGCGACCGGCGCTCACCTCTCCACCTTGTTCTGAAAACCTTAGCCTATTCGGCGGATGCGCCGCGGATGGTGTTGAGATTGGTGCGCGCCTCGAGCGCTGCTGCGCTCTCTTTGCGCTCGCTATAGCGGTCGGTGAGATAATCGGCGCAATCGCGGGTCAGCAGGGTGAACTTGACCAGCTCTTCCATCACGTCGACCACGCGATCGTAGAAGGGGGACGGCTTCATGCGGCCTTCCTCGTCAAACTCCTGATAGGCCTTGGCGACGGAGGACTGGTTGGGGATGGTGATCATCCGCATCCAGCGGCCGAGCACGCGCATCTGGTTCACCGCGTTGAAGCTCTGGGAGCCGCCGGAGACCTGCATCACCGCCAAAGTGCGCCCCTGGGTCGGGCGGATCGAGCCGACGGAGAGCGGGACCCAGTCGATCTGGGCTTTCAGCACCGCGCTCATGGCGCCGTGACGCTCCGGGCTGACCCAGACCTGGCCCTCGGACCATTCCGATAAAGAGCGCAGCTCGGCGACCTTGGGGTGATCGGCCTCGGTGGCATCGGGCAGCGGCAGCCCGTCGGGATGGAAGACCTGCGTCTCGGCGCCGAAATGCTGCAGCAGCCGCTCGGCCTCCTGGGCGAGGAAGCGGCTATAGGAGCGTGTCCGCAAAGAGCCGTAGAGCAGCAGGATGCGCGGGGCGTGGGTGGAGCGGGCGCCGGCCAGCGCATCCGCGTCCGGCATGCGCACCGACTCAGGGGCGAGATTGGGCAGATCAGACAAGGCGTTTTCCGGCCGCATCGACAACCGCCTCGCCATCTTCCTTGGCGAAGGCGCCCTTCTGGCCGCCGGGAAGGATATCCAGCACGGTCTCGGACGGGCGGCAAAGCTTGGCGCCGAGCGGGGTGACCACGAAAGGCCGGTTGATCAGGATCGGATGCTCCATCATGGCATCGAGCAGCTGATCGTCGGTCAGCGAAGGATCGCCGAGGCCCAGCTCGTCATAGGGCGTGCCCTTCTGGCGGATCGCCTCGCGCACGGTGAGCCCGGCCTTCTCGATCATGGCGGCAAGCGTGTCCCGGCTCGGCGGCGTCTTCAGATATTCGATCACCTCCGGCTCGATGCCGGCATTGCGGATCAGCCCCAGCACGTTGCGCGAGGTGCCGCATTTCGGGTTGTGATAGATGGTGACCTTGGGTGCTTCGCCGCTCATACAGGCTCCTCCGCTTGGGTGACGGCACGCCGCCGCGCCGCTCCCCGCTCATACCAAGCCTTCGACCGGTTGACGATAGCGACCACGCTCAGCATCACCGGCACTTCGATCAGGACGCCGACCACGGTGGCCAGCGCCGCCCCGGACTGGAAACCGAACAGGCTGATGGCGGCGGCCACGGCCAGCTCGAAAAAGTTGGAGGCGCCGATCAGCGCCGATGGCCCGGCGACGCAATGCTGCTCGCCCGCGGCGCGGTTGAGCAGATAAGCGAGGCCGGAGTTGAAATAGACCTGGATCAGGATCGGCACCGCCAGCATGGCAATGATCAGCGGCTGGGCGATGATCTGCTCGCCCTGAAAGGCGAAAAGCAGGATCAGCGTGGCCAGCAGCGCCAGAAGCGAGATCGGCTGGATCCGGGCGAGAAGCTTCTGCAACGCCGGCTCGCCCCCACCTGGACCGCCTTGGGCAAGTATGCGGTGGCGGATCAGCTGCGCGGCGATCACCGGCACCACGATATAGAGCGTGACGGAAAGCAGCAGCGTCTCCCAGGGCACGGTGATGGCCGAGAGCCCGAGCAGAAGCCCGACGATGGGGGCGAAGGCGAACACCATGATGGTGTCGTTGAGCGCCACCTGGCTGAGGGTGAAATGCGGCTCGCCGCGGGTGAGATTGGACCAGACGAACACCATGGCGGTGCAGGGCGCGGCGGCGAGGATGATCAGCCCGGCGATATAGCTGTCGATCTGATCGGCGGGCAAATAATCGCGAAACACATAGCCGATGAAGAACCAGGCCAGCGCCGCCATGGAGAAGGGCTTTACCGCCCAGTTGACGAACAGCGTCACGCCGATGCCGCGCCAATGCTCGCGCACTTGTGCCAGCGCGCCGAAATCGATCTTCAGCAGCATCGGGATGATCATCAGCCAGATGAGGATCGCGACCGGGAGATTGACGCGCGCGATCTCGGCGGCGCCGATGGCGTGAAACACATCCGGGAAAAGATGGCCGAGGGCGATCCCGGCCAGGATGCAAAGCGCCACCCAGAGGGTGAGCCAGCGTTCGAAGAGGGTCATCTCAGGACTCGTTCGGGTCGGTGCGGCGGCGCTCAGGCGGCGCTGCCGCGTTTCTCGGTGCTGCCTTCGGTCTTGCCGATCTCACGCAGCTTGGTGCCCAAGGCGACGGTATCGAGCTTGCCGATCGGTAAGGCGGTGAAGATGGAGATGCGGTTGCGCAGATAGCGCAGCGCGGTGACGAAGGCGGCTTCCTTCTCCCAGTCCTCGCCTTCGAAGGCGGCGGGATCCTCGATGCCCCAATGGGCGGTCATCGGCTGGCCCGGCCAGAGCGGGCAGACCTCGCCGGCGGCGTTGTCGCAAACGGTGAAGACGAAATCCATCACCGGCGCGCCGGGCTCGCCGAACTCCTCCCAGGGCTTCGGGTGCAGCCCCTCGGTCGGGTAGTTGAAGCTCTGCAGCACCTTGATGGCGAAGGGGTTCACCTCCGGCTTGGGATGCGAGCCGGCGGAAAAGGCACGGAAGCGGCCCATCCCTTCACGGCGCAGAATACTCTCGGCCATGATCGAGCGGGCGGAATTGCCGGTGCAGAGAAACAGCACGTTGTAGACAGGTTCCGTCATCGCAAATGTCCTCCCAAGACTTTTCTATGACGCGCAGCAAGAGGTGAGATCGGCGATGATCGGCGCGCAGATCTCCGCCCGCCCCTTGCAGCAATCCTTCAGCAGATAGGAGACCAGCGCGCGCAGGGCGCCGAGCTTGGCCCGGTAGATGATCTGCCGGCTGTGGCGCTCCGCTTCGATCAGGCCGGCCCGGGACAACACGCCCAAATGGCTGGACATGGTGTTGTGGGGCACGTCCAGCTGGCGGGCGATCTCGCCGGCGGGCAGCCCTTCCGGCTCGTGGGCGACGAGAAGCCGGAAAACCTCCAGCCGCGTGGCCTGTGCTAGAGCGCCAAGTGCGTCGATAGCCTGTTCCGATTCCATATGTCGACTATTGTGGACATATGGACGAGAGTCAAGCGGCCTTTTCGGCAAAGGCTTGGGCTTCATGCGCGGCGGTGCTGTTTTGGCGGTGGGTGTGGGTGGACATCCGAAGCGCGGCGACAAGCCGGCAAGTCTTGCTACACTCCGCTTCGAAGCGCTGCCTATCCGCCGCCTTGCTTGTGGCCCGGCGCGGTCCAGGAGAAACTCGTTCCCGATGTCCAACGACGCAAACTTGCCCGCCGAGACCGAAGCTGAGCGTTCCGCACTTTCGGCGCGGTCCTCGCCGTACGACGCGCTGAACCAGAAGATCGTGCAGCTGTTGCAGGTCGACGGGCGGATGAGCTTCCGCGAGATCGCCGAGCGGCTGGACGTCTCCGAAGGCACGGTACGCAACCGCGTCACCTGGATGAAAGAGGCCGGGGTGATGACCATCGCCGCGGTGGTCGATCCGACGGTGGTGCAGTACAAGGCCGATGCCATGCTCGGCATCAAGGTCGCCCCCGGCGCCACGCCGGCCGAGGTCGCCGAGCGGCTGGGCCGGCATAGCGAGGTGGTCTATGTGCTTTGGGTCAGCGGCCGCTACGATCTTCTGGTCGAGCTGGTGCTGAGTGCCGAGGAGCAGCTGACGCCGTTCCTCACCGAGCATTGCTACGCCCGTCCGGATATCGCCTCGGTCGAGGTGATGACCGGCCTCAAGATGTATAAGAACCAGTTCCTGCTGAAGCGCTTCTTCGACGCGCCCTAAGCGTCGTCCCCAGATATCCCACCGGTTTTCAGCAGATTTTCCATAGGGTTACCCAACGTATTGGCGCGCGTGGCGCGTTTACGCCTTCGCAGGGCAGACCGTCCTATTTCTGCGCATCTCCTGTTTTTTCTGCCTCTATATTACGTTTTACGTATTTTTATATTGTGTATCTGCGTATTCCGCATTTCACTAGCGGAAGCCAAACGCAATCCGCACTCAGTTGGGGGAGATGCATCATGACCGCCTATGCCGAGACATTTGCCGAGGCCCTGCCGTCGGAGGCCCGTGTCGCCGAGGTGCGGCGCGAGCTGGAAGCCGCCGGGGTGCAATACATTTTCTCCTGCTGGATCGATCTGTTCGGCCAACCCAAGACCAAGCCGGTGCCGATCTGCGATTTCGAAGATCTCTGCATGGGCAAGGGGCCGCAATTCGCCACCCATTCGATCTCCTTCGTGCCGGAGCTGACCCCGGCCGATCCGGATCAGGTGATGGTGCCCGATCTCGACGCGATTTATGTCTGCCCGTGGGATCCTTCCGTCGCCATCATCTTCGCCGACCTCTTCTGGGAGGGCGCACCCTATAATGTCTGCTCGCGCCAGGCGCTGAAGCGGGCGATGTTTGAGGCGAAGCAAAAGGGCTATCTCGGCTTTGCCGGGGTGGAGCCGGAATTCATCGTCATGCGTTATGACGAGGACGGCCAACCGGTCAAAGCGATCGACACCGATCCGCAGCACGGGCTTCGCCCGCGGCGCCAGGCGTTCGGCTACGACGTGGAGCATTCGCTCGATTCTATGGCCTTCTTCAAGCCGGTGATCGAGATGCTGAACGGGCTCGGCTGGGAGCTGCACGACGTGGTCGCCGAGGGGGCCTATTCCCAATTCGAGCTGGATTTCGGCTTCACCGATCTTCTCGGCATGGCGGACCGGCTGGTGTTCCTGCGCATCCTGTTAAAGGAGGTGGCGAAGGATCTCGGCATGTTCGTCACCTTCATGCCGAAGCCGACGCAAGGCGATTGGCGCTCCGGCGCGCATATCAATTTCTCGCTGCAGGCTGCCGACAATCCCGGCGTGAACCTGTTCGGCTCCAAGCAAGAGGGCTGGAGCAAACCGGCGCTCTCCGCCGTCGCCGGGCTGATGGCTCACGGCGAAGCGCTGACCGCAATCACCTGCTCGACGGTCAATTCCTATAACGGGCTGGTGCCGCGGGTCGGCGGGTTCGAAGGCGGCACCGTCACCTGGGCGCCGACCAACATCACCTACGGCCATAACAACCGCTCGGCGCAGTTCCGCCTGCCGCAGAACCGCTACTGCATCGAGAACCGCGCCGCCGATATGTGCATGAACCCCTATCTGGCTTTCGCCATGACGCTTGGCGCCGCGCTGGAAGGGGTGACGGGGGAGATGGATCCGGGGCCTGCGACGGACCGCGATCTCTATGCCATGACGCAAGAAGAGTTCGATGCGCTTGGCATCAAGCGGCTGCCGCGCAATCTGATGATGGCGACGGAGGCGCTACGTGCCGATCCGTTAGCCGAAGCCGTACTCGGGCCGGTGATGCTGAACTCCTATCTGGCCTACAAAACGGATGAGTGGGAGCGCTATCACCAAGCGGTCACCGATTGGGAGGTGAACGAGTATCTGCGGCTCTACTAAGCCGCGCCTTACACGCCTGCGGGGATGGCGAAGATGATCACCACCAGAGCCAGAGCTACGGCGAAGCCGAACAGGGCCACAAGCCAATAGTCCTTGCGCCGCCAGGCCGACAGCGCCGCCTGCAAGGATTGCAGCGCGTAATAGGCGACGAACACTTTCGAGGCGTAGGTGATGATCTGATAGATATCGGCGACCCAGGTGATGGCGATGGCGGCGATCGCGGTGATCAGATTGCCGAGCTCGACCTTGACCCGGTGTCCAGTGCTCTCCGACATTAGCCCGCCCGCGCCATTCATATCGGCGACGGCGGCGGAGAATTGCGAGGCGAGCGCCACGATGATGATCATCGGCGCCACCGCCGCACCGAGCGGGGCCAGCATATCGATGATCGCCGTCTCGCCACCTTCCGCCGGCAGGCGCCCGGTGAAATAGGGCGTCACCAGCAGGATGAAGAGGCCATAGATGGCGGTGGAGATCCATTGCGCCCAGCGCATGGTCTTGACCCGAGTCTTGGGATCGTAGCCGCCCGAGAGATAGCGGGAGGTTTCGAAGCCCTGCACCAGGATCACCAGCCCGAGCAGCATCTCCACCTCTTTGAAGCCGCGCGGGTGGGGGGTGAGATGCCAGCCGAAATCGCCGGCGGAAAGCGCGATCACGGTCGCGGCAATCAGCGCGGCGAACAGCCCGCCGATCACCGAAAGCTTCAGCCCGACGGCGCCGAGCTCCAGCCGCTCCAGCGCGTCGAGCCCTCCGCGCAGGCCGATCAGCCCGATGCCGCCGATGACGATGGTGGCGGCGATCTTGATCCAGACCGGGTTGGTGAGGTCGTCGATGCGCAGCGCAAAAGCGGCGAAGAGATTGAGGTAGTAGGTGACGGAAACGAAATAGGCGAGCAGCAGGGCAAGCTCGGAAGCCCGCTCCAGCACCTGCACCGAGGCGCGCGGCTTGTCGGCAAGCTCCGGCTCGACATGGAGGATGTTGTGGCGGATGGCGGCGCCGAACAGATAGCCCGCACCGCACAGGCCGAGCATGGCGACCCAGGCCAGCTCGCCGGCGGCATGGCCGAGAATCGGGCCGGCAACCAGAAACCCGGAACCGATGATAGAGGCCAGCGGGGTGACCGTGGCCTGCCAATTCTGCGATTTCAGAAGCTTCGGATTGAAGAAGATGCCGGTGCACAGCAGGGCGACGAGCACGAGGCAGATATTGGTCGCCGTCATTGAACTCCCCGAAGACTGCGGCTTGGCGCTTTTGAATCAGCTCGCAATTACCGCGTCAACTGCACGGAAGCGGCCGCGCGGCTGCGATCAGCGCATCGAACGCCGCCTCGGCCTTGGTGGTGCTGCGCTCCTTATGGCCAAGCCGATAGAAGCAGCGCTTGGGAAGCGGGAAGGCGAGAGGCACCAGAGACCCGGATTCAAGATTTGCGGCGACGACAAGTTCCGACAGGATTGCCGCAGCCTTGCCCGACTCGATGGCGGCGCGCACGGCCTCGTTGGACGGAAGCTCCAGCACGATATCCAGATCGGCGAGATCCACGCCCTGCTCGGCCAACGCCGCTTCGGTCAGCACGCGGGTGCCGGAGCCGGGCTCGCGGAACACCCAGGGCAGCGCTTTCAGCTGCGCCGCGGTGAGCGGTGCGCCGCCGAGCTGTTCGGCCAGCGCCTTGCTGGCGGCAAGAACGAGCTGATCCTTGCCGACGCATTCGGCGGACAGTGTGGGGTGATCGATCTCCGCTTCGATGAAACCGATATCGGCACTGCGGTCCTGCACCGCGGCGACGACGCTCGCGGTGTTGCCGATGCTCAGGCTCAAACTGATGCCGGGATTTTCTGCACGGTAGCGCTGCATCAGCGGCGGCAGCCAATAGCTGGCGACGGTCTGGCTGGCGGCAAGCTTCAGGCTGCCCCGCTTCAGCCCGGCGAGATCGGCGAGCACCTGCTCGGCCGCCGCGGCCCGGGCCAGCACGCCGCGGGCCTCGACCAGGAATAAGCGCCCCGCCTCGGTGAGCGCGATATTGCGCCCCACGCGATCGAACAGCTTCACCGCATGGCGCGCCTCCAGCGCCGCCACCGCCGCACTCACCGCCGACTGGGTGAGATGCAACTCGGCAGCGGCGCGGGTGACGTGCTCATGCTCGGCGACGGCAACGAAGATGCGGAGCTGCTCCAGGGTCATACGCATGTTCTACATCATCAGCTTCACCAGCAGCAGGCTAAAGCTGGCGATGAAGAGAAACGCACCGGCACCGACAAGCAGCGGACGCAGCCCCTTGGCGCGCAACTTGGCGATATCGGTCTCCAGCCCCATGGCGGCAAGCGCCATGGAGAGCAGCACCGTGGTGGCCGGCACGAGGACGGATTTCGCCTCAGTGGGAATCGGAACCGCGCTGTTGATGGCGATCACGGCGACGAAGCCGAGCACGAACCAAGGCAGCGGCAGCCGCTTTCCTTTGCCGCCCGTCCCGTTGCTGCGATGGCGGGAGGCGACGATGCCGAGGCTGATCACCATGGGCGCCAGCAGCATGACGCGGGAGAGTTTGGCGATGGTGCCGAAATCGCCCGATTGCTGGCCGTCCTGATAGGCGGCGGCGACGACCTGCGCGACCTCGTGGATCGAACTGCCGGCCCAGAGGCCGAATTCGTGGGGCGACAGATGCAACAGACCCGGCAGCAGCGGATAGGTCACCATGGCGATGGAGCCGAACACGGTGACGCAAGCCACGGCATAGGCGACATCCTCGTCCGGCGCCTCGGTAACGGTGTCGGTGGCGATCACCGCCGAAGCGCCGCAGATCGAGGTGCCGGCGGCGATGAGCTGGGTGAGCTTTTCTTCCACCTTCAGCCGGCGTCCGAGCCACAGGGTGAAGGCGAAGGTGGCAAGAAGCGTGAGGACGATCACTAGAAGCCCGCGCCCGCCGACCGCGACGACCTGCGCGGCGGTGAGCTGGAAGCCGAGCAGGATGACGCCGAGGCGGAGCACGCGGCGGAGCGAGAAGGCGACCCCGGGCTTGGCCCAGGCGGGCGTGCCGACGAGGTTATGGGCGGCGATGCCGATGAGGATCGCCAGGATCATCGGGCTCAGCGCCGAGATGCCGGGTATCGCGTGCAGGGCAAAGGCAGCAGCAGCGATGCCGCCTGTGAGCAGCAGGCCGGGGAGGAGACCGGTGAGAGACGGCGCAGCGGCGGTTTCCGCCGTCTGCGTTTCGCGCGTCTCTACAGCTTCGAGTTGGGTCGATGGCATGTCCGGCTCCTTGTCTTGAGCCGAACATGGCGTCACGCTTTCATTCGATCCAACGCATTATATTTTACGCAATGTTCGATTTTTACGAACGATTGTCGCGCGCCATGCGGCGAATGCGCAGCGTGGCATGGACCTCCCGCGGCGCATCCCCATATTGGCTTTCGACAATGCGAGGCGCGAGAGAAGGGAGTTTCGATGGACAATCCATTGCACGCCGCCAAGGATTTCTGGAACGAGCGCTATGCGGCGCCGGGGTATCGCTTCGGCACCGAGCCGGCGCTGTTTCTGCAAGAGCAGGCGAGCTATCTGACGCAAGGCGCCAAGGCGCTGGCGGTCGCCGATGGCGAGGGGCGGAATTCCGTCTTCCTCGCCGAGAAGGGGCTTTCGGTGACGGCGATGGACGCGTCCGATATCGGCGTGGAGAAGGCCAAGGCGCTGGCCAAGGAGCGCGATGTTACGATCGATTTCCGCCTCGCCAATCTCTTCGACTGGCAATGGGAGCCGGAAACTTACGACGTGGTCGCGGCGATCTTCTTCCAATTCGTGCCGCCGCATCGCCGCCCCGCGGTCTTCGCCGGGATCAAGCAGACCCTGAAGCCCGGCGGGATCTTGCTGCTGCACGGCTATACGCCGAAGCAGATCGAATACGGCACGGGCGGCCCGCCGGACCCGGAGAACATGTACACCGAAGAGATGCTGCGGGAGGCCTTCGGCGATATGGAGATCCTGCGGCTTAGCGCCTATGAGCGGGAGATCGAGGAGGGCACCGGGCATAAGGGCATGTCGGCGCTGATCGATCTGGTGGCGCGAAAACGCTAAAGCGGGAAACCTGCCGGCGCCACCTGCCGCCCGGCGGGTGAATCAGCCTATGATCGCCCCTTGAAGGGAGGCGTTCGGCAATGGCTGACAAGACGGCGTTCAAGCGCGACGATCTCAGGGCGATGCTCCACCTGCGCTGGCGGGAAGGGTTTCGCGACGCCACCGCCACGGCGGCGGCCGCGGGGCTGGCCTTCTTCCTGGCGCAAGAGATCTTCGGCCATCCGCGGCCGGTTTTCGCGGCGATTGCCGCCATCATCTGCCTGGCGCCGGGGCTTCCCAATCACGTGCGCCAAGCGGCGGGGCTGATGGCCGGCGTCGCCATCGGCATCGTGGTCGGTGAGATCGCCCTGACAATTCCCGATATCGTACCCCTGGCGCGCATGCTGGGTGCGGCGTTCTTCTCGATCCTGATCGCCTCTTTGTTCGGCGTGCCGCCGGTGGTGCCAATCCAGGCCGGGGTCTCGGCGGTGCTGGTGCTCGCGATCGGCTCCGATACGGCCGGCTTCGTGCGGCTGGCCGATGTCGCCATCGGCGCGTCGGTCGGGCTTCTATTCAGCCAGGTGCTGATGACGCCGGATCCTCTGGTCGGCATCAACACGGCAGCGCAGAAGCTGCTGCGCGATCTGGCCGGCGGTCTTCGCGGCTGTGCCGAAGCGCTGCGGACAGACGACGAGGAGGATGCGAAGGCGGCGCTGCACGAACTGTCGGTGGCCCATGCCGATCTCGTGATGCTCGGCACCGGCATTCAGGCGGCGCGCTCCGATGCCCGCTGGTCGGTGCGCGGGCGGCTTGCCGCGGTCACGGTGCAGGAGCTCGCCGCCCGCTATTCGCGCCATGCGATCCGGCTCTACGCCTCTTCGCTGCTGTTCGCCGAGGCACTGGCCAATGCTTTGCGCAAAGGCGCCGGACCGCCGCCGGAGGCGCTGCGGGAGCGTGTGCTGCAAATCGCCGAACGCTGCGAAGCACTGGCGGAACGCGGCTCGTTCGGCCCGCAAGAGTCTATGCAAGGTCTGCCGCCGCTGACCGGCATCACGCCGGAGGATCCGCTCTGGCGCCCTGCGCTGGCGCGCCTCGCCCTGATGGAGGAGGCGCTGGCCGCGTTCGGCCGCGATCCCCGGGATTCGGTTTAGAGACTACGCGGCGCTTGCCGCCGCCTCTCTGACGAAGGGGCCGCGCGCCACATACTCATCGAGGCCCGGCGTGCGATAGCCGCTGCGATGCCAGGTGATGGGGAAGTGGCTCTCTTCCACCTCGTTGGAGCCGAAGCGCATATAGCGGCCATACATCGGGCCGTTGCCAACGCCGAAATTCTCGGGTGCGAATTTCACATCCGACGAGACCATGTGAATGGCGATGCTCCGCCGCGGCACATCCATGGCGTTGATACGCGAGCCGTGCCACAGCCAGCCATCGTGGAAGGCGCCGCCGCCGGGCGGCACCTCGATCGGCACCAGCTCCATTTCGTAGCCTTGCGACTCGGCCCATTCGCGGGCTTCTTTCAGATCGTCCTCGGGGCCGTGGAATTTCAGGATCGGCTGCGCTTCGCCCCATTTATGGGAGCCGCGGATATACATCAGCGTGCCGCCTTCGGCTGTCGTCTTGTCCAGCGCGATCCAGCAGCTGGCCATGCCGGGCTTGTCGAACCAGGTGGCGTACATGCTGTCCTGGTGGAAACCGATGGGGCGGCCTTCCGGCGGCTTCCACAGCAGGTTGTCGACCATCAGCCGGGCGCCGTCCCAGCCGCCGAGGCGGGCGCAGGCCTCGCCGATGCCGGCATCCATGACGTTGCGCGCGACGGTGAGATCGGCGCGCCAGCCATTGCAGATCTGCTTGGTGTAGGGTTTGCCGCCTTCAGGCAGGTTGACCTCGTCGGGCCGGACTCCGGTTTCGAACTCGCCCTTCTCGAACAGCGGCTCGTAGCGGGAGAGGACGTCTGCCGCCGCCTGCTCGCCAATAATGTCGTCGACGATGAGGAAGCCGTCGCGGCGGTATTGTTCGATCTGATCGTCGGTCAGGCTGAGCATGCGGTCTCTCCTCGGTTTGAGATCCTTAGGCGCGCGGTTCGGGCGGCAAATCTTGCTTTGCATATAGCGCAACATTTTTATTTGATATGCAATACGCCTTGCCTGTCAACCGATCCCGCGCATCCCGCGTTGCACAGCTGCGCGGGGCGCGGGGAGCGCAAGGCGCGCGCCGGCCGCTTAGCTGTCGTAGATGATAGTGCAGAGAAGCGCGATGTCGTCGCTATGCAGCTTCTCCGGCCCGTGCTCGATCTCGGCGGCGAAGGTGAAGGCGTCGCCAGCTTCGAGCCGGTAGATCTCATCGCCATAGCGGTAATCCATGGCGCCGCGCAGCATGTAGATGATCTCGGTGCCCGGATGGCGGAAGCGGGGATAGACATCCGACTCCCGGTCCATGGTGATGTAGAAGCTCTCGTAAGGCCTGCCCGGCCCGCGATTATACGAGATCAGCTTATAGACATGGCCATGGGCGCTGCCGCTGCGGGTCACCTCGGTCTGCTGCTCCGGATGCAGCAGCAAAGCCCGACCGCGGGGCGCGGAGACCTCGGCAAACAGATCGCCGAGAGTCAGCCCGACCGCCTGGGAGAGGCGCTCCAGGCTCTCATAGCTCGCTGCGACATTGCCGGTCTCGATGCGGCTGAGATTGGCGGTGGAAAGCCCCGCCCCGGCGGCAAGCTGGGTCAGCGTGAGGCCATGGGCCTTGCGATGGCGGCGGATCACGTCGCCGATGCGCCGGTTGATCGGCGATTCGGCGGAAAGCTCCTCGGGACGCGAGGGCGCGCCGGGCTCGATCAGCGGCCGCTTCTTGGCCACCGCCGGCTTGGTTCCCGCAGGTTTCGACTTCGCCGCTTTCGATTTGGTCTTTGCCACGAAGCCTCTCCGGAAACCGTTGCATGCCCCGGCGGCAAAGCAGCCGGGATTTGCGCGCAAGATTGGCCGAAGCGGCGATGGGAGACAAGCCGGACGGCTTTGCGCGTGCGTACGGGACTTCCGGGCAAGCCCCAAAAAGAAAACGCCGGCACGAAGGCCGGCGCTTCTCAGATTCGTACCCGAAGCTCCGATCAGTGCGCGATCATCACGTGGCGGACGACGGTGTAGTCCTCCAGCGCGTAGAGCGACATGTCCTTGCCGTAGCCGGATTGCTTCATGCCACCATGAGGCATCTCATTGGTCAGCATGAAGTGGGTGTTGATCCAGGTGCAGCCATATTGCAGCCGCGCCGCGGTCTCCATGGCCTTGCCGACATCCTTGGTCCAAACGGAAGAGGCGAGGCCGTAATCGGAATCGTTGGCCCAAGCGACGGCCTCGTCGACCTCGGAGAAGCGAGTGACGGAGATGACCGGGCCGAACACTTCGCGGCGGACGATCTCGTCGGATTGCAGGGCACCGGCGACCACGGTCGGCTGATAGAAAAAGCCGCCGCCCTCGCCCGGCTTGCCGCCGGCGGTGATCTCGATATGGCTCTGCTCGCCGGCCCGCTCCACGAAGCTTGCCACGCGCTCGCGCTGGCGGGCGGAGATCAGCGGCCCCATCTCGTTGGAGGCATCGTCCTCGGCGCCGAAGACGATGCTGCCGGCGGCGCTGGAGAGATCGGCCACCAGCTTGTCGTAGATTTTCGGCGCGGCATAGACGCGGCAGGCGGCGGTGCAGTCCTGGCCGGCATTGTAATAGCCGAAGATCTTCAGCCCCTCGACCACGGCGTCGAGATCGGCATCGTCGAAGACCACGACCGGCGCCTTGCCGCCGAGCTCCAGATGGGTGCGCTTGACCGATTTCGCCGCTGCCTGCAGCACCTTCTTACCCGTGGCGATATCGCCGGTGAGCGAGACCATGTTGATCTTGGGGTGATTGATCAGGGCGTTGCCGACACTCTCGCCGCGGCCGAGGATCACGTTGACGACGCCTTCGGGCAGAACGTCGGCCATGATCTTGGCCATCTTCAGGGCGGTGAGCGGGGTCTGCTCGGAGGGCTTGAACACCACGGTGTTGCCGCCGCCGATGGCCGGGGCCAGCTTCCAGGCCATCATCATCAGCGGATAGTTCCACGGCGCGATGGAGCCGACGATACCGATGGGATCGCGGCGGATCATCGAGGTGTGGCCTTCGATATATTCGCCGGCCGCATTGCCCGGCATGCAGCGCACCGCGCCGGCGAAGAAGCGGAAGCAATCGACAATGGCCGGGAGCTCGTCCTCCTTCACCATGCCGATGGGCTTGCCACAGTTCAGCGCCTCCAGCGCGGCGAAGCCGTCCGCCTCGGCCTCGAGCTTGTCGGCGATCTTGAGAAGATAGGCGGAGCGCTCGGCCGGCGTGGTGCGCGACCAGCTCTGGAAGGCGGTGTCGGCGGCGGCGACCGCCTTCTCGATCTGGCTGTCGGAGGCTTCCGGCAGATGCAGGATCACCTTGCCGGTCTTGGGGTCAACGATGTCTTCGGGGGTCTCGGTGCCGGCCTCGAAGCTGCCGCCGATCAGCATGTCGGTGTCGATTTTTTCTGGGTTCACGATATCCATTTTGGCTCTCCTTACGCTTGTCACTTCTCGGCGGCGGCCGGGCTGTCGCCGCCGCGGGTCAGGTAGTAGGCGCCGAGGATCGGCAGGAAGGTCACCAGCACCACCACCATGGCGACGACATTGGTGACCGGGCGCTCGCGCGGGCGCACCAGTTCTTCCAGCATCCAGATGGGCAGGGTCTGCTGCTGCCCGGCGGTGAAGGTGGTGACGATGACCTCGTCGAAAGACAGCGCGAAGGCGAGCATGCCGCCGGCAAGCAGCGCGGTGCCGATATTGGGCATGATCACGTGGCGCAGAGTCTGGAAGCCGTCGGCGCCGAGATCCATCGAGGCTTCGATCAGATTGCCGGCGGTGCGGCGGAAGCGGGCGACGGCATTGTTGTAGACGACGACGATGCAGAAGGTCGCGTGGCCAAGCACGATGGTCCAGAACGAAAACGGGATGTCGGCCAGGCTGAAAGCGGAGCGAAGCGCGATACCGGTGATGATGCCGGGCAGCGCGATGGGCAAGATCACCAGCAGCGAAATGGTCTCGCGGCCGAAGAAGCGAGTGCGGGAGACGGCGGCGGCGCAAAGCGTGCCGAGGAGCATGGCGAGCAGGGTCGCCACCGTGGCGACCTGGACGGAAAGCCACAGAGCCTGCCAGACATCGACGCGATTCCACGTGACCTCGAGCCAGCGCAAGGTGAAGCCGGGCGGCGGCCACTGATACGACTTCTCCTCGGTGGTGAAGGCGTAGACGAAAATCAGCAGGATCGGCACATGCATGAAGAGCAGGCCGGCGGCGGCGGCGAGCTTCAGCCCCAGGGGTGCGCGGGCGTTCGGATCAGAGCGCATCGAAAGCCCCCATGCGTTTCGCCATCCAGAGGTAGAACCCCATGATGACCATGGGGACGACGGTGAAGGCGGCGGCGAGCGGGATGTTGCCGGCGGTGCCCTGCTGCATATAGACGGCCTGGCCGATGAACAGGCGCGATGAGCCGACGATCTGCGGGATGATGTAGTCGCCCAGGGTCAGCGAGAAGGTGAAGATCGAGCCGGCGATGGCGCCGGGCAGGGCCAGCGGAAAGATCACCGACCAGAAGGTCTGGCGCGGGGCGGCGCCGAGATCGGCGGAGGCCTCGAGCAGATTGTTCGGCAGCCGCTCCAACGACGCCTGCAGCGGCAGGATCATGTAAGGCAGCCAGACATAGACGAAGACTAGGAAGGTGCCGGTATAGCTGACCGAGAGAGAGTTGCCGCCGATCACCGGCAAAGAGAGATAGGCGTCGAGCAGCCAGTAGAGATGCAGCTTGGCGAGCACCCAGTTGAAGATGCCTTCCTTGGCGAGGATCAGCTTCCAGGCATAGATCTTGACCAGATAGCTGGACCACAGCGGCAGCATCACGCCGAGATAGAACAGCGCCTTCCATTTCCCGCGGGCATAGCGGGCGGCGTAATAGGCGATGGGGAAGGCGATCAGCGCGGAGAACAGCGTCACGCAGGCGGCCATCAGCACGGTGCGGACGATGATGTCGAGATTGGCCGGGGTGGTGAGAAGCTCGCGATAGGTGCGCAGCGTCGGGGTGTAGTCGATCATCCCGGTGTAATGATCGATGGCGAAGAAGCTCTGGGCGAGCAGCGCGAAGAGCGAGCCGAGATAGATGATGCCGAGCCAGAGCAGCGGCGGGGTCAGCAGCAGAAGCAGCAGAAATTTCGGGTGCCGCCAAAACGCATCCGAGGCAGCGCCGGACGGGCCGCCGCGCGGCGGCAGGATGGCAGCGGCGGCGCTGCTCATGCGGCGCCCTCCGGCCCGTCGACCGGCTCGTCCTCCATGAGATGGAGGTCCGACTCGCCCCAGGCGAGGCGTGCGGTCTTGCCCGGTTCGGGCAACTTGGCGTCGGCGGCAAGCAGGGCGGTGATTTGGAAGCCGTCGAAGTCGAACACGGCGCGGCGCTGGGCGCCGAGGAAGCTCGACGAGACGAGGGTGGCGCTATGGCCGCCGCGGGACACAAGACGCACCGCCTCGGGGCGGAGGCTGGCCCAGGCGCGGGTGCCGGTGAGCCTCTCCACCAGGTCCGGCGGCAGCACGTTGGAGGAGCCGACGAAATCGGCGACGAAGCGGGAGCGGGGCGCGCGGTAGATCTCCTCCGGCGTTCCCACCTGCATGATCTTGCCCTCGTTGAACACGGCGATGCGGTCGGCCATGGAGAGCGCTTCGCCCTGATCGTGGGTGACAAAGACGAAGGTGATGGCGAGCCGCTTCTGCAGGCTCTTCAGCTCCTCCTGCATCTGCTCGCGGAGTTTCAGATCGAGGGCACCCAGAGGCTCGTCGAGCAGCAGCACTTTCGGCTCGTTGACAAGCGCGCGGGCGAGGGCGACGCGCTGGCGCTGACCGCCGGAAAGCTTGGCCGGGCTGCGGTCGCCATAGCCGGGAAGCTGCACCAGCTCCAGCAGCTCCTCGGCGCGGGCGAGGCGTTGCTTCTTGGCGACGCCCTTCATCTTCAGCCCGTAGGCGACGTTCTCCAGTACCGAAAGATGCGGGAACAGGGCGTAGTCCTGGAACACGGTGTTGACGTTGCGCCGGTAGGGCGGGATGGCATCGGCCCGTTCGCCGAAGATCTCGATATGGCCTGCAGTCGGCCGCTCGAAGCCGGCGATCAGGCGCAAGGAGGTGGTCTTGCCGGAGCCGGAGGGGCCGAGCAGAGCGAAGAACTCGCCCGGCGCGATCTCCAGGTTCAGCCCATCCACGGCGCGGATGGCGCCGAAATGGCGGCAAACATTCTTGAAGCGAACAGCGGAGGTCATGGTCTGGGTGCGTTTGGACTGAGCAGGATCTTGCGGGGCGCGCTTGGTCCCGTCCGGTTCGAAGCGCGGGGGCCGGGCGCGTTTGCGGCTTGCCGCAGCAGCGCCCGACCCCTTTGCCTGCTCCCTGTCCAGTTCGGCGAGATCAGCGGCCACCGATCACGCCGATATAGTCCGAGACCCAGCGGTAATAGGGGATGCACTCATCCTGGCTGTCGCAATCGGCAACCGGCGTCCGCCAGAACTTGATCTTGTCGAAATCCTCGAAACCGTTGGTCTTGCAGCCCTCGTCGCCGAGAAGCTCGTTGCCCTTACAGGCGGCGGGGACGACCGGCACGGAGCCGAACCAGGCGGCGAGATCGCCCTGCACTTTCGGCTTCAAGGAGTGCTCCATCCACATATAGGCGCAGTTCGGATGCTCGGCATCGGCATGCATCATGGTGGAGTCGGCCCAGCCCGTGGCGCCTTCCTCGGGGATGGTGGAGGCGATCGGCGCATCCTCGCTGGCCAGCAGGTTCACCTGGAAGGGCCAGGAGCTGGAGGCGACCACGCCTTCGTTCTTGAAGTCGTCGATCTGGATAAAGGCATCGTGCCAGTAGCGGCTGACCAGCTTGCGCTGCCCGCGCAGCAGGTCGAGGGCGGCCTTGTATTGCTCCTCGTTCAGCTCGTAGGGGTCCTTGATGCCGAGCTCGGGCTTGTGGGCCATCAGATAGTTGGCGGCGTCGGCGATGTAGATCGGGCCGTCATAGGCCTGGACCCGGCCTTCATTGGTCTTGCCGTCGGGAAGGTCCTGCTTCTCGAAGACGACGTTCCAGCTCTTCGGCGCTTCCTTGAAGACATCGGTGTTGTACATCAGGACGTTGGGGCCCCACTGATAGGGGACGCCGTAATGCACACCGTCGACAGTGTGCCAGGGGGCATCCTTCAGACGGTCGTCGATTGTCTTCCAGCTCGGGATCAGATCGACATTGATGGGCTGGACGCGCTTACCCGCCACCAGGCGGAGGGAGGCGTCGCCCGAGGCGGTGACCAGGTCGAAGCCGCCCTGGTTCATCAACGCGACCATCTCGTCGGAGGTGTTGGCGGTCTTGACGTTGACCTTACAGCCGGTCTCTTCCTCGAAGTCGGTCACCCAGTCGTAATTCTCGTCGGTCTCGCCCCGCTCGATATAGCCGGGCCAGGCGACGATGCTGACTTCACCCTCACCGTCGCCGAGCTTCTGGAGCATTTCGGCGGCGGCAGCGGCGGAGATGGTGGTTTGGCTGACAAAGGCCGATACGGCCAAGATGGCAGTAAAAGTCTTGAATGAACGCTTCATACGCTACGTCTCCCCAGTCCTGGCGCGCCGTAATCTCCAGCGCGGTCTCGTCCTAGCGTTGAGGTTACGCTCCGATTTCGCGTTCGCAAATTCAATTCTCAGAACGGTGATATCGGATTTTCCGATAGCTCGGTTGTGCAACCCGAACCTCACGGCCAGAGCGCGCGAGCATGGCCAACTTCCTCCCCCTAGAAGGGGGAGGGGTGGGGCGGGGGTCCGCCATCCCAATCGATCCCGAAAAGCCGAAGCCGACCCCCCTCTCGCTCCCCCCTTTTAGGGGGGAGGATTCCGCCGTGCCCGGGAAGCGGGGCTGTGTCGGACCAGACCGGCACAGCCTACGCCCTCTCCCCTCGAGGGGAGAGGGTTGGGGTGAGGGGGTATTGAACCAGCCGTATTTTTCACCCCCTCACCCGGATGCTTCGCATCCGACCTCTCCCCACTGGGGGGAGGTGAACATCCATCGCGCCGCTAGCGCTGGCCGAGAGTGCGCTGGGCCTGAGCGACGCCGATGAAGTCGCGGGCGGCGCGGGGGAGCGGCGAGCCCTTGCGCCAGACGATGCCGACCTGAACCACGGGCAGGCGCCCGGAGACATCGCGGCTCTCGATGCGGTCGCCTTCCAGCGACCAGGGGCGATAGACGAGATCGGGCAGCAGGGCGACGCCGGCACCGGTGGCGACCAGGCTGCGCACCGCCTCCACCGAACGGGTGCGGAAGGCGACCTTGGGCTTGGTGCCAAGCGCGCTTAACAGCTTGTCCGTCGCCTCCTCGATCTCCTCCATGTTCAGCATGATCAGCGGCTCGGCGGTCACCTCGGCCAGCTGCACGCTTTCGGCGGTGGCCAGCGGGTGGCCGAGGGGAAGCCAGAGCCGGTAGGGCGAGACCTCCAAAATCTCCGCCTGCAAAGCAAGCCGGTCGCGAAGCGCGGAGATCACGGTGACCGCCACATCGAGCTCGCCGCCGATCAGCAGATGCTCCAGATATTCGCCGCTATCTTCGATGGCGCTCACCTCGACGGCGGGAAAGGCGCGCTGGTAGCGGGCGAGGATATCGGAGAGCACATAGCCGGCGACCAGGGAGGTGACGCCGAGATGCAGACTGCCGCCTTGGGTCTGCTGATCCTCGGAGAAGGCGTGCCGTGCATCGGAGACCTGGCCCAGGATGGTGGTCGAATGGCGCAGGAATTGATGGCCCTTATGAGTGATGGTCAGGCCGCGGGAATGGCGCTCGAACAGGCTGACGCCGAGATCGCGCTCCAGATCCTTGATTGCCTCGGTGATGGCGCTCTGCGAGATGGAGAGCGACTGGGCCGCCTTGGAAATGCTGCCCTTGTCGGCGACGGCGACGAAATATTGAAGCTGGCGGAGCGTGAAGGCCACGAGCGTCCTATCTGAAATCGGCGGCTGCGATCCTAGAGCAGATTTTCGCGTTTTGCGCGTTCGGCTGCATCAGATCGGCGTGCCGCGGGCGGCGAGACGGCGGCGGATCTCGGCGAGGAATATCTGGGTCGGCAAGGTCTGCTGGGCCTCCGGCTTGGTGACCAGATAGAGCAGGTAGTTGGGCAGCATGGCATCGGGCAGGAGCGGCCAGAGCTGGCCTTGCTTCACCCCTTCTTCGGCGATGGTGGTGGGCAGGAAGCCGATGCCGCAGCCGGCGGCGATCATGCGGCGCGCCTCGGCGAGGTTCTCCGCTTCGCCCGCCGGGGCAAGCCCGAGCTGATAGCGGTTGCGGAAATGGCCGACATCCTCCGGCTCGTCGGAGCCGGTGAGGATCACGCGCTCTTTGCTCAAGACTTCCGGATTTTTGACCTTGGCGCCCCAGAGCGGGTGATGGCGGCTGCAATAGAGCTGCTGAAACTCGCGCATCAGGGGCTCGTAGAAGAGATCGGCACGGGGCGCTGCGTCAAAGGCGATGCAGACTTCGGCGGCGTCCTTGACCAGGGCCTGCAGCACGATGCGCCGCGGCGCGATATCGAGGCGCAGGCGAATGCCGGGATGGCGCCGCGCCAGGGAACCGATGGTCTCGTCCAGCTCGCGGGAGGCGACGCCGGAGACGGCGCGGATGGTCAGCAGCCCCTCCACCTCGCCGGATGCGCCGGCGACCGATTGGGGCAGTACCTGGATCTGGCGGAAGAGCTGATCGACGAAGCCGGCGACGATGCGCCCTGCCGGGGTGAGCTCGACGCCTTTCGACGACCTTATGCAGAGCTCGGTCTCCAGATGATCCTCAAGCCGCTTCAAGGCCAGGCTCACGGAAGGCTGCTGCAAATTGAGGCGGCGGGCCGCCGCGCCGATGCCGCCGGCGCGGGCGATCTCGCGGAAGATCTTGAACAGGTTGAGGTCGATGCGCCGAAACAGGGCCGGATCGATCGGCATCGGTTTGGAGCTGTGCGGAGTATCGGACATGCCGCGCGCAGTTTGGACCGGGTCATAAATCTGATCAATGACTCACATTGCCGGTTTGCGGCTTCGCAAGCCCCGACGGATACCCGACGCTTTGGCCCAGAAACCACGGAGGACGATGTGGAAACGGGCCTTAAGGGAAAGCGCGCGCTGGTGACCGGGGCGGCAAGCGGCATTGGCAAAGCCATCGCCAAAGCTTTGGTCGCCGAAGGCGTCGAGGTGGTGGGGCTGGATATCGAGGATGTCTCGCGCTGCGGCTTCGAGGTGATCGGCACCGATATCGCGTCCGTGACCGCTGTGGACCGGGGGATCGAGCAGGCCATCGCCCGGCTCGGCGGGCTCGACATTCTGGTCAATTGCGCCGGGATCGAGATCCCCTCCTCGCTGCGGGATATCGAGATCGCCGATATGGACCGGATGATCGCGGTGAATTTGCGCGGGCCGATCCTGGTGACGCGCGCGGCGCTGCGGCATCTCTCCGACGGCGCCCGGATCGTGAATATCGCTTCTGAGCTCGCCTATCTCGGCCGGGCCGGCTCCTCGGTCTATGCGGCGACCAAGGGCGCGATGCTTTCGCTCAGCCGCTCCTGGGCGCGGGAATTCTCCCCCAACATTCTGGTCAACGCGGTGGCGCCGGGCCCGATCGATACGCCGCTGCTGGATTTCGACAATGCGCCGGCTGAGGTGCAGGCGCTGGACGTCTCCAACCCTCTGGGGCGGATCGGCCGGCCGGAAGAGGTCGCGTCCATAGTGGTGTTCTTGGCCAGCGAGCGCTGCGGCTACGTCACCGGGCAATGCTTCAGCGTCGATGGCGGCGCGGCGATGCATTAGGGGAGCGCAGCCTGTGACCCCCGTCTTTATGGCCGAGCTGAGTTGGCCCGAATTCGAAAACAAGATGGAGGCGGGCGCGCCGGTATTCCTGCCGCTCGGCGCCACCGAGCAGCATGGTCCGCACCTGCCGCTTAGCGTCGATATCGTGCTGCCGACGGCGGTTGCCGAGGCCGTGGCGCGCCAGGCCGGCGGCATCGTCGCCCCGGCGATTCCCTATGGCTACAAATCGCAAGCCCGTTCCGGCGGCGGGCAGTCCTTTCCCGGCACGACGAGCCTTGCCGCCCATACGCTGTCGCTGGTGGTCCGGGACGTGCTCTACGATCTGGGCAGCCATGGCGCCCGCCGCTTCGTGGTGGTGAACGGCCATTGCGAGAATGCCTGGCCGGCGATCGAGGGGATCGACCTCGCCATGCGGGAGCTGCGCCGCGACGGCATCGCCGACGCCAAGACGATGCGGCTGGAATATTGGGATTTCGTGCAGCCGGAGACGCTGGCGAAGATCTTTCCGGACGGGTTTCCGGGCATCGAGCTCGAGCATGCGAGCCTGCTCGAGACCTCGCTGATGCTGCTGCTCCGGCCCGATCTCGTTTCCCCAGAGAAGATGCCCGATGACGGGCCGGCGGAATTTCCGCCCTACGACCTGACCCCGATGCCGGACGGCGGGGTGCCGGAATCGGGCGTGCTCGCCGTGGCGCAGGGCGCCTCGGCCGAGATTGGCGGATGGCTGATGGACGATCACGTGACGCTGATCGCACAAGCCGTGAGACGAGAATTTGGGATTTGATGGAGGGCGATCGTGAGCAACCTGAATGACGCGCCGAGAAGCGACGAAAAGCTGAACTCGCTTGTTGCCGACATTATCGAGACGGCGGCGCTTCCCCTGAAGCGGGCCTCGACCCTGCCGGCGGCGGCCTATACGGACGAGGACTACTTTCAGCTGGAGAAGGAGAAGATCCTGGCCGCCGGCTGGATGTGCATCGCCCATGTCTCGCAGCTGAAGGAGCCGGGCGACTACGTCGCCGTCGATCTTCTGGACGAGCCGATGATGGCGGTGCGGGACCGCGAGGGCGAGATTCGCGTGCTGTCTCGGGTCTGCGCCCACCGCTCCATCGACATTCTGCCCGAGGAAATGGACATCCCGCGCGAGGGGCAGAAGAGCGTCTTCGTCTGCCCCTATCACAGCTGGGCCTACAATCTCGACGGAAGCTTGCGCGGCTGCCCGCAGATGCAGAATGCTGAAGGCTTCGACAAATCCGACTGGCGTCTGGCGACCTTCCGCAGCGAGATCTGGAACGGCTTCGTGTTCGTCAACCTCGACGGCAAGGCCGAGCCGCTCTGCGAGCAATACGCCGATTTCGGCACCGCCATCGCGCCCTGGAATGCACACGAGATGGAAGTCGTCATCGAGCTGGAATGGGAGTGCAACTTCAATTGGAAGGTGATGATCGAGAACTGGATGGAGTCCTATCATCACATCGGCGCCCACAGCCAAACCCTGAACGTCTCCATGCCGGGCCAGTTCACCTGGTCCAGCGCCGAGCAGCCGCATTTCATCCATGCGCATCTGCCCTTCACCGACAAGGTGCGGGCCGAGGTGCAGGATCTGGCGAAAGGCGGCGAGAAAGCCTCCAGCTCTTTCACCCCGGTGGAAGGCTTGAGCGAGCAGCAGCTCACCGAGTGGAGCCTGTTCGTCGGGTTTCCCTGCTTCATGTTTCTGGCCGGTAACGACCGCACCTTCTGGTATCGCCTACTGCCGATCTCGGCGGAGCGCTGCAAGCTGATGACCACGACGCTGGTCTCCAAGAAGGCTCTGGAGGCGCCGGATTTCGCCGAGACGGTGAAGAGCGAGACGGAGATGCTGCGCGAATTCCACACCGAGGACATGCTGATGAATGTGGCCGTGCAGCGGGGGCTTCACTCCTCGAAAGTGGTGCGCGGGCGCTTAAGCCATTTGGAGGAGCCGATCTGGCTGATCCAGCGCCATGTGGCGGCACGGCTGCAGGACGGCTTTCCGCAAAGAGCCGATCGCGCGCCCTATTACGGCCCGTTCGCGGCGACGGCAGCGGAGTAGCGCGCTGCATTTGCCCGTCTGGTGCGGAGGCCGTGTCGTGTGAAGGCAAATGTTGGCCCGGCGGCGATTTGCGGCTTGAGCTTCTTGTGATTCGTGGTTTGCTAGCGGGATGCATGCTTCGGCGCTCGCGCTCGTTACTCCACCAAAGGGAAGCTGAAATGGGCACGCAAGAACCACTGAAAAGCTTGATGGCGAAAGCCTCGCCTGCACGCTCCGGCGACTTCCTCGCTGAGGTCGCCGCTTTGAGCCAGGAAGAGCGGGTGAAAGCGCAGCGCCGCCTCGCCGACACCACCCTGGCGGAGATTCTCAACGAGCCGCTGATCGATCCGGACGAGGACGAGGTCTCGGCGCTGATCTACGAGCAGCACGATGCGGAAGGCTTCGCCCCCATCGCCAACTGGTCGGTGGGCGAATTTCGCGAGTGGCTATTGTCGGAGGCCGCAACGCCGGAAGCCATCGCCGATCTGAAATGGGCACTCACCCCAGAGATGGTCGCCGCCGTCTCCAAGATCATGCGCAATCAGGATCTGATCGCGGTGGCCAAGAAGCGCCCGGTGGTGACGGCGTTCCGCACCACGGTGGGGCTTCCCGGTCATATCTCGGTGCGCATCCAGCCGAACCATCCGACCGACGATCCGAAGGGCGTCGCCGCCTCCATCGTCGACGGGCTGCAATTCGGCTGCGGCGATGCGGTGATCGGCATCAACCCGGCGACCGACAGCCCGGCCGCGATGCGCCGGCTGCTGGAGCTGATCGAGGAGCTGCGGCTTCGTCTCGGCTGCCCGGTGCAGTCCTGCGTGCTGGCCCACGTCACCACCGCCATCGACTGCATGTCGCGCGGCGCGCCGGTCGATCTGGTATTCCAGTCCATCGCTGGCTCGGAGAAGGCGAACAGCTCGTTCGGCATCTCGCTTTCCATGCTGCGCGAAGCGCATGACGCGGCGCGCGGGCTGAAGCGCGGCACGGTCGGCTCCAACGTGATGTATTTCGAGACCGGCCAGGGCGCGGCGCTCTCGGCGGACGCCCATCACGGCATCGATCAGCAGACCATGGAGGTGCGCGCCTATGCCGTAGCGCGGGAATTCGACCCGCTGCTGGTGAACACCGTGGTTGGCTTCATCGGCCCGGAATATCTCTATGACGGCAAGGAGATCATCCGCGCCGGGCTGGAGGACCATTTCTGCGGCAAGCTGCTCGGCGTGCCGATGGGCTGCGACGTCTGCTACACCAATCACGCCGAGGCCGATCAGGACGACATGGACAACCTGCTGACCCTGCTCGGCGTGGCGGGCGTCAACTTCATCATGGGCGTCCCCGGCTCGGACGACATCATGCTGAACTACCAGTCCACCTCCTATCACGATGCCGCCTATATCCGGCAGGTGCTGAACCTGCGCGCGGCGCCCGAGTTCGAGGCTTGGATGGTCGAGGCCGGGCTGTTCGATTCGGACGGCGTGCTGCTGCCGGCAAGCCATGAGCGGGCGGCGCGGCTGCTCGGCCAGGCCAAGCTGGAGGCGGCGTAGTGGCGGACGAGCCGGTCTCGAGCGGCAAGAAACCGGCTGCGCCTGCGGGCCATCCGCTGGCGCCGCTGAAGCGCTTCACCGAGGCCCGCATCGGGCTCGGCCGTTTCGGTGCCGGGCTTCCCACCGCCGCACATCTGGATTTCTCCGAGGCTCATGCGCGGGCGCGCGATGCGGTGCATGCCAGCTGCGATGCCGATGCCATCGAGGCGACGCTGAAAGCCGCCGGCCGCGAGGTAATCCGGGTGAAGAGCCAGGCGGCAGACCGGGCGACGTATCTGCGCCGCCCCGATCTCGGCCGCAAGCTCGATGCCGAGTCAGCGCAAGCGTTGCGCGATATCGGCAATGACGGCGGCGTCGCCATCATCATCTCCGAAGGGCTCTCGGCCTATGCGGTGAATACTTATGGCGCGGAGACGGCGCTTGCGGTGGCGGAGGCCTTAGAGCCGCAAGGCATTGCGCCCATCGTGCTGGCGGAACAGGGCCGCGTGGCGCTGTCCGATCCGATCGGCGAAGCGCTCAATGTGCGGCTCGCCATCATCCTGATCGGCGAACGGCCGGGGCTTTCGGCCGCCGATAGTCTCGGCGCCTATCTCACCTTCGATCCCAAGTCTGGCCGCTCCGACGCGGACCGCAACTGCATCTCCAATATCCGCAAAGGCGGCATCTCGCCGAAGGACGCCGCCGCCAAGATCGCCTGGCTGGCGACCCGCGCTTTCGAGCTCGGCCTGACGGGCACGAAGCTGAAAGACGATGCGGAAGACTTGCTGGAAGGCAGTGCGCCTGAGGCTTTGCCGGAGAGCTAGGGGCTCACCTCCGTCATGCCCGGCCTTGTGCCGGGTATCCGCGTCAGAGATCCATCATCTTATCGAAGTGTTCGTGGATCGCCGGGACAAGCCCGGTGATGACGACAGAGCGTGTGGCGGACGCGGTGCGGCACGGCGCACTCCCTCCCCCTAGAAGGGGGAGGGTCGGGGTGGGGGGCGGTCACCCGACTGATTCCGAAACGCCGAAAACAGACCCCCCTCTAACTCCCCCCTTTCAGGGGGGAGGACCAGCCCGTGCTTGCCCCCTCACCCGGATGCTCCGCATCCGACCTCTCCCCGCTGGGAAGAGGTGAAGGCCGTGCCCACCGCGGGGTCGCTACCCCTCGCGCGGCAGCGAGAAGCAGCGGGGCTCGTGGTCCATGCCGATTTTCGGGTAATAGGTCTCCGCCTCCGGCGCGGCGATCAGGAACAGGCGGCAGCCGGGCCCGGCGGCCTTGTGGGTCTCGGCGATCAGGCACTTGCCGATACCTTGATGCTGATAGGCGACGTCGACGCCGAGATCGGAGAGATAGCAGCAGAACGCGAAGTCGGTGATAGCGCGGGAGACGCCGACGAGCTTTCCGCCGTCGCGCGCGGTGACGACGATGTCGGCGTTGCGCAGCATCTTATCGAGCCGAGCAAGATCCTCGGCGGGGCGGGCATTGCCCAAAGTCGAGCTGTTCAGGATGGCCTGGAAGTCTTCGGCGGAAAGCTCGGGCTCTTGGGAATAGGTGATCGGCACGTCAGCACTCATGAAAATTCTCGGGACACCCATCATGCCGTAGAGCCCGCGCGCGCTCCAGGCCGGGATGGCAGAGGATTACGGGCCGGTCGAAGCAGCCGGCTCATTGTTCGTTCCGTCCCGGATGCAAAGCCTCTCCCGACGACCGATAGAAAAAAGATCGATCAATTTCTTCGATTCGTTGCGTTGGACGGGTACTCTCAACCTGACAGAGAATTCCGAAGATGGCCGACATCTGGAGGAATGCCATGTCTGAGCGTGCCATGTCCGAACGCGCAACGCCTCGCTTTCCAAGCCGGCGGAGCCTCCTGAAGGGGCTGGGGATCGGCGCCTTGGCGCTTTCGTCCGCAGCCAGCTTTGCCCGACGTTCCTTGGCCGAGACTTTGGCCGAGGAGACGACGCGCCTGCCGCTTCCCGGCGGGCCGGATACGCGAAAGCTGACGACGAGCTTCCCCGAGAAGGGGGAGATGATCCTGCAGCGGACCCGGCCGCCTTTGCTCGAGACGCCGTTCGAGGTGTTCGACAAGGGCATCTTCACGCCGAACGACCGGTTCTATGTGCGCTGGCACTGGGCGGTGATCCCGACGGATGTCGATGCGGCGGCGTTTCGGCTGAAGCTGCATGGCGCGGTGAACACGCCGCTGGAGCTGTCGCTGCCGGAGATCTTGGAGCTGCCGCGGATCGAGATGGCGGCGGTCAATCAATGCTCGGGCAATTCGCGCGGGTTTTTCCAGCCGCGGGTGCCGGGCGGCGAATGGGGCAATGGCGCCATGGGCAATGCGCTTTGGACCGGGGTGCGGCTGAAGGATTTGCTCGACAAGGCAGGGGTCAAGCCGGGCGCGGTCCAGGTCCGCTTCACCGGGCTCGACAATGTGCTCGTTCCCGACGCGCCGCGCTTCGTCAAATCGCTGGATATCGACCATGCGCGCGACGGCGAGGTAATGATTGCCTATGCGATGAACGGTACGCAGCTTCCGCTGCTGAACGGCTTCCCGCTGCGGGTGGTCGTGCCCGGCTGGTACTCGACCTATTGGATCAAGTCGCTCGAAGAGATCGAGGTGCTGGACAAGCCGGACGACAATTTCTGGATGGCCAAAGCCTACAAGATCCCGGATACGCCCGGCGCCAACATGAAGCCGGGCGAGACCGGCGTGCCCATGGTGCCGATCAGCAAGATGGTGCCGCGCTCCTTCCTGACCAATCTGACCGATGGGGCGGAGGTGGCGGCCGGCAAACCGCAGCCCCTCCGCGGCATCGCTTTTGGCGGCGATTGCGGCGTCGCGAGGATCGATATCTCCACCGATGGCGGCAAGAGCTGGCAGCCGGCAAAGCTCGGCGCGGATCACGGGCGCTACAGCTTCCGGGGTTGGCAGGCGGAGATCGCCCTCCCCAAACCGGGCAGCTATTCGGTGATGGTCCGCTGCACCAATACGGACGGGCTGGCCCAGCCGATGACGCCGAATTGGAACGGCGGCGGCTATATGCGCAATGTCGTCGAAGAGACAGCACTGACGTTCGCTTGAGGAGGCCGACGATGATCAAGACACCGCGCGCGACACTCGGCCTTATCCTCCTCGCCCTGACTTTGACGCTCTCCTTACTGGTTTCCTTGCCGCTTGCCGTGCAGGCGGCGGACAATCCGCCCGCTCTGCCCACGGACTTCGCCCTCCATTCGGAGAGCATCACCCTGCCATCGAATTTCGATCCCTTCCCGGAAGGGCCGGGCGCGGAGGCGATGAACCGCAACTGCCTCACCTGTCATTCGGCGAGCATGGTGCTGTATCAGCCAAAGCTCAGCGAGGCGCAGTGGGAAGGCATTGTCGATAAGATGGTCGACATCTTCAAGGCGCCGCTCATCCCGGACGATCGGGACGCGATCCTCGACTATCTGACCAGCTTCCAGAAGGCCGAGTAGACCGCCGGCCATCGCTCGCATTCAAAACCGCATCCATCTGCAGTATGTGATGCGGCATGACCGAAGCTTTCAACGATCACTTCTCGGCGCGGTCGGCGGATTATGCGGCCTACCGGCCGGGCTATCCGGCCGCGCTCGGCGACTATCTCGCATCGCTCCCTGAGACCCGCGAGACGGCGCTGGATCTTGGCTGCGGCTCCGGCCAGTTGAGTCTGCTGCTCACCGAGCATTTCGATCATGTGCATGGGCGCGATGCCAGCGCCGAGCAGATCGCCCATGCGGTGCCTCATCCCAAGGTCGATTACGCCCAAGCGCGGGCCGAGGCGACCGGCCTTGCGGACGCATCCGTCGATCTCCTCACCGTGGCGCAAGCGGCGCATTGGTTCGATCTCGCTCCCTTCTATGAAGAGGTGCGCCGGGTGGTGAAGCCGGGCGGGGCGCTGGCGCTGATCAGCTATGGGGTGATCGAGGGGCCGGGCCCGGTGGGCGATGTTCTGAAGGATCTCTATGCGAACGTGCTCGCCGGTTACTGGCCGCCGGGGCGCGAGTATGTGGAAGCGGGCTACGCCACAATGCCGTTTCCCTTCACGGAGACGGAGAGCCCGACGCTTTACATGGAAGCCGACTGGCCGCTGGAGGGGCTTGCCGGCTATATCGCCACGCTTTCCTCGGCAATGCGGGCCGAGAAGGCGCTTGGCCCGGAGCCTTTCGCGCGCTTCCGGGCGGCGCTTGCGAAAGTCTGGGGCGATCCGGCCGAACCGAAGCCCTTCCGCTGGCCTCTGGCGATCCGCGCGGCGCGGCTTTGAAGCGTCACGCCTCAGCCAACAGATCGAGCTGGCCGTCCGGGTGTTCGGCCTCCTGCTCCGGAAAGCCTGAGACGGTGACGCCGAGCAGGCGAATGCCCTTCTCGCCCAAAGGCGCACGGCGGACCAGCAGGCAGCTCAAGCGATAAAGCTCTTCGCGCGAGGCGACCGGCTGGGCGGCGGACTGGGCGCGGGTCACCTGCTGGAAGTCGGCATATTTCACTTTCACGGTGACGGTGCGGCCATAGATGTTCGTCTTCTCGCACCAGCCCCAAACCTCATCGGCAAGCTTCGCCAGCGCCTCGTCGATGGCAGGAAGCGCGGTGAGGTCTTCTAGGTAGGTGCGCTCGCAGCCGGAGGATTTGCGGATGCGGTCGGCATTGACGCGGCGATCGTCCTCGCCTCGCGCGATGGTCGAATACCAGCGCCCGGCCTTGCCGAAATGCTGCACCAGCTGCGCCACCGGAACATGGGCCAAATCGGCGCCGGTCACGATGCCGAGCCGGTTCATCTTGGCGGCGGTGACCGGGCCGATGCCGTGGAACTTGCCGACGGGAAGATTGGCGACGAAGGCGGCGCCCATGCCCGGCTTGATCACGAATTGTCCGTTGGGCTTGTTCTGATCGGAGGCGAGCTTGGCGAGAAACTTGTTGTAGGAGATGCCGGCGGAGGCGGTAAGTCCGGTCGCTTTGAGGATCTCCGCGCGGATCGCCTTCGCCGTCCCGGTGGCGGTGGGCAGGCCTTGCAGATTCTCGGTGACGTCGAGATAGGCCTCGTCCAGGGAGAGCGGCTCGATCAGCGGCGTATAGCGGGCAAAGATGGCGCGGATCTCTTGCGAGATAGCGCGATAGACCTCGAAGCGGGGCTTGACGAAGATCAGCTCGGGGCATTTGCGGAGCGCCGTTGTGGACGGCATGGCCGAGCGGACGCCGAAGACCCGCGCCTCGTAGCTGGCCGCAGCGACCACACCGCGGGCGGCGCCCCGCCCCACCGCCACAGGGCGGCCTTTCAGCTCCGGATTATCCCGCTGTTCGACCGAGGCATAGAAAGCATCCATGTCGACATGGATGATCTTGCGCGAGGCAGTGGCCGGCGCGCCGGAAAGTGACATGCCAGAGGAAGACATGCCGGAGGAGGACATGGAATCGGCCATGACCCTTCCCGCTATAGCATGAGTCCGGCGCGCACGGTTATTGCGAGACGGGTTCCGGAGTCAGCTCTTTCAGCATCAGCTCTGCGGCCGGACCGGCGGAGGCCGGGTTCTGGCCGGTTATCAGGCGGCCGTCGGAAATGGCGAAGGGTTCGAAATCGCCGACCTTCTCGTATTTGCCGCCGAGCTGCTTCAGCCTGTCCTCGAGCAGGAACGGCACCTTGTTCTGCAGCTCCACGGCGACTTCCTCCGAATTGGTGAAGCCGGTGACGCGGCGGCCTTTCACCAGCGGCTCGCCGTTCTCGTCCTTGGCATTCACCAGCCCGGCGGGGCCGTGGCAGACGGCGCCGACCACCTTGCCCTCGCCCCAGGCCTCGGTCAGCAGATCGGCCAGGGCCGTGCTGCCCGGCAGATCCCACATGGTGCCGTGGCCGCCGGGGAGAAACACCGCATCGTATTTGGAGACGTCGATCTCGGAGACCGGCTTGGTCTCGGCCAGGGCGGCGCTCGCCGTCTCGTCGGCGAGGAAGCGGTCGACGCTCGCCTCGTTCTCTCCCTTCGGCTTCACCGAACGCGGATCGATCGGCGCCTTGCCGCCTTCGATGGAAGCCAGGGTGACGTCGGCACCGGCATCAACGAAGGCGTAGTAGGGCGTTGCCAGCTCCTCGAACCACAGACCGGTGGGCTCGCCGCCGGCGCCCATGGTGGCGCTGGAGGTGACGATCAGCAGGATGTGGAGCGGGTTGGCCATGGGTCTCTCCTCGGAGAAAATTTCAGCTTGGCCGCTGATCTAGAAAGCGGGAGGCGCATCGGCAAGGCCGATTCGGCGCGGGAATCTCGCGAACCTAGCGGGAACGACTCGCGAATGTTACCGTGTTCCGGCTTCGTTCACTTAAGGATTCGTAAACATGGCGCGACGCGCCGGCAGTGCCGATTTGCCTTTGCATGGCGGCCGCGTGCCCGCCTGGCTGGGGCAGCGCATGACCCGGCTCGGGGCGCTGATCGCGCAGACGATCGTGCTTGAATACGGGCGCGACGAGTTCCTGCGGCGGCTCTCCCATCCGTTCTGGTTTCAGAGCTTCGGCGCAGTGATGGGGATGGACTGGCATTCCTCCGGAATCACCACCAGCGTGATCGGCGCGCTGAAGCGCGGGCTGAACCCGATCTCGGGAGAGCTCGGCCTGCATGTCTGCGGCGGGAGAGGAAAACACTCGCGCGCCACGCCGGGCGAGCTCGACGCCATCGGCATGAAGGTCGGGATCGACGGGGCGGCGCTGGGCCAGGCGAGCCGGCTGGTGGCCAAGGTGGACAGCGCGGCGGTGCAGGACGGGTTCGACCTCTATCTGCACGGCTTCATCGTCACCGACGACGGCAAATGGGTGGTGGTGCAGCAGGGGATGAACGGCGATAAGCGCCAGGCGCGCCGCTATCACTGGCTGTCGGAGGATCTGAAGAGCTTCGTCGAGGCGCCGCACAGCGCCATCGACGGCGAGACCCAAGGCGAGATCGTCAATCTCACCGATATCCGCGCGGCGGCCTCAAAGGAAGGCCAGCTCTCGCTGCTCGCCGATCTGGGGCCGGACAAGATCGTCGCCGAGGCGGCGGCGCTGCGGAAATCCACCGAGACGGCGCCGGCGCAAGAGTTGCTGCCGCATCTGATCATGCCGTCCCATCACGAGGTGAGCGCGAAGGATGTGGTGCTGCGCCGGCTGCATGGCGCGCTGGCCGCCGCAGCCGAGCAGGGGCCGAAGGATTTCGCCGATCTTCTGATAGTGCCGGGGGTCGGGGCGCGCACAGTGTTCTCATTGGCGCAAGTCGCCGAGGTGGTGCACGGCGCGCCCTGCCGGTTCTCCGATCCGGCGCGGCATTCCCTCGCCCATGGCGGCAAGGACCGGCATCCCTATCCGGTGCCGACGCGGGTCTACGATAAGACACTGCAGGTGCTGAAAGCGGCGGTGGAGAAAGCCAAGCTCGGCAATGACGACCGGCTGGCGGCGCTGAAGCGGCTGGATGCGCAGTCACGCGCCTTGGAGCGCAAAGTGGGCGGACCGAGCTTCGATGATTTCGTTGCCGGCGAGTGCGCCCGCTCGCACGATTATGGCGGTCGAAGCGTGTTCGGCTGGGAGAAGCCGCCCGCGGAACAGACGCGCAAGCGGCAAGCTTAAGCCTGCGTCATCTCCGCTCGTGGCGGGCGGCATCTCTTGACGCATTCGCCACGCAGCCTATCTCGCAAAAAGCACATCTTATTTTCGCCCGGCCGTCCCCCGGTCGGCGTGTTGCCGCAAATTCGATAGCCCCACCCGCAATAGGAACTGCTCTCCCATGTCGACCAAAACCGAATTCGCGCCGCTCTTCGAACCGCTGAAGATGGGCGATCTCACCCTGCCCAACCGCATCGTCATGGCGCCGCTGACCCGGGCGCGCTCGACCTATCCCGGTCATACCCAGACGCCGCTTCATGCGCTGTATTATGCGCAGCGGGCCGGCGCTGGGCTGATCGTCTCCGAGGCGACCCAGATCAGCCAGCAGGGCCAGGGCTATGCCTGGACGCCCGGCATCTTCAGCGATGAGCAAGTGGAGAGCTGGAAGCTGGTGACCGATGCGGTCCACAATGCCGGCGGGCGCATCTTCTGCCAGATGTGGCATGTGGGCGCGATCTCCCACAATGTGTTCCAGCCCGATGGCGGACAGCCGGTCTCGTCCAGCGCGTTTCAGCCGGAAGGCCAGGCTTTCGTCGGCGACTATCTCGAAGACGGGCCGATGGTGCCGCTTCCCGAGGCACGCGCCCTGAAGCTGGAAGAGATCCCGCGGCTGATCGAGGATTACCGCCACGCTGCGCGCTACGCCAAGCGGGCCGGTTTCGACGGGGTGGAGCTGCATGCGGCCAATGGCTATCTGATCGACCAGTTCATCCGCTCTTCGGTCAATAAGCGCACCGATGCTTATGGCGGCGCGCTGGAGAACCGCTTGCGGCTTCTGACCGAGATTGTCGATGCGCTTTGCGAGGTGCTGCCCGCGAACCGCATCGGGGTGCGCCTGTCCCCGATGGGCGGTCCGGGCGGAAGCTATGACGAGGATCCGGAAACGACCTACACGGCGGCGGCGAAGGCGATCTCCGGCAAGGGGCTGGCCTATCTGCACGTGGTCCGGCCGAACGGCCATACCAGCGCCGGTGCCGACATCCAGGAAGGCAACGCCATCTCCAAAGCCATGCGCGAGGCCTTCGGCGGGGTGTTCATCGCCAATGGCGAGTTCCAGCCCGACGAAGCGGCGCGCTGGATCGAAGATGATCTCGCCGATGCGGTGGCGTTCGGGCGGCTATTCATCTCCAATCCCGATCTGCCGGAGCGCATCGCCCAAGGCGGCCCGTTCACCGAGCCGGATATGGCGACCTTCTATGGCGGCGGCGCGGAAGGCTATGTCGATTATCCGACATTGGCGAAGACCACGACCGCACTTTCAGACTGACCGTTTCGGCAGCCGAGCCGGGCGCGCGGCCAAAGCCTTGTGTCCGGGCTCTGCGTCCGGTTCGTTGAGCCTTACGGCTCGCCTTCGCTCAAGGCCTGGTCCATCGCCTCGCGGGATTTCTCCGGCCCCTCGCGGTTGACCAGCCACAGCGCGGTGCCGATCAGCAGGCCGCCCAAGCCTTCCATCCAGGTGAGATGGGCATCGAGGATCAGGGCGGAGAGGATCACGGTGAAGAACGGCGCCAGAAACAGATAGCTGCTCGCCTTGGTGGCCCCGCCTTTGGAGAGGGCCACGAACCACAGGCCGAAGGAGCCGGTTGAGGCCGGGATCGCCAGCCACAGGAACCAGCCCCATTGCGCCGGGCTGGTGTCTTCGGGCCAATGCTGACCGAGCCCATAGGCAATGAGCAGCAGGATCAAGGCGCCGAACAGCATCTGCCAGAAGCTGAGGGTCCAGGGGGTCACCGGAAGATGCGCCCGCTTGGTCAGCACCGTGGCGAAGGACCAGCAAATGGCCGCGGCAAGCGCGATGAGCTCGCCGAGAAGCACGTCGCCGTCGAACAGCCCCGTACCGCCGGCATCCATGGCAAAGGCGACGCCGATGACGCCGAGGATGAGACCGGCGACGCGTTTGCCGTGCAGCGCCTCGCCGAGGAAGATGCGGCTGAGCAGCGCCACCCAGATCGGATTGGTGAACAGCAGGATGGCCGCGGTGGAGGCGGAGATCGACACCATGGCCAGGAACAGAAGACCCAACACGCCGGCAGTCTGAAGCAGGCCGATCAGCATGATCAGTCCTGCCTCCCGCCAGCCGAGCGCCGCTGGTTTCAAACTGGCACCGAAGCTCCCCGGCTGAAACGCGATGATCGGCAAGGTGGCGAGCGCCGCCACCACGAAACGCCAACCCACCAGCACCATGGGTGGGAAGCCGTCCTGCAGCAGGATCTTGCCGGCGATGAAGCTCGACCCCATCAGGAAGGTGGCGGCAACGAGCGTTACGGCAAAGGCGAGCTGGCGGTTACTGGTAGCAGACAAAGGGCCGCTCACTCCGCCAGCATGTCACGCACCATCGGCGCGACTTTGCCGCCGAACGGCTCGATGCAGCGCATCAGCTTCTCCTGGCGGATCATACTGGCGTACTTAGGCAAAGCGCTTAAGCCCGATCTGCGACGAAGGTGGTCACGGAGTCGCGCAAGGCCTTGAGCTGGCTGTTGAGCTCGATCAGCTTTTCGACCGGCATGCCGGCGGCGGCCAGAAGGGTTTCGCCGAGGCAATGGGTGCGCTGCCGCATCGCGGTCCCAGCCTGTGTCAGTGCGACGAAAACCTGGCGCTCGTCTTTCGGGTTTCTTTGCCGTTTGACCAGGCCGGCCTGTTCCAGCCGTTTGACCAGCGGTGTGATGGTGCTCGACTCCAAACCCAGACGTTCGGCGATGGCGCCGACTGTCGCCTCGCCATTCTCCCACAGCACGTGAAGCACCAGGAACTGCGGATAAGTCAGTCCGAGCTCGTCCAGCAGCGGCTTGTAGGCGCGGCTGATCGCGATATTCGCTCCATAGAGCGAGAAGCAAAGAAGCTGGTCCAGCGTCGGAGTTCGGTTGCCCATTCTCTTTCGTCGATCGTTGTGGTCTCACGGATTCGTTATCGCGATAATTTATATCTGGACACAGCAATTCTCAAGCCCTAACTATCGTTATTGCAATAATCAATATCGCGATATGTATAAGGAGCTTGATATGAAAACCCTCTATCTCGCAACGGCAAGGGCGGAAGGCGGCCGGACGGGCGCGGTGGCTTCCAGCGACGGCAATCTCACCCTTTCGCTCGATACCCCGAAAGAACTCGGCGGTTCCGGCGGGACCGGGACCAACCCGGAGCAGCTTTTCGCGGCGGGCTATGCGGCGTGTTTCCTGAGCGCGGTGAAGTTCGTCGCTTCCTCGCGCAAGCTTCAGATCGGCGAGCCCGGCGTCACCGCACAGGTCGGCATCGGCAAGCGCGAGGACGGCGAGGGCTTTGCGCTGAACATCGCGCTGCGCGTCGAAATTCCGGGTCTCTCCCGCGACGAGGCGCAGGAGCTAATCGAGCAAGCCGACCTCGTCTGCCCCTATTCCGAACTGGCCCGCAACGGCGCGCCGGTCGATCTCGCATTGGCCTAACCGGACGGACGTAAAGGAGCATCCAAGATGACAGAGAAAACGATGGCGTCGAACGGCTGGCTGAAGCGCTATTACTACACCCGCGCAGGCGTTGCCGCCCTATGGGTCGCCGCCGTCTTCACGATCGGCATGGAGAACCCGCTGATCGCCGCCGTGCTGCTGGTGGGGTATCCCGCCTGGGACGCGCTGGCGAATCTTGCCGACGCCAAGAATAGCGGCGGCTTGGCGCGCAATCCGGTGCAGCTCTTCAACTTCTTCGTCAGCATCGCCACCGCAATTGCCGTGGCGCTGGCGCTCGGGCGGAGCATGAATGCGGTGTTCGCCGTCTTCGGCGTCTGGGCCGGGATCGCCGGCATTCTGCAGCTGGTGATCGGCCTGCGGCGCTGGAAATATTTCGGCGCGCAATGGGCCATGATCCTGAGCGGCGCGCAGTCGGCTCTGGCGGGCGGCTTCTTCGTCCAGCAGGCCTACGGCGCAGCGATACCCGATATCGGCGGCATCGCGCCCTATGCGGCCTTCGGCGCCTTCTATTTCGGGGTGTCGGCGGTCCTGCTCACGCTTTCGACACGCCGCAACGAGCCGGCCTGATCACTCAGCCTCCGTGCGCGCGAGCGGCGCCGCCGCCAGCATCTCCTTGACCAGGGGCACCACCTTGCCACCATAGAGCTCGATGCAGCGCATCAGCTTGTCATGAGACAGCGTGCCGGCACTGTATTTCAGATCGAAGCGGGTAATGCCGAGACCGCGAACGGTGGCAGCGATCTTCGTTGCCACCGTCTCCGGCGAGCCGACATAGAGCGCGCCGCTATCGGCCTCAGCCTCGAAGCGGTCCCGCTCCAAAGGCGGCCAACCGCGATCCCGGCCGATGCGGTCGAGCATCGCCTTGTAGTCCGGCCAGAGCTCATCGCGGGCCTGCGTGTCGGTCTCGGCGACATAGCCGGGCGAGTGCACGCCGATAGCTTTCGGCGTCTCGCCCCGTTCGGCATAGGCGCGGGCAGCCAGCTCCACCAGCGGTTTGAAGCGCAACGGATCGCCGCCGATGATGGCAAGGATGATCGGCAGATCGTAGCGCGCGGCACGGACGATGGATTCGGGACTGCCGCCGACGCCGATCCAGGTCTTCAGCGGCGGGGTCTCGATTTCCGGGAAGACGCGCTGGTTCGAAAGCGGCGGGCGTAGCGCGCCTTGCCAGGTGACCGGACCGCCGCGGAGCAGCGCGGCGAAGAGATCGAGCTTCTCTTCGAACAGCTCCTGATATTGCGACAGGTCGAAGCCGAAGAGCGGGAAGGATTCGGTGAAGGAGCCGCGGCCGAGGATGACTTCCGCGCGCCCGCTTGAGACCGCATTCAGGGTCGAGAAGCGCTGGAAGACGCGGATCGGATCGTCGGAGGAGAGCACGGTGACCGAGGAGCCGAGGCGGATGCGTTCGGTTTTTCCGGCAATGGCGGCCAGCACCATCTCCGGCGAGGAAATGGCGAAATCTTCGCGGTGATGCTCGCCGACACCGAAGAAGTCGAGGCCGAGCTTGTCGGCCAGAACCGCCTCCTCCACAACATTGCGGATCACTTCCCCTTGAGGAAGCAGCGTGCCGTCCGCATCCCTGGTGACGTCGCCGAACGTGTCGAGGCCGAGTTCGATTGGGTTCGCCATGATGCGGCAGAGTTAAGCTCTGCCCGGTCCTGCCGCAACAGCATCCGCAGTGCCCGCGACAACCGGTCAGTGGTGCAATCGGACCGAGACGGGCACTCATCGCGAGGCTGGGCGTTACAGACAGAGACCCCACGCGATCGCGGGCGGGGCCGAAACAAGGAGGCAGTATGAAGGCCATCATTATCGAGAAACCCGGAGGCTTGGACAAGCTGACCCTCGTCGACCGCGACGATCCCGGCGCGCCGGGCAAGGGGGAGATCCGGGTACGGCTTCACGCCAGCTCGCTGAACTTTCACGATTACGCAGTGGCCAAGGGCATGATCCCGACTGCTAATGGCCGCATCCCCATGGCGGACGGCGCCGGCATCGTGGAGGAGGTCGGCGAGGGCGTCACGGAATTTGCCGCCGGCGACAAGGTGGTCTCCTGCTTCTTTCCCGATTGGCTGACCGGCGGGCCGACGATCTCCGATTTCAGCAAGACGCCGGGCGATGGCACTGACGGTTATGCCCGCGAAGCCGTGGTCACGCCGTGGAGCTGGTTCACCCATGCGCCGAAAGGCTGGAGCCATGAAGAGGCGGCCACCATCACCACGGCGGGGCTGACCGCCTGGCGCGCGCTGGTCGTGGACGGCGGGCTGAAGGCCGGCGACACGGTGCTGCTGCTGGGCACGGGCGGCGTCTCGATCTATGCGCTGCAGATCGCCAAGGCGATGGGCGCGCGTGTCGCCATCACCTCCTCTTCGGACGCGAAGCTGGAGCGGGCGAAAGAGCTCGGCGCCGATTACACCATCAACTACCGCGAGGACGAGACTTGGGGCCGCACCGCCGCGCAATGGGCGGGCGAGGGCATCGACCATGTCGTCGAGGTCGGCGGCCCCGGCACGCTGGCGCAATCGATCCGTGCCTGCCGCACCGGCGGACATATCGCGCTGATCGGCATTCTCACCGGACGCGGCGGCGAGGTGCCGACCATCAACCTGATGGCCAAGCAGGCACGGCTGCAGGGCTTGATCGTGGGCAGCCGGGAGAACCAGATCGACTTCGTCAAGGCGCTGGAAGCGACCGGCATCCGCCCGGTGATCGATAAGAGCTTCCCGCTCGCCGAGATCGCCGAGGCCTTCCGCTTCGAGGAGGCGGGCAAGCATTTCGGCAAGATCTGCCTCAAGATTTGAGGCGGTCCGCCGCGAAAAGCGCAATCGAACCGTCACATAGGCCGGTTAGGCCTGTTCCGATGGGCGGCGCGGCACGGCGTGGCGCACAGCCTTGCTTGAAGGGGGATTCCCGCATGGGAAACCTGATATATGCGAGCGCGGGAGGGCCGAAAATGACGCATGAGGTCATCGCCCGCTTTCAACGCGGCGCGTTCTGGGCCATCTTACGCGGGGCGCCGCTTTTTAACCTTCGCAGCATCCAGGCGTTACCCGTCCTGTCGCATGACGGTGCGGGTCCGGCGGGGGATATGGGATGAGAAAAACAGACAAGCAATCCGATTTCAGCCATTTCTTCCGGTCCTGGCTGTCCGATCCGCTACGCGTTGCGGCGGTGGCCCCGTCCGGCGACGCGCTGGCGCGGGTGATGACGAAAGAGATCCTGTCGCTGGACGGGCCGATCCTCGAGCTCGGGCCCGGCACCGGCGTGTTCACCCGAGCCCTCCTGGCGCAAGGCGTGCCGGAGAGCGAGCTGACCCTGATCGAGGCGGGGGACGAATTCGTCACCATGCTGGAAGGGCGGTTTCCGCAAGCCCGCATCCTGCGCATGGACGCCGCCCATATCGGGCGCCAGCCTCTGTTCGAGGAGGCCTCGGTCGCCGCGGTGGTGAGCGGATTGCCGCTGCTTTCCATGCCGCCGCGCAAGGTGTTTCCGATCCTGCTCGGTGCGTTCGGCTATTTGCGCGAAGGCGGCGCCTTCTATCAGTTCACCTACGGGCCGCGCTGTCCGATTCCGAAGCCGATGCTGGAGCGGCTGGGGCTTCGCGCCTCGAAGGTCGGCCGGGCGATGCTCAACCTGCCGCCGGCCACGGTCTACCGCATTGCGCGGCAAGGCGAATGGCTGGAGCCTACGCGGGCACCAGCGCGCTTGTGCGCCGCGCCCCTCGCCAATCAAGCGGCCGAGTAGGGTTTTTGTCCAAAGCTAGGGCAGACGGCAACAATGTTGGACGCTTTCAGCTGTTGTGAGGGACAATTCCCCCAAGATGCGCTTTAGACTGCAGGATTTGTCTACCAATTCGACGGTGCGCGGTGCCGGTGGCCGTGTGAGCGATGAACGGGACGTGCCGTTGTCGCGCCCTGAAAAGCGAAAGCCCGACTAGTAGTCGGGCTTTCGTCGTCTCGTGTGTGGTTGTTCTATGCGACCGCGCTCTGCTTACGTAGAACATGGAGTTCCAGGCTCTGGTGCATCAAGTTCCAGAACCCGCGGTTCTTTCCAAGGACATCGGGTTTGTGGCCAAAGTCCTGAATTGCCTGCCGTACCGTGCGAAGTATTATTGGTTTGGTTTCATGCCAGAATTCGACGATGCCGTCTTCGCCGACCGACCAGTAGGCATCATCCGTCTCTGAGTCACACCGTACAAGGTTTCGGAAAGCCGCAAATATCGGATACGCGGCGCCCTTAGTAAGACGGAATCGGTTTGGCGACAGTTCCGCAAACGGGAATTCAAACTCCGCGCGCTTGGCCTCTTCGACAATAGAAAGGCCCCCAGCCCTGCCGCCAAACTCCTCGTTCCAAGCATCACGGAAATCGTGCCGAATATAGTCCATGAGCACTAAGCCTCCCTTCAGAAGAGGACGAAGCCGGTGATAGGTCGAGGGCGCCTCGTACCTGCTATCACGCCACTGATCAAAATCAGCTGCAAATTTCTTGGCTGGCCCTGACCATTTCTCGTAGGCTGCTACTGGATTCTGACCGCCGCCATTTGGGAAGTCGAAGATGTTGAGAGCTTCCATAGTAGCGATGAGGTCCCTTACATCGGCATGGGCAACATCACTTTCCCGCCAGGCAATCAGCTCCTTGAAGCCCGCGTTATCCATCTCCTGTTGGAGCCACTCGTACTTGCCGTCGAGAAAAGCAAGGGAGTGCTCCTTGACGGCAATGCCGGTGTTCAACCCCATTGATATCTCGGCGATCCACGTGGGAGGAATCCCGGTAAAGATCCTCACTTCAACGAACTGATTATCTGGTATGAGTGTCTTTTCACGGGTGTCGCAGATAATGTCGTACGTGTGACCGCCATCCACGATGCCCTGTCCGTCGCCGACGACGATTTCATATTCGTTGTCATTCAAGCGGCGCACTCCATCGGCAATAATCGTAATCCCCTTGTTCAGAAGATCGAAGGTACCAGGGATACCAATGTTGCCGGTTAGGGTGTCGCGAACGTCCCGATAAACCCGCTTGTTCAGATCGCGGCCTTCAAAGTCGCGGGCATTCGCCTCCTTTGATAGCCCCGCAGGCAGGTCGGAACAGCGCACCAAGAAGATGTGCTTCTCGCTTCCGACTTCGGTCTGAGTTGCATTGGAAAAACGGCGTGCTTGCGCCACACGCATCGTGTGCGTTGTCTTTGACATCGTCTAACTCCTTATTGTGCCGCTGAGCGGCCAATTTATGCCGTAGGCACGATCACCTCGACGTTTTCCGTTATACGCGACTCTTCTGTCTTCACAACCGCTATTTTCTTGAAGGCAAATTTTGGGACGGGATTTCTGCGGCTCACTGACGCGACGGAGGGTCGATCCACTCGGTCCAAACTAAAGAGTGCCTTCTATGGCGGCTTTCGTTTCGGTAGGTTCCGACTTGATCGGCACTGTTGTCTTAGACGTCGCTATGATCCCCTGTCGCCACGAGTAGCGGACGACTGCCCAAAATCTAGATCCACTCGGGCGTGCCCTAAGGCTTGTCCGCATGAAGGCGGTCTCTGTGGTTTTCGGGAAAGCGCTCTTCGAGACCTGGAGTAGGCGTCGAACGGGCAAGCCCGATCTTAATCGAAATCGGTGGAGCGCGAGACGTCCTCCCACGCGGCAATCTCCTGCTGCATGGCGTCGATCTTCTCGCCGACAAGCTTCAGCGCGTCGGCACCGAGAAACAGCCGCGTCGGCGGGTTGTCCGACTCCACCAGCTGCAGCAGCACCTCCGCGGCCTTGGCCGGATCGCCGGGCTGCTTGCCGCTCTTCTCCTTCCGCGCGGCGCGGATCGGATCTATCACCGCATCGTAGGCGGCAATGCTGCGCCCGGTGCGAACCATGGACCGGCCCGCCCAATCGGTGCGGAACTGGCCGGGCGCCAGCGCAATCACATGAACGCCGACGGATTTCACCTCCTTGCCGAGCACCTCGGAAATTCCCTCAAGGGCGAACTTGCTGCCGCAATATGCGGTGATGCCCGGCATGGTGATGAAGCCGCCCATGGAGGTGACGTTGACGATGGTGCCGGAGCGCCTTGTCCGCATTCCAGGCAGAACCGCTTTCATCATCGCCACGGCGCCGAACACATTGGCATCGAATTGCCGGCGCATCTCTTCGAGCGTCGTTTCCTCGAAAATCCCTTCATGGCCATAGCCGGCATTGTTGACCAGCACGTCGATGGGCCCGAATGCCGCCTCGGCCTTGGCAACCGCGCCCGGAATGGCGTCGAAATCGGTGACGTCGAGCAGAATTCCGAGAGCGCGGCCGGTCGGATCGGCGGAGAAGGCCGAGGCGGCGTCTGCGTTTCGCAGGGTCCCGGCAACCTTGTGACCGGCGGCCAACGCGGCTTCCGCAAACGCCTTTCCGAGGCCCGAGCTGACACCGGTGATGAAGAAAACCTTGGACTCGCTCATCTGTCGCTCCTTTCGCCGGGCAGCGCGCAATAGCCCGTGCCGACCGTTTAATATCGTGATCGACTATCTATATCGTGATATAAGTTTTTCAAGATGAGAATTTCAGGGTGCGACCATGGACGCAGAGCTGACGACATCCCAGCCACTGAGAGAACGGAATAGGCAGCTTGCGCGGGATGCGGTGCTGGACGCGGCGACGCGGCTGCTGCAGGCGGGCCCGGGCGCCGACTTCTCGATGCGGGCTCTCGCCGCCGAGGCGGGGGTGAGCTTCGCCACGCCGTTCAATCATTTCGGCAGCAAGACCGCGATCATGCAGGCGCTGTCGGCGCGGGTGATCGAGCGGATGTCGGCGCGGTTCGACGAGGCGAATCCAAAGGGCGACGCCATCGACCGCGTCCTGGCCATGGGCCGGATCAGCGTCGGCCTGCTGTTGGAGAAGCCGGATGTCTCCAAGGCGGTTGTCGCCTCGCTCGGCGTCGCCACCCCGGTCCCGAGTGCCGTCCGGCCGAAATCGGAAGGGCTGTGGGTGCAGGCGCTCGGCGATTGCTCCGGTTTGGATCCGGCCATGCGGGATTTGGGGCGCGCGCTGCTTCCCCAGCAGCTCGCCTTCAGCTTTCGCGGTTGCCTGTCGTTCTGGACTGCCGGGGAGGTCAGCGATGCGCTCTTGCCGCAAGCGTTCCGGGCGGGGGCCTTGACGGTGCTGCTCGGCTTTGCCGATCCGGGGCGCCGCGCCTCAATGCTTGCGGAGATCGAGCCGTTGCCGGTGTCCCTGCCGACGGCGCCCTAGCGGCGCTATGGCAGGCCATGCCCGCGCCTGGCACGCGGTTCACCGATTCGATTGTTGGGAGTTCGTCTGCGCGGCGCGCTGTTCGAAACTTGGAGCGGGCGATGGGATTCGAACCCACGACCCCAACCTTGGCAAGGTTGTGCTCTACCCCTGAGCTACGCCCGCATCCGATCTGCAGCGCCGGTATCGGCCGGCTGCAGCGTTTCGAGAAGCGCGTTTTAGTGGATCGCTCCGGTTATGTCTATAGGAGCTGAACGGCTGAAACGCTCGATCGCCGCTTTTCTTGTTTCGCCCTACTCTCGCCCTGCCCGGTTGCCAAAAGACCTCAGGGGACGCATTTTCGGGAAGACATTTCTCAAACAAAGCCGGTCCTGAAGGCATTTCGGGACCTAAGGCGTACTGGCAGGTAATTCGATGAGTATGGAAGGCCCCATTCTTTCCGGCGGCGGCGCAGCCAATGGCGGCGGCGACATCATCAAGAACACGACCACGGCGGAGTTCATGCGCGACGTCGTGGAGGCGTCGCAGAGCGTGCCGGTGCTGGTGGATTTCTGGGCGCCGTGGTGTGGCCCGTGCCGCCAGCTCACGCCGATGCTGGAAAATGCGGTGCGCGCGGCCAAGGGCGCGGTGAAGCTGGTGAAGCTCAATATCGACGAGCATCCGGAGATCCCCGGCCAGATGGGCGTGCAGTCGATCCCGGCGGTGTTCGCCTTCAAGGGCGGCCAGCCGGTGGACGGGTTCATGGGCGCGGTGCCGGAATCCCAGATCAACGCGTTCATTGCCCGGCTGACTGCGGATGGCGATGCCGCCGGCGGAGCGGGCGATCTGGAAGCGGCCGAAGCGGCGCTTGCGGCAGGCGATGCCAATGCCGCGGCGCAGATTTTCGGCCAGGCGCTGCAGGAAGACCGCGAGAATGTGAAAGCGGCGGCGGGGCTGGCCAAATGCTATCTTATGACCGGCGATCTCGCCCGCGCCGAGCAGACGCTGGGGCTGGTGCCGCCGGACAAAGCCAATGACGAGGCAGTGGCGAGCGCCCGGGCCGAGCTGGAGCTCGCCAAGAAGGCCGAGGATGCCGGCGATATCACCGCGCTGCAGGAAGCGGTCGCCGCGGACCCGAACGATCTGCAGGCGCGTTTCGATCTCGCCGTGGCGCTGGGTGCCAAGGGCGAGCGCGCGGGGGCGGCGGACGCGCTGCTCTTCATCGTCGGCAAGGACCGCGCCTGGAAGGACGACGAGGCGCGCAAGCAATTGCTGCAATTCTTCGAGGCCTGGGGGCCGAAGGATCCGGCGACGCTGCAAGGGCGGCAAAAGCTCTCGTCGCTGCTATTTTCGTGATCGTGCCAGACGGGGAGCGACAGATCGGTGGCAGAAGGCATGAGTGAGCATTACCGTTCGCCGAGCGATCTTCCCGAGATCTTGCCGGTCTTCCCGTTGAGCGGCGCGATTCTGCTGCCGCGCGCTTCACTGACCCTGAATGTGTTCGAGCCGCGCTATCTGGCGCTGGTCGATTTCGCGCTTCGCCATGGGCGGCTGCTCTCCATCGTGCAGCCGGCGCCGGAGGCGGGCGATGAAGAATCCCCGCAAGGCAACGATTTTCCGCTCAGACAGGTGGCCTGCGCCGGCAGGATCACCGCCTTCAACGAGCTGGAGGACGAGCGGCTGCTGATCACCATCACCGGGATCGCCCGTTTCACCCTGGAGGAAATCAGCTCCGATTACTGCTTCCGCCTGGCGCGCCCGGATTTCGGCAAGTACCACCACGATTTCGAGCGGGGCTATGGCGAGGACGAGGTCGACCGGCCGCAGCTGATTTCCACGCTGCGCAGCTATCTCGACGCTAACAATCTCAAGGCCGATTGGGACCGGATCAACGGCGCCAGCAACGAGCGGCTGGTGAATACGCTGTCGATCCTGAGCCCGTACGGGCCGGAGGAGAAGCAGGCGCTGCTGGAGGCGCCGGATCTGAAAGCCCGCGCCGAGGCGCTGATCGCGCTGGCGGAGATCGATCTGGCCACCCGCGACGACGATACCGGCACCTCGCTGCAATAGAGCCTTCCGGATAAGCCTCAAGCATTCGCCCCGAGGAGTTGCCCCCAATGCCCGATGCGCCGAAACGGCCAGAGCCCGCCCCCGACCCGAAGCTGCTGGAGATCCTGGTCTGTCCGCTGACCAAGACGACGCTGGACTATGACGCGGCGCGGCAGGAGCTGATCAGCCGGGCGGCGCGCCTGGCCTATCCGATCCGCGACGGCATCCCGATCATGCTGCCCGACGAGGCCCGCAAGCTCGACGCCGATTGAGGGATGATCTCCCTCCCCTTGGGGGAGAGGTGAGGCGTCTGCCGCTGCATCACATCCAATCGTCATCACCGGGCTCGTCCCGGTGATCCATGAACACCGCGTTCGGACAACTGGCACCAGTGGTCATGGATGCCCGGCACAAGGCCGGGCATGACGACGGAGAGGTGGCGAGCAGGTATCTCAGTCGCGGTGGGCACGGCTTTCTCCCTCCCCCAGAAAGGGGGAGGGCCGGGGTGGGGGTCAAGCGGCGTTCGCTTTAATGCCGAAAAAGACCCCCCTCTAACTCCCCCCTTTTAGGGGGGAGGATTCGGCCGTGCTAGGGCCGCTTCCCCTTCAGAAGCTGGGGCACGGCGCCGGTCTTGCCGGAGGCCTCGCGCACCAGCATGCGTTTTACCGGTGCGAGCCGGTCGAGCACGCTCAACCCCATATCGCGCATGGTGCGCATGGTGGCGTTCTCGTTGGAGAACAGGCGGTTCACCAGATCCATGGCCAGGGCGGAGACGGCGCTGTCGAAGCGGCGCCAGCGCTCGTAACGCTGCAGCAGGACCTGATCGCCCGGCTCCAGGCCGAGCCGCGCGCCTTCCACCAAAATCTCGGTGAGGGCGGCAACGTCGCGCAAGCCGATATTCAGCCCCTGGCCGGCCAGCGGATGCACGCCATGGGCGGCATCGCCCACAAGCGCAAAACGCGGCCCGATGAAGCTGCGGGCGACATGCAGGCTCAAGGGGAAGGATTGGCGCGGTCCGGCCAGGCTGAGCTGCCCCAGCTGAGCCCCGAAGCGGCGTTCCAGCTCTTTGAGGAAGCCGGCATCGTCCAGCGCCATGATGCGGTCCGCCTCGTCGGCCTCCTCGGTCCAGACGATCGAGGTGCGGTTCTCCGGCAAGGGCAGAAGCGCAAACGGCCCGGCGGGGAGGAAATGCTGCACCGCCTTGCCGCCATGGGGCACGCTGTGGCTGACGGTGGTGACGATGCCGGTTTGCGGATAGGTCCAACCGATGATCTTGATGCCGGCCGCCTCGCGCAAAGCGGAGCGGCGGCCATCGGCGGCGACCAGCAGCGCGGCGCGCAAATGTCGGCCACTCTCAAGCTGGATGTCGATGCCGTAGCTCTCCGCCTCGAAGCCGGAGACGGTGTCCGGGGCTATCAGCTCGATATTCGGCTCGGCGGCAGCGGCTTTCGCCAGGGCGGTGAGCAGCGGTCCGTTCTGCACCACATAGGCGCCGGGCTCGCCATCCTTCAGCTCGTTGTCGAAGCCGACAAAGAGCGGGCGCGGCCCGCTTTCCTGCAGCGGCGAATCGGTGATGTCGATGGCGGTGATGGGCTCGGCGTAAGGCGCAATGGCCGGCCAGATCTCCAGCACCTGCAACAGATTACGGCTGGCGGCGGACAGCGCCGAAGCGCGCGCGTCTCCCTTGCCGGCCTCTTCGAACGGCTTTCCGTCGATCACGGCGATGCGGAAGCCGTCGGGTGCCAGCTTGGCCAGGGCCAGGGCCAGGGTGAGGCCGACGAAACCGCCGCCGGCGATCGCCACATCGACACGGCCGGTGCTTGCCGGAGGCCGCGATCCATTCAATTTGCTACTCTCCATCACGCGATTTTGCATCGCTCGGCTGCAAGATCAGCGCGGCATCGGACCGCGCCGGATGGCGAATCGTTCGCGAGCCGCCTTACATAACCTGGATTTCGCATTTTTCGCTGCTTGCAGAGCTCGCCGAATCCGCCAACCGAAAGGTCTAGCCCATGAGCGCCGCGCTCGACACGCTTCTTTCCACTCTCGATCTGGAACCGCTGGAGCGCAATCTCTATCGGGGCCTCAGCCCGCAAGTCGGCTGGCAGCGGGTGTTCGGCGGGCAGGTGATCGGCCAGGCGCTGGTCGCGGCCTACCGGACCGTGGAGGAGCGCACTGTGCATTCGCTGCACGGCTATTTCCTGCGGCCGGGCGATCCGTCGGTGCCGATCATCTATGAGGTGGACCGGCTTCGCGACGGCAAGAGCTTCACCACGCGGCAGGTGATCGCCATCCAGCACGGGCAGCCGATCTTCTCCATGGCGGCCTCGTTCCATCTGGACGAGGCGGGGCTATCGCATCAGGTGGAGATGCCCGACGTGCCGCCGCCGGAAGAACTGCCGAGCGAAGCGGAGCTGAAGGCACAGCTTCTGGGGCGGATGCCGCCGGAAATGGCGGCCTATTGGCGGAGCGAGCGGCCGATCGAGATCCGTCCGGTGGATCTGTCCCGCTATGCCAAGCGGGAACGCCGGGCGCCGCAGCAGGCGGTCTGGCTCAAGGCCAATGGCGATCTGCATCCGCTGGAGCGGGCCGACGGGCTGCCGCTGCATCAATGCATCCTCGCCTATGCCTCGGATTTTACCCTGCTGGATACCGGGCTGCTCGCCCATGGGCGGTTCGTGTTCGATCGCGACATGATGCTGGCGAGCCTCGACCACGCGATCTGGTTTCACCGCGATTTTCGGGCCGATGACTGGCTGCTCTACGTGCAGGACAGCCCCAGCTCGTCGGGCGCGCGCGCCTTCTGCCGTGGCATGGTTTTCACCCGTGACGGGGTGCTGGCTGCCTCCACGGCACAAGAAGGACTCATTCGTGAGCGGCGTGCCCAATAAAACTGCGCATTTTCTGTGCAAAAGTACGACTTTGCCCTGTTCATAGGCAGTTTTGCAGGGTGATATCGTGGGGGGCAACCTATGACCGGCGTTAAAAATCTATTAATGCCAAGGGGTTGTCGAATTGGTCCCGAGTTGGCACGCGGCTTGACTCTGTTTTCGGGTTCACGCGGCCAAAACGACCGAGGTCGGTAACGACCAATAGTACCTGAGGGGCCGCAAGATGGAGGGGTTAGAGAGATGAAGTTGGTGATGGCGATAATCAAGCCATTCAAGCTCGATGAGGTGCGTCAAGCGCTTACCGAGCTTGGCCTTCAAGGCATGACCGTGACCGAAGTGAAGGGTTACGGCCGGCAGAAAGGCCATACGGAGATTTACCGGGGCGCTGAGTACGCCGTCAATTTCCTGCCTAAGATCAAGATCGAGGTCGCCGTACCGGCCGCTTCGGTCGACAAAGCCGTGGATGCCATCGTGGCCGCGGCGAAGACCGGGCAGATTGGCGACGGCAAGATCTTCGTTACGCCGGTCGATCAGACGGTTCGTATCCGGACCGGCGAAACCGACGAAGCAGCACTCTAAAGAAGGGGGAGGTAACTATGGTAACCCTGAAAAAGTATCTCTTGGGGGTGGGGGCGGCCGTCGCCGCGCTGGCACTCCTGCATGTCGAACCGGCTCTGGCGCAAGAGGCGGAAGCGGTGGTGGAAGAGGTTCCGACCATCGATACGGGCGATACCGCCTGGATGCTGGTCTCGACCGTCATCGTTCTGATGATGACGATCCCGGGCCTGGCTCTTTTCTACGGCGGCATGGTCCGCAAGAAGAACGTTCTTGCGACCATGATGCAGAGCTTCGCCACGTGCTGCATCGGCACCGTGGTGTGGATGGTCATCGGCTACTCCCTGGCCTTTAGCGACGGTGGTTCGCTGAATGCCTATGTGGGCGGTCTGGACAATCTGTTCCTCAAGAACATGGCGCTGGATTCGGTCTCCGGAACGATTCCTGAGTCGGTGTTCATGACCTTCCAGATGACCTTCGCGATCATCACGCCGGCGCTGATCACCGGTGCCTTTGCCGATCGCATGAAGTTCTCCGCCATGGTGCTGTTCATGATCCTCTGGCAGATCGTCGTCTATGCGCCGATCACCCACTGGGTCTGGGGCGGCGGCTTCCTCGGCGATGCGGGCGTGCTCGACTTCGCCGGCGGTACGGTGGTTCACATCAATGCCGGTATCGCGGGTCTGGTCTGCTGTATCTTCCTCGGCAAGCGCTTCGGCTACGGCGAGGAGAACATGGCTCCGTACAACCTGGTCTATGCCGTGATCGGCGCCTCCCTGCTGTGGGTGGGCTGGTTCGGCTTCAACGCCGGTTCCGAGCTGGCGGCTGACGCCAATGCCGGCATGGCCATGGTCGTGACCCAGATCTGCACCGCCACGGCGGCGCTGGCCTGGATGTTCGCTGAATGGATCGTCCACAAGAAGCCGAGCGTTCTCGGCATCATCTCCGGTGCGGTCGCCGGTCTCGTTGCCATCACTCCGGCTTCGGGCTTCGTCGATCCGGTCGGTGCTCTGTGGATCGGTGCTATCGCCGGTGTCGGCTGCTTCTTCTCCGCAACCACGATGAAGAAAGCACTCGGCTACGACGACTCTCTGGATGCCTTCGGTGTCCACGGTGTCGGCGGTATCATCGGCGCCATCCTGACCGGTGTGTTCGCTGCCGAGGCAATCGGCGGTACGCCGGGCGCTCTGGAGGGCAACCCGGGTCAGATCTGGACCCAGATCGAAGGTATCGTCGCCACCGTCGTGTGGTCGGCTGTCGCCACCTTCGTGATCCTGATCATCTGCAACATCCTGTTCGGATGCCGGGTGTCGCAGGCCGTCGAAGTCGAGGGCCTGGATATCAACCTGCACGGGGAGGTCGTGCAGTAGAGCTTTTGCGCGCACGCAAAAGAGGGACAAACAAACAAACAATTTTGGTAGAGCCAGGTCTCCTCCTCCCTTGACTGAGCTCTCACCTGGGCCCCGGCGAAAGCCGGGGCCCGTTTTATTTGGGGGGACGGGCATCGCGAGGCCCGGTGGCGCATTGGCCTCCGAATGGCGATCCGGCTTGCCGGGTTTTGCCGCTTCCCGTAACTAGCGGGCCATGTCCACCGATTCCGATCTCACAGCACTCGATACGCTCGTCGCCTCGCCCTTCGCCCGGCTGAAGGCGCTGCTCGGCGATACGCCGCCCGGCAAGCCGCCGATCACCTTCGCCCTCGGCGAGCCGCAAGCCCCCCTTCCGGACTTCGTGCCGGAGGTGCTGAACCAGAGCATGGCGGATTTCACCCGTTACCCGCCGATTGCCGGCACGCCCGGTTTGCGAGGGGCAATCGCCGCCTGGCTGCAGCGCCGCTATCCGAGCCTTGCCGGCGCGGTCGATGCGGAGAAAAATCTGGCCGTGCTGAACGGATCGCGGGAAGGCCTATTCTCGGCGATCTTCCCGGCGCGGGCACGTAAAGCAGTCGCCGATCCCGCCGTGCTGGTTCCCAACCCGTTTTATCAGGCCTATGCCGCAGCGGCCGCGGCCGCAGGCGCCGAGCCGGTGTTCTTGGATTGCACCGCGGAAACCGGCTTCCTGCCCGATCTCGATACGCTGGATGAGGCGCTGCTTAACCGCACCATCGCCTTCTATCTTTGCTCGCCGTCCAACCCGCAAGGCGCCGTGGCCGACGCCGCCTATTGGCAGAAGGCAGTCCGCCTCGCCCGACGCCACGACTTCATGCTGTTCGCCGACGAGTGCTACTCGGAGATCTATACGGGCGAGCCGCCGGCCGGCGCGCTGGAGGCGGCTTTCGCGCTAGATGGCACGTTCGATCACGTGATCAGCTTCAATTCGCTGTCGAAGCGATCGGGGCTTCCGGGCGTCCGTTCGGGCTTCGCGGCGGGTGATTCGCGCTTTTGCGCCGCGTTTTCGCGATTTCGCAACGTTGCGGCGCCGCAAACCCCGCTTCCCTTGCAGGCGGTGGCGGAAAAGGCTTGGTCGGACGAGGCTCACGTCACCGTCGGACGGCGAATTATCGAGCAAAATCTGGATCTTGCGGACGATCTGCTGGCCGGGCGCTACGGCTATCAGCGCCCCCAGGGCGGCTTCTTCTTGTGGCTCGATATGGCACAATTCGGGGGTGGAGAGGCCGCCGCGAAAACCCTTTGGAAAGAGTGTGGTGTCAGAGTGCTGCCGGGCGGGTATCTCGCCCACGGGGACAATCAAGGACGACCCCCCGGCAGCTCCTATGTACGGCTGGCACTCGTGCATGAGGCTCCGGTGACCGAGGAAGGTCTGAAGCGGATCGTCGGCACATTGGGTTAGTACATGGCAGTTCGAGGCCGAAAGGCGGAACGACGGCTATTGCCGGGCGCGGTGCAATCGGGCTTGCGGCAAATCTTGATGAGCGGATACGGGCTGGGGGTTCTGATCCTGGCCTGCGCGGCGTGGGCCAGCCTTGCCACCTGGTCGGTGACCGATCCCAGCCTCAACAACGCGACCCGGTCGGCGCCGCATAACGTGCTCGGCCATTGGGGCGCGGTGGTTGCCGATCTCACCATCCAGTCCATCGGTCTCGCCTCGATCCTGCTGTTTCTGCCGCTGGCCGCCTGGGGCTGGCATCTGTTCTTCGGCACCGTGCCGGGACGCCGGCGGGCGCGGCTTTTGGCCTGGCCGTTCGCCGTGCTGCTTTTGTCCGGCGCGCTCTCGGCGCTGCCGCAGCCGAAAAGCTGGCCGCTGCCCAACGGGCTCGGCGGCATTCTCGGCGATTTCCTGCTCGCCACCGTGGCGGTACTCGGACCGTTCCTGCCTGGCGCTGCGATCTCCTTCTTCGCCGGGCTGACCTTCATGATCATCGGCACCTGGCTGCTGCTGTTCGCCTGCGGCACCTCCTTCTCCAAGCTGCTGGCAATCTGGGGACCGGCGGCGAGCCGCACCGGCACCTGGGCCGGCAACTCCATCGAGGCCGCCGTTGGCGCCGCGCGCAACACCACGGCGCGGGCGCGGGCCGCCTGGCAGAAGGAGCCGGAGTGGGAAGAGGAGCCGGAATACGAAGAGGAAGATCCCTATTACGAGGCCTATGCCGAAGAAGAAGAGGAGCCGGAGCAAAAGGAAGCCGATCCTCTGGCCGCGAAGGCCCCCGGCCGCCTGCTCGGCGGGCTGCTGCGCCCGCCCACGCCGACAGCCGTGGATCCGGACGAGCGCATCGAGCCGACCTTCGGCGAGGCCCCGCCCATGCCGACGCGGGACGACGATTACCGCGATTACGACGACGATGAAGACGAGGACGATGACGACTTCCAGCCTCAGCCGCGCGCCGCAGACGACGATGAAGACCAGGATGAGGATGCGCCGAGCTACAAGGTGACGCGCCGCAAGGAGCAGCCGAAATCCCGCGTCGCCAAGCGCTTCCCCTCGATGGAAACGCCGCACGAGCTGCCCTCCTTACGTCTGCTGCAGGCCCGGCCCCGCTCGGCGCGCGCCAACACGCTGACCGACGAGGAGCTGCAGGAGAACGCCGCGGTGCTGGAAGGCGTGCTCTCCGATTTCGGCGTGAAAGGCGAGATCGTCAATGTGCGCCCCGGTCCGGTGGTGACTTTGTACGAGCTGGAGCCGGCGCCGGGGACCAAATCCTCCCGGGTGATCGGCCTTGCCGACGATATCGCCCGCTCGATGAGCGCCATCGCCGCCCGCGTCGCTGTGGTGCCGGGACGGAACGCCATCGGTATCGAGCTTCCCAATGAGAGCCGCGAGATGGTGATGCTGCGGGAGCTGTTCGAATCGCCCGACTACCAGGAGACCGATGCCAAGCTGGCGCTGGGTCTGGGTAAGAATATCGGCGGCGGCTCGGTGGTGGTCGACCTCGCCCGCATGCCGCATCTGTTGATCGCCGGTACCACCGGCTCGGGTAAATCGGTCGGCATCAACACCATGATCTTGTCGCTGCTCTACCGGCTGTCGCCCGAGCAGTGCAAATTCATCATGATCGACCCGAAGATGCTGGAGCTTTCCGTCTATGACGGCATCCCGCACCTCCTCGCCCCCGTGGTGACCGATCCGAAGAAGGCGGTGGTCGCGCTGAAATGGACGGTGAAGGAGATGGAGGAGCGCTATAAGCGCATGTCCAAGCTCGGGGTGCGCGACATCAAGGGTTACAACAAGCGAATCCTGCAGGCCGAGGCCAAGGGCGAGGTGCTGACCCGCACGGTGCAGACCGGCTTCGACCGCGAGACCGGCCAGGCGATCTACGAGCAGGAGGAGATGGATTACGATCCGATGCCCTATATCGTCGTGATCGTCGACGAGATGGCCGACCTGATGATGGTCGCCGGCAAGGATATCGAGGCGGCGGTGCAGCGCCTGGCGCAGATGGCGCGTGCGGCCGGCATCCATCTGATCACCGCCACGCAGCGGCCGAGCGTGGACGTCATCACCGGCACCATCAAGGCCAACTTCCCGACCCGGATCAGCTTCCAGGTCACCTCGAAGATCGACAGCCGCACCATTCTCGGCGAGCAGGGCGCGGAGCAGCTGCTCGGCGCGGGCGACATGCTGTATATGGCCGGCGGCGGGCGCATCATGCGCGTGCACGGGCCCTTCGTCTCCGACGACGAGGTGGAGAAGGTAGTGCGCCATCTGAAGAAGCAGGGCGTTCCGGCCTATCTCGATGCGGTCACGGACGAGAGCGAAGGCGAGGACGGCGACGGGGACGACGATAGCGACGAAAAGAGCTCCGGCGGCTCCGGCAACGAGCTCTACGACAAGGCGGTCGACGTGGTGCTGCGGGACAAGAAGGTCTCCACCTCCTATATCCAGCGGCGTCTGGGCATCGGCTATAACCGCGCCGCCAGCCTGATCGAGCGCATGGAGCAGGAAGGGCTGATCAGCCCGGCCAACAGCTCCGGCAAACGCGAGATCCTGGTCGATAACGGGGTGGACGCGCCGTATTAGGCGCGCCGCCCCGCGGCCACCCCGGACATTTGCGCGCAGGCCGGTCCCCGAAAGTCTTTTCTCCCTGCCCCGAAGTTGACGATTTTTGGCGGAATCATCTATTCCATATTGGGATAGAGCACGAGACGGGGTCCCCAGGGGGTCGTTTATGAGCCGAAGAGATCGCAGGCAGGCATTTGGCTTGCCGCACTGGCTTTGCATTGCCGCAATGGCGACGGCGCTCGGCTCCTCGTCTGCTTTGGCACAAGACGGCGGCGCCACCACCGTCGTTCCGAAATCCACGCCCTCCAACGCTGTCGGCGTGACCGGCGCCACCCCTTCTGGGGGCAGTGCCGATGCGTTGCGTCCGGCGCAGGATGTCGCCACCACGCCGGTGAAGGCCAATGAGATCCCGCCCCCGCCGCCGGTGGAGGCCGCAGGGTCGGCCGGCGAAATCGACGGCGGCACCATCGACGAAGGCGCCGGCTGGGAAGCGGCGGTGGAAGCCGCGCCTGGCCCAACCCCGCTGATCGGCCCAGAGCGCGACCAGGCGGTGGCCGAGATCAATGCCTATTTCAACAATATGGAAAGCCTTCAGGGCCATTTCCGCCAGATCGACGGCGCCGGCAAGGAAGATACCGGCCGGTTCTACGTGCAGCGGCCCGGCAAGCTGCGCTTCGACTACGCGCCGCCGAGCCCGCTTCGTATCGTTTCCGACGGGCGCTATCTGGCGATCGAAGATTCCAACCTGAAGACGATCGAAAAATATCCGCTGAAATCGACGCCGTTCCGGCTGCTGCTCGGCAAGACGGTAGATATCGCCCGCGATTCCGACGTGGTCGGCGCGGCGCGCGGCAATAACGAATTGTCGGTTCAGCTGCAGGACAAGGGCGATGGCAGCAGCGGCAGTATCCAGCTGGTCTTCGACACCAAGCCGGAAATGCAGCTCAGCCAATGGGTTATCACCGACGCGCAAGGGCTGACGACCACGGTTTATCTGGAAAATCTTGGGCCGGGACGGAAAGTTGCCTCCGATTTCTTCCGCTCCAAGCAGTCCTTCAACCCCTTCCAGTAACCTTGTTGGGGCGTTTTGGCGCCGAAGCGCTCGAAAGAGGCGGATTTTTCCCTAGAAAAATCAATGCCTTATGGCTTTTGCGCGCACACTTTAATGGTGCATTAAAGTTTTTCTAAGGTGCACGTTGAAAAACCCGGCGCGTATCCTTATTTCTGGCAGAGAAGCGGCCACATCGATATTTCGGTAGTGCCCCCCCGTCTAGCCGAAGATGTGGTTCGCTCGCACCGGCGTCCCTCCCGGTGCGTGCGCTGAGTAAAAGCGCTTCTGGCGCCCGGCCTTGCGCAGCGGCCGGGCGCTTTCCTTTTCTACCCCGATCTTCCAGCCGCAAACGGACCCGCGCCGCGTTCTACTCGGGTTGCTTGCCGGTTATTCCGATTAACGTGCGCAAGACTCCGATCGCAGGACCTGATATCTTAACGTGTGGGCGAAAGCCGGCGCCCGTAAAACCGGCGGCGTTTCCCGCGTAGCGAAGCCGCATTTGTTTCGCGGCACCATGGGCGGGTGGCTATCGGGTATTAGTCATGGCGTCACACACAGCACCCAACGATTACGATCAGCAGACCGCGTTTCCCGAGGCGTTCGATCAGGAGACCTTGGAACTGCTGCAAGAGGCCTTCGATTCCGCATGGTCCGAGCTGGTGCAATCCGGCTATGGCAGCGAAACCGGGATCGAAAGCGAGTTCCGCACCGCGCTCGGCGAAAAGATCATGGCACTGGCCAGTGCCGGCGAACGCGACCGGCAGGCCTTGATCGCCCGCGCGCTGCAGAGCTTTTCACCCCACGCCGACTGATCGCCGAAAACGATTGGGGGTTTTCTGTGTGCGGGCGGTGCGCGAGGCTGGCCTTGGGCACCGGTTCTAAGCTAGAGACAGGGCTCTTTTATCGGGCCGTCTCATGAAATTCCGTCTCGCCACCTGGAACATCAATTCGGTGCGTTTGCGCCTGCCGCTGATCGAGCGGTTCGTCGCCGCGGCGCAGCCGGACATTCTTTGCCTGCAAGAAATCAAATGCGCCGAGGATCTGTTTCCGCTGGCCGCGGTGCAGCAGCTCGGCTTTCCCCACGTCGCGGTCTCCGGCCAGAAGGGCTATAACGGCGTCGCCATCCTCTCCAAGCTGCCGCTGGGGACAAGCGAGAAGCGCGATATCTGCGGCCGGGGCCATGCGCGGCATGTCTCGGTGACGCTGGAGGCTTCCGGCGGGCCGGTCTCGCTGCACAATCTCTATATCCCGGCCGGCGGCGATATTCCCGACCCGGCGGTGAACGAGAAGTTCCAGCACAAGCTCGACTTCCTGGATGCGATGGAAGCCTGGTTCAAGGAGATCCCCGACCGGGACCAAAATCGGATGATCATCGTCGGCGATCTCAATATCGCGCCGCTTGAAACCGATGTTTGGTCGCATAAGCAGCTTCTGAAAGTGGTGAGCCATACGCCGATCGAGGTGGAGCGGCTGAACCGGGTGATCGCCGCGCATGATTTCATCGACGTGATGCGCGAGCACGTACCGGCGGAAGAGGCGCTGTTCACCTGGTGGAGCTACCGCAATCGCGACTGGCGGGTGTCCAACCGCGGGCGGCGGCTGGATCACATCTGGACCACCCCGGCGCTGGCCGGCACCTCGCGCTCCATGTCAGTGCTGGAAGATGCGCGGGATTGGGAGAAGCCGTCCGACCATGTTCCGGTGATCGCCGAGTTCGAGATCGACTGACCCTATCGGGAAGCGGTCTCTAGTCCTCCCGCTTCGCAGCGTAGGCTGCCGCCAAACGCTCGCGCGCTTCTCTCACCTTGCCCGTGCGCCGAAGCACGGAGGCCACGGTTTCCGCTGATGCGGTATCCGGCGAGCCGGCATCGAAAGGCGGGGCTGGTGCATATTCGAGGCCGAGCTGGATGGCTTCGGCGACCTCCTGCCCGGCAAGCTCCGCTGCCAGAGCGAGGCCGAAATCGATCCCCGCGGTGACACCGCCGCCGGTGATCAGATTGCCGTCCTGCACGGCCCGGGCTTTGACGGGGGTCGCGCCGTAAGCACTGAGAAGATCGAGAGCGGTCCAATGGGTGGTGGCGCGCTTGCCGTGCAGCAGCCCGGCGGCCCCCAGCACCAGAGCGCCGGTGCAGACCGAGGTGACATAGCGGGCACCGGCGGCTTGGCCGGCAACAAAGGCCAGCGTCTCCTCGTCCTGCAGCAGCGGATTGACGCCGCGTCCGCCGGGAATACAGAGGATATCGAATTGCGGGGCGGCCACGCAGCTCACCGTCGGCGTGAGCGTCAGCCCGCTGCTGCTTGCCACCGGCTGCTCGGTCTTGGCCGCAAGATGCAGCCGCGTCTCCGGCACTGCAGCGAGCACGTCGAACGGCCCGGCAAGGTCGAGCTGCTGGATGTCGGGAAAGAGCAGAAAGCCGATCTCAAGCGCCATTTTCTATGGCCTCACGGAACCAGCTTATAGCCGCCGGTCTCGGTGATCAGGATCTCGGCCTGGGACGGGTCGGTCTCGATCTTCTGGCGCAGCCGGTAGATATGGGTCTCCAGCGTATGGGTGGTGACGCCGGCATTGTAGCCCCAGACCTCGTGCAGCAGCACCTCGCGGGTGACCACCCGCTCGCCGGCACGGTAGAGATATTTCAGGATCGAGGTCTCTTTCTCGGTGAGCCGGATCTTCTTGCCCGCTTCGGTGACCAGCACCTTGGAGGCCGGACGGAAGGTGTAGGGCCCGATGGTGAAGACGGCATCCTCGCTCTGGTCGTGCTGGCGAAGCTGGGCGCGGATGCGGGCGAGCAGCACGGCGAGTTTGAACGGCTTAGTGACGTAATCGTTGGCGCCGGAATCCAGCCCGAGAATGGTGTCGGCGTCGGAGGTCTGGCCGGTGAGCATGATGATCGGCCCCTTGAAGCCGCCGCGGCGCAGCAGCTTGCAGGTCTCACGGCCGTCGAGATCGGGCAGGTTGACGTCGAGCAGGACCAGATCGACATGGCCTTCGCGGGCCTGCTTCAGACCTTCGGTGGCGTTCTCGGCGAGAGCGGTCTCGAATTCCTCGTGCAGGGCGAATTGCTCGCTCAAGGAATCGCGCAGCTCGTCGTCGTCGTCGATGATCAGGATTTTCCGCGCATTGCTCATGGGCCGGCCCGATTCCTCGCTTTCGCCAATGTCGCTCCCGGTTGTAAGCGGGCGGTCCCTTTGCGACAAGCTTTCGGTGCGAGGATTAAGGAGTCCGGGCAAGGATGGACGAGCGAAGGCGGCCCCGTATCGTGGTGACCCGGGCGCCGGGAAAACCGGCGCAAGGCTTGCTGCATCTGAAAAGCGGCGTGCGGCGGACGGCGCTAGGACCTGCCGGGATGAGCGCGCGCAAGCGCGAAGGCGATGGGGCGACGCCGGTCGGGATCTATCCGCTGCGGCGGCTGCTTTACCGGCCGGACCGGGGAAAGCGGCCACATGTGGCGCTCCCCATTCATGCCATCCGCCCTGGCGAGGGCTGGAGCGACGATCCGAAGGATCCGAACTACAATCGCATGATCCGGCTGCCCTCGGCTTACAGCGCCGAGACGCTCTGCCGGGGCGACCATCTCTACGATCTGGTTCTGGTGATCGGCCATAACGACCGGCCGCGGGTGCGCGGAAGAGGCAGTGCCGTCTTTATCCATCTCGCCAAGCCGGGCTACACGCCAACGGAAGGCTGTATCGCGCTGTCGCGGCCCGACTTCCTGGCGCTGTTGCGGGAAGTGACGCCCGACACGCTGATCGAGATCAGGGGGTAGGATAGTCCCGCGCGCCGAAGATGGCGGTGCCGACGCGGATGAAGGTGGCGCCGAACTGGATCGCCGTCTCGTAGTCGCCGCTCATGCCCATGCTGAGCTCGTTCAGCCCATGCTCTTCGGCCAGCTTGGCGAGCAGCGCGAAATGCAGCGACGGCTCCTCGTCCACCGGCGGGATACACATCAGCCCTTCGATCTTTAGCCCGAGCTCGCCGCGGCACATCTCCAGGAACGCGCCGAGCTCGCCGGGAACGACGCCGGCCTTTTGCGGCTCCTCGCCGGTATTGACCTGGATCAGCAGCTTCGGTGTGCGCTCCTGCTCCTTCATCTCCGCGGCGATGGCGCGGGCGATCTTCGGCCGGTCGACGCTGTGGATCCAATCGGCGATGGCGACGGCCTCCTTCACCTTGTTTGATTGCAGCGGGCCGATGATATGCAGCACGACATCGGGGTGAGATTCGCGCACCTCCTCGAACTTGGCCTTGGCCTCCTGCACCCGGTTTTCGCCGAACACGCGCTGACCGGCAGTGATGGCCTCTTCCACCGCTTCGGCCGGATGGGTCTTGGAGACCGCGATGAGATGGACGTTTGCCGGATCGCGGCCGGCTTGGCGCGCGGCGGTCTCGATCTCGGCGCGGACGGCTTCGAGACGCCCGGTGACGGTGTCTGTGTCGGTGTTGATCGTGGCTGTCATGGCTCGGAACATAAGGCGCGGGACGAATGGCGCAAGCGGCGTGGGGCCTCATGGTTCAAGACGCGCTTCGCGAAAGGCGAAGCGCCTTCACCATGAGGATCGAGAACCCCGGGCATGGCGTGCCATATCTGCTCTCGACCGCCTCATCCTGAGGGCGAGCGAAGCTCGCGTCTCGAAGGAGAGGCGCTCGACGTGCCCCGGGTCAAGCCCGGGGGTGACGATGTATTTGGATCGAGGTACGGCAAAACAGAAGCGTCAAAGCCTCTCAGACCCATCCCATCGCTTGACCGGCAGGCGCATTTGGGGTCGATTGCGCGGCAAATTCGGATTGCAAAGAAACGAGCGAAATTCATGGCAGCGGAGCGTTACGACGCGGCGGCGCGGGAAGGCTTTTGGCAGAAGAAATGGGACGAGGCCCGGGTGTTCGAGGCCGACGCCGATTCCGACCGGCCGAAATACTACGTGCTGGAGATGTTCCCCTACCCGTCGGGGCGCATCCATATGGGCCATGTGCGCAACTACACCATGGGCGACGTGGTGGCGCGGTTCATGCGGGCGCGCGGCCATAACGTGCTGCATCCGATGGGCTGGGACGCGTTTGGCATGCCGGCAGAGAACGCCGCCATCGAGCGCGGCATCCATCCGGGCAAATGGACCTACGACAATATCGCCACCATGCGCGGCCAGCTGAAATCCATGGGGCTGTCGCTGGATTGGGCGCGGGAATTCGCGACCTGTGACGTGGAGTATTACACCCAGCAGCAACATCTGTTCCTGGACTTCCTGAAGGCCGGGCTGGTGGAGCGGAAATCCCGCAAGGTGAACTGGGACCCGGTGGACAATACCGTGCTGGCCAACGAGCAAGTGATCGACGGCAAGGGCTGGCGCTCCGGCGCGCCCGTGGAACAGCGCGAGCTGGCGCAGTGGTTCTTCAAGATCACCGATTTCGCCGACGAGCTGCTCGAGGCGCTGAACGGTCTGGAGCGCTGGCCGGAGAAGGTGCGGCTGATGCAGGCGAACTGGATCGGCAAGTCGGAAGGTTTGCTGGTCTTGTTCGAGACGGAGCCGGAGACGGCGCCCGCCGATATGCCGACCATCCAGGTTTTCACCACGCGGCCCGATACGCTGTTCGGGGCGAGCTTCATCGGCATCGCGCCGGACCATCCGCTGGCCACCGCCATCGCTAAGAACAACGCCGAGGCGCAAGCCTTCATCGCCGAGTGCCAGCGCCACGGCACCTCCGCTGCCGAGCTGGAGACGCTGGAGAAGCAGGGCTTCGATACGGGCGTGCGGGTGAAGCATCCGGCCGTGGAGGAGGCGAGCCTGCCGGTCTATATCGCCAACTTCATCTTAAGCGAATACGGCACCGGCGCGATCTTCGGCTGCCCGGCGCACGATCAGCGCGATCTGGAATTCGCCCGCAAATACGATCTGCCGGTAACGCCGGTGGTTCTGCCGCCGGAGGCCGATCCGGCCGCTTTCGAAATCGGCGAGGAGGCCTATACCGGCGATGGCACGCTGTTCAATTCCGGCTTCCTGGACGGGATGGGCGTAGCGGCCGCCAAGGACGCGATGAGCAATTTTCTCGCCGAGAAATCGGTCGGCAATACGAGCCAGGGGGAACGGAAGATCCAGTTCCGCCTGCGCGATTGGGGCGTCTCGCGGCAGCGCTATTGGGGCTGCCCGATCCCGATGATCCATTGCGAAAAATGCGGCATCGTGCCGGTGCCGAAGGAGGATCTGCCGGTGAAGCTGCCGGAGGATGTCAGCTTCGACAAGCCGGGCAATCCGCTGGACCATCATCCGAGCTGGAAGAACGTCACCTGCCCTAGTTGCGGCGGAGAAGCGCGGCGCGAGACCGACACGATGGATACGTTCGTCGATTCGTCGTGGTATTTCGCCCGCTTCTGCTCGCCGCGCGCGGATGTCCCGACCGAACCGCAAGCGGTGAATCATTGGCTGCCGGTCGATCAGTATATCGGCGGCGTGGAGCATGCGATCCTGCATCTCCTCTATGCCCGTTTCTTCACCCGGGCGATGCACCGCACCGGCCATGTCGATCTCGACGAGCCGTTCGCGGGGCTGTTCACCCAGGGCATGGTGACCCACGAGACCTATAAGGACGAGGCGGGGAAATGGGTGATGCCGAAGGAGATCGTGTTCTCCGAAGGCACCGCACGGCACAAGGAGACGAACGAGCCGATCACCGTCGGCCCGGTCGAATCCATGTCGAAGTCGAAGAAGAACGTGGTCGATCCGGACGACATCATCGCCCATTACGGCGCCGATACGGCGCGCTTCTTCATGCTGTCGGACACGCCGCCGGAGCGCGATATCCAGTGGACCGAATCGGGCATCGAGGGCTCGCACCGCTTCCTGCAGCGGATGTGGCGCCTGACCGGCGATGTCGCCGCGCTGGGCCGGCCTTCGGCGGCGGTCGCGAATTACGGCGATGCGGCGATGGCCTTGCGCAAGGCCACCCACAAGACCATCGCATCGGTGACCGAGGCGATCGAGACCTTGCATTTCAACTCGGCGGTCGCCCAGCTCTACGAGCTGGCCAATACGCTGTCCTCGGCCCTGAATAAGGCGGGCGATGCGCCCGGCGACGACCTGCGCGCGGCGCTTTTCGAGTCGGCTGAGACCCTGGCGCGCCTCGCCGCCCCCATGGTGCCGCATTTGGCGGAAGAATGCTGGGCTACGCTGGGCCATGAAGATTTGCTGGCCGAGCAGCCCTGGCCGGAATTCGATCAATCTCTGGTTGTGGACGACACCATTACAATTGCGGTTCAGGTCAACGGCAAGCGGCGGGACGAATTGACGATTGCGCGCGGCGCCGCAAAAGAAGATATTGAGGCTGCCGCGCTAGAACTCGAGAATGTCGCGCGCGCCATTGGGGGACGGGAAATCAAGAAGATCGTTGTCGTACCGGAGAGGATCGTCAATGTCGTGGCGTAATCGCCAGACCATGCCGCGCCTTCACGGGCCGGAGCGCGCCGGATTTGCGCCCATGCGCCGGACGCTGATGGCGTTCGCGCTGCTCGCCGGCGCCGGGCTGATGCTTGCCGGCTGCGGCGGCGTGCGGCCGCTCTACGGCACCAGCACCGGCGGTCAGGACGTGAAGAACGCCATGGCCGCGGTCGACGTGCAGCCGATCCCTGGCCGCGTCGGCCAGCAGGTGCGCAACGAGTTGATCTTCACCAATACCGGCGGCGGCCAGGCGCCGCAGCCGCGCTACCGGCTGAATATCGTGCTGAAAGAATCGCTGCTGAAATCCCTGGTCCGGCGTTCGGGCGAGGCGACCAGCGAGACGGTGCAGCTGCAGGCTCAGTTCAAGCTGGTCGATATGTCCAACAACAAGGTGCTGAAAGAGGGCAACGCTCTGTCGCGCGCCGTGTATGACCGCTACGAGAAGACCTTCTCCAATGTGCGGGCCAAGGACAATGCGGAGAATCGCGCCGCCAAGCAGATCGCCGAGATGATCCGCACCCAGGTCGCCGCTTATCTTGCCACGCAGACGTAACTTAGCGTTCGCATCTGCGCTATGCTGACCGCATGGTTGCCTATAAATCCAACGACGTTCCGCGCTTTCTGAAGCAGCCCGATTCCGCCTGCCGTGCAGTGCTGGTCTATGGCCCCGATACCGGCCTGGTCAGCGAGCGGGCGGGCGCGATGCAGCGCTATTTTCTGAAAGGCGCGCCCGATGGCGAGACGGTGCGGCTGGACGAGCGCGACTTCGCCGAGAATAGCGGCGTGCTGGAAATCGAGCTCCGTACCAAATCCATGTTCGCCTCGGCCAATGTGGTACGGGTCACCGCCAATCCGCGGCTCGATGCCGTGGCGCTGAAGACCACCCTGGCCGAGCCGCCAGAAAATCCGCTGATTGTCGAGGCCGGCAATCTCAAACCGGATTCTGCCTTACGCAAGCTGTTCGAGAAGCTGCCTTTCGCGGCGGCGCTGCCTTGCTATGCCGATGAGCGCAATCTTGCCAGTCTGATCGACGAGGAGCTGTCGGCGGCGGGGCTCGGCATCGACCGGGAGACGCGGGATTATCTCACCGCGCGGCTTGGGGCCGATCAGGCCCTGTCCCGCGCCGAGCTCTCGAAGCTCACCCTCTATGCCGCCGGCAAGGAGACGGTCACGGTCGAGGACGTCGATGCGGTGGTCGGCGACAGCGCCGAAGTGGCGGTGGAGAATTTCGTCTTTCTGGTCAGCGGCGGACAAACGCAGGAAGCGATCCGCCAGCTCGGCCGGCTGGATGCGGCGGGCATCTCGGCGCAGGCAGTGCTGTCTTCGCTCACTCGCCACTTCATGCGCATGCATATGATCGCCTCGGCCGCAGCGAAAAACGATTCGGCGGAGACCGCCTTGCGGCGTCTGCGGCCGCCGCTTCATTTCAAGCGGCGCGGTCCGTTCTTGAAGGATTGCCAGCGCTGGGGGGCGGGGCGCCTGCTTGCCGCCTTGCCGCGCATTCAGGAAGCGACCTTACGGGCGCGGCTTGCGCCGGATCTGGCGCAAGCCCATGCCGAGCGGCTGGTTCTGGCCTTGCGCAGCCGCGCGTAAGACGTGTTTTCTCTTTTAAATCAGTAGCTTAGCCGCGCAGCAGCCGGGTGCGTAGCTCTTCGAGCTGATCGAAGTTGGTATACTGGATGCGCAGCTCGCCCTTCTCGCCCTTGCCGGGACGAAGATCGACCTTAAGGCCCAGAGCCTCTTTCAGCTCCACCTCGGCGGCACGGGTATCGACATCCTTGATCTTGGGCTGCTTGGCGGCTTTCGGCGCGACGGCACCCTTCTGCACCAGTGCCTCGACCTGGCGCACCGACAGCCCGTCCTTGACGATGCGGGCGGCGAGCAGCTCGGCATCCTGGCGGCCGATCAGCGCGCGGGCATGGCCGGCGGAGAGCTGGCCTTCCTGCACATAGCGGCGCACCGCGTCGGGCAGCTTCAACAGGCGCAGCGTGTTGGCGAGATGGCTGCGGCTCTTGCCGATCACCCGGGAGAGATCTTCCTGAGTGTAGCTATGGCCTTCCATGAGGAGCTGATAGCCCTCGGCCTCCTCGATAGCGTTGAGGTCCTCGCGCTGCACGTTCTCGATGATGGCGATCTCGGCGGCTTCCTTGTCGGAAAGGCTGCGGATCACCACCGGCGCTTCGTGCAGGCCGGCCCGCTGGGCGGCGCGCCAACGGCGCTCGCCGGCGACGATCTCGTAAGTGTCGCGCTTGTCGGCCACCGGGCGGACCACCAGAGGCTGGACCAGGCCGCGCTCGCGGATCGAGGCGGAAAGCTCTTCCAGCTGCTCCTCGGCGAATTGGCGGCGCGGGTTATAGCGGCTCGCCTGCAGCGCGCTCAAGGGCAGCATGCGCTGATCTTCCGGCGGCGCGAAGCTGGCATCGACCCCTTCGCCAAGAAGGGAGGTCAGTCCCCGGCCCAGACGCTTCTTTTGGGTGCTCGCTGTCATTTCGTTTCCGCCTTGCAGGCGCCTCCTCGATCCGCCCTTATTGGGCACCGCTTCTGTTTACGCAGCACAGATTATTTACGCCGCCCGCATCCGCTTTTCGCGTTCGATCACCTCGGAGGCGAGCTTGATATAGGCCTGGCTTCCGGCGCAGCGATAGTCGTAGAGCAGCACCGGCTTGCCGTGAGAGGGAGATTCGGCGACGCGCACATTGCGCGGAATGACGGTCGAATAGACCTTGTCGCCGAGCACGCGCCGCACATCGTCGACCACCTGGTCGGAAAGGGCGGTGCGCTGGTCGTACATGGTGAGCACCACGCCGTGGATATGCAGCTTCGGGTTCAGCCGGCCGCGGATCTCTTCCACCGTGCTGAGCAGCTGGGCGAGACCTTCCAGGGCGAAGAACTCGCATTGCAGCGGCACCAGCACGGCATCCGCCGCGGCAAGCGCGTTGACGGTGAGAAGATTGAGCGAGGGCGGACAATCGATCAGCACATAGTCGGTGCGGTCATCCGGATCCTCGGCGGCGATCATGGCAGAGATGGCGTCGCGCAGACGGTAATGGCGGCCGCTCTCCATGCCGGATTCGCGCTCGAACGCCATCAGGTCGATGGTGGCCGGCGCGATGGAAAGCCGCGGCACGTTGGTGACGAAGCGCGCATCGGCCAGAGAGGTGGTGCCGCTCATCACGTCGAAGGTGGAGGCGCTGCGGTCGTCGGCGCCGAGCCCGGTGGAGGCGTTGCCTTGCGGATCGAGATCGATGATCAACACCTTCTCGCCGACGGCGGCCAGCGCCGTGCCGAGATTGATGGCGGTGGTGGTCTTGCCGACGCCGCCTTTCTGATTGGCCAAGGCGATGACGCGGGTCTTGCCTTTTTGCGATGAGCCGAAGCGGGGAAAACTAATCATTTGCGCTTGGCCTTTCGCTGCCGCTTGGCGAGATGCGCAATCTCGACGATGGCGGAGTCGGCGGATGTGAGGCTTCGATGGCAGCGCGCGGTGAAATCCCAGTCGCGGCGTGCCGTCTCGATCTCGTGATTTGCGTCCCGGCCTTTCAGGAACAGCCCCCGTGTTTCCCGCCCGAAGAGCGGGGCGGCGAGCCCCAGAAGGCGGGGCAGCGGTGCGAGCGCGCGGGCGCTGATCACCTGTGGAGAAAGAGGTAGTTCGTTTGGCTTCATGTTTTCAATGCGAAGGTTATGGATCTCCACAGGCGCGTTGGTCGCCTCGGCCACTTCGGCCATGAAGCGGCACTTGCGCTGATTGCTCTCCACGACATGCATCCGAAAATCCGGCTCCGCCGCTTTCAGGATCGCAACGACCAGGCCGGGAAATCCGGCGCCCGAGCCCAAATCCAGCCAGAGTCGGGCCTCCGGCGCAAGCAAAGTTAACTGCGCAGAGTCGGCGAAATGCCGCGACCAGAGATCGGGGAGGGTCGAAGCGGCGACCAAATTGGTCCAGCTTTGCCACTCGGAAAGCAGCTCGGAATATATGCACAGGCTGTGGATAGTTTCACGTGAAACATCAAAGGCTTTGGAGAAGTCCTCCGGACCTTCGATCGCAAGGGGTGTTTTCGCGCCGTTTGCACCCTCTCCGGCGGCGGTTTCGCTCACGCCGATTTCCGCCGCGACGCGTCTTTCGCATCCCGTTTTGCGTCTCGCTTCACGTGGGCGAGAACCAGCATCAACGCCGCCGGCGTCATGCCTTCGAGGCGGGCGGCCTGGCCGAGATTGGCGGGATTGGCCCGGGTCAGCTTCTCGCGCAGCTCGTTGGAGAGACCGGAAATGGCGGCATAAGAGAACGCCGCCGGAATGGCGATAGCCTCGTCCTTGCGGAAGGCGGCGATGTCGTCGGCCTGGCGGGCGAGGTAGACGGCATAACGGGCATCGGTGGCGAGCTGATCGGCGATTCCCGGCTCGAGCTGTGCCAATTCCGGCCACAGCTTTTCCAGATCGGCATAAGCGATATCGGGATAGGAGAGAAGGTCGAAGGCGGAGCGCTTCTTGCCGTCGCGGTTCAGCCGAAGCCCCGATTTGGCGGCGGCATCCGGGCTGACCTGCAACGACTTCAGCAAGCGCTCGCCTTGGGCGAGGGATTTCGACTTTTCGGCGAAGGCCTTCGCGCGGGTCGCTCCCACACAGCCGATCTCAATGCCGATGGGGGTGAGGCGCTGATCGGCGTTATCGGCGCGGAGCGCCAGGCGATACTCGGCGCGGCTGGTGAACATGCGGTAGGGCTCGGCAACGCCGCGGGTGACGAGGTCGTCGATCATCACGCCGACATAGCCGTCGGCGCGGGTGACGATGAAGGGCGCCGTCTCGCCAGCGGCAAGACGGGCTGCATTGATGCCGGCGATCAGCCCTTGCGCGCCGGCCTCCTCATAGCCGGTGGTGCCGTTGATCTGGCCGGCCAGGAAGAGACCGGGAACCGCCTTCACCTCCAGCGTCGACCTGAGCTCGCGGGGATCGACATAATCGTATTCGATGGCATAGCCCGGCCGCTTCACCGCCACTTCCTCAAGCCCTGGAATGGTCTTCAGGAAGGCGTGCTGCACCTCCTCAGGCAACGAGGTCGAAATGCCATTAGGATAGATGGTGTCGTCGTCAAGGCCTTCCGGCTCCAGGAAGATCTGGTGGCTCGCCCGGTCCTTGAAGCGCACCACCTTGTCCTCGATGGAGGGGCAGTAGCGCGGACCGGCGCTTTCGATATTGCCGGAATAGACGGCTGAGCGGTCAAGATTGGCGGCGATGATACGGTGGGTCTCTTCCGTCGTATTCGTGATGTGGCAGACGGTCTGGGGCGTCACGATCTCCTGTGTCAGGAAGGAGAAGGGGACCGGCGGTTCATCGCCGGCCTGCGCGGCGAGGCGGTCCCAATCGATGCTGGTCTTATCGAGCCGGGCCGGGGTGCCGGTCTTCAGACGGCCCATGTTAAGCCCGAGCCCATAGAGCCGGTCGGCGAGACCGATCGCGGGGGCTTCGCCCATGCGCCCGGCAGGGGTGCGGCTCTCGCCGATATGAATCACGCCACGAAGGAAGGTGCCGGTGGTCAGCACCACGGCACCCGCTGCGATCTCGCGCCCATCGCCGGTGACGACACCGCAGATGCGCCCGCCTTCGACGATCACGTCCTCCACTGCCGCCTCGATCACGCTGAGATTCTCGGTAGCCTCGATGGCCGCCTGCATGGCGGCGCGGTAGAGCTTGCGGTCGGCCTGGGCGCGGGGGCCCTGAACGGCGGCACCTTTGCTGCGATTGAGCAAGCGGAACTGGATGCCGGCCTGGTCGGCGACACGGCCCATCAGCCCGTCCAGCGCATCGATCTCGCGCACCAGATGACCCTTGCCCAGACCGCCAATAGCGGGGTTGCAGGACATCTCGCCGATGGTTGCCTTCTTATGGGTGATCAGCGCGGTTTGCGCGCCCATGCGGGCGGCACTCGCAGCGGCTTCACAGCCGGCATGGCCGCCGCCGATCACGATCACGTCGAAGCTGTTTCGGGCATCCGTATTCATGCCCGTTAGGTACTCAGTTTCACGTGAAGCGTCAAAAGGAACAGCGCTGATCACATCATGGTTCGAGACGCATTCGCTTTGCGAATGCCCTCACCATGAGGTCCACTTGCAGGCACCGCTTCTCGCCTCACCCCGAGGAGGGCCGAAGGCCTATGTCGAAGGCATACGCGGTGAGCCATCGACAAACACAAAAAATGTTTGAAGCTTCCGACATGTGCTGCAGGGCAACGGCATGGACCCCCGGGTCAAGCCCGGGGGTGACGAAATCCAGTTTGGTCCGCGATCATCGGCCAATTGTTTCACGTGAATCAATCGGGTCCGGCGTTAACCCTTCATTGACCATGTTTCACGTGAATCATTCCGGCGTCGCCGACGCGTGGGTCCCGGAACGGACTGACGCTCGGACTGGTGCTATTTGCCGATGCAGAATTCGCCGAAAATAGCGCCGAGCACTTCCTCGACATCGATATGGCCGGTGAGGCGCCCGAGATGCCGGGCAGCAACACGCAGCTCCTCGGCCTTCAGCTCGGGCCGGTCGGACGGCGCCTCGGTGAAACGGCGCAACGCCGCTTCGGCGGCTTCGATCTCGATGCGGTGACGGGCGCGGGTGATCACCGGCGCGGCGGAGCCGGGGGACAGACGGTTCAGCGCCCGCTCGGAGAGCTGCTTCAGAAGCGCGTCGATACCCTCGCCGCTGACGGCGGAAATCCCCAGCCAGCCATCGGGAGCACGGAGCAGATCCACCTTGGTGGCGACGGGCAGGAATTCCTTGCCGGCAAGATCGTCCGGCGGCGCCTGCAAGGTGACGGTCGCGTCGTTCAGCCAGAGGATCAGATCGGCGTCGCGAACCCGCTCCAGCGCCCGGCGAATGCCTTCCGATTCCACCGCACCTTCGGCCTCGCGAAGCCCCGCCGTGTCGATCAGGATCACCGGCAAACCGCTAAGATCCAGATGCACTTCCAGCACGTCGCGAGTGGTGCCGGCTTCCTCCGAAACGATAGCGACATCGCGCCGGCTGAGCGCATTCAGCAGGCTCGACTTGCCGGCATTGGGCGGACCGGCGATGACGATGCGGAAGCCGCCGCGTAGCGCTTCGCCGCTGCGCCTGGAAAGTTCCGTCTTCAGCTCGCGGCGGAGGCGCACGGAAATTTCCGCTGCCTCATCCATGGCACCAGCGGCCACGTCGCTTTCGTCGGAGAAATCGATACTCGCCTCGGCCAGAGCCTGGGCCCGGAGCAGGGCGGTGCGCCAGCTCTCCGCCGTCTCGCGCAAGCGGCCTTCGGCCTGGTTCAACGCCTGACGTGCCTGCGCCGCGGTCTCGGCATTGATCAGATCGGCGAGGCCTTCCACCTCGCTGATATCCAGCTTGCCAGTCTCGAACGCCCGCCAGGCGAACTCGCCCGGATCGGCCAAGCGCACGCCCTCGATCTTGAGGATCGCGCCCAGCACCGCCTCGGTGACGGCACGGCCGCCATGGCATTGGATCTCGGCCATGTCCTCGCCGGTGAAGCTCGCCGGTCCCGGAAACCACAGCACGATGCCGCGGTCGATCAGGGAACCTGTCTTGGGGTCGATCACTTTCCGAAACGAGGCGTGGCGCGGCGGCGGGACCTCGCCGCAAAGCGCACGCAGCACAGCGGCCGTCTTGTCGCCGGAGATGCGGAAGACAGCGATGGCGGCGCGGCCCTGGCCGCTGGCAAGAGCGGCAATGGTGTCGGCGGTTTTCATCTGGAGACGATCAATCGGTGGCAACGCTATCGGCCGTCAAGGATCGAGGCTACCTTGAGGTGCAAATGAATAGGAGCGGCATGACAGACCTCGCAAGCCAAAACCGCCTGGGTTCGGAAACAAGCCCTTATCTGCTTCAACATCGTGACAATCCCGTCGATTGGTGGGCCTGGGGGCCGGACGCCTTGGCCCACGCACGCGAGACCGGAAAGCCAATCCTGCTCTCGGTCGGATACGCCGCCTGTCACTGGTGCCACGTCATGGCGCATGAAAGCTTCGAAGACGAGCAGGTCGCGGCGGTGATGAACGATCTCTTCGTCAACATCAAGGTCGATCGCGAAGAGCGGCCCGACGTCGACAGCGTCTATATGAGTGCGCTGCAGGAACTCGGCGAGCAGGGCGGCTGGCCGCTCACCATGTTCCTCACCTCCGATGGCGAGCCGTTCTGGGGCGGCACGTATTTTCCCAAGGAGCCGCGATACGGCCGGCCGGGCTTCGTCACCGTGCTGCAGGAGGTGGCGCGCATCTACGCCGGCGAACCCGCCCGCGTCCGCCAGAATGCCGATGCGATCAAGGGCCGGCTACAGCCGGCGCCGCCACGGCTCGGGGCCGAGCCGCCCAACGATGCCATCCTCGCCGAGCTCGCCCGACGCTTCGCCGAGGTGATCGATCCCGTCAATGGCGGCCTTCGCGGCGCACCGAAATTTCCGCAGACCAATCTGTTCGGATTCTTATGGCGGGCTGGGCTGCGCTACGGGGTCGACGAAGCGAAACAGCGCGTGATCCTGACCCTGACGCGAATCGCGCAAGGCGGCATCTACGATCATCTCGGCGGCGGCTTCGCCCGCTACGCTGTGGACGAGCGCTGGCTGGTGCCGCATTTCGAGAAGATGCTCTACGACAATGCGCTGCTGCTCGGGCTGATGAGTGAGGTGTGGCGCGAGACCAAGCTGCCGCTCTTCGCCCAGCGCGCCGAGGAGACGGTCGGCTGGCTCTTACGCGAGATGACCGTGGAGGGCGGCGGCTTCGCCTCTTCGCTCGACGCCGATAGCGAGGGCGAGGAGGGCAAGTTCTATGTCTGGAGCAAGGCCGAGATCGAGGCGGCGCTCGGAGCGGAGGATGCGGCGATCTTCGCGGCGGTCTACGACGTCAGCGAGGAAGGAAATTTCGAGGGCAAATGCATCCTCAACCGGCTCGATGCGCCGGAGCTCGGCGACGAGGCTTCCGAAGCCAAGCTCGCCGAAATGCGCGCCAAGCTCCTCGCCATTCGCGACGAGCGGGTGCGGCCGGGCTTCGACGACAAGGTGCTGGCCGATTGGAACGGGCTGATGATCGCAAGCCTCACCCGGGCCGGCGATGCATTCGCCAAACCCGAATGGACCGACGCTTCAAAGCGCGCCTTCGATTTCGTCTGTACACGGATGGAAATCGCGGGACGGCTAAACCATGCCTTCCGCGAGGGCGAGACCAAGGCGCCGGCCAGCGCGGCGGATTACGCGCATATGATCGGTGCGGCGCTGGCGCTGGCCGACGTCACCGGCGAGGCCGCCTACGTCGCCAAGGCGAAAGCCTGGGTCGATGTGCTGGATGCGCATTATTGGGCCGACGAGCTCGGCGGCTATTACTTCGCCGCCGACGATACCGACGATCTGATCGTGCGTCCGCTCAGCGCCCATGACGACGCCACACCGAACGCCAATCCGCGCATGACCTCGCATCTGATGGCGCTCTATATGCGGACCGGCGAGACGCGCTACCTGGAGCGGGCGGAGAAGATCCTCGCCTTCTTCTCCGGCGCGGCGGCAGAAAATCCGCTGGCCCATTCCGGGCTGCTCGATGCGTCGATCGATGTTCTGGCGCCCTCGCAAGTGGTGTTCATCGCGCCGGAGGGCAAAGACGCCGATTCGCTGCGTGGAGCCTTGCGCGACGTCTCGCTACCAGGCGCGGTGATCGAGCGCTTCACCGACGGCGAAGTTTTGCCCGAAGGCTCGCCCGCCGCCGGCAAGACCGCGCTTGACGGCAAGCCCACCGCCTATGTCTGCATCGGCCCGCAATGCGCTGCCCCGGTTACCGAGGGCACCGATCTCATCAAGACGATCAAGTCAGCCCGCAAGGTGGAGGCCTAGCCTGCCAGACGCAGCCGCTCTTCCTCGTGCAGAGAGAGCCACGGGCTCCACGGCATCGGATCGATCAGGGTCTCGCTGCGCCAGACCGGGGTGATGCGGGCATCGGCGGTGATGCGGCCGATGAAGGCCGGCTTGTGCAGGTGATGGTTCTCCCGATCCATCACGACATCGAACCCGCTCGGCGCGCGCACCGCCATGCCGGAGAGCGCATCGCGCACCGCGTCGGTCCCGGTCATGCCGGCCTTCTCCACGGCGGCCTTCCAAAGATGGAAGCCGATCCAGGTCGCCTCCATAGGATCGTCGGTGACGGCGTTCGGCGTGCCGGAGAATTGCCGCCAGTCGGCGACGAAGCGTTTATTCTCGGGCGCGTCGATCTCGTTCAGATAGTTCCAGGCGGCGAGATGGCCGGCGAGGCTCGGATCGGCGAGTGCCGGCAATTCCGCCTCGCCAATCGACAGCGTCATGGCCGGGATCGCGGCGGCGGTCACGCCTTGGGCGGCGAGCTCGCGGAACAGATAGATATTCGCATCGCCATTCACCGTGCTCACGATCGCCGTGTTGCCACCCGCGCCGAAGCGCTTGATCCAGTCGACGATGTCTTGCCAATCGCGATGGTCGAACGGCGTGTAGTATTCGGCGATGGCATCACCCTTGATGCCTTTCGAATAGAGATAGTGGGTCAGGATCGCATTGGTGGTGCGCGGATAGACCGTGTCCGTGCCGATCAAGAAGAAGCGCTTCTTGCCCTGCGCCAGTAGATAGTCGACCGCCGGGATCGCCTGCTGCTGCGGCGTGGCGCCGGTATAGAAGATATTTGAGGATTGCTCCTCGCCCTCATACTGGCTGGGATAGAATAGAAGGTTGTTCCGACTCTCCACCACCGGCAGCACCTCTTTGCGCGAGGCGCTGGTCCAGCAGCCGAAGATCGCCGCTACGCCGTCGTCCTCGATCAGCTCGCGGGCCTGCGCGGCATAGCGCTTCGGATCGGAGCCCGGATCCGTGATCACCGCTTCGACCGGCCGGCCGAGCACGCCGCCGGCCGCATTGCACTGCTCGATCATCATCACCAGCAACTCCTGCAGGGGCCGTTCGCTGGCGGTCATGGTGCCGGAGAGGGAATGCAGGATGCCGATCTTGATGGCACCGCTATCGAGGTCGGCGAAGTAGCGCCCCACCGTCGAGACCAGACCTTCGGAATGGCCGATCAGCTCGCGCGCCGTGCCGATCACCTGCTCGCCCGCGTGATCGACATGACCGACCGCCGCGCCGATACCGGGCAGGGCGCCGGCAATGCGCTCAGCAACGCCGCTGGCATGGCCGGCGATCTCGTCGAGCTCCTTGGTCTGCTCCTCGAGCACATGGCGCAGCGTGGTGTTGGCATCGTTGATGCGGCCGACGCTGGAGGTGACCTGCTGCAGCGCGGAGGCAGTCTGATCGACGGCGTCCTGAATGCCGCGCACCTGCGAGGAGATATCATCGGTGGCTTGCGCGGTCTGCTTGGCGAGGCGCTTCACGTCATTGGCGACGACCGCGAAGCCCTTGCCGGCTTCGCCCGAGCGCACCGCCTCGATGCTGGCATTCAGCGCCAGCAGCGATGTCTGCCGGGCAATGGTGTGGATTAGATCGACCACCTCGCCGATGCGGGTGGCGGCAAAGGCCAGGCTTCGCACGCTCTCGTCGGCGCGGGTGATATCGACCACCGCGTTTTCGCTGACGGCTTTCGATTCGGCGATGTCGCCGGCCGAGCGGCGGATATTGTTCAGGATCTCGCGGGCCGAAACGCCGAGCGCATTCACGTCGGCGCCGGCCGTCGCCGCATCCTGCGATGCGCGCTGCACCTGCTCGTGCATATAGCGGTTCCGCTCGGCAAGATCGCTCGCCGTATGGCCGATCTCCTTGCTGCCGGCAGTGAAGGCGCGGGTGACCTGATCGACCGTGTCGCGGAATTGGCTGGTGAAGAAGCTGCGGCCGGCATAGTGCAGCCGCGCCTCGGCCTCGCGGCGCCGCTGATCCACCACGCGGGTATCGGCATCGATGGCGGCTCGCTGCAGCGCCATGGCGGCGGTCGCAAGCTCGGCCAGCGGGCCGGCCGGCTGTTCCGGTATCGTGGCGTAGCGGTCGCCGCCCGACACTTTGGCGACGGCGCCTGCCAGCATCCGCAAGCGGCGATTGATTGCCCAGGCGGCGAGAGGCCCCACAAGGAGCGCGGCGCCCAGCCCGGCGAAATAGCCAACGAAATGCGCGGCCAGAATCGCGACCAGACACGCACCGAGAACCGGAAGCAGAATCCACCACCCCGGCAGCTCGGATTTCAAACTGCTCTTCATTACGTCTCCCCATAGCTTTAAGGAGACGTTAGCCATAATTTATTGAGAAGGTCTTGATGCGGGCGCGGGCCGCCCGCTCAAAACTTGAGCATTTTTCCGATTTTTCCGGACGACAGCCGCGCCGCGGCGCGAGTCTTCAAATCCTAGGTGTTCATGGATTCGAAGAATTCGTCGTTGCCCTTGGTCTGTTTCAGCTTGTCGAGCAAGAATTCGATCGCATCCTGCGTGCCCATCGGGTTCAGGATACGGCGCAGCACATACATCTTCTTGAGCTGTTGCGGCGGAACCAGAAGCTCTTCTTTACGCGTACCCGAACGGGCAATGTCGATCGCCGGGAAGACACGTTTGTCGGCCACCTTGCGGTCGAGCACGATTTCGGAGTTACCCGTGCCCTTGAACTCTTCGAAGATCACCTCATCCATGCGGCTGCCGGTATCGATCAGGGCGGTGGCAATGATGGTCAGCGAGCCGCCTTCCTCGATATTGCGGGCGGCACCGAAGAACCGCTTCGGGCGCTGCAGGGCATTGGCGTCGACACCGCCGGTCAGCACCTTGCCGGAGGACGGCACCACGGTGTTGTAGGCGCGGCCCAAGCGGGTGATGGAGTCCAGCAGGATCACCACGTCGCGCTTATGCTCCACCAGGCGCTTGGCCTTCTCGATCACCATCTCGGCGACCTGCACATGGCGCGATGCCGGCTCATCGAAGGTGGAGGAGACAACCTCGCCGTTCACCGAGCGCTGCATGTCGGTCACTTCCTCGGGCCGCTCGTCGATGAGCAGCACGATCATGTAGCATTCCGGATGGTTTGAGGTGATCGAATGGGCGATGTTCTGCAGGATCACCGTCTTACCGGTGCGCGGCTGAGCCACGATCAGGCCGCGCTGGCCCTTGCCCAGCGGCGCCACGATATCGATCACCCGGCCGGTCATGTCTTTCTTGGTCGGATCGTCCACCTCCATCTGCAGCCACTCATCGGGATAGAGCGGCGTCAGATTGTCGAAGTGGATCTTGTGGCGCTGCTTGTCCGGCTCCTCGAAATTGATCGTATTGACCTTGAGCAGGGCGAAATAGCGCTCGCCTTCCTTGGGGCTGCGAATCTGGCCTTCCACCGTATCGCCGGTGCGCAGGCCGAAGCGGCGGATTTGCGAGGGCGAGACATAGATGTCGTCGGGACCGGCCAGATAGTTCACATCCGGCGAGCGCAGGAAGCCAAAACCGTCCTGCAGGACCTCGACCACACCGGTACCGGTGATGTCGATATCGCGCGAGGCGAGCTGCTTCAGGATCGCGAACATCAACTCCTGCTTGCGCATGGAGCTAGCGTTTTCGACCTCGACCTCTTCGGCGAAGCTCAAGAGCTCCGTCGGCGATTTACTCTTCAAATCTTGCAGCTTCATTTCCTGCATGCGCTGCTTAACTCCAATGGAAAGCGAATAGTTGGGGGGATACTTCGAACGTCAGATGTGGAACCGGGCTGAACCGGATCTATCGGAAGGAATTTAGAAAAAATACCTCAACGGGTGAGGCAGGTCTTACGCCTGCTACGCACCGGGTGACCCGATTATTGAGGAAAAGACCGGGCCGAAGATGCGTTCCCGGATCGGATTCGAGTCGTCTTATAACAGAGTTTCTAAGCTTCGGGAACAGCTTTAGCGGCGCAAAGAGCAGGTGCATGCTGCTGAAAGGCGTTTTTCGCCTCTTCGGCTCAGAACGGCCGGACCTCCACCAGGATCACGATCAGGATCATCAGCACGGTCGGCACTTCATTGGCGATCCGGTAAAATTTCGCCGAATGGGTGTTGGCGTCGCGGGCGAAGCCTTTCATCCATTTGGCCAGGATGCCGGTATAGCCGGACAGCACGATCACTAGCAGCAGCTTGGCGTGAAACCAGAAATCGCTCGACCAGTCGATCAAGTAATGGATCAGCAGTAGGCCGAACAGCCATGAGGCCAGCATGGCCGGGGTGATGATGTAGCGGTAAAGCCGCTTTTCCATCACCTTGAAGGTCTCCGACTGCTCCGATCCCGGCTTCGATTCGGCGTGATAGACGAAGAGCCGCGGCAGATAGAGCAGTCCCGCCATCCAGGCGATGATCGCGATGATGTGGAACGCCTTGATATAGGCAATCAGCATGTGAATTTCCCAGCTCGCTTTTCGCTGCGGGGACCGTGCAGCCCTTGGCTAAGCGATCTCTAGCCTTACCGGCTTCGGAGCAGGCTCACAAGATGGGCGACATGCTCCGGTGGGGTTTGCGGCAAAATGCCGTGACCGAGATTGAACACGAACGGCCCGCCGGCCAGCGCATCCAAAATCGCATTCACCCGCCGGTCCAGCCGTTCGCCGCCTGCCATCAGCAGCACCGGATCGAGATTGCCCTGCACCGGCAGATGCGGCTGCAGTTCCTCGCGGATGAAGCTCAGCGGCATGGTGGTATCGCAGCCGACGGCGTCGATGCCGGTTTGCTTGGCGTAGCTCGGCGCGAGCATTCCGGCGCCGCGGGGAAAGCCGATGATCGGGATATCCGGCGCTTCCTGCCGGATGCGGGCAACCAGCGCGCGCGTCGGCTCAACGCACCAGCGGGCGAATTCGTCCTCCGGCAGGCTGCCGGCCCAGCTATCGAAAATCTGCAAGGCCTCGGCCCCGGCCTTTACCTGACCGAGGAGATATTTCGCCGACGTCTCCACCAGAAGATCGATCAGCGCGGCAAATCCTTCGCGATCCTCATAGGCGAAGGCGCGCGTCTTGGCGTGATCCTTACTGCCGCCGCCCTCGATCATGTAGGTCGCCACGGTCCAGGGCGCGCCGCAAAAGCCGATTAGCGCCGCCTTCTCCGGCAGCTCCGGCTTCACCCGCTGCAGCGCTTCGTAGACGGGTGCGAAATCGTCCGAGGGATCGGTGCGCTCCAGCTTGGCGATGGCCTGCGCATCTTCCAGCGCATCGAGCTTCGGACCTTCGCCTTCGACAAAGACCAGCCCCTGACCGAGCGCGAAGGGCACGATCAGGATGTCGGAGAAGATGATTGCCGCATCGAGATCGAACCGGCGAAGCGGCTGCAGCGTTACCTCTGCGGCGAGAGCCGGGTTCTGGCAGAGCTCGAGAAAGGATCCGACGCTTTGGCGGGTCTCCCGGTACTCCGGCAGATAGCGGCCGGCTTGGCGCATCAGCCAGACCGGGATGTGGCTTTGGGCTTCACCCTGAAGTGCCGCCAGGAGCGGTTTGTTCGACGGTTTTCCCACCGGTCCGGTTCTCCCCAAATAAGAAAGAAAGAAGATTCTCTTAAGATTTCTGTTTTTATTTATAGGGCTGGGGGAAGCGGCAATTCCGTTTCGTCCCAAGTCCGTCCACGGGTTTTGAGTCCGGGCCCTCGCGCTTCTGCGACACGCTTATGGCGCTTGTGGATAGGCTGCCTCGATCTGGAACTCAACGCTAGACTGTCAAACGAAGTTCGAACGCCTTCGGCATTGTTGATGAGCTGTGGTCCTACCTGTGCGGGATCGCTTGAAGGCATTGGGGGTGAGAATCCGTTTGGCGGCGTCCGGGACAAACGTCACATTCTCTCTACACAAGCGAATCTGTGAACAAGGCTGAGGGCAAAATTCGAAGAGATGGGGACGGATTGGCCGACCCGCTCATTGTCCGGAAAGCATTAGACAGTTATCCAGAGCCATGCCCACGGATATCCCGCGTAGTTTCCACCTGCATATGGTCTCCGATGCGACCGGGGAGACGCTGACCGCCATGGCCAAGGCTGCGCGGGTGCAATACGCCCAGTTCCGGGCGATGGAACATGTGCATCCGCTAGTGCGGACGCGGCGCGATCTCGACCGGGCGCTCGCCGAGATCGAGGCGGTGCCGGGCATCGTTCTCTATACGCTGGTGAATGCCGATCTGGTGGCGCAGCTTGAGGAGACCTGCCGGCGGCTGAACCTTCCTTGCGTGCCGGCACTGCAGCCGGTGCTGCAGGCGATGGAATCTTATCTCGGTTCGCCCTCGACACCGTCGGTTGGAGCGCAGCATGCGCTCGATGCGGATTACTTCCGGCGGATCGAAGCGCTGAATTTCTCGATGATGCACGATGATGGCCATCTGCCGCCGCATATCGAGGATGCCGACATTATCTTAGTGGGGATCAGCCGGACCTCGAAAACGCCGACCTCGATCTATCTGGCCAATCGCGGCTTCAAGACCGCCAATGTGCCGCTGGTTTCCGGCATCCCGATTCCGGTGCAGTTGGAATCGGCCAAGCATGTTCTGGTGGTGGGGCTGATCGCTAGCGCCGACCGTATTGCCCAGGTACGTCACAACCGCGTGCTTGAGCACTTCCAATCTCATGTCGACGACTATGTCGACCGCGACGCGATCGCAGCGGAGATCGCCGAGACGAAACAGCTTTGCGCCCGCCATGGCTGGCCGGTGATCGACGTGACGCGGCGCTCGATCGAAGAAACCGCAGCCGCCATCATCCGTCTTTATCACGACCGCGATTTTCCGGTGGAAAGCCAATGACCAATATTTTTCAGCATAACAAGCCGCCTTTGATCCTCGCTTCTTCCAGTCCGACCCGGGCCAAACTGCTCAACGAGGTGGGGCTGACCTTCATCACCGAATCGCCAGGGCTCGACGAGGGCGCGATGCGCCAGGCGGTCAGCGGCGAGAAGATGCTGTCGCCGCACGATATCGCCGAGGTGCTGGCACGGGCCAAGGCTGAGGCGGTCAGCGACGTGGCGCAGAACGCTTATGTGATCGGCGCCGATCAGGTGCTGGCGCTGGACGATCAGATCATCACCAAGAGCGCCAATATGGAAGAGGCGCGCAAAGTGCTGCTGGATCTTCGCGGCCGTGCCCATCAGCTCCATACCGCGGTGGCTCTGGCCAAGGACGGCGAGACCATCTGGTCGCATACCGATATCTCGACCCTAACCATGCGGCAGATGAGCCCCGAATATATTGGGCATTACCTGGCGGCGGCGGGCGATCAGGTGCTCGGTTCGGTCGGCGCCTACCAGGTGGAAGGTTTGGGTGCGCAGCTCTTCGACAAGATCGAAGGCAGCCATTTTTCCGTGCTCGGCTTGCCGCTTCTGCATCTGCTTGCGGCGCTGCGCGAGAACGGCGTGATCGAGAGCTAGCCGCGATTATTATGAAACACGCATCCGTCATCGGCTGGCCCATCGAACATTCGCGCTCTCCGATGATTCACGGCTATTGGCTGAAGCGATACGGGATCGACGGTGCCTACGACAAACGCGCCGTGCCGCCGGAGGAGATCGAGACCTTCCTCGGTGCGCTTGGCAAGCACGGGCTCGCCGGCGCCAATGTCACCATCCCGCATAAAGAAGCGGCGCTACGCGTCGCCGACGAGGCGGACGAAGCGGCAAAAGCCATCGGCGCGGCCAATACGCTTTGGCTCGACGCGGCCGGGAAGCTGCAGGCGGCGAATACCGACGCTTACGGCTTTATGACCGCGCTCGAAACCGCAGCGCCCGGTTTTTCCGTCAAAGGCAAGACGGCGGTGCTGCTCGGTGCGGGCGGTGCGGCGCGGGCGATTCTCTATGGGCTTTTGGAGGCCGGCGCTGGGAAGGCGATTATCGCCAATCGCAGCCGGGACCGGGCGGAGGCGCTGGCGCAAAGCTTCGGTCCGCGTGTTGCGGTGGTCGATTGGGATGCGCGGGAAGATGCGCTTTCCGGCGCGGCGCTTCTGGTCAACACCACTAGTCTCGGTATGACCGGCCAGCCGCCCTTGTCGATTTCGCTGGAGAAGCTGCCGGAAGATGCGGTGGTTGCCGACATTGTCTATAGCCCGCTGCAAACCGAGCTTCTGAAGACGGCTTCGGCGCGTGGGCTTCGCACTGTCGATGGGCTCGGCATGCTGATGCACCAGGCGGTGCCGGGTTTCGCGCGCTGGTTCGGCGTGCGGCCGGAGGTGACGGACGAGCTCCGCGCGCTGCTCGAGGCGGATCTCAAAAAAGAGGCGGCCTGATGCTGATCATCGGTCTCACCGGCTCCATCGGCATGGGCAAGACCACCACGGCCGCCTGCTTTGCAAAACGCGGCGTGCCGGTTCTCGATGCCGATGCCGAAGTGCACCGGCTTTATGAAGGGGCGGCGGTGCCGCTGATCGAGGCGGCGTTTCCCGGCACCACCGAAGAGGGCAAGGTCGATCGGGCGCGGCTGGCAGAAGCCATCTCGGGCGCGCCGGAGAAGCTGAAGGCGCTGGAAGAGATCGTGCATCCTCTGGTGCTAAGGGCCGAGTTCGCCTTCCTGGAAAAACAAGAGAAGGCGGGGACGGAAATCGCGCTTCTTGAAATTCCGCTGCTGTTCGAAGCCGGCGCCCAGACCCGCGTCGACGTTACCGTTGTGGTCAGCGCGCCGGCGGACGCCCAGCGTGAGCGGGTGCTGTCGCGGCCGGGCATGAGCGAGGAAAAATTCAACGCGCTGCTCGCCCGCCAGCTTCTCGATGCGGCGAAGCGGGAGCGCGCCGACTTCGTCATCGATACGGGCGGCAGCCTGGAGGCGGTGCAGGAGCAAGTCGATGCGATTCTTGAACAGGTAAAATCGCGCCAGGGCCTGGCCATGGAGTCCTTGCGCGCTATGCTTGCTTCACCCGACTAGACGATTCGCGGGAGCGGGCTTTGCGCGAAATTATCCTCGATACCGAAACCACAGGCTTCGATGCCAAGAACGGCGACCGCCTGGTCGAGATCGGCTGCATCGAGCTTCTCAACTGCATCCCCACCGGGCGGGAGTGGCACCGCTATATCAATCCGGAGCGGGACGTACCGCCGGGCGCTTTCGAGGTGCACGGGCTCTCCACGGAATTTCTGGCCGACAAGCCGCTCTTCGCCGAAGTCGCCGACGATTTTCTCGACTTCATCGAGGGCGGCCAGCTGGTGATCCACAACGCGCCGTTCGATGTCGGCTTCCTCAACGCAGAGCTGGAAAATATCGAACGGCGGCTGATCGCTTGGGAACAGGTGATCGATACGCTGGCTCTGGCGCGGCGGCGCCATCCCGGGTCACCTTGCAGCCTGGATGCGCTGTGCAAGCGCTACAGCATCGACCTTTCGGCGCGCGACAAGCATGGCGCCCTGCTCGATTGCCGGCTATTGGCTTCCGTCTATGTGGAGCTGACCGGCGGGCATCAGGCGCGGCTGGAGCTCGGCGCCCGGTCCGGCCAGGTGATTGCGTTCGATAGTGCCGGCGGCGGCGGTGCGATGGCGCGGCCTGCTCCGCTCGCTCCCCGCATCACCGAGGAGGAGCTCGCCGCCCATGAGCGCTTTCTGGAAGGGCTCGGCGCGCCGGCGCTGTGGTCCGGCGGCCCCGCCAAGGGCGAGGCCTAGCGCTTCTTCGATTTCTCGACGGGTTAGTTGGCCTGCGACGCGCTTGCCTGCGCCTGGGCGTTGGCCATGTTGCGCGCATAGAGCGAGCGGAAATCGATCGGATCCAGCATCAGCGGCGGGAAGCCGCCATCGCGGCTGACATCGGCGATCACCCGGCGGGCGAAGGGAAACAGGATCGCCGGGCAGTCGATCAGCAGAATTTGCTGCAGGATCTGCTGCGGGGCGTTCTCGATGCGGAACATGCCGCCATAGACCAGCTCGACATTATAGACGACGTCCTCGCCGCGTTTGGCGTGGGCGTGCACCGTCAGCACGGTCTCGTAGAGGCTCTCGCCATTGCCGCTGGCCTGCACGTTGACCGAAACTTCCAGCTTCGGCGCAGGCCCGTCGGATTGCAGGGAGTTGGGCGCGCCGGGGCTCTCGAAGGAGAGATCCTTGATATATTGCCCAATCACGTTGAGGCTGATCTGCGCGGCGCCTTCGGCTTCGCCGCCGGCATTGGTCTCTTTTTCGGTTTCGTCGGCCATTGATCTTCCGTTCCGTGCGGCTTTGTCGCCTGCCCTATTGCTGCCTGGCCGGCCCGTGCCGGCGTTTCGCTTGTCGCTAGCATGGCTGCATCGCCGCTGCAATTGACGTTCCGTGACGGCCCGAAGCCCGTTTCGCCCGTTTAGGGTTGGCGTGCGGGGCGCGAATGCCTTAGTCTGCAAGAAGCCTGTCAGCAGGGGCCGTCTGACTTTTCGATCCGGCCCGGCTGGCAAAACGATGGGCGAGCACCAATATCATTCTCTATATGTGTTTAGCTCAAAGCGGGCGGTATTCCGAATACCTACAGGTGACGACGACCGATGAGTGAAGTTTTCGATATCTATACGCTGCTCTTCCTCGTGTTGGCGGTCGTTATCTTCATCCGCCTGCGCAATGTTCTGGGCCGCCGCACCGGCAATGAGCGGCCGCCTTACGATCCCTATTCGGCCGGCGAGAACAGCGTGCCGCAGGGCAAGTCGAGCGACACGGTGGTGGATCTGCCGCGCCGGCGCGAGGGCGGTTCGCCTTCGGCCGAGCCGTCCGGTCCGTCGGCTGCCGATATCGAGGCGCGGATCGAGGATTTCGCGCCGAAAGGCAGCCCGCTGGCTAAATCGCTGACCAAGCTTTTGCGCACCGATCCGAATTTCGACCCCGCCACTTTCTTGGAAGGTGCCAAGGTCGCTTACGAGATGGTGATCGCCGGCTATGCCGAGGGCGACGAAACCGTGCTGAAACAGCTGCTGGACGAGGATGTGTTCGACAGCTTCAAGCGCAATATCGACGAGCGGCGCGAGCGCGGCGAGAAAGCCGAGACCACATTGGTCGGCATCCAGAAGGCCGACATCATCGAGGCCGAGGTGAAGGGTAGCGTTGCGCAGGTGACGGTGCGGTTCGGTTCCGAGCTGGTGACCGTGGTGCGCAATTCTAATGAGGAGGTGATCGAAGGCGATCCGGAGACGGTGCGCGACGTCACCGATATCTGGACCTTTGCCCGCGATACCGGCTCCAGCGATCCGAACTGGAAATTGGTTTCCACCCAGACCGCCAACTAATTTTCGTTTGACCGCGCCGGCCGGAAGCTTTGAGTTGCGCCGATGGCAAAAGGCGGAAACAGCGGCGGCGAAGACGATGACGATCTGTCTCTGTGGCAGCGCATCGCCGGCAGCGCCACGCCTCTAAAAAAACGCGACCGGGTGCGGCTGCCCGAGATCAAGCCGGCGAAGGCCGCGCCGAAGCCTTTGGTGCCGGCGAAACCGCCCGTTGCGCTGCCGCCGCGCAAATCCCCCTCCCCTTCTGCGAAACAGCTGCCGCAGCGGCGCCCCGAAGCGGTCTCCTTGGAGCGGCGCGAGATGCGTGCGCTGGAAAAGGGCCGCGTCGCCGTCGAAGCGCGGCTCGATCTGCACGGCATGCGCCAGCGCCAGGCCCACGCTGCTTTACGCCGTTTCTTGCGCGAGGCGCAGGCGCGCGGGCTTCGCCATGTGCTTGTGATCACCGGCAAGGGCACGCCGAAAACGTCATCGGAAAATTTCTATACGGAAGAGCCGCGGGGTGTTCTGAAGCAGTCGGTGCCGGGCTGGCTGGCCCAGCCGGATCTCGCCGATGTGGTGATCAGCTTCTCCGAAGCCCCCCGCCGGCTCGGCGGCGAAGGCGCGCTCTATGTGCGGCTTAAGCGGGGGCGGGGGTAACCTTCGTCACCCACAAGGTTGTTCTTGCGCGCATTGCGGTTGACCCGATGGACCAGCAACTGCATGTCTCTGCCGATGGCCAGTCCTGCCCGAAAGCGTCTTCTCTCTATCGAAGATATTTTGAGCCTACATGGCTTTGAGGGATATTTCGGCCCGCAGTTCGACGTTTCTCCTTGCGGTTCGGCACTCGCGATCTGTTGTCAGCGCGGCCTTCGAGATGCCCCGGTCTTCGGCGTGCCGTTTCTTGTCGGGGGCGAACGCGGCGAACTCTGGATTGTTGACCGTGATCGCGAAAAGCCTCGCAGGATCGAAGCGCCGGACGGAATCGGCGTTTTCTCGCCCCGCTGGTCGGCGGACGGAAACTGCATCGCTCTTGCCGCAACCGACGGAACACGCTTCGTGCGCCCCGCGATTGTCGATGTCGGGGCAGCAACGATGCGGATCTTGCCGACCGCCAATCTCGCGCTGCAACCGGCCAAGCCGCCGCTTGGTTGGCTGAGTTCGCAAAAAATTGCGTGCGAAGTGCTGCCTGACGGCGAATTGCCCTTTGTGCTTGAGACCGAATGGCACGGGGACGCGGAGCAGGCAGCGCATTGGCGGGCGGCACGGGATGGCAGCCGCTCGACGATCAGCCAGATTCAGTCCGGGGACGAGATGGCGGCCTATCCGGCGGGATCGCCTGCGGTCATCAATGTCGACACCGGCGAGGTGCAGTGCTTCTCCCACCAAAAAGACTTGCCCAAAGAGCTAGAGTGTTTTGCCGGGCGGGAAATTGTGCCTTATCCGCCTACCTTGGTTTCTGGGGTCGCGGGTGTCTCGGATGACAGCGCGTTGGCCTTGGATATCACCGACCGCGGAGACCAAATCTTCGTTTCACGCGACGACGATGCGACCCGCGTGATCTGGCTGCGGGACGGTTCCGCCGAGACCGCGTTCGAGACGGACCACCATCTTAGCGACGTCCAATCGGGTGCAATCCATCGGTTCGAGGTGACCCATCCGGAGCTGGGCACGGCCAAAACCTCGGTTATTCTGCCGCCTTGCGCGGGGCCAGATGAGCGGCTTCCGGCCCTCTTCTGGGTTTATCCGAACGCGCAGCTGCCGGCAGCGATGTACGACAAGCCGAATGGACTCGGACCGTTCAATCTGCACCGCTTCGCGGCAATGGGGTTTGCAGTCGTGCGGCCCGAGGTTCCGTTCGACGATCAGATCGTCGAGCAGCGGGGCGCTGCCGATGTCGTGGTCGAATGGATCACGGCTGCTGCCGATGCGGTTGCGGCTGCCGGGTGTATCGATCGCGAACGGATGCAGGTTGCCGGACACAGTTTCGGCGGATGGGCCACACTAACCCTGCTCGCCAAGACAGATCTATTCCGCTCCGGCATTGCGGTGGCGGGTGCTTATGATCTGATTTCGGCGCATGGCACGTTCGACGCGCGCAGCCGCCACCGAAGCGATCCGATTGATGGAGGCTCTCTGATCGAGAAAGTGTGGCACTTACCGGGTCCACCCTGGGACCATCTCGATGCTTATGCGCAGAACAGCCCACTTTCTGGTGTTGAGAGTATCAGCGCACCGGTGCTCCTGATGCATGGCGACCGGGACTACGTGCCCATGAGCCAAGCGGAGGAGATGTTCAGCGCGTTGCGGCGTCTGGGGCGGGACGTGAGCTTCGCGCGGCTTTGGGGCGAGGGTCACGTTGCCTGCAATCCGGAGACAATCCGCGAAATGGATCGTCTCATGGAAGACTGGCTACGCCGACACCGCGATGAGCCGAACGTCGCGTCCTAAAGGATAAACTTCGACAAGTCCGCGTTCTTGGCCAGGTCGCCGATATGGCTGCGGACGTAGTCGCCGTCGATCACCACCGTCTCGCCGGTCTTGTCGGAGGCGTCGAAGGAGATGTCGTCGAGGATCCGCTCCATCACGGTGGAGAGACGGCGGGCGCCGATATTCTCCACATTGGTGTTCACCTCCACCGCGATATCGGCGATGGCGTCGATGGCGTCCTCGGTGATTTCCAGCTCCAGCCCTTCGGTCTTCATCAGCGCCACATACTGCTTCACCAGCGAGGCCTTGGTCTCGGTGAGGATGCGGCGGAAATCTTCGCGCGTCAGCGCCCGCAGCTCGACGCGAATCGGCAGGCGCCCCTGCAGCTCCGGCAGGAGGTCGGAGGGCTTGGCGACGTGGAAGGCGCCCGAGGCGATGAACAGGATATGGTCGGTCTTCACCGGTCCGTATTTGGTGCCGACGGTGGTGCCCTCGATCAGCGGCAGCAGATCGCGCTGCACGCCTTCGCGGCTGACATCGGCGCCCATGCGCTCGGAGCGCGCGGCGATCTTGTCGATCTCGTCGAGGAAGACGATAGCGTCGTTCTCGACCAGCTTGATGGCTTCCTGAACGATGACGTCGTTGTCGATCAGCTTGTCGGATTCCTCCGCCATCAGGATGTCGAAGCTATCCTGAACAGTAACGCGGCGCGGCTTGGTGCGGCCGCCCAGCGCCTTGCCCAGCATGTCGTTCAGATTGATCATGCCGACCTGGCTGCCGGGCATGCCGGGGATCTCGAAGGAGGGCATGCCGCCGCCGGTATCGGCGACCTCGATATCGATTTCCTTGTCGTTCAGGTCGCCGGCGCGCAAGCGCTTACGGAAGGCGTCGCGGGTCGATTCGCTGGCGCCCTGGCCGACCAGCGCGTCGACGACGCGCTCCTCGGCATTGAGCTGGGCGCGGGCGGAGACCTCTTTGCGCTTGGCGTCCTTCACCAGGGCGATGCCGGCTTCCAGCAGATCGCGGACGATCTGATCGACGTCGCGGCCGACATAGCCGACCTCGGTGAACTTGGTCGCCTCCACCTTGATGAAGGGCGCGTTGGCGAGCTTGGCCAGGCGGCGGGAGATCTCGGTCTTGCCGACACCGGTCGGGCCGATCATCAGGATGTTCTTGGGCAGAACCTCCTCGCGCAGCTCCTCGTCGAGCTGCTGGCGGCGCCAGCGGTTGCGCAGCGCGATGGCGACGGCGCGCTTGGCATCCTTTTGGCCGACGATATGCCGGTCCAGCTCGGAAACGATTTCACGCGGGGAAAAATCACTCATTACTGCTTCATCCTACTTCGTCATGCCCGGGCTCGAGCCGGGCATCCAGGGCATCAAATGCCGATCGAGTGGCCCTGGATTGCCGGGTCAAGTTTATGCTCGGGCCGGCTAAGCCGGACCCGGGTGCCCGGCAATGACGTCAAAACAAACTCATTGCTTCGCGTCGAGGCTTTCAACCACCACCTCGTCATTGGTGTAAACGCAGATGCGGGCGGCGATGGCCATGGCCTTGCGGGCGATCTCTTCGGCGCTCTGGTCGGTATCGAGCAGGGCAAGGGCGGCGGCGTAGGCATAATTGCCACCCGAGCCGATGCCCATGACGGCATTATCGGGCTCCAGCACGTCGCCCGTGCCAGTCAGCACCAGCGATTCGTCGGCATCGGCGACGATCATCATCGCTTCCAGCCGGCGCAGATAACGGTCGGTGCGCCAATCCTTGGCGAGTTCGACGCAGGCGCGTTTCAGCTGGCCCGGAAACCGCTCAAGCTTGGTTTCCAGGCGCTCGAATAGGGTGAAGGCATCGGCGGTGGCGCCGGCGAACCCGCCAATGACATCGCCATTGCCGAGCCGGCGGACTTTCCGCGCATTGCCCTTGATGACGGTCTGGCCAAGGCTGACCTGACCGTCGCCGGCTACGACGACCTTGCCGTCCTTGCGGACTGTCAAAATGGTCGTGCCGTGCCAGATTTGGGGAGAGGAGTCAGTGGGACCCATGATTTCCGCGATATGGGATAGTTTCTTCGGGGTTCAAGGTTTATACGCTGCGGCGTAACGGCATTTTACGGCAGCAAATTGCTAACGCCCCTACTCTATGATGGCGAATATGCAGAAAAAGCTTAACACGGACGCGGGTTCCGGCGCGCCGCGCCGCGCCGAAATCGAGCGCAAGACCGCCGAGACCGAGATCTCCGCGGCGATCGATCTCGACGGCACCGGGTCTTACGACGTGAAGACCGGGGTGGGCTTCCTCGACCATATGATCGAGCAGCTGTCGCGCCATTCGCTGATCGACATCACCTTAGAGGCGAAGGGCGATCTGCATATCGATCAGCACCACACCACGGAAGATAGCGGCATCGTGTTGGGCCAGGCGTTCGCAAAGGCGCTGGGCGATAAGCGCGGCATCACCCGCTATGCCTCCTGCTATCTGCCGATGGACGAGACTTTGACTCGCGTCGCCGTCGACGTTTCGGGGCGGCCCTTTCTCGTCTGGGAGGTGGAGTTTTCCCGCGCCAAGGTGGGCGAGATGGACACCGAGCTGTTCCGCGAGTGGTTCCAGGCCTTCGCGCAGAACGCTGGCATCACGCTGCATGTGACAAATCTTTACGGCGAGAATAACCACCATATCGCCGAGACCTGCTATAAGGCGCTGGCGCGCGCGCTTCGCCAGGCGATCGCCATCGACGAGCGGCAAGCGGGCCGCGTGCCTTCGACCAAGGGCCAGCTCTAGAAGGGCCAGCTCTAGACTGGGCCCTTGAGCGGTTCGGTTTGGGCGGTTCGGCGAAGATCGAGACGGCGGGCCTGACAAGACCTGCCGGAGCTTAGGAGTTCTGAATTCCGTGGCGCTTTATTCGGTGTTTGAACCTGGCAACGCTCCCGAAGACGTCGTGGCGCGCGCCGAGACGCTCGCCTTCGTGAAGGAAGGCTTCTCCTGGCCGGCCTTCTTCTTCTCCTGGATCTGGCTGATCTATCACCGCATGTGGATCGAGCTGGCTTGTTTCATCGTGGTTTTCCTCGGTTTGGGCGAAATCCTGCCGGCGCTGAAGCTGAGCGAGGCGACGCAGAGCGTGGTTGTGTTCGGGGCGCTGGTGTTCTTTGCGCTGGAGGCAAACGGTTTGCGCCGTAATATGCTGCTCCGCCGGGGCTATGCGGTTGCCGGCATTACTCATGGGCGCAATCGCGAGGCGGCGGAGTTCGCCTTCTTCCGCGACTGGCTGCCGGGGCATGCCCGCGTGGCGCGGCCGGCGGGCGCTGGCGGCAAGGTCAGTGCGGCCAAAGCAGCTTCTGTTACGACGACGAGGCGCACGAGCGCCGCCCCTGCCCCGGAGCATAACGAAATCATCGGGTCTTTCCCGCGAGCTTAAGAGTTTCCCCCGTGCATCTCGCCATCATCGATTACGGCTCCGGCAATCTCCATTCCGCCGCCAAGGCTTTCGAGCGCGCAGCGTCGGAGAGCAGCAGCGGGCACCAGATAAAAGTCACTTCCGATCCGGAGGTGGTGCTGACGGCGGAGCGCGTCGTGCTGCCCGGCGTCGGGGCGTTCGCCGATTGCCGCGCCGGACTGATGGCGGTGCCGGGCATGGCGGATGCGCTGGACGAGGCGGTGCGCCAGAAGGGCAAGCCGTTCCTTGGCATTTGCGTCGGGATGCAGCTTCTGGCCACGCGCGGTCTGGAGCATGGCGAGGCGCCGGGGCTGAACTGGATTCCCGGCGAGGTGCGCGCCATCGAGCCCAGCGATCCGAGCCTCAAGATCCCGCATATGGGCTGGAACACGCTGGATCTGGTGCGCGAGCATGCGCTTCTCGACGGGATCCCGACCGGGCCGGACGGGCTGAATGCTTATTTCGTCCACTCCTATCACTTCGTGCCGGAGGACGGGCACGCGCTGGTCGCGACCACCGATTACGGCGGACCGCTGACCGCGCTGGTGGCAAAGGACAATATCGCCGGCAGCCAGTTTCACCCCGAGAAGAGCCAGACGCTCGGTCTTGCCCTGATCGCCAATTTCCTGAGGTGGCGCCCATGATCCTGTTTCCCGCGATCGATCTGAAAGACGGGCAATGCGTGCGGCTGATCCAGGGCGAGATGGATCAGGCCACGGTGTTCAACAAGGAGCCCATCGCCCAGGCCGAGACCTTCGCCCTGCAGGGGTTCCGCTTTCTGCATATCGTCGACCTCAACGGCGCCTTCGAGGGTAAGCCGGTGAATGGCGCGGCGGTGGACGGGATTTTGGAGGCGATCAAGATCCCGGCGCAGCTCGGCGGCGGCATCCGCGATCTCGCCACCATCGAGATGTGGCTGGAGAAGGGGATCACCCGGGTGATCTTGGGGACCGCCGCGGTGCGCGATCCGGATCTGGTGCGGGAGGCCTGCAAGCGGTTTCCGGGCAAGGTCGCGGTTGGGATCGACGCCAAGGACGGCAAGGTCGCCATCGAAGGCTGGGCCGAGGTGAGCGAGCTTTCGGCGCTCGAGCTGGCGCAGCGTTTCGAGGATGCCGGGGTCGCCGCCATCATCTACACCGATATTTCCCGCGATGGGGTGCTGAAGGGGCTCAACCTAGAGGCCTGCGCCGAGATGGCAAAAACCGTCTCGATCCCGGTCATCGCCTCGGGCGGGCTCGCCTCCATCGAGGATGTGAAGCGGCTGCTGCAGCCGGAATACGCCATGCTCGAGGGCGCGATTGCGGGCCGGGCGCTGTATGACGGGCGGCTCGATCCGGAAGAGGCGCTGTCGCTGATCGCCGCTGCCGCGCTGCCGCGCTGACACCGCGCCTCACGCCTTCTTCGGGATCACGTTGATGGTGCCGTTGGGCGCCAGGGTGATGAGCTGAGCCTCGTTCATGCTCTGGATGCCGCAGCGATGCAGCGCCTCGGCGATGTCGTAATCCGAAACGCCGTGGCGGGTGCGCTCCTTCTCGTTCACCTGTCCGTCCTGGACCAGGACGATGGGCCGGCCTTCGAGAAGATCGGCGGCCTGGCGGTTGCGGGAGACGATCTGGGCGAGCAGCCAGTGCAGCGCCATCAGCACGGCGACGGCGGCCATGGTGCCGAAAAGCGGCGAATTGCCGGTCAGCGCCCGGCTCAGGGCCGAGCCTGCCGTCACCGAGACGATCACATCCAGCGCCGACCAGGTGCCGAAGGTGCGCCGGCCGCTCAAGCGGATCAGCAAGAGGCCGTAGAGGAAGATGATCGCAGCGCGCGCGCATTCCTGGGCCAGCGAGACCTGACCCGTGACGCCGAAAATGGTGTTGAGCGTGTCCATCGATTCGCTGCCCTAAAAAGTATAGGTGCGGCGATTCGCCGAAGTCGATGGGCGACTGGATCAAATCGCCTGCGGGGTTTAGAAGGTTGGGGAAAACGGGCTCTGCCCGTCCCTCGTGTCATCAAGTCTGGCGAGCCATGTTAAAAGTCCGCGTCATACCCTGTCTCGATGTGAAGGACGGCCGCGTCGTCAAAGGCGTGAATTTCGTCGATTTGCGCGATGCCGGCGATCCGGTGGAGGCGGCGACCGCCTATGATGCCGCCGGGGCCGACGAGCTCTGCTTCCTCGACATCACCGCCAGCCACGAGGATCGCGACGTGATCTTCGACGTGGTGGAGCGGACGGCGGAGCGCTGCTTCATGCCGCTGACCGTCGGCGGCGGGGTGCGCACGCTGGAGGATATCCGCAAATTGCTGGAGGCCGGGGCGGATAAGGTGTCGATCAACACGGCTGCGGTGAAGAACCGGCCCTTCGTGAAGGAAGCGGCGGAGAAGTTCGGCTCGCAATGCATCGTCGTCGCCATCGACGCCAAGCGGGTTTCGGGCGAAGACGAGCCGCCGCGCTGGGAGATCTTCACCCATGGCGGGCGCGAGCCGACCGGGATCGATGCCATCGAATTCGCCAAGGAAGTCGTGGCGCTGGGCGCCGGCGAGATCCTGCTCACCTCCATGGACCGGGACGGCACTAAGGCCGGGTTCGACCTGGAGCTGACAAAAGCCATTGCCGATGCGGTTTCGGTGCCGGTGATCGCCTCCGGCGGCGTCGGTACGCTGGATCATCTGGTGGAAGGGGTGCGCGACGGCCATGCCAGCGCCGTGCTGGCCGCCTCGATCTTCCATTTCGGCGAATACTCGATCGGCGATGCCAAACGCCGTATGGCCGAGGCCGGTCTTGCCATGCGTCTGGACGGCTAATCGGCTATCCCATTCCCCTCACACGGCTTTTCGGTGTATGAGCCCCAAATGAGCACTATTCTCGAACAGCTTGCCGCGACCATCAAACAGCGGCGCGATGCCGATCCGGAGACCTCCTATACCAAGCGGCTGCTCGATGCCGGGCCGAAGAAGCCCTGCAAGAAGCTTGGCGAAGAGGCGGTCGAAGTGGTGATCGCGGCGCTTTCGGAGGACGATAAGGCGCTCACGGGCGAGGCGGCGGATCTCCTCTATCACCTGCTGGTGGTGCTGGAGTGCCGCAACATCCCGCTTTCCGACGTGCTGGCGGTGCTGGAGACCCGGGTCGGTGTCTCCGGGCTGGAGGAAAAGCGCCAGCGGAAGAGCGGGCGCTGAGCCTCGGGCCATGAATCCGCGTCCCAATATCGACTATTCGCCCTACTCCTTCTTCAACCGCGAAGAATGGGCGAGGCTGCGCGCCGACACGCCGATGCCGCTGAGCGATCCGGAGCTGGAAAGCCTCAGCGGTCTCACCGAGCGGGTCTCCTCGCAGGAGGTGGTCGAGGTCTATCTGCCGCTCAGCCGCCTGCTGAACCTCTATGTCGAGGGGGCGCAGTCGCTGCATCGGGCCTCGGCGGATTTCCTGCGCAAGGCCGACGAGAAGATGCCGTTCATCATCGGGCTTGCCGGCAGCGTGGCGGTGGGGAAGAGCACCACGGCGCGCGTGCTGCAGGCGCTGCTATCGCGCTGGCCGAGCCATCCGAAGGTCGATCTGGTGCCGACGGACGGATTTCTGTTCGCCAATGCGGTGCTGGAAGACAAGGGGCTGATGGATCGGAAGGGTTTTCCGGAAAGCTACGATCTGGCCGCCCTGCTCACCTTCCTCGCCGATGTGAAATCGGGCCGCTCCCACGTCAGAGCGCCGGTCTATTCGCATCTGATCTACGACAAGATGCCGGGCCAGTTCATCGAGATCGAACGTCCCGATATCGTCATCGTCGAAGGGCTGAACGTGCTGCAGCCGGCCAAGCGCCTGCCCGCCGACGGCAAGGCGATCCCCTTCGTCTCGGATTTCTTCGATTTTTCGATCTTCATCGATGCGGAGGAATCGCTGATCGAGCGCTGGTATATGGAGCGCTTCATGCGGCTTCGGCAGACCGCGTTCCGGGATCCCGCCTCCTATTTCCACCGCTATGCGGATATCTCCGACGAGGATGCGCAGGATATCGGCCTCGCCATCTGGCGGAGCATCAACCTGGCGAACTTGCGGGAGAATATCCTGCCCACACGGCAGCGCGCCGATCTGATCCTGACCAAGGCGCCGGATCACGCGGTGGAGCTGATCGCCTTGCGGAAGCTGTAGCGCCAAGCGCTACAGCCGCCGTTTTCCTGAGCTACTTGTAGTAGAGCGCGTCGGGGCCGAGGCCGATATTCAGCCGCAAGGTGGTGCGGTTGGAATAGGCGTCGCCATCGCCGATCACCGTCTTGCCGCGGCCGCCGCTCGGATCGAAATATTCCATATCCGGCACCCAGGAATAATATTCGTGGGTGGTGACCAGCGAGAGGCTGGTGCGCGGGGTGAACTCCTTGCGGGTCTCCAGCGTCAGGCCGGCGATCACCGACGTCTCGGTGGTGGAAAGCCCCAGCTTGCTGGCGGCGGCGCCGGAAAGCCTGCCGTTATAGTCGGCATCGGCCGAGTAGACGCCGACATAGCCCTTGAACGAGGATTCGAAGCCCAGCCCGCCGGTCATGTTGCTGATGATGGGCCAGGCATAGTCGCCGCCCAAGGCCACGTAGCCACCGTAATAGGTGGTGTCCAGGCTCTCGCCGTAGCGGGCGAACTGCCCGCCGGTGCCCGGCGTGAACTTGATCGAGGTATCCTGGTTGATGGCGCGGATATCGCCGCCGAGCGCCACATAGCTGGCGTTGAAGAAGGCGTTACCCGGCACGCCGGTGACGTAATAGCGCCCTTCGAGCTGGGTACCCCAGTGATCGACGTCGCGGGAGGCGCGCTCGGTCAGGGTGTTGCCGGTGAAGGCCGGGTTGGCCCCGCCGCCGCCGATGCGGCTGACCTGGCAGCTGCTGGCGCCGGTGGCCTGGCAGCGGGAGGTGTCGTCCTGATCGACGCCGACCCAGAATCCGCTGAAGGCGATGGCGCTGGTCTCGTTCCACGGCACCAGCACGTCGCCGATAATGGCGCCGCCGAATTCGCTGCGATAGTCGTTGCTGTTGGAGAACCGATGCACCGTGTTGCCGGCGCCGTTCACCTTGGTGCCGTATTTGACATCGGGCAGGTTCAGACGGCCAACGCCGCCGCCGATGGAGATTTCGGCCTGGCCGATCTCCGCGGTGGCGACGCCGGGCATAGAAATATCCTGGGCTACGGCGCTATGCGCCAGCAAAACCCCCGCCAATCCGGTGAAGACACCGGCCATTGGCCTCAACAATTCCCGCATGAATTGTCCCCTCAAACCGTCGCTCTTGCGAGCATAGCCCCTACGCGTTGATTAATCGTAACGATTAACCATGCGTGACAAGAGCGTCACCGATTTTTGGGTCCTTTGTCAATTGGTTAGCTGAGGACTCCGGGCAACAGTGTCTTCAATTCGATCTCCGGCCGGGCGCCGATATGGGAGATGATTTCGGCCGCCGCCAGGCTGCCGAGCTTGCCGCAGGTCTCCAGCGGTTCGCCAGTCGAGAGCCCGTAGAGAAAGCCCGCCGCATAGAGATCGCCGGCGCCGGTGACGTCGACCACCTCCTCGACCCAGGCGGCGGGAACGTCGACCCGGTAGCCGGAGGCGAGGATCATCGAGCCCTCTTCGGAGCGGGTCAGGATGGCGAGCTCGCAATCGGCGGCGAGATTTTGGGCCGCTTCGTCGACGCTGTTCACCTCGTAGAGCGCGGTCGCCTCCTTCTCGTTGGCGAAGACGATATCGGCGCCCTGCTTCACCAGCTTGAGGAAATCCTCGCGGTGGCGGTCGACGCAGAACGCATCCGACAAGGTCAGCGCCACTTTGGTACCAGCGGCCTGAGCGATCTCCGCCGCCTCGTGGAAGGCCTTCTTCGCCTCGGGCTGATCGTAGAGATAGCCTTCCAGGAAGATGATCTTGGCGGCCTCGATCATTTCCTTGTCGAGGTCGGAGGACTGGAAGCCGGTGCCGGCGCCGAGAAAGGTGCTCATGGTGCGCTCGCCATCGGGGGTGACCAGCACCAGGCAGCGGCCGGTGCCCATATCGCCGGGGAGCGGCGCGGTATCGAAGGCGACGCCGAGGGAGCGGACGTCGTGGCGGAAGATGTCGCCGAACTCGTCGCCGCCGACCTTGCCGATGAAGCCGGTCTTGGCCCCGAAGGAGGCGATGCCGGCGATGGTGTTGGCGGCGGAGCCTCCGGAGCGCTCGATGGCCGGGCCCATATCGTCATAGAGCTTGGCGATGGCGCCTTCCTCGATCAGCTGCATGAAGCCCTTTTGCAGGTCGTGCTTGGTGAGGAAGCTATCCTCGACGCGGGAAATGATATCGACCACGGCATTGCCAATGCCCACCACGTCATAGGTTCGATCGCCCATATTCGTCCTCTCAAACTTTTCTTGTTGATCGCTTATCTGTCTGTTCTGTCTGACGCCACGACCGACGCAACACTATAGTCGCGCTGCCTATAATTACGGAATTGCTCATGATCAACGCCGCCATTCAAGCCTTTCACGACCTGTTCACCCCGCCTTTCCGCTCGGTGGCGTTGCGGACCCTGTTCTTCACCATCGCGCTTTTGGCGTTGCTGATCGCCGGTCTGGAATGGAGCTTCGGCCATTTCGTCGCGCTGCCCGATTGGATCGAGAGCACCATCCAGTGGCTCGGCGGTCTGGTGCTGGTGGTGGCCTCGATGTTCCTGATCCCGGCGGTGTCGTCGCTGATCGCAGGGCTCTATCTCGACGATATCGCGCTCACCGTGGAGGAGACCCACTACCCGCAAGATGCGCCTGGGCACGAGATGCCGGTCGCCGAGTCGGTGTGGCTGGCGGTGCGGTTCTTCTTCGTGGTGATCGGGGTGAATATCCTAATCCTGTTTCTGCTGCTGGTGCCGGGGATCAACCTGATCGCCTTCTATCTCGGCAACGGCTATCTGCTGGGACGGGAATTCTTCGAGATGGTGGCGATGCGCTACATGCCGGCGAAGGACGCGAAGGCGCTGCGCCAGCAGAACGGGGTCTATGTGGTCCTGTGCGGGATGATCATCGCCGCTTTCGCCTCGGTGCCGATCCTGAATTTGGCGACGCCGCTGTTTGCCACCGCCTTCATGGTGCATGCCTATAAGCGGCTGGAACGCAAGAGGCTGGCAGCGGCGCCGGCCTGACTTAGCCGCCACCCCAAAGAGGGCGGAGTGCGGCTACAACCTTTCAAGAATCAGCGCAAGATCGGGAGCTGCAACAATCTTGCTCCCGAGTCAAGAGCGCGATAATGTGATTCTCTGGAGAGAATCACATGACAGTTTTCGAGAAGTACGATCAGCAAGCTTTGTATAAAGTCGATCTACCTGAAGGCCAGAGGAGGCTTAAGGAGGCAATACTCTATGTCTCGGAGCGTTGCGCCGAGTTCCGTTATTTCGGACTGATCAAACTCAATAAGACACTGTGGCGTGCTGATTTTCGCTCTTTCTATGAGCGTGGACAGCCCGTCACTGGTCGGCAGTATCAACGATTAGAAAATGGCCCTGCGCCTGTAGAAATGCCACCGTTGCTTCGGGAGTTAGCTTCGGAAGGCAATCTGATATTTATTGTGAATAAGATGGGTAGGTTTTCGGAAAAGCGTCCTGTAGCAAAGGGCCGACCAGTCTTAAACTTCTTTAGTCGGGAAGATCTCGATTATTTGGATGAATCAATCTCTCATTATCGAGATATGACAGGAACTGAGAGCAGCGACCAGTCGCACGGCATTGCTTGGAAGACTCGGAAAGATGGTGAGCCAATCCCTTACCAAGCCGCCTATTTCTCTGACGAACCATTATCGGAGAAGAAGCTTTCGAAGCTCTCCGAGATAGGCAGAACGTCAGAATGGTACTCTGAGTAGATAGTGCGTGAAATTAAAGAAGCAGATAGCTTTGAAGACGCTGTTTTAGCCCTTGGAGGCTATCGTGCTATCGACAAGGCGATGGAGCCAATAATAGAAGCGTTATATCGGAATCCATATGGATTTGAATACCATGAAAATGATTGGTGCAGCTTTCGGTATGCTCGGACGAGACGGATAGAGGGAGTTCCTCCGTTAATCGTGATCTTCACGATTCAAGAAAATGGTGATGTTCTTCTCCAGCATGTGGAAGAAGACGACAACCCCTATCTCTAGATTACCGGTTGCCACAAAAGAAGGGCCGCGCCTTGCCGGCACGGCCCTTCGGATTTTCTATCCTGGTCAGGCGACGCTTAGCTGCGCGGCATCTCCAGCTTGGGGATTTCGTAGCTCTGGTCGACCGGGATCGACACCATCTCCTTGGCGTCGAGATCGAAATCCTTCAGATCGACTTCCCGCAGGGCCTGATAATCCTCGGTCTTGAAGTAGTAGCGAAGACCGGTCATGTCGGCGACGGTCGACCACTCGGTGATCTCGTTGACGCCTTTGCCTTCCTGAACGAAGCCGGCCGGGATGTCGAAATTGTTGACGATATGCTCGGCCATGCGCACGCCGCTATCGGTGTCCGGCTGGACTTGCGCCGAGATGGCGTAGCCCAGAGCGCGGATGAAGCGCGAAGGCGGGGTCGGATCGCCGGGAACGCCCAGCATGCCGCTGCCCTGTCCGAAGGAGGCGATGCTCTCGCCGTCGATCTTCAGCGGCGGTACGTTCACCGGAGACAGCTTCACGTAATTCTTCAGATTGGTCAGGTGCCAATCGAAGCCGGGCGCGTTGGTCATCACGCCGAGCGGGTTGTCATAGACCTTGAGCTTGCCGTCGACCGGCTCGATCACGATGGAGTTCCCGTCCGTATCGTGCAGCGTGTAGTGCAGCGGGAGCGAGGTGACGGAGCCGATCTTGAAGGGGAGCGGGAAGTCGGCGAGCTGGATATTGGCGAGCGCCTTCTTGACCTCGTCGGTGGTGGCGAAATTGGTCAGCGCCCAGCTTAGGAACTGCCAGGGGCCCATGGCCTTCTCCGCGTCGGCCTTATCGGCCGGGACATAGCCGACATAGCCGGGAAAATAGAGCATGCCGCCGGTGAGGCCTTTCTCGTTCATGCCGTCGACGATGAACGGAGTGTCGACAGCATTCATGCCGGTGGCGGCGTATTTTGCCTTCCAGGTCCAGCCGCCCTTGCCGGATTCGGTCGCGGCCTCGTATTCGTAGCCGCGGGGCACGACAACGATCTCCGATTTCAGCGGAACGGCGTATTCCATGGTGCGGCCATAGATCGGGTCGCCGTTCTTGGTCTTGATCAGAAAGCTTGTGCAGGCATTGGCCGTCGGCGCAAAGGCCAGCGAGGCGGCGGCGGTAAGGCACGCAAAATTGCGCAGAGTTCGTAACATTCGAAGTCGCTCCGGTCTGAATTCCAAAACTGGGCGACATCTAACCCCCTGACTCTAAAGAACTTGGCTTATCCGATAGGGACAATTGTTCCTATCTCGCGTTTTTCTCGGCGAGATCTGTCTGTCTGGCCTCGCCGGCGAGAACGGTGGGCGATGGGCCGCAAGGGGGAGCCGGACCGGATACACCGGAAACGAAAAAGGGCCGTGCAATCGGCACGGCCCTCGTCCTGTCGCTACGGCTCTTGTCTTGCCGCTACTGCTGAAGGCTTGCGGAGTCTTTACCCTTCGGCGCTTTGACCTTGGGGATCTCATTGGTCTGAGCGATCGGGATTTCGATCAGCTTCTTGCCGTCGAGATCGAAATCGTTGAGATCGACTTGCCGCAAGGTCTGGTCCTCGTAGGTCTTGAAGAGGTAGCGCTTGCCCTTCAGGTCGGCGATGCCGCTCCACTGGGTGATGTCGTCGGGGGCGGCGGTGCCGGGCCGGGAATAGCCTTCCATCAGGTCGAAATTGTTCAGGATATGCTCGGCGGTATTGATGGCTTTGTCGGTGTCCGGCTGCACAGCGGCGGAGATCGAGTAGCCGAGCACGCGGATAAAGCGCGAGGGCGGGGTCGAATCGCCGGGCACGCCCAGCATGCCGCTGCCCTGGCCGAAGGAGGTGATGCTTTCACCGTCGATCTTCAGCGGCTCTGCCGGATAGGGCGAAAGCTTCACGTAGTTCTTCAGATTGGTCAGGTGCCAATCGAAGGTCGGCGCGTTGGTGAGGACGCCGAGCGGATTGTCGTAGACCTTCAGCTCACCGTCGATCGGCTCGATGACGATGGAGTTCCCGGTCGCATCATGCAGCGTGTAGTGCAGCGGGATCGATTTCTGGCCGCCGAAATTGAAGGGCGGTGCGAAATTGCCGATCTGAATCTCGCCGAGCGCAGTCTTCACCTCGTCGACGGTGGCGAAATTGGTCAGCGCCCAGGTGAGGAACTGCCAAGGGCCCATGGCCTTGTCCAGGTCGGCCTTTGCCGGATCGACATAGCCGGCATAACCGGGGAAGTAGAGCATGCCCCCGGCCAGGCCCTTCTCGTTGACGCCATCGACGAGATTGGGCGTGCCGAGGAAGTTCATGCCAGTGGCGGCGTATTTGCCGGTCCAGCTCCAGCTCTTCTTTCCGGGCAGGGTGTTCGCTTCGAAGGTGATGCCGCGCGGAACGACGGCGATGTTCGAGTTCAGCGGCATGCCGAACTCCATGGTGCGGCCGTAGACCGGGTCGCCGTTCTTGGTCTTGATCAGGAAGCTGGTGCAGGCATTGGCCGCCGGCGCGAAGGCGAGACAGCCTGCGGCGGTGAGACAGATCAGATTCCGTAGAGAGGTTCGCATCGGGAACTCCGGGCAAGGAATGGTCCAGCGCCCGCGAGCTAACCCGTAAACCCTAAAAATCTCATCGGCAGGATCGCTACAACTGTCTGTATTGGCGGCAGTTTTTAGCCCGGCGGCGGGGTTTTCGGCTCATATAGGCAAAGATCTGAGACGATGCAGCGATAGCATTCGGCTTTGCGCGCCTTGCAGATATAGCGCCCGTGCAGGATCAGCCAGTGATGGGCGTGGAGCTTGTATTTGTCGGGCACTACCTTTACCAGGCAGCGCTCCACATCGAGGGGTGTCTTGCCGGGGGCAAGGCCGGTGCGGTTGGAAACCCGGAAGATATGGGTGTCGACGGCGATGGTGGGCTCGCCAAAGGCGACATTCATCACCACATTCGCAGTCTTGCGGCCGACGCCGGGCAGCGATTCCAGCGCCTCGCGATTGTCGGGGACTTCGCCGCCATACTCGTCGGTCAGCCGCTTGGCGAGCTGGATCAGATGTTTGGCCTTGGAACGGAACAGGCCGATGGTCTTGATCTTCTCGATCAGCGCCTCTTCGCCCAGGGCATAGAGCTTCTCGGGCGTGTCGGCGACGCGGAACAGATCGGGGGTGGCACGGTTCACCCCTGCATCGGTGGCCTGCGCGGAGAGCACCACGGCGACCAGCAAAGTGAACGGGCTGGAATAGTGGAGCTCGCTTCTGGGGTCCGGATTGGCTTTCTGGAAGCGGGCGAACATCTCGTCGATCTGATGTTCGCTGAGCAAAGAGCCGCAGGGTTTTGCCCTGGAACTGCCTGATTTTGCCGATTTTTTCGCAGCCGGTTTACGGCTTTTCGGCTTGGATTTCGGGGTTTTGGGTTGAACCGCCACGGCGTTGTTCTTACCAATGCTAGAATCTCACGGTATCGAGCTATGACAGAACATTCGCGCGCGCCTCAAGCAGAATCCCGGTTCCGGGCCCTTTTGACGCCGCATCGTTCCCTCGGCCCCAAAGGGTTCTTGGTGCTGATGGGCGCGATCTCGGCGATCAGCTTCGGCACTGGGTTGATGTTCTACATGATGGGCGCCTGGCCGATCATGGGCTTTTTTGGCCTCGATGTGGCGCTGATCTATTTCGCGTTCAAAGCCAGCTACAAGGCGGGCCGCCTGTTCGAGCAGGTGGAGCTGACCGACGATGCGCTGACCGTGACACGGATCGCACCCTCGGGGCGCCGCACCGCCTGGCAGTTCAATCCCTATTGGGTGCGGATCCATGTCGAGCCGCGGGTCGGACGCTGCAGCGAGCTGTCCTTCATCTCGCATGGGCAGCGGGTCGTGGTTGGGGAGTTTCTCACCGACGATGAGCGCGAGGATTTCGCCGGCGCGCTGCGCCGGGCTCTGGCCGACGCCAAGGCTCCTATTGTCGCGTAGGGCGGCAAATCTCTTTTCATCGCAAGAATCGGGTCGCCGAGGGTCGCCGCTCTGGCTTAGGGTTTTGCCATAGAGGCAGACCCGATGAATGTTTTGATCGACAGCGCAGAGCACGAGACAGCACCGCTCGCATCTCCGGCGGGCGATAGCGACTATGCGCGGGTCAGCGCGGCGGTGAAGTTCGTCACCGAGCATCGCGACGAGCAGCCCGATCTTGCCGTTATCGCCGCCCATGTCGGTTTGAGCTCGGCGCATTTTCAGCGGCTGTTCACCCGCTGGGCCGGGGTTAGTCCGAAACTGTTCCTGCAGGCTTTGACCTTGGATCGTGCCAAGCGGCTGTTGCGCGAAGAGGAGAGCGTGATGGGGGCGGCGCATGCGCTTGGGCTTTCGGGCCAGTCGCGGCTGCACGATCTGTTCTTGGCGCAAGAGGCGATGACGCCGGGCAGCTACAAGACCGGCGGGGCGGGGCTGGAGATCGCCTACGGCTTCCACGAAACCCCGTTCGGCGACGCTCTTCTGATGCAAAGCCAGCATGGGCTGGTCGGGGTTGCCTTCGCCGATCACGAAGAGGACCGGCCGCGTGTGCTGGCCGATATGTGCGGGCGCTGGCCCAAGGCGCATTACCATCTCGAGCCTGAGAAGACCCAGCCGGTGGCTCTGTCGCTGTTCGGGCCTCCGAACGGGACGCCGCGGGACATCCGGATCTCGCTGATCGGCACCGATTTCGAAATCCGGGTGTGGCGGCGCCTGCTGGATATTCCCTTCGGCGAGGTCACCAGCTACGGGAAAATCGCGGCGGATCTCGGCTGCCCGAAGGCCTCGCGCGCAGTGGGGCGCGCGGTGGGGCGCAATCCGCTGTCCTTCGTGGTGCCGTGCCACCGGGTGCTCGGAAAGAGCGGATCGCTCACCGGGTATCATTGGGGGCTGACGCGAAAGCGCGTGCTGCTGGGCTGGGAAGCGGCGCTGCTGCAGCGCTAACGGTCCTCGCTATTTGGCGAGGTCGCGAACTTCCGCCTTGGTGCCGTTCTCGTTCAGCCGGTAGATGCGCGGCACGCCGGTGGGCAGCGAGAATTTCTCGATCTCGTCCGGGGCGAAGCCGTCGAGATACATGATCAGAGCGCGCAAGGAATTGCCGTGGGCCGAAACCAGCACGGTTTCCCCGGCGAGGATCTCAGGCAGGATCTTCTCTTTGAAATAGGGAAGCACGCGGGCGGCGGTGTCTTTCAGGCTCTCGCCGCCGGGCGGGTTCAGCTCGTAGGAGCGGCGCCAAAGCCGCACCTGCTCCTCGCCCCATTTGGCTTGCGCATCGGCCTTGTTGAGGCCGGTGAGATCGCCGTAATTGCGCTCGTTCAGCGCCTCATCCTGGATCACCGGGATGTCGCTCTGGCCGAGCTCGGCGAGGATCAGGGTCAAGGTATCCTGCGCACGGCGGAGCTTGCTGGTGAAGGCGATATCGAATTTGAAGCCTTCTTCCTTCAGCTTACGGCCGGCATCGCGCGCCTCGTCGATGCCGCGCGGGGTCAGGGCAACGTCATGCCAGCCGGTGAACAGATTCTGCTCGTTCCATTCGCTCTGGCCGTGGCGCACGAGGACAAGCGTTCTTTCGGCACCTTTGGTCATCGTCCCTACAGTCCGAGTACGTCGGCCATGGAGTAGATGCCCGGCGCCTTGCCTTGGCCCCAGAGGGCGGCGCGCACGGCGCCCCGGGCATAGATGTTGCGGTCGGTGGCGATATGCGCGAGTTCGATCCGCTCGCCGGGTCCGGCGAAGACCACCTTGTGCTCGCCGACCACGTCGCCGCCGCGCATGCAGGAGAAGCCGATATCGCCTTCGCGGCGCGGGCCGGTCTGGCCTTCGCGGGCGGTGACGGCCTTGTCCTTCAGCGAGACGCCCCGCCCCTTGGCGGCGGCGTCGCCCAGCATCAGCGCGGTGCCGGAAGGCGCGTCCTTCTTATGGCGGTGATGCAGCTCAACAATCTCGATATCGAAGGAGTCGTCCAGGGCCGCTGCGACCTTGGCGGTGAGGCTGGCGAGGAGATTGACGCCCATGCTCATATTGCCGGCGCGAATAATGGTGGCGTGGCGCGCGGCGGTTTCCAGCGCAGCCAGCTGATCGTCGGTGAAGCCGGTGGTGCCGATCACGTGGACGATGCGGGCCTGGGCGGCGAGGCCGGCGAATTCGACGCTGGCCTGCGGCGAGGTGAAGTCGAGCACCGCCTGAACCTCGGCAAAGAGCGGCACCGGATTGTCGGTGATGGTGACGCCGAGAGGCTCAATCCCTGCGACCTCGCCGATATCCTTACCGACAAGCGGCGAGCCCTCGGTTTCGGTGCCGCCGGCGACGACGCAGCCGGGGGTCTCGGCCACCGCGCGCGTCAAAGCCTGACCCATGCGGCCGCCCGCGCCGAGCACCGCTATTCTGATTTCGTGTTCGTCAGTCATTCGGCCGGTTCTAGCGAACGGGTGTCGAGAGAGCAACGCACCGATCGGCGCGCCGCTTGGGGCACTTCTACGGCGTGCGTTGCCGCATCACAAGCCTGCTACGCATCGATCGCGGCGGGTTTGAGGCGCATTGCGGTATTTGCGACATGGAAATGGCGGATCGCGCCGCCGGATCAAGCGACCAGAGAGTGTTCCTCGGCCCGGTCGCGCTGCCTTTGACGGTCGGCAAGGACGGGCTGGTTGGCATGCACCTGCTGCTCGTCATCGGCCTGCCGGTCCTGCTGCTCGCTGTGGACCTGACGGTCGACCTCGACCTGATCCTCCGGGCCGCCGAAGAAGTAGCCCTGCACCTCGTTGCATCCCCAGCGCTTGAGGAGTTCGGCCTGGTTCTGGGTCTCCACGCCTTCTGCGGTGATGGTGACGTCGAGGGATTTGCCGAGGCCGACAATGCTGTTGACGATGGCGCTCGACTGCTTGTCCTCGCCGAGGGTCTCGATAAAGGAGCGGTCGATCTTGATCTTCCGCACCGGGAAGCGGGTCAGATAGCTGAGGCTGGAATAGCCGGTGCCGAAATCGTCCATGGCGATGGAGACGCCCAGCCGATCGAGGGCCTCAAGGGTGCCAACGACGGTCTCGCTGTTCTGCAGAAGCAGGCTCTCGGTGATCTCCAGCTCCAGACGCCGAGGCTCAAATCCGGTCTCGTCGAGGATCCGGCGTACCATCTCGGTGACGTTCTGCACCTTGAATTGCGCCGGCGAGAGATTGACCGCCAGCTTGGTGTCCTTGGGCCAGGTGGTGGCGTAGGCGGCGGCGGTGCGCAGCACCCATTCGCCGATCGGGCCGATCAGCCCGGTTTCCTCGGCCAGGGGCAGGAACACCGAGGGTGGGATATCGCCATCGGTCGGATGGTGCCAGCGGGCCAGCGCCTCGTAGCCGGTCAAGGTGCCGGTCTTCAGATCGAATTGCGGCTGATACTCGACATGCAGCTGATTTTTACGGATGGCGACGCGCAGGTCGTTCTCCAGCCGGCGCCGCTTCTGCAGAGCCGCATCCATGGAGGGCTCGAAGAAGCGATAGGTGTTCCGCCCGTCCTGCTTGGCGCGATAAAGCGCGAGGTCCGCATTCTTCAGAAGCTGGTCGCCGGTCTCGCCGTCGATCGGCGCAATGGCGATGCCAATGCTGGTGGAGCTGATCACGTCATGGCCGTCGATACGGTAAGTCTCGCCGAGCGCGGTACAGATGCGGCGGGCCAGGGGCAGGACGTCCTCCGGCGAATCCAACTGCTCGGCAACGATGGTGAATTCGTCGCCGCCGAGACGGCCGACGAGATCGACCTCGCGGACATTGGCGCGCAGCCGCGTCGCGACCTCCTGCAGCAGTGCATCGCCCGCCGGGTGGCCCAGCGTGTCGTTGATGTCCTTGAAACGGTCGAGATCGAGGGCCAGCACCGCCATGGGCTTTTCGTTGCGCTTGCAGCGCAGTATGGCAAGGTCGAGGGTCTGGCGAAGCTGCAGGCGGTTGGGCAGGCCGGTGAGCGAATCGTGCAGGGCGAGGAAGCGGATCTGATCCTCGGCGCGCCAGCGCTCGCGGATGCGGCGGGAGGCGATCACGGCCGGCACCGAGAAGCCCATGACGATCAGCAGGCTGGTGGCGAGGCTGACGACGGTCAGGGCGACGTCGGTCATCGCCGCGGCGGCCTTCTGGTCCACCTCGAAGGCGTAAACGCGGTCGAGCTTGCCGTCGGAGACGATCGGCACGAAAGCGATTGGCTTGCCTTCGTTTCCGTCGAAATAATCGGAGGATTGGGTCTTGCCGGTGGCAATGGCCGTGTCGAGCGCGTCGCGCACGGTCTCGTCGCTTAGGGCACCTTTCAAAACATCGCCGTTGAAGCTGCCGCCGGTGGCGAGGATGCTGTGGTCGGGTGCCAGCACGGCGAAGCCGCCGAGCTTGCTGACATAGCCTTCATCCCCTTGCGTCCGGCTTTTGCTCACCCATTGCAGGGCGAAGTTTTCCAGACCGTTGACGGAACGCTGGTGTTCGCCGACGAGGCCGCCGTTTCGAGAGAAAGGCGCGGTGTCATTCCCTGGGGAGGTGTGCCCGGCCAAGATTTTCGGGGCGATGATCTCCACGTTCTCGCCCAAGACCTGCCCCGGCAGGGTGCCGGTTGCGGTCAGGTTCTCGTCGATCAGGTTGGTCCAGTTCTCGACGGCCTGGCCAGCATCGGATTCCAGGACATATTGCAGCGTCGAGCGGCCGGACATGATGCCAGCAACGACGGTAAGAAGGCCCAGGATAATAAGACCGGCCATGACCAGGCGGTCGCGTGCTCCCACCTCCGACATGTGCGTTAGCTCCCATAGCAAGCGTGACGAACGCCAAGTCCTAGCAAAGGGATGTTAAGAGCTGCCGAATGGTTGCGGTTAGCAAATGCTTAACGCGTCAGCGCCAGGCGAATGCAACCTTGCGCAAATTGGCCTCGCCGAAGCGCTCGGCGCCCTCGGCCACGGGCTTGCCGCCAAGGCCGAGATAGAAGGAGCAGGCCGCGTCGTTATCGGCCAGGGCCCAGATCATCAGCCCCTTCAATTTCACTTCCATCAGGCGCTGTCGGGCGGCGGAGAAAAGCCGGCTGCCGAAGCCGAGGCCCTGATAGACCGGATCGAGATAAATCTCGTAAATCTCGCCCCGGAAGGGCGAACGGCGCTGGCGGCTTTGGCCGTAAGTCGCGTAGCCGAAAGCCTCGCCGTTCAGCTCCACCACAAGCGGCGGATTCTGGCGCCCGGCGGCATCCTCCCACCAGGCGGGACCGCGCAAGGAAATCAGACGTTCGAGCTGAAGATGGGGAATAATGCCCTGATAGGCGTTGCGCCAGGCATCCTCGTAAACCTCGGCAAGCCGCATCGCGTCTTCACGCTTGCATCTGCGGATCCGGGTTAACTTGGTCTCCATAACTTTGAGCCTAGTCACCCGAGACCCGATTCGCAAAGGGAATGCGCGGCAAATTCCGAATCAACCCTTGATCGCCGCAGGCTTGGGCGATTGCCCGCACGGTTTGAATAAAAAATGGGCCGGGTTTGGCGCCCGGCCCATTCGAGTTCGGATCTTTCGATCTCTTTTATTTTGATTGTTCCGCTTAGTCGCGGGACATCATCAGGATGTTGAAATCCTCATCCAGCTTGATGTCGTAGGGCCCGATCTCGCACTCGGCATCGTCGATCTCGTAGATGCCGGACTTCTCGTGATCGTAGTCGCCGCCCTTGCAGCCGACCTTGGCCAGGGTCTCTTTGATCTTCGCCACGGCCTCATCGGAAGGCGGGATATCCTCATCGGCGAGGGCGATGCCGGAAAACGAAACGGCGCCGGCGAGAGCGAGAGCAAAAGTCATCGTCTTGAGCATGCAGAAATCCTCATTCGTTCGTGGTCGCAACGAGCCGCGCGGGGAAGCGGCCAATGGCAACGCCTGGTAGAATGCGTTGCACACTAATGAGGATTCTAACCCAAAGCTGCGGGGTCAGATGGCAATGATCGCCGGGAAGATTTGGCAAAAACGCATGCGTCAGGCGGTCGCAGCAGCCCCCTCTTTGGCCCGTTCGGCGCGCTTGCGCTCATTGGGATCGAGATGGCGCTTGCGCAGGCGGATGGCCTTCGGGGTCACCTCGACCAGCTCGTCATCGGCGATCCAGGCCAGCGAACGCTCCAGGGTCATCTTGATCGGCGGGGTGAGCCGCACGGCCTCGTCCTTGGAGGTGGTGCGGATATTGCTGAGCTTCTTGCCCTTCAGCACATTCACCTCCAGGTCGTTCTCGCGGGTATGCTCGCCGACGATCATGCCCTGATAGACCTTCCAGCCCGGCTCGATCATCATCGGGCCGCGATCTTCCAGATTCCAAAGGGCGTAGGCGACGGCTTCGCCGTTATCGGTGGAGATCAGAACGCCGGTGCGCCGGCCGGGAATCTCGCCGCGATAGGTGTCGTAGCCGTGGAACAGTCGGTTCATGATGGCGGTGCCGCGGGTATCGGTCAGCAGCTCGCCCTGATAGCCGATCAGGCCCCGGGTCGGGGCGTAGAACACCAGGCGCAAACGCCCGCCGCCGGAGGGCTTCATCTCCACCATCTCGGCCTTGCGCTCCGACATCTTCTGCACCACGGCGCCGGAGAATTCCTCGTCGACGTCGATGATGACCTCCTCGATGGGCTCTTCCAGCTCGCCGGCATCGTTCTTGTGCAGCACGACGCGGGGGCGGGAAACGCCGAGCTCATAGCCTTCGCGGCGCATATTCTCGATCAGGATGGCCAGTTGAAGCTCGCCGCGGCCGGAGACGACGAAGGAGTCCTTGTCGTCGGATTCGTCGATGCGCAGGGCGACATTGCCCTCCGCTTCGCGCAGGAGCCGGTCGCGGATCACGCGGCTGGTCACCTTGTCGCCCTCGGTGCCGGCGAGCGGGCTGTCATTGACCATGAAGGTCATGGAGACGGTGGGCGGATCGATCGGCTGAGCGGTGATCGGCTCGGTGACGGCGGGGTCGCAGAACGTGTCGGCGACGGTCCCTTTGGTCAGGCCGGCAATGGCGACGATGTCGCCGGCGACGCCCTCTTCCACCGGCTGACGCTCGATGCCGCGGAAGGCGAGGATCTTGGAAACGCGGCCCTGATCGACGATTTCGCCGGCGCCATTCAGCACTTTGATGTTCTGGTTCGGCTTCAGCGTGCCGGAGGCGATGCGGCCGGTGATGATGCGTCCGAGATAGGGGTTCGCCTCCAGCAGCGTTCCAAGCATGCGGAACGGGCCTTCCTCGATCTGCGGCTCGCCGACATGGCGCAGCACCAGATCGAAGAGCGGGCCCATGCCCTCCTCATGGGAGGCATCGAGGTTTTCGGCCATCCAGCCTTCCTTGGCCGAGCCGTAGAGGATCGGGAAGTCGAGCTGCTCGTTGGTCGCATCGAGGGCGGCAAACAGGTCGAACACCTCGTCGATGACGGCGTCAGGCCGGGCATCGGGCTTGTCCACCTTGTTGATGGCGACGATGGGCTTCAGCCCGATCTGAAGCGCCTTGCCGACCACGAACTTGGTCTGCGGCATCGGTCCCTCGGCGGCGTCGACCAGCACAATGGCGCCGTCCACCATGGAGAGGATGCGCTCCACCTCGCCGCCGAAATCGGCATGGCCCGGCGTGTCGACGATGTTGACGCGGGTATCCTTCCAGACGACGGAGGTCGCCTTGGCGAGGATGGTGATGCCGCGCTCTTTCTCCAGGTCGTTGGAGTCCATCACTCGCTCGGCGACGCGCTGGTTGTCGCGGAAGGAGCCGGATTGCTGCAGCAGCTTGTCGACCAGGGTGGTTTTGCCGTGGTCGACATGGGCGATGATGGCGATATTTCTCAATTTCATCGGAAGCGTCTCTTATCCGGGCGTTTTGGGCCTTAAATGCGAAAACGCGGGCCCGAACCGTCGAGCCCGCGATTGCTGTTGCACTGCGATATATAGACCGGCGGTTGCGCACGCAATGGCATGAAAGGAAGCAGGGTGCGGGAAGCGCGCCGGTGCTTTCGCCTAGGGCTCCTCGCGGCGCTCGCCCCAGGGCCCCTGATTGCCGGTCCGCCGGGTGATCGGCAGGGCGGCGTTCAGCATCATCATCTCGCTCAGGTTTTCCAAGGTGAGCATGCCGATCAAGCGCCCCTCGCCATCCACCACGCCGACCATGGGCTGACGCTTGGCGGTCAAGGCCTGGAAGGCCGGCTCCAGATCGTCGGATGCGGTGACGGTGGGCACGCCGTCCTGCATGGCGTCCAGCACCGAGGCATGCGGGCCCGACTGCTTCAGCGCCTTCACCATGCCGTCGCGGGTGACCACGCCGCGCAAATGACCGCCCCCGTCGAGCACCGGAAACTCCTTCTGCGAGGTGCGGATCAGGGCATCGGCAGCATCGTTCACCGAGGACTGGGTATCCAGGGTGTGGAACTCGGTGATCATAGCGTCGGAAACCCGGGCGCCCTGGGCCACGGCCTTCATCTGGGCCTGGGAGGCCTCGCCGGAGGCGGCGAGAAACACGAACACGGCGATGATCAGCAGCATCGGGTTATAGAGAATGCCCAGTATGCCGAAGAGCACGGCGAAGCCCTGGCCGATACTGGCGGCCATCTGGGTGGCGCGGGCTTGGTCCATGCGCATGGCAAGCAGTGCCCGCAGCACGCGGCCGCCATCCATCGGGAAGGCCGGGATCAGGTTGAACAGCACCAGGATGATATTGGCGCCGGCCACCTTGGCGGCCATGGAGACGGCGGGGTTCTCCAGCGCGGTCAAATTCTCCGGATCAATCTGCGGGCCGACCCAGAGCAGCAGTAGCGCGGCGATGACCACGTTCACCGCCGGGCCGGCCAAGGCCACGATCAGCTCCTGGCCGGGCTTTTCCGGCATTTTCTCCATGCTGGCGATGCCGCCGAAGGGCCACAGCGTCACGTTTTTGGTCGGCACGCCGAAGCGGCGCGCGGCAAACACATGGCCGAGCTCGTGCAGCAGCACGCAGAAGAACACCAGCGCGATGAAGATGGTGCCTTGCCAGGCCGCAGCGCTGCCGCCTTGGCTGTAAAACAGCATCCACAGCCAGGCGAGCAGGATCAGGAAGCTGACATGGATATAGAGGGCTGTGCCGCCAACAGAGCCGATGGGCAGGGACCAACGCATGAAAACTCGCTAACTCTCGCTCGAAATCGCGGGGAAACGCCTCTTTCATATGGGAAAGAGATTACGAGGTTGCGATAGGCGGATTTGGTTTGCAATGGCAGGCGCTGCCGACCAGCGCGCCTTGTTTTTTAGAATCGCCACAGAAATGTCGTTCTGATCGGGTTTTGCTGCCGCTGGCCGATTTTTGGGCAAGTTTTAGAGCCATGTTTTGACCTGCCCTCAAATGACGGCCACAATACTCGCGACTGCGCGTATCGCCGGAGTGGCACTCCCGATACGCAATTTTTTTGCGCGGTTAGAGATTTGGGCGGACGAAATTCAACGGGAAATCTATGTGCGGAATTGCGGGCGTAATCGACCTTAAAGGTCAGCGTGACATCGAGGGGATGCAGCTTGAGCGGATGGCGCAGACCCTGGTTCATCGCGGGCCGGACGATTCCGGCTATTGGCGCGCGCCCGGCATCGGTTTCGCGCATCGGCGCTTAAGCATCGTCGGCCTCAATGACGGCCATCAGCCGATCTTCAACGAGGACGGCAGCGTGGTCGCCGTCTGCAACGGCGAGTTCTTCGACTTCCCGGAGGTGCGGGCCCGGCTGCAGGAGAAGGGTCATATCTTCCGCACCCATAGCGACAGCGAGATCGTCGTCCATCTCTATGAAGAGTACGGCGAGGGGATGTTCGAGCATCTCAAAGGCCAATTCGCCTTCGCCCTGTTCGATCAAAAGCGCCGCCTGGTGCTGATGGCGCGCGACCGGGTCGGCATTTGCCCGCTATTTTGGGCGAAAGTCGGCGATTTCTTCTATTTCGGATCGGAGATCAAGGCGATCCTCGCCTCGGGCGGGGTGGAGGCGGCGCCGGATCTGCGTGGGCTCGATCATCTCTTCACCTTTTTCGCCATGGGCGGCGCGCGCACCTGCTTCAAAGGCGTGAATGCGCTGCTGCCGGGGCATTACCTGCGCATCGATCTTGCCCGCGAGGGCGGATTGTCGGAGCCGGAAGTCCGCCGCTATTGGGATTTCGACTTCCCCGATTGGGGCGAGGAGGAAAATCCCACCCATCAGGATGCGGTGGATGGGTTCGAGGAAGCCTTCGCACGCGCGGTGAATTTGCGGCTGCGCGCCGATGTGCCGGTGGCCGGTTACCTCAGCGGCGGGGTGGATTCGGCTTATGTGATGGCGATGGCGGCCAAGGTCAGCGGCAAGCCGCTGGCCAGCTTCACCGTGCAGGTGCCCGATCCCTCGCTCGACGAGGCTTCGGAGGCCTCGGAGGCTGCCAATTCCATCGGCGAGACCAAGCAGACGGTGATCCGGGCCGGCGCCGATCTGATTTCGGAGAATTACGCCGGGCTGGTTTCGGCAGCGGAAAGCCCGGTGCTCGACACCTCCTCCGCCGCGCTGCTGGCGCTGTCGCGCGGGGTCCATGCGCAAGGTTATAAGACGGTGCTGGCGGGCGAAGGCGCCGATGAGGGTTTCGCCGGCTATCTCTGGTTCAAGATCCGAAAGGCGGCGCTCAACCTCGATATTGGCGATGCATTCCGCCCGAGCGTCGCGATCGGCCGGTTCGCCCGCAAGATCCAGTCGCCGGAGACAAGTTTTTCGGAGCTGGCGCGGATCGATAGGATGATCGACGGGCCGCATGCCCAGTCGCTGCTTTACAATCTCGTGGCCACGGCGCGGCAGCGTTATTACGGCGATGGGATGTGGCAGGGGCTTCAGGGCCATGTCGCCTATGAGGATCTCAACCTCGATCTTGAGCGCATGAAGCGCTGGCATCCGCTGAACCGCTCGCTCTATCTCGGCTATAAGCTGCATCTGCCGGGGCTGCTGCTCAGCCATAAGGGCGACCGGGTGGGCATGGCCAACAGCGTGGAGCTGCGCTACCCGTTCCTCGACGAAGGGGTGATCGCCTATGGCGAGCGCATCCATCCGAACTGGAAGCTGAAGGGGTTCAAGCGGGACAAATATCTGATCCGCCAGGCCGCTCACCGGCTATTGCCGCCGCAGGTCGCAGAGCGGCCCAAGGCGATGTTCCGCGCGCCCCTGGCGGAGAGCTTCCTGGCCACGCCGCCAGATTTCGTGCGCGATCTGCTGAGCCCGGAGAGCCTCCGCCGCAGCGGCTATTTCGATGTCGAGGCGGTGCGCCGCGATTGCGAGCTGATCGCCAAGGGCGAGGAGAGTCTCAATCAATTCGCCAGCCTCGGGCTTGGCGGCGTGGTCGCCACCCAGCTTTGGCACCATCTTTATATGGGCGGTAATCTCTGCGAACTGCCCGAGGTGGATCTCAACCCGATGCCGGCTCAAGCCGCCACACTGAAGCGGTCCTCGGCCGCGCCTTCAATGGCGGCGCGGCCCGCGGTGGCGTAAGCCTTATCGTCTTCGAAGACGACGAGGCCTGAAGTCCCGGCAGAGTGTCTATGCGTGTGCTCCGTCGCTTGGTCCCCAGACCTTGCCCGAACGCTCGGAGTCGATCCGATAGTCGCTCGTGTGAGCGGAGAAGAAGCGTTCTCCGAATTCCTCCGCCCGCTTCAGGGGTTGGCTGGGATCGCGCGCCACTTCGGCTCGAGAATTACCGATCCCGTGAACGTGCCCGACGAAGGTCGAGTTCGTATATCGGCTGTGCTCCTGAATCTGGTGGATAATGCCCGCCCCGACATCTGGGTAGGTTTCCTCGGAGCTGAGAAGCAGACCGATCCGCTTGCCCATGAGCGCATTCACCACCCTGTCTGCTTCCGGGTAAGAGGCGGAGACGTAGCAGAAAGCGCGGTCGAAGAAGGCCTTCAACTGAGCGGACATGCCGTACCAATAGATCGGCGTCGCGGCGATGAACCCTTCCGCCGGGAGGTAGTGGTCGAGAAAGACATCGCCGAAACCATCGGCGATGCCGCAGGTGCCGTCTTCGCGGCGGCATTGCCGGCAGTCGCGCAGGAAACCTTCGAGAAATTCGTCGGCGTAGAGAAGCTCCGCTTCATGTCCGGACTGCCGGATGCCTCTGGCGGCTGCTTGGGCGAGCGCGGCAGAATTTCCGTCGCGGCGGGGGCTTGCGCTCAAAATCATCGCTTTCATGGTTCGTCCTTCACTCGATAGGCGGTGTTCTTGGGGACGATATTGAGTTATAGGCACCCATAGGCAAGTACGCACCTTTTGGTAACCAGTCGTCCGGCCTGGGATGCTAAGGAATGGAAGCAGAGAAGAAGCCGAAGCCGAGCGTTTTCGATGCCGATTGTTCGGCTCGGGATGCGCTGGAGCTGATCGCCAGCAAATGGGCGATCCTGATTCTCGGCGCCCTCGGCGAGCAGCCGATGCGAAACGGCGCGATGCTTCGGAAGATCGGCGGTATCTCGCAGAAGATGCTGACGCAAACGTTGCGCCAGCTGGAATGCAACGGTCTGGTGCTGCGAGAGGATCACGGCACTGTGCCGCCGCAGGTGGTCTATCGGTTGACCCCCTTGGGCGGCACGCTCAATGAGGCGCTTGCCGGGCTAGACCGGTGGGCCGAGGCGAATTTTCCGGCCCTCGATGCGGCACGGGAGAAATATCTCGCCGCGCAATGCGAATCGACACGCCGCTAAACGGAACCCTGCTCGCGGATGACGTCGGCTAGTTGCCGCGCAGCTTGCCGAGCGTCCTGAGGCGCAGCGCGTTCAGCTTGATGAAGCCGGCTGCGTCGACCTGGTCGTAGGCGCCTTCGTCGTCCTCGAAGGTGACGAGCTCGTCGGCATAGAGCGATTTCGGGCTCGAGCGGCCGGTGACGATGACATTGCCCTTATAGAGCTTGAGGCGAACCTCGCCTTCCACCTGCTCCTGGCTCTTGTCGATCAGGGCCTGCAGCATCTCCCGCTCCGGCGAGAACCAGAAGCCGTAATAGATCAGCTCCGCATAGCGCGGCATGAGCTGGTCTTTCAGATGCGCCGCCTCGCGGTCCAGGGTCAGGCTCTCGATGGCGCGGTGGGCGGGAAGCAGAATGCTGCCGCCCGGCGTCTCATAGATGCCGCGGGACTTCATGCCGACGAAGCGGTTCTCCACCAGATCGACGCGGCCGATGCCGTTATCGCGGCCGAGCTCGTTGAGCTTCGTCAAAATCTCGGCGGCGCTCATGCGCTTGCCGTCGATGGAGACGGCATCGCCCTTCTCGAAGCCGATGGTGATCTCGGTTGCCTGGTCGGGGGCCTCCTCCGGCGAGACGGTGCGCTGGAAGACATATTCGGGTGGCGCCTCGTTTGGGTCCTCCAGCACTTTTCCTTCGGAGGAGGAGTGCAGCAGGTTGGCATCGACCGAGAACGGCGCCTCGCCGCGCTTATCCTTGGAGACCGGGATCTGATGCTTCTCGGCGAACTCGATCAGGTCGGTGCGGGATTTGAATTCCCATTCCCGCCAGGGGGCGATCACCTTGATGTCGGGATCGAGGGCGTAATAGGAGAGCTCGAACCGCACCTGGTCGTTGCCCTTGCCCGTGGCGCCATGGGCGACGGCATCGGCGCCGGTCTCATGGGCGATCTCGATCTGGCGCTTGGCGATCAGCGGCCGGGCGATGGAGGTGCCCAGCAGATAAATGCCTTCATACAGCGCGTTGGCCCGGAACATGGGAAAGACGTATTCGGAGACGAATTCCTCGCGGAGATCGTCGATGAAGATCTCCTTGATGCCGAACATCTCGGCCTTCTTGCGTGCCGGCTCCAGCTCCTCGCCCTGGCCGAGATCGGCGGTGAAGGTGACGACTTCGCAGCCATAGGTCTCCTGCAGCCATTTCAGGATGATGGAGGTGTCGAGGCCGCCGGAATAGGCGAGAACCACCTTGTTGATCTTGTCGTGTGCGGCCATGGGCGCGAATTCCAATCTGGGCAAAAAACAAATGAGAGCCCGCATCTATAGGAAGAACGGGGTTTGGGGCAAGCTATGCGGTGACGCGGGAGCCTCCGTCATGCTGAGGAGCCCGCTTTAGCGGGCCTTAAAGCTGCGGGCCGGGGCCGCGTCTCCTTCGAGGCGTGCCTTGCGGCATGCGCCTCAGGATGACGTGGCGTGGGGCTTCGTCTTGCCGAGGTTTCAGCGCGGCCGGCCGGACAGCAGCCAATAGGCGAGGCCGCCGGCGAAGCCTGCAGTGGCGAAAATTGCGGTGATCTGCATCGGCGGCAAGGTGGAGAGCTCGTCCGGCGGGGCGACCATCAGCGGCACGGCGATGAGAGAAAGTCCGCCGGCGGCGACGTAGTAGATCCAGCTGCGGATCTTGAACAGCTCGCCGGAAAGCGCGGCGACCAGGGCCGGCAGCACGGTGAGGCTCGGCGCCACGGTGCCGGCAAAGAGCACGAGACCGATGAAGTTGCCGCCCTCGGCAATCATCGGATCCGTCGGAGCGGCGCTGCGCAGCTCCTCGCCCACCCAAAGCGCGCCGAGGAAGAACAGCACGGCCATGGCCAGGCAGGAGGCGATGGCGAAGGTCACCGCAAGCCAGATGAAACGACCGATGGTGCGGAGGATCATGTCTCGGGTCTCCTCGGGGCGAATGTGCGGGGTCATTGCATATCGAGCCGTATAAGAGCCGGTCCCGTGCTGCAAGGGAGGGACGAGGTCTTTGGCTCGCCCGAATGCGGGCCGTTCCCCACCGACATCTCCCACTGACATGCGCTGGTAACTTTGGCCGCGTTAGCGTTCTTGCGACCCCGCGACGCAAATTCCCACCGAAGAGCCTGGCCTTATGACAGCGAATAGTTTCGACACGAGCGACCCACGCGATCTCGATCCGGCGGCCCTGGCGGCCGATCTGGCGAAGGAGCATCCCGCCGACATCGCCGAGCGGCTGAACGGCATGCCGTGGAAGATGGCGGCTTCGGTGCTGCGCGCGCTGCCGGTGGAGCGGGCTGCGGAGGTGCTCGACGAGCCATGGCTCGACAATGCGGTGAAGCTGGTCAATGCGCAGCCCGATCGCGCCGCGGCGCTGCTGCAGGATATGGCGGCGGACCGGCGGGCCGATGTGTTCCGGGAGCTCGATGCGGCGACGCGCAAGCGCTTGCTGGCGGCGGTCGATACGGAGACGCGGGACTCGCTGCAGCAGCTCCTCTCCTATCCGGAGGAAACCGCCGGCAGTCTGATGACCACCGAATTCGTCAGCGTGCCGGCGGATTGGACGGTGGCGGAGACTCTGGAGCATATCCGCAAGGTGGAGCGGGCGCAGGAGACGATCTACGCCATCTACGTGCTCGATCCGGTGACCAAGGCGCTGGTGAAATCGGTGCCGTTGCGGCGGCTGATCTCGGGGGCGCCGGATGCGCCGGTGGCCTCGGTAATGCCGCGGCGACCGATCAGCGTGGCGCCGCTGGCCGACCGCGAGGATGTGGCGCGGCTGATCTCGAAATACGATCTCCTCGCCGTACCGGTGCTGGATGCGGCCGGCCATGTGCTCGGCATCGTCACGGTGGACGACATCATCGATGCGATGGTCGAGGAGACCACCGAGGACGTGCAGAAATTCGGTGGCGTGGAGGCTTTCGACGAGCCCTATATGGCGCTGCCCTTCCTCGGCATGCTGAAGAAGCGCGCCGGCTGGCTGTGCGCGCTGTTCATCGGTGAAATGCTGACAGCAAGCGCGATGCAGAATTTCGAGATGGAGCTGGAGCAGGCGGTGGTGCTGACCTTGTTCATCCCGCTGATCATGAGCTCCGGCGGCAATTCCGGCTCGCAAGCCACCTCGCTGATCATCCGTGCTCTGGCCTTGCAAGAGGTGCGGATCCGCGATTGGTGGCGGGTGGCGCTGCGCGAGCTGCCGACCGGTCTTGCGTTGGGGTCAATTCTCGGCGCGCTCGGCATCGCCCGGATCGCGCTTTGGCAGGTCACCGGCATCTTCGATTACGGCCCGTATTGGGTGCTGGTGGCGGCGACGGTCGGCGCGACGCTGGTGGCAATCGTCACCTTCGGCTCGCTGACGGGATCGATGCTGCCCTTCATTCTGAAGCGGATCGGCTTCGATCCGGCCAGCGCCTCGGCGCCGTTCGTGGCGACCTTGGTCGATGTCACCGGGCTGGTGATCTATTTCACCATCGCGCTGGTCATTCTGAGCGGGACGCTGCTTTAGCGGAAATCGCGCGAAGGCAGCCTCACGACCGGCTTACCACCGATGTCATGGCCGGGCGTGTCCCGGCCATCCACGATTGTGCTGGCACGGTGTTGTTCGTGGATACCCGGCACAAGGCCGGGCATGACGATCTCTGATGGCTTGTTGGACTAAGCGCCAGCAGCGGCGCGCTGGCTGGCGCGGAGCTTAACGCTCGCGCTTTTGAGCTGGCCGCAGGCGGCCATGATATCCCGGCCGCGCGGGGTGCGGACCGGCGAGGCATAGCCGGCGCGGTTCACCACTTCGGCGAACTTTTCGATCTGGTCCCAGTCGGAGCAGGCGTAAGACGAGCCGGGCCAGGGATTGAACGGGATCAGATTGATCTTGGCCGGGATCTTGGCGAGCAGGCGCACCAGCTCCTTAGCATCGGCGACGGAATCGTTGATGCCGTCCAGCATCACATACTCGAAGGTGATGCGCTTGGCGTTGGAGAGGCCGGGATAGTTGCGGCAGGCCTCCAACAGCTCGGCGATCGGCCATTTCTTGTTGATCGGCACCAGCTCGTTGCGGAGGTCGTCGCGCACCGCATGCAGCGAGATGGCGAGCATGGTGCCGGCCTCCTCGCCCCAGCGCGGGATCGAGGGCACAACACCGGAGGTGGACAGGGTGATGCGGCGTTTGGACAGGGAAATCCCCTCGCCGTCGCCGACCACGGCCATGGCGTCGCGCACATTATCGAAATTATACAGCGGCTCGCCCATGCCCATGAGCACCACATTGGTGATCTTGCGCTCGGTATCGGGGATGCCGTGGGGATTGTCGGGGACGGCGCCGGGCCAATCGCCGAGCCGGTCGCGGGCGAGCAGCACCTGGCCGACGATCTCGCCGGGTTCCAGATTGCGCACCAGGCGCTGGGTGCCGGTATGGCAGAAGCTGCAGGTCAGGGTGCAGCCGATCTGGCTGGAGACGCAGAGCGTGCCGCGGTCGTCTTCCGGGATATAGACGGTCTCGACCTCGCGGCCATCGGCCAGGCGCAGCAGCCATTTGCGGGTGCCGTCCTGCGAGACCTGCTCGGTGACGATCTCGGGCCGCGCGGCGCTGGCCTTCTCGGCGAGGGTCAGGCGCAAGGGCTTGGCCATGTTGCTCATGGCCTCGAAATCGGTGGCGCCGCGCACATAGAGCCAGTTCCACAGCTGGCTGGCGCGCATGCGCAGCTGCTTCTCCGGCACGTCGAGCGTGCGGAGCGCCTCAGCCAGCTGTTCGCGGCTCAGTCCGATCAGGCTTTGCGGCTTGTCGGCGGGCTTTGCAGCCTCCGGCGCGATGGCAAGATTGGTCGACATGGACATGACATAGGACGAGTTGCGCGCAATGTGGAGCCCTAAGCGCGCCGATTGCTTTATTTGCAGTCCTTGTCGAGCCGTGCGACGGCGGCGGTCACGCCGTTCAAGGAGTAGCGGTCGGTGGTCAATGTGCCGCGGGCGGAGGTGCCCTGAATTACCATGGTGGTGCCGGCCTTCATGGCGGCGATCACCTGGTCCTCGCCGGCACGGGTATCGACGAAGGCGCCTTCATTCTTGGTGAAGAAGGTGAATTTCTTGCCGTCGATATCCACAGTGACCTTGGCGCCGGGCCCGAACGGATAGCCCATCTTCACGCTGATCTCGTTCTTGATGCCTTCGGCCGGGTAGCGCGTGGCGTAGAAATAGACCGGCCCGCGCCGCACCCCGCTCGGCGCCTTGGAGACAGGCTGGCCGACGATGAAGCAGGCGGTCGGACTGCCACTGGATTTGTAGACGGCCCAATAATCGTATTTTTCCAGCAGCGTTGCGTCTTGGGCGAACGCGGGCACGCAAATGAAAGCCAAGAGCAGGCAAGCGGCTCGGACGGCTCGGTGCATGTGTTGAATCCCCGACTCGTGAGCAGTTTGAAAAACAAACGGTTTCGGTTGGGATTAAGACCATATAGATTCGCTTTGGCTTTGGCCAGAAGCCGAATGGTTGACGGCTGTTAACAAAGCACATTTCGTCTCCTGCTCGTCGAAGAATCCGGTTCCCGAATGTCGCGCCGACGGGTCAGGTGTCACGGGCCAAGTGTATCGGGCCAAGTGTATCTTCACCATCGGTCGGGCGTTCCGATTTGCCGAAGCTGCGGCAGATATCAGGCGCGCCCCGGATAGCGCCGCGAGGCGGCGGGAAGCTGGGAGGGGAATTGATGCGGGCGGCACAATTCAGCGAATTCGGCGGCATCGATGCGCTGCGTGTTGATGAGGTTCCGGTGCCGGAGCCGCATGCCGGCGATGCGTTGATCGATGTCAGCGCGGTGAGCCTGAACTTTTTCGACACGCTGCTGCTGCGCGACAAATACCAGATCACCCCGCCGCTGCCCTATTCGCCGGGGGCGGAGATTGCCGGGACCGTCGAGACGGTGGGCGCCGATGTCACAGGCGTTTCGGCGGGCGACCGGGTGCTCGCCTTTATCGGCGGCAATGGCTGCCGAGAGAAAATCGTCACCAAAGCAGCGAACTTGGTCCCGATTCCGGCGGAGGTCGGCGATGCGGTGGCGGCGAGCCTGCCGGTGACCTATGGCACCGCGCTACATGGTTTGCAGGATCGCGCCAAGCTGCAGCCCAGCGAGACGGTGGCCATTCTCGGCGCCTCCGGCGGGGCGGGTCTGGCGGCGATCGAGATCGCCAAGCTGATGGGCGCGCGGGTGATCGCGGTCGCCTCGTCGGGCGAGAAGCTGGCGCTATGCCGCGAGCACGGCGCCGATGAGGGGCTGAACTACCAAGACACCGACCTGAAGAAGGGTCTGAAGCAGATGACCGACGGGCGCGGCGCCGACGTGATCTACGACTGCGTCGGCGGGCCCCATGCGGAGCCGGCCCTGCGCGCCACCGCATGGGAAGGCCGCTATCTGGTGATCGGCTTTGCCGCCGGAGAGATCCCGCGGCTTCCGATGAATCTCGTCCTGCTCAAGGGGTGCTCGATCATCGGTGTGTTCTGGACCGCTTTCGTGGAGCGCAATCCGGCGCGCCACCGCGCCAATACAACGCAGCTGCTGCAATGGGTGGCGGAGGGAAAGATCGTGCCGCATATCCACGGCATCTACCCGCTGGTGGAGACCGGCAAGGCGCTGTCGCTGATCGAAGGCCGCCGCGTTTCCGGCAAGGTGATCGTCAACCCGCAGCAATAGCGACGCGATGCAGAAAGGGTCTAGGTCGCGGACCCGTCCTTGCCGTTTTTGGGAAGCTCTTTTTCCAGCGCGCGCGCCGCGGCGATCCGATGGGCGGGAGTGATATGGCTGGAGACCATGGCCAGCACGCCGGTCAGCAGCGCCGCATCGTCGGCGAAGCCCAGGCCGAACAGCATGTCGGGCACGAAATCCGTCGGCACGATGAAATAGGCGATCGCAGCGAACAGCATGGCGCGGACGCGGAACGGCGTCTCGGTATCGAGGGCGCAGTAATAGCCGGCGACCAGATCCTCGGCGAAGGGCACACGGCCGGCAAAGCGCCGCAGCTTGGTCCACAGATCGCGGCGGACCTTGTCTTGGCGTCTTGCCATGGTTTCGGACGATACCAGTTTGCCGCGCGCTTCATCGCGCAAGTTTGCCGCGTCCTCGAACACCGTCATGCGAGTATGCTCCAAAAATCACCCCTAACTCGAGTTAAGCATGTAGGAATGATGCTGCTATCCGACAAGACGGCGCGGAATTCCGCCCTTTTTCGGCGCCGTTTTGGTGGGTTCCTTCATCCTTTCTTATAGCCGTATAAGTACCGCATCAGGTGCGGCTGAGTCGTCTGCTTGCGGCGGCACGCAAGCCAGTTGAGCTGGAGTTGGGTTTATCGTGACGAGCATCGATCGAGGCCAAGGGGGAGGAGGCCGGCTTTCCGCCCTTGCCTTGGTGGCGTTCTTCGGTGTCTTGCTCGTTGGCGCGGCGGCGGCCGTCGGGCAGTCGCGAAACGGGACGAACGGAGATGCCTATGGGCTCGCCCTACGGCAGCAGCAGCTCTCTCAGCTTCAGGCCCAGATCCGGAAGACCGGCTGCGACCAGCGCCGCTATGCCAATAGCGTTTCCGAATGCCGGCGGCTGAATTCCCAGGCACGGGCGATTCAGAACGAGATCGCCTCCATGCAGGGGCAGCACCGCGAGCGGCGCTCGGGCGGTCTGTTCGGCGGGCTGTTCAGCGGCCGCAATTGGGGGCGCCGGGACAAAGCGCCGGATTACAGCCCCTACGGCCAGTTCCGCACCCGCTGCGTGCGGCTCTGCGATGGTTATTATTTCCCATTGCGCTACGGCGTCAGCCCGCGGAATTTCGGAGCTGAGAATGCCCGCTGTCAGGCGAGCTGCGACCGGCCAGCCAAGCTGTTCTACCAATCGACCAGTGACGACGATGCCGCCAATATGGTTTCGCTCAACGGACAGCGCTATGGCGATCTGCCGAACGCCTTCAAATACCGCAGCACCTACAATCCGAGATGCAGCTGCAAGCCGCTGCCTTGGAGCGTCGAGGCGACGCGCGAGTTTCACCGCCGGGAGGTGGTCGCCGAGCTGACCGGCAAGCAGAAGAGAATGGCGAACGGCGTTGCGGCCGTTGCGGCGCTCCTCGCCGGCAGCGATGCCAGGATGGCGGCGCGGCAAGGCGGCGGGGGCATGATCCAAGGTCCGCAGAGCGATTGGTTTGGGGCGCAAGGCGGTGCTTTCAACGATCCGCGAAACGCCTATATAGATCCGGGGTTCGAAAGACCGGCCCCAAGCGTCGAACAGAGGCGCAAGCTGCGCCGGGAACGCCGGGCAAAACGCCGGAGAGACCGTTAGACCAGCGCCGCTGTGCGCGTTGCCCTGCCGATACAAGCCGAGATATCCAGTTCCATGACCGATCGTTCGATGTCCGATTCTCCGACCCACAAGCTTCTGTTCGTCTGCCTCGGCAATATCTGCCGTTCGCCCATGGCCGAGGGGGTGTTCCGCGCCGTGGTGCAGCGCGAAGGTCTGATCGACCGGTTCGAGCTGGATTCGGCCGGGATGGGCAGCTGGCATGTCGGGCAGGCGCCGGATACCCGCGCACAGGCTGCGGCGGCCGGACGGGGGCTGGATATCTCCGGCCAGGCGGCACGGCAGGTGGCGCTCGGCGATTTCGATTATTTCGACATGCTGCTTGCCATGGACGAGAGCAATTTCGAGGAGCTGACGCAGCTCGCCCCGGCCGCCCAGCAGCACAAGGTGCGGCAGTTCCTGGATTTTGCGCCGCATGCGGGGACGCGGGACGTGCCCGATCCGTTCTTCGGCGAAGCGGAAGGGTTCGATCACGCGCTGGATCTGATCGAGCAGGCGAGCGAAGGGCTGCTTACCAGCCTGCTGCGCAATCAGCCGGTGTCGCGCTAGTCTTGCTCGAACGCCTCTTGCCGAGGCGGCGGATTTTCCGCACAGTGGCGGCGTCCGGAGCACCGCCTCCATATTTTGTTTTCAGGCCCGCCAGGCTTTCCGTATGGCACCGCCCATCGCCCTGGTGCGCCCAACTCCGGATCTTTACCCTATGACCGACGCATTGGATCACGGCATTCGCTTCGGGCGGATCGCCGCCACCCTTCCCGTCACGGATATCGTCCGAGCTGAAGGTTTCTATGTGGGCCTGCTCGGTTTCCGCAAAACGTTCCAGAACGGCGATCCCGTCGGCTTCATGATCTTGAAGCGCGACGATGCGGAGCTGCACCTCACCCTGCAGAAGCACCATCGCGCGGCCGCGTTTCCGGTGGCGCATCTCATGGTGTTCGACGTAAACGCGCTCTATGCGCTTTGCGAGGCGGAGGGGGTGCGCATCGTGAAGGGATTGCGCGACAAAGACTTTGGGCTTCGCGCCTTCGTGATGGAGGATCCGGACGGCAACCGGATCGACGTTGCTCAGCCCATATAGTGATGGGCGAAGCTATGGCTCAACGGGTATTCGGCCTCGATCACGTAAGGCCCGCCGCCGACCGAGGCGCGTGACGAATAGAGCACGAAGCGGTCCACGGTGAAGCTTTCGGAGAAGAAGGCGCCTTGGTTCTCCAGATAGGCGGCGACGGCTTGTGGCCTGGTGCCGCGCAGCCGGGCGATGGTGACGTGGGGGGTGAAGTTGCGCGGCTCAGGCGGCAGGCCGGCCTTGCGGGCGGCCCATTCATGGGCGCGCTGCAGAGCGGACAAGGCCTCTGTAGGCGCGATCGCGGCCCAGATGGCGCGCGGCTTCTTGCCGCCGAAACTGCCGAGCCCGTCGAAGCGGAGCTGGAACGGGCCGAAGCCGTCGATATCGACGCTCGCAAGATTGGCGGCGAAGTCGTTGGCGGTGCGTCCGTCCACGTCGCCGACAAAGCGCAATGTGAGGTGATAGTTGGCCGGGTCGATCCAGCGTGCGCCGCTGAGGCCGGTACGCAGCATATGCAGCCTATGGCCAATCGCCTCCGGGATTTCGATGCCAGAAAACAATCTCGGCATGGGCGCGCCTCCCTAATCCGGCGGATCGCCAATCGGCGGCGATAAGGCTGATTCTCAACCTATAGCCATCCTCAGCCAGTCGTGAGCGGAGATCAAGACCCGACGATTGCCTGGGGATTTCTCGCCCGATCTGGGACGAAAACGGCGATCTAGAGCGCTGGAAAACCACATTATTCTTTTCCGTTAAGAAGTTCTAATTCCGAAGCTGCCATACAGTCTTCCATAGGGTAGGGGTTCCAGTGGAGGGGCCCTGGGATCAAGGCGTATGGACGGCGAGGCGGCAGCTTGGCCGAAAGCCCCACATGACCAATCTCGATCAGGAACTGGTGGATGCCCCCGAAGTTCCGCAGCGGCAGATGCGGCGCTTCACGGAAAGCGCGCGCGCGCGGCTCCGCCGCTGGGTGTTGGGCGTCGGCTATGCGCTAAAACCGCAGCGGATCGGGCTTCTGCCACGTATCGCGGCGATGACTGTGGCGCAGCTTTTCGTGCCAGAGACGCAATGGAGCAAGCTGCCGGAGAAGCCCGTCTATTACGGCTGGCGCGGCCTGGTGGGGATCAGCGACGATCTCTCCGTTGATACGCTGGTCGCCAATTACAAGCGCGGCTTCTTCCCGTTCTGCCATATCGGGCCGATGAAATGGTGGTGTCCGGAGGTCCGCGCGGTGATCGACCCGGCCGATACCCATCTTTCCAAGAATTTGAAGCGTTTGCTGCGCAAAGAGACGTTCACCGTCACGATGGATCGGGACTTTGCCGGCGTGATCGAGGCGTGCGCCCGGCCGCGCGACGGCAAGGTGCCGCTGACCTGGATCACGCCGCGCATCATGCAGGCCTATTACGATGCCCATCTTGCCGGCTATGCCCATTCGGTCGAGGTGTGGGACGAAGCGGGCAATCTGGTCGGCGGTCTCTACGGTCTTGCCATCGGCAAGGCGTTTTTCGGCGAATCGCAATTCTCCCGGGTCAATCATGCTTCGAAGGTGGCGATGGCGGCGCTGCACCGGCATTTGGCGGCCTGGGGCTTCACCTTGCGCGACGGCAAGTGGATGACGTCTCACCTCAAGAGCTTCGGCTTTCACGCCATGCCGCGGGACGAATTCCAGGCGACGCTCGATGTGGTCGCCAACGAGCCGGCGCCGGTCGGGCCCTGGCAGGTCGATCCGAGCCTCGATCTGGATGGCTTGCCGCTGAAGAGAGATTTGCCGCTGAAGGAAGATCCGCCCCTCAAAAGAGAAGCCGATGCCGGGACGACACCGGGCAACGCATGAGCGCGGTGGCTCCCGAGATGCCGCGGCGCTCTAGCCTTACCGCCCAGCTCGCCCGCCTGCGTAAGCTGTTCACGATCTCGTCGTTTCTGGCGATGGCGCGGGTTGCCGGCGCGGTGGCGGGATTCATCACCCAGCTCCTCTTGGCGCGCACGCTGCATGCCAGCTCGCTCGGCATTTTCTATTCGGTGGTCAGCCTGTCCGCCGTGGTGGGGCTGATCGCCTCGCACGGTTATCCGGCGATCGCGCCGCGCTTCGTCTCCCGCTACCGGGAGCAGGGGCGGCCGGGGCTGATTCTCGCCTTTCTGCATCACGCGCGGGTGGAATCCCGGCTCTATGTCAGCCTCGCCGGTTTCGCGGTGCTGATCTTTGCCGCGCTGTGGCCGGGGCTCGATAACGTCACGCGGGTCGCCCTCTTCGCCGGTGTGGCGGCGATCCCGGCCCATGCGGCTCTGCGGGTGAACGGCTCGGTGGCGCTGGCGCTCCGGCATTTCGCCCTCGCCTATCTGCCCGATACCGCGATCCGCCCCTTCGTGCTTCTGGCCGGGGTGGCGCTGCTGATCCTGATCGGCGTTCCGTTCGATACCGCCGACGTCACTTGGCTGCTCACCGGTATTCTCGCGGTGCTGGCGCTGAGCCAATATCTGCTGCTGCAGCGCAATCTGCCAACGGCGGAGATGGCGCCGGCGCCGAAGCGGCTGACGCGGCAATGGCAGCGCGAGGCGGTGCCGGCCATCGTGGTGGTGCTGTTCATCGCCTTCTTCGCCGATGTCGATATCCTGATGCTGACCCCGCTGATGAGCAGCGCGGAGATCGGCATGTTCGGGCTTTGCCTGAAGCTGGCCATGCTGGTGGGTTTCGCGGTGCAGGTGGCCCAGCAGGTGGTGGTGCCGGATCTGGCCGATGCCCATGCGCGCAAGAGCTATGCGCCGATTCGCGACGTGATGCTGAAGGCCCTGGCCTTCCCGCTGGTCGTCACGGTGGGCAGCCTGATCGCGGTGGCGTTCTGGGGTTCGTGGATGCTGTCGCTGTTCGGGCCGGAATTCGCCGGCGCCAAGCTCACCTTGCTGATCCTGCTGGTCAGCCAGCTGGTGCGGGTGCTGTTCGGACCGAATATCGGGCTGATCACGGTGATCGGCGCGCAGAAGGAGAATTCCTGGATCGCGCTGACGTCCCTGGCCGTGCTGCTGGGCGGCAATCTGGTGCTGGCGCCGCTTTACGGGCCGGAAGGCGCGGCCTTCGCGGTGCTTGCGGCGATCACCTTCTGGATGATCGCCTGCTCGGTGATGCTGTATCGCATCACCGGTCTACGCACCGATGCGCTGTACCTTCTGTCCAAAGGCCGGGCCGCTGGCGAGCAGGGATGAGCCGGCCGCCGGCAGCGCGCCGATATCCTCTTCCTCCGCGGTCTCGCCGGTCAGCAGCGAACCGATCATCAGCCAGACGACAAACGCGCCGATCGTCAAAAGCGCAATAATCGAAGCGATCTTGCCCATATGCAGCGGCATGCCGGGCTCCTCCCTTGGTGATTTGGTGGCGCGGAGGATACACGAGGTTTCCCGTAACGCCAGAGGCGGCTTACACGCCGTAATACGTGCGGTACCAGGCGACGAAGTTGCCGATTCCCTCTTCGATGGGGGTGGAGGGCTCAAAGCCGGTATCGGCGGTGAGGGCTTCCACATCGGCGAAGGTCGCTTCCATATCGCCGGGCTGTAGGGGTAGCAGGTTCTTGGTGGCGGTCTTTCCGCAGGCCTTCTCGATGGCGGCGACGAAGTCGAGCAGCTGAACCGGCGAATGGTTGCCGATATTGTAGACCCGATAGGGCGCGTGCGAGGTGGCGGGATCGGGATCCTTGCCCGACCACGCCGGATTGGGCGCGGCGACCTTGTCGACGCAGGCGACGATACCGGCCACGATATCGTCGATATAGGTGAAGTCGCGGGCGTGATGGCCCTGGTTGAAGATGTCGATCGGCTCGCCGGCGAGGATCTTCTTGGTGAAGCTGAACAGCGCCATGTCCGGTCGGCCCCACGGGCCGTAGACGGTGAAGAAGCGCAAGCCTGTCACCGGCAGCCCGTAGAGATGGGCGTAGGAATGGGCCATCAGCTCGTTGGATTTTTTCGTTGCGCCGTAGAGGCTTAGCGGGTGGTCGACATTGTCGTGCACCGAGAAGGGAAGCCGTTCATTGGCGCCGTAGACGGAGCTGGAAGAAGCATAGACGAGATGGTCCACCGCGTTGTGGCGGCAGCCCTCCAGCACGTTGAGGAAGCCGACCAGGTTGGACTGCACATAGGCATCCGGGTTTTCCAGCGAGTAGCGCACCCCGGGCTGGGCGGCGAGATGGATCACCCGGTCGAATTTCTCCGCGGCGAACAGCGCATCCATCGCCGGCTTGTCGGCGAGGTCGATACGGTGGAAGGAGAAGCCGTCGCGCTTCTCAAGCCGCGCGAGCCGCGCTTCTTTCAGCGCCGGATCGTAATAGTCGTTGAGATTGTCGAGGCCGACGACGGTATCGCCCCGGTCGAGCAGGGCGTTCGCCGTATGGAAGCCGATGAACCCGGCGGCTCCGGTCACCAAAATTTTCATCTGCCGTCCTGCTCGTCCCGTTTGGCTTTCCGGCCTTTATCCGCGGCGCCTTGATGGCATGGCGCGCCCGCGGCAACAACTTTTCTCTTGAACAGCGGCCCCGCGTCTTGCCGTGTATGCGCTTCGGGACCAAGCTTTGCGGGGCTCATGGTCCGCAAGACAGAGGAGGCGTTTCTTGCTGCAACATTTCCCCCAATCGCTGCGCCGCCGGCTACCTGCCTTCGAGGGGCTGACCCTCACCTTGATCGCGGTCTGCGCGCTGGGGCTTTGGGTGTTCTTCGCCATCGCCGAGGAGGTGATGGAGAAGGATGTCTTCGACTTCGACAGCTGGCTGATCCTTGCCTTGCGTGAGCCCGGTGACACGGCGCAGGCGATCGGCCCCGTCTGGCTGCCGGCGATGATGCGGGACATCACCAGCTTCGGCTCGACCTTCGCGCTGATCTTCATCTCGCTGACCGTGGTGGGCTGGCTGCTGCTCAGCCGGCGCCCGCATGGGGCGATCCTGCTCGCCGTGGCGCTGATCGGCGGCACGGTGCTGGCCAACGGTCTGAAGCTGTTCTTCGACCGGCCGCGCCCGGATCTCGTCGCCCATGGCACCGATGTGTTCACCGCCAGCTTTCCCTCCAGCCATGCCATGCTGGCGACCACGGTCTATCTCACCCTCGGGGTGATGGTGATGCGCTTTACGCCTGCGCTTCACCTGAAGATCTACGCGATCTCGGTAGCACTGCTGTTGTCGGTGCTGATCGGGATGAGCCGGGTCTATCTCGGCGTGCACTGGCCGACCGACGTGATCGCCGGCTGGGCGGTGGGCGCGGCCTGGGCCTCGCTGACCTGGCTGGTGGCGATCTGGCTGCAGCGCCGGGGCGAGGTGGAGACGGTGCTGCCGGGATAAATGGCGCAAAACGGCGGAGAGCGCTTGCCGGCTTTATCGCGCGTCGGTTTCTAGCGGTCGCCTTCGGGCTACTCTAGCGTTGCACCATGTTCGATGTTCCCCCCTCTGAGCCTGTTCCTTTCTCCGAGACCGTTATCGAGGCACCAGGGCCGGAAGGGGTTTTGCAGGGTACGCTGGTTCTGCCGCAGAACCGGACCAAGCCTCCGGTGGTGCTGATCGTGCCGGGGTCGGGTCTGATCGACCGGGACGGCAATATGCCCGGGATACAGGCGGCGACCTATCGGCGCTTGGCGCATGGACTGGCCGCCGAAGGGATCGGCTCGCTGCGGATCGACAAGCGGGGCCTGTTCGGCAGCGCTCGCGCGATTCGCGATCCGAATGCGGTGACCGTCAAAGATTATGCCGCCGATGTCGTGACTTGGATCGGTCGCATCGAAGAAGTGGCGGACCCGAGCTGCGTGTTTCTCGCTGGCCATAGCGAAGGCGGTCTGGTGGCGCTGGCTGCGGCCGGCAAGCTGCCATCGCTCAGTGGCATCATTCTGTTGGCCGCGCCGGGCCGTCCCATGGCCGAGGTGCTGGAGGCGCAGTTGAAGGCCAATCCCGCCAATGCCCCGTTTCTGGATGAGGCAATGGCGGCGCTTGCCAGGCTGAAGACGGCAGAGCGCTTCGCCGTCGACACCATGCCGCCTCCGCTGCAACTGATGTTCCGCAACGCAATCCAAGATTATTGGACCGACCTGTTTTCCTACGACCCTGCGGTGCTCGCAGGCCGTGTGTCTCAGCCGCTTCTGGTTGTGCAGGGGATGGAAGATCTTCAGATCGGCGAGACGGATGCGCGGGCACTTGCCGGCGCGTCCGATCGCGCCGAGCTGGTGCTGCTGCCCGGGGTCAATCATATGCTGAAGCCGGTGGCAAAGAGCGGTTTTGCGGAGAACCTCGCCGCCTATGGCGATCCGGAGCTGCCGCTTGCGCCCGGCGTGGTGGGCTCGATCGCGGCGTTTGTCGCCGCGTCTTGCGACGGCTGATCTCGTTACGAATTGTGGGGTGGTTTTGAGCGCCGGCCGGTGGCTCGGGGCGCTTGCTTTGCTGTGCGCCGCCAAGGAGGCGGGCCGGCGCCCGGCCGCGCGCGGCGGCCGGGCGTAAGTCGCCTTATGCCGTTAGAACATCCACGGCATCATGTTGTTGTTCAGCTCGTACATCACCCAGAGCGTGCCGCCGATGACGATCGACACGATGAGGATGGTCAGCAGCAGGGACGAGATGTTCCAGGTGCCGTCCGGGCCGAGCAGGTGCAGGAAGTATTTCAGATGCACCAGCATCTGCGCTGCACCGATGATCAGGATGGTCGGCAGCAGCACGGAGGGCGCCGCAGCCTCGCTCATCACCAGCCAGAACGGGATCGCGGTCAGGATGACGGCGAGAACGAAGCCGATGACGTAATCGCGAAGATTGGCGCCGTGATGCTCGTGGGTTTCGGATGCTTGGCTCATCCCATCGCTCCTCTCAAATAGACGACGGTGAAGACGCCGATCCAGATAATGTCCAGGAAGTGCCAGAACAGGCTCAGGCACATCAGCCGGGTGCGGGTCACCTCATTCAGACCCCACTGGGTGACCTGGGCCATCAGCACGATCATCCAGATCAGCCCGGCGGTGACGTGGGCGCCATGGGTGCCGACCAGGGTGAAGAAGGAGGAGAGAAATGCATTCTCGCCCGGGCCCATGCCTTCGGCGATCATGTGATGGAACTCGTTGACCTCCATGGCGATGAAGGTGAGGCCGAGCAGGAAGGTGACGCCGAGCCAGCGCATCACCAGATCGCTGCGGCCTTTCTGCATGGCCAGGATCGCCAACCCGTAGGTGAAGCTGGAGACCAGCAGGCAGCCGGTCTCCATGGCGACGTAGGGGAGATCGAACATCTCCGCATTGCCCGGGTTGCCGCTCATGGAACCGCTCAAGGTCACATAGGCGGCGAACAGGGACGCGAACACGATGCAGTCGCTCATCAGATAGATCCAGAAGCCAAGAACCGTCATGGCTCCCGAATCGTGCTCGTGTTCGTGATGTGCGCCGGAGGCGCCGGTTGAAGCTTCAAGCATTGCTGATACCCGTTATGCCGCTTGCGCGATCTGCTCGCCTTCGATGCGTTCGACCTCGTCGGTCGGCACGAAGTAGTCGCGGTTGGTGTCGTAGGAGTGGATGATGCTCGCGGCGACCATGGCGACGGCCATGAAGATGGCCAGCCACCAGATGTGCCAGACCATGGCGAAGCCGAAGACCACCGAGAGCGCGCCGATGATGACGCCGGTGCCGGTGTTGCGCGGCATGTGGATCGGCTGCAGGCCGTCCTCCAGCTTCCGCGTCCAGCCCTTCCTCTTCATGATCCAGAACTCGTCGCGGCCCTCCACGACGGGGGTTACGGCGAAGTTGTAGAAGGGCGGCGGCGAGGCGGTCGCCCATTCTAGGGTGCGGCCGTTCCACGGATCGCCGGTGACATCGGCCAGCACGGCGCGCTTGCGGATGCTGACATAGAGCTGGGCGATCTGCACCGCGATGCCGACGGCGATGATCGCCGCGCCGCAAGCGGCCGCGATCAGCCAGGGATGCCAAGCCGCGACGTCGTAGTGGGACAGGCGGCGGGTCATGCCCATCAGGCCGAGCACGTAGAGCGGTGCGAAGGCTAGGGTGAAGCCGGTCACCCAGAGCACCACCGACCAGCGGCCGAGAGTTTCGTCCAGCTTGAAGCCGAACACTTTCGGGAACCAGTAGGTGTAGCCGGCGAAGCAGCCGAACAGCACGCCGCCGATGATCACGTTGTGGAAGTGAGCCACCAGGAACAGGCTGTTATGCAGCACGAAGTCGGCCGGCGGCACCGCCAGCAGCACGCCGGTCATGCCGCCGATGGTGAAGGTCACCATGAAGGCCAGGGACCACAGCATCGGCGTCTCGAAGCGGATGCGGCCGCGATACATGGTGAACAGCCAGTTGAACAGCTTCACGCCGGTGGGGATGGAGATCAGCATGGTGGTGATGCCGAAGAAGGCATTCACGTCGCCGCCCGCACCCATGGTGAAGAAGTGATGCACCCAGACCAGGAACGACATCACGGTGATTGCCGCGGTGGCGTAGACCATCGACTTGTAGCCGAAGAGCGGCTTGCCGGAGAAGGTGGCGATCACCTCCGAGAACACGCCGAACACCGGCAGGATCAGGATGTAGACCTCTGGGTGACCCCAGGTCCAAATCAGGTTCACGTAAAGCATGGCGTTGCCGCCTGCCTCATTGGTGAAGAAGTGCATGTCCAGATAGCGGTCGAGGGTCAGCATGCCCAAGGTCGCGGTCAGGACCGGGAAGGAGATCACGATCAGGATGTTGGTGCAGAGCGAGGCCCAGGTGAAGATCGGCATGCGCATCAGCTCCATGCCGGGGGCCCGCATCTTCAAGATCGTGACGATGAAATTGACGCCGGCTAACAATGTGCCGAGGCCGGCGATATTCAACGCCCACAGATAGTAATCCATGCCGACATCGGGACTGAACTCGAGGCCGGAAAGCGGCGGATAGGCGAGCCAGCCGACGCGGGCGAACATGCCGATGAACAGCGAGATGTTGATCAGCACGGCACCGGCCGCGGTCAGCCAGAAGCTCAAGGAGTTCAGATAGGGGAAGGCGACGTCGCGGGCGCCGATCTGCAGCGGCACGACGAAGTTCATCAGCCCGACGATGAACGGCATGGCCATGAAGAAGATCATGATCACGCCATGGGCGGTGAAGACCTGGTCGTAATGCTCCGGCGGCAGATAGCCGGTGGAATCGCCGTAAGACAGCGCCAGCTGGCTGCGCATCATGATGGCGTCGGCGAAGCCGCGCAGCAGCATGATCACGGCGAGGATGATGTACATCACGCCGATCCGCTTGTGGTCGACGGAGGTCAGCCATTCATCCCAGAGATAGCGCCATTTGCCGAAATAGCTGATGGCGGCGAGGAGGGCCAATCCGCCGAGCACCACGACGGAGCCGGTGACCACGAGGATGGGCTCGTGAAGAGGAATGGCATCGAGAGTTAGCTTGCCGAACATTTCTTATTGCTCCTTGGCCGCGGTGCGCAGGGATGAATCTGGCGGGAGACAGGCGTAGCCGTCGCTGACGAACAGCTTGTGCAGGATGCTGTCGAACAGGTTCGGTGCGACGGAGGCGTAATAGACAACGGCGTGATCCTCGCTCGGCTTGGCCAGCTCCGCATAGGCGGTGAGGTTGAGCGCGTTGGACGAGGACTTGGCCTTTTCGATCCAGGCCTCGAAGCCCTGACGCGTCAGCGAGTGGGCCTTGAAATTCATGTGCGAGAAGCCGTTGCCGCTGTAATTGGCCGAGATGCCGCCGAAGGTGCCGGTCTCGTTGGCCACCAGGCTCAGCTGCGTCTCCATGCCGGCCATGGTGTAGATCTGGCCGCCGAGGCGCGGGATGAAGAAGGAGTTCATCACGCTTCCGGAGGTGAGGTGGAACTTCACCGGCACGTTCTCGGGGATGGCCAGCTCATTGACGCTGGCGACGCCGAAATCCGGATAGATGAACAGCCATTTCCAATCTAGCGACACCACGTCCACCTGAAGCGGCGGCTGATCGCTGGCGATGGGCTTGTAGGGGTCGAGCTCGTGGGACGAGATCCAGGTGACGACCGCCAGAGCGGCGATGATCAGGCACGGCACCAGCCAGATGACCGCCTCGATACGGTTGGAATGGGACCATTCCGGCGCATAAGGCGCCTCGGTGTTGGTCTCCCGGTATTTCCAGGCGAAAAAGAACACCATGCCGATCACAGGGACGACCACGATCAGCATCAGGCAGGTCGCGATCAGAATGATCCAGCGTTCCTCGACGCCGATCTGCCCTGCCGGGTTCATCACCGACATGCCGTCGCAGCCGGCCAGGAACAAGGTCGCGGCGAGCGGAAGAAGCCGCCAGGACCGGGGCGCCGAAGCGCCTATAGATGAGGTTTGCTTGATAAGTTTAGTAAAAATCCCACTCATGCCCATCTGCCGATTTGTTTCAAAGCTTCTCTTCCCGTCTGCAGGTCGCGATATGCGGATTTTTCTGCTGGCAGGTGGTCGGAAGCTTCGGAGTTGTTTTGCAGGAGGCGTTCGCTAGATCACATGTTGCTCGTTTGATTGCCGCGCAGCTCATGATCGTTTTTCTTTTTCGCGCCCTATTTGCCTCATCCTCCGTTATTCAGGCCATGTCGCCTGGATGCAATTGGCCATCCTGTCGCTGTGTAGTTGCGCCGCAGGGCCGAAAATCGTTGCTGTGCGCTGGATAGGGGGTGCTCAATCGCCGCTCGGAGCGGTGCCGCCGATGGGGTAGGCTCGGCGCCGATTCGATAGTTCGGATGCGAGGAGAACGGCGATGGCTTGGGGCGAGAAAACCTGGGACGAAGAGCGTTTCGAGGGCGTGAAGGATCTCGCGATCCGGGCATCGGCCCTGTCGATGGGCTTCGTGTTCGTCTCCGCAGGGTGGCGGCGCTTCGTCAATGCGCCGGCCAAGCTCGACATCGAGAGCGCCAAGAGCGTTGCCAACAAGCTGGTGGAAGCGGCGCCCGGCTCGCCGCTGGAAGGCGTGATCCATTGGCTGCTTGCCAGCCCGTCTTTGGCCGGGCCGGCGGTCTATCTGATGACCACCGGCGAGGTGCTGGCGGGGCTGGGCCTGATCTTCGGTGCCTTCACCCGTCTCGCCGCGGCCGGCGCGGCGGCGCTCAACATCGCGCTAATGCTGATCTTCGGCTGGCAGGGTTATGAGTGTCTGGACGAGTGGACCATGTCGGCGCTGGGCTTCGCCATCTCGGTCAGCGTCATGCTGTACGGGCCGGGCAGCTTCTCCTTCGACAGCGCCGTCGGCATCGATCCGTTCCGGCGCCTGTTCACCCGCAAGGTGGCGGTCGGGCTCACGGTGTTCTCAATCGTCTTCACCGTCGCCTTCTACGCCTATTTCTTCGGCATCGCGGAGCTGAAGCGGCGCACCTCGGTCTCGACCTATTCGATCGTCGCCGAAAAGGTCGAAGGCGAGACAGGCGCGGCGACGCTTTATGTCAATGCCGGCGGCTCGCCGACCTCCAGCTATGTGAAATCGATCACCTTCACGCTGGAGGATGGCAGCGAGGTCACCCAAGAGGCGGGCGACATCGACGTTCTGAAGAGCCATTTCGAGCCCTGGTCGCAATCCGGCAAGGTGGTCGACGGGGTGCTGAAGCTGCGGCTCGGCTCCAAGACCGATATCCGCCTGCCTGAGGGTGCGGTCTCCGCCACCATCGACCTGATCGACAATCCCGACCAAACGGTCTCGTTCCGTTAGGATCTGCGAGAGTCTCAATTTTTTGCTCGCATAAGTGGCGTTGGTTTCGATAGGCTCGACTGGGCTCCGTGTTCTCCGGTCGATCCATCATGCCGTTCTACTTCCGCAAATCGGTTGCCGCAGGCCCCTTCCGATTCAATTTCTCCCAAAGCGGCGTTGGCATTTCGGTCGGCGTAAAGGGCTTTCGCATCGGGACCGGCCCGCGGGGCCATTACGTGCGTGCAGGCCTTGGCGGCATCTACTATCGCGGATCGTTGGGCGGTGCTGGAGAGAGGTCCAAACGGCGACGTGAAGCTGCCGCGCGGAGGCGAGAGCTACGCACGGTTCCTTCCTCCGTGGAGATGACCGAAATCGAGTCCGGTGATGTTTTAGAGATGCGGGACGAAAAAGTCGGCGACCTGATCGACGAGCTGAATGCCAAGCAGCAGCAAATCAGTTTCGCAAAAGTCTTTGGCTATGGCTTTGCGCTTCTCGGGCTCGCCGCTGGATTGTTATCGGGCGGTGCTGGCTGGATCATCGTTGCCTTTGCATTACCAGCTTGGGTGTTCGGAAGTTGGCTTGATTCTTATCGGCGCAAAGTGGTCGTTTTGTATGATCTCGATACGACAATAGAGGCACGCTATCGCGCTCTAACAGAGGGTATCGATACCCTGGCTAACTGCGGCGCCAAATGGCACATCGAATCGCACGGCCAAATCTCGAATCTGACGGCGTGGAAACAACACGCTGGAGCCGATCGGCTGGTCAGTCGGAAAAGCACTTCGTTGTCCTATGCCAAGCCCAAGGTACTAGAGAGCAATATCACGCCGCCTGCGCTCGGTGTCGGCCGGCAGGTGATCTACCTGTTGCCGGATGTCGTGTTGATGGAAGATTCAAGCCGATTTGGTGCGATCGCCTATCGCGACCTCGATCTTCGTATCGATCAAACGAACTTTATCGAAGATGGTTCGGTCCCCAAGGATGCCGAGGTGGTCGGCTATACCTGGAAGCATCCGAATAAGCGCGGCGGACCGGATCGGCGGTTCAAGGACAATTATCAAATTCCGGTCTGCCGCTACGAGCAACTTCATCTTACGAGCGAGAGCGGCGTAAACGAGCTGCTTATCTTCTCGCAGTTAGGGCTTTTGGAGAGTGTGATCAGATCATTCGAAGCTCTCTCCAAAACGCCTTTGGTGGACGACGCCCGGCAGTCGCTCGCCGAAAGAATAAACGCGCTAGAGCCGCGTGCAGCTTCGGCTATCAGCTAGTTGCTGCGGCGCGATCAAGCGGTCGATCACCATTCCACTAGGGCGGATCAAGGCATTCACAGCTTTCGATTGTTTGGCCGGGTGCATCCCCCTGCGTCGGTTCGTCTCTTTTCGCGGCGGGCGGCGGGTTTATATGAAGTGGAGATAACTTAAGCTTGCTTATAATAGATAGGGCTCAGATATGGCGCATGACGATCTGCAGCGTCCGAGCTTGGGCTTTCTGCTCCACGATGTGGCGCGCTTGCTCCGCAAGCAGTTCGAGCAGAATGCCCGCGTGCTCGGAATGACACGCGCACAATGGCAGGTGCTGGCCTATTTGCGCTTCTACGAAGGGATTCGCCAGGGCGCGCTCGCGGAGATTCTCGAGCTGGAACCGATCAGCTTGTCCCGCGTCGTCGACAAGCTGGAGGCCGCCGAGCTGGTGGAGCGCCGGCCCGACCCGAAGGACCGCCGTAGCAAGCGGCTGTTCCTGCTCCCCGGAGCCGAGACGGTCCTGAAGCAGCTGAAATCGATCAGCGAGACGCTGAAACGGGACGCGCTGACCGGCGTCACGCCGGAAGAGGAAGAGACCATGCTCCGGGTGCTTCAGATCATGCGCGCCAATGTGACCTGCGGAAGTTCCGAGGAGCGGGCAGACGAAAAGTCCAAGGAGACGGTGAAGGCCGGGTGATGCGATGAGCAAGATCGACAAGCAAGACAGCTTCACCGAAGCCGAGCCGATCAGCGCGCAAAAGACTGAGCGCGAAACGGCCGCTGAGGCACCGGAAGCGAAGGTGGCCGAAAAGACGGCGGACGTGTCCGTGGAGGATGAGGCGGAGCGTGATGCCGAGACTGGCGGCGAGGGGGCAGGCCAAACGGAAAGCCCGTCGCGCCGGCGCCGTATGCGGCATCTACTGTTCGCACTGTTGCCGCTTGCGCTCGTGGTCGGCGGCTATTTCTACGTCACCGGCGGCGCGGTGATGGATTCCGACAATGCCTATGTGCGGGCCGACACGGTCTCCGTCTCCACCGATGTCTCCGGCATCGTCGAAAGCGTTGCGGTGCACGATAACGAGCAGGTGAAGAAGGGCCAGGTGCTGTTCCGGCTCGATCCGCTGCCGTTCCAACTGGCGCTGGAGAAGGCGAACGGCCAGCTCGGCATCGCCAAGGCGCAGCTCGCAGCCCAGAAGGGTGCCTATGCGCAGATCCAGACCGAGCTCAAACAGGCCGAGCTGGATGTCGCTTTCTACGAGCGCGATTTCGAGCGCAAGAAGACGCTGCAGGCGCAGGATTTCGCCAGCCGCGCCCAATTCGACGAATCCCAGCACAATCTGCAGGACGCGGAGCAGAACCTCGCTTCGCTGAAGACCCAGCTCGCCCAGGCCGCAGCGAAGCTGGACGGACATCCCGATTATCCGGTGGAGAAGCTCTCCGGCTACAAATACGCCCTCGCGGAGCGGGACGAGGCGGCGCGGCAGCTCCGCCACGCCACGGTGCGGGCGCCGTTCGACGGGGTGGTGACCAACGTTCCAAAGCTTCAGGTGGGACAGTCGCTCGGCGCCGGCGCGGCGGCGTTCAGCCTGGTGGCCACGCATCACGTCTGGGTGGAATCGAACCCGAAAGAAACCCAGCTCACCTGGGTCAAACCGGGCCAGCCGGTCAGCGTTACCGTCGATACCTATCCGGGCGTCACCTGGCACGGCACGGTGGATAGTATCAGCCCGGCCTCGGCCTCCAGCTTCTCGATCCTGCCGGCGCAGAATACCTCCGGCAACTGGGTCAAGGTGGTGCAGCGTATTCCTCTGCGGGTGAAGATCGAGACGCCGGATGACCTGCCGACGCTGCGTGCCGGGATGAGCGCCGAGATCGCCGTGGATACCGGCCATGTGCGCGGGCTTCCTACTTTCCTGACCGATTGGTTCGGCGGCGCCACGGCGCATGCCAAATCCGGCAAGGCGTCCTCCGGCAAGGCGTCCCATGGCTAGCAGCGCCGCCATGGCGGGGGAGGCATCCGGCTTTCAGGTGGTGCCGGGCCGCGCGATGATCACCTTTTGCATCGTGCTGGCGGTGGTCATGCAGGCGCTGGATACCACCATCGCCAATGTCGCGCTGCCCTATATCCAGGGCTCGGTGGCGGCGAGCCAGGATCAGGTCAACTGGGTGCTGACCTCCTATATCGTCGCCGCGGCGATCATGACGCCGCCCTCCGGCTGGCTCGCCGGCCGGTTCGGGCGCAAGCGCGTGCTGATGGTGGCGATCGTCGGCTTCGTCGTTGCTTCGATGCTGTGCGGCATGGCCCAGTCGCTGACCCAGATCGTCGGCTTCCGGCTGATGCAGGGCGCGTTCGGCGCGGCGCTGGTTCCCATCGCGCAATCCTTCCTGCTGGATCTCTACCCGCCGGAGCAGCACGGCCGGGCCATGGGGCTGTTCGGCATGTCGGTGATGATCGGCCCGGTTCTGGGGCCGGTGCTTGGCGGCTGGCTGACGGAGAATTTCACCTGGCGCTGGGTGTTCTACATCAACCTGCCCATTGGCCTCGTCGCGCTGATCGGGGTTCTGATCTTCGTGCACGAAACGGCGAAGAGCCGGCAGCAGGGGCTGGACTGGACCGGCTTCATCAGCCTCTCCATCGCCATCGGCGCGCTGCAGCTTCTGCTCGACCGGGGCGAGCAGCTCAACTGGTTCGGCTCCGGCGAGATCGTGCTGGAGGCGCTGGTCTCGGTCTCGGCCTTTTACGTCTTCCTGGTGCATGTCTTCACCACGGATAATCCGTTCGTGCCGCCGGCCCTGTTCCGCGACCGCAACTTCGCCATTGGCACCTGCTTCATCTTTATCATCTTCGCCACCTATCTCGCCTCCATGGCGCTGCTGACGCCGTTTCTGCAGACGCTGATGGACTATCCGGTGACGACGGCGGGGCTGGTGATGGGGCCGCGCGGGCTCGGCACCATGATCTCGATGCTGATCGTCGGGCGGCTGACGGGCCGCATCGATACCCGCCTACTGATTGCCAGCGGGCTTTTAATGACTGCCTACGCCATGTGGGTGATGACCGGCTGGACTGCGGATATCGGGCCGTGGGACGTGGTGATCACCGGCTTCGTGCAAGGAGCCGGTCTCGGCTTCCTGTTCGTGCCGCTGACCACGGTGACCTTCGCCACCTTGCCGCCGGAGCAGCGCACCCATGCCACCGGTTTCTTCAACCTGTCGCGCAATATCGGCGGCAGCGTCGGCATATCGGCGGTCTCGGCGCTTCTGGTGGAGAACACGCAAGTCAATCACGCCGAGATCGGCGCCTATGCGACGCCGTTCAATCACGCACTCGGCGCGGCGCCTCTGTTCGATCCGTCCAGTGCGCAAGGCCTCGCGCTCCTCAACCAGGAGATAACGCGGCAGGCGACGATCATCGCCTTCATCGACGATTTCTGGCTGATGATGGCCGCTTCGCTCGTTGCCGTCGCGCTGGTGCTGTTCATCCGCAAAGGCAAGGGTGGCGGCAATGCCGAGCCCGTAGCGATGGAGTAGGGCTGGAATGCAAAAAATTCATCGTGCCGCCGCAGAAGGCTTCGAAGCCGGTGCGGAGGTCTATGCCGCCGCCCGCCCCGATTACCCGGAAGCCTTGGAGCCTTGGCTCACGACCAAGCTTAAGCTCGGCCCCGGACGGCGCGTTCTCGATCTCGGTGCAGGGACGGGCAAGTTTCTGCCGAGACTCCTAGCGACTGGCGCGGAGACGGTTGCGGTGGAGCCGGTCGCGGCCATGCGCGCGGCGCTTTCCGCCCGATTTCCTGAGATTCGCGCTTTGGAGGGGACGGCGGAAGCCATTCCGCTCGAAGACAATTCGGTCGACGCGGTGACCTGCGCTCAATGCTTTCACTGGTTCGCCAGCGCCGAGGCGCTGCAGGAGATCCGGCGCGTCTTGAAGCCCGGCGGCGTTCTCGGGCTGATCTGGAATATGCGCGATGAGAGCGTGCCGTTCGTCGCCGCTGTGCAGGCGGTCATCGCGCCCTATGCGAAGGATGCGCCGAGCTATGGGAGCGGTGCTTGGCGGCGCCTGTTCCCGGCGGACGGCTTCGGGCCGCTTGAGGAGAGCCGCTTCTCCAATGTGCAATCCGGTCCGCCGGAGCAGGTGATCCTCGGCCGGCTCTTGTCGACGAGCTATATCGCGGCCCTGCCCGAGGCGGAGCGGCGAGAGGTCGCCGCCAGGATCGAGGCAGTGATTGCGGGCGATCCGACGCTTGCCGGCAAGGCCGTCGTGCAGATGCCCTACGAAACCTTGGCCGCTTGCTGCACCAAGAGCGGCTAGCGCTCGTCCTGCTCTTGCCAGATGCGGTGCGGTGGCGAAGTATGGCGCCGCCGTCAGCTGGGCCGCCTGGATGCGGCCCGTTCGTTTCGCCGGGGGAGCATGGCTACCGATCGACCGCTGGATTTTCTGATTGCCGGGGTGCAGAAGGGCGGCACGACGGCGCTTTGGCATTTCCTCTCCCAGCATCCGGCTGTGTGCTTCGGCTCCAAGAAGGAGCTGCATTTCTTCGACGATGAGAGGCTGGATTGGTCTGCGCCGCCCTACGATGCGCTGCATGCCGAATTCGCCGATGCGCCGCCCGGCAGCGTGTGCGGAGATGCTACGCCGATCTACAGCTATTGGGTGCCGAGCATGGCGCGTATTGCCGCCTATAATCCCGATATCAAATTGATCTTCAGCTTTCGCGATCCGGTTGCCCGCGCCTATTCCCATTGGCGCATGGAGGTCTCGCGCGGGGCGGAGCAGCTCTCCTTTTCCGAAGCGATCCGGGAAGGGCGCGCGCGTGTGGCCCGCGAAGCCCAGATCAGCGGCTGTCACCGGGTGTATAGCTATGTGGAGCGGGGGTTTTATGCCGAGCAGCTCGACCGGGTGTTCGAACATTTTCCGAAAGAGCAGGTGCTGCTTCTGCGCCAGGCCGATCTGGACCGCGACCAGGCGCAGGTCTTGGATGAGACGTTCGGGTTTTTGGGCGTCGCGCCGCTGGCCGAGCCGCCGGAGAAGGAATGGGTGTTTTCCTACGACAAACCCGAATTCGCCGGAATTTCCGACGAGGATCGGAGCTTTCTTGAGGAGCTCTACGCGCCCGATCGGCAACGGCTGAAATCGGAATACGGGCTCGATCTTTCGGGGTAGAAATGATGCCACAGCCGAAAGGCTTGTCTGTGCGCGGCTGCGGCGGCATGGTCGCGTTCTTCCCTCGCCGACGCGAAATCGCGAGCCGATACATGAAGCTGACGTCTCTTCTTTTGACCCTCGCCGTGCTCGTTTCCGGCCTTGCGCTGTTCCCAAGCGAGAGCCGGGCGGCGGATAAGCGACCACCCAATATCATCCTGATCATGGCCGACGATCTCGGCTATGGCGATATCGAGCCATTCGGGCAGAGCAAGTTCGAGACGCCATCGCTGCAGAAGCTGGCCGATGAAGGCGTGATGCTGACCGATTTCTACTCCGGCTCGGCGGTGTGTCAGCCTTCGCGCGAATCCCTCATGCGCGGCATGCATACCGGCCGGACTCAGCGGCAGTTCAACACGGAGCGCCCGCTTCGTCCCGACGACGTCACCATCGCCGAAAAGCTGAAACAGGCCGGCTATGTGACGGCGATTGCCGGTAAATGGTCGCTTGGCACCGGCGGCACCACCGGCGCGGCTGAGGCGCAAGGCTTCGACCATGTGTTCGGTTTTCGCAGCATGCGCGGCGGGGTCGACCGCTATTTCCCGGAGGCCATGGTCTGGGACGGGAAGAAGAAGCCCTATCCCGGCAATGTCGACGGCGGCCGGACCAACTTCTCCAGCTACGAGCTGCGCGAGGCGGTGCTCGGGGTGATCGAGGAGAATAAGGACAAGCCGTTCTTCATCTATTTTCCGATGATCCTGCCTCATGCCGATATCAGCCCGCCGCAGGATATGGTCGACGCGTTCAGCGGCAGGTATCCCGAGACGCCGTTCGAGGGCGGGCATTTCAAGGCGCAGAATGCGCCCAATGCCGCCTTCGCCGCCATGGTCACGATCCTCGACGATACGGTGGGCGCGGTGATGGAGAAGCTCCAGGCGGAGGGCCTCGACCGCGAGACGCTGGTGATCTTCACCTCCGATAACGGCCCGGTCTCCGTGGGCGGGCGCGACCATCTCTTCTTCAACTCGGCGAAGGGGCTGCGCGGCACCAAGGATACGCTCTACGAGGGCGGTATCCGCGTGCCTTTCATCGCGCGCTGGCCGGGGCATATTCCGGAAGGGGCGAGCTCCTCCGTGCCGGGCGCGTTCCAGGATATCTTCCCGACCTTGGCCGATGCCGCAGGGCTGAAGCCTGGGCCGACGCCGACGGGCCGCTCGCTTCTGCCGGCGCTGCTCGATCCGGATGCTGCGATGCCGGAGCGGCCGCTCTATTGGGCGCTGGACGACCGGAAGGCGAAATGCGCACCGGCGGCCGAGAAGGGCGTTCCGCGCAAGGCGCATTCGGAGGCGGTGCGGCTGGGGAACTGGAAGGCGATTCGCCCCGACTGCAACGCGGGCATCGCGCTCTACGATCTATCTAAAGATCCCGGCGAGCAGCACGATGTGGCCGCCGAGCATCCGGAGGTGATGGAGACGATCACCGCGATCATGGCCGAGGAATACGCGCCGGACTGGCGATAGCCGAAGCGCCCCGTCTGCTTCTTGAGGGGCGCGCGGCCAGGCCGGCTATCCCCGCGCGCGTTCGGGTGTGCGGGGCTCGGCTGAGGCGGCTTCCCGCTGCTTGATCTGCTCGGCGATGGCGACGGTGCGCTGGGCCATGGTGAAATGCAGCCGCTCGACCATCTGGCCTTCCACGACGATCACACCCTTGTCCTTGTTCCCCGGCTCGCCGAAGGCATCGATGATCTTGCGGGCCCATTCGACCTCCTCCTCGGTGGGGGAGAAGACCGCGTTGCAGGGGGCCACCTGGCTCGGATGGATCAGCGTCTTGCCGTCCATGCCGAGGCTGCGGCCCTTCTCGCATTCCTCGCGCAAGCCCGCCTCGTCATGGAAGTCGTTATAGACGCCGTCGAGAATGTCGAGCTTGTAGGCGCGGGCGGCCACCAGCGTCATCGCCAGCCAGGGCACCACGGCGAAGCGCTCGTAATGGGCATGGGCGCGGGATTCGCGGATCAGATCGTTGGTGCCCATCACCAAGCAGCAGAGCCGGTTCTCCTTATAGACGGCGGTGGCGGCGATGGTGCGGGCATTGAGGATGGCCATCGGGGTTTCCATCATGGCCCAGAGCCGCACTTTTTCCGGCGCGTTGCAGCTTTGCAGGATCTTGGCGGCGGAGATGATGTCGCCGGAATGGATCACCTTGGGCACCAGGATCGCATCGGGTGCGGCATCGCAGGCGGCGACCAGATCGTCGGCGCCCCAGGGCGTCTCGAGCGCATTCACCCGGATCACCACCTCGCGGCCGCCATAGCCGCCTTGCTTCACCGCGGCGCAGACCTGTTCCCGGGCATGGATTTTGGCGTCGGGTGCCACCGAATCTTCGAGATCGAGAATCAAGGCGTCGGCCGGAATGGTCTTGGCCTTCTGAAGCGCCCGCTCGTTGGAGCCTGGCATATAGAGAGCGCTGCGCCGCGGGCGGCCTTGCATGGCGGATTTCCTTTTCTGCAACGGTGTTTCGCGGCAGCATAAATAATGTGCACCGCTTGGGAAATATCGCGCCTCTAAAGTTTCCCGATCGCAGGCTCCGGTGCGCTTGCGGGCCAAGCCCTAGCCCTAAACGGAAGTGCGGGGGCTCAGCTTCTCGGCCAGGAAGTCGACGAAGACGCGTACCCGCGCCGGCGTTGCAGCACCGCCGATGAAGACGGCATGGATGCTCTCGCGGTCCTGCGGGTTGAACGCTTCCAGCAGCGGAACCAGCTCGCCGCGCGTCAGGGCGTCCTCGATATGGAAATTACCGACCCGGGTGATGCCGACCCCTTGCGCGGCCAGCTGCACCAGCGTCTCGCCGTTATTGGCGGTGATGTTGCCGCTGACCGGCAGGAGGTAATCCTTGCCGTTCTCGCGGAACGGCCAGCCCGGCTCGATGCGGCGGAAGCTGAAATCCAGGCAGTTATGGCGGGCGAGATCCGCCGGGGTTTGCGGGGTTCCGGCGCGGGCGAGATAGCTTGGCGCGGCCACCACGGTACGGCCGGTCTCGCCGAGACGGCGAGCCGTGAGCGGGCTGTCGGGCAGCGGGCCGAAGCGGATGCCGATATCGGTGCGGCCGCCGAGAATATCGGATACCTCGTCGCTGGCCTCCAGCTCTACGGAAATGTCCGGATAGCGATCCACGAACTCGGCCAGGAGCGGCACGATGGTGAGCCGGCCATGGGCGGTGGCGGCGCTGACGCGGATATGGCCGCGCGGGCTGGCCCGGTCGGCGATGGTGCTCTCAAGCTCCTCCAGATCGGCAAGGACGCGGCGCGCCAGCCGTGCATAGGCTTCGCCTTCGGCGGTCAGGCGCAGGCTTCGCGTGGTGCGCACCACGAGCCGCACGCCGAGCCGCTGCTCCATGCGGGTGACGATGCGGCTGACGGCGGAGGGGGTGAGGCCGCGCTCGCGCGCCGCCGCCGAAAGACTGCCGGCGCAGGCGACCGCCAGAAAGATCGCCAGCTCCCCGGTCCGGTCGGTTTTTGGATGAGTGTTGGAATGCTCCATTTGTGAATCTAATGCACAAGTGATTGACCGAAACGCAATCTACTCCGGGATTTTCGAGTCGATCATATTCCGTCAAAGCATAACTCACGGAATGGCTCTCATGAAAATCAACCCTCCCTTGCTGGCGCTCGCCGTCGGCGCCTTCGGCATCGGCGTCACCGAATTCTCGCCCATGGGCATGCTGCCGTTGATCGCCTCCGATCTTCAGGTCTCGATCCCCATGGCCGGGCTTTTGGTCAGCGCCTATGCCTTCGGCGTGCTGGTCGGCGCGCCGGTGATGACGCTGACCTTCGCCGGCATGGTGCGGCGGCATCTGCTGCTTCTGGCGATGGCGATCTTCACCGCCGGCAATCTGATCTCGGCCATGGCGGACAGCTATACGATGCTGCTGGTGGGGCGCATCGTCACCTCGTTCAATCACGGCGCGTTCTTCGGCGTCGGCGCGGTGGTGGCGGCAAGCGTGGTTGCGCCGGACAAGCGCGCCGGTGCCGTGGCGGCGATGTTCTCCGGGCTGACCGTCGCCACGATCGGCGGCGTTCCGCTCGCCGCCTGGGTGGCCGAGACGGTGGGCTGGCGTGCCTCGTTCTTCGGCATCGCGGCGATCGGCATTCTCACCATGGCGGCGCTGATCGTCTCGCTGCCGCCGATGAAGGTGGAGCGCAAGGCGGACATGCGCGCCGAGCTGAAAGTGCTGTTCCGCGCTCCGGTGCTCACCGCGCTGCTGCTCACCGTGGTCGGGGCCAGCGCGATGTTCACCGTGTTCACCTATATCGCACCGATCCTGCGGGTGGAGACTCAGGCCGGGACCGGCTTCGTCACCGCGATGCTGATCCTCTACGGGCTGGGTCTTGCCGTCGGCAACTGGCTGGGCGGGCGCTTTGCCGACCGTTCGCTCGATGCGACGCTGATCGGCTCTCTGGCCGCGGCGGCGGTCCTGCTGCTGCTATTCGCGCCGGGCATGGCTTCGGCCTTCGCGGCCGCGCCGCTGATCTTCGCATGGGGGATCGCCAGCTTCGCGATGGTGCCGCCGCTGCAGACCCGCGTGGTGATGGAGGCGGCGGATGCCCCCAATCTCGCCTCGGCGATGAATATCGGTGCCTTCAATCTCGGCAATGCGGTGGGCGCGGCCCTCGGCGGCGGGGTGATCGATGCCGGGCTCGGCTATCCCGCCGTGGCGCTGGCGGGCGCCGGCGCGGCGACGGCCGGGCTTCTCCTGGCGCTGCGCTTCCGGCGGGGCGGAAGATCGCTTGCCCCTGCGCCGGTGGGCTGCTGATCGGCGCCGGGCGGCAAGCGGCCTATGCCCGATCGAACGTGGCGACAGCCTCCGCCGCCGGTACCGATCCGGAGATCAGCTCGAGAATGGTTCGCGCAGTTCCCGGCGCGTGCACGATCTCGGCCAGGGTTTCGGCAACGTCGTCCCGGGGAACGTCGCCATAGGGAAGCGCCAGCGAAAGCGAGACACGTCCCGAGCCGGTATCGTCCGTCAGGGTGCCGGGACGCAAAATCATCCAGTCGAGATCGGAATCGACCAGTTCGACTTCGGAGCGGCGCTTGACCGTCATGTAGTGCTCGAACCGATCGGAGGTCTCGCGCTCCCGCAAGGCGTTGGGGAAAGCGGAGACCAGAATGAGGCGCGCAATGCCCGCCTGTTGCACCGCTTCGATGGTCTTCGTCATCCCATCGCCGTCGATCGCCGTGGTCATCTCGGGCCCGCCCTCGCCGCCGGCGCCGGCCGAAAACACCACCACATCGCTGCCGCGTATCGCCTCGGCGAGTTCGGCTGCCGACATCTTCACCAGATCGCCTTCCGTCGCCTGGATGCCGACCGCCGCCAGCGCCTCTTTTTGTTGCGGCCGTCGGTACAGCCCATCGACCTCGTCGCCCCGCGCCACCAGGCGCTCCGCCAGACGGATGCCGACCTTTCCCGCAATACCCACGATAAAGACTTTCATTTCTCCTCCTTTCTCACCCTGCGCCGCGACGCTTTCCGCTTCGTCTGCGATGACGATCTGCGCGGGGTTATGCCTTGCATGCAATTCGGCTGCCTAAGCGACGCTGTTACGCCTGCGGCATGGCTCCTTCAAGCCGTCGCTTCCGTGGAGACCGCCAAGATGGGGCGGGAGACGGGACAGGAGACGAAGCTCGTCTCCTTGCTGAAGCTCTTGGCGCCTTGGATCGGAACGCCAATGTTGAGCGGTGCGGTCAGGCGAAGGCGGTGCTAAGGATCGCATCGAGATTTTCGACCAAAGGATCGGCCGAAGCGGCGGGGAACACCTTCGGGGTGAAGGTCCCGGTATAGAAGGCTTCGCAGACCGGCAGCAGCGCGGTCTCGCCGCTGGTCTTCAGCTCCCAGGCGGCGTGCTCGCAGAGCAGGGCATAGGAGAGGGTATCGGCCATCTTGTGCAGGAAGCTCCCGGCGGAGGCTTCCTTCGCCGCATCGTCCGCCGCTTCTAGCTGGCTCAGCGCTTCGTGCATCCCCTGCCGCAGGAATTGCAGCTGCTCCCGCTCGCGTCGCATGGTCTCTTCCGGCAGCTTCCCGTGAATCTCGTCGAGCTTGGCGATGAAGACCGCCGACCCCGGCACCTTGCCGGCGATCAGGCGTAACAGCTCCAGAGCCTGGATCTGCTCCGGCCCCTCCCAGACGGTGAGCACCACGGAATCGCGATAGAGCCGGGCGGTGGGATAATCCTCCGTGTAGCCATTGCCGCCGACGAGGCCGAGCGCCTTCTGCGCGCACCAGACCGCCTGTTCGGCGGTCTTGTATTTGGCGAGCGCCGTGGCGATGCGGGCCCAGAGCCGGGCCGCCGGGGCCTCGCTGGCCCAAGCGATATCGAAGCTTCTCGCCGCCTCGAAAGCGAGGAGGCTGCCGGCCATCCATGCCACCGCGATCTCAGCCACACGCTGGCGGATCAGAGGGCGCTCGATCAGCGGCTTGCCGAAGGTCTCGCGCGTGGCGATCCAGCCAAAAGCCTCGACCAGCGCGCGGCGCATCACCCCGGCGGCGGCCATGGCATTGTGCACGCGTGAGCAGGCCAGCGCCTCCATCATCACCCGGAGGCCATCGGGCGGGGGCGCGATCTCGAAGGCATGCGCCCCGTCGAGCTTGGCTTCGCCGGTGGCGAGGCCGCGCGTGCCGATCTTCTCCTTTAGATGGGTGATCTCGTAAGCGTTGGGGGTTTGCCAGTCGGCGTCGACATGGCTGGGGACGAGATAGAGGCCGAGCCCCTTGGCGCCCTCGGCTGCGCCTCGTTCCGCGCCTTCGGGCCGGGCCGTGGCCAGCGCTAGGCCGGAGCCAGCATTGGAGGTGAACCATTTCTGGCCGTAGAGCTTCGCGGTGCCGTCGCCTTGGGGCACGGCGCGGGTCTCGGTCTGGCCCACGTCGCTGCCGCTATGCTTCTCCGTCGCCCAGGTGCCGCCGCTCTTGGTCTGGCGGTCAGTGCGGATCAGCTCGGGCAGAAATTTCTCTCTGACCTTCTCCGGCGCATAGCGGGAGACGATCAACGCCACGGGATGGGTCATGGCGAAGGGGCAGCCGATGGAGATATCGGCTTGCGAGATCAGATACTGCGCCAGCGGCGCGTAGAGCTGCGTCGGCGCCTCGCCGAACCCGGCGGCGATGAAGCCGCGGGCATAGACCTCTTGATGGCAGGTATCGTAGCGCGGGTTGAGGAAGATCGCCCCGCGCCGCGTTCCCGGATGGGCCGGATCGACCGGCACCGCCTTCCAGACGGGGGGATGAATCCGGTCGCTATAGGCAGCCTGTGCGTCCAGCTCGCCGCCGCAGAATGCGCCGAAGGAGGCGAGCTCAGCGGCGCGCGCCTCAAGCAGCGCCGGCGCGATGCGCTTGAGGATGGATTGGGCGAAGGGGTCTGTGGTGAAGGAGTTTGGGGCTTGGGTGGTTTGAGGCGGTGGTTTTGCGCGCTCCATCCTGCTGGCTCCTTCATCGATGCGTCGCTTTCTTAACCGCGCTAAGAAGTCATATGGGATTCGGGGTCTTCATTCATCGCTCAGATTCGATTTACGAAGATAGTCCAGCTGAGCAGTACCAATTTCCAAGACAGTACCTGGGAAGGGTAGAGCCCTGTATCGGGGATTGGATCATCTATTATGAGCCCCGAAAAGTCGCTGAGACTCGTGGCTATTTTGCCGTGGCGAAAGTCGAACGCGTGGTTCCTGATCCAACGCAGGCTGGGATGTACCTCGCACTCATCGAGCCTGGCAGCTATTTGGATTTTGTGAAACCGGTACCGTTTAGCGATGAGCATGGTGTGATCGAACGCGGTGTTTTGAATCCTGACGGCCGTATTTCTGGTCGCGCCCAGTCAGCGGTTCGACCACTGTCGTCCGCTGACTTCAGTCGTATCGTCACTCGAGGGCTGAATGACGACGAATTGCTTCTCCCGCGAATTGGGGATGATAAAGCACCCTTTGGTTTCGACGAAGATCAAGCCCCCTTTGAATTTGAGGAAGCTCGAGAACGGGTGAACTATCTCTCTTCGAGGATCGTTCGCGATCGCGCTTTCCGACGCGTTGTTCTACGCGCTTATGAGGAGCGTTGCGCCATAAGTGGATTGAAGCTGATCAACGGCCGAGGACGTGCTGAAGTCGAAGCGGCGCATATTCGACCCGTCGAAGCGGATGGACCTGACATTGTTAGCAATGGACTTGCCCTATCAGGGACGGCGCATTGGATGTTCGATCGTGGGCTAATTAGCCTTTCCGACGATCATGAGATTCTCATCTCACGTCAGGTGAACGATTTCGACGGCATTCGATCCTTCATTAATCGGGGTGGGTATGCGCTAGTGCCGGCGAAACCCCATCAGAGACCGCATCCGCACTTTCTAGCCTGGCATCGAGAGCAATGCTTTAAGCATTGACTATCGTTCAATCTCGGGAACTCCCCAGCACCCTCAAAAATTCCTCCTCCTCCCCCAAGGAGATAACAGGAGGAACCCGCCATGCATCACGATACCAATGCAGCCTCAGGAAAAGCCCAGCCGTCGTTTCTGATGACCTGGCGCTATCGCCAGAGCCATCCCGCCCGCGTGCCGCAGATGGCCGGGCCGCGCTGTGAGCCAGAGCGGGAGCCGGCTTTGCGCCGCCGCCGTTGGAGCCGCCAGGCGGCGGAGAAGGCCAAGGCGCCGATCAAGGACGTGGTCGCGCATCTGAGCACGCTGGGCTAAGCCGCGCCGGCGGCTCGTGGCGCGGCGGGGCATGCTGATGTGGCCGATGGCGAACCTGCCGATGGCGACGATCCGGGCCACCACCACCGCCCTTGCGATCTACTCAGGTGCTTCCGTGAGGAAAAATCTCGCGATATGGTCTACCCGGAAGGGTTGTCCAAATGCTCCAATCGCTACTGAGTGTGTTCGGGGAGCGGAAGGCGACGCCGCCTACCGGATTTAGGATCGGCGGCGCGTCGTTCGATACCGCCGACATGGAAGTTGAGCCAAGTTCGGATGAGGTTGGCAGACTTGTCGGCGTGCGTCTGGCACTCACCTATGAAGACTCTAAAGGTGATCGCACCCGGCGATTGATCGTGGTCGAAAAGGTCTCTCGCACTGCTGCGGGAGAATACTGTCTGCAAGCGTTTTGCGAGCTCAGGCAGGCAAGACGGTCGTTTCGCGTAGACCGCATCGTCGAGATAATCGACACTCGTACCGGCGAAGTGCACGAGGAGCCTGAAGCTTTCCTCTCCGACCTACTTCTTGTGGCGAAGATGCAGCGCACCAAGAAAAGGACGCCAAGCGAGGATCCGACCTCAGTCCTGCTCCGAGAAAGCACGGAGGGGCTAACGGTTTTGCTCTATTTCGGGCATGCGGATCAGCACCTCAAGCGGCAGGAACGCAGAATTCTCTGGAGTTATCTGGATTGGCAGCAGGATAGATGCTCAATCCGCGGGCGTGTACCGAGACGATCGGTAAACTCTTGGATGGATGCCATGTTGCCGGACACATATCAGTTCTCCGACGCATTAGAGAAAGTTCTGAATAGCGAGAGGGTCCACCGCAATCATGTGCTTAGCCGCATTCCCGAAATCGTGCTGGCCGACGGCGTGGTCGACAGCGAAGAGCGAAATCGATTGCAGAGCTTGCTGGAGTTGCTTGAACAACAATTCTAAGCCATAGGCCTCGCGCCCGCGAGCAGGTGACGTCGATCACCGCCACGGCCCCATCCCCGCTTCGCCCCCACAGCCGCCTCGATCTGCTCGGCGATGTCTACGGTGCGCTCGACAATAGCGAGATGCTGTCGCTCGACCATCTGGCCTTCGATCACGACCACCCGCCTATGGCGGCTGGAGACGCAAATTCCGGCCGAGCAATGCCAAGAGCGGTCAAGCAGAGCCATGAATATCGGTGCTTTCGCAGAGCAAACCCCTTGTTTCGCAGTTGCACAATGCGGCAAGCTTCGCCTGGGGATTGGCGTTGAAACGTATCGGGGGACTTTCGGGGGATCATGGACAAGGTCAATATGCTGGTGATCGGCAGCGGGCCTGCCGGCCGGCGCGCCGCTGTGCAATCGGCAAAATTCGGCAAATCGGTTCTGGTGGTGGATCGCGGGCGCAGGCTCGGCGGGGTCTCGGTACATACCGGCACGATCCCCTCGAAAACCTTGCGCGAGACGGTGCTGAACCTCTCCGGCTGGCGCGAGCGCGGGTTCTACGGGCGTGCCTACCGGGTGAAGCAGGACATCACCGCGGTCGATCTCACCGAGCGGCTGCATAAGACCCTCGATCACGAGGTGGAGGTGCTGGAGCACCAGTTCATGCGCAACATGGTGGGCTTCGCGCTGGCCGAGGCGCGCTTCATCGATGCGCATACCGTGGAGCTGACCTCCGATGCGGACGAGGTGACCCGCGTGGCGTTCGACAAGGCGGTGATCGCGGCGGGCACCAAGCCCTATCGGCCGAGCCATGTGCCCTTCGACGGGGTCCGCGTCTTCGACAGCGACGAGATCCTGGAGATCGAGCATCTGCCGCGCTCGCTGACGGTGATCGGCGGCGGGGTGATCGGGGTGGAATACGCCACCATCTTCTCCGCCCTCGATGTGCCGGTGACGCTGGTGGAGGGGCGCGAGACCATCCTCGATTTCATCGACAAGGAGGTGGTGGCCGATTTCGTGCACCAGATGCGCGACCGCGGCATGGTGGTGCGGCTCGGCGCGGCGGTGAAGGAGATCGCGACGAGCGACCGGGGCGTCTCCGTCACGCTGGAGGACGGGCGCAAGGTCTCCACCGAATATCTGCTGTTCGCGGCCGGGCGGGCGGGCAGCGTCGGCAGCCTCAATCTGGAGGCGGTGGGCTTGCAGGCCGATAAGCGCGGGCGGCTGAAGGTCGATGCGGAGACCTTCCAGACCGAGGTGCCGAATATCTATGCCGCCGGCGACATCATCGGCTTTCCGAGCCTTGCCTCCACCTCCATGGAGCAGGGGCGCCTAGCGGCCTGCCACGCGTTCGATATGCCGGCCCCGCCGCCGCCGGAGGCCTTCCCTTACGGCATCTATGCGGTGCCGGAGATCTCCACCGTCGGTCAGTCGGAGGAAGAGGTGCGCGAGAGCGGCGTGGCCTACGAATGCGGCGTCGCCCGCTTCCGGGAGACCTCGCGCGGCCACATCATGGGGGTGAATTCCGGCTTCCTGAAGCTGATCTTCGCGCTGGATAGCCGCCGGCTGCTCGGCGCGCATATCATCGGCGAGGGGGCGACCGAGCTGATCCATATCGGCCAGGCGGTGATCAACCTAAAAGGCACGGTGGATTTCTTCGTTGAGAACACCTTCAACTACCCAACTCTCGCCGAGGCCTACAAGATTGCCGGGCTCGATGCCTGGAACCGCATGGGCCAGCCGGAGACGGTTCCGGCGGAGGCTTGAGTCTTAGCTGAAGCGTTGGAGACAATTGCGCGGAATATCAGAACTACCTTCGGGCGGTCCCGGGGGCCTATCTATCCTCTCCAAGTGGCAATGTTTCATAGGCGTCGAGATGCCAATCGCCTTGGTAGTTTTTCACAAGACCGTCCTGCGGAAGGTCCATGTCACCTATTGCGGCTACCTGTCCTAAGCATCGGCTAAGGTGCCCCCTCAATAGTTCCAGCGCGTCAAAATACGCCTGTCGTATATCGGGCGGTCGGTGGAATTCACCGAAGCGACGGTGCGCTGGCGCTTCGTCGGGCCTGTTCAACAGTTCTTCGTAGGTGAGAAATTGGCGGATGCCCAAAGTCATGGCGTCAACAAGCAGGTAGAGCGAACCGTTCTGCAAATCCGATAATTCAACCTGCGTATCTACCAAGATTGCGCGTATTTCACGTAGGGACGCCAGGGAATTGTCAATGCAGTCATCGCAGCATTCCCAAGCGGAGAGCACGCGCCTGTCAGCAAGCCGGATCACAAGTTTACGGGCGGCTTGCCGTTCTTTGTCCTTCGGGCTAACGGCAATACTCACAAACGGCAGGTTTAGCGTGACGTCGCCAACATGCCTAGCGCACTGCTGACGCGCGCGGTTCAGCAGGTCAATCATGTCAAAACGAAATGGGATTTTGCCGGTTCTCATAGAATACATTTACAGCAGATTGCGCCCTCCAACAGCTGACGAAGTTCTTTAGTAGATTGGCACCATCACAGGAGGCAGGTAGGCAGTCTATTCGACAAAGCGCTATTCTCTTCGCGGGCTGCACTCTAGAGACGCGCTCCCTCCGAAAACAAATTCTCTGCCATGAAGTCGACGAAGACGCGGAGCTTGGGCGAGAGGTGGCGGCTCGAGGGCCAGAGGATGCGGAACGTGCCGCCATGGCGCACGAATTTTTCCAGCACGCTGACCAGCGCGCCTTGGGAGATCGCGTCGCGCACGGCGAAGTCCGGCAGGCAGGCGATGCCGAGCCCGGCTTTGGCCATGTCGAGCAAAGGCTCGATGGTGTTGGAGATGGCGGCGGCGGGAATCTCGGCGGTGTGTGCTCCGCTTGTCTCGCCAAGTTCGTCGCCAAGCGGCCAGTCCTCCAGCTTGCCGGTGCTGGGATAGCGGTGGCGCAGGCAGCGATGGGTGGCGAGATCGGCTGGAGTTTTCGGCGTGCCATGCTCGGCGAAATAGGCGGGCGCGCCGACGAGCTTGTAGCGGAATGCGCCGAGCTTGCGCGTCATCAGCCGTGAATCGCTGACCTCGCCGGTGCGGATCACCGCGTCGAAACCTTCCTCGATCACGTCGGTCAGCCGGTCGGTGAAGTCGAGGTCGAGCTGGATCGCCGGCCATTCCCGCATGAAGGCGATGAGGGTCGGCATCAGCAGCATGCCGACCAGCGGCAGGCTCACCCGCAGCACACCGCGCGGCTCGGCGCGGGTCTTTGAGAGTTCCAGCTCGGCCGCCTCGATCTCGCAGAAGATGCGGCGGCAGCGTTCCAGAAACAGGCTGCCTTCGGGGGTGAGGGTGACGGCGCGGGTCGAGCGGTGAAACAGCCGCACGCCGAGGCGCTGCTCCAGCCGCGCGATCGCCTTGCCGACGGCCGAGGAGGAGATACCGAGCTGCCGCCCCGCAGCGGTGAAGCTGCGGGTTTCCGCCGCCTGGACGAAGACATTGAGGGCGCCGAGGTTCTCCATCGTTAAGCGCCATGATAACGGACAGTTATGTCCGAAGTCACCGGAATTAAAGCCTATTTCTCTCAGGCAGCCGGGATGGCAGGTCTGGGGCCGGAGCAATGCCGAAACGAGGAATCTTATGTCTTCAGCTTCCCAAGCCGCATTTTCCGCGGCTCCTACACCCTGCGCGTCCGACCGGCTACCCTGGCTCAGCCTGGCGGCGTTGGCCTTGGCGGCCTTCATCACGATTTTGACCGAGGCGCTGCCGGCGGGCCTCCTGCCGCAGATCGCCGGTGGCTTGGGCGTCTCGGAAGCGGCGGCCGGGCAGCTGGTGACGCTCTACGCGGTGGGCTCGCTGCTGGCGGCGATCCCGCTGACCACCCTGACCCAAGGGGTGCGCCGCCGCCCGCTGCTTCTGACGGCGATTGTCGGCTTCCTCTTCGCCAATACGGTCACCGCCGTCTCGGGCAGCTACGGGCTGACCCTGGTCGCGCGCTTCTTTGCCGGCGTTTCCGCCGGGCTGCTCTGGGCGCTGGTCGCCGGCTATGCGGCGCGCATGGCGCCGGAGCATCTCAAGGGGCGAGCAATCGCGGTGGCCATGGTCGGAACGCCGCTGGCGCTATCCTTCGGCGTGCCGGCGGGCACGTTTCTCGGCGCCGCCATCGGCTGGCGTGCCTGCTTCGGTTTGATGAGCGGGCTGACGGTCATTCTGATCGCCTGGGTGCTGGCGGCGGTGCCGGATTTTGCCGGGCAATCCGTGGGCGAGCGGAGGTCGCTGAAAAGCGTCTTCACCCGGCCCGGCATCCGGCCGGTGCTGTTCGTCACGCTCGGCTTCGTCCTCGCCCACAACATTCTCTACACCTATATCGCGCCGTTTCTGGCCGCGGCGGGCATGGCGGCGCGGACCGATCTGGTGCTGCTCGTGTTCGGTGTCGCCTCGCTGTTCAGCATTTGGATCGTCGGGGTGCTGATCGACCGGCGGCTGCGCGAGCTGACCCTAATCAGCACCGTGCTGTTCGGCCTTTCGGCGGCTGCGTTATGGATCTGGGGCGATGTGCCGGCGGTGGTCTATGGGGCTGTCGGCGTCTGGGGGCTCGCCTTCGGCGGCTGTGCGACGCTGTTTCAGACCGCGAGCGCCAAGACGGCGGGTCCGGCGGCGGATCTTGCCCAGGCCATGCTGGTGACGGTCTGGAACACGGCGATCGCCGTCGCCGGCGTCATCGGCGGAGTGCTGCTTGCGCGATTCGGTGTCGGCGCCTTTGCGCCCAGCCTTCTGATCCTGCTCGTCGCGACCTTGGTGATGACGCTGATCTCACACCAGCACGGCTTTCCGCGTCAGCATCCGGGCTGATCGAGGCTGCGGACGGGACGCTCAAGGTCACCAAGACGCCGAACGGCTCGAACCCGCTCGCGACCGCCCGCGCGCCTAGCGCCGCCGTCCGGACTTCGCCCCAGATCGCTCCGGATGGCGGTGCAAGCGGGTGAGGCGCTGCGTTGCGTTCGCGGGTCGCCAAGCTGCGCCACGGCTCACGGCCGGCGCCCAACCCGAACACCCCCTCATGACCTAAGTCGTCACCGAAGATTGCATTGCTTGCAAGCATATGGACTGCGTGGAAGTCTGCCCCGTGGACTGCTTCTACGAAGGCGAGAACATGCTCGTCATCCATCCGGATGAATGTATCAGCTGCGGCGTTTGCGTGTATGAATGCCCCGTCTCGGCCATCCTTCTTGCAAGCGATCCGAAAGCGGCAGGCTGGGACGATTTCAACCTGAAATACGCGGAAATGTGGCCGAACATCACCCAGCAGGGAACGCCGCCGGCCAATGCCAAGGAGATGCAAGGCGTGCCTGACAAGTTACGGACGTCGTTCTCGGAGAAACCCGGGGCCGGATCATGACGGAGACGTCCAAGAGCAAGACTGGATCTGACACCAAGTCCCCGGCGGATTTCCGCCTGGATTCGGAATTCCAGACCCACGCCGATCCCAACGATTTCAAAGATGCTATGGCCTCGCTGGCGGCGACGGCCTGCATCGTCACGGCCAAAGCCTCAGATGTCCGGCTGGGGCGGACGGTGACGGCGGTGTTTTCGCTCGCCGCATCGCCGCCCTCGATCCTGGTTTCGGTCAAGGCGGGGAGCCATCTGGCCGATGCGATTCGACAGGTGGGCGGCTTCTCCATCGCCACCCTGTCGGAAGCACAGCACGACCTCGCCGATGCTTTCGCCGGTGGGCTTCCGGCCGAAAAGCGGTTCGATATGGGGGAGTGGGAGGAATGGCCCTCCGGCCATCCGCGTCTTCGCGGCGCGGTTTCGGCAATGGATTGCGCGCTTATCGGTACGGCGGATACCGGCGATCACCTGCTGTTTGCCGGCGGCGTCGTTGCGATCGATTCGGCGCATCACCGCAAACCGCTGATCTGGCACCAACGGGCTTATAGCCGCGTGTCGCCGCATGGCGCACCGGATGCGGCGTCTAGGTAGAGACGCAGACGGCCCTATGGTCGACGATCCGAACGCTCAGTTCCAAACCCTTGTTCTTGCGCCTGCCGCCCGGAGCGGCCGGCCCGTTGTGGAGGCTTGTTAAGCCATGGTGCACTTCGTCTATTGGGCCTTCGCCTTCTTCTTCCTGGTCGGCAGCGTCGTCAATTTGCGGCCCAACGAACCGATCCGGACCAACTATGCCCGCTGGGGCTATCCGACCTGGTTCCCGAGCCTCACCGGCTGCCTCGAGCTGCTCACAGCCTGTCTTCTGGTTTTCCCGCAGACCCGCTTCGAGGGTACGGTGCTGGGCGCCGCCATCATGCTTGCCGCGGCTGCCACGGTGATCTGGAACAAGGAGTATTGGCACGCCTTGCCGCCGGTCGGCGTGCTGGCCGGTCTGGCGCTGGTCACCGGCTTCGCGGCGATGGCTTAAGCGCTGGCGTAAATCGCCAGGCTTGCTTTGCGCCTTCACGCGGCGACCGTTTGCGGCACGGGCGGGGCGAAGCGAAGTCCGATGGCGATGCGGTTCCAGGCGTTGATGGTGCCGACCGTCACCGTCAGCAAGGTCGCGTCGCCCTCGCCGAATTGTTCGCGCAGGTGCGCCCATTCGGCCTCGGGAGTACCCTCGCCGTTCAGCCGAGTCAGCAGCTCCGCCCAGCGCAAGGCGGCCCGTTCGCGAGCCGAGAAGGTGCCGGCGTCGCGCCAAGCCGGGAGCAGGCCGAGCTTGGTCTCTTCGAGCCCCAGCCTGCGTGCGATGTTCAGGTGAAGCTGGATGCAGAAGGCGCAAGCGTTCATCTGCGACACGCGCAGCTTGACGAGTTCGGTCAGCTCCTTCTCCAGCCCGCCGTTATCGACGGTCTTGCCGAGGGCGATCAGCGCATCGTGAGCGTCCGGCTGGGATGTTCTGAAAGCCTCATAGCTCAGTCGGCTGGCTTCGTCGGGCATGGGATGGTCTCTCCGTGTCGTACGCGATAATATAAGAATACGAACAACATATAAGAGTTCTTATATTATGGGCAAGGCTCGTTCCGCAAGCCGCCGCTCCCTTCCCGCTGCGGGGACGGGAAAGCGCGGCGAAGACGGCTATATCGGCTATCTGCTCCGGCAGGCGGCGAATGCGTATGAGACGCATCTTGCGCGCACGCTGGCCGATCTCGATGTGACGCCGCCGCAATTTTCGGTGATGACGATGATCGCCGCCTATCCGGGACTTTCCAATGCCGACATCGCCCGGCTGACATTTCTGACCCCCCAGACGGTGGGCGTCATCGTCGGCAATCTCATCAAATCCGGCGCTGTCCAGAAGCAACCGCATGCGGTGCACGGCCGCATTCAGCAGCTTACGCTGACCGAGAGCGGACGAAGCCTCCTATCGACGGCCAAGAGGCGGGTCGGCGCCGTCGAGAAGGAGCTCGTCGACGGGGTTTCCGCCGACGAGGAGCGGGGGCTGAGACGATGGCTCGCGGGGCTCTCAGTGAAGCTGTCGGAGCGATAGGCTTCGGCGGTTGCGGGTTCAGCGAATGCCGGCGACGGGCAGCGATAACGGCTTTGCAGGTCCGCCGGACCACGGGCCGCCGGCCGAACACATCTTGTTGCCCGAAGGCCGACAATTGCTCGCGTCTTTCGGGGCAGGGTGTTGCGGGAAATTGCGCCGCTATCGCCGAGCCCGGCCCGCCGGGCGAACGCGCCCTTCAATGCCAACTGACGATCCGGCTATGGCGGAAAATAGTCCGTTTCGCACTTGCCTCACTCTTACGCGAAAAATGGAGGGTTCGAGCGCTAAGGTGTGCGGGGCGGGGGGCTGAGACTGCCCGACCGAGAACGACGAAACAGAGAATTGCGCCTACGCTATAGCGCTCCTGCTGGGCTTTTCTTCATTCACTAGTTGGCAAGAGTATTCCCATTTCGGCGAGCTTCAGCACCAGCGCTTCCCGAGATATGATTGTATCATACCGCCATTCCAGTAGGCGTACCTTGTTCGCGCCCAAGAGTAGTCGCTTTCGTTCATCGCGAAGCTGAACGTTTTTGAGGCCTTCCTCGCCACCGAACATTGCAACCGGTTCATAGTGCTGCTGCCCCTGATACTCGACTGCCAAGTCTATCTCAGGGACGTATATGTCTATTGACTGGCGGCCAAGGAACCATGGACGCCATTGGTGCTTGGCGTTTGGCCAAACTGCCCGGATAAGGTCGAGGAGGGCGAGTTCGGAAACCCAGCCGCTCGCACCAATCTCCGGTATAGATCGATCACGCCGGAATGCATCCTCCGCCAGCACCATATGCCCGGCGAGCATTCTCTCAATGTTGTTAAAGCCGACATCAATATTAACGGCGAATATGCGACCGCGAGGCGCAGAAGAGTTGGTGAACTGAGCCTGATACGCTCGGTATGCCTGCCAGTCTGACGCTGGAGGTTGCACCGGGATCATTTCTTGACCGTAGCCCGGGTCGTATCGAGTGAGTTTTGAGAGATCGGGTGGATCGTCTTGGAGTTCCTGATCCAAGTAGCCTATGAACGTGTCGAACTCCTCAAGCAGGCGGCCGGAGATCAGCGACGCCGCTGCATGCTTGCGAGCGATCAACCTGACATCGTCGGCGCGAACCTCCCGATCCGTCAAGAATTTCAGATATATGACCTCGTCCAAAAGCGCTTCACGATCACCCCCCGGGATGGCGTCAACGAGATCCATCGCATCGAAGAGCCGGTTCGTTTCGGTCAAGTCTAGAACTTGTTGCCACTTGGAATCCGGGTCCCATGGGCCCCCGCTTTCTAGGTCCGGAAGGTCTTCCGGAAGCCCCTCGCCATCGACGCTCCGGAACTGATCGCCCAAAGCACGTGCCTGCCAGCTATATCCGCGCGCCCGGCTATTATCCCGCCAGACCCTTTCAAGAGGAGTTGCCGTATTGCTGGGCGGCTGGTCGCTTTTGCGCTCCGCATCGAAGCCGGACTTTGCCGGATCACCGAACAGGCCTTCTCCAATAGTCTCTACCAGCCGCTCGAATAGTCTGACATCATCTTGCGAAGTTCCAACCGAAACGAGAACACGGCCGGTTCCGGAGGTCTGGCGCGAAAGGAAGGCGGAGTACGCGGCTAACTCAATAGCGCGCTTCCGCCTAGCCCCGGGGCCTTCAAGAAAATGAAGCCTGTGAGTGACGCTATCCGGAAACATGGGATACACAAGCCGGACTGAGGCAAATGCTTTCTGGGCTCGTTTCTTTGGCGGCGGCTCGGGGCCATATTGATCCAGCAGATCTCTGCACAGCGAAGAGAAGGAAGCGAAGTGGATTGCAGCGCTACTTCCCGGCTTTCGTTTGGCTGCCAAGGTCGTGTAGAGCTTCTGCCACTTCGATAGGCGCGCCCGATAGAACTCTCGGCTCATTCGGTTCGTGAGCGAAAGCTCGTGGAGTTTAGCTTTCCTGCGGAATTCGTTGAGGCCTACTTGACCTTTGTTGACTGGCGGAGGCTCTAGGTGCATGCGTTTTCAGGGATCAGTTCAGGAACGAAGTCTGCATTACCTCCTCAGAGATGTCGATTAGATAAGGGCTGGGAGCGCCAGCTGTACAAGCGCGGTTAGCGCGCCCCATCGGAGCCATGAGCGAAGCGAATTGGCGTGAGATCGACGATGGCGGAGAGGGTGCGAACGCGGAACCAGTCGGGTGACTGCCCACCGGCCGGTCAGGCCGCCCCGCGGAGCCGTCGAACGAAGTGAGATTGGCGTGAGCGAAATAATGGCGGAGAGGGAGGGATTCGAACCCTCGGTACGCTTGCGCGCACAACGGTTTTCGAGACCGCCCCGTTCGACCACTCCGGCACCTCTCCGCGGGGCCTTGATTTGCAGGCCGTATCCCGGTCGCTCGTGGGAGCCGCCTTGTAGCGCCCCTTATGGCGTCCGGCAAGGTGGGCTTTGCCGCTTGGACGCGGAATTTCCGCCGTCATGCCGAAGGTGCACGAAAAGCAAATGGTCTAAGTGGGTTCTATTCCGCTTTGGAGGCGGTTAGATCTTTCGGAAGAAGTTGCCATTTGCCTCGCTTCGTCGGAATAAGCCTCTGTATGGAAACTTCGTGCGGATCCCTTAGCTCAGAGGGCTCGAAGGTTTCTCTGACCCCACTTTTAGCTCCTTCTTCAAGTTTACGAACTCGGTCTAATAAGTATGCTGATAGCGGGCCCTCTGGGGGTGACGCTCTTGGTGGCTCGACAGGATGCCCCAACGTCTTCCACAAACGAGTGGTCAGAAACAGGTCATCGTTCGGAGGCCGTGCGGCGACATGAAAAAGCCCTTGTGCTAGTTCGTTACCCGGCAACTTACTGTAGTAAGCGTCAAGAGCCTTGAGATCGTCCTTCAGCTCCTGGCCGCCAATGAATAATTGCTCAGGCTGAAGAAACAGGGGACTGACGCGTCGATGGAGCTTGTCGTTTGAAACAAATATTTGCGCGAACGGGAGATAGTATAAATATGACAAATCAATTTTGTTGCTCGCGCGCGAAGGTGAGATAAGCTTTTTATCTACGGTAATGTGAAAGAATACATCAACGAGCAGGCAATGCGCCATGTAGGGGGCATATTCTTCTACCGGTTGATATTGTCGCTTCCAACGCTCCTGAATTTGAGCGAAATATTCATGCGGCAATCCCAAGAGCGCGTATGCCGTCTTAAGGGTGAGAGCCTGCTGCCCCTTTCCGTGCACGACTTCTTTTGCGAGAGCATATGCGTCTTCAAGATTTTTTGGCTCGGCGTTAATTCTCAGCGCCGATTTTGCCAGTTTGGCTAGAGCTGCATGATCAGTGGACTTGAGCTGGGCGCGCCACTGGCTAGCAAATTCGTGTTCAAGTTGCAGAAACTCGCGCCTCTGCCAGCGGCCAAATGCCTTGGCTTCCGCGCTCTCTTGGTAGAATACCCCGACCCTACCTTCTCTGCGTACCGGAGTGCCTTGAGCCAAGACAGGGGCACCACGCATTTCAATGGGACTTCCAAAGAGCTCAAGTAGGCAAAGTGATGTATGGATGACGTTGGGGTAGGCCCGCATCACCGGAGTCTTTGCCGCGAGATCGGAAACGACCTTCTCGCAAGTCCTTTTGCCGGGGTTCTCTAGTTTTAGGTCCGCCAGCACCTCCACGTAATACATGGGGCAAATGTTCGCCGTGAACAGCGCGTCAAAGAGCGCCGACTCATCAACGTTGAGCATCTCTATGAACGATTTGTCGAAGAGAGTAATTGGTCCCATTGGCTCTTGGAGCGGAAATTACCATTCGCGGTGTCATCAATATAGGTAGACCAGAAGTTGCATTCTAGGCTCCGAGCCCACCTTTAGAAAGAAGAGCGCGTTTGAGAACGTTGACTTCTGGCGCTTCCCCTCTATATTGCGCGCAAATCCGGCCGCCGGCGTGTCCGCCGGGCGGTCTTTTTGCGCTCCGAAGCGATGCGCGGAAGGCTTAAGCCGGAATTGGCACTCAATCGCTAGATCGAAGCGAGATAAAGACATGTTCGCGGTCATTCGCACAGGCGGCAAGCAATATCGTGTTGCGCCGAACGACATTATCGAGATCGAGCGCATTGCCGGCGAGCCCGGCGATACGGTCGAGCTGGGCGAGGTTCTGATGCTGGGCGGGGATAAGCCGGAAGTCGGCAGTCCGCTGGTCTCCGGCGTCACTGTTGCGGCCGAGCTGGTCGAGCATACCCGCGCCGACAAGGTTCGCATCTTCAAGAAGAAGCGGCGCTCCAATTATCGCCGCACCGGCGGCCATCGCCAGCTTCTGACGGCGCTCAAGATCACCGAGATCCTGATCGGCGGCAAGAAGCCGTCGAAGACCGCGGCCAAGAAGGCCGATACGGCGGCGACCAAGACCGAGGCCAAGAAGACCGAGGCTGAGGCCAAGCCCGCGGCAAAGCCGGCCGCCAAGAAGGCCGAGGCCGAAGCGAAGCCTGCAGCGGAGAAAAAGGCTCCGGCGAAAAAAGCGCCGGCCAAAGAGGCCAAGCCCGCTGCCGCGAAGACCGAGACCAAGACCGCCGCCGCAAAGAAGCCGGCTGCGAAGAAGCCCGCCGCGAAAAAGTCGGAAGACTAGAAGCGCGCATCCGAATAGAGGATCTGAACCATGGCACATAAGAAAGCAGGCGGTTCGTCCCGTAACGGCCGCGATTCGGAAGGCAAGCGCCTCGGCCTGAAGAAGGCCGGCGGCCAGCATGTGATTCCGGGCAACATCATCATCCGCCAGCGCGGCACCAAGTGGCACCCGGGCGACGGTGTCGGCATGGGCAAGGACTACACGATCTTCGCCAAGGTCGAAGGCGTGGTGGAATTTCAGCGCAAGGCGCAGGACCGCGTCTTCGTTTCGGTGAAGCCGAGCTAGACGCCGGCCCGCCCATATGGCGCGGCCGTCTGACGGGCCGCGCCGAGACGTCTTGCCCCGGCCAGCGGCCTTTTCCTTGGGGTCGAGACGAGATGATCATCCAGACAAAACGATTGAGCTTGCGGCCGCTCCGTATGGAGGATGCGCCGCGCTTGCGCATGCTGGCCGGCGACTATCGCGTCGCCCGGATGACCGGCACGATCCCCTATCCCTATAGCGAGGAGCAGGCCGGGCGCTGGATCGGCGATGTGCTGGCCGGCGAGGAAGGCGTGGTCTTTGCCATCGAGGAGCAGGGCCGGCTGATCGGCTGTGCCGGCTACCGTCCCCACGATGTCCATCACGGCGAAATCGGCTATTGGATCGGCAAGCCATTCTGGGGCTTGGGCTATGCCACCGAGGCGGTCGGTGCGCTGATCGCTCACGGGTTCGAACAGGACGGCTTCGACTATTTCCTCGGCGGCCATTACGACGACAATCCCGCCTCGGGGCGCGTGCTGGAGAAGCTCGGCTTCGTGCGCAATGGCGAGGAGGTGCGCTATTGCGAGGCGCGGGGTCTGGAGCAACGCACGCTACTTTACCGGCTCACCCGGGAAAGCGTTTTTAAGCAAGCGGTGTGATAAGCCTGTTCGCAACAGCCACCGCTTAGGTCAAAACCGATGAAATTTCTCGATCAAGCCAAGGTCTATATCCTGTCCGGTGCGGGCGGGAATGGCTGCGTTTCGTTCCGGCGCGAGAAGTTCATCGAGTTCGGCGGACCCGATGGCGGCGATGGCGGGCGCGGCGGCGATGTGATCGCCGAATGCGTGGCCAATCTCAACACGCTGATCGACTTCCGCTACCAGCAGCATTTCAAGGCCAAGCGCGGCGGTCACGGCATGGGCAAGCAGCGCACCGGGGCGAAAGGCGCCGATAAGGTGCTGAAAGTGCCGCCGGGCACGCAGATCTTGGCCGAAGACAAAGAGACGCTGATCGCCGACCTGACCGAGCCGGGCGAGCGGGTGGTGCTGGCCCGCGGCGGTAATGGCGGCTTCGGCAATCTGCATTTTAAATCTTCCACCAACCAGGCGCCGCGGCGGGCCAATGAAGGCCAGCCGGGGGAGGAGATGACGATCTGGCTGCGGCTGAAGCTGATCGCCAATGCCGGGCTGGTGGGGCTGCCCAATGCGGGCAAGTCGACCTTCCTTGCCGCGGTCTCCGCCGCCAAGCCGAAGATCGCTGCCTATCCCTTCACCACGCTCTATCCCAATCTCGGCGTGGTGCGCCGGGGCGGGAGGGATTTCGTGTTGGCCGATATTCCCGGGCTGATCGAAGGCGCCCATGAGGGCGCCGGGATCGGCGACCGGTTCCTCGGCCATATCGAGCGCTGTGCGGTGCTGTTGCATCTGGTCGACGGCACGCAGGAGGATCCGGCCGCGGCCTACGAGACGGTGCGCGAAGAGCTTCTGGCCTATGAGGAGGCGCTCTCCGAAAAGCAGGAGATCGTGGCGCTTTCCAAGATCGACGCCGTGCCGGAGGAGGAGCGGGCCGAGAAGGCGGCAGCGCTTCGGAAAGTGTGCGGCAAGCAGCCGATGCTGCTCTCCGCCGTGACCGGCGAAGGGGTGGACGCGGCGCTGCATGCGGTGATGGATGCGATCGGCACTTATGAAGCGGAAGAGGCGGAGGAGATGCCGTCGGAAGGCTGGCGGCCGTGAGTGAGCTGAAGCAAATGAGCGCGGTCCGGGCCGAATGGCGCGATGCCCGCCGCATCGTGGTGAAGATCGGCTCCTCGCTGCTGGTGGACCGGGAGCGGGGCCAGCTGAAAGCCGAATGGCTGGAATCGCTTTGCGACGATATCGCCGCGCTGCATCGCCATGGCCGCGAGGTGATCTTGGTGTCCTCCGGCGCCATCGGGCTCGGCCGGCACGTGCTGAAGCTGCCCAAGGGCCCCTTGAAGCTGGAAGAGAGCCAGGCCTGCGCCGCCGTGGGGCAGATCGGTCTGGCGCATGCCTACGAGTCGAAATTCGCCGCCCGGGGGCTGGTCGCGGCGCAGGTGTTGTTGACCCTGGACGATACGGAGCTCCGCCGCCGCTATCTCAATGCACGCAACACCATGGATACGCTTCTGAAGCTTCGGGCCGTTCCGGTGGTGAACGAGAACGACACGGTGGCGACCAGCGAGATCCGTTATGGCGACAACGACCGGCTGGCGGCGCGGGTCGCCTCGATGATGAGCGCCGATTGCCTGGTGCTGCTGTCCGATATCGACGGGTTCTATACCGCGCCGCCCGGCAGCGATGCGTCCGCCAAGCGGCTGGACGAGGTGCGCGATATCACGCCGGAAATCGAGGCGATGGCCGGCGATGTCGGCTCGGAGCTCTCCAAGGGCGGCATGGTGACCAAGATCGTTGCCGGCAAGATCGCCACCGCCGCCGGCACCCATATGGCGATTGCCTCAGGCAAGCGGCTGAACCCTCTGCGCGCTCTGGCGGAAGGGGTGGGCGGCACCTGGTTCGTCGCCCATGGCGATCCGGTGACGGCGCGCAAGCGCTGGATCTCCGGTTCGCTGGAGCCGAAAGGCGCGCTGATCGTGGATGAGGGCGCCGAACTTGCGCTCGGCTCGGGCAAGAGCCTGTTGCCGGCCGGCGTGGTCAAGGTGGAAGGCCGGTTCGAGCGGGGCGATGCGGTGGCGATCAAGAGCAGCGCCGGCGTCGAGCTTGGGCGGGGGCTGGCGGCCTATGACCGGGTGCATGCGGCGCAAATAGCGGGTCGCAAGAGCAGTGAAATCGAGGGCATTCTCGGCTACCGTGGCCGCTCCGAGCTGGTGCACCGGGACGACATGGCGTTGAAGCGTAAGGGCGAGTGAGCAATGGACGCGGTGAAGCAAATGGAAGCGAAGCAGTCGGACGGGCAGAGCCTGGATTCGCTGATGGCGCGGATCGGCGCGGATGCGCGGGCCTCGGGCCACGAGCTGGCGCTGGCATCGACAGAGGCGAAGAACGCCGCGCTGCTGGCCATGGCGGATGCGATCCTGGACACCGCGCCGGCGATCCTCGCCGCCAACGCGCAAGAGGTCGAGGCCGGCAAGGAAAAGGGGCTGGCGCCCTCGTTCATCGACCGGCTGACCGTCACCGATGCGCGGATCGCCGGTATGGCGCAGGGCTTGCGCGAGATCGCCGCGCTGCCCGATCCGGTCGGTCAGGTGACGGCCGATTGGGACCGGCCCAACGGGCTCAATATCGCCCGGGTGCGGGTGCCGCTCGGGGTGATCGGCATCATCTATGAGAGCCGGCCCAATGTGACGGCGGATGCCGGTGGGCTGTGCCTCAAATCCGGCAATGCGGTGATCCTTCGCGGCGGCAGCGATGCACTTGCCACCTCCACTGCCGTTCACCGGGCGCTTGTCGCCGGGCTCGAGGCGGCCGGGCTGCCCAAGGCGGCGATCCAGCTGGTTCCGACCACGGATCGCGCCGCAGTGGGGATGATGCTCACCGGGCTGAACGGCAATATCGACGTGATCGTGCCCCGCGGCGGCAAGGGGTTGGTGCAGCGGGTGCAGGACGAGGCGCGGGTGCCGGTCTTCGCCCATCTGGAAGGCGTCTGCCACGTCTATGTGGAGAAGTCGGCCGATCTGGAGATGGCAAAGGCCATCGTGCTGAACGCCAAGATGCGGCGCACCGGGATTTGCGGCGCAGCCGAGACGGTGCTGGTCGATGAGGCGGCGGCTCCCACCCATCTAAAGCCGCTGATCGAGACGCTGATCGATGCGGGCTGCGAGATCCGGGGCGATGAGGCGGTGCAAGAGGCCGATTCCCGGGTGAAGCCGGCGAGCGAAGAAGACTGGGCGACGGAATACCTCGCGCCCATCGTCACCATGGGCGTGGTGGCCGACGAAGCGGCAGCAATCGCCCATATCGCCCGCTACGGCTCGCACCATACCGACAGCATCGTCGCCGAGAATGCGAAGGCGGCGGAGCGGTTCCTGCGCGAGGTGGATTCGGCCATCGTGCTGCATAACGCCTCGACGCAATTCGCCGATGGCGGCCAGTTCGGCATGGGGGCGGAGATCGGCATCGCCACCGGGCGCTTCCATGCGCGCGGGCCCGTCGGGCTGGAGCAATTGACGACATTCAAATATGTCGTCCGCGGAAACGGCCAGACCCGGCCGTGATTTCGACGGCCAGGCCGCCCCTGGCGACGCCCGGCATGCGGATCGGGCTGCTTGGGGGCTCGTTCAACCCGGCCCATGCGGCGCATCGCAATATCAGCCTTGCGGCGCTGAAGCGGCTAGGGCTGGATGAGGTGTGGTGGCTGGTCAGCCCCGGAAATCCGCTGAAATCGGTGCCGGCGCCCTCCTCGGAGGAGCGCGCGGCGGCGGCCCGCAAGGTGGCCCGCCATCCTCGCATCAAGGTCACCGATTTCGAGAAGGGGCGCGGCTCGGCCTATACGGTCGACACGATCCGCTATTTGCAGCACCGCTACCCCGAGACCCGCTTCGTCTGGCTGATGGGGGCGGATAATCTTGCCGATTTCCACCGCTGGCGGGATTGGCAGCGGCTGTTCCAGATGGTGCCCATCGCCGTTTTCGACCGGCCGGGCTACCGGCTGAAGGCGCAAGCCGGCAAGGCGGCGCAGTATTTCGCCAAATTCCGTGTGGATCAGTCCGATGCGGCGGGGCTGGCAAGCCTTCCTGCGCCGGCCTGGACCACGCTGACTTTGCCGCTTTCGGAGCTTTCCTCCACGCAATTGCGGGAAAATGGCGGCTAAATCGGCGGTTTTCTTCGTTTTCCCGCACCGGTTGCGATTGCCTGAGAGGCCTATTGAAAGCACCCCGCCCCCTATATTATTCTATAGGTGTTCGTGGCGAAGTCTCGATTGTTGGGAGTTCGAACTCCGCGTAGGGGTTTCGCGAATAGGGTCAATGGAAAAAGGATACCCACCGCAAAATGCGCTCATCCAGTGAGGGTACCGAACATGGTGCTCCTCCCGCCGGACTTGCGTCGGTAAACGCCGGTCCGTCGCATTTGCCCGACCCGGCTCATCTCCTCAGCCTGGTGCTGAAGGTCCTTGATGACGCCAAAGCCGAAAATGTCGTCACTATCGATCTGAAGGGAAAGACCTCGATCGGCGATCACATGATCGTCGCCTCGGGCCGGTCCCAGCGGCATGTCGGCGCGGTTGCAGATCAGCTCGTCAAAGCCTTGAAGGATGCCGGATTCGGTCGTGCCCGAGTCGAAGGCATGCCCCAATGCGATTGGGTGCTGATCGATACGGGGGATGTTGTTGTCCACATCTTCAGGCCAGAAGTACGTGAGTTCTATAATCTGGAAAAGATGTGGTCCGCGGATCGACCGATCGAACGCCTGGCGGTCTAGCCGTCTAGGGCGTTTTCTGTTTGGGGCGGTCGCCCCATGATGCGGCTTCTCGTTGCTGCCGTCGGCAAGCTGAAGCAGGGGCCGGAGCGTCAGCTCTGTGCCGCCTATCTGGAGCGTGCCGAGGCAGCGGGACGCGGGCTGGGCTTTGGCCCGGTCGCCCAGATCGAGCTGTCGGAAAGCCGGCAGCAGACCGCTGAGAGCCGCAAAGCCGCCGAGGCGGCAAGCCTTCTGGAAAAGATACCGACGGGCGAGACGCTGATTTGCCTCGACCCGAAGGGGAAGACGCTGAGCAGCGAGGCTTTCGCGCAGCAACTTGCCGATTGGCGCGATGGCGGGGCTACGGGCGCGGCCTTCGTCATCGGCGGGGCGGATGGGCTCGGCCTCCCGATCCTGGAGAAAGCCGATCTGACGCTGTCCCTGGGCAAGATGACCTTGCCGCACGGGCTTGCCCGTATCGTGCTGGCCGAGCAGCTCTACCGGGCCATCACCATCCTCGCCGGCCATCCCTATCATCGCGGATGAGGGCTAAAGCCCTCCGTATGCTTAAGAAATGTTAACCAGGGCGCCTTGATTCTGCCTCAACGCTTCGCTGTGGTCGCTGGCGGTTTTCGCCCGGCCGGGATGCGCAGCTTTCACAGCCGAAATAAGGGATAAGCGGCTTTGCGCATGGTTCGTCAGTTGCCCCACGCTCTGGCCGTTTTGGCTTGGCGTATCGCGCTGGCGACGGCAATGCTCTGGCTTCCCGCGGCGGGCGTTCTCGCCCAGACCAGCGGGGTCTCGGAGACGCCCTTGCAGGCGCAGGCCGGCGGCGAGCCACAAGATCCCTTCGCCGGGCTGACCCGGGACGAGGCGGCGGAAAAGCTCGAAGCGACGAAGCAAGAGCTGGAATCGAGCCGGGCCCAGGAAGAAGGGCTGACGCAGAACGTAGAAGAGCTCGCTAAGGAGCGGGCGCGGCTGAACGAGGCTTTGATCGAAGCGGGACAGCGGGTGCAGGCGGCGGAAGCCAAGCTGTCGACGACGGAAGCGAAGCTGAAGGATCTCAATGGCAAGGTCGAGGCGATCCGCGGATCGATCACCGAGCGCAAGAGAACGATCGTAAAGATGTTGAGCGCCATGCAGCGTATCGGACGGAGCCCACCGCCCGCTCTCGTCACGCCCCGCGAGGATTCGCTGGCCGCGGTGCGTAGCGCCATGCTGCTGGCCAAGGTGTTCCCGAAGCTGAAATACCAGGCCGACACGCTGTCCAAGGAGCTGGACGGGTTGGTGGCGCTGGAGGACGGCATCCGTAAAGAGCGCGACGCAGAGCAGGAAGAGACCGACCGGCTGGCGTCGGAGCGCAACCGGCTGGATGCGCTTCTGGAAGAGAAGCGGCAGAAGCTGGCGCAAAGCCAGGTGGCCCTGGTGGAGGTGAAGCGCCAGGCGGAGCAGCAGGCGCAACAGGTCGGCACGCTGGGCGATCTGATCGCGCAGCTGGACAAACAGATCGCCAGCGCCGAGGTCGCCCAATACGATGCGGAGATCGCGGCCGAGCAGGCCTTGCGGGCCCGGCGTCAGGGTGAGCTGATGGAGGATGAAAACCTGGTCGAGCTGAAGCCGGAATCGACCAAGGTCGCCTTCGCAAATCCCTCACGCATGAAGCCGGCGGTGCCCTTCGCCGATGCCAAGGGCAGTTTGCCGCTGCCGGCGCAAGGCAAACGGCTGGCCGATTTCGGCGATTCCGACGCGCTCGGCGGCACGCGGCAAGGAATTTCGCTGGAAACCCGCGAAAATGCGCGAGTCACGGCGCCGGCCGACGGCTGGGTGGTCTATGCCGGGCCGTTCCGGTCCTATGGGCAACTCTTGATCGTAAATGCGGGCGGGGGCTATCATATTTTACTTGCGGGCATGGACCGCATAGATGTGAGTGTCGGTCAATTCGTTCTCGCCGGTGAGCCTATCGCTGAAATGGGAGCCCCTGAGACGGGCGGCGAAGATCCGGATGCCGGGCAACGCCCGGCCCTCTATGTTGAATTCAGAAAGGACGGACGACCTATAGATCCCGACCCATGGTGGGCCGAGCTGTCCGATAAGGTGCAAGGATGATGCGGAAATCCGAATACGCGGTTTGGACCCTTCTCGTGCTGGCGGTGATCGCCGCCGGCTCCGCGATGGTGAGCCTGGCCAAGAGCCAGTCTGCCTCGGCGGCCAATTCCGATATTTACCAGCAACTCGATCTGTTCGGCGAGGTGCTGGAACGGGTCCGGGCCGACTATGTCGAGAAGCCGAAGGATGACGAGCTGATCGAATCTGCGATCAACGGCATGCTGACCGGCCTCGATCCGCATTCCTCCTATCTGAACCCGGAACATTTCCGCGACATGCAGGTGCAGACCCGCGGCGAGTTCGGCGGTCTCGGCATCGAGGTCACCATGGAGAACGGCTTCGTCAAGGTGGTCTCGCCGATCGACGATACGCCGGCGGCCAAGGCGGGCGTGCTCGCCAACGATGTGATCACCCATCTCGACGGCAAGGAGATCCAGGGTCTGACCTTGCAGGAAGCGGTCGAGAAGATGCGCGGGCCGGTCAATTCGCCGATCGAGCTGACAATTGTGCGCGATGGCGTCGACGATCCCTTCAAGGTGAAGATCGTCCGCGACATCATTCACATCAATCCGGTGAAATACAGCGCCGAGGACGATGTCGGCTATATCCGCATCACCACCTTCAACGAGCAGACCACGCCGAACCTGCAAGAGGCGGTCACCGAGCTGAAGAAAGAGATCGGGCCGAAGCTGAAGGGTTATGTCATCGATCTGCGCAACAATCCGGGCGGCCTTCTGGACCAGGCCATCTCGGTCTCCGACTCGTTCCTGAACAAGGGTGCGATCGTGCTGACTCGCGGCCGGAACCAGGATGAGAGCCAGCGCTCCAATGCGCGTGACGGCGATATCGCCAACGGCAAGCCGATCGTGGTTCTGATCAATGGCGGTTCGGCCTCGGCTTCGGAAATCGTCGCCGGTGCGCTGCAGGATCATAAGCGCGCGGTCACGCTCGGCACGCGGTCCTTCGGCAAGGGCTCGGTGCAGACCATCATTCCGCTGGGCGACGGTGCGCTGCGTCTGACCACGGCACGTTACTACACGCCTTCGGGCCGCTCCATCCAGGCCAAGGGCATCGAGCCCGATGTCGAGGTCGAGGAGGAGATGCCCGACGACTTGAAGAAGAAGGCCGAGGTTATGGGCACGCGCGGCGAGGCCGATTTGCGCGGCCACCTGAAGGGCGAGGACGAGGCGCCGGGCGAGAAGGAAGAGTCCGGCAGCTCGGCTTACGTGCCGCAAGACAAAGAGAAAGACACGCAGCTGAATTACGCGCTGGATATCCTGCGCGGGATCAAGTCTGTGGACATCGAGAACAAGAAGAAGGCCGAAGCGAACTAAGGCGGCCCGAAGGGTTACTTTAGAAAGGGCGGTCCGGCGGCGCATCAGGCGCCGCGGACCATTGGGGTGAGTGCACAAGCGGGGAGGTGCAGGCGAATGAAGGCGTTGGCCATTACGGCGGCGGCCTTAGCGCTGTTTTTTGGCTTGATCATCGTTGTGCTGGCGTTCCTTCCGGGAGGCCAGAGCGGTGATTCAGCCGTTATCATCGAGGTCCAACCGCCGGCGCCGGCAGGCGACCAGCGTTCGGACAATGGGGGCGGGGCACCGGCCGAGGTCGATATCACCGGCCTCAATCCACAAGTCGAGAAGCTGATGGAGACGCCGGAGCCGAAGGTTCCGGCGCCCGGCGAGCCGCTGGCCGCTGCCCCCTTGTCGGACGTGACCGAGCAATCGGATTACGGCCCGCTGCCGAAGATCGCCGATAACGGCGCCCGGCCCGAGCAGGTCTATGCGCAGCCGTCGAAATATACCGGCGCTGCGGGCGAGGGACAGCCGCCACGCGTGGCGATCCTTGTGGAGGGGTTGGCAAAGGCCGACGTGGTCTCCACAGCGATCGACACGCTGCCGTCTGAAATGAGCCTGGCGCTCGGCCCTTATGGCGACGGGTTGCAGGATTGGGTCGACAGGGCCCGGGCCAAGGGCCATGAGGTGCTGCTGCAGGTACCGCTGGAGCCCCCCGATTATCCCACTGTGGATCCGGGCCCGAACACGCTGCTGACGAGCCTGGATACGGAAGAAAACAAAAAGCGGCTGCATTGGTTGATGTCACGCTTCACAGGATATGTGGGCGTGACAAATTTTATGGGGGGTCGGTTTGTGGGCGACGGTGCGGCGATGCAGCCGGTTCTTGCCGAGCTGAACGGTCGCGGCCTGTTCTATGTCGGCGATGGGAGCCGCGAGGACTCCACGGCGCCGCAGATCGCCCATTCCCTGGGGATGAATTTCGCCGGTGCCACGGTGCGGATTGGCGCCGATGCCTCGCCGGAAGCGGTTGGCCAGTCGCTTTCGGAGCTGGAGGCGGCCGCGCGCGAGGGCGGTGCGGCGATTGCGGTGGCCGATGCCAGTCCGGAAACCATCGGAGCGCTCTCGAAATGGGCAGCGGGCTTGCAGCAAAAGGGGCTTGTGCTGGTGCCGGTGAGCGCGGCAGTGTCGTCGCAGAGTTAGATTTTCGAAATAGTCTCCCGCCATGTCCAAAGTTTCCGCCGACCAGCTACCCTATCGCCCATGCGTCGGGGTGATGCTTCTCAATTCTCAAGGTCGTGTGTTTGTCGGCCGCCGCAGCGACCGCCTCGATCAGACCGAAGGCGAGGGCAATTGGTGGCAGATGCCGCAAGGCGGTATCGACAAGGGCGAAGATCCCGAGAAGGCCGCCAAGCGCGAGCTCTACGAGGAGACCGGCATCACCTCGGTGGAAATGCTGGGTCATACGTCAGACTGGGTCACCTACGACCTGCCGGCGCATCTGGTGGGCGTTGCCTGGAAGGGGCGCTATCGCGGCCAGAAGCAGATGTGGTTTGCCGCGCGTTTCGAAGGCGATGAGAGCGAGGTGGATCTTTCCCCGCTGGGCCATACCCAGGAATTCGATGCCTGGAAATGGGTGAGGCTGTCGGATCTTCCGTCGCTGATCGTGCCGTTCAAGCGGGACGTCTACGAAAAGGTGGTGGCGGAGTTCACTCCGCTCGTCGAGGCGGTAAAGAACAGCGCCTAGGCGTTCGCCTTCTCGGTCTCGGCCGATCCGCCGCCGCGAAGCTTTGCCATCATGCGGCGGATCACCAGCACACAGGCCGGCAGAAGCACCAGATCGCCGACCAGCGCCGCAATCAGAGTGAGCGCGGCCAGCTTGCCGAACAGGCGGAGCGAGGGTAGGGCGGACAGCACCGTCACACCGAGGCCGAAGGCCAGGATCACCGAGGTCAGCACCAGGGCGGGGCCGATCAGGACGGTCGCCCGCTCCACGCCGATAGACGGGTCCTCGCCTTCCCTGGTCTCAAGCCGCAGCCGGTTGAGATAATGCACGGTCGCGTTGAGCGACAGGCCGAAGGCGACGATCAGGGCGACGATGGAGGCGAATTGCAGCCCCTCGCCCGAGAGTGCCAGCATGGCGCCGGCGGAGAAGACCGGGAACAGGATTGGCACCACGGAGACCACCACCACCAGCCAGGAGCGGAACACCAGGCCTAGAAATAGGCAGATAAAGGCGATCTCGGTGGTCAGCCCCATATTGAGATTGCTGATCATGGAGGCGGAGTTGCGCGCCGCGATGGCCGAGAGGCCGGTCACCTGCATGGTGAATTGCGGATTGTATTTGCGCACCACGTCGAGACGCTTCTCCAGCTTCTCGATCACCGGCAGTAGATTGCTGACATCGATATCGGGCACGCGGCCCGTCACCACCGCCGAATGGGCCTCTGGATTGATGAAGCGCTGGGTCAGATAGCCGGGAAGGATATCGACATATTCCTTCAGCTTCTGGGGCGTGTCCTCGCCGGTTTCGGCGAGCCAGCGGCGCAAGGTCTCGATGGACCAGACATTGCCGACATCGGGCTCGCTCTGCACGGCCTGATGCACCTCGCCGATGACCCGCAGCACTTCGGGATCGTAGAGCGACATGTCGTCGGGCCAGTCGATCATTACATGCAGCGGATTGGCGCCGGTCAGCTTCTTGTCGAGCTCGGCGCTGGCGGCCACGGCCTGCTCCTGGTCGGGCACCTGGTCGGCGAGGCGATAGCGCGGCGGCAGATTGGTGTAGATGGCGCCGAGCGTCACTACGGCGAAGATGCCGAGCGCCATGATCACCACCGGGCGCTTGATGACGAAGCCGGCAAGCTTGGCGCAGCCGCCCTTCAAGACCTCCATGGCCTTGTTGTCGCGCGCCATGTCGGTTGCGAATTTGTGGTCGTGGGCGATCAGCAGGCGCGTCAGCAGCGGCACCACGGTTATGCAGATCAGGAAGGCCAGCAGGGTAGAGAGCGCGCCGGCAAAGCCGAAGGTGCGGATCAGCGCCGAAGACGAGAAGAACAGCGCGATGAAGGAGGCGGCCGCCGTGGTGCTGGAGAGCACGCAGGCTGGGCCCACCACCAAAAGCGCATAGCGCGAGGCATCCAGCCGGGATTTGCCGGACAGCATGCGGTCGCGGGTCGCCACGGTCAGCTGCATGGAATCGGAGAAACCGAGCACCATGATCAGCGGGATCATGACGTTGAGGAACAGGTTGAGCTTGAAGCCGAGCCAGCCGAACAGTCCGAGCGACCAGACAATGGCAATGATCGGCGGCATGGCGGCGATCACCATCAGCGAGAAGCGCCTAAAGAAGGCATAGGCGATGATAGCGCCGAACAGGAAGCCGAGGGCGTTGTAGAGATCGCGGTCGTGCTTCACCGCATTGCGGATCTCAAGCTGCATCACCGGCGCGCCGGAAAGCTTCATCTCCAGCCCGGTGGGGCCGAGGATCTGAGCCGCGGTGTCGTGGATCTGGGTGACGACATGCTCCAGCCCCTTGCTCGCCACGGTCTCGCGGTCGAGGGCGAGCAGGATCAGGGTCAGGGTGCCGTCGTCGGAAAGAAGCTTACCCTTGATGATCTGATTGTCGCGGACCTGCTGGATCAGATCGTCGTAGGCTTTCCCGGTCGGCAGCTCGGCCGGCACCACGGGGCCGGGGATCTTGCCGGGCTCGGGGGCCTCGCGGGCGGAGAACAGCGAGACCTCGCCGGACATGCCGTCGACGAATTGCAGCTCGAGCACTAGATCGCGCAACGCCTCCAGCGAGCTGCGCTCAAGCAGGGTCTTGCCGGTAATGACGATCAAGACGTCGTACTCGCTCGATGGGAAGCGGCTCGACAGGGTCTCGTAGGTATGGAATTCGGGGGTGTCGCTGTGGAACAGCTCGGACAACGAATCGTCCACCTTCAGGCGCTGAATGCCGAAGAAGGCGGCGACGGTAATGGCGGTCAGCAGCACCACCATCAGAATTGGATAATGCAGGGATAGAAGCCCGATTCGCTCCAGGCCGAAGCTGAGCGAGCGCACGCGCTTGGTCGCTTGCTTGTTCTGCATCCTGCCTCCGGCCGCCGATTGGGCGTTGGCTTGAGGCTGATACGCTCAGCAACCCCCCCGGCAGTTCCTCTCCCCTATTGGGGTCCCTTATAGCAAAGGAAAGGCGGGTCGGGCCAATGCGTTATTGGGGGATCTGCGATTCCAGCGAGAATCGCAGAAAAGCCGCAAGATGGCGGGATTTTAGAGGTTCAGAGCGGCCTGAACCTGGCGCAGATGCTCAAGCTGGATCTGCGCGGTGTCGCGTTTTTCGCCGTCGGTGGCGTCGGCGACGTCTTCTTCGGCATCCTTGATCGCCTGGGCGATGACACCGGCTTCCATGGTCTCAAGGTCGATGGCGGTTTCGGCCAGCAACGTCAGACCGGCGGCATTGACCTCGGCGAAGCCGCCGCGGACGAAATAGCGGGCTTCCTTGCCGCCGCCATAGGCGATGTCGAGCAGGCCCGGCTTCAAGGTGGCGAGGATCGGCTGATGGCCGGCGAGAATGGTCATTTCGCCCTCGGCGCCAGGCACCTGGACCTCTTCCACCTCGTCGGAAACGAGAAGCCGCTCCGGCGAAACCAGCTCGAACTTGAACTTATCAGCCATTTATCGGCCTCTTCTCCCTTGCTCTACCGCAAGGGGACGCTTTCGGGGCGTCCCCTCCGCGCGAGATACGTTTGCTTACGCGGCCTCGGCAGCCAGCTTCTCGGCCTTCTCGATGGCGGCCTCGATTGTGCCGACCATGTAGAAGGCAGCTTCCGGCAGGTGGTCGTAGTCGCCTTCGCAAAGACCCTTGAAGCCCTTGATGGTGTCGGCCAGGTCAACGAACACGCCAGGCGCGCCGGTGAAGATCTCAGCCACGTGGAAGGGCTGCGACAGGAAGCGCTCGATCTTACGGGCACGGGCCACGGTGAGCTTGTCCTCTTCGGACAGCTCGTCCATGCCGAGAATGGCGATGATGTCCTGGAGCGACTTATAGCGCTGCAGGATCTCCTGCACCTGGCGGGCCACGGCGTAATGCTCTTCGCCGACGATGGCCGGGGAAAGCATGCGCGAGGTGGAGTCCAGCGGATCCACGGCCGGGTAGATACCCTTTTCCGAAATCGCGCGGGACAGCACGGTGGTGGCGTCCAGATGGGCGAAGGAGGCGGCCGGCGCGGGGTCGGTCAGATCGTCGGCCGGCACGTAAATCGCCTGCACGCTCGTGATCGACCCCTTCTGGGTGGTGGTGATGCGCTCCTGCAGGGCGCCCATATCGGTGGCCAGAGTCGGCTGATACCCCACGGCGGAAGGAATACGGCCGAGCAGCGCCGACACTTCCGAACCCGCCTGGGTGAAACGGAAGATGTTGTCGACGAAGAACAGCACGTCCATGCCTTCGTTGCGGAAATACTCCGCCACGGTCAGGCCGGACAGGGCCACGCGGGCGCGGGCTCCGGGAGGCTCGTTCATCTGGCCGTAGACCAGGGCACATTTGGAGCCGGCGGTGGTACCGTCCTTCTTCGGGTCCTTGTTCACGCCGGATTCGATCATCTCGTGATAGAGGTCGTTGCCCTCGCGGGTACGCTCGCCGACACCGGCGAACACCGAGTAACCGCCATGGGCCTTGGCGACGTTGTTGATCAGCTCCTGGATGAGCACGGTCTTGCCCACGCCGGCGCCGCCGAACAGGCCGATCTTACCGCCACGAGCATACGGGGCGAGAAGATCGATGACCTTGATGCCGGTCACCAGGATCTCGGCCTCGGTGGACTGGTCGACATAATCCGGAGCCGGCTGATGGATCGGCGCCTTCTCGGAAGTCTCGATGGGGCCGGCCTCGTCCACAGCCTCGCCGATCACGTTCATGATGCGGCCCAGCGTGCCCTCGCCGACCGGCACCTCGATAGGCGCGCCGGTATCGGCCACGGGCTGGCCGCGGACCAGACCCTCGGTGGAGTCCATGGCGATGGTGCGCACGGTGTTCTCACCGAGATGCTGCGCAACCTCCAGAACCAGGCGCTGGCCGTTATTGTCAGTCTCCAGCGCGTTCAGGATCGCCGGAAGGTGGTCGTCGAACTGCACGTCGACGACGGCGCCAGTGACCTGGCGGACATGCCCGGTCTTGGCTTCGGAATTCTCTTTCTTCGCCATGGTGGTTTTCCTTCGTGGCTAGACTACAGCGCCTCGGCGCCGGAGATGATCTCGATCAGCTCCGTGGTGATCTGCGCCTGACGGGAACGGTTATATTCCAGGGACAGCCGATCGATCATGTCGCCGGCATTGCGGGTGGCGTTGTCCATGGCGGACATGCGCGCGCCCTGCTCGGAGGCGGCATTCTCAAGCAGCGCCTTCAGAATCTGGGTGGTGAGGTTCAGCGGCAGGAGGCTGGCGAGGATTTCGCTCTCCTCCGGCTCGTAATCGTAGATCGCGCCGCCGAGCTGCTCCTCCATGGAGGGGGCATCTTCCGGAATCTGGGCCGGAATGATCTGCTGGGCGGTCGGGATCTGGCTGATCACTGTCTTGAACTCCGAGAAGAACAGCGTCGCCACGTCGAATTCGCCGGCATCGAACATGCCAAGCACCCTCTGGGCAACGCGGTCCGCCTCGGGCAGCCCCACTGTCTTTGCGTCGCGAAGCTCGATCAGCTCGATGATATGCTCGGCGAATTGCCGGCGGAGCTGATCGTAGCCCTTCTTGCCGACGCAAATGATCTTCACCGTCTTGCCGTCCGCGAGCAGCCGGTTGGTGTGGTCGCGGGCCAGCTTGACGATGGACGAGTTGAAGCCGCCGCAAAGGCCGCGCTCGGCAGTGCAGACCACCAGGAGGTGGGTCTGATCGTTGCCGGTGCCGACCATCAGGCGGGGGCCTTCCTCCTGGCCGCTCAAGGCGTTGGCCAGATTGGCGAGCACCGTCTCCATGCGCTCGGCGTAAGGCCGGGCCGCCTCGGCGGCGGTTTGCGCACGCCGGAGCTTGGCCGCGGCCACCATCTGCATGGCCTTGGTGATCTTCTGCGTCGCCTTGACGGAGGAGATACGGTTTCGGAGGTCTTTGAGCGAGGCCATTCGTTACGCCTTACGGTTTCAGCCGACTATGCGAAGGCCTTGGAGAACTTCTCGACCGCCGCTTTCAGCTGCTCGGTCAGCTCGTCGGAGAGGGCCTGCTTCTCGCGGATTTCGTCGAGAAGACCGGCATGCTCCTCACGGACGTAGCGCAGAAGCTCATCCTCGAAGCGGCCGACCTGGGAAACCTCGAGATTATCGAGATAGCCGTTCACGCCGGCATAGATCACGACCACCTGCTCCTCGACCTTCAGCGGCGAGAACTGCGCCTGCTTGAGAAGCTCGGTGAGGCGGGCGCCGCGGTTCAGCAGGCGCTGGGTGGTGGCGTCCAGATCGGAGCCGAACTGGGCGAAGGCCGCCATTTCGCGATACTGGGCGAGCTCGCCCTTAATCTTACCGGCGACCTGCTTCATGGCCTTCACCTGGGCGGCAGAGCCCACGCGGGAGACCGAGAGGCCGACATTCACCGCCGGGCGGATGCCCTGGTAGAACAGATCGGTCTCAAGGAAGATCTGGCCGTCGGTGATGGAGATCACGTTGGTCGGGATGTAGGCCGACACGTCGTTGGCCTGGGTCTCGATCACCGGCAGAGCGGTCAGCGAGCCGGAGCCGTTATCGGCGTTCATCTTCGCCGCGCGCTCGAGCAGGCGGGAATGCAGATAGAACACGTCGCCCGGATAGGCCTCACGTCCCGGCGGGCGGCGAAGCAGCAGGGACATCTGGCGGTAGGCCACGGCCTGCTTGGAAAGATCGTCATAGGCGACGAGGGCATGCATGCCGTTGTCGCGGAAATACTCGCCCATGGCGCAGCCGGCAAACGGAGCCAGGAACTGCATCGGGGCCGGATCGGAGGCCGTTGCGGCGACGACGATGGAGTAATCCATGGCGCCGCGGTCCTCCAGCACCTTCACCAGCTGGGCGACGGTGGAGCGCTTCTGGCCGACGGCAATATAGATGCAGTAAAGCTTCTTGCTCTCGTCATCGCCGGCATTGATCGGCTTCTGGTTCAGGAAGCTGTCCAGGATGATGGCGGTCTTGCCGGTCTGACGGTCGCCGATGATCAGCTCGCGCTGGCCGCGGCCGATCGGGATCAGCGCATCGATAGCCTTAAGACCGGTCTGCATGGGCTCATGCACCGACTGGCGGGGGATGATGCCCGGGGCCTTGACGTCCACGCGGCGCATCTCTTCCGCCTCGATCGGGCCTTTGCCGTCGATCGGATTGCCGAGAGCGTCGACGACGCGGCCAAGCAGCGCCTTGCCGACCGGCACTTCCACGATGGAGCCGGTGCGCTTGACGGTGTCGCCCTCTTTAATGTTGCGGTCGGAGCCGAAGATCACGACGCCGACATTGTCGACCTCGAGGTTCAGCGCCATGCCCATGATGCCGTCGCCGAACTCGACCATCTCGCCGGCCTGGACATTGTCCAGCCCGTAGACGCGGGCGATACCGTCACCGACCGACAGCACTTGGCCGATTTCGGAGACTTCGGCTTCCTTGCCGAAATTCTTGATTTGATCCTTGAGAATCGCGGAGATCTCAGCGGCCTGGATATCCATCAGCCAACCTCTTTCATGGCGTGCTTCATACTATTCAGTCGGGTGCGGAGCGACGTGTCGATCATGCGGCTGCCGACCTTGACGATTAGCCCGCCAAGCAGGCTTTCGTCGGTGCGGGCGGTGAGCTGCACGTCCTTGTCCAGCGCGGCCTTCAAGGTCTTCTTGAGGGCGTCGAGCTGGCTGTCGTCCAATTTGGTTGCGGAAATGACCTCGGCGCTGGCTTCGCCGCGATGATCGGCGAGAAGCTTCTTAAAGGCGTCGATCATGCCGGGAACGGCGAAGAGACGGCGGTTCTTGGCCACCAGAAGCAGGAAATTCGAGGTGAGACCCTCGATTTTCAGCTTGTCGAGGATGGCTTTGAGGCCAGCCTGCTGCTCTTCGGCGGTAAAAACGGGACTTTTGACGAGGCGGAGCATATCTTCGCTCGCATCCAAAACCTCGCCGAAACGGTTGAGATCGCCCTCGATCTGCTCAAGCGCATTTTCTTCCTGCGCGAGCTCGAAAAGGGCCAAGGCATAACGGCCTGCTACACCAGATACTGTCGGGTCTTCCCCTGCCACGTCACACGCTCTTTCTTGGCCATATGGCTGGTTCGCAAGTTCAGCCACGTCGAGTTAAAAACAACCAGAAAGTCTGGGATTGGTGCTTCCGCGCCGACAAGCCAAAAGGACCTGTCGAACTGCCCCGGGAAACGCCGGCTGTGCCTCTAACATAAGGGGGAAGACCTCGCAATGGTGAGGGTGCCATGGGAGGGCTGAATCTGCTCCGGTTTGCGGCATTGGCGTTAAGATGCGGCGATTTCCTCCGGGCATCGGCGCTGCGTTTCCCGTATGCCGCTAGGACAAAAGGCGATTTGCGCTGGCTCCGCCAGAGTGCTACCCGGCGGAGGAGAAACATTTTCTCTTAATCTTGAAACGATGCATGTCAGGGGGATGACAGTGCCGGCGCTGCCGCGTGGGGGGCATCGCCGTCGGCGATACTGTAAAGGCAATGAGCGAGAGCGGGACCAGCAAGGGCAAGAGGGGCGGCGGGCGATCCGCCGGAACGCGGGGCAGCGCAAAAACCGCTTCCGCCAAGAAGGCGGCGCCTAAGAACGCGCCGAAGCGCGGCCGCGGGGCGGCGAAAGAGGTCGCGGACGAGGCGGCCGCAACGCTGCAACCGGTTCAGACCGAGGATATCACCCCGGCGCCGGAAGAAGACGAAACCTTACGCATCAGCCTGTGGGCGCTGTCGCTGCTGGCCATCGGGGTCGGAATCATCACCGGTTTCGGCGCCGTGCTGTTCCGGGGGCTGATCAGCGTCATTCACAACGCCTTCTTCCTCAAAGAGTTCTCGTTCGCCTTCGACGCCAATCTTTTCACCCCGGAAAGCCCCTGGGGCGCAGGCATCATTCTGGTGCCGGTGATCGGCGGCGTCATTGTGACCTGGCTGGTCAGCACCTTCGCGCCGGAGGCAAAGGGCCACGGTGTGCCGGAGGTGATGGACGCGATCTATTACAAGTCCGGCGTCATCCGCCCCGTGGTGGCGGTGGTGAAATCGCTGGCCTCTGCGATCTCCATCGGCACCGGCGCCTCGGTCGGCCGCGAAGGGCCGATCATCCAGATCGGGGCGGCGCTCGGCTCCACCTTCGGGCAGCTCTTCACCATGCCGCCGGGGCAGCGCATCATTTTGGTGGCCTCCGGCGCAGGTGCCGGCATCGCCTCCACCTTCAACACGCCGATCGGCGGGGTGATGTTCGCCATCGAGCTGATGATGCCGGAGGTGAGCGTGCGCACCTTCCTGCCCGTGGCGCTGGCGACGGGCACGGCCACCTTCATCGGCCGCTTCTTCTTCGGGCAGGATCCGGCCTTCGTGGTGCCGGCGCTGACGCCGCTCGATGCCGATGCGACGGCGGCGCTGCTGCTTTGCCTCTATGCCTTGCTGGGCGTGGTCACCGGCGTTGCCGCGGCGGCCTTCGTGCGCGGGCTCGCCTGGGCAGAGGATATTTTCGAGATGATCCCCGGCCGCTACACCCGGGCGATCGTCGGCATGACGCTGATCGGGCTGATGATCTACGGCCTGCATCAGGCTTTCGGCCATTACTTCGTCGCCGGCGTCGGCTACGCCACGATCCAGGGTATCTTGGACGGCAATCTCGCCGCCGGCATCTGGCTGTTTCTGCTGCTCGCCGTGGGCAAGCTGGTCGCCACATCGGTCAGCTTGGGCGCCGGCGCCTCGGGCGGGGTGTTCTCGCCCTCGCTCTTCATGGGCGCGACGGTCGGCGGGGCGTTCGGGCTGGCGCTCCAGACGCTGTTCCCGGAGCTGAATGTCAGCGTGCCCTCCTTCGCCATGGTCGGCATGGGCGCCATGGTGGGCGGCGGCACCGGCGCGGCGATGACCGCCGTCACCATGATCTTCGAGATGACGCGCGACTACGAGATCGTGCTGCCGATGATTTTGGCCGTGGCCCTCGCCATCGGCACGCGGCGGCTACTCTCGCGGGAGAATATCTACACGCTGAAGCTGGTGGCGCGCGGCCATGTGATCCCCAAGGCGCTGCACGCCAACATGTTCCTGGTGCGCCTGGCGAAGGAGATCATGGAGACCGATGTGGTGCTGGCGCCGGCGGATATGACGCTGGACGATTTTCTCGCCCAGCCGCCGCATGACGGCGCGGTGCGCCATGTGGCAGTGCGCGAGGAGAACAAGATCATCGGCGTCTTGCGCATCGACATGTCGTTCCGCCAGGCGCCGGAGAAGGCGACCTCCATCGTCACGCTGCGCGAGATCGCCAGCCGCCGCTTCACCATCGTGCGGGAGAACGACATCGTGTTCGATGTGATCCAGCGCATGTGGAAGAAGGAGGCGACCATGGCGCTGGTGATGCGCGGCCGCGGCATCGCCCGGGCCGACAATATCCTCGGTGTGATCAGCAAGGAGCATATCGCCGATAGTGTGGCTTCGAGCGTGAAGGTCTATCCGGGGTAGGGGGCGTATCCTACCTACGGCCAAATAGAGCTTAATGTTTTTACTTCGACGGGCGAGGCTTCGGCGGTTTTGGCGGAGGGACGCTCGGAACGCCGCCACCAGGTTTGCCGCGTCGGAGCGAATGTTTGCTCATCGGATTAGCTCTGAAATTCTTGATAAGAAAATATTGTGAGTGCAATCGCGCCAGCACAGAAAGCTAAACCTGATATCATGTTGAGATATTCAACAGCGCTGCTCCACAGATTCGACTTCCACTCATAGGAACCATTATCCTCATAGCTATCGTCAATCTGTTGTAGATCGAACCGAGAAGCCTTGAAACCACAAAACTGCGAGAAAACTATCGACACTAGACTGAGAATTAGCAATGCCCAGGAAAGTCCCAAAATCCATAGATTTTGGATTGGTTCTTGCCCTCGGAGCAGCGTGATAGATAGACCGATCGCACCTGAGGAAAGAACCATTAGAGAACGGTCATACTTCCCGATCTGGTCTTGCCCTACTCCTAGGAGTAGGTTTCGGTAGGCTAAATAGTCATCCCGTTCCATCTCGATTGCTCCGGCAGTATGGGGAATCTTAGCGGGAGTTAGCCGTATTTCTCACAAAAAACTATAGGGATCGATATCCACCGTCAGGCGGAGGTCGCCTTTGGGCTTTGGCGCATTGCCGAGCCAGAGGCGCAGATAAGTCTGCATGTCGGCCTCGCGCGGCGCCTTGACAAGCAGGCGATAACGGTAGCGGCCGCGGATCACGGCCAGCGGGGCTTCGGCCGGACCCAGCACTAGGATCTTTGCGGCAGGCGGCGCGGCGCGGGCAAGGTCGCGGGCATAAGTTTCGGCGCGGTCGCGCAAGCCCGATGAGATCAGCAGCGAAGCGAGGCGGCCGAAAGGCGGCATGCCTGCGGTTTTGCGGGCCTCGATCTCGCGGGCGAGAAAGGCGTCGCGGTCGCCCTTGGCGAGCGCCTGCAGCACCGGATGCTCGGGCATATAGGTCTGGATCAGGCCTTTGCCTTTGATGGCGGCGCGTCCGGCGCGCCCCGTAACCTGGCTCAACAGCTGGAAGGTGCGCTCGGCGGCGCGCGGATCGGCCTGGGCGAGGCCGAGATCGCCGTCGATCACCCCGACCAGCGCCAGTCCCGGAAAGTGATGCCCCTTGGCGACGAGCTGGGTGCCGATGACGATATCGACGGCGCCTTCCTCGATCTCGCGCAAGGCCCGGCGCAGCTCGTCGATGCCGGTGAGCTGGTCGCTGGAGAGGATCAGCCGCCGTGCCTCGGGGAAGCGCGTCGCAATCTCCTCGTCGATGCGCTCCACGCCGGGGCCGCACGGCGTCAGGCTGTCCTCGGCGCCGCATTGCGGGCATTCGTCGGGAATGGGAATGAAGGTGCCGCAATGATGGCATTCCAGGCGGCGGCGGAAGCGGTGCTCCACCAGCCAGGCGGAGCAGTTGGGGCATTCGAAGCGGTAGCCGCAATTGCGGCACAGGGTCAGCGGCGCATAGCCCCGGCGGTTCAGGAACAGCAGGCTCTGCTCGCCGCGCTCCAGGGTCTCGGCCAGCGCTTCGACCAGCGGCGGAGAGAGCCAGCGGCCCCGCTCCGGCGGGGTGGCGCGCATGTCGATGGGCTCGATCTCGGGGAGCTGGGCAGCGTTGTAGCGGCTCTTCAGGCGGATATGCGCATAGCGTCCGGCCTCGGCATTGACCACGCTCTCGATGGAGGGGGTGGCGGAGCTCAAGATCACCGGGATCTTGCCCAGATTGCCACGCACCACAGCCATGTCGCGGGCCTGATAGGTGACGCGGTCCTCCTGCTTGTAGCCCTGGTCGTGCTCCTCATCGACGACGATGAGGCCGAGATCGGGGAAGGGCAGGAACAGGCCGGAGCGGGCGGCGACGACGAATTTCGCATCGCCCTGCGCAATCGCCCGCCAGACCCGGCCGCGCATATTGGATGTCATGCCGGAATGCCATTCGGCGGGCTTGGCACCGAAGCGCGCTTCGCAGCGGGCGATGAACTGGGTGGTCAGCGCGATCTCCGGCATCAGCACAAGCGCCTGCTTGCCTTGTTCAAGCGTCTTGGCGATGGCCTCGAAATACACCTCCGTCTTGCCGGAGCCGGTGACGCCGTCGAGCAGGCTGACCGAGAAGCCGTTCCCGGTCTGGGCGAGCAGTGCCTTGGCGGCCTCGTCTTGCGCGTCGGACAGCGGGGCGTGTTCGCGGGCCAGATCGAACGGGGCTTGCCACGGGTCGGGCAGCACCTCCTGCAACAGCGTGCCGGCATTGACCAGGCCCTCGATCACGCCGGTGGAGACGCCGGCCATTTCGGCGAGCTCGGATTTGCGGAAGATCATGCCGCCTTCGGCCGCCTCCAGCACGCGGGCGCGGGCCGAGGTCATACGCTCCGGCGGCTCCCCACCGAGGCGCACGCCGAATTTCAGCGTCGGTGGCTCGAAGGCTTTGGAGGCGCTCATCATCATGCGCAGCACCATGCCCGGCGGGGTCAGTGTGTAATTGGCCACCCAGTCGCAGAAGCGCAGCGAGATCTCCGGGAGCGGCGGCACGTCCTCCAGCCGGTGCTGAATGCGGCGGAGCTTTGCCGGGGCGACATCGGGCTTTTCGTCTTCGCTCCGGTGCCAGACCACGCCGAGGCGGAGCGCCGGCCCCAGCGGCACCACGACGAAATCGCCCGGGCGCAAAGTCTCCCCTTCCGGCGCCAAATAGTCGTAAGGCGCAGGCAGAGCCAGCGGCAGCAAAACGGGCACGGTTTCGGGCTTAGACAGGGCGTCCGACTCGTCTGGTTAATCTCGGTTCAAGAACTCCTAGCGCATCATGGGCGCGAAATCGCCTCTTGCAGCGATGAGGGTTTTTCGATGTCCGAACAGGATGGTGCAGTCACGCTGGTGGCCGCGCCGGATGTGCAGCAGGCGGCCAATGCCTGGCTCGCCTATCTCAGCGTGGAGCGGCAGCTTTCGCCGAAAACGCGCGAGGCCTATGCTCGCGATCTGGGGCAATTCCTCTCCTACCTGGCGCCGGAGCTGAACCGGCTGCCGGACCTGCATGCGCTGCTGAAGCTTAAGCCGCGGGATTTCCGCGGCTTCCTCGCCGCGCGCCGGGCGGAGGATGTCGGTAGCCGCTCCCTGTCGCGCAGCCTTTCGGCGCTTCGCATGTTCTTCCAGTTCCTGGAGCGGCGGGGCTACGGCAAGAACGATGCGGTGCGCGCCGTCTCTCTGCCCAAGCTGCCCCATTCGGTGCCCAAGCCCCTGACCGCGCCGAAGGCGAGCGCGGTGGTGGATTCGGCTGAAATCGCAAGCCCCGATGCGCCCGATTGGGTGAGCGCGCGGGATACCGCCGTGCTCACCCTGCTGTACGGTTCGGGGCTTCGCATTTCCGAGGCGCTGGGGCTGACGCTCGCCGATGCGCCGGTCAAAGGGCGCGATGCGCTCCGGGTCACGGGCAAGGGCAACAAGATGCGGGTGGTGCCGGTTTTGCCGGTCGCGCGGCAAGCGGTGGAGCGCTATCTGGTGCTTTGCCCGTTCGACCTCAAGGCGGACGATCCGCTTTTTGTCGGGGTGCGGGGCAAGCAGCTCTCCCCCCGCATCATCCAGCTCGTGGTCGAGCGGCTACGCGGCGTGCTGGGCCTGCCCGATACGGCGACGCCGCACGCTTTACGCCACTCCTTCGCCACGCATCTTTTGGGGGCGGGGGCGGACCTTCGCGCCATCCAGGAGCTGCTCGGCCATGCCAGCCTCTCCACCACGCAGGTCTATACGGAAGTCGACCGCGAGCATCTTCTGAGGATCTACGACGCCGCGCATCCTCGGGCTTGAGGCGGCCTCATGGTTCGAGACGTGCTCCTGAAGGCGCGCCCTCACCATGAGGAGGCAGATTGGTCGCGCCGGCGCACGGTCTTTCCCCCGACTGCCTCATCCTGAGGGCGAGTTTAAGCTCGCGTCTCGAAGGAGAGGCGGTCGGCCCGAGACCCGCCACACGACCGTCATGCCCGGCCTTGTGCCGGGTATCCACGAGGCTGACTCTTCATGTTCCTCCCCGTGGATGGCCGGGACAAGCCCGGCCATGACGATGGATTGGGCGGTGGGGCCACGGGCCACGTCGTCCTTCGAGGCTCGCTTCGCTCGCAGCTCAGGATGACGTGGCGAGAGATCGGCGTTGAGGCACGGCGTGCACCCTCCCCCTAGAAGGGGGAGGGATGGGGTGGGGGTCAAAGCGAGGGTGGGGGTCAAAACGATGGCGTGGGGTGAACGCTTGAAGGCAGGGGCGATACTACCGATCGCGACCCCCCTCTAACTCTCCCCCCTTTTAGGGGGGAGGACCGGCCGTTCTGCGCCGTCCGGCTTGTTCCCTCCCGCCGGGGAGAGGGAAATCACATATGAATGGCGCGGCCTTCGGCGGCCAGGGCCGCTTCCTTCACTGCCTCGGTGAGGGTCGGGTGGGCGTGGCAGGTGCGGGCCAGATCCTCGGCCGAGCCGCCGAACTCCATCAGCACCGCGGCCTCGGCGATCATGTTGCCGGCGTCCGGCCCCAAGATATGCACGCCGAGCACCCGGTCGGTTTTCTTGTCGGCGAGGATCTTCACGAAGCCTTCGGTGGTGCGGTTCACCTTGGCGCGGCCGTTTGCCAGGAAGGGGAACTTGCCGACGGTGTAGTCGACGCCTTCTTCCTTCAGCTGCTCTTCGGTCTTGCCGACGGAGGCGACCTCCGGCTCGGTATAGACCACGGCCGGGATCACGCCGTAATTCACATGGCCTGCCTGGCCGGCCAGAATCTCGGCGATGGCGACACCCTCGTCCTCCGCCTTATGGGCCAGCATCGGGCCTTCGATCACATCGCCAATGGCGTAGATGCCGGGGATGTTGGTCTGATAGTGCTCGTCCACGGCGACGCGGCCGCGATTGTCGATCTTCACGCCGATATCGGCGAGGCCCAAGCCTTCGGTGTTGGGCACGCGGCCGATGGAGACCAGCACGGTATCGCAGTCGATGGTTTCCTGCTTGCCGCCCTTGGCCGGCTCCAGGGTGACGCTGCAGCCTTTGCCCTTGGTGTCGATGGAGACCACCTTGGTGGCGAGCTTGAAGCTCATGCCCTGCTTGGCGAGGATCTTCATGAACTGCTTGCCGACCTCGCCGTCGAGGCCGGGGGTGATGCGGTCCAGCATCTCCACTACGGTGACTTCGGCGCCGAGGCGGTTCCACACCGAGCCGAGCTCCAGGCCGATATAGCCGCCGCCGATCACCAGCAGCTTCTTCGGCACTTTGGGCAGCGACAGCGCGCCGGTGGAGGAGACGATTTTCTCCTCGTCGATCTCGATACCGGGCACTTTGGCGACTTCGGAGCCGGTGGCGATGACGATGGATTTGGCCTCCAAGGTCTCGCTCTTGCCCTTGTCGTTCGTCACCTCAACCTTGCCGGGGGCAGTGATCCTGCCGAGCCCGTGGAAGCTGTCGACCTTGTTCTTCTTCAGCAGGAACTCCACGCCCTGCACATTGCCGGCGACGCCCTCATCCTTGAATTTGAGCATGGCCTCCAGGTCCAGCTCCGGTTTCACCTTCACGCCCATCTCGGCGAAGCCGTTGGCGGCGTGGGCATAGGCCTCGCTGGCATGGAGCAGCGCCTTGGAGGGGATGCAGCCGATATTGAGGCAGGTGCCGCCGGGGGTGGCGCGCTTCTCCACCACCGCGGTCTTGAGGCCGAGCTGGGCGGCCCTTATGGCGCAGACATAGCCGCCGGGGCCGGTACCGATCACGATCAGATCATAGGACATAGAAAACTCGCAAAATCTCTCGAAGGGGCCAACGCCCCAGGGGTCAGATCTTTAGAAGCAGTCAGATCTCCAAAAGCCGTCAGATCTCCAGAAGTAGGCGAGACGGGTCCTCGATGGCTTCCTTCACCTTGACCAGGAAGGTGACGGCGCCTTGCCCGTCCACCACGCGATGGTCGTAGGAAAGGGCCAGATACATCATCGGCCGGGCGACGATCTCGCCATTCCGCACCACGGGGCGCTGCTCGATGCGGTGCATGCCGAGAATGCCGGATTGCGGCGCGTTGAGGATCGGGGTGGACAGCATGGAGCCGTAGATGCCGCCATTGGAGATGGTGAAGGTGCCGCCCTGCATCTCCGCCATGGAGAGCTTGCCGTCGCGGGCGCGGCGGCCGAAATCGCCGATGGTCTTCTCGATCTCGGCGAGGTTCATCTGATCGGCATCGCGGATCACCGGAACCACCAGGCCTTTGTCGGTGCCGACGGCGACGCCGACATGGCAATACTGCTTGTAGACCAGATCGGTGCCGTCGATCTCGGCATTGACGTCGGGCACCTGCTTCAGCGCCTGGCAGCAGGCTTTGACGAAGAAACCCATGAAGCCGAGCTTGACGCCGTATTTGGTTTCGAAGGCTTCGCGGTATTTTTTGCGCAGCGCCATCACCTCGCTCATATCCACATCGTTGAAGGTGGTGAGCATGGCGGCGGTGTCTTGGGCGCTTTTCAGCCGCTTGGCGATGGTTTGGCGCAGCCGCGTCATGGGCACGCGCTCTTCGCGCTCGGCATCCTCGAGGCTTGAGGGCTGGCGCGGCGGCGGGGCCTCCTTCACCGGCTGGCGGGCCAGCAGCTCGGCGGCGGCATCGGTCGCGGCGCCATTGCCCCCCTTCGGCACTGTGCCGCCTTCCTTGGCGCGGAGCACGTCTTCCTTCAGCACCTGGCCGCGGCGGCCGGTGCCTTGCACCTCGTTGACGTTGAGGCCGGATTCTTCCAGCGCTTTGCGCGCGGCGGGCGAGGGCGGCATATCGGTGCCCTCGGATGCGGCTGGCGCAGGGGCGGGAGAAGCCGCAGCGGCGGGTTGCGGGGCAGGCTCCGGCTCTGGCGCTTTCTCCGCTGCTTTGGGCGCGGGCGCCTGGCTGCCATTGCCGCTGCCGGCGCTTGCGCCTTCGCCTTCGGCAATGGCGCCGAGCAGGGCGCCGACCTCGACCGTTTCGCCGGACTCGACGGTGATCTCGGAGAGCACGCCGGCGGAGGGTGCGGGTACCTCGACGGTGACCTTGTCGGTTTCAAGCTCGACCAGGGGCTCGTCCGCATCCACCGTGTCGCCGGCGGATTTGTACCATTGCCCCACGGTCGCCTCGACGACCGATTCCCCTAATGTCGGCACCCGGATCTCTGTGGCCATGACCTCGTTCCTATTGTTCGGCCGTCCCGGCAGGCGTGCAGCCTAGCCCAGGGCGTCATCCAGAAAGCTGTTCAATTCCGCCAAATGCTTGCTCATCAGACCGGTGGCCGTCGCCGCGGAGGCGGGCCGGCCGGTGTAGCGCGGGCGCCGGTGCTCGGCTTCGATGTGATCGAGCACCCAGCAAAGATTGGGATCGATGAAGCTCCAGGCGCCCATATTCTTCGGCTCTTCCTGACACCAGACCATCTCGGCCTGCCGGAAGCGCGAGAGCTCCTGGATCAGGGCGCGGGCCGGGAAGGGGTAGAGCTGCTCGAGCCGCAGGAGATAGACATCGTCGATGCCGCGCTTCTCGCGCTCTTCGTAGAGATTGTAATAGACCTTGCCGGAGCAGAGCACGACGCGGCGCATCTTGTCGTCGGGAACCAGGCGCAGCGCCTCGTCCTTGCCGCTCTCGGCCTCGTCCCAGAGCAGGCGGTGGAAGCTGGTCTCGGGACCGAAATCCTCGATGGCCGAGACGGCGCGGCGGTGGCGCAGCAGGGATTTCGGCGTCATCAGCACCAAGGGCTTGCGGAACTGGCGGTGCAGCTGGCGGCGCAGCACGTGGAAATAATTGGCCGGGGTGGTGCAGTTGCAGATCTGCCAATTGTCCTCGGCGCAAAGCTGCAGGAAGCGCTCCAGCCGGGCGGAGGAATGCTCCGGACCTTGCCCCTCATAGCCATGGGGCAGCAGCAGGACGAGGCCGGACATGCGCAGCCATTTGCGCTCGCCGGAAGAGATGAACTGGTCGATGACCACTTGCGCGCCGTTGGCGAAGTCGCCGAATTGCGCCTCCCACAGGGTGAGCGCGTTGGGCTCGGCGAGGCTGTAGCCATATTCGAAGCCGAGCACCGCCTCCTCGGAGAGCATCGAGTTGATCACCTCGAAGGTGCCCTGCTCCGGCGCGATGTGCTGCAGCGGCGTGTACATCTCCTCGGTCTTCTGATCCATCAGCACCGAATGGCGCTGGGAGAAAGTGCCGCGCTCCACATCCTGGCCCGAGAGGCGGACGCGGAAGCCTTCCAGCAGCAGCGTGCCGAAAGCCAGTGCCTCGGCCATGGACCAATCGATGCGCTTGCCTTCCTCGACCATCTTGCGGCGGTTCTTGAGGATGCGGATCAGCGTCTTATGCGGGGTAAAGTCTTCCGGATAGGAGGTGAGCTTCTCGCCGACCTCCTTCAGCACGTCGAGATCGACGCCGGTGAGGCCGCGGCGGGCGCCTTCGTCGGCAAGGCCGATGCCCGACCATTTGCCGTCCAGCCAGTCGGCGCGGTTGGGGCGGTAGCTGTCGGCGGCGGAAAACTCCTCTTCCAGCGCGTTGCGGAAGTCGGTCTTCATCTGCTCGATCTGCTCGGCGGTGAGCAGGCCCTCATCGACCAGCTGCTTGGAATAGACATCGACGACGCGCGGATGCTTGGCGATGCGCTGATACATCAGCGGCTGAGTGAAGGCCGGCTCGTCGCCCTCGTTATGGCCGTGGCGGCGATAGCAGAACATGTCGATCACCACCGGCTTGCCGAATTCCTGGCGGAACTCGATGGCGAGCTTGGTGACATAGACCACCGCTTCCGGATCGTCGCCGTTCACGTGGAAGATCGGCGCATCGATCATCTTGGCGACGTCGGAGGGGTAGGGCGAGGAGCGGGCGAAGCGCGGCGCCGTGGTGAAGCCGATCTGGTTGTTGACGATGAAGTGGATCGAGCCGCCGGTGCGGTGGCCCTTCAGACCCGACAGGCCGAAACATTCGGCCACCACGCCCTGGCCGGCGAAGGCGGCATCGCCATGCAGCAAGAGCGGCAGCACCTTGTGGCGCTGGCCGTCATGGCGCTGATCCTGCTTGGCGCGCACCTTGCCGAGCACCACCGGATCGACGATCTCCAGATGCGACGGGTTGGCGGTGAGCGACAGATGCACCCTGTTCTCATCGAAGGTGCGGTCGGACGAGGCGCCGAGGTGATATTTCACGTCGCCCGAGCCCTCGACCTCGTCGGGGTGGGAGGAGCCGCCCTTGAATTCGTTGAAGATGGCGCGGAATGGCTTGCTCATCACATTGGAGAGCACGTTCAGCCGGCCGCGATGGGGCATGCCGATGACGATCTGCTCCAGGCCGAGCTGGCCGCCGCGCTTGATGATCTGCTCCAGCGCCGGGACCATGCTTTCGCCGCCGTCGAGGCCGAAGCGCTTGGTGCCGGTATATTTGACGTCGAGAAAGCGCTCGAAGCCTTCCACCTCGATTAGCTTGTTGAGGATGGCGGTCTTGCCTTCGGGGGTGAAGCGGAACTGCTCGTGCTCCACCTCCATGCGCTCCTGAATCCAGCGGCGCTCCACCGGGTTGGAGATGTGCATGTATTCGGCGCCGATATGGTGGCAGTAGCAGCGCTTCAGAATGCCCAGCACATGGCCAAGATTTGCGCTCTCCAGCCCCAGCAAGCCGCCGAGGAAGATGGGCCGGTCGTAATCCTCCGGGGTGAAGCCGTAAGTTTCGGGCTTCAGCTCCGGATGCTCCTGGCCCTCGGTGAGGCGCAAGGGATCGAGCTCGGCGATGAGATGGCCGCGCTGGCGGTAGGAGCGGATGATCTGGGCGGCGCGCAGCGTATCGTTGGCGGCGGCGGTGGCGTCCGCTTCGCCGATGGCGGCGATCGCCTTGGCCGGGCTCGGCGCGGCTTCGGTCTCGGCGGCTTGCGGCGGACGCCAAGACGGTGCCTGCGCTTCGGCAAGCACCGTGTTCGCCTCATCGCCGAGGGAATCGAAGAAGTCCCGCCAGTCCTGGCCGATTGCACTCGGGTCGCGCTTATAGAGCGCGTAGAGCTGCTCCATGTAGGCGGTGTTCGCGCCCTGGAGGAACGACGTGCGTAGGAAAACGTCGTTCAGCGGTTGCCTGGTCATCGACCTTACCTTGCCGGTATTAGGTTCCGGCTATAGGCGAATATGTGAGCCTGACGAAACTTCGTTCATGCTCCATTTAATACTTTGAGGAGCGTACTTCCAAGAGCAGCAGGCGATTGTGACATTACAATGCCAGCCGCCTCCATTGCTGCGACCTTGTCCTTGGCTGCGCCCTTGCCGCCGGAGATCACGGCGCCGGCATGACCCATGCGGCGGCCGGGCGGGGCGGAAGCGCCGGCGATGAAGCCGACGGTCGGCTTTTTGACCGGGCTGGCGGCGAGGTAAGCGGCCGCTTCCTCTTCGGCGCTGCCGCCGATTTCGCCAATCATGATAATGGCTTCGGTGGAATCGTCGCCGAGGAACAGCTCCAGGCAGTCGATGAAGTTGGTGCCGTTGACGGGGTCGCCGCCGATACCGATGCAGGTCGACTGGCCGAGACCGGCCGCGGTGGTCTGGGCCACGGCCTCGTAGGTCAGGGTGCCGGAGCGGGACACGATGCCGACCTTGCCGGGACGGTGGATATGTCCGGGCATGATGCCGATCTTGCACTGATCCGGGGTGATGACGCCGGGGCAGTTGGGGCCGATGAGCCGCGTCTTGCTGCCGGTGAGCGCCCGTTTCACCTTCACCATGTCGAGCACCGGGATGCCTTCGGTGATGCAGACGACCAGCGGCAGCTCGGCGTCGATGGCCTCCAGGATGGCGTCGCCGGCGAAGGGCGGCGGCACGTAGATCACGGATGCGTTGGCGCCGGTGGCGTCCACCGCCTGCTGCACGGTGTCGAAGATCGGCAGGCCGATATGGCTGGTGCCGCCTTTGCCCGGCGTCACGCCGCCCACCATGGTGGTGCCGTATTCGATGGCCTGCTCGGTGTGGAAGGTACCTTGCGCGCCGGTGAGACCCTGGCAAATCACCCGGGTCGATTTATCGATCAAAACACTCATTTACGCGCCTCCCACCTCGGCAACGATCTTCTTCGCCGCATCGTCCAGATCGTCGGCCGGGACGATGGCGAGGCCGGAGCTTGCCAGCAGTTCCTTGCCCTTCTCCACATTGGTGCCTTCCAGGCGGACCACCAGCGGCACGGTGATATTGGTTTCCTTGGCCGCTGCGATGATGCCTTCGGCGATGACGTCGCAGCGCATGATGCCGCCGAAGATATTCACCAGAATACCCTTCACGTTGGGATCGGACAGAATGATCTTGAAGGCCTCGGTGACCTTCTCCTTGGTCGCGCCGCCGCCGACATCGAGGAAGTTGGCGGGCTCGCGGCCGTAGAGCTTGATGATGTCCATGGTCGACATGGCGAGGCCGGCGCCGTTCACCATGCAGCCGATATCGCCGTCGAGCTTCACGTAGGAGAGATCGTATTTCGAGGCCTCGACCTCGGCCGGATCCTCCTCGTTGATGTCGCGCAGCTCCAGAATGTCCTTGTGGCGGAACAGGGCGTTGTCGTCGAAACCCATCTTGGCGTCGAGGCAGCGCAGCTGTCCGTCCTCGCCGACGATCAGCGGGTTGATCTCGATCAGGCTGCAATCCTTGTCGAGAAACAGCTTGTAGAGGCTGGCGACCAGCTTGCCGCATTGCTTGGCGAGATCGCCTTCCAGCTTCAGCGCTGCGGCGACCTTGCGGCCATGGAACGGGCTGAGGCCGGAGGCCGGGTCGACGCTGAAGGTGAGGATTTTCTCGGGCGTCTCGGCAGCGACCTGCTCGATATCCATGCCGCCTTCGGTGGAGGCGACGAAGGCGACGCGGCCGTCGGCGCGGTCCACCAGCATGGAAAGATAGAGCTCGCGGGCAATCGCCGAGCCTTCTTCGACATAGACCTTGCGGACCAGGCGCCCGGCGGGGCCGGTCTGCGGGGTGACCAGGGTCATGCCCAGCATGCGCTCGGCTTCCGCCTTCAGCTCGTCGATGGTCTTGACCAGCTTGACGCCGCCGCCCTTGCCGCGCCCGCCGGCGTGGATCTGAGCCTTCACCACGAGGGTGTCGGTGGAAAGATGGCTCTTCGCCTCCACCGCCTCTTCGGGCGTTTCGGCAAGATGGCCTTCGGCGACAGGCGCGCCGTATTCGCGCAGCAGCGCTTTGGCTTGGTATTCGTGAATGTTCATAGAGGCCGGTTACTCAGCTTCGTTGGGAAAAATACGATCGGCGATTGTTATGTCGGCCCTTAAGACGTTTCCGTAGGCACGTCTACGCCGCCGCCGCGCCGAGGCTCGGGGCGATCTTCTTGCAGGCCTCGACGAGGCCTTTAACCGATTCAACCGATTTCATGAAGGCGTCGCGTTCCGGACCGGTGAGATCGAGCTCGACCACCCGGTCGATGCCCTTGGCACCGATCACTGCCGGCACGCCGGCATAGAGGCCTTTGACGCCGTACTCGCCGTTGAGATAGGCGGCGCAAGGCAGCAGGCGCTTCTGGTCCTTGAGATAGGCTTCCGCCATGGCCATGGCCGAGACGGCGGGGGCGTAGAAGGCCGATCCGGTCTTCAGCAGGCCGACGATCTCGGCACCGCCGTCGCGGGTGCGCTGGACGATCTCGTCGAGGCGCTTCTGGGTGATCCAGCGCATCTTGACCAGATCGGGCAGCGGAATTCCGGCGACGGTGGAATAGCGGATCAGCGGCACCATGGTGTCGCCGTGGCCGCCGAGCACCAGGGCGGTCACGTCCTTGACCGAGACGTCGAATTCCTCGGACAGGAAATAGCGGAAGCGGGCGGCGTCGAGCACGCCGGCCATGCCGACCACCTTGTGACTGGGCAGGCCGGACGCGGTCTGCAGCGCCCACACCATGGCGTCGAGCGGATTGGTGATGCAGATGACGAAGGCTTCGGGGGCATATTTGCGGATGCCCGCGCCGACCTGCTCCATCACCTTGAGATTGATTTCCAGGAGATCGTCGCGGCTCATGCCCGGCTTGCGCGGCACGCCGGCGGTGACGATCACCACATCGGAGCCTTCGATCTCGGAATATTCATTGGCGCCGCGGAGCTTGGAGCCATAGCCGTCGACGGGGGCGGATTCGGCAAGATCCAGGGCCTTTCCCTGCGGAACGCCGTCAACCACATCAAACAGAACGACTTCGCCAAGTTCGCGAATGGCCGAAAGAAGCGCGAAGGTGCCGCCGATTTGTCCGGCACCGATCAACGCGATTTTGTTACTTGCCATAGAGCCCCCTCAACCCCAACTGGCGGCCAGTTTACGCGAGTGGCCGGTGATGGCAACCGTCGTCGTCCGCGCCGCGAGGGGGTGTGCAGAGCGCGGTCAAAGCGCCGCCTCCTCGGCGCGGTGCCGGTGACGCTTTTCCAGATAGGAGAGCGAGCGCATCTCCATCAGCCTGGAGGCGGTGCGGAAGAAGCCTTCCGGGCGGTTTCCCCGGTAGAGCGCGTCGGGTTCGGCCTCGGCGGAGGCGATGAGGCAGACGCCGTTGTCGTAGAGCGCATCGATCAGCGTGGTGAGGCGACGTGCGGCATTCTGACGCTCCGGCGGCAGGAGCGGGATCTTGTCGATCAGCACGGTGTGATAGCTGTGGGCGATGCGCTGATAGTCCTCCGGGCCGAGCGGCTTCTCGCAAAGATCTTCGAAGGCGAAACGGGCCGCGCCGAGTGCCGCGCAAGGCACCTCGATATGGCGTCCCTTGACGGTCAGCGTATCGGGCTCGCCGCCGTCGCGTCCGGTGAGCTTGTGCCAGCTCTGATCCAGCGAGCGGGTCGCCGTCTCGTCGGCCGGGGTGAGGTAGAGATTGCTGCCAGCCAGACGCTCCAGGCGGTAATCCTTTGCGGCATCCAATTCCAGCACCGCCATGCGCTGTTGGATCAGGGCGATGAAGGGCAGGAAGAGCTGGCGGTTGAGGCCGCCCTTATAGAGATCTTCCGGCGCGGTGTTGGAGGTGGCGACGATGGTCACGTTCTTGGCGAACAGCGCTTCGAACAGCCGGCCGATCACCATGGCGTCGGCGATATCCTCGATCTCCAGCTCGTCGAGGCAGAGCAGCTTCAAATCCTTGGCGAGGCTAAGGGCGGCGCTTTGCACCGCATCCTTGTTCTTGTCCTTGCGGGCGGCCTCGATGGCCTCATGGGCCTCGGTCATGAATTCCTGGAAATGCACGCGGCGCTTTTCTGGTGTCGGAACCGTCTCGAAGAACAGGTTCATCAGCATGGTCTTGCCGCGGCCGACGGAGCCGAAGACATAGAGGCCGGGAATGGCGCCGGGCTTCTTGGCGAAGGGGTTGAGGCGTTTGGCGAGGCCGCCGCCGTTTTCTTCGGCAAGCCGGTCCGCCAAGCCCTGCAAGCTTTGCGCGGCTTGTTCTTGCGCCGGATCGAAGTCGATCTCGCCGGATTCGATCAGCGCTTCATATTTTTTGCTCAGTTTCATGGTCGATATCTTTCGCGCGGCCGGGGCGCCTTGCGGTGACGGGCGGACGGCAAGCCGACCCAGGAGGTGCCAGTATTCATGTGGCCTTAGCAATGCTGCAGGAATTGTGCCGCGGGCGGAGCAACGTAGCTTCGCCGGTTTTATTGTTGCCGCTGAATGTTTCCAAGCCGTAGCGGCGGAAAGGAATATGCATGATGAAACGCTTGATTTCCGCGCTGGGGGTGGTTGCGGTGCTGGCCGGATTTTCCGGGCCTTCAGCTGCCGAAACCCCGGCGATCACCAAGGAAGAGGCCCATGAGATCGGGGTCAACGCCTATCTCTACTTCTATCCCCTGATCACCATGGATCTGACTCGGCTGCAGTCGCTGAATCTGCCGCCGGACGAAGGCTTGAGCGGCCCGCCGAACAAGTTCTTCAATCTGCCGGCCTTTCCGCCGGCCGATATGCGGCAGGTGGTGCGGCCCAATTTCGACACGCTGTATTCCTCCGCGTGGCTCGATTTGACCGACGGGCCGGTGGTGGTCTCGGTGCCGGACACCGATGGGCGCTATTACCTGTTGCCGATGCTGGACATGTGGACCGACGTGATCGCCTCTCCCGGCTGGCGCACGACGGGAACCAAGGCTGGAACCTTCCTGATCACGCCGCCGGATTGGCGGCCGGAACTGAAGGACGGCTTCGCCAAGGAATTGGGATTGCCCGAGGGCACGCAGCGGATCAGCGCCTCGACCCCCTGGCTCTGGGTGATCGGCCGTACCAAGACCGACGGGCCTTCCGATTATCCGGCGGTGCATAAGATCCAGGCCGGATACAAGATCACGCCGCTGGCCAATTGGGGCAAGGACGTGCCGGCGCCGGACTATAAGCGCGACCCGTCGTTCAACGTGAAGACGCCGCCGAAGCTGCAGATCGATTCCATGGCGGCCGACAAGTACTTCGCCTATGCGGCGGAGCTGCTGAAAACCAATCCGCCGCATTTCACCGACCGGCCGATCATCGCGCGGATGAAGCGGCTCGGCATTGTGCCTGGCGAAAGCTTCGATCTGAGCAAGGCGCCGGAAGCGGTGCAGGCCGGGCTGAAGGATGCGCCGAAAGATGCGCAGGCGCTGATGGCGTGGAAATTCCCGACGGTGGCGCGCAATGCCAATAACTGGTCGATGAATACCGACACGGTGGGCGTCTACGGCAACTACTATCTGAAGCGCGCGATCATGACCCAGCAGGGGCTTGGCGCGAATGTGCCGGAAGATGCGGTGTATCCGCTGAGCCTGGGCGACAAGGACGGTAAGCCGCTGGACGGCAACAAGAATTACCGTATCCATTTCGCCAAGGGTGAGCTGCCGCCGGTGCAAGGCTTCTGGTCGGTCACGCTGTATGACGATCAGGGTTTTCAGGTGCCCAACAGCCTTAATCGGTTTGCCCTGAGCAGCTGGATGGACATGAAGACCAATCCGGACGGATCGCTCGATCTGCTCATTCAGAACCAGAAACCGGACGGCGATATGAAGGCCAATTGGCTGCCGGCGCCGAAGGGGCCGTTTACCCTGACCATGCGGCTCTATGCGCCGGATTCGGCGGTGCTGACGGGCAAATGGAACCCGCCCGCCATCGCGCCGGTGGAGTAGGCCTAGAGCAATCGAAGGGGGTGGGCCGGCTAGCGGTCCACCTCTTTCACCAGCGGCGCGTCCTTCGGCTTGATGCGGACGACATAGAGCTTGGCGGTATGATCGGTGCTCGGGTTCCTGCCGCGATGAACCAGATCGGGGGCCAGGTGGAAATTGCCGCCGGTGGCGAGCTTGGTCTCGCCTTCGCCTTCCACCTCGACGATGAACGGTCCGCGCAGCACATAGACGATCTCCTGGGCGCCGGGATGGGTATGCCAGGGAAGCGTGGTGTTTGCCGGGATGGTGTAGAGCTGCGCCTTCACCTCATAAGCGGGGTCGCTGGCCAGATCCTCGCTCATCAGCTCGGTTGCCGTGGTGGTCTCGGCATAGCTTCCTTCGAGGGCATACGTGCTGCCGGGGAGGAGGCTGAGGGAAAGCAGCGCGGCGAACACCGACATGGATGCGTGCCGTATCATGACGAGGTTCCCGCATAGCGGATCCAGCCAGTGCCCTCGAAGCGGGGCGGGAACAGATCGGGATGGGCGATCTCGGCGAGGATCTCCAGGCTCTCCACCACGCGTGGGCCGGGCCGGTTGAAATACTGGTTGCCGTCGGCGACGAAGATTTTTCCGTCGCGCACCGCTTTCAAATCCTGCCAGCCGGGTTTCGCCTCCAGGATCGGCATCTCCTGCAGGGTGCGCGGGATATCGAAGCCGCAAGGGTGGACGAAGACGATGTCGGGATCCTCCTTGAGGATGTCGTCCCATTCCACCCAAGGCGAGGGCTCGCCGGGCTTGGCAAGAAAATCGGTGGCGCCCGCCATCTCCACCAGCTCCGGCATCCAATTGCCGCCGCCCATCATCGGGTCGATCCATTCGATCATGGCGATGCTCGGCTTGCTCTTGGCTTTGCGGGCCTCCGCGGCGATCGTTTCCATGCGCGCCATAGAGCGCGCGATCAGCGTCTCGCCCGCCTCCGGGTCGCCGAGGGCGGAGGCCACCTTAGCGATGTCGGCCCAGATATCGGCAAGGCTGCCGGGATGCAGCGAGACGATCTCAGCATTTCGGCCGGACCAGGCGCAGACCGCGTCCTCCACGTCGGAGAGGCTGACGGCGCAGACCTCGCAATGATCCTGGGTGACGATGATATCGGGGGAAAGGCTCTCCAGCGCGTCGGCATCGACCCGGTAGACGGAGAGCCCCTCTTCGACCACGGCTTTCACCCGCTTATCGATCTCGGAGCTGCTCCCTTCGACCGGGAATTTCGGCTCGGTGAGCTGGGGCAGCTCTAAGATATCCGGCGGGTAGTCGCATTCGTGGGAGCGGCCGACCAGCCGGTCGCGGGCGCCGAGGGCGCAGACGATCTCGGTGGCGCTGGCGATCAGCGACACGATTTTGGCGGGTTTGGCGGGCGCCGGCACTGATTCTCCCATGGCGGGAAGAATAGGGAGGGCGATAGGCTTTTGCGAGGCCGGGTGTCGGGCAGGCGTCGGTTTTGTACCGGCTCGCGGTCCCTCCCTATCTGTTAGGCTGAGGCGGGTGCGGTCCTTTGCGCGACATTTCGTATGGGACGCGATTTCGCCAAGATTCAACCGCGATGGGCTGGCATAGGCGTGCCGATGACAAGAACAGCAACCAGAATTCCGGCCCTCGCGCTTGCCGCGCTGATGGCGCTTTCGCCCGTTCTTTCGGGCTGCGCCGGAAATCCGGCGAGCATGGTCACTAATCTGACCAAAGCGGACCCGACGGCGCCCTATATCGGCCGCAGCAAGCAGGAGATCGTCGCTTGCGCCGGTCAGCCCTATAGCCGTTACGCCACGGGGAAGGGCGAGAATCTGATCTACCACTATAGCGGGGCGGGGCCGGTGCCCGGCGGCGGGTCGGTCAAGAAGGACAAGAAGAAGGATCAGAGTCCGTTCTCCATGACCAAGTCGTCGAGCGGCAATTGGGATTGCGCGGCGACGTTCGGCTTCGAGGGTGACCGTTTGGCGCGGATCACCTATGCGCCGCGTCAGGTGGAGAGCAAATATACCGAGGATGGCCGCCTGAAGAAGAATCTGCCGAGCTGCAGCTTCACGCTGCCCAATTGTCCGGCGCGCTAGCCGCCCGGTTTGTCCGGCATCAGGTCGTAGGGCGCCTTCCAGCCGGGCAGGCGCTGGATGCGGGCCAGCCATTCGGCGATATTGGGCCGTTCATTGTCCCAATCGATGCCGAATTCCGCCGGCCAGTAAAGATAGCCGCAGAGCGAGAAGTCGGCGATGGTCGGGCGCTCCGCCACGACCCATTCGCGGTCTTCCAGATGATTTTCCAGCACCTCGTGGGCCGCCAGCATGCGGTGGCGGAAGGCGTCGAGCACCGGTTTTTCGCCGCCCGGCTTGATGAAGCTCAAATAGCGATAGGTGGCGGTGTAGCCGGTCAACTTGTGGTTGTCCCAGAGCAGCCAGCGCAGGATCTCGCGGCCCTCGTCGCTGTCGGCGGGGCCGAAGCGGCCGAAATGCTCGGCCAGATAATCGAGGATCACGCCGGATTGGGTCAGCGCCTTGTCGCGATGGATGAGGACCGGCACCTCGCCCATCTCGTTCAGCGCCCGGTAGAGCGGCTCGCGTGTCTCGCCGTTGAAAAAGTCGACGAAGCGCGGGCGCCAATCGGCGCCGCAAAGCTGCAGCATCAGCGCCGCCTTATAGGCATTTCCCGACTGGGCGAAGCAATAGAGGGTGAATTCGGCCATGGGCGAGGATCCGAAAAGGCGGGATGGGGCGACTCAATTGCCTGACATCATTGCCAAATTCGGACCCGATGGGAAGGCGACGCCTGGTAGCGGCTTGATCTTGCAATTCAATACACTTCATAGTTGAATATTAAGCATCTGTTTAAGTTAAGTTGTGTGGGAGGGCGAGTATCGTGGTGATGGATCGGGATTACTTTAGCTGGCGGTCGCGGGATTCGGAGCGGCGGCTGAGCAGTGACATGGCACGTCCGCAATCGATGACGAATGGTGCGGCGCCATCGAACGCGGCCGAGCCAGAGTTGGATGCGTCCGCGGAGGTAGAGACCGCGGGCAATGGTCAGGCGGAAAGCCTTGGCGCGGAGCCTTCGGCGGAACCGACGGTGGAAACGCCGCAAGGCGCATCCGCGGACACGGCTTCATTCGGTTTCACTTCCGGGGCCGCAGCTGTTGAAGACGAGCCGGCTCCGGCCGAGCAGGCGGCAGAGCGGGCTGCAGATCCGGCACCGGTCGCCATCTCGGTGAAGGAGCTGGAGGATATCGACTTCACCGAGCCGGCGGCGCTTTGCGTGGCGCGGGCGATCGGTATCGCCAGGGCGCATAACCACACTCGGCTGGATGCCAGCCATCTGGTGCTGGCGATGACCCTCGATCCCGATATCAGCCGCAAGCTGCAGCGGGTGCTCGATGCCGATGTGGCACGGCGGGTGATGACGCGGAAGCTGGCCGAGGAGCCTTGGTTTGTCGGCACCGAGGATAGCAGCAGCGAGCTGGCGATGAGCCCGTTCCTCGCCAAGGTGCTGAGCCGGGCCTCCGATGTCGCCTCGGAGCGGGACCAGAAAGTCTCGCTGATGGATATTCTCTATGGCTTCGATCTGGCGGGCGAGGGAAGTGACATGCTTCAGGAGGACGCCGTCGCTGTCGACACCGCGCCGGCCATCGCGCGGCGGCTGGAAGAGAGCCTGATGCCGTATATGGACCGGCTGCTGGTGGCCCGCGCGGCGGAAATCACCGATCAGCTCGCCCGGGTGCTGGAGCTGCGCATGCCCAACATGGCCAGGAATATCGCAGGCGAGATGCTGGAGCTGATGGCGCAAGAAATGCCGGAGGAGTCGGAGCAAGATTTGCCGCCGCGGAACTCTATCGGTACGCGGCTGAAAGAGCTGCTCGGCCAGCAGCCCGCAGCTTAGGTCAGCCGGCCTTCGTCTTCGCCTACTCCCCGCGCTCGACCATCAGAGCGCGGATGGAGGCGATGGATTTGCCCGGGTTCAGTCCCTTGGGGCAGGCCTTGGTGCAGTTGAGGATGGTGCGGCAGCGGTAGAGCTTGAACGGATCCTCGACATTGTCGAGGCGTTCGCCGGTATGCTCGTCGCGGCTGTCGCTCATCCAGCGATAGGCCTGCAGCAGGGTGGCGGGGCCGAGATAGCGGTCGCCGTTCCACCAATAGGACGGGCAGGAGGTGGTGCAGCAGGCGCACAGGATGCACTCGTAGAGGCCGTCCAGCTTCTCCCGGTCCTCGCGGCTTTGGCGCCATTCCTTGCCCGGAGTGGGGGAATCGGTCTGCAGCCAGGGCTCGATGGAGCGGTGCTGGGCGTAGAAATGGGTCAGGTCCGGCACCAGGTCCTTCACCACCGGCATATGCGGCAGCGGATAGATGGCGATGGTCTCTTTCTGCGCTTCCTCGGCGTGCATGGTGCAGGCCAGCGTGTTGGTGCCGTCGATATTCATCGAGCAGGAGCCGCACACGCCTTCGCGGCAGGAGCGGCGGAAGGTGAGCGTGGAATCGACGTTGTTCTTGATCCAGAGCAGGGCATCGAGAACCATCGGCCCGCAATCGAAGGTATCCACCCAATAGGTATCGACGCGCGGGTTCTCATCGGTGTCGGGATCGTAGCGATAGACCCGGTAGGCGCGCCAGCGGCCCTCTTCGGCATCCTTGGGCGGCGGATTCCATTCCTTGCCCTGGTGGATCTTGGAATTCTTCGGAAGCGTGAGTTGGACCATTTTGTTACCGTTCGCTCGCCATTTTTCCGGCGTCATGCCCGGCCTTGTGCCGGGCATCCATGAACACCGACTTCGCGGCTCACCTGTTGAGTCCGCCAAAAAGATCGGCCCAATCGGGATTCTCTCTCTCGATTAGATTGATCTTCCAATCCCGCGGCCATCGCTTGAGCGACTTTTCTCGTGCGATTGCCGGGACAAGCCCGGCAATGACACATCAGCTAAACGATCCCCATCATCAGTACACCCGCTCCTTGGGCTCGATATAGGCGATTTCGTTGGACAAAGTGTAGCTGTGCACGGGGCGCTCGCCCAGGCTCACCGTGTATTTGTCGAAATCGGCATAGGCTAGCGTGTGCTTCATCCAGTTCTCGTCGTCGCGCTTGGGGAAGTCCTCGCGGGCATGGGCGCCGCGGCTTTCCTCCCGGTTCAGCGCGCCGTTGACGGTGACGGCGGCCTGGCAGATCAGATTGTCGAGCTCCAGGGTCTCGACCAGATCGGTGTTCCAGACCAGCGAGCGGTCGGTGACTTTCAGATCCTTGGCCTGCGCCCAGACCTCGCGGATGCCTTTCACGCCTTGCTGCAGAGACTCCTTGGTGCGGAACACGGCGCAGTCGGTCTGCATGGTCTTCTGCATCTTCAGGCGCAGCTCGGCGGTGGGAATGTCGCCGTCGGCGTAGCGGAAATGATCGAGACGGGCGATGGCCTTCTCGCCGGCATCCTTGGGCAGCGGCGCGGAGGCCTTACCGTTGCCGGCGATCTCGGCGCAGCGGAGCGCAGCGGCGCGGCCGAACACGACGAGGTCGATCAGCGAGTTGGAGCCGAGGCGGTTGGCGCCGTGCACCGAGGTGCAGGCAGCCTCGCCCACGGCCATCAGCCCCGGCATCAGCGCGTCCGGATCACCCTTGGTGGGGCGGATCACCTCGCCATGCATATTGGTGGGTATGCCGCCCATATTGTAATGCACCGTCGGCAGCACCGGGATCGGCTCGCGGGTCACGTCGACGCCGGAGAAGATCCGCGCTGACTCGGAGATACCCGGAAGCCGCTCGGCCAGCAGCTTCGGATCCAGATGGCTTAGGTTGAGGTAGACGTGCTCCTTGTTGGGGCCCGCCCCGCGGCCTTCGCGGATCTCGATGGTGATGGCGCGGGAAACCACGTCGCGGGAGGCGAGATCCTTGGCGGTCGGCGCATAACGCTCCATGAAGCGCTCGCCCTCGCCATTGGTGAGGAAGCCGCCCTCGCCGCGCGCGCCTTCGGTGATCAAGACGCCGGCGCCATAGACGCCGGTGGGGTGGAACTGCACGAACTCCATATCCTGCAGAGGGAGACCGGCGCGCAGCACCATGGCGTTGCCGTCGCCGGTGCAGATATGGGCCGAGGTGCAGGAGAAATAGGCGCGGCCATAGCCGCCGGTGGCCAGGATCACCTGCTTGGATTTGAAGCGGTGCAGGCTGCCGTCCTGCAGGCAGAGCGCCATGACGCCGCGGCAGACGCCCTCATCGTCCATGATCAGGTCGATGGCGAAATACTCGATGAAGAATTCCGCCGAATGGCGTAGCGCCTGGCCGTACATGGTGTGCAGCATGGCGTGACCGGTGCGGTCGGCGGCGGCGCAGGTGCGCATCGCCTGGCCGTTGCCGAAATCGACGCTCATGCCGCCAAAGGCACGCTGCAAAATCTTGCCCTGATCGGTGCGGGAGAAGGGCATGCCCCAATGCTCCAGCTCGTAGACGGCCTGGGGCGCATGGCGGCAGAGATATTCGATGGCGTCCTGGTCGCCGAGCCAGTCGGAGCCCTTCACCGTGTCGTACATATGCCAGCGCCAGTCGTCTGGATGCATATTGCCGAGCGAGGCGGCGATGCCGCCTTGGGCAGCCACGGTGTGGGAACGAGTGGGGAAGACCTTGGTGATGCAGGCGGTGCGGAGGCCGGCCTCTGAGCAGCCGACCACGGCACGCAGGCCCGAACCGCCGGCGCCGATCACCACGACATCGTAATCGTGGTCGACGATGGGATAGGCCCGGCCGTTGACCGACGGGGCCCCGTTCAGTTTGTCCTCGGCCATCGGCTAGGCTCCCAGACTGATTTTGACGATGGCGATGGCGCAGGCGAGCCCGGCGCCAATTACGAAGAAGGAGGAGAGCAGCATAACCGGCATGCGGATCGCATCGGATTGGATGTAATCCTCGACGATCTCCTTCACGCCGATGCGGGCGTGGACGGTCACCGACAGCACCAGGCCGAGCATCAGAACCGCGACGATCGGATGGGCGAGATAGGCCTTCACGGTGGCGTAGTCGCTGCCGATATGGAGCAGAATCGAGAAGATCAGGAACAGCACCAGCGGGATATTGGCGACCGCGGTGACGCGCTGGCGCCAGAAGGTCTCCGGCCCCTTATGGGCGGCGCCGAGGCCGCGAGCTTGCGAGAGCGGCGTGCGCATCTAAAGGCTCCCTCTCATCCAGACGCCGACGATCCACAGCAGCAGGTTGAGGTTGGTGGAGCCGATGATGGTGGCCCAAGCGAGCCGCTCGATGGTCGGCTTGTCGAGGGCGTGCAGCGTATCCCAGATCAGATGACGGATGCCGCCGAGGAGATGGTGGATCAGCGCCCAGGTGAACAGGAACAGCAGCACCTGGCCGGGCAGGCTCGACCAGAAGGCCGCCACCTTGGCATAGGCCTCCGGCCCCGCGCTCACCGCGATCAGCCACCAGGCGAAGAGGGCAAAGCCGACCGCCAGCGCCACACCGGAAACCCGGTGGGCCATGGACATCATCATGGTGAGCATCGGGCGATAAACTTGGAGATGCGGCGATAGCGGCCGCTCGATCTCTGTTCTGCCGTCGCTCATGGTGTGATTTTCGAATGACTCCCAGAATTATGTCATAGCCCACGCCGGGCTTCGGGGCAATCTACCCCGCGGCGCGACGTCCGGGCGCGGCGCCGGCTATTTCCCCGGACAGCGTCCCGGCGCTGGTCAGTCGGCGGTGATGACGCCGCAGGCGATGCGCGAGCCGGCATCGCCCGAAGGCTGGCTCTCATAGTCGTCCTCGCCGTCATGAATCATGATGGCGGCGCCGTCCTCGTCGAACAGGGCATTGTCGCCGTTGAAGGTCACCATCGGGTTGAAGACCTCGAAGTCCAGCTTGCCGGAGGCCGGCACGTGGATGTTCGGCATGTCGCCGGCATGGGGTCCGGTCTTGCTGAAATAGCCGTGTTCCACATCGGTGGGATTGAAATGGCCGCCGGCGGATTTGAAGGGCGGCTCGCATTTGCCCACTGCGTGGATATGGAAGGCGTGATCGCCGGGCGGGAAGCCCTTCAGCTCGACATCGAGGAGCACGCCATGGGGCGTCTCTTCCAGATCGACCTCGCCGACCGTATTGCCGTCGACGTCCTTCAGGGTCGCCTCGGCTTCGGGCGCATCGGCGAAAGCCGGGGCGGCGAAGGCGAGGCCTGCCGCTACGATGGCGGCGGGAAGGGCGAAACTCATCTTCGGCATGGAAATCCTCCTCGTAAACTTAAGCTGCTTGGCGTTCCGCGCATCATTGCATGCGGATCGCAAGGCGTAACGCTGCAAACCGCATGATAGTTGTCGCCAAGTTGCAGGCAAATGAATGCAAAGCCGCCGACGGGAGGCAGCTTCCCTAGCGCGGCAGCACCAGCCAGCAATCGAAATCGAGCACCACGCCGTCCTCGTATTTGCCGTCTTCCTTGACCCCGGGGAACTCGGCCGGGTCGCGGTCCTTCACGGCGAAGAGGCGGACGCGCAGGGCGCCGAGATCGTCGCGGCCCTCGAGCTCGGCTTTGTCCAGCACCTCGCTCCAGGCATAGATGGTGTCACCGGCGAAGGACGGGGCGACATGGCTGGCGCCGTTCAGGGCGGCGAGATGGAAGGCGTTGGCCAGGCCGTTAAACTGCAGCGCGCGGGCGATGGAGATGATGTGGCCGCCATAGACCAGGCGGCGGCCGAAGCGCCCCTGGCCCTCGATATGCTGGTTGAAATGCACCCGCGCGGTGTTCTGGAACAGGCGGGTGGCGATCTGGTGCTCGGCCTCCTCGATGGTCATGCCGTCGAAATGATTGATCTTCTGGCCGACCTCGTAATCGCCCCAGCGGAGCGGCGAGCCGGCGAGATCGAAATCGTAATGGCCCATGTCGAGGCTCGGCAGAGCACCGCCGATGGTTGCGGGATCCACGGCCTTGTCGAGCTCGGGAATCACCGTCTCGGGCGCCGGCGCATCGAGATTGCGCTTGTTGACCATCACCCAGCGGGCGAATTCCAGCACCTTCTCGCCGTTCTGGTTGGTGCCGGTGGAGCGCACATAGACGACGCCGTTCTTACCTGAAGAGTTCTGCTTCAGCCCGATCACCTCGGAGACGGAGGCCAGGGTATCGCCGGGATAAACCGGCTTCAGGAAGCGGAATTCGGCATAGCCGAGATTGGCGATAGCGTTGCGCGAGACATCCGGCACGGTCTTGCCGATGACGATATGGAAGACCAGATCGTCGGCGATCGGGGCCACCGGATAGCCGATCCCTTGCGCGAAATGATCGGAGGATTGAACCGCGAAACGGCCGCCATAAAGCCCGGTGAACAGGCTGGTGTCGCCCACGGTGAGGGTGCGTGGCGTGGCGTGGACGATCTTTTGGCCGAGGGAGAAGTCTTCGAAAAAATTACCGGCAGCAGGATTCTTCATGGGTCGTGTCGTGTGATCTTGCGCTGTTGTCGATGGGAAGGTGCGGGAGCGCTGACGGCCCCCGGCGGAATTGGCGCGACCATATCGGCGGGATATCCGCCTGTCACGCCTAGGTTTCGCGGTCCTTCGCCACCGGGGTAGGGCCCCGGAACAGAATGCGCTGATAGAACCAGCCGATGCCCAGCAGGACCGCGCCGAGGCCGAGGAAGGAAACCGCCCGATAGATGCCGGTGAGCCCGGCCATATCGATGAAGAAGACCTTCAGCACGGTGAGCACAACCACGGCGGCGGAGGCGGCGCGCAAGGAGAGCGAGCGGCGCGCGATGCCGAAGGCCAGCAGCGCCACGCCGAAGGCGAGCCAGACCACCGAATAGGTGTATTGCTCGGCATCGGAGACGTGGAAGCTGGAGAGGATCGGGCCCTGATAGAAGCGGCGGACCTCAAAAGAGAGATAGACCAGCACCAGCGCCACGGCGGTATAGGCGAAAGTCCGGGAATAGGCCGGCGGCCGGGTCTTGGCGGTGACCAGCGAAAGCCGCCAGCACAAGAAGGCCGGGAACGCATAAGCGAGGAGCAGCAGGTTGAGGATCAGCCCGCCGACGGGCTCTGGCCGGAACAGCGGATTGACGTCGATACCGAGGCCGAAGCCGATGCCGAGCAAGGCGAGGCCGGCCAGGATCAACGCCCCCCAATCGTAGACAATGCGCTCGGCGTTCAGGCGGCCGCGCTCCAGGCCGGTGGCGAGGGCGAGCCAGACGATGATCTGAAGGGCGACCTCGGTCAGGCTGGTTCCGCCGCGATAGATATCGAGGCCGGTCAGGTGGCGGATCTCGAAGAAGAACAGCAGCACGGTGCAAAGCAGGGTGGCGCTTTCGGCCAGGCGGGTGACGCCGTCGGCGCGCTGGCGGCGGAGCATGCGCGCGGCCGCCCAGAAGGCGAGTGCCGGAATGCCGTAGCCATAGAGCAGCCAGTTCAGAATCGGCGTCTCGCCGATGGCGTTGCCGACGATCTGCGGGTCCCAGGCGAAGCGGGCCAGAACGGCGGCGATCAGCGCGCCGGCGAGAGGGCGCAGGATGCGCAAGCGCCGCTTCTCGGCGATCCAGGCGATACCCGGCACCATCAGGGCGAGGGCGATTGTCAGCCATCCCTTCTCCAGCGCCATGGTGAGCGCAAGCGCCAGGGCGCCGACCGCGCCAATGGCGAAGAGCGCCGTTGCGGTGGCGATGCCGGCGCGTGCGGCGCGCTTGCTCAGCATCTCGGTGGCGAAGGCGAAGAGACCGGCGAGCACCAGCGCGGCGGCCGCAAAGGGCAAGGAGCGCTCGAAGCTGGCGATCTGGTAGTAGACGGCGATCAGCAGGGCGATGGGGGTGAAGACTGCCGCGGCGGCCCAGCAGGCTGCCGGTTTTGCGTTGGGGAGGCGGCCCTGGATCAGGAAGCCGGCACCGCCGAACAGCCCGGCGAAGCCGAGCGCCCAGAGCAGGTGCGCATCGAAGCCGGGCACGCGCTGGATCTGCGGCTGCTGGCTGAGATCCCAGGTGGTGTAGACCGACTGGATGTCGATCTGGGCAGACCAGGCGAGGAAGAGCAGGGCGACGAAGAGGCTTGCGGCGAGAACCGTGCCAGTGGCCGAGACCGCCTTCCAGGCAACTGCCAAGGCAATGGCGACCAGCAGGGCGAAGCCCCAAAGCGCCGCGCCGTCATGGCCGGTGGCCAGCACGATGCCGAGCCCGCCTAAGAGATAGGCGGCGAGGACACCGGAGGAGACAGCGTCGATCTTCGGCCGTTCCTGCTCCGGTCCGAGGAAGAAGCCGGAGACGATCAGCGCCGCGGCGAGGCAAAGTCCGGCGATGACGTGGAAGAGATGCGGCAGCAGCACGCTGGCACCGGTCTTATCCATGTCGGGCAGGGTCCAGAACAGGGCGAAGCAAGTTGCCGCGATGGCCAGCCAGCGCCAGAGCCTTGCCCGGGCCAGCGCGAAGGCGGCGGCGCTGACAATGGCGAGATAGAGATACAGCCCCCAGTAATTCGGCTCCGGGGTGGAGATCATGGCCGGGGTGAGAAAGGCGCCGATCAGGCCGAGTCCGGCCAGCGCCGGCCCGTGCAGCAGCGCGGCCGCCAAGGTGATCAGGGCGACGAGGCCGAGCAGCAAAAAGGCGAGGCCCGGGCCGATGAAGCCGTAGAGTCCATGGGCGGCGTAGATATCGGCATAGGCGATGGTGGTGCCGACGGCGGTGAGGATGCTCGGAATGTCGGCATTGGGGGCGACGGCGAGACGCGAGTGGAGCTCGTTGCGGCGGGTCCATTCACCGGCGGCGATGACGATGGCGGCGAGGATCGCGCCAAGCAGGATGCGGGCGCCGGGGCCGAACCAGCCCTGCTCGATGGAATAGCGGAGCAGGAAGAAGCCGCCGAGCGCCAGGGCGATGCCGCCGGCCCAGACCACCCATTGGGTGCCGAAGCGTTCTTCCAGTCCGATTGTTTGGGCCGGCGCTGGAGGCGGAGAGGGTGCCTCCGGCTCTCCGGCGACAGACTTTTCCTCGTGGCTAGCGGGGGCCTCTTCGCTGCCCGGTTCTTCGGCCGGTTCGGAGATTTTGCCGCCGCCGGCCATTTTCCGCGCTTCGGCGAGGCGTGCGGCCCGAATGCTGCGGAGAGCCTCGGGGGTACTATCGAGCTCGCTGCTTGGGGCAGGTTCCGGCGCTTCCGCAGTGTCCGGTGTTTCGCCGGGCGCGCCGAGGCTCAAGACGGCGCGGCGGAGCTTGGCGACCTCGATTTCGAGATCGGAGATCCGCTTGCGCTGGCCGATCGCGAGCCAAAAGCCGACAAAGCCCAGCGCGAGCAGGGCGACGATCAGCAGGACGAGGGCATAAAGCATCGACATCGCGAGAGGGACCGTGAAAAGGCGGACGCGCTCCCGATGCGGGGGACGAAAACGTCCCGCGAGAGCCGAAGTGCCGGTTGGTTACGGCACGATAGAGATGTTTGAGGGCCGCAAAAGGGCAAACAAAAAGGCGGCGCCCGCTTCTCGCAAGGCACCGCCTTTTGTCTAGTTCGCGTTAATCGCTAAGGATTTACGCGCGGTCCAGCTCAGCCGGGAGATAGGAAGTCACTTCCATGCCAGCTTCGGACTCGGTGATCTCGGGTTTCAGCCACGTCTTCATGGGTTCGTCTCCTCTTTCCAATTCTGATTATAAATATAGCGATGCCCGATGAGCACCGCATGAAATGGACATTAAAGGAAAATGAAAAGCTGTGGAGCCCAAAAATCCAGAAAAATAGCCGTTTTTCAGCTTTCGCGTGCGGCACTGCAGGCCGACAACCCGCCGAAACGGACCGCGCGTGTTCATGTCATCACGTGAGCGGGTCGCGTAAAACAGGCAAGCGCTCAAGTAGGCCAGAGGCCGGTAGCGCCCTTAATAAAGTGCTCAAATCGGCCCAGGCCGGTAGCGCAAACAAAATCACTCCCATGGTTCGAGACACGCTTCGCCCTTGGCGAAGCGCCCTCACCATGAGGCCCTGCAGGTGTGCTGGCCGGGTGCACAAAGCCGCGCTGAAGTAGCCCAGCGGGCGGTAGCGCACAAAACAAGCGCTCAAGTAGCCCAGCGGGCGGTAGCGCACAAAACAAGCGCTCAAGTAGCCCAGCGGGCGGTAGCGCACACAAAAAAGCGCTCAAGTAGGCCAGAGGCCGGTAGCGCACACAAAAAAGCGCTCAAGTAGGCCAGAGGCCGGTAGCGCATATAAAAAGAAAGGCGACGCCTGCGTTAAGCAGGAGCCGCCCCCTTCAAGACTCACTCAATCGATCGAACGATTAAGCGCGGTCCAGCTCGGCCGGAAGGTAAGACGTCACTTCCATACCAGCCTCGGACTCGGTGATCTCGGGTTTCAGCCAGGTCTTCATGGTCAGTCTCCTTTTGGTTTGAGGTCGCGTTCGACCTACTGAGGATTATGTGGTCAGCGCCAATGAGAACGGCATGACTCGCAGATGAACAGAATCTGACAGGCCGATTAAGACAGATTGACGCAGGGCCTGCCGGCTATTGGAAAAGCTGCATGGCGTTGGCCAAGGTTTGCGACACGCCCCAGATCAGGGGAATGCCGACAAAGGCCCAGGCGAAGACCAGCTTTACCTTGTTTTGAGCCGAGACATCGGTGGTTTCGCTCATGTTTTCTCCTTCCTGCGCGGGTTACGCGCGGGCCTCCTCGGGTTTCTCGTGATGCTTCTCATGCACCGAGTGCATCACCAGGTTGCAGAGGAAGCCTAAGAAGAGCAGCCCTGCCATGATGTACATGGTGATGGTGTAGGCGTCGGCTTTGGCCACGCCGTGGTCGATCTGATACTGGCGGATATAGTTCACCAGCACGGGGCCGAAGACGCCCGCCGCCGACCAGGCGGTGAGCAGGCGGCCGTGAATGGCGCCGACATAGCGGATGCCGAAGATATCTTTCAGATAGGCCGGGATGGTGGCGAAGCCGCCGCCATACATGGAGATGATCACCGCGTAGAGGGCAACGAACAGCGCCACAGAGCCGACCTCCCCGGTCCAGGGCACGGCGGCGTAGAGCGCCATGCCGAGCAGGAAGAAGATCATGTAGGTGGTGCGGCGGCCGATATAGTCGGAGGTCGAGGCCCAGAAGAAGCGGCCCAGCATGTTGAACAGGCTGAGCAGGCCGACGAAGCCCGCCGCCGCGGCGACGGAGATCTTGCCGGGGAACATCTCCTGGCTCATGGCCGAGGCCTGGCCGAGCACGCCGATACCGGCGGTGACGTTGAGGCAGAGGATGGCCCAGAGCAGGTAGAATTGCGGCGTCTTCAGCGCGGTATCGACATGGACGTCGGCGTCGGTGACCAGCTTCTTCGGCTTGGTCGAGGGCACGTAGCCTTCCGGCTCCCAGCCCTTGGGCGGCACGCGGACGATGGTTCCGCCCACCATCATGAAGCACAGATAGATCAGGCCGAGCGTGAGGAAGGTCTCCGCCACGCCGATATGGGTGGGGGTGGAGAATTGCGCCATCAGCCAGACCGACAGGGGCGAGGCGATCATCGCGCCGCCGCCGAAGCCCATGATGGCCATACCGGTGGCCATGCCGGGCCGGTCGGGAAACCAGGTCATCAGCGTCTTCACCGGCGAGATATAGCCGATGCCGAGACCGCAGCCGCCGAGCACGCCATAGCCGAGATAGATCAGCCAGAGCTGATGCACATAGACGCCGAGCGCCGAGATCAGGAAGCCGCCGCCGAAGCAGAGCGCGGCGATGAACATGGCCTTGCGCGGTCCTTGCCGGTCCAGCCAGGTGCCGGTGAAGGCGGCGGAGATGCCGAGAAACACGATGGCGATGGAGAAGATCCAGCCGAGCTCGGTGAGCTTCCAGTCGCCGGGCGCGGATTCGGTGATGCCGATCAGCTTGGTCATCGGCAGGTTGAACACGCTGAAGGCGTAGACCTGGCCGATGCACAGATGCACGCAGAGTGCAGCAGGCGGCACCAGCCAGCGGCTAAATCCAGGTTTTGCGATGATATTGTCGCGGCTGAACCAGCCGCCGGCACTTTGGGTGCCTGCACTGTCTGTCATTTGTTTCCCCCTAGTATTTGCCCGGATTTTTTCTTTGGGCTTACGCGTAGTTTGACGGTCTCAGCTTTGAACCGCAAGGCAAAGCTTCCTGAGCCGTTGCCGCGAACGGCAAAAGGCCGGACGCGAAAACGCCCGGCCTTTCTACCATGTGTCGATTGGATCGATGTGACAGGCGGGGTGCCCGTTTCGCACCCCGCCGTCATCTCTAGCTCGCCTTGCGGAAGCTTTCCTCCGCGCCGCCGGTGGTATCGCCGGCGGTGTAGGATTTGGCGCCGGTCCCGGCCAGATGGCCCTTATCGACGATGAGATATTCGTCGCGGATCGGCCGGCCCTCGAAATAGCATTCGAGGATCTCGCGGGTGCCGGCGGCGTAGCGGGCCTGGGCCGACAGGGTGGTGCCGGAGACATGAGGCGTCATGCCGTGATGGGGCATGGTCCGCCACGGATGGTCCTTCGGCGCCGGCTGCGGGAACCAGACATCGCCGGCATAGCCTGCGAGCTGGCCGCTCTCCAGGGCCCGCACCACCGCGTCGCGGTCGCAGATCTTGCCGCGGGCGGTGTTCACCAGATAGGCGCCGCGCTTCATCTTGCCGATCAGCTCGTCATTGAAGAGATGCTCGGTCTCCGGATGCAGCGGGGCATTGATGGTGACCACGTCGCAGACCTTGACCATGTCCTCGACGGTCTCGTGGAAGGTGAGGTTGTATTGTTCCTCGACCTCCGTCGGCAGGCGATGCTTGTCGGTGTAGTGCAGATGCATGTCGAAGGGGGCGAGCCGCTTCAGCACCGCGAAGCCGATGCGGCCGGCGGCCACGGTGCCGACATGCATACCCTCCACGTCATAGGCGCGCTCGACGCAATCGGCGATGTTCCAGCCGCCGTCGACGATCCACTTGTAGGAGGGGATGTAGTTCCGCACCAGGCTGAGGATCTGCATCACCACATGCTCGGCGACGGAGATGGAGTTGGAATAGGTCTCCTCCGCCACGGTGATGTTGCGCTCGATGGCGGCTTCCAGATCGGTGTGATCGGAGCCGATGCCTGCCGTGACGATCATCTTCAGTTTCGGCGCCTTCTCGATGCGCTCGCGCGTCATATAGGCCGGCCAGAAGGGCTGCGAGATGACGATCTCGGCATCGGGCAGCTCCTGGTCGAGCCGGGAGTTCGGGCCTTCCTTGTCGGAGGTCACCACCAGCTCGTGGCCGTTTTCTTCGAGATATTTGCGAAGACCCAGCTCGCCGGAGACGCAGCCGAGCAGCTCGCCCGGCTTGAAGTCGATGGATTTCGGCGTCGGCGTGGTCATGCCGTCCGGGTAGTGGTCGATTTTCGGGATGTCGTCCCGCGCATAAGCCGGCGGATAACCGTCGACGGGATCGGGGTAAAGAACGCATACGACTTTAGCCATCAGTGTCACTCCTTGGTGCTTGAGGCAAGCCGGTCCCTACCGCCCGTCACAAGACGTGAGCGGTCGCCAACGACCTGGCTGCCATGTCGCTGCTACGTTGGATCGGGCTGGGCTGGGTGAGCCGTGCCATATCCTTCGCGTTTCCTGTGTCGGGGGCGCCTTTCCGGCCGCGCTTATTATATTCCGACTTTCAAAGTCTGAATTTATGCGCCTTATGAATCAAGAGGATGATCGGAAACACCCGATAGGGATCCTCTATCGTTCGCGCCTTGCTAGACAAACGGATTTGAGCCTGAAATGTTTCGCCGGTTTGAGAATTTGAGGAGGAATAGGCGTGCCGCTACCAAAGGACTTGATCGAAGGTCACAAGCGCTTTCGGAAAGACGTCTATGAGCCCGAGCGCGGGCGCTACCGGCAACTGGCGGAGCTAGGCCAGACGCCGGCCGCGCTGGTGATCGCCTGCTGCGATGCGCGGGTGGATGTCTCGAAGATTTTCGACACCCAGCCGGGCGAGCTGTTCATCGTGCGCAACGTCGCCAATCTGGTGCCGCCTTACGAGCCGGAAGGCTTCTATCACGGCACCTCAGCGGCGATGGAGTTTGCGGTGCTGGGCTTGAAGGTGCCGCATATCATCATCCTCGGCCATTCGCGCTGCGGCGGCATCGCCGCCTTCCGCAAGAGCATGGAGGCGGCGGACGGCCAGGGGCCGGCCGAAGATCACGAGAGCGGAACCAGCTTCCTCGGCGGTGGCGACAGTTTCATTTCCCGCTGGATGACGCTGCTGAAAGGCGTTTCGATGCATGACGACGATATCGCCATGTATGGGCCCGACACGGCGCTGGAGCTTGCCGGCATTCGCTCCTCGCTCGGCAAGCTGCGCACCTTCCCGGCGCTGAAAGAACGCGAGGCGGAGGGGCTGGTGTCGCTGCACGGGCTGCATTTTGACATTGCCGACGGCAAGCTGATCGGGCTCGATCCGGAGAGCGACCGCTTCGTCGCCGTGGTCGAAGACGAGGCTGTGGGGTAGAGGGGCGGTTCCGAGTCGACCATCACCCTAAAGGGCGCGCGGAAGGTGCCCTTCTCGAAGCGGGAGGCCTAGTTTTTCGCCCGGACCGGCTACTAGCCAGTAGAGCATTGATCCTCAAAGCTGCGTTGGAGCTCATAAATTGGCTCCAATTTAGCCCAAGGAATGGGGTCGACCCATGGTATCGGACGACGAAATATCCGCCTGGGTTCGAAAGCAGGCGCTCCGGCCGTTGGCTAAGTTGCCAAGGAAGTACGATGGCCGTCATTCATACTTTGAGGCCCTTGATCGCCTTGATCAGCGCGCGCTGGGAGAGCGTGCCCTCAACCAACTTGTTGATGTGCTCGCGTCAGAAGGCGACCGGAAGAAATCTAATTGGGGAGACTTCCATGAGGCTAGCAAGCAGGTCGAATTAGCAAAAATACTCTATGCGTCTCGGCGAATAACAAAGGAAGAGTTCGTCCTTTTCGCTGTTGTGCCTGTAGAAGCATTTCACGATACGAACTTTCGTGATGGGGCTTACGCTAGCGACCTCAAGCCTCTTTCCGAAGCAATGGAAGAAATTGAGAAAAATTATGGCCTTTCAGAGGAAGAATATTGGGAAATAGGGGACGCTCCCGATGCTTATGTAAAGCTGAATGATAGATTTGAGGAAATTTTAGACGCTCATTTCGTTGCGGCACTACGTCAATTTCAGTTGGATGAACTCGCTGATCTGAAGCGGGATAATCCAAAAAAATTTGACGAACTAAGAGAGCGGGGGCGCCGTTCTGTTTATCATGCGGACGAATATTTTCACTCCATCAAAGATATAGTTGTCCACTTGGAAAAAGAATCCAAGAAATCATCTGAAATTTCTGCATTCGGTGCAGCGGTGACTTCTTTGGGGGCAGCTACCGAAGGACTGTTAATCCTGAGGTGTCTTGGATCACCAAAAAAGGCAGCCCGAATTGCGCGTAGCCTTGAGAGAAACTACAGGCCTCGCCGGCCTGACGATCCTACTATGTGGAGTTTCGACGAGTTGATTAGAGTATGCGACGAGGCAGGTTGGCTTAGGCCGGTTGAATCGGAATCCTACGTGTACAATTCCGCTGATCTTGCTCACCTGCTTCGTACGATGAGAAATAACGTTCATCCTGGGAGGAGAGCGAAAGCAAACCCGTGGTCCGAGCCAGGTGAACGCGACTATCGGGACGCGCGGGCAATATATGAAATTTTGTGCACTGCTATCGGCAAACTGCGCGCGCCGCGTTTAGAGGCGTCTGTTGGCCCCTCTAAGCCGCCTTCTTCAGCAGCCCGCGATTGATCACCGTCTCGGCGATCTGCACCGTGTTTAGAGCGGCGCCCTTGCGCAGGTTGTCGGAAACCACCCAGATATTCAGTCCGTTATCGATGGTGGAATCCTCGCGGACGCGGCTGACGAAGGTGGCGTAATCGCCGACGCATTCGACCGGCGTGACGTAGCCGCCATCCTCATGCTTGTCGACGACGAGGAGGCCGGGGGATTCGCGCAGGATTTCGCGCGCCTGATCGGCGGTGATCGGCTTCTCGAACTCGATATTCACCGCCTCGGCATGGCCGACGAAGACCGGCACGCGCACCGCCGTCGCGGTCAGCTTGATCTTGGTGTCGAGGATCTTCTTGGTCTCCACCATCAGCTTCCACTCTTCCTTGGTGGCGCCGTCCTCCATGAAGACGTCGATATGGGGGATGACGTTGAAGGCGATCTGCTTGGTAAAGTTATGGGGCTCGGGCTGATCGGTGACGTAGATGCCCTTGGTCTGGGTCCAAAGCTCATCCATCGCTTCCTTGCCGGCGCCGGAGACCGATTGGTAAGTGGCGACGACGACGCGCTTGATGGTGGCGGCGTCGTGCAGCGGCTTCAGCGCCACCACGAGCTGGGCGGTGGAGCAGTTCGGATTGGCGATGATGTTCTTCTTGGTGAAGCCGGCCACGGCGTCGGCATTGACCTCCGGCACGATCAGCGGCACGTCCGGATCGGTGCGCCAGTAGGAGGAATTGTCGATCACCAGACAGCCGGAAGCGGCGATCTTCGGCGCCCATTCCTTGGAGATGCTGCCGCCGGCGGAGAGCAGGGCGAAATCGACGCCGGAGAAGTCGAAATCCTCCAGCGCCTTGCACTTCAGAAGCTTGTCACCGTAGGAGATGTCGACGCCGACGGAACGGCGCGAGGCGATGGCGAACACCTCGTCGGCGGGGAATTGCCGTTCATCCAAAATGTTGAGCATCTCGCGCCCGACATTGCCAGTGGCGCCGACGACGGCGACCTTGTAACCCATGGAATAACTCTCCTGATTGGTGGTGCCGGGCTTTAACCTGCCCGGGGCCTTGCGATCATGGCCTCAGCCGTTGGACCGATGTCAGCCTTGGGGCCGATGTATGGGAAGCTACCTCTAATGTAAAGCCGAGGGGGGTGGCTGCAAGGGCGGAAAACCGCGCAACCTCGGCTCGGGTTCCGCGTTGGCCCTGGCAATGCAAACAGGAGTCTCGCAATCGATGGGTATCGGGAAGCTCGTATTCAGGGGGCTGATCATCGGACTGCTTTCAAGCCTGATCACCGCATGCGGCGACAGTTCCAAACTGCCGGAGGAGGCGACGCAAGGACCGAACCCGACCTTGCCGGCGCCGACCAAGTCCTTCATTCCCACGGTCAATCTCGCCAAGGCGCAAGGCTGGCCCGACGGGGTTGTGCCGACGCCGGCGGAAGGGATGCAGGTCAACGCTTTCGCCGAAGGGCTGGAGCATCCGCGCTGGCTCTATGTGCTGCCTAACGGCGATGTTCTGGTGGCCGAGACCAATGCGCCGGAACAGCCGGAAGATAATTCCGGCGGCGGGCTGATGGGGAAGATCAGATCCATCGTGGCGCGCATAGCGATGCGGTCCGCCGGGGCCGAGGTGCAAAGCCCCGACCGGATCGTCTTGCTGCGGGACGCGGATGGGGACGGCGTCGCCGAGACCAAGTCCGTATTCCTGAAAGACCTGCATTCGCCGTTCGGCATGGCGCTGGTGAACGGCTCGCTCTATGTGGCCAATACCGATGCCGTGGTGCGCTTTCCTTACGAGGACGGGCAGACGGAGATGACCGCGAAAGGCGAGACGCTGGCAGAGCTGCCGGGCGGGCCGATCAATCATCATTGGACCAAGAGCCTGGTGGCGAGCCCGGACGGGGCGAAGCTCTATGTCGGGGTCGGCTCCAATTCCAATGTGGCGGAGAATGGGCTCGCGGCGGAGCGGCGCCGGGCGGCGATCCTGGAGATCGACCGGGAGAGCGGCATGTCGCGCATCTATGCCTCGGGCTTGCGCAATCCGGTGGGGCTCGCCTTCGAGCCGGAGACGGAAATGCTCTGGACGGTGGTGAACGAGCGGGACGAGCTGGGCAGCGATCTGGTGCCCGATTACCTCACCTCGGTGCAGCCGGGCGGTTTCTATGGCTGGCCGTTCAGCTATTGGGGCGATCATGTCGATCACCGGGTGAGCCCGCAAAATCCGGAGCTGGTGGCGCAGGCGATCGTGCCGGATTATGCGCTGGGCAATCACGTCGCCGCGCTGGGCCTCGCCTTTGCGCCCAAGACGTCTTCCCTGCCGGCGGATTTCGCAAACGGCGCGTTTGTCGGCGAGCACGGGTCTTGGAACCGCAAGCCGCGCTCCGGCTACAAGGTGGTGTTCGTCGCGTTCGAGGGCGGCAAGCCGGTGGGGCAGCCGGTCGATGTGCTGACCGGCTTCCTGAGCGATGACGGCAAGGCTTACGGCCGGCCCGTCGGGGTGGCGTTCGACAAGACCGGCGCGCTGCTGGTCGCCGACGATGTCGGCAACCGGATCTGGCGGGTCAGCGGATCGGCAAGACAAGCGGCGGCGGCCCCGTAGTCCGACGAGGCCGCCCCGCCTTGTTTCCGTGCGGCTAGCGTCTCCGCAAGCTCTCTAGCGCGAAGGCGCCGGGTCCGGCAGCGGCCAGCACCAGGAAGCCGCCGGCAATCGAGATGTCTTTCAGAAAACCGGTGATCTGCTTGGGGTCGGCCGGGCTGTGAAACAGGATCGCGGCCAGGATGCAGAAGACGGCCAAGGCCAGGGCCGACCAGCGGGTGAAGATGCCGAGCAGCACGGCGAGCCCGCCGCCAAGCTCCAGCAGGATGACCAGCGGCAGCAGCATGCCCGGCACGCCCTGGCTTTCCATGAAGGCTTGGGTGCCGGAATAGCCGCCGATCTTGTTCCAGCCTGCGTAGATGAAAAGGATGGCCAGCAGCACGCGACCGACGAAACGCAAGTAAGGCGATGCGCTTTCGGACATTTCATTTCCCTCCCTAAAAGGCGCCCTGCCGGGTTTTTGATGTGCTTCTCCGCGAAGACAGGGCGGCGTGAGCTTAACCATAAACCGCAACGCTGTTTAGCACGCCCTGCGCGCGCTCTTGTCATCTGCACCTGAAACTGTCACCAGGGGCGAGTCTTAGGATGCGGCTGTTAGGGGGCGATCTTAGGAGGGATGTCTTGTCGAAAAAGTCCGAGAGTTTCGATGCGTTCTGGCATCACTATTTGCGCGATCACGCACGTCCCGGCACGCGGGCGCTGCATTTCTTCGGCACCACCGTGGCGGTGGTCAGCGTGGTGGCGGCCATCGTGGAGTTTCAGCCGCTGCTGATCCTGGCCGGGGTTCTGATCGGCTATGGCTTTGCCTGGTTCGGCCATTTCGTGGTCGAGAAGAACCGGCCTTCGATGATTGCCCACCCATTCTGGTCCTTCGCCGCCGATTTGCGCATGACCTGGCTGTGGTATGCGGGCCGGCTCGGGACGGAGCTTGCCGCGGCGGGGATCGCCGAGATGCCGGATGGGGCGGAGCGCGCCGAAGCGCGGAGCGACTGAGCCGTTCCCGGGCGGTCGCGCGCCGCTACTCCTCAGGCAGCTCGCGTTTTACTTCCGCGCATTTCTTGGTGGTGAACTCGTTGACCAGGTCGACCACCACCGGGCCTAGGAAATTGCTGGAATTGTCCAGTCCGGTGCCAGCGTAGATCACCGGATAGATGGCGGTGGGCGCATCCATCTCGCCCCAATTGATGCTGGCTTCCCTGGCCTTGCCGTTCTTGAACGTCACCTTGGGCGAAAGGTCGATGCGCATCTGGTAGGGCTTGCCGCCCTTGCGGTAGAGGGCGCAGCGCACGGTCTGGGTCTCCATGGAGACCTGGAAGTTCGGCCGGCTCATCGCCTTGGCCAGCGCGGCGCGTTCCAGCTTCAGCTTGGATCGGCACACCGCCTTGCCCCAGGGCCAGGAGACATGGCCGCCGGTCATCTTCTCGATGTCCTTCTCGCGCCAAGTCTTGACGATATCGCAAGCGACGTCGGGGCCCTCAAGCTGCTGGGTTTTCAGGATCGAGCAGATCTCGATCTTGCAGGCCATACGGCTTTGCTTCTCGGCCTTCTCCGCAGGGGTGAGCTTCGGCGGGCGTTCCGTCGCTTCGGGCTTTTCCGGCACTGCTGCCCGTTCGGTGGCGGCCTCGTCGGCCAGCGGCTCGGGCGGCTCCTCGGCGATTGCGGCGGCGCTCCACAGGGTGAAGGCCGCAATCGCTAGAGCCCGAAATGCCGCCCCCGAAGCCATGGCTCTCTCCCTATCCGGCCGCCTTCAGGCTGGCGAGGATGGCATCGCCCATCTGGCTGGTGCCGACCTCGTTGCCGCCCTCCTGCATGATGTCGGCGGTGCGGTAACCTTTGTCCAGCACATCGGCGATTGCCGCCTCGATCTTGTCGGCGAGATCGCCGAGATCCAGCGAGTAGCGCAGGCACATGGCGAAGCTTGCGATGGTGGCGATCGGGTTGGCGAGGCCGCGTCCGGCGATATCCGGGGCCGAGCCGTGCACCGGCTCGTAGAGCGCCTTGCGATGCCCGTTCTCGTCCTCGGCGCCGAGAGAGGCGGAGGGCAGCATGCCCAGGGAGCCGGCGGCCATGGAGGCCTCGTCGGAAAGCACGTCGCCGAACAGATTGTCGGTGACGATGACGTCGAACTGCTTGGGCCAGCGGATCAGCTGCATGGCACAGTTATCGGCCAGGATGTGCTGCAGCTCGACCTCGGGGAACTCGTCCTTATGGATGCGGGTGACCACCTCGTTCCACAGAACGCCGGTCTTCATCACGTTGCGCTTCTCGGCGGAGTGGACCAGGTTGCCGCGCTTGGCCGCCAGCTCGAAGGCGACGCGGGCGATGCGCTCGATCTCGTAGGTCTCGTAGACCTGCGTATCCACGGCGCGCTTCTGGCCATTGCCGAGATCGGTGATCTCCTTGGGCTCGCCGAAATAGACGCCGCCGGTCAGCTCGCGCACGATCATGATGTCGAGCCCGTCGACCCGGTCGCGCTTCAGCGAGGAGGCATCGGCCAGGGCCGGATAGCAGATGGCGGGGCGCAGATTGGCGAACAGCTCCAGATCCTTGCGCAGGCGCAGCAGGCCGGCCTCGGGGCGCTTCTCATAGGCAACGCCGTCCCATTTCGGCCCGCCGACCGCGCCCAGCATCACCGCGTCCGCGGCGAGCGCCTTCTGCATGGCTTCGTCGGAGATCGCTTCCCCGTGGGCGTCGTAAGCGCAGCCGCCGACCAGCTCGGTCTCGGTGGTCAGCTCGGCCTCGCCGGTCTCGTTGACCCATTGGATCAAACGCTCGACCTCGGCCATTACCTCGGGGCCAATCCCGTCGCCGGGGAGAAGAAGAATATTGTAGCGGGCCATGAAGTGAACTTTGCCTTGTGCTAAGGATGGGCCGCATTGGGCCCGGTAGGATCGAATTCTGGGGCCTGCGTAGCGGGAGAGAAGAATGCTGACAAGGGTGCTCTTTGTCCTCGTCTTGATCTGCGTGCCGCTTGGGGCGGCGCAGTCGCATGAGGCAAAAATCGTGTCGCTGGGGCTGGCCGACCATCCGCTGGACGAGGCGGAGCTGACCGGCGGTGCCGAGATCGCCAAGCCGCATTACGACACGGCCGGTGTCGCCTACGTGCTGGCGGACGGGCTGAAGCCCGGCGATACGCTGCGGCTGGATCTGATGAACCGCGGCCGGTCCCTGATGTACAACACCCGCGAGGTGGAGCCGGGCGAGACAAAAGTCCTGCTTCAGGCCGGAAAGGCCAGCGTGCCGGCCGGCGGCTGGCCGGAAGGGGATTACACGGCGAAGGTCGAGGTCAGCCGCGACGGCGAGACGCTTCTGACCAAGGAAAGCGAACCCGTCCCGTTCGATTAGGTGGCGGAAAGGTGCCGACAGCCTCTCCTTCGAGACGCTCGCGCGCGGCCGCGCTGCTCGCCGACTGCAAGCTCGCCCTCAGGATGAGGCTGTCGGAGCCAAGCGCCGTGTTCGAGGAAACGGGCGGCCTAGGGCGCTGGAAGTGCGCCTCATGGTGAGGGCATTTGCGTTAGCAAATGCGTCTCGAACCATGAGGGCAGAAGAAAGCGCGATCTCCGGCGGCACCGCCGAGAGACGGGCCCGTTAGATCCAGGGCCGCGAGGCGGCGTTTGCGGTCTCGAATTTCTCGATGTGCTCGCCCTTCTCGTAGGTCAGGGCGATGTCGTCGAGCCCTTCCAGCAGGCAGCGCTTGCGGAACGGGTCGATGTCGAAGGTGATCACGCCGCCGTCGGGACCGCGGATCTCCTGGGCTTCCAGGTCGACGGTGATGGTGGCGTTGGCGCCGCGGGAGGCATCGTCCAGCAGCTTGTCGATGTCCTCCTGCGGCAGGACGATGGGCAGGATGCCGTTCTTGAAGCAGTTGTTGTAGAAGATGTCGGCGAAGCTCGGCGCGATGACGCAGCGGAAGCCGAAATCCAAAAGCGCCCAGGGCGCATGCTCGCGCGAGGAGCCGCAGCCGAAATTGTCGCCGGCGATCAGGATCTGGGCCTTGTCGTAGGGCGCGTTGTGCAGAACGAAATCCTCGTTCTTGTTGCCCTTCTCGTCATAGCGCAGCTCGGCGAAGAGACCTTCCGACAGGCCGGTGCGCTTGATGGTCTTCAGGTACTGCTTGGGGATGATCATGTCGGTGTCGATATTGATCATCGGCAGAGGCGCCGCGACGCTGGTCAGGGTGGTGAACTTTTCCATTCTTATCTCGGTACTGTTGGGCACGGTGCATACGGGCACCGGCTCGGTTTTCGCGCCTCAGCGCTGGTTGCTCGCCTGCCGCTTGCTGCCGAGAGCCTCGGCATAGCATTGGCGCATCAGCTCGCAGCGTTTGGGGCCTGGCGGATGGACGCTGTCGCCCTTCAACTGGGAGATGAACTTACAGATATTGTCCATTCCCTTATCGTCAAGCCATCCCCAGCGCACGCCGCGGCGAATCGAGAAGCAATCGGCGCCGGTTTCGCTGGCACCGATGAACTGATGACCGCATTCGTGGTGATAGATATAGAACTTCACCGGGGTCGAAAGCCCGTTCACCCGATCCGGGTTGATGATCAGATAGCCCGGAAAGGCGCCGCCCCAGCTATCCAGCTTGGGGTTGAGCACGGTCGGCCTTGTGCCGCAGGAGACGGCATGGCCGTCGAAACTCATCTTGCCGGCCGCGACCACCGTCGCTTCCGGCTGCTGCGCCTTCACATATTGCTGCAAGCTCGGTCCGGTGATGGCCACCGGCCCTATCATGTTCGGCTCCAGGCTGGTGGGCTGCTCGGCCTCCCCCATACTCATGCCTGTGCTGCAGCCGGCGAGAACTGCGCCAGTCAGCAGAAAGGCCAAGGGTCTGAAGCGTTTGAGTCGCATGATCGGCGGATCATAGCGGGGCTTTCACCGAGGTGGCAATCGGCTGCATGTCGCGGAAGGCGTGTTTTCTCAGCCCGACGCGGCACGCCGGCAACGCTTAGCCTTTGGAGGGCGTGGCTCTGACGCCACTCGGCGTCTCGGCGCCCGAGAATTGGCCGAGCGCAAGGAATCCCATGGCCGGCAGCATCATCTCGCCGATCTCTTCCACGGAAGCGAGCACGGTCTGAAGCCGCAGATTGAGGTGCTCTCCGGTGAAATAGCGGATGTTGCGGGGGGCGGCGTCGGTCAGCTTCACCAGAACCACGAACACCACCAGGGCCAGAAGCGTATAGGTGGCCGGATCGCCTTCGGCAAAGCGCGCCCGCAAGCGCGGCCAGCCGCGGATCAGCGATAGGCCGATATAGGCGGCGATCGGCAACGCGATGGCCAGCACGATCAGCTTCTCCGTGAACGGGATGCCCATGTTGAGCCAATAGCTGATCTTGGTGAAGGATTCGGTGGTGAAGCGATGATGGATATCGAGCTCTCTGCCGCCGGCCAGAAGCGCCAAAACGGCGAATGGCATCAGCTCGGTCTCTTTCTGCAGCACGAACACGAAAATCGAGGCGGCGAGCGCAAACCACAGCACGGCGGTGGCGCCTTCCACCGGACCGCTCTCCTGCAACAGAGGCAGCAGATAGCTGGGGGTGGCGGTCATCCCGATCGCCAAGGTGACGAGGAGGGTTGCGGGGACGAGCAGTGGGCCGGAATGGCGATTCATGGGGGGCATTTCTCGGTGCCGAGCTGCACCGGACTAGGCGACGATCAAGCGTCACAAAACTGAAATATAATGATCGTTATAAAATGTCCGCAGCCGTCTGGCCAACGAATCTTCGCCTGGGATGTGCGCAATTTTTACGCAGGGCTTCGCCGGGATCCGGCGTTAGTCGGAATCGGGGCCCGCACCGGCCTCGATCGCCTCCATATCGGCGTCGGACAGGCCGAAATGGTGGCCGATCTCGTGGATCAGCACATGGGCGATAACGTCTTCCAGCGGGTCGCCGTCCTGGCGCTGAAAGCCGAGGATGGGTTTTCGGTAGAGGAAAACCATGTCCGGCCCGCCGGGAATGTCGAAATTGCTTTTCCGGGCGAGATCGACGCCGTGATAGAGGCCGAGCAGCTCGTAGGGCGAGCTGAGCCCTAAGGCTTGTAAGGCATCGGCTTGCGCGAAATCCTCGATGCGGATGGCGAGGTCGCCGCAGCGGGAGCGGAATTCCTCCGGCAGCTGCCGGAAGACCTCCCAGGCGATCTTCTCGAAATCCTCGAGGGTGGGAGTGCGCGCCGTCACGGCTTTCTGGCGATGAGGATCGCCTCGCGCAGGGAGAAGATGAGGCCGTCAGCGGTTTCGCGCGGCTGCAGGAACTGCGTCAGGGGCTCCCCGTAAGCCATCTCGCGCAGCTCCTCGATGGTCTCGGGCTCGCAGCGCATGCGCTCCACCCAAGGATCGAACGGGATCTCCTGATCCATCACCTCGGCGCTTTCCAGCTCAAGACCCGCCTCGTCGACCAGCTCCGTCCATTCCTGCAGCGACAGGGCGCGGCCGTGGCTTGGGTCGCGCAGCTTCTCGAAGGCATTGTAGCGGGCGGCGCGATCCTTCTCGGCGGGAGAGATGTTGTCGACCAGGGCAAAGACGCCGCCGGACTTCAGGACGCGGGCCGCTTCAGCCACGAAGGCGGCGGGTGCGGGGAAATGATGCGCGGCCAGCCGGCAGGTGACGAGGTCATAGCTGGCGTCGTCAAAGGGCAGGTCGTCGGCAGGCGCCGTGGCGGTCACGACGTTCTCGAGGCCGCGCTCGGAAGCCAAGCGCTCCGCCTGGCGCAGCATCTCCTGGGTGATGTCGCTGGCGGTCGCCTCGGCGATGCGGGGCGCGAACAGCAGCGCGGTGTGGCCTGCGCCGGTTGCGATGTCGAGATGCCGCCAATGGGCTTGCGGCTCGATCAGCTCGGCGAGGCGGGCCAGAGAGGGGCCGGTTGCGTGGACGGCGGAGGCGGCATAGTCGGCAGCCGCGTCACCAAACTTCTTCTGTACCAGGGAGGTCATGGTCATAGCGGGCGCGAGCGCTTTCTTTGGCATTCTTCGAAGTCACCGCGAGGGGTGCGGGACGAGGAGAGCATCGTCACGCCGGGAGCGATCCCGGCCATGACGATGAACGCGATGCGGATTAGTGCGGCTGGCGGATGTCGACGAAATGGCCGGCGATGGCCGCGGCGGCAGCCATTTGCGGCGAGACCAGATGGGTCCGGCCGAGACGGCCCTGGCGGCCCTCGAAATTGCGGTTCGAGGTGGAGGCGCAACGCTCGCCCGGCGCCAGCTTGTCCGGGTTCATGGCCAGGCACATGGAGCAGCCGGGCTCACGCCAATCGAAACCGGCGGCCTTGAAGATCTTATCCAGCCCCTCGGCCTCGGCCTGCGCCTTCACCAGGCCAGAACCCGGCACGATCATGGCGTTCAGGTTCTCGTTGACGTGCTGGCCTTCCACCACCTGGGCGACGGCGCGCAGGTCTTCGATCCGGCCATTGGTGCAGGAGCCGATGAAGATGCGGTCCAGCTTCAGGTCGGTGACCTTCTCGCCGCCCTTCAGGCCCATATATTCCAGGGAGCGGGCGGCGGCTTTGCGCTTGGTCTCATCAGTGATGTCGTCCGGGTTCGGCACGTAGCCGGCGACGGAGATCACCTGCTCGGGGCTGGTGCCCCAGGTGACCAGCGGCGGCAGATTTTCCGCATGCAGCACGATCTCGGCGTCGAACTCCGCATCCTCGTCGGTATAGAGGGTCTCCCAGTCGCGCACCGCCAGCTCGAAGTTGCCGGCTTTCGGCGCGCGCGGGCGGCCCTTGATGTAGTCGAAGGTCTGGGCGTCCGGCGCGATCAGACCGGCGCGGGCGCCGCCCTCGATGGACATGTTGCAGATGGTCATGCGGCCTTCCATAGACAGGCCCCGGATGGCCTCGCCGGCATATTCGATGACATGGCCGGTGCCGCCGGCCGTGCCGATCTCGCCGATGATGGCCAGGATGATGTCCTTGGCGGTCACGCCTTCGGGTAGCTTGCCGTCGACGCGCACCAGCATGTTCTTGGCCTTTTTCTGGATCAGGGTCTGGGTGGCCAGCACATGCTCCACCTCCGAGGTGCCGATACCGTGGGCCAGAGCCCCGAAGGCGCCATGGGTGGAGGTGTGGGAATCGCCGCAGACGATGGTGGTGCCGGGCAGGGTGAAGCCCTGCTCGGGGCCGACCACATGGACGATGCCCTGGCGCATATCCAGCTCGTTGTAATACTCGATGCCGAATTCCTTGGCGTTCTCGGCCAAGGTCGAGACCTGCAGCGCGCTTTGCGGATCGTCGATGCCGAAAGTGCGGTCGGTGGTCGGCACGTTGTGGTCGACAACGGCCAGGGTCCGCTCCGGCGAATGCACCTTGCGGCCGGCCATGCGCAGACCTTCGAAGGCCTGCGGGCTCGTCACCTCATGCACGAGATGCCTGTCGATATAGAGGAGGCAGGTGCCATCCTCGGCCTGGTGGACGACGTGGTTGTCCCAGATCTTGTCGTACAGGGTGCGTGGGGTGTTGCTCAAACGGTGCGGTTGCTCGGTCATGGGTGGTGTTCTGTCTGACAGTTTGTAAGCGGTCTAAACTAGGTCTGGGCTTGAGATAGCCCCTCATTCGCAGATTTACAATCGGCCAACGAAAAAGCGCGACGAAGCTGCTGCCTCGCCGCGCTCATCAAGCTGAATTTCGCTGGATGAAAGAAGAGCCTTAGCTCTTCTCCGCCTCGCCTTCCGGCGTTTCGGCGGCGGCTTCCTCGGCAGGCTCCTCCTCAGCGGGAACCTCTTCGGCGGTGGTCTCGGCCATAAGCTTCACGGCCTGGGCGACCCAGTCGTTCTGCTCGATGGAGCCGTCGAGCTCGAGGGTCTCGTCGATCTTACCGATCTCGTCGTCGCTGAGATTGGCGATCTGCGCATAATGGATGATACCGAGCTTGTTGAGCTTGCGCTCCAGCTCCGCATTCACGCCCTCGATCAGCTTCAGATCCTCGGCCTCGCCCTTGGGCCGCTTGAAGCCCTTGAAGGCGTTCTTCTTCTTGGTGCGCGCGTCGATCCGCTCCGGGATACGGGCGGCCTTACCGCGGCGGCCACGCAGGTAGTAGAGCTTGGCACGGCGGACCTTGCCGCGGCGCACCACCTCGATGGAATCGATCAGCGGGGAATGGACCGGGAAGACGCGCTCGACGCCCTCGCCATAGGAAATCTTGCGGACCGTGAAGTTCTCGTGCAGGCCACCGCCGGCGCGGCCGATGCAGACGCCTTCATAGGCCTGGATACGGCTGCGCTCGCCTTCCACCACCTTCACATTGACGCGAAGGGTGTCGCCGGCCTGGAATTTCGGCACCGAACGCTGCTTGGCAAGTTCGGCAATCTGCTCGCGGTCGAGCTCGTCGATAATATTCATCGGTCGCATTCCTTTTGCGGGACGCCTGCCGCCCGGCCTCTAAAACGGGCCGATGTCAGCGAACGTCATTCTTTTTGATTGAAACGTTCCGGGGCGCCGAAAAACGACGAAAGCCCGCGAAACTCCCGCGGGTTCTAGTGGAAAGCGGCCGGTTTGTCTACGGGGAAGCGCTACAAAGCATCGGGTGCGGCTCAGGCGAAGCCGCACCTTCGAATTTCTGCGATCGGCGGTGCGCCGCTTACTTGGCCGCTACCTGGCCGCCTTCAGCTTGGCGCCCATGTTCGGCGTGACCTCGCCGCCGGCGACCAGCGCATCGATGCAGCGGTCGGAGAGCTGGAAGCGCACCTTGCGCATGCAGGCGCGAAGGCCCTGGCTCTCGACGTCGTAAGCGCTGCAATACTTGTTATATTCGGTGCGGCAATCGCGTTTCTGACGGTCCGTGACGGCGTTGGCCGGCCCTGCAAACGACAGGAGAAGGACAGCGGACATCAACACCGCGGAACTGGATAGTTTCATCTAAATCGGTCCCCCTGGATGCTCCATTCGGCACAGGGCCCACTTAAGGGCGGCGGAAGAAAAGGATCAAGCCCTTGATATATCAAATTTCATTTCGATGGGGATATCCGGGGCTATCAGTCGCAGGTTTTACGCTTCGCCCAAAGGTCGGGGCGGCGCTCTTTCGTGAGCTTCTCCGACTGCTCGCGGCGCCATTCGTCGATGGCTTTATGGTCGCCGGAAAGTAGAATTTCCGGGATTTTCCGGCCGTCGAATTCTCGCGGCTTGGTGTATTGCGGGTATTCCAGCAGCCCCTCCGCAAAGCTTTCCTGGTCCAGCGAGATTTGGTTCCCGGCAACGCCGGGAAGCAGCCGCACGACGCTGTCTAGCAGCACCATGGCCGCGAGCTCGCCGCCGGAGAGCACGTAGTCGCCGATGGAGATCTCCTCCACCTCGCGGGCCTCCAAAGCGCGCTGGTCGACGCCCTCGAAACGGCCGCAAAGCAGGACCACGCCGGGGCCTTTTGCCAGGGTTTTGGCGCGCTCCTGGGTCAGCTTCTTGCCGCGTGGGCTCAGATAGAAGACCGGCGCGTCGGGCACCGCCTCGCGCCCCGCATCGATGGCGGCGGTGGCAATATCGGGGCGCATCACCATGCCGGCGCCGCCCCCGGCAGGGGTATCGTCGACGGAGCGGTGCTTATCGGTGGCGAAGTCGCGGATATCGCGGACGTTCAGGGACCAGATGCCCTGTTTGTGGGCACGGCCGGCCAGGCTCAAGCCGAGCGGCCCCGGAAACATTTCCGGAAACAGGGTCAGGACCTTGGCACGCCAGGGCTGTTTCGATTGCGTGGTCATTCTTCCTCCCCTTCCGCCCCTTGGCGGGCGGCGAATTCGGTCGGGCGGATAAAGGTAATCTTGCCCGCTTCGATATCGACTTCCGGGACGGTCTCCAAGGTGAAGGCAAGAAGCTCGGTCGGTCCGCCAGCGGTCGGAGCAATCTCCAGGAGATCGCCGGCACCGAAATCGTGAACCGCCACCACATCGCCGATGGCCGTCCCGTCGGGCTCGATCACGGCAAGCCCGATGAGGTCGGCATAATACCACTCATCCTCCTCGCTGGGCGGAAGCTTGTCGTGGTCGATATAGAGCTTGGTGCCGGTCAGGCGTTCGGCAGCTTCGCGGGACTCGACGCCCTTGAAGCGGGCCAGAAGGCCCTTCGGCCCCTGGCGCAGCTTGGCGATCTGGATGCGGCTTTGCCCGCTTTCATCCTCAAGCGGGCCGTAGCCGGCAATATCCTCCGGCACGGCGGTATAGGAGCGGAGACGGAGCTCGCCGCGAAGCCCGTGGGGGGCGCCGATCTCGCCAAGGAGGAGGCGCTCCACCGGCTTGCCGTCTCCGCTCATCTTAGGCTACTCGGCCTTTTCGGCCTCGTCGGCCGCTTCCACAGCGGCCTGATCCTCGGCCTCGACGGAGGCTTCCTCCTCGGCCGCAGCCGCATCGTCAGCGGCGGTCTCGGCGGCGGATTTGGCCTCTTCTTCCGCAGCGGCGGCAGCTTCGGCGGCCTCGGCCTCGGCGGCTTTGCGCTCTTCCTCGCGCTCGGTGCGCTTCTTGCCCCACTGGGCCTTCTGCGGGTTGTTGCGGGCTTCGCGCTTCAGGATGCCGGCGGCGTCAAGGAAGCGATGCACGCGGTCGGTCGGACGGGCGCCAACTTCCAGCCAATGCTTCACGCGGTCCTCGGAAAACTGCACGCGCTCGCCGGAATCGCGGGGAAGCAGTGGGTTATAGGTGCCGATCTTCTCGATATAGCGGCCATCGCGCGGGGAACGGGAGTCCGCAACCACGATGCGGTAGAAGGGCCGCTTCTTGGCGCCGGCACGGGCCAGCCTGATCTTCAGTGACATGTCTTTCTTGCTCCTTGGCTCTTAAACTTGGGTCTTGAATCTCAATTCGTCTGTTTGGGGTCGAACAAGCTCATTTCTTCTTGAACTTGGTCTTCTGCTTGGGAAGGCCGGGCAGCCCGCGCGGCATGCCGGGCATTCCGCCCATGCCCCCCATGCCGCCGAGCCCCGGGGGCAGGCCGCCGGCGAGGCCGGGCGGCAGCTTGTCGGGGAGGCCTTCCGGCAATTCTTCGGGCATCTCTTGGGGCACGCCGCCACCGCCGAACAGGGCGCCGAGCCCGCCGCGCTTGCCCATCTTCTTCATCATGTCCGCCATCTGGCGGTGCATTTTCACCAGCTTGTTGATGTCCTGGACGCTTGTTCCGGAGCCCGCCGCGACGCGTTTCTTGCGCGAGGCGTTGAGCAGCTTCGGATTCTTGCGCTCGCGCTTGGTCATCGAGGAGATGATCGCCTGCTGGCGCACCAGCACGCTGTCGTCGAGATTGGCGGCGTCGATCTGCTTCTTCATCTTGCCGATACCGGGCAGCATGGAGAGCACCCCGCCCATGCCGCCGAGCTTCTTCATCTGTTCGAGCTGATCGGAGAGGTCGTCGAGATCGAAGGTGCCCTTGCGCATCTTGCGCGCGGCGGCCTCGGCCTTCTCCACCTCGACATTCTCGATCGCCTTCTCCACCAGGCTGACCACATCGCCCATGCCGAGAATGCGGCTGGCGATACGGTCGGGGTGGAAATCCTCGATGCCATCCAGCTTCTCGCTGGTGCCCAATAGCTTGATCGGCTTGCCGGTGACGGCGCGCATGGAAAGCGCCGCGCCGCCGCGCCCGTCGCCGTCGATCCGGGTCAGCACGATGCCGGTCAGCGAGACCCGCTCGTCGAAGCTCTTGGCGAGATTAACGGCGTCCTGGCCGGTCAGGGCATCGGCGACGAGAAGCGTCTCGTGCGGGTGGGCTTCCTTCTCGATGGCGGCCGTCTCGGCCATCAGCTCTTCGTCGATATGGGTGCGGCCGGCGGTATCGAGCAGCAGCACGTCATAGCCGCCGAGCTTGGCGGCCTTCACCGCGCGCTTGGTGATGGTGACCGGGTCCTCGCCCTCCACGATGGGGAGGGTGGCGACCTCGGCCTGCTCGCCGAGCACTTTGAGCTGCTCCTGGGCGGCCGGGCGGCGCGTATCCAGCGAGGCCATCAGGACCTTCTGCTTGTCGCGGCTCTGCAGGCGGCGGCCGAGCTTGGCGGTGGTGGTGGTCTTACCGGAGCCTTGCAGGCCGACCATCATCATCACCACCGGGATCGGGGCGGCGAGGTCGACGGGAACCGGGTCCTTGCCGAGGGTCTCGATCAGCTCGTCGTTGACGATCTTGATGACCATCTGGCCGGGGGCGACGGATTTCACCACCTCCTGGCCGACGGCCTTCTCCTTCACCCGGGCGACGAAATCCTTGACCACGTCGAGGGCGACATCGGCCTCGAGCAAGGCGCGGCGCACCTCGCGCATCGCCTCGGAGACGTCGGCTTCGGTGAGCGCGCCGCGGCGGGTGAGCTTGTCGAGGATGCCTGAAAGGCGGTCTGAAAGACTTTCGAACATTAGCCGGCAGCTTCTCTTATGTATTTTCCGAAGACCCAGCCGGAGAAGCAGGGGCCTTTATAGGCGGCGGCTTGCGGCCAGGGATGGGTGACCCCACAATCCCGGCCGGGCGGGCCATAGACCACGCCGTACCATTTGCCGCTCTGATCGCAGACATAGACGTATTCGCCGTTCTGCAGCTTATCCAGAAGGTCGTAGTCCGATTGCGGCCCGGCGCGGACGGCCAGGAAGCCGTCGCCATTGGGATCAAGCCCTGCGACCTGGCCGACGGTGCCGCAGGCGTCATAACCGGCATTCTGGCCGGCGATCACCGGAATGGTGCGCGGCTCGGCGTGGGTTTCCGCCGGGACGAGACTTGCGGACGCGCCGAGGCCGAGCGCGAGCAGGGCCGCGAAGGCGGTGCCTTTCAGCGCATCGGGCAGCGTCTCGCCGCGCAGGTTCGTCATCGTCCATATCCTTCTATGGCCGCGTTCTTGAGCACTGCTTTCGCCCGGAAAACGTCCAGACAAAGCAGTAGCGCATCCGTGGGCGCATCGCGCTGACGGATGTTGACCCCCTTACCTCCCTCTTGTCTGGGTGCTACCGGCCTCTGGCCTACTTGAGCACGATATTGGCTATCTATCGTACTTCGCGCTCAAGTAGCGCGGAGCGCGGTAGCGCTAACAAGACTGTGTAAGGCGGCTGCTCAAAAATTCGAGCGACCGAGAATTTGGAAAGGGTTTTGCGGGAGCGCCGCAGCAAAGTCAAGCAAAGCGCTGCATCGGCGCGGATCGACCGGCGATCGCCAAAACGCAACCAATGCGCGAGCTTTTCCGATTGTCGACCGAGCCCGATGCGGATTTTGTCTGAACTGTGGCAGAATCGCCGCAAATGCTTGGCCGTTACCCCATCGCATAATGTTTCGGAGAAGCAAGCGATTACAACCGCTTATTCCTGCACTAACGGAGCTTTGGCCAAAAATCAGCCATTCAACCGTCCAATTTGGCGATGCAACTTTTCCGTCATGTTTCGTTGGCAGCGCACGCAAGCTGGCGCATAGTTAATGCAGGGTTAACGGGCGATTGTATTGGGGGTGCGTAATGCGAGTTCTCAGCAAGGCTGCGGTGGCGGCGTTACTTGTGATTGCTTGGGCCGGCGGGCCCACGAGTCAGGCGAATGCCGGCGAGTTCAAGTGGTGGCATAAGAAGATCGGTCTGAATGCCAATCTGCAGAACAAGTTCAAGAACGGTGCCGGCGTCCGCGTCGGCGTTTTGGACGGTCTGGCAGATTGGACACATTCGGATCTCAGCGCGCGTATCGACCGGTATGCTACGTTCTCGAGCGGCAGCTACACCACCTTCGATAGCCACGGCACTCACGTCGCGGGCATCGTCGGAGCAACGCGGGGCAATGGCGGCATCGTCGGTATCGCGCCGAAGGTGAAGATCACCACCGTGGGCATGTTCGACGACACGGGCTTCCCCGGAACGGTGGAGGCTGGTCTTGACGCGGCTTGGTCTGACGGCGCGACGGTGTCGAATATGAGTTTCGGTCCGACCACATCGGGTCTGCTCGCTTTCGACAATTATCTCAGCGCCATTTCCAAATATCGCACTCGCATGGTGATTTCCAAATCGGCCGGAAACGACGGCGTTAAACTGAAAAATATCTCCTGGAACACCAAGAAGAAGTCTCTGAAGAACATGATCATCGTCGGCGCTGTCGATAATAGGAAGAAGATTGCGTCCTTCTCCAATAAACCCGGGAATGGCTGTTTTACCCGCGGTGGCAAGTGCCGGCGGACCGGCGACAGATACAAGTATCATTTCCTGGTTGCTCCGGGCGTGGACATCCTTTCCACGGTTCCGGGCGGCTACGGCTATAAGAGCGGCACGTCGATGGCTGCACCTGTTGTCGCCGGTGCTGCGGCGCTGCTGCAATCGAAGTGGAAATATCTCAAGACAAAGCCGTTCCTGACCAAGAAGATCCTGCTGCAGACGGCGGAGGATCTCGGCAAGAAAGGCATCGACAATGTCTATGGGCGGGGCATGTTGCGGCTCGATCGCGCCTTCCAGTCGAACGGCAAGGCGAGCATCACCACCGGCGCCACGGTCAACGGATCGGGCTACGACGCGCATGACAGCTATAGCTATATGCCGACTGCCTTCGGCGACGCAAAGGGCATGAAGCAGGCCCTGAACGGGGCGGTGTTCTTCGACAAGTATGGCCGCGACTTCCAGATGAACCCCGATTACCTGGTGCGGACCAGCTCGGCGGCCTTCTCGATGCGGGATCATTTCGAGCGCCGCTTCAACTGGGGCGACCGCAATGTCTATGTCAGCACCCCGGTGATGGACGGCTCGGCCAGCTTCATGGGGCTGATGCCGATGCAGGATACCAAGAACGATCGCTACTCGCCGAACGAGAACAAGCCGGAGGACGGTTATTTCGGCCTGACCCAGAGCGACGATGCGGTGTGGCGCACCGAGGCCGGTTCCGGCAATTGGAAGTTCAGCTTCGGCCAGCGGCTGGGTCTGGTGGACGATCTGGCGCTCGGCACCGACAAGCAGCTCTTCATGTTCAACACCGCGCAATCCGAACAGCCGCTGATGGGGCTGGGCGACCAGCGCATGTTCAGCTTCGGCCATTACCAGGTGAACGAGAAGTTTGGTGTCGGCATGGGGTTCGCCGAGAGCTCGGAGTTCACCGGCAGCAGCTTCACCGGCTTCACCAGCACCGATCCGCAAGGTACGGGCCGGTCCTATCTGATGCAGGCCGACTTCAAGCCGACGGACAGGATCTCGCTGCAGGTGACCCAGACCTTCCTGGATGAAGAAGGGATGATGCTGGGCGGCGTCAGCAGCGGTGCGCTGGGCTTCGGCAACGGCGCCCAGACCTTCGGCACCGGTGCGGCGATGAACCTGGATCTGACCGCCGGCTTCAGCGCAAGGCTGCACTACACGGAAGGTTTGACCAATGCCTCGACCAGCGGCGCCACGCTGTTCCAGGACGTCGATGCGATGTCGAGCCGCGCCTATGGGCTGTCGCTGATGAAGAAGGGCATCTTCGGCGCTTTCGATCAGTTCGGCGTCAGCGTTTCCAAGCCGATGCAGATCTATGACGGCGCGGCCTATCTCAACACGCCAGTGGGGCGCACCGTCGACGGCCGGGTCAATTACCGCCGGTCCCGCGTCGATCTGGCACCGAGCGGCAGCCAGACCGATTACGACATCGCTTACCGGACGCCGCTCGGCGAGCAGGTCAGCCTTGGCCTGAACGCCTTTTATCAGGACGATGCCGGGCATGAAGACGGGGCGATGAATGCCGGCGTGCTCGGCAATATGCGGTTCAGCTTCTGAGCCGCGCGAAGACAGGATTGCATGGCGAATAGGGGTGGGGCGCTTCGCGGCGGCCCGCCCCTTTCGCATGGGCTTGGGGTTGAATCGATTGGCTTGGCTTTTCTGCCGCCGCTAGCCGAACGCGGCTTGTAGCCTCTTTGCCAGATCGAGCAGCGCCTCGTCCCCGCCGGCCCAGCCGATCAGCGAAAGGCCGACGGGGCAGTCTTGCGCTTCGCCGAGGGGCAGTGAGATTTGCGGCAAGCCGGCATGGCCGGCCGGGCAGGTGAATTCGAGGGTGCGCTCGCGATAGGTCTGGGTCTCCTCGCCATCTTCGGCGGTGTCGGGTTGGGGCAGTGTGGGGGCCGTGGGCAAGGCGATCAGCGTTCCCGGCGTGCACAGCTCCGTCATGCGGATGCGGGCTTCGTCGCGGATTGTCTCAGCCCATGCGATCTCGGACGGCGTGATGGCCTCGGCCATATCGAAGCGTTCCTTGATGCCGGAGTCGAGGCGGAGCTTCTGCTCCCGGATCACCGTCAGGACGGTGTTCTGAATTTCGCCGCCCTGGACGATACGGAAGGCCTCGCGCCAAGTTTCGATCTCATCGCTGGCGAGGACGATGGGCTCGGGCAGGGGCAGCACATCGCCCAAGCCGAGCAAAGCTTCCGCCGACGCCTCCTCGATCCAGGGATCGGCGGCGGCGAACAGATCCTGGGCGATCAGCAGGCGGGATGGTGCTGCCTCCACCGTTTCGCCTTCGAGCAGTAGCCGCGCGACCTTTGCCATCAGCGCTGCATCGCGGGTGAACAGCCCTGCCGTGTCGTAGCTCGGGGCGAGCAGGGTGGCGCCCTCCAGCGCGATGCGGCCATGGGTCGGTCGGAAGCCGTAGAGCCCGCAGAAGCTCGCCGGAATGCGCACCGAACCGCCGGTATCGGTGGCAAGGGCGAAGTCGCACATCTTGGCCGCAACGCTGGCCGCCGCACCGCAGGAGGAGCCGCCGGCAAGCCGCCCCGGCGCGTTCGGGTTCTCCGGGTTGCCGTAATGGGCGTTGGTGCCGAGCAGGCTGTAGAAGAACTCGTCGCAGATGGTGATGCCGGTGAGGGATGCGCCTTCGTCGAGCAGGCGGCGGATAATGGGCGCCGTCGTCGTATCCGGCGCGGCAGCTTGGTAAAAATCGGCGTTGCCGTTGGAGCGCTTGTGCCCCTCGATAGCGAAGAGATCCTTGACGGTGAAGTTCAGCCCGGCGAGCGGGCCTTGCGCCTTGCCGCGAAGCGGCACATCAAGAGAATGCGGAACGAGGGCATGAACCGGGTCGTTGCTCGGGGCGGCGGTCATCGAGGTCTCCTTAAGCGGCGATCTGGAGAGAGAACCCAAATTGATGAAGGCTTCGCAACCCAAGAGCCGCGCGACGGGAAGGCCTGAGGGCCAATCCGGCCGATTTCTGCCCAAGACGGTCTGGGCGCTCGGCTTCACCTCGCTGTTCATGGATGTGTCCTCGGAGCTGATTCACGGGCTATTGCCGGTGTTCCTGGTGGTGACGCTGGGCGCCAGCGCCGCGGCCCTCGGCATCATCGAAGGCATTGCCGAGGCGACGGCGCATATCACCCGCGTGTTCTCCGGCTGGCTGTCGGACAGGCTGCAGCGGCGAAAGGCGCTCGCCGTGGCGGGATATGGGCTTGCCGCGGTCACCAAGCCGCTGTTTCCCCTGGCAAGTGCGGTGTGGCTGGTGGCGTTGGCGCGGTTCCTCGATCGCATCGGCAAGGGAATCCGCGGCGCACCGCGCGATGCGCTGGTTGCCGATGTCACCGCGCCGGAGACGCGCGGCGCCGCCTTCGGCCTGCGCCAGGCGCTGGATACGGTGGGCGCCACGCTGGGGCCGCTGCTGGCCATCGGGCTGATGCTGCTGTTCAGCGACAATATTCGCGCCGTCTTATGGTTCGCGGTGATCCCGGCGGCGATTTCCGTGCTGATCCTGCTCATCTTCGTGCAAGAGCCGCCGCATCGGCAGCAGGATAAAGGCGTGCCGATCCAGGCGCGCGAGATCGGGCAGCTGGGCTGGTTCTATTGGGTTGTCGTCGCGGTCGGGGCGGTGTTCACCCTGGCACGGTTCAGCGAGGCGTTCTTGGTGATCCGCGCCCACGATCAGGGGCTTTCCCTGGCGCTGACGCCCGCGGTGATCGCGGTGATGAGCCTGGTCTATGCCGTCGCGGCCTATCCGGCCGGCCGTCTGCAGGATCGATACGGCGCGCGGCCTTTGCTTCTCGCCGGGCTCGCCGCTCTGATCGCCGCCGATCTGTTGCTGGCGCTGGGCGGGGGACTTTTCCCGGTTTTCCTTGGTATTGGCCTGTGGGGTCTCCATATGGGGCTCACGCAAGGCGTGCTGTCGGCCCTGGTCGCAGAAGCCGCGCCGGCGCGTTTGCGCGGCACCGCATTCGGCCTGTTCGGTCTGAGCACGGGGCTGGCGGCGCTTACGGCCAGCATTTTGGCCGGACTCTTGTGGGATGGAATAGGTCCGGATGCCACCTTCCTGGCCGGAGGCGGTTTTGCGGCGCTTGCGCTGATCGGCTTCCTTGCCCTTCGCGCCACACCCGGCGAGACTTAGTTTTGCACGCTGCCGGTGCTATAGAGGCGGCAGGATTTGGAATTCGACGATGGATAACGCAGCGATCAGCTTCCGCAAGATGAACGGCCTTGGCAACGACTTCGTCGTGCTGGATGGCCGCGACGGCGATCTGCGTCTTAATACGGAGATGGTGGCCGCCATCGCCGACCGGAATTCCGGCATTGGCTGCGATCAGCTGATCGTGCTGGAGCCCTCCAATCGGGCCGACCTCTTCATGCGCATCTACAATGCCGATGGCAGCGAGGTTGCCGCTTGCGGCAATGCCACGCGCTGCGTGGCGGCAATCGCCGCGGTGGAGGCCGGAAAGCTGGACGTCACCATCGAGACGGAAGCGGGGCTGCTTGCCGCCAAGGTGGGTGCCGATGGGATGGTCAGCGTGGATATGGGCGAGCCGCGGCTTGCCTGGGACCAGATCCCGCTGGCCGAGCCGTTCCACGACACCAAGCGGATCGAGCTGCAGCTCGGGCCGATCGACGATCCGGTGCTGCATTCGCCGGCGGTGGCCAATATCGGTAATCCGCATTGCATCTTCTTCGTCGAAGATGCCGCGGCCCACGATCTTTCCCGTTTCGGGCCGATGGTGGAGAATTATCCGCTGTTTCCGGAGCGGGCCAATGTCTCGCTCGCGGAAGTGATCGGGCCGGACGCGCTGAAGCTGATCACCTGGGAGCGCGGTGCCGGGCTGACGAAAGCCTGCGGCACCGCGGCTTGTGCCGCGGCGGTCTCGGCGGTGCGGCGGAAGCTTACCGGCCGCAAGGTGACCGTCAGCCTGCCTGGCGGCGATCTCGTCATCGAATGGCGCGAGGCCGATAACCATATTCTGATGACCGGCCCTTACGCCCTCGACTATGAGGGTGTATTGCCGGATGAGCTGGTCAAAGCGAAAGCCAGCGCTTGAGGGCTTCGCGAGCCCCAAGCAATCCGTGCTAGAGAGCCTTCATGTCCGAGACCGTATTGTCAGACGCTGCACTGTCCGCTGCCGCCGCCGAGGCGCCGGCCGTCGACGATGCGCGTGCCGACGCGCTTGAGATCATCACCTTCGGCTGCCGCCTGAACTCCTATGAGTCCGAGGTGATGCGCCGCCATGCGCAAGAGGCCGGGCTGACCGATGCGGTGATCGTCAATACCTGCGCGGTGACGCAAGAAGCGGTGCGCCAGGCGCGCCAGGCGATCCGCCGGGCGCGGCGGGAGCGGCCCGATGCCAAGATCGTGGTGACGGGATGCGCGGCGCAGGTCGATCCGGAGCAATTCGCCGCCATGGGCGAGATCGACCATGTGGTCGGCAATGCGGAGAAGCTCGAGGGCCGCGTGTTCCAGGGGCTGACGACGCGTGACGACGCGCGGGTCCAGGTCAACGACATCATGTCGGTGAAGGAGACCGCCGGGCATCTGATCGACGGGTTCGGCAGCCGGGCGCGCGCCTATGTGCAGATCCAGAATGGCTGCGATCATCGCTGCACCTTCTGCATCATTCCGTTCGGCCGCGGGCCCTCGCGCTCGGTGCCGGCAGGCGAGGTAGTGCGCCAGGTGCGCGTTCTGGCCGAGCAAGGCTATGCCGAGGTGGTGCTGACCGGGGTCGACATCACCTCTTACGGCTCCGATCTTCCGGGTGAGCTGACCCTCGGCAAGCTGGTGGCAAAGCTTCTGAAGCTGGTGCCGGAGCTGCCGCGGCTCCGCCTCTCCTCCATCGATTCCATCGAGGCGGACGAGGCCTTGATGCGGGTGATCGCCGAAGAAGAGCGGCTGATGCCACATCTGCATCTTTCCCTGCAGGCCGGCGACGACCTCACATTGAAGCGCATGAAGCGGCGTCATAGCCGGGCGCATTCGGTGGCGTTCTGCGAGGAGGTTCGGCGGCTGCGCCCCGATGTGGTGTTCGGTGCCGATCTGATCGCCGGCTTCCCGACGGAAACCGACGCGATGTTCGCCAATTCCCTGGCGCTGGTGGACGATTGCGGCCTCACCTTCCTGCATGTCTTCCCGTTCTCGGCGCGGCCGGGAACGCCCGCGGCACGCATGCCTGCGGTGAACGGCAAGACGGTGACGGAGCGGGCGCGGATCTTGCGCATGCGCGGGAGCGAGGCCTTGAGCGCGCATCTTGAGCGCTCAAGCGGCCGGTCGATCCGCATTCTGATGGAAAATGAAACGCAAGGCCGGGCGGAGGACTTTACCCTGGTCAAGATCAATACGCCCTTTGCGCCGGGCCGCCTGGTCGAGGTCAAGGCACATGGCCATGACGGCCACGCGCTGCTGGCCGAGGTGGTGGCATGAGCGAGGACGAAAACAAGCCGGGATTTTTCAAGCGGGTTTTCGGGTTCGGCGGCAAGGAGCAGCCGGCGGAAGCACCTGTCGAATCCGAGCCGGAAGCAAAGGCCGAAACACCGGCCGGGACGCCTGCACCGCAAGAGCCGGTCGCGGAAAAACCCGCCGCGAAAAAGAAACCTGCTGCGAAGAAAACTGCGCCTAAGCAACCGGCGGCGAAGACCGAAGAGACAGCTGCTGCTGAAGCTGCCGTTGCCAAACCTGTTGCGAAGCCCGAGGCGAAGCCTAAAGAGACGGCGAAGAAGCCGGCCGCCGAAAAACCCGTAGCCAAGGCGCAGCCTGCCAAGAAACCTGCGCCGGAGCCGGCGGAAGAAGAGGCCCCGAAGCGCGGCTGGTTCGCGAAGCTTCGTACCGGGCTGTCGCGCACCTCCTCGGCGCTGACCGACAATCTCTCCGCGGTGCTCACCAAGCGGAAGCTGGACGACGAGGCGCTGGACGATCTGGAAGACGTGCTGATCCGCGCCGATCTCGGTGTCGACATGGCGATGCGGGTGCGGGACATCATCGCCGATAAGCGCTACGACCGGGAAATCTCGCCGGATGCGGTGCGCGAGGTTTTGGCCGAGGAAGTCGCCAAGGTGCTGGAGCCGGTGGCGCAACCGCTGCCGACGCCAGACAAATCGCCTTTCGTGTTCCTGGTGGTGGGGGTCAACGGCACCGGCAAGACCACGACCATCGGCAAGCTGGCCAATAAATTCGCGCGCGGCGGCTCCAAGGTGATGCTGGCCGCGGCGGATACGTTCCGGGCCGCGGCGATCGACCAGCTGAAAATCTGGGGCGAGCGGGTTGGCGCGCCGGTGATCACCCACGATGTCGGTGCGGATCCGGCGGGCGTTGCCTATGACGGGATCGATCAGGCCACCAAGCAGGGCGCCGATATCCTGCTGGTGGATACGGCGGGGCGGCTGCAGAACAAGGCCGGGCTGATGGACGAGCTGGCCAAGATCGTGCGGGTGCTGCGCAAGTTCGACGAGACCGCGCCCCATGGTGTGCTGCTGGTGCTCGATGCGACCACGGGACAGAACGCGGTCAGCCAGGTGGAGCTGTTCAAGGAGGTCGCCGGGGTCACCGGGCTGGTGGTGACGAAGCTCGACGGCACGGCGCGCGGCGGCATTTTGGTTGCAATCTCGGAGCGGTTTGGATTACCGGTCTATGCCATCGGCGTGGGCGAGGGGATCGAGGACCTGGAATCCTTCGACGCGCAGGATTTTGCCCGGGCCATCGCCGGATTTGGGAGAGAGAATGCAGCCGCAGCCTGATTCAGAAGGCGTTTCCGGAAAGCCCGAAGAGGACGCTCCGGCGATGCTGACCAAGCTCGCCATCGAGCTCGGGCCTTTGCTGGTATTCTTCGGCGCCAATGCGGTGAGCGGCATCTATGTCGGCACCGCCGCCTTCATGCTCGCGACTCTGGCGGCGCTGGCTTTCGCACGCATCCGCCATAAGAAGCTGCCGGTCATGCCGCTGCTCAGCGGCGTCATCGTGCTGGTGTTCGGCGGGCTCACCCTCTATCTGCAGGACGACACCTTCATCAAGCTCAAGCCGACGGTGGTCTATGTGATCTTCGCCGTGCTGTTGGCTGGGGGCATGATGCTCGGCCGGCCGCTGCTGAAGCTTTTATTGGGTGCGGCGGTCGATCTGACCGACGAGGGCTGGCGCAAGCTGACCTATCGCTGGGTGTTCTTCTTCATCGCCATGGCGGTGGTGAACGAGATCGTCTGGCGGAATTTCTCCACCGATACCTGGGTCGCCTTTAAGGCGTTCGGCTTCCTGCCGCTGACCCTGATCTTTGCTCTGGCTCAGATGCCGCTAATGCAGCGCTACAGCGTTGCCGGCGACAGCGAGGACCAAAACGCCGCCAGCTGAGCGGCGCGAGCGCCACCCGCGTGGCAGCTCTGATCGAGCCTTTCGGCTCGTTTGCGGCACAGCGAAAATCGGCGGTCGCTTTTTCCCCAATAAATGGTAATAGAAGTAAATTTGTACAACCTATAGTTTGATCGGTAGATTTCGGGTTGTAGTAAAGAAGGGGGTTTAAACCCGATTCACGGCGTTAGGGAATGGGAACATGATAGTCTGCAGGGCGATTCCGGAAGATGGCGCAAGGTGATAGCGGACTCGATCGCTCCGCGATGCATATGCTGCATCGTGCGGGGCAGTTTGCGAACGACATTTTTCTACTCGAGGCGAGCAGCTGCCAGCTGACGCCGCGGCAATTTGCAGTTCTTGCCGCTGTCGGAGATGAGGAAGGCCTGACGCAAACGGAGCTTGTCGAGCGGACCGGGATCGATCGTTCGACATTGGCCGATATCGTGGCGCGGCTGCTGTCGCGCGCGCTGATACGCCGGCGCAGGGCAAAACAGGATGGGCGCGCTTACGAGATCAGGCTGACCGAGTCGGGGCTCGCAGCTTTGAAGCAGGCGCATCCTTGCGCGGAAGCGGCCGACGAGCGGCTATTGTCGAAGCTGCCGCCCGGAAAGCGCGAAGAGTTTCTGGAATCGCTCAATCTGATCGTCAATCACACGAAGGAGTGAGCCTTACTTCGTGGCGTTGCCGGTCTCGGCTTTGGGCTCGGCTGTAGTCTCGGCCGTAGCCTTGGCCTTATCGCGCTCAGCTTCGATGCGGGGCAGGAGTTCGTCGTCGATCGCTTGGCTGGTGAGCGGGCCGATATGGCGGTAGACGATCTTGCCCGTGCCATCGACCACATAGGTCTCCGGCACGCCATAGACACCCCAATTGATACCGACGCGGCCGGTCCGGTCTGAGCCGACCCGATCGAACGGATCGCCGAACCGCCCCAGGAAGCTACGCGCGCCTGCGGGGTCGTCCTTGTAGTTGATACCGAACAGGCGGACGCCCGGCTTCTTGGAAAGTTCGGTGAGGACGGGATGCTCCTCGCGGCAGGGGCCGCACCAGGATGCCCAGACATTGACGATGGTCGGCTCGCCGGTGGCGAGATCCTTGCTGGAAAAGCCTTGCCGGTGATCCGGGAGCCCCTCGATCGGCGGCAGTGAGAATTCCGGCACCGGCTTGTCCAGCAGCGCGGAGGGAAGCCGGTGGGGATCGCCGCTGCCGAGGGCATACCAGAACAGCCCTGCCAGCCCGAGAAAGACGAGCAGCGGCAGGCTCCAGAGCCAGCCGCTTCGCGGCTTCGCGTCCTGCGCTCCGCCCCTCTTGGCGGCGGCTTTATTGGTCTTGTCTGCACTCATTGCGGCGTGCCTTCGCGGCCTGCCTCGCTTTTGTCGCTGGCGGCCGATTTCGCGGCAGTCCGGCGCGTCGCTGCCGCGCGCGGTTTGCGCTGGGTAGACGCCGGCGTCTTCTTAGTGCTTGCGGTTTTCCGTTTGGGACTCGCGGCTTTCGCCCTCTTCGATGCGGTTTTGGGCGCGGTGGATTTCGCCTTGTCCGCCGAACGGCGGCGGATGCCGCGGCGCTCCAGCTCAGCCAGCAGCCGGCGCTGTTTGCGGTCGTCCTTGACGATCGTGAAGGTCAGCGCCGCGATGCCGAGGAAAGTGACGGCATAGGCCGCCCAGATGAACATCGCATGTGGCCCGAGATCGGGAAAACTCATCGGCATGGGCTTGGCTCTCAGGCGGCGGCGCGTTGCGCCTCGATCTGCTGCAGCGCCCCGACGCGGCGGCGCAGGATCTCCGCGCGCATGGCCAGAAAATGCAGCAGCAGGAACAGACAGGTGAAGGCGCCGGCCATCACGAAGAGCGGCGCCAGCAGGGACGGATCGATGGTGGAGCCGCCCATGCGGAACACGCTGGCGGGCTGATGCAGGGTATTCCACCAATCGACGGAGAATTTGATGATCGGCACGTTGACGAAGCCGACCAGCGCCAAAATCGCGGCGGCCTTGCCGGCGCGGCTGGGTTCGTCGATGGCCTCCCACAGGGCAATCAGTCCGAGATAGAGCAGGAACAGCACCAGCATGGAGGTGAGCCGCGCATCCCAGACCCAATAGGTGCCCCACATCGGCTTGCCCCAAAGCGAACCGGTAATCAGGGCCAGAAAGGTGAAGGTGGCGCCGATGGGGGCCGCGGTCTTTCCGGCGACGTCGGCCAGCGGATGGCGCCAGATCAGGCTGCCCAGCGCGGCGATGGCGATCACGGTATAGGCCATCATGGCGAGCCAGGCGCTCGGCACATGGATGAACATGATCTTCACGGTCTCGCCCTGCTGGTAATCGGGCGGGGCGACGAAGAAGGATAGATACAGCCCCACGGCGAACAGGATCACGGTCAGGCCCGTGAGCCAGGGGAGCACGATACGGACGAGCTCGAGGAAGCGCGTGGGGTTTGCAAGGCTGATCATCGGGTCGATCTAATGGCTTTATCCGTTGGGCGCAATCGGTGAGGCGGCGATTTGGTTTCCCTATCGCAGTGCGGCACGAAGCGCGGCGGCGGCGGCAATGGGCGACAACACCAGGCTGGCGAGGCTTATGCCGCAAAGGATCATAAGGGGTGCCCAGGGCGAGGCCGGGCCGGTGATGCTGGCCGAAACCGTGGCGACGCCGAAGATCAGCGCCGGCACGTAGAGCGGCAGGATCATCAGCGCCATCAGCACGCCGCTGCGCCGCAAGCCCAGAGTGAGGCCTGCGCCGATGGCGGCGACGAAGCTGACCGCCGGGGTGCCGGCCAAGAGCGAGAGCACCAGGAAGCCGGAGGATTCGATGGGCAGGTTCAAAAGCAGTCCCAGCACCGGCGCCAGCAAGGTGAGCGGGATGCCGGTGGTGATCCAATGGGCGAGGCTCTTGATGCCGGCGACCAGCTCCAGGGGCAGGGGACCGAGCGTGAGCAGGTCGAGGCTGCCATCCTCGTAGTCGTTGTGGAAGATGCGGTCGGCGGAGAGAAGCCCGGCCAGCAGCAGGGCCACCCATAAGATGCCCGGTGCGATGCGCGACAACAGGTTGAGATCGGGGCCGAGGCCGAGCGGGGTCAGCACGATCACCGCGAAATAGAAGCCGAGCGCGGTGCCGATGGCGCCGCCTTCGCGCCAGGCGAGACGGAGGTCGCGGCCAAGCAGGGCAAGAGCGGCGCGGATCATGATGCGCGCCTCTTGCCGAGATCGAGGCGATGGGCGAAGGCAAGCGACATCGGGATGTGGCTGGTGACGACGGCCATGCCGCCCTCCTCCAGATGCTCGGCGATCATGTCGCGCAAATGCCGGGTGGAGGCGCGGTCGAGCGAGACCGACGGCTCATCCAGCAGCCAGAGCGGCCGCGGGGCGACGGCAAGGCGCAGCAGGGCCAATTTCCGCTTCTGCCCGGCGGAGAGCAGTGCGCCGGGAAGCTGGGCGATGGGATCGAGGCCGAAACGGGCGAGCACCGTTTCCAGCCGCTCCTCGTTAAGGGGCGGGCCGCCGTAATATTCGCACCAAAACTGCAGGTTCTCGGCCACCGACAGGCTGGTTTTGATGCCGTTGAGATGGCCGACATAGTGGAGCTGCTCGTAGAGCGGCTGGTCCGTTGCCGGGGACAGCGCGATCTCGCCATGCTCCAGCGGCAGGAGGCCTGCCAGACCGCGCAGGAGCGTGGTCTTGCCGACGCCGTTGGGACCGGTCAGCAGCAACGCCTCGCCGGACTTCAGCGCGAAGCTCAGCTTCTCGAAGATGAGCCTTCCGCCGCGCCGGCAGGAAAGATTGCGCGCCCGAAGGCTCTTTGCTCTCGCCATTGCTGCCTGTTTAACCAATCTCCGCCGCTTTGCCGGGCGATTGAGCGCCGCGCGGTCATCGCGCATTGTCACCTGTCTGCAAGCGGCTTTATATAGTTTGAACGCGGAAGCCAAGAGCAGGGACGGTTGACTGCTTCGTGCGCGGGGGCGCGGCGCGAGGCTTGCATCGGCTTTCGTGACATCCGCACGGTTGTAACGGGAGATTGTATTGAGCGCTGCAGATCAGACGTCGCTAGACAGCTTCAAATGCCGGTCCGAACTCAAGGTCGGCGACAAGACTTACGAATATTACGATTTGCAGAAGGCAGAGGCGAATGGGCTCGCCGATATCTCCCTTTTGCCGTTTTCGCTGAAAGTCTTGCTGGAAAATCTGCTGCGCCATGAGGATGGCCGCACCGTCACGGAAGACGATATCCGTGGGATGGCGGCCTGGCTCACCGAGCGGCGGAGCGACAAAGAGATCGCCTTCCGCCCGGCGCGCGTGCTGATGCAGGATTTCACCGGCGTTCCGGCGGTGGTGGATCTGGCGGCGATGCGCGATGCCATGGCGGCGCTGGGCCAGGATGCGGAGAAGATCAATCCGCTGGCGCCGGTGGATCTCGTCATCGACCATTCGGTGATGGTGGACTTCTTCGGCTCGGCGAAAGCCTTCCTGGAGAATGTCGAGCGGGAATATGAGCGCAACGGCGAGCGCTATGCCTTCCTGCGCTGGGGCGCCGACGCGTTCGATAATTTCCGCGTGGTGCCGCCGGGCACCGGCATCTGCCATCAGGTGAATCTGGAATATTTGGCCCAGACGGTCTGGACCAAGAAGAACGGCGCGCTCACCGCCTATCCCGATACGCTGGTCGGCACCGACAGCCACACCACCATGGTGAATGGGCTTTCGGTGCTGGGCTGGGGCGTTGGCGGTATCGAGGCGGAGGCGGCGATGCTGGGCCAGCCTATCTCGATGCTGATCCCCGAAGTGATCGGCTTCCGCCTGTCGGGCAAGCTGCAAGAGGGCGTCACGGCCACCGATCTGGTGCTCACCGTCACTGAGATGCTGCGCCGCAAAGGCGTGGTTGGCAAGTTCGTGGAGTTCTACGGCGAAGGGCTGGAGCATCTGGCCCTGGAAGACCGGGCGACCATCGCCAATATGGCGCCGGAATACGGTGCGACCTGCGGCTTCTTCCCGGTCGATAGCGAGACGGTGGAGTATCTGGAGGCCACGGGCCGCAAGCGCTCGCGCATCGCGCTGGTGGAGGAATACGCCAAGGCACAGGGGCTCTACCGCAGCAAGAAGACGCCGGATCCGGTGTTTACCGATACGCTGCAGCTCGATCTTGCCGATGTGGAGCCGTCCATCGCCGGGCCGAAGCGGCCTCAGGACCGGGTGCCGCTGACCGAGGCCGCCAGCTCCTTCGCCGAGGTGCTGGACGAGGAATACGGCAAGGCGGCGGAAGCCGATAAACGCGTGCAGGTCGATGGGCGGAATTTCGATATCGGCCATGGCGACGTGGTGATCGCGGCGATCACCTCGTGCACCAATACCTCCAACCCGTCGGTGATGATCGGGGCGGGGCTTCTGGCCCGCAACGCGCTGGAGAAGGGGCTGCAGTCCAAGCCCTGGGTGAAGACCTCGCTGGCGCCGGGCAGCCAGGTGGTGAGCGATTATCTCGCCAAGGCGGAGCTGCAGGACGATCTCGACAAGCTCGGCTTCAACCTGGTCGGCTATGGCTGCACCACCTGCATCGGCAATTCCGGGCCGCTGCCGGAGGATATCTCCAAGACCATTCAGGAGAACGGGCTGGCGGTCGCCTCGGTGCTTTCCGGCAACCGCAATTTCGAAGGCCGGGTGAACCAGGATGTGCGGGCGAATTATCTCGCTTCGCCCCCGCTGGTGGTCGCCTACGCCATTGCCGGCAGCATGAATGTCGACATCGCGCGTGATCCGCTCGGCACCGACAAGAAGGGCGAGCCGGTGTACTTGAAGGATATCTGGCCGTCCTCGAAGGAGATCGCCAAGACGGTGCGCAAGGCGGTGAAGCGTTCGATGTTCCAGGAGCGCTATGCCGATGTGTTCCGGGGCGATGAGGAGTGGCAGAAGATCGAGGCGACGGGCGGGCTCACCTATGGCTGGGATCAGAGCTCGACCTATGTGCAGAACCCGCCCTACTTCGAAGACATGTCGCTGGAGCCGGCGCCGGTCACCGATATCGAGAATGCGCGCATTCTCGGCCTGTTCGGCGATTCCATCACCACCGACCACATCTCGCCGGCCGGTGCGATCAAGAAGGACAGCCCGGCGGGGCGCTATCTGATCGAGCACGGCGTTTCCCCGGCGGAGTTCAACTCCTACGGCTCGCGGCGCGGCAATCACGAGGTGATGATGCGCGGCACCTTCGCCAATATCCGCATCAAGAACCAGATGGTGCCTGGCGTGGAGGGCGGCGTGACCGTGCATCACCCGAGCGGCGAGCAGATGGCGATCTACGATGCGGCCATGCGTTATGCCGAGGACAAGGTTCCGCTGGTGGTGTTCGCCGGCAAGGAATACGGCACCGGCTCTTCCCGCGACTGGGCGGCCAAGGGCACCACGCTGCTCGGCGTGCGGGCGGTGATCACCGAGAGCTTCGAGCGCATCCACCGCTCCAATCTGATCGGCATGGGTGTTTTGCCCTTGATGTTCGAGAACGGGGTCGACTGGAAATCGCTGGGGCTGACCGGCGCGGAGATGGTGTCCATCGACGGGCTGGCCGATATCAGGCCGAAGCAGACGATCACCGCGAAGATCACCTACGGAAGCGGCGAGGAGCGGACCATCCCGCTTCTGGTCCGCATCGATACGGCGGACGAGCTCGACTATTTCCGCAATGGCGGCATCCTGCACTACGTGCTGCGGGGGCTGGCCAAGAGCGCCGCTTAAAAAGCGTTGCTCTTGGCGAACTCAACGTCTCGTCTCATAGATTGCCTATGCGTACTGGATCAGCTTCCACACGACCGCCTTGTTGGCGTACGGGGGCATCCGATTTCCCCTGGCGATCGGAGCGGTGGTGCTCGGATTGCCGACGACCTTCCAAACACCGCTCTCAGGACAGGTTTCCCCGGTACGAGCGAGCGTTCCGATCGGCGCGCGATTGCGAGTCATAGTCATGAGAAAAGTCCTTCTTTGGTTACCTTCTGTCCTTCTTGAGCAGACATTATCGTAAGGATATATCGGCCGAACCGTTTGTCAACCCTTGCCGTACGAAAACGTATAATTGCATCGTACGCGCATTGTCGTTAATCTGGAACAGTAGGAGGCGCTATGTCCCTCTCCACGAAGCTGAAAGAGCTTCGAATCAAGAACAACCTATCGTTACAAGAACTCGCTGACAGTGTCGGAGCTTCTAAAGCCCATATTTGGGAGCTTGAGACGGGACGAAGCAAGAATCCATCTGTAGATCTCGTGAGGCGAATTTCAGAAAGGTTTAAGATAACGGTTTCCGAGCTGCTCGGGGAGAGCCCACAAGGTACTGAAGAAGATCAAGATATTGTAGCGATGTATCGGGAGTTAAAGGAGTTGGAGGAGGTCGATCGGGAAACGATTCGACTTTTGATGGAGCGGTTGAGAGCGCTTAAGAAGGGATAGGTCTGTGGGCATCAGCAGGATCGATCTAGCGGATAAGGGCTCACCAGAGGCGCTGGTGACCACGATCCTGAGGCTGGAGCCGGAATTGCCCCTACCAATCCCCGTAGAAGATCTGTGTAGCCAGCTAGATATCGAATCGATTCAGCGCTTGGATACCGACGGTTTTGAAGGCGGCCTAATCACGGATCTTGAAAGGAGTGCGGGCATTGTACTCGTGAGGGACGGGGTTCCTTTGTCTAGGCGTCGTTTCACCATCGGCCATGAGCTTGGGCACTTTCTTGTCCCCACCCACATGCCAAATGAGGAGGGACGTTTCCTTTGTTCTCGGAGGGACATGCGCTTGTTCAGCGCTCGGGAAAGCAACCGTCGAGCGCGAATGGAAGTCGAGGCGAACCGATTTTCCGCTCTACTGCTGATGCCGCCTCCCTACTTGAGGCGATCCATTGGCAAAGACCCAAATATCGAAGAGGTTTTTGAACTCTCTAGCCAGTATCTAGTAAGTAAGGAAGCGATGGCTCGGTCGTATGCGGAATACCACCCAGAACATGTTGCGTTTGTGGTGGTCCAGCATGGTCGCGTACTCAGGGTCTACAAGCCTAGGAAATTCCCATTCATTACTGCACGCCGAGAGATGCCGGTGCCCAGCGGCTCGATATTTCATAAGGTCGTGTCTACGGGTTCGGCGCCGAGCCAAGTTGACTCATGTTACGCAGATACTTGGATTGACGTTGAGCGTGGAGCTCCCGCACCGGCGCTGTATGAACAGGTCTGTCTACAGGCCAAAGGATTCGCTCTGATCATGCTTTGGCTTGAGCAGGCTGAAGAAGATGAAAGAGATGATGAGCGAACTGCCAAGCAGCGCTGGAAAGACCGAATAAGCGCACGGTTCGTGTGATTGCGATAGGCGTCGGCGTTTCACCCGAATGTGAGGCCGCGCGCTTGGCTTGTGACCCTATGTGAGCGGATGCTGCGGCAGTATGGTCGGCATGACCTATCGCACCATCTTCGCCCTCATCGTCTTCGTCTGCATGGTCGCAGGCGCTGGCCTCACCGCCGGGTTCGCCGATACGAGCCGGCAAGGCAGCAAGCCCGTGCTGGAGCTGTTCACCAGCCAGGGCTGCTCCTCCTGCCCGCCGGCGGACAAGCTGCTTGGCCGCTATGCGGCGCGCGGCGACGTGCTGGCGCTGTCCTATTCCGTCGACTACTGGGATTATCTCGGCTGGAAGGACACGCTGGGCAGCCCGGAGAACAGCGCTCGGCAGCGGGCTTACGCGCAGGCGCGCGGCGATAGCCGGGTGTATACGCCGCAGATCGTCGCCGATGGGCTGTTCCACGCCGTGGGCAGCAACGACGCCGAGGTGCGCGGCGCGATGCGAAGTGCCGAAGACAAGCTCGCTGGTGACAAGGTGCCGGTCTCGCTTCATGCGGCCGGGGATAAGATCGCGATCGATGTCGGCGCCGCGCCCGGCGGGGCAGAGATCCGTCACGCCACGGTGTGGATCGGCACGGCGAAGAGCCTGCAGAACGTGGTGATCAAGCGCGGCGAGAACCGCGGCCGCACCATCGCCTATCACAACAATGTCCGCAGCCTCGCCAAGGCCGGCACTTGGACCGGCAAGCCGCTGCGTCTGGAGGTTTCGGCCGCCAAGCTGCGGCAGGCGGGCGGCGACCGCGTCTTCGCGCTGCTGCAGCAGGGCAGCACGGGGCCGATCTTCGGCGCCGCGGAGCTCTCCGGGTTTTAGGCGGGCTTCAACATTGCCGTCATTGCCGGGCTTGTCCCGGCAATCCATGAACACCTGCCTCTATTACATCGCTCAGACTGTGGTCATGGATGCCCGGCACAAGGCCGGGCATGACGCCGGTATTGGATCTCCGGACTTTCCGACGATCGATGGCAATGACGCGTGAGAAGTTGAGCCCAGACCATCCCCCCAAAGCAAAAGCGGGCCGGCGAACCGACCCGCTTGAGCATTCGCTGGGAGGAGCGAATGGAGAGAGAAATGAAGTTGGCCCGGTCTTGAGATGAAGACCCCGGGGGGGCTGGGGGGCTGAGATACCGAAGCCTTACCAAGACCGGGCCGAGAGGCAACGATAGTGATCATACGAGTTTTTGGGGCGGGCCAACGGCTGAACTGGGGCAACACTGTGATTTATATTACAATTTGTTACAGGTCCGGGTTCGCGTGAGATTGGCTTGTCAGAGGCGGCTTTGATCGGCATCATGACAGTTCGGCTACAAGGGGTTTTCCAGCTTGAGCGATTCCAGCGCAACGATCCTGCCGCTTCGCAATTCCACCGGCGGCACCTGGTCCATCGACGGTGCAGCCACAAGACCTCCGGAAATTTCCTTCAACCGCCGCGAGCTCTCTCAGATCCTCAATGTCTATGGCCGCAAGGTCGCAAGCGGCGAGTGGCGCGACTACGCCATCGACTGCCTGCGCGACAAGGCGGTGTTCTGCGTGTTCCGGCGCGCCTCCGAGCATCCGCTCTACCGCATCGAGAAGACGCCGAAGCTGGCGCGGCGCCAGGGCGCCTACAGCGTGGTCGGCGCGAGCGGACATATTCTGAAACGCGGTCACGATCTCCGGCGCGTGCTGACGGCCCTGGATAAGGGGCTGCGCCTGGTGGAGGGGTAGGCGCCTCTCGGCATTTTCGAAATCGTCGTCATGCCCGGACTTGATCCGGGCATCCATGCCGTTACAGCGCAGCGAGCGCCGTGTGTTCGATAGTCTCGAGCGTTTGCCGAGAGGTCAGGGAATGGATTGCCGGGTCAAGCCCGGCAATGACGAAGGTGAATGAAAAAAGCCCCGGGCGATGGCCCGGGGCTCTTTGTATTTGCGCTATCGGCCTCTGGCCTACGTGAGCGCTTGGACTAGCGGCGGTCGCCGAAGAGCTGGAGCAGCATCATGAACAGGTTGATGAAGTCCAGATAGAGCCGAAGCGCGCCCATGATGGCCTTGCGGCCGGCAACCAGGGTGCTGTCGCCCTCGTAATACATCTCCTTGATCTGCTGGGTGTCGTAGGCGGTAAGGCCTGCGAAGACCAGAACGCCGATCACGGAGACGGCGAATTGCAGCGCCGTGGAGCCGATGAACAGGTTCACCAGCGAGGCCAGGACGATGCCGATCAGGCCCATGAACAGGAACGAGCCCCAGCCGGAAATATCGCGGCTGGTGGTGTAGCCCCACAGGCTCAGTGCGCCGAACGACGCGGCGGTGATGAAGAACACCTGCGCGATGCTGGCGCCGGCATAGACCAGGAAGATGGACGAAATCGATGCGCCCATCAGTGCCGAGAAGCCCCAGAAGGCGGCCTGCGCGGCGCCGAGGCTCATGCGCTGGATGCCCATGGAGAGCACGAAGACCATCGCCAGGGGCGAGAAGATCAGCACCCAGCGAAAGGCGCTGGCGAAGATGAAGTTGCCGAACGCGGTAAGCTGCAGGGCGGTGCCGGTGTCGACGACGGCGAAGGAGTAGACCAGATAGGCGACGACGCCGGTGATGCCGACGCCAAGGGCCATGTAGTTGTAGACGCGCAGCATATAGGCGCGCAGGCCCTGGTCGATGGCTCCCGCTTCCGCCCGGCCTACGGTGCGCGGTTGTGCGTAGCGTTGATCAAGATCGGCCATAGATTGCGTTTTCCTTTCAGCCTTGAAAATGCCCAGGGTCGGGCGTGCCGTTGAACGGGTAGACATAGCTTTGCCGGTAATATGGGGATGAAAGTCAACAACCGCAAGACGGTGCGTAGCAAAGCCTACGCGGGCTGCTTGGCGGTGAAATGAGGGTGCCGGCGAGGCTTATTCGGCGCGCAAATACGGTGCCGCCTTGACCGAGAGCACCCGCCAGGTGGCGATGGCGCCGAGCCCCAGAACCAGAGCCAGGGCGAGAGCCACAGTGCCGAAGGCATCGAGGCCGGAAAAGCGGAAGGGGATGTCGAAGGCAAAAGTCGCCAGCAGGAAGGCGATCAGCGTGGCGAGCAGCACCGCGGCGATGGCGACCGCCGCGCCGAGGCTTGCGAATTCGATCAGCTCGGCACTGACGATGCGGCGCCGGCTTGCACCCAAGGTCTTGTAAAGCACGGCGAGATATTTGCGCCGCTCCTGGCCCGAGGCGATGGCGCCGGCAAGCACCACCACGCCGATGGCCAGGGTGAGCCCGGCGGTGACCTTGATCGCGGTCATCACCTTGGCCAGCAGGGCTTGGGCGGCCTTCACCACATCGCCCACCTTGACGGCGGTCACCAGGGGGAAGCGCTCGGCGAGGGCCTGGATCAGCCTGCCTTCGGTCTTGCCGTCCGTGCTTTCGGGAAGCTCCAGCGTGGCCAAGGTGCGATGGGGCACGCCTTGCAGCGTGCTCGGCGGGAACACCATGATGAAGTTGATGGCGAGCGACTCCCAATCGATGCGGCGGAGGCTGGCAATGCGCGCTTCGATATTCCGCCCCAGGATGTTGACGGTGACGAGGTCGCCGAGCTCCAGGCCCAAGCCCTTCGCGGCGCGGTCGTCGAAGGAGACCAGCGGCGGGCCGTCGTAGCCCTTGTCCCACCATTTGCCGGCGACGATTTCGGAGGCTTGCGGCACGCTGTCGGTGTAGGTGAGGCCACGATCGCCGCTGATCACCCATTGATAGTCGGGCGCGGCGTCGATCTCGTCGATACTCCGCCCGTTCAGCGCAACGATACGGCCGCGCAGCATCGGCGCGTCGTTGAGCGTCGCCTCCGGGTCCACCGATTTTACGGTCTGTTTGAAGGCGTCGAGATCCTTCGGGTCGAGATCGAGGAAGTAATAGGCCGGCGCCTTCATGCTGAGATCGCCTTCCAGCTCGGCGATCAGCGAGCGATTGATCAGGGCGACGGCGACCAGCAGGCCGAGACCGAGGCCCAGAGAGAGGGCGACGGCGCGGGAGAGGGAGCCGGGGCCGGCGATGCTGGCGAGCGCCAGGGCTGGCGCACCGCGCATGCGGCCGCGCAACAGGCCCGCGATTTTCTGCAAGCCCCAGCCGATGGCGAGAAAGACCAGAAAGCCGATAAGGATGCCGAGGCAGATCCAGGCGGTGATCAGCGGTTCGGTGGAGCTGACAATAGCGAGGCCGAACAGGGCGAGACCGGCAGCGGCGGAGGCGGCGGCAAAGCCCCAAGCGGTGTGATAGGGCTCATCGCCGGCGATCTGGGCGCGCATCAGGACCGCGGGCGGCACGGCGCTGGCGTGGCCCAAGGGCCAGAGCACGAACAGCGCCATGGTGAGAAGGCCGGCGCCGGCGGCAACCAGCAGCGGCATGGCATGGGGCGCCACCTGCAGCTTCAGCGGCAAGGCATCGCCATAGAGGGCGGAGAGGATCGCCGGCGTCGCGGCGCCAAGACACAAGCCGACGAGAATGCCCAGCGCGGTGAGCATCAGGGCTTGCAGCAGATAGATGGTGAGCACCAGGCGCGAGGAGGCGCCGAGGCTCTTGAAGATGGCGATCACCGTCCGCTTCTTGGTCATATAGGCGTGGATGGCGTTGCCGACGCCAATGCCGCCGAGCAGCAGAGCGGTGAGGCCGACCAGGCCGATGAACTGGGTGAAGCGGTGTGCGTCGCGGCGAAGGCTCGGTGCGGGATCGGTCCAGTCGTTCACCGCAAAGCCGCTTTCGGGGAAGGCGCGCTGCACCGCCTGCTTGGCCTCGGCGAGGGCTTCCTTGTCGGCGCCGAGATCGTTCGGCAGCGCCACGCGATAGATCCAGCGCACCAGGCTGCCGGGCTGGATCAGCTTGGTCTTCTCCAGCGTGTCGAGGGAGAGAAGCACGCGCGGGCCATAGGCCAGGCGGTCGGCGAGGCGGTCGGGCTGCTCGCCCAGCACGCCGGCGATGGTCACCTTGGTGTCGCCGAGTTGGATGGTGTCGCCGGGCTTCAGATCGAGCCGGTCGAGAAGCGTCTGCTCGACCAGCACTTGCCCGGGCTTGCGCCAGGCGTTCCCGGCGTCCTTCGGTTTCAGCACGCCGACCTCGCCGTAAAGCGGGAAGGCACTATCGACGGCCTTCAGCTCGACCAGCGCGCTATTGCGGTCTTCGGAACGGGCCATAGCGCGCAGGCTGGCTGACTCGCTCACCCGGCCGAGCTTATCGAGGGCGGTTCGTTCGTCGGGCGCGATCCGCCGATGCACCCGCTCGAATGAGAGGTCGCCGCCGACCAGAATGCGGCCGCTATCGGCCAAAGCGCCGTCGAAGGCGGCGGCCAGCGAACCGATGGCGGCGATGGCGGCAACGCCGAGCGCGATGCAGACGACGAAGATGATGAGGCCGCTAGCGCCGGTGCGCAGTTCGCGCAGGGCGATTTTCAATGCCAGGCCGAGATCGGCCTTGCCCGCTTGCGGTGTCGCCTTGCCCGTCAAGAGGCCGCCGCCTCTGCCGCCTTCGCGGTCTCGTCATCGACGATGCGCCCGTCGGCGAGATTGACGATACGGCCGCAGCGTTCGGCAAGGGCGCGGTCATGGGTGATGAGGAGCAGCGTCGCGCCGGTGCGCTTCTGTAGGGCGAAGAGAAGATCCATCACCTGCACGCCGGTCTTCTGGTCGAGATTGCCGGTGGGCTCGTCGGCGAGGATCAGCTCGGGGCTGGCCACCATGGCGCGGGCCAGGGCCACGCGCTGCTTCTCGCCGCCGGAGAGCTGGGCCGGAAAATGCGACTGGCGATGGGACAGGCCGACCTCGACGAGCGCCTCCTTGGCCACGGAAAAGGCATCTTCCCGGCCGAGAAATTCCAGCGGCAAGGCGACATTTTCAAGCGCCGTCATGGTGGGAACCAGATGGAAGGCCTGGAACACGATACCGATCTCGGTGGCGCGTAGCTTGGCGAGCTGGTCCTCGCTCAAGGGGCCGAGCTCGGTGCCGCCGATGGCGACCTTGCCGGAGGTGGCTTTCTCCAGCCCGGCCATGACCATGAGCAAGGTGGATTTGCCGGAGCCGCTGGGGCCGACAATGGCGAGGGTCTCGCCGGCGGCGACGTCGAGGTCGATGCCGCGCAGGATATCGACGGGGCCGGCCCGGCTCGGCAAGGTGACTTGCACGTCCTCAAGGGCGATGGCGGCGGGCGCTTTGTAGCTTTGGTCCATAGATGCGCTGTGGTTCAAATCGTTGCGGCACTGGCTGACAGATGGCGGGCCGGGTTGCAATAGAGAAGGTGAAAGAGGTCAAAAACATGAAGTCTCGTTTCGCGCTTTCTGTCGCATGCGCCGCCTGGTTGGCGCTCTCCGCCGTGCCGTTCGCTGCGCGGGCGGATGACGCCAAGCCGGTGATCGTGGCGTTCGGCGACAGCCTGACGGCCGGGTATCAGCTGCCAGAGCGCGACGCGTTCCCGGCGCAGCTGCAGGCGGCGCTGGAGGCGAAAGGCCAGGCGGTGGAGGTGACCAATGCGGGGGTTTCGGGCGATACCTCGTCCGGCGGGCTGGAGCGGTTCGACTGGTCGGTGCCCGAGAGTGCCGACGCGGTGATCCTGGAGCTCGGCGCCAACGATGCGTTACGCGGGCTGTCGCCGGCGGAGACCGAGAAGGCGCTGTCGGCGATCATCGAGAAGGCGAAGGCGCGGAACTTGCCGGTGCTGCTCGCCGGCATGGAGGCGCCGCGCAATCTCGGCAAAGACTATGTCGGCGAATTTCACGCCATCTATCCGGCGCTTGCTAAGAAGTACGATGTGATCCTCTACCCGTTCTTTCTCGACGGGGTGGCGCTGGACGAGGCCCTGACCCTGCCGGACGGGATGCATCCCAATGCCGACGGCGTTGCCCGCATCGTGCAGGGCATCCTGCCGAAGGTGGAGCAGCTTCTGGCTGAGGTGGAGGGGAATAAATCCGCTGAGGCGCCGTCTTCGCCGAAACTCTAACGGCGCCTCCAAAGCCTAGGGCTTAGTGATAGGCGCTGTGGTCCTTCACGTGCCACATCGAATAATACGAGTAAATCGTATAGCCGACGATGATCGGCACCAGCGGGATCGCGCCGTAGAGCATGAAGAGCTGCGATTCCGGCGCTGCCGCGGCATCCCAGATCGTGACTTCCGGCGGGATGATGAAGGGGAACAGGCTTACTGCCAGGCCCGTGTAGCAGAGCATGAAGATCAGGATCGAAAGCAGGAACGGCAGGTAGGTCCAGCGCTGCTTCAGCGCGTACCAGACACCGACGACGGCTAGAGCCGTCAGGACCGGCACGGGGCTCAGCATCACCAGATTTCCGGGATGGAACCAGCGGGCTGCGATGTCCTCGTGGGCCAGAGGCGTCCAGATGCTGAAGACGACGATGAAGGCGGCAACCGCGAAGATCGCGTAGCCGCCGACCTTATATGCCCAGTCGCGCAGCTCGCCGTCGCTCTTCATGATCAGCCAGCCGCAGGCGAGCAGCACGTAGCCCGCGGCAAGCGCAACGGCAGTGACCAGCACGAATGGCGTCAGCCAATCGAAGGCGCCGCCGGCATAGGCGCCGTCCTTGACATCGAAGCCCTGGATGAAGGCACCGACCGCAGCGCCCTGGATCAGGGCCGCCAAGGTGGAGCCGCCGGCGAAGGCGGCATCCCACATCCAGCGGGAGGTGTCGGCCTTATAGCGGAACTCGAAGGCCACGCCGCGTAGGATCAAACCGGCGAGCATCAGGATCACCGGCAGGTAAAGCGCCGGCAGGAAGATCGCATAGGCCATCGGAAAAGCTGCAAGCAGCCCGCCGCCCCCGAGCACCAGCCAGGTCTCGTTGCCGTCCCAATAGGGGGCGACGGAATTCATCATCTTGTCCCGGCAATCGTGGTTCGGTGCGAAGGGAAACAAGATGCCGATGCCGAGGTCGAAACCGTCCAGCAGGACGTAGATGAACACACCGAGCACCAGAATGGCGGCCCAAACTAGGGGCAGAATCGTCGGTAGATATTCGCTCATGGGTTGCCTGAGGCTGCAAGAGGTCTGCGGGAAAGATCGACTTCGTCCTCATCGGGCTCCGGCGGCGTGGCTTCCGGGCCGCGGCGCACCAGCTTGGCCATGTAGTACAGGCCGGCGCCGAAGATGAAGCCGTAGACGACGACGAAGATGATGATGGTGGTGAGAATGCTGCCGCCGGGCACCGGAGAGATGGCGTCCGCGGTGCGCAGGATGTTGTAGACGACCCAGGGCTGGCGGCCGACCTCGGTGACGAACCAGCCGGCGAGGACGGCGACGAAGCCGATGGGCCAGCAGATCACCATGGCGCGTAGGTACCAGCGGGTGGTGAACAGCTTGCCGCGCAGCCACAGCACGGCGCCGACCAGGCCAAGCGCGATCATGATCAGGCCGCAGCCGACCATGATGCGGAAGGCGAAGAAGGGGATCATCGGGTTGGGCCGGTCTTCCGGCGCCCACTCTTTCAGACCCTTCACCTCGCCGTCCCATTCATGGGTGAGGATCAGGCTGCCGAGGCCGGGAATGGCGACCTCGAAATTGTTCTTCTCCTCTTCCGCATCGGGAATGGCGAACAGGATCAGCGGCACGTTGCGGCCGGTTTCCCAGTGGGCCTCCAGCGCCGCCACCTTGGCGGGCTGATGCTCCAGCGTGTTGAGGCCGTGCATATCGCCGAGGAGGAGCTGGGTGGGGGCGAGCCAGACGAACAGGCTGAGCGCCATGCCGAGCATCACCTTGCCGTGGGGCACGTTGCGGTTATGCAGCAGATACCAGGCCCCGATGCCGCCGACGCAGAAGGCGGTGGTGAGATAGGCCGCGGTCACCATATGGGCGAAGCGGTAGGGGAAGGACGGGTTGAAGATCAGCTCGCCCCAATCGGCGGCATGCAGCACGCCATCCTTCACCTCGTAGCCGGCAGGGGTCTGCATCCAGCTATTGGCTGAAAGGATCCAGAAGGCCGAGATCAGCGTGCCGAAGGCCACCGCTGCGGTGGCGGTCAGGTGCACGCCTTTGGGCACATGGTTCCAGCCGAACAACATGATGCCGAGGAAGCCTGCCTCCAGGAAGAAGGCGGTCAACACCTCATAAGAGAGAAGCGGGCCGATGATATTGCCGCCCGCATGAGAGAGCACGCTCCAGTTGGTGCCGAACTCGTAGGACATGACGATGCCCGAGACGACACCCATACCGAAAGAAACAGCGAAGATCTTCGACCAGTGCTTTGCGGTTTCGAGATAGATGGCCTTGCCGGTGCGCAGCCACATCGTCTCCAGCACCAAGAGCCACATGGACAGGCCGATGGTGAAAGACGGGAAAAGAATGTGGAAGGAGACCGTAAAGGCAAACTGGATACGGGCTAGAAGAACTGGATCAAGATCAAACATCCGCCGTATATCCGCCCTTAATTACCTCAACTAGCCGCCATGCAGGCGACTCAAAGAGTATATTTAGCCTAGCTCAAGTTGCTGCCTACTTAAAGCGCAGGACTGCCGCACCCCATCATTTTTTGATCCTCTCAAACGCGTCGAGGGCTCTTCTACGGCCTTCATTATGGTCGACAATCGGAGTCGGATAATCCCTGCCCAATTCGACGCCAGCGTTGCCCATCTCGCGGGCGGGGGCTGTCCAGGGCGCATGGATCGCAGTCAATTCAAGGGCTTGGAGCTCCGGGATCCAAGCTCGGATATAGCGGCCGTCCGGGTCGAACTTCTCTGCCTGGAGCACGGGATTGAAGATTCGGAAATAGGGCGCGGCGTCGGCGCCGCAGCCTGCGACCCATTGCCAGTTCGCGGCATTGTTGGCGAGATCGGCATCCACAAGCGTGTCCCAGAACCAGTCGGCGCCTTGCTGCCAGGGGATCATCAGGTGCTTGGTGAGGAAAGAAGCGACCAGCATGCGGGTGCGGTTCGGCATCCAGCCGGTCTGCCAGAGCTGGCGCATGGCGGCATCGATGATCGGATAGCCGGTCTCTCCGCGCTTCCAGGCTTGCAGCTCGTCAGGCGCATCGCGCCAGGGGAAGTCGGCGAATTGCGGCTTCAGCGGTTCGGAGGCGATATGCGGGAAGTGGAACAGGAGCTGGTAGCAGAATTCGCGCCAGCCGAGCTCGCGCAGGAAACTCTCCGCGCCCTTGCCATGGGCGCCGTCCTTTGCGTGGCGGACCGCCCGATAGACCTGCAGCGGGCTCAGCTCGCCGAAATGGAGATGCGGGGAGAGCTGTGAGCTCGGATCGCAATCGAGCCGGCCGCGGTCTTTCTCGTAATCGCGCAGCTTCTTATCGATGAAGGCGGCAAGCTTCTCCTTGGCTGCCGCTTCGCCCGGCGTCCAGGTTTCGCGCAAGCCGCCGGCCCAGTCCGGCTTCTTGGGGCGGAGCTGCCAATCGTCGAGATCCTCCGACTTCGCCTTGGCGAAGCGTTCCAGCTTCGGCGCCTTCAGCACGTCCCGGAAATGCTTGCGTTTTGCGGCCTTCCAATAGGGGGTGAAGACCTGATAGGGCCTGCCGTCCTTTGTGGCGACGCTGTCGGGCGGATTGAGCAGGCGGCCTTCATGGAGCGTGAAGGCAACCTTCCGCTTGTCGCAGGCGGCTTGCACCTCGTCTTCCACCTTACGGGCGTAGGGTTCGTAGGCATTGGCCGCGTGGATGGCGCGGGCGCCGGTCTCCTCGATCAGCTGGCCGAGGATTTCGGCCGTCTTGCCGCGGCGGAGCACGAGGTGCCCGCCGCCTAAGCTCGCATCGAGCTCTGCCAAGCTGCCATGTAGCCACCAGCACGAGGCGCCGCCCGGCTTGAAATGACCGGCGGTCTCGTCGTCGAGGATGAAGACCGGCAGGAGCGGTGCGCCGGTATCGACGGCGGCTTTGAGGGCGGGATTGTCGGAAAGCCGGAGGTCTTGTCTGAACCACATGATCGCCGGCGCTTGGCTCTCGCTCATGGCTCAGCTTCCCCCCCCACAGGACTGCAGCGCCGCTTCGTGGAGACGGCGGGAGGACGCATCGAAGCAGCAGAACACCACGCGCTCAATGCGGGGTGTTTGGGGCAGCGTTTCGCTTACGGTCCGCACCGCGATTTCGGCGGCGCGCTCGGGCGGGAAGCCGTAAATGCCGGTGGAGATGGCGGGGAAGGCAATTGAGGAGAGGCCGTTCTCCTCCGCCAGTCGCAGCGATTCCCGGTAACAGCCGGCCAGCGCCTTGTCCTCGCCATGAATGCCGCCTTGCCAGACCGGGCCGACGGCATGGATGACGTAATCGGCGGGGAGCGCGAAGCCGGGGGTAATCTTGGCCTTGCCGGTCTCGCAGCCGTCAAGCGCGGCGCAGGCCTCGGCGAGCTCAGGCCCTGCGGCGCGGTGAATGGCGCCGCAAACCCCGCCGCCCGGCGCCAAGGCCGCATTGGCGGCGTTGACGATGGCGCCGGTGTCCAGCTCGGTGATGTCGCCTTCGACGATCTCGATACGCGCCGGCATGATGGGCATTGCATGCCGGATCGGCCGCACGATCAAGCGGCGTTTTCTTCAAAGTCTTTCGATAGACGCTAGAAGGGGCGGGCCGGGCCGAGCGAGCCCATCAGCAGGATCGATCCGAACAGGATGATGATCAGCGCCCCGCCGATACCGCAAATGGCCCAGACGCCGTCGGCCCAGGCGCTACCCTGGCCGTTGCCGAATTTCAGCACCAGCTCGCGGGAGCCGAGCGCGGCCAGCGCAATGATCGCGACAGTGAGCGCCGTGCCGAAGGCCATGGCGAAGGTGGCGCCGACACCGGCCCAGAAGATGCCTTGGGCGAGGGCGAAGACCAGCACCACGATGGCGCCGGTGCAGGGGCGGATGCCGACGGAGAACACCACGGCGGCAAGCTCGCGCAGCTTCAGCGGGCCTTGCAGCTTTTCCAGGTCGGGGCCGTGGCTGCAGCAGGCGTGGCCATCGTGATCATGATCGTGTGCGTGGTTGTGCTGGTGATCATGGTCATGATGATGCTGGTGGGCATCGACGGCGCGGTCGCCACGTTCCGCCAGCGCCCCGGCATAGCGCTGCAGCAGGCTGCGGATCTGCCGGAACAGCAGCCAGAATCCCACCAGAATGACGAGAGCGTAGCTCGCCGTCTCCAGCTTGGCGGACCAGTCTTTCATGGCAAGACCGGTGGCATTGAGCAGGATCGCCAGAACCGCGACCAGCACCACCGCCGTGGTGGCCTGCACTGCCGCTGCGAGAAAGCTGACCAGGACGCCGCGGCGGGCGGTCTCCTCATTGGCGGTGACATAGGCGGTGATGATGGTCTTGCCGTGCCCGGGCCCAAGGGCATGCACGACCCCATAGGCAAAGCTCAGCCCGGCGAGGGTCAGGGCGGCGAAAAGGGGATTGCCGTCTTTCAGATGCTTCACCGAAAGCGCCAGATCGCGCTGCCAGCGCTGCTGCACTTCCGTAACCCAGCTGATGAACGAACCGAAGAGACCTCCGCCGCGGATCGGCGCAGCTTCCGGGCTCGGTGCGCCGCCGAAGGCAGGCGGAGGTGCGGCGCTTTTTTGGGGATCGGGCGGGGCGCTCTGCTGGGCGCTGCCGCCAAAGGCCGAGGGCGGTGACTGGGCCAGGCCCAAGCCGGGCAGAGCGAAGATGACAAGAAGCGCGGCCGCGAAGCCAAGCCGCAGGAGGGTGCCGGTCAGCTGCTGCATGTCGCGATAGCGGTCTGGGCGAATTGCGAACCGTAATTGCTGCTCGGTCCCAGCTGGGAGAAGAAGGCCTCGGTGAGAGCGTCGGGATCCTTGTCCTCGCCCGGTATCCGGATATCGATCGTGCAGCCGGCGCCGGCATCGACGGTCTTGACCGGATGCTCCTTGGCGAAGCCGAAGGCGACGAAGAAGCTCGGATCGTAGACCTCGATCTTCACCTCGTGGTCCTTGGCCGAGACCGGCTCGGGCAGCACTAAGGTGAAGTGCAAGGTGACGATGCCGTCCTTCTCGCTGATCCAGGCATCGGACGGCTCGTTCAGCGCGACCTGGTCTTGGCCGACGGAAACGAAGGTGAAATAGTCGAAATCCTTCAGCGAGGTGACATTGACCTCGGCCAGCGGCTCCAGCTCCTCTTTCGTGTAGGTGCCGTCGCCATTGGTATCGAGGCCTTGGAGGGCCATGGCGCTGTAGAACTCGTCGAAGGTCCAGGTATGGCGGATGGCTTTGATGGTGTCGTCCGGGCCGAACACGACGTCGGAATGGACCGATGCCCAGACATGGGGGTGGGCATCGACCGGATCGCTGGACGAAGCGGCAATCGCAAACGCGGCAAGCGGCGCGCCGAAGGCCAGCCTCGCCAGACCGAGCAGCCTTCCGCGCCATACCCATCGCGTCTGATCAGAATTGCCCAGCAACGCCCCGTCTCCCATGCAAATCCTCATCCGGCATACGCACAGATTGTGGAGAAACTGCGTTCCCAATCGCGATTGACCGCTGTCAAAATGTTATATTATATCTCCTTCAAAGGAGCGAGCGATGAACGCTACGAAACCCCACGACCATAGCCACGACGCGCGCGATCTTTCGCCAAATCAGGAGCGGGTGCTGTCCTGTTTGCAACGGTCGAAAGAGCCGATGAGCGCCTACGCGATTTTGGACGAGGTGCGGCCTGAAGGCATCTCGCATCCGCCGACGGTCTACCGGGCGCTAAAGGAGCTGGAGGCGCTGGGCATGGTGCACCGGCTGAAATCCTTGAGCGCCTTCGTCGCCTGCCGGATGGATGGCTGCGGCGGGCATCACGCTTTCGCCTTCTGCCGCAAATGCCAGAAGGTGGTCGAGGTGGCGCTGGACGAGGAGCGCTACACCGAGCTGCTGGGGCTGGCGCCGGGCGACATCAAGGTCGATCAGGTGACGCTGGAACTGGCCGGTCTTTGCACCGCCTGCCGGGCAGTGGCCTCCTAACACGAGAGCGGCGCCGCGCGAGCGGCCGCAAGCATTTCACGCATTTCGGTCACGAGGAGCTGACATGGCAGCAGCGAGCCAAGGCGGGGCAAAACTTCCGGCCGTGGAGACGGTGGCTTTCGCGGCGCCGGGCGGCAGCCTGCTGCAAAGCTCAGCCCTCGTGCGGCTTGGCATTGCGCTTTGCGCGATCGCGCTTCTGTGGGCCGGGGTGCTGTGGGCGCTGTCATGAGCGGAACCAAGCCAAGCCTCGTCGCCTTCGACGATCTGACCCTCGGCTATGACGGGGTGCCGGTGCTTTCCGGCGTGAGCGGCACGATTGCCGAAGGCGATCTTCTGGCGCTGATCGGGCCGAACGGCGCCGGCAAGTCGACCTTGCTGAAAGCCATGATGGGCGAGATCAAGCCGCTTTCCGGCGCGGTGCGCCTGCTTGGGCTGAAGCCTTCGGACATCGCCTATCTGCCGCAGCGCAGCGACATCGATCCGAGCTTTCCGATGTCGGTGTTCGATTGCGTCGCCATGGGGCTGTGGCGCGAGATCGGCGTGTTCGGCGGGGTCGGGCGCGCCGGACGGGAGAAGGTGATGGCCGCGCTGGAGACGGTGGGGCTTGCCGCCTTCGCCAGGAGCCCGATCGGCAGCCTCTCGGGCGGGCAGCTGCAGCGGAGCTTGTTCGCGCGGCTGCTGCTGCAGGATGCGCCGCTGATCCTTTTGGACGAGCCGTTCCGGGCCATCGATGCGGAGACGGTGGAGAACCTGCTGACCCTGATCGAGCGCTGGCATGGCGAGGGGCGGACCATCGTCGCGGCACTGCACGACACCCGCCGGGTACGGGCGCATTTCCCGAAGACGCTGATCGTCGCCCGCGAGGTGGTGGCATGGGGGCCGACCAAGGAGGTGCTGACCCCGGCCAATCTGGGGCGCAGCGATCAGGAGCGTGCCGCCTGGGAAGGGCCGGCTGCGCATGCGGCGGAGGCGCGGCTGCCGGCATGAGCGATCTTTCGCCATACGCGCTGATCCAGCCGTTTCTCGATTACGGTTTCATGCGCCGTTCGCTGATCGGCTGTCTGGCGCTTTCCATCGGCGCGCCGCCTATCGGCGTGTTTCTGATGCTGCGGCGGATGAGCCTGGTGGGCGATGCCATGGCGCATGCGATCCTGCCCGGCGCGGCCATAGGCTTTCTCATCGCCGGGCTATCGCTGTTCGCCATGAGTCTTGGCGGTTTCATCACCGGGCTCACCGTGGTGCTGCTTTCCGGCGTGGTCACGAGGTCGACGATCCTGAAGGAGGATGCGAGCCTCGCCTCGTTCTATCTCCTTTCTCTGGCGCTGGGGGTGATGATCGTCTCGGTGAAGGGGAGCAGCATCGATCTCCTGCATGTTCTGTTCGGCTCGGTGCTGGCGCTGGACGACACCGCGCTGCTGCTGGTCGTGTCCATCGCCACCGTCTCCACCCTGGTGCTGGCGCTGATCTACCGGCCCTTGGTGCTGGAATGCTTCGATTCCGATTTCTTACGCTCGGTGAGCCGGGCGAGCCTGCCGACACATTTCCTCTTCCTGGTGCTGCTGGTGCTTAATCTCGTCGGCGGGTTCCAGGCGCTCGGCACGCTGATGGTGGTGGGCATCATGCTGCTGCCGGCGATCAGCGCGCGGTTCTGGGCGGTGAGCGTTGCCGGCATGATCGCCGCCGCCGTGGTGCTGGCGTTTTTGGCGAGCTTCACCGGGCTGCTGCTCTCCTATCACTTCGACATCCCGTCGGGCCCGGCGATCATCCTGACGGCGGGCGGGTTCTATCTTCTATCCATGCTCCTTGGCGCACGCGGCGGGGCGGTCGTCCGTCTGATGCCGCGCAGGCCCAGGGGCCAAGCCGAACAGGTGGCGACATGAAACGCATCACGATGATCCTTATGGGCCTGGCGTTCGCCTTTTGCCTCAATGCTGGCAGTGCCCTCGCGGCCGACAAGGTGCAGGCGGTGGCGACCTTCACCATCCTCGGCGACATGGTGCGCCAGGTGGGCGGCGACCGGGTCGAGGTCACCACCTTCATCGGGCCGGACGGCGATCCGCACGATTTCGAGCCGACGCCGAAGGACGCCAGGATCCTCAGCCATGCCGACATCCTGGTCATGAACGGGCTGGGGTTGGAAGGCTGGCTGCCGCGTTTGAACGAAGCCGCCGGCTTCGACGGTGTGACGGTGACGGCGACCAAGGGGGTCAAGACCGGCACCATGGTGGAGCATGAGGGGCATCATCACGGTGCCGAGCACGACCATGATGAGCATGCCGCGGACGAGGATCACGACCATGACCACGCCGAAGCGCATGATCACGATCATGGCGGGGAAGGCGAGAGGGTCACCGATCCGCATGCCTGGCAGAGCCTGGAGGACGGCAAGATCTATGTGGAGAATATCCGCGACGGGCTGATCGCCGCCGACCCGGAAGGCAAGGCAATCTACGAGGCCAATGCGAAGGCCTATCTGAAGCAAATCGATGCGGAGGACAAAGCCGTGCGGGCGGCAATCTCGGAAATCCCGGAGGATCGCCGGGTGATCGTCACCTCCCATGATGCGTTCGGCTATTTCGGCCGCGAATATGGCATCCGCATGCTGGCGCCGGAAGGGGTCAGCACAGAGAGCGAAGCCTCGGCCAAGGCCGTGGCCAAGATCATCGATCAGATCCGGGAGGAGAAGATCCCGGCGGTGTTCGTGGAGAACATTTCCGATCCGCGGCTGCTGCAGCAAATCGCCGACGAGACCGGGGCGAAGATTGGCGGCACGCTCTATTCCGACGCGCTATCGGGGCCGGACGGTCCGGCCCCGACATATCTCGATATGTTCCGGCACAACGTTTCCGAGCTGAGCAAGGCGCTGAAACCGGCCTCGTGAGCTTGAGCGGCTAGAACGGCGTGCCGGCGCCTGAGAGGTCCTGCATCTCGTATTTGGTGTCGATGTCGAACTTGATCATCTCCTTGCCGTCGAGATCCTGGTCCTTCATCGAGATCATGCGGACATTCGGGTTGTCGTAGGTCCGGATATAGAAGACCAGGTTCTCCTGGTCGCGGACCACGGTGCCGAGGGTCCATTCCGCATCCATCTTGCCGCTATCCTCCGAGCGCACCGCGCCGTAGGGAATGTCGAACTGGTTCAGGATATGGAAGGCCTGGGCCACGCCCTGCTCGGGCGTCTCGCTGGGGATTGCGGTTGCGCTGAACACCGCAGCGCGGACGAAGCGCGAGGGCGAGGTGAAATCGCCCGGCAGGCCGCGCAATCCGGAGCCCTGGCTGAAAGACTTGAACTTGCTGCCGTCGATGTCGCGGGTCGGCGCGTTGAAGGGCGAGAGATTGACGTAGTTGGAGAGATTGACCAGGTGCCAGTCGAAGGTCGGCGAATTGGTCAGGACACCGATCGGGTTGTCATAGACCTTGAAGCTGCCGTCGATCGGCTCGATGGTGATGGCCTTGCCGCTCTTGTCGTAGACCACGTAATGCATCGGCGGCATGGCGGACCAGCCCTTCGGCGTGGTGGGAACGATGACCACGTCCTTCAGCCCCGCCTTCACCTCGTCGAGGGTCGCGAACTGGGTGAGGATCCAGGTCACGAATTGGGTGGGGCTCACGGCTTTCGCTTTGTTGTCTCCTTCGGGGCTCGCATAGCCGGCGAAGGAGGGGAAGTAGAAGGCCGCCGCGGCAAGCCCCTTTTCGTTCAACCCGTCGATGATGGCATTCTCGCCATAGGCATCGGTGCCGAGAGCGGCGTATTTGCCGGTATAGGCGAGGCCTTTGCCGCCATCGGGCAGGGTGCCCGTCAGCGCCTGGCCGCGCGGGATGAAAAGTCCGTTGAGCTCGAGATCGACCCCGAACTCGGCGGTCCGTCCGCTGATCGAGGCGCCGTCCTTGGTGGTGAAGCCAATGCCGGTGCAGGCGAGGGCCGGACTGGTGCCGAGCGTGAAAGCGAGACCAAGGGCGACAAGGCGCTTGGCCAGGAGAGAGGGCGTCATTGGCATTTCCTCCGTAGAATCGAATCGGAGGAAAGCTTGGCGCTTCAGAGGTTTAAAGACAAAGTCGTTCTGCCGAAATGGTCTCCGGAGCGTTATCGAATTGCCATCTTGGTCAGGTGAGGTGCAGCGCTTCTTGTCCGGAGGGGGCGGCTTTGCGTAACCCCATCGCGCTCCGCCCGTTCGGCGGGCTGGCGCGGCTCCGCTAAATCTGGTTTATCTCAGGCCAATGGACGCCAAGAACGATATCGGGACTGGGACAGGACGGCGCGCCTCCCATGGGGTGAATGTCGGCGGGGTGATGCTCGGCGGCGATGCGCCGGTCGTGGTGCAGTCCATGACCAATACCGACACCGCCGATGCCGATGCGACCGCCGCTCAGGTCGCGGCGCTGGCGCGGGCCGGCTCGGAGCTGGTGCGCATCACCGTGGACCGGGCGGAAGCGGCGGCTGCCGTGCCGGCGATCCGCGACAAGCTGCTGGCGCAAGGGGTGGAGACGCCGCTGGTCGGCGACTTCCACTATAACGGCCATATCCTTCTCACCGACTATCCCGACTGCGCCGCGGCGCTTGCCAAGTACCGCATCAATCCGGGCAATGTCGGCTTCAAGGACAAGAAGGACAAGCACTACGCCACCATCATCGAGGCGGCGATCCGCCACGGCAAGCCGGTGCGCATCGGCGTCAATTGGGGCAGCATGGATCAGGAGCTGCTGACCCGGCTGATGGACGAGAATGCTCGCCGCGAGACGCCGAAGGATGCCCGCGCGGTGATGCACGAGGCGTTGGTGCAGTCGGCGCTGCTCTCGGCGGCGCGGGCGGAGGAGCTTGGGCTCGGCGCCGACAAGATCGTGCTCTCGGCCAAGGTCAGCGCGGTGCAAGATCTGATTGCGGTGTATCGCCTGTTGGCGGCGCGCGCGCCTTACGCGCTGCATCTGGGGCTCACCGAGGCGGGCATGGGTTCCAAGGGGATCGTTGCTTCCTCGGCGGCGCTCGCCGTGCTGCTGCAGGAAGGGATCGGCGACACCATCCGCATCTCGCTCACCCCGGAGCCGGGCGGCGACCGGACGCTCGAAGTGAAGGTGGCGCAGGAGCTTCTGCAGAGCATGGGATTTCGCGCCTTCGTGCCGCTGGTCGCGGCCTGTCCCGGCTGCGGACGCACCGCCTCGACGCGGTTCCAGCAGCTCGCCCAAGAGATCCAGAGCTTCATCCATACGTCGATGCCGGAATGGCGGCAGCGCTATCCGGGCGTCGAGGAGCTGAAGGTTGCGGTGATGGGCTGCATCGTGAACGGACCCGGCGAATCCAAACATGCCGATATCGGCATTTCGCTTCCCGGTACCGGTGAGATGCCGGCAGCGCCGGTCTTCATCGACGGCAAGAAGGTCGCCACCTTGCGGGGCGAGATGCTGGCCGACGATTTCAAGAAGATGGTGATCGACTATATCGAGCGGCGCTACGGCCGCATCGCCGGGCCGCACGCGGCGGAGTAGCGCTCAGCCGGCGAGCTGGACGGTCAGGTTCACGCCGAGCGCGATCACAGCCGTATTCAAGAAGAACGACAAAAGCCCGTGGACGGTCACGATGCGGCGCATGCGCCGCGAGGTGACAAGCACGTCCGAGGTCTGCGCCGTGGTGCCGACCACGAAGGCGAAATACAGGAAGTCGAAATAATCCGGCGCCGGGTCTCCGGGGAAGCGCAATCCGGCGCCGGCCTCGCCGCTGCGGTGGCGGGAGACGTGATACTCGTGGGCGTAGAACAGCCCATAGACGATGTGCACCAGGAACCACGAGACCAGGATGGTCGCCACGGTGAGCACGAATTTCAGATCGCGATAGGTGGTCTTGGCTTCGTTCAAGGCGGCGAGCTGGGCGCCGATGGCAAGCAGCATGGCCAGGGCGCAGACCACGACCAAGGCCAGCACCACGGTGCGGCTGCGCTCCTCGACATCGGCTGCGCGCTTGATGCCTTCCTCTTCGACAGTGAAGACGGTCCAGAGCGCCAGCACGATATAGACGAGGCCGAAAGCGTCCCAGCTCAAGAGGATGCGGGTGATCGTCTCAGTGGCGGGAACGAGAAGCGCGGTCGTCACGCCTGCTGCTGCGGCAATGACCAAGCGGAGCTTGGGGCCGATGAAGCTCGGGCGGCGATGACGGGCCGGTTTCGGCTTAGCGGAGCCTTGCTTGCCGTTCGATGCCGCCGCGCTCATGTATGCCCCCCTGTCGCTCCCCGCTGCCGGTCTCGCTTCAGCTTTCGCGATAGGCGATGAACTGGGCGAGGCCTTTCAAATCTTCGGCCCGGTCGCCGAAAGGCGCCAGCGCGTTCTTGGTTTCCTCCACCAGCACTTTCAGCCGCTCGCGGGCGCCTTCGACCCCGAGAAGCCCGATCCAGGTGGCCTTGCCGCGGGCGGCATCCTTGGCTACGGCCTTGCCGGTTCGTGCCGCGTCGCCTTCGGCATCCAGGAGATCGTCGGCGAGCTGGAAGGCTTGGCCCAGCGCGGTGCCGTAATCGGCGATCGCCCGCATCTCCTGAGCCTCGGCCTCGCCCAGAAGCGCGCCGGCCTCGCAGGCGAAGCTGAACAATGCGCCGGTCTTCATGGCCTGCATGTTGGCGACCTCGGCGGCGCTGAACGGGGCGCTCTCGGCGGCAAGATCCAGGGCCTGGCCGCCGACCATGCCGCGGGCGCCGGCCGCCTTGGCCAGCCGCTGCACCAGCATGGCGCGGATCAGCGGATCGGGATGCGTGGCGGGTTCGGAAAGAATTTCGAAGGCGAGGGTGAGAAGCGCATCGCCCACCAGGATCGCGGTGGCCTCGCCGAAAGCGACATGCACGGTGGGCCGGCCGCGGCGCATATCGTCGTCGTCCATGGCGGGGAGGTCGTCATGCACCAGGGAATAGCTGTGCACGCATTCCAGCGCCGCGGCGGCGCTCAGTGCGGCCTCTTCCGGCTGGCCGAACAGCCCGGCGGTCTTGATCAGCAGATAGGGGCGGATGCGTTTGCCGCCGCCGAACATGGCGTAGTGCATGGCTTTGCCCAGCCTTGCGCGGTCGTCGCCCTTCAGATGCGAGGCGAACAGCGTATCGAGATGCTGCTCGGTGCGCGCGGCGATGCGTTCCAGCTCGGAAAGGAAGGACATGGCGGTGGCGGGGCTCTTAGGTTTGCGGGGAAGTCGTGCTTTCGGGCAGGTCTTCACTCGGTGCCTTAAATTGCGAATTCGACCGGCGGAAGATTTCGGGGCGACCCTAATCCTACGTTGCTCCTTTGGGCAACTGCGCGCTACAACCGGGCCTCATGACATCTGAGAATGATGCCCCGCCCCTCGAGCCGCCCGCTGCGGTTTCCGATATGCCGTCCAAGCCGAAGCGCAAGCAAAGCGCAAAATCCCAAAAATCGAAATCCCATTGGGTGCGGCGGGGCGTGCGGCTCGTTGTCCTTGTCCTCTGCGCTCTGGCACTCGCCGTTCTCCTCGGCATCGTCGTGTTCCGTGTGGTCAATCCGGTGATCACGCCGGTCATGGCGGTGACCAAGCTGAAGGGAGAAACCTTGCGGCGGGATTGGGTTCCCCTGGAGGCGATTTCGCCAAATCTGCGGCTTGCGGTGATCTCCAGCGAGGACGGGCAATATTGCAATCATTACGGCGTCGATTGGGGCGCGGTGCGCGAGGCGCTGAAGGAAGCGGCCGATGGCGGCGAGCCGCGCGGGGCCAGCACCATCCCGATGCAGACGGTGAAAAACCTGTTTCTCTGGCCCAATCGCAGCTATGTGCGAAAGGCGCTGGAGGTGCCGCTGGCCTATATCGCCTCGGCCGTCTGGGGCAAGCGGCGCACCATGGAGATCTATCTCAATGTGGTGGAGTGGGGGCCGGGCGTATTCGGGGCGCAAGCCGCCGCCCGCTATCATTTCGGCAAGGACGCCTCGCAGCTCACCCGCCACGAGGCGGCGCTGATGGCAGCAAGCCTGCCCAACCCCAATGTACGAACGGCCGGGCGACCAGGGCCGCTGACCCGCAAGATCGGCGCGGCGGTGGAACGGCGCATGCCGGCGATGGAAGCCCGGGCTGCTTGCGTTATGCCATAAGGTTTTCGGGGCGTCAGTTTCGCGCGCCGGCCCGATTGCCAGTGCCGGCGATTGCCACTATAAGGGCACTCAGAATTTCCCCGGCCCGTGCCGGGATGATGTTTTAGGATAAAAATCATGGCTGTTCCGAAGAGAAAAGTGACGCCCATGCGGCGCGGCAACCGGCGCTCGCACGATGCTCTGAACGCTCCTGCCTATATCGAGGACAAGGACACGGGCGAGCTGCGGCGTCCGCATCATATCGATCTGAAGTCGGGCCGGTATCGCGGCCGTCAGGTGATCGAGGTCAAGGAAGAGGCGTAAAGCCGGGCCCATAGGCCCGAACTTCTAGGAGATACGGGGGCGTAGATGGTTGTCGTGGAGCCGCATCACAATGGCGGAAATCGGCGACAGTCCTCGTCCGTCTCCTGGTTCAGCTTCGTCCCGCTTCTGCTCATTGTTGTGCTGCTTTATGCGGTGCTGGTGATGATCGGCGCCGATTTTGCTGCGCCTATCTTCGACATTCCGCTGCCCTCCGGCGGCAGCTGGGCGTTCACCGTGAGTGACGCGGTGATGACGCTCGCCTTGTTTCTGCTGTTCGTCGAGATCCTGAAAGCCACCAAAACCGGAGGCAATTCGGTGATCGACCATGCGCTGTCGATGATCGTGTTCGTGCTTTGCCTGGTGCTGTTTCTGGTCTGGCCGGCGGCCGCCACCTCGCTGTTCTTCCTGATCACGGTGATCGCGCTGATCGACGTGGTGGCCGGGTTCTCGGTCACGATCCGCGCCGCGCGGCGCGACTATGCCTTCGGCGGCGACGCGTAACGGCTTTGCGCCTTCGGCCCTGCCGATTGCCTTTGCGAGAATTCTCGACAATTCGAAAGATCATAGAAAGCGGGCGTAAACCACGCTGCGCGTAAGCGGCGTTTCGGTTCGAATTTTAGCGGAATACAGCCGTTTTCGGGTGCCTTCCCACCGCCTTGATTCTGCCCTTGTTAAGGGTTCCCCGGCTAGCCTCCCGGTCAAGCATGCACGCGGAAATACGCGGCAAATACGGCGTTGGGGCAGTTAACGGGAATTGGGGCGGTCTCTTGAATAGCTCGTCGAAAGAGTATGCCGACCGGCTGGCGTCTGAGCGCGAGACGTCACGCGACAAGACGCATAAAGAGCCATTCAAAATCGCCGGCGAGGGGCGGCCGCTCAATGTCGAGGATGTCCTCGATAGCATGGACGAGACGGTCTATCGCTGGAATGTCGAGACCGACGAGATGTCGTGGGCGAGCAATGCCGCCTCGGTGCTCGACGTTCCCGATATGAGCGAAATGACCAGCGGCCGTGCTTTCGTGCTGCGCGTCGATGCCGATCAGGCCGGGGAGCGGTTCGATGCGATGACCGGGGCCGGCCCCGCAATTCCCAACAGCACATTCCGCTACCGGACCTCCTACCGCTTCCTGCCCGAGGGGCGCCGCGGCACCAAGGCGCGCTGGCTGGAGGAGGTCGGGCTCTGTCAGCTCGGACCGGAGGGAAAGCTGGCCTTCGTGCAGGCGACGCTCCGGGTGGTCGACGATTGGAGCGAAAAGGAACAGCGGCTGCATTTCCTGAGCAGCCATGACGAGCTCACCGGGCAGCTCAACCGTACCCGGCTGACCGAGCAGCTCTCAGAGCTTTTGGCGAATCCGCGGCCAGGCGGCAGCCAGGCGGCGTTTCTTTTGATCGCGGTCAACGATCTTTCCCTCATCAACGAGACTTACGGTTTCGATATCGGCGATCAGGTGATCGCGGTGGTCGGGCGGCGCCTGGCGCGGGTGGTGCGCGGCAAGGACCGGGTCGGCCGTTTCGCCTCGAACAAATTCGGCATTCTGCTAGATAACTGTCCGGGCCAGGGAATTGCGCTGATCGCCCGGCGGATCATGGCGATCATCGCCGATCACGCGATCGAGACCAGCTCCGGTGCGGTCACGGCGACGGTGTCGATCGGCGCTGTGCGGTTGCCCGAAGATGCCAGCAACGCCCAGCTTGCCAGCGGTCGGGCGCTCCAGGCGCTGGAGCAGGCGCGGCGCAGCCGCAGCGACCATTTCCTGATCTATCAGCGTTCGGAGCGGCGCGAATCGGAGCGCCGCCGTGCGGCGGAGCTGGCCGACGAGATCGTCAGCGCCTTGAACGACCGGCGCATGTTGCTGGCGCTGCAGCCAATCGTCCGCTCTAAGACCCGCGAGGTGGTTTCGTATGAGGGGCTACTGCGGGCCCGCAAGCTGGATGGCTCGGTACTGCCGGCCGGGGATTTCGTCGACGTGGCGGAGCAATTCGGGCTGACCAAGCTGCTCGATGTGCGGGTGCTGGAGCTGATCTGCGAGATCGCCAAGCAGCAGCCCTATGTGCGGCTTGCGATCAATGTGTCGCCCTCAGCGGTGGGCGACAAGAACTGGATGGCCGCTTTCGAGGCGATGGCCAAGGTCAATCCGTCGATCCCGGAGCGGTTGACCATCGAGGTGACGGAAGAGGCTGCGATCGGCGATTTGGAGGCGACGGCGCAATTCTTCGCCGCGCTGAAGCGCTTCGGTTGCAAGATCGCGCTGGACGGGTTCGGCACCGGCTATAGCTCGTTCCGGCATTTGCGCACGCTCGGCATCGATATGGTGAAGATCGATTCTTCGTTCATCGAGAGCCACACGGCGCGGGCCGCGGAAGGCAGCTTCGTGCGGACCTTGGTGGATCTTGCCGGCAATCTCGGTCTTGAGACCGTCGGCGAGGGGGTGATGGACGAGACCACTGCCGATTTTCTCGAGCGGGTCGGCATCACCTATATGCAGGGCTATTTCTTCGGCGGGCCGGAATTGGTCGAAATCGGCGGCGGGCGACCCCAGCTGCGCTTCGACCGGGACTCCAGAGCGCGCTAATCGGAGCGCCGGGAGAGTTCTTCCAGCCGCGCCTGCATCGCCGACAATTCGGATTTCAGGTTTTCGATCTCGTGCTTGGCTTTCCGTTTGACCGGCTTGCCGGTCTCCGGCTGCTTGGCGGATTTGGTGGCGGCGGCGCATTCCGGTGCGGCGCCATTTTCGCTCTTGGCTGATGAATTGGCCGGCGCCTCGGTCGTGGTGTCGCCGGACGGGAAAGGCGTGAACAGGCCGAGCGCGTGCTCGAAGGTCTCGAAATTTTTCCGCACCTGATCTTGCATTGCATCAAATGCGGCGGTGCCGAAGACGTTAGCGTATTTGCTGCGGTATTCGTCCTGCTGCTTGGTCAGGGTATCGAGGCTGTATTCCAGATAGGACGGTACCAGGCGCTGAATGCTGTCGCCGTAGAAACGGATCAGCTGGCGCAGGAACGGAATCGGCAGAAGGTTCTGCCCGCGGCTCTCCTGCTCGACGATGATCTGGGTCAGCACCGCATGGGTGAGATCCTCACCCGTTTTGGCATCGAAAACCACGAAGTCCTTCTCCGAGCGCACCATCTCGGCGAGGTCCTCGAGCGTCACATAAGTGCTGGTATCGGTGTTGTAGAGTCGACGATTAGCGTACTTCTTGATGATTACCGGCCGACCGTCCTGATCGTTATCACGTGCCACGATTCTTGCTCCTAGCCCCGGTCTTATCGCGCCGGGAGCCTACCCTTACCGCACATGCGAAATACCTATCACGTTCTTTGTGCAGGGCACTAGGGGCTTTGCCATAGCGTTAAGCGGGACAATAGCCGGTTTGACAGGGCGCCTATAAGTTCCGTATCGACCCGTCCGAAACCTGCGGTATATGGTGGGGCCCAATAACTTGGAGAGTGGGATGAAAGACGAAGAGATTGTCATTGCTGGTGCGGCCCGTACGCCCATCGGCTCTTTCAACGGGGCCTTGTCGTCCCTTTCGGCTCATAAGCTCGGCGAAGTCGCGATCCGCGCCGCTCTGGAACGGGCCGGCGTCGATGCCAAGGACGTGGAAGAGGTTATTCTCGGGCAGGTGCTGACCGCCGGCCACGGGCAGAACCCGGCGCGGCAGGCCGCCATTGCCGCCGGCGTGCCGGAGGACGCGACCGCCTGGGGCGTCAATCAGGTCTGCGGCTCGGGGCTTCGCGCTGTGGCGCTCGGCTCGCAGCAGATCATGACCGGCGATAGCGGAATCGTGGTCGCGGGCGGCCAGGAGAGCATGAGCCAGTCGGCCCATTGTGCGCATCTGCGCTCCGGCGTGCGCATGGGCAATGCGACGCTGGTCGACACCATGATCTCCGACGGTCTGTGGGATGCCTTCAACGACTATCACATGGGCATCACCGCGGAGAACGTGGCGCGGCAGTGGCAGATCACCCGCGAGCAGCAGGACGAGTTCGCGGTGAATTCCCAGAACAAGGCCGAGGCCGCGCAGAAGGCCGGCAAGTTCAAGGACGAGATCGCCCCGGTGACGATCAAGACCCGCAAGGGCGAGACCGTTGTGGAGGATGACGAGTACATCCGCTACGACGCCAATCTTGCCGACATGCAGAAGCTGCGCCCGGCCTTCGACCGCAATGAGGGCACGGTGACGGCGGGCAATGCCTCGGGCATCAATGACGGCGCCGCGGCCGTGGTGCTGATGTCGGCCGCCGAAGCGGCCAAGCGCGGTGTCGCTCCGCTAGCCCGGATCGTTTCCTGGGCGCAGGCGGGTGTCGATCCCTCGCTGATGGGCTCCGGTCCGATCCCGGCCTCGCGCAAGGCGCTGGAAAAGGCCGGCTGGTCGCCGAACGAGCTCGATCTGATCGAGGCCAACGAGGCTTTCGCGGCGCAGGCTTGCGCGGTGAACAAGGATCTCGGCTGGGACGTCTCCAAGGTGAACGTCAATGGCGGCGCCATCGCGCTCGGCCATCCGATCGGCGCCTCGGGCGCCCGTGTCCTGATCACGCTGATCCACGAGATGCAGCGTCAGGATGCGAAAAAGGGTCTCGCCACCTTGTGCATCGGCGGCGGCATGGGTATTGCCATGTGCGTTGCGCGGGACTGATCGGGCGAAATCAGCCTAGACGAACGACGCCTGGGAGTGTTTCGCTTCCAGGCGCTTGTTTTTGCCGCTCCCGGCGGCAACACGGTTGTGGACTGCAAAAACACGTCGGCGAACGGGCCGGACAAGGGAGGAAACAATGGGACGCGTCGCTTTGGTGACCGGTGGAACGCGCGGTATTGGCGAGGCCATCTGCATCGCGCTGAAAGAGGCGGGCTATAACGTTGCGGCGAGCTATGCCGGCAACGACCAGGCCGCCAACGAATTCAAAGAGCGGACGGGGATCCCCGTCTTCAAATGGGATGTCGGCGACTTCACCGCGTGCGAGCAGGGCGTGGTCGAGGTGGAGAACCAAGTCGGGCCGATCGAGATTCTGGTCAACAATGCCGGCATCACCAAGGATGCGCCGCTGCACCGGATGACCCATGAGCAGTGGTCCGACGTGATCCGCACCAACCTGGATTCCATGTTCAACATGACGCGCCAGGTGATCAACGGCATGCGCGAGCGGGGCTTCGGCCGCATCATCAACATCTCGTCGATCAACGGCCAGAAGGGCCAGGCGGGCATCGCCAATTACTGTGCCGCCAAGGCCGGCGATCTGGGCTTCACCAAGACGGTGGCGCTGGAGAATGCCAAGAAGGGCATCACCTGCAACGCGATCGCGCCGGGCTATGTGAACACCGAGCTTCTGGCCAATGTGCCCGAAGAGGTGATGCAGAAGGCGATCCTGGCCCATATCCCGACCGGGCGCTTGGGCGAGGCCGATGAGGTGGCGCGCTGCGTGGCCTTCCTCGCCGCCGACGAAGCGGCCTGGATCACCGGCTCGACGCTGTCCATCAATGGCGGCCAGTACATGATCTAGGGGACGCCTCTGGCGTCCGAACCTCTCCCTTTGGGAGAGGTCGGTCCGAAGGACCGGGTGAGGGGTTAGGGACTCTCGTTCGTCATCTCCCCCTCACCCAACCCTCTCCCCACAGGGGAGAGGGCGTAGACTGTGCCACGCAAGGTCGTGCGAGCTATTTTCTCTTTTGCGTCATGCCCGGGCGAAGACCCGGGCATCCAGAGCGGCAAACTCTGAGCGCGTTGTCCTGGATTGCCGGGTCAAGCCCGGCAATGACGCAAGAGGTGCTATCGCGAAGGCTCCCAGCCTTCCGGGGCGAGTTCGAACCCTTCGAAGTCGAAGCCGGGTGCGACGGTGCAGCCGACCAGCACCCAGTCGCCCATGGGCTCGGCCTTCTGCCAGGCATGGGCGGGAACGACCGCTTGCGGCATCTCGCCGAGCGGCCAGTTCGGCCCTAGGTGAATAGTGGCTGCTTCGCCTTCCTCATGGATGGTCAGGCGCAAGGAGCCGCCGCCATACCAATGCCAGGCTTCCGCGGCGTCGACCTTGTGCCAGCGGGAGCTCTCTCCCTTCTTCAGAAGAAACAGGATCGCCGTGGAGTGGGCGCGCGGATGGCTCTCCGGGTGATCGCGGAAGGTCTCGCGGAAATGCCCGCCTTCGGGGTGCGGCTCAAGCTGGAACAGGGCGATCACGTCATCGGCGGCCATCTGGCTCACCGGCTTTTCGACGGTCATGTCGGTGCTCATGTCTAGAAACGATCCTTGCGGCGGCGGATTTCGGCGAAGACCTGGTCGAGAGGGGCGCCCTCCAGCCCCAGGTTCTTCTGGATGGCCGGACTGTCGGGGCGGAGGAAGGGATTGGCGGCGAGCTCGGCCCCCATGGTGGTGGGCAGAGTGGGCCTTCCTTCGGCGAGCAGCGCTGCGACCTCGCGGGCGCGGTCCTGCAAGGCTTCGTTCTCCGGCTCGATGGTGAGCGCGAAGCGGGCATTGGCGCCGGTATATTCGTGGCCGCAATAGATCGCGGTCTCCGGCGGCAGCTTGCGCAGCTTGGCCAGCGACGACCACATCATCTTCGCGTCGCCCTCCAGCAGCTTCCCGCAGCCGAGCGAGAAGATGGTGTCGCCGACGAAGACGGCACGCTCCTCCGGGAAATAGTAGCTGATGTGTCCCTTCGTGTGCCCGGGGTTTTCGATGACTTGCGCTTTCAGGCTGCCGACATCCACCTCGTCGCCTTCCTTCACGGCGATATCGATGCCCGGAATATCCGCCTTCTCGGCGGCGGGGCCGACGATGATGCAGCCGGTCTGCTTCTTCAGCTGCACATTGCCGGCGGTGTGATCGTAGTGGTGATGGGTGATCAGGATATGGGTCAAAACCCAGTTCTTCTCCCGCAGCGCGGCCATGACCGCCTCGCCGTCGGGGGCGTCGATGGAAGCGGTGGCCTCGGTCTTCGGATCGTGGATCAGAACGCCGAAATTGTCGCTTCGCGCCGGGAATTGGTAAATCTCCATGCCTGGCATAAATGGTCCTTAGTTGTGTTGCCTGCCCCGCCGCTTCGAGCTGCGGCCTCCCGTGTATGCGCTTTGCTCATACATTTCGCGTATGGCTCGGGTCGCCGCAGGGCCGAATCCTAACATCTCGGCCCTGGAAGGCGAAGCGGCGCGACGGGACCTGCGAAGCGAAGCGGATCGAGCAACCATGCGTGTGGATGTCGTAGATCTCCGGGAATTTTACACATCGCCCCTGGGGCATGTGGTGAAGCGGCTGCTGGGTCCGCGCTTGCGCGCGCGCTGGGGCGATTTGCAGGGCATGCATGTGTTCGGGCTCGGCTATTGCTCGCCCTATCTAGGCCAGTTCCGCGACGAGGCGGCGACACTCGGCGCGCTGATGCCGGCGCGGCAGGGGGTGATCTCCTGGCCCAATCCGGGGCCGCGCCAGAGCGTGCTGGTGGAGGAGGACGATCTGCCGCTGCTCGACGGCACCGCCGACCGCATCCTGATCGCCCATCTTCTGGAATCGGCGGACGATCCCGAAGCGGTGCTGCGCGAGGCCTGGCGGGTTCTGGCGCCGCATGGGCGGCTCTTGGTGATCGCGCCATATCGCACCGGGCTTTGGGCGCGGGTGGAGAACACGCCGTTCGGCTTCGGGCGTCCGTTCAGTCGTACCCAGCTGGCAAAGCTCTTGAAGGATGCCGGCTTCACGCCGGAAGGCTGGCAGCATGCGCTTTATATGCCGCCGTTCAATTGGCGCTTCCTGCTGCGCTGGTGCCTGTTCTGGGAACGGCTCGGCCTGGTGCTGTGGCCGGCCTTCTCCGGCGTGATCATGGTGGAGGCGACCAAGCTGGTTTATGGCGGGGTGCCGGAGAAGTCGCTCCGCCGCCGGGCCGGACGTCTGATTCCGGTGCCGGCCGCGCCGGCCGTGGCGCCGTTCGGCAAGAATGCGCGGTCGCGCTCGCCGGAGTAAGGTCGGGGCACGGCCTACTCCCTCCCCCTGGAAGGGGGAGGGTCGGGGTGGGCGTCTCATCATCCACCCGTCGCGCTGCAGATTTGACCCCCCTCTAACTCCCCCCTTTTAGGGGGGAGGACCTGCCCGTGCCTGTGTGGTTCTCCGGGTACAAACCCCCCTCACCCGGATGCTGCGCATCCGACCTCTCCCCGCCGGGGAGAGGTGAGGGCCCGTCATCAGAGAAAGCGATGGGGATTAGCGCGTCAGCAGGAAGACCGCCTGCTCGCCGAACAGGTTCTGCATGAAGAACGGGATCGAGAAGTTCAGCCGGTAGCCATAGGCGTTCAGCACCTCGGCCTTCTCCACCCGGGCGCCGAGCTCGGCGCAGAGCGTGGAGAAATCCTTGATGGTGCAAAGATGGATGTTCGGCGTGTCGTACCAGCTGTCGGGCAGGGTGGGGGTGCGCGGCATGGTCCCGCTGAACATCAGATGGGTGCGCACCCGCCAATGGCCGAAATTCGGGAACGAGACCACGACATGGCGGCCGATGCGCAAGAGCTGCTCCAGTACCGCGCGCGGGTTGCGGGTCGCCTGAATGGTCTGGCTCAAGATCACATAGTCGAAGGCATCGTTCGGGTAGTAGACGAGGTCGCGGTCGGCATCGCCCTGGATCACCGAAAGCCCTTGCGCGACGCAGGCATTGACGCCGGATTGCGAGATCTCGATGCCGCGCCCGTCCACGCCGCGCTTGTCGGAGAGGATGCGAAGCAAGCTGCCGTCGCCGCAGCCGATATCCAGCACGCGGGCGCCTGGCGTGATCATGCCGGCGATGAGCACCAGGTCGACGCGGGAGGTCTCGGTGCTGCGGATCTTCTCGGCGGGGACGTCCATATTCATCTCCGGCGCGCTCCGGTTACAGCTTCACGCCGCGCTTGGCGGCGGCGGCATCGACGAAGCCGCGCACCGTGTCGAACAGCTCCGGCTCGTGCAGCAGAAAGGCGTCGTGGCCCTTGTCGGACTCGATCTCCACGAAGCTCACATTGGCGGCGACCGCGTTCAACGCATGCACCACCTCGCGGCTCTCCTCGGTCGGGAACAGCCAGTCGCTGGTGAACGAGATCAGGCAGAAGCGGGTCTTGGTGCCTTTGAAGGCATTGGCCAGGACGCCGTCATGATCCGCGGCGAGGTCGAAATAATCCATCGCCCGGGTGATGTAGAGATAGCTGTTGGCGTCGAAGCGGTCGACGAAGGTCATGCCCTGATGACGCAGATAGCTCTCCACCTGGAAATCGGCATCGAAGCCGAAGGTGACCTCGTCGCGGTCCTGCAGGTTGCGGCCGAACTTCCGGTAGAGCGCCTGGTCGGACAGATAGGTGATATGGGCGGCCATGCGCGCCACGGCGAGGCCCTTGCGTGGGCTCTTCTCCTCCTCCGTATAGCGGCCGCCGCACCAATCGGGATCGGCCATGACGGCTTGGCGACCGACCTCGTGGAAGGCGATGTTCTGGGAGGAGTGGCGCGCGGCGGATGCGATCGGGATCGCCGAGAAAACGCGGTCCTTAAAGGTTGAGGCCCATTCCAGCACCTGCATGCCGCCCATGGAGCCGCCGATCACGCAAAGCAGCTGGTCGATGCCGAGATGATCGATCAGGCGCGCCTGGGCGCGGACCATGTCGCCGATGGTGATGACGGGGAAGTCCGGGCCATAGGGCTTGCCGGTCTCCGGGTTCTCGGAGCTCGGGCCGGTGGAGCCCATGCAGCCGCCGAGCACATTGGTGCAGAGAATGAAATATTTGTCGGTGTCGATGGGCTTGCCGGGACCGATCATGGTGGTCCACCAGCCCGGCTTGCCGGTCAAAGGATGGGCGCTTGCCGCATATTGATCGCCGGTCAAGGCATGGCAGATCAGGATGGCGTTGGATTTGTCGGCGTTGAGCTGGCCATAGGCCTCATAAGCGATGGAAAACGGCGCAAGCGAGCCGCCGCAGTCGAGCGGCAAGGGCTCGTCTGCCGGGAAATGCACGATATCGCTCTGCGGATTGGCGATCTGGGCCAACCGGCGGTCGGGATCGTTGAACTGTTCGGCGCGCGGCGTTTCGCTCATGTTTTGCCTTCAAACTTGCGCTAACAAGGCCGTAGGAGTTGGGTAGCTATGCCGTTACGGCCAGAAGTCAATCATTCTTTCCTTTGCTTTTGCTGAAGGATTGGCCCTATCACAGGGCCGACCCCAACGGCATTTGGGGTCTTGGTTTACCAGTTTCAGGAGCTTTCGGACATGGCGAGGCGCAAGCTGACCCCCCGTCCGGGGATCGACAAAATCGCAACCTACGTGCCGGGCAAGAGCAAGGTCGCGGGGCTTTCCCATGCGATCAAGCTCTCCTCGAACGAAAATCCGTTCGGTTGCTCGCCCGCCGCGCTGGAGGCGTTCAAATCGGCAAGCGATCTGGCCGCCTATCCCGATGGCGGGGCGAGTGCCTTGCGCGAGGCGATCGGTGCGGCTTTCGGCCTCGATCCGGCGCGCATCGTTTGCGGTGCGGGCTCCGACGAGATCTTGAACCTGTTGGCGCAGGCCTATCTGGGGCCGGGCGACGAGGCGATCTATTCCGAGCACGGCTTCCTGGTCTATCCGATCGTGATCCTGGCGCGCGGCGCGACGCCGGTGATCGCGCCGGAGACCGATTGCCGGGTGGATGTCGACAAGCTGCTGGCTTGCGTCACCGATAAGACGCGCATCGTCTATCTCGCCAATCCGAACAACCCCACCGGAAGCTATATCTCCTTCGACGAGGTGAAGCGGCTGCGCGAAGCGCTGCCGGAGGATGTGCTCCTGGTGCTGGATGCGGCCTATGCCGAATATGTGCGCAAGAACGATTACGAGGCCGGGATCGAGATGGTCGCCACCTCGGACAATACGGTGATGACCCGGACCTTCTCCAAGATCCACGGGTTGGCGGCTTTGCGCGTCGGCTGGGCCTATTGCCCGGCGGAGGTGGCTGAAGTGCTGAACAAGATCCGCGGGCCGTTCAACGTTTCCGGACCGGCCATGGCGGCCGGCGTCGCGGCGATCGCCGATACCGATTTCGTGCAGAAATCGGCGGAGCATAATGCGCTGTGGCGGGACAAGCTGACCGAGGCTTTGACCGGGCTGGGGTTGAAGGTGACGCCGAGCGCGGCGAATTTCGTGCTGGTGCATTTTCCCGAGGCGCCGGGCACTACGGCGGCGGATGCCGATGCGCATCTTCTGTCGAAGGGCATCATTCTGCGCCAGGTGGGCGCTTACGGCCTGCCCAATTGCTTGCGGATGTCGATCGGCTCCGAAGAGCAGAACCTGGCGACGCTCGCTGCGCTCGAGGAATTCCTCGCCATGACCGGTGACGAGGCGGGCGATGAGGCGGGAACGAAGACCGGCGAAGGCGTGGCATGAGCGGCAAGCTGTTCGACAAAGTCGCGATCCTCGGTCTGGGGCTGATCGGCTCTTCGCTTGCCCATGGGCTGAAGCAGAAGGGGATCGCCGCCCGCGTCGTCGGCTCCGACGCATCGCCCGAGGTGCGGACGCGGGCCCGGGAGATCGGGCTTGGCGACGAGATCGCCGAGACGGCGGTGGAGGCTGTGACGGATGCCGATCTCGTCATCCTGTCCGTGCCGGTCGGGGCGATGGGCGATGTGGCCAATGCGATGGTGCCGGGGCTTTCGCCGGAGACAATCGTCACCGATGTCGGCGGCGTTAAGGCGGCGGTGATCGCGGCGATCGAGAAGGCGCTGCCGAAGGAAAACGCCTTCGTGCCCGGCCACCCCATCGCGGGCACCGAATATTCCGGTCCGGATTCGGGGTTCGGCACGCTGTTCGAGGGGCGTTGGGCGATCCTGACGCCGTCGGCGCGCACCACCGATGCGGCGCTCGGCAAAGTCACCGCGATGTGGGAGGCGCTCGGCTCCGATGTGGAGACCATGAGCCCGGCGCATCACGACATCGTGCTGGCCACCACCAGCCATCTGCCGCATCTGATCGCCTTCAACATCGTCGGCACTGCGGCGGATATGGAAGAGGTCACCCAGTCGGAGGTGATCAAGTTCTCCGCCGGCGGTTTCCGCGATTTCACCCGCATCGCCTCTTCCGATCCGGTGATGTGGCGGGATATCTTTCTCAACAACAAAGAGGCGGTGCTGGAGATGCTGGGCCGCTTCTCGGAAGATCTCGCCGCGCTGCAGCGGATGATCCGCTGGGAGGATGGCGAGGCGCTGCATGCGCTGTTCACCCGTACGCGGGCGATCCGGCGCGGTATCATCGAGGCGGGGCAGGAGACGGCGGCCCCGGATTTCGGGCGGCAGCCGCAAGCGCCGCAGGCGGCCGGGGGCGGTGAGCCCGCCGAGGCTGAAGCGAAGAAGCCGGCGCGTCTGGCGGAGAAGGGGTAGTGGCCGAATTTCACCGATGACGGCTGAAGACGAGCTTTGGGTATTCGGATACGGGTCGCTGATGTGGCGGCCCGGTTTCTATTTCGACGAGCAGGTGCCGGGTCTGCTAAAGGGCGCGCACCGCTCCATGTGCGTCTATTCCATCCATCATCGCGGCACCGAGGACCGGCCCGGCCTGGTGCTGGGGCTCGACCGGGGCGGGGCCTGCCGCGGCGTTGCCTTCCGGGTACGGCCCGGCCATGAGGACGACACCATGGTCTATTTGCGCAAGCGCGAGCAGACCACCTTCGTTTATCGCGAGACCTTCCGGCCGGTGCAGCTTCTCGACGGCAGCACGCGGAGGATCCACGCGGTCTGCTACCTGGTCGACCGCCAGCACACGCAATATGCCGGGCGGCTTTCGCTGGAGGACCAGACCGGCATCGTCGCGGCAAGCCGCGGCCAGTCCGGCGCCAACACCGAATATGTGCTGAACACGGTGCGGCATCTGGAAGATGCGGGCGTGCACGATCCGATGCTCGCCGGGCTTGCCGCCCGGCTGCTCCGCTAGCTCTCGATTTTCGAAAAAATCCCTACGCGGCCTGCGCGATGGAGGCGGTCTCGCCGCGACTTGCGATGAGATCGTCCTTCACGGCGCGGCGCGCCTCGGCGGTCTCGGCCAGGAGGTGGATATGCACCTCGTTGGCGCCGAGCTTGGCACCCTTATGGCGCAGCGCGGCGAGGTTGAGGGACACCGCCTCGTCCGTGGTCTCGCCGATGGCGAGCGGGGTGCGGCTGCCGTCGCTCTCGCGGCGGACCAGGATATAGTTCACCTGCGGCATGGCCGGGCATCCGACCAGGCTATAGACGCTGTGGAGATAACGGCTGCCGGAAGCCCCGCGCCAGTAGTGAAAAGCCTGACGGAAGGCGTCCTCCGAACAAATCAGCGCCGGCTCATCTCCAGGACCGGAAATCTCGGTCTCAGTGTTGCTTGCAATCATGAACATCGGTCTATCCGCTAACCTGCGATCGTTTCTGGAAATGGGCGTACCCGTGACGATTTCAAGACGTTGGCCAAGAAACCTTAACGCGAATGAGAACAAAGATAGAACAGATGGCCCTTTTCCGTCAAGTTGCGAGGTAAAACCCCGGAAAACGCGGTGTGGTTCCCCGGCCCGGCGCGCTCGGACGGCGCTCGAGCTGACGCCTAACCGGCATTGCCGGATTGCCGCTTTGCCTCTTCCAGAAGCCGGTCGGAGGCGGTCTCGATGGCGTCTTGCAGGGCGGGCAGAAACTCCCGCTTGGGCAGGCCTGGCGGCAGAGCGGGCAGGAATTCGATGACGATGGTGCCGGGGTTGAGCTTCAGGTGGTGGCGCGGCCAGTAGAGGCCGGAATTCAGCGCCACCGGCACGCAAGGTACTTTCAGCGCCTGATAGAGCAGGAAGATGCCGGTCTTGTAGTCCGGCGGGGCGCCGGCTGGGCGGCGGGTCCCTTCGGGAAAGATGATCAGCTGGCGGCCGTCGGCGATGCGCTGCTCCGCTTCTTTCAGCATTTCGCGCAAGGCCTTGGCGCCCTGGTCGCGGGCGACGGGGATCATGCCGAATTTGTAGGAGAACCAGCCGTGGAAGGGGATGCGGAACAGCTCCTTCTTCATCAGATAGACCGGATCTTCCAGCTGCGGGACCAGCGCGAAGGTCTCGAAGGCGGATTGATGCTTGCTGGCGACGATGCAGGCGCCATCCACCAGATTTTCCTCGCCGCGCACCTCCAGGCGGATGCCGGCGATATAGCGCAGCAGAAGGATCTCCATCTCGGCATGGATTTCCAGCGCGGCCATGGCCCAGCTTCTGGGGCCGAGCAGTAGCGGCGAGCCGAGCACCACGAAGGAGGTGGTGCTGGCGTAGAAGGCGATATGAAACAGGATCGAGCGGAGAGTTTGCAGCATCTGGCTTACGGCTCGGTGATTTCCTCAGGCCGCAAGCCCCAATCGCCGTCGACGACGCGTGCCACGGTGCGGGTCATGCCGAGGCGAATCAGGGCGGGCAGGTATTTCAGGTATTCCGACAGAAGCAGCTTGGTGGTGCCGGGATAGAGCCACCAATGGTCGAGATGCACGTTCTTGTCGACTACGGCGTAGGGATAGAGCGTTACGCCCGGCATGGTGCGGCCAAGCTCGGCGAGCGCCCGAGGCATGTGATAGTTGGAGGTGACGACGATCACCGAGCGGTAGTCGTGGGCGATGGCCCATTGGCTGGTTTCGGTGGCGTTGTCGATGGTGTTCTGGGCCTCGTGGTCGAGATCGACGCAGCAGCTGAAATATTGGCTGCCTTCGCCGGTCAGCTTTTCCAGCTCTGTCTTGGTGGTCTTGGGATAGACGCCGCTGATCAGCACGCGCTCGCCCTTGCCCTTGGACAGCAGGGTCAGCGCCTCGTCGATACGCGCCGTGCCGCCGGTCAGAACCGCAATGCCGTCGGCACGCGGCGGATCGGTCTTCTCCCGCTGCAACGTGTTGACGAAGATCAAAAATCCCACGCCGAGCGCGACCACGATCAGCAGCAGCGCATTGAACAGCAGACGCGCAAAGGCAAGCAGCAGGACGCCCCTCTTGCGCGTTCTGGCTCCCTCGGTCGACACGGTATGATCCATGCTGCTCATCGTTCGGAGAATAGGCTGAATTTCGGTCCGGCGAAATCGCGTTCGGTGTGCGATGGCGCGCTGCCGTCTTACCGCTTCTAGTCGTAGTCGCGCAGCACTTTGATCACACCGATTCGCGAGGTGATCATGCATAGCCCGGCGATCACGACGACGACGAGAACGAAGAACAGATAGCCGGCGATGCCGAGCTCGCCGGTGCCGAACAGGCGGCGGGTCTCGGCGGCCGCGACCAGCCCGCCGCCGACCAGATGCATCAGGAGCGGCAGCAGCAGAAAGACCAGCGCGGCGCTGAGCGCGCCGACCAGGCTTGCGCGCAAGCCCAGCCCCAGAAAATGGCGTTCGAATTCTCCGGCGATAAAGCCTTGATTGGCGCCGACGAAATGCAGCACCTCGATGACCTCGCGGTTGGAGACCATGGCGCTGCGGGTGGCGGAGACGATCACCGCAATGGTGGCGGCGGCGACGAGGCCGAGAATAAAGAGCCCGCCCATGGCGGCGGTCCGGGTGACGCCGCGAATCTCCGATTGCCAGCGGCGGTGGTCGTCGAGGGTGACGCCGTCGAAATTGTCTTCCAGGGACTTGGCGATCAGCGGCAGGTCGGGCGGATTGGTGCGGTCGATCTCAACGGCGATCAGGCGCGGGATGGGCAATGCCTCGATGACGTCGCTGCGGCCGAGCCAGGGCTCAAGCAGATCGGCGGAATCCTGCACCGTCAGCGGCCGCACATGGGTGATGCCCTTTTGCTTGGCGAGAAACAGCGCCACCAGGGTCATCTTCTTCTCGATATCGGGGGTATCGACCGGATCCAGTTCGACCGTGACCTCGCTCACCACGTCGTTCACCCAGGCGGCGGCGGACTGGTTCAGCATATAGACCGTGCCCACGGTGAGGCAGGCGAGGAACGACATGATGGCGATCACCACCGTCAGGGCGTTCCAGGCGATGGAGGCCGAGGGCAGGATTTGCGCGCTGTCGGTGCGGTAGCGGGCCGGGAGCAGCTCTTGCCACAGGCTGTCCCACGGATAGGCCTTGAACTCCGCCCAAAGCTCGGATGCGTTCAATGAACCTCCAATTGGCCGCTATGGAGCATCAGACGCGGCGCAGGCAGCTGCTCCATCAGGGCGTAGTCGTGGGTGGCGATGACGATCGAGGTGCCCACCCTGTTAAGCTCGATGAACAGGCGGAGCAAGCGGTCGCCCATGACGGGATCGACATTGCCGGTCGGCTCGTCGGCGAGGATCAGCTCCGGCTTGCCGATCACGGCTCGGGCAATGGCGGCGCGCTGCTTCTCGCCGCCGGACAGCACCTCGGGATAGGCATTGATTCGGTCGCCGAGGCCGACCCAGCGCAAAAGCTCGGTGACATCCTCGCGGTAATCGGTCTCACGCATCCCCAGCACGCGCAACGGCAGGGCCACGTTCTCCCAGGTGGTCAGATGGTCGAGCAGGCGGAAATCCTGGAATACGATACCGATTCGGCGGCGCAGCTCGGCACGTCCGGCCAGGTCTAGCTCGGCGGTATTCTGGCCGCCGATATAGATCAGGCCGCGCGAAGGGCGCAACGCCATGAAGATCAAGCGCAGGAGGCTGGTCTTGCCTGCTCCGGAGGGTCCGGTAAGAAAGTGAAACGAGCCCGGATGGACCTGGAAGCAGATGTCGCGTAAGACCTCTGGGCCGGATCCGTAGCGGAGCCCGACATTTTCAAAGCGAATCACCCGTTTCCCTCAAAACTGTGAATGGCTGTCAGTATGATAAGATTCTCTAAAACCAGGTCTTTATGCTGAACTCACCATCCGGTATCAATTCATTTGGGCAAAGGCGTGGGGCTTTGTGGAATTTAAGAACGCCTGAGCGACCCCAGATTTTGTTATGGCGACAGTGATCATCTGTCCCGCATGCGGGACCCGATTTGAGACTTCCGCGGTTTTTCCGCCAGAGGGCCGTAAGGTCCGTTGCAGCAAGTGCGGCAATGTCTGGCAGGCAATACCGGAGGGCGCACCGAGTGCGCCGGCGGCCGCGCCGTCCGCTCCGCAAAGGAGCGAGGCAGCGCCGCCTCCTGGGCCACAGGCTCCGACACCGCCGCCTCCGCGGCCGAGCGCACCGCCGCCGGGGATGGAAGGCGGAGCTCCGCAGCCGCCGCGTCCTCCCATGCCGGGTCAGCCCGGCCAACCTGGTCAGCGCCCGCCAATGCCTCCGCGGCCTCCGCGGCCCGGCCCGCAAGGGCCTGGTTTCCCGGGGCAAGCCGGTCCGGGACAAGCTGGTCCTGGAAACGGTCCGCGGCCCAATGCGCCGCAACCGCCGGCACCTCCCGGTGCGCAAGGTCCGGCCGGAGGGCCGCCGGGCGGTCCTTCCGCCCCGCCGCCGCCTCCAGGCGCGATGCCGCCCCCACCGCCGCCGGGCGGTGCCGAGGGCGCGCCCCGCGACGCCGGTTCGCCATCGCCGCCTCCGCCTCCGGGCGAGCAGGAGTTCGAAGGTGAGCTGCCGCAAGAAGGGGCTGGCGAATCGCAGGAGGGTATTCCGGAGCCGGAATTCGGTGCGCCTCCTCCGCCGCCGCCTCAGTCCGCACCGCCGGAGATGGGGCAAGGCGAGGCTGCATTCGAGACCGCCGGCCCTGGAGCTGCGCCGCAGGACGGCACCAGTTTCATGGAAGAGCCGGCCCCGCCGGAAGGCGTCGAACGGCCTCTGCCCGGCGATGCCGATTTCCAATATGGCGCAGGCGCGCCGGGTCAGGCGCCGCAAGGCGATGCCGATTTCGAGACCGGGGAGGCGGAAGCGCTTGCCGGGGCTGCGCCCAAGCAGAAATCCGCCGGCCTCGCCGGCAAGGGCGTGCTGCTCGGCTGGGGCGTTCTCGGCCTGGTGGTTGCGATCATTCTGGCGATCTTCGCCGCCATGCCCGGTTTCGTGACCTCGGTGCTGCCGGGGGCCTCGTCGCTCTATGGCGCGCTCGGGATCTCGTCGAACTCCAGCGGGCTGGCGCTTGAGAACGTGCATTACGGTTGGGGCGAATATCAGGGGCAGACCATGCTCCGGGTCGAGGGCGATATCGTCAATCTGACCGATGGCGAGGTGGCGCTGCCGAATGTGCTGATCGCACTTCTCGACGAGAATGGCGACAACATCTCCGAGTGGATGGCGCCGGCGGGCGAAGGTCAGCTCGGGGCTGGCGGCAAGACCGCGTTCGCCACGCAAATCCCCTCGCCGCCCGGCACGATGAAGAGCATCAAGGTCCGCTTCCAGAAAGCCAAGAAGTCGGGCTGATGGCCCCGGAGCAGGGCGAGGGCGGCCCGGCCATCACACCGCTCTACGACGCGGCGGCCATCGCAGCGCGCGTCGACGAGCTGGCCGACGCCATCGCCGCCTCGCATCCGCACGACCTCCTGGTGGTCGCGGTGCTGAAAGGCAGCTTCATCTTCGCCGCCGATCTGATCCGGGCGCTGCACGAGAAGGGGCTGGCGCCGGAGATCGATTTCATCTTCCTGGCAAGCTACGGCACGGGCACCACCTCATCGGGTACGGTGAAGGTGCTGCGCGACGTGGAGACCGACGTCTCGGGCCGGGACGTGGTGCTGGTGGACGATATCCTGGATTCCGGCCGCACCCTGGATTTCGCCAAGGCGCTGCTGGAAGGCCGGGGCGCCAGCCGCGTTCTCACCTGTGTGCTGATCGACAAGGCGGCGGAGCGCGCGGTGCCGATCGATGCCGATTTCACCGGCTTTGCCTGCCCGCCGAAATTCGTCGTCGGCTACGGCATGGATCTGGCGCATCGCTATCGCGAGTTGCCGTTCATCGGGGAGATCGTCGGAGACGAGACCGGCGAGGACTGACCGCCGCTAATAGGAGCGGATCAGCCGCTCCAGATAATCCAGCTCGATCATCGGACGGTTGGGATCACCGAGGCGGTTGCGCAGCTCGTCCAGCACCTCGCGGGCGCGCTGGATGTCGATCTGATCGGGCACTTTCACCGACAGGCCCTGATCCGGCTGGCTGCCCTGATCGGGCCGGCCGAGGGGATCGCGGCCGTTCTGCCCCTGGCCGCGGGATTGCTGGCCTTCCGCATTCTGCATCATCTGCTGGGCCATGGATTGAGCGCCCTGGCGCATGGCGTCGACCGCCATACCTTGCTGCTGGGTGGCGCTATTGAGATCGTTCTGGTCGATGGAATCTTGCGCCTGGCCCATGGACTGGCCGGCATCGCCCAGCTCCTCCGGCGCATCGGCGCCGTTGATGCGCATGCTGTCGATGAGCTTTTGCAGCTGTTCCATCAGCTCGCCCTGGCGGTCGGCAAGCTCGCCGCCTTGGCCCTGCCGCTGGCCGCGCTGGCCTTGTCCCTGGCCCTTCTGCCCCTGCTGCTGACCTTGTCCGCTGCGCTGGCCTAGCTGTCCGCCGGGCTGCTGGCCCTGCTGCTGACCTTGTTGACCCTGCTGCCCCTGTTGCTGGCCTTGTTGTTGGCTTTGGCCGTTTTGCGGCTGCTGGCCATAGAGCTCGGGGAACATCATGCCGGGCCGGCCGAATTGCATGGGGCTGCCGGGCGGGCTGACCTCGAAACCTTCATCCTGGCCCTGACTGTCCTGGCGGTTGGCCTGATAGGTCTGGTCCAGAAGCTCTTGCTGCTCGTCGATCAAATCGCCGAGTTCCTGCATCAGACGGCGCATGCGCTGCTGGCGGGCATTGTCGGAGAAGGTGCCGGTCTGCAGGCGGTTGAGTACGTCGTCGAGTTCGGAAAGCATCTGCTCGGCCATCTCGTTGGAGCCGGCCTGGGCGAGCTTCTCGATATTGTCCAGCATCTGATCGAGATTCTGCTGGGACATCATCTCCTGGCCGGTCTGGGGCGGTCCGCCTTCTTGGGGCAGATTGCCCTTCTCCTGGGCTTGCTGGGCGAGCTGCTGCATGTAATCGGCAAGCGCCTGGCGCAGCTCGTCCATGCGTTGCTGGATCTCTTGCGGCGAGGCGCCGTTCTGTAGCGCGTCCTGCAGGGCCTTCTGCGCCGCTTTCAGCTTGCGCTCGGCCTCGGGCAGATCGCCGTCCTCGATACGAAGCGCGATATCCCAAAGCTGCTCGACAACGCTGGCGATGGCCTCAGGCGAGCGGTCGTCGGCAAGGCGCCAATAGGTGCTGCGCAAGCCGAGATAGACACGCGGGTCGGGGATCACCTGTTTGCCGCCGAGGGTGAGGGCGTCGAGGGCGCGCATGACGTTGTCGGCGGAGTTGCGGTCGCGCACCAGCTTCTTGCGCTGCTCGACCACCGCCTTGGCCAGGGGCTCGGTGAACTGCCGTTCGGGAAGGATGAAGCGATAGGTCTCGCTGCTGCCGGTCTGCCCCGCCTGATCCTTGGCGTAGAGGGTCATCGCGACCGGCAAGCCGGCCCAAGGATGTGCGGTCAGATCCTGGGTGGCGCGCCCCTGCACCTCCCGCGCATTGGCTTTGGTCAGCGGCAGGTTGATCACCGGCGGCTGAAGCAGCGGATCGTCTCCGGCCTTAAGGCCGGCAAGGCCGCCGAGCAGGTCGTTGGCCGCGCTCGCATTGACGAGAGCGAAGCGTGCCTCGGCGCTGGCGACGCCGTAATCGTCGGAGGCGGCATAGGCCAGGCGCAGAGCGCTGCGCGGCGTGGTCGTCGGTTTCTCCGACAGCTTGATGGTCGGATCCTTGTCGTCGATCAGGCCGAAGCGCCAGCTCGCCACGGTGTTGCCGGCGATGGAGACCTGGGCGGTGCCGGGCGTCAGGATCTTTTCCTGGAACTCGATCAGACCGCTCTTGCCCGGCAGCGGCTCGATATCCACCGCCTCGGCGTTTTCCTGGTCGGGCTTCAAGGTCAGCTTGACGCTCTCGCCCTCCGGCGCATTGGCGCGGACCACCAGATTGCTGCGCTCGGGGATCGAAAGGGCACGGAAGGTCCCGGCGCCCCCGCCAAGCTGCTCGCTGCCGTCGGCCAAGACGATGGGCGCCTGGCCGGTATAGACCGGCGGCGTCACCCAGGCATCGAGGCGGAGCAGGGCTTGCGACTGGCTCGGCGCCGGGCTGAAGGCGCTCGCCAGCCGTTCGCGAAGATTGGGGCCGGCAATGACGATGGCGACGAAGAGCAGCAGAAACAGACCGCCGCGGATGGCGTAAGGGTCGCGCCGGTCGTTGCGGGGAGCCGGCCAGGAGGGCTTCAGCCGCTTGATGGTCTCGGCAAGGCGGCGCCGGTGCACGGCCCAGAGCGCGTGGGTATCGGCGTCGACCGGACCGGAGAGGCTGTCCTCATAGGAGCTGGCGGGGCGGTGCTGGACGCCGGCCTTGCGCTCCAGGCGACGCACGGCCTCCTCGCGGCGGGGCAGCCGGATGCGGATGAGGGGGAGCAGCGAGACGAGCAGCGCTACGGCGAAGCCGCCGAGTAGCAGCCGGTGCAGCAGGGCGGGCATATAGCCCCAAACTCCGAGCAGGGTGATCACCAGGAAGGCGGCGACGACCAGGCCGGGCCAGAGCAGCGCCTCCCAGACGCGCTCGGCGAAAAGCGCAAGCCGGCTCAGCCGTACGCGCCGGTCGAAGGCGCGGGCCATGGAGCGCTCGGTTTCCTGCTGTTTTCTTCGGTTCGTCCGCTTAGATACCACCGGGTACCTTCTCTTCAGGGCGGCGTCTCGCCGAAGGGCCGGCCCAAGCGAGGGGCCTTACGTTCGGCTCACGCCGCGCATTTGCGGATCAGTCGCCAAGCCAATCGGGCAGACGCTCCGCCGCAAGCATGGTCTCATAATCGGGCCTCGGGCGTACAACCGCGAAGCGATCCCCCGATACAAGCACCTCCGGCACGCGTAAGCGACTATTATATTGGGACGACAATACGGCGCCATAGGCGCCGGCGGTCATCACCGCGACAAGATCGCCCGGGGCCAATTCCGGCAAGGGGCGGTTCACGGCCAGATAATCGCCGCTCTCGCAGACCGGACCCACGATATCGGCCGGCGCGGTGAGAGCGCCTTCGGGCATTTCCTTGACCGGCCAAACCTCATGATAAGCCTCGTAAAGCGTCGGCCGCATCAGGTCGTTCATGGCGCCGTCGACGATGACGAATCGCTTATCGGCGCCCTGCTTCACATAGATCACGCGGGTGACGAAGATGCCGGCGTTGCCGGCGATCATGCGGCCGGGCTCGAACAGCAGCCGGCAATTGAGTTCCTTGGCGCAGTCGCGCACCAAAGCGGCGTAATCCATCGGCAGAGGCGGGGCCGGCTCGTCGCTGCGATAGGGGATGCCGAGCCCGCCGCCGAGATTGACGAAATCGATGGTGAACCCCTCGATGCGCAGGCGGCCGACCAGCTCGGTCAAAAGTGCGAAGGCGTTCTTGAACGGCGAAAGATCGGTGATCTGGCTGCCGATATGCATATGCACGCCGCGGGCATCGATGCCGTCCAGATCGCGGGCAAGCTGATAGAGGGGAATGGCCTGATCGAAGGGGACGCCGAATTTGTTCTCCGCCTTGCCGGTCGCGATCTTGTGATGGGTCTTGGCGTCGACATCCGGATTGACGCGGAGCGCCACGGTGGCGGTCTTCCCCTTGGACGCGGCGACCTCGCTCAGCGCGCGCAGCTCCGGCTCCGATTCCACGTTGAAGGCGAAGATGCCGCTATCTAGGGCGAAGCCCATCTCCTCTTTGGTCTTGCCGACGCCGGAGAAGACGATCTTTTCCGGAGAAATGCCGACCGCCAAAGCGCGGCGGAGCTCGCCTTGCGAGACGACGTCCATGCCGGCACCTTCGGCGGCAAGCGTCGCCAGCACGCCGAGATTGGAATTCGCCTTGATCGAATAGCAGACAAGCGCATCGAAATCGGCGAAAGCCTCGGCGAAGACGCGATAATGGCGGGTGAGCGTCGCGGAGGAATAGCAATAGAACGGCGTGCCGACCTCGCTGGCGAGATCGGGCAAAGCAATATCCTCGGCGTGGAGGATACCCCGCCGATAGGTGAAATGGTGCATCAGTCGGGCCTAAAAGGGACTACTCAAGCAATCGATCGATAATCAGTTTCCGGTCCGGGGCGGTCTGCATCTTGGTCTCCGGATCGGCCTTTACTTCCGGTCCGCGCGGCGGCGGACGGTCGAGCGAACCGCGCCGGCCACAGGCGGTCAGGCCAATGCCGAAGAGCAGTGCAACGGTGATGAGGATGCGCAGAGCGCTTCCCATGATCATCCCCTTCCGGTCTTGTCCCTCGTCGCAGGGCTCATGCCCCGCAGGCCCCCTTTTTATCCCGGGGGAGGCTATTTCGACAAACGCTTTATCCAGCGGTTCGCCTGCCGTTTCACATTGGCGGGCGCAGTGCCGCCATAGCTCTTGCGGCTTTTCACCGAGCTTGCCACATCGAGCACCGAGAAAACACCCTCGGTGATCTTCGGCTCGACCGATTGCAGCTCGGAAAGTTCAAGCCTTGCCAAGGGCTTACCCTGTTTCTCCGCCAGTGCGACGATGTTGCCGGTGACGTGGTGAGCATCGCGGAAGGGAAGCCCCAGCTCACGCACCAGCCAATCGGCGAGATCGGTGGCGGTGGAATAGCCCGATCCGGCGGCCTTTTTCATGGCACGCGGGTTCGGCTCCATATCGCCGATCATGCCGGCCATGGCGGCGATGCCGAGCTTGAGGGAGGCGAGGGCGTCGAAGACCGGCTCCTTGTCCTCCTGCATGTCCTTGGCATAGGCCAGCGGCAGGCCCTTCATCACCAAGAGTAGCGCCTGGAAGGCGCCGGCGATGCGTCCGGTCTTGGCGCGGATCAGCTCGGCAGCGTCGGGGTTCTTCTTCTGCGGCATGATCGAGGAGCCGGTGGCGAACTGGTCCGACAAGGTGACGAAGCCGAACTGGGCCGAAGTCCACAGCACGATCTCGTCGGCAAGCCGCGACAGATGCATGGCGCAGATCGAGGCGTCGGCCAGGGTCTCCAGGGCGAAATCCCGGTCGGAGACGGCGTCCAGCGAATTGGCCGTGGGCCGGTCGAACTCCAGCGCTTCGGCGGTCATGTCCCGGTCGATGGGAAAGCCGGTGCCGGCGAGGGCGGCGGAGCCGAGCGGGCTCTCGTTCAGCCGCTTGCGTGCGTCGGCGAAGCGGCCCCGGTCGCGGGACAGCATCTCCACATAGGCGAGGCAATGATGGCCGAAGGTCACGGGCTGGGCGGTCTGCAGATGGGTGAAGCCCGGCATCACGGCGTTCGCGAACTCGTGCGCCTTCTCGGCGAGCACGAGCTGCAGCCCGGAGAGCGCGTCCTCGATGGAATCGATCTCGTCGCGGACATAGAGCCGGAAATCGGTCGCCACCTGGTCGTTGCGCGAGCGTGCGGTGTGCAGCTTGCCGGCGGTGGGGCCGATCAGCTCTTTCAGCCGGTTCTCGATATTGAGATGGATGTCCTCCAGCTCTCGCGAGAATTTGAATTGGCCGGAGGCGATCTCTTCGGCGATGGTGTCGAGGCCGCCATCGATGGCCTTGGCCTCGTCATCGCTGATGATGCCGGTGGCGGCGAGCATGGCGGCATGGGCCTTGGAGCCGCGAATATCCTGCTGCCACAGGCGCTTGTCGAAGTCGATGGAGGCGTTTATCTCCTCCATTATCTCGGCGGGGCTCAAACTGAACCGGCCGCCCCACATGGTATTGGACATGATGCCAAGCCTGACGGATCAAAAAACGGCGAGGACGTAAGTGAGCGATAGCAAGAAACAGAGCGGACGAGGCTCGTCCGGCGTCACCATCATCGTCGCGCTCATCGCCGCGATAATCGGGTTTGGGACGATATATTGGAGTCTCAGCCCCTCTGGCAACGATTCCCTGAGCGAAAACGCCTCCAAGACCGCTGAAAGTGAGACGGAAAGCTCGTCTGCGCCGGCCGGCGAGGGGCCGCTTGCCGGGTTGAACAAGGGCGAGATGGCGGCCTTCCTGGTGCATAAGGCGCCGAAGGATCTGCCGGAGATGACGCTGGAAAACAGCGCAGGCGAGCCCGTTGATTTCGCCGATTTCAAGGGCAAGACGGTGCTTTTGAACATCTGGGCGACGTGGTGCCATCCCTGCCGCGAGGAGATGCCGGCGCTGGATAAGCTGGAGGCGGAACTCGGCGGTGACGATTTCCAGGTGGTGGCGATGAATATCGACCGCGGCGGTGCCGGCAAGGCGAAGGATTTCCTGAAAGAGGTCGGGGCCGACCATATCGCGCTCTACCGCGACCCTTCCGGCAAGCTGTTCAGCCAGCTGCGCGCGGTGGGCATGCCGACGACGCTTCTGGTCAATGCGCAAGGTAAGGAGATCGGACGTCTGGTGGGGCCGGCGGAATGGGATTCGGACGATGCGGTCCGGCTTCTAAAAGCCGCGATTGCCGCCGATACTTCCGATGCGGGCGAGGGGGATAAAGCCTCCGAAAGCCCCGCAGACGGTCCGGCTTAAGAGAAGGTTCGACACAAAAGCGCTTCCCGTGGTTTTCCGTTTCGCACGCCCCGTTCTCGTCTCGCTGATGGTTTCGCTCGGCTTCCTCGGCGGCTGCGCCGATACGGTGACGCAGGAGCTGCCGCCGGCGATGCGGCTCTCCGAGGCGCCGTCCTTCAGCGCCGCGCAAGCCCGCAACATGATCAACGCATACCGGGTGACGAAAGGGCGGCGCCCCTTGCCGCTCAACGCAAAGCTCACCCAAGCCGCCCGCATCCAAGCCACCGACATGGCGCGGCGGGATACCATGACCCATAAGGGCTCGGACGGGTCCGATGTCTCGGCGCGGGTCGCACGCACCGGCTATGCGGCGGGGCTTGCGGCGGAGAATGTCGCCGCGGGACAGCATAATTTCCAAGAGGTGCTGGATGGCTGGAAGAAGAGCTCCAGCCATAACCGCAATCTGCTGCTCAGCGACGCGGCGGCGATGGGCATCGCCATGGATTTCTCTAAAAGCGGAAAATACCAGACCTATTGGGTGCTGGTGCTCGCAGCGCCGCGCCGCTGAGCTTGAGGCTTATCTAGCCGCTGCCGCAGATCTGGGCGCGCAGATGCGCCGGGCGGTCCGAGAGCGCGGTCTCCATGGCAAGGCCGTCAATCGTGGTGCCGAACAGCGATTTCCAGAAATAGCGTTTGAAGCCGTTCTCCAGCAGCTCCTTGGTGCGCGCGCGCCTGGCCGGCACGGAGACTTCGCCCAGCACCACGGCGACCAGGCGGCGGTCGTCGCGGGTGGCGCTGGCGACGATGTTGAAGCCGGAATCGCAGATGAAGCCGGTCTTCATGCCGTCGGCGCCTTCGAAATCGGTGAGCAGGCCGTTATGGCTGCGCAAGAGCTTGCCGTTGACCTTGACGTAGCGGAGCTTGAACAGATCGGCGTGCTCGGGGAATTGCAGGATGATGGCCCGGGACAGCCGCGCCAGATCGCGGGCCGTGGTCACCTGGTTCTCGTTGGGCAGGCCGTTGACATTGGCGAAGTGGGTGTGGGTCATGCCGAGATGCTGGGCGGCAGCGTTCATGCGCACCACGAAGGCCTGCTCGCTGCCGCCGCCAAGCGCCTCGGCGATCATCACCGCAACGTCGTTGGCGGATTTCACAAGCACCACTTTCAGCGCCACTTCCAGGGTCAGCTCGCCGCCGACGGGAAGGCCGAGCTTGCTCGGCGCCTGCTCGGCCGCATGCTCGGAGCAGGGGATCTTGGTCTCCATGGTCACCCGGCCGGCGCGCAGATCGGCGAAGGCGATATAGGCCGTCATCAGCTTGGTGAGAGAGGCGGGGAACCAGGGAACGTCCGGGTCCTCGGCGTAGAACACGGTGCCGTTATAGGGCTCGAAGACGAGGGCGGGGCCGGCGGCTGCGATATTGGGCGGGACAGCAAGAACGATCGCGAGCAAAACCAGGAAGACGCGCTTCAGCATTATTCTGCTTTCTCCCCCAGCCCCGATCGAACTCGTTCCCACCGCCCCTTAGTATCGCCGCCCGGGACGGCCCGAACGTCCCATGCACGGCGAATAGCTTGATGCCCAAAGCGACCGTTCCGGCGGGCGGTCTCGCCGCTCGGAGGCGCTTCGGATGGCCCGGCGCGATGTCCTGCCGAGCCGAAGACTAACGCGGCGAGTGCAATTCGCAACTGCGAAGTTGCCGCGATCGGCTCACGCGTCGTCGATCAAAATCGCCCGGAAATCGTTGACATTGGTGCGGGTCGGCCCGGTGACCAGAAGGTCGTCGATGGCGGCGAAGAAATTGTAGCCGTTATTGTCGGCGAGATAGGCCTTGGCGTTGACGCCGGCAGCCTCGGCGCGGGCGAGACTGTCGGGGGTGAGCACCGCGCCGGCATTATCCTCGGTGCCGTCGATGCCGTCGGTGTCGGCGGCAAGCGCGTAGATGCCGGGATGGCCGTCCAGCGCCACGGCAAGCGCCAGCAGGAATTCCGCATTGCGTCCGCCGCGGCCGTTGCCACGCACGGTGACCGTGGTCTCGCCGCCGGAGATCAGAACGCAAGGCGCTTTGGCCGGCTGGCCGAACTCGGCCGCCTGGCGGGCGATGCCGGCATGAACCAGCGCCACGTCGCGCGCTTCGCCTTCGATGCAGTTGGACAGGATCATCGGCGTATAGCCGGCTTTTTCCGCGACTTTGGCGGCGGCCTCCAGCGCATCTTGCGGCGTGGAGATCATGACATTGTCGACATTGGCGAGGCGCGGATCGCCGGGCTTCGGCGTCTCGTTGGCTTCGTCTTCCAGGATAGCGCGCACGCCAGCCGGAATGTCGATGCCGTATTTCTCCATGATCGCCAAAGCATCCGTGCCGCTGGAGGGATCGGCGACGGTGGGTCCGGAGGCGATGATCGAGGGCTCGTCGCCCGGCACGTCGGAGATCATCAGCGCGACCACCTTGGCCGGCGCGGCGGCCATGGCGAGGCGGCCACCCTTGATGGCGGAGAGATGCTTACGCACCGAGTTCATCTCGCCGATGGTGGCGCCGGATTTCAGCAGCGCCTTGTTGATCGCCTGCTTCTCCTCCAGAGAGATGCCTTCGGAGGGGAGCGCCAGAAGCGCCGAGCCGCCGCCGGAGATCAGGCAGAGCACCAGATCGTCCTCCGTCAGCCCCTGCACCATGGAGAGGATGCGGGTCGCCGCCTCGCGGCCTGCGGCATCGGGCACCGGATGGCCGGCCTCGATCACCTCGATCTTCTCGGTCGGCAGGCCGTGCTGATAGCGGGTGACGACGAGACCCTCGAGCGGCCCGTCCCAATGATCTTCCACCGCCTTGGCCATAGCGCCGCCGGCCTTGCCGGCACCGATCACCACGGTCTTTCCCTTGGGCGGCTTGGGCAGATGATGGGGCACGCAATTGGCGGGCGATGCGGCTTCGACTGCCGCGGCGAACATGGATTTCAGGATTTCAGGCGCTGTCATGATGGCAAGTCCCTCTTAGGCGGGGGGAAACTGCACATTGGATTGCCAGAAGGCAAGCGCTTGAATTAAGTTGCAACCCCTGATAACAGCGCCGCCTTCAAAAGCGCATAAGAATGATGAGATGGGGGGAGTGAGTATTCATGTCCAAGGGCTCGGTTGAACAGCACCGCAATCCGAAATCCGATATCGAGATTTCGCAAGCGGCGGAAATGCGCCCCATCCTCGATGTGGCATCCGAGAAGCTCGGCATCCCGGCCGAGAGCATGCTGCCTTACGGGCACTACAAGGGCAAAGTCTCTCTCGACTACATCGAAACCCTGAAAGACCGCCCGGACGGCAAGCTGATCCTGGTGACGGCGATCACCCCGACGGCGGCGGGCGAGGGCAAGACCACCACCACGGTGGGGCTTGGCGATGCGCTGAACCATATCGGCAAGAAGGCGCTGATCTGCGTGCGCGAGCCGTCTCTCGGCCCGTGCTTCGGCATGAAGGGCGGCGCGGCCGGCGGCGGCTATGCGCAGGTGGTGCCGATGGAGGATATCAACCTCCACTTCACCGGCGACTTCCATGCCATCGGCGCGGCCAACAACCTGCTCGCAGCCTTGATCGACAACCATATTTACTGGAGCAACAGCCTCGATATCGATGCGCGGCGCGTCACCTGGCGGCGCGGCATCGACATGAACGACCGGGCGCTACGCTCCATCGTCACCTCGCTCGGCGGGGTGGCCAACGGCTTCCCGCGCGAGGCCGGGTTCGACATCGTGGTCGCCTCCGAGGTGATGGCGATCTTCTGCCTGGCCACCGACCTTGCCGATCTGCAGCGGCGGCTCGGCAATATCCAGATCGGCCAGACCCGCAGCCGCGAGCCGGTGACGGCGGAGCAGCTTTCCGCCGCCGGCCCGATGGCGGCGCTGCTGAAGGACGCGCTGGCGCCGAACATGGTGCAGACGCTGGAGAACAATCCGGCCTTCGTGCATGGCGGGCCGTTCGCCAATATCGCCCATGGCTGCAACTCGGTGATCGCCACCAAGGCAGCGCTGAAGCTCTCCGACTATGTGGTGACGGAGGCCGGCTTCGGTGCCGATCTCGGAGCGGAGAAATTCCTCGACATCAAATGCCGCAAGGCCGGGCTGAACCCTGATGCAATCGTGGTGGTTGCGACCATTCGCGCGCTGAAGATGCATGGCGGCGTCGCCAAGGACGAGCTGAAGAACGAAAATCTGGACGCGCTGGAAAAAGGCTTCGCCAATCTGGAGAAGCACGTCGCCAATATGCGCTCCTATGGCGTTCCGGTGGTGGTTTCGGTCAATCGCTTCTCCGGCGACACCGAAGCGGAGATCGAGCTGCTGCAGGCGCTGTGCAAGAAGATCGACGTGGAGTGCGTGCTGGCCGAGCATTGGGCGCTTGGCGGGCCGGGCGCGGCGGATCTGGCGGAGACCGTGGTCCGCATCACCGATACCCAGAAGAGCGCGTTCAAGCCGCTCTATCCGGACGACATGCCTCTGGCGGAGAAGATGCGCACCATCGCCCAGAAGATCTACGGGGCGGAGGATATCTCTTACGACAAGAGTATCGCGAAGCGCTTCGAGGAGTTGGAGGCACAGGGCTTCGGCAATCTGCCGGTCTGCGTCGCGAAGACGCAGTATAGCTTCTCCACCAACCCGGATGCGAAGGGTGCGCCCACCGGGCACATTATTCCGATCCGCGAAGTAAGACTGTCCGCCGGCGCCGAGTTTGTTGTGATCATCTGCGGAGACATCATGACGATGCCAGGTCTTCCACGAGTACCCGCAGCAAACAACATCAAGCTCGACGAGCAGGGCCACATCGTCGGATTGTTCTAAAAATCCGTCGCGAGGGGTTGTCAGGGTCCGCCCCCGACGCTACCACGCTTGCCCTTCAGCGAACGCCCAAGCTATAGGTTAGGGCAAGAAGTCAAACTTCTTCTGAAGTTTAGACCTCAGCGGAGGAAACGATGTCGGGTGCCGTTCGGCCGGGGCGCAACTTTTTGTTCGTGCCAGGCCCCACTAATCTGCCGGAAAGCGTGCTTCGGGCCATGCATGTGGTCTCCGAAGATCACCGCGCGCCCGATTTTCCGGAATTCACCAAACCTTTGTTTGAAGACCTCAAGAAAGTCTTCAAGAGCAAAGACGGCCAGGCGTTTATCTTTCCGTCCAGCGGGACCGGCGCCTGGGAGACGGCGATCACCAACACGCTGTCGCCTGGCGACAAAGTCCTGGCGCCCCGCTTCGGCAATTTCAGCCATCTTTGGATCGAGCTCACCCGCCGTCACGGCATCGAGGTGATCGTTCAGGAGGAGGAGTGGGGCACCGGCGCCAATCCTTCCCGCATCGAAGAGGCGCTGACCGCCGACAAGGATCATCAGATCAAGGCGGTGCTGATCGTTCATAACGAGACCGCCACCGGCGTCACCTCCGACGTGGCCGCCGTGCGTGCGGCGATCGCCGCGGCGAACCATCCGGCGCTGCTTTTCGTCGACGGCGTCAGCTCCATCGGCTCGATCGATTTCCGCATGGACGAGTGGGGCGTCGACATGGCGGTGTGCGGCTCGCAGAAGGGGCTGATGCTGCCGGCGGGCCTCGGGATTCTGTGCGCCAGCCAGAAGGCGCTCTCGATGCGCGAGGATGCCAAGTGCGCCCGCGCCTATTTCAATCTCGACGATCAGATCCGCTCCAACAGGGACGGATATTTCCCCTACACACCGGCGGTCGGTCTGCTGCACGGGCTTCGCGCCTCGATGGACCGGCTGTTCGACGAGGGGCTGGAGAACGTCTTCGCGCGGCACCGGCATCTGGCCGGCGGCGTGCGCGCGGCGGCCGAGGCTTGGGGGCTTTCGCTCTGCGCCAAGGAGCCGAAATGGTACTCCGATACGGTGAGCGCGATCATGGTGCCGGAAGGCATCGACGGCTCCGATGTCATCCGTATTGCATATGAGCGTTACAATCTTTCGCTGGGCGCGGGGCTTTCCCAGGTTGCCGGCAAGCTTTTCCGGATCGGCCATCTTGGCGATCTGAACGAGTTGATGCTGCTTGGCGCGCTTTCGGGCGCGGAGATGGCGATGCAGGATGCCGGGATCGGTGTGGAGCTCGGCAGCGGCGTCGCTGCGGCCCAAGCTCATTTCCGCGGCGAGCTGCGGCCCAAAGAGACGAAGATCGCTGCCGAGTGACGCCGGGCGAGACGCCTGGCGGTCGTTAAGAGGCCAACTTCGCGAAGAGGCAAAGGCGAATTTCCGCCGGTGTGAGGCCCGAGGGTCCGTCCGGCGAAAGAACATGGAAGTTGTGTTTTCCGGCGGGGATGCCGGGTTCGATGAATTAGAGGCGTAACCAGGTCCTGGGGGTATTTGCAAGGTGGAACACTCGATCGTTTTTCTCGACCGAGAGACAGTCGACGCCAATGTGCGGGCGCCGAACTTCCCGCATAACTACAAAGAATACGACGTCACGTCGGTCGACCAGATCGTGGAGCGCCTGAAAGGCGCCGAGATCGCGATCATCAACAAGGTGCCGATGCGCGAAGAGACGCTGAAGCAGCTTCCCGATCTGAAGCTGATCGCGGTGGCGGCCACCGGCACCGACGTGATCGACAAGGATTACTGCAAAGAGCACGGCATCACCGTGGTGAATATCCGCGGCTATGCCTTCAACACCGTGCCGGAACATGTGGTGGCGATGATCTTCGCGCTTCGCCGCAGCCTGGTGCCCTACGTGGAATCGGTGCGCGCCGGCGATTGGCAGAAGGCGCGGCAGTTCTGCTATTTCGACTATCCGATCTATGACGTCGCCGGCTCCAAGCTGGGCATCGTCGGCTACGGCGCGCTGGGCAAGTCCATCGCCAAACGCGCCGAGGCGCTGGGCATGGAAGTGCTGCCCTACGATGTGATGCCGCAAGACGGGCTGGTCGATTTCGAGACCATCCTGACAGAGAGCGATGTCATCACGCTTCACGCGCCGCTGACCCCCGAGACCAAGAACATGATCGGGGCTGAGGAGTTGAAGAAGATGAAGTCCTCCGCCGTCTTGATCAACACGGCGCGCGGCGGGCTGGTCGACGAGGAGGCTCTGGTCGAAGCCTTGAAGGCCGGCGAGATCGCCGGCGCCGGTTTCGACGTGGTGACCAAGGAGCCGCCGGTGGACGGCAACATCCTTCTCGATGCCAAGCTGCCGAACCTGATCGTCACGCCGCATGTCGCCTGGGCAAGCAAGGAAGCGATGCAGATCCTGGCCGATCAGCTGGTCGACAATATCGAAGCTTTCGTCGCGGGTAAGCCGCAGAACGTCGTTGTGTAAAGCGGGCGCCTAAAGTCCCGTACGAGGAAATTGATTGATGAAAAAACTTCTCTTCATGTTCGACACCGATCCGGAACCGTCCGTGTTCGACACGGTGGTGGCGTATGACGGTGGCGCCGATCACGTGGCAGGCTATGCCAATGTGACGCCCGACAATGTGGGCGCGCTGGTCGACGGCACGATCTATACCCGCGGCGGCGACGACAAGAAGCACACCGCGATCTTCGTCGGCGGCGGCTCGATGGCCAAGGGCGAGGAGCTGTTGGAATGCGTGAAGAAGCGCTTCTTCGCCAATTTCCGCGTCTCGGTGATGCTGGATTCCAACGGCTCCAACACGACGGCTGCGGCCGGCGTGGCGCTGCTGGCCAAGGCCGGCGATCTGAAGGGCAAGAAGGCCGTGGTTCTGGCCGGCACCGGCCCGGTCGGCATGCGCGCCGGCGCCATGCTGGCGAGCGAAGGCGCCGAGGTGGTGCTGACCTCGCGCAAGCAGGACCGCGCCGATGCGGCGGCCAAGCAGATCTCGGAGCGGTTCGACGTGAAGTGCTCCGGTTTCGAGGCCTCCAATCCGGATCAGTTCGGCGAAGCTGTGAAGGACGCCAATGTGGTGTTTGCCGCTGGCGGTATCGGCATCGAGCTGCTCAAGGCCGACGCCTGGCAGAACAATCCGAATATCGAGATGGTCGCCGACTGCAACGCGCAGCCGCCGCTCGGCATCGAGGGCATCGAGGCGACAGACAAGGGCAAGGAGCGCTACGGTAAGTTGTGCTTCGGCGCGCTCGGCATCGGCGGTCTCAAGCTAAAGTTGCACCGCCATCTGATCGGCCAGCTGTTCGAGTCGCAGGACCAGGTGTTCGACGCAGAGGAAATCTACGCAGCAGCGAAGGACATGGCGTGAGCGCAGAGATCAAAGACAGCTCGATCGAGGAGTTTCTCGATGGCCTCGCCAGCCAGGCGGCGACGCCTGGCGGCGGCAGTGCGGCGGCGATCATCGGCGCCATGGGCGCGGCCCTGGTCTCCATGGTCTGCAACCTCACCATCGGCAAAAAGAAATATGTCGAGGTCGAGGACGATATGAAGCGGCTTTTGGCGCGGGCCGAAGAGCTTCGGCTTGCGCTCACCGAGATGATCGCCGACGATGTTAAGGCTTTCGATCAGGTGATGGGCGCGTATGGCATGCCCAAAGAAACGCCAGAAGAAAAAGAGGCGCGCACTGAAGCACTTCAGGCAGCGCTGAAGACGGCAACGGAAGTTCCTCTTCGTTGCTGCAAGGTTTCGCGCGAAGTTATCGACCTCTCTGGCGAAGTCTCCGACAAGGGTAATCTTAACGTGATTAGCGATGCCGGCGTGGCAGTTCTCGCCGGCCAGGCGGCACTTAAAAGTGCGGCTTTGAATGTCTTGACCAATGCGAGAATGATAGCCGATAAAGAATTCGCAGAGGCCAAACTCAAAGAATTAGAAGAGCTTCTAGCCGGAGCCGACGGGGCGACCGAGCAAGCTTACGGGGTCGTGAAGGGTAAGCTTAGCTAGGAAATTCGGGATGGCTCCCCGACAGGTAAGGGAGGAAAACAGGTGGACGTACACGAGTATCAAGCCAAGGAGCTGCTGTCTCAATTTGGGGTTGCAGTTCCGAAGGGCGCAGTTGCTTTCAGCCCCGATCAGGCCGTCTATGCGGCGACGGAACTGGGCGGTTCGTTCTGGGCGGTAAAGGCCCAGGTGCATGCCGGTGCGCGCGGCAAGGCCGGCGGCATCAAGCTGTGCAAGACCTACCATGAGGTGCGCGAGGCGGCGTCCGAGCTGCTGGGCAAGAATCTGGTGACCAACCAGACCGGGCCGGAAGGCAAGCCGGTGCAGCGCGTCTATGTCGAGGTCGCCGAGCCGTTCGAGAAGGAATTCTATCTCGGCTTCGTGTTGGACCGGAAAGCCGAGCGCATCCGCGTCATCGCCTCCAAGGAAGGCGGTATGGAGATCGAGGAGATCGCCGACAAGGATCCGGAGGCGATTATCCAGGTGGTGGTCGAACCGGCCGTCGGCCTGCAGGCCTTCCAGGCCCGCGAGATCGCTTTCAAGCTCGGTCTCGACATCAAAGAGGTGCAGCGCGCCACCAGCCTGATCCTCAACGCCTACCGTGCGTTCCGCGATTGCGACGCCTCGATGCTCGAGGTCAATCCGCTGGTGCTGACCAAGGATAACCGCGTGCTGGCGCTGGATGCGAAGATGTCGTTCGACGACAACGCGCTGTTCCGCCAGCATGCCGTGGCCGATATGCACGATCCTTCCCAAGAGGATCCGCGCGAGGCCAAGGCCGCCGAACACAATCTCAACTATATCGGTCTCGACGGCGAAATCGGCTGCATCGTCAACGGTGCCGGCCTCGCCATGGCGACCATGGACATGATCAAGCATGCCGGCGGCAATCCGGCCAACTTCCTGGATGTCGGCGGCGGCGCGTCGCCGGACCGTATCGCCACGGCGCTGAAGCTGGTGCTGTCGGACGAGAACGTGCAGGCGATCCTGGTCAACATCTTCGCCGGCATCAATCGCTGCGACTGGGTCGCCAAGGGCGTGGTGCTGGCTTGCGAGCAGGTCGACATCAAGGTGCCGCTGGTGGTTCGCCTGGCGGGCACCAATGTGGAAGAGGGCAAGAAGATCCTCGCCGAGAGCGGCCTCGATCTGATCACCGCCGATACGCTGGCAGAAGCCGCCCAGAAGGCGGTCGATGCATGCGGCGCGCAATCGGAACTGACCGCGGCAACGGCGTAAGGCGAGGGAGGCAACACGTCATGAGTATTCTTATCGATGAGAAGACGCCGATCATTGTCCAGGGCATGACCGGCGATAAGGGCAGCTTCCACGCCAAGGAGATGATCGAATACGGCAGCAATGTCGTCGGCGGCGTCACCCCCGGCAAGGGCGGCCAGACCCATCACGGCGTTCCGGTGTTCGACACGGTGAAGGAAGCCGTGGCCGCGACCGGCGCCACCACCTCGATCACCTTCGTCGCGCCGGCCTTCTGCGCCGATGCGATCATGGAAGCGGCGGATGCCGGCATCCGGCTGATCTGCTCGATCACCGACGGCATTCCGGCCCAGGACATGATGCGGGTGAAGCGCTATCTCTACCGCTTTCCCAAGGATAAGCGTCCGATGATGGTCGGCCCGAACTGCGCCGGCATCATCAGCCCCGGCAAATCGATGCTCGGCATCATGCCCGGCCATATCTACCTGCAGGGCTCGGTCGGCATCATCTCGCGTTCGGGGACGCTCGGCTATGAGGCCGCCGCGCAGCTGAAAGAGCTGGGCATCGGCATCACCACCTCGGTCGGTATCGGCGGCGACCCGATCAATGGCTCCTCGTTCCTCGATCACCTGCAGCTGTTCGAGGACGATCCGGAGACCGAAGCCGTTCTGATGATCGGCGAGATCGGCGGTCCGCAGGAAGCCGAGGCTTCGGCCTGGATCCAGGAGAACATGAAGAAGCCGGTGATCGGCTTCGTCGCTGGTCTCACGGCGCCGAAGGGCCGCCGCATGGGCCATGCCGGCGCGATCATCTCCGCCGCTGGCGACAGCGCCGCGGAGAAGGCCGAGATCATGCGCTCTTGCGGTCTGACGGTTGCGCCGAACCCCAGCGAGTTCGGCTCCACCGTGGCCAAGGTGCTGGGCGGCGACCGCCGCGCGGCGTAGAGAGAGATTATCCGGCGGGGAGGGCGCTTGAAAGATCAGGCGCCCTCCCCTCGGTATTTTCATAGCAACTGCTTCATAGGGAGGACGTCTCGTCCGGCTAATCCCTGTACCGCGCTATCGCCCCATCGGGCGATGTAAGCGCGGGAAGCGCGGCTCGCCTCGCTCATACGAGTGACGGGGTACGGCTGTGCGAAATTTCACGGGCGATCGGCAGGCCGGGAGGATCCCCAATACATGAATCACGACGCCAGTCAGTCTCCGGGTTCCCTCGAGTTCCCCGCAACACCGCCCGTGATCACGGGCACCGGCGCCCATGAGGCGGCCGAGATCCTGTTCGGCCTTTTGGTGGAGGTGACCGGGCGGCATCAGCCGGAAGTGCAGGCGGTGTTGAAGGGCGGCGATGATTTCTCCTCGCTGTCGCCGGAGCTGATGTCCCGTGCGCTGCAGGCGCAAGGCATCTGGTTCCAGCTGCTTTCCATCGCCGAGCAGAACGCCACGATGCGCCTCCGCCGCCATGTGGAGAAGACGCGCGGGCGCGATCAGCTGCGCGGCACGTTCGACAATGTGATCTCCGAGGCGGCGCGGGACGGCATCGATGTCGCCGAGCTGCGGCATCTGCTGGACAGCTTGCGCATCCGCCCGGTGATCACCGCCCATCCGACCGAGGCCAAGCGCGTCACCGTGCTGGAGAAGCTCCGGCGCGTCTATCTGCTGCTGCGCGAGCTGGAGCTGTCGCGCTGGACGGAGCGGGAGCGGCGCGGGCTGATCGAGCAGCTGCGCGACCAGATCGAGCTGATCTGGATGACCGGCGAGCTGCATCTGGAGAAGCCGACTGTCCCCAAGGAGGTCTCCTGGGGGCTGCATTTCTTCGACGAGACGATCTTCGACAAAGCGCCGGAGATGCTGAAGCTGCTGCAGTCCTCGCTGCAGCAGTATTATCCGCATGAGGCGTTCGAGGTGCCGGCCTTCTTCCAGTTCGGCTCCTGGATCGGCGGCGACCGCGACGGCAATCCCTTCGTCACCACCGAGGTGACGCGCACCACCTTGAAGGAGAATGCGCTCGCCGCCATGCGCCATTACCGGCTGCGGCTGAACGATCTGGTGCGCATGCTCTCCATCAGCAAGCGCATCAACCCGATCTGGCAGCCTTTCGCCGAGGCGCTGAGGGCGGAGCTCGAGGCCAGCGGGGAGGCGGACGAGATCACCGTGCGCAATCCGGGCGAGGCCTACCGGCAATATGTCACCTGCCTGCTGCGCAAGCTCGACGCCACCATCGAGAAGACCCAAGGCGGATCGCCGGACCATCCGGCCTATGCCAATGCCGACGAGTTGATCGCCGATCTGAAACTGCTGGAGCAGGCGCTGGTCGAGGCGAACTCCCCCGGCATCGCCGCCGATATGGTGCGCCCGGTGCGCTATGCGGTGGAGATCTTCCGCTTCTCCACGGTACGGCTCGATCTTCGCGAGAACACCACCCGCACGACGGGTGCGCTGCAGGCGCTGTGGAAGCGGGAAAATCCGGACGAGGACGAGCCGCCGGCGCCCGATAGCGAAGCCTGGAAAGCCTGGATCATCGCCGAGCTGGGCAAGCCCTCCACGGAGCGGAAGCCACTCGACGATCTGCCCGACGATGCGGCGGAGACCTTACGCATGCTGCGACTGGTCGCCGATATGCGCGAGGGGCTCGACCGCGAGGCGTTCGGCAGCTTCATCCTGTCGATGACCGGCTCGGTGGCCGATATTCTCGGCGTCTATCTCCTGGTCAAGGAGGCCGGCGTATTCCTCGACGACACCGCGACGGAGATCTGCACGCTCCCCGTGGTGCCGCTGTTCGAGACCATCGAGGATCTGCAGGCCGCGCCGGCGATCATGCGCGAGCTTTTGCAGGTGCCGCTGGTGCGCCGCTCCACCCGCTGGCAAGGCGGGGTGCAGGAGGTGATGATCGGCTATTCGGACTCCAACAAGGATGGCGGTTTCGTCGCCTCCAACTGGGAGCTGGCCCGGGCGCAGTCGCGCCTCACCAAAATCTCCGACGAGACCGGCGTCTCGATCGCCTTCTTCCATGGCCGGGGCGGCTCGGTCAGCCGCGGCGGCGCGCCGACGGGGCACGCCATCGCGGCGCAGCCTGCCGGCTCGATCCGCGGCCGGTTCCGGGTCACCGAGCAGGGCGAGGTGGTCTCGTTCAAATACGCCAATAAGGGCACCGCGCTGTATCAGATGGAGCTTCTCGGCGCCTCGGTCTTCGCCCATGCGCTGAAATCGGAGCGGGAAGAGGCGCTGGTACCGCGGGGCGAGTTCGAGGACGCCATGGAGGCGCTTTCCGGCGCATCGCGGGCGGCCTATTCGAAATTCTTCAATCACCCCGACATGGTGACCTATTTCCAGGCGGCCAGCCCGCTGGAGGAGATTTCGCTGCTCAATATCGGCTCGCGTCCGTCGCGCCGCTTCGGCGCCAAGTCGTTGAGCGATCTGCGGGCGATCCCCTGGGTGTTCGCCTGGTCGCAGAACCGCCACGCCATCACCGGCTGGTACGGGGTGGGAAGCGGCATCAAGAGCTTCCTAGAGGTGCGCGGCGAGAGCGGGCTTAAGCTGCTCCGCCGCATGTTCGAAGATTCCCGTCTTTTCCGTCTCGTCATCGACGAGGTGGAGAAGATGCTGCTCGTCGTCGATCTGTCGGTGGCGCGGGGCTATGCCGGCCTGGTGGCCGACGAATCCGCGCGCGATGCGATCTTTTCGATGATCGAGCGGGAATACCGCCTGACCACAGAGATGGTCTTGCGGGTCAGCGGCGACGATCAGATCGCCCAGCGTTTCCCGGATTTCTCCCGGGCGCTGAAAGACCGCCTGCCGACGATCAACGAAGTCAATCGCGAGCAGGTGGAGCTCTTGCGGCGCTTCCGCAGCGCCGAGACCGACGCAGAACGGGAACAGCTCAAAGTCCCGCTTCTGATGTCGATCAACTGTATTGCCGCTGGCCTTGGGGCCACGGGTTAATCTGCAAGGAAAGGACGTTTTATGAGTTTCACCCTTATTCAGCAGGCGACGCCGAGACTTCATCGCTCGGAACTCGCCGTGCCGGGCTCCAATCCGTCGCTGTTCGAGAAGGCGGCGAAGTCGGCCGCCGACGTGATCTTCCTCGATGTCGAGGACGCCGTCGCACCGGACGACAAGGAGCAAGCCCGCAAGAACATCGTCGAGGCCCTGAACGATCTCGATTGGGGCAACAAGACCATGCTGATCCGCATCAATGGTCTGGACACGCATTACGCCTATCGCGACGTCATCGACGTGGTTGAGAAGTGCCCGCGTCTCGACATGGTGCTGATCCCCAAGGTCGGCGTGCCGGCCGACGTCTATGCCATCGACATGCTGATCTCGCAGTGCGAGCAGGCGGTCGGCCGCACCAATCCGGTCGGCATCGAGGTGCTGATCGAGACGGCGCTCGGCATGGCCAATGTTGAGGCCATCGCCCAGTCGTCGAAGCGTCTGGAAGCGATGAGCTTCGGCGTTGCCGACTATGCCGCTTCGACCCGCGCGCGCACCGTCGGCATTGGCGGCCCGCACCCGGATTACGGCGTTCTGACCGACGCCGACGATAGCGGCCACCGCGAGTATTACTGGGGCGACCCGTGGCACTTCGCCCTGTCGCGCATGATGATCGCTTGCCGCGCCTACGGCCTGCGTCCGATCGACGGTCCGTTCGGCGATTTCTCCGATCCGGACGGCTTCAAGGCCGCCGCCAAGCGCGCCGCGGTTCTGGGTTTCGAGGGCAAGTGGGCGATCCACCCCTCGCAGATCGACCTTGCCAACGAGGTGTTCAGCCCCTCTGAGGAAGAGATCACCAAGGCCCAGCGCATCCTCGACGCCATGGAGCAGGCCAAGAAGGAAGGCAAGGGCGCGGTGTCTCTCGACGGCCGCCTGATCGACATCGCCTCGATCCGCCAGGCCCAGGCGCTGATCGACAAGGCCAACGCGATGAAGGGCTAATCGCTCTTCTAAAGCTTTGCGACGATTAACGGGCTGCCGGCAACGGCGGCCCGTTTTTCTTTGTGTGTTTGGGGAGCGGGATGCGTCCGCTACTCGTGCCGCAGGGCTTCGATGGGGTCGAGCTGGGCGGCGCGGCGGGCCGGGAAATAGCCGAACACGATCCCGGTGAGGGCGGAGAAGCCGAACGAGATCACCACGATGCTCGGGTCCAGGACGAAGGGGATGTTCATCTGGATCGAGGTGAGCGCGGCGAGGCCGAGGCCGAGCACGATGCCGGCGATGCCGCCGAACAGGGAGAGCACCACCGCCTCGACCAGGAACTGCATCAGCACTTGCGATTCCTGCGCGCCGATGGCGAGGCGGATGCCGATCTCGCGGGTGCGCTCGGTGACCGAGACCAGCATGATGTTCATGATGCCGATGCCGCCGACCAGCAGGCTGACGCCGGCAACGGCGCCGAGCAGCGCGGTGAGCACGGCGGTGGTCGCGGTCTGGGTTTCGACGATCTGGGTCATGTCGGCGACGCCGAAATCGTCGTCTTCTCCCGGCGTGATGCCGCGCCGTTCCCGCATCAGCCGTTCGATATCGGCCTGCACCTTGGCGGTGTCGACCCCGTCGCGGGCGGAGACGTTGATGCTGTCGATATCGGAGTTGCCGGAGATCCGGCGCTGATAGGTGCGCAGCGGCATCAAGACGACATCGTCCCGGTCGGTGCCGAAACCGGATTCGCCCTTCGGCTCAAGAAGCCCGATCACCTCGCAGGAGATATTGCTGACGCGGATGCGCTGGCCCATCGGGTTGGTAGAGCCGAACAGCTCCTCGCGCACGGTCTGCCCGATAATGCAGACCGCGCCGCCGCTTCTGACCTCTGCGGCGCTGAACGAGCGGCCGTCGGTCAGGCCCCAATCCTGGGTGATGAGATAGGCATCGTCGGTGCCGACGGTGCTCACGGTGCGGCTTTCGGAGCCGTAGATCACGGTGGCCGAGCCGCGGGACATCGGCGCGACGGCGCGGACGCCGCGGAGCTGCTCGCGCAGCGCTTCGATATCCCGTGCGTTGAAGGATTTGGCGTTGCTGCTGGCGCGGCCGGGGCCGAATTGGCCGGGGCGCACGAACAGCACGTTGCTGCCCAGCTTGGCCATCTGCTCTTTCACCTTCTCGGTGGTGCCGTTGCCGATGGTGACCATGGCGATGACGGCGGCCACGCCGATGACGATGCCGAGCAGGGTCAGGAAGGAGCGCAGCGCGTTGCGCAAGATCGCCTGCACCGCCAGCTTCAAGGTCTCGTAGAACATCAGGCCGCCTCCTCGCTGCGGGTGTCGCTGGCGATCCTGCCGTCGAGGAAATGCACGATCCGTCCGGCATATTCGGCCATGTCCGGCTCGTGGGTCACCATCACCACGGTGATGTGCTGCTCGCGGTTCAGCGCGACGAGAAGCTCCATGATCTCGACGCTCGATTTGGTGTCGAGATTGCCGGTGGGCTCGTCGGCGAGCAGCAGAGCCGGCTCGGTGACAATGGCGCGGGCGATGGCGACGCGCTGCTGCTGGCCGCCAGAAAGCTCGCCCGGCGTGTGCATGGCGCGCTCGGCGAGCCCGACCTTGGCCAGGGCTTGCAGGGCCAGGGGGCGGCGTTCGGCGTGGGGTATGCCGCGATAGATCAGCGGTAGCTCGACATTCTCCACCGCCGTGGTGCGGGCGAGCAGATTGAAGCCCTGAAACACGAAGCCGATATAGTGGCGCCGGAGCAGGGCGCGCTGCTGGCGGTCCAGGCGGGAGACTTCGACGCCGTCGAACAGATAGCTGCCGCTGGTGGGCTGATCCAGACAGCCGATGATGTTCATGGCGGTGGACTTGCCGGAGCCGGACGGCCCCATCACCGCAGCGAACTCGCCCTTGTCGATGCGCAGGCTGATCCCGTCGAGGGCATGCACGACGCCTTCGCCGTGGCCGTAGGTCTTGGTGATCCCGGTCAGCTCGATCAGGGCTTGCCGGGCCGGAGTGGGTTTCTCGCGCCGGGACATGGCCCTAGCCGTTCGTTGTGGCGTCGACGATGACCGCCTGTCCGGGTTCGATATCGCCCTTCACGACCTCGGTGCGCTTGCCGTCGGTTTTTCCGACGGTGATGGCGATCTCTTTAGGCACGCCGTTTTCCAGAACCCAGATCTGGCGTTCCGATCCGGTAGCGGGACCGGAGCTGCTTGCCCTGCGCAGCCGTGGCATGCCGGGCATCAGCTTCTCCAGAAAATTGCGCGTGTCTCCGCTCTCGCTTTCGGCGGGCGGGGTATAGCGCAAGGCGGCGTTGGGCACGGTGACGGCGTCCTTCACCTCGGCGGTAATGATCTCGGCGGTGGCGGTCATGCCGGGCCGCAGCAGCAGGTCGCTATTGTCGGTGGTCAGCACCGCCTTATAGGTGACCACGTCCTGCACCACCTCGGAGCCGAAGCGCAGCTCGCGGATCTCGGCTTGGAAGGTGCGGTTGGGATAGGCATCGACGGTGAAGGTCGCGGTCTGGCCTTCCTTCACGGTGCCGACATCGGCCTCGTCGACATCCACCTGGACCTCCATCTTGGCGAGATCCTCGGCGATGGTGAAGAGTGTCGGCGCCTGCAGCGAGGAGGCCACGGTCTGGCCCGGCTCGACATCGCGGCTCAGCACCACGCCGGTGACCGGCGAGCGGATCGCCGCTTTTTCCAGATTGGTCTCGTCCAGGGACAGATCGGCTTGCGCCGCCGAAACGTCGGCCTTGGCGCTTTCCAGCTCGGCGATCGCGCGCTTGTAGCTGGCATCGGCGGCTTCCAGATCCTGCGGCGTGCCGGCCTTGCGTTCGACCAGCTGCGCCTTGCGCTCGTATTCGAGCTTGGCTTCCAGCACGCTCGCCTCCGCTTCGGTGACCCTGGCCTTGGCGGCGAGCAGTTTTGCCCTGGAGCTGTCGACGGTGGCTTTGAGTTTGTCGGTGTCGAGGGTCGCCAGAAGCTGGCCCTTCTCGACGGCGCTGTTGTAGTCGACCTGGACGTCGCGGATGATGCCGGAGAGCTCGCTGGAGACCTCCACCTCGTTGGTCGGCTCGACCGTGCCGGTGGCGGTGACGGTCACGGTGATGTCGCTTTGGGTGGCCTGCTCGGTCTCGTAGCGTATGCCGTTGCCGGATCCGCCGAACCCGAAAAACAGATAGAGCAGAAGCGCCGCGGCGATCACCGCAGCGGTGATCAGGGCGCCGCGGTTGCGGGCGAAAAACGTCGTCTTCTTGCCGATGCCGAGCACGGACTCGATATCGGTCTTCATCTTCTCCGGTTTCACCTGTTCGTTCATCGGCGGCTCTGATCCTGCCATGCTTGCTCACGGGGTTCGGCCCGGCCGGCGCATTGTTGCAATATCTGACTGTAGCAGCTGCGATGCTAGACCAGGAAATGTTGAAAACGCTCGAAAAATTGTAACCGAATATTGCAAGGGCAGGCCTGGAAACCTTTTGCAATAATTTGTCCGGAGAGCAGGAGACGATCGCAATCCAATCTGGCGATTTGAAGGATGGCTCCGCCGCGATGGCTGCCTGTCCGGGCTTGGACGCGGCGCTTCCGCGCGCCATTGACGCGGCTCCATTGCGATTGCGGCTCTTGAGCGTTATCTCCCCTCACTCAGAACAAGGAGGCCGATCATGCTCAAGCGCCGCAAGTTGGGAAGTCAGGGGTTGGAGGTCTCCGAGATCGGGCTCGGCTGCATGGGGATGAGCTTCGCCTATGGCACGCCGGACGATGCGGAATCCCTGAAGACCGTCGATCTTGCCCTGGAGCGGGGCTGCAACTTCCTCGACACGGCGGAGATCTACGGCCCCTATCACAATGAGGAGCTGCTGGGCGGGTTCCTGAAAGGGCGCCGGGATAAGGTGACGCTGGCGACCAAGTTCGGCTTCGCCATCGAGGACGGCAAGCGGGTCGGGCTCGACAGCCATCCGGCGCGGATCCGCAAAGCCGTGGAAGGCTCGCTGAAGCGGCTCGGCACCGATCATATCGATCTTCTCTATCAGCACCGGGTCGATCCGGATGTGCCGATGGAGGATGTCGCCGGCACGGTGAAGGAGCTGATCGACGAGGGCAAGGTGCTGTATTTCGGCCTGTCGGAGGCCGGCGCCGAGGCGATCGAGCGCGCCCAGAGCGAGCAGGCAATCAGCGCGCTGCAAAGCGAATATTCGGTCTGGGAACGGAATTTGGAAGACGAGATCATCCCGCTGATCCGCTCGCTCGGCATCGGGTTGGTGCCGTTCTCGCCGCTGGGGCGCGGCTTCCTCACCGGCACGGCGAAGCGTGCCGAGGAGTATCCCGAGAGCGATTACCGCTCGTTCAGCGATCCGCGGCTGCAGGGCGAAAATTTCGACGCCAATATGCATATCGCCGGGGTGGTGAAGTCCATTGCCGAAGCGAAGGGCCATAGCCCGGCGCAAGTGGCGCTCGCCTGGCTCTTGGCCAAGGGCGACGATGTGGTGCCGATCCCCGGCACCAAGCGGCGCAAATATCTGGAAGACAATCTCGGCGCGGCGGAGGTGAGCCTCGCCGCCGAGGAGATGGCGCAGCTCGACGGCGCCATCGGAGAGGGCGTCGCCGGCGAGCGCTATACGCGGGAAAATCTTGCGACGGTGAACCGCTAGGGGCGCGACTACTCGGCGGCTGCGGCAGGCTTGTCCTTCTTGGCCCGCTCGATCGCCTCGGTGATCAGGCGCTTGGCCTCGCTGGCATCGCGCCAGCCGCCGACCTCGACCCATTTGCCCGGCTCCAGGTCCTTGTAGTGACCGAAGAAGTGCTGGATCTGATCCAGCAGGGTGGGCGGCATGTCGGTGTAGTTGAAGACGTTCTCGTAACGCTTGGTGAGCTTCGGCGTCGGCACGGCGATGATCTTCTCGTCCAGCCCGGAATCGTCCTCCATCATCAGAACGCCGATGGGGCGAACATTGATCACCGCGCCGGGAAAGATCGGGCGGGTGCTGGCGACCAGCACGTCGATGGGGTCGCCGTCGTCGGACAGGGTGTGGGGCACGAAGCCGTAATTTCCCGGATAGCGCATCGGGGTATAGAGAAACCGGTCGACGAACAGCGTGCCCGACTCCTTGTCCATCTCGTATTTGATCGGCTCGCCGCCGATCGGCACCTCGATGATGGTGTTGACGTCTTCGGGCGGATTATCGCCGATGTCGATCGCGTCGATGCGCATGAAGCTTCGCTCTCATAGTGTCTTGGTTTGAAAGGGGCGTACGCGCCGCATCCGGCGAATGCAAGGCGCTTCCCGCCCATCCCATTCTATTTTGGCGGAAACGCGGCGATTTTGCACACCTCGGCCTTCGCCGCGCGGCCGCCAAACCCATCTTGTCACCGGCCCCCTGACATCGCCGACAATCGAAGCCGTCACCAAGGCTGCCGCAGAGAAGGTGAGGTTCGATGGTCCGCGCCGCAAATTCCGACAGTGCCGCCTATCGCAAGGCGTTCGAGGCCTATCTGCGCTACGGCACGCCGATCGATCTTGCGACGATAGCCTCGGAGGCGGCCAAATCGTCGGCCAAGGCGGCGTCCGTCACCGAGCGGCATCCGACAACGCACTATATCTGGCGGACCCGGCGCGACGACAGGGTACGGCCCTCGCATCGGGAAAATGAGGGCAAGGTCTTCGCCTGGGACGACCCGCCGCCGACCGGGCATCCGGGCGAGGCTTATGGCTGCCGCTGCTGGGCGGAGCCTTACATCCCCGTCGCCCAGGAGTTCTTCAAAATCACGATGCAGGATGTGGCTGACGAAGGCGCGCCTTGGGACAGCGACGACTTCGTCTATCACTATTTCTTCGGCGGCGGGCGCACCGTCACCTTGCGGGAAACAGGGCATTTGCGGGCGGTGGTCGCGGAATTCCAGCGCCAGGCGGGCGACGTCCCCACCAAGCTGCCGGGACAGATCGCAGATGAGGCGCGCAAGATCGGCGATGGCAGCTTTGGTGGGAAATTCGACAGGTCATACAACATGACCAGAATCGTCTTTAGCCTTGGCAGAACGAAAGTTAGCGGGCCGTTTCGGGGCACTGTGAAACGATTGCATCCTATGGTAGAATTTCGCGGTGCAATCAACTTCGAGCTGCGCGACGCGTTCCGTGATCCTCTAGATATTGATAGGGCCTTGCAAAAGATTGGCGCTATCGGCGCATTCCCCACAGAGCTACCGGCCTCTAAGCCATATCCCATCATTGATGATTGGACGGGAACATTCGAGGGAAGAGTGCATCTGGACCGGTCACAGAGCGGGTACCGCTACGAGCCTAGCGGATGATTATGCGGGTCTTGAAGTGGCTGCTGATCGGGGGCGTCGTTCTTGTAGGGCTTTGCTCGGCGTGGGTGATGTTTGTGCTCTACATGAGCAGAGGGGCCTGCGTGGTGCTGCCCAACGGCTATTTACTTGGATATGCAATGATTATCCCCTCAAACGCATACGCTTCCGACGACATGATCTTAAGAGACCCTGCAGGGAAGATCATTGTCCGTACAGACTACGATATTCTCTTGGAGCGCGTGCCGGGGAAGCCTAACCAGGTGAAGGTGATTTCTCGCGGCGGAAAAATGGAAATGGACGGTTCAGTGATGATGCCGCTCGTTTGGAACGAAAGTGCCTTCGGTCATGACAGGCGGAAGTGGAATGAGCCCAGGGGAGAGGCACCAGGTTCATTGAGTATTTTTTATACGAGTTTTTGGGACGTCTACCTCGCTCTCCTGCCCAGCCCAAATATTAAAAAGGTCAGCTGCGGGACGCCCTGGTTCGATTGGGGCGAGTAGGTTCCGCCTAAGGCCTGTAGCGCGCGTCGCGGATGCCGTTCTCGTCGATCAGATAGGGGCCTTCGGCGCGATAGACCCGGCGCATCTGAAAGAAGGGCGGTCTCAGCGGCCGAAATTATAGCCGGCGCACATGCCCGGCTGCATCAGCTCGTTCGAGGCGGCCGGCGCCTCGTCGGTATCGAATACCTTCAGATAGAGATTGTCGTCGTTGGGCCGCCCGGCGACGATGAAGGTCGGCGGTTTGTCGCCGCAAAGCTTGTTGCCGTTCAGCAGCGTCGGGTTTTCCGGCGGGTCGATGGCATAGACGCCCGGCTTGTCGCCGCCGAGCGGGCGGAGGTTCAGGGTCTTGCCGTCGGCGAAGGTGATCTTATCGTCGCTGAGCGTGATGTCGCCGGTGATGGATATGGCGGTGGTGCTGGCCGCCTCCCATTTTTCGGCGGCGTGTGCGGCAAGCGGCGATAGACAAGCGGCGAGGATGAAAGCCGAAACGGCGAGAAGAGACGAGGCTGAACGCTGGGGCATGGGGCGACGGACTCCTAAAGACGGGACATGGAAAGGAAACGGCATGGCTGGGGGCATTGGTTTTTAGTCTAGCGCGGTATTGAACGTGCAGCGAACGCCGCCGCCGGCCTTTTCCTTCACCTGATCGACGTCGACGCTGCAAGCGAGCTTGGAAATACCATACCAAATATTTCCGGCGCCGGGGTCGGGCTCGACGCCTTCCTCGGCCAGGGTGGCCAGCAGCTCATGGGCGGCGCGGCCGTTTAGCGTCACCGTGTTCTTGCCGAAGCTCAGCTCGCAACCATGCACGGTCAGATCGACATTCGAGGTATGGCACCGGACCTCGTCGGCGGAGACGGAGACGGTCTCGTCCTTTGGGGAGTCGAAATCGGTCTTGCCGTCGAGAAAACTGGCGAGAATTTTCTTCTGCGCCTCACCGAGGTCGGGGGAAAGCTCGCCGACGGTGGCGGTTAGCGCCAGAGCCCCGCTATCGGTGGACTCATCTGCCACCGCAGGGAAGGCAAAAGCCGAACTCAAAATCAGACTTGCGAACGTGAACCGCCGCATAAACGCTCCTCCACCCCGCGTGCGATGCCGCGACGCTAGCTCCGTTCTGTAGGGAAACGGTTAAGAGGGGCATTTGGTTGCGAACCGGGCTCGGCCAAGCAAGGCGGCTTGCCCGGTTCGCGCAAAATCTAGCTCCGCAAAATTTAACTCTGCATGTCGATGACGATGCGGCCCTGGATGTCGCCGTGCTCCATACGGGCAAAGATGTCGTTGATATTCTCCAGCGGTTCGGTGGCGATGGTGGCCTTGACCTTGCCTTCACCGGCGAAGTTCAGTGCCTCCTGCAAATCGAGCCGGGTGCCGACGATCGAGCCGCGCACGGTGATGCCGTCGATCACGGTGTCGAAAATGGAGAGCGGGAAGTCGCCCGGCGGCAGACCGTTGAGGGAAACCGTGCCGCCGCGGCCGACCATGCCGAGGGCCTGCTCGAAGGCCTTCGGAGAGACCGCGGTCACCAGCACGCCTTCGGCGCCGCCGATCTCCTTCTTCACGTAAGCGACCGGGTCGGTGGCGCGGGCATTTACGGCCAGCGTGGCGCCGAGGCTCTTGGCGAGCTCCAACTTCTCGTCGTCGATATCGACGGCAAGGACGTTGAGCCCCATGGCCTTGGCGTATTGCACCGCGACGTGGCCGAGCCCGCCGATGCCGGAGATCACCACCCAGTCGTCGGGCTTGGTGTCGGTGACCTTGAGCCCCTTATAGACGGTGACGCCGGCGCAGAGGATCGGCGCGATCTCGGCGAAGTCGACATTGTCCGGCAGATGGCCGACATAGTCGGCATCGGCGACGACATATTCGGCGAAGCTGCCATTGACCGAATAGCCGGTGTTCTGCTGCTCCTCGCAAAGCGTCTCCCAGCCGCCGAGGCAATGCTTGCAGTGGCCGCAGGCGCTGTAGAGCCAGGGCACGCCGACGCGGTCGCCTTCCTTGATATGGCTGACATGTGGCCCTATGGCGACGACGTGGCCGACACCCTCATGGCCGGGAATGAAGGGCGGGTGCGGCTTGACCGGCCAGTCGCCATGGGCGGCGTGAAGGTCGGTGTGGCAGACGCCGGTGGCGGCGATCTTGACCAGGATCTGGCCCGGTCCCGGCTCGGGAACCGGCACCTCTTCGATGGTGAGGGGTTTCTTGAATTCGTGGACGACGGCCGCCTTCATGGTCTGGGGCATCGTGCTCTCCTGAAATCGATCGATTTGTTTCTGGGACGGGAGTGGCCGCCCCTCCCGCGCCGTCAACGGCGAGGAGGGGCAGCCTCGATGCGGGGCTCAGAAATGGGCGTCGATATCGACGACGTCGATGAGCTTGTGGTTGACGAACTCCTTGATGCCGAGACCGAGCAACTCGCGGCCATAGCCGGAGCGGCGGACGCCGCCGAAGGGGAGATCGGCTTCCACCTTGGTGGGATGGTTCACGAACACCATGCCGGTGGAGATCTTCTTAGCCACCTCGGCGCCGCGCTTCGGATCGGAGGTGAACACAGAGCCGCCGAGGCCGAAGGGCGAATCGTTGGCGATGCGGATGGCGTCCTCCTCGTCCTTGGCGCGGAACAGCATGGAGACGGGGCCGAAGAACTCCCAGTAGCGGGCCGGATTGTCCTCGCCGACCTCGGTGAGAATGGTCGGCCGCACGAAGGCGCCCTGGTTGGGGATCGCGATGTCGATCTCCTCGGCCTTTGCGCCGTGCTCGACGGCCTGGCGGACCTGCTCCTTCAGATCGTCGGCGGCGCCTTGCGAGGAGAGCGGCGCCAGGGTGGTCTTGGCGTCGAACGGATCGCCCGCAATGAGGCCGGCAACGCCCTTGCGGTAGCTCTCAAGGAAGGCGTCATAGACCGGGTCGACGACGATCATGCGCTTGGAGGAGACGCAGACCTGGCCGGCATTCCAATGGCGACCGAACACGGCCCAGTCGACAGTCTTCTTCAGATCGACATCGTCCAGCACGACGAAGGCGTCGGCGCCGCCGAGCTCCATGGTGGATTTCTTCAGCGCCTTGCCGGCCTGGGAGGCGACGATGGCGCCGGCAGCTTCCGATCCGGTCAAGGCCACGCCGTGAACGCGCGGATCGTTGATGATCAGCTCGACCTGGGCATGGGTGGCGTAGAGGTTCTGGAATGCGCCGTCCGGCAGGCCGGCTTGTTTCATCAGCTTCTCGAAGGCGGCGGCGCTCTGGGGCACGTTGGCGGCATGCTTCAGGATCAGCGTGTTGCCGGCGGAAAGCTGCGGGGCAAGGATGCGCGCGATCTGGTAGTAGGGAAAGTTCCAGGGCTCGATGGCGAGCAGGATGCCGAGGGGCTCGTGCACCAGCACCGCTTCGCCCTCAGCAGGGTCGAGCACCGGAAGCGTTTCGGGCTTCAGCAGCTCCTCGGCGTTGCGGACGTAATATTCGAAGATTTTCGCGGAGAGCTCGACCTCGGCTTGCGCCTCGCTGAACAGCTTGCCCATCTCGGTGGTCAGCAGCTTGGCGTAATCGTCGGCCTCGCGGCGCAAGATGTCGGCGGCGTTCTGCAGGATGCGGGCGCGCTCCTGGAACGCGGTGTCCCGCCAACGCAAGAACGCGTCATGGGATTTGTCGATGGTTTTTTCGACCTCGGCGTCGGTCGCGTCGGGGAAGGTGGCGAGGGTCTCGCCCGTATAGGGGTTGATGGTGGCGTATGACATTGGGGGTTCTCCTTGAAAGAGAAGAAGCGGGGACGTCGTCGCGAGGCTTTCCCGAGCAAGAATCGGCCGGGAACAGGATCACTCTGGCGGGTTCGGAAGCGATAAATTTTATCGTTCCAATACAAACTACTATGGGGATGGAAAGGTGCCGCTGCGAGGGGTGAGGCGGAGGGTCACAGCCTAGCGCAGCAAGGCCACGATCAGCGGCGCGGCGACGACGTTCATCAGCCCGACGAGCACCATGACCAGCCCTGCGACCGCGCCTTCGGTGTCGCCGATTTGCTGTGCGCGGGCGGTGCCGGCGCCATGGGCACCGACGCCGAACAGGCTGCCGCGGGCCAAGGCCGAGGCGCACGGGATGCGCGACAGCAGAATGTCGCCGATCAGACCGCCGACAATGCCGGTGATGACGACGAAGATGGCGGTGAGCTCTGGAACGCCGCCGATTTCGCCCGAGACCTCCACGGCGAAAGGCGTGCTGATGGAGCGGGGCAGGAGGCTCAGCCGCATGGCGCCGTCGAAGCCGACCAGGGTGGCCAGCGCCCAGCTGGAGCCGATGGCGGTCGCGGTGCCGGCCAGCATGCCGATCAGGAGCACCGGCCAGTGGCGGCAGATCAGCGTGCGCCGCTCGTAGATCGGAATGGCGAAGGCGACGATGGCGGGGCCGAGCAGCGCCAGCAGCCACTTCGTGCTGTGGAGGTAGTCCTGGTAGCTGACGTGGAGCGACAGCATTACGGCCGCGATCAGGATCGGCGTCACGGCCAGCGGGCTCAGCCACCAGCGCGGCCATCTGCGGTAGAGCCGCTTGGAGATCCAATAGGCGGCAATCGTCAGGGCCGACCAGGCGGCGGTGTGCAGCAGCAGCTCAACGAGATTGGCGGGTAGGGCCGGCATTGCCGATCCTCCAGCGATAGCAAAGATCCACGGTGAGCCCGGTCACCAGCATCACCGCGACGGTGCTGCCCAGGATGACGAACAGAACCTTGAGACCGGCAAGACCGAGAAACTCCTGGTGATCGAGCACCGCCAAGGTGGCGGGCATGAACAGCAGCAGGAGATCGGAGAGGAACACGCCTGCGCCGCGCCGCATGGCGGTCGCGCTGAGGCGCCTGGTGACCAACAAGGCGAGGATGATCGCAAAGCCCGCCACGCTGCCGGGGATGGGCAGGCCGAGCAGCCGCACCAGCACCTCGCCGGCCAGCCAGCCGGCCATGACGATGGCGATCTGCAGTATCGCGCTGCGGTGAATGAGTCGAACGGATTTGGACGTCGTCATCGAGAACCTCTCCACCGATAAGTAGGTTGCGCCGCACAATGATCAAAATGAATTGATCGACTATGAACTATTCCGATATGGAATAGATATGGAATTCCGCACGCTCCGCGCTTTCGTCGAGGTGGTCCGCCAGGGAGGGTTTTCCCAGGCGGCGAAGACGGTGTTCGCGACCCAGTCGACGGTGAGCAAGGCGGTGAAGCAGCTGGAGGAGGAAATCGGCACGCCGCTGCTCAGCCGGATCGGCCATCGCAGCGTGCTGACCGCGGCGGGCGAGGTGGTCTACCGCAGAGGGGTGAGCCTGCTCGCCGACCGCGACGATCTTCTGATCGAGCTGGACGAGATCCGCGGGCTGAAGCGCGGGGTGCTGCGCCTCGGCCTGCCACCGGTGGGCAGCAGCGTGCTGTTCGCCTCGCTGTTCGCGCTCTACCGCAAGCGCTATCCGGGCATCGAGGTGCGGCTGGTGGAGCATGGCAGCGACGAGCTGGAGGCGCGGCTGACGGCTGGCGAGATCGACTTCGCCGGGGCCTTGCTGCCCACCGCCTCGCAGCATTTCGAGTGGGAGCCGGTGCGGCGCGAGCCGCTGGTTGCGCTTCTGCCGGCCGATCATCCTCTGGGCGGGCGGCGCAGCCTGTCGCTCAAGGACCTCAAGGACACGCCGTTCATTCTGTTCGATATCGGCTTTGCGCTACACCGCATCGTGCTCGATGCCACGAGACGCGCAGGGTTCGAACCGAATGTGGTGGCCTATAGCAGCCAGGTCGACTTCATGATCGAGCTGGTGGGGGCGGGCCTCGGGGTGGCCTTTCTGCCCCGCATGATGGCGGCGCAGAGGCGGAAATCCACGCTGCGCCAGGTGGTGGTCAAGGACCCGGATACGGAGTGGGTGCTGGTGATGGCCTGGCGGCGCGGCGCCTATCTTTCCGACGCGGCGACGGCCTGGCTGGAGCTGCTGCGGGAAATGCGCGGCAAGGGGTGATCGCACCGCTCTGCGGCGCTTTCATCGATTGCGAGGAGATGGTGCCCCAGGCCTGACTCGAACAGGCACGTCCTTGCGGACAGCAGATTTTGAGTCTGCCGCGTCTACCATTCCGCCACTGGGGCTGGACCGGGCCGGATCATGGTGCATGGCCCGGTGAGAATCAACCGATCTTGCGGGGCTTACGCGCCCCGCTGACCGGATTACTTCGCCAGATGCTGCTCGATCTCGTAGGTCGGAAGATGCACCAGATCCTTGTGCACTTCGGCCTGGATCACATCCTGCACATGCTTATCCAGCTTCTCGCGCAAGGTGCCGAGCGCCCGCGGCGGGGCGACGACGATCAGATGCTTGATCTCGTGATGCTGCACCATATGACCGAGCTCGCCGGCGAGCTTGGCGAGGAACGCCACCTCGGCCTCGGCATGGTGATCGGTCTCCTCCATGGCGCTGCGTCCGGTATTCGCCGATTCCTGCACCCGGCCCGGCTTATCGGCATCGAGCTCGCGATTCGGGGCGTGGGACCCCTCGAAGGCGTTGACGGTCTTGAGATTGACCAGCTCCGCATCGCCTTCGTTTTGCAGAATGAGCGCCTTGGCGCCGTCGCAGACGACAACCCAAGCCTTCCAAGGAATCTCGACCCGTTCCATGACACCTCCCGGTTCCGGCTCTCGATATTTTTCGGCTGAAGATGTGCCGTTTTCGCCGGCGCTGTGCAAGCGGAGAGACGGCGCGAGGGTGAATTTTTCGCTCTCCTTCCGGCGCGGCCCCCCCTGCGGCATCCTTGCGCAGGACAGAAACCTTTCGGTTTTTCACCATTTCTTCGCGCTAGAGGTTGAAAAGGGAGTCTTTGCTGAGACCCCGCCGACGAGATGCGAGGAGTGGCGATTTATGAATGCTCCGACGATGAACCTGCCCGTGCCCGTCGCGGGCGTCGACCGCCCCAATTTGCCGGCGATCTACGGATCCGAGGAAGAACGCGAGGCCTTCGCCGCCATCGACAGTATGGCGAATGCGGTGATGGCGCGCTTCACCCTCGGCATGTCGCCGCAAGCGATTTCGCTGGCCTTCGCCGATTGGGGGCTGCATCTGGCCTCATCGCCGGGCAAGCGGCTGCAGCTTGCGCTGGACGCCTATCACAAGTCGGTCCGCTTCGGGACATACATGCTCGATTGCGCGGTGCAGCATGACGCGGCGCCTTGCGTCACCCCGGCGCCGCGCGACAAGCGCTTCACCGGCGAGGGGTGGAACCACCCGCCTTACCGGTTTTTGTCGCAAAGCTTCCTGCTGGCCGAGCAGTGGTGGGAAGCGGCAACCCGCGGCGTGCTGGGCGTCTCGCCGCATCATCAAGACGTGGTCTCGTTCACCGTGCGGCAATGGCTGGATGTCTGGTCGCCGAGCAACGCGCCTTGGGCCAATCCCGACGTGGTGCAGCGGACACGCGAAACCGGCGGCGCCAATCTGGTGAAGGGCTTTCATAACTGGGTGGAGGATGCCAGCCGGCAGCTGGGCGACCAGCCGCCTGTGGGCGCGGAGAAATACGAGGTCGGCGAGGAGGTCGCGGTGACGCCGGGCAAGGTGGTGTTCCGCAATCATCTGATCGAGCTGATCCAATACGCCCCCAGCACCGAGACGGTCGAAGCGGAGCCGGTGCTGATCGTGCCGGCCTGGATCATGAAATACTACATCCTCGACCTGTCGCCGCATAACTCGCTGGTGAAATTCCTGGTCGATAAGGGGCACACGGTGTTCTGCATCTCCTGGCGCAATGTGACGGCGGAGGATCGCGACCTCTCCTTGGAGGATTACCGGCGGCTCGGGGTGATGGCGGCGCTGGATGCGGTCAACCAGATCGTGCCGGAGCAGAAGATCCACGCTACCGGCTATTGCCTGGGCGGCACGCTGCTTTCGCTCGCCGCGGGCGCCATGGCCGAGGTGGGCGACGAGCGGCTGGCCAGCATGACGCTGTTGGCGGCGCAGACCGACTTCACCGAGCCGGGCGAGCTGGAGCTGTTCATCGACGACAGCGAGGTGGCTTTCCTGGAAAGCATGATGTGGGAGCAGGGCGTGCTCAAGGGCAGCCAGATGGCCGGCACCTTCCAGCTGCTGCGCTCCAACGATCTGATCTGGTCGCGGCTGATCCACGACTATCTGATGGGCGAGCGGATGCCGATGTTCGATCTGATGGCGTGGAACGCCGATTCGACGCGGATGCCCTATCAGATGCATTCCGACTATCTGCGCAAGCTGTTCTTGCGCAACGATCTGGCCACGGGCCGCTACATCGTCGACGGGCGGCCCGTGGCGATCCAGAATATCCGCGTGCCGCTCTTTGCCGTCGGCACCGAGAAGGATCATGTGGCGCCTTGGCGTTCGGTCTATAAAATCCATAACCTGGCGTCGACCGAGGTCACCTTCGTGCTGACCAGCGGCGGGCATAATGCCGGTATCGTCAGCGAGCCGGGGCATAAGGGGCGCAGCTTCCGGAAGCGGAGGACCGAGGCCCATGGCGAGTGCCACAGCCCGGAGGAATGGGTGGCGCTGACCGAGCCGCAAGAGGGAAGCTGGTGGCCGGCCTGGGAAGCCTGGCTGAGCGCGCATTCCGATGCGGACCGGGTGCAGCCGCCTTCGATGGGGGCGCCGTCGGCCGGTCTGTTCCCGCTGGAGGATGCGCCGGGCAGCTATGTGCGGCAACGCTAGAGGCAAGCAAGGCTGGGACCCGAATGTCCATGGATGTGATGAGCAAACCGCTACTGACCAATCGGACTTTCGACGAGCTTCAGATCGGCGATACCGCCTCGCTGGTGCGTCTGGTCGGCGATGACGACATCAAGCTGTTCGCCGCCGTCTCCGGCGATGTGAACCCGGCCCATGTCGATGCCGCCTATGCGGCGCATGACAGCGCCGGCCATGTGGTGGTGCACGGGCTTTGGACCGGGAGCCTGATCTCCGCTCTGCTCGGCACCGAGCTGCCGGGGCCGGGCACGGTCTATGTCAATCAGGACTTCAATTTCAAAGTGCCGGTGGCGCCGGGCGACACCATCACCGCGACGGTGACGGTGCGGGAGAAAGATCCGGAAAGCCGCATGGTGGTGCTGGATACGGTCTGCGCCAATGAGCGGGGCGAAGAGGTGCTGACCGGCACCGCCAAGGTGATCGCGCCGACGGAGAAGCTGGCGGTGCCGCGCATGGCGCTGCCGGAGGTGACGCTGCACCGGCACGACCGTTACGAGCGTTTCGTGGCGGAGGCCAAGGCGCCGCCGCCGCTCGCCACCGCGGTGGTGCATCCGTGCAGCCCCGAGGCGGTGCAGGCGGCGATCGAGGCGCGCGACGAAGGTCTGATCGCGCCGCTGCTGGTCGGGCCGGAAGCCAAGATCCGCGCCGCGGCCGAGACGGCCGGCGTTTCGCTGGATGGGCTCACCATCGAATGCACCGAGCATAGCCATGCCGCCGCCGAGCGCGCGGTGGAGCTTGCCGCCGCCGGCACGGTGGATGCGCTGATGAAGGGGAGCCTCCACACCAACGAGCTTCTCGGCGCGGTGGTGGCGTCGGGCTCTGGGCTGCGCACCGAGCGGCGGATCAGCCATGTCTATGTGCTCGATGTGCCGGCTTATCCGAAGCCGCTGATCGTCACCGATGCGGCGATCAATATCGCGCCGAGCTTGGATCAGAAGCGCGATATCTGCCAGAACGCCATCGACCTGCTGCACCGGCTCGGCATCGAGCAGCCGCTGGTCGCTGTGCTGGCGGCGGTGGAGACCGTCGATCCGGCCATGCCGGCAACGGTGGATGCGGCGGCGCTTGCGGTGATGGCGAAGCGCGGGCAGATCACCGGTGCGCTGGTGGACGGGCCGCTCGCCTTCGACAACGCGGTGAGCTTCGATGCGGCGCGGATCAAGGAGATCACCTCGCCGGTGGCGGGGCAGGCCGATATCCTGCTGGTGCCGGATTTGGAGGCCGGCAATATGCTGGCCAAGCAGCTGATCTATCTCGGCGGCGCCGATGCGGCGGGGCTGGTCTTGGGGGCGCGGGTGCCGATCATTCTGACCAGCCGCGCCGACAGTCTGAAGGTGCGGCTCGCCTCGGCGGCGCTGGCCAAGCTTGCGGGCGTCGACCGCCCGGCCGGGTTCAACGCCGATTGAGGGATCATGACCGATAAGGTTCTGCTGACGTTCAATCCCGGCTCGTCGACGGTCAAGCTGGGGCTCTACACGCTTGAGGCGACGGGCGTGCGGCGGCTCGGCGGCGGCATGATCGATCTTCGCCATACGCCGCTGAAGCTTGTGATCGACGACGGGACTAGGACGCGGGAGGTCAGCCTCAAATCTCCTTTGAGCGAAGACGTGCACGAGGTGATCGCCGAGACCCTGGACTGGATCTCGCATCATATTCCGTCCGGCGAGATCGCAGGGGTCGGGCACCGGGTGGTGCATGGCGGCGATCTCTTCACCGGCCCGGTGCTGATCACGCCGGAGGTGGAGGCAGGCATTGCGGAGCTGATACCGCTGGCGCCGCTGCATCAGCCGAAAGCCGTGCGGCTGATCCGGGCGGTGCGCCGGCTCTGGCCCGACCTTCCGCAGACCGCCTCTTTCGACACCGCCTTCCACGGGCAGCAGACCGACCTGGTGCGCCGTTTCGCCATTCCGCGGGAGCTGTTTGACGAAGGGATCAAGCGCTACGGCTTCCACGGCTTATCTTATGCCTATATCGCCGGTGCGCTGAAGAGACAGGCGCCGGAGCTGGCCGAGGGCCGTGTGGTCATCGCTCATCTTGGCAGCGGCGCCAGTCTTTGCGGCATCGAAGGCGGTATCTCCCGCGACAGCAGCATGGGGTTCTCCACCCTGGACGGTATCCCGATGGCGACGCGCTGCGGGGCGCTCGATCCCGGCGTGTTGCTGCATCTTCTGGAAGAGCGGGGCGACAGCATCGAAACGGTCGACGACATGCTGTATCACCGCTCCGGCCTGCTTGGGGTGTCGGGGATCAGCGCCGATAGCCGCGATCTTCTGGAGAGCGAGGCACCGGCAGCGGCCGAGGCCATCGATCTGTTCTGCTTCCGCATCGCACAAGTCACCGCCCAGATCGCGGTGACGCTGGGCGGGCTGGACGGTTTCGTGTTCACCGCCGGGATCGGCGAGAACCAGCCGGAGGTGCGGACCAAGGTCATGCAGCATCTTGCCTGGCTCGGCGCTTCGCTGGACGAGGCGGCCAATGCGGAGAATGCCTTCAGCATCCATGCGCCCGACAGCCGGCTTGCGGTGCATGTGATGGCGACCGACGAGGAGCAGGTGATCGCCAGCGAGGCCTTTACCCTCTTGGCGGACGCCGCCGCTTAAGCAAGCTTTGCGCGATTTCAAGCATGGCGCTTTGCTTGCGCTTTCTGTAAGTCATTCTCCTGAAAACCAAGACAAACTGGAGGAGACCGGATTCCATGACGAGCCTTCCGGCGAATTTCTATCATGTGCGTCTGGAGCTGGCGCGCGAGCCCGAGCATCCGACCGGCGAAGCCGAATACGGCTATGACGTCGTCGCCCCGCTGGACGAGATGGGCAAGCTGGATGCGGATAACTGGCGCGCCCACAAGGACGACTGCCGCGTGCGCCGCTTCCGCCCCAATGAGGATGACGAGATCGGCAAGCTGGCGCGCAAGCCCGGCGGCTCCTGGTATTTCGACTATGCCGAGGGCGACGAGGACGACGAGTCCGGCTACCGGCTGGGCGAGGAGCATTTCATCGCCGGGGAGTATGTTTCGGTCCGCGAGGATGACGGCGAGATGCACACCTATGTGGTGAAGTCGGTGGTGCCGCTCAGCTAAGCGGCGGACCTCAAATACGGCCACTCACGGCGGACAACACATGCTCCAGCGTCTTTACGACAAGATCATCGCGCTTTCCGATACGCGTTACGCGGTCTGGGTGCTGGGCGCGGTGTCGTTCGCCGAAAGCTCGTTCTTCCCGATCCCGCCGGATGTGGTGCTGGTGCCGATGGCGCTGGCCAATCCGGCCAAGGCGCGGCTCTACGCGGCGTGGTGCACCATCACGTCGGTGCTCGGCGGCCTGCTCGGCTATGCCATCGGCGCGCTTCTATGGGACACGGTGGGGGCGTGGCTGATCTCGGCCTATGGCTATGGCAACAGTTTCGAGACCTTCCGCGCCGCCTATGCCGAATGGGGCGCCTGGATCATTCTGATCAAGGGGCTGACCCCGATCCCCTATAAGCTGGTCACCATCGCCTCCGGTTTTGCCGGATACGATCTTTGGGCCTTCATCGTGCTGTCGCTGATCACCCGCGGGGCGCGGTTCTTCCTGGAGGCGGAGCTGCTGCGCTATTTCGGCGAGCCGATCCGCGACTTCATCGAGAAGCGGCTGACCCTGGTGACCACCGGGTTCCTCGGCATCGTGGTGCTCGGCGTGGTTTTGGCGAAATACGCGTTTTGAACAAGATCTTGCATAAGCAATGGGGCCGGCTCGGCATCTCCAGCCTCGTGGTGTCGGAGATCGGGCTGCTCACCATCATCGGCGCGCTGGCCTTCCAGTATTACGGCTATGCGCCCTGCCATCTCTGCCTGCTTGAGCGCTACGCGTTCTATTTCGGCGTGCCGACAGCGGCGCTCGCCTTCGCGCTGACGGCGCTCCGTCCCGGATTTTCGCGCTTTCTGCTGCTCTTGGTCGGGCTCGGCTTCCTGATCAATTTCGGGCTCAGCGTCTATCATGTGGGCGTCGAGTGGCAGTGGTGGGCAGGGCCGGCAAGCTGCACCGGCGCCACGGACGCGTCCGACTGGCGGGCGCTGGCCGAGCAGCTGAAAAACACCGACGTGGTGCGCTGCGACGAGCCGGCCGTGACCGTGCTCGGCTTCTCGCTGGCGTTTTGGAACGGGGTGGTCTCGCTGTTCCTGGCAGGGCTTGCCTTCTATGGCGCGGCGGCGCCGAAGAAAGACACCGAGCCTTACGGCTCCAGCTCGGTATCCCAGTAGAGATAGTCGAGCCAGCTTTCGTGCAGATAGTTGGGCGGGAACAGCCGTCCGTTGCGGTGTAGCTGGAACACGGTCGGGCGGTGCGGTTTCTGTGCCGGCTGCATCTTGGCCACGGCAGGCATCTCGCCGCCCTTCTTCAGATTGCACGGCGCGCAGGCGGCGACGACATTGTCCCAGCGGGTTAGGCCGCCGCGGGAGCGCGGGATCACGTGATCGAAGGTCAGGTCGTGGGGCGAGCCGCAATACTGGCAGGTGAAGCGGTCGCGCAGGAACACGTTGAACCGGGTGAAGGCCGGATAGAGGGCAGGCCGCACATAGCTCTTCAGCGAAACCACGCTGGGCAGCTTGATCTCGAAGGAGGGCGAGTGAACGGCGCGCTCGTATTCGGAAACGATATTGACCCGGTCGAGGAACACCGCCTTGACGGTTTCCTGCCAGGACCAGAGCGACAGCGGATAATAGCTTAGAGGCCGATAGTCAGCGTTCAGCACGAGGGCCGGGAATGAACCAGGGGAAGCTGAAGCAGTTGCGACGGTCAACTGACCAAGTCCTCAAAGAATCGCCCGTCGCACTCGGGAGCCTCGTTTGACACCGGCGGAATACTATAGGGCCGTGTCAGTTATGTGAAGAACCCTAGATACAGTAGGTGCCGCGCAGAAACGCTGAAAAACACCGGTTTTTGCAGATGAACACCTTTTGTTTGGTTTCGCCGGTTCAGAATCGGCGCGAAACTGGCCACCGATCTTGAGCGATGCGGGAAATGAGGAGGAACGCAATGCTTAGAGGTGCTTTGTTCGGTCTTGCCGCCATCTTGCTGGCCTGGTCCGGGTCTGCCGCGGCGGCGGATTCGAATTCCAGACGGGTCGAGGGCTGCCCGGCGGCGTATCAGACCTGCAAGTCGATTTGCATGAGCAAGCTGCGGCCGGGCCAGTGCCGGGCCGCCTGCAAGGTGCAGTATAACGAGTGTTTGCGGAAAAGCGGGCAATAGGCCTCGCGCCAGGCTGGCGCGGGCCAGCGCCCGTTCTGCCGGTCTTGCCGTTTAGGCGTTTGGCGTCAGACTCTGCTTGAGGAAGCCGCCGCCGAGCATCAGCCCTTGCTGGTCGATGCCGTGGCCGAGCCCCTGGCACACATGGCATTCGACGGCGATCTCGAGCTGGCCGAGGGTGTTGCGCGTCATGACATGGGCTTCCAGAGGGATCACCGGATCCATATCGCCGTGGACCAGCAAGATGCGCGGGGCTTTCGTGGCGATATCCTCGGCGAAATCCATCGCCGCGATGGTGCCGGAATAGCCGAGGATCGCCGCGGGCGGCTTTTCCCGCGACAGGCCGACGGCAAGCGCCATCATGGTGCCCTGGCTGAAGCCGACCAGTGCGAGCTCGTTCGGCGTCAGGCCGTTGCGCTCGAGCTCGGCATCGACGAAGGCGTTGAGGATGGGTTTCGCCTCAGCAACGCCGCGGGCGTATTCCTCCACATCGCGGGCCTCCAGGGGAAACCATTCGCGGCCCATGGGCGACATGCCGCAAGCATGCGGCGCGTTGGGCGAGACGAAGGCCGCGTCTGGCAGAAGCGGGGCCCATTGGGCGCCGAGGCCGATCAGGTCGTTGCCGTCGGCGCCATAGCCGTGCAGGAGGATGACGAGCTGTTTGGCCGGGCCGCCCGATGCGGGCGCAAGCCGTGGGCCTTCGAGTGCGGGAATAGACATCCCACCTATAAACCGGATTTCGGCCTAAATCGAAAGCCCCGACTTGCTGCGCCCGCTATGCTCGCGCCGGTTTCGCGGCCTCAATCTTCGGGCTGGTTGTTGGCCGGATCGGCGTTGAGCATGCCGTAATTCTGGACGCCGATTTCTTTGATCAGGCTGAGCTGGGCCTCGAGATAGTCGATATGGCCTTCTTCATCGGCCAGCAGCTCCTCGAACAGATCCTTGGAGACGTAGTCCTCTTCCTTCCGGCAGCAGGCGCGGGCCTCCATGTAGAGGGCGCGGGCGCCGTATTCGGCCTTGAGATCGCACTCCAGGATCTCCTTGATGTTCTGGCCGATCATCAAAGGATCGAGGCGCTGCATATTGGGGAAGCCTTCGAGGAAGACGATGCGGCTGACCAGCTTATCGGCGTGCTGCATCTCCTCGATGGATTCGGCGCGCTCCTTGGCGGCGAGCTTGGTGAAGCCCCAATCCTCCAACAGCCGGTAATGCAGCCAATACTGATTGACCGCCGTCAGCTCGGAGGTCAGCGCCTTGTTCAAATATTCGATGACTTGCGGATTGCCCTTCATTCTCTCTCACTCCCAATCTCAACCGTGGACGCATCATGGCGGTTTCTCTCGGCAACCGCCAGGGGGCTAACAGGGGCTAAGGCGAGGGACGGGACCCGGCTCCGATGCGGCGCGCAGGGGCGGTCTGGGCGCTGGGATCCTCGTCGTCGTAAGCGACCATCAGGCGCGTGATCAGCGGCAGGCAGGTGCCGCAGGAGGGGCGTTTGCCGAGATATTTGTAGATCAGGCCCGGTGTGAGCACGACGAGCGGATCACGGGTACGGAGCGCCGTGACGGCTTCCTCGATATCATGATCGGAGATCATGGCGCAGGAGCAGACGATCATCGCAAGAGCTCACGAAAAGGGTTTGGCCGGTCAGGCGGCGGGTTTGCGGTTCGCCGCATAGTAGGACCATAACAGCCGGGCCGCCACGCCGCGCCAGGGACGCCAGGGCTCGGCGAGGATTACCATCTGCTTCGGATCGGGCCGCTCGGGCAAGGCCAGCGCCTGCATCGCCGCATATTGCAGGGCAAGATCGCCGGGCGACCAGGCATCGGCCCAGCCCAGACAGAACATCATATAGATATCGGCCGTCCAGGGGCCGACGCCCTTCAGCGCGGTCAGGGCCTCGCGGAGCTCGTCCTCCGGGGCGTCCCGCAAGGCGTCCAGATCGAGGGCGCCGGAAGAGACCGCCTCGGCAACACCGCGCAAGGTGGCGATCTTGCCGGCGGAGAGGCCGGCGCTGCGCAGCGTATCGTCGCTTATGGTTAAGAACGCATCGGCCTCGAACGGTGTGATGAGGGCCTCCAATCTTCCCCAGATTGCAGCGGCGCTTGCGGTGGAAAGCTGCTGGCCGGTCACGATGCGGGCAAGGCCTGAGAAGCCTGCCTCATGGCGGCGCAGCGGCGGAAGGCCCGCAACGTTATGGGCTTTTTCCAGATGCGGGCAGCACGCGATGAGGGCGGCAAGGCCCTCTTCGATGTCGTCCACGGTCTCGATGATGCGCATGGCGGTCCGTGCCGGGGCTTAAGATCGGGGAAGAGCGGCAGGCCTTAACCTGCTGATCGGTCTGGTGCTCGCGGCAAGAAAATTGCCGTGCCGCCTTAACCCCTCTTTTGCGATCGGGGGCCTATCGTCCGGCACAATCAGGGAGAAAACAATGCGCTCTGGAGAGCTTCGGCCGGGTCCCCATCGGGGCGGCTCCGGCGAACGGACCGATTCCATCTCGGCGCTGAGCAAGGCGCTCGACGAGGAGCGGAAAAAGCGCGCGAAGGCGGAGGAATCCGACCGCGCCAAATCCGAGCTCCTGGCGCTGGTCAGCCACGAATTGCGTACCCCTATGGGGGCGGTGCTGGCGATGTCGGAGCTGCTGCTTGCGGGGCCTTTGGAATCCACCCAGCGGCGCTATGCCGAGACGTTGCAGCAATCGGCGCGCGGGCTGCTCTCCGTACTCAACGAAATTCTCGATTTCTCCAAGCTGGAAGCCGGGCGCTTCGATCTCGATCCGGCGCCGTTCGATCTGCGCGAGCTGTTGCGCGACATCACCGCCGGGCTGGAAGTGCGCGCCGAGCGCAAGGGTCTTCGCTCGGGGAGCGAAGTGGCCGCCGCTGTGCCGCGCTATGTTTATGGCGATGCCGGGCGCTTGCGGCAGATCCTCACCAATCTCTCCGACAATGCGGTGAAGTTCACCGAGCATGGCTCGGTGCGGCTGGAGGCCGATGCGGTGCGGGGCGCGGAGCGGACGAGCGTCACCATCGCTATCGCCGATACCGGCGTGGGGCTTTCGGCGACGGACCGGGCGCGGCTGTTCGAGCCCTATGTTCAGATCGATCGCAAGGTGGCCGCCGAATATGGCGGCACCGGGCTTGGCCTGTTCATCGCCCGCAAGCTTGCCGAGCTGATGGACGGCGAAATCGGCTGCGAAAGCATTCCCGGCAAGGGCAGCCGCTTCTGGGTGACGCTGCCGCTGCAATTGGCCGATCCCGCTGCGGTGCGGCCGGAGGAGGAGGCGGAGCCGGAAGGCGGGCTCAAGGGCACGGTGCTGGTGGTCGAGGATAACGCGGTGAACCGTATGCTGATCGGCGCCTATCTCGATGAGTTCGGCGTGCGCCACGAGATGGCGGCAGGCGGCGAGGAGGCTTTGCGCCTGCTGGCGGCCAAGCCGGTGGATCTGGTGCTGATGGATATCATGATGCCGGAGCTGGACGGGATCGAGACCACGCGGCGCATCCGGGCGCTGCCGGGACCGGTGAGCGAGGTGCCGGTGGTGGCGCTGACCGCCAACGCCATGCAAGGCGACAAGGAGCATTACCTTGCCGCCGGCATGAACGGCTACGTGGCCAAGCCGATTCACGGGCGCGAGCTCTATGAAGAGGTTGCGGCCTATCTGGAGCCGGCAAGCGCCAAGACCGGCGCGTTGCGCTAGAAAGCTTTACCGCGGCTGCTAGACCGCGGCGGCTTCCGGCACCTTCTCTTCCAGCCCGCGCTCCACCAGATCGATCATGCCGTTCATGATGTCGTTGAGCTGGAAATCCTTCGGCGTGTAGATGGCGGCCGCCCCGCATTGGCGCAGCACGTTCTCGTCCGCCTTGGGGATGATGCCGCCGACCACGACGGGAATATGCCCCATCCCTTCGTTGCGCAGGCGATTGATCACGTCGCGCACCAGCGCCACGTGGGAGCCTGAGAGGATGGAGAGGCCGATGATATGGGCCTTGCTCTCCTTGGCCTGCTCGACGATCTGCTCCGGGGTCAGCCGGATGCCGTCATAGACCACCTCCATGCCGCAATCGGATGCGCGGACGGCGATCTGCTCGGCGCCGTTGGAATGGCCGTCGAGGCCGGGCTTGCCGACGACGAAGGTCATGCGGCGGCCGAGCTTCTTGGAGACGGCATCGACCCGCTCGCGCACCTGCTCCAGCCTGGCCTCGTCCATCTGGTGCTTGGCGCCCATGCCGGTGGGGGCGCGGTATTCGCCGAACACCTCGCGCAGGATCTGGCCCCATTCGCCGGTGGTGACGCCGGCCTTGGCCGCGGCGATGGAGGGCTCCATGATGTTGCGGCCCTCTTGCGCGGCGGCTTTCAGATCGATCAGCGCCTGCTGCACCGCCTTGTTGTCGCGCTGCTGGCGCCAGGCCTGCAGTGCCGCGACCTGCTCCATCTCGACATGCTCAGGCACGGTGAAGATGTCGTTCTCGCCGGCGGAAAGCGGCGAGGGCTCGGTCTCGGTCCAGCGGTTGACGCCGACCAGCACCTGCTCGCCGGTCTCGATCGCCTCGATGCGTGTGGCGTTAGAGGCGATCAGGCTGTCCTTCATGTAGTCGATGGCCTGCACCGCACCGCCCATGGCGTCGATCTTGGACAGCTCCTCGCGGGCCTCGGCTTTCAGCTCCTCGACCTTCTTCTCGATCTCCTCGGAGCCGTCGAAGATGTCGCCGTATTCCAGAAGATCGGTCTCGTAGGCCATGATCTGCTGCAAGCGCAGCGACCATTGCTGGTCCCAGGGGCGCGGCAGGCCGAGCGCCTCGTTCCAGGCGGGAAGCTGCACGGCGCGGGCGCGGGCTTTCTTGGACAGCACCACGGCCATCATGGCGAGCTGGATGCGGTAGACGTTGTTCTCGGGCTGCGGTTCGGTGAGGCCGAGCGAGTTCACCTGCACGCCATAGCGGAAGCGGCGGAATTTCGGGTCCTCGACGCCGTAGCGGTTGAGGGTGATTTCGTCCCACAGATCGACGAAAGCCCGCATCTTGCACATCTCGGTGATGAAGCGGACGCCGGCATTGACGAAGAAAGAGATGCGGCCGACGACGTTCGGCATCTTCTCCGGATCGATCTCGCCCGATCCCTTTACCGCATCGAGCACGGCCTGCGCCGTGGCCAGCGCGAAGGCGAGCTCCTGGGCCGGCGTCGCACCGGCTTCCTGCAGGTGATAGGAGCACACATTCATCGGGTTCCATTTCGGAACCTCTTTCGATGTGTAGACGATCATGTCCTTGATTAGGCGCATAGAGGGTTCCGGCGGGAACACGTAGGTGCCGCGGGAGAGATATTCTTTCAGAATGTCGTTCTGGGTGGTGCCTTGCAGCAGTTTGCGGTCGACGCCTTGCTCGTCGGCCAGCGCGATATAGAGCGAGAGCAGCCAGGCGGCGGTGGCGTTGATGGTCATCGACGTGTTCATCTCGCCGAGCGGGATGCCGTCGAGCAGCGCGCGCATATCGCCGATATGGGAGACCGGCACGCCGACCTTGCCGACCTCGCCGCGGGAGAGCACGTGATCGGAGTCGTAGCCGGTCTGGGTCGGCAGATCGAAGGCTACCGAAAGGCCGGTCTGGCCCTTGGCGAGGTTCTTCCGATACAGCTCGTTCGACGCCTTGGCGGTGGAATGGCCGGCATAGGTCCGGAACATCCACGGCTTATCGCGCTTCACTTCGCCCGGGGTTTTTTCGTCGGCTGCCATCTGTCTTCCACTCTCTCTTCCGCCACTTTCGTCGCGACTAGCGTAAATCCGCCCGCGTGCAGCTGCAACGCGAAGACGCGAGGGTACGCTTTCTAGTCGCGCAGCAACAATTATAGCAAACGAAATGAAGAAAGCCGGTGCGCCGGATCGCGGCACCACCTCGGCGTGCGGAGCGGTCTCAATCCGGGCAGTCAGGGCAAGACGGACGGGATAGCCTTGCCCTTGTCCAACCGCGTGCTCAGAGGCGCTATTCGCGGCTCTCGTCGGCCTTTTCGAGCATATCGGCCTCTTCGCTGACGCCGAGCTCGTCTTGCGCATCGCCGCCGCCGATGGCCTCTTCTTCCTGCTGCATCGCTTCGGACGACACGCTGTCCTCCGCGGCAAGCTGGATGCGGGTTTGATGGCCGGCTTGATCGGCGGCAAAGCCTGCTGCCGGGAGCCCTAGAAGCACGGCGAGAGTTGCCGCAAATGCCGTCATTTTCACCATGTCGAAATCTCCTCCCGAGATGCCGGTCTGCGGTTCAGACCGGGCGACGTTACCATGCTGCGTTCAAAACCATGCCGCGTTCAAAAAACGCCGGTGCAAAGCTGCAGTTCCCGGCGCTGGAACCCTGGCTGAACATAGCTGTTCTGCAATAGGGATAGGCGCTTAACGCGGGTTATACACGGAACTCAGGGAATCCGCTGGGCAGAGCCTCCGGTTTTTGGTAACGCTCCCACCGATCTACAGATGCGGTCCTTGCTTTACGGTACAAACAGGCCGTAAAGGACCGCCCTGGTGTAACGGTTGCAGTTGCGAAGGGGATCGCAGAAGATTGCGGCAGCGCAATATGATGCGAATTTGTATAGAGTTTTGGGGGAGAAACGGATGAATGAGATGTCGCTAGCCTCAATGTCAGGGGAAGAGGCACCCGTCAAAGACCTCTATGAGGTCGGCGAGATTCCCCCCCTCGGCCACGTTCCGAAGAACATGTATGCCTGGGTGATCCGCAAGGAGCGCCACGGGCCGCCGGACGAAGCCATGCAGATGGAAGTGGTGCCGACCTGGGAGCTGGATTCCCACGACGTGCTGGTGCTGGTGATGGCCTCGGGCGTCAACTACAACGGCATCTGGGCCTCGCTTGGCGAGCCGATCTCCACCCTCGACGTGCATAAGAATCCGTATCACATCGCCGGCTCCGACGCCTCGGGCATTGTCTGGGCGGTCGGCTCGAAGGTGAAGCGCTGGAAAGTCGGCGACGAGGTGGTGATCCACTGTAATCAGGACGACGGCGACGACGAGGAATGCAACGGCGGCGATCCGATGTTCTCGCCCTCGCAGCGCATCTGGGGCTACGAGACGCCGGACGGCTCGTTCGCGCAGTTCGCGCGGGTGCAGGACCGCCAGCTTCTGCCGCGCCCCAAGCATCTGACCTGGGAAGAGGCGGCTTGCTACACGCTGACGCTCGCCACCTCCTACCGCATGCTGTTCGGCCACCGGCCGCATACGCTGAAGCCCGGCCATAACGTGCTGGTCTGGGGGGCTTCCGGCGGTCTCGGCTCGATGGCGATCCAGCTTTGCGCCACTGCCGGCGCCAACGCCATCGGTATCGTCTCCGAAGAGGACAAGCGCGAGTTCGTGATGTCCCTCGGCGCCAAGGGCGTGATCAACCGCAAGGATTTCAATTGCTGGGGGCAGTTGCCCAAGGTCGGCACGCCGGAATACGACGAGTGGAACAAGGAAGTCCGAAAGTTCGGCAAGGCGATCTGGGACATCACCGGCAAGGGCGTGAATGTCGATTGCGTGTTCGAGCATCCGGGCGAGGCGACCTTCCCGGTCTCGACCTTCGTGGTGAAGCGCGGCGGCATGGTCGTGTTCTGCGCCGGCACCACCGGCTTCAATCTGACCATGGATGCCCGCTATGTGTGGATGCATCAAAAGCGCATCCAGGGCTCGCATTTTGCGCATCTGTTGCAGGCCAGCCAGGCCAACCGGCTGGTGGTGGAGCGCCGCATCGATCCGTGCATGTCGGAGGTGTTCCCTTGGGCGCAGATTCCGAAGGCGCATATGCGGATGTGGAACAACGAGCATCAGCCCGGCAATATGGCGGTGCTGGTGAGCGCCCCGGTGACCGGCCTGCGCAGCTTCGAGGATGTGCTTGAGGCAAGCGCGCAGATGAAGAGCTAGAGCGGATCTTCGGCTCAGATTGGTTTTGAAAAGCGCCGGGGCGATGCTCCGGCGCTTTTTTGTTGAAGGTGTCTTCAGCCGTCTGACGCCCTAATCGGCGCAAGGCTAAGGAGGAGTGCCGAAGATGGGCTACGAGATCCGCACCATGCCGCTTGCCGAGGTGGAAAAGACCCTCGACTGGGCCGCGCGGGAGGGATGGAATCCCGGTCTCCACGACGCGGAATGCTTCTACGCCATCGACCCGGAAGGCTTCTTCATGGGGGTGCTGGACGACACGCCCATCGCCCGCGCCGCGGTGCTGAATTACGACGACACCTTCGCCTTTGCCGGGCTCTATATCGTCGACCCTCAGTACCGCGCCCATGGCTATGGCATGGCGCTGGTCGAAGCCATCATCCCCCATGCCGGGGACCGCAATATCGGCATCGACGGGGTGGTGGAGATGCAGGCGAAATACGAGCTGCTCGGCTACCGTTTCGCCCATCGCGATCTCCGCTACGGCTTCACGCCGGAGGAGACCAAGCCGCGAGACCCCAATATCGTACCCGTCGCCGAGATCCCGTTCGGCGATCTTGCCGCCTATGACCGGCAGCATTTTCCGGCCCCGCGCGAAGCCTTTCTGCAGCGCTGGGTGGCGCCGGAGAACGGCGTGGCGCTTGGCTATGTGGCGGATGGCGAATTGCGCGGCTATGGGGTGATCCGGCGCTGCCGGGAGGGGTTCAAGCTCGCCCCGCTCTTCGCCGATACGCCCGACATCGCCGAGGCGCTGTTCGATGCGCTTTCAAATCACGGGCAAGGCGCGGCAATCACCATCGACGTGCCGGAACCCAATACGGCCGGGCTGAAACTGGTGCAGGCGCGCGGGCTCAGCCCCGTGTTCGAATGCGCCCGGATGTATCTGAAGGGCGATCCGGAGCTGCCGCTTGCCAGCATTTTCGGCCTGACCAGCCTGGAAGCGGGCTAAATGCGGCATTTCCGGCATCTCTGACATTTGACGATGCGGCGAATTAGGCTTTAAGGGATGGTTCCCTTCGGCGGCTGGGCGCACGGGCGCTGCCGCCGTCACGATCTTTCGAAAGGACATTTCGGTGAGTATGGCTGGCGAAACACTGGATACGCCTGAAGATGCACGTCTGTCCGACCTCGTCCCCTTGCTGAAGGCGGCGGCGGAGGCCTCCGCCGCTCTGGGCAAGAAGGCGACCGAGGCGATGGCGGCGCGGCTTGCCCCGAGCGGCAAGGTGGACGGTGCGGCCCTGGAGCGCGATGAGCACGCCGCACACGGGCTGGCCTGGCTTGAAACCTATGTCGAATGCATCCGCCAGGCTGCGTCCTATGCGGAGCGCATGACCGAGGAAGGCCGCTTCGGCGAGATGGAATCGCTGCTCACCCAGATCGGCACCGGCGAATATCTCGCTCAGATCGCCGGCGGCGTGGTGATGAGCCAGGTCGAGGTGATCCGGCTGGAGGAGCTCGGGCTCACCGATGCCGACCGCCAGGAGTTCCTGACCGACGAGGTGAAGACGCTGATCGGCGCCAACACTCCGGCGGCGCGCGCCAAGGCCACCGGGCTGATCCAGGACGCCCACGGCAACGTCACCTATGGCGATACCGGCCTCGACGAGATGACCGAGGCGATGCGCGAGGAGATGTTCCGCTTCTCCGAGGCCGAGGTGGTGCCAAATGCGCATGAGTGGCATCTGAAGGACGAATACATCCCGATGGAGCTGATCTCGGCCCTGGCCGAGCTCGGCGTGTTCGGCCTGACCATTCCGGAGGAATTCGGCGGGCTGGGGCTCGGCAAGGAGGTGATGTGCGTCGTCTCCGAGGAGCTGTCGCGCGGTTATATCGGCGTCGGCTCTCTGGGCACCCGCTCGGAGATCGCCGCGGAGCTGATCCTGTGCGGCGGCACCGACGCGCAGAAAGCCGAATGGCTGCCGAAGCTCGCCTCCGGCGAGATCCTGCCGACGGCGGTGTTCACCGAGCCGAATACCGGCTCCGACCTCGCCTCGCTGACCACCCGCGCCAAAAGGGACGGCGACGAATATTCGATCACCGGTCAGAAGACCTGGATCACCCACGCCGCCCGCGCCGATCTGATGACGGTGCTGACCCGCACCGACCCCGATCAGAAGGGCTATCGCGGCCTGTCCATGCTGCTGGCGCCGAAGCCGCGCGGGAATGACGAGAATCCCTTCCCGGCAGAGGGCATGTCCGGCGGCGAGATCGAGGTGCTCGGCTATCGCGGCATGAAGGAGTTCGACATCTCCTTCGACGGCTTCAAGGTGCCGGCGGCCAATCTCCTCGGCGGCGAGGAAGGCCAGGGCTTCAAGCAGCTGATGCAGACCTTCGAGGCGGCCCGCATCCAGACTGCGGCGCGGGCTATCGGCGTGGCGCAAGCGGCGCTGGATCTCGGCCTCCGCTACGCTACGGAGCGGGTGCAGTTCGGCAAGCCGATCATCAATTTCCCGCGCATCTCCGACAAGCTGGTGATGATGGCGGCGGAAATCTCCATGGTGCGGCAGCTCACCTATTTCGCCGCGCGGGAGAAGGATGCCGACCGGCGCTGCGATCTGGAGGCCGGCATGGCCAAGCTGCTTGCGGCGCGGATCGCCTGGGCAGCAGCGGACAATGCGTTGCAGATCCATGGCGGCAACGGTTTTGCGCTGGAATACGCTATCAGCCGGGTGCTGTGCGACGCGCGTATCCTCAACATCTTCGAGGGTGCAGCGGAGATCCAGGCCCACGTCATCGCGCGGCGCTTGCTGGAATCGTAATGGATCTGGGCACCGGGACCGGCAGCGGATTGGAAAACGGAGAGTGGCGTCATGGCTAAAGGGGTGACGCGGAATTCTCCGCTGATGAACATGATGATGCACGCGCTGATCGCGGCGGCCGTCTGCTTCATGGCGGCGGCGGTCGGCGGCATGTTCGTCACGCCCGAGGCGGTCGCCTGGCTGGAGACGCTGGCGAAGCCCGGCTTCCATCCACCCGATTCGGTGTTCATGCCGGTCTGGACGGTGCTCTACGCCATGATGGCGGGGGCGCTGTTCTGGATGTGGCGGACCAAGGATGCCAGCGAGGAGGACCGCAAGCTGGCATTCAGCTGGTTCGGCGCGCAGCTGGTGCTCAATGCGTTCTGGCCCTTCGCCTTCTTCTATATGCAGAGCCCGCTTTTCGGGCTGCTGGTGTCGTTCGCGCTGCTGGTCGCCATTGCCGGCACCATCGTGGTGTTCGACCGCATCTCGCGCGGTGCGGCCTTGCTGCTGGTGCCGTATCTGCTCTGGGTCTGCTTCGGCACGGCGCTGACCTTCGCCATCTGGTTCATGAATGGTTGAGACGGACGAGGCCCGCAGCATTCTCATAACCGGATGCTCGTCAGGGATCGGGCGGGCCGCAGCGGAAACCATGCTCAAGCGGGGCTGGCGGGTCTTTGCCACGGCGCGCAAAGACCAGGATCTCGTCGCGCTGGCGGGTTCCGGTGCCGAGGCGCTCTATCTCGATTATGCTGAGCCGGACTCCATTGCCGCTTGCGCCGATGCCGTGCTGGAGAAAACGGGCGGTCGGCTGGATGCGCTGTTCAATAACGGCGCCTACGGCCAGCCGGGCGCGATAGAGGATTTGCCGGTTGAGGCGCTGCGGGCGCAGTTCGAGGCCAATGTGTTCGGCTGGCACGATCTCACCCGCCGTTTCCTCCCCGCCATGCGGGTGCAAGGCGCCGGCCGGATCGTGTTCTGCTCCTCAGTGCTGGGGCTGATGGCGGCCCCTTTCCGCGGCGCCTATTGCGCTTCGAAATTCGCGGTCGAGGCGCTGGCCGACACCATGCGCATCGAGCTTGCCGGCAGCGGCATCCATGTGGTGCTGATCGAGCCGGGGCCGATCGCCACCCGCTTCGTCGAACATGCGCTGGAGGCCTATCGGCGCAATATCGACATGCAGAATTCCGTCCATCGCGCGACCTACGAGGCGCGGATCGCCAAGATGGAGGAAGGCGGGAGCCAGACCTTCAAGCTGCCGCCGGAGGCGGTGGCGGCGAAGCTGGTGTCGGCGGTGGAGGCGTTGCGCCCCAAGCCGCGCTATTATGTGACGATACCGACCTATGCGGCGGCGCTGTTCCGGCGCGTCTTGCCGACACGCGCTCTCGACGCTGTGGCCGCGCGGAACTAATCTCGCAGCCCGCAAACGGCCCGTTACGCCCCAGGAGGCACAGATGGAAAAGATGGTATTCTATGCGATCCCGTTCGCGCTCGCCGCGGTGGCGATCGTGCTTGGGCTCGGGCTTTGGAACATGCTGCGCGAGGGGAGCCCCAGCCGCAGCCAGACCTTGATGCGCTGGCGCATCATCTTGCAGGCGATCGCAATCGTCCTGGTGATGACGGCGATCTATTTCATGAGCGACTAGACATCCCCGCTCTTCGCGGATTGGGGTAAGGATTTCAGAGTTTACGAGGTTCGGCCGATGGTGGTGCTCAACAAGATCTATACGCGCAGCGGCGACGAGGGGACGACGGCGCTCGGCACCGGCGACCGCGTCGCCAAATACGATCTGCGCGTGGAGGCTTACGGCACCTCCGACGAGACCAATGCGGTGATCGGGCTTGCGCGGCTTCACACGCGTGAGACAATGCCGGAGCTCGATGCCATGCTGGCGCGGATTCAGAACGATCTGTTCGATCTTGGCGCCGATCTGTGCTTCCCCGCCGACGAGGACGGGACGGAGCGGCTCACCATCTCGGCCTCGCAGGTTGCGCGGCTGGAGAGCGAGATCGACGAGATGAACGGCGAGCTGGAGCCGCTACGGTCTTTTGTCCTGCCGGGCGGCAGTCCGGCGGCGAGCTATCTCCATCTGGCGCGCACGGTATGCCGCCGGGCGGAGCGTTTGATGGTGGAACTTCGGGCCAAGCCGGACGAGCCGGTGAACCCGGAGGCGCTGCGCTATGTTAATCGTCTGTCGGACTTCTTCTTCGTGGCGGCGCGGTTCGCCAACGGCAAGGGGAAGAACGACGTGTTGTGGGTTCAGGGGCAGAACCGCTGAAGGCGGCTGCGGCAGGAGAGGTCGGGGTGCGGCCTGAAGTCAGTTGGTTTTCATTCCTCTCCACGACACCAATCCCCTCAAGACGATCCGCTACCAATATGTGACGGTCGGGATCATCGCCCTGAACGTCCTGATCTATCTGATCTTTCAAAGCGGCTGGGTGCTGCCGGCGGACGATCTGACGGGGACGGAGTTCGCCGTGGTGCCGGCCCAGCTGTTCAGCGTCACCTGGGTCGGGGAGGGGTATGCCGACACCACGGTCTACCATATCCCGGAGCGCTTCACGCTCGTCACCTATATGTTCCTGCATGCCGGCTGGCTGCATCTTCTCGGCAATATGCTGTTCCTCTGGGTGCTGGGCGACAATGTCGAGGATGCGATGGGGCATGTGCGCTTCATCATGTTCTATCTGATCTGCGGCATTTCGGCCGGGCTGGTGCATGCGCTGATGCTGCCCAACTCGGAATTGCCGCTGATCGGGGCGAGCGGGGCGGTGGCGGGCATCATCGCCGCCTATCTGATGCTGCATCCGCGGGTGAAGGTTTGGGTACTTGCGCTTTGGCGCGTGCCGATCAAGATTAGCGCCTTCTGGGCCTTGGGCTTCTGGATCGTGTTTCAGCTCGGCAATCTGGTGCTGGATCACGACGGGGATGTCGCCTGGTGGGCCCATGCCGGGGGGCTGGCAACAGGAGCGCTGTTAATCCTCTTCATGCGCCGGCGCGGCGTTCCGCTCTTCGACCGTACGCGGGGCGGGGCGTGAGGCGTTTGCGCCGGGGCGGAGCATTGACTCGTTTTTGGCCCGGCAGTACGTTCCGGGGCCATTTCGCAGGTGCGAAAGACTCCGGAGTGGGGGGAGTGTTTGGAGAGTCCGGAAAAGGAATAAAAAGCGTATGAAAATCCTGGTACCCGTGAAGCGGGTCGTTGATGCAAACGTCAAGATTCGAGTGAAGTCCGATGGTAGCGGCGTAGACCTCGCGAACGTGAAGATGGCGATGAATCCGTTCGACGAGATCGCCGTCGAGGAAGCCCTCAGGATCAAAGAACGCGGCGAAGCCGACGAGGTGGTTGCCGTCTCCATCGGTGAGACGAAATCCCAGGATACGCTGCGTACCGCGCTTGCCATGGGCGCCGACCGCGCCATTCTGGTGAAGACCGATCAGACGGTCGAGCCGCTCGGCGTCGCCAAAATTCTCAAAGCGCTGGTGGAGAAGGAAAGCCCGGATCTGGTGATCATGGGCAAGCAGGCGATCGATAACGACTGCAATCAGACCGGTCAGATGCTGGCGAGCCTGCTGGGCTGGCCGCAAGGCACCTTCGCCTCCAAGCTGGAGCTGGCCGACGGCAAGGTGAAGGTCACCCGCGAGATCGATGGCGGTCTTGAGACCCTGACCCTGAACAGCCCGGCCATCGTCACCACGGATCTGCGCCTCAACGAGCCGCGCTACGCATCTCTACCCAACATCATGAAGGCCAAGAAGAAGCCGATCGACGAGACGAGCCCGGATGAGCTCGGCGTCGATATCGCCCCGCGCCTGACGCTGGTCTCCATCGCCGAGCCGGCGGCGCGCGAAGCCGGTGTCATGGTGGAGAGCGTGGCCGAGCTGGTCGACAAACTGAAGAACGAAGCGGGGGTGCTGTAATGGCGACGTTGCTGCTTGCCGAACACGACAATGAGAGCCTGGCGCCGGCCACGGCGAAGGCGCTTTCCGCTGCTAAGGATTTCGGCGGCGATGTCGATATCCTGGTCGCGGGCAAAGGCGCGCGCGGCGTTGCCGAACAGGCGGCGAAGCTCGCCGGCGTGAACAAGGTGCTGCTGGCCGATGCCGATCAGCTGGAGCATCACCTGGCCGAAGAGACCGCCGCGCTGCTGCTGTCGCTGGCCGACGGCTATGACGTGATCCTCGCCCCGGCGACCACCATGGGCAAGAATGTGCTGCCGCGCGTCGCCGCGCAGCTCGACGTGGCCCAGGTTTCCGATATCGTCGAGGTGAAGGCGCCCGATACTTTCGTGCGCCCGGTCTATGCCGGCAACGCCATGGCAACGGTGAAGAGCTCCGATTCCAAGATCCTTGGCACCATCCGCACCACCGCCTATAGCGCGGCGGAAGAGGGCGGCTCGGCTTCCATCGAGGAGGTCTCGGTGCCCGATGCGGTCGGCATCTCAAGCTTCGAGAGCGCCGATATCGTGCAGAGCGACCGGCCGGAGCTGACCGCGGCGCGGATCGTCATCTCCGGCGGCCGCGGCATGCAGTCGGGCGAGAATTTCGGGAAGCTGATCGAGCCGGTGGCAGACCGTCTCGGCGCGGCCGTCGGCGCCAGCCGTGCGGCGGTGGATTCGGGTTTCATGCCCAACGATCACCAGGTCGGCCAGACCGGCAAGGTGGTGGCGCCGGAGCTTTATATCGCGGTGGGTATCTCCGGCGCGATCCAGCATCTGGCGGGTATGAAGGACTCCAAGGTGATCGTTGCGATCAACAAGGATGCCGAAGCCCCGATCTTCCAGATCGCCGATTACGGGCTGGTGGCCGATCTCTTCGAGGCGCTGCCGGAGCTCAATAGCGAGCTCGAAAAGGCCGGCCAATAGCAACGGGTAGGGATGGAGACGGCCTCGATGGGCGCAAACGAAGAAACAAATAATGCACCGGATCGTGGCCCCTCCGCCGGGCCGATCGCCAAGGTCGGCGTCATCGGCGCTGGCCAGATGGGCAACGGCATCGCCCATGCGGCGGCGCTGGCCGGGTTCGACGTCGCTCTGAACGATCTGGAGCGCGAGAAATTCGACGAGGCGATGGAGGTGATCGGTAAGAACCTCGATCGCCAAGTCAATTCCGGCAAGATCACCGCAGACGAGAAGAAGAAGGCGCTGGGGCGGATCAGCTTCGCCGAGACCTATGCCGATTTCGCCGACGCGGATCTGGTGGTCGAGGCGGCGACGGAAGAAGAGACCATCAAGCGCAAGATCTTCGTGGCGCTGTGTCCCTTCCTGAAGCCGGATGCGATCGTCGCCAGCAACACCTCCTCGATTTCCATCACGCGGCTTGCCGCGGCCACGGACCGGCCGGAGCGCTTCATCGGGCTGCACTTCATGAACCCGGTTCCGGTGATGGAGCTGGTGGAGATCATCCGCGGCATCGCCACGGAAGATGTGACCTTCACCCGGGCCAAAGAGTTCGTCAGCAAGATGGGCAAGACCGTCGCGGTGTCGGAAGATTTCCCGGCCTTCATGGTCAACCGCATTCTGCTGCCGATGATCAACGAGGCGGTCTATACGCTTTACGAGGGCGTCGGCTCGGTGGACGCCATCGACACGGCGATGCGGCTTGGCGCGCATCACCCGATGGGGCCGCTGCAGCTGGCCGATTTCATCGGTCTGGATACCTGCCTGTCGATCATGCAGGTGCTGTATGAGGGGCTGGCCGATTCCAAATACCGGCCCTGCCCGCTTCTGGTGAAATATGTCGAGGCGGGCTGGCTGGGGCGGAAGTCCAATCGCGGCTTCTACGACTATCGTGGCGAGACGCCGATGCCGACGCGCTAGGCGCGGGCCGGGGTTTCCCGGTTCTCAAATTGAAATGAAATGCCGCCGGCTCATGTCAGGCGGCATTTTTTATGGCTGATATTGGATGAGGCCGGTCTCCGGCAGACGTAAAAAAAGGCCACGGCCGCCTATCGTGCAGCCGTGGCCAACTTTGTTTTTGCGAAACGCTAGAGCCCGTTACTCCTGCTCGTAGGCGGGCTCTTTGTCGATATCCGGGTTCAGCGAACGGATGAAGGCGGCGAGCTGATAGGCAGTGTCGCCCGGCACCAGCTCGCGGAAGGCCGGCATCCCGTTAGGACGCCCTTCGCGGATCGAAGCGGCAATGTTCTCCATGGAATCGCCGTAGATCCAATCCTTGTCCATCAGGGCCGGGCCCATGCCGCCGCCGCCATTGGCATGGCAGCCGGAGCAGTTGAAGGCGGTGAAGAGCTGTTTGCCGATGGCAATCGCCGCCGGGTCGCCGTCAAGCCGTTTGGCCGCTTCGCTCTGCTCGTCGACCGGGATCTTGCCGCCGGGGGCAATCGGCACCAGCGAGATCGCCGGCGGCTGATTGGCGGCCACTTGCAGCGCCGGGGCTTCCTTAGGGGCTTCCTTGGGGGCCTCGGCCTTCTCCGCCGGAGCGCTTTCGGTCTTGGTTTCGGTTTTGGCTTGGTCGTCGTTGCCGGCTTCGCCGCAGGCGGGGAGAGCCACAAGCAGGCTCAAGGCAAGGGCAGTGCCGATAGTCGTGATGGGTTTCATCGTGCTTCACCGAGTTTAGTTGGTTTATCGACGCGCGGCACGCCATAGCGGGCCAGCACGGCATCAATTTCGTCACGGCGTGCGCGCAACGCGTCGCCGATATCGCCGGCAAGGGCGGTATCGCCTTTACGCACGCCGATCGACATGTCGTAGGTCATCTGCATGAGGATCTGGGACGGGTCGAACAGCACCGGGGTGAGCTGCAGCGGCGGATCCTCCCGCGAGGCGAAGTAGCCTGCGATCGGACCCCAGACGATGGCGACATCGACATCGCCATCGGCCACGGCATCCATGATCGGCGAGAGCGGCGCGTCGGAGCCGTAATCGCCATAGACCATGTAGCCCTCGACATTGCCGACAATCCCGCGACGGGCGAGAATTTCGACCGGCGGCGAGTTGACGCCGTCCTCTCCGAGGAGCTGCACGCCGATTTTCATCTTGCGCAGCTTCGGATCGTCGAACGAGGTGACGGGAGCCTCGCCCTCGCGTTGCACGAAGGCATAGGACGACCGGTAATACGGCCGCGTGGTGAGCAGCATCTTCATTGCCGAAGGGATGCCCATCACCACGTCGCAATGGCCCGCCTTGATGGTGTTCCGCAGAAAAGTGCGCCGTTCCGGGAACCAGTAATAGCTGAGCTTGGCGCCGAGTTCGTCGGCGATGATCTCGGCGATCTCGTTCTCGAAGCCCGATCCGTCCTTCTTGGAATAGGGCAGGTTATTGGGATCGGCACAGACACGGAGCTCCCGGGCGCTCGCCGCCTCGGGGGCCGCCGTGAAGACGGCCCCCATAAGCGCTGCGGCGAACAGACCGGCGCCGACCCAACCCCTACTCGTTGTCGGGAAGGGTGAAGGCATAGAGCGTTCCTCCCGCCGTGGTGTAGTCGGGCAGATCCCGCATGGCATTGACGAAGCCGAGCGCGGACGTGCCGTCGCGCGGATCGAGATTGCCGGCCACGATGGCACCGGACCAGCCGCCGACACCGGAGAGAACGGCGACATATTGCTTGCCGTCGGGCCCCTTCCAAGTGGTGGGCTGGCTGATGATGCCGGAGTCGGTCTTGAACTTCCAAAGCTCCTTGCCGTTGCGGGCATCGACGGCTTTGAACCAGCGGTCCATGGTGCCGTAGAAGACGACATCGCCGGCGGTGACCACGGCGCCGCTCCAAGCCGGGAAGCGCTCTTTGATGCTCCAGACTTCCTTGCCCTTGGCGAGATCCCAGGCGGAGAACTCACCGCGGTTGCCGCCGGGGCCAGGCTTCATCCACACATCGGCGCCGACATAAGGCGTGCCGGCGATATAGCCGACCGAGACTTCCTTATGGTCCATGCACAGATTGTTGTGGGGCAGGTAGAGCAGGCCGGTCTTCGGCGAATAGGCCGAAGGCTGCCAGTCCTTGGCGCCCGGTGCTGCGGGGCAGAGATCCTTCACCACCTCGCCGATTTCCGGCTCACCGTCCCGGGCCCACTTAATCTCGCCGGTCTTCAGGTCGACACCCTTCGACGTGGTGATATGGGCGTAGGGCTCAGCGGAGAGCAGCTCGCCGTTCACGCGGTCGATGATGTACATGTAGCCGTTGCGGTCGGGGTGGACGAGGACTTTGCGCTTCTTGCCCTTCCAGGTCATGTCGAGAAGCATGTTCTCGTTCACCGCATCGTAGTCGTTCCAGTCATGCGGGCTGAGCTGGTAGTACCAGAGCGCTTCGCCGGTATTGGCGTCGCGGGCAAAAATGCCGGCGGTCCACAGATTATCGCCAGGGCGCATAGAAGCATTCCACGGACCCGGATTGGACACGCCGTGATAGACGATGTTCAGCTCCGCGTCGTAGGAGACCCAGCCCCAGCCGGACCCGCCGCCATGTTTCCACATGCCTTCGGGCCAGGACGAGACGCCTAGGTCTTTGCCCTTATAGCGGTCGTAGAACGGCTTGAACTTCTCGCCGATCTTCACGTCGGTGTCGGGGCCGGTGTTGTAGGCCTTCCAGAGCAGCTTGCCGGTCTCCTTGTCCAGCGCGGCCACCCAGCCATGCACGCCCATCTCGCCGCCGGAATTGCCGACGATGATTTTGTCGCCGGCGATTTGCGGGGCCATGGTCATGGTCTCACCCATCTCGATCTTGCCGAGAGGGGTGCGCCAGAGCTCCTTGCCGGTCTCGGCATCGAGCGCGACGGTGGTCGCGTTCAACGTGTTGAAGAACACCTTGCCGTCCGAAAAGGTCGGACCGCGATTGACGACGTCACAGCAGGCCACGCCTTGAGCGGCGAGCGGCTGCTGCGGGGTGTAGCTCCATTTCAGCGGTGCGCCCGGCTTGGTGAGGTCGAGGGCGTAAAGGTGGTTCGGATAGGAGGTGACGACGTAGAGCGTGCCGTCGACGACAAGAGGCACCGCCTCCTGGCCGCGATTCACGCCGAGGGAGAAGGTGAAAGCAACCTGCAGGTCCTTGGCGTTTTCGGGGGTGATTTGATCGAGCTCGCTGAAGCGGGTCAGCGCGCTGGTCTTGCCAGGCATCGACCAGTTCGGATCGGCCTGATCCTTGGCGGCAAAGGCGGGGATTTCCGGCCGGCCGTTTTCCGACGTGTCGCCTTCGGGCTTGGGCGTTTCCGTGCTGGAAGCCTCTTCGGCGGCAGTGTCATCGTCTTGCTGCGCGTATACGGGCAGCGGGGAAAGAACGAGGGTGGCAAGGAGTGCGAAAACTACCCCTGCCTTCGTTCCGGAATTGGAAAAAGTAAGCTGCATTAATGTCCTCCTGGAGGTGCCAACATATGCGGAGGACGCTGGTTCCGGCAGGTGACGATGTTTGCGTTTTGTCGCGGTTCGGTGGGGCATAAGAGCGCGATTTTTCCCAGACGCACCGCTTGCAGTTCACGTCTTAGGCTGCTTTAAATCATAACTCTAAAAGTCATGTTTTTTGGCGCAGACGGCAGAAGGCCGATCGCGCCGTTCCAGGGAGGAAAATCTGCATGGTTTCACGCATTATCCCGGTGCTGTTTGCCGGGTTCGCCGTTCTCTGTCTTTCCGTATCGGGCGCAGCTGCGGCCGAGCACGTTATCGAGATGCTGAATGATGGCGGGGACGGGCAATACATGGTGTTCAAGCCCGACTATCTGGAGGTCGAGGTGGGCGACACGATCAAGTTCGAGCCGGTGGATCCCGGCCATAACGCCGTGACGATCCCCGAGGTTTGGCCGGAGGGTGTGCCGCATGTGGAGGGCGAGATCAGCGAGCCTGTTTCCTTCACCGTGGAGAAGGAAGGCGTCTACGGCATCAAATGCGTGCCGCACTTTATGATGGGCATGATCGCGCTGATCGTCGCCGGCGAGCCGGTGAACGCCGCGCAGGCGGAAAGCTTCGAGGTGCCGGCGATGGGCAAGGAGCGCTACGACTCGATCAAGAGCAAGCTCGAAGCGGACGAGTAGTCCGCTCTCGGGCAAGCATGGGGCCGGCGCCCTGCGGCCGGCCCCAACCGGGGCTTTACGTCTAGCTGGTCGAGGTCAGCTTCAGGCCGATCACACCCACCACCACCAGCAGCATGCTGCCGATGCGCACCGCCGTCAGCGGCTCGTTGAGCAGGACGAAGCCGGCCAGCACGGTGCCGATGGCGCCGATACCCATCCAGGTCAGATAAGCGGTTCCCAGCGGCAGGCTGCGCATCGCGGTCGACAGCAGCACCACGGAGATCGCCATGGTGCTGAAGGCGATGAGCGTCGGGGCGAGCTTGGTGAAGCCATCGGATTGCTTCATGGTGTAAGCCCAGACGACCTCGAAAAGGCCGGCGATGATCAGATAGACCCAAGCCATCGGTGCACCCGTTTGCCTAGCCAGGGGCCGCGGGTGCGGTCCCCCTGTGAGAGGGAGAATGATTGTCGGGGCAGAGATGACCGAGCCCGTCCACAAGATCAAGGGATGGCGTTAATTTGCCGCCACCCCTTCCAGTGACGGAGAGCGAGGCGGCTAGGCGTTTCGCTGCTGGCGCCGACGCCCATGCTCCGCGCCCGCCTGCCGGCTAAGGGCATGAGAGAGCTGCCGCATGGCGCTCTCAGCCCGATGCGGATCGAGGGCGGCAAAGCCGAGCAGCCAGCCGGCGCGCTTCTGCTTTCCAAGATAGAGACGGCTTAGGGTCGGCAGCTCGATGCCTGCCGCGGCGGCGATGCGCACGGTTTCCGCCTCGTCCAGTCCTTCGCGCAAATAGGCCGCCATATGCAGCCCGCCCGCCGGATGCACGGGGTCGGCGAAAGGCGAGAGATGTCTGTCGAAGGCCTCCAGGAAATTGTCGCGGCGGGCGCGGTAGAGCTCGCGCATGCGGCGGATATAGGCGGTGAAATGCCCCTCGCGCATGAAGGCGGCGAGCACGGCCTGGGCGATCGGCGCGGTGTGGCCGTCGATCAGTGTGCGCCCGGCGACGAAGGCGGGAACGAGGCTCTCGGGCAGGACGATATAGGCGAGGCGGATGCCCGGAAACAGCACCTTGGAGAAGGTGCCCAGATACAGCACGCGGCCCGCGTGATCGAGGCCTTGGATGGCGGCGATGGGGCGGCTGTCATAGCGGTATTCGCTGTCGTAATCGTCCTCGATGATCCAGCCGTTCGTCGCTTCCGCCCAGCGGATCAATCCGAGGCGGCGCTCCAGGCTGAGCGTCGCGCCGGTGGGATATTGGTGCGAGGGGGTGACGTAGACGGCGCGGGCCTCCAGGGCCGCGCTGGGCAGTGCATCGCCGATCAGCCCTTCCGCATCGACCGGGACGGGCGCGAGATTGAGCCCGGCATTGCGGAAGGCGAGACGCGCGCCGTGGAAGCCCGGCTCCTCCATGGCGAGGCTGTCGCCGGCATCCAGCAAGAGTGTGGCGATCAGGCCGAGCGCCTGCTGCGAGCTGTTGAGCACGACGATCCGATCTGCGGTGCATTGCACGCCGCGATGGGCGGCGAGATAGGCGGCGATCTCTTGGCGAAGATCGGCGCGGCCCATGGGCTCGGCATAGAGCAAGGCTTCGCGCGCGCTTGCCTGACGGTGGTCTGCGAGCACCCGCGCGGTCAGCTTGCGCCAGGTCTCCAAGGGGAATTGCTGGATATCGGGGAGGATGACGAAGGGATGGGCGTCGCGATGATCGGGCGCGCCGCCGCTTTGCGCGATCTCCTTACCGCGGCGGGAGAGCACGGCTTCGGGCTTCGGCGAGATGTAAGGCTTTCGCGGGCTGGCGAGGAGTCCCGGCTCGATGGCGGCAACGAAGCTGCCGCTGCCGAGGCGCCGTTCGATATAGCCCTCCGCCTCGAGCTGCTGATAGGCGCTCTCCACCGTGTCGCGGGCGAGCTTCGCCTCGCTTGCCAGAAGCCGGCTGGAGGGCAGGCGGTCGCCTTCGCGCACATGCCCCTCGGCGATCAGGCGGCGGATGGCGTTTTGCAGCCGCACCGTCAGCGGAGCGCCGGGCGCCTGGTTCTGATCCAGGAAGGTGATTAGCTTAAGGGCGGTCTTCCTTCGCATAAGCGGTCTGCTTGGAGCTTCCAAAGTGGTGGGGTCTGCCAGACCACTTTAACGCTAGGCTCAACCCACAAGAAACGGAATCTGCGCATTGAGGCCGGCATGCTCGATACGGTGGTGAAGACGACGTGTCCGCGGGATTGCTACGACGCCTGCGGGATCAGCGTGGTGGTGCGCGATGGCGCCATCCACAAGGTGAAGGGCGATCCGGACCATCATGTCACGCGCGGCAAGCTCTGCCAGAAATGCGCCATTGCCTATAACGGGGCGTTTCTCGACGAGGGCCAGCGCGTCGCCTTTCCGCTGAAGCGGATTGGGCCGAAGGGCGAGGGGCAGTTCCAGGCAGTGAGCTGGGAGACGGCGTTCGACGATATTTCGCGGCGCCTGCAAGTCATTCTCGCCGGGCACGATGCGCGCTCGATCATTCACACCCATTACACCGGCACGGTCTCGATGATCGCCGGCTGGTTTCCGATCCGCTTCTTCAACCGGCTCGGGGCGACGGAAGTCGATCCCGATACGATCTGCAACAAGGCGGGCCATGTGGTGCTGGAGCATATGTTCGGCACCTCGCTTACCGGGTTCGATCCGCGCCAGCTGCGCGACGCCAAATCGCTGCTGGTCTGGGGCGGCAATCCCTCGGCCACGGCGCCGCATATGCACGACGACTGGATCCGCTCGGAGAGCGTGCCGCTGATCGTGATCGACCCGATCGCCCATGAGACGGCGCAGGATGCCGATCTTCATTTGCAGCTGAAGCCGGGGAGCGATGCGGCGCTGGCCTTCGGGATGCTGCATGTGATGGCGCGGGAAGGGGCGCTCGACCGAGAGTTCCTTGATGCGCATACGGTGGGCTTCGAGCTGGTGATGCCGGCCATTGAGGCGGCGACGCCCGAGGTCACCGAAGCCAAGACCGGCGTGCCGGCGGCGTTGATCGAAGAGGCCGCGCTGCTGTTCGCTTCCGGCCCTTCGCTGCTCTGGCTGGGCCAGGGCATGCAGCGCCAGCCGCGCGGCGGCAATGCGTTCCGGGCGGCGGTGCTGCTCAGCGTGGCGACGGGCTATCTCGGCCAGGCGGGGGCAGGCTTCTGCTACATGAACGGGGCGGAGACGCGCGGCGTCGACGACGAGTTCTTGAGCGGGCCGGAGCTGCGCAAGGATGGCGGCGCCAGCATCAGCCATATCGATCTCGCCGCGACCTTGTCGCATCCGGCGCGGGCGACGGCGCTGTTCACCTGGAACAACAATGTGCTCGCCTCCAGCCCGGCTCAGGACAAGCTGCGCGAGGCGCTGGCGCGGGAGGATCTGTTCACCGTGGTGGTCGATCTGTTCCGCACTGATACGGCGGCCTATGCCGATTACGTTTTGCCGGCGGCGAGCTTCTTCGAGTTCGACGATCTGGTGTTCCCGTATTTCAACAACACCATGTCGGCGCAGGCGAAGGCGGTGGAGCCGGTGGGCGAGGCGCTGCCCAATCAGGAAATCTTCCGCCGCCTGTCTCTGGCCATGGGTTTTACCGAGCCGCAGCTCTATGAGAGCGATGTGGCGATGCTGCGACGGCTGATCGCGCAGACTTCGTTCGAGGGGAGCTTCGACGATCTGAAGGCGGCCGGTACGGTGGAGCTCTGCGAGCCGCTGATCCAGTTCGAAGAACTCAATTTCGCGACGCCGTCGGGCAAGATCGAGGTGGCCTGCGAAAGCCTGGCCGAGATGGGCCAGCCCTTGGTGCCGGAGGCCCATGCCGATCAAGCCCCCGAGGCTGGCTGGCTGCGAGTGCTGTCGCCGGCCTCGCCCTGGCTGATGAATTCCACCTATTGCAACGACGCCAAGATCCAGTCGCGCTTGGGCACGCCGAAAGTGTTCCTCGCCGAGACGGAGCTTGCGCGCCGCGGGCTGAAGCACGGCGATCAGGTGATCTTGCGCAACGCCACGGGCGCCTTGAGGCTGGAGGCCTCGCTCTCCGGCGACGTGCCGGAAGGGGTGGCGCTGGTGCATAAGGGGCGCTGGCTCGGCAGCTCGCATAAAGACGCCAATGTGAATGTGCTGAATGCCGGGCTGAAGGCCGATGTCGCCGACAGCACCGCGGTGCACGGCGTGCTGGCGGAGCTGGTGCGCGCCTAAGGCTCTGGCGAGAGGCATCGTTTCGAGGCAGAGTTCCGCCGCCCCAAAACGCCGAAAATCCGAAACCCATCAGGAGAAATTATGAAGGCCATCGTTCTGCAGCATCTGCCCATCGAGCATCCGGGCATCTTCCGGGATTTCTTCGCCGAGGACGGGATCGAGATCACCACGGTGGAGCTGGAGCAGGGGGAGGAGATCCCCGATCTTGCGCCATTCGACTTCATGGTGGTGATGGGCGGCCCGCAGGACGTCTGGCAGGAAGAAGGGTTCCCCTGGTTCGTGCCGGAGAAGGCGGCGATCGCCAAATTCGTCATGGAGATGAAGCGGCCCTTTATCGGCATGTGCCTCGGCCATCAGCTTCTCGCCGAGGTGGTCGGCGGCAAGGTGGCGCCGGGCGAAACGCCGGAGGTGGGCGTGCTCAACGTGGAGAAGACCGAGGCGGGCAAGCAGGCGCCCTTCCTGCAGGGCACGGCAGACGTGATGCCGGTGCTGCAATGGCACGGCGCGGCGGTGCAGTCGCTGCCCGAGGAGGCGGTGGTGCTGGCCTCGTCGGAAGCCTGCCCGATCCAGATCTTCCGCTACGGGACATGCGCCTTCGGGCTGCAATGCCATATCGAGATCACCGAAGAGACGGTGGACGATTGGGCGGTCGTGCCGGAATACGCCGCGGCGCTGGAAAAGGCGCTTGGCGAAGGCGCGGTCGACGATCTGCGGGGCAAGGTCCAAGAACTGCTGCCGCAGTTCAACCGCGACGCCCGCACCATCTACGACAACTTCAAAGCCGTTCTTGCGGCGCGGCAGGCCGAGGCCGCGGTCTGAGAACGACCGTCGCGCTCAAATCGGGCCTGCAGGCGTAAGACGCTTCTGCGCCAATCACGGCTTTCGCCAATTTCTTTCGGCTTTTTCCGCAATTCCTTCGTGGATCGGCACTCTGGTTACCGAAGAGTTACTTCGCGGTGACCGCCTCCCGGCAGGGTGCTCGGCGAAAATTGCGTCGGCATGCGATGTGTCCCGCCAGCCGTGCCGGTTGGACACGGGCGAAAAAGACGCAAAACGCCGAAATTTCGAACGTCTGGAAGGCAGCCTTGCGGTTTCGAATACCGCCGCGAAAGGCTGCAGGGAGGTAAGCAATGGCCGACATCACTTGGGGAGGCGGCTCCGGCGATTTCAATGACGATGCGAACTGGGTTGGCGGTACGGCCCCCGGGACCGGGGACGTCGCCGTCTTCGTGGCGGGCACAGCCGGAAGCTTTACGGTCGATATTACCGCCAACGTATCCTTCGACGGCTGGCGCAACGAGGGGGGCACGTTCTCGCTTGAGAACGACAGCGACAGCACCGTCTACTTTTACGAAGGGATCGAGGTCACAGGCGGCTCCGCCACGTATCGGAACTATGATGGGGGGACGACAACTTTCACCGGCAACGGCACCTATGTGGGCGACGTCCATATCACCAATATCGGCGAGATGAACTTCACCAATAATGCCGCTGCCGGTTCGGCAGAGATCTTTAATGCGACGGTCACCGGCGAGCTGAATTTCTACGACTCCTTCCTGGCCGGTGCCACCGTCATAAATCACGGCTTTCTCGACCTCTATTCCGGCAGCACGGCAGGCACTTCCGACATCACCGTCGCCAGCACCGGCGAGATGGTTTTCCATACCGGAACCACGGCCGATCAGGCGGAGATCGCCAATCGCGGTGATCTGTATTTCAACGATGGCAGTACTGCTCGCTTCGCGACGATCACGACGAACAACGGCGGCACGACGGTCTTTGCCAGCGGCGCCGATGGCGAGAGCGCCATCCTCATCGCCGAGGCCGGCGGCGTGGTGGATTTCACCGCCGCGCCCGATGCGGGGCATTGGACGGCCGGCTCGATCGCCGGTGCTGGCACATATCAAATCGGTGCCAACGAATTCCGGGTCGGCAGCAACAATTCGTCGACCGAGGTGAGCGGTGTGATCGAAGGCACGGACGGGCAGCTGGTGAAGACGGGTACCGGCACGCTGACCCTCTCCGGCACCAACACCTATAGCGGTATCACCCGGATCGCCGAGGGAAGCTTACAGGTGGACGGCTCGATCTCGGCCTCGGCCGGGATCACGGTGCAAGACGGCGGCACGCTCGGCGGCAGCGGCATGGCGGTCACCACGGGGCAGGTGATTGTGCAAGATGGCGGCACGATCGATGCCGGCCCGTCTGGGGCGCCGTCGACCGGCGTCTTACAGACCGGCGCGCTGCAGTTCCAAGACGGCTCGATGTTTCATGCCGATATCGACGGGACCAATGCGGGGACTGGCTACGATCAGGTCGCCGTCACCGGGCAGGTGTTTCTCGATGGCGAGGCCGAGCTCGACTTCGCCATCACCTATTCGGTGAGCGTCAACGACACTTACGTGCTTATCGACAATGACGGCGCTGAGGCGGTGCACGGCACGTTCAAGGGGCTCGCCGAGGGGGACGAAATCGCCAGCGATGGCTGGTTGCTCGACATCACCTATGCGGGGGGCGACGGTAACGATGTGACGCTGACCTTGCTTGGCGCCTCCATCACCGGCACGGATGGCGACGATATCGTCGATGGCAGCACCGCACCGGTGGGGGAGAACCCCGCGACATCGGGCAGGGATGAAATCTTCGGTCTGCGCGGCGACGACACCCTGCTGGGGCTTGCCGGCGACGACACGCTGGATGGCGGCCAGGGCGTGGACACGCTCAACGGCGGTGCCGGCGACGACATTTTCCAGATCAAAGGGGCCCAGGGTCTGCATGACGACATGGATGGCGGTGCCGACACCGACACGATCGAGGTGCTGGGCAACGGGGCGGTCAAGCTCGACGGGTTCAAGGCGCATGTGGCCTCGATCGAGGCCTGGGACGGCAACGGCAAGTCCGTGAAAGGAACCGGAGCCAAGGACGTGTTCGACTTCAGCGGGCTTAGCTCCGTCAAGCATCTCGACTTCATCGACGGGCGCGGCGGCAACGACCGCATCGTCGGCAGCGATTCCCGCGACGATCTGCGTGGCTCCGTCGGCATCGATACGCTGATCGGCGGCGCGCAGAGGGATGTCCTCTCCGGCGGTAAGCAGGGCGACAAGCTGACCGGCGGCGCGGCGCGCGATTTGTTCGATTTCGACAAGCTCAACGAGTCCCGGTTCGGCAAGCATCGCGACAAGATCACCGATTTCGGCCACGGCAACGACGATATCGATTTGCGCGGCATCGACGCCAAGAGCGGTGGCGGCAATCAGAAGTTCAAATGGATCGGCCAGCAGGACTTCTCCGGGCAGAAGGGCGAGCTGCATTACGTGAAAAAGGGCCACCACGTGCTGGTGGAAGGCGATGTGAACGGCAATGGCCACGCCAACTTCCAGATTCTGGTGCTGAATCACGGTGCGCTGCACAAGGGCGACTTTCTGCTCTAGGCGGATCGTCGTGCCCAGGCGCGCACAATGGTTACGCCCAGCCCCGGGGCCGTCGATTTGCGTCGCCCGGTCGATTGTAGAAGGATTGGCGGAGCGCCTGAGGCGGGCCTCCCGCCGTGGAGCATGGGGTTCGCCTCGCACCAGTTTGGAAAAAAAGTGTCTTCGGCGCCCTCCCTTTCTGCCCGTCCCGCCTGATCGAAGCGCTGCGGTTACCAATCGGTTACCGAGCGGTGACCGCGCCTTGTCAGTGTGCTCGGCGAAACAAGGCCGTCACGCGATCCGTCGTCGCTACGGCAAGCCGAACGGAGGCGTGAAATGGCAAACATCTCTTGGCTGGGCGGCTCCGGCGACTTCAATGTCGACGGAAACTGGGGTGGTGGCGTTGCTCCCGACGCCAGCGACGTCGCGGTTTTCGATACGTCTAGCGGCACGGTCAGCTTCTCGGCAGACACCTCCTTCCTAGCCTGGCAGAACGAGGCGGGCGACTACACCCTCACCAATCCGGGCTACACGATCAGTTTCATAGGCGACGGGATCGACGTGATCGGCGGATCGGCCACGCTGCAGAACGATTCCGGCGGCGCCATCCATTTCAACGGCAGCAGCTCCGCCGGCAGCGCCACGATCCTCAATGATGGCAATGTCCGGTTCTATTCCAACGCGAGTGCCGGCTCGGCGGATATCACGATCGGAGCGACCGGGCGGATCGACTTCTATGCCGGCACCACGGCGGACCAGGCGGAGATCACCAATAATGGCGATCTGCGCTTTCAGTCCGGAAGCACCGCCGAGAACGCCACGATCGCCAACAACAACTCGCTGCAATTTATCGGCGCGTCGGCTGGCAATGCCACGATCACCACGACGAATGGCGCCGATGTGATCTTCGACAGTGCCGCCGACGGCGGCACTGCGGCTTTCATCACGGAAGCCGGCGGCACGGTGCAGTTCTCCGCCACCCCCAATGCGGGGTTCTGGACCGCCGGCTCCATCGCCGGTGCGGGCACGTATCTTATCGGCGGAAATGAACTCAGGGTCGGCGGCAACGACACCTCCACCGAGATGAGCGGCGCTATCCAAGGGGTGGGCGGTTCGCTGGTGAAGACCGGCACCGGTACCCTGGCTCTTTCCGGCAGCAACAATTTTACGGGCGCGACTACGGTTTCCGAAGGCACGCTGCAGGTGGACGGCTCGATTGCCGCATCAAGCGGGGTCACCGTGCAAGACGGTGCAACGCTCGGCGGAAGCGGCACGACGAGCAGCGTGACGCTCCAGGCCGGCGGAATACTCAATCCCGGCGATGCAGGGGAGACGCTGCCTTGTGGCGTGTTGAGCGTCGGCAATCTGTTGTTTTCCAGCGGCTCGAGCTACGCCGTCGACCTCTCGGGCACGGCTGTCGGAACGCATTACGACCAGGTCGATGTCACGGGAGCCGTCGTCCTGAGCAATGCGACGCTTTCCATCTCGGTCAATGTCAACGTGGCGGCGGGCTCCGAGTTCATCATCATCGCCAATGACGGGACAGACGCCGTGGCCGGCACGTTTAACGGGCTCGCCGAGGGACAAGAGTTCACCAGCAATAGCCGCGTTTTCGAGATCAGCTATAGCGGTGGCGACGGCAATGACGTGGTGCTGTCGATTGGCGGTGCGGTGATCACCGGCACGCCGAATGCCGATATCTACAATGGCAGCAGCACGCCGGGGGCGACGAACGGGCGGGATATCATCTCTGGTCTTGGCGGCGACGATTTGCTGTTCGGCCTGGCGGGGGACGATACGCTGAATGGCGGCGAAGGGGTCGACACGGTGAACGGCGATGCCGGCAATGACATCTTCGAGATTCAAGGCGCGCAGGCGCTGCACGATGTCATGGATGGCGGCGCAGATACCGATACGATCGAGGTTATCGGCAGTGGCGCGGTGATGCTGGACGGATTCAAGGCGGCGGCTTCCTCCATCGAGCAATGGGACGGTAACGGGAAAGGCGTCAAGGGCACCGGCGCCAAGGACGTGTTCGACTTCAGCGGGCTCACCTCGCAATCCGGTCTCGACTTCATCAATGGGCGCGGCGGCAACGACCGCATCGTCGGCAGCGATTTTCGCGACGACTTACGCGGCTCGGTGGGAATCGACACGCTGATCGGCGGTGGGCAAAGGGATGTTCTCTCCGGCGGTAAGCATGGCGACAAGCTGACCGGCGGGGCGTCGCGCGATCTGTTCGATTTCGACAGGATCAACGAGTCCCGGTTCGGCAAGCATCGCGACAAGATCACCGATTTCGGCCACGGCAATGACGATATCGATTTACGCGGGATCGACGCCAAGAGCGGCGGCGGCAATCAGAAATTCAAATGGATCGGCAAGGCGGACTTCCACGGCAAGAAGGGCGAGCTGCATTTCGAGAAGCAAGGCAAGCACGTGGTGGTTGAGGGCGATATCAACGGCGATGGCCGCGCCGACTTCCAGATCCTGGTGCTGAATCACGGCGCCATGCATAAGGGCGATTTCCTGCTTTAGCCCAACGTCCCGCGCGGGTTTCGCTATTGAGCCGGCGGTGCCGAAAGCGGCATGGTCACGGTGACGAAGCCGGAATCGCCTTCAAGGCGGTTCTTCACGTCGAATTCGTGGAAGTATTTGAGGCTGGTGGTCACCGGCAGCTTGCCGATGGCGAAGTTGAGATTGGCCACGGGGCCGATGCCCGCGACGCGGCCCTCGAACGGCCCAAGGCGCGCGCCGGCCCCGCTATCCCCAGTCACCTGATCGTAGAAATAGCCGTTCACGCCGATGCCGAAGGCTTTGGAGAAATTCTGCACCACGGCATATTCGAAATGGAACTCGGTGCCGGTGGTGTAGTCGGTGTCGGGATTCTCGCCGTTGAAGGTGAAGCCGGCGGCGCTGGAGATCTCAAGTCCGATTTCAGGATCGAGCCAGGTGAAGGCGCCGGTCAAGTCCACGCCCCAGCGGTTAAAGCCGATATTGGCGAGGTTGCCGCGCTGCCAATAGCCGAGCGGCACGTTGATCAGCGTGCCGAGGGTCCAGTTCCAATTGCCTTCGTGCCAGCCGAGGCTGACGCCGGGGACCGGATCGCCGAAGCGGGTCTCGCTGTCGTCGCGTCCGGGGGTGAGGGTGACGCCCAGCGCAGGGACCGGAATGGTCGCGCCGGCGCTGACATCCTTTGAGCCGATAGGGACCAGAACCAAGAAGCCGATATTGCCGCCCAGCACCTCGCCGGGGGCCACCCAGAGCGGCGTGATCAGATTGTAGTAGACGTCGGCATCGACGCCGCCGTTCAGGGTGAGGCCGGCGATATTCAGCGAGAAGTCGGTGCTGCCGGAATAGATGTAGTTATAGTCCTGCAGATAGGTGCCAGGCGGGGGCAGATAGCCCGCCATGGTGGTCTTGGAACCCAGCAGATAGAAGCCGGCTGCGCCTTCCGCGGCGCGCGCACTCCCCAAAGGTGCGCATAGAACCCCGAGACCGGCAAACAGCACGCAAGCAAACCATTTCCACATGGTCTCGCCCCTTGCTTTTCGCGTCTTGGTTGCATCATAGCGCGGCGGGGCGGGCTGGGCGATACGCACCGCCGCGTTGGCGATAGCTTTTCGCGCAACTGTTGCCAAAACGCCCGCCCCGGGGACGCTAAATGTCTCGACTGGCCCTCAAGGCTGGCCGGTGCATTTCCCTGTCACTGCGAGGGAGGCGTCGGGGGTCGAAACACCCGCCGACAGGACGCCGGTCTTACGCGCGATTAGCGCGCTCCAGGATCGTGGCGTTGGCGCGTTTTCGGCGCCGAGGCCATGGAGCAGGATGTAGTCGTCGGTTACGGAGATATTCTTGATATCCGCCGAGCGGGGATCCTGTCCAAGCGGTGCGGATTTCAGCTTCTTATTCTCCACGTCGAGAAGCATCACCGGCGCCAGATTGGCGGTTTCGAGCGATATGCGCTGGCAGCCCGCCATGTCGGCACACTCATAAACCTCGTTGATGGCGCAGAGATAGGCATTGCCGGAAGCCAGTGCCGGAGTCGAACCGGCCAGGAGCATTGCCACCCCGAGGCCCGCTTTGAAAATCGAAATGCGCATTATTCGCCTCCCTTCGACATAACGGTGTAGCCCCGGCCTTCCAGGCACAGCGCCCCGGCCGCCAAATACTCCTCGTAAAGCGCGTTGAGACGGCGCACATCGGCAGAGCCCCGCGCACCGGCAAAGCCGCCGCCGCCCCAGCGCGGATCGGTAAAGCCGGATGCCGCGTCGAGCTTTTCGGTGACCTTCAAGATGGTGCGGGTTTTCACCCCGGCCATCTGAGCCTGATAGATGGCCGTCGGATCGAAGCCGGTCTGCTCGACGGCCCATTCGTGGCAGGCCGCGCGGTCGGTTTTTTCCTTCTCGGGGGTGACGCCTTCCTTATAGGCCAGAAGGGCGCCGCCAGTGTCGGATTGCGCCTGGGCAGTCGTCGCGGCGGAAGTCAGCGCCAAACAGGCGATCGCGACCCCGCAAAAGATAGTCCTCGTTCGCGTCATCGGGTTCCTCCCTTCGAAAAACGGCCCCGGTCTTCGCCGGGTTTGCCGTTTGGTTGCTCCGCCGGCAGACGCCGTCTCGGAAACAAAAAAGGCGGCCCGTTTTAGGGGCCGCCTTCGATTGGGCTAGTTGCCGGTCGGTAATCCGAGATGGAAGCCGTCCTTGGCCAGCTCGTCTCTAAGATATTTGAAGTTCTGATACTTCGTGATGGTGATCGGTCCGGTATAGGTCTCGCTCTGAAGCTTACGTGGCGGATATTTCACGTAGCTCTTCATCAGCTTGGCCACCGATTCGTTGGCCGGGACCACGGCCCAGGTGCTTTCGGTGAAGGTGGTCATAAAGATGTCGTAGCGCTCCTGCGGATCGGCCAGAAGGTCGAACACCTGAGGCACCGTGGCGACATATTTGCTCGCGCCCTTCCAGCCGAGATTGGTGTCGACGGCGAGGCCGCCGGTATCGGCTCCGTCGTCGCCGCGGAGGTTGAACACGTATTTGAACTGGTTGACGCGGACAGCACCCGGCGACAGCTCATCCTCGGTGAAATAGAACCACCAGTTCCGCTTCGAGTCTCCCGCACCGGTCCAGATCGGGGTCATATCGTAGCTGTCGAAGATGATCGGCTTGCCGTCGCGGTCCTCGGTTGGCAGGTCGGTGCCGGCGATGGAGGCGAAGGTGGCCATCAGATCGAGGCCGCCGGAGATGTCGTCGCTGACGGTGTCGGCCTTGACGTGGCCGGGCCAGCGCACCATCGCAGGCACGCGGTTGCCGCCCTCGCGGACGGTGCCCTTTGTGCCGCGGAACGGCGTATAGCCGGCATCCGGATAGACATCCTGCCAGGCCCCGTTATCGACGGTGTAGAACACGATGGTGTTGTCGGCCAGGCCGAGCTCGTCGAGCTTCTTCAGGACGTTGCCGACCCGGGTATCCAGCTCGACGACGGAATCGGCATATTTCGATTTCGAGATCGACTTATGCTCGAACTCCGGCGCCGGCAGGTTGGGCTGGTGGTTCTTCATGAAGTTGATGTTGATGAAGAACGGTTTCTCCGACTTGGCCGCGTCGTCGAGAAACTCCATCGCCGCCTTCTCGATATACTGATCGAGATAGGGGATGCCGACGACGCCCTTCTCCGGGGTGTCGACATATTCGCCGTTGACGGCCCAATCCTGCTTGGCCGGCTCGCCGGCATCGCCGGACAGCGCGCCCTTGGTCACCTTCTGGAACATCGCCCGCAGCTCCGGGCTCATATTGGGGAACCACTTCGGATCGCCATAAGTGTACGCATTGAGGTGGTAGAGGAAGGCATACTTCATGTGGTCGTAGCCTTGCGCATTGGGCAGCGCGTAGTCGGATTCGCCCAGATGCCACTTGCCGGTGAAATAGGTCTCGTAGCCGGCCTGGTTCAGCACCGAGCCGAGGGTCCATTCCGCATGGGGCAGGCCGCCGCCCTGGCCCTGGAAGGCGACGGTGGTCATGCCGGAGCGGTTGGGAATGCGGCCGGTCTGGATCGCGGCGCGGCCGGGCGTGCAGCTCGGCTGGCCGTAGAAATTGGTGAAGGTCATGCCTTCCCTGGCAAGACGGTCGAAATTCGGGGTCTGCATGCCCCGGGCCTTGCCGCCGAGATAAGCGCCGAGATCGCCCCAGCCGGTATCGTCCGAGACGATCAAGACAATGTTGGGCTGCTTGGTATCTGTGCTGCCTTGTGTAGCGGTATCTTGCGCATCGGACTCCTGCGCAACAGCGGGGGCGCCAAATGTCATAGCCGAGGCTATGACGGCGGCGCCGAGACCGAACAACGATTGCAAACGCATTGGAACGCTCCTCCTAAAGAATGCCGCGCAGCGCCCCAATCGCGCCTCCCGGCTACTGCTTCTCCGGAAACACCTGTTTCCAGTCGTTCTTCATATCCATGACCACCCAGCCTTTTTCGTTGGCGTCGTCGAGCGCCTTATCGAGGTGGCCGAACTCAGAGTTGCGGTCGTAAGCATATTCCCGTTTTGCGTCGGTGTGGTGAACAATCAGCCCAAAGCGCGCACCGTCTCCCGAGGTGGTCCAGTCCAGCATTTCGTAGTCGCCGTCGGAATTGCCGAAGGCGGCGATGGGGCGCTGGCCGATATGCTGGTTGATGCCGATGGGTTTGCCGTCCTTATCGTCGATGAAGTTCATCTCGGGCAGACGGATCAGGGTCGGCACGCCGTCCTTCACCTCGTATTTGGTCTTGATGCTGGAGCCGACGGTCTGGGCCGGCGGGATGCCGTAAATCGGCTCCGCCCAGGCGCGCATGAACTCGATGCCGCCGCCGGAAACGATGAAGGTCTGGAAGCCGTTGGCGCGCAAGTACTCCATCAGCTCCAGCATCGGCTGGTAGACGAGCTCGGTGTATTTCTTCTTGAAGCGCGGCTGCTCGGCGGTGGCGAGCCAGTCGTTGACGATGGTCTGGAACTCCTCCGGCGTCATGCCGGCATGGGTCGCCATGATCAGCTCGAGCAGTCCTTTCTTGCCCGATTTGGCGAGGGTCTTCATGTCGCCTTCCAGCGCCGCCTTGAAAGGCTGCTGCTCCTTCCACTCCGGATGCTCGTTGGAGAGCGCTTTCACACGGTCGAGGGCGAAGGCGAGCTGCACATACATGGGCTGCTCGATCCAGAGCGTGCCGTCATTGTCGAAGGTGGCGATGCGATCCTTCGGCGGAACGTAAGCATCGCTTTCCGGCGTGGTCACCCGCGCGACGAAACTCTCGATCGCGTCTTTGGTGGGGCCTTCGTTCCAGGAGGGGAGAGGATCGGTCTGCGCTAATGCGCCCGAAGCGCAAAAAACCATACCGGCTGCAATTGCAACCCGAGCCAGGAATCGCATGACGTCCTCCCTAGACGATGTTTGCCGCAATGATACAGTCGCTCGCGGCGTAAAAAACGCTCATTTGACGGCATTAAAACCATTGATTTTGGGGCAGGGTGAGCCGGTTATGAATCGCGACAACGGAAAACTGCAGTCCGCGCTCGGCGTGCTTGCGAAACGGGGATGGTACTCGCAGCGCTCCGAGGAGACGCAAAGGCGGCTGGCGACGATCGCCAAGCTGCGCGAGCTCGGTGCCGACGAGGCGGTGTACCTGGCCGGCGACGATCCGGCCGGCGTTTACGGTTTGGTGGAGGGGTCGGTCAACATCTCGTTTCCGCGGGGCGATGGCGAGGTCTATGTCATGCACCGCGCGGCCATCGGGTTCTGGATCGGCGATCTTGCACTGTTCGCGCAGAAGTCGCGGCTGATTTCGTTGCATGCGGGCGATGCCGCTGTGCTGGTGGAGCTGCCGAGCCCGGCATTGCGACGCTTGCTGAACGACGATCCCAGGCTCTATGCCGATTTTTACGCCATGACCTATGAGAATGTAGAGATCACGTTTCAGGCGGTTACCAATCTCTCCATTGCATCGGTGGAGAAGCGTGTTGCCGACCGATTGCTAATGGCAGCTTCGGCGAGACCGGAGGGCCAGGAGTGGATCGAAATCTCCCAGCCGGATCTGGCGCGGCTTCTGGCGATCTCGCTGGCGACCTTGCAGCGCGCGATTCGGCGCTTCGCGCAAGAGGGGCTGGTGGAGCGGGGCTATGGACGGATCAAGGTGCTCGATCCGGAAGGCTTGCGGCGGGTGTGCCTGAGCTGAGGCGCTGCCCGAGGGGCCGACTTAAAATTTCCAGCGGGCGCGGCCTTCAATGCCATGCTCGTCGCCATCGGAGGCAAGCTGGCCCTCATAGGAAAGGCTGAGAGTCGCGGCGGCCGACAGGGCGATGTCGAGGCCGGCTTCGATGAGCGCGCTGTCTTGGGCGATCGGCACGCCTTGGATGTCGAAGCCTGTCCCGCCGGAAGCAAACGCCAAGGCAAGTCCGGTATCGGGCCGGTCGAAGGCATGCAGCCAAGCGAGGCTGGCGCGCGGACTGAACCGGATTCCGAGCATGTCCATCTCGAGGCCGGCGCGAAGGCCGAGAGAGGAATAGGTGACGTCCTCGCTATAGCCGGAGCCGGTGAGCGATGCGATGCGCCCGCTCTCGGTAAAGCCGTCGGTCTCCTGGTGCACGTAAGCAAGACCGGCGAAGGGCTCCGCCGAAACCCCGCGGCCGGGAAGCAGACGGTAGGCCAATTCTCCGAAGGCTTGCGCCTGATTGCCGTCGTAGGAGGATTTCTCCTTTTCGAAGAAGCCGGGGAACGCGACCGCGCGGTTGGTGTCGATCTTCTGCCAGGACCAGGCTCCGCCGGCCCGCAAGGCGATGCGCCCGATTTCGCCGCCGCCATAGACCAGCAGGTGATAGGCATCCACCGACGCCGTGCTTGCCCGCGCCGCGGCGTCGAGGCTGGCATGGCTGTAGCCGCCGGCAAGGCCGGCCCGCCAGCCTTGCACGATCTCGGTATCGATACCGGCGACGACACCGCCGACGGTGCTGTCGAGGGGCGCCGCGTTGTGGTCGCCGTCGAGGCCGCCCCAGCTGCCGAAACCCTGGCTCCAGACCGTTGGGCCGGTGTTGCGGAGCGGCTGTAGCGCTGCCAGATCGTCGGCGTCGTAGCCAAGCGCCATCATCTGCGCATCGTATCTCGATCCCTGAAGTGCGGCGGCTTGCGGACCGCCGCTTCCAAGCGTGTTGCCGTAAGAGGCCTGCACAAGCCGGTCCATCACCAGGCGGCGCATATACCAGCTCTGATTGATCAGCGCGCCGCCGAGCGAGGCATGCAGCTCGCCGGAGAGGGCGTCGAAGGCGTGGCGCGCGCCGGGGGCGGTCTGGTTCAGGACCGCGATCAGCAGCGGGTCGTTGTCCGGCAGCGCATCGAGCGCATGGGCGACCTTGCACTGGTTCGGCGAGACCGCGACCGCGCACAAGCCCTTGTGGCCGCCTCCGCGGATCGGGACCAAGGTCAGATAGACATTGTTCGTATCGTAGCTGAGCTTGCCTTCGAGGAAGGCGAGGTTCGTTGCGACATCGCTGTCGAAACTGCCGCGCCGCGAATCGGTGGTCTTGAGGATCGTGTAGCGCGTGGAGGGCCGGTAGGTGCCGCTCTGCGCCAGCACGCTCACCTTGGCCGTCTTATCGATCGTCGCGGTGCCGTTGACCTGGATCCGATCCGAGCTTCGGTCCGCATTCACCTCGACCTGATAGACCGATCCGGACTCGAAGCTGAGATCGCCGCGGACCCTGATGGTGCCGATGGAATTGCCCGGCGCGAACGTGCCGCCGCGGTTGATGACGGTGGCCGGCAGGATGCCGGTGCCACTGATGACAGCGCCGCTATCGACGGTCACGCCCGAGGAAGTCTGGAGCGAACCGTTCACCGTCAGCAGACCGCCATCCACGGTGGTGGCCCCGCTGTAGCTATTGATGCCGTTCAAGACGGTGGTTCCCGCGCCCGACTTGACCAGAGACCCGGAATTGGCGCCGTTGCCCGTGTCGTCGGCGATGCCGTCGCCGATGATCTGGATCTCGCGGCGGCGCGGCTGGAAATTGACCGTGGCGTTCTGCAGGAAGATGCCGGTGCCGGCGGCTTGACCGGTTCCGCCGGCGCCGAGGCCCGCACCGCCGGTCACCGTGCCGCCGCCCATCTCCCCTGAGCCGCGGATAACGAGCGTGCCGCCATCGCGCACGAACACGGCGCCGCCGAAGGCCGCACCGCCGCCGCCGCCGCTGGAGGTCGCATCGCCGCCGCCGAAACCGCCTGCGCCTTGCGCGCCGCTCAGGGAAGACGCCCCGCCGCCGCCAAAGCCGCCATTGCCGGCATTTCCGCCGACGCTCGATCCGCCGCCGCCACCGAAGCCGCCATTGCCGCCATTGGCGTCGTCACCGCCTCCTCCGCCGCCGAAATCGCCGCCATTGCCGCCCTGTGCGGTGCTATCTTCTTCGGCTCCGCCGCCGCCGCCGAAATAGCCGCCCGCACCGCCATTCGAACCGCTCGACGTATCCGCGCCCGAACCGGCCCCGCCGCCGCCGCCGCCGAAGCCGCCTGCGCCACCGCTCGCATTTCCGCTGCCGGCCTGTCCGCCTCCTCCTCCGCCGCCGAACATATTGCCTGCGCCGCCGGGCGATGTCTCACCGCCACCGCCTCCGCCGCCGCCTTCCAACGGGGCGTCTTCACCGGCGGATTCGTAGTCGCCGCCTTGGCCGCCTTGCGCTGGAGAACCGCCTCCGGCACCTCCGTAAAGACCGCCGCTATTGTCTCCGGCATCGGTCAGGCCTCCGCCGCCGCCGCCGCCGAGGTCGCCATATCCGCCGCCGCTCGCGCCGCCGAAGCCGCCCCCACCGCCGCCGCCTGGCGCCGTGCCGCTATCGGCGCTGCCGCCGACGCCGTAGAAACCGCCGCCGCCACCGCCACCGCCGGTGGAGCCTGGACCGCCGCCGCCCAGCGCCCCGCCGCCGCCTGCGCCCGAACCGGGGTCGAGGCTTATCGAATGGCTGGAGCCGCCCTCTCCATAAAGACCGCCGCCGCCGCCGGTTGCGCCGGCACCGCCGCTCCCCCCGAGACCGCCGCCGCCTCCGGCGTCGTTGGCGCTGCCACCGGTGGCCGAATTGTTTCTGAAATTGACCAGGTCCAGCACGACGGTGGTGTTCTGATCGACGAACAGGCCGCCGCCGGCGCCCATACCGCCGCCTGCGCCGGCACCGCCGGTCGCCGCGCCCCCCTCGATATTCAGATTGCTGATCGTGACGGTGGGGCCACCGGAAGAGGTGGGAGAGGAGGACGAGATGAAGAACGGCCGGAACTGATTGTTGCCGTCGATGGTGTTGCCGTTTCCGTTGATGGTGAGCGATTGCCCGTCATCGAGCACCACGGGCGCCACCGCGCCGGTCATGGTGAAGGAGCTCGTGATGTTCAGGGTATGGCTGTTGGCGTGGTCCAAGGCGATGCTTTGCATCGCAGCGGCGAAGGATGCCTGATCGGAAACGGTAAACTCGGCTGCCTCTGCGGCCGAGAGGCAGGTGCCGCCAGCGATTCCCGCCGCAACGAGTGCCGTCCCCGACAGCAGGATTTGTCGGAGCAGATCTTTATGTTCCGCCAAAGCCCGGCCCCCCGGCGTCGTGTCGGCGATTCGCGGTCGCTAATACCGATAAATATTCCGAATACGGACAATCCGTCTACAGACTATTTCCCCAGGCGCGGATGCCGCCGGCACCGGCTTGTCGATCCTCGGCTTCGTCACACCACCACGGGGCGGGGCGCCGATCAGCTTCGCCGTGGGCAGCAATTCGACGGGACGGCGAAGCCGGGGAAGGAGAGGGCATAGCGCCCTAGTCGTGGTCTGTTTCGAGCAAGGCGGTCAGGCCGCGGATTTCCCTCTCATTGCCGAGCTCGGTTGCCGTGCGCATGGCTACGGCGTAGAGCCGTTCGGTAAAGCCGACGCGGGAAAGCCCTTCCTTGGCGACGCTGAGGGCGCGCGACCAATCGCTGGCGCCAGTGAGCCCTTCGGCGAAATCGGCGAACAGGTCGGAGACGATGCCCTCGATATGCTGACGATAGACCAGGGTGCCGACGTCGCTTCCTTGCGAGGGCGCGAAGGGGCCTGCGTAAAGTGTCAGCATGCGCTGGTAGCGCGCGGCCGGCGACCAGGTGGGCGAGCGGCTCAGCGCTTCCAATTCCCAGGCATCGACCGAGACGAGATCGGCATTCAGCATGACCCGTCCGCCGGCGGTAACGACGGCATCGGCTTCCCCGAAGAGTTGGCGCAAGCGGTAGACAGTGGATTTGAGACGGTTGCGCCCGGCGGTTTCGTCGACATCGCCCCAGATGCGGTCGATGAAGGCTTCGGCCCGGTCGCCGCTGGGGCCGGCGGCGACTAGCTGTGCGGCAAGGGCGATGGGGCCTTTTTGCATCTTGCCCGATTGCAGCAGCGAGCTGCCGTGGCGGAAGATATCGATGCCGCCTAAGCTGACGATCTGGAGCGGCTTTTCGGTAGGCGACGCCTTGGGTTGTTCGGCGGCGAGGTGGAGAACCCGCAGCAGCTCGTGGGCATAGCCGGCTTCGATATTGGCATCGACCGCCATGTTCAGCAGCTCCGCCATTTCCTGCCGCCGCAGCCAGGGATGCACGTAGATGCGTTTCGCCGCGCCGGCTGAGAGCGCCCGCTCCAGATAAGGCTTGGCGCGCTCCGGTCTGCCGCTCGAAGCGGCGAGTGCCGCGCCGCGCAAGCAAGAGATAAAGATCAAAATGGCGCTGCGTTGCGCTTGGGCGATACGGCGCGCCTTCCGCATCCGGGTCAAGGCTTCGCGCCGCTGGCCCATGCTCTGGGAGATCGCTGCGAGGCCCAGTCCGTAATAAACCGGCGAGATCGAAAAGCCGGATTCGATGGAGGCGCGATACGCAGTCAGGGCGTGGGTCATGGCCGCTTCGAAGCGGTCTTCCAGCCAGTGATCGTAGGCACTGAAATGCTCGTGGATCGCCACGTCATGGGGGCGGGAATGAGGGCCGAGCCGGCTCGCGAGCAATGCGAGGTAGTCGCGCGCCCGCTGCCGGTCCTCCAAGGACATGACCTTGTAGAGCGCCGCATTGAGCATCGGCACGTCCCAGAAATAGAGCTGATACCGGTCGGTGGCGGCCAGGCCCTTATCGACGGTGGCGATGACCTCGGTGGCATCGGGCTCGAAGATCGACATGAATTCGGTGGAGACGACGTAGCGGGTGCAGATATCGGCCGGTGCGGCGGCTTCCTCGTCGAAGATGTAGTTCAGCCTGGTGCGGACCTGGCTTGCCTTCCAGCGCTCCCCGTCGCCCCAGCAATAGCGGAACATCAATTGGATGCCCCGGCGGATGGTCTCGTGGCGGGGCATGTTCTGCCAGAAGCAGGCGAGATCGCGCTCTTCCCATTCGGGAAAGTTGGGGTGCTCGGGTGCGCGGAACGATAGGGCCGCGAAGGCGCCGCGGGCGAGCTGGGCGTCGTATTCCGGTCGGTTCAGCTTTTTGGCCAGTTTCTCTAGCTCGGGCAGCTCCTCGATCAACGGATCGAACAGGCTGCAATCCACCCATTCGAACCAGATCGCGTCGACCAGGGCGGCCCAGAGCGGGATGATGTAGTCTTCCGCCGCTTCCGCCTTGGCTTTCTGGTAGGCCTCCGACAGGAGGGCGCGGGCGCGGGGCGGGTTGAGATTGAGCAGGGAAACGCCGAACCAGTATTGCAGGCCGATGGTCTTGCCGCGCTCTTCTTCAGGCATGGCCTCCAATGCGGTGTAGAGCACGCCGAATTCGCCAGCTTCAGCGAGCTGCGGCGCCGCCTCCAGGACGGCATCGCGTAACGCCTCCCAGGCTCCGACCGACGACAGCAGCGTCAGGCCGGCATGGAGATCGCCTTCGGCAAGAAGCGCTTCGCCGGCGCGTTTGCTGATGGCGAGGACCTCGGCCTCCGGCAGTCCTTCGGGGCGGTGATGAGCCACCGCCGCTTTCAGCAGATCGTGGATTTGAAGCCGTCCGCCGCCGTCCATTTCGACGAACAAGGTCTTGCGGGCCAATCTGGCGACGGAGGCTTTCGAGAAGGGCGCCCCGACACTCTCGGCCAGCATTCCGACGGGCATATTGGGGAGGCGGACCGCGCGAAGCAGAAAGTCGAGATCCTCCTCGCTGAGAGGCGCGAGAACCTCATTCGCCAATAGCTCAAGAAGCGGTGCGCTGGTTTCCGCCGCCGGCGCAACGGCGTTCGCTCCGGTGTTGTGCCGGCCGCCTTGCAGCAAGAGCCTGGCGCCGAGGATCCAGCCGCCCGATATCTCCGCAAGCTCTTCTGCGCTCCAGGAGGCGTCGCCGCGCTTGGCGGCGATAGCATCGATCAGCAGAGCGGCCTCGTCCGCCTCGAGGCGGAGATCGTCGAAGGTCACGACATCGTTCCGCCCGTTTGCCGCGTGCCAGGACCAGCAAGGGTCGGGCGGGGCGCGGCTGGCGAGAACGACTTGCAGATCCGGGTTCAGATCGCGAATGGCGTTGGCCAGCAAGTTGGAGGGCTGGGAATCCTCGCCGACGACATGCAGGTCGTCGATGACGAGCATGAGGCTGCTTTCGCCCGTTATGGCGGCTTTCAACAAGCGCCGCAGATAGGCTTGGGCAAAGGCGATGTCCTCCGAGCCCAGCGGCGGCAGGGATTTTCCCGGCATGGCATTGCCGATGGCGGAGACCAGCGCACTGAGGAAGGTGCCGGGTTCGGCAAAGCGTGGCTCCATGCGGAGCCAGACCGAGCGGCCGCCGGCGGCGTGCATAAGCTCTTCTGCCAGCATGGTCTTGCCGCTGCCGGCCGGCGCGGAAAGCCAGATGACGGGGCGATTGCGTTCAAGAATGCGGCGGGCAACAAAACGCGAAATCGCAATATTTTCAGAACTATACCCTTGCTCCACAGATTATTTCCATTTGTTTTGCCGCAATATCCTGGCGCGTTGTAACTTTATCGGTGGCGCCAGGAGTGCAACGGAAACTAAACCGGAAGACTAGTGGGTCAAGTCCGCCCGGGCAAAACGCGATAGCGATCTTGTTGCTCTCGGATTGCGCTTTAAGGCGTTACCGATACAAGTGGTTTTGGGCCTCACGCGGTCTGCTGTCGGCGCCTGTCACAGAAAAACACCGATTTATGACAGTCACCCACTGATACCGATAGGCAACGCGGCGGGTTTGTTGTGCCCTCAGACTCCACTTTAAAGCCATTGCTCTATATGACCACAGTATGGGGGATTGGTTGAAGTGGGCCGCGGTTGCGCTAATCGCGGGTGGGGGTGTCGTTAGTGCGATTCGTCCGGCGATCGCCGCGGAGGGGCCGACGGCGGCCGGTCCGATCGGCGGCACGGATATTCGCTCCGCCCAGCTTCCGCCGCCTGGCCTCTATGGCGGGCTTTTCGGCTTTGATGCCGGAACCATGGAGTTTTTGGGCCCCGACGGCGAGACCATTCCGGCGCTCCGGGATGGGCATTTGAGAAAGGAACTGACGGGACCGTTCTTCCTCTACGTCCCCGATAAGAAGCTGCTCGGGGGCTCGATCGGTCTTACCGGATATGTGCCGCTGGGCAATCAATGCGGGCATTTATTCACCGGTCAGCGCAGCGAGTGCAGCCAGGGCCTCGGCGACCCTTACCTGGAGATGGATTGGTCGCGTTCGTTCGGCCATTACCGGCCTTCGCGCGATCCGGATGCTTATCCGATCTTTCAGGGGCTTTCGGTGTTGCTCGGCTTCGGCACGGTGTTCCCGATCGGAAGCTATGACGATGACGACCGGCTGGAGCAGGTTCTCAGCATCGGCACCAATATCTGGGATTTCGCGCCGACGATGGCGATGACCTACACGACGCGGCCGATTCTCGCCGAAGGCACCGAATTCAGCGCCAAGCTGTTCTGGAACAACTATTTGGAAAACCCTTCCACCAACTTCCAAACCGGCGATCTGATCAATATCGACTTCGCCGTCACTGAGCATATGGGCCCGTTTCAGGTCGGCGTGACCGGGTTCTATGCTTGGCAGACCCAAGATGACACGGTGCTCGGCGTGCCGGTTGCCCCCGACGGAAACCGGGTGACCGGCCTCGCAATCGGGCCGATCGTCAATTACGACATGCCGGAGCGCAACGCCTCGCTGAAGGCCAAATCCTTCACCACCGTTTATGCGCGCAATCAGGTGACGGCTTGGCACGTCATCGTCGGCTGGTTTCAGAAGTTCTGAGGCGCGCTTGCCGGGTTTGTCATAATTCGCCCAAGATTGAAGCGCGAAAAGCGCCTCTCTCTTTGTTTGAGGATTCGGCTGCAACATGCCAGACCGAGGTCCTCGGCTCGTCGCGGTTGGCGCGGGAGCAATGTCTGCTAGGTCATCGAAAATGGATATGCGGCTGAAAGGCGGCGCGGATTATCCCGCCGCTTTTGCGAACTCCTCCATGGGCGCGAAGGAATTCGTGGTGCTCATGGCGGCGCTGATGGCGACCAATGCGCTCTCCATCGACATCATGCTCCCGGTTTTGCCGGAGATCGCCGATGCCTTGCACATCAGCGCAGAAAACGACCGGCAATGGGTGATCACCGCCTATCTGCTCGGCTTCGGCGGGGCGCAGCTGTTCTACGGGCCTTTGGCGGACCGGTTCGGCCGCAAGCCGGTGGTGATCGTCGCGCTGATCATCTATGTGCTTTGCAGTGTGTTGGCCGCCTTCGCTAGCTCGTTGCACGAGATGATGTTCGCCCGGTTTCTGCAAGGGGTGGGCGCTGCGGGGACGCGGGTGCTTACCATCACCATCGTCCGCGACTGCTATTCGGGCCGCAAGATGGCGCGGGTGATGTCGCTGGTCTTCATCGTCTTCCTGTCGGCGCCTGTGCTTGCCCCATCGCTGGGCCAGGCGATCGCCGCGTTCGCGCCGTGGCCCTCAATCTTCGGCCTGCTGGCGGTGTTCGGCGTTGTTACGGCGCTGTGGGTCGGGCGGCGGATGCCGGAGACCTTGCATCCGGAAGACCGTCAGGCGCTGTCCTTTGCCGGTATCCATCATGGTGTGCGCCTCGTCGTCTCCAGCCGCCAAGCGCTGGGCTATATGTTCGCCTCGCTGGCCATGCTGAGTGCGCTGTTCAGCTTCGTCACCTCGGCGCAGCAGGTCTTCACCGTCGCGCTGCACGCGCAGGATCTGTTTGTCATCATCTTCGCGATCGCTGCCGGCAGCATGGCGGTGGCGTCGCTGCTCAATTCGCGCATCGTGGAGCGGCTGGGCATGCGGCGGGTATCGCAGACGGCGCTTTTGGGCTTCATCGGCTTTGCCGTTATCCATGGCGTGGTGGCGGTGAGCGGCCATGACGGGGTCTGGACCTTCGCGGCGCTGCAATCGGGCATGATGTTCTGCTTCGGCCTGGTGGGGGCGAATTTCAATTCGCTCGCTATGGAACCGCTGGGGGATGCAGCCGGCACTGGCTCCTCGATCCTCGGCTTCGTCACCACCACGGGCGGGGCGCTGATCGGCTTCGCCGTGGGGCAGCAATTCGACGGCACGGCAATCCCGCTTACCCTCGGCTTTATCGCTTCCGGCGTCGCCGCGCTGCTCATCGTCCTTGTCACCGAGATGGGGCGCCTGTTCCGCGCCGTCGATACCGGAGAGGCTTAAGCCGGCGCTTTCAGCTCGGCCAAGGCGATGTCGCCGTCGGTCACGTAGTGATTGACCCGGCCTTCGGCGAGGCGGTCGCCGGCATCGTAGAGGCGCACCTTGTGAATGGCGCGCGCCGCCTCCAGCTCGGCCATGATGAAGTCGCGCTCGATATTGGTGTCCGAATCGGTGGCGTGGGTCATCTTGAAGGTGAGGCGGGTGAGCGACAGGCCGATATCCTTGGTGCCGGCGCCGACCCAGAGCAGGCGCGCGCCATGATCGGGCCGGTCGGTGTTGAGCCAGAAATCCGCATCCGCCAGCTCCGCGCCGGTGACGTCCTCCTCGGTCAGGGTCTTGGCCCAGAAGCGCACGTGATGGCGCTTGCGCGGGCTGTCGCCGATGGGAAGCTGAAAGCCGATATCCTGGCCGCGGCCGAACAGGAACAGGGTGGAGAAGGGCGCTGTCGGGTAGGGCTGGTCGAGCACGAAGCTCTGCACCATGAGCCAGGAGCTTTTGAGGCTCAAGGGATCGGCCGGGTGCCAGCCGGCGGCGGCGAAGGCGGTGCGAAGCTCGTTCTCGGTGCCGATCAAGGTGAGATTGACCGGATCGCCCGGCAGCCCGTCGCCGGTGACGGTGAAGCTCGGCACGTGTTTTCGGGCCTGGATCTTCAGCCCCATGCGCACCGCGTAGGGCAAGATCAGGTAGGCGCCGACCCCATAGGTGATGGCGAGGGCCAGGATGGTCGGCAGATCGCCATCGGCCCAGTTGAAGACATAGACGATCAGCCAGACGGCGAAGGCGCCAATGATGACGACTGCCGTGCGCTGCAATGTGAGAAGAAGAAGTCTCACGTGCCCCCCGCCGGTTCTGCGTTCGGCGCAAAGCCCTGTGATCTTGGGCAAGCGCCATCGGACACGAATCTAGCCTCAGACTCGTGTGCCGATCCAGCGTCGCTTTTTGGAGGCTGTTTCCCAGCTACTCCACGCGGGGCGTTTGTCCGCCGCGTAAGATCGTGTTGCCCTGATAAAGCGTGCGCTGGTCGATGGCGTCCGGCTGCAGCCAGTCGGCATCCTGCATTTGCCCGCTTTTGCCGTAGACGGCGAGGGCGTTGCCATAGGTGACCATGCGGACCGCCTCTTCACCGATACCGCCATTGGCGAGGAGCGCGGCGGTCTTCGGCACGGAGAGCGGGTCGGCGACGCCCCAATCGCAGGCCGAATCCACGATGAGCTGCTCGGGTCCGTATTGCTGGACGATGTTCAGCATGCGGTCGGCGGTCATCTTGGAATGAGGGTAGATGGAGAAGCCGACCCAGAAGCCCCGATCCTTGGCTTCCTGTACGGTCTCCTCGTTGCAGTGATCGATGACCACGCGGTCCGGCGCGAGGCCGTGCTCCTCGACCACGTCCATGGAGCGGGAGGTGCCGCGCTTCTTGTCGCGATGGGGCGTGTGGATCATCACCGGCAGATCCAGCTCCTTGGCGAGCTCGAGCTGGCGGCGGAAATAGCTGTCCTCAAGATCAGTCTGCTCGTCATAGCCGATCTCGCCGATGGCGACGACGCTCTCCTTCACCGCGAAGCCGGGCAGCAGCTCCATCACCGCCTCGGCCAGGGGCTCGTTATTGGCTTCCTTGGAGTTCAGCCCGATGCAGCAATAATGGCGGATGCCGAACTGGCCGGCACGGAAGCGCTCGAAGCCGAGGATGTGAGACAGGTAATCGGCATAGCTGCCGGGATTGGTACGCGGCTGGCCGACCCAGAAGGCCGGCTCGATCACCGCGACGATGCCGGCCTTGGCCATGGCCTCGTAGTCGTCGGTGGTGCGCGAGATCATATGTGCGTGGGGATCGATGAACATGTTTGCTTCTCCTCCTCCGTGCCCCTTCAGGCTTTGACGCCGGACCAGGTCAGGCGGCCGTCGCGAATGGCGGCGGCAAGTTCCGGCACTGCTTGCAGGGCTTGTTGTGTTTCGGGCAGCTCGGCCTCGGCCAAAGCGAGAGCCGCTGCTTGTTTTTCTTGGTCGTCTCCTCCGGTCAGCACCTTGACCAGATCGCCGACGTCGCGCTTCCGGGTGAACGGGCCGACGCAGCGCCACAGCTCGGTGGAGACCGGCCGGCCGGCGGCCCAGCGCTCATGCACATAGTCGATCAAGACCTCGGCGAGCTCGGCATTGCGCCGCTCGTCCAGACCTTGGATGGGGCTGAGGCAGCTGCCGATGAAGAGCGCCTTCAGCACCATCTGATTCCACTGGGCTTCGCTGAACGCCTCGCGTGGGAATGGGCTGACATGGGCCACCGCCTCGAAGACGGGCAGGATATTGGTGCGGATGCCTTCTGCGGCGATGGGGACCAGCTTGGCCGGGGCCGGGTAGAGCGGCAGGCCGCGCAGCAGGGCGATATGCTCGCTCACCTCGCCTTGCGCCACCAGGCGGCCGAGCCGTGCGGCAAAAGCCTCGTCGTCGCCGTCGAAACTCGCCAGCACGAACAGCATGCGCGCGGTCTGATCGATGCTCCAGCCGGTGGGATCGAGATCGGGCCGTATGTTTTCTGCCTCTTGCAGCTCCGCTTGGCTGAGGGCGAGATCGGCCTTGCCGAGCTTGCGCGGGGCGAGCCCGATGCCGACGGCAAGGGCGGAGCTATCGGGGGCATCGGCGACCTTTGCGAGCTGGCTGTCCAGCCAGGCGGTTTGCTCTGAGGATAGCCGCGGGGTCAGCCAGGCTTTCAGGAGAGCGATGCGGGCTGCTGTGTCGGTCTCAAGGTTTGGCATCATTCGGTCCTCGGCTAGGTCCCCGGAATGTAGCGCTGGAACAGCAGCGTCAGCGGGAACAGGGCGATGCAGGCGAAGGTGGCAAGGGCCGAGCCGGTGCTTGCGGCGGCGAGCGCGTCCACCAGCGCGATGGCGGCGATCAGCAGGCCGACGGCGCGGCCGACATCGCCAGAGCCGCGGCGATGAAGCAGGCGCAAGGCAAAGCCGATCGCTGATGCGAGCAGGAGAGCGGCTCCCGTGACCAGCCAGGATGAGACAAGCCCCGGCAGGGCCAGCAGCAGCGGGCTGACCAGAAACAGCAGCGGGGCGATATTGGAGACTTTCGCCAGCCTCTCCTGTTTGGCGGCGAGGGTGAGCCCGGCGACGAAGAGAAACAGCACAGCGGCGCCGAACAGGACCGGCGTTGCAAACACCGCGCCGACGCTCGCCGCGGCGCCGAGATAGACCAGGGCGCGGCAAAGCCCCATGAGGAACGGGCTCAGCGGATTGGTCTTGTGATGCAGATCGTAAACGACGATGGCGGCGGCGAGCGCCAATCCGGTCAGGCCGGCGGCGAGACTCACGCTGGCCAACATGGCGACGGCCACCGCCAGCATGCCGAAACCCAGCAGCAAGACGGTCTGCAGGCTTGCGGCGCCGGAGGGGATCGGTCTTGAGGGCCGCTCGCGGGAATCGATGTCGCGATCGAAGGCATCGTTGAGATACATGCCGCCGATATAGAGCAGCGACATGGCAATGCCGGTGAGAAGCCCGGTGGCGAGGCTGCCGCCGCCGGCCAGCATGGTGCCGGCAATGACATTGGACCATACGGTGGGCAGGTTGGAGACGCGCCCGAGCCGCAAGGCGGCGCGCCAACCGATCAGGCGCGAAGCTGCGAGCGTACCCATTGGACCTCCCGTGCGATATCGCTTGCCAGATCGCCCTGCCGCCAGCCCTCCGGCAGCACGTTCCAGGTATAGGTTTCGACCTCCAGATGGGGCGAGATCTCGCGCTCGCGGCAGAGCGCCAGCACGTCCTTGAGGATGTCTTGCGTGGAGCCGATCTCGCCGAAGGAGTCCTTGAACACCGGCACATGGCAATGGACCCGGAGCTCGCCGCTCGGGGTCTCGCCGTTCAGCGCTTCGAAGGTCTGCGGCAGATCGAGATGGCGCTTCAATGCGCCGTTCGCTGCCTGCACCGTCTGGTGCAGATAAACGCCGTCATCGAAGGGGGCGAGCAGGGTCTCGGTCTCGGGGCCGGTCTCGGCAAGACGGATCGCCGAGCTGAGCTGGATCTTGGCGACGGGAATGCCGGCCGCCTCGATAGCGGCAAGGCTTTCGGCCGGGTCCTCGAATTCGACCGCGGCGTGGCAGACATCGAAGCAGAGGCCGAGATGGCGGCGCAGGGCGGTCTCGGCCGCCTCGGTGGAAAGGCCAGTGAGGCGGCTCATCAGCGCCACGCCGCGCGGGGCGAAGAGATGCTCTTCGAAAAAAGCGACAGCCTCGCCGGAGGTTTCCAGGAAGCAGCAAGGCTCCGGCTCCAGGGCCAGGGTGACGATCTTGCCGCTGCGCTCTGCGATGCCGTGCAGATGGGCGGCGTGATGGATCATATTGGCGGCGATGCGGCCGATATCGGCCTCGGACTGGATCTCGTCGCGGAAGGCGCCGGGAACGGTGCTGACGCTGCCGTGCCGTCCTTCGCCCTGTCCGTTCTCCGGCAGAAGCGCGGCGAGGATATCGGCGCATTGATCGGTGAAGTCGAGGCGTTCGGGAGAGCGCCAATCGGGCTCGTAGACCCTCTGCTTCACCGGGGTGCCGTGGAAGGGGCCGTAGGGAAACGCGTTGACGGTGAAGACGTAGAGATCGTTTTCGGCGAGGAAGTCGCGCAAGGCGGCGAGCTTTTCGGCGCCCGCGAGCACCGGCGCGGCCTCGCCGGAGATGCGCAAGCCGACGCCCATCGGCTCGTGCGGAGAGACGCGGGATTTCACCTCGGGAAGATAGCGCGTCAGATTCGTCTCGATCTCGGCCCAGCTTTCACCCTGGTGGATGTTGGTGCAGTAGGTGAGATGCGGCCTGCCGGGAAGCGCAAGCTGCATTAGCCCGCCCGCCGCGGCCGGAGCCAATCGAGCGCCTCGGCGATGAGAGCCTCGTCCATGGTGTGGATCTCCAGCCCCGTGCCGATCTCCTGCAGCAGCGTCACGGTGAGTTCGCCGCCGAGATGGGCGCGGAACTCCTCCAGCCCGGTGAGAAGCTTCAGCTTGCCGTTCTCGCCGCGCGCCTCGCAGGCCGGATGCCAGAGCTCGAAACCGAGCCGTTCCAGCAAGGCTTTGACGCGCAAGTCGTCGCCCTCGGGCAGATGGCCGGCGAGCACCGAATAGCGGGTGTCGAGGGCGATGCCGATGGCCACCGCCTCGCCGTGGCGCAGCCGATAGTCCGACAGCACCTCGAGCCGGTGGGCGGCCCAATGGCCGAAATCGAGGGGGCGGACATTGCCGTATTCGAACGGATCGCCGCCATGGGCGATCTGGCGCATATGCAGGATGGCACAGTGGCGGATCAGCCGGTCGAGGGGCTCGGAGGCGAAGATCGCTAGGGCTTCGGCCTGGGCTTCCAGCCAGTCGAAGAACGCCCTGTCGCGGATCAGCGCGACCTTGACGGCTTCGGCCATGCCGGCGCGCTTGTCGCGGCCCGGGAGCACGTCGATGAAGGCGGAATCGTTGATCACCGCGGCGGGCGGGGTGAAGGTGCCGAGCAGGTTCTTGACGCCGAAAGCGTTGACGCCGTTCTTCACACCGATGCCGGAATCGTTCTGGGCCAGCACGGTGGTGGGCACGCGAATATGGCGGATGCCGCGATGGGTGGTGGCGGCGACATAGCCGATCAGATCGAGCATCGCCCCGCCCCCGATCCCGATCACATAGGAATGGCGGTCGAGGCCGAGCTCGACCAGCGTGGCCTGCAGCCGTTCCACCTCGTCCGGCCGGTTCTTGGCCTGTTCGCCGCCGCCGAGCACGATGGGCGGGGCGGCCAGCGCGAAGCTCTCCGAATGGGCGCCCGCGAAGGCCTCGATATCGCGGGAAAGTCCCGGCATCTCGCGCATCACGCCGTCGTCGACGAACACGGCAAGCTTCGGCGTCACGCCGCCGCTGGCTGCGATGGCGTCGAGCAAGACGCTGTTATCGTTCGAGAAAAGGCTGCGGGTGAAATAGACCGGGTATGCGTAAGGGACGCTGAATTGCTGGAGAAAGACGCGTCCTGCACCGGTTGCTTCGACTCTCTCCAGCGCGTCGAACATAACGTTCGCCACTGAACTCTCCTCCCAAAGTCGAGAGCGTCTTTTGCGCCCTCTTTTCTTATTTTTCGACTTTGCACGGATTATTCAGCGCGGGTCAACGCGCTTGGCCCGGCGAGATATTGCAATTATTGCCTGATTTACTCGGATAGAAGTGGCAACGCACCTGACAGACTTCCTATGCAAGTCTGCTATGCAAACGCCGTAGGCCTCTACTAGCGTTGGTGTGCGGACGTTTGCCCTGAAAACATCGTCAGTGCTTACGCTTAAGCCAATATATCTTGAAAACCCTGAGATGTGACTGCGTGTTTCTGTCTCAGGAATAATGAATATGGGAGGATATCAATGCGAATGCGGTTGTTACTTACCGCGTGTGCAATCTCTGCTGGTGCAGCGATTGCGCTGCCGGCAAGCAGTTTTGCCCAGGAGAACCCCACCGAGCCGGATCAGGTTGCACGGCCCGGCGGCACGATTCCGGGCGATCCCAAGATCGCTCTGGTGAAAGTGGCGGACGGCTTCAACGACCCGACCAGCGCGGTCTCGGCCAAGGACGGGACCGGGCGCATCTTCGTCGTGGAGCGTGTCGGCCGCGTGAAAATCGTCAACAAGGACGGCTCGGTCAACAAGAAGCCGTTCCTCGATCTGACCAAGAACACCCCGCTCGGCAGCGAGGTGCAGACCGGCTTCGTGGAGCAGGGTCTGTGGTCCATCACGTTCCATCCGGACTTCAAGGAGAACGGATACTTCTACGTCAGCTATTCGTCGCTGCCGTTCAACGGCTCGCACATGATCGCGCGCTACACGGTGGACCCGAAGAACCCGGATGTGGTGTCGGTCGCCCGCGCCAATGAGACCGTGAAGGTCATCATGAATATCCCGCAGCCCTACTACAATCACTATGGCGGCGGCATTCACTTCGGCCCGGACGGCTATCTCTATATCGGCAAGGGTGATGCCGGCTGGGAAGGCGATCCGCTCAATGCCGGCCAGGATCTGCAGGAGCTGTGGGGCAAGATGCTCCGGATCGACGTCAACACGCCGGACGACGTGCCCTATGCGATCCCGAAGACCAACCCGTTCTACCGGGCCAACGATCCGCGGATGATGGCGCTGTTCGGCATCACCGAGGAAGGCTTCTCCAAGCTGCATATCGGGGCCCGTCCCGAGATCTGGGCCTACGGTCTGCGCAATCCCTACACCTTCTCGTTCGATCAGAAGTCGGGGCAGCTGTTCATCGCCGATGTCGGCCAGAACCATTACGAGGAGATCGACTGGGCGCCGGCCAAGAGCGACGGCGGCTATAATTACGGCTGGAAGTTCAACATGGGCACCCAGTGCCATCCCTCCACCGGACCGGATGACACCTGCCCGCTGGTCGGCACGCTGCCGATCTCGGAATATCCGCATCAGGAGCCCTATCCGGGTGCCGAGAAGCTGAACGACGGCTGGGGCTGTGCGGTGATCGCGCTCGGTGTCGCCAATTACGGCGGCATGGACGGTGCCTTCCTCGCCGGCGACTGGTGCTCGGGACGCATCTTCGCCACCGCTTGGGACGGCGAGAAGTGGCAGATGCAGGAGATGCTTCAGTCCACGCTGATGTTCACCGGCGGCGGAACCGATGAGGACGGCACCGTTCTCGCGGTGAACAGCAACAACTTCTACACCGAAGATCAGGGTGCGATGGAAAACCCGCCCGGATCGCTGTGGAAGGTGGTTCCGGCGGATGAGGTGCCCGAGGGCGCCGAGGTTGCCAAGACCAAGAAATAGAGGGTCCGCGCCACGCGGATCTCAGAAGGCCCTTCCCATGCTCGGAGGGGCCTTCTTTTCCCTCCCCAAAAAGACACAAGGCTTACGGTTGAGATGTTCAATACGGTTTTTTCCATGCGCGTTTTCGCGCTGTTTCTGTTCGCGGCCCTGATCGCGCCTCTGGGCGCCGGCCAGGCATTCGCCGCGCAAGAGTTCAAATATGCGATCGACGATTCCCCGCTCGACGTCACCCTGCCGGACGATCAGGAGGAGACGGAGGCGGTGAAGCAATTCCACGAGACCGGCAAGAATCTCTATGAGGGCGACGAGGCGGCCATTGCCGAGGGCAAGGAGGTCTATAACGAGACCTGCCAGGTTTGCCATGGCGCGGAGGCGGAAGGGCGGATGTGCCCCAGCCTCACCGACGACAACTACGCTTATCCGCGGGTGGCGGAGGGCGATGTCGGCATGTTCGAGGTGATCTATGGCGGCGCGACGGGCGCGATGCGCTCGTTCAAGGACCGCGTCAGCCAGGATCAGATCCTCAAGGTCATCGCCTATGTGCGGACCCTGCAATAGGGCCGGCCGCTTCAGTCTTCCGTTATGCCGAAGGACGAGGCCATGCATTCGCCGATCATGCATCCGCTGATGGTCCTCAATATCGTCGGGTTGAGCCCTGCATTGATTGGCGAACATACGCCCAATCTGCAGCGGCTCGCCCGCGCCGGCGATCTGCGCCCTTTGCAGACGGTGGTGCCGGCCGTCACCTGTTCGGTGCAGTCGACCTTCCTCACCGGCTTGCCGCCGGGGAAACACGGGGCGATGGCCAATGGCTGGCTGTTCCGCGATCTGATGGAGGTCTGGCTGTGGCGCCAATCCAACCGCCTCATCTCCGGCGAGCGGGTCTGGGATGCGGGACGCAAGCGCGATTCTAACTTCACCTGCGCCAATCTATTCTGGTGGTATGCCATGGCCTCGGGGGCCGATATCGCGGTCACGCCGCGGCCGATCTATAAGGCCGATGGGAGGAAGATCCCGGATTGTTATTCGGCGCCGCCGGAGATCCGCGACGCGCTGAGCGAGGCGCTCGGGCCGTTTCCGCTGTTCCATTTCTGGGGGCCGGCGACCAGCATCGCATCGAGCCAATGGATTGCCGACGCCGCGCTGCGGGTGATGCGGGAGCACGATCCGACCCTCACCCTCGTCTATCTGCCGCATTTGGATTACGGGCTGCAGCGCTACGGGCCGGAGGATCCACGTATCGAGACCGACCTCGCCGAGATAGATGCGGTGGCCGGCAAGCTTGTGGACGAGGCGGAGGCGCTGGGCCGGCGGGTAATGATCGTTTCCGAATACGGCATCGTGCCGGTTCGCCGTCCGGTGCATATCAACCGGGCGCTGCGCGAGGCGGGGCTGCTTTCGGTGCGGGTGGAGCAGGGGGGCGAGCTGCTGGACCCGCCGCAATCGCGCGCCTTTGCCCTCGCCGATCATCAGCTGGCGCATGTCTATATCGACGATGCAGCCGATATCCCCGAAGTCAAAAAGCTGCTGGAAGGGCTCGATGGGGTGGACCGGGTGCTGGACGAGGCGGGCAAGCGCGAGATGGGGCTCGATCATCCGCGCTCCGGCGAGCTGGTGGCACTGGCCGCGCCGGATGCCTGGTTCACCTATTACTATTGGCTGGACGACGCGGCCGCGCCGGATTTTGCACGCTGCGTCGAGATCCACCGTAAACCCGGCTACGATCCGGTGGAGCTGTTCGTCGATCCCGCGATCCGGTTCCCCAAGCTGGCGCTCGCCTGGCGTTTGCTGAAAAAGACGCTGGGCTTCCGCACGCTGATGGATGTGATCCCGCTGGATGCGAAGCTGGTGAAAGGCTCGCACGGCCGGGCCGATATCGCGCCGGAGCACGGGCCATTGGTGCTCTCCACCGTGCCGGGGCTGCTGCCGCAAGGCACCGTGCAGGCGACGGAGATCAAGGGGCTGATGCTGGATCACATCTTTGCGTCGGTCGATGAGGAGGTGAGCCATGCCGCTCAGTGAGGAGCAGATGGTGCTGGTCGATGCGCAAGACCGCGAGGTCGGCATCGAGGGCAAGCTGGAGACCCATCGGCGCGGCCTGCTGCATCGCGCCTTCTCGGTGATCGTCTGGGACAGCGCCGGGCGGCAATTGCTGCAGAAGCGGCAGGCGCGGAAATATCACTCCGGCGGGTTATGGACCAACAGCGCCTGCGGTCATCCGCGTCCCGGCGAGGCGGTCGATGCGGCGGCGCTGCGCCGGCTGCAAGAGGAGATGGGGTTTGCTTGCAAGCTGGAGCGGCTGGGCGCCATCGAATATCGCGCGACGCTCGACTCCGGCATGATCGAGCATGAGATGGCGCATGTTTTTCGCGGCATCTATGACGGGGTGATCGCGCCGAACCCGGCGGAGGCGGACGGGTATCAATGGGCAAGCCTTGAGGCTATCCGCGCCGACATAGAGGCGCGGCCGGAGAATTTCAGCGTCTGGTTCCGCGAATATATGAATGCGCAATGGCCGATGGCGCTGGCCCTGCCGGGGCAATGCGGCAACGGTCACTCGCAAGGGTAAATCTCGGCGAGAGTTTCTTGCAAAGCCTCCTCCGCCGGCATCTCGGCGCGGCCGAAGCGGGCGGCGGAGAGCGAGACGCGCAAGCGCTCCAGAAGGGAGACCGGGTAAGAGCGGGTGACGTCACCCGGCGTGACCCAAACCTCTGGCATGCAGAAGGCGCGGCCCTGGCCGTCTTGCTTCGCCTGGTCCACGAGACCGGCAATGGCCTTGAAGCACAAATGCAGCGGCAGCGCTTTGCAGCTTCGCGAGAACTCGTAGACCGTCTCGGCATGCGCCGGCAGCGGTGCGGCGAAGAGGAGCAAGCTTGCGGCAAGCGCGAGCGGCGCAAGACGGGCCGCGTCGCGGCGGGGCTTTCGCTTATCCGGCGTCCGGCTCGCTCGGGGCCGGCACCGTCTGCTCATGCACCGTCTGCTCATGGCGTCGTTGCACATATCTGGCGACCAGCAAGGCAATTCCCGGAATGGCCAGAGAGGCGGCGAAGGCAAGCAGAAAGCCGCCCATCCCCTCCGCCGTTGCGCCAAGCCCGGCATAGACCCCGGCAAAGCCCAAATTGGCGAGGCCCGTGACCGCCAGCACGCGTCCCGGGCGCATCCCCATGATGCCGGCGGCGATGATGCTGGCCTCGGCGAGCACGGGCACAGGCCGGCACAGGGCAAGCACCGGCAGACCATATCGCCTCAGCATAGTGGCGAGATAGCGATAGTCCGCAAGGCCAAGCTCGCGCTCTGCGAGATCGCGGCCAAGCAGGCGTCCGAGCAGAAAGCCGACCCCGCAGCCGGCAGTCAGGCCGATGGCGGTGATCGCGATGCCGAGCGGCGCACCGAGCATGGCGCCGAGGCCTGCGGCGACGAAGGTGGACGGGATTGGCAGCAGCACATCGACCAGCAGCAGGGCGATGCCGGCGGTGGCGATGACCGGGGCGGAGCGCTCCGGCGCGATCAGGCCGAAGGTCCAGGCTTCGAGCGATGTGCCGAAGAGTAGAAAGGGCACGATCACGATAGCGATCAGCGTGAGGAAGAGCAGCGCATATTTGACGGCGCGGCGGCCGGGCTTTGCAGCCTTGTCGCGGCGGCTGTCCGGCGCCATGGCGGGCTCAGCCCGAGACGGCGGCGTTGGCAGCGCGCCGGCTGGCGAGAATACGGCCGGCGGCAAGCAGCGCCGCGATTTCGGCCTCGGTGAAACTCCGCTCGCCGCGATTGGCGATGCCGAGGGTACCGACGATCTGTTTGCTCTGGAAGAGCGGCACCACGATAGCGCCGGCAAGCTCCGTGGCGCGGGCGCCGGGGCGGACATCGCCGCTTGTATCCGTCTGTATGTTGCAGGCATCCACCGCCTCGCCGCGCTCCAAAGCGAGACCGGCCATGCCCTTGCCGGGCGGGATCACGGCGATGGTCTTCAAGACCTGCTCCGGCATGCCAAGGGTCGCGGCGGCGAGATGCAGCATGCCGTCTTGGCCGAGAAAATGGATGGTGCCGCTATCGGCGGCAAAATGCCGGACGATGGCGGCGAGCGCTTCATCGTCGCTGGCGGCACCGGCGAGCTTGGTGCTCAGTTCCATCTCCAGCCTCTCCCCTCGCTGGCATCACAGATTGTCTGCCTACGTCATTAAACCGCGTCCGCACACTCTCGGCGAGAGGGAGAAGTCTCGCTTTTTGTGCCAAGAGTTTTGCCGGCGGCGGGGAAGAGTGGCAGAGGTTTCTGCCATGCGTGTCAGATATCCGCGTCCGGTATGCGCGGGGTGAGGCCCTTCTTCACCAGCACTTCCCAGGCTTCCTCGCCCGAGTCCACGATCTCGAACAAAGCGGTTTCTCTGCGGCCGATGACGCCGAGCTCGCGCAGCCCCTCGAAATTCACCATCGAGCGCCAATACTTCTCGCAGACCAGGACGATCGGAATTTTCGGGGTCTTGCCGGTCTGGGTCAGGGTGAGGAACTGGAACAGCTCGTCCAGGGTGCCGTAGCCGCCGGGAAACACCGCAAGCGCATTGGCGCGCATGGCGAAATGCATCTTGCGCAGGCCGAAATATTGAAACTGAAAGGTGAGCTCGGGCGTGGAGAAGGGGTTCGGCTCCTGCTCTTGCGGCAGCACGATGTTGAAGCCGATGCTGGGCGCGCCGGCATCGGCCGCGCCGCGATTGGCGGCCTCCATAATGCCCGGCCCGCCGCCGGTGGCGATGACGTTCTGCCGTGCGCCGCTCGACGCCAAGGCGCCGCCGCGCTCCGAAACGATGCGCCCGAAATTGCGGGCTTCGCGATACCAGGCCGAGAGGTGCTGGCGCAGCTTGGCGGCCTCCAAGGCATCCGGATCGCTCGCGCGGCTCAGCTCCGCCTCCGCCTGTTCCGGCGAGATAATGCGGGAGCTTCCCCAAACCACGACGGTGGAGCCGATGCCGTAATGCTTCAGCGCCAGATCGACCTTGCTGAATTCGAGCGCCAGGCGCGCCGGGCGCATCGCGTCGCTCTCGAGAAACTCCGGGTCGTTGAAGGCGAGCAGATAGCTGCGGGTCTTGTTGTCCGGCGCCTCGTTGCCCGGTGCTTCTCCCTCAGATGTTTCGTCTTCCACGGGCTTTCACCTTTTGCTGCCTCGCCGGGACGGCGGCCTTGCTTGTGCATACGCGCGCTGTGCCCGCCACGCAAAGGCTGAGTCGATTGACGATTGCCGGCGATGCAACGGCCGGCGGAGATCGGCGTTTGACCGGATAGGCGGCACAGTTTGTGTGCCGCCGGTGCGAGCCCAGATCTCGCTGGTCAGGATTAGGGAGAAAGCTGATGAGCACCGGCCTCGATACTTTCGACAAGACCGTTCAAGAGTCCAATCTTTGGCTCAAGGACATCATGGATCGCCTGGAGACGGCGGATCGGCATCGCGCCTATTCTTCGTTGCGCGCGGTGCTGCATGCCTTGCGAGACCGGGTCGGCGCGGAGAATGCCGCCCATCTCGGGGCGCAGCTGCCGATGCTGTTGCGGGGCCTTTATTACGAAGGCTGGGACCCGACGGATAAGCCGAGCAAGGAGCGCCATGAAGAGGCTTTCCTGGCGCATATCGCCAAGGAGCTGCCGCGCGCCGAGGAAGGCGAGGTAGAGCAGGGCGCTTTGGCGGTGCTCGACGTGCTGTCGAAACATATCGACCGCAATGCTGCGGTGAAGACCGCCGCGATGTTCCCGATGGAGCTGCGGAAATTCTGGCCCGCCTTTATCCAGAGCGCGGCGAAGCAACGCTAGGGTACGCGGCGCGTCTTGGCGCTGCCGATGCGGGAGGAAGAGACGAACCTCGGCCGTAGCGTTCCGGCGATCATGGGAATCGACGATACGGCAGCTCCGCGCTTAAGGCCCGCGATCGGTCAGCTTCTCGCTCGGCACGCCGATAATCTTGAGAATGTCTCCGGGCTGCAGAATGCTACCCTCGTCGGCAGACCATTGCTTCGGCCCTTCCGCCGTCTGCCGGACGAGCTGGTATTTCGGCCGGCCGATGGGCGCCTCGCCGATTGCCGTAACCCTCTGGGTCAGAAGCCCCATGGTGCTCTGGGTGATCTCTTCCTGCCGGATCACGTCATCGACGTCTTGGATTGCTTGCTCGCGCTGGAAGGTCTCGTTGATGAGAAGTTGCGTTTTGGAGGCGTGCGCCTGGGCAATATCACGTTCGAGGCGGGCGATGTTCGCCTTGGTGTCGTGCAGCCTCTCTTGCGCGCTCACCAGATCGTTGCGCGCGGTATACATCGTCAAGCTGCTCAGGTTCCCCCTCTTAAACATCGACTCCAGCGATTGGACACGGTCCTCCAGATTTCCGATCCAATCGGACGTGCGGGCAACGTTATCGCGCATCAGCGACAGCTCGTCATTCATACCTTTCAGCGTCGCGTCCACCGCGTTGACCTCTTCGCTCACCTTGCGGTGTTCCGCATCCCGCAGGCGGCTTGCCTCCGCCAGAAGTGTGCTGGCCTGAGACTGGGCGACCTGCGACAGCGACAGCGGCACGCTCGGCGTCTTGCCGTCCCGCTCGGCGATCAGCACCGCACGCAGCGCCAAGGCCTTGGCGAGCCGGTCGGAGGACTGCTTCACCCGCTCCCGCTCGCGGGTGATATCGAGCGACCGGTAAGCCTGATCGTCAGCCAAGGTTCCCCGGCCGGCGCCCGCCAGGAGGGCTGCCTGTAGGACCGTCATGCCGGGCGTATATTTGAGAACGGCGGGCGTGGGGATGCTGCCTGTTACGTAGATCGGCTGCCGGTCCAGGATCTGTACCCCGGCGCGCATCGGCGCCTCTTGCTGGCGGGCATAGGCCTTCTCGATCCGGCCCGCCAATTCGGGAAGGCTGGAGCCCGCGGCGTAAAGCGGCCCCGCAATCGGCAGGAAGACCATTCCCCGTTCATCGACCGTATAGTCGCCGGAGAGATCGGGGCGCTCGACGAGCGCGGGCAAAACACCTTGGTTCTTCGTGCCCAGACCGTTGCCCGAGCCATATTCCATAAAGATCGAAACCTTGAGCTGGTCGCCGATGGCAATCCCGATCTCGCCGTTGATCGCCTCGATGGAGCCGGCCTTGTCGGATTTGCCCTCGCCGGCGCCCATGGGAAGCGGCGCTACGAGTGCCGGGGCATGGGAGACAGCCTCATGTATCGGGGGTGCATCGGCACTATCCGGCGACCTTCCGAGGCTTGGGGTCGTGACAAGCGAGCCAAAGGCGAGAATTGCGATAGCCAGGTGAGAATGCATGATCGAGCTCCTACTAGGCGCCAACAGCACGGTAGGTTGGCAGCGGGACGTTTCCAGATCTCGCGAGCCTTCCCCACCCCACGAAGACTCCGCGCAATGCAGCAAGCAGAACTTTGATCGCGGTCCAGTAGAGCAGTTGTCGATATGTGAATCGTTGCAGGAGAACGAGCGGCAGAAGCAGCCAGTACCGCCGCTCTCCGTTAAAATGGATGCCCGCCGCGGCAGCCAACATGTCGACTGTTTGGAACACGATCCAATAGCCTCCAATAATGATCAGGCTCTCCGTCGGAGCGCTTGCGATGCCGAAGGCCGCGGCCACGCTCATCAGCAAGGTCCAGGAGAGAATCGCATCCATCAGGGGTGCGAGCAGAGTGAAGCCAAATTGAAAGATCAGAATATTCGGAATGCAGATGAGCGAGATGCCCGTCGGACGGCGGACCAGGGCGCCTCGATGCTTGAAGGCGACCTGGAGCATTCCGAACATCCAACGAAAGCGCTGCTTCAAGAATGCCAGCATGGTTTCCGGCGCCTCGGTTAGCGCGCGCGCGTGGAGAGAAGAGGCGATGCGCCAACCGGACAACGCCAGCCTCACGGTCAAATCCGCGTCTTCGGCAAGATTGTCGTCGGAATAGCCGCCCACTTTGAGCACAGCCTTGCGGCGCCAGGCGCCGATCGCGCCGGGAACGACGCAAATCGCGTTGAACGGCTCAAACGCCACGCGGTCGAGCCTCTGACTGGTGACATATTCCAGCGCTTGAAACCGGGTCAGCAGGTTGAGCTGGTTTCCGACCACCACATTGCCCGCGACAGCGCCGACTTTGGGATCCCGGAACGGCTGAATGAGCTGTTCGACCGCATCGGGTTCAAGCACCGTGTCGCCGTCGATGGCGACGACGATATCTGCCTTGGTCTTGTGGTAACCGAGGTTGAGGGCACTCGATTTTCCGCCGTTCTTTTTCTTGAAGACCTTCACGCGCGGCTCGGATGCAAATGTCGTTCGGACGATCTCGGCGGTGTCGTCGGTCGATCCGTCGTCGATGACGATGATGTCGAAGGACTTGCTGCTTCGCGAGGCAAGCAGCCCTCCAACCGTCTTGCAGATCACCGACTCTTCGTTGTGGGCGGGCACCAGGACGGCGACGGAGCCGGGCACATCTCCGGCGTCCGCCCGATTGCTGCAATCGCGCGAGCTACGCGCATGCCTGATAGAGGCCATCAGAACCACCAGGCTGAGCCGTAATGTGCCGAGCACGGCCGTCACGATGGCAATGGGCGGTATCGCGTCGGATACCCATGACAGGGTCTGGATGCTGGCCAAGCGCAAGGTCGATTCCGTTTCGAGCAGGAAGTCGGTGGGATCCGATCGCGGCATCACGGCCTCGCGCGACAAGCCGACCAACTCGTGTGTGGTGACGAAGCGGTATCCGTCGGCCTTGAGGGAGTCGATGATCTCCGGCAGCGATTTGAGCGTTGCTTGGCGGTTGCCGCCGCTATCGTGCATCAAGAGGATGATTGCGGACTGGTTGTCGGGAGACTGACGGACCTCCGCCACTTGGTGCAGAACATCGGAGACAATCCAATCGGATTGATAGGGTTGCCGCCGGAAGTCGTCGGAGTCCACGTTGAACGGCCCCCAGAAATATCCGAGCCCGTTCGCTGTCTTGATCAGGGTCGGCGAGGATTCGAGAAAGCCCAGTTCCGGGCCTTGGTAGGGAGCTCGCAGGAGAATGGTGGTGACCCCCAGCTGGGACTGAAACAGCCTTTGAGTGGCGTTCAGCTCCGCCGCGATCCGCGCAGGCGAACTGTCGTTGAGGTCGGGATGGCTGAAGCTGTGATTGCCGAGGTCGTGGCCCTCCCGATATATCCGCTTCAGGAGCCCGAGGGAGCCGAACGCGTTTTGGCCGACGATGTAGAAGGTCGCCTTGACGTCCTTCTCGGCAAGAATGTCCAGAACCTGCGGGGTGTAGCGGTCGTCTGGTCCGTCGTCGAAGGTCAGGGCGACGAGCTTTTCGTCTGTAGCGGGTATGGCCGTGACGGTCGCGAAGCTCGGGTAGGTGGTCACGACTTCATTGTCGATGAGCCCGAGCGCGGGATTGAAATTGATCGCGCGGGCCCCGTCATGGCCGGGCACGATCTGCAGCAGAGCTCCGTTCACGAAAGACAAACCGCCATGGCCTGGCGGAATGACGGTCAGGGAGGCAAGCGCGTCGCGGTCGGGGAAGGTCTCGCGCCCGGTAAACTTCCAAATGCCAGGGTCTTCAAGTCCGAGACGCCAGATGGCAATCGCCGCCGGCGAGACTGAGAAGGCGGTGCGGAGCTGGTTATAGACGGAGACGGCGTCGGTGAACCAAACCTGATGCCAGTGGCCGTTGCTCGCCTTGTAGACGAAGGTCGAGCTCATGGATCGCTTGTCGAAACGAAGCTCCGCACCCGTTTGAGACAGCAAGTCCCATGCGCGCTGTACGGAGATCAAGTGCTCGTTTCCGAAGGCATCGAAATCATAGCCAAACGCCCCGACCCCCACGATGAGCTTCTTCGCGGGAATGACCGAGAGCCCTTTGCTGATCATCTCCTCGAACCAGCCTTGGCTGGCGACGGCGCCGGTATTGGCACGCAAGGGCAACTCGTCGGCGGCCTGCAGCACGACGTAGTCGGCCGGCATGGATAGCTTGCGCACCAGATGCGCATCCAATTCCGGATCGAACGAGACAATCAGCTTGCGGTCGCCATCCCGGAGCTGCTGTCCAAGCGCGCCGACGAAATCCAGGAGAGGACGGATCAGCGGTGCAGGGACTGAGCTTAGCTCGAGAGTGACGCCGGCGAAGCCGTCCCGTGCGACGGCGTGTGAGATCTCGACGGTCAGCGCCTCTCGCTTCTGGGGCTCGATAAGAGATTGCTGAACATTGGGCAATGAGAGGTAGATCGGCAGCCTTGGGAAGACGGCGATATGCCTTGCATGCGCCCGTATCCAAGGAACGGACTGCATGGTCTCCTTGCTTCGGCCGATCTTCAACGTCCCGTTTTTGGCCGAGAGCGAGTACCAGTCAGGGAGCAGGCCGTCGATTGCGTCTGCATGTTCTTTAAGAGACAGGAAGCTGCCGGCGCTATCGGATGAATAGAAAGCGAAGCGAAGCGCCGAAGTGTTGGCTTCCGAAGGCTCCCGGATGCCGATCTGGCCGATCGGTGGCTCGTAATGCGAGGAGGCGGCACGAGCCTCGGCGGTTGACGCCTCGATCGTCGGGAGGTCCGCAAATCGCGGAGGTAGCAGGCTGGGCCCCCAGACGACGCCAACTGCAAAGATCGTTAACCCGATGGCGAGAAAGGAGCCCGCGGCAACTAGTGCAACGTTTATATATTTTGCGCGCCGGCCCTTTGGATCGAGAAAAACTGGGGTTTTGCGCGGCTTTCCAAGCATTTTGGATACAACTCCATACCGCCCAACTTTCTCTTTCCCCCTTCCAACTGTTGGAAGCCTAGTAGACGGAATGCGCGCCGGGGTGTTCTCTTGAGAACACACTTCTCGTCAAAGTTGATGTATATTGTTACTAATGATGCGGCGGGGCCGATTAGGCTTTTGTAGCGTTTAAGGTGGGTTGGCTTTTAGCCAATTAATGGTGATGTATAGCACCCGTCCCGCACTCAGCCTGCCGGAGTTCTTGCTGAAGTCGACGCCAGGGGTGTCCCGCGTCCGCTTTAAATCCCGCGATGTGATCTTCCATCAGGGAGAAGCGGCACATTCGGTCTATTATTTGATTGAAGGGCGGGTTCAGCTCTCCGTGGTCTCCGAGCAAGGCAAAGAGGCGATCATTGCTATTCTCGAGCCCGACGAGATTTTCGGTGAGAGCTGCCTGCTGGGCTACACCAACAGGCGAATGACGGCATGTGTTTTAGACACCTGCCGCGTCCTTCGGGTCTCGAACGACGCAGCGCTTCGCTTGATGGCCGACGATGTCGGTTTCGACCGGTTTCTCATCCGAAAATTGATCAAGAGCGGTCTTCGTACCCAGGAGCAGCTTCTCGATCAGCTCTTCAACTCGAGCGAGAAGCGCTTGGCCAGACTGCTGCTGATGCTGACGAACTGCGCGAAGGATAGTGCCCGCGAGAGGACCATTCCGAAGCTGAGCCAGGAGGCTCTCGCGGAGATGGTGGGCAGCACCCGCCCGCGCGTCAATCAGTTCATGAACAAGTTCCGGAAGCTCGGTTACATCGACTATGACGGCGTGTCGATCACCGTGCACCGCTCCCTTTCAAGCGTGCTGATTTACGATTCCTCGAAAGGCGGAGACGAGGATTCTTTCAACATATCCGCATGAGTTCCGCGCCATGACACACAACGTGTTCGGTACAGATGGAGTCCGCGGCCGCACCAACAGCTATCCGATGACATCGGAGGTCGCGCTGAGACTGGGCATGGCTGCCGGTAAGGTCCTGACCAATGGATCGCACCGTCATCGGGTGGTGATCGGCAAGGATACGCGCCTGTCGGGATACATGTTCGAATCCGCGCTGGTCTCCGGCTTCACCGCCGTGGGCATGGATGTGTTTCAGCTGGGGCCGATGCCGACGCCGGCAGTCGCCATGCTGACGCGATCCTTGCGCGCCGATTTGGGCGTCATGATCTCGGCGTCTCACAATCCCTACGACGATAACGGCATCAAGCTGTTCAATTCGGAGAGCCATAAGCTCTCCGACGATTTAGAGGCCGAGATCGAAGAGCTGTTGCAGTCCGATCTGGCGATGCTGTTCGCTGCGCCGGAGAAGATCGGAAGGGCCACTCGGATCGACAGCGCCTGCGAACGCTATGTCGAGTTCGTCAAGCGGACGCTTCCCAAGCAACTCAGATTTGACGGGATCCGGGTGGTTATCGATTGCGCCAACGGCGCCGGCTACAAGGTCGCCCCCGATGCATTGTGGGAGCTTGGGGCCGACGTGGTTGCCATCGGCGTCGATCCCGACGGGCTGAATATCAATAGCGAGTGCGGCTCGACTGCGCCCGAAGCGCTGATCCACAAGGTCAACGAGGTGCGTGCCGATATCGGCATTGCCCTCGATGGCGATGCCGACCGGGTCATTATCGTCGACGAGAAGGGGTGCATCGTCGACGGCGACCAGCTCATGGCGGTCATCGCCGAATCCTGGCTGCGGCAGGGCAGGATCGTCGGCGGGGGACTCGTCGCCACCGTCATGTCGAATATCGGGCTGGAGCGGCACCTGGCGAAATCCGGCCTCCAGCTCGCCCGCACCCAGGTCGGCGACCGCTACGTCGTGGAGCATATGCGCGATCACGGCTTCAATGTCGGCGGCGAGCAGTCGGGCCATATCATCTTGTCGGATTTCTCCACCACGGGAGATGGGCTTGTGACCGCGCTGCAGATCCTGGCCGTGGTCGCCGAAAGCGGCCGGCCGGTCAGCGAGGTCTGCCACTGCTTCGATCCTGCGCCGCAGATTCACAAGAATGTCCGCTGTGGAGACCGCAAGGCGCTCGACGATGACTGGGTGCAAGCGGCGATCGAGGGTGGCCGGGCGCGGCTCGGAGAAGAGGGCCGGATCGTCGTCCGCCCGTCCGGGACCGAGCCGGTGGTCCGGGTTATGGCGGAAGGCGACGACGAGGAGATCATCGAAGAGGTCGTCTCCGATATCGCCGCCGCTCTGTCCTGTGTCGCTGAGAGTGATGCGTTTGCTGGCGCGGCGTGAAGACTCGCTATACCGGCCGTCTTTCCGCCTCCGTCCTGATCAAGCGAGACCCAAACCCGGGCAGAAGGATTAAGGCAATGTGCGGAATCGTTGGCGTGCTGGGGAAGAGTTCCGTTGCTGAACAGCTGGTCGATTCGCTGCGGTGCCTCGAATATCGAGGCTACGATTCCGCCGGCGTGGCGACGCTGGAAAATGGCCATATCGAGCGCCGTCGCGCCGAGGGCAAGCTGCGAAATCTCGGCCAGCTCCTAAAGCTCCAGCCGCTTCCCGGCATCACGGGGATAGGCCATACGCGGTGGGCGACCCATGGCCGGCCGAGCGAGACGAACGCCCATCCGCACATGACCGACGAGGTCGCCGTCGTTCACAACGGGATCATCGAGAATTTCCAGGAGCTAAAGGCGCAGCTAATCGCCGAAGGCGCAGCCTTCACCAGCGATACGGATACCGAGGTGCTTGCCCACCTCATCACCCGGGAGATGCGCGCGGGCAAAGATCCCGTCGCCGCGGTTCACGCGACCTTGAGTTATCTGCAAGGCGCCTATGCGCTGGCCGCGATTTTCCGCGGCCATAACGACCTGATGATCGTTGCACGCGAGGGGAGCCCGCTTGCCATCGGCTTCGGCGATGGTGAGATGTTTGTCGGCTCCGACGCTATCGCGCTCGCCCCCTGCACAGACCGGATCGCCTATCTGGAGGATGGCGATTCCGCCGTCGTCACACGGCTTGGCGCGACGATCCGCGACCGGTCCGGCGCGAATGTCGTGCGGCCGGTGGCAAAGTCGCTTGCCGGTGGCTTCATCGTCGATAAGGGCAATTACCGCCACTTCATGGCGAAGGAGATCCACGAGCAGCCGGAGGTGGTCGGCCACACCTTCGCGCACTACCTCGATCTGACGAACGCCAAGGTGGCCTTGCCGGCGCTTCCGGTCGACTTCTCGCAAATCTCGCGCTTGTCGCTGTCGGCGTGCGGTACGGCGTTCTATGCCTGCTTCGTCGCCAAATACTGGTTCGAGCGTTGGGCGAACCTGCCGGTGGATATCGATATCGCCAGCGAGTTCCGGTATCGCGAGGTCGGACTTGAGCCGGGCGGTGCGACGCTCTTCGTCTCGCAGTCGGGCGAGACTGCCGACACGTTGGCTTCGCTGCGGTATTGCCGGGCCAAAGCCCAACATGTTCTGTCCGTCGTCAATGTGCAGGAATCCTCCATCGCGCGCGAATCCGATGCCATGCTGCCGACCTTCTGCGGTCCGGAGATCGGTGTCGCCTCCACCAAGGCCTTCACCTGTCAGCTGACTGTTCTCGCTTGCCTCGCCATCGCGGCGGGCAAGGCGCGCGGCGTCATCGGACCGGAGCTCGAGGCGGAGCTGGTCAAGGCGCTGATCGAGGTGCCGCGGCATATGACGACTATCCTTGCCGACGAGAGCCCGTACGAGGCCCTGGCGCTCAGCCTGACCAAGGCGCAGGACGTGCTCTATCTCGGCCGCGGCACCAGCTTTCCGATCGCGCTGGAAGGCGCGCTCAAGCTCAAGGAGATCTCCTATATCCATGCCGAGGGCTATGCCGCAGGCGAGCTGAAGCACGGCCCTATCGCGTTGATCGACGAGAGTGTGCCGGTGATTGTCATCGCGCCGCGCGATGCCCTGTTCGAAAAGACCGTGTCCAACATGCAGGAGGTGGCCGCGCGCGAGGGGAAGGTCATCTTGATCAGCGATGCCGACGAGGGGAGCGCGGGGTGTGCGATCCAGGCGCTATTGCCGATGCCGAGCGTGCACCCCTTCGTGATCCCGCTGCTCTATGCGCTTCCGGTGCAGCTGATCGCCTATCATACCGCGGTGTTCATGGGGACCGACGTGGACCAGCCGCGCAATCTCGCAAAATCCGTAACTGTCGAGTGATCCGCCGACTCGGACGATGCGCCTCCGCGCCGATCCGGCGTTAGCGCGAAGGGCGATCCGCCGCGCGGGCGCTGTATTCTCTCGCCTCTTGCCTGGCGTAAGCTCCGGTGTTTTGGGCCGACATGGAGGGGCGCCGATCGATGGTCGCCGGCGGTCTGGAGGAATCGCATGCCGAGCCCTCCCGCACTGGAAGATTGGGGGCCGGATTGACGATGATCTCCGCCTCTTCCATCGTCAGCCGGTATTCGCAGGCGGCAAGCGGCGGTCCCGTCCCCTCGACGAAGACATCGACATGGGGCCTGCCTTTCAGCCAGTCCCCGCTGCAAGCCCGGCAAGTATCCTCCATCACGTAGTAGCGCTGAAGCGCCGGGATGTAGAGGACGGTTCCCGGGGCGATCATGCGTTTGTCGGCGGCGAGGGTTCCGGGGCGATCATAGGTGCCGAGGTCTTCGGTCGCCTGTTCGTGCATGCTGGGATCTGAGATTGCATATGTCCCGGTTCTGCGCGGATCGCCGTCGTCGTTGTCGTCAAACCCGTAGAACGTCACGTATGCCTTGATGACCTCCTCGGCCGCACCGCGCGGTAATGGCTGGAAAACGGCGGCGAGGCAGAGCGCAACGAATAGCCAGCAACGCAAGGCACTCATAACGGCATCGCTCCCTTCGCATGTTTTCAGCGGGCACGGGTTGCTGTGCCCGACAGGCGGGAAGAGCCTATCGCGCGCTTCAATTTTAGGTCTCCAAGGGCGCGCGTAGATGTACTGCCGGGGACAGATCCGCCAGATAGACTTGGCAGGTACCTGACAGGCACCTGGCAGGTCTATTCCTCGCTGCCGTCCAACTCGCATAGCAGCACGCTGAGAAGCGACTGATGGATGGTTATGGTCTTTGCGTCGTAATCGATGTAGCCGAGCTTGCGAAACTTGTTCATGAACTGGCTCACGCGGGAGCGCGTGGTGCCTACCATTTCGCCGAGCCGCTTCTGGCTGACCCGGGGGATGGTCACATCCATCCCCCCTTCGGTCGCGTAGCTCGCCAGCATCACGAGCGTCCTCGCCAGATGCTGCTCGCTGGAATTGAGCACACGCCGCAAGAGCTGCTCCTGGGTGCGCGCCCCGCTCTTAATCAGGTGGCGGATCAGGAAGTCGTCGAAGTTGGTGTCCTTGTTGACCAGCCTGATCGCGGTTTCCTTGCTGATCCGGACGCCGCTGCTTTTCTCCAATACGGTTGCCGTCATCCGCCGTTTCTGATGCCCCCAGAGGCAGCACTCGCCGAAGATTTCATCTGGCCCGAGTATGGAAACGGTTGCTTCCTTTCCTTGCTCGGAGATGACGGTCAGCCAGACTTTGCCGGTCAGCAGGTAGTACAAGCAATCCGCGTAATCGTCCTGCCGGAAGACGGCGTCGTGCTGATCGAAGTGGACGCATGAGATGCCCGGTCTTCCCTGGTTGGCAAGCGCCACCAAATTGAAGCCTCGGCTCGGTCTAGTCATGTTCAACGTCATAGTGAGTTGAGCATCTAGCCGAGAATGGCCCGTCAGAAATGTTCCGAACCGGACAAGGACGAGATCTTTGGCCGGATCTTCGCGCGTCTTCGGGCGAAACCGGCGCGTGGTGGCGCGCCGAGAATGAGGTGCTGGGAAAAAATGAAGGAGCCCCAGTTGGGCTAAGGGGCTCCTTCCGATCCCTATCGGGGAACACGATGGGTGAGGGACGACCCATCGCTGATGGGAAGGGGGGGATCCCATCGAGCCAAAAATAGACAAGATGCGAGGACCGAGACTGTACGCTTCGTAACACCCGCGAAAATTGTCTTCGGGGTCGCCTGCGGCCCTCGGTGGCGGGGTTTCCAGTCGCTCCGCGCATCTACTCCTCGCGAAAGGCGTGGGAGAAGCTGTCTGTCAGTGGCTGGAGCAGAAAGTCGAGCATCGTATGACTTCCTGTGACGATGGCGACTTCGACGGGCATTCCCGGGTAGAGCTTCACGGATGGAACGACCGCGAGCTGATCGGATTCCACTTCGACCGTGGCCGAGAAATAAGTTTGCCCGGTGCGCTCTTCGGTTTGGGCGTCGGGTGAGATGCGCGTGACCTTGCCTTCGACGGATGGCGTCGTCCGCTGCTTGTAGGCGACGAACCGCACGGTGGCGGGGAGATCGGGACGCACGATGTCGATATCCAGCGGCTTGATCTTGGCCTCCAGAACCAGCTTGTCGTTGACAGGCACGATGTCGGCGATGGTGCCGCCGGGGTTGATCACGCCCCCCGCGGTATGAACCTGCAGGTTCATGATCACGCCATCCTGCGGCGCGACGACAGAATCGCGTGCGAGCTTGGCCCGGGCCTTTTCCTCCTCCTCGCGCATGGTCCAGAGTCGCTTTTCGTTGGCGGCGATATTGCCCTTCAGACCCAAGACGGTTCTCTCCACTTCGAAGAGCTGCGACTTTCTCGTGTAGCCTTTCTCGTAGAGGCTGCGCAGGTCTTCGAGCTGTTCCTGGGTGCTCGGCAGCTGCTCCTTGAGCGCTGCGGTTTCGGCCTCGAGAGCGCCGAGCTGGCCGCGCACGGCATTCAGGCTGGCTTTGTCGGCATGGTCGTCGAGCCTGACGAGCACCTGGCCGCGCTTCACCGCATCGCCCTCGCGCACCAGGATCTCGCTCACGATTCCGCCGTCCAAGTGCTGGACGGTCTTGCGATAAGTGTCGACCTTCACCACGCCAGGCGCCAGTGCCGCGCTGGTCAGATGGGCTAGCGAGGCCCAAAGCAGAAAGCCGCCGAGAATCGCCGCGGTGAAGATCTTGGCCTTGAAGATGTAGGGCTGGATCGGCGGCTTCATTTCAACACCCGCATCGGCTGCCGGGGATAGTCGGGGGTGGGGCAGGCGTCGCGCCGTCTGACATGGGAGACGAGGGCGTGAGAGGGACCGAAGAATTCGGCACGCCCGCTGCGGAGCGCCAGAAGCTTGTCGAACTGGGCGGCGAGCATCGGCCGGTGGGTGATCACCACCACGATGGATCCGCTTTCCTTCAATGTCAGAATCGCGCGGCCGAGCGCCGCTTCGCCCTCCACGTCCAAATTCGCATCGGGCTCGTCGAGGACGACGAAGGCCGGGTGCCGGTAGATCGCGCGGGCAAGGCCAATTCGCTGGCGCTGTCCGCCGGACAGGACGACCCCGTTTTCGCCGATCTCCGTGTTGTAGCCGTAAGGCATGCGCATGATCATCTCGTGCACGCCCGCCCCCATGGCGGCGGCGACGATGTCGGCCGGATCGCCGCCCTCCATGCGCGCGATGTTATCGCGCACCGTGCCGCGAAACAGCTCCACCTTCTGGGGCAGATAGCCGATATTGGCGCCGAAATTGTCCCGACTCCAGGCGAACACATCGCCGCCATCGAGATGGATCGAGCCGGATTGCGGCTTCGCCAGGCCGATGATCACCCGGGCGAGGGTGGATTTCCCCGCTGCGGACGGGCCGACGATGCCGAGCGCTTCGCCCGGCTCCAGGGAGAATGAGATATCGCGCAGCACAAGGCGCTGCGAGGGGGCATAGCTCACATTGCTGACCACCAGGCTGCCGCTCGGCGGGGGAAGCGGCATGGCAGACGGATAGAGCGGCGGTAGGCGCAAGAGCTCGGTGAGGCGCTTCCAGGCGTCGCGGGCATTGGTGGTGATGCGCCAGGCACCGATCGCTTGCTCCACCGGCGCAAGCGCGCGGGACATAATGATCGAGGCGGCGATGATCCCGCCTGCGGTGAGCTCCTGCTGCAGCACGAGCCAGGCACCGAGGCCGAGCACGGCGACCTGAAGAAACAGGCGCAGCGATTTGATCCAGGCATTGATCAGTCCCGATGTGTCGCTGACCGTTTCCTGAAGCTGCAGGACGTCGCCATTGACCTCGTTCCAGCGCCGCGTCAGCGCCGGCGTCATGCCCATGGCTTCGATCACCTCGGCATTGCGAAACGCCATCTCCGCGTTCTGATAGCCGAAGGCCGACGCCATGTTGGCCCGGTTCAGCTTGTCCGAGGTCAGAAGGTGGTTGGCGATGGCGAGGCCGATGAGCACCACCGCCCCGCCGGTGGCGAGCAGCCCCAGGATCGGATGCAGCACGAAGATCAGGATGAGATAGATCGGCATCCAAGGGGTATCGAACAGCGCCATGATGCCGACGGCGCCGAGATAGGTGCGGATGGTTGCCAGGTCGCGCAGCGCATCCGTCTGATAGGGCACCCCGCGTAGCGTGTTCTCGATGCCCCGCTCGAACAATGCGGGCGACAGCATGCGGTCGATCCAGACGCCGATCCGCACCATGATGCGGGACCGCAGCACGTCCAGCACGGCCATGGCGGCCAGAGCCCCGGCAGCGAGGATTGTCAGGAAGACGAGCGTCTCGGTGCTGCTGCCGGGGATGACGCGGTCATAGACTTGCAGCATGTAGATCGGGACCGTCAGCATCAGCAGGTTCACTGCTGTGCTGATCAGCCCGACCGCGACCAACCCCTCACGGCATCGAGAAAGGAGAGCCGATAGCTGGTTGTCCATCATCCATGATGGTTCCAGTGATGGAACGACCAGAGGTCCGCCGAACCGCCATCGTCCACGGCGCTTTGATCGGCATTGGTCTGGTTCTGAGGATAACGGGACGAGCAACCGCCGCTGAGCGCTCCCTCTTGCACGCCCCAATGGCCGCCTCCACCGCGCCAATGACCGAAGCCGCCATTGCCGCCTGCGCCGGCTCCCGAATCGTCGCCGCCTGGATCGTCGGTCGCCACGGGCGCGGGATTGTCGGTGCCGCGGTTGCCGCGCCAATGGCCGAAACCGCCATTGCCACCTCCGCCGAATCCGGAATCGTTGCCGCCTGGATCATCCGCCACAGGCGTGGGATTGTCGGAGCCGGGATCGCCGATACTCGCGACCGGAGACGGGTCGACACTGGCATTGTCGCCGACAACCGATCCGATATCGGAGGCGGCATTGATCAGCCGGGTGTGATTGACGGGTTCGTCAGGGGAGGGGTTGAGGATGAGCTGGTAGTTGCCGGTCAAGGCATTCTCCGCAGCATTCGACACGGATTGCGGCGTTCCGGCATTGCTCTGAACCCAGAGATCCACATGGGCGTCGCCGCCGGAGTTGTTCGCCATGAGGTCACCGATGACGAAGTATTTCTGCAGCTCTGGCACATAGAATTTCGTGCCGTAGGCGAACTGACCCGAAAGACCAGCGGAATTGGCGGCCGCCGTTACGGGATCGTCATAGGTGCCCGTGCCGCCGGCATGGCCGCCCAGGGACGTGGTATCGGTGCCGGGAGGATCGTTGTCAGCGTGACCGTAAAGCGTCACGTAGATGTTGTTCAGGGTAGTCGGCATTCTCGTACTCCTTCCCTCTTTGTCAGGCGTCTCAGCGATTGGAAGCCAAAGGCCGGGGGGTGACGCCGGTTGCTGCGATGCTGGACAGATCTAGCCTCGCCTTGAGGGAAGGCGCATTGCAGCCGCCGCGGCCGGGTCGTCTTGTTACGAAAATTTCCCGCTGCCAAAGCGGCGTGCTTTAGGCATTCCCTCAGGAGTAAACCGGGCCACGTCTCTATGCTCGCGGGGTGGTTTCCGGACGGCAATCTGAGGCCTATTTCTTGATTGCATTGCGGCAACGCGCCGCCCGGCCATGCAAAACGCGCGAACTTTGAAGCAATACTTCCGTTTTCTTGTTCGAAATTCTGAGGCCTCCAGACGGACAAACGCTCTTGTGAGCTTTGCTGTGCGTTCTTGGGCGCACACACGATGCTTATCGAAATTCTAGACCTGTAATGTTTTGAACAGTGGGGCCGAGTGAATTGAGATAAGTCTATTATGTTCTTGAGAAATTCTGTTCGGGCTCCGTGTGGGGGCTGGAACAGAGAGTGCCCCGCTCGCGCCGATAGATCGATGATCCGACGCTGTTGAGGCGGTGGCAGGGCCCGGTGTGCCGGATAGGCACGCCGGGCCTTTCAGTGAAAGATCCCAAGGGGATTTTCCCCTGCGGTGTCGCGTGCCCCCGGATGTCAGGTCATCGAGGCGAACGAGATCGTCGTTCTGCGGGAGAAGTCTGTCGCGTAGATGCGACCCGATGCGGCCGCGCCGTCGTCCTCACTAGAAGGTGGCCAGCGCCCCGCGTATTTCAATTGGTAACCCCAGCAGGATTCGAATCTGCCAAGGGCATATCGCGCCGAAGCGTGCTGCCGACATTATCAAGCTTGCGGATGGTCCAGAGCGGCGGAGATTACTTTCTCGGCGGCCGCCTTTGCGTCACCCGCCGGATCGGCTTCGTGGCCGAGATGCGCCGTAACGATGGCGCCTTCCTTGAGCAGCAACAAGGCGCGTGCCAAAGCCGCCGGGTCCTGCGCGCCTGCATCGGCAGCAATTTTCTGCAGCTGCAGAAACAGGAGCCGCTTGTGCTCGGCTGCCTGCGTGTGGATGGGGTGATGCGGATCGGGGTATTCGGAGGCGGCCTTGATGAACATGCAGGACCGAAAGCCCGGTTCTGCGAACCATTCCGCCAACGCATCGAACATGGCCGAGAGCTGGGCGCGCGGCGCTCCCGCTTCTTCCATCCGGCGGAAGAGCCAATTGCGGAAATTCTGGTCCCGCAGCCGTAGGACCGCGAGGATCAACTCCTCCTTGCTGTGGAAATGCTTGAACATGGTGGTCTTCGAGATCCCGGTCTCTGCCGCCAGGCGGTCCATGCCGGTCGCGTGAAATCCCTCGCGGTAGAAGATCCCAAGCGCCTCTCGGACGAGTTCGTCCCGCTTGCTCGCGCGCATCATGGCTCCTTTCTGTACAGAATAGTACATAGTAGCTGCAAGCCGGCACGGCAAGAGCGCAAATAATATATCGCTATATCAGTTAGTTATAGAGGGTCTGGGGGCGTGTCAGCATAAAACGCGACGAGTCACGGTTGACAAGGTGTACCGATCTGTTAGTCATCGATCTCAAGGTGAACAGATCGGTACATATTGGAGAGCTGCGATGACGAGACCACCCCTTCCTCCCTTCGATAGAGCTTCGGCTCTTATCAAGGTCCGCGCTGCCGAGGATGTCTGGAATAGCCGGGATCCGATCAAGGTTGCCGCGGCCTATACGCCAGACACGGTTTGGCGGAACCGCAGCGAGTTCCTGAACGGTCGCGCCGAGGTCGAAGCGTTCCTGACCCGCAAGTGGCAGGCCGAACGCGACTACCGGCTCATCAAGGAGCTGTGGAGCTTCGACGGCGCGCGCATCGCGGTGCGCTTCGCCTACGAGGCGCAAGGCCCTGACGGCCAATGGTTCCGGGCCTATGGCAACGAGAACTGGGAATTTGCGGCCGACGGTCTGATGGCCGTGCGCCGTGCCTCAATCAACGACCTTCCCATCGCCGAAAGCGACCGGCTCTTCCGCTGGCCGCTGGGCCCCAGAGCCGAGAGCCACCCGGGTCTCTCCGACCTCGGCCTCTGACGCCGCTCGACCCGATGACGGCCGAGCCGGTTCCCGGCAAGGCCACACAGTTCGGATGCGCGATCGCCGTGCCGTGTTGCGCCGATCACGTTCCGAAGCCGCCGAAGCTCGGCGGCTCGCAGACCCGCGAACCCGATGGCTCGCGGAAATCACCAACCCGCCCGGAAGGGCGACCACAGAAGAAGGACTATCGAAATGAAGACCATCAAGACCCTGATCACCGCAGCCGCGTTCGTCGGTGCCGTCTCCGCTACGACAGCGGCGTTTGCCGTGGATGAGTACAATGTGTCGACCGGCACGACCCTCAGCGGGGCCGGCGTCGCACTCCGCGGCGACGATACCGTCGCACTTGCCACCGGCCTGAAGGTGACGCCCGGCCACGCGACGTTCACTGTCGAGCGTGATGGTGTCGCCTACTATTTCTCGTCCGAAGAGACGAAGAAGCAGTTCGAGGCGAACCCTGCGCGGTACATGCCGCAATATGGCGGCTTCTGCGCGTTCGGCGTTGCCATCGGCAAGAAGCTCGATGCTGCGCCCCGCTTCGCCGACATCGTCGACGGCAAGCTGTATGTGTTCCTGAACGCCGCCGCCTTCGAGAAGTACAAGGAAGACAAGGCTGGAACGCTTGCGAAGGCGAAAAAGAACTGGCCGGGAATGCACCACGTGGCCGTGGCCGAGGTGAACGGCTAGCCTATGAGAGCTACGGTGTGTCGCTGACGGGATTTCGCCGTCAGCGACACCAACCGGTGGCCCGATTCCCGCGGTGCCGCAACGAATTCAACGCTTTTCCGCGTCGGACATTCCGAATGCCAGCTCTGGTTCGAAAGCTGTAATTGGTGACCCCGGCAGGATTCGAACCTGCGACCCTCAGATTAGGAATCTGTGTTTCGATCTTACCGGGTGATCCCGGACCATTGAATGCTCGCCGGAAACCTGTAGTCCTTGTGCCACAAGTGGGGAGAAACCGTCCCCCGCCCTCAAGAAAATTGCAATACACGCCCTGGTTGCCTTGACACGCAGTGAACGCATTTGGAATCCCTTGTTTACGGTGATTTAGCTGCGTCGAAGTACGGCTGGACCTTAAGGATGGCCCGAGCACTCGCGTGACGCATTGCTCGGGGAGGTTGGGGCGTGATTTTCCGGACCGGCGCTGGTGGCCGTGCCAAATCAATATTTGGCTTCTGCGGTGCACTCACGGGTCTGCGGGGCGCGCGATGCGCAACGCTGAGTGTCCCTTTCTCAGCATGTCGCCAGCCCCTACTTGCGATCGGCCTCATTGCCCTACTTTGCGGGATGGTGTGGGACGCGCCAGCGGCGTTCGCCGATGGCGGCCATAGCGGCCTTCCATTGAATGGCGCTGGCGACGGCGGCACCGACAACCCAAACGGTCCAGGCGGAAACGGCGTAGATGGTGGTGGTGGTGGCGGCGCTGGCGTGACCGGCGGCGATGGCGGCGACGGGATTGCCACTTACAACGGCGGCGCTGGCGGCGCAGGCGGCAGCATAGCATCCAAGGACGGAGCCGATGGTAGCCCGGGCGACGCCGGCACGACACTCAGCGGTGGCGGCGGCGGCGGCGGTGGCGCTGCCGGCTTGGTCGGCTCGACCATGGGCGGCACCGGGGGTAATGGCGGCAATGGCGGCGATAGCGCTGCGGTTCGGGGCCGCGCTGGCGGCGGCGGCGGCGGCGGCTACGGTGTCATCCTCACCCCCTCCGCGTCTTCCGCCACCTATAGCTCGGACGCAACCGGCGGCGATGGGGGCGATGGCGGCGAGGCGTTGAATGGCAGTGGGGGCGATGGCGGTGACGGTGGCGTTGGCGTCTACCTGAACAGCACCAATGTCAGTGTGACATTCAACGGCAACGAGCTTGGCGGAACCGGTGGTAACGGCGGCTCCGTGTCGGTCTTTTACAGCTCCGACCCTCCCCCCCGCGGCGCGGGTGGCGATGGCGGCGACGCCATTCAGGCCTCACAAGCCAGCATCACGATCGGAGGGCAGGCCCTGGGCGGCACCGGCGGCAATGGTGCTACGATAGGAGCCGCTTCAGGTGGAAACGGTGGAATCGGCATTTCCGGCAGTTCCCTGACCATTACCAACACCAATACCGGTGCGATCCAGGGTGGCGATGGCGGCCAACGTGGCCCCTCGGGATCGTATGGCAAGGGCGGCGCCGGCATCGCCGGTGCGAATCTAACCGTCATCAATTCGGGCGCGATCTCCGGCGGCTTCTCCGGCGATGGCGGCACGCAGGCGAACGCCATCACGTTCACCGGCGGCACCAACAGCTTGGAGCTGCGCGCTGGCTCGTCCATCGCAGGCAATGTCGTGGCGAACAGCACCGCCGATACGCTCAAGCTTGGCGGCGCGACCGACTCCAACTTCGACGCCTCGGCGATCGGCGGCCAGTATCAAGGGTTCGGCTTGTTCGAAAAGACCGGCAGCAGCACATGGACGCTGACCGGCACGACTGCGGCAGTGACGCCCTGGACCATTGACGGCGGAACCTTGAATGTTTCTTCCGACGGGGCACTCGGGGCGCCCACGAGCGCACTGACCTTGGATGGCGGCACGCTGCAACTCGGAGCCTCGTTCGATCTATCTGCATCCCGCGCAACGACCATTACCGCCAATGGCGGAACCATCGATACGAACGGCAATGATTCGACGTTCGCGCAGGATATCGGCGGCGCAGGAGCGCTAACCAAGATCGGCGCCGGCACGCTGATACTCAGTGGCACCAACACCTATGGGGGCAGCACCACAATCAACGCAGGGACCCTGCAGCTCGGCGATGGCGGCACGACAGGGTCGATCGCAGGCGACATCACCAACAACGCCACGCTCGCGGTGAACCGCTCGAATACATTCACCTATGACGGCGCGATCTCCGGGACCGGCGCCTTCGAGCAGAACGGCACTGGGAAGACCGTGCTTACCGGGATCAACACCTATACCGGGCCAACCACAGTCAATGCCGGCAAGCTGGTGGTGAACGGCTCGATCGCCAACTCTACCGTGACCGTTCGAACCGGCGGCACGCTCGGCGGTTCCGGCCAACTCGGCGCCCTCACGGTCAACGGCACACTGGCGCCGGGCAACTCGATCGGCACCATGACCGTGAACGGCGCCTTCGTGCTCGGAGCCGGTGCGGTCTATGAGGTCGAGGTCGATGCGGCCGGCAACTCGGACAAGGTGATCGTCAATGGGACGGTGAACCTAACGGGCGCGACGCTGAAGGTGCTTGCCGCGGACGGGAACTATCAGACGACGACGGACTATACGATCATCGAGAACGATGGCAGCGACGCCGTCAAAGGCAAATTCGGGTCCGTCTCCACGAACCTCGCCTTCCTGACGCCGAGCGTGGCCTATGCGGCCGGCGACGGAAACGACGTGGTTCTGACGCTCGAGCGCAACGAGACGCTGTTCCCGGACGTGGCCCGGACGCGGAACCAGCGCGCGGTGGCGGGTGCGCTGTCGCGGTTCCCGACGAATAATGCGCTCTATCTCGCCGTGTTGAATCAAACGGCGGAAGGTGCGCGGACCGCCTTCGATGCACTCTCGGGCGAGGTGCATGCGACCGTGGCGGGGACTTTGGTCGACGACAGCCGCTATGCCCGCGAGGCGGTGCTCGGCCGTATGATGCAGGCGAGCCATAGCGGCGAAGCGCTCGGGTCCGGCGGGCCGCAAGTCGCGAGTCGCGGAGCGACCTACGATGCGGACGCCATGCGGCTCGGCAGCAAGTTCGTCAGCGAAGAAATGGCGGCTGAACCTGTATCGCAACCACTCGCCTTCTGGACGCAAGGCTATGGTGCTTGGGGAACCTTCGATACCGACGGCAATGCCGCGACGGCGGACCGCAATCTCGGCGGCTTCATTTCGGGCATGGACGCGAGCATCGGTGGCTCGTGGCGTGTCGGCGTCGCCACCGGCGCCGCCTTCTCCAATGTGAGCGTGGACGAGCGTTACAGCGGCGCCAACACCAAGACCTATCATCTCGGCGGTTACGTGAATGGCGACGTCGGAGGCTTCGCGCTGCGGGGCGGCGGCCTGTGGGCCTGGAGCGACATCGAAACGAGCCGTGCGGTTGTGTTCCCAAACTTCTATGAACGTCAGAAGGCGGACTACGACGCCGACACGGCTCAGCTCTTCGGCGAGGTCGCGTACCCTACGCAAGTAGCGGGCGTCGAGGTCGAGCCTTTCGGCGGCCTTGCCTATGTTTCCCTAGAGAGCGGCGGCTTCCGTGAGAAAGGCGGGGCGCAAGCGAGCTTGCGCTCGTCCGGCATCGACCAGGATGTGGGCTACACGACGGTGGGCTTACGTGCAGCGCAGACTATGATGTGGGGTGACATGGCAGTCACCCCGCACATCGAGGCCGCTTGGCTGCACGCCTTTGACGACGTGACGCCCGGCACGTCACTGGCCTTCGCCACCACCGGCATCGGCTTCTCCATCGACGGCGTGCCGCTCGCCGAAGACTCAGCCCTGCTGGATGCGGGCGTCGACTTTGCGCTGAGCGACCGTGTGTCCGCTGGCGTCTCCTACCAAGGCCAATTCGCCGACAGCCTGTCCGACAACGCCGTAAAGGGGCGCCTGACCTGGCTGTTCAATTAGGCGCCGTCTGTTTTGGGGCAAAAGCCGACGCTCGCGAGTCCATGCGAGAACTTCAGGTTTGCACTCCTAGCCGACGTTGGCTGCGGGTCGTGCTGCGGTTCAAAGGCTTTCTCTTGTGGTCGCTATACGGTAGCTACGGTATGGCGCGGCCGCGAATAGGCTGATCGCCAACCCATTGAAAAACGTGGTGACCCCGGCAGGATTCGAACCTGCGACCCTCAGATTAGGAATCTGATGCTCTATCCTGCTGAGCTACGGGGCCATTGGCGCGCGTATCGGCGGGTCTTTCTATAGACGCTGCCGCCTAGCATTGTCTTTACAGTCTGGCGTTTGCCGGGGGCAAGCTCAAGCGGACACGCCCCCGGGACTATGAGCGCGGCGCAAAGCTCGAAAGCCAGCGGTGGTAGAGCTTGTCGGTGAGGCGCTGCATTCTTTGCACCCGGCCAGGCAGATCGGCGCGCATTTGTTCGGGGCTCTGAACCCGTTCGGAGACGGGAGCGAGATCCTCGGGCATCAAGCTCACCCAGTTCTCCAGCAGCTCCGGCGTCACTTCGACATGGGCCACGGTGGCCAGAATATTGTCGCCGACGACGAAGGCCTGATCGGCGCAGAAGCGCGAGGAGTAGAGCGGCGCTGCGGCATCCGGCAGGGTAAAGCCGTCGTGATGCCAGATCAGGATCTCGGTCTTCTCCTCCTCGCCGCACCAGTCTTGCGCCACGGCGGTATCGGCGCGGCGCACCGTATGCCAGCCGATCTCCTTCTCAGCCAAGGGATAGACCTCGCCGCCGAGTGCATTCGCGATCAGCTGCGAACCGAAGCAATGGCCGAGGATCGGCAGGCCGGCATTTGCTGCGCTCTGGATCAGGCGGATTTCCTCGCGCATCCAGGGCGCATCCTCGGTGAGGCTGTGGGTGCAGCCGAGGAAGACCAGGGCGGAAATATCGTCGATGGCTTGCGGTAGCGCCTCGCCGCGGTCGAGCGCGATCTCCTCGAAGGGCAGTCCGCGAGCCTCCAAGGTCTCGGCGAGATAGCCGGGCGTGATCGGCTCTTCATGGCGGACGATGCGGATCGGTTTCATGACGTGTGACGGATCGGCTTGGATGGGCGGCGGCTGCAATTGCAGCTCGATATAGAGGCGCGCCAAAGCCGTCGGGGAGACGATGAATTGTCACGCACGCGGTGCGGCAAACCAAATGCGTGCCATTTCTGCTGCGCGCAACCGCTTTGCCGTGTGGAGACCGGCGCTTTAGGTTGAAGCCATGGGTGGGTTTTGGAGCGTTGCCATCGGTGCCGGGCTTGTCGTGCTTTGGCTGTCGCCGGCCGCGGCGCAAGGCGTGTCGGACTGCGCCCTGTCGGTGCCGGAGACCGCGAGCGTCGCCGAGGTCGTCGACGGCGAGACGGTAAAGCTGACGGACGGTGCCGTGGTGCGGCTGATGGGGGCGAAGGCGCCGCGCCCGGTGGGTGGACGTTCACCAGAGGATTTTCCGCCGGCGCAAGCAGCCAAAGCCCGGCTGACGGAGCTTGCGCAGGGAAAGCCGGTGGCTTTGCGCTATGGCGGTCAGCGGACCGACCGCTATGGCCGCAAGCTGGCGCAAGTTTTCGCCACGGGCGACGGGCCGCCGGTCTGGCTGCAGGGGGCTCTTCTGGAGGAGGGGCTGGCGCGCGCCTATAGCCTTGCCGATAACGAGGCCTGTATCGCGGTGCTGCTCGCTAAGGAGCGTGTAGCGCGGGAGGCGGCACGCGGTCTTTGGCGTCTGCCGGATTATCGGGTGAGGGCGGCGTCGGACCGTGCTGGGCTGTACCGCTTGCGCGGCCGTTTCGTCGTGGTGGAGGGCGAGGTCGCCGATGTGGCGAGCATTCGCGACTGGACCTATGTCAATTTCGATCGGGATTGGCGGGAAGACTTCACCGTGACGGTGGCGCGGGAGAACGCCAAAGCCTTCGCCGATGCGGGGCTGGATCTTGCGACGCTGAAGGGCAAGCGTATCCGGGTGCGCGGCTGGCTGGAGCAGCTCAACGGGCCGATGATCGAGGCCGATCACGCCGGCCAGATCGAGGTCTTGGAACCGGCGGCCGCAGCGGCAGCGCCTTGAGGCATCACCAGGCTTCTGAAATGAAAAAGGGCGGGGAGATCCCCGCCCTTCTCGGCATGGCTACACCGATATCGCGAGGCTTACGCGGCCTCGGTCTGCTCCTCTTCGACAGCCGCCTCCTGCGCCGCCTTCAGGCTTTTGGCGCTCTTGGCGAGAATGTCGTCGATCTTGGCGACGGCGTCGTCATTCTCGATCTTCTCCACGGCGGCGAGCTCGCGGGCCATACGGTCCAGAGCGGCTTCATAAAGCTGGCGCTCGGAGTAGGACTGCTCGGGCTGAGCCTCGGAGCGGTACAGGTCGCGCACCACTTCGGCGATAGCGATCAGGTCGCCGGAGTTGATCTTGGCTTCGTATTCCTGGGCGCGGCGCGACCACATGGTGCGCTTCACGCGGGCCTTGCCCTTCAGGGTCGTCAGCGCCTTCTTGACCACCTTGTCCTCGGAAAGCTTGCGCATGCCCACGCTCTCGAGCTTCGCTGTCGGAACGCGCAGGGTCATCTTGTCCTGCTCGAAATTGATCACGAACAGCTCCAGGCTGGCGCCGGCGATCTCCTGCTCCTCGATAGCCTCGATCTTACCGACACCGTGTGCCGGGTAGACGATATACTCGCCGGTACGGAAACCGTGACGCTGTTGGGGCTTCTTCTTCTGAGGCATGTTCTCTCGCTTTGCTTTCTTGGGGGCCGCGGCGCTCACTTCAAACACACTCCTTGCTCTCAGCATCGGACTCGATAATCGTACTCGGTACTTTTCGACTCGCTGCCTGAAGGCGGCGGGTGCGTTTTGAAAACATCGTCCACGCGATGAAGCCCGCGAATTCGAACTTGGTTCCGAACGCTCAACCGTTTAAAGCGTTCGTGCAGGCCATATGGCGTGGGTGCCAGACGAGAGGCGACCGGGAAAAGCCCGGACCGTCCAGCTCGCTCGAAGCTGAGAATGTGCTCTGAAGCGGAAAAAAAACGCGTCCCATAAGGACGCCTCGCCAGCAGCTCAATCGGGTATGCTTCTCATCTGATGCAATTATTGGCAGTTTGCACCACCAATTTGCCACCCTACCACATTTTGAGCGGATTTTGAAGCTGAGCCACTACGGCAAAGCCCCAGATTCCCTCAGGCGGGGTGCGACATTTTGGCAGACCGGTTAACGGAATCCGTTCGAAAGCGCCAGAATCGGCGGATCAATCGCCCTCGCCGGGCTCGGGGCTGAAGTATTTCTCCAGCTTGCCCGATTCCTTGGCAATCTCGTCCGCATCGGGCATGGCCGGCTTCTTGGTGGTCAGATTCGGCCATTCCTCGGCGTATTTGGCGTTGAGCTCCATCCATTTGTCGAGGTCGGGCTCGGTATCCGGCTTGATCGCGTCGATCGGGCATTCCGGCTCGCAGACGCCGCAATCGATGCATTCGTCCGGATGGATCACCAGCATATTCTCACCTTCGTAGAAGCAGTCCACGGGGCAGACTTCCACGCAATCGGTGTATTTACATTTGATGCAGACTTCAGTGACGACGTAGGTCATCTGTTCTCACATAAGCTCAGATTTGGCTTTAGGAAGAGGAGTGGGCAGGACCGAAATATGCCAATTCCGACGGCCGACGAACGGCTTGGGTATAACAACCGTCACGAATACACAAGGTGTCGGGTGGCCGCTCCGGCAATTCCGCATAATGGATCGCAAAGGCCCCCGATTGGTCGCAAAATTATTCCAATTCTAGGTTTTAAGCCGCGCCTCGATGCTATCGGCAGAGGCGGTTGGTTGGCGCTGCGGGTAGAATTTTCTCATTCTACGCCGCGCCCTACTCCGCACCTTGGGGGCTGAGCGCTGCGGTCCCGCAGGCCGGGGTTAGGTCCTGATAGAGCTCCGAGACGGCACTTGGGGGGAGGCGTCTTTCCGCCTCGGCGACGACCCGGACGACCCAGAGCCTGCCAAAGGTGATGCCGGTCAGAACGTCGCCGGGCTTCACCCGGCGGCTGCTCTTGCGGGCCCGCTCTCCATTGATGCGGACCTTGCCCGCCACGATCAAGTCAGCGGCGATGGAGCGGCTTTTGGCGAGCCGCGCGCACCAGATCCACTTGTCGAGCCTCTGCCCCTGCATAGACGCGGTTGGTTCCCCCTCGGCCCCTTAGTTCCCTTCCGGTCCCCTGGCCATCATATTGCGGCGAAGCTCCTCCAGCGCGGCGAAGGGCGAGCTGGGCGAGGGCCCGCTCTGCTCCTCTTTGCGCGGCGGCTTGCCGCGATGCGGCTTGTTGTTGCGCGGCCGGTCGCCCCTTTGGGCCTGGCGGTTCCGCTTGAAGCCGTTTTGCTGCGGCTTGCCGGATTGGGCGCCGCCTCTGGCGTTACGCGGCTTCGGCCTGCGCTGGTCGGTACGGCGTGCGGGACGCCAAATCTCGTCGAATTTCGGCTCTTCCGCTTTCGCCTCTTCCGGCTTGGCCTCTGCTCCGGCTTCTGTGGCACTGGCCTCGGCCTCGGCCGGGGCCGCTTCGGTGCTTGCCGTTTCGCTCGGTGCAGCCTCCGCCTCGGGCAAAGGCTTGCGCTCCAGGCGGAAGCCCAGGGCTTTCAGGATCGACGCGAAATCCTCGCCGGAGCAGCCGACCACGCTCATCAGCTCCGGCACGACGCGGAAGCCGCCATCGCCAGTGGCGCCGGTGGGCGGCCCGGTGGGCTTGGCTTCCGGCTTGCCCGGTTTGGCTTTGGCAGGTTTCGGTGTCTGTTCGGGCTTCGCCTCCGCCGGAGCCGACGCGGCTTCGGCGCCGGTCGCCTCGGCGGGAGAAGCGTCTTGCCCGGCCTCGGCTGCCGGCGCTGCGGCTTCGGATGTTTCTGCGGCCTCGGCGGGAGCCTCGGCAGGTGCCTCAGTAGGAACCTCTGTAGGCGCTTCGGGCTTGGCCTCGGCAGTGGCTTCGGCGACGGTTTCCGTCGGCCTCGGCTCGCGCCAGCTGACACGCTGGCGGATCAGGTCCGACAGCCGCTCCAGCATGTCGATGCGCACCGCGCGGGCGCCGGCGACGTGGAAGCCGGCGGCATGCCAGAAGGCGAGCGGGATTTTCGGATCGACGGGAACCGAGGTGAGACCCTGTTGCGGGCGCTCGGGCAGGTTCTCCAGCACGATGCCTTGCGTTTCGCCCTCATGCAGCGCCCAAAGAAGCAGAAGCAGCTCGGCGGCGTCCGGCTTCAGCAGCGCGGGCAGGTAGACGTTGAAAGCCCCGAAGCGGACGCCGTATTGGCGAAGCTGGCGGCGGGTCGGCTGATCCAGCGCCTTGATCTCGTCGGCGAGGGCGTCGCGGCGGAGCACACCGAGATTCTCGGTGAGACGGAAGGCGAAGCCGCGGGCGAGGCCCGACAGGTCGCTCGCTTCGCTGAGCGCGATCAGCGGCCCGATGCGGCCGCGCAGATGTGCGGCGATCCAAGCGTCGAGGCGATTGGCGATGCGCTCGCGGTCGGCCGGGTGCAGATGCTCGCCGGCGACGACCTGAACGCGCGGCTTGAGCGCCATCTCGCCGCGCTCCAGCCGGCCGATCTCGGCGCCCTTCCAGATGATGCGGCCACTGGGAGAAAGCCCAATCGCCTCATCGCTCGCCTGCTCCAGCGCGTTGGCGCGGGCGGTGAGCTCCTGAGCCACCACTTGGGTTGCGGCGTGGCGCACGGCCTTGCCGTGAATGCCTTCGCCCACATCGGGGGTGAACAGGAAGCCGTTCAGCTGCCCGACGAAATGATTTTCGACGAGAATACGCCCGTCGGATCCGACCTCACCCACAAACTCCTCCTTGTCGCGAAGCCGCCGCATCAGCACCGATGTCCGCCGATCCACGAAGCGCAAGGCCAGCCGATCGTGCAAGGCATCGGAAAGAGAGTCCTCTATCTCTCTGCTGCGCTCTTGCCAATACTCATGATCCTCCAGCCATTGACCCCGGTGGGAGACAAAAGTCCAGGTCCGGATCTGCGCCAGGCGGTTCGAGAGGGTATCGATATCCCCGTCGGTGCGCTGGCAGCGTTCCACTTGGGCCGCGAACCAATCGGAAGGAATGCGCCCCGAGGGGCTCATCATGAACGAATATAAGGTGGTAATAAGTTCTGCGTGGTTGGCTGCGGAAATTTTCCGGTAGTCGGGGATCTGGCACATCTCCCAGAGAAGGCCGATCGCCGCAGGGGCGCGGGCCATGTCTTTGACCTTCTCGTCGCGGCAGACATTCTCCAAAGCTGTGACATCGTCGACCATACGCGCGCGCATCAGTCGCGGGTTGTCGGGGGTCACGCGCAGGCTCTCCTTCAGGTGCTGAATAGAGCCGTAGTCGAGCTTGCGGTTGCGCCATTGCAAGGTGCCGATGGGGTCGAAGCGGTGATCCTCCAGCGCGGTGACCAGCTCCGGATCGAACGGGCCGACCCGGGCGGTGACGCCGAAGGTGCCGTCATTCATATAGCGGCCTGCGCGGCCTGCGATCTGGGCGATCTCGGCGGGACGCAGATTACGGTGCACGGCGCCGTCGAATTTGCGGATGCCGGCGAAGGCGACGTGATCGAGATTGAGGTTCAGCCCCATGCCGATGGCGTCGGTGGCGACGAGGAAGTCGACATCGCCATTCTGATAGAGGGCGACCTGGGCATTGCGGGTGCGGGGGGACAGGGCGCCGAGCACCACGGCCGCGCCGCCGCGCTGGCGCCGCACCAGCTCGGCGATGGCGTAGACCTCGTTGGCCGAGAAGGCGACGATGGCGCTGCGCCGGGGCAGGCGGGTGATCTTCTTGTCCGCCGCGTAAGAGAGCTTGGAGAGGCGCGGCCGCGACACCAGATTGGCGCCGGGCAGGAGATCGCGGATCGCCTCGCGCATGGTGTCGGAGCCGAGCAGCAAGGTCTCGCTCGAGCCCCGCATATTGAATAGTCGGTCGGTGAAGATATGGCCGCGCTCATCGTCGGCGGCGAGTTGGATCTCGTCGACGGCGACGAAATCGGCCTCCAGATCGAGGGGCATGGCCTCGACGGTGCAGATATAGAAGCGGGCGTTGGCCGGCTTGATCTTCTCTTCGCCGGTGATCAGGGCGACTTGCGCCGGGCCGACCCGGGCGACGACCTTGTCGTAGACCTCGCGGGCGAGCAGCCGCAGCGGAAGGCCGATAATGCCGACCTCATGGGCGAGCATGCGCTCGATGGCCAGATGGGTCTTGCCGGTATTGGTGGGGCCGAGCACGGCGGTCACGCCCCGGCCGCGCAAGGAGTCGCCTCGGCCTAGTGGTCTTGTCACCGTCATCGGGGCTGAATGATTCATCCAAGCCACTCTGTGATCAAGGCGTGCCGAAAATCAAGCTGCATGACAGAACGTGAGGGGAACGAAGCTCGACCGAATCGCTGACTCTGGCTGATTCCACATTCGTTCTATGACGGGGGAGAGACAGCCCGCCTGCCGGTTGCAAAGCCAGTGCAGCGCAACAGGCTAAGTCGTGTCTCTATTTGAGGTTTTCAAGCCGGCCGCGCGCGGGGTGAACATCCAAGAACGAATCTCGCACGAATCAGGGGAAAGTTAATCTTCGCGCTTCGTTCACCACTAGATGTGGTGGTTTGCCGCGCGCATCTTAAGAGTTTGGGCGAGAAGAAGGGCGGCGCGCGCTGTGCTATTCGCCGCTTTCGAGGCTGGCGCGGCGGGGGCCTGCGATCTTGAACGAGGTGGCGACGGCGGTGCCGAGGCCAATTCCAGTGGGGATGACCACCTTATAGGGCACGTAGAGGCCGGTTCCGGCCATGGGCACCATCCAGATCTCGATCTGATCGGTCTGGGAGAGCATCTGCACGCCGGGATTGTCGGGGCGGTGACCGCCGACGGGGATGTATTTCGCCTGGCAGACGACGGCGGGCCCCTTATAGCCGGTACCGTTGCCCGAAAGCTGGACCCGGCTCTTGGGGCTCAGCTTGATGTCGAAGCGCTGGCGGCCGTCGAACACCGGCACGGTCTGTTTGCAGATTGAAAGATCGCCGGAGGTGTCGGTGGAGCGGGCGAACAGGAAGGCGGCGCTCATGGGATCGAGCGCATCCTCAAGCTGCTTGGCGGTGATCGGCACGTTATGGGCGCTCGGCTGCTTCGGCGGCACCAGCTCCAGCTCGCTCACAGCGCCTCTGACGAAGCTCATACGGACTTCTTCGACCGCCTTGCCGCCCTTGTAGCTCAACGAGTATTTCGAGGGCTGGATGCCGGCGGTGGTGACACGCCCGACACTTGCCGTGGTGCCGCGCCATTCATAGAGCAGGCCTTCCAGAATAGAGAAGCGTCCATCGCCGCGGATGCGGTAGACGGTGCCCTGGATATGATTGGTGAGCTTGAAGGTGCCGAGATTGAAGCTGCCGATCTTCACCGAATACTTGACTTCGATGGTGGCATTTTCGGCCAGACTGTCGGCGGCATAGGCATCCGGGCTTGGAGCGGCCGCCGCCAGGCCGCCACCCAAAGCCAAAACGCCAAGAACTCCAAAGAGGTGACGCCGCGCCAGCATGGATCTTCATCTCTCCTCGAGACGGCCCAAGCGGCCGACTCACTTGCCTAAATTTCAGGCTATTTGCGGGTTTCGTCAATTCCGTGGCGGGCGGGTACAAATATAAAGCGGCGCGGATCGCTTGACCGCTGGTGCCCAGCCTCGTATATCACGGGCCGCCGCGCGGTTTTCTTGATCGTTGCTCTTAACACGAGGCGACGGTTGTTCCGGAACGCGGCCTTTCGATGAATTGACGTTTTAAGGACGATTGCGATGGCCCGCCGTTGCGAGCTTACAGGAAAAGCAGTGCTCACTGGCAATAACGTGAGCCACGCCCACCGGAAGACCCGGCGCCGCTTCTTGCCCAATCTGTGCAACGTGACGCTCGAGAGCGAGACGTTGAAGAAGCGCGTGAAGATGACGGTCAGCGCCTCGGCGCTGCGCTCGGTCGAGCATCGCGGCGGGCTGGACGGATTTCTGCTGAAGGCCTCCGACGAGGAGCTTTCCCTGAAGGCCAAGCGCCTGAAGCGCGAGCTGAAGAAGGCGCAGGAGACCGGCGCCGAAGCCGCCGCTTCCTAAAGCCGCTCACTCTTCCAGCGCAAACTGCAAGATCAGGCTGCGCTGAAGCCCCAGGAAATTGTTATCGGACATGACGGTCAGAATGGTCTGGCCGTCTTTTGCCGTGTGCGCGGCAATGGCTTCCATATTGTCGATATTGTAGCGCTTGGTGACCTCAAGCAGCGGCCCGCCGTCGAGCACTGCACCGGGCTTCAGGCTTTCCGCCGCGATTCGCCGGATGCGCATGCTCATGCCCTCGACAAGACCGAGGCGCCGCTCCAGAATCGCGATATCGCCGCCGGGCAGCATCGTCATATCGGTGACGGTGAAGCCGCCGCTATCCTTCACGGTCAGCGCGCCCGGATTGGGGCCGCCGATCAGCCAGCCAATATGATTTCCGGTTCCCGCTTGCCGGTCTTGCGAGACGGCGAGGAGCGCACCGCGCGCCGGGCCTTCCCTCAGATAGGCCAGCGCCTCGATGCCGGCATTTCCGACAAGGCCGTTCTTGGGAAGGGCGACCGCTTCGCTTGGCGGGCCGAAGCGCGTGGCATCGAAGGGATAGCGCTCGATGCGGTGCTCGACCTCGAAGGCGATGTAAGCTGCGCCCTTGTCGATATTGCCGTCCGCCAAGCTGAGGGCTTCGGCATCGCGGCGCGAGAAGCCGGAAAGCGGTTTGCCGTCCTTGCCGAGCAGAGGACCGATCGCGGCATTGCTCAGGCCCTTCAGGAAGCGGCCGTCATAGTCGAGATCGGCACGCAGCCAGGTGCCGGCATCGGAGATGGCGACGATCTTGCGGCCGGTGGGATCGATGGCGAGGGCCGAATAGCCGCCGAAATGGGGCGAGCTGCCGAACAGGTTGAGGCCGCGGCGGAAGCTGAGCTTGCCGAACTCCTTGCGCTCCGGATCGTCGGTATCGAAGTCGATCGGAAGGGCAGTGATCTCTATCGCGACGGGCTTGGCAAGCGGCGTCCAAGGCTTGGCCGCGAGGGCCAGGCCGACGGCGGTGAAGGCGACCAGAAGCGCGGCGCCAAAAAACGATAGAAGAACCCAGCGGAGGCGCTTTCGCGGCTTGGCAGCCGCCATTAATGCGCGCGCCGGCGGCGGGCGCGGCCCGCAGCGGGGGCGGCATTGTGCAGCTCGCGCCAAGTCATCTCGTCGTCGAACAGCTCAGCCAGCTTGTCGGTCATCACCCCGGCCAGCTCCTCCGCATCCGTCACGGTGACGGCGCGGCGGTAATAGCGGGTGACGTCGTGGCCGATGCCGATGGCCAGCAGCTCGACCGGCGAGCGGGTCTCGATCTCATTGATGACCTGGCGTAAGTGGCGCTCCAGATAGGCGCCGGAATTTACCGACAGGGTGGAATCGTCGACCGGCGCACCGTCGGAGATCATCATCAGGATGCGGCGCTGCTCGGGACGGGCCAGCAGGCGGCTATGGGCCCAGGCCAGGGCCTCGCCGTCGATATTTTCTTTGAGCAGCCCCTCGCGCATCATCAGGCCGAGATTGCGCCTGGCGCGCCGCCAGGGCGCGTCGGCGGATTTATAGACGATGTGGCGCAGATCGTTCAGCCGGCCGGGCATGGCGGGCTTGCCGGCATTCAGCCATTGCTCGCGGGAATGGCCGCCCTTCCAGGCGCGGGTGGTGAAGCCGAGGATCTCGACCTTCACGCCGCAGCGCTCCAGGGTGCGGGCCAGAATATCGGCGCAGCAGGCGGCGACCATGATGGGCCGGCCGCGCATGGAGCCGGAATTGTCGAGCACCAGCGAGACCACGGTGTCGCGGAATTGGGTGTCGCGCTCCTGCTTGTAGGAGAGCGGGTGCATGGGATCGATGATCACCCGGGAAAGCCGGGCGGCATCGATCATGCCTTCCTCCAGGTCGAAATCCCAGGCGCGGTTCTGCTTGGCCAGCAGGCGGCGTTGCAGCCGGTTGGCGAGACGGGCGACGGCGCCGTGCAGGGTCTGCAGCTGCTTGTCGAGGAAACTGCGCAAGCGCGCCAGCTCCTCCGCATCGCACAGCTCCTCGGCCTGGACGATCTCGTCGAAGGCGCGGGTGAACACCTTGTAGCCGAAGGATTCGGGGTCATCGAGCACCGAGACATTGGGCTGGGGCATCTCGGCCGGAACCGGCGCCTCCATCATCTCGTCGTCGGCATCGACATTATCGGTGGCGGTGTCCTGCGCCAGGTCGGCCTCCATCTCGGAGCTATCCTGTTCGGATTGCTGCTCGGTGGCGGCCTCGGCGCGGTCTTCGCCCTCGGTGTCCTCGCCCTGCGTGTCGGCGGTGTTGGTGTCGCTCTGCTCTTCCTCCTCGTTCTCCTCGGTCTCGGTGCTCTGCTGCTCGAACTGGTCGGACAGGTTCAGGGCGGTGAGAAGATCGCGGGTCAGGCGGCCGAAGGCCTCCTGGTCGTAGAGCGCCTCGGGCATGCGGTCGATCAGCTGCTCGGCCCGCTCCTCCACCCAGGGACGCCAGGCATCGACCATGCCCTTGGCCTTGGCAGGCGGGGCTTCTCCGGTCAGCTTCTCGCGCACCAGCAGGCCGAGAGCATCGGCGAGCGGGGCTTCGGATTTGTCGCCCGGCTCGGTGCTGGCGCGGCGGTCGTATTTCTGCTCGGTCTTGGCGGAGAGATTGGCGGCGACGCCTTCCATGCGCTTGGCGCCGATGGCTTCGACCCGTGCCAGCTCGATGGCATCGAAAATCGTGCGGCCCTCGCCGGTCTGGGGCACCAAGCGCTCGTGCACCGCATTGTCGTGGCAGGCCAGGGAGAGGGCAGCGGAATCGGCATAGCCGCGGATCACCGAAAGCTCGTCCTCGGTGGGCACGCGGGAGGGCTCGGGCAGGCGCAGCTTCTTGCCCGTCAATCCCGGCGGATCGGTGGAGAAGGCGACGTCGAGCTCTTCGTCCTGAGCAATGGAACGGGTGGCGAGCGAAAGGGCTCGCTTAAAAGGATCGAGCGGCAGCTCTTTCCTCTTGCTCTGCACCATGGCTCAGCTCAAGGCCACATTGGCCGTGGATTGCGGCAGGTCCTCGCCGAAGCAGCGCTGATAGAACTCCGCAATCAATCCCCGCTCCAGCTCGTCGCATTTGTTGAGGAAGGAGAGGGTGAAGGCGAAGGCCAAATCGCCGCCGAAGATCTCGGCATTCTCAGCCCAGGTGATCACCGTGCGCGGGCTCATCACCGTGGAGAGATCGCCGTTGATGAAGGCGTTCCGGGTCAGCTCGGCCAGGCGCACCATGTTGGAGACGGTCTTGCGGCCCTCGTCGGTGTCGTAGCTCTTCACCTTGGCGAGGACGATCTTCACCTCGTCGTCATGGGGCAGATAATTCAGCGTGGCGACGATGGACCAGCGGTCCATCTGGCCCTGGTTGATCTGCTGGGTGCCGTGATAGAGGCCCGAGGTGTCGCCAAGACCGATGGTGTTGGTGGTGGCGAACAGGCGGAAGGCCGGATGGGGCCGGATCACCTTGGACTGGTCGAGCAGGGTGAGGCGGCCGGAGACCTCCAGCACGCGCTGAATCACGAACATCACGTCGGGGCGGCCGGCATCGTATTCGTCGAACACCAGCGCGGTGTTGGTCTGCAGCGCGTAAGGCAGGATGCCTTCCTTGAATTCGGTAACCTGCTGACCGTCGCGCACCACGATGGCGTCCTTGCCGACCAGGTCGATACGGCTGACATGGCTGTCGAGATTGACGCGGATGCAGGGCCAGTTGAGGCGGGCTGCGACCTGCTCGATATGGGTCGACTTGCCGGTGCCGTGATAGCCCTGGATCATCACACGCCGGTTGTGCTTGAAGCCGGCGAGAATCGCCATGGTCACGTCATGGTTGAACAGGTAATCCGGATCGACATCGGGCACATGCCCGTCGGCCTTGGAATACGCCGGGACTTCGAGATCGGTATCGAGGCCGAAGACCTGCCGCACCGAGACGTTCATATCCGGCAGCGGAGCGGTTTCGGCAGTGGTTTCCAGTGACATGATCGTGAGGGGCCTGTTTTCGCTGAAATTTCAGGGCTCGTCTTGGCTGAGCCCTATATGGGAACCCGGTTCGGATTCAAGGTCAGCGTACGTTATGCGAGCCCCACCTCTCTCAGATAGTTATAGGCTTGAAGCACTTCGCGCAACTTGTCCTCGGTGGACCGGTCGCCGCCATTGTGATCGGGGTGATGGCGCATCACCAGCTGCTTGAACCTGGCCCTGATCTCGGGCTTGGTGGCGCTGTCTTCAAGGTCGAGCGCCTTGAGGCATTTGCGCTCCACTTTCATCAGCGGGCGATTGACGGTGGGCGAAATGGTGGTGTCGGCGACATCTTCCTCGAACAGGCTGAACGGGTCCTGCACGCCGAACGCATAGGCGAAGCGGCTTGCCCCTTCCGGCTTGGCGTCGGCGCCGGTGCCGTTGCGTCCGCCCATGGACCATGTCGGCCGGTGGCCGATCACGTCATTCTTCAGATGCTGCTGCATGGCCTCGTCGGAGAGGCCTTCGAAGTAGTTGTAGGATTTGTTGTAGTGGCGGACATGATCGAGGCAGAAATTGAAATACTGCCCTTCGCGGCCGCGGCCCTTCGGCGCCGGGTAGATGCCGGGCTGGTTACAGCCCTTCCAATCGCAATTCGGACGCGCTTTGGCGTGCAGAACGCGATCGTCCTTCGGCTTGACCCTCAGGCGGTCGAAGAATTTTGAATCAAGCTTCATGACGCTCATTATGGGAGTCGGTTTGGGCCATAACAAGAATGGCTCTTGGCAATGGGCTGCTTTATAATGGCGCGCTAGAGAGGCGGTTCCCGCATAGCGCGCGCCTGATCCAAATCACCCTCAAAACGGTTGTTTCCCGAACGATGACCACCGACAAGGCTATCGAAGAAAAGCTGACGAAGACTTTCGCGCCCACGGTGCTGAAGGTTGTGAACGAGTCCCACAAGCATGAGGGACATGCGAGCTCGCCGGGGACCGGCGACAGCCATTTCGCCGTGCTCGTGGTGTCGGACGCTTTCGACGGCAAGTCGCGGGTGGATCGGCATCGTCTGGTGAACGAGGCGCTGGCCGAGGAACTTGCCGGCAATGTGCATGCGCTTTCGATTCGCGCCATGACCATCGGCGAGTACGAAGAGATCCGCGCCATGGCGCTGGCCATGCAGGACGGCGGCAGCTAAGCGCCAAGACTTGTTCCCCATTCACTCGGTATGCTCGGCGCGGTCCTCCCCCCTGAAAGGGGGGAGCTAGAGGGGGGTCTTTTTTCGGCATGTGCGGCGTTCTAGCCGCCTGACCCCCGACCCCGACTCTCCCCCTTTTAGGGAGAGGGTAGGCCGCGTTTCGGCGCTCCTAGCCCTATTTTCCGCTTCCGCCGTTCTCGGTTTCCTCCTCGGCGACCGGTGTCACCCGCAGCAAAGTGAGGCGGTTGCGCTGCCGGTACGCCACGAGCCAAGAGAGCGCAAAAAAAGCTGAACAATTTTAGCCGCTAGGGCCAACAATCTGGGGAGGCACGATGGCTGTAATGGCAAGCTCAGCAACTGATGGCGGAAGCTCCCCTTTCGAAACCTTGTTCTTCAGGTAACCGCTGAACTTCCCACCCTCGATGTAAATCTCTTGAAGCCACTCGCGGTATTGGCCGAGCGCTTCAAGCGGATAACACCACGACTCCTGCGGATTTGAAGCTGATTGAGGATGGCTGTCCGGGTAGCAATGTGGATATTTCGCGCGCTCACCAAAGGTTTCGCCCAGCCCGTTTTCCTGCCAGTGCTTCGACCAGTGCTGGCCAATAGAAATGTCCACGACGAATCTCTCATCAATCTTTGCGCCAGCCAGGATCAATTCGTAGATGATGGTGTGCGCTTCGTTGAAGACGTGGAAGAAGCCTTTCGGCGCTGATTGAAAATTTAGAGCGATGCGCTCGTGCCACTTCTCGAAGCGGCCGGTGCCAGTGGGGTCATAGCCAACTTGGCTATAGATCAGCTCCCGCAGTTTAGATCCAGCCAGGATCCTGAAGTTGTCGCGTGCTTCCGGCTGGCAGTTCGAGCCGGCATCAAAAGCGTAGTATTCCAGAACCGCGAGGCAGACATCCGCCGGGTAGCAGAAGTGGGGTGTTCCTTTATCCGATAATTCGAAATGGGCTGCTGGGTACTCAACGCCTAGCTTGTTCAGGATGCTCTTGATCGCCGCTATGCGGGGCTTCAGCTCCTCATCGTTCCACTGAGAACTAATTGTCCCGATGTGCGCATTCTGGACGCCGCAAAGAGCCGCTAAGCCACGCTGGTTCAGATAAGGCGTTCCATCCGAAAGGACACCCATGCCAATGCCGTTGACCTCGGTGTCTTTCTCGATTCCAAGGTCTAATGACGATTGTGCAGGGGCGATTTCTTTTCCCAGCGATTTTGGAGCTAATACTTTGATTCCGTTAGGGTGTTTGCTGATTTCCTCGGGCACAAAAATCCCCTCTTTGAAAAGATCGACCTGAGCCCCCAAACGTAACTTAGCAGATTCGGGAAAGACGGAAGCAACCCCCTCGTATGATAAAATGAGCTAGGATTTTATTAGGCAAACTGGTTTTGCGACTAAGAAATGCTGCCGTAGGCGGACGCTTCCTGGGATCTAGTTTCATGTCGAAGGCTCCCTTTTGGTGAAATGTAGCCTTATCGCGTTGGCGGATTTTCCGCCAACCAAGCGTTTGTCCCGCTAATTGCGTTCGAGTAGTATTTGTTCTTCACGATCTCGGTGACCCACAGTCGGTCGTCTGAATCGAGGTGCCGCTTGAAGTGGTCGTGTACTTCTTTGGCTGTCGAATTATCTGCGAGAAGCCAAACTGAATATTGAGTTCGCTGCGCATCCCATCGCTTAAGCTCTTCGAACAATGGTTCATAGTCCGCCGATCCGGTTTCGTTCATTAAATCGTAGCTGAGCAGGTACGAGGTCATCCCATCCTCCACAGGTTGCTGAGCGCAGTTACGCTACCTGAGTTAGGATGAGTTTGTTAGATCTGCGATATCCCCTAAAGGGGGCGATAGAGGGGGCATCGTCGATATCGGCGGCAAGGAGCTAGGGCCGCTGACCCCCACCCCGGCCTCCCCCTTCTAGGGGGGAGGGGGTAGGCCGCGTTTCGGCGCTCCTAGCCCTATTTTCCGCTTCCGCCGTTCTCGGTTTCCTCCTCGGCGACCGGTGTCACCCGCAGCAAAGTGAGGCGGTTGCGCTGCCGGCGCATTACCTCGAAGCGGAAGCCGTGGAAGGTGAAGATCTGGCCCGGATTGGGGATGGTCTGAGCCTCGTGGATGACGAGGCCGGCAATGGTGGTGGCCTCCTCGTCGGGCAAGTCCCAATCCATCAGCCGGTTGAGATCGCGGATCGGCACCGAGCCTTCGGCGATCACCGAGCCATCGCTTTGCGGCGTCGCGGCGGTGCTGGCGAGATCGGTCTCGTCGGTGATGTCACCGACGATCTCCTCGATGATGTCCTCCAGGGTGATCAGCCCCATCACCTCGCCATACTCGTCGACGACGACGGCGAAATGCGCCTTCTTTTTGAGGAAGGCGTTGAGCTGATCCTTCAGCGAGGTGGAATCGGGCACGAACCAGGGCGCGCTGGCCAGCGCCACGATGTCGATTTTGCCGGCTTCGCCCCTTGCATCACGCAAGGCGCGCAGCATGGTCTTGGCGTGCAGAATGCCGATGATCTCTTCAGGCTTCTCGCGCCACAGCGGAATGCGGGTATGGGGGCTCTTCAGCGCCGCATCGACGATCTCCTCAACGGGGAGGTCGGCGTCGATGGCGTCCATATTGGTGCGGTGGACCATGACGTCCTCGACCGAGAGCTCGCGCAGATCGAGCACGCCGCCGAGCATGTCGCGGTCGAGCTTCACCACGCCGCCTTCCTTGTGGTGCAGCTCGATGGCGCCGCGGATCTCCTCATGGGCGGAGAACACGTCGGTCTCGTCGCTGATCGAGACGCCGAGCAGTCGCAGGGTGACGCGGATCAGCCACTGCAGCGCGGCGGTGACGGGCGCGAAGATCACCACGAAGAAGCGCACGATGGGCGAGAAGGCGAGGGCGAAACGCTCCGGATTGTTGAAGGCCAGCGTCTTGGGCAGCACCTCGGCGAAGATCAGCACCAGCGTGGTCATGACGATGGTGGCGTAGGCCACGCCGGCATCGCCGAACAGCGAGATGAACAGGCTGGTGGCCAGCGCCGAGGCACCGATATTGGCCAGGTTGTTGCCGAGCAGGATCGCGCCGATCAGCCGTTCGCGGGTCTGGATCAGCGTGGCGACCAGACTGGCGCGGCGGTTGTCGTCCTGCTCCAGGGCGTGGATGCGGGCGCGGGAGACGGCGGTGAGCGCGGTCTCCGAGGCGGAGAAGAAGGCCGAGGCAAGCAGCAGCGCCAGAATAGCGCCAAGCATGATCGAAAGGCCGAGGATCATTAGGGGGCGCACTCCCGCTGCAGGAAGGCGGTCAGCGCGTCCATATCGAACTTCGCGTCGAGATAGGCGCTGCCGATGCCGCGCACCAGAACCAGATTGAGCTGGCCGGCATGGACTTTCTTATCCTGGGCCATAAGGCGCAGCATCTCGGCGGCGCTGGGTTTGGCGCCATCGATATCGGCAATCTCGGTGGGGAGGCCGACGGCCTGGAAATGGGCTTTCACCCGCTCCGCATCGGCCGGCTCGCAAATGCCTTCCTCGGCGGAGAAGCGGAAGGCGAGGGTCATGCCGATGGCGATGGCCTCGCCATGGAGCAGCGTATCGGAATAGCCGGTGAAGGCCTCCAAAGCGTGGCCGAAAGTATGGCCGAGATTGAGCAAAGCGCGCTTGCCGCTCTCCTCCTTCTCGTCCTCGGCGACGATGGCGGCCTTGGCGCGGCAGCTGGTGGCGATGGCTTTCTTTCGCGCATCGGTGCCGCCTTCGATGATTTCCGGCCAGGCGGTCTCCAGCCAGGCGAAGAACTCCGCATCGCCGATCAGCCCGTATTTGGCGACCTCGGCATAGCCGGCGCGGATCTGCCGCTCGGGCAGGGTGGAGAGCACGCTCATATCGGCCAGCACCAGCGCCGGCTGGAAGAAGGTGCCGATCAGGTTCTTGCCTTGCGGCATGTCGATGCCGGTCTTGCCGCCAACGGAGGAATCGACCTGCGCCAAGAGGCTGGTGGGAATCTGCAGCAGGTTCACGCCGCGGCGGAGGATCGAGGCGGCAAAGCCGGCGAGATCGCCGACCACGCCGCCGCCGAAGGCGATGACGCAATCGCCGCGCTCGACGCCGAGATCCAGCAGCCGGTCGCAGACCTGCTCGAGCCTTGCGAAGCATTTGCTGCTCTCGCCCGGCGGCACGATGATCTCGCCGAGATAGAGGCCCTGCTCCTGCAGGCCGCGCTTCAGCTTATCGAGATGCAGGCCGGCGACATTCTCGTCGCTGACCACGGCGCAGCGGGCGCCGGGCAGAAAGGAATCCAGATGCAGCGCGGTCTTGCCGAGCAGGTCTTCGCCGATGAGGATTTGATAGCTCCGCTCGCCGAGCGTCACGGGAATGGCGGTCTCGGCGGCTTCTTGCAGGGTCAGATTGTCGGTCATCATTCTTCTTCGGGAGCGGCCCTGTCTTCGCCGGGCGCGGCGGGCAGCAGGGTCTGCTCCAACATAGCGATAATATCGGCGACCACGGTATCGTGCGGGGCGTCGCGGGTTTCAACGGTCAGGTCGGCCTCAGCATAGACCGGATAGCGCTCCAGCATCAGCTTGCGCATGGTCTCTTCCGGGTCGCCGCTGGCAAGCAGCGGCCGGTCGGTACGGCGGCGCACGCGCTTCATCAGTACCGGAAGCTCGGCGCGCAGCCAGATAGAGATGCCGGCCTGGGCAATGCCCTCGCGGGTCTGCCTGTTCATATAGGCGCCGCCGCCGGTGGCCAGCACTTGCGGGCCCGATTGCAGCAGCCGCGCGATGACCTTGCGCTCGCCCTGGCGGAAATAGGCTTCGCCATATTCGGCGAAGATCTCCTCGATGCGCTCGCCGGCCGCCGCCTCGATCTCGCTATCGGCGTCCACGAAAGGCAGATCGAGCCGATTGGCCAGGCGCCGGCCAACAGAAGTCTTGCCAGCGCCCATCAGGCCGATTAGCACGAGACTACGCGTACCGAGCGCGTCCCGAAGCCTCGCCAGGCGCTCCTGCTCCAGGCGGTCTTCATCGGGGTGAGCTTGGGACTGCTCTTTTTTGTTCTCAGCCAGGGGCAGACTCATCGGTGCCGCGAGCGGCGTTGGGTTCGCCGCGTCTCCAAGGTCGGGCCGCACGGTTTCATACCTTGCGGCTGCTGACAACGGATTTGCACCGGGCGCGGCAGGACCGCAACCCATGGTGCAAGCCATATTGACGCCCTGCTTAACGGGCAAACGAAAACAGGTCTACGGGGAGAGGGTGCCGCCGTCATGCCGACATTGTTCCGTCTCATCACGGTTCTGGCGCTTATCGTCGGCACGGTGGCCGGAAGCCTCTATGTCTTGGCGGAGTATTTTCAGCCTGTCCCGAAAGAGATCACCAAGTCGTTGCGCAATGTCGAAGTCCGGAAGGAATAGCCGATTGGCGGCCGCGAAGGCGGGCCGTCCCGGTGCCGGTTTTGCCGGTGCAGGCGTGTTGCTCTGCGCGACGATGCTGCTTGCGTCTCCCGCTTCGGCGCAAATCGAGCGCCGCTCGCTGGAGCCGATCCCGGTGCCGCAGCAGCAAGCCCCGATCCAGCAAGCGCCGAACCAGGGCTATCCGCCGCCGCAGGATCAAGGTGCATACGGCCAGCCGCAAAATCCCGGCGGGCCGGATACCGTCCAGCCGCAATATGGCGATCAGGATGTTGGCGGCGGCCCAGGTTACGATGCCTATGGGCAAGCCCCCGACGGCCGGCCGGATAGCGGTGCGCCGCTTTCGATTCTGCCCGGCGATCAGAACGAGACGGCAGGGCCTGCCTTTAACGGACAAGGTAGTGGGCAAGGCGCGCCGGCCTACCAGCAGCCGAGCTTCGGCCGCGATCAATATGGTGGGCAGGACGGCTATGGTGTCGCCCCGCCGCCGGATTTCGGCTACGGTCAGCAAGGCGTTGGGCAGCAGGATTACGGCCAGCAGCAACCCTACGACAACCAGCAAGATTTCGGCGGCCAGAATTACGGTGGGCAGCCGCCGGCCGGTGCCGCGGCGGGCTACGATCCCAGTTCGAATTACGGTGCGCAGGCGAGCTATGGCGGCGCTTCGGGCCGCACCCCGCTGCCGGTCGGCGTATGGCGCGGTGTCGATGAGCAAAGCCTGCAGCGCCTGGTGGCCGGGGCCAATCTGCCGGTCTCCTCGCCGGCGCTGGGCGATCTGATCGCCCGGGTGCTGGCAGCCGATCCGCCCTCCGGCGGACCGGAGATCGCACTTCGGGTGATGGCGCTGGAGCGGGCAGGGCGCGCCGAGGAGATCGCCAGCCTGCTCGGCCAATCGGCGCAAGCCGGCGATCCAGGGGCGAATGCCCGTTATGCGGCGGCGCTGTTGGCCGTCGGGCGCGAGGAGGAGGCCTGCCGCATCGATCCGGGTCAGGTGCCGCAAACTGCACGCTCGGACAGCGCGGCGGCCTATGCGGCGTTCCTGATCCCGGCCTATTGCGCGGCGGCGCGCGGCGATATGGGGCGGGCGAGCCAAGCCTTGCAGATGGCGCAATCCCGCGGCGTGCGTGCGCCGGTGCCGGCGGCGATCATCGGGCAGCTCTCGGGCAGCGGGGCGGCGCGTCCGCCGATGCCGCAGACTCTTGATGTGATCGACTACATGTTTCTGCGCCTCGGCAAGGTGGCGGTGCCGGCCAAGCTTGCCGAAACGGCGAGCCCGAGCCTGCTCTATCTGCTGGCCACCGACCGGGAAGCCTCGGCGGATTTGCGCATTGCCGCGGCGGAGCGGGCGGCGAAGCTGAACATCATCACCGGCGAGGAGCTGCGTGCCGCCTATACCGAGGCGGTGCCGAGCCTGCCGCAAGGGGCGAAGGCGCCTTGGGCGCTTAGGGCCAGGCTGTTCGCGACGCTTGCCTCGGCGCCTTCGGCCGAGTACCGGGCCGAATCCATCGATGCGTTGCTGGCGAGCGGCAAGGATGCCGGGATCGAGGTGGCGCTGGCCGAGGCGCTGGCGCCGGAGAGCGCCAAGCTGGCCGAAGACCCGCAAGCGGCCCGTTTCGCTGAGACCGGCGTGCGGGTCGCGGTGCTGGCGGGCGACGACAACGCGGCTTGGGAGTGGATCGGCCGGGGCGGCCAGGCGGCGCGGGGCTGGCCCTTGCTGGTGGCGGCGAACAATCCGTTTGGCCAGCGCTCGGGCGAGGCTTTGCAGCAGGGCGCGGCCATCGCCTCCCAGGCGCAATTGCCGCCGGCGCTGATACACCGGCTGATCACGGTGCTGGATGCGCTGGATTACGATGTGCCGATCCCGCTCTGGGATATGGCGAGCCAGTCGGAGCAGCCGAGCGAGGGCTATCTGCCGGAGACCGGTGTGCTGACCGAGCTGAAGCGGGCCTCCGATGCCGGCCAGGTAGGGCCGACGGTGATGCTGGTCGCCGCGGCTTTAGGACCGGATGGGCCGAAGGGGGCGAATCTGATCGCACTTGGCGATTCGGTGCGGGCGCTGAAGAAGGTCGGTCTGGACGCCGAAGCGCGGCGCATCGGCTTCGAGGCGATCTACGGCCATTGGCCCTTCCACGGGAAGGCGTAAGCCTTGGCCGGCGGCAAGGCGCAAGACACCTCCTCAGAGCTGAAGCTGTTTCTCGATATGCTGATGGCCGAGCGCGGCGCGGCACCCCATACGATCGAGGCCTATACCCGCGATCTGGCGGCCTTTCTCGGCTATGCGAAGGGCTGCGGGGCCGATGCGCTCGCGATCACGCCCGACCTGATCCGCGATTATCTGGGCGAGCTTACCAAGGACGGGCTGGCGGCCTCGAGCCGGGCACGGAAGCTCTCCGCGATCCGGCAATTCTTCCGCTTCCTGTTATCGGAAGGGATGCGCGAGGACGATCCGGCCTCGGCCATCGACAGCCCGAAGCTGGGGCGGCCGCTGCCCAAGGTGCTGTCCTTCGCGGAAGTCGAGGGGCTGCTGGAGACGGCGCGGGAGGGCATCGCCAAGGCGGGCGATGAGGGCGCGCGGCGGCGGGCGGTGCGGCTTTATGCGCTGCTGGAGACGCTCTATGCCACAGGGCTCCGGGTCTCGGAGCTTTTGAGTCTGCCGCGCACGGTGCTGCGCGCCGACGACCGTATCCTCACCATCAAGGGCAAGGGCGGGCGTGAGCGGCTGGTGCCGCTGAACGATGCGGCGCGGGATGCGTTGCAGATGCATCTGGACGCCATGAACGGGGTGAAGGGCCAGGCGGGTTCGGCCTGGCTATTTCCCTCCGCCGACGGGGCACAGCATCTAACCCGGCAGCGTTTCGGCCAGAAGCTGAAAACGCTGGCGATAGCGGCGGGGCTGGAGCCCTCGCGGGTTTCTCCCCATGTGCTGCGCCATGCCTTCGCCAGCCATCTTCTGGAGCGCGGGGCGGATTTGCGCTCGGTGCAGCAGCTGCTCGGCCATGCCGATATCTCGACCACCCAGATCTACACCCATGTGATCGAGGAACGGCTGCGAAAACTGGTCGAAGAGCACCACCCCTTGGCCAAAATGCCGCTTTCGAGACGCAAATAAACGGAATTCTTAGAAGCTTGGCCGAAGCGACACGACCGACGGTTGACACAGTTTGGCCTTAAGGCCACTTAAAAAGCGAAGCCGGCACTCGTTTCTCTTCCGCCGTGCTCGCCCCCTGTCGTTTATCGGCCGGGGCGCGGCAGTGGCGCTTCCAAAGGCCTGAATGCGTACCTATCTCGATTTCGAAAAACCGATCGCTGAGCTGGAAAGCAAAGTCGCCGAACTGCGTGCGCTTTCCGATCAGGATGATTCCGCCGTTTCCATCGCCGACGAGCTTGCGACCCTGGAGGAGAAATCCAGGACTGCGCTGATCGAGACCTATGCCAAGCTCACCCCCTGGCAGAAGACCCAGGTCGCCAGGCATCCGGAGCGCCCGCATTTCCTGGATTACATCCATGGGTTGGTGGCCGATTTCACACCGCTTGCCGGCGACCGGCTGTTCGCCGAGGACCACGCCATTATCGGCGGCTTGGGCCGGATGAACGGACGCTCGGTGATGGTGATCGGGCATGAGAAGGGCTCCGACACCGAAGGGCGCATCAAGCATAATTTCGGCATGGCGCGGCCCGAGGGTTATCGCAAGGCGCAGCGGCTGATGGGGCTGGCCGAACGGTTCTCGGTTCCGGTGGTGACGCTGGTGGATACCGCCGGCGCCTATCCCGGCATCGGCGCGGAAGAGCGCGGCCAGGCCGAGGCCATCGCCCGTTCCACCGATGTCTGCATGGGGCTCGGCGTGCCGATCGTCTCGCTGGTGATCGGCGAGGGCGGCTCCGGCGGCGCGGTGGCGATCGCCACGGCCAACCGCATCTACATGCTGGAGCATTCGATCTACACGGTGGCCTCGCCGGAGGCGGCGGCGTCGATCCTGTGGCGGGATTCGGCGCGCGCGGTGGACGCGGCGACCAATATGAAGATCACCGCCCAGGACTTGCTGGGACTCGGTGTGATCGACGGAATCATCTCCGAACCGACCGGCGGGGCGCACCGGGAGCGGGACAATGTGATCGCTGCGGCGGGCGCGGTGCTCGACGAAGCGTTGAGCGAATTTTCCGGCATGTCGGCCGACGAAATCCGCAAAGACCGGCGCGAAAAATTTCTCGCCATGGGGCGGGTGAGCTGAGTTCAGCCTGCGGCAAATCGCTAACCCCTTGAAATCGTTAATATCGTTAACCTTTTCTCCGCAAAGCTGCCGCTTTTTTACGTCACCAATTTTCGCCAAATTTGGTATAGTGCTCGGCATGGGGGGTCCCTTGCCGAGGCGCTTGTAACGTTGCCTTAACCGCATGGGCTCGAATTTGACCGGCGCAAGCGAGGGGCATTGCTGCGTATGGTTCGTGTTTGCTTGTCGAAAGCCGTGCTTACGGCTGTCGCGATGACGGTCGCCGTCGTCGTGCTGTCCGGCTGCGGTCAATACACCCCCGCCTATATCAAGCCTTTGCCGCCGGAGACCCGCGCGCTGATCGCCCAGAAAGGCATGCGCGAGGATTCGCCGATCATGATCCGCATCTTCAAGGAAGAGGCGGTGCTGGAGGTGTGGCGGCAGAAGGATGACGGGCACTACTACCTGCTGAAGAGCTATCCGATCTGCAATTACTCGGGAAAGCTGGGGCCGAAGCAGAGCCAGGGCGACCGCCAGGCGCCTGAGGGCTTCTATGTGGTCTCGAGGGACCAGCTGAACCCGCGCAGCCATTATCACCTGTCGTTCAATATTGGCTATCCCAACGCCTTCGACCGGGCCTATGGCCGGACCGGCAACAACATCATGGTGCATGGCGACTGCAAGTCGGCGGGCTGCTACGCCATGACCGATGCGATGATCGAAGAGATCTACATCATGGCCCAGGACGCGCTGCTGGGCGGCCAGGACTATTTCATGATCCAGGCCTATCCGTTCCGCATGACGGCCGCCAACATGGCCAAGCACCGGGACGACAAGTGGTACAAGTTCTGGGAGCAGTTGAAGCCGGGCTACGATTATTTCGAGGCGACCCGGCTGCAGCCGAGCATCCTGGTCTGCAACAAGAGCTATGTGGTGAACGCGGCCTTCGTGGACCGCAACCCGCGGGTCAATCCTGCGGGGCGCTGCCCGTCCTATCAGTATCTGCCGGTGCAGCGTTTCACCCCGCCGCCGCAGCAGACCGCCGAGGCCAAGCCCACCTCGCTGGAAGCGAGCCCGCTGGCAAGCCGGATGGGGCTCGGATTCGGCCCCGCAAAGCCGACCTATCACATGTTCACGCTGGGGCCGGCTTCGCCTGCGCCGGGCCAATAAACGCGCCCTCGCGTTAACCACAACTCCTTAAAATTGCTTGGAAATCCGCTTTGAGGCGGTGGCGCCGGCTGCGCTGAAACGCCGCCTGTGCAACACTTTCTGGCCCAGAGTCTCTGCTATCTGGCGGACCGCTGCCTGTTGCTAACTCCGCATTAACCCTAAGGGGACGATCTTAGCTGGGCACATGAGGGGTATTGCTGCGTGCTGCGTATTGTTGCGTTGAAGGGATTGTTCGCGTTTGCGGCGGTGGCCAGCCTTGGGTTTCTTGGCGGCTGCAGCCAATACGCTCCCGATTATCTGAAACCGCTTTCTCTCGGCAGCACCGAGCTGCTCGCCGAGAAGGAAATGCAAGAGCGTGCGCCGATCCTCGTGCGCGTGTTCAAGGACGAGGCGGAGCTGGAGATCTGGAAGCAGAAGGCGGACGGTCATTTCGCTCTGTTCAAGACCTATCCGATCTGCCGCTTCTCCGGACATCTCGGGCCCAAGCTGCGCGAGGGCGACCGCCAGTCGCCGGAAGGCTTCTATTCCGTCGCCGCCCGTCAGATGAACCCGCATAGCCGGCGGCATCTGGCCTTCAATGTCGGTTATCCCAACGCCTATGACCGCGCCCATGGCCGCACCGGCAGCAACATCATGGTGCATGGCGGCTGCTCGTCGATCGGCTGTTTCGCCATGACCGACGAGGCGGTGGAGGAGATCTTCACCCTGAGCCGCGAGGCCCTGGCCGGCGGGCAGGAGAGCTTCCAGGTGCAGTCCTATCCGTTCCGCATGAGCGATGCGAATATGGAGAAGCACAAGGGCAGCAAGTGGTTCGATTTCTGGAAGACGCTGAAAGAGGGCTACGACTATTTCGAGACCACAAGGCTGCAGCCGAACGTCAAGGTTTGCGACAAGAAATATCTGATCAACACCACCTTCGTGGATCCGGATGTGGTGGCCGATCCGCGCAAATCCTGCCCGGCCTATCGCCATCTGCCGGTGATCCCGTATGAGGAGCCGCAGATCGCCGAGGGCGACGGGCAGAGCGCGCCGCTGCCCAAGGGACCGGCCGCCAAGCCGCTCGGCCTGGCGATGGGGTCTTCCTTCGGGACGAAGCCGGATTCGACCTTTCATATTTTCTCGCTCGGCCCTGCGGTGCCCAACCCGCCGGTCGCTAGCGCGGAGTAGACAAGCAAGCAATCAATGATTGCTGCCACAAGCTTTCCCAACTGTAGCGCGTGAGCGATACTTCTCGGCATAGGCCGCTATGTCGGGAGGGGGAGAGTATGGGGAGTCAAATTCAGGCTGCGCTGATTGCAGCCATCGTTTCAGCCGTGGTTACCGTTGGCGGTTGGTTTGTTACGTATTGGACGCAAGATCGCGCATTGCAGGTGAAGATGGTCGAGATTGCTGTGGGTATTCTGCGTGCCGAACCCAAGGAAAACATACGGCCCGCGCGGGAGTGGGCGGTCGATGTCATTTCCGAGTATTCATACGTTCCACTCAAGCCAGAAGTGCAGCGTGCTCTTTTAGAGCATAGGGTCGATGTTGGTGGATACGATGTCTACGACTATTCGCCGCCGGGACTAGGTAGGTGAGAGGACGTTAATTCAGTAAAGCGTATCTCAAGAAATGTGGCGTGTCCTTTTCCTTATCGCATTCTTTGCACTCGCCGGGGGGGCGGTGTTCCTACTGACCACGCCGGGACGGCAGCTGCTCGACCGGCTGGAGATCAACGCCGAGCGGATGCAGCACCGGGCGGCGTTCAGCGCCGGCAAGACGCTGTCCGGCACGCCGGACCTCGCCGACCTCGACGGGCGGCTCGCTGCCAAGGGGTTGGCACAGGGCGATCCCGTCTTCATCCGTATCTACAAGCTGGAATCGAAGCTGGAGCTGTGGATGCAGAAGGGCGACGATTACGTCCTGTTCGCCACCTATCCGGTGTGCTTCTGGTCCGGGCGGCTGGGGCCGAAGTTGCAGGAGGGCGATCTGCAGGCGCCGGAGGGCTATTACACGGTGGCGCAAGCCCAGCTCAATCCGAACAGCCGTTGGTACCGCTCGTTCAATCTCGGCTTTCCCAATCGCTTCGACCAGGCGAAGGGGCGCACTGGCTCCTATCTGATGGTGCATGGCGGCTGCTCCTCCATCGGCTGCTACGCCATGACCAACGATGTGGTGGGCGAGATCTGGACGCTGATCACCGCCGCGCTCGATGCGGGGCAGGCGCGTTTTGCGGTGATGGCGCTGCCGTTCCAGATGAGCGAAAAGAATCTGGAGCGCCGCAAGGGCTATCCCTGGGCGCGGTTTTGGGCCGATCTGAAAAAGGGCTCCAACCTGTTCGACAAGACGCATATCCCGCCGCGGGCCAGCGTCTGCGAGGGGCGCTACGTGTTCGCGCCGGGAAGGATCGGCGAGGCGGTGCCGGAGGTGGAAGAGAGCTGTCCTGGCTCACTGGCGGCGAACTGGGATCGGACCGAATAGCGGTCCCGGTTGTTTCTTCTCGCGGCCGCCTCTCCCCGACGGGGAGAGGTGCCCCCTCCGGCTCCCCCCTTTTAGGGGGGGAGGGAGACCGAGGCGTCACGCCCTCCCCCTGAAAGGGGGAGGGTTGGGGTGGGGGTCGAGCAGAGGGATGGAATTCCCGTTCAGAACGGCCAGACGAAGGCGATGAGCGGGGTGCCGACGATGAGCACGATGAGGCTCAAGGGCAGCCCAAGGCGCCAGTAATCCCCGAAGCGATAGCCGCCCGGTCCCATCACCAGCGTGTTGCATTGATGGCCGATGGGGGTGAGGAAGTCGCAAGCCGCGCCGATCGCCACCGCCATCAGGAAGGGGTCGGGGCTTTCGTTCAGCCGCTCGGCGAAGGTGGCGGCGATGGGCGCCATGACCAGGACCGTGGCGGCATTGTTGAGGAACGGCGTCACCGCCATGGCGACGGCCATGATCAGGGCGAGGCTCCCCAGGGGCGGGAGGTAGCCGCCCGCCTCCGACAGCCAGACGGCGATCAGCTCGGTGCCGCCGGTGGTGCGCAAGGCATCGCTCACCGGGATCAGCGCGCCGAGCATGATCAGGATCGGCCAGTCGATGGCCTCGTAAGCCTCGCGCAAGGACAGGCAGCGGAACAGCAGCACCAGCACCGCGGCGCCGAAGAAGCCGACGGCGACGGGGACGATGGCGAAGGCCACCAGCACCATGGCAGCGGCGAGAATGGCGAGCGGCACCAGGCTTGCGGAGCGGCCGATGCGCAATTCGCGCTCGGCGAGGGGCAGGCAATGCAGCGCGCCCAAAGTCTCCGGCATGGCGGTGAGGTCGCCTTGCAGCACCAGCACGTCACCGGCCTGCAGCTTCACCTTCTGCAGACGGTTGGCGATGCGTCGGCCGCGGCGGCTGACGGCGAGCAGGGTGAGACCATGGCGATCGAATAGCTTGAGCTGGTTCACGGTGTAGCCGACCAGCTCCGATTCGGCGGTGATCACCGCCTCCATGACGCCGACATCGTCTTTTGGAGCGTCGAGCTCGCCGGTATTTTTTGCGCGCACCAGCTTCAGCTTCTCAAGCGCGACGATGCGCTCCAGCGCGTCGGGCTCGCCTTGCAGGATGAGAATGTCGCCCGGCTTGATCACCACATTGCCGGCCGGCTGATAGCGCCGACGGCGGCCGCGGAAATGGGCGATCACCTCGACTTCGCCTTCGGAGAGATCCTCGAAGGCGCGGATGGTGATGTCCACGCAAGGCGAATTCTCCGGCACGGTGACCTCGGTGGTGTAGGCCTCCAGGTTGAAGGCGGCATCCATGGTCGGAGCGCCTTTGCGATTCCGGGGCAGAAGCCGCCAGCCGAAGGTGAGAAAGATCACGCCGATGATCGCCAGTGTGCCGCCGACGGGGGCGAAATCGAACATACGGTATGGCTCGCCGAGGATCTGCTCGCGCACGCGGGAGACGATGATGTTGGGCGAGGTGCCGATCAGGGTGACGGTGCCGCCGAGCAGCGCGCCGAAGGACATCGGCATCAGCAGCGAGGAGGGCGAGGTGCCGGTGCGGCGGGCAAGCTGGAAGGCGACCGGCATCAGCATGGTGAGGGCGCCGATATTCTTCACCAGTCCGGACATCGCCGTCACCGATCCGGCAAGGCCCAGCACCTGGCGCCAGGTGTTGGTGAGATAGCCGCCGACGCTGCGGGCGACGCGCTCCACCACGCCGGATTTGGCGATCGCGGCGCTGACCACCAGCGCGGTGGCGACGATGATGACGATGTCGTCGGAGAAGCCGGTGAAGGCTCTCTCAGGCGGCACGACGCCGACGGCGATGGCGGCGAGCAGCGAGATCAGCGCCACGAAGTCGTAGCGCCAGCGGCCCCAGGCGAACAGCGCCATCATGCCGATGACGATGGCGAAAGCCAGGATGCGCGGATCGATGAAGCTGGCGGTCAGTTCGAGCGGCATGGGCGGCAGTCACCTTCGCGGGGCTAACGGGACGTCAGTCGAACCTCAAAGGATGCCGGTATACCAGGAAAGCCGCGCGGCGGCAGATGAGGCGCTGCAGGAGAACTGCAACCCGATGGCGCGGGGGAAGGTTCCCCGCCGCGCGTGGCGCTCGCCGCTAATAGGCGCCGTGGCAGTGCTTGTATTTCTTGCCCGAACCGCAGGGACAGGGCGCATTGCGCGGAACCTTGCCCCAGGTGCTGGGATCGTTGGGATTGAGGGCAACGGGTTTCCGGCTGCGGGCCGATTTCGCCGCTGCGGCGCCGGATGCGCCGGCACCGGCCTCGGCGGTCGCCAGCGCCAATTCGTCCTCGCCGGTCATCGGATCGAGATGGTGCGCCGTCATTTGCGGCAAGTCGGCGTCGTCGAGGGCCGGGGTCTCCTCGCGCACGCTGCGCTGCACATGCATCAGCTGGCCGGTCACCGCTTCGCGCAGCTGCGCCAGCATATGCTCGAACAGGGTGAAGGCCTCGGTCTTGTACTCGTTGAGCGGATCGCGCTGGCCATAGCCGCGCAGTCCGATCACCTGACGCAGATGGTCGAGGGTGACCAGATGCTCGCGCCAGAGATGATCCAGGGTCTGCAGCAGGATCGCCTTTTCGATCTGGCGCATGGTGTCGGGGCCGAAGGCGGCGGCCTTCTTGGCGGCCTCCTCGTCGGTGGCCTTCAGAAGCCGTTCGGTGACGGCCTCCTCGTCGATGCCTTCTTCCTTGACCCAATCGGCGAAGGGAAGATCGATATCGAAGACCTGCTTCACCTCGTTGGTGAGCTCCTCGACATCCCATTGCTCGGCATAGGAGCGCTCGGGAATGTGCTTGGCGATCACGTCGTAGACAACCTGGTGGCGCATATCGGCGATGGTGTCCTCGAGATGCTCGTCGGACATCAGCTCGCGGCGCTGCTCGAAGATGACCTTGCGCTGGTCATTCATCACGTCGTCGTATTTGAGCACGTTCTTGCGGATGTCGAAGTTGCGCCCTTCGACCTTGGCCTGGGCTTTCTCCAGCGCCTTGTTGATCCAGGGATGGACGATGGCCTCGCCCTCCTGCAGGCCGAGCGCCTTCAGCATGCCGTCGATGCGGTCGGAGCCGAAGATGCGCATCAGATCGTCGTCGAGCGACAGATAGAAATGCGAGCGGCCCGGATCGCCCTGACGGCCGGAACGGCCGCGCAGCTGGTTGTCGATGCGGCGGCTCTCATGGCGCTCGGTGCCGATGACGTAGAGCCCGCCGGCTTCCAGCGCCTGCTGTTTCTTGGTCTCGATATCGGCCTCGATCTCCGAGGTCTTCTTCGTGATATCGGCTTCGCTCGGCTCGCGGCCCTTTTCCTTCTGCTCGTCGAGCCAGGCTTCGAGCTGCATCTCGGCATTGCCGCCGAGCTGAATGTCGGTGCCGCGGCCGGCCATGTTGGTGGCGATGGTGATCGCGCCGGGGACACCGGCCTGGGCGATGATCTGGGCTTCCTGCTCGTGATAGCGGGCATTCAGAACGTTGTGCGCGATCTTCTGCTTCTTCAGCAGCTCGTCGAGAATTTCCGATTTCTCGATGGAGGTGGTGCCGACGAGAACCGGCTGGCCGCGCTTTTGCGCATCCTTGATGCGCTCGATGATGGCGGCGTATTTCTCGTTCGCCGTGCGATAGACCTCGTCGTGCTGGTCGTCGCGGATCATCGGGCGGTTGGTCGGCACTTCGACCACGTCGAGGCCGTAAATATCGACGAACTCGTCGGCCTCGGTGAGCGCCGTGCCGGTCATGCCGGAGAGCTTCTCGTAGAGCCGGAAATAGTTCTGGAAGGTGATGGAAGCGAGGGTCTGGTTCTCCGGCTGGATGGTCACATGCTCCTTGGCTTCCAGAGCCTGGTGCAGACCTTCCGAATAGCGGCGGCCGGACATCATGCGGCCGGTGAACTCGTCGATGATCACCACTTCGCCGTTCTTGACGATGTAGTCCTTGTCCCGCTGGAACAGCTTGTGGGCACGCAGCGCCTGGTTCACGTGATGAACCACGCTGACATTCTCCACATCGTAAAGGGAGTCGCCCTTCAACAGGCCGGCCTCGGCGAGAAGCTGCTCCAGGCGCTCATTGCCCGCCTCGGTCAGGGTGACGGTGCGCTGCTTCTCGTCGACCTCGTAATCGCCGTCCTGCAGTTTGGGCACGAAGGTGTCGATGGTGACGTAAAGCTCGGAACGATCGTCGAGCGGGCCGGAGATGATCAGCGGCGTGCGCGCCTCGTCGACCAGGATGGAGTCCACCTCGTCGACGATGCAATAGTAATGGCCGCGCTGGACCATATCCTCGACCGAATACTTCATGTTGTCGCGAAGATAGTCGAAGCCGAACTCGTTATTGGTGCCGTAGGTGATGTCGGCCTTGTAGGCCTCGAGGCGCTCGCTATCCTCCATGTCGTGCAGGATGGTACCGACAGTGAGCCCCAAGAATTCGTAGACCTGGCTCATCCAGCCGGCGTCGCGCTTGGCCAGGTAGTCGTTGACGGTGACGACGTGGACGCCGCGGCCGGTCAGCGCATTGAGATAGGCGGGCAGGGTGGCGACCAGGGTCTTGCCCTCGCCGGTTTTCATCTCGGCGATGCGGCCGTCATTCAGCACCATGCCGCCGACCAGCTGCACATCGAAATGGCGCTGGCCGAGGGTGCGCTTGGCGGCTTCGCGCACGGTGGCGAAGGCTTCCGGGATCAGGCTTTCCAGGCTTTCGCCATCCGCGATGCGCTTTTTGAAAACGTCGGTGCGGGCACGGAGCTCGTCGTCGGAGAGCTTCTCCACCTCGGGCTCGAGGGCGTTGGTCGCCGCAACGAGGTTCTGATACCGCTTCAATTTGCGGTCGTTGGAGGTGCCGAAAACTTTGCTGGCGAGGTTGCCGATGGAAAGCATGGTCAAGCCCTTAAACGCATGCGCCCGCTATTGAGAGAGGGTCGTCAAGCTGGCGCGGCAGGGACATCCCGCACGCCGAAGGATCATTCGCGGCTGTTACGGCGAAATTCGTAAGTGCCACGAGCCGCTATAGAACGCGCAGAAAGCGACCAAAAAACGCCGGTAACAGTCGGGTCGAGACATAAGAGGCGGCCCGAACCTTGTCAACGCAAGTTGCGACGGCAGGGGGCGTTCTTGCCGCCCGTGCATCGCCCTCCGCTCCAAGAGTCGCCTGCCGCGGAAGGCTCGGAACCAACGCGCAAACTCGCGGGTTGGCAGGGCGTTTTACGAGGTTTAAGAAGGCGGCGGGGGAAGCGACCCAACCGCTCGCCTTCTGCGTGTTGCCGGGGTTTCCGACAGCTTGCAGCCCCGGGCGAGCTAAAAAAGAGGACCCATCCGTGAAACTCTCGTCAGTATCGCTGCTTCTGGCAGCTGTAATCGCACTAGTTTCCGTGCCCGCAATGGCCGCAGACGAGGTCGTCGCCCGGGTCAACGGGAAGGACATCACCCGCGAGGATATGGATTTCGCCCGCTCCGAGGTTGGCGCGCAGCTCGCCAATTTCCCGAAGCCGGAGCAGGAGCGCATGCTCGTTCAGTTCTTGATCGAGAACGAGCTCATGGCCTCGGCCGCCGAGGAAGAGAAGCTCGACGAAGCCGATAATTTCGATGAGCGGCTGGCCTATCACCGCCGCCGCGCGCTGCGGGACGCTTATTTCGACAACAACATCACCGGAGCCATTTCCGAGAAGGTCGCCAAGCAGATCTATGACGACCAGACCGCGAAGATGAAGCAGGAGAAGGAAATCCACGCCCGTCACATCCTGGTCGGCACCAAGGAAGAAGCCGAAGAGGTGAAGAAGGAGCTGGAGGACGGCGCCGATTTCGCCGAGCTGGCCAAGGAGAAGTCGAAGGATCCGAGCGCCGAGGGCGGCGATCTTGGCTATTTCGGCCGCGGCCAAATGGTGAAGCCGTTCGAGGATGCCGCCTTCAAGCTGAAGAAGGGCGAGCTTTCCGATCCGGTACAGTCCCAGTTCGGCTGGCACATCATCGAAGTGACCGATACGCGTAACCGGCAAGTGCCGAAATTCGACGATGTGCGCGAGGCGATCATGGGCCGGCTGCTGCAGGCCAAGATGCAGGAGACGCTGCAGAATCTGCAAGGTCCGGCCGAGGTCGAGATCGTCGATCCGGAGATCAAGAAGGCCCTGGAAGCAGCCGCTGTGCGGGGCGAGATTCCCCCCGGCACGCCCGGTCTCGGCGATGCCGGCCAGGAGGATGTCGAGTCCGAGCATTAGAGCTCGGCCGACGATCGGATAACGGGAGCGGGGAGCAAGAACGGTGTTGAAGCGATCGCCTTTGGCGCCGGACGTGCTGCCCGCGCTCCCGCCGATCGACGGGGTGCGGCTTGCCGCCTGCGAGGCCGGCATCCGTTACAAGAACCGCACCGATCTGATGCTGGCGGTGTTCGATCCGGGCACCACGGTTGCCGGGGTGCTGACCCGGTCGAAATGCACCGCCGCACCGATCGATTGGGCCCGCGCGCATCTCGATCACGGCATGGCGCGGGCGCTGGTGGTGAATTCCGGCATCGCCAACGCCTTCACCGGGCGCCAGGGCTGGCAGGCCGTGGAAGAAACCGCGGAAGCGGCGGCGCAGGCACTCGGCTGTCTTGCGGCGGATGTCTATCTCGGCTCGACGGGTGTGATCGGCGAACAGCTCGATGCGGCGAAGATCGCAAGCCAGCTCCCGGGGCTGGCCGAGGCGGCCTCGCCGGATGGCTATGCGGCCGCGGCGCAGGCGATCATGACCACCGATACCTTCCCGAAGCTCGCGACGGTCAAGACCGAGATCGGCGGGGTGGAGGTGACGCTGAACGGCATCGCCAAAGGGTCGGGCATGATCGCGCCGGATATGGCAACCATGCTCACCTATCTGTTCACCGATGCGGCGATCGAGCCGGCGGTGCTGCGCTCCTTCCTGCCGGAGATCATGGATCGGAGCTTCAACGCCATCACGGTGGATAGCGATACCTCCACCAGCGATATGGCGCTGCTGTTTGCCACCGGCGCTTCGACCAAACGCGGTGCGCCGCGGATCGGCGAGGCGGACGATCCCCGGCTCGCCGCGTTCCGCGACGCGCTGCTTTCGCTTTCCATCGACCTTGCCCAGCAGGTCGTGCGCGACGGCGAAGGGGCGACCAAATTCGTCGAGATCGCGGTGCTCGGAGCGGAGGACGACCGCGCGGCGCGGGTGATCGGCAAGGCGATTGCTAATTCGCCGCTGGTGAAGACGGCGATTGCCGGCGAGGATCCCAATTGGGGCCGCATCGTCGCCGCTGTCGGCAAGGCCGGCGAGAAAGCCGACCGAGACAGGCTCTCGATCCGGTTCGGCGATATTTCGGTGGCCAAGGATGGCGCGATCGACCCGGACTACCGGGAAGAGCAGGGCGCGGCCTTCATGAAGAATCCGGAGCTGCGCATCGCCGTCGATGTCGGGGTGGGCTCCGGCGAAGCGCGGGTTTGGACCTGCGATCTCACCCATGGCTATATCGATATCAATGCCGATTACCGGTCTTGAGGCCGGTTCCGCCCGCCACACGGCTTATTAACCCGACTTTGCGACCATGTCAGACGAGACACAGCAGAAACTCGTGACCGTTGCGGCCTGTGTGCTGGTTGATGCCGACGGTCTGGTGCTGCTTGCGAAACGGCCGGAGGGGCGGCCCCTGGCGGGGCTCTGGGAGTTCCCCGGCGGAAAAGTGGATGCCGGCGAGACGCCGGAAGCGGCCCTGGTGCGGGAGCTTCGGGAAGAGCTCGGCATAGAGGTTGCGGAGGAGGACCTCACACCGCTGACCTTTGTGAGCCACGGCTACCCGGCATTCCACTTGTTGATGCCGATTTACCGCTGTGGGCGCTGGCGTGGCGAGGTCGCGGGGCTTGAGGGGCAAGAGCTGGCATGGGTACGGCCAGATGGCCTTGGCGGATATGCGATGCCGCCGGCGGACGAGCCGCTAAAGGAAAGTTTGGGCGCCCTGTTGGAGCGCCGGCATTAGAGGCGACGAGTATGACTGCGCGGTTGAACAGGATGAGACTGAGCTTGCTCGCCCGGTTTCTTGGCGATCGCCGGGGAACGACGGCGATCGAATACGCGATCCTGACGTTTATTGCCGTTGCGGTGATCGGTGTGGTCACGATCCTCGGCGGCAGCGTCGCCGAAATGTGGACGAGCGTCTTAGACGCCTTCGCGATTTTCTCCTAAGTCCTAACTTCGCCCAAAAGCTCGCTGTTTTTCGCAGCTATTCTTCTTTATCGAGCTTGCGTCTCGGGAAACCGGCTTTGTCGCCGGCGGCGCTTTCTTCGGTGTGCAGCGCATCGGCAAGCCGGTGCTGGGCCGAGCCCGGCCGCAGGGGCTTCTGTTGCCCCGGGGCGGGCGACCAGCCGCTCAAATAGACAATCTCGAAGGTTGCCGGAATGCGCCCATCGCTGAGCCCGAAGCGCTCGCGGTAGATGGCCTCGGCGCGATTGAGCGTGCGGCGGAGCAATGGGGCGCGCTTGCGCTCAAGCAGCACATTGGCGGCGCCCATGCCGCGGATCTCGTTGAGAAGATCGCGCAACGAGCGGTAGCTCACGGTTAGGCTTTCAGTGTCGGCGACGGGAAGGGCAAAGCCGCTGCGCTGCAGCAGCGCGCCGGCCTCGCGGATATCGGCGAAGGGGGCAACGCGCGGGCTGGCGCCGCCTTCCTCGCTTTCGGCAATGAGCAAGGCTTCGCGCAATTCGCTCAACGTGGCGCCGCCGAGCATGGCGGCGAGGAACAGGCCGTCGGGCTTCAGGGCGCGGCGGATCTGGATCAAGGCGCCGGGAAGATCGTTGACGTGATGCAGCGAGAGGCCGGAGACCACCAGGTCGAGACTGGCATCGGCGAAGGGCAGACACTCCTCGTCGCAGACCACGGCCGGAGACGGGCAGTGCCGCGCCAACACCTCGCTGAGCTCGCCATAGATCACCTGGCCGATATTGGGCAGGGCGGAGACGGCGCGGCCGAGATCGCCCCTATGGGCGCCGAGATCGAGACAGAGGGGAAACTCGTGCAGCACGGCCTGCAAGCGCCCGGCGATCTCCTCGGCGCAATGGGCGAAGAGGAAGTCGTGATGGCGGAACTTGGCGGCGAACCGGTCGCGGCGACGGCGCAGAAGCGGCCGGTCGAAGAGGCGGGCCTGGTCGGTCATGGTCGCGCTCCGGCAGGAGGCTCAGCGCGGACGACATAGCTTGGTGGGGACATAGGCGCAGTGTAGCATCCGGGCATGACGGTCAGCGAAGCAGATTCCGGCGGCGAGATTGCGGAGCAGGCTCTGCCGCAAGCCGCCGCTGCGTCCCCGCTCCGTTTTGGTGCGGCATGGCTGCGGCGGGTCACCGATTTTCTGCTGCCGCCGGTCTGTATCGGCTGTCGCCGGCCAGTGGATGCCCATGGCCGGCTTTGCGGCACGTGCTGGGCGAAAATCGACTTCATCGGACCTCCGATTTGCGACCGGCTGGGGATTCCGCTGCCCTTCGATACCGGGGAGACGATGCTCTCGGCGGCGGCGATCGCCGATCCACCGGCTTACGACCGGGCGCGCATCGCCGCCCGCTATTCGGGCACCATGCGTGAGCTGGTGCATAGCTTCAAATATCGCGACCGTCATGAGGGGCTGTCCCAGTTCGCCGCTTGGATGGTGCAGGCGGGGGCCGACATTCTGAACGATGCCGATCTGCTGGTGCCGGTGCCGCTGCACCGCTCGAAGCTACGGTCCAGGCGCTACAATCAGGCAGCGTTGCTTGCCGGCAACATCGGAAAAATCACAGGAATCCCAGTCGATTACGGTCTGCTTCGCCGCGTGAAGCGGACCAAGGCGCAGGTCCGGCTGACGGCGGATCAGCGGCGCAGGAACGTATCCGGCGCGTTTCGCGTTGACGAAAAACGATTGCCGAGTGCCGCTGGAAAGCACGTGGTGATCGTCGACGATGTCATAACCACAGGAGCGACGGTCGAAGCCTGCGCAAGACTGTTACGCAAGGCCGCAAAGGGACAAGTCGATGTCCTGGCGCTTGCCCGGGCCGTGGATCCGGCGGGTTTTGTCACCTAAGGCCGGCGTGGACGGGATCCTTGTCTCACTGGGGGCACTCGCCTATTTCGTAAGGAAGCCTTGTGTCACAAAGCTCGCTTTTCGGGCGTTGGGAATAGATGAATGTCGCGTATCACTCTTTATACCACTCAGCTCTGCGGCTATTGCCGGGCGGCGAAGCAGCTCTTGATGAGCAAAGGTCTGGAGTTCGAGGAGATCGCCGTCGATTGGGACCCGGATCTGCGCCAAGAGATGATGAGCCGCGCCTCGGGCAGTCATACGGTTCCCCAGATCTTCTTCGGTGACCTGCATATCGGGGGCTATCAGGATTTGGCCGCGCTCGACCGTGCTGGCAAGCTGGACGCCACGCTTGCCGGCGCCGAGGAGATGGAGCCGATGAGCGCGGAGGCGGCGTCGAAAGCATGAGCGCAGCGGCGCCGGGGCGGTTCCGGGCAGGTTTGGTTCAGCTTCGGTCGGGGCGGTCAATCGCGCCCAATCTGGAGATCGCCGAGACGCTGATCGCCGAGGCGGCGAAAGCCGGGGCAAGCTATATCCAGACCCCTGAGAACACGGCGCTGATGGAGCTTGAGCCAGAGCTTGCCCTGGCGCAAGCGGCGCCGGAAGCCGACAGCGTTCCGCTGGCCCGGCTGCGTGAGCTGGCGGCAAGCTTAAACATCTGGCTGCATGTCGGCTCGCTGGCGGTGAAGCTGGCGCCGGACAGGCTCGCCAACCGCTCCTTCCTGATCGCGCCGGATGGTTCGATCGTCGCGCGCTACGACAAGATCCACATGTTCGACGTCGATCTGCCCGATGGCGATGTCTACCGGGAATCGGCGACCTATCAGCCGGGCAGCCGCGCGGTGCTGGCCGATCTGCCCTGGGGGCGGCTTGGGCTTTCCATCTGTTACGATCTGCGCTTCGCGGCGCTCTACCGGGCGCTTGCCGAAGCCGGCGCCACGTTGCTCACCGTTCCCGCCGCGTTCACGCGCCAGACCGGCGAAGCCCATTGGAAGGTGCTGCTTCGGGCGCGGGCGATCGAGACCGGCTGCTTCGTGATGGCCGCGGCGCAAGGCGGGGTGCATGAGAACGGCCGGGCCACTTACGGCCACAGCATGATCGTCTCGCCCTGGGGCGAGGTGCTGGCGGAAGCCGGCGAAGATCCGCAATTCATCCTTGCCGATATCGATCCGGCGCAGTGCCAAGAGGTGCGTGGACGCCTGCCGGCGCTGTCCCATGGCCGGGCTTTCGAGATCGAGATGCCGGCGCCGGCTGATTCGAAGGTGACGGCGGCGGTCTAAGCCGGCTTCGCGGCAGCGGCGAAATAGTTCACATCGCTATCGGAGGAAAGCCGCCACTGATCGGCGAGTGGGTTGTAGACCATGCCGGTCACGTCCTGTGGCTTGAGATTGGCGGCGCGAAAGGCGGCGTTCAGCTCGCCGGTGGTGACGAAGCGGTCCCATTGATGGGTGCCGGCGGGGACCCAGCGGAGCAGATATTCCGCCGCGACGATGGCCAGCGCATAGGATTTCAGGGTGCGGTTGATGGTGGAGGCGATCATCACGCCGCCCGGCTTGACCAGCGTACTGAGGGTGGCAATGAAGGCCGGAACGTCGTGGACATGCTCCACCACCTCCAGAGCCAGCACGGCATCGAATTGCTCGCCCCGTTCGGCAAGTGTTTCGGCGGTGGTCGCCCGGTAGTCGATATCGAGGCCGGCGCCTGCCGCATGAGCCTTGGCGACCTGGATGGTCTCTTCGGCCGGATCGATACCGGTGACGGAGGCGCCGAGACGCCGGAGCGGTTCGCAGACCAGCCCGCCGCCGCAGCCGATATCGAGGATCGAGAGCCCTTCCAGGCTGCCGCCCTGGCTGGCGTCGCGCTTGAACGCTTCGGTGAGCCGGTCGCGGATATAGGTGAGCCGCAAGGGATTGATCTGATGCAAGGGGCGGAACGGTCCGTTCAGATCCCACCAGCTGTCGGCAATCTCGGCAAAGCGGCGCACCTCTTCGGGATCGAGATTGGCCGTTTCCGGCTGTTGCATGATTTTCCGCTCCTCGGACATGGGGGCATTGGCGTCTTGCAGCGCGGCTATGTCAAGCACGAGACGTTTGCGTTTTGTTGCGGGGTTTGCCGTAAGCCACTATGAAGACTTTCATTCCGGGCCGGGCTGAGACGCGCCGGCCCTTTGATTTGCGTGGGCGAGAGGCGCGGGCGTGATGCTGCGCGGCCCGGGAGGGGCAATGGCCCTGTTGGTATTGAAGTTCGGCGGCACATCCGTCGCCGATATTGAGAGAATTCGGAATGCGGCCGCCCATATCCGGCGGGAGGTCCAGGCTGGGCATTCTTGCGCGGTGGTGGTCTCGGCCATGGCCGGGCAGACCAATCAGCTGATCTCGTGGGTCGAGGAGGCGCATCGTTCGGGCGGTTCGGAACCGGCAAACGGCGAGGGCGTCGATTACGACACCTGCGAATACGATGCGGTGGTCTCCTCGGGCGAGCAGGTGACCGCCGGCCTCATGGCGCTGGTGCTGCAATCCTACGGGGTCAAGGCGCGCTCCTGGCAGGGCTGGCAGGTGCCGGTGCTGACCGACACGGCGCACCGTTCGGCGCGCATCACCGGGATCGAGATCGACGCGCTGAAAGAGAGCGTGCTCGGCGGCCAGGTCGCGGTGGTGGCGGGCTTCCAGGGCATTGCCCCCGACAAGCGTATCGCCACGCTGGGCCGGGGCGGATCGGACACATCCGCGGTGGCGCTCGCCGCGGCGCTTCACGCCGATCGCTGCGATATCTATACCGATGTGGACGGGGTCTACACCACCGATCCGCGTATCGTGCCCCAGGCGCAGCGTCTGGACCGGATTTCGTACGAAGAAATGCTAGAAATGGCGTCGCAAGGCGCCAAGGTGCTGCAAACGCGCTCGGTGGAGCTCGCCATGCAGCGGAACGTGCCGGTTCTGGTGCGGTCGAGCTTCGACACGCCGGATATCGACGTGATGGCCGATCCAGCGGAGCTGGGCACGCTGGTTTGCGACGAGGAAGAGATCGTGGAGCAAAGGATCGTTAGCGGCATCGCTTATGCGCCGGACGAGGCGAAGGTCACGCTGTTGAAGGTGGCCGACAAGCCGGGCGTGGCGGCGAGCGTGTTCGGGCCTCTCGCCGAGGCCAATATCAACGTCGATATGATCGTCCAGAACGTCTCCGAGGATGGGCGTTATACCGACCTCACCTTCACGGTGCAGAGCGCCGACCTGGAGCGGGCCCTCGATGTGCTACGCTCCAAGCGCGAGGAGATCGGCTATGGCGATCTCAACGGTTCGACCAATGTGGCCAAAGTTTCGGCCATTGGCGTCGGTATGCGCAGCCATGCCGGCGTCGCGGCGCAGATGTTCCACGCGCTGTCGGAGAAGGGCATCAATATCGAGGCGATTTCCACCTCGGAGATTAAGATCAGCATCCTGATCGATGCGGCCTATGCAGAGCTCGCGGTACGGACTTTGCATTCCCTTTTCGGGTTGGACAGCCGCTAGTCAGACCCTTTCGGCCTATAATTGCTCGGAAGGTCGACATCGCGGCTCGAAAGGCCGGCGAGGAAAAATTGTTATGGCGATTTCAGTGAGCGCACCACGACAGCTGCTCCGCCGCCTGCGCGAGGTCATGGCGGAGCAGGAGAGCACGCAGGTCCGGCTCAACAAGGTCGTGGTGCTGATCGCCTCCAACATGGTCGCCGAGGTGTGCTCGCTGTATTTGCGCCGGCGTGACGATTCGCTGGAGCTGGTCGCCACGGAAGGCCTCGCCGCCAAGGCGGTGCACAATACCCATCTGAAGCGCGGGGAAGGTCTGGTCGGTCTGATCGCCGAAGAGGCGGAGGCGATGCAGTTTCCCGACGCGCAGAGCCATCCGGCCTTCTCCTACCGGCCTGAGACGGGGGAAGAGATCTATCATTCCTTCGTCGGCGTGCCGGTGTTGCGCGGGGGCGACGCGATCGGCGTCTTGACGGTGCAGAACCGCACCCACCGGCAATATACCGACGAAGAGGTCGAGGCGCTGCAGACCACGGCGATGGTGATCGCCGAGATGCTGTCCTCGGGTGAGTTCTTCGGACCGGAAGGCGTGCCGTCGGGGGCGCGGGACGAGCCGCTTCGCTACGAGGTGATGCGGCTCGCCGAGGGCGTGGCGCTGGGCCATGCGGTGCTGCACGAGCCGCCGGTGCTGGTGACCAAGCTGATCGCCGAGGATGTGGAGCTGGAGCAGCGGCGTCTGGCACAGGCCATCGACGAGCTCACCGGCATGATCGATGCGATGCTGGAGCGGGGCGATATGGCCCGGGCCGGGGAGCATCGCGAGGTGCTGGAGGCTTTCCGCATGTTCGCCGACGACCGCGGCTGGCGGCGGCGGCTGGAAGAGGCGCTGCAGACCGGCCTTACGGCGGAGGCGGCGGTGCAGCGCGTGCGCAACGATACCCGGGCGCGGATGATGCGCCAGACCGACGCCCATTCCCGCGACCGGCTGCACGATATCGACGATCTTTCCAATCGGCTGCTGCGGCTGCTTTCCGGCGGCGCCGGGACGGCGGCTTCGGGCAGTCTGCCGAGCGATGCGATTCTGATCGCGCGCACCATGGGGGCGGCGGAGCTGCTCGATTACGACCGCGAGAAGCTGCGCGGCCTGGTGCTGGTGGAAGGCGGCGCGAGCAGCCATGTGGCGATCGTGGCGCGTGCCCTCGGGATTGCCGCGGTGAGCCAGGCCAAGGGCATTCTGGAGAATATCGAGGCCGGCGACGCGGTCATCGTCGATGCCGATGCCGGCGAATTGCATGTCCGGCCGACGCCCGAGGTGGTGGCGGCCTATTCCGACAAGGTGCGGTTCCGGGCAAGGCGCCAGGCGCAATACGCCGCTTTGCGCTCGGTCCCGGCGGTGACGCTGGATGAGGTGAAGATCGATCTTAGGATCAATGCCGGGCTGTTGTTCGATCTGCCGCATCTGGAGGAATCCGGCGCCGACGGGATCGGCCTGTTCCGCACCGAGCTGCAATTCATGATTTCCTCGACCTTCCCGCGGCTCGATCAGCAGACGCGGATGTACAAGTCGATTTTCGATGCGGCGGGCAATAAGCCGGTGGTGTTCCGCACCCTGGATGTCGGCGGCGATAAGGTGCTGCCCTATTTCCGGGCCGAGAAGGAAGAGAATCCGGCGCTCGGCTGGCGCGCCATCCGCATGGCGCTGGACCGGCCGGCGCTGTTCCGCACCCAGATCCGGGCGCTGATGCGTGCGGCGTGCGGGCGGGAGCTGCGCCTGCTGCTGCCGATGATCGCCGATGTCAGCGAGCTCAGAGAGGCGCGTGCGCTGATCGACAAGGAGGTCGCGATCTTGCGCCGCCACGGCAAGCAGGAGCCCAAGCGGTTGCTGGTCGGGGCGATGGTGGAGGTGCCGGCGCTGCTGTGGCAGCTCGACGAGGTGATGCCGCTGGTCGATTTCATCTCGGTGGGCTCGAACGATCTGATGCAGTTCATGTTCGCCGCCGATCGCGGCAACGAGAAGGTCGCGCACCGGTTCGACAGTCTCAACCGGGCGGGCTTACGGGCGCTGCGCTCGATCGTCGAAGCGGGCGAGCGGCACCAGGTTCCGGTCACGCTTTGCGGCGAGATGGCGGGCACGCCGCTGGAGGCGATGGTCTTGATCGCCCTCGGATTCCGGTCCATATCGATGGCACCGGCTTCGGTTGGACCGGTCAAGGCGATGGTGCTGTCGCTCGACGTGGGAGAGGCGAGAGAGAAGCTGAATTCGCTTCTCGACGAACCGACCGCCTCGCTCCGGGACGAGTTGAGGGCGTTTGCCGCCGAAAAAGGTGTGCAAGTTTAGGTTTGTTTGAGCCCTCCTACGACGAAAAACCGCAGTTTTCCGCCATTCTCCGTGGCCGATAATGGGCAGGCAGCGCTTGCAAACTGTGGAGCGATGGGCTTGGGTAGCGGTAGTTCGCAGGAAATGGGATCGGTCTCGTTATGCCGACCGGGCCTCGGTCAAAGCGGTTGTGGCCGGCGTTGTACGATCCCAATGGGCCACGCCTGCATATTCACGGGATTAGAGAAATGCCTGCCGGCTTTGATGCTGAAGTGGCAGAGCTGTTTCGGGACTTGCGGCTGGCAAGCCAGCTGACGGAAGCAGACCTCGCGCAAAAGCTCGACACGCGTCTTGAGGTCGTCCAAGCGCTCGAGCAGGGCACGCTTTATGCCTTGCCGCCTTGGCCGGAGACCTCGCGCGTGGTCAATGCCTATGGCGAGTTTTTGGGCCTGGATGTCCGCCCCTTGCTGCGCCGGGTTTACGCTCAGGTGGAGGCCGGGGTGATCCCGCCGACGGAGAATGGATCGAGCCTGCCCGGAGCGCCAAGCGCATCGGCACAAGATTATGGCAGTTTCGGCCAGATGCCCGACGTCGAGCCGCCAAGCGGCATGCCGGATCAGGGTGTGCCAAGCCAAGGAATACCAGACCAAGGAATTCCGGGCCAAGGAATGACGGGACAAGATATGCCAGGGCAGGGCGGATATCGGCCGCCGGAGCCGGCGCAGCCCCCGCGTCCGCAGCAGCCGGCAGCGCAGCCGCCCGGTCCGAGCATGAGACCGCCGGGCGTCCGGCCGCAAGGCGCGCCGCCGGGCGGATATCCGCAACAAGGCCAGCCGGCGCCCCGCCCGGGTCCGGGGATGCCGCCGCAAGGACGCCCGCCGCAACAGCCGGGATCGGCAGGGGCGCCGCCGCCGCAATTCCGGCCCGATATGCCACCGCCGGCCGCTGCACCGGCCGCACCGCAGCAGCAGGCGCCTTATGCTGCGCCGCCCCAGCCGGCCGCGGCAGAGGCCGCGGAGGGCAAGTCCAAGGGACCGCTTTGGCTGAAAATCTTGGTGCCGATCGCCATCTTGCTTGCACTGATCTTGGTGTTGTGGCTGTTGTTCAGCCAGATCGGCGGTCTGTTCGGCCCGTCGGCGCCTTCGCAGCCGCAAGGTCAGGCGGAGCAATCCGACGACACTGCGCCGCTCGATCCGGACGATCCGCGCAACCGGAAGGAAGACCGCCTTCCGACGCCCAACCAATTCTAGCCGCTAAGGCGTTTTCTCGTGAGTACGATACCGACCGATAAGCTGGATAGGCTCGTCTCCCGTTGGGAGAGCATCCAGTCCACTCTTGCCTCCGCTCCCGATCAGGAGATTTTCGTGCGCCTGTCGCGCGAGTTCGCCGAGCTCGATCCGATCGTGGCGACGATCAGCGAACTGCGCGCCGCGCAGAAGGAGCTGGGCGATCTCAATCAGCTGATCGAAGATCCGGACTCCGATGCGGAGATGGCGGAGATGGCGCGCGAGGAGGCGTCGGAGCTGGAGCCGAAGCTGGAGGAGCTGGAGCATAAGCTCAAGGTGCAGCTTCTGCCGAAGGATGCCGCCGACGAGAAGGATGCGATCCTGGAAGTGCGCGCCGGCACGGGCGGCGAAGAGGCGGCGCTGTTCGCCGGCGACCTGTTCCGCATGTATCAGCGCTATGCCGACAAGCAGGGCTGGAAGGTGCAGATCATGTCGGCGTCCGAATCGGCGACCGGCGGCTACAAGGAAGTGATCGCCGGCATCTCGGGCAAGGGCGTGTTCTCCCGGCTGAAATTCGAATCCGGTGTGCACCGGGTGCAGCGCGTGCCGGAGACCGAAACTCAAGGCCGTATCCATACTTCGGCGGCGACGGTGGCGGTGCTGCCGGAGGCCGAGGATGTCGACGTCGCTATCGAAGACAAGGATCTGCGCATCGACGTGTTCCGGGCCAGCGGGCCGGGCGGCCAGTCGGTGAACACCACGGATAGTGCGGTGCGCATCACGCATATCCCGAGCGGCATCGTGGTGATCCAGCAGGACGAGAAATCCCAGCACAAGAACAAGGCCAAGGCCATGAAGGTGCTGCGCGCGCGGCTGTATGAGGCGGAGCGCATGAAGCTGGAATCGGAACGCGCGGCCAATCGCAAGAGCCAGATCGGTTCGGGCGACCGTTCGCAGCGCATCCGCACCTATAACTTCCCGCAAGGCCGGGTCACCGATCACCGTATCGGGCTGACCTTGCATAAGCTCGATCTGGTGCTGCAGGGCGAAGCGCTGGACGAGATCGTCGATGCGCTGATTACCGAGCATCAAGCCAACCAGCTCTCCGAAATGCAGGACGAGCTGGCGCAGCCCGAACATGCCGTCGAGGGCTGAGACCTTGGCGACGGCCGCGGCGAGTATCCGCGCGGCCTTCTCCGACGGCGCGCGGCGCTTGCGCGAGGCGAAGAATCCGACACCGGAGCTGGACGCCAAGCTGCTGTTGCGGGCGGCAGGCGGGCTGAGCGCCGAAAGCCTGGTGCTGCGGGCCGAAGAGGCCTTGCCGGATGAGGCGGCAGTGCGGTTTGAGCACTATCTCGAACGGCGGCTTTCGGGCGAGCCGGTCTCGCGCATCCTCGGTCTCCGCGAATTCTATGGGCGCGATTTCGCCCTCAACGCAGCAACGCTCGATCCGCGGCCCGATACGGAGGTGGTGGTCGAGGCGGCGCTGGCGCTGTTTGCGGACCGGCAGCCGCCGGCACGCATTCTGGATCTGGGCACGGGAAGCGGCTGTCTGCTGGTCACCCTGCTTGCCGAGTTCGGCGGCGCAAAGGGGATCGGGCTCGATCTCAGCCAAGAGGCGCTGCAGCTAGCGCAAGACAATGCCGAGCGGCTCGGCGTCCGTGCGCGGGCGGATTTCGTGCAAGGCAGCTGGGATGTGCCGCTGCAGGGCAAGTTCGATCTGGTGGTCTCCAACCCGCCCTATATTCCGTCGGCCGATATCGGCGGGCTCGCTCCGGAAGTCCGCGAGCACGATCCTGTTCTGGCGCTGGATGGCGGGGCGGATGGGCTGAATGCGTATCGTGCCATCGCCGCCACCTTGAACGACCGGCTGGCGCCGGACGGCGTCGTGATTTTCGAGATCGGCGTGAGCCAGGACGTGGCGGTAATCGCTCTGCTGCAGGAGGCCGGTCTCGGAATCGATGCGGAGAGATCGATTTGGCGCGATCTCGCCGGGCGGAGCCGTGCAATCGCAGGTTTTAGATCAACTGCGGCTCACGGGCGCAGTTAGGGATCAGGTCAAAAAAGAGCTTGGAAGTGCCGCACCTTCACGCTAGGTTTGAATGCAACGCAAGAACACTCTCGGCCGTAGCGCGATTAGGCGCTGGCTGATCGCAGTGGGAACGAGTGGAAATCTCTTGATCCTCTAAGACCTTAAGTAAAGGCACCCTGCCGTGTGCGGGACGTTCAGGAGACGCTCGACCACCCTTCACGAGATTCGGGGTGCGGAGCTTCTAAAGGCAAATGGATCGCCGCGTGAGCGGCTCCGAAAAATGGCGAACTAGCGCTCAAGAACCATTGCTGGAACGCCGGCCCTGCGCGGGTCATTGCGTGGATTTTCCATGCGAGCCCTGGCTGCTGCGGTCTTCGATGACCGACCATAGGGATCACGATCACAAGAGAAGGAACGGGGTGAACCCGTCCTGTTGGGGAATAGGTCGCGGCGGATGCCGCTAGCAAAGTCTAAAGGGAGCTGATGAGGCAAGGACAGCAGAATAGACGAGGACGCGGCCGCGGCCGGAAGTCCCAGAATCCGTTGGCGCGGAATTACGAGTCCAACGGCCCCGATGTGAAGATCCGCGGCACTGCGGCCCATATCGCCGAGAAATACACCTCGCTTGCGCGCGATGCCCTGGCTTCCGGCGATTCGGTGAGTGCGGAGAGCTATCTGCAGCATGCAGAGCACTACAACCGCATCATCATGGCGGCTCAGACCCAGCAATCGGGCCAGAACGACAACGCGCAAGGCGCCAATGGCGCTTCTTATCGCGGCAAGTCCGGCGATGAGGATGACGGCCGGCAGGACGATGCGCCGCAAAGCGCGCAAGCCGCAGGCGAGAACGAAGGCAGTAAGCCTTCAAAGCCGCGCCGCAGCCGGGAGAAAGCCTCCCGCAGCAACGGCGCCGCCGACGGGGCAGCCCGTGAGGCGAGCCCGGCTGAGAGCCCGAGCGCCGCGCAAGGCGATGGCGAGCAAGAGGCGAGTAGCGCCCCGGCCGCTGCAGCCGTGAGCGGCGAGGAAAACGCTTCCGAAGCGCTGAACTAGGCGACGTTTCCGCCTCAAGACTTCTCCGCCTCAAGATTTGGCCAATCGCGCAGATTTCTGTGCGATTGGCTCTGACGGCCGGCCGGCTTCTGCCCGCCGGGCGCGGCTAGCTATGCTTTGCCGCTTTATCGGTTGCCGCCTTCCTTTGTGACGCGCCCCTCTCTTTGTCTCGGCGCGTGCGGTCCCTATATCCTGCGTTAATAAAACAGCGTTATTTCCAGGACGGCGCGTGTCGCAGCGGCGACATGCCGGCCGTGCCTTTGGCTGAAACAAAGGATTCGCCATGGATATTGAGAAATTTACCGACCGTCTGAAGGGATTCCTGCAGTCGGCGCAGTCGCTCGCCATCCGCGAGGGACATCAGCAGATCACCCCGGAGCATCTTTTGAAGGTTCTCCTCGATGATCCGGAGGGGCTTGCGGGCGGTCTGATCACCCGGGCCGGCGGTTCGCCGAAGGAAGCGCTTGCCGGAACCGAAGCGGCGCTCGACAAGCTGCCGAAGGTTAGCGGCCAGAACGCCCAGACCTTCATGGCGACGGCGACGGCCAAGCTTTTGGATGAGGCCGAGCAGCTGGCCACCAAGGAGGGCGACAGCTTCGTCACCGTGGAGCGGGTGCTGCAGGCGATCGCCGCCTCCAAGGACACCGAAGCGGCTAAGATTTTGAGCAACGCCGGAATCACGCCGGCGACGCTGCGAGCGGCGATCGAGGATCTGCGCAAAGGCCGCACGGCGGATTCCGCCAGCGCCGAGCAGGCCTATGATGCGCTGAAGCGCTATACGCTCGACTTCACCCAAGCCGCCGAGGAAGGCAAGCTCGATCCGGTGATCGGGCGCGACGAGGAGATCCGCCGCACGGTGCAAGTGCTCTCCCGGCGCACCAAGAACAATCCGGTGCTGATCGGCGAGCCCGGCGTCGGCAAGACGGCCATCGTCGAAGGGCTGGCGCGGCGTATCGTCGAAGGCGACGTGCCGGAGAGCCTGAAGGACAAGAAGCTGCTGTCGCTCGACATGGGCGCGCTGATTGCGGGTGCGAAATATCGCGGCGAGTTCGAGGAGCGGCTGAAGGCGCTGCTCTCGGAGATCCAGGCCGCGGAAGGCGCGATCATCCTGTTCATCGACGAGATGCATACGCTGGTCGGCGCCGGCAAGGCGGACGGGGCGATGGATGCCTCGAATCTGCTGAAGCCCGCCCTGGCGCGCGGCGAGCTGCATTGCGTCGGCGCCACCACGCTGGACGAGTACCGCAAGCATGTGGAGAAGGACGCCGCGCTGGCCCGGCGCTTCCAGCCGGTCTTCGTCAACGAGCCGACGGTGGAAGACACCGTCTCGATCCTGCGCGGGCTGAAAGAGAAATACGAGCTGCATCACGGCGTGCGAATCGCCGATAGCGCGCTTGTGACTGCGGCGACGCTTTCCAATCGCTACATCACCGATCGCTTCTTGCCCGATAAGGCCATCGATCTGGTCGACGAGGCCTCGTCGCGGCTGCGCATGCAGGTGGATTCCAAGCCGGAGGAGCTGGACGAGCTCGACCGGCGCATCATCCAGCTGAAGATCGAGCGCGAGGCGCTGAAGAAGGAAACCGATACCGCCTCCAAGGACCGGCTGGAGAAGCTGGAGAAGGAGCTGGCCAATCTGGAGGAAGAGGCTTCCGCCGTCGGCCAGCGCTGGATGGAGGAGAAGGAGAAGCTGCAAGGGGCGCAGAAGCTGAAAGAGCGGCTGGACGCGGCCCGGATCGAGCTCGAGCAGGCCCAGCGCGGCGGCGATCTCGCCAAGGCGGGCGAGCTGGCTTATGGCGTGATTCCGGATCTGGAAGCCAAGCTGAAGGAGATGGAGGAGACCGAGGGCCAGGGCGGCGTCATGGCGCAAGAGGTGGTGACGCCGGATATGGTGGCCCAGGTGGTCTCGCGCTGGACCGGCATTCCCGTCGACAAGATGCTGGAGGGCGAGCGCGAGAAGCTGCTCTCCATGGAAGAAGGCCTGATGAAGCGGGTGGTCGGCCAGGAGGAGGCGGTGACCGCCGTCTCCACCGCGGTGCGCCGCGCGCGGACGGGACTGCAGGATCCGAACCGGCCGATCGGCTCGTTCATCTTCCTCGGGCCCACCGGCGTCGGCAAGACCGAGCTGTCCCGGGCGCTTGCCGAGTTCCTGTTCGACGACGAGCACGCGATCCTGCGCATCGACATGTCGGAATATATGGAGAAGCACTCCGTGGCCCGGCTGATCGGCGCGCCTCCCGGCTATGTCGGCTATGAGGAGGGCGGTGCGCTCACCGAAGCGGTGCGGCGGCGGCCCTATCAGGTGATCCTGTTCGACGAGATCGAGAAGGCGCATCCGGATGTGTTCAACGTGCTGCTGCAGGTGCTGGATGACGGGCGCCTGACCGACGGGCAGGGACGCACGGTCGACTTCCGCAACACGCTGATCATCATGACCTCAAATCTCGGGGCCGAGTATCTGGTCAACCAGCCGGAAGGCGAGGATTCCGACCAGGTGCGCGATCAGGTGATGGAGGTGGTGCGGGCGCATTTCAGGCCCGAATTCCTCAACCGCGTGGACGAGATCATCCTGTTCCACCGGCTGAAGCGGGATCAGATGCGCGCCATCGTCGACATCCAGCTGCAGCGGCTGTTGCAGCTTCTGGCCGACCGCAAGATCACGCTCGATATGGACGACGCGGCGAAGGATTGGCTGGGCGAGAAGGGCTACGATCCGGCCTATGGCGCCCGTCCCCTGAAGCGCGTGATCCAGAAATACGTGCAGGATCCGCTGGCCGAGCTGCTGCTTGCCGGCAAGGTGCATGACGGCGAGACGGTGAAGGTCACGGCTGGCGAAGGCGGGCTGGCGATCAACGGCGAGGCGGTGAAGCAGGCGGCATAATCTTGTCTTCTGCGCTACCGGCCTCTGGCCTACTTGAGCGCTTGATCGTCTGCGCTACCGCGCTCCGCGCTACTTGAGCGCTATGCGCTACCGGCCTCTGGCCGCAGATACGAAACGCGTCGAATGGCCGGGCTTGTCCCGGCCATTTGCTTTTTCAGGGCACCGCGACCCATCGGTTTGTCTGGGACACATGTCAGTCCCTTGCTGCCGAGCGGATTGTCTGATTGCACCTAGCAACGAATCGTGTTCATGCTATGTTCCTAAACCGAAAGGAACTGAAATGGCGACTAACCCTCCTAAGGGAGACGGTCATCGCAACGGCGCGGTGCGAAATCGTTCCCAGTTCAAGAATCCGAAGACGCAGCAATGGGTGAAGCGAGATGCAGATAGCGGTCGCTTCATGGATGTGAAGCAGGACGGCACGAGGTTTAAGGGCGTTCGCCGAGAGCGACCTTAGGGATCTTGCTCTGATCTCGCCTACGGCGAGACGTCGTTGACGTCGGCGACGCGGGTGGTCACCGGATCGAGCTGCATCAGGTGATCGATGCGGGCGCGCTCGTTCTCGAACTCGGCCAGCTCGCGGTCCTGAAGCTGCAGGCCGCGCGGCACCTGGATGGTCATCGGGTTCACGAACTTATTGTTGACCAGCACCTCGAAATGGCAGTGCGGGCCGGTAGAGCGGCCGGTGGAGCCGACATAGCCGATCACCTGGCCCTGCTTCACATGCACGCCGGTATGCAGCCCATCGGCGAATTTCGACATATGGCCGTAGGCGGTCGCGAAGCCGTTGGAGTGGCGGATGCGGACATAGTTGCCGTAAGCGCCGTTGCGGCCGACCGATTCGACGGTGCCGTCGCCGGCGGCGACGATGCCGGTGCCGCGCGGAGCGGCCCAGTCGACGCCGGTATGCATGCGGGTGCCGCCGAGCAGCGGATGGCGGCGATAGCCGAAGCCCGAGCTATAGCGGCCGCCACGCACCGGATTGCGCATCAAGAACTTCTTCGCGCTGTTGCCGGAGGGGTCGTAGTAGTCGACCACGCCGTCCGGGGTGCGGAAGCGGTAGAAGGTGCGGGTGACGTTGTTGACCGTCATCGAGGTGTAGAGCAGCTCGCCGGACGTCTCGTCGTCAGCGGCGTCCTCCGGCACGTCGAAGAAGGCCTCGAAGGTGTCGCCGGAGCGGGTCTTCTGCTTGAAGTCGACGTCATAAGAGTGAACCCGCAGCAATTTGAGGATCGCGCTCTCGGAGAGATGCTGCTTGCGGGCGGCATCGTAGAAGGCGGTGTAGAGGGTGGCGCGGCCGTCCTCGTCTTGCTTCTCCAGCTCCTTTTCCTGCTTCATCTTCTCGATGGCGGCGGTGTCGACATATTCGTCGGAGGCGAGATAGTCGCCGTCCATGGAGCGGGCCACGGTGGCCAGGTGCTTGTCGTCGTCGAACAGGCTGACGCGGACCGGCTCCATATCGCCGGTGTCGCTCGGCGTCGGGACCATGGTGAAGCGGAGCTCCTGCCCGGGCTGCAGCTTCTCCGGGGAGAAGACCGGCTTCATCGCATCGACGATGGCACGGGCCTGGGACGAGCTCGCCCCGGCGTTCTGGATCAGGCTGAGCATGCTGTCGCCGCTCTTCACCTCGATCGCCTTCACCTCGCTGCCGGGCAGCATTGCCGGCTCGTTGTCCGGCTGGTCGACGGTCTTGTTTATCACCGTCAGGTTATGCGGCAGGGAGGCGGTGGGGCCCACCGAATCGGGCCGGTAGGCCACGTTCTGCAGCTTTGGCTGGCCGCCGTCCTCAACATCGCCGCTCATGGCGAAGGGCTTCTTGCTGAAGGCGTAGTTCTGCTCGGCCTCGGCAATCAGCCGAAGCACGTCTTCCCGGCCAAGCTCGATCCCGTCGCTTTCCAGCGCATCGAGCGGCAGGTCGGCAATGTCGGAGGAGTAGCGCTCTTTCGAATCGGCGCTGTCGCCGCCCCCGATGGGGGTGTCGTCGGAATAGAGCTGGAAGGGATTGAAGGGGGGGATCTTG
>NZ_CP054476.1:757500-3230794 GCF_013341275.1 Methyloligella sp. GL2
AAGTCCAAGGGTTCCTGCGTAAAGCTAATCTGCGCAGGGTTAGCCGGCCCCTAAGGCGAGGGCGAAAGCCGTAGTCGATGGGAACCACGTTAATATTCGTGGGCCAGTGGGTGTGTGACGAATCCCAGACGTAGTTAGATCTTATTGGATTGATCTGGCTGCTAAGGGGTTCCAGGAAATAGCCCCCACATCAGACCGTACCCTAAACCGACACAGGTGGACTGGTAGAGTATACCAAGGCGCTTGAGAGAACTGCGTTGAAGGAACTCGGCAAATTGCCCCCGTAACTTCGGGAGAAGGGGGCCCCGTGCTCGGGCAACCGGGTGCGGGGGGCACAGACCAGGGGGTGGCGACTGTTTACTAAAAACATAGGGCTCTGCGAAGCCGCAAGGCGACGTATAGGGTCTGACGCCTGCCCGGTGCCGGAAGGTTAAAAGGAGGAGTGCAAGCTCCGAATTGAAGCCCCGGTAAACGGCGGCCGTAACTATAACGGTCCTAAGGTAGCGAAATTCCTTGTCGGGTAAGTTCCGACCTGCACGAATGGCGTAACGACTTCCCCACTGTCTCCAACGCAGACTCAGTGAAATTGAATTCCCCGTGAAGATGCGGGGTTCCTGCGGTCAGACGGAAAGACCCCGTGAACCTTTACTATAGCTTTACACTGGTATTCGTGATGGCATGTGTAGGATAGGTGGGAGGCTTTGAACCAAGGGCGCCAGTTCTTGGGGAGCCACTGTTGAAATACCACCCTTGCAATTATGGATATCTAACCGCGGCCCGTTATCCGGGTCCGAGACAGTGTATGGTGGGTAGTTTGACTGGGGCGGTCGCCTCCCAAAGAGTAACGGAGGCGCGCGAAGGTTGGCTCAAGCTGGTCGGAAATCAGCTGTCGAGTGCAAAGGCATAAGCCAGCCTGACTGCGAGACTGACAAGTCGAGCAGAGACGAAAGTCGGCCTTAGTGATCCGGTGGTCCCGTGTGGAAGGGCCATCGCTCAACGGATAAAAGGTACTCCGGGGATAACAGGCTGATGATGCCCAAGAGTCCATATCGACGGCATCGTTTGGCACCTCGATGTCGGCTCATCACATCCTGGGGCTGGAGCAGGTCCCAAGGGTTCGGCTGTTCGCCGATTAAAGTGGTACGTGAGCTGGGTTTAGAACGTCGTGAGACAGTTCGGTCCCTATCTGCCGTGGGTGTTGGAGATTTGAGAGGAGCTGTCCCTAGTACGAGAGGACCGGGATGGACGCACCTCTGGTGGACCTGTTGTCGCGCCAGCGGCACAGCAGGGTAGCTACGTGCGGAAGGGATAACCGCTGAAAGCATCTAAGCGGGAAGCCTTCCTCGAAACTAGATCTCCCTTGAGAGCCGTGGAAGACCACCACGTTGATAGGCTGGGTGTGGAAGCGCAGCAATGTGCGAAGCTAACCAGTACTAATTGCTCGATCGGCTTGATTGCTTTCATTGTCAGTGCCTCTCTATTCGTCCTACCGCGCTCTTGCGCTACTTGAGGACGAACGGATTGCGCTTGTCGCCCCCTGGGGCGAGTTTGAGTGCAATTCGAAATGGAGCAGGCAGTCAGCGCTTCGTGTTTTTCGAGCCTTTATGGCTTTGAGCACGAAGCGCGTAAGATCAGATTTGGAGAATAACCAGTTCTTCGTCAGCCTGGTGGCTATGGCGGAGTGCCCCCACCCGTTCCCATCCCGAACACGGCCGTGAAACACTCCAGCGCCGATGGTACTAAGTCTTAAGGCTTGGGAGAGTAGGTCGTCGCCAGGCTTACCAAGAACTGGAAGCTTCTCGCCTCTTACGAGGCTTCATCGAGACATCCCCTCTATAATCACGACAGAGACTCTCTCCGACCGCCGCCGGCATCCGCCTGCGGCGGTTTTTTATTGCCCGGTTTTCGGTGGCGGACGGGGCGTCGCCCTTCGAGACGGACCTTCGGCCCTCCTCAGGGTGAGGCGTAAGGCGGTGCTTTCAATCCTCATGGTGGAGGACAATCGCCTGCGGCGGTGCGTCTTAGAGCCAACGGGTTGCGCGCGCGAGCCCGCCCCGCCATAGTCCGGCGCGACAGCAAATCACCTGACACTGCAAACAGAAGGGAACGATCACATCATGAGTGAGCGCATCGTTATGAGAGTGGGCGAGAGCCTGGTTGCAGGCCCGCCCATGACGGCGGCCGAGCCGGAAGTGGCGATCGGCGAGATGGACGGCCCGATGGGCACGGCCTTCGCCAATCTGCTGGGCGATCAGGTGAAGGGCCATTCTCGCGTTCTGGCGCTGATGAACACCGATATCATGGTGCGCCCGCCGACGATCTGCGTCTCCAAGGTCACGGTGAAGGACAACCGCTACACCTCGATCCTGATGGGCACGGTGCAGTATGCGATCGCGCGCGGCGTGCTGGATAGCGTTGCCTCCGGCGTCATCCCGAAGGAGAAGGCCAACGACCTGGGCATCATCGTTTCGGTCTGGCTCAATCCGGGCATCGTCGATGTGGAGGATCTGGATCATCAGGCGCTGTTCGAGGTGCACCGCAAGGCGACCGCCCAGGCGATTCAGAAGGCGATGAATTTCGAGCCTTCGATTGACTGGCTGCTGGAGAACCAGGACAAGGTGGTCCACAAATATTTCGAGAAGGGCCTCAAGGGCGAGTAAACCAACGCCCTGATTTGGCAGAAGATTTCAAACCGCCGTGGGGCTTGCCTCGCGGCGGTTTTTTTATGGGAGCTCGGCTACCAGCCGAAGCTGGATTTCTGGATCTGGCTTGCGGTGGCGCCGACCGGCTGGGCAATGGGCACGGCGGGCGGCGGTGCTTGAGGCTCTGGGGCGGGGTCGGGCGCCACGGAAGCCCGCATGATCGACGGTGCCGGCTCCTCGGCTTCGGCGAGCGCCGCTTTCGGCTGCTCCAGCGCTTTCTTCGAGGCAACCGCGGAGATCGGCGGCTCCAGCGGTGGCAGCTGGCGTCCGCCGCCCTTCTTCTTCCTATAGAAGGCATTGCCGCCGGCGACGGTGACATAGTCGACATTGCGGTAGGGGATTCGGATCGTCATGGCGTGGAAATACATGGCGTCGCCGACTTGCTTGGAGCGCTTGCCGGAGAGCACCTCGTCGGCCATCTTTTCCGCCATGACCTTCTCGCGGTCGGCCATCTTGCGGGTCATCACGCCGGGGGCGAATTGCCGGTGCTGGCTGACCACGCCGCAGATGGTGTTCGGATAACGGGTCGAATCCACCCGGTTCATCACCACGGTGCCGACGGCGAGAAGCCCGTCCTCGCTGGTGCGGTTGGATTCGAAATACATCGCCCGGACCAGGCAGTTGCGCTCGCCCGACGCCGTCTCGGTGCCGCTGCCGAAGCCATCGAGGCCCGTACAGCCGCCGAGCAGCGCCCCGGCGATGCCGATCGCCAGAAAGCCGAAGCGAATTTTTACCGGTCGCGTCATGCCCCCGTCCGACCCTGCCCCGTGCGATCCAATCCTGTCGTCTTTTTCAGTGCATGGCGAATGTGTCAGGCCGGAGGCGGCGGCGTCCAGCCTTAGCCCCCATCCGACCTCTTGAAGCGCAGCATATTAAGCGGTCAGGCGTGCTTGGCTATAGTCGGGGGCATGGCAAAACAAAGCGCCGGCATTCTGCTTTATCGCGTCCCGGGGCGCGCGGATTCGCTTCAGGTTCTGCTGGTGCATCCGGGCGGGCCTTACTGGGCGCGTAAGGATGCGGGCGCCTGGTCGATCTCCAAGGGCGAATACGAAGCTAACGAAGAGCCGCTTGCCGCGGCGAAGCGCGAATTCGCCGAGGAGCTTGGCATCCCAGCGGAGGGGACGTGCGTGCCGCTCGGCGAGATCGCGCAGGCGGGCGGCAAGCATGTCACCGGCTTTGCGCTGGAAGGGGATTTCGACCCTGAACGCTTTCGCCCCGGCCTGTTTGAGATGGAATGGCCGCCGAAGAGCGGCCGGCGCCAATCTTTTCCCGAGGTGGACAGGGTGCAGTGGTTCGGGCTTGCCGAGGCGCGGATGAAGATCAATCCGGCGCAGATCGCGTTCCTGGAGCGCTTGCAGGAGCTTCTCCGCAACGGCTGAGCTTCTTGCTCCCGGCTTACCCATGCCCGGCGGAAAGGCAGACGCGCCGATACTATAGGCATCGGGGCGGGCACACTTTACGGTAGAAATGTGGGCTGGGGGCGCCGGTTGGCGCCGTATCGGGGCTGGGCAATGAGACGATTGCAGGATTCGCCGGCGCGAAATCTGATCCGTATCGGCGGCTTCATCGTGGTGGTGGTTCTATTCTCGACCGCCGGCTATCTGAAGGCCGGCTGGAGCTTCGAGGATGCCATCTACATGGTGGCCATCACCGTGTTCACCGTCGGCTATGGCGAAGTCCACCCCATCGACACGCCCTATTTGCATGGGCTGACCATGCTGACCATGATCCTGGGCTGTACCGGCATGATCTTCTTCACCGGTGCCCTGGCCCAATTCTTCACCATCGGCCAGATCCAGAAAATCTTCGGGGAGAGACGCGTGCAGACCGAAGTCGAGAAGCTTTCGGGCCACACCATTATCTGCGGTTTCGGCCGTATCGGCATGGCGGTGGCGTTGGCGTTGAGCGGCGGCGGCGCCGCTTTCGTGATCCTGGAGGAGAATGAGCGGCGTGCGGGCGAAGCGCGCGATGCCGGCTATCTCTGCCTGGAAGGGGATGCGACCTCAGAATCCCTGCTCGCCGCGGCGGGGATCGAGCGGGCGCATACTCTGGCGACGGTGCTCTCTAACGATGCCGCCAATGTGTTCATCACCTTGAGTGCGCGCAATCTCAATCCGGATCTGGAGATCATCGCCCGGGGCGATGCGGTGACCACCGAGAGCAAGCTGGTGCATGCGGGCGCCAACAAGGTGGTCATGCCAACTCATATCGGGGCGGAGCGGATCGCCGAGATTATCCTCTATCCGGAGACCTCGCGGTTCATCCGGGATTCCGACCGCATGCGCGATCTCGACCGCACCTTGCGCAATCTCGGTCTGGTGATGGAGGTGGTGGTGGCGCCGGAGGGTGGCGCGCTGACCGGTGTCACCATCGCCGAGGCCGAGCGCCGGGCCAATGGCGTCTTCTTCGTGGTGCAGCTCAACCGGGCTCATGGCGAGCCGATCACCCAGCCGGACCGGGATTTGCGCATCGAGCCGGGAGACGGGGTGGTGGTGGTCGGCCGCAGCGCCGAGGCGATCGGGGCGATGTTCTCCGCTCCGGCGCAGATCCGCGCCGGACGCATGCGGATTTAGGGCGCCACTCGGGAAAGCGGCGGAACGCGATCCGGTTCGAAACGGTTAGGTTGGCATGAGAATGAGGGAGGTCGCATGAGGCATTTGGTTCTCGCCGCCGCCGCTATCGTGCTTGCCGCGATGCCGTTCGGCGTATGCGCCCAAGACGCCAAGGAGGCGACGGACGACATGCCCAACATCGCCGTAAATATCTTGCCGGCGCCAAAGACGGATGCCGATCTGAAGCTCTCCTCGACAGCCTTTGAGGATGAGGCACCGATCCCGCCGGAATACACCGCCTATCACGACAATCTTTCCCCGGCGCTCAGCTGGGCGGCCGGACCGGAGGGCACGAAGAGTTTCGCGCTTCTGGTGGAAGATCCGGATGCGCCGGTGGCCAAGCCCTTCGTGCATTGGGTGGTCTTCAACCTTCCGCCGGATCTGACCGGACTGCCGGAGAATGTCGCCAAGGAGGCTAAGCCCGACGCGCTGAAAGGCGGGGTCCAGGGCTATCAGGGGCTCGGCAAAAGCGGCTATTTCGGACCGCGGCCGCCGGATGCGCCGCCGCATCGCTACTATTTTCAGCTCTTCGCCTTAGACGATACGCTGGATGTGCCGACAGGCGCAGATCGCGATGCGCTGGTTGCGGCGCTGCGAGGCCATGTGCTCGCCCAGGACGTGCTGATGGGCAGCTATCAGAAGGGAGCCGGCGGCGAATAGGTCGGCCGGCTGGACTAGAGCTGGGGCGGCCGCTTGAAGCGGGCCGCCAACCGGCTGATGCTGTCTGAGCCGCGTTTCGATTGGGTTTGCACCCATTGGCTCGAAGCCGCGCCGGCTTGCGCCAAAGGCGCCCGCCCCAGGAGCCGCCTGACAGCATTGCGGAGCCATATGGCCACCGAATTGAGCCGGGTATGGAGCGGTCCGCCATCGGCCAGTTCGGTCTCGAAGCGTTCGAAGACGATCCAATACATGCCGCGCACCACAAGCCCCATGAACACGCCGGCAAACACAACATCGCTGAAGAAATGCCCGCCGCCGGCGATGCGAACCAGCCCGACGAAAGACCCGACGGCGAGGGCGATCAGCAGCGCCCTGCGGCGGCGGCCTCCCACCACGAAAGCCAGGGCGAAGCCGAGCGCATAGATGGAGGCGGCCTCGCCGGCGACGAAGGAGCAATTTTTCTCGCATTGATTGGAGCGTTCCAGCGCCGGAGTGAAGTGCTCATTGCCGCCGAATTGCTCGATATAGCGGGGGCGAGCGCGGTCCCAATGGTCCTTCAGCAGCGAGTTGGCGATAAGCCCCGGGCCGACGATCAGCACCATGACCAGGCAGAGCCATTGCGGGAAGCCGAGACCGGAGAGGCGCTTGCGGAAGAAGATCGAGACCAGAAGCCCGATCGAGGCGCAGATCGAGGCAAGCAGGAAGGTGAGTTTGAAGGAATTGCGCAAGAATGCGCCGAGCCCGGCCGAGCCGGTGAGCCAGAATTCCCGGTCGCCGAGAAAGAACAGCCTGCTGACGGCAATATCGATTTGCGGGAAGCCGACGAAGATAACGGAAGCGGCGAGCCCGACAGCGAGGGTGAGCAATAGGAAGCTCGGGCCTTGAGCTCCGGGCTCCCGGCTATGCTCCTCACTCCTCATCGGCTATGCCTTTGAAGTTTTCCAGAGCCTCGAATGTCACGCGCCGCTTACTCTTCGGCCCTGCAGGTATCGTCACGGTTTTTATCTCGCGCACTGTCTCGAAATGATCGTCAACGCGATTTCGCGCCCCGCGTAAGGTCACCAGCAGGACCGGTTCGGCATCGGCGCCGCTGAACGGCCGGGTAAGCTCGAAATGGTCGTGAGGCGGCCCCGGACGGCGCCAAGCCCTTATCGGAACATCGCTTTTGCCTAAGTAATATAGAAGTTCCGTGACGAGCTGCCGATCGTCGGTGACGATGGTGCCATATTCATGCTGGCTAAGAACCTTCCGGGTTTCCTCCCCGAGCTGGCGCCAACCCAACATCCGGGCATAAGGATCGGTCTTTCCGGGGATCAGCCCCTGGTCGGCCACCACAGGCCCCACGGTGAGCGCCACGAACGCGATGGCGTTGACGGCCAACGTGGCAGCGAAAAGCGCCATGCGCTTGCGCATCAGCATGGTGGCGACGACGAGGATTGTCGCGGCCGGAAAGGCCGTGGCGGCCCAATTGGCGTGGGCCCGGGAGAGAAAGGCCAGCACGGTCACCAGCAGCACAATAGGGATCGAGAAGGACAGCAGCAGCTTGGTTTCCTCGCCGCTTGCCTGGCGGATGGCGCGGATCGCGATCCAGATCAGCATCGGAAACAGCACAGGTCCGAACACGCCGCATTGGGCGAGAATGAATTCCAGCATGTTGACGGGGTGGACCGGAATGCCGCCGATGCCGGCATTGTCCGCCGTGTGGGAGAAGGTGACCAGCCCGTGCTGCAGGTTCCAGCCGATGTTGGGGGCGAGGAACAGCAGCGGGATAGCGATCAGCGCGGCGCCCTTCCAATCCTTGAGCAGCCAGCGTCCCCGCGGCTCCACGGCGAACCAGATCGCGGCGCAGAGATAGAAATACAGCATGGCGTATTTCGACAGGGCGCCGAGACCGATAGCGACGGCGAGAAGCAGCGCGAAGCTCCAGTTTCGGTCCTGGATCAGGCGGATGCCGAAATAGAGCGCCGCCGACCAGAAAAATAACAGCGGCACGTCGGTGGAGACGATGTTGGACGAAAACGAGATGCCGGGCAGGGTGGCGAAGACAATGGCGCTCCAAAACCCGGTGCGGGCGTCGAACAGCTCTCGTGCGGCTAAAAATAGGAAGATGGCACTGCCAGCATGGAACAGTGGCGAGGAGAGCCGCACACAGGCTTCGCCGTCGCCGCAAAGGCTGGTGGTGCTCCAGATCGACCAGGCGATCAGCGGCGGCTTGGAGAAATAGCCGAAGGCCGGCTCTTGCGCCCAGGCCCAATATTGGGCTTCGTCGAAGAACAGATCGGTTTGCGAGAAGCTGAGGGAGAGAATTCGCAAGCCGGTCAGCACTGCGAGGCTCAAAATGAGCGGAATGTCCCAGCGGCAACGGTCTGACGCCAGAAAACCCCCGTCTCGGTAAATCCCTGCCGTCGACATTCGCCCCCCGATCCTAGGTGTATGCTGACGCCAAAAATGATATGGCATCGGCCCTCAATCCACGCCCCGAAGGGAGCCCCATGCGGATCAGCGTCGTCATACCGGCCTATAATGAAGAGGGCAATATTGGCCGTCTTGTGGAAGAGACCTATGCGGCTGTTCCACAAGACGTTCTTGGCGAAGTCATTGTGGTCGACGATGCTAGTGATGACGGGACCGAGGCTGAAATTCAAGCGCTTCGGCCCAAGTATCCGAATCTGCGCTATCTTCGCCACGAAAGCCGGGCAGGGCAGAGTGCCGCACTGCGTTCAGGCGCTTATGCCGCAAAGGAGCCGGTGCTCGCCACCATGGATGGGGACGCCCAGAACGACCCCAAAGATATCCCGAAATTGCTGGAAAAGCTGGGCCAGCCGGGCTCAAACGGGCCGGCGCTGGTCGGCGGGATCCGTACCGAGCGCAAGGATACCGGATCGAAGCGTTTCGCCTCCCGTGCGGCCAATTGGATCCGCGATTCCATCCTGAAGGACGACTGCCCGGATACCGGCTGTGGAATCAAAGTCTATTGGCGCGACGCGTTTCTGCGCCTGCCTTTTTTCACCAGCATGCACCGTTATCTACCTGTCTTATTCCTCACCTATGGCTACTCGGCTGCTTATGCCCCGGTCTCCGATCGGCCGAGGCAAGCCGGGCAGTCGAAGTACACGAATCTGGGGCGTGCACTGATCGGGCTATACGATCTTTTCGGCGTGACATGGCTGCGCAAGCGGACCATGGTACCGCCGGTTTTTGAAGTGAAGCTGCCGCCCCAGTCTGATACAGATGAGGGAACGGCAGGTCAGCGCGACTGACGCCGGCTATGGGAATTGAAACGTGACCGCAGCAGAAAGTTGGTTTGCGCACGCCTCGTGGACCGAGGTGATCTGGCTGGTGGTGGGATTCGCCGCCCAGATGATGTTCGCCATGCGCTTTTTGGTGCAGTGGGTCTATACGGAGCGCGCGCGGCAAAGTGTGGTGCCGGAGGCGTTCTGGTATTTCAGCCTCGCCGGCGGTTTGATGCTGCTGACCTATGCGATCTACCGGATGGACCCGGTGTTCATCCTCGGCCAGGCCATGGGGCTGATCGTCTATATCCGCAATCTCTACTTCATCTGGCATCACAAGCGCGCGCCGGAGCACCCGCCGGCGCCGGCCGAGTAGGCTTTAGCACCGCTCCTGTCGCTCGGAGGCGAGTATGCAGGAGCGCTTGAACCGGAAGCTCCCCGCCTGGGTAGAGCGCATCGTGCATCTGTCGCGCCGCGACAAGCTGGTGCTGATCGGGTCCGTCATAGCCTTCGGCATGTTCTTCATCGACCCGGCCGTCTATCGATGGGCGCGGGATCTCGATCCCAATGTGCGGGCGATCTTCAAATTCATCACCGATATCGGGAAGTCCGGCTGGGTCCTGATCCTCACCGGCACGCTGGTGATGACCTGCGTAGCGCTGGGCTACCGCGCCAGCCACCGGCGCTTGCGTATCGGGCGACTCTATGCCGGGCAGGTGATCGCCTTCATCTTCCTGGCCGTAGCGACGACGGGGATTGCCGCTTCGCTGTTGAAGAACAGCATCGGCCGTGCACGGCCGAAGCTATTCGAGCTGGACGGCTCGTTCCATTTCTCGCCTTTCGCTTTCGACTCCGATTTTGCCTCGTTCCCGTCGGGGCATTCGACCACGACCTTCGCGCTGGCCACGGCGCTGGCGCTGCTAATGCCGCGGATCGCGGTGCCGATCTATGCCGCCGCCGCCTGGATCGCGGCGAGCCGCTTCCTCACCGGCGCGCATTACGTCTCCGATGTGGTGGCCGGCGCGGCGCTCGGTATCGGCGGAACCTTGCTGCTGCGGGAGGTGATGTGCAGACGGCGCTCTCTGTTCGAGCGGCGCGCGGAAGGGGCACATCTGCGCGGTCAGCGGCTCGGCGATTGGGTGCTGACCGAGCTTCCCGATGCGGTGATGGCTTGGATACGCAGCGTCGTCGTTGCGCCGGTCATGGGGCTTTGGCGTGGCGACAAGCAAAAAGACACGCGGCCGCCCCGCGGCGGGGTTTCGCTGCAGGAGCTTGCCGCGGCACCGGAAGGTATGGGCGCCTTGTTCGCATCGCCCCATAGCCGGGTTTCCGATCCGATCGAAGCGGATCTTGCGCCGGACGCAACCCCCGGCCCTCTGCCGATGCCGTTTGCGGCGCACAGGGGCGGCAATGCCGAAGCGTCGGAGCCCTGCCCGCTCGCTGGCGCCGGAACGCCGCCGCAACAGTAAGCCAGCCCGTTTTTTCGCCGAACGGACCGGGACGAGGGCCGGTCCCGTGTGTTGCACGTTTTTCACAAGCTGCAATCTATGGTCGCATATGACGCATCGCGACCGACCGACGCGCGCGACATCACGGCGCGATACATCCCCCAGATGAGACGTTAAAGGTGCAAAAGGCGACGCGCCGAAAGGGAGCCGGCGCGGCCCGAAATAGCGAAAAGATCATGCGGCGGAGATCTGAATATCGAATGTTGAAACTCACGAAGTTTCGTCTCCTTGAGATTGGTTTTGCCTTGCTCCTCACGATTGCTGCTCTGGTCGTTCTCGGATTCAGAGTCTGGGCGGGCGAGCCGTTCACGGCGACTCACTTGGCGGAGAATCTTCCGTTGGCCGATGTCGAGCAGGGGCCTTTGAAATAGCAGCCAGGCAATAGCAGTCAGCCTTGGGGCGAGGGCCTTTCCGTAGCGCCGGGCAGCGCCTGGCGGACGCGGCAACTGCAAGTCATTTTCATTGTAAAAGATAGAACTTGCCAGGCACGGCGCCGGCGTCTTTAGGTGCGCCGGACGGCAACGGTTTTAGCGCGGCGAATTTTGCTCAGGATCTTCAGACCCCGGACGGCGGAGACGCTGGCCATCGGCAGTATCGTCGTGGCCTTTGTCGTGCTCGCGCTGAAATATCTCGCCTATCTGATGACCGGCAGCGTGGCGCTGTATTCCGACGCGCTGGAGAGCATCGTCAATGTCGCCACCGCCGTCACCGCCTTTATCGCGGTGCGGATGAGCGCCATCCCGCCGGACTCCAACCATCATTTCGGACATACCAAGGCGGAATATGTCTCCGCCGTCGCGGAGGGCGTGCTGATCGTGTTGGCGGCGTTCTCCATCCTGCGCCACGCCTATTTCGCGTTTCTCGATCCGCAGCCCATCGCCGCGCCGGTGGAAGGCCTGGCCATCAATGCGGGGGCGAGCGTTCTGAATGCCGGCTGGTGCCTGGTGCTGTTCCGGCGGGGCGGACGGCTGCGGTCCGAAGCGCTGGTTGCCGACGCCAAGCATCTTCTCACCGATGTGATCACCTCGATCGGCGTGCTGATCGGCGTTGCCGCTGTGGCGTTGTCCGGCATCCTGGTTCTCGATCCGCTGATCGCAGGCGTGGTCGCGCTCAATATTCTCTTCATGGGATGGCGCCTGATGCGGGACTCGATTGGCGGTCTGATGGATAAGGCGGCGCCGGAAGATGTGATGGAGCGGATCCGCGAGACCATCGCGACCAATGCCGAAGGCGCTATCGAGGCGCATGACGTGCGCTCCCGGCTTGCCGGGCGGGTGACCTTCATCGAGTTTCATCTGGTGGTGCCGGGCTCGATGGATGTCGCGGAGAGCCACAGGATCTGCGACCGGATCGAGGCGGCATTGGGCGAGGCTGTGCCGGAGGCCGCCGTCACCATCCATGTCGAGCCGGAAGAGAAGGCCAAGCATCACGGTGGAGTGCCGATCGTCACCGAGTTGCCGAAGCATCCGCGCCGCTGAGTGAGCGTTTATTCGGGGCGCGGCTGCGCGAACAGGACGGGTCGGGCCGGCGTGCATATGTGTCGGCAGACGAAATGCGCCGCCGGGCCGCGCCTCACGCCATCGTGGTGATCGAGCGCCGGAAGCGGGCGAGCGAGAGGGCGAACAGCGCCGCGCCGATCCCGATGAGCGCGAGGAATTGCGGCCAGACGATCGAAAATCCGGCACCGCGATACAGGATGGCCTGGGCCAGAGACACGAAATGGGTGTTGGGCGCGGCCAGCATGATGGTCTGGACGAATTCGGGCATGCTCTCGCGCGGCGTGGTTCCGCCAGAGAGCAGCTCCAAGGGCAGCAGCGTCAGGATCAGCAAGAGCCCGAATTGCGGCATCGACCGCGCCAGCGTGGCGAGGAAGATGCCAAGGGAGGTGGTGGCGAAGAGATGCAGCGCCGCGCCGGTCAGAAAGAGCGGGATGGAGCCTTCGATCGGCACCTGAAGGAAGCCCTGCACGATGAACAGGAGGGCGAAGGCGCAAGCCACCAGAACCACCAGCCCCATAGACCAGATCTTGCTCAGCATGATCTCCGCCGGGGTCAGCGGCATGACCAAAAGATGCTCGATGGTGCCGTGCTCGCGCTCGCGGATCAGCGCTGCACCGGTCAGCACGATGGAGAGCAGGGTCACGTTGTTGATGATCTCCATGATGGAGCCGAACCAGGCGTGATTCAGGGTGGGGTTGAAGCGGGCGCGCAACACGAGATTCACCGGCAGGTCGGTGACCGAGCGGTGGCGGTCGACGAAGGCGGCCGCCTCTTCCTGGATAATGGTCTGGACGTAGTTGTTGCCGGTGAAGGCCTGGGTCATGCGCGTCGCATCGATATTGAGCTGTATCGTCGGCTGGTCGCCTGCGAGCACATCGTGCTGGAATTTCGGCGGGATGCTGAGGGCGAAGGTGTCGAGCCCGGCATCCATGCGCGCATCCATCTCGGAGAGGGTAATGATCCGTGGCCGCGAGAAATAGGGCGGCTGGAATGCATCGATGATGCGCTCCGAGAGCTGGGAACGGTCCTCGTCGACGACGGCGATGGCTGCGTGGTTGAGCGTCTCGGGCATGCCGGTGGCGGCGGCGTAGATGGCCAGGGAGAAGGCATAAAAGACGAAGACCATCATCATGCGGTCGCGGAACAGGCTGCGCAGCTCCTTCACGCCGAGACGGAAAATATGAGCGACCCGCATGATCAGCGCTCCTGCTTGGCGAGAAAGAGGGCAGCGAGGCCGATCAGCACGGGGATGGCGATGACCAGCGGCACGAAGTCGGCCTGCAGATCGGAGAAGTCCAGCGCCTTGGAGAAGGTGCCGCGGGTGATGGTCAGGAAATAGGTGGTCGGATAGATCTCGCCGATGAGACGTCCGACGCCCTGTAGGGAGGAGACCGGATCGATCATGCCGGAGAAATTCACCGCCGGCAGGATGGTCAGGATGGCGGTGCCGAAGATGGCGGCGATCTGGCTGCGGGTGAAGCACGAGATCAACAGCCCGAGGGCGGTCGCTGTGCCGACATAGAGCAGGGCGCCGAAGCTCAAGGTCAGGAAGCTCCCCTCCAGCGGAACCTCCAGGATGGTGACCGCGAAGAAGGTGAGCAGCAGGAAGCTGATCACCGACAGGACGATATAGGGGAATTGCTTGCCGAGCAGGAATTCCAGCCGCGTCGTCGGGGTGACGTAGAAATTGATGATCGAGCCGAGCTCCTTCTCGCGCACCACGCTGAGCGCGGCCAGCATCGACGGGATCAGCATCAGCAGCATCGGGATCATCGCCGGGATCATGGCGACCAGGCTCTTGATATCCGGGTTGTAGCGGTAGCGCGCTTCGATATCGACGGGCGTATCCAGCGCGTCGGCCTGGCCCATCTCGGTCGCCTTGCGCGACAGCCAGAGGGAATGCATGCCCTCCACATAGGCCTGGACGGTTTCCGCCCGGGTCGGCATGGCGCCGTCGATCCAGGCGCCGACCGAGACGTCATCGCCTCGGGCCACGTCGCGGGCGAAATTGGGTGGGATCTCGATCGCCAGGCTGAGCTCGCCGGAGCGCATACGGCGGTCCAATTCGTCATAGCTGGTGATCGGGTCGTGCTCGTCGAAATAGCGCGAGCCGGCAATGTCGAGAATATAGTCGCGGCTGGTGCCGGTCTCGTCGCGGTCGAGCGCGGCGAAGGAGAGCTCCTCCACGTCGAGGCTGATGCCATAGCCGATCACGAACATCAAAATGACGCTGCCGACCAGGGCCATGGTCAGGCGGACTGGATCGCGAAAGAGCTCCAGGGTCTCGCGGCGGGCATAGCAGTAGAGACGGCGCGGATCGAACAGATTGCGCCAGGATGCTGGTTGCGGCGGGGCCTCTTCCGCCTCGATGAGGGGCTGCAGCGCGGCCTCGGACTCCGCCTCGACGGTCTCGCCGGTGGCCTCGGCGAGATAGGCGATAAAGGCTTCTTCCAGGTTGGCGGCGCCGCGCTGAGCGATCAGCTCGTCGGGCGCGCCGGTGACCAGCACCTTGCCTGCGTCCATGAAGGAGATGCGGTCGCATCGCTCCGCTTCGTTCATGAAATGGGTGGAGATAAAGATGGTGACGCCGTCGCGGCGGGACAGCTCCACGATGGAGCGCCAAAACGCGTCGCGGGCGATGGGGTCGACGCCGGAGGTCGGCTCATCGAGGATCAGAAGCTCCGGCCGGTGGATCATCGCCACCGCTAGGGAGAGGCGCTGGCGGTGGCCCAAGGGCAGCGCCGCCGGCAGGCTGTCCATCACGTCTTGCAGATCGAAACGGGCCGCCATCTCTTCGCTGCGGGATTCGACCTCGTGCTCCGGCACGTCGAACAGCCGGGCGTGCAGCACCAGATTCTGGCGCACGGTGAGTTCGCCATAGAGGGAGAAGGATTGCGACATGTAGCCGACCCGCCGGCGCATCGCCAAGCTGTCATTGCCGACCGGCTGGCCGAACAGCCAGGCCTTGCCTTCGCTGGCCGGCAGGAGACCGGTCAGCATCTTCATGGTGGTGGTCTTGCCGCAGCCATTGGAGCCGAGGAAGCCGAAGATCTCACCGCGGGTGATGCGGAAGCTGACATGGTCGACGGCGGTGAAATCGCCGAAGCGCTTGGTGAGGTCCTTGGCCTCGATGGCGACCTCTTGGTCGTCGGCACTGCGCGGCGGGATCTCGACGGGTTTGTAAAGCGCGCGCTCTTCCTCGGGGAGAAGGGCGATGAAGGCCTCCTCGAGCGTGGTGGCGCCGACCTGGGCCATGAGCTGGTCGGGGGTGCCGCAATCGAGGAGCTTGCCGGCATTCATGGCGATCAGCCATTCGAACTGCCGCGCCTCTTCCATATAGGCGGACGCGACGACGACGCTCATGGCCGGGCGGTCCCCGCGAATGCGCTCGATCAGCGCCCAGAACTGGCGGCGGGAGAGCGGATCGACGCCGGTGGTTGGCTCATCGAGGATGAGAAGATCGGGGTCGTGGATCAGGGCGCAGCACAGGCCGAGCTTCTGCTTCATGCCGCCGGAGAGCTTGCCGGCGGGGCGGTCGCGGAAAGGGGCGAGCCCGGTCGCCTCGGTGAGCAGGGCGATGCGCTTTTGCCGCTCTTTGCTGCCATGGCCGAACAGGCGGCCGAAGAAGTCGATATTCTCCTCTACCGACAAGGTCTCGTAGAGATTCTTGCCGAGGCCCTGGGGCATATAGGCGATGCGCGGACAGGTGACGTTGCGCGCTGCCTGTTTCGACATATCGGCGCCAAGCACATGCACCTGGCCGTCTTGCACGGCGCGAGCGCCGGCGAGCAGCGACAATAGGCTGGATTTGCCGACGCCGTCGGGGCCGATGAAGCCGACCAGCTTGCCGGCGGGAATATCGACGGTGATGCCGTCGAGGGCCGCTACCGTCTTGTAGCGAAGGCTGACATGAGAAAGGCGCGCCACCGCATCCGATGGGCCGGTGGCCGCCGGCTCGGCGACCTTATCAGTCACTTGGCAAATTCACCTTGAGCTTGTCGGGCCAGGGGGCATTGGGGTCGAGGCGGACATAGGCAACCCCGGGGAGCCCCGTCTTGACGTACTGGATGTATTTTTTCAGGAGCTCTGGGGCGATGGTCGCCTTGATGCGGAACATCAGCTTCTCCCGCTCCTCGGCGGTCTCGACCGATTTGGGCGTGAATTGCGCCACATCGGCGACATAGGAGACGGAAGCCGGGATGACGTATTCCGGCGCCACGTCCAGAACCAGATGCACCTCGCTATCCAGCCCGACGCGGCCCGCCTGCAAGGTGGGCAGGAAGAAGGTCATGTAGACATCGGAAAGATCGACCATGTTGAGCACGGTGCCGCCGGCGCTCAGCACCTCGCCCGGCTCGGCCACGCGGTATTGCACCCGGCCGTCGCGGGGCGAGGTCAGGGTGCTGTCATCGATATCGGCCTTGATGCGCTGAATGGTGGCGTCTGCCGCATCCAGATCGGCCTTGGCGCCGATGACTTCGGACTTGGCCGAATTGATGGCCGCCTGCGCTGCGGCGAGATCCGCCTTGGCTGCGCTGAGCGCGGCCTGGGCGGCGCGGAAGCTGGAGGTATCGTCATCCAGCCGCTGCACGGGCACCGCCTCCTTGGCCACCAGCTCCTTGCTGCGGTCGAGATTCTTTTGCGCGATGTCGAGCTCGGCCTGGCGCTGCGCCACCACCGCGGTGGCGGCTTCCTGTTCTGCTTGGCGCTGGGTGACCAGTTCCTGGGCGGTCTTGATGCTGATATCGGCGCGTTGGCTGTTGGCTTGCGCTTCGGCAAGCTCGGCCTCCAGCACCTTGGTATCCATCTTGGCGAGGGGTTGGCCGGCGGTGACGAAATCGCCCTCATGGGCATAGATATCCTCGACCCGGCCGGCGATCTTGGCGGCGATATCGATCTCGGTGGCCTCGATTCGGCCATTGCCGCTGGCAATGGTATCGGGCAGTCCGGAGGGCCATAGATAAAGCCAAGCCACCCATCCGGCGGCCCCAATCACGGCGACAACGGCGAGGGCGCGCCAGTAACGTTTCAGATAGTGCATTGCGGAAATTCCCAGCCTGATCCCGGCGAACGCTAGCACGATCAACAGCTGTTGTCTGGCTTCCGGATCGCCGCGCCGCAAGCTTGCCAGCTTAGTTTCAGAATTCTGTTACAAGGCTTGATTGCCGGGGCAAGACCGACTACATGTCTCCTCCACGGGCCGGGCGCAATGCACCGGTTGGAGTTCTCAATCTCCTGACGAATCTTTTCGCGATTCGGCCGTGCTCTCTTAAATTTAAGAGATATCGATTTTGGCGCGGGGTGGAGCAGCCCGGTAGCTCGTCAGGCTCATAACCTGAAGGTCGTAGGTTCAAATCCTACCCCCGCAACCAATTTTCCTTTCTTGGTAACTTCGCCAACATCGGCCGGCCTCTAGGTTGGCCGCCCGTCCGCGAGTTACGGCTGGGTGCGTCCATCTGTTCGGGGCGCGCAAGCATATCCTAACCCCGCGATCGAATTTTCTGATGTGAAATTCGAATCCTTTTACATTGGGCGGCACAGCCGCGTCTTGCTGGCGTGCTTTCGAGGGGCGTTGACCGTTATTGTAGGTCGCTAGCCTGACCGAATGTTTTTGAGCCGTGAGAGGAATGGCAACGGCATCGACCGATGCGCTCATAGCGGACAGACAAACGTTCGACCGTCCGCTATGAGCCGTTGATGTAAGACGAAGCTTAGTTTTCTGCTTTGGCTACGATGCCGTCCACACCAGCCTCATAGATCCCGGCGACTGTCTTTGTCGCATCGTCATCCGATGCGCCTTTTGCCTTGAATGTGCCCGACCAACTCACCATCGAGCCATCGCCCTTGGGGGTTACGCTGATGACAGACTCGTAATCGTCGACGGGCAGCGGGCCTTTTAGGATCTTGTAAGTGTAATGCATATCCTTGTCGTCGCGAGAAACCAGCTCCTCCTCGATCGTACCTCCACCTTTCAAGCTCAGCGTCCGTACCTGATGGCCGTCTGCGGTCGATGGAACGCACTTGATGATGGCGGGGTGCCAGGAAGCGATGCCGCAAAAATCCCCGACCGCGGCCCAGGCTTTCTCAGGCGAAGCGGTTGTCTCCTTGGTGGCTTTTGCATCCAACGCAAGGGCAGACGTAGCCGAACAAGTCAGCAGAACAGTGGCCGCCAAAACAATCTTCTTCATTTTGCTTCTCTCTCCCTAGTTGCCGTACGAACCGGCTTGAAAAATGCGGAAGACTTAACGTCTCTCACAAACTTATGTTCGCGGTTCTGTGAGCTTTTTTGCTCCGTAATTGTTGTCTCAACCGCTATTGGCATCTTAACTAAGCCGACTTGCGTTGACTCTCGACAATTGGACGATCAGTTTCGACCAAACGACACGCAATGGGAATCGGAATGCCGGGACATAAAGATTGGTTGGTAATAGAGGTGCCACCGATCACGGCGCTGCCACGGCCGGTCTTCCTCACTTCGCAATCCATCCCGGCGCGTCATCGCTTCCCGCTACACAATCACGTATGGGACCAGCTCACCTACGCGACGGAAGGCTTACTGCAGATAACGGTCGAGGAAGCTTGGTCCGTTGTTACCCCGCAGCAAGCAATCTGGATCCCAGCCGGCATGCGTCATACGACTGGTGGCCTCAGCGATGCGAGATACAATTCCGTTTACATTGCTGCGGGAATGGCGTCGCAAATGCCACAACGCTGCGCTTGCCTCACAGTCTCGCCGCTTCTGAGGGCTCTGATCCTGGAATTGGAGGCAATCAGCGACCACAAGGAATCGGAAGAGTATGTCGAGCGTATCGACAAGCTCGTCGTTGATCAGCTTCACCGTCTGGATAAGGAGGATTTCTGCCTCCCGTGGCCGAAAAGCGCGATGCTGCGTACGATTTCGGAAGTCTTATATGAGGCACCTGACGATGCGCGAGGCCTCGACTATTGGGCGGCGGAGCTAGGCGTATCCCCGCGGACCCTGACGCGTCGCTTCGAGAAAGAGGTAGGGCTCAGCCTGCGTGCCTGGCGCCATCGCTTGCGCCTGTTCCGGGCATTGGAGTGGCTCGGCTCTGGTCGCAACGTCACTGGAATTGCACTGGACTTGGGATACGCCTCGACCTCGGCCTTCAGCTACATGTTTCGCAAGGAGATGGGGTGCTCTCCGACCGATTGGCTAAAGCGTTAGCTGGGGGTTGAGGCACCGTCGCTTCGTCGAAAGCGGTGCATTGGAACTCAGGTCGCAACAATGACGGCCCGCATTAAAGATCGACGGCGTCGTTGTGACGATGCGCTTCCCGCACCGTCGACTTCGTGCCTAAGGCCAGTGAAGCGGTGGCATCATCAAAGAATGACGGCGCAGACAGAATGCTCGCCGCCAACATCGCGCCTTCAAGACAAGCCAAGACGTGAGCTGCTTTTTGAGGCGACAACCCACCCGTGACAAGCTTTTCCCGTGCGAGCTGGAAGAAGCGGCGCACCTCCTCCAAAACCTCTCCCGATAGAGTTGCGGGCGTTGCGCCGAGAGCAACGCAGAGACACATTCTGCCGTCGTGAAGCAGCGAGCGCCGGAAAGATTGGGTCCAGGTTTCGATTATGTCGTGCCCCTCACCAGTCTCCTGATCGATGGCTAACATAAAGCGGTCGATGTAGCGGCGAGCGACGGCGACGGCCAGACTTTCCTTGGTCGGGAAGTGGTAATGCACGCTGGAGCTTTTGACGCCGACATCAGCGGCGATCTCGCGAAAGCTGAAGCCATTATATCCCGCAACTCGTATCCGACGCTCCGCGGCGTCCAATATGGCGGCTGTCGTGTCGCTCAATTTTTTCACCTCTCTATCTGTCGATAGATAGGTGTTGCCACCAGTCAAGGCAATAGCTAAGACTTCTCTATCTACCGATAGATAGAGAAGGGAGATTGTTCATGAGCTTCGAAGGAAAAGTTGTGGCGATTACCGGTGGCAGCTCCGGAATCGGCAAGGAGACGGCTGCCCGCTTCATCGCAGAAGGCGCAAAGGTTGCTATCAATGGACGTGATCGTGAGAAACTCGAGGCAGCTGCGCATGAGATCGATCCGAGCGGGGAGAACGTCGTCATTTCAGTTGGAGACGTTGCCGATCCTCAAACGGGCGAGGCGCTCGTCAATGCGGCTACATCCCGTTTTGGAAGGCTGGATATTTTGGTCAACAATGCCGGCGTCTTCTCGCCGAAGTCTTTTTTGGATTTTACGGAGAGCGACTACGACTTCTTCCTCGACACCATCCTCAAGGGGAAGTTTTTCACCGCTCAGGCCGGTGCCAAGGCCATGAAGGACACAGGCGGTACCATCGTGCAGACCGGGTCGATGTGGGCCATTCAGGCAATTGGAGCAACGCCGTCATCGGCCTACTCCGCCGCCAATGCGGGTGTCCATGCCATGGTTCGCAATCTGGCTATCGAGCTGGCACCATTTAAAATCCGCATCAATGCGGTCGCGCCGGCGGTTGTGGAGACTCCCGCTTTCAAGGTCTTTATGACCGATGAGGAGATCGAAGCGGCCCTGCCGGGCTTGAACGCTTTTCACCCGCTCGGCCGGAATGGCCAGCCCAAGGACATCGCCGATGCGATCCTGTTCCTCGCTTCCGATCAGGCGTCTTGGATTACAGGCACGGTGCTCTCCGTCGATGGCGGCGTCACCGCTGGACGACATTGAGCGAAGAGCGTCGCTGAAACCGGTCGCCGCTCCGTTGGTATTGATATTGGAAACCAGCGGAGCGGTTGCTCGGCAAGCCATCTAAAAATTTGGCTTTTGTGAGTGGATGGTCAGTTTAGCGCGCAGAGCTATGCCCCGCATTCGATCTTCGCGACGCCGTTGGACTGGGAACACGTTATGAGGGGCCTGGAGGACCTAGTTTCCAGAGACGCCTAGCGCTAGGAGGAATTGTGCCAGAGCGAAGACTGAATGCGCCACGATCACGTATGCAATCATGAGAGCGGGATTGGGGGTCTTCCGTGCGAAGAGCCCGCCGCCTAGTCCCGGCATAAGTATCATGAGGCCGGCGAGACTGCTGACTACGACGCCGATCATAAAGACAGGAAAAACGGTGGGCGCCGCGATATAGCCGATGCCCCAGAAAAGCGGAAGCATTGCCGCGTAGGCCAAACCGACCAGGTAGTGGAAGATCCATCCGATTGTCCACTCCTCCATGGAAGCCGGCGTTTCGTTGTCTGTATCCAGCACAAGGTTGCCGTGCGGTATGCCTAGAAGCCAGCGTCCGACCATGCCCCAGTGTGTGCCGGGGAACCCCGCGAATTTGTCCAGGAGCAGGGCCCAGAGGTCCAGCGCGATCGTCGAACCTATGCCGACGATGAGTGTAAATTCGATGAGCTGAGAGAGCATCATGATAGGTTAATCATTCCCGCCACGTGACGCCCCGGGAACGGTAATCTGAAGGGGCGGTGAGGATAGGTCTCTCGTGAGAATCGGTACAATAAACTTTGTTGTCGAGCGAAACTCAGTTCGAAAATGAATGATGAAGAGAGACCGATAGAATCGCCCCGGGCTTCTGGGCTCGGCTACTGGGAGCAGTGGCTTTAGGCGGCCGCGATGGCGACTGCCGGTACCACTTCAATGTCCACATCGGCCTTCCTTGCCAGGTTGCCGACGACGCAGACCTTGTCAGCGGATGCGATGGCAGCCTCGCCGGCCATCTGGTCGGCTTCGCTCGAACCCGCTTTGAGCGTCACATGCGCTGTATGACGGATCGAGAAAGACTTGTCGTCGGCAACGGCCTCGGTCGTGACCGATAGTGTCTCGACGGGCACTTTCTTGTTCTCAGTGATCGCTCGCAAAGTCGCCAGGAAGCATGCGGCCGTAGCCGAGGTGAATAGCTCCTTGGGATTCGCGCCAGCGCCACTGCCGCCGAGGTCTGCGGGAATGCCGATTTCGACCTCGAACTTCTCTCCCGCAATCTGTCCCTTGCCCTTAAAGCCGCCATCCCAGGCGGAATTCAGCTTGATATTGGTTTTGGACATGTCGTCCTCCCTTGTTGAGGTCGCATGCGGGGTCTCCGACGCGCCTTCTCATCTGCTTGATTGTTTGGAGAATGTTTCGGTGTTCAGACCGCGTTGTTCACGGCGTCGACGTAACGCGCCTTGGCGTGCAGGCCGATGATCGTGTCCAGGGGCTTGCCGTCCTTGAACACCAGGACAGTGGGAACGCTACGGATGCCGAAAGCACCAGCAATTTCCGGAGCCTTGTCAATGTCGACTTCGGCGAAGCTAGCGCGTTCGCCCAATTCGCCCGCGACTTCATCGTATATTGGTTCCAGTGCGATGCAGGGGCGGCACCAAGTCGCCCAGAAACGCAGGACTTTGACTTGCTCCTCTCTCTGCATGAACGCATCGAAATTGCTGGTATCGAGGCTTTTGACATCAGCCATGTCGGGATCTCCTTAGCTTGGTTTTTTGGTCAGGCCGAAGCGCTTTGCGCGTTGCCGGCCGTTGCTTCGAGGGCAAGGCTCACGAGGTAGCGGTCAGCCTCCAGAGCCGCCATGCAGCCCTGGCCCGCGGCTGTCACCGCCTGGCGAAATTGATCGTCGGCGACGTCGCCAGCCGCGAAGACACCCGGTACGGCAGTCGCGGTGCTGTTCGGAGCGGTGTCGAGATAGCCGCCGTCGTTGGTCGGCAACTGCCCGGCAAAGACCTCAGTCGCCGGGCTATGCCCGATCGCAATGAAGACACCGTCGGTTGCGATCTTTCGAACGGCGCCGTCCCGGGTGTCGCGTAAGACGACCCCGGTCACGCCACGGGGGGCTTCGGTGCCAACGATCTCCGCAATCTCGGCATTCCAGATGACCTCGAGCTTTGGGTGGGCGAGCAGACGATCTTGCATCACCTTCTCGGCTCTCAGCCTGTCGCGTCGATGAACGAGAATGACTTTGTCTGCGATGCCAGCGAGGAAAAGGGCTTCCTCCACGGCCGTGTTGCCGCCCCCGACCACAACGACAGTGCGGTTACGGTAGAAGAAACCGTCGCAGGTCGCGCAGGCTGAGACGCCGAACCCCTGGAACTTCGCCTCCGACGGCAGGTCTAACCACTTCGCCTTAGCCCCTGTGGCAATAATCAGTGCGTCGGCGGTATATTCCCTGCCGCTATCCCCCGTAAGGCGAAATGGGCGCTGGGAGAGCGCGACCCGGGTCACAAGATCGGTCACGACCTCCGTCCCCATGCGCTTTGCTTGCTCCTGCATCTGCTCCATGAGCCAGGGGCCCTGGATTGGGTCGGCATAGCCCGGGTAGTTTTCCACATCGGTGGTGATCGTTAGCTGACCGCCGGGCTCCATGCCTGTCAGCAGGAGAGGGGCCAGTCCGGCGCGGGCTGCGTAGATAGCTGCCGTCCAACCAGCGGGTCCTGATCCGAGAATGATGAGGTTTCGATACATGACCTTGCCTTTTGTCGCTAAGGCAGTCATATATTCCGCGAGGGCGTGTAATTAAGTTCTAATATGAAATCTGTTTTAATTCGGAAAACGAATTAATTTAACGCTATGGAAATCAAACAACTGCGCTGTTTCGCCCACGTCGCTGAAACGCTGAATTTCAACCGTGCCGCCGACAGGCTGAACATGTCGCAGCCGGTGGTGACCAAAACCGTCGCTCAACTGGAGCACAAGCTTGGGGTGAAGCTTTTCGAGCGCACGACGCGGCGCGTGTCGTTGACACCTGCCGGGGTGGTGCTGCGGCGCGAGGTTGAGGGGTTGTTGGCCCATCTCGATAAAGTCCAGCGTGCGGTGCGGCATGAGATCGGCGCGGACAGCGGACGGTTCGCGATTGGGGTTACGCCGCTGGCGATGCAGACCGTCTTCCCGCAGGTCATCCGGGGGTTCCGCGAGGCATATCCCGAAATTGATGTCACGATCCGGGAGTTCACGACGGAGGCCCAGGTCAAGGCGTTGTTGGCGGCGGAGATCGACGTGGGCTTTCTGCTTGCACCCGCCACGGCGGCGGAGCTTGAGGTGAAAGTGATCCACGAGGAGGTGATGCGTCTCGCTATCCCGTCGGATCATCCGCATCTGCGACAGTTAAACGATAGCTCAATACCGCTTTCTGCTTTTGCAGGCGATACATTCATCATCCCGCCAAGGTCCCAAAATCCCGGCGTGCATGACGAGATCATCCGCGCCTGCGCTGTTTCGGGTTTTCGCCCCCGGGTACAGGAGTGTCATGAAAACCAGAGCTGTCTTTCTCTGGTCGAGGCCGGAATCGGGGTGAGCTTCGTGATGAACCAGATCGATTGCGTGGCGCGAGGTGACGTGCATATCGTCGATCTCGAAGCGCCGGCGCCGGTGCTTAGTATCGCGTTGGCCTGGCGAAGCGATGACCCGCTGCCGTTTCTGGAAAAAATCCGTTCCCTTGCATTCGGTATGGATTTGACGGCGGAGGCATAGCCTCCTTGGTCGCTATCGACGGCAAGCGCTAGCACATCATCTAGCACAAAGATTTCCTCATCCTAAAATTATTGTTGTATATCAATAAATTATATCACAGGCCGTTCGCCTCATAACCTGAAGGTCGTAGGTTCAAATCCTACCCCCGCAACCAATCTTCCCAACCATATTAGGCATTGGGTCGGCCGCCGTTTAATCCGGCCGCTGTTTGGTCGCGGCGCGGCCGGGGGGCTGAAGCCCGATTGTTGTCAGTTCCCGCGCGCGACGACAGCCAGAATGAGCCTTTAGACAGAGCCTTGGACTGAGCCTTGGACCGAGCCTTGGCGATCCTCCGCTTAGAACTCGGTCAGGCCGCGGGGATTGGCCGATGGAGCGGGTTTCGTCTCAGTGGGGCGGCCGCTCATCCAAGGCGGATAGATGAAGCGCTCGGTGTTGTAGGGCTCCGGCGCGATCATCGCCAACGGCGCTCTGAAGTCGTGGATCTGGTAGAAGATATGCGGCATGCCCAGCGAGGGGTCGGGCGTCAGCACCGGATAGGGGACGACGGCCTGCCAATCGGGATGATAGCGGATGGTGCCGTGCACGGTGCGGTAGATCATGCCTCTGAGGGCAAACGCCACTTTCCTGTTCTGCTCGAAATCGCCCGGCGCGCCGGAGCCGCCGGCCATCGCCGCGCCGACGGCGTAGTGATGCAGGTTGCTATAGGACTGGCAGCCGATGGTCGGCGTCGAGCCATCGCCGAACCTGGCCTTGTAGCGGGTCTCGAAGCGTTTCCCCATTTCGTCGCGGAGCAGGCCGATGATCGAGGAGACGATGACGCCGACGCTCGCCTCCTGGGCGATATCGGCGAAGGTCCGGTGGACCGCGCCGTATTGCAGATAGACCAGGCAGTCCATCGGGTTTTCCACGAATTGGCGTTGGAAATGCGCCAGATCGCCGGCGTAGAAATGGGTGTTGGCGAAAACGGCCGGATCGGTCGCCCGGACCTCCTCGATGACGTCGCGCCACTGGCTGGTCGGGGTCTGCACGATCTTCGGCCCGAAGCAGACCTGCCATCCATAGCTGGCCGCGGCCTTGGCCATCGAGTTGGAGATCACGATGCTGTAGGGCGTCGATCCGGAGACGATGGCGATGCGGTTGGATTTCGGGGTCCATTGCCCGCTATCCCGGAGCCAGGAGAGGAATTTGATCAGGCCGGGGCCATACCAATAGTCGGCCGGATCGGCCATGAAACAGCCGAAATACCGGTCTGGATCGCTCATCACCGTATCGTGGTGCTGGAGCAGCGTATTGGCGTGGACATAGATGATGCCGGCATCGGCGATCGGCTCGTATTCGGAGTTCTGCGCGCCGATATTGTAGCCGTTGACGATGGCGTGGACCTTGTGCTTCTCGATCAGGAGCCGGGCTGCGGAAACGACCTCCTTCGCGGTCTGCCGGCAGGTATCGACGAAGAAGGGTTTGATCGGGCGGCCGAGCAGCCCGCCGCGCGCGTTGAGCTCTTCGCAGGCCAGAATGATGCCGTTGCGGAACTCGGCGCCGTCGGCGGCCGAAGGTCCGGTAAGGGGCACCATGCTGCCGATGGGCACGAATTCGGAACTGTCGTCCACGTCGATTATCCCTCAGTTGAAAATGCGCGACCGGTGCTTCTGCCGCTGTGACAGGCTCAAGGACCCATCGTCTGTTTTAGAAAGTCCGGCTCGAAGAGAAGATTGTGCATCAGCACCCGCAGGCGCGGCGGGCTGACCGGCTTGACCAGAACCGGGATACCGGCCTTCTGGATGTTGCTGATCACCTTCGGCTCTGCGTCTGCGGTGACGACCATGGCGGGCATTTCAGGATCGTCGACGAGGTCGCGGACCGCTTCGATTGCCTCAAGGCCGGTTCGGGTCTGCAGATTGTAATCGGCGATGATCAGCTCCGGGGTGACCAATCCTTCCGAGACCAGCCGTATCGCCTCGTCCTTGTTGGGCGCGGGGTGCACGTCGATGCCCCAGCGGCGCAACAGCTGGGCCATGGATTCGCGCAAGATCTCGTCATCCTCGATGAGCAAGACCGGCGTTCCGGCGAATTCGCCGCCGACGGCTTCGCTGACATCGGCGGCGGGGCCGATATCGCTGTGCCAGATATTGCCGAGCGGCACCCAGACCGAGAAGATCGATCCCTTGTCCGGCCGGGAGCGCACGCCGATCGGATGTTCGAGAAGGTCGGCCAGGCGTTTCACGATATTGAGGCCGAGGCCGAGCCCCTTCCTCTGCTTCCGGCTGTCGTCGGTGACGCGGTAGAACTCGTCGAAGACGCGGGTACAATCCTCTTCGCTAATGCCGCGGCCGGTATCGACCACCTCGATGCGCAAGCCCCGCCCCTCTTTTCGGCAGCCGACAAGCACGCCGCCAACTTCGGTGAAGCGGATGGCGTTGGCGACGAAATTGCTCAGGATCCGCTCCAGCAGCGCGCGGTCGGTCGACACCGTCTTATGGGGGGTGACGAATCTGAGGTCGATCCCCTTCTCCTGGGCCTGATGATCGAATTGTATCTGGATGCGCTCGAACAGCTCCGAAAGCTGGAACGAGGTGATGCGCGGCTGAATCCGGCCGGCATCGAGCTGGCCGATCTGCAAAAGTGCGCCGAGGAGGTCCTCCATGATGGAGGCGGACACGCCCATGGCATGGAGAATTTCGCGACGCTGCTCCTCATCCTGCTCCTGCAGGCAGTTGTAGATCAGGATCTTCAGCGAGGCGAGCGGTTGGCGCAGGTCGTGATTGGCAGCCCGCAGAAAGCGCGATTTGGCTTCGTCGGTGGCTTCCGCGGCTTCCTTGGCTTCGCGCAGCTCCCGCTCGTTGCGCTTGACTGCGGTGACGTCGGTGAAGGTGACCGCCATGCCGTCGGCGCGGGTTGGCCGCTGCGCGACATGCATGGTGTTGCCGGTCGCGAATTGGAAGTCGGAATCGCTGAGGGTCCCGAAGTCGCCGATCTTGTCGTGCGCCCATTGTTCGGGATCGCCGGGAACCACCCATTCTTGCGAATGGGCGACGGCCGCGACGTAATCCTCATAGCGCATGCCAAGAGAGACGGGCAGGGCGCAGCTGCGATGGAAGCCTTCGTTGATGTAGACGAGTTTGCGATCGGACGACCAGATCAGAATGCCTGTATCGAGGACGTCGAGTCCTTCCCAAACGGCGTCCAGCTCAGATTCGCCTTCCGCAGCCTGAGCCGGCGCGTCAGCCATTGGCAGCACTAGCGGCGCTGCCGAAATGCGTCACAGCGTAGTGCACAGCGCTCGTCCGGTCGGGGAGGTTCAATTTCTTCATCGCGTTGCCGAGATGGATACGCACGGTCTGACTGCTGAGGCCGAGCTCTTCGGCGATATTCTTCACCGACGATCCGCTGCCGAGCAGAACCAGCACATCGCGCTCCCGGCTGGTGAGACTGCTTAAGTCTCGCTCTTCGGAAGTCGCATTCTTGGGGCGCTCCGCAGGCGCCGAAGAGCGCTCGATGATGCGGCGCGGGAAGGAGACTTCTCCGGCCAGCACGCGCTCCAGCGCCCGCACGATCTCGGGCCCGGCGGCCGATTTCGGGATATAGCCGATGGCGCCTTGCTCGACCGACCGGATGACGTGCTCGACATCTTCATGCACCGAGACGACCACCACCGGAATGTTGGGGTACTTCGCCCGAAGCGCATGCAGGCCGCCGAGCTCCTCCGAACCGGGCATGACGAGGTCCAGCAAGATCAAGCTGGTGTCGGGGTGCTCCGCCAGGAGCTCCATAAGCTCGCCGAAACTCTCGGCTTCGTAAATCTCAAGCTCCTGCTCCAGCCTGCGCATAATCTGCTTGAGAGACTGTCGGACCACCCAATGGTCGTCTCCGATAATGACCTTCATTCTGGAACGTTAGCTCCCTTCGCGTCGGCAGCGCGTGCGTCTAGAAGTGCCATGCCGGCGCGGCTGATTGATTCTCTATATCCGCTGGGGGATTTCGTTCACATATGGTCATAGTTCGTGACCGATTCCAAGCAGGAGGAATGATAAATAACATCTTTTAGTTGCACGAAAGATGCTGGGCCACCCCGCTCTAGAGGATCTGCTGCGCGCTCTCGGGCTGCCGGATCGTCAGGTGGATCGTTAACAGATCCTTTCTAAGTCGCTCATTTGCCCGATAAATTTGCGCAATGCACGTGAAAAAAACGCCAAGCGCACACGCTTTCGGCATTTGCGGCACTCTCCGATAAAAATTTTCGGCTGGCGCAGAAAAGGCATTGACGGCCTCCCTGCAATTCGCTCAAGTGTCTAGACGTTAATTCTAGTTCACTCACCGAATATCTAGCGTTGTGTGTCTAAGAGGCATGCGCGCTTCGCCATCAGGGGGATCGTATCAATGGACTTTACCCGCCGAAAACTCCTCAAGACGACGCTCGCTGCTTCTGCCGCATTTTCAGCGCCGCATCTCTGGCTCCCGGCTTCGAAGGAAGCCTGGGGCGCGACGGTGAAGAAGGGCGAGCCGATCAAGGTCGGGCTTCTCTTCTCGCTTACCGGCGCGCTCGCCGTACCGGAGGAAGACTCCACGCTGGTGCTGCAATACGCCTTCGACGAGATCAACAAGAACGGCGGCATCAACGGCGTGCCGGTCGAGCCGGTGATCGTCGACGCCAAGTCGGACTTCAACGTCTACACCGAGAAGGCCAAGGAGCTGATCATCCGCGACAAGGTCATCGCGCTGTTCGGCTGCTACACCTCGGCGAGCCGCAAGGCGATCCTGCCGACCGTGATGCAGCGCAATCATCTGCTCTACTACCCGACCTGCTACGAGGGCGCCGAGTGCACGCAGAACGCCATCTGCACCGGTCCGCTTGCCAATCAGCATTCCAAGGACCTGATTCCCTTCATGGTGAAGAACTTCGGCAAGAAGGTCTTCTTCGTCGGGTCCAACTATGTCTGGCCGAAAGAGTCGAACAAGAACGCCAAGATCTGGCTGGAGGAGGCCGGCGGCGAGCTGCTCGGCGAAGAGTATGTCCCGCTCGGCAGCTCCGAGTTCGGTCCGGTGTTCAATAAGATCCGCGACACCCAGCCGGACTTCATCTTCTCGACGGTCGTCGGCGCATCCGACATCGCCTTCCACAAGCAGTTCAAGCAGGAAGGCTTCAAGGTGGACAAGATGCCGATCGCATCGCTCACCACGGGCGAGATCGAGACCCGCGCCATGGGGCCGGAATTCGGTGCCGGCCACTTCCTCTCCGCGCCTTACTTCCAGAGCCTCGACAACCCGACCAACCACAAATTCGTCGAGGGCTTCCTGTCGAGCAAATACGGCAAGAACGGCGTGACCCACTACAACATGGAGGAGACCTATCTCTCCGCCTATGTGTTCAAATACGGCTTCGAGAAAGCCGTCGCGGCGGTCGGGGTCGAGAACGTCACGCCACGCATCATCCGCGATCATTCCGGCGGTGTCCGGGTGGAGGACAATGTCTCGCCGGAAGGCTTGGTCTGGATCGACGAGGACAACTTCAACACCTGGCTGAAGCCGAAGATCGGTCAGTGCCAGGGCGATGGCACCTTCAAGGTTCTGAAGGCGTCCGAAGGCCAGGTCCAGCCGCTTCCCTTCTCGATCTATCCCGACTCGGGCACCTGCACCAAGGACGGGCTGAAGGCGCCTGACGGCAAGATCCGCACCAACGTCATCTGACGCAAAACCGGGCCCGCGTTGTCACGGTGGCGCGGGCCCGGCTCCCGACTGAAACGAATTTGAAAAGTGCAAGGCGCGCCGTCGTTGCGGCGGGCGAAGGGCCGATTGCGGCTCCAAGCACGGGGGACCTTACGGATTATGGATCTCGGGACGCTCGCGAACGCTCTCATCCTCGGCGTCAGCATTGCCAGCATCTGGCTTGTTGCGGCGCTGGGGCTGACGGTTATCTACGGCACTGCCGGCGTGATCAACATGGCGCATGGCGAGCTGATCATGCTCGGCGCCTACAGCACCTATATGCTGCAGGTCTATCTCGGCGTTCCCTATCTCATCTGTATCCCGGCCTCGTTCGTGATCGTGGCGCTGGTTGGGCTTCTGCTCGAGCGCGGGCTCATCCGCTATCTCTACAATCGGCCGCTCGACACACTGCTGGCCACCTGCGGCGTGTCGCTGGTGCTGATGCAGAGCGTGCGGCTGATCTTCGGCAGCGATCCGAAATACATCTCCGTGCCGGAAATCTTCTCCAGCAATATCGCGCTCGGCTCGGTCTCCATCTCCACCTTCCGCGTCATCATCTTGGCGGTCACGGCGCTGCTGGTCTTCGGGCTGTGGTTCTTGTTCTACAAGACGCGCTTCGGCGTGCAGGTCCGCGCCGTGATGCAGAACAAGGAGATGGCCGCCTCGTTCGGCATCAATGCCGGCCGCGTCTACATGCTGACCTTCTCGCTCGGGGCGGGGCTTGCCGGCGTCGCCGGCTCGCTGTTCGGCGTGCTGGCCATCGTGCTGCCGACCATGGGCGCGAGCTACGTGGTGCAGTCCTTCCTGATGGTGGTGGTCGGCGGCGGTTCGCTTGCCGGCAGCGTCGCGGCGAGTGCCGCGACCGGGGAGATGCAATCCGTGCTGGCATCGTTCACCAACGCCACCTTGGCCCGCTTCATCATCTTCGTGCTGATCGTCGTGTTCCTCCGCTTCCGGCCGCAAGGGCTGTTCGCGCAAGGCGGGGTGAGGCGATGAGCGCGGTCAGCAAGCGGCAAGCGAAACGGGGCTGGTAATCATGGGCAATATCTATCACGACAAGAAGCTGCAATGGCTCGCCTATGCGGTGTTCTTCGCCGCCATCGGTATCGTGCCGCTATTCGTCGGCGACGCCTTTCTGCTCAACCAGCTCGCGACCTACGGCATCTACGCGATGTTGGCTCTGTCGATCAGCTTGTGCTGGGGCTTTGGCGGCATCCTCAATCTCGGCCAGGGCATTTCCTTCGGCCTTGGCGCCTACGGCATGGCGATGACCATGCAGATGCAGACCCAGACGGACTCCAACCCGATCCCGCCCTTCATGCTGAACAACAGCCTGGAGCATCTGCCGTGGTTCTGGGAGCCGTTCTCCAGCACGGCGGGCGGGCTGATCTTCGCGGTCGCGGTGCCGACATTCTTCTGCGCGGTGTTCGGCAGCATCATGTTCCGGGCGCGCGTCTCCGGTGTGTTCTTCACCATCATGACGCTGGCTATGCTGTCGGCATTCTACACCATCATCCTCGATCAGCAGGCCTATACCGGCGGTGCCAACGGCTTGACGCCGCCGGCCTCGCTGCAGATCGGCAGCTTCGAGATCGATCCCTATAGCGCCACCGCCTACTGGATCGTCTTCGCCCTTCTATGCGTTGCCACGGTGCTGGCGAAGCTCCTCACCCAGAGCTCGTTCGGGCTGGTGACCCAGGCGATCCGCGACGATGCCGAACGGGTGCGCTTCCTCGGCTATAACGTCGCCGGCTACGAGACCGCGATCTACACCATCTCCGGCATGATCGCCGCCATCGCCGGCTGCTGCTGGGTGATGCTGGTGCAGTATGTGTCGCCGGCTCAGCTCGATGTCAGCCTCAGCCTTTCCATGGTGATCTGGGCGGCGATCGGCGGACGCAACTCGCTGCTCTGGGCGATGATCGGCGCCTTCCTCATCCAGGGCGGCCAGAGCTATCTCGGCGACCAGTTTCTTTCGACCTGGCTTCTGCTTCTCGGCGGCTTCTTCATCGTCGTGGTGCGGTTCCTGCCGAACGGCCTGGCAAGCCTCGCCGAGGCGGGGCTCGGCTGGCTGAGCGCACGGCTTCCGTCGAAGTCGGGCCGGGCCATCGAATCCGTGACGGCAGAGGAGGGGGCATAAAGATGTCGGGACTTCTCGAAATCCAGCATCTGTCGAAGAGCTTCGATACGGTCCAGGTGATCAACGACTTCAGCATGGAAGTCACCGAGGGCACGATCTGCTGCCTGGTCGGTCCCAACGGCGCCGGCAAGACCACGACGATCGATCTGATCACCGGGCGGGTGAAGCCGACTTCGGGCAAGATCCTGTTCGCCGGCAACGACATCACCGGCCAGGACGAGCATGTCACGGCGCGAGCCGGGATCGGTCGCAAGTTCCAGGTGCCGGCCGTGCTGCGCGACATGACGGTGCGGCAAAATCTGGAGGTCGCCTATAGCCGGCAGACCAATCCCTTCACCAACCTGTTCACCTTTCACCCGAGCGGGCTGAAGCAGAAGTTCGACGAGATTGCGACGCTGGCCGGGCTGACGCACCGGCTCGAAGAGTTCGCGGGCAATCTCTCGCATGGCGAAACGCAATGGCTGGAGATCGGCATGGTGCTGATGCAGGAGCCGCGGCTCTTGCTGATGGACGAGCCGATTGCCGGCATGACCGAAGCCGAGATCGAAAAGACCACCAGCATCTTCAAGGATCTGCGCAAGAGCGCGACGTTGGTCGTGGTGGAGCACGATATGGGCTTCGTGCGCGAGATCGCCGATGTGGTGACGGTGATGCATATGGGTTCGCTGCTGGCGCAAGGCGACATCGCCGCAATCGAAGCGGATGCGCGCGTGCGCGACGTCTATCTCGGCGAGGAGGAGGAAGCGGCATGAGCGCGTTGCTGCAGCTGGAAAACGTCACGTCCTATTACGGCGCGACGCCGATCCTCAGGGACTTTTCCTTCGAGCTTAAGAAGGGGCAATGCGTCTGCGTGCTCGGCCGCAACGGCGTCGGCAAGACCACCTTGATGCGCACCATCATGGGGCTGACCGACAAATCGACCGGCGCGATCACGATGGACGGCGCCGAGATCGGCAACAAGCCGACCTATGTGCGGGCGACTTACGGGCTCGGCTACGTGCCTCAGGGGCGCGGCATTCTTTCGGATTTCACGGTGCGCGAGAACATCCTGCTGGGCACCTTCGCGCGCAAGGATCACGCCGCCGGTATCCCGGAGCTTTGCCTGAAGATCTTTCCCTATTTGCGGGAGAATCTCGACCGGCGCGCCGGGCTTCTTTCCGGCGGGCAGAAGCAGCAGCTCGCCGTGGCGCGCGCGCTCGCCGTCGATCCGCAAGTGTTGCTGCTGGACGAGCCGACCGAAGGCATCCAGCCCAACATCGTGCACGAGATCGGCGAGATCCTGCAGATGCTGAACAAGGAGCTCGGCATCAGCCTGATCCTGACCGAGCAGCATATCAAGGTCGCGCGCAAGCTCGGCGACGCCTTCGTCATGGTCGATAACGGCCGGGTGGTGGCAAGCGGGCCGATCGCGGAAATGACCGACGAACTCGTCGAGCAACATATGACGATCTAACGGTTTGGGAACGATAGTCGGCGCCCCCATCCGCGGCGCGCCGAACGATCGAGTGAGGAAGTGAATCAGCAACCAACGGAGCGAAACATGATTCCAATTCCGAAGAAGGGCACGCCGGAGCGTGAGGAACTCATTCGGCTGCACAGGGAGTGCGTCGACTCCATGAAGGGCGTCGCTGGGTTCTCGGTGCTGAAATGCGAGACGCCGGGCGACACCACCGTGGTGACTGGCGGCGTGCACGAGTATCCGACGCTCCGCCGGGTCCTGATGCGCATGCGCGGCGAGTCGCCGGCGGGCAAGCTCATCACCATCTGCACCAAGGTGGACAAGGAATGGCGCATCGGCCGCCTGTCGGGCATCCGCGGCGTGCCGCCGGAGTTCGTCAACGACAAGGTCTACACCGATGAGCAGGAGATCCAGCACGACATCTTCCTGATGCGCCTGGACGAGCTGCCGGAGACGGCGGGCATGCCGGAGAATTTCGAAGAAGGCTGGAAGCACCGCGACGACAACTGGCCGGTGACCTGAGCCTGACCGCTCCGGGCTAGGGGGCGTCCGCCCCCGGCTTCAACGAAACCATCGATTCTTGCCGCGTCTTCGAGACCCTGAGGACGCGAACGGCGGAGCTTTGCTCCACGTGCATTGAGAAACTGGAGACTACTATGTGTGCCATGAGGCTGACCGGATACGCCGATAAGTTCGGCGTTCACCCCGGCGAGAAGATCAAGTTCTACGTCAATTGCGACGGCCCTTCGGAGTTCAAGGCCGAGGTCGTGCAGATGATCCACGGCGACACCAATCCGCGCGGGCCCGGCTATATCGAGCGGCCGATGGATACGGCGGCGAACGGCGTCTACAAGGGCCGCAAGCAGATCATTCACAGCGGCTCCTACGGCTTTGTCGAGGATGCGCCGCAGTTCCACGTCGACAGCTTCACGCTGCAGTGCTGGATCTGGCCGACCACGCCGAAGACCCATCCGCGCTATTGGAAGCACGGCGCGCAAGGGCTGGTGACCAAATGGATGGACGGCAAGGGCTATGGCCTCTTCATCAACGAAGAGGGCTGCGTCGAGCTGCGCATCAACGAGCACAAGATCAGCACCGGCGTGCCGATCCGCGATCATGCCTGGCACTTCATCGCCGCCAGCTTCGATGCGGAGACCGGCGAGGTGGTGCTGTATCACGAGCCGCAGATCGTCTATGCGCTGGATCCGGTGATCGAGCCGGTGAAGACCACGGTGGACACCACCATTGCCCATACCGCCGCACCGACGGCGCTCGGCGCTTATGTGGAGAAGATCGACGGCAACGATGCGCTGGCCCAGTCTTCGCTGCCGGCCGGCGTCTGGTTTGCCGGCAAGTATAACGGCAAGATCGACAGCCCGCGCATCTGCAACAAAGCCCTCAACCGGTTCGAGATCGAGCAGATGAAGGGCGGTGCCCAGCCCGGCCTGACCGAGCGGCGCAATTCCGGTCCGACCGGCGCGCTGTCGGAGGTGATCGTTGCGGCCTGGGATTTCTGGGACGGCATCGACACCATCGCCGCCAAGGATAACGGCCCGTATGGCTTCGACGCGCAGCTGGTCAATTGCCCGACCCGCGCGCTGACCGGCTACAATTGGTCCGGCCAGAATTTCGACTGGAAGTTCGCCACCAAGGAATACGGCGCCATCCACTTCCATGACGACGATGTCGACAATGCCCGCTGGCAGGTCGACGTCGAATGGGATGTGCCGGCAGAAGGCATCAAGAGCCGCTTCTACGCGCTGAAGCTCACCACCGAAGACGGCGATGAGGACTACATTCCGTTCTGGGTGGTGCCGGAGATCGGCAAGGAGCAATCGAAGATCGCGGTGATGGTGCCGACCATCAGCTACATGGCCTATGCCAACGAGCATGTGGCGTGTAACGCGGGCGGCGCGGAGCTGTTTGTCTACCGCGTGCCGATCATGCAGCAGCAGAACATGTTCCTGGCCGAGCACCGGGAATATGGCGGCTCGATCTACGACACGCATACCGACGGCTCGGGCATCTGCCTGTCCTCGCGTCTGCGTCCGATCCTCAGCATCCGGCCGAAATACGATCACTTCCTGGCGCAGGCGCCGTGGCAGTATCCCGCCGACCTCCACCTGATCTATTGGCTGGAGACGATGGGCTACGAATACGACGTCATCACCGATGAGGACGTGACCTATGAAGGCCTGGCCCGGCTGGAGAACTACAACGTCATCATCACCGGCTCGCATCCGGAGCATAATTCCGGCACCCAGCTCGACGCTCTGCACAACTACACGCAGCGCGGCGGACGCCTGATGTATATGGGCGCGGATGCCTGGTACTGGGTGCATTCCTACCACCCGGCCTACGAGTCCGAAGGGCGCGGTGTGCTCACCGAGATGCGGCGCTGCGAATCCGGCATCCGCACTTGGCGCGCAGAGCCTGGCGAGTATTACCACCAGGGCACCGGTGAGCTCGGCGGCATGTGGCGCTTCCGCGGCCGCTCGCTCTACTCGGTCGCCGGTGTGGGCATGACCAATGAAGGCTTCGACGTCTCGACCTATTACAGCCGGACGCCGGATAGTCTCGACCCGCGGGTCGCCTGGGCCTTCGAGGGTATCGATTATGACGAGCCGATCGGCAATTTCGGCCTGGTGGGCGGCGGCTGCGCCGGCCTGGAGCTCGATATCGTCGACGTCACGCTGGGCTCGCCGCCGCACACGCTTGCGGTTGCGACCTCGGCCGGCCGCCATACCGAAGCCTATCTGTTGGTGATGGAAGATTTCGGCTTCAACCAGCAGGGCTTGGACGGCACCACCCATCCGCGTGTGCGTGGCGACATCGCCTTCCACGAGACGCCGAATGGCGGCGGTTGCTTCGCCTTCTCGTCGATCGCGTTCTGCGGCTCGCTTCCCTGGAACGAGGGCAAGAACAACGTCTCGACCCTGGTGGGCAATGTGCTCGACCGCTTCATGCAGGACGGCCCGCTGCCGGCGGCGCCGGCCGAGGCGATCAAGCATCGCGGACGGGCGGATTACGACACGCCGGAGCCTGCCACGCAGGCCTAAGGCTTAGGCGCATTTGTGGTGTCCGCGGGCTTGGCCGCGGGCACCTGCCCCTCCCAGCCGCAGCAAATGCGCCATGGTGCGGGCGGCCTTGCTTAAAGAGCCATCTAAGCAGCCGCCCGTGCCGCCGGGAGATCGAATGGAACTGTCAGACGAAGGGTTTGCTCGATGCTTCATCGCCCCGATTTCGGCTTTCAGGCGGAAGGCCACGACCTTTGCAGCGCGAGCTTTTACGCCGAGGCGCTTGACGGTCTCGGCGAGGCCAGCGTTTTACCGCCGGTGGTGTTCCGCTCGCTGCGCTTCAGCCTGCTCGAGGACGAGACGATCTGGACCCGCGACTGGGTCGCGATCGGTTGCGGCCACGAAATCCCGGGCGAAGGCGATCTGCTGCCTTTCACCGTCGGCAATCACGGCATTCATGTGCAGCGCGCCGGCTCCGGGCTGACCGGGCGCTTCAACAAGGCCCAGCATGGCGGCTGCCGCGCGATCCCGCTGCAATGCCAGACCGGCAAGAAGACCAAATGCTCTTTCACTTCTTGCGGCTATAGCCGCGACCGCAGCGCGATCTCCGCCGGCGAGCTGGGCGATGCCACGCCGGCCATGGAGCAGTATCTCGGAGTCCAGCCGGAGCGGCTGCTTCCGGTTCATGCTGCGAGCCTCGGGCCGCTGATCTTCGTCAATCTCGATGTCGCGCCGGCGACAGACGAACCGGCCTTTTCGGGTCTCGAACGCGCCGGCGGATTCTTCCAGACCAGCATGCAATGCATTGCCTCGGGCTGGCTGGAGTTCGCCGCCAACTGGAAGCTGCTCGGTCAGCATCTTTGCGACGGCAAGCCGGTCTCGGAAGACGAGGAGCAGGACTGGCTCCTCGCCGAAAGCTTCATTGCGGGCAAGCCGGCGGAGGTTGCTTGGTTGTTTCCCAATCTGGTTTTGATGCAGGCGGCGGGCGAGACCTGCGCCATCGTCCTGCAGCACACCGCGCTCGGCCAGACGCTCTGCCGCTATTTCGTCTTCGGCGACGTGCGGGACGGAAGCTCGGCCTTCTGGACCGGCGAGATCGAGCGGCGCGCGGCCAAGGCGTGTGCCGACCACCAGGAGACGGTGCGCTGGGGCACCAATTTCCGCTCCGAGACGATCGGCGCTCCGCTTCCGCGGCAGTCCGATCCGCTTGGGCTTTGGATGCAGCGCATGGTGGCGCGCCGGGTCATGCAGACGCCGAGCGCGCCATTCTCCCAACCGCTTTATCAGCACGCCAGAGGTTGACCGAAATGCTCTCACTCAATCTGAAGATCGACGAGAATTCCGCGCTAGCCGGCGCCGTCCGCGCCTATGAGAAGGGCGCGTTCGAGACCGCGTTTGCCTTGTTCTCCGGGCTTGCCGAAGGAGGCGATGCAGACGCCAAGGCCTGGCTTGCGGCGATGTACGCCAATGGCGACGGGGTGGAGACCTCGCTGGCGAAGGCGCGCGCGCTGTACCGCGAAGCCGCCGAGGCCGGGAACGTTCTGGCGCAGACCAATCTCGGCGCCATGCTGGCCATGGGGCAGGGAGGAACGGCGGACGAAGCCGAAGGCGCGCGCTGGCTGACCCGGGCCGCCGAGCAGGGCGATCTCTTCGCGCAATATAATCTGGCGACGCTTCTTTCCAAAGGAGACGGCATTGCCGCCGATCCGGAGTGCGCCGCCAAATGGTATCGGGCGGCGGCGGAGGCCGGGCATTACCCGTCTCAAGCGCGGCTCGGCTATCTCTACACGAACGGGATCGGGGTGGAGAAGGACCGGGTCGAAGCCTTCGTCTGGCTTTCGCTCGCCGCTCAACACGGCGTCGGCACGGCGCTGAATGCGCTGGAGGCCATCGTCTCGCAGATGTCGGCCGAGGAAAAGGGCCGCGGCGCGGAGCTGGTCGCGGCCTGGCGGTCGCGCACGTCGGAGATTTCCCGTCATGCCCGCCTGCAGCCGGATCCGGCATGAGCTCGTCCGTTTTCAGCCCGCAGCAAATCAAGTTCGAGTTCCTCAGCTACATCAAGGAATTTGGGGCCCTGCCGGAGGAATGGCGGGTGGGCTGCGCGGCGGACGCGCAAGAGGCGATGTTCGGTCGGAACGGCGTCGACCGGGAGCGGGATATCTGGCTGTGGAAGCCTGCGCTCTCGGCTAAGGCCGCCGCCATCGTCTATCGCTATCTGACCGAGCAAATGCATGTGCCGAGCGCCGAGGATGAGTGCCAAGGATCGCAAATATTTCTCTATAGACGGACGCCAAAAAACGCCGCGGGAAATGGCGCAACTGGCTGATTATGCCTGTAAATTACGCATCTGTGACGGATAGGCAACGCGCCTCTTAAACAGAGCTTTCTCTACTCTTTTTAGCTAGATAAAATATCTAGAGTCACCCTAGAGTTATCGCGTAAGTTCAAACTCCAGGGGGATAAAAATATGTCTTCGATGAAGCTGTCGCTGGCGACGGGATTGTTGGCGATGACCATCGCCGTCTCGTCTGCCCATGCGGAGGATGTGGAGCAGTCGCTCGACTCGACGTCGTGGCCGGTGGATATCCTGGTCGGGACCAAGTTCACCACCGACTACAATCTGCGAAGCGTCTCGCAGACGCAGGGTAATCCGGCTGTGCAGAGCTATGCCGAGATCAATCTCGATAACGGTCTTTATGCCGGTTTCTGGGCCTCGAATGTCGATTTCGAGGGGACCGATCCGTATGCCGAGTTCGACTATTATGGCGGTCTTCGCCATAGCTTCGACAAGCTGACGCTGGATGGCGGTTACGTCTATATCGATTATATCGGCGAGAATCCGGGCCCCGAGCTCGATTTCTGGAAGATCTACGGCATCGGCAAATACGCGCTTTCCGACGACATCACGATCGGTGCCAACCTATTCTGGACGAGCTCGTTCATCGGCTATAACGGCATTGACGGCACTCATTCGTCGGCCTTCGCCAGTGTGGCCTTGCCGCAGTTCGGCCTGCCGGAGAGCGTCGGGACTTATCTGTCCGGCGAGATCGGCCGGCAATGGGTGAGCGACGATTTCGCACCCGATTACACCTATTGGAATGCCGGCGTCGGCTTCACCTACAAGGCGGCGACGCTTGACCTTCGCTACACCGGATCCGACCTGAGCGAGGCCGGCTGCGCCGCGTTCATCGGGCAGCGGGATTCCTGCGGCAACCGCTTCGTTGCCAGCATCTCCTTCGACACGTCTTTCGATCAGCTGCGTTAAGCGCAGACTCGCCAGATGTCCCTGAGGGCTCTAGCCGGGTGATTGCGGATCTTCCCATCCGTGCATCCGGCTAGAGCCGCCCATTCGGCACTACGACGATTTCGGATAGACGCCGCGCCCTTGCAGGGTCTCCAGCATCTGGTTCTTGTCCTGGCTGACGTCGTCCTGCCCCCTGTCGTATCCGGCAGGCCGGTTCGTGACCATGGCGGCGAGCGCTCCGATGGCGCGCGTTCCGCGATCCGCTTCCGCGCAAGCGTTGGCTGGATAGATTCTTTCTCTTCTCAGGACAGGTTTTTGTGAGACGGGGCGACATGCAAGGCTTGTCGCATCGAGGCGATCACGGAGTGGGCGATGAAGGGCGAACCCAAGCTGCGGATGCCGGAAAACTGGACGCCGCCGGTTCCCTCCTACAGTTCACGCGTCGTGCCGGAGGAGGGCCATCTGGTCATCCTCTATCTGGGGGCGCAGGCTCGGTCACAAGACGTCTCTCGCGCCGCATTCTTAGAGATTTCCAGCTTTTTCGACGATGTGGACGACAGCCCGTATTGGCTGGATCGGGCCGCCTATTGCTCCGCCTCCGGGTATTGGGAGCACATCGTCATCGCTTATTTCGTGAGCGTCGAAGCCTTCGAGGCCTGGGTCACGGCGAGCGGGTTCGGAACTTGGTGGGCGGACAGCGCCCGGCTGAGCCAGGATGCCGGTCTCTGGCAGGAGCGCCTGGTGCTCTCGGGCGATCGTATCGAAGCGCTTCATTCTTCTCCTAATAAGGATGCGCATTCCCATGGCGGCGAGATCGTCGGTCCGATCCGGCATCATGCGTATTGGGGCGGCATGCGCGACCGGCTCCAGGTATCCCGCCACGATCACCTCGAAAGCGCGGTGACGGGGTATCCCGAACGGGGGGAGGTGGAGTCATACGGCCGGCGCGTCGTCGTGCCGGTGCCGCAGAACCTCGCGATAATCCGTTCGGGTCAGGACAGGCGGTTCGCATCTGTCGAAGAGCGTGCGCTTTACGACGAGATCGTGCGCGGCAATCTGCTCAAAGGCATGGCGTATCTGGAAGAGCGTGGCAGCGAAGTCGGGTGCTTTGCCTGCCGGTACGTCACCGAAATCGACGCATCCGGCCAAGAGACGGACCGCAATTTCGGCCATTGTCTGTTTCGCAGCCTCGAAGACCTGGAGAATTGGGCGAAATCGCATCCGACCCATCTGGCCATATTCGGCAGCTTCTTTGAGCTTCAGAAGCGCTGCGACAACGATATGACGCTGCGCTTCTACCACGAGGTCGGGGTCACCCCCGCATCGGGACTGCATTTCGAATACGTCAATTGCCATCCCGAAACCGGGCTTCTGGGATATTTTTGCCCCGGAGGCCGTCACGCATTTTTCCAAAAGCCAGGAGCATGAGTGCATGAAGAAGATCAAGGCGGCGGCGGTACAGGCGGCCCCGGTTTTTCTCGATCTGAACGGGTCGATCGATAAGGCAGAGAAATATGTCGAGGAGGCTGCGGCGAACGGGGCGGATCTCGTCGCCTTTCCGGAAACCTGGCTTCCAGGCTTCCCGTTCTTTATCTGGTTGGGAACGCCGCGGGAAAGTCTCGCTTATTTCCCGCGCTATCACGCCAACAGCATGGAAGTGAATTCGCCGGAGATGCGCCGGCTGCAATCGATCGCGGCCAAAAACAAGGTCACGCTCGTCATGGGCTTTTCCGAGCGCGATGGCGGGAGCCGGTATATGGCCCAGGTGATCATCGGACCCGATGGCGAAATCCTTCTGACCCGGCGTAAGCTTAAACCCACCCATGTGGAGCGGACCATCTTCGGAGAAGGCGACGGCTCCGATCTTCGAGTCGTGGATGCCGAATTTGGGCGTTTGGGCGCCCTCAATTGCTGGGAACACGTACAGCCGTTGATGAAGATGGCGATGTATGCCCAGCATGAGGAAGTGCATGTCGCCGGCTGGCCGAGCCTTTGCGTCGGACGCGACGTCGCTTATGCCTTGGGCCCGGAAGTGAACAATGCGGCCAGCCAGATTTATGCGGTCGAGGGCGGGTGCTACGTGCTTGCTCCCTGTGCCGTCGTCTCTCAGGAGATGTTCGACATCATGTGCGACACGCCGGAAAAAGCCCACGTGCTCAATCCGTATGGCAGCAAGCCGGGCGGCGGTTTCACCATGATTTACGGTCCGGATGGCCGTGAGATGTGCGACCCGTTGCCGGAAGACCAGGAAGGCATTCTGTACGCTGATCTCGATCCCGAAACGCTTATTCTCGCCAAGGCGGCCGCCGATCCGGTCGGTCATTATGCGCGCGCCGATGCGGTTAGGCTTGTCGTCAATCGCAAGAAGCGCGTCGTGATGGAGGAGATCGATAACGAGGATCGTCGTGCAAAGCCTGCCGGGAGCGGGCAGCAAGACGATGGCGAAGAAGATATCGTCGAATTCAGCGTCCAGTAGCTCCAGCCCTAGCGAGGGAGACCTGCGCCGGGCTTTATCGAGACTGGAGCGGCTCATTGCGTTTCCCGCCGTTCGGCGGCGGGGAACCATGAGCGGATCACCTGTTGTACACTCCGTCCTATGAGGAAGAGATTGCCTGCGTGGGCGTGAAGTCCACGCAGGCCAGGCTGAAAGCGCTGGGAAAAATCCTAGGCGCTAAAGCGAATCCCGCCGCAGCGGCGTGGTGGAGCAATGGATTCCGCCGCCATTCTTATGCATGGCGGAATAGGGGATCGTCTTCCAGGTGACGCCGTGTTTGGCGAGCCGGTCGAGGGTGCGGTTGGAGGCGCCCTCGGGCATCAGAAGCCTGCCGGGCGCAACGGCCAGCCCGTTGACGATCCAAGGATCGTCGGCCGGGTCGATCTCGATCAGATGGATGCCGCGCGCCTTCAGCTCCTCCAGGAAGGAATAGGGTAGGCCGAACGGGTTCACCAAGGCGAGATCCTTGTCGACCATCAGGAAGGAGACGTCGATATGGATGTCGTATCCGGTGAGGTCGACGATCAGCAGGTCCACACCCTGGCGCTTCAGCACCTCGCCGACCTGCTCGGCGCCTTCCCGATTGACGCGGACGCCGACGCCGATCGCCGCCGTCTTCTCGTCGATCCAGGTGAAGCTTCCGCCTTCCATGACGCCTGTGCCGGAGACGGTGCGCAGGATCGGAATGCCGATATTGGCGAGCGTCCGGGTGATGGGCAGCTCCTCGCCCCGGCGGATGCGCGCGCCCATACGGCAGACGATGGCGCCGCCCTTCACCATGATCAGCGGATCGCGCGTGTAGCAGAATTTGAGGCGGTTGCGCTCCACGCCCTCCACATGGAAGACCTCGATGCCTTCGTCCTTGAGGGCTTGGACCAGCCCGTCATGCTGGGCCTGCATCGCCGCAATGTCGGGGAGGGTGTCGCTCTGGAAATACCATCCGGTTTCGGGATCGCCGAAGGAGCCGATTTCGGGGATGCGCTTGTCGGCGCTGACGATCTCCATCTCCGGGCCGGGGCGGTGCACCAGGATGCTCCTGATGCGTCCGACATCGTTGTCGATGCCCCAAAGATTGCCCCAATTCGCCAGCTGTTCGCTCTCGTCCTCGAAGGGCGGCGAGGCGGGGGCGGCAAATTTCTTGATGGTCTGGGTGTAGACCCAGTGAGGATTATTAGTCGTCATCCCCTAACTCCCGGTTTGACTCTTCAGTTGTATCTGTCGGCCGCGTGAACTTGCGGCCGTGACCTTGCTCGCGACGGGCCTTCGCCGCTCTTGCGAACGGTTGCTAAGGCACGCGAATGAGATCTGCGATGAGGCGGTTCTGCGCATCGACATGCGCCTTGAGCTCATCCAGCGACAATGTCTCGTCCTTGGCGAATTCGATGAACCGCATGTTGAGATTGTTGAACAGAACCTCGCCGATAAGCATCGGGTCGACGGCGCCGGAGACCAGCGTCTTCTGCTGCAGGATCTCGATCAGCCTGACGATCTGTTGGGCCAAGCGGCGGTCGAGATCGGTGTAGAGCTTCGAGGCCGTCGTCTCCGGCTGCTGAATCGAAATGGCCATCGCCGTGCGCCACATCTCCTTGGAGAGATAGACCAGCGAATGGTCGTAATACTGATGCACCAGGCGGCGGAGAGCCTCCTCGGCGTTCTGCGGCGGATCGGCGAGCAGCGCTTCGCCCGCGGAGAGGACCTCGGCGACCTCCATCGCCACCACGGCCACCAGTAGATCGCCCTTATTCTCGTAGTAGTTATACAGCGTGCCGGCGCTCACATTCGCCAGGGCGGCGATGTCCTCCATCCGGACGCTGCTATAGCCGCGCGCGCGGAACAATTGCGCCGCCGACTCCACGATACGGCGGTCCGTATCCGCCTTCTTACGTGCTCTCAATCCCGTCATTCTTCACCGAACACTTTGCGACGAAAGGGTTATTGACATAAAAATGAATCTATTCAATCTTTTTCTCAGGGCACTGACGAGAGTGTCACACCCGCTAGATTCACCCCGCCTGACCGCCTTCCAGAGGATACAGATTTATGATTTCGCGCTCACTTGGAACGTCGCTCCGCCGCTTGCTGCTTTCTACCGCTTTCGCCACCTGGGCGTTCAGTCCTTCGCCCGTCTTGGCCGCGGAGGAGCTGAATGCGCTGGTCTGGTGCGACCACACCGATGCGGCGCTGATCGAGCCCTTCGAGAAGGCCAACAACGTCAAGGTCAACCTCAAGGAATATGAAGGCACAGGCGCGGGCCTTTCCATCATCGAGCAATCGCAGCCGGGCGATTGGGACGTGCTGGTGGTCGACGGTGTCGACGTCAAGCGCGTTGCAGATATGGGCATTCTCGGCGAACTGCCCGCCGATATCGTGCCGACATCCGACATCTTCCCCGAAGTCGTGATGGCGGAGAACAACAGCAAGGACGGCAAGATCTACGCCGTCACCGAGAAGTTCGGCTACAACACGATCTCCTACAATAAGGACAAGGTCGATCCGGCCGATATGGAGGATCTCTCGATCTTCTGGTCCGACAAATACAAGGGCCGCATCGCTCTCTACGACTATTACATTCCGATGATCGGTCTGACCGGGCTCGCCCTGGACAAGAAGACCGCCGACCTCACCGAGGACGATCTGCCGGCCATCAAGGAGAAGCTGTTCGAGATGAAGGCGGTGGCCCGTCAGGTGAGCGACGTCGTGGCCTCGCAGACCGCGCTGGTCGGCGGCGAGGTGGACATCATCCTCGGCGGCGGCGAGTGGGTGACCGCCAGCCTTGCCAAGGAGCGGCCGGAATTCGACTGGACCGTCCCGAAGCAGGGCGCGGTGCGCTGGACCCAGTCGATCGGCGTGTTCGCGGATTCGGAGAAGAAGGATCTGGCGCAAAAGTTCGTGCAGTACATTCTCAGCCCTGAAGGCCAGGCCCGGCTCGCCACGTCGTCCTGCTATTGGGGCATGCCGGCGAACTCCAAGGCGGGTGAGCATCTCGACGAGCAGCAGAAGGCTGCGCTGCGCTGGGACGAACAGCCCGAATATCTGAAAAACACGCAGCTTTATCCCGTGGTCGACGCCAAGATGGACGCCGCCATGCAGGATGTCTGGACGGAGATGCTGCAGCACTAGGGGCGCCCCTCTTGCTGTTACGCGTCATCGACCGCGTCGATTTCAGGGCCCGCCGATTGGCGGGCCCCCTTCGTTCCCCCGCAAACGAACCGGAGCTGGGTTGAATGAGCACACTCACCCATGAACGCGCCGAACGCCGGAAAGCGTGGGGATTCGTGCTGCCGGCGCTGCTGTGGACTTTCGCCTTCTTCGTCGTGCCGTTCATCTATATGGCGGCGGTCAGCCTGTGGACGCGGCAGGGGCGGGAGACCATCCATAGCTGGACGCTGGACAACTATCTGAACTTCTTCGGCAAGCCGCATCTGCTGCAGGCGCTGTTCAATTCTCTCGAGGTGACGGTGATCGTCACCGTGATCTCGGTCATCCTCGCCTATCCTCTGGCATGGATCATCGCCGAACGCGTGCCGCGCCGGTTTCAGCGGCTCGCCTTGGTCCTGAGCATTCTGCCGTTCTGGACCTCCTATGTGATCCGCTCCTATTCCTGGCTGCTGGTGCTTTCCGATAGCGGCCCGGTGAACCAGGCGCTGGTCTGGACCGGGGTGATCGACACGCCGCTCGCCTTGAGCGCCACGCGCACGGCGACGGTGATCGGCTTCGTGCATTTCTTCGTCATGCTGCTGACGCTGACGATCTACGCCAATCTGGTGCAGCTCTCGCCCAATTACCGCCGCGCCGCCGCCGATCTCGGGGCAGGCGGCCTGCAGACCTTCTGGCACATCATTCTGCCGCTGACGCTGCCGGGCATCATGGTGGGTGCGTTCCTCACCTTCGTGCTGTGCATCGGCGACTACATCACGCCACAGATTCTCGGCGGCAATAACGAGTTGCTGCTGCCGCAGGTGATCATGCTGCAGTTGGGGCGTACCGCGAATTTCCCGATGGCCGCGGCGCTCTCGCTGGTGCTGATGGCGGTGGTTACGATCGCCTATCTGCTCTGCGCGCGCTGGCTGAAGATCGAGAGAGCCTGAGGCCATGAAAGCTCTGCGAACCATCCTCTCGATCGCCTATGCGGGCGCGATCTACGTCTTCATCTTCCTGCCCGTGGTCGTGCTGGTGCTGTTCTCGTTCCAGGACGGACGGCTGCCGGTGCCGCCGCTGCAGGGCGTGACGCTGCATTGGTATGGCGAGATCTTCAGCGACTCCCGGCTGATGTCGGCGCTGGCGAACTCGGTGCTGGTCGCTGTGGTGTCCTCCGGCATTTCCTGTCTGCTCGGCTTCCTCGCCGCATACGGTCTTGCGCGCTACACCTTGCCGGCGGCGCGGCTGCAACGGGCACTGATCATCGCGCCGATGACGGTGAGCACGCTGATCATCGGCCTCGGGCTGCTGTCGCTCTTCGGTGCGCTCGGCATTTTCCGGAGCCTGTGGACGGTCGGGATCGGCCATGTCGTGATCAACCTGCCGCTATGCTTTGCCATCATCTACGGCTCGATGGGCGCGCATCAGGTCAATGTGGAGCGCGCCGCCCGCGATCTCGGGGCGGGCGAATGGCAGGTCATGCTGCTGGTCACCGTGCCGATGCTGATGCCCTCCATCCTGGCCGCCTTCTTCTTGGCCCTCACCTTCAGTTGGGACGAATTCATCATCGCTTTTCTGCTTTCGCGTTTCGACGTCACCTTGCCGGTTGAGATCTGGAGCATGCTGCGCTCGGGCCTCAACCCGAAGACGAACGCCATCGGTAGCGTCGTCTTCCTGGTTTCCATCCTGCTCCTGCTGGTCATGGAGCTTCTGGTGTTCAGAAAGCCTCGGAGGGCCTCATGACCGCAGACGTATCGATCAGAAATGCCACCAAGAGCTTCGGCACGTTCAAGGCGCTGGACGATCTGTCCCTGGATATCGCGGCGGGCGAATTCATCGTCCTGCTCGGCCCCTCGGGCTGCGGGAAGACGACGCTGCTTTCCATCCTTGGCGGGTTTCTGGAGCCGACGAGCGGAAGCGTCTTCATCGGCGGACGGGACATGACCCATGTGGCGCCGGCAAAACGCCCGACGACGACGATGTTCCAGGATTACGCGCTGTTTCCCCATATGACGCTGGCCGCCAATGTCGGTTTCGGCCTGCGCATGCGCGGCATGGGGCGGGGCAGCCGCGACGAGAAAGCGCGCGGCTATCTCGATCTCGTCGGGCTGGGGCAGGATGCACGGAAGAAGCCGCACGAGCTTTCCGGCGGTCAGCGCCAGCGGGTCGCGCTGGCGCGCGCGCTTGCGGTCGATCCGGATGTGCTGCTGCTCGACGAGCCGCTCGGCGCGCTGGATCTGAAGCTTCGCCGCCAGATGCAGGACGAGCTCAAGGTGATCCAGAAGCGCGTCGGCACCACCTTCATCCACGTCACCCACGACCAGGAGGAGGCGATGGCGATCGCCGACCGCATCGTGGTGATGAATCGCGGGCGGATCGAGGATTCCGGTTCGCCATCGGAAGTCTATATGCGGCCGCGCTCGCATTTCTCGGCGAGCTTCATGGGCGAGGCCAATTTCGTTCATGCTACGGTCGCCGATGTGGCGGCCGACGAGGTTACGGTGGAGACGGCGTTGGGCCGGATGCGCCTGCCGAAGCAATCCTTCCCGGACGGGGCTGCCGCAAGCGGCGGCGACGTCACCTTGTGCATCCGTCCGGAGCATTTCCGGGACGATGCGGCGCAGGGGCGCTCAATTCACATCGGAGAGGCCCGGGTGAGCGATGTCGCCTTCTTCGGCACCCATCACGGCTGCAGCTGCGTGATCGAGGGCGGCCCGGACACGGTGTTCAAGGCGCATCTGCCGCAAACCTCCGATCCGCGTCCCGGCTCGACCATCAGCCTCGACGTCAATGCAGACCATATCGTCATTCTCGCCGCTGAGCCGAAAGGAGACTAAGCCATGCGTATAAAGCCCGAAGATTGGTACAGCCTCCGCAAGATCGGCGACGACATCACCTTCATCGAGGAGCCCTTCATCAAGGAGTTCTTCCGCTGCAATATCTGGCATGTGCGCGGGCGCGACCGCGACATGCTGGTGGATAGCGGCATGGGCGTCGTCTCGCTGACCGAATGGGTGCCGCTGGTCACCGAACGCCCGCTTCTCGCCGTGGCGAGCCATACGCATTTCGACCATATCGGCTGCCATCACGAATTCGAGCACAGGGCGGTGCATGGGGCGGAGGCCGATATCCTGGCGCAGCCGACGCGGGCGAATACGCTTGCCGATCCTTACGTGACCGACGAGATCTTCGATGCGCTGCCGCCGGAGCCGTATTGCTCCACGTCCTATAACGTCGAAGGCGCGACGGCGACGCGGGTGCTTGCCGATGGCGATGTGATCGATCTCGGCGACCGTCATTTCGAAGTGATTCATACGCCCGGACATTCGCCGGGCGGCATCGCGCTCTACGAGAAGAAGACGCAGATCCTGTTTTCCGGCGACATCCTCTATGACGGGCCGCTGATCGAGGACACCTATCACGCCGATGCGGCGGACTATTTGCGCTCGATGGAGCGTCTGCTGGAATTGCCGGTCAGCCAGGTGCATGGCGGGCATTTCGGGAGCTTTGGCCAGGATCGCTACCGCGAGCTGATCTCCGGCTGGCTCGACGAGAAGCAACGCGCCGCCAAGTAGCGGCGTGCGAGCCGGTTGTGGGGGCAAGCGCCCGCGACCGGCATGCTCCCTGCTGCAACAAATCTTAACAATCTGCCGCGGCAGCAACCGTGCAGACCGTGCTAAATAGCGCCGGTTGTGCACGGAGGACGATCATTGCTTGACGCCAAGTCCAGCTCGGCTGTTCTGGAAAAGCCGAAGATCTTAATCGTCGAAGACGACACTCAGCTCGCACAAATGCTTCAGGACAGCTTGGTGGAGCATGGGATGAGCGTCGCGCTAGCGTATCGCGGAACGGATATCGATCCAAAGAACGGCGCCGCGGAGTTCGATCTTGTGGTTCTCGACGTCATGCTGCCCGGCGAGGACGGTTTCAGCATTTGCCGCCGGCTGCGGGATTCCAGCAATATCCCGATCCTGATGCTCACCTCCGTGGGCGGCGAGGTGGACCGCATCGTGGGGCTGGAGATCGGCGCGGACGATTACGTCACCAAGCCGTTCGTCTTGCGGGAGCTGATCGCGCGCATCAAAGCGCTGCTCAGACGCTCCTCCTCGGCGCCGCACCGCAAGGGCCATCAGCGCCAGGCGCGGCTCAGGTTCGAGGGCTGGACCATCGACCCCATCCGCCGGCAGGTCCGCGACCCGAGCAATGCCAGGGTGGCGATGACCACCCACGAGTTCGATCTCCTGCTCGCCTTCTGCCGCAATCCGGGGCGGGTTCTCACCCGCGAGCAGCTTCTCGGTGTCACCCATGCCGGACTTGCCGGGCCGATCGAGCGCAGCGTCGACGTCCATGTCAGCCGGTTGAGACAGAAGATCGAAAAGGATCCCAAAGACCCCAGCCTGATCCAGACGGTTCGGCTCGGCGGCTATATGTTCGCCGCCACGGTCGAAGAGCTCCATGCTTAGGCGTCTTCAATGGGCACCGAAGACAATCCGGGGCCAGATTACGATCGTCATCCTGCTTGCGCTCCTGACCGTCATCGTCTTGGGGCGGGCGCTGGAGCGCTGGGCGAAGGACGACTATCTGGTTCCCGATCTGGAAAGGATCGCCGAGCGCGCCGATACCATGGCGCTGCTGATGCGCCATGCCTCGCCGGCGGAGCGCGAGACCTTGATTACCCATGCCGAGGAGGCCGGGTGGCGGGTTTCGCTTGCACCGCCCTCGAAGGCGAATGCGTTCACGACATCGTCGACGGATATTCTGGGGAGGGCCATCGAGTGGCTGTTCCCGCCCGATAGCCCGCCGCCCATCGGCGGCTGGCGAACCTATCTGGATGGCGAGCGGGTCATTGCGGTGAAGGTCGACGCGCGGACCATCCTGATCCTATCGGGCTTCCCGGATTCGATCCTGACCAGCTCGGTGCTCGGACAGGGGTCGTATTATTTCGTCGCCCTTGTCGTCCTGATCCTGTTCTTCTTCATCTTCGCCATCCGGACGATCACCGAGCCGATCAAGCGGATCTCCGAGGCGGCGGCCGAGGCGGATATCAAGGACAGGGGTGCGATCTTCGCCGAGCGCGGAACCGTCGAGATCGTGGCGCTGGCCCATGCGCTGAACGGTATGCGCAACCGCATCAGCATCATGGCGGATGCCCGCACGCGGATGCTGCGGGGCATTGGACACGATCTGCGGACGCCGCTCACCCGGCTTCGGGTGCGTGCCGAACGGATGGAGGAGGGGGCGCTGCGGGAATCGCTTCTCTCCGACGTCGATCATATCGATCGCCTGATCGCGGAGAGCCTCAACTATCTGCGCAACGAGTTCGCCAACGAGGATGTCGAGCGGGTCGATGTCGCGAGCATTCTGCAGACGGTGTGCAACGATTTCGCCGATATCGGGCATTCCGTCTCCTATTCGGGACCGGCGAAATTCGTGGCGGCGTGCCGGCCGCTCTCGCTCACAAGGGCGGTGACCAATCTTTGCGATAACGGGGTGAAGTTCGCGGAGACTGTCGAGGTGCGGCTCGAGTCCTGCGGCAACGGGTTTGCGATTTCGGTGGCCGACGATGGGCCCGGCATTCCCCCGGCCTTGCGCGAACGCGTCTTCGAGCCGTTCTTCAAATGCGATCCATCGCGGACGGACGGAAATTCCGGCTTCGGCCTCGGACTTTCGATCGTCCAGGACATCGCCCATTCGCATCGCGGCAGGCTGAAACTGCTGTCCCGCGCGCCGCACGGGCTTATCGCCCGTATCGAGATCCCCGGAAGCTAGAAGCGATATCCGAGCAGTAGCATCGTCTTGGACTGGAACTCTTCCTGGACGATCGGGCTGTCTGCCGCATCGCCCGTCAGGACGCTAAACTTCTGCTCGCCGCGAAGAAGCCATTTCTCGTTGATCAGCCAGGTCGCCGAGACGGCCGCATCGACGCTCTTGATGCCGGCTTCGGGTTTGTATTCGGCATATCCGGAATTTGCCGACTGCTTCCGGTCGACGCCGAAATAGGACTCCATGTATTTGTCGTCGGCGAATGTTGCGCCGGCCTCCGCGCCCAGAATGACGCGCTCCGAAACCGGCCGCTGCACCGAAATGCCGGCGCTGGCGAGGAGGCCTTCGCCGCCGCCGACGATTTGTTCGACCGACAGGAAGAGGCCAACGGGCCCGACATCCATGGTGGCGCGGCCGCCAATGCCGACGCCCCAATCGATGTCGCCCATGCCGCGCAAGGCCTTGGAATCGTCCTCGTCGCGGCCGCTCTTATAATGAGCCGAGAAATCGAAATGGAACGGGCCGTTCTCATAGGCCGTAACACCGGCGCCGGTCGGGTCGACATTCAGAAAGTCGAAGAACTGGAGCGAGACGAAGGGAACCGCCTGAAACTCATATTCGTCGGCGCCCTCGTATTTCGGCTTATACATCACGCCGGATCCGACGATGACGTCCCAATCGTGGAGCTTTTGCCGGATCGGCCCCCGGGTGGTTTTCGGCACTACCGTCTCGGTCGGGGTTACGAGACCGCCTGCGGACGCCACACCGGGAAGCGCGAGCGGAAGGGTAAAGGCGAGGCATGGCAGCAGAAGCCGCAAAGCGGATTTGTCGACGTGGGGGGACATGCGATCTCCGAGAATTCTGACGTTTCCCGAGCTGGTCCGGGACGCGATGACGTGCCCTCATGCTTGCCATATCCGCCGATGGCGTCGTGTTTGATATTGTTAAGAAATGTTGCGGCGACCAGTTGTGGGAACGATGCGGCTCCCGCTCGCTTCTGCCGAATGCGCCGCCGGATGCGCCAGGCGCAACCGAGACGCCTGTTTATGATGCCGCTTGGCGCGGCGCAGGAGCTTGTCCCCGCTGCAGAAAGGTGGCGAGGCCGGCCAAAGCGGTGAGTGCCAGCGCCAATAGCAACGCCGAGGAGTAATCTCCGGCTTGCTCGAAGAGCAGGGCCGACATCCAAGGCCCGATAAGGCCGGCCAGCCCGTAGCCGATGGACAGCCGACCGTAGATCGGGCCGATGGAGGCGGCGCCGAAGCGCTCGGCAATGACCTGGGGCATGATGGATGCAGCGCCGCCGAGCACCATGCCGACCGCACCGGTGGCAGCCAGCGCCCAGGCGGGAGTTTCGGCGAAAAGGGCGGCGCTCAAGCCGAACGCCAAGAGGCCGAAGCAAAGCCTCAAGGTCGGAACCGAGGAGAGCTTCTGCACCAAGACGCCGCCGATCAGCGAACCGGCGATGTAGGTGGTGTTCAGGATCATCGGCCCCCACGCCAGATGGCTTTGCGCCACGCCGCTTTCGGCCAGGATCGCGGTGGAATGGGCGACGAAGGTCAGGCCCGGATAGCACAGCGCGAAGAACAGGAAGCCGAGAAGCAGCAGCGGGCCGAGCGGCTGTGGCGCGGTGTCCAAGGCGTCGGGCGCTTCATCGCCTTCGTCGGCGATCCTTCCCGTGCCGGAAACGATCAGGCTGACAATCGCGCCGATTATGAGAAGAGCGATGCCGATGCCGATCAGCACCGCGCGCACGCCCGCCGTCTCGATCAGCTGCGGCAGGAAGGCGGAGATCGCCACGCCGCTGATGGCGAAGCTCGCCGTGGTCACCCCGATGGAGATGCCGCGCTTTGCTTCCGGCATGTCGGAGGCGAGCGCCAAAGCGAGGCCATATCCGGATCCGCAGCCAAGTCCGAACAGCACCGCATAGCCGATCAACAGCGCCGGGTAGGTGAAGACCGCACCGGCGAACAGGAAACCGCCGCCTGCGAGGGCGAAGCTGAAGACGGCAAAACCGACCCGGCCGAAGCGGTGCAGCAGGGAATGGTGGATCACCATGCCCAGGGTGAACAAGCTGAGCGCGATGGCGGGGGCGAGGCTCAGCGCGGCGCGGGATACGCCGAGCGCCTCCTCCAAAGGCAGCAGGAAGAGGCTCCAGATATAGAGCACGCCCATTGCCGCCATGGTGAGCACGGCGCCAGATAAAAGCTCGATCGGTCGAAACAACTCAGCCCCCAAAGGCTACGCCAGCCCAAGGCCACGCGCGCTGCCGGAATAGATTATCTGCGATAGCCTAGCGCAGGCTCGACCGCCGATAGGGGATTGCGCGAGGGGGTAAATGGTCGCGTTAGATGCGACCCGCGCCAGCCGCGGTGGGGGACCGGGCTGACGCAGTGTCGTTTGCGTCGGGGTGTGGCTACCAATCCACCTGGGCGCGCATGGCCACGCCGGTGATGTCCGCGCCGTCATTGACGCCGCCGTCGATCTCCGACTGGGCGACGTTGAGCATCAGCCTGGTGTGATTGGTGAGGTACCAGTTGAGGCCGATCAGCCAGGTATCCTGCTCGCCGCATTCGAGGCAGCCGCCCTCGGAGAGGTCGATGACGTCGTAGCGGCCCGCAATCTGCCAAGCGCCCCAGCCGCCGTCATTGACCGGGTTCTTCACCTTCACGCGACCGAACACGCCTTCCTTGTAGGGGCGGGTCTCGCCGGTGAGGAAGTAGCTGGTATCGACATACCAGCCGTCATAGGTGGGGTCGGAGGCGAAGCTCGGCGCGTCCACCTTGTTCTGCATATACTCGCTCTGCACCGAGAACGGCCCCCAGACGCCGGCAAATTCCAAACCCCAAAGCGTATCGCTCTCGCCGATATTGCCGGTGTCGACGAAGCGGTCGGTGAGATGGAAATCGTCCGCCCGCTGGCGATAGCTGTAAGGGGTCAGATCCCCGGCATTGCGATGACGGACGCTGGCACCTAGATGCAGCACCTTATCGTCGGTCAGCACCGGCGCGATGGTGGCGCGGGCCGCGAAGGTGCCGCCCTCGTCGGGAGCGCCGTCGTCCACATTGGCGCCGTATAGGCCGGCGCCGAGGGTCCAGCGTTCGCGCTTCATGTCGGCGCCGATGCCGATCTGGCGCTGAAGGCCGAAGGCATCGGTGATCGCGGCGCGCTCCATGAAGGTGATGTAGTTGGAGCTGGTGAGCTCCTCGAGGGAGTTATAGGTCTTGAAGTGGCCGATGGTGATGTCCGCGGGCAGGGCCGTATAGCGAAGATAGGCGTCGTCGACCTCCGCCCCATCGGCGAAGTTCATCTCGAAGCGGTATTTGAAATCTCCGAACATGACACCGTCGACGCCGAGCCGCGCCTGACGAAGCTCGGTGGCGTTGATGTCCGGTGCGCCGGTGATAGGTCCGTCCTGATCGACATTGGCGTAATCGGTCAAGACACGGCCGCGGACCTTGAATTGGAAGTCGCCATCCTTGCTGGTGATCTGCGGCGCGCCTTTCCATTTCACCGTGTAGTCGGGCTCAGGCGCAGGCGCCGGTGCGGCGGTAGAAAGCCTGGCCGTATTCTGTGCCGAGCGTGCATTGGCATTGGCGCGGGCGGCCTCCGCTTCGGCCGCTGCGACCTTTCTTTGCAGCTCCTGAAGCTGCGCCTGCATGGCTTCGATCTGGGCCTGCAGCTCGGCTGCCGTCTGGGCTTCGGCATGGCGCGGAAGTCCGGAGGCGAGCAGCATAAACCCGAGCCCTGCGGCCAGGTAAGTTTTTGAAAATGCCCCCATTTTTTGTCTCCTGCTAGGGTTGATATAAAAACACTACTTGATCAGTAGAGTTTTACAAGACTTGGATTTTTCTTTCTTTTGCCGGATCGGAAAACGGAATTCCGTGCGCTGCGATTGCGGCGGTCAAAGTTGTTCGGCTCGCTCAAAAGAAGGCCAAGTGGAGTGCCAGGATGGCGGCCCCTCCCGAAAGCAGAACAAGCGGCAGGCCGAGGCGTGGAAACGTCGTGAAGCGATAGCCGGCGACACTCATCACCAGCGCATTGTTGTGGTGGCCGAAGGGGGCCAAGAAATCCAAAGAGACGCCGACGGCGATGGCCAGGAGATAGGGCTCCGGCGCGAGACCGGCCCCTTCGGCAACGGCGATGGCGATGGGCGCCAGGGCGATGGCGGAAGAGACATTGTTGACGAAGGGCGTCAGCGCCACGGCGCAGAACAGCATGCAGGCGAGCAGCACGGTCGGATGGTTCGGTCCGACGAAGCCGATCACCGCCTCCGCCGACGCATTGGCCAGCCCGGTCGTTGCGACCGCCTCGCCGATGGGGATCATGGCCGCCAGCATCAGCAGGATCGGCCAGTTGAGATCGGCGACGAGATTGCGCAAATCGGCGGCGCCCGCTAGGGCGAGGACGAGAACCGCACCGCCGAATGCGATTTGCGGCGGCAGCAGATTGGCCGCGGCCAAAGCCACGGCGGCGGCAAAGACGCTTAAGGCGAGCCAGCCTTGAGTTTCGCCTGGGCCAAAACTTTGTGGCGCCAGGGAAAGACAGTCGGTCTCGTCTAGCGCGGCGGCAATGGCGTCCGGCTCGCCCCGGAGCAGCAGGATGTCGCTTGGCCGGATCTGCAGATCGGCCAGGCGGCCCTCGATACGCTGCTGGCGGGTGGAGAGGGCGATGATCTCGATATCGCGGCTGAGGAAGGCTTCGATCGTATTGGCGGTCGAGCCGACGATCATGCTCTGGGGCAGCACGATCGCCTCGGTGTAACCCGCGCCGCGTGCAATGTCGGTTCCGGCGATCTCGACTTCGCCGTCCCCGCTGAGCCGCTCGATCTCCGAAGACGGTGCCTCGACGATAAGGATGTCGCCTGACTCAAGCAGCGCTTCGCCGGGCTTGGCGAAGATGCGGCGGCCGTCGCGGATATGGCCGAACACCTCGCCCTCTAGCCAATCGCCCATCATGCTCACCGGGCTTCCCTTCAGGCTGGAGCCGGCGGGAATACGAAGCTCGGTGACGAAGCGGCGTGTCCGTTCCGGCGCTTGCTCTTTGCTGCCACCGCCATGACCGAGCAGCTTCGGCGCGGCGAGGACCAGAAAGGCAAGGCCGATCAAGGTGGCGGGGAGGCCCGCGATCGCAATATCGAAAAAACCGAGCGGCTGGCCGGTGGCGGATTGCTCGAAATTGGAGACCACCAGGTTCGCTGGCGTGCCGATCACCGAGCAGGTGCCGCCGAGCAGTGTGGCGAAGGAGAGCGGCATCAGGATCCGCGCCGGTGTGGTTCCGGCGGAGCGGCACAGCACCAGCGCGACGGGCAGCCAAAGCGCGAGCGCGCCGATATTGTTGATGAAGACCGAGGTGAGCGCGCCTAAGCCGCAGACCAGGATCAGCACTTGCCGCTCGGTTTGGGCGATGGCGGCGAGGCGCCGCGTGAGACCTTGCATCAGATGCGAGCGCGACAGCACCCGCGTTAGGATCAAAAGCTCGGCGAGGGTGATGACCGCGGGGTTGGCGAAACCGCCAAAGGCGCTGCCGAACGGCACCAGGCCGAGCAGCAACGCGGCGGCAAGACCGCCGAGCGCCACGAGCTCGATGCGGAACCGGTCGAGCGCGAAAAGCACCAGCAGCCCGACCAAAAGCAGCAGTAACACAATCTGAGGTGACGTCATCCCCGCCGCGTTCCGTCAAAGGGCCAGCCTCGCCGGTGACGGCGCGCCGTTCTTGGCGTCCCTTTGGCTCTAAGCGTCCGCTCCGCCGCGCGACGCATCGGCATAAAGACGCCAGCGCCGCGGAAGCACCGACACCGGATCGCCGGAATTGAGCACGGATTCGGCAATAATCTCAATCTCGAAGCGCCCGATGCCGGGAACGGCGATCTCGGCGAAGCGGGAACGGCCGCTCCGGCGCAAGCTCTCCACAATGCCTTCGATCGCGCCGGTGCCGGCCTCGACAAGCTCGACCTCGTGCGGGCGGAAATAGAGCGAGGCGGCGCCTTCGGCGGTGTCGCCCGGATCGATGGCAAGCGGCACGCCGTCGAGCAGCACCTCGCCGGATTTGACGTTGACGGGCAGCACGCTGGATTCGCCGATAAAGGAGAAGACGAAGGGCGAGTTCGGCGCATCGTAGATTTCGTCCGGCGTGCCGGCCTGCTCGATCCGGCCCTGGCTCATCACCACGACGCGGTCGGCCAGCTCCATCGCCTCCTCCTGATCGTGGGTGACGAACAGGGTGGTGTGGCCGGTCGTGTCGTGGATCTCGCGCAGCCAGCGGCGCAGTTCCTTGCGAACCTTGGCATCGAGGGCGCCGAAGGGTTCGTCGAGCAGCAGAATGCGCGGCTCGGTGGCGAGCGCCCGGGCGAAAGCGACGCGCTGGCGCTGACCGCCGGAGAGCTGGGTGGGGTAGCGGCGGCCGAGGCCGGAAAGCTGCACCAGCTCGAGCAGCTCTTCGGCCCGCTTGCGGATGGCGGCGGCGCTGGGCCGGCGGAAGAAGGGCCGCACCTTGAGGCCGAAGCCGATATTGTCGAGCACGCGCATATGGCGGAACAGGGCGTAGTTCTGGAACACGAAGCCGATATTGCGCTGCTGCACGGTCAGCGCCGAGGCATCGTCCTGATCGAACAGGATGCGGCCGGTATTGGGGAATTCCAGCCCGGCGATGATGCGCAGCAGCGTGGTCTTGCCCGAGCCGGATGGGCCGAGCAGGGCGACCAGCTCGCCGCCTTCGATCTTCAGCGAGGTTTCGTGCAAGGCGGCCGCGGCACCGAATGTCTTCGATACGCGGTCGATGGTGAGGTCGACGGAATCGCTCCAGCCGCGCGCTTCCGTAGCGCGGGGTTCGTTTGCGGATCTTACAAGCGCGTCCATAGCGGCCTCCTAGTGGCGGCGGGTGCCCGCGATCTGGTCGGCGTAAAGCCACTCCAGCACGAGCTTGACGATGAGGGTGAGAAGCGCGAGCAGCGCGAGAAGCGAGGCCACAGCGAAGGCGGCGGCGAAGTTGTACTCGTTGTAGAGAATCTCGACATGCAGCGGCATGGTGTTGGTCTCGCCGCGGATATGACCGGAGACCACCGAGACGGCGCCGAACTCGCCCATGGCGCGGGCGTTGCAGAGGATCACGCCGTAGAGCAGCGCCCAGCGGATATTGGGCAAGGTGACGTGCCAGAAGGTGCGCCAGCCGCTGGCGCCCAGGGTGAGGGCGGCTTCCTCCTCCGCAGTGCCTTGTTCCTGCATCAGCGGGATCAGCTCTCGGGCGATGAAGGGGAAGGTGACGAAGATGGTCGCTAGCACGATGCCGGGCAGGGCGAAGACGATCTCGATGCCGTGCTCGCGCAAGAACGGGCCGAGCACGCTTTGGGCGCCGAACAGCAGGATATAGATCAGGCCGGAGATCACCGGCGAGATCGAGAAGGGCAGATCGATCAGCGTGTTCAGCAGGCTCTTGCCGCGGAACTCGTATTTGGCGATGGCCCATGAGGCGGCGATGCCGAAGACCAGATTGGCCGGAACGGCGATGCCGGCGGCCAGCAAAGTGAGCTTGATGGCGGCGACGGCGTCGGGCTCCGAGACCGCCTCCCAATAGGCCCCGAACCCGGCGCGGAAGGCCTCCGCGAACACCGCTCCCAGCGGCAGCAGCACGAAGAGAGCGAGGAAGCCGATCGCGATGGCGATCAGCGTCCAGCGGGTTGCGGCCTTCTCGCCCGTGGCGCTCGTCTTGGAGTGTGCAGGCGGCAGAAGCGGCGCGATGGCGGCCTCGCCGAGCGGCGGTGTGCTAGCCAAATTCGCGTTAGCCATGGGTGAACCTCCGGCGCTGCCAGAGCTGGATCAGGTGGATGAGAAGCAGCAGCGAGAAGGAGATCATCAACATCGCCGCGCCGATGGCGGTGGCGCCGGCATAGTTGAACTCCTCCAGCCGGATGGTGATCAGCAGCGGGGCAATCTCCGAGACGTAAGGGATGTTGCCGGCGATGAAGATTACCGAGCCGTATTCGCCGACGGCGCGGGCCAGCGCCAGAGTGAAGCCGGTGAGGATGGCTGGCATAAGCGCCGGCAGGATGACCGAGCGCAAGGTGCGGAAGCGACTTGCGCCGAGGGTCGCGGCGGCTTCCTCCAGCTCCTTGTCGAGATCCTCCAGCACCGGCTGCACCGTGCGCACGACGAAAGGCAGGCCGATGAAGATCAGGGCGATAACGATGCCGAGCGGCGTATAGGCCACCTTGATGCCGAGGGGCGCGAGCAGCCCGCCGATGGGGCCGTTCGGCGCATAGAGCGCGGTGAGCGCGATACCGGCCACGGCGGTGGGCAAAGCAAAGGGCAAATCGACCAGCGCATCGAACAGGCGCCTGCCGGGAAAATCATAGCGCACGAAAGCCCAGGCGATGATCAGCCCGAACACGGCGTTCACGCTGGCGGCGAACAGGGCGGCGAGGAAGCTGAGGCGCAGCGCGGCGAGGGTGCGCGGCTCCAGCATGATGTCCCAGAAGCCGGACCAGCCGAGGCTGGCGGCATTGAGCAGCAGCGCTGCCAGAGGCAGCAGCACGATGAGGCCGAGATAGGTGAGGCTGAAACCGAGCGCCAACCCGAAACCGGGGATGACGCTCGGCTCCTTCCATCGCCACCTGCCGGCCGAAGCGGCAAGTGTCATGGTCTAGCTGCCCTTCTTGTAGATCTGGTCGAAGATGCCGCCATCGGCGAAGAAGCGCGGCTGCGCCTCTTTCCAGCCGCCGAAGCTGTCGATCCCGACAAGCTCAAGATCGGGGAAGCGCTTCAGATCGGCCGCGTCCGCCAGCTCCGGCTTGGCGGGGCGGTAATAGTTCTTGGCCGCCAGCTCCTGGCCCTGCTTACTGTACAGAAATTCCAGATAGGCCTCCGCCACCTTGCGGGTGCCGTGGGCGTCGACATTGCCGTCGACCAGGGCGACCGGGGGCTCCGCCTTGATGGAGAGGGTGGGCACGACGATCTCGAATTGGTCGGGGCCGAGCTCCTGCAGCGCCAGGAAGGCCTCGTTCTCCCAGGCGAGCAGCACGTCGCCGATGCCGCGCTGGACGAAGGTGGTGGTGGCGCCGCGGGCGCCGGTATCGAGCACGGGTACGTTTTGATAGAGCTTGGCGACATAATCGCGCGCGGCCTGCTCGTTACCGCCGGCCTTCTCCGCATAGGCCCAGGCGGCGAGGAAGTTCCAGCGCGCGCCGCCGGAGGTTTTCGGGTTGGGGGTGATGACCTCGACGCCGTCCTTGGTCAGGTCCGGCCAATCCTTGATCGCCTTCGGATTGCCTTTGCGGACCAGGAACACGATGGTCGAGGTGTAGGGCGCGCTGTTATCGGGGAGGCGCTTGCGCCAATCGGCGTCGATCTTGCCGGTTCTCTCGGCGATGGCGTCGATATCGGCTTCTAGAGCCAGGGTCACGACATCGGCCTGCAGCCCGTCGATCACCGCGCGGGCCTGCTTGCCCGAGCCGCCATGGGACTGGCGGATGCGCACATCCTCGCCGGTCTCCTGTTTCCAGTGCTCGGCGAAGGCTTGGTTGAAGGTCTTATAGAGCTCCCGCGTCGGGTCGTAGGAGACGTTGAGGAGCGTGGTCTGGGCGCTGGCGAGGCCGGTGCCGAAACCGGTGAAGGCGATGACCGCGGTGGCGGCCAAGATGGTTCGCAATCGTCTGGTTCGAAGCTTGGTCATGATCGTGTCTCCGTGTTGAAGGAGATTAAACACTACAAGTTTAGTAGAGTTTCACAAGTCAGCCAAATGCCAAATTCGCGCGGCGGCATGCGCGCGCGAATGCGCCGTTTCCGGCGGCTTGAGAAAAATCGTTTCGGGGAAAGGGTGGGCCGCTTACGCGGATTTCGCTTCCGTCTCGCTTAGATCGCCGACCTCGGCAAGGCCCGGCTTCTGCATCGCTTCGGCGATGGTGACGCGATCCAGCACGTCGCGGGCGGATTCGGCGACGCGGGCGAAAACCCGGCGGATCTCGCAGGTTTTCTCGTCCCTGCAATCGTTGCAGGGCTTATACGCGGTGCGGCTGAGGCAGGGGAGCGGGGCGATCGGTCCGTCGATGATGCGCAGCACCCGGCCGAAGGTGATCTGGTCGGCCGGCATGTGCAGCTCATAGCCGCCGGAGCGGCCGCGCCGGCTCGAGACAAGCCCCTGATATTTCAGGTCGAGAAGGATCTGCTCCAGAAATTTGCGCGGAATCTTCTGCTCCTCGGCAATCTCCCCAATGGTGGGGGATTTGCCTTCGGCGAGGGCGAGCAGCGCGCGCAACGCATATCGGGCTTTCTGAGAGATCATTATCTCTATCTAGTTACTCGTGTAAGCGGCGGCACACAAGACCTCGTGGGGCAAAATGACTTGGCGGGCGGCGCTACATCACGGTACGCCAGCTTTGTCTTTTCGGCGGAGCGTCGCCCGCTTAGGGTACGCCCACAACTCCCGAGGGCTTTCTCTTGCAGCTTCTTTATGCGCATAGCCAGCTTGTCTGGCTCGTCGTCGCGTTGCTGGGCGGCGGCTTGGTCACCGGCTTCCTCGCCGGGCTGCTAGGCATCGGCGGCGGCGGCATTCTGGTACCGGTGCTGTTCGAGGTCTTCGGCTTTCTCGATACGCCCGACGATATCCGCATGCAGATGGTGCTCGGCACCTCGTTCGCGGTGATCGTGCCGACGGCGCTCCGCTCGTTTCTCTCGCACCGGAAGCGGGGTGCGGTGGACGAGAAGGCGCTGATCCGTCTCGGCCCCTTCGTGGTGGCCGGTGTGCTTGCCGGCATCGGGCTCGTCTCGGTGGTCTCCGGCGCGTTTCTGACCTGGGTCTGGGTGGTGTTCGGCGGGCTGCTCGGCTTCAAGATGATCTTGGGACGGGAGGATTGGCGCATCGCCGACGATCTTCCTTCCAGCCGGATCATGGAGGGGATCGGCTTTGTCATCGGGCTGCTCTCGACGCTGATGAGCATCGGCGGCGGCATGTTCCTGGTCAGCCTGTTCACGCTGTGCGGCTGGTCGATCCGGAAATCGGTGGCGACATCGAGCGGGTTCGGGCCGCTGATCGCGGTGCCGGGGCTGCTCGGCTATATCTGGGCCGGTTGGGGCAATCCGGATCTGCCGCCCTATTCGCTGGGCTATGTCAGCCTTTTGGGTGCGGCGTTGATTATCCCGTTGAGCGTGCTTGCCGCGCCGTTCGGCGTGCACGTCGCCCACAGCATCTCCAAGCGCAAGCTGGAGCTGGCCTTCGGGATTTTCCTGCTGCTGGTCTCGCTGCGGCTGCTGATCTCGGTTCTGCCCTGAGCGCGGACGCGACGAGCAGCAGCGCTTAGCCCGCTTTGCGCCGCAGCCAGATGGCGCGGGCGGTGACCACCAGCGTGACCACCACGATCATCACCACGGAGATGGCAGCGACCGCCGGATCGACATTGTCGCGCAAGCCCGTCCACATGCGCCGGGGCAGGGTGATGGCGTCGATGGAGGTGACGAACAGCGTCACGTTGATCTCGTCCCAGGACAGCACGAAGCAGAGGAAGAAGGCGCTGATCACACCGAAGCGGATATTGGGCAGGATGATGCGGAAGATGCGCGTCGTGACGCTCGCCCCCATGGAGCGGGCGGCAAGGTCCAGCTTCCTGTCGAGCTGGGCGAGGGCGACCATCAGGATCACCACGGCAAAGGGCACGACCATTACCGCATGCGCCACCGCCACGCCGGCCCAGGTGTCGTAGCCGACGACGTCGTTCACCTGGCTCATCTCGTTGAGGAAGAAATAGAAGGTCAGGGCAGAGACCACGGGCGGCGCCACCATGGGCAGCAGCACGAAGCCGGTCATCAGCCCGCCGCGGCGCGGCTGCATCATCCACAGCCCCAAGGTGAAGAGCAAAGCGAGCAGGGTGGCGAGCGCGGCGGCGGCGGCGCCGACCTGCGCCGAAAGCAGGATGCTGTGCCACCATTCGGGGGCGAGCAGGCTCTGGTAATGGCGGAAGGACCACTCGTCCTCGGGCAGCGAGATATAGCGCTTCGGCGTGAAGCTGACCGGGAAGACGGCGATCAGCGGCAGCAGCATGAACAGGCAGGCGAGCGCTGCCAGGATGGTGGCGATGGGGCCGGGCCGGGTGCGCATCATTTCACCATATCCTCGGTGCGCCGGATGATGATCACCAGCAGTCCGCCGACCAGCAGCATCAGCAAGACCGAGATGGCGGCGGCGAGGCCCCAATCGGGGATCTGGAATATGCGCAGATAGATCAGCTCGGCGAGCATCACAGAGCGGCCGCCGCCGAGCAGCGCCGGGGTAATGTAGAAGCCGAAGGACAGCACGAAGACCAGCAGCGCGGCGCCGACCACGCCATGCAGCGTCATCGGCACGAAGATCTGCCAGAAGATGCGAAGCCGCGAGGCGCCCATGCCGCGGGCGGCCATCAGCACCCGCTCATCCACCGCGCGGATGGCGGATGCGAGCGGGAAAACGGCGAAGGGAATGAGGAAATGCGCCATGCCGACCACGACGCCGAACTCGTTGCGGACCAGGGTGAGTGGAGAGGCGATGAGGCCGAGATCCAGCAGCCAGGTGTTGATCATGCCGCGATTGGACAGCAGCGCGATCCAGCCGAAGGCGCGGCTCAGCACGGAGATCCAGAGCGGGATCATGATGCACAGCTCCACCACCAGGCTGGTGATGCGGTTGCCGCGCACCCAAAGCAGGGTCAGCACATAGGCGGCGGTGACGGAAAGGATGGTGACGCCGATGCAGAAGATCAGGGTGCGCGCGAACACGCCGAGCACAAGCGGATCGGTCAGCGCCTTCTGATAGTTCTGGAGGCCGAGTTCGGGTTCGCTCACGCTCATCTGGATGATGCCGAGGAAGGGCACCAGATAGGTTGCGGCGATAAAAAGCATCAGCGGCGCGAGCAGAAGCCACGCCGCCGGCATTTGGGATTTTACCGGCACTTGGGACTTTAAGCGGGTGTCCCGGCGCGCTGGGCGCCGGGACGTTTCAGTGCTCATGCTCTGCATCAGGACGAGATGACGGTGAGATATTCCTCAAGCGCCGTGCTGTAGTGCTTCTCATACCAATCCATGTCGAGCGGCACCTGGAGCGGGAAGTTCTTCGGATCGGTGGGGCTGAACTGGCGCTCGGCCTCCGGCACCAGCGCATCACCTTCCGGGTTGCCCGGGCTGACATAGAGCAGCTCGAACAGCTCGGCCTGGCGCTTGGCGTCCTGGCTGAAGGCGATGTAGTCGTTGGCGGCTTTGGAGCCTGCCGGGTTGTCCTTCACGATGCCCGTGGAGCCCGGCATCAGAATGCCCTGGTTCCAGGTGAAGCCGAAATCGTCGCCGGCTTCTTTGGTCATCATCGCGGCGCGGTTGCTCCACAGCAGCACCATGGAGGCATCGCCATTGACCAGCAGAGACTGGCCTTCCATGCCGTTGCCCCAGAAGGAGGCGACATGGGGCTTGATCTCGGCGATCTTGGCGTGGGCGCGCTTCAGATCCAGCGGGTAGAGGTCGGCCGGCTTGACGCCGTCGCCGAGCAGCGCCGCTTCCCACATGGCGGTGCCCCATTTGTACATGCCGCGTTTTCCCGGGAATTTCTCGACGTCGAAGAAGTCGGCCATCGAGGTCGGCGCGGTCTCGAAGCGGTTCTTATCGTAGACGATAAGGTAGGAGTAGAAGTAGCTCGAGGCGGCGTATTTCCAGAGGAACTGCTCGCGGATCTTGGCCTTGTCGACGATGTCGTAATCGATGGGCTGCATCAGGCCTTTCTCGCCGAGGGTCTTGGCGGAGAAGGGCTCGCAGTCGACGAGGTCCCAGGTCGGATGGCCGCTGGTGGCCTGGGCGGAGATGGCGCCTTCGGTCGGGCCGGAGCCGTCATATTTCACCTTGATGCCGGTGTCCTCGGCGAAGCCGTCGCCGAACGCCTTGGCCATGGCCTTGACCGCGTCGCCGCCCCAATTGGCGAAGACCAGCTCCTTGGTCTCGGCATGGGCGAGCGGCATGCGGCCGCCGATGGCGGAAGCGCCGAACAGCAGGGCGAGACCTTGGGTGAAGCGGCGGCGCGAAATCTGGCCCGTCTTCAGCTTGTGGGACAGGATCTCGGCACAATCCTTCTGGAAATTCGAATTCATTCTGTCAGTCCTTGCTTCGTTGGTTCGCGGGTTTTGCGGATGGTCAGAAGATGAGGCTGTCGCTGGGATCCCAGCCGAGCCAGACCTGGCTTCCGGGCGCGACGGTGTCGGCAAGCCCCGAAGTCGGCACTTCGAGGATCGCCGGTGTGCCACTATCGGTGGCAAGCAAGAGGCGCGTGGAGGCGCCGAGATAAATGCGGTCGGTGACGGTGACGGGCAGCGTGTTGCCCTCGGCTTTGCCGTCCTTCACGAGGTCCATATTCTCCGGCCGCACCGCCAGATGCTCGGCGCCGGCGGGCGCGGCTTGCGCAAGGCGGATGGCATGGCCCTCGATCTCGGCGGTCTTGGCCGAGCAGAGCGCGGGGAAGATGTTGATCTCGCCAAGGAACTCGGCGACGAAGCGGTTGGCCGGCCGCTCATAGACGTCCGAGGGACTGCCGATCTGCTGCAGCTTGCCCTGATTGAAGATCGCCACATCGGTGGAGAGCGCCAGCGCCTCTTCCTGGTCGTGGGTGACGAAGATGAAGGTGGTGCCGAGATCGCCATGGACATGGGGATCGCGGTGGATGCGGCGAAGCTCCTCCTGCATCTGGCTGCGCAGGTTCTTATCCAGAGCAGAGAAGGGCTCGTCGAGAAGCAGCACCGGAGGCTCGTAAACGAGCGCGCGGGCCAGCGCCACGCGCTGCTGCTGGCCGCCGGAGAGGCCGGAGGGTTTCTTGTGGCTGTGACCGGCCAGACCGACCAGATCGATCATGTCGCCGACCCGGCGCTTGATCTCGGCGGCGGGGCGGTTCTGCACCTTGAGGGGGAAGGCGATATTCTCTTCAGCCGTCATATGCGGGAATAGGGCGTAGCCCTGGAACACCACGCCGAAGCCGCGATGCTCGGCCGGCACGCCGGTCTTGTCCTCGCCGTCGATGCGAAGTGTGCCGCGGCTTGCTTGCTCGAAGCCGGCCAGAATCATCAAAAGCGTCGTCTTGCCCGAACCGGAGGGGCCGAGCAGGGTCAAGAACGCGCCGCGATCGATGCGAAAAGACACGTCATCCAGCGCACGGAACGCGCCGAAATCCTTGCCGATGCCGATGGTCTCGATGCCTATGGAAGAGCTGTCCACGATACTCTCATACAGGTTGTCTCCGCCTCATTTCGAGGCACGGTAGTTGCGGAGATGCGGGGCCGACAAACGAAAGTTTTTCGCGTCAACGGGAAATGAAATTTCCCGTTATGCCTTGGTGCGGTTGAGCGATGAGATGTTGCGCACACTGCCTATCACGGGTGCACATAAAAGAAGCAGTTTAGCCGGATCGGTGTTGTCCAAGCCGGCGCCAGCCTATCAGGCGGGAACGTATCTGTGGCCGTCCGGGAGTCTCATGCGACAATAAATATAAAAGCTTTGGTCCTGCTTCGGTGTTCCTTCCGGGTGCCCCGTATGGCGCCCCAAGAGAGACGTGTAACCCCCGAGTTTTGATGTGAGCGGACAGTCTCGGATGCAAGCCGCACAGCGGCTGCTCTTGCTGTCGGCGAATTTGGTTTTCCAATACCAGGAAAAGTTTTCACTTTTTCCTGGCCTGCCGGGAGGCGTAAGCCAAAGCTCCCGAGCCGCCGGCGGGGCTTCCCCAAACGGCCGCGATCGGCTGTCCGCCGGCTCACGATATTTCATGAGGATTGACGATGAACATGACCGCCGTTCGCCCCGCTTTCTCACTGCAACGCCGCCTGGCGGGAGGCGGCACCCCGACGCTGGAATATTGGGGCGCCGCGAATGAAACCGACCGGCTGACGGATGTTCTTCTGGGGTCTCCGGGCGCGCTGAAGCGCTTGGCGACCAGCTCGCTGACGCGGAAATATCTGCGCGATCCTTGGGACGAAAAGGTCGCCAAGGCGCAGCATGCCGAGCTGGTTTCGGCTTATGAGACCTTCGGCGTGAAGGTGCATATGGTCGGGCCGGAGCCGGAGCTGCCGATGGAGGTCTACACCCGCGACAGCTCGTTCATGACGCCCTATGGCGCGGTGATCACCAACATGTCGCAGTGGTGGCGCCGGGGCGAGAACTTCGCGCTGATCCGCAAATACGAAGAGCTCGGCATCCCAATCTACGACATGGTGACGGCCGGGTATCTCGAAGGCGGCGACTTCAACGTGATCGAGGAGAACACCCTGCTGCTCGGCTGCAGCGGCGAGCGGACCCAGGAAGAGGGCGCCAACCAGGTGGCCGAGTGGTTCCGGGCCGAGGGCTGGGAAGTTAAGATTGCCCTCTTCGATCCCTATTACGTTCATATCGATCTGATGGTGGTGCCGGTTGCGGAAAAGCTGACGGCGGTTTGCCTGACCTGCACCGATCCGAAGGTCGTCGACTGGCTGAAGGCCAAGGGGCACGAGCTGATCGACGTTCCGTTCCAGGACACGATGGATCTTGGCTGCAACTTCATGTCGCTGGGCGGCGACCGGGTTATCCTGCCAAAACGCTCGCAGGATCTGAGCCAGAAGCTGAAAGCCCGCGGTTTCGAGGTCGCCGAGGTCGAGATGAGCGAAATCTCCATGACCGGCGGCGGCATTCACTGCATGGCGCAGGCTTTGCGGCGCGTGAAATAAGCTCGCGCATCGGCGCGGGCGATCTCGAGGTGGCATGACCAGGAACGACGAAGAGTTCGATTATGTGATTGTCGGCGCAGGCTCGGCGGGCTGTGTGCTCGCCGACAAGCTCTCCGCCGATGGCGCAAGCAAGGTCCTGGTGCTCGAGGCCGGGCCGATGGACCGCAATCTCTTCATCCATATCCCGGCCGGTCACCACGCGATCTACAAAGGGCCGAAGCTCAACTGGAACTACGAGACGGTTCCGGAAGAGAGCCTGTTCGACCGCAAGATCGAGCAGCCGCGCGGCAAGGTGATCGGCGGCTCCTCGTCGATCAACGCCATGGTCTATATGCGCGGCCATCCGCTGGACTATGACGGCTGGGCGGCGGATTTCGGCTTGGAGGAATGGGACTACGCCCATTGTCTTCCCTATTTCAAAGCGGCCGAGACCAGCAATCGCGGCGCCAGCGAATGGCGCGGCGGTTCGGGCCCGCTGCACGTGACCCGCGGCACCACGCCGAACCCGCTTTACGATGCGCTGCTGGAAGCCGGCACCCAGAGCGGGCAAGGCACGTCCGACGATCTGAACGGCTATCAGCCGGAAGGCACGGCCCGTTTCGACCGCACCACCACGCCGGACGGGCGGCGGTGCAGCGCCGCGACGGCCTATCTGAAGCCCGCCTTGCAGCGCTCCAACCTCACGTTGAAGACCTCGGCTTTGGCGCGGAACGTTATCGTGTCGGGCAACCGGGCGGCGGGGGTCGCTTACGAGCATCGCGGCAAGATCCGCACCGCCCATGCAGCGAAAGAGGTGATCCTGTCCGGCGGGGCGATCAACTCGCCGCAGCTTCTGATGCTCTCCGGCATCGGGCCGGCGGATCATCTTCGCGAGATGGGGATCGACGTGGCGCTGGACCTTCCGGGGGTCGGGCAGAACCTGCACGACCATCCCGAGGTGGGGCTGAAATATGCCTGCACCAAGCCGGTGACGCCGCATCACCTGCAGACGCTGCTCGGCAAGGCCTCGGTCGGCATGCAGTGGATGGCCTTTGGCAGCGGGCTCGGGGCCAGCAATATGTATGAGGGCGGCGGGCTGGTGCGCTCCAGCGCGAAGGCCGCCTATCCGGATATCCAGTATCACTTCTGCCCCGTCGGCGTCGGGTTCGACTCGCGCGGCAACATCAAGCTCGATCAGGGCTTCCACATCCATCAGGATCTGATGCGCCCGACCAGCCGGGGCGAGCTGTGCTTGCGCTCGGCCGATCCGAACGACAAGCCGTCCTTGCGCTTCAACTATCTGCAGACGGAAGAGGACCGGCGGGTGCTGGTCGACGGTTTGCTGCGCGGCCGCGAGGTCGTTGCGCAGCGCGCGTTCGATCACCTGCGTGGCGAAGAGATCTATCCGGGCAAGGACGTGACCGGTTACGCCGATCTGGAGAGATATATCCGTTCGACCATGGATACGGTGTTCCATCCTTGCGGCAGCTGCCGCATGGGCTCGGATGAGATGGCGGTGGTGGATGCGGAGCTGCGGGTGCACGGCATCGAAGGCTTGCGCGTGGCCGATGCCTCGGTGATGCCGCGGGTCGTCAGCGGCAACACCAATGCGCCGACGCAGATGCTTGCCGGGCGCGCTGCCGACTACATTCTCGGGCGCCCCCGGCTCGCGCCGTTCCACGCCCATTTCAGCTTCCAGGAAAAATCCGCCGCCTAGCCAAGGCGGCGTAAGCGCGCCTCCGGCTTCAGCGTCAGCTTGCTTCCGCCGTCTTGCAGACGGCCTGCAGCAGCACGTTGGCACCGGCGGCCGCCCAGTCGGGCGTGATCTCTTCGGCTTCGTTATGGGAGATGCCGTCGACGCAGGGGCAGAAGATCATCGTGGTCGGCGCGACGCGCGAGATCCAGCAGGCATCGTGGCCGGCGCCGGAGATGATGTCGCGATGCTTCAGCCCGAGTTCTTCTGCCGCCTCGCGCACATTGATGACAAGGTCCGGGTCGAAATGCACCGGCGCATATTGGCCGACCGCCTCGACGGCGCAGCCGACGCCGAGCTCGGCGCAAATTGCTTCGGCCTTCTGCTCGACGGTTTCGCGCAAGGCATCGAGCACCGCCTTGTCGGGGCAGCGCAGATCGACGGTGAATACGACCGTCTGGGGCAGCACGTTCCGAGAATTGGGGGTAAAGCCCATATGGCCGATACCGCCCATGGCGTGATGGGCGGCCTGGCTCTCCACCACCTCGCGCACCATGGCGACGATCTTGGCCATGGCGAGGCCGGCATCGATACGCATGGACATCGGGGTCGAGCCGGTATGGGCGGCGCGGCCGGTGAGGGTGAATTCCAGCCACCACAGCCCCTGGCAATCGGTGACGACGCCGATATCGTCGCCTTCCGCCTCGAGCACCGGGCCTTGCTCGATATGCAGCTCGTAATAGGCCTGCATCTTACGCTGGCCCACGGGCTCCGACCCCTTCCAGCCGATGCGCTCCAGCTCCTCGCCGATCGACTTGCCTTCATCGTCGCGGCGGTCATAGGCCTCCTGAAGGGTGAGGGCGCCGGCGAAGACCCCGGAGCTGACCATGGGCGGGGCGAAACGCGCGCCCTCCTCGTTGGTCCAGTTGGCGATGGCGACGGGATAACGGGTCTCAACGCCGGCCTCATTCATGGCGCGCACCACCTCAAGCCCCGCCAGCACGCCGAGCACGCCGTCGTATTTGCCGCCGGTCGGCTGAGTGTCGAGATGGCTGCCCATATAGACCGCCGGCAGGTCGGGCTCGGTGCCGGGACGGACGGCGAACATATTGCCCATCTGATCGGTGGCGAGCTCCAGCCCGGCCCCCTTGCACCATCGGGCGAACAGGGCGCGGCCTTCCGCATCTTCGTCGGTCAGGGCCTGGCGGTTATTGCCGCCGGCGATGCCGGGGCCGATCTTCGCCATCTCCTCCAGGCTGGTCCAAAGGCGGTTGGCGTCGATGCGGAGGTTTCCGTAATTGGGCATGTCGGTACTTTTCAAACAGAGGAAGAAAGCGGGTGGGAATTGCGCTGCGTGCGGCTCAGACTTTGTTGATCTCGTCCTTCAGCCAGTCGCGGAAGGCTTCGACCGTGGGGTTGCCGAGGCTCTTTCGCGGCGTGGCGAGGTAATAGCCGTCCAGCTGCGGGATCGAGACGTCGAAGGGGCGGACAAGCTGGCCCTTCTCCATGGCGTCGCGGCAGACGAACTCGTCGCCGATGGCGATGCCTTGCGAGGCGCGCGTCGCGGCATAGACCAGGTTCACGTCGGAGCAGCGGATGCCGTGACGTGCGGTCTCCACGGGAAGGCCGACCTCGCGCACCCAATTTTCCCAATCGTGATAGCTGTCGATATGCAGCAAGGTGGCGCGGCTCAGGCTACGCGGGTCGCCGAACCCCTCATGGCGGTTGAGATAGGCAGGGCTGCAGACGGGGGTGAAGCGTGCTGCTTTCAACAGTTCGACATCGATATCGCCCTCGAAGTTGCGGCCGAAAGCGATGAACAGATCGATCTCCGGATTGCTGGTGTCGTCCAGCCTGCGGGGGGTGGAGATAGAGAGCGAAATCTCCGGATAGCGCTCGACGAATTTCTCGATGGAAAGGCAGAGCCAGCTGCTGGCGAGGCCCGGCGGGCAGCTGAGACTGATGCTGCCGCTGACCCCGCGCGAGGCATTGCGCGATGCCGAGGCGGAGACCATGTCGAGGGCTTTGCGCACATCAGCGGCGTAGGCACGGCCGCGCAAGGTGAGCTCCGCCCGGGTGCCGTTGCGGGTGAAAATGGTGAAGCCGAGATCGCGCTCCAGCAGACGAAGCTGATGGCTCACCGCGCTGCGGGTGAGGTTCAGCTCGTCGGCGGCCTGCCAGACCGTGCCGTGGCGGGCGAAAGCCTCGACGGCACGGAGGGCCTGAATGGATGGAATACGGTGCATGCTCCCCCGCGCCGGTTTTTGGCTGGCGCTCAAGCGATGAATTTCGTTTCTCATTATAGCGCTTGAACGTCATGGATCAATCGACGGATTTTGTTGAAAATCCGGTAGTTGGTCAATCACGTTTATGCAGATGAGAAAGGTCGTTTTTGAAACGGGCGGTGTCGCTTTCAGACTCCTGTCAGGAGAGCTGGGTGCCGACGCAGGCGGCCAGGATCTCCGCAGTGCCGCCGGACAAGGTCCAGCCGAGATGGCCGTGGCCGGTATTGTAGAAGACGCGCGGTTTCTTGCCGGGCCCGACCCGTGGCAGCATATCGGGCATCATCGGGCGCAAGCCCGCCCAGGGCACGACGCTCTCATGGCGGATGTCGGGGAAGCGCTTGCGCGACCAGGCGGTCAGCGGCGCGATGCGGTCCTCACGGATATCGCGGTTGAAGCCGTTGAACTCCGCCGTGCCGGCGATGCGGAGGCGGTTGTCGCCGAAGCGGCTGGAGACGATCTTCGCGGCATCGTCGAGTAGGCTGACCCAGGGGGCGCCCTTCCGGCTGTTCTCGTCCTCCAGGTCGACGGTGATGGAGTAGCCTTTGACGGGGTAGATATTCAGCCGGTCGCCGAGCATGGCGGCGAAGCGGCGGCTGGCGACGCCGGCGCAGATTACCACCGCATCGGCGTTGGTGATCTCGCACGCGCCGTGGTTCTGCGCCGTCTCTCCCGGCGTCCAGGCGAGGGAGACGCCGTTCGCCTCGGCATCGATGCGATGAATCTCGGTGTCGTAGTGGAAGGTCGCGCCCTTGTCGCGGCAGACCTCGGCGAGACCGCGGCTAAACATATGGATGTCGCCGGAGGCGTCCGAAGCGGTGTAGAAGCCGCCATAGAATTCGCCGTGCAGCGCCGGTTCGATGGAGGCGATCTCCTGCGGCGTCACCGGGCGGCGTTCCAGCCCGCCTTCCTTCAGCATCGCATTGACCTTCTCGGCATGGGCGAAGGATTTCTTGTCCTCGTAGATGTGCAGGATGCCGCGCTTCTCCAGATCGAAATCGATATTCTCGCGCGCGGCGATATCCATCAGCGCCTCGCGCGAGCGCACCGCCAGCTGCACCGTGGAGACGGTGTTCTTGCGGTAGTTGGGGATCTGGGCCAGGAACTCGGCGAGCCAGCTATATTTATGCCAGCTCGGCTTCAGATTGAGCAGCAGCGGGGCCGCGGGCTGGAACAGCGATTTGGGCCATTTCAGCACGTTGGAGACATGGTTCCAGACCTCGGCATTGCTGGCCGAGAGCTGGCCGCCATTGGCGTAAGACGTCTCCATCGCCGCTAAGGAGTGGCGCTCGAAGACGGTGACGTCATGGCCCTGCTCCAGCAGAGCGTAGGCCGAGGTTACGCCGGTGATTCCGGCACCAACAATCGCAATATGAGCCAAGCGGGGACCTCCCGAGAGAAGCGTTGATCGGATCGAACCGACCTCCGGTTCGATGATCCCCATCTGTCCTGGTACCTGAGAGTTTGCCCTGCCGCCACCAAAGCGCGACAGGTATCCCCTTCGGTGGGCGCATGCGCCTCTCTCCAGATTGTCCAGCCATACGGTCCTTTTGCCTGAGAGTTTCCGGGGGGTTGCTCCGTCGGCGCCGATGCACATCCGGCATCGATCTCTCCCGCATGACCCTTTCGGGACAAGCGCATCGAGTCTTAGAGGCGGGCGAAAGACTTGGCTATGGCGGGAAGCGACATGACTTGTGACAGATCGTTGCATCGACGTCGTGTTTGCAACCAAAGACGTCGCCTTCGCGCCCATCGCATTTTGGCGTCTCCGCCGTGCGGCTGGTTAGACGGCATCAAGCCTGTGACCAGGATTTTTCTATTTTACCCGGGCCGGGCATAGGGGTTTGCATAACCCCATCATCAAACGCATTTCCGGCAAGGCAGAACATGGCTGACAAGAAGCAGATCGTCGTTGGGGCTTTGATTTATCCGAACGGCGCGCATGACGCGTCGTGGCTCGTGCCCGGTGCGCAGGGCAACGCTTCCAACGATATCGGCTATTATCAGCGCATGGCCCAGCTCTGCGAGCGGGGGAAGCTGGACCTGTTCTTCATCGCCGATACGCCGGCGGCGCGAACCGACGATCTGAAGGCGTGGAGCCGCTCGCCGGATCCGGCCTTCATGAATGTGTTCGACCCGCTGCTGCTGCAGACGGCGGTGGCCGGGGCGACTAAGCATATCGGTCTCGGCGCGACGGTCTCCACTAGCTTTGCGGAGCCCTACACCGTGGCGCGCCAGTTCGCGACGCTGGATCATATCTCCAACGGCCGCGCCGGCTGGAACGTCGTCACCACGGCGAACGATTATGCGGCACGCAATTACGGGCTCGACAATCTGCCGCCCCATGGCGAGCGCTATGCGCGGGCCGAAGAGTTCGTCGATGTGGTGACCGGGCTTTGGGATACCTGGGAAGACGATGCCTTCATCTACGACACGGAGACTGTGCGCGCCTTCGTGCCGGAGAAGTTTCATGCTCTCAAGCACGAGGGTGACTTCTACAAAGTGAATGGCGGGCTGAACTTGTCGCGTCCGCCGCAAGGTTATCCCGTGATCTTGCAGGCGGGTTCGTCGGAGACCGGCAAGGAGCTGGCGGCGCGGACCGCCGAGGTGGTGTTCGGCTCGGCGGCCTCGCTGGATCTGGCCAAGGAGTTCTCTCGCGACCTGAAGGGCCGCATGGCGAAGTTCGGCCGCTCGCCGGATGAGCTGAAGATCCTGTCCGGCATCACCGTCGTGGTCGGCGAGACGGAGGAGGATGCGCGCAAGACGCTCGCCTCCTGGCAGGAGTTGATCCATCCGGATGTCTTCGTGGCGCAGCTCGGCCGCGACCTGGAGACGGATCTTTCCGACCTGCCGCTGGACGAGCCGGTGCCGGCGGAGCGGGTGCCCTCGGTCTCCAACTTCCACAAGACCTATTTCGACGAGATCGTCGGGCTGATCAAAGAGGGGCTGACCTTGCGCCAGATCGCCGGCCGCTATAACCGCGCCAAGGCGACGTTCTGCGGCTCCGCCAAGCAGGTGGCCGATCACATGGAGCAGTGGCTGGAGGAGGAGGCCTGCGACGGCTTCATGATTCCCTTCCCGGTGCTGCCGGGCACGCTGGAAGATTTCGTCGACCAGGTGGTGCCCGAGCTGCAGCGGCGCGGCATCTACAAGATGGACTATGTCGAGGGCACGTTGCGCGACAATCTCGGCCTGACCCGGCCGGCGAACCGCTATGCCGCCGGGACGGAAAAGCGCACTGCCAAGGCGTCCTGACCGGCTTCAACTCCGCGCCAAATCGTCCCGGAAGCGCGACTAAATCGGCGCGTTTCCGGGCATCTCGTTTGCGCGGGCGATCGGTCGCATCAGAAAAATAAATGCTGCCGCGCTACAAGATAGACTTCGTGTAATGCCGGATGGGCAGGATTGGAGAAGTCGTCTTTGGCCAATATCACCTTGAAGCAGCTGGCTTATTTCAAAGCCGCCGCGGAAACCGGTAGCGTCGCCGATGCCGCCAAGCGCGAAAATCTCACCCAGCCGTCGATCTCTTCGGCGCTTCTGAAGATGGAAGCGACGCTTGGGGTGAGCCTTTTCGTCCGCCATCATGCGCAAGGGGTTTCGCTGACGCCGACGGGCTTGCGGCTACTGCCTCTCGCCCGGGCGCTTTTGCGCCAGGCGGACGAGTTCGAGGATCTCGGCCGCTCGGAAGCCGAAGAGCCGGTGGGCAATCTGAAGATCGGCTGCTACCCGACCTTGGCACCGACTTTCATGCCCGCGGTGATCGAGACCTTCCGCAAGGATTATCCGCGTATCGAGCTGGAATTTGTCGAGGGCACCGAGGACGATATCCTGCCGAAGATGGAAGCCGGCGAGATCGATGCCGGCATCTTCTACGACACCTGCCTGCCCGACAACGTGAAGCGGGTGACGCTGCAGACGCTGGAGCCTCATGTGCTGCTTTCCGCCGGGCATCGCATGGCGGGGCGGAAGGAGATCGACCTGGCCGAGATCGCCGAGGAGCCGCTGATCCTTCTCGATACCAAGCCGGGGCGGGAATATTTCCTGCAGGTGCTGGCGGCGGCGGATCTGAAGCCGAACATCTATTTCCGCTCGCCGTCTTTCGAGGTGATCCGCGGCCTGGTCGGGCGGGGGCTCGGCTATTCGATCCTAGTCACCAAGCCCCGCTCGCAAATGACCTATGACGGGCTGCCTCTGGTGCATGTGCCGGTGAAGAAGCCGGTGCCGAACACCTCGGTCTGTCTGGTGCGCATGCCCACCTTCACCACCACCAAGGCGGTGGCGATTTTGCAGGAAACCTGCCGCGCCATCTCCAGAGCGCTCTGAATTTCGAACCTGTGCCGATCGGCCTACGGATCGCCGGGAACGCCATAGGCGGGGGCCGAGGCGGGATCGATGGCCCGGGTGATGTAGTCGGCCATCTCCGGCTTGTAGGAATCCCAGAGCTTGCGCAGCTCCGCGATGGGATCCTCCTCGTTCCAGTCGACGCGAAGATCGACCAGCGGCCAGTTATAGCGGTCGGCCACGAGGAGCGAGGCGGAATGCACCGGGCCTTGCTCGCCGCCGGCGGTGTAGAGCCCTTCTTCCAAGGCCTTGAGCAGCCGTTCGGCGATATGCCGTTCGGGCTCGGCCTCGAACGAGGCGACCATGGTGGCAGGCAGATCCTCCGACTTCAGCAGATTGCCGGCGGCGATGCAGTTTTCGCCGGGCACGGCTCGGTGTGTTCCGAGAGTCTTGTCGCCGGAGAAATGCGCGGTGCGGCCCTTATTGTCGATGACGGTCACCTGACGGTAATCGGCATAGAGCGGGCGCGCCATGACGATGTCTAGCGCCTCCTGAGCGGTCTTGCCGTCGGCGATGGTGTCCAGCACGTCGGGGCCGATGGAGGGCAGGGTGATGTTCTGGGTGGCGACGGCACCGACGCCGGCACGAACCCAGGGGCAACGCGCGCCGACGCAGATGGAGGAGGTGGTGATCGCCACCCCCAGCATTCCGGTTTGTGCGCAGCGTCCGGCAATGGAAAAGGTCATGACTCGTCTTCAGTCTGGAATTACGGCGGTGGCTTCGATTTCGACCATCCATTCGGGGCGCGCCAGAGAATCGACGACAATGCCGGTGGAGCAGGGATAGACGCCCTTCAGCCACTGGCCCATCTCGCGATAGACGTCCTCGCGGTAACGGATGTCGGTGAGATAGACGACGATACGGCAGACATGGTCGAGGCTGCTGCCGGCTTCTTCAAGCAGCATTTTGATGTTCTCCATAGCCTTGCGGGTCTGCAGGCCGGCATCGCCGATATGGAGAGATTCGCGCGTATCCAGATCCTGGGCGACCTGGCCGCGCAAGAACACGGTGGTGCCGCGGGCGACAACCCCCTGGCTCAGATCGTTGTCCAGATTCTGCTCGGGATAGGTGTCCTTGGTATTGAACTTTCGCAGTCTTACGTGAGCCATTGCCCTGCTTTCACATGCTTCGTCGGTATCGAGATCGGCCGGTCGGGCACGCGGCGGCGGCGAGAGGTCTCGTTGCGGCCGGCACGTCCAGCGATACTGCCGAAGCTAGAGGCATCGCCGGGCCCGCGAAAATTCGTTTTTTGTATTCCTTGAAGACACGATGCCTATGCAGAGGGCAGCCATGTGATGGAATTCTTTGCATGGCGGCTATGTGCATAGACATCCCCTATGCAAGGTAAAGCCCCAATCTCATTTATCTCCAGATACTTACCGCTTAGCCTTCGGCGCAGAAAAATGACGGTAATTGGCTGAAATGGAGCTTGCGCTGCAGTGTCTAGAAAGCTGCTGATCAACAATCAATGGGTCGACGGATCCGGAACCGGCAAGATCGCTTGCATCAATCCGGCAACCGAAGAGGTGTTCGCCGAATTGCCGGAGGCGACGGCCGACGATGTGAGCCGCGCGGTCAATGCTGCGCGCAAGACCTTCGATCAGGACTGGAAATTCAGCAGCGGCGCCGAGCGCGGCGCGATCCTGCGCAAGCTTGCCAGCGGCATCAAAGAGAACCGCGAAGAGCTCGCCAAATACGAGACCATGGATAACGGCAAGCCGCTGGCCGAGGCGCTCTACGACGTCGATACGGCGGCGCAGATCTACGAGATGTATGCCGGCATGGCCGAGGATCTCGACAAGCAGGGCGAGGAAGAGGTCGCGCTGCCGGTTGAGTTCCTGAAGACCACGGTGGCTTACCGGCCGATCGGCGTGATCGCCATGATCACCCCGTGGAATTATCCGATCGAGCAGTTCACCTGGAAGGTGGCGCCGGCGATTGCGGCGGGCTGCACCTGCGTGGTGAAACCGTCGGAATACACCTCGCTCACCGCGCTGATGCTCGGAGAGCTGGCGATCGAGGCCGGACTTCCGGCCGGCGTGCTCAACATCGTTCTGGGCACCGGCCCCGCTGTCGGCGAGCCGCTGGTCGCCCATCCTGATGTCGACAAGATCTCCTTCACCGGCAGCACCAAGACGGGCCGCCGCATCATGGAGATCGCGGCGCAGGACCTGAAGCGGGTCAGTCTGGAGCTGGGCGGCAAGAGCCCGGTGATCGTGTTCGACGATGTCGATATCGACAAGGCGGCCGAGTGGGTGGCGTTCGGCGCTTTCGTCAATCAGGGGCAGGTCTGCACGTCGACCTCGCGGCTCCTGGTGCAGAACAAATGCGCCGATGCGCTGCTTGAGAAGGTCAAGGCCTATGCCGAGACCATCAAGGTCGGCGATGGCCTAAGCGAGGGCGTCCAGATGGGGCCGCTGGTCAACCAGGCGCAGTTCGACAAGGTCTCCGACTATATCGATGCCGGGCTCACCGGCGGTGCCACGCTATTCGCTGGCGGTAAGCGTCCCGCCGGGCTGAATTCCGGCTATTTCGTTGCGCCGACCATCTTCACCGATGTGCATCCGGCGATGCGCATCTGGAAGGAAGAGATCTTCGGTCCGGTGTTGAGCGTGATGCGCTTCGAGACCGAAGAGGAGGCGGTCGAGCTTGCCAATGCCAGCGAGTATGGCCTGGCCGGCGCGGTGCTCTCCGGCGACAACGACCGGGTGGAGCGCGTGGCCGACAAGCTCGATGCCGGCATCACCTGGCTGAACTGCAACCAGCTTGTGGTGATCCAGGCGCCTTGGGGCGGGGTGAAGAAGAGCGGCATGGGCCGCGAGCTCGGCCGCTGGGGCCTGCAGAGCTATCTGGAGCCGAAACAGAAGACCCGCTGGCTGCTGGATGCGGGGATCGGCTGGTACGGCGCGGCCGGCGGCCAATCTTGATCGTGTCGCGGGAGATCGGCCGGATGGCGCAGCGCATGTCCGCAGTTCTTTGCACGTTCGTCTCTGGCCGTCGCATCTTCGGAGCGGCGGCATGAGCGGGACGCTTGCGGACAAGACGGCGGATCGCGGCAAGTCGGTCGAGATAAAGGCGGTATCGAAGCGCTTCGGCAGTTTCGAGGCGCTGAAGACCGTCAGCTTCGACATCTACGACAACGAGTTCTTCACGCTGCTGGGACCGAGCGGCTGCGGTAAGACCACCTTGCTGCGGATGATCGCCGGGTTCGAGCGGCCGACCGGCGGCGATATCGCCCTTAAGGGCAAGAATATCGACTCTCTGCCGCCCCATAAGCGGCGGGTGAACACGGTGTTCCAGAGCTATGCGCTGTTCCCGCATATGACGCTGGAAGAGAATATCGGCTTCGGGCTGCAGAATCTCGGCTGGGATAAGGAGCGGCAGCGCGAACGCGTCTGGCAGATGCTGCAGATGGTGCATATGCAGGAGTTCCGCCTGCGCAAGCCCACGCAGCTTTCCGGCGGTCAGCGGCAGCGTATCGCGCTGGCCCGGGCACTCGCGCCGGAGCCGGAGGTGTTGCTTCTCGACGAGCCGCTCTCGGCGCTCGATCTGAAGCTGCGCCAGGCGATGCGCAACGAGCTGCAGGCGCTGCAGCGGCAGACCGGCATCACCTTCATCTTCGTCACCCACGACCAGCAGGAGGCGATGGATATGTCCGATCGCATCTGCGTGCTGGGCGATGGCCAGGTGCAGCAGCTCGGAACGCCGCGTGAGATCTACGAAGATCCGGCCAACCGCTTCGTCGCCGACTTCATCGGCGAGAGCAATTTCCTGGCGGTCAACGTGCTGAGCGTCGCCGGCGACAAGGCGAAGGTGCGCACGCCGTTCGGCTTCGATATCGAGGCCCGGCAGAAGGCGGCACAGCCCAAGACCCGGGCGATGCTGTCGCTGCGTCCGGAAAAGATCACCATCGGTGACCGGGGCGCCGCGGCCACCATGGAAGGCGAGATCATCCAGCAGAATTATCTCGGCACCCACAGCCAATATGTCGTGCGGGTGGGCGAGACCGATGTGCTCGTCACCAGCGCCAACGACCGTAACGATACGATGGGCTACGAGGTCGGCGAGACCGTGAGTCTCGGCTTCGATCCCGCCTCGGCGAGGGTGCTGGGCGAATGAAACGGCCGGGCTTCAATTTCTGGGGCCTGCTGCCGGCGCAGCTGATCATGCTGCTGACGATGATCATTCCGATTGGGATCATCGTCGTGGTCAGCTTTTCCACCCGCGGCGCCTATGGTGGGTTCGACTACATCTTCTCGCTGGAGTCCTATCAACGGCTACTGTTCTCCGTCGGCTGGACCGACGAGCTGGAGTTCAATCCGCAATATCTGCTGATCATCGGCCGCACCATTTTGCTGGCGGCGACGACCACGGCGATCTGCCTGCTGATCAGCTTTCCGGCGGCCTATTTCATCGCCCAGCGGCAAGGGCAGCTGAAGGTCATCCTGCTTTATCTGGTGACCCTGCCGTTCTGGGTCTCGATGATCGTCCGCGTCTATGCCTGGCTGATCATCCTGGGCAAGAACGGCGTCATCGACGGCACTCTGTCCAAGCTCGGCATCGTCGACAATCTGGGCAGCCTCCTGTTCAACAACGGCGCCATGCTGGTGGGGCTGGTCTATAGCTATGTGCCGCTGATGATCCTGCCGGTCTATGCCTCGATCGAGAAGCTGGACCCGGCCCTGATCGAGGCCTCGCACGATCTTTACGGCGGCCGCTGGAAGACCCTGTTCCGGGTGATCGCGCCGCTGTGCAAGCCCGGCATGGTGGCCGGCGCGGTACTGGTGTTCATCCCCTCTCTCGGCGCGGTGATCGAGCCGATGCTGCTCGGCGGCGGCAAGAAGATGATGATGGGCAATCTGATCCTCAACCAGTTCGGCATGGACCGCAATTGGCCGTTCGGTGCCGCGGTCGCGGTGGTGATGATGGGGCTGGTGATGGCGGTGATGATCCTCAACGCGCTACGCGCGGCGCGCAAGCAAGCGGAGACGGCGTGATGGGCGGCGCGAAAACCGATGTGAAACGCTATCCCGGCCTCGGCCTCTTCGTCGTGCTGTTCTTCTTCTATCTCTATCTGCCTATCGCGGTGGTGGTGTTCTTCTCGTTCAATGCCAGCAAGCTTGCCTCGATCTGGGGCGGCTTCTCCATGCGCTGGTACGAAAGCGCGCTTCAGAACGATGCGCTGCTGGATGCGGTGAAGACCTCGCTGACCGTCGCCACCGTGGCGAGCCTGGTCGCCACTACTGTCGCTCTGATGGCGGCCTTGGTGCTGGTGCGCGGCAAGGGCGTGAAGTTCCGCAAGACCTCCGAGACGATCGTCAATCTGCCGCTGTTCCTGCCGGAGGTGGTGCTCGCCGTCGCGGTGCTGCTGCTGTTCTCCAATATCGGTCTGCAGCAAGGCGTGACCAAGCTGATCATCGCCCACACCACGTTCTGCATTCCGTTCGCGTTCCTGCCGATCCGCGCTCGGCTGCAAGGCATGACGCTCGATCTGGAGGAGGCGGCGCAGGATCTTTATGCCGGTCCGTGGACGACGTTCCGCAAAGTGACCCTGCCGACCATCGCGCCCGGCGTCTTTGCCGGTGCCATGCTGGCCTTCGTCATCTCGATGGACGACTTTATCACCTCGGTGATGCTGAATGCCGGCGGTGCTACCACCTTGCCGGTCTACATTTTCTCGCTGATCCGCAGCGGCGTCAGTCCGGAGCTGAACGCGATCTCCACGCTGATCATCCTGGTTTCGCTGGTCTTGGCGTCCATCGCATTGGCCCTGCAGCGGCGCTCCTAGGGTTACATCAGAGAACCCTTATCAGCGCATAGAATTTATCAAATTTACCCCTGGTTTTGGCCCGCCATACTGAACGGCGGACCGAACTTGGAGTAGACAAGATGATCTTAAGATCCACACTATTAGCAGGCGCGACTTTCCTCGCGATGACCTCCTTTGCGGAGGCCGCCGAGACCCTCAACATCTATGCCTGGGCGGACTCGATTTCTCCCGAACTTATCGAGAAATTCGAGAAAGAGACCGGCATCAAGATCAACACCGACAGCTATACCTCGAACGAAGATGCGCTGACCAAATTGCAGGCCGGTGCCAGCGGCTATGACCTGGTGATGCCCTCGCAGCACTTCGTGAAGATCATGGTTGACGAAGGTCTTCTGGAAGATATCGACGCCAAGGACATGCCTGCCTTCAAGCAGGTCGACGACAAGTGGAAGCATCAGTGGTGGGACGAGGAGAACGACTACTCGATCCCGTTCGCCTACGGCACCACCAGCTTCACCGTGAACCGCGACGTTTATAAGGGCCCGGTTGATAGCTGGAAGGTGTTCTTCGAGCCGCCGGAGGAGCTGCAGGGCAAGATCGCCGACTCCTCGTCCGGCGACGAGACCATCAGCGAGGCGCAGCTCTATCTCGGCGTTCCGTTCTGCACCGAGGACAAGGCGGAAATGAAGAAGGTCCGCGATCTTCTCCTGGCGCAGAAGCCCTATGTGGCGGTTTACAGCACCGACAATATCGGCAACCGCATCGGCGGCGGCGAGGTCGGCGCCCACTCCTGGTGGGACGGAAACTCCCTGAAGATCCGCATGAATGACGGCGCCAATGTCGAATATGCCTTCCCGAAAGAGGGCGTGGTCGGCTGGATGGATTCGCTGGTCGTGCCGAAGGGCTCGAAGAATGTCGAGAACGCCAAGAAGTTCATCAACTTCATGAGCGAGCCGGAGAATGCCACGGTCCAGTACAACTTCTATGCCCATTCCTCGCCGGTGGAGATCATCAAGGAGAAGGCGAAGTACACGCCGGAGACCGCGCCGGAGCTGTTCCCCGACGTGCCGGTGGAATTCCAGAAGGCCTGCTCGCCTGAGGCGCAGGAGCTGGTTTCGAAGGTCTGGAACGAGGTCATGCAGTAGCGCGCTGCTGGTTTCTCAAAACTCCCTTCGAGGTCTCCGCCTCGGAGGGGGTTTTCTGAGTTCCTAATGTCGGGGGAGGCCGCCAATGGGGTCGAAGACGGCGGCGTTCCCTCGCTCTGATGGGTTTGCAATAGAGATAAGAGATGACTGAGACATCCGCAGAAAGCAGCTTCGACTATATCGTCATCGGCGCCGGCTCCGCCGGCTGCGTCTTGGCCAACCGGCTGAGCGCCGATCCGAAGACACGTGTCTGCGTGATCGAGGGAGGCGGCAGCGCCGACGATCTGCGGTTGAAAGTGCCGGCCGGTATTTTCCTCGCTTATTGCAATCCGAAATTCGACCACATGTACGAAGGCGCGCCGCAGTCGGAGTTCAATGGACGCGCCATCTGCGTCAATCGCGGCAAGGCGGTCGGCGGATCGAGCTCGATCAATTCGATGATCTATATTCGCGGCGCCCATGAGGATTACGACGAGTGGGAAGCGCTCGGCTGCAAGGGCTGGTCCTATGATGACGTGTTGCCGGTGTTTAAGGATCTGGAGCGCAACCGCATCGGCCAGGATCCGAAATATCACGGCTTCGACGGCGAGCTGATCGTCGAGAACCAGCGCGACCCGAACATCGTCTCCAAGATGTTCGTCGAGGCGGCGAACCACCAGCAGATCCCGGAGAACACCGACTTCAATGCCGAGTCGCAGTTCGGCGTCGGCATCTACAATGTCACCCAGGACCGGGGCGAGCGCTTCTCCTCCTACACCGCCTTCCTGAAGCCGGTGCAGAACCGCAAGAACCTCACCGTGCTGACCAACACCACGGTGAAGAAGCTGAATTTCGACGGCGCTCGCGTGACCGGCGTTGATGTCGATATCGACGGTACGGCGAAGACCATCGGGTGCCGCGGCGAAGTGGTGCTGAGCGCCGGCGCGATCGGGTCGCCGCAGATCCTGCTCGCTTCGGGCGTCGGCCCGGCGGCGGAGCTGAAGGAGGCGGGCGTCGCGCCGCTGTTCGATATTCCCGGCGTCGGCAAGAATCTGCTCGATCATGTCGACGGGCTGGTCACGGTGCGCTCGTCGAGCCCAAAATCGCTCGGCATCTCGTTCAAGAATCTGCCGCAGGTGCTGTCCGCACCGTTCGCCTATTTCCTCGCCCGCAAGGGGATGATGACCTCCAACTATGTCGAGGCGGGCGGTTTCGCGAAGACCAAATATTCCAGCGGCTTGCCGGACATTCAATTTCACTTCTTCCCGGGTTATCGCAGCCATCGCGGCAAGGTGTTCGAGTTCGGCCACGGCTTTGCGCTGCATACTTGCGTGCTGCGGCCGAAGAGCGTTGGCGAGATCACGCTGAAGCCCGGCAGTGACGGCCGCGGCATGGTGATCGATCACAAATTCTTCACCGCCGAAGAAGACGCGCTGACTTTGGTCGAAGGCATCAAGATCGCCCGGTCTATCTTGGATGACAGCGTTTTCGAGTCCATCCACGGCAAAGAGATGCTGCCTGGGCCGGACGTGCAGAGCGACGAGGAGATCCTCGATTATCTGCGCCGTACCGCGCTGACCGTGTTCCATCCGGTCGGCACCTGCAAGATGGGCACCGACAAGGCGGCGGTGACCGATCCGTCGAGCTTGAAGGTGAACGGTATCGAGAATCTGCGCGTGGCGGACGCCTCGGTGATGCCGACGCTGATTGGCGGCAACACCAATGCGCCGAGCATGATGGTGGGCGAGAAAGCCGCGCGGATGATGCTGGCGAGCTAGGTCGCGCGGGTCGGCTTGGAGCCTGCTAGAGACCGGCCTCGAGCCGGTCGAGCAGACGTTCCATCACCCGATCGCAGTGGGCGAGCTGTTCTTCGGCGATGAACTCGTCGGGCTTGTGACCTTGCGCCATGCTGCCCGGTCCGCAGATGGCGGTGGGAATGTTCAAGCGCTCGGCGAATAAACCGCCCTCGGTGCCGAAGGCGACCTTCCGGGTGTCGGTCTCGCCGGTGATCTCCTGCAGCAGCTGCACCACGCTAGACGATGCCGGTGTGCCGAGCCCCGGATAAGCGTTGGTCTCAATGATCTCGATGGCAGCTTCGGGGAAGCGCGCCTTATAGGGTGCGACGATGGCCTCCGCATCGCGATGCAGCTTGTCCAGGATCGCCTCCACATCCTCGCCCGGCACATTGCGCAGCTCGAACTCGATCTCGCATCTGTTGGGCATGATGTTCAGCGCTGTGCCGCCGCTCATCTTGCCGGCATGCAGCGTGGAATAGGGGATGTCGAATCCGCCGTCCCTCATGCCCGTCTCGGCGAGCTCGGCCTGGCGCGCGCGCAGCGCTTCGATGAAGGCGGCGCCGAGATGCAGCGCGTTGAGGGCGTCGGGCGCAAGCGCCGAATGGCCTTCGCGTCCCGTGCAGACGGCACGCATGGCACGCTTTCCCTTATGGCCGGTGGCGATCTTCATCTCCGTCGGCTCGCCGATCAGACAAAGCGCGGGCTTCGGGCCTCCTTCGGCCAAACTCTCCAGCATGGGGCGGACGCCGACGCAGCCGATCTCCTCGTCATAGGAGAGCGCCAGATGGAGCGGCGATTTGAGTTGCCGAGTGCTGGCTTTTAAAGCCGTGGCGATTGCCGAGGCGACGAACCCCTTCATGTCGGCAGTGCCGCGGCCGTAGTAGCGGCCGTTTTGAAAACGCAGCTTGAACGGATCGCGCGACCAGGTCTGGCCTTCCACCGGCACCACATCGGTATGGCCGGAGAGGACCACGCCGCCATCGCCTACCGGACCGATGGTGGCGAAGAGATTGGCCCGGCTGCCATCCGCGCTCGGCATCACGCGGCAGGAGATTCCGGCGGTCTGCAGCAGCGAGCGGACGTAGCCGACAAGTGCCGTGTTGGGTTGCCGGGTGACCGAGGCATAGCCGATCAGCCGTTCAAGAATATCGCGTGTGGGCATGGTTTCTCGGGGTCTCGTTCGCAATGCCGCAGGGCGGTGCCGGGAGGGCCGCTTGGACTGCGGCGGCGGCAATTTTAGGAGCGCGGAGACGCGTAAGAAAATTCGGTTTTTGAATGCCTTAGCGAAGTCCTGCCTATACAGGCCGCGTATCGGCCTGGTCGAGATAGACGCGGCCTATGCAAGGCAAACGACCAATCTAATTTATCTCCCCTCGCTCCCTGGCTAGCCTTCCCATCAAGAACGACAGCTTTGGGAAGACGCAAATGATACGTACCGGCGAGGAATACAAAGACTCCATCCGCGACAATCGCGAGGTCTATGTGAATGGCGAGAAGGTCAAGGACGTGACCAGCCATCCGCAGTTCAAGCCGCTCGTCGACATCCGGGCCCGCATCTACGACATGCAGCACGATCCGGCGACCAAGGATGTGATGACGGTGGCGCAGGACGGCGAGGTCAACGCCGTCGGCAATGCCTTGCCGATGACCCAGGATGATTGGTGGGCGAAGCGCCGCGCCACCGACACCATGATGGAGACCATCGGTGGTGTCGTGACGCGCGTCGGCGACGAGACGGTCGGCGAGATGTGGTCGCTGTATGACGGCCAGGACGTGCTCGCCGAGATCGACTCGCAATTCGCCGACAATATCCGCACCCATATCCACAAGGTGCTGAAGGCCGATCCGTTCCACGTCTCGGCCAATACCGATCCGAAGGGCGACCGCTCCAAGCCGCCGCAGGAGCAGGATCCCGACATGCTTCTGCATGTGGTGAAGGAGACCGATGCAGGCATCGTGGTGCGCGGCGCCAAATACGAGACCGCGGCCGCTTACGCCAATCAGGCCTTCACCAAGCCGACCATCGCCAATTGGGGCAATGAGGCGCTGTCCGACTATGCGGTTGGTTTCATCTGCGATCTCGGTTCGCCGGGGCTGAAGTTCATCTGCCGTACCGGCTTCGCCGGGCGCGGTCCGGAGGTCGACTATCCGCTGTCGAACAATTTCGACGAGGTGGACGCACTGGTGATCTTCGACAATGTGCTGATCCCTTGGGAGAACGTGCTGTTCTACCGGCACACCCGCGCGGCGGCCTTCATCCGGCAGACGCTGCACCGCTATTCGGCTTTCGCCTTCGTGCAGCGGAACCTGAAGCTTGCCGACATGATGATCGGCACGGCGCTGTTCAACGCCCGCCAGACCGGTCTGGACAAGCAGCCGGCGGTGCAGGAGAAGCTGGCCACGCTGGCGGTCTATCGCGAGGGCATCAACGCCCATCTGACCGGCGCCATCGCGCTCGGCGAGCGCTCGCCCGCCGGCCTGCTGATGCCGAACCAGTCGCTGCTCTATACGGGCCGCGTGCTGGCCTGCTCGCAGCTGCACGAGATGATGCATCTGACCCGCGAGCTTTGCGGCGGGCAGATCTGCGTCACCCCGGATGCGGCCGCGTTCGAGGCGGAAGAGACCAAGCCGTGGATGGAGAAGTTCTACTCCATCAACGAGGACTGGGTGGCCGACGACCGGCGCAAGCTGTTGGCCTTCGCTCGCGACATGCTGAATTCCGACTATGCCGGGCACCGGCTGACCTTCCAGCTGTTCGCCCAGTCGCCGCCTTTCGCCCATCTCGCTGCGGTCTACCGCAACTTCGATTGGGACGGTCCGCTCGACTTCGTCAAAAAGGCCGCCGGCCTTTCCGACAGGGTCCGCCCCGAATCCGGGCGCCCCGCCGGCGACAGCGCGGTAGTGCAGTGGTTTGAAAGCGAAACGCCGATGGCGGCGGAATAGCAATGCTGGGCGGCGGCGGTCCACCCCTCCGACGGGCTTCCGCCGCCCTCAGTTCAATGGAAGTTAGAAAGCGCTTTATGTCCGTTATAGAGAGCCGAGATATCCGCAGCGAGTTCACGCAAGCGATGAGCTGCGCCGCCTGCACCGTCAATGTGGTCACCACGGACGGTCCGGCAGGGCGTGCGGGCGTCACGGTCTCGGCGATGTCGTCGGTCTCGGCCGATGGCGAGACGCCGACCTTGCTGGTCTGCGTGCATCACAAATCCAGCGCCGCGGATGCGATCCTTCAGAACGGTGCGTTTTGCGTCAACGTGCTGCGCGACGATCAGAGCTATATCTCCGACACCTTCGCCGGTCGGCTGAAGACGGAGGACGGCGACAAGTTCTCCTGCGCCGAGTGGGTGCCGATGACGACCGGCGCGCCGCGCGTGACCGCGCCTTTGGCCGCGTTCGATTGCACGGTGCGCAGCGGCGAGCGGGTCGGCACGCATCACATCTTCATCGGCGAGGTGCGCGACATTCATATCGCGCCGAGCGGCAATCCGCTGATCTTCGCCAACCGGGCCTATGGCTCGCCGGTGCGCATCATGCCGGGACGTCCCGATGCCACCGCGGCGCCGGATCCTTCCGCGCCGACGATGCGTCTGGGGTCGCTGCATACCATCGGCCCCTATCTTCTGCCGAAGCTGCTGCGCGATCTGGAGAATTCCTCCGGGCCGATCGGGCTGGAGCTGCATGAGGGCGATCAGCGCAAGCTGACCGAGCTGCTCAAGTCGGGCGCCATCGATGTGGCGCTGCTCTACGATCTCGATCTCGACGAGGGGTTCGACGTCATCCCGCTCACCGAGCTCCGTCCCTATGTGCTGCTGCACGAGCAAGATCCCCTGCGGCAGGAGAGCGAGGTCTCGCTCAGCCAGCTCCTCGACCACCGCATGGTGCTGCTCGATGCGCCGCCGAGCCGGGACTATTTCCTGTCGCTGTTCGACGGGATCGGCGAGCCGACCATCGGCTATCGCGCACAGAGCTTCGAGATGGTGCGCGGCATGGTGGCCCACGGGCTCGGCTATTCGCTGCTCGCCACCAAGCCTGCCTCGTCGATGAGCTATGACGGCAAGGCGCTGGTGGTGCGACCGCTGAAGGAAGACGTGAAGGGGAGCCGGCTGGCTCTGGCCACCTCGGGCAAGGCGCCTAGCTCTTATCTCACTATGCGGTTCATTCAGGATTGCCGTTCGGTTTTTCGCGATCGCGCGGCCTAGCCGACGGATCTGTACGGTGCGGGAAGCCGGTCTCGCCCGGATGCGCTGAGACAGTTTGTCCCTAAGCAAAGCATTAAAATTATCGAATTGATCCTGGAACTTGGGTCCGGGATTATGTCTCATAGGTCGGACCATAAGACCAAAGAGTCTATTGCTAGCGGTGAATGGCCCCGTGTCAGCCATGTCCTGTCAGGACAAGCCGCTAGTCCCTGCGAGACGGTCCCTTCCCAAGCTCAACGGCGGGAAGGGGCCGTCACGAGGGAGGAGGAAGCCAAGCTTTTGGACGGTGGCAATATCGCCGGCGGGTGATGTGTGCCGCCCTTTTGATGATGGTAATCGTGTGACTCCGGACTGCCCGACAGCGCTAGGCCCGTTTCCCGGTTTTCCGACCGACCGCGTCGCGTCCGCCCGGCGGATCGGATTCCTGACACTCGACGAATTTCCCACCGTTGCGCTGTCTTGTGCGATCGAGGTGCTTCGGGCCGCCAATCAAGTGGTCGGACGCTCCGAATATCAGTGGTCGATCGTCACCGCCGGCGGGGAGACGGTCCGCTCCAGCGATGGGGCGATGCGAGCCACGGCGGTGAGCTATGCCGAAGCGGCGCCCCTCGACCTGCTTCTGGTTTGCGGTGGTTCCAATATTGCCGATGCGGTCGACGAGCCGCTGATTACGCTGCTGCGGCAGATGGCCGACGATGCGGTGATCCTCGGCGGGCTGTGCAGCGGCGCGTATGCGCTGGTCAAGGCAGGGCTGCTGGACGGCTATCAATGCGCGCTGCAGTGGGACGACATGGTAGGTTTGCGCCAGGCCCATGCCGGCACGGTGTTCCTGGACCGTCTTTCGGTGATCGACCGGGACCGAATCAGCTGCGCAGGCGGCATCGCACCGATCGAGTTGATGCTCTCGCTGGTCGGCAAGCAGTTGGGCGCGGAGATTGCCGGCAATATCGCAGCACGTTTGGGCGCGAGCCAGCAATCTCGCCCGGCCAATGCCATCGACGGTGCGCACCGCCCGCCGCTCAATACGGAGCAGCAGAGATTGGCGCGCGTTGTGGCGCTGATGGAGGACAATCTGGAGGAGCCGCTTTCGGCCACCGAGCTGGCCGAGCAAGCCGGCCTTTCGCTCCGCCAGGTGCAGCGGGTGTTTCAGCTCACGGTGGGGGTGCCCCTATCGGCCTATTATCTGCGCCTCCGCCTGAAACGGGCGCGGGAACGGGTGCTGCACGGCACCGAGTCGCTGACCCAGATTGCGGTCGCTTTCGGCTTTGCCTCGCCGGCGCATTTCAGCCGATCCTACAAGGCTTGCTTCGGCCGGTCGCCGAGCAGCGAGCGGCGCCCAGCCGCCGCCGCCGGCGATTCGTTTCCCTGCGACGACTGATCGTCGCCGTTTGAGTAAATCCCTCAAGAAGAACGACGATACGATCCTTGGTTGTGTTAAATGAAACATGCAACACAACGCGTATTGTGAAATACAACTTGTCGTTTTTTGAAATGAGCTGATCCGGAGGCTCTTGCGACGGGATTTTGCTTCAATGCGGCAGCCATGCTGCTCGCACGGCAGGCAATTTATGGCGCTCGATTAAAAATTGCCCAAAAATTAGCACGCAGACGCGAATTGTAACGAAAATACAACGCATTGCCCTTTTCGCCTCAAGCGACGCCAGCAGTCAAGTCGATGTCGCCTAGGTGTTAGCGACATGCGTGGCTGCCAGTGCAGTCTTTGCTCCAGCTGATAACCGCTTGTTTTGGAAAGCAGCAGTCGTGAGGCGCGTCACCGTGCCTTGCCAAGTAAAAGATCAATTGTGGGCGTCAGGGTGCAGGTAAAAACACCGCACGCTTGGAGAAGGGGACTTCGATGAAAAAAACAACGATTGCAGGGGCCATTGCCGCATTGGCTCTGAGCTTCGCCGCCGCGCCGGCGTATGCGCAGAACGCCGAATACGACTATCCGGAGCAGGGCGACCAGTCCGGCTTCTTTAACGACGGGAAAGAGTTCGGCTACTGGCTGACGCTGACCGGCACCACGGACTACATGTTCCGCGGTATTTCCCAGAGCGATCAGAAGCCTGCCTTCCAGGCCGATCTCGGCGCGTCCTATGGCGATTTCTACGGCGGTTTCTGGATGTCGACGATCGACTTCGAAGACACCTATGGGCCGGTTGAGTTCGACACCTATCTTGGTTGGGCACCCGTCACCGGGGCGATCAGCTGGGACTTTACCGCTTGGTACTATGCCTACCAGGTGCAGGATTCTTCGCTCGGCAGCGGCGATCTGAACTATTTCGAGTTCACCGGTAAGGCCTCGATCAACCCGATCGACAAGTTGACCCTCTCGCTGTTCGGCGCTTTCACGCCGGAGCAGGATATCGCCATCACCGATACCCAGACCATCGAAGGTCAGTTCGAATACGCGATGAACGATTGGGGCCGGTTTACCCCGACGATCAGCGGTCTCATCGGCTTCACCAATACCGACATCGATGGCTATTGGCTCGGCGAGGAAGACTACACCTACTGGAATGCCGGCCTGAACCTTGCGCTCGACAAGGTCAATTTCGACTTCCGCTATTGGGACACCGACATCGACAACGAGCTGGCCGATTCCCGCTTCGTGTTCTCTGCCGGTATCGCGCTGCCGTAATTATCGAGAACCCATCCATCTCTCGAGAAGACCGCCGGGGCTGCGAAGCTCCGGCGGTTTTTTTATGTCGGCCACGGCCGGCAGTCCGGCGCGGGCAATTCGAAAAAACCAAACTAGCCATTCCAGAACTTATTGTTTTGCCGCTTCGAGCCGCATGGCATCCCTGTAAGGAGATAGACCTTCGCGGAAGATGAGGCAGATCTCATCGTGGCCGAAGATCCCCTGAAGACTTAGGCCCTGCGACGTGACGGAGGGCATCTTCCTCCGGCCGCCCCCCTCCGGGCGGAGTGCTTGACAGCAGAAGGCCGGACCTCCTAAGGAATATGCAATGTTATAACATTGCAATAAGGTTGAGATGCTGCATCACGTCGAGCCGGTTGCGCTTGCGCAATCCGTGGCCGAAGGAGAGGCGCCGGAGATCCTGGATCGGATCGGATCGCCCGGCTGCGCCGTCGCCGTCTGGCAACGCCAGCATGGGGCGGAATTCCAGCAATGGATCGACGGGCTGTCGCCGAACCAGCTGCCTGAGGCACGGCTCGTGTTGCGACCGGATCGGGTCGAGGATGCCATGGTTTCGCTCTGCGCGGATTGCGGGATGGATGAGAGCTCGAACCGGCGCCTTTTGACCGGCGATATCGCCGCGCTCGCGGCTTTGTTCGCGCAGGTGATGGGGGCCGAGACGGTGCAGCTTCGTCTCGATGTGGTGAGCGACAATGCCTGCCGGAAGTTTCATCTCGACAACGTTCCGGCGCGCTTGCTGTGCACTTATCGCGGCCGTGGAACCGAATACGGCGAAGCGCGGCGCGGTGAGGAACCGCGTATCATTCACGAGCTCGCCACCGGATCGGTCGGATTGTTCCGCGGGCGGCTGTGGCCCACGGAACAGTCAGGCATCGTGCATCGTTCTCCGCCGATTTCGGGGCTCGGAGAGACCCGGCTTCTGCTGGTGCTCGATCCCGTGACCGGCGCGATCTAACGGGCAGACTCCGTATGCGGCGCACCGGCCCGTTGGTGTGTCGCCGAGAAACTGGCGATTGTCGTGCTTGGCGCGGTTCGGAGTTTCCAAGACAGCGGATCGTCGATTGGGACGTAGACGCTGGTCAGTCCGCGCCGTCCTAGTTCGTCGAGAAGCTCATCCTTCGTCGATCGGCTGTCGAGAGGTTCGCCAGAGGCTTCACCTTGCGGTGTGCGGATGACGACCTCGATGCAGTCCCAACCGCTGTGCATGAGCGCGTCAAAGCCCTCGGGGATGACGTGCGCGGCTTGCGGCCGCGCGCCGACGCGAAGCAAGGGATGGCCGGTGGCGATGCGATGAAAAAATCCCGCCATGATTTGGCTGGCCTCATTTTCGGCGAGACCGATGCCGACCCTGATGCCGGCCTCGCGCAGCTTGCGGAATCCATTGCCGTCGACACGCGGGTCCGGGTCTTGCAGCGAGGCATGAACGGCCCGAACGCCGGCGCGAATGATGGCGTCGGCGCAAGGCGGCGTCTTGCCCCAATGGCAGCACGGCTCCAGCGTCACGTAGAGCGCCGCATCGCGCGCCCGCTCGCCGGCTTGATCAAGAGCCATGCGTTCGGCATGAGGCCGGCCGCCGAATTGCGTGCAGCCCCGGCCGACGATCTCGCCTTCGCGCACGATGACGCAGCCGACTGGCGGGTTGGGCCAGACCTTTCCTTGCATCGATCGGGCAAGCGCAATGGCCTCGCCCATCCAGCGTGCATGGTCAGCGTCAGGGCATGACTGCCGATCCTGTGGCGGTGTCAGCGTCATGGGCGTGATCCTTCGCTAAAGCTGTGTCGGGTTCGGCGCATCGCCATAAACTGCGACAGGGTCGAAGGTCTTCTCCGTTTCGGCGAAGGTCAGGGCGATCGGGCGCTGTGCAGGCTGCAGCGGAACCGCTCGATAGAAGCAGGACCGGTAGCCGACATGACAACTTGCGCCACCGGCGACGTTTACCCGCAGCCAGATCGCGTCCTGGTCGTCGTCGATCCTGATTTCCACCACTTTCTGGATCAGGCCGCTGGTTGCGCCCTTATGCCAAAGGCATTTACGGCTTCGGCTCCAATAATGGGCCTCGCCGGTCTCGATGGTGCGCAAAAGCGCGTCCTCATTCATCACCCCCATCATCAGCACTTCGCCCGATGCCGCGTCTGTGGTGACGACGGGCAGTAGGCCGTCGGCGCCGAACTTAGGGGCCAGCACCGCTCCCTCCTCGACCTGCGTGATGGAGCGGCGCTCGGCGAAGGGTTTTCTATCCGTCATCGGAGCTGCTAGCCGAAGGATTCGCCAGGGGTGGCGACGACGTTCAGGAATTCCCGGCGAAGGTCCTGATCGGTCTGGAATTCGCCCAGCAGGCAGCGGGTGGTCATGCTGACGCCCGGTTTGCGGATGCCGCGCGTTGTCATGCACATATGCGCGGCTTCGATATAGACGGCGACGCCCCGAGGTTGCAGCACGTGCTGGATGGTGGTGGCGATTTGCGAGGTCAGCGATTCCTGAATCTGCAGACGCTTGGCATAGACCTCCACCAAACGCGCCAGCTTGCTGATACCGACGACGCGGCCCGCCGGCAAATAGGCGACGTGGGCCTTGCCGATGATGGGGACGATGTGGTGTTCGCAATGGGATTCCAGCCGCATATTGCGCAGCAGGATCATGTCATCATAGTCGTTGGTCTCTTCGAAGGTCTTGGCCAGAAGTTCGGCGGGGTCGGTCTTATAGCCCTCGAAAAATTCTTCATAAGCGCGCACCACGCGGTCGGGCGTGCCGATCAGTCCCTCGCGATCGGGATCGTCGCCGGCCCATTCGATCAAGAGACGAACCGCCGCTTCGGCTTCTTCGCGCGCGGGCCGGCGTTTCGGCGCTTTCCGTTCCTGCGGCTTGGTTAGTGTACTCACAGCCAGGGACATGGGATGTGCTTCTCCACAATGTTGAATCTGCGCGGCAAATTGCAACGTTATAATATAACATGCAAGTTTTTTGGCTGAGACGTTTGTGCTGCTTGCATTCGCCAGCCGATCCGGCTCGACTGTCGGGATGAAGATGGGGACGAGTTTTTCCGAATGAGCGGAGTTCGCAGCGAGCTCGAAGCCCGCATCGCGGCTCTCGGTTTTTGGGATGGGCCGGTCACGCTGCAGTCTCTCAGCGGCGGCATCACCAATCATAATTTTCTCGTCGACTGTGCGGGCCGGAAATTCGTGGCGCGGGCCGGCGACGATATTCCCGAGCATCAGGTCATGCGCTTCAACGAGCTGACGGCGAGCCGCGCCGCGGCGGCGGCCGGGCTCTCGCCGGCGGTGGTGCATGCCGAACCGGGCATTCTGATCCTCGACTATATCGATGCGCCGGCGCTCGGACCCGAGCAGGTGCGGGCGCCGGAGATGGTCAAGCGCATCTTGCCGCTGATCCGGCGCTGTCATCGCGAGGTGCCGAATTGCCTGCGCGGGCCGGTGGTGATGTTCTGGGTCTTCCATGTATTGCGTGACTATACGGGCCGCCTTCTGGAGGAGGGCAGCCGGCATGCGGCGCGGCTGCCTGAGCTGCAGGCCGAGGCCGCGCTTCTGGAAGAGGCGGTGGGGCCGATCGAGGTGGTGTTCGGCCATAACGATCTTCTGGCGGCGAACTTCCTGGATGCGGGCGACAGGCTGTGGCTGATCGATTGGGATTATGCCGGGTTCAACTCGCCGCTGTTCGATCTTGGCGGTCTCGCCTCCAACAACGAGTTCTCCGAGGCCGCCGAGCGGGAGATGCTGGAGAGCTATTTCGAAACGCCGCTCACGGACGCGCTGTGGCGGCGCTATGCGGCGATGAAATGCGCTTCGCTCCTGCGCGAGACGCAATGGTCGATGATCTCGGAAATCCACTCGGAGGTGGATTTCGACTACGCCGCCTACACGGCGGAGAATCTCGCCCGCTACGAGCGCGCCTTCGCCGATTTCAAAACTCTATGAGGATGTAATGGCTGAGTTCCCCAAGACGGCTAAGGTCGTCGTCATCGGTGGCGGCATTGTCGGCTGCTCGACCGCCTATCATTTGGCAAAGGCCGGGTGCGACGAGGTGGTGCTGCTGGAGCGGCATAAGCTGACCTCGGGCAGCACCTTCCATGCCGCGGGGCTCGTCGGCCAGCTTCGCTCCAACGCCAATATCACCAAGCTGCTCACCTATTCGGTGGCGCTTTACGACAAGCTGGAAGAGGAGACGGGGCTCGCCACCGGGTGGAAGCGCAATGGCGGCTTGCGGCTTGCCTGCAACGAAGCGCGCATGGCGGAGCTGACGCGGCAGACCGAGACTGGACGCTCCTTCGGCCTGCCGATGGAGCTTTTGACGCCGTCGGAGGCGAAAGAACTTTGGCCGCTGATGGATATCTCCGACGTGGTCGGCGCGGCCTTCCTGCCGACGGACGGGCAGGCAAACCCCTCCGACATCACCCAATCCCTGGCCAAGGGTGCGCGGCTTGCCGGCGCCCGCATCATCGAGGATGTGACGGTCACCGGGTTCGAGATCGAGGGCGACAAGGTCACCGGCGTGGTCACCGAGTCCGGCACCATCGAATGCGAGCGGGTGGTGAATTGCGGCGGGCAATGGGCGCGGGAGATCGGCGCCTGGGCGGGGGTGAATGTGCCGCTCACCTCGGTGCAGCATCAATATCTGATCACCGAGGCGATCGAGGGCGTGACGCCCAATCTGCCGACCTTACGCGATCCCGACCGGCTGACCTATTACAAGGAAGAGGTGGGCGGTCTGGTGATGGGCGGCTACGAGCCGAACCCGATCCCCTGGGCCGAGGACGGCATTCCGGAGGGGTTCAACTTCACACTCCTGGATTCCGACTGGGACCATTTCGAGCAGCTGATGCTGCTGGCGCTGGGGCGCGTGCCGGCGCTGGAGAATGCCGGCATCAAGGAGCTGGTGAACGGGCCGGAGAGCTTCACGCCGGACGGCAATTTCATCCTCGGGCGCGCGCCGGAGCTGAACAATTTCTATGTCGGCGCCGGGTTCAACGCCTTCGGCATCGCCTCGGGCGGTGGGGCCGGCATGGCGCTGGCCGAATGGGTGCTAAACGGCGAACCGCCTTTCGATCTTTCGCCCGTCGATATCTGCCGCTTCGGCCCCGAATATCGCGATATCGACAAGGTGCGCGCCGACACGCTGGGCGCCTATGCGCGGCATTACGCGCTGTCCTAAGGGCGCGCGGTCGCCAGCGGCCGGCGGCCGTTAGCGGCACCGGCTCGCTGCGCTTCCCGGCTCGACGAAGCGCACGGGCTTTTCGTAGATCAGCAGCGCGATGCAGCCGGTTTTGCTGCCCGGCGAATGGCGGGTTCCCGGCGGGTGGATCACCAGGCTGCCGGCGGGGTAGCTGCCTTTCTCGTCATACTCGTCGCCTTCCAGAACGAGCATGTGCTCATAGCCGACATGCTCGTGCTCGGCGACGCGGGCGCCGGGCTGATAGCGCAGCAGCACGGCGGAGGCGCCGCTATCGGCGTCGCGATAGAACCAGTGGGCGCTCACCCCTTCGTGGAAGGGCTGCCAGTCTTCCGGCCCAAGCTTGCTCACATAGTCTCGCAGGTCGGGCAGGACGATCGAGTGGAGCAAGGGCGGTATTCGCGTTTCAGCTTTTTGCATGATGCTAGCCGGGTTTGGGGTTGGGTGTGGTCGTTTCGGGGTCGGGCTCGGCGGCGTCGAACCAGCGGCGCTCCAGCCATCCGAGGCCAAGCATGAGCCAGGTGGTGAAGACGAAGGGCGCCGAGAGCGTCTGGACGCCGAAGGCGGCGATAACAGGCGTCAGGATGGTGGCGATAAGAGCGCCGAGGATGGCAAGACGAAGCTTGCCGCCGCAGACCACGAAGACGGAGACAGCGGCGAGCACGCCGTTGAAGCCGTAAAGGCCGAGATTGGCGCTGCCGGCATCGGCATCGCTGTAATAATAGGCCACCAGCGTGCCGATGATCGCGCCGCAGACGGCAAGCACGCCGTGGCGCCAATTGCTGAGCGTCACGCCGGCTGCGAACAGGATCCCCGACAGGACGGTTGGCGCGAACAGGGCCTGGCCGAGGCTGGTCAGCACGGCGGCGACGGGATGGAATGTCGCCGGCTCGGGCGGTAGCGATGCGACCGGCTGCAGCACATCGAGATGCGGTGCCAGAGCAATGAGCGCCCAGAGCACGATCAGGAACGGCAACGCCAGAATGGGGAAGGGCAGGATCGCCTTGCAGAGGCTCACCAGCACGATGGCGCTCGCGACGCTTATGACGAGCACCGCCCACATGCCGGCATCGGTCCAATCGGTCTGGAAGAAGACGGGCAGGGCGAGCGCCACCAGGCCCGGGTTGAGGCCGGGAAGGCCGGAGGCGAGCACGGCGCCGCGATCGCCCATCAGCATACGGCCGGCCGGGGCCATCACCGCGGCGACCAGGAAATAGAGAAAGCCGATGGGAGAGGCCACCAGCACCGCCCCCAGGAAGAACAGGCCGGTCAGCTCATTGCTCTGGAAACACAGCTGGGAGCAGCCGCGCAGCACCAGGCGCCAATAGGGCACCGATCCGGTTTCGACCGGCGGGAAGAGGGTATCGGCGAGGGCGCGCATGACCGGCTGGCGGACGCCCGGACCGCAAGCCTGCGGTCCGGTGCGAACCCCTCTTAGGCGGCCGCCGCCCGCACGCCTGGGGCGCCCGGCGCGAGCGCCTGCAGGATCGCCTCGGACTTGCAGGTCCAGCCGACGATGCCGCCTTGGGCGACCAGGGCCCGCAAGGTGACGTCCTTGAACTCGGGGAAGAAGCTGTCGGTGCCGTCTTCGACCAGCACACAGTCATAGCCGCGGTCGTTGGCGCAGCGCATGGTGGTCTGCACGCAGACCTCGGTGGTCACGCCGGTGATCACCAGATGGGTGATCTTGCGGGTCTTCAGATAGTCGTCGAACACCGTGCTGTAGAAGGTGTCCTTGCCGGGCTTGGAGATGACCAGCTCGAACTCCTCCGGGGCGCATTCGGGAATGAAATCGGTGCCCGGCTCGCCGTCGATCAGGATGCGGCCCATGGGGCCCTTATCGCCGATTTTCAGCTTGGGATTGCCGCGATTGCGCTTGGCGGTCGGCAGGTCGGAGAGATCCGGCTTGTGGCATTCCTTGGTATGGATGATGGGAAGCTTGCATCTGCGGAAGGCTTCCTGAAGCTTGGCGATCACCGGAATGCAGGGCTGCAGCTTGGAAATGTCGTCGCCGAGGGATTCGGCGAAGCCGCCCGGCTGGCAGAAATCGCGCTGCATATCGATGCAGACCAGGGCTACGTGGTCGAAACCGAACTCGTACGGAAAAGGTTGTGCGTCGATCGTAGGCATGGGCGTCGCTCTCCATTGCTGGGCACATCCCTCTCCAGATTGGAACGCATCGCGATGCGGGAGCGCCGGGGACGACACACGGTTTACGCGTCACATCTTAATGGTCTCTTGAGTGATCAGGCGCGTGCGGCGGGTCGCTCACGGCAGATAGGCGATCAGCTCGTCCTTCGACATCACGGCGCAGTAGATCATGTTCATGATCTCCAGCTCCTGGATATGGAGTTCGTCGGTGCCGGCGGCGCAGGCATCCTCCACCACGATCACGTCGAAGCTCTCATCGGCCAGGCTGCGCACGGTGGATGAGACGCATTGATCGGTGAAGACGCCGACGCAGACCACATGTTTGATGCCGAGATTGTGCAGGATCAGGCGCAGGTTGGTGCCGGTCAGCGCGCTGTCGGTGGTCTTGGTGACGACGATCTCGTCGCCGACCGGTGCGATCTCCTCGATGATCTGGGAGTCGAACTCGTTCTTCGGCAGCAGCAGGTTGTTCCAGCCCGGCTTCTTCTGGCTCAAGGAGCGGTCGCGCCCGTCGGGCAGCTGGCAGGCGATGCGGGCATGCAGCACCTCCATATCGCGGTTGCGGAACTCGGCGATGAGCGAGGCGATCGCCGGGGTGACGATCTCGTCCATACGCTTGTGGAACGGCTCCCAGCCTTGCGGGATCTCCGGCTCGCCCGCCGCGCCTGGGGGCTGGCGGTGGAGATAGGTGTTCTGCACATCGATGACGAGGAGCGCGGTGTCGCCGGCGGTGAGCACCGGATCTTCCGGCTCCGGTGCGCCCTGATAATAGAAGCTGCGATAGGCGGTTTTCCAACTCGTCATGCGGGTCCCCTAAGCGCTCAGCGAAACGACGCTCGCTAGGCTGCCGTATCGCCGAGCCGTTCGCTAGCCCATGCGCTGCCGCAGGCGGCCACCGAGCTGCACGGGTGTTGGCCGTGCGGGAGAGGTCTCGCGCGTCGCGACGCTCAGTCTGTGCCGAGCCGCTTGTGCTTCTTGTGGTGCTTCTTTCTCGGGAAGAGAGGCTTGGCCGGCTCCTCTTCGTCGGGCTCATGCCATTCGCCATTCAGAAAATATCCGTCGTCGAGGTCTGAGCCGTCGCCACCGTCGTCGCTCATGACCTGGGCCGATGCGGGATGGGCGCCGACGCCAGCGCAGGCGGTTGCCACGAGAAGAGCGAAGAGAATCGTGCGAGCGTTGAGCGTCATGGCCGGCCTCGTCCGGTTGCAGCATGATCAACGGGTCAGCTCGGCCGGGGTTCCTGATGCATGGGGACGTCTGTCCCGAAATTGTGTCTCGGTTAGAGACGGTGAAAATAACTAGGAACAGGCGTCAACTAGCGTCTGGGCAATGTCCAAGGTGCTTGCTGATTGCAAGCGAATTCGCACGGGAATGACTTTTCGGATCGGGTTCGAGAGGTTTTCGGCATGAATACAGCACTCCAACGAGCCCTCGGTCTCCCTTTCTCTGAAATCAATGTGGAGTTCGCCCTCGAAAAACTCAGGCGCTATTCCATGTCGCCATTGTTTGCACTCCAGCTCGAAGGACCTTACTGGGTCCGAGGGGCGTTTGGGCTTGTAATAGAACGCATTCGGGTCTCGTGAGAGAGGTCTTCCTAAGTCCCTAATGCGAGGCATCTTCGGTTCTTTAAACGCAAACTGGATCAAGTCGAGTTCGGGTACTCGCCACGTACCTTTCGGTGCTTTTGGTGGGTCCGGCAGTCGCAATTCTTCTTGTGGCGTGCCAGCATCTCCGTCGCCTAAATCGGCCTCTCGGTCGTGATAAGGCGGAGGCATGACCTCAAGCTTACCCGTTGCCGTGATGGTAATGAGCGCGTCTTGGGCAGGTCTCGTTCCGGTATTCTTAGCTACAAAGTTAAAATGTGGCACGCTATCGCGTTCTTGCAGTTTGAAATGTAGATGACGGAAAAACAGCTCGCACTTCTGCAGCCAGGTTTCATATTGGTTCTCATATGCCTCGATCTCGTCGTCGCTTGCCGGCTTAAAAACTTCAGTGAGTCCGAACGTGGAGGGAGACTGCGATATTCTTTCGGATCTATCGCGCTTACCGAAGTCAGACGTTATAGGGCAATTTCGCTTCAGTCTTTCGACTAACTCGGCGACCTCGTCAGCGCGCAATGGCTCGTATCGCGGTAGATCGAAGTTAATCCGTTCTACGGCCTGCCCTTGGTCGTCAATATATTCGATTAGGAAGTTCGGTTTAGCCTCCCTAAGGCTAGACACCTCAGCTTCGAGCTTTTTAATCCGCTTGTCAGCTTGGTTCGGCTCGGGGGGCAAGAGCCAATGGTCGGGGACCACGGCGAACTGAATGCCAACCATCTTGGCCGTCGCCATTGGACCGGTATCGTGGGTCAGCAGCCGCACGTCGGCTTGTGGCTCGATTTGATCGAAGGCGTGGACGGTACCCACGAGACGATCATCGTTCCTACTGTAATCCAAGCGATCATTTAACGCGTCCGTCGGCAGAGTCGTGTCGAGAAAAAGTTTTACGCAAGGCTTGGCGTCTCGGACGATCTTGTAGGTCTCGTCGCTAAGCAAGATCTCGCGTAGCAGCGTCGACGCCTTCCGTGCTCGTTTCGCTAATCGATCTCCGCCACGACTTTTCTGATGATCGATTTCAGAATGGACAGGGCGTGAGACTATTAAGTGAACCTCGTCAAAATTATTCCATTCGCTCCAATCTAATTGATCAAACGGGCGGCATTGTACGAGAACATTAGTATCGACAAAGAGATGTGCGATCTTAGCCATACGCTTTTCTATGAAGCGAAGCGTACGGCGTCGAGACTTTTCAGGAGCGATTTTCTGAAGAGTACGCCCGCCTACCCCATCCGCGCCATGAGGTGATCGCCGACCCGCATGGCGTTGGCGATGGCCGTGAGGGAGGGGTTCACCGCGCCGATGGAGCAAAAGAAGCTGGTATCCACCACATAGAGATTGTCGAGCTCGTGGGCCTTGCAGTCGGTGTCGAGCACGGAGCTTGCCGGATCGGTGCCGAAGCGGCAGGTGCCGGCCTGATGGGCGCAGCCGGCGATGGGGATGTCGGTCTTCATATAGGCATCGCGCGGGACCAGATGGCCGGGCCGCATGCCCATATCGCCGAGCATCGATTTCAGCTTGTCGTAAAGCTTCTGCCGCGGCACCTGATTGTTGGGCGTGTAGCTCAAGGTGAGCTTGCCTTCCGCATCGACGGTGACGCGATTATCCGGATCGGGCAGGTCTTCGGTGGTGAGCCAGAAATCCACCGCATGCTCGGCGAGCTCGTCCAGCGCCATCTCCGGCACCAGCGCGGTCATCACCGGGCTTTGCGCCCGATACATCGCCCCTTGCGACTTGCCCATCATCTGGATGTTGCCGACGGGAAAGTCGAAGCCTTCCATGCCGAAATAGAAATCGTTCAGAGCCACGGTCTTCTGGAACATGGTCGGGTTGCGCTCCAGCGAGAAGGCGAGCACGGCCTGAGAGTTGTGGAACATGTAATGGCGGCCGACCTGGTCTGAGCCGTTGGCAAGGCCGTTCGGGTGCTTGTCGTTGGCGGAGGAGAGCAGCAGCTTGGCGCTGTTGGCCGCGCCGCAGGAGACGACGACGATATCGCCGCGGAAGGTTTCCGGCTCGCCGTTCACCTCCGCCTCGATCTCGGTGACGGTCTTGCCGCTGGCATCGGTGAGAAGCTTCAGCGCATGGGCGTTGCGCAGCAGCGTGACGTTGTCGAAGGTGACGGCGGGGCGCACGGCGCAGACCTCGGCGTCGGATTTGGCGTGCACCAGGCAAGGATAGCCGTCGCAGGTCTGGCAGCGGATGCAGGTGCTGTAGGCCATGTTCGCTTCATCGAGCTGAATGGCGCATGGCGCGGGGAAGGGGTGATAGCCTTCCGCCTTCAGATTATCGAAGAGCTGCTGCATGCGCGGCTCGTTGGAGACCGGCGGGCAAGGGTAGGGCGTGCTGGCGGGGGGCTCGGTGGGATCGGTGCCCCGCTCGCCATGGACGAAATACATCTCCTCCGCCTTGCCGTAATAGGGCTCCAGCTCTTCATACTGAATAGGCCATGCCGGCGAGATGCCGTCGTAATGCTGGCGTTCCCCGAAATCCTCCTTGCGCAGGCGGTAGAGCGCGGCGCCGTACATCTTGGTGGCGCCGCCGACGAAGTAATGCACCTGAGGCTGGAAGGCGTGGCCCTCGCGGTCGTACCAGGTCTCCGGCGAGATATAGCGGTTGTCGCCGAACACGGCGGTGGCGTCCCAGTTCTTGGCCTCGCGAGTCAGCCAGTCGCCGCGCTCCAGGATCAGAATGCTTTTGCCCGAGGGCGCCAGATGCCGAGCGAGCGTGCCGCCGCCGGCGCCCGAGCCGATGATGATGACGTCGTAATGCTTGTCCATGACGGCTCCTTGCTGGCTCTCCGCTGGCTTATGAACCTGGTTCCGTTTCCATCCGCGCCCGTTCTCGGCCCGGCTATTTTGACCCCCACCCTGGCCCTCCCCCTTCTAGGGGGAGGGAATGGCACGGGCTGACTCTCCCCCCTAAAAGGGGGGAGCAGGAGGGGGGTCAGCTACGACCTCGACCTCCTTAAATCCGATCACAGCTACAGCCCGACGCTGCCCTGCATGATGCCGCCATCGGCGAAGACCGTAGTGGCGGTGAGGTAGGTCGCGCCGGGGCCGGCGAGGAAGGCGACGACATTGGCGATCTCCTCGGGCTTGGCCATGCGCCCCAGGGGGATCGCCGCGTCGAGCTTCTTCAGCAGTGCCGGGTCGTCCATCGTGGAGGTGTTGATCGGGGTCTCCACCGCGCCGGGGCCGACGCCGACCACCTGCACGCCGTGAGGGCCGAGCTCCACGCCTGCGGTGCGGGTCAGCATGCGCATGCCGCCCTTGGCGACGCAGTAGGGGGTGTTGCCGGGCATCGGCCAATCCTCATGCACCGAGGTGATGTTGATCACGCGGCCGCCGCCGCCCTGTTTGATCATCTGCTTGGCGGCGAGCTGGGTGCCGAAGAAGGCGCTCTTCATGTCGATCTCCATCACCTTCTCGTATTGCTCCTCGGTGGTGTCGAGGATCGAGGTGCGGGTCTCCACGCCGGCATTGTTGACCATGATGTCGAGACGGCCGAACTTCGCCACCGCGGTGTCGACCAGCTTCTGCAGATCGGCGATCTTGCTGACATCGGCTTCCACGCCGACCGCCTTCTCGCCATAGCTGGCGATCTCCTTCTCCAGTTCCTCGGTGGCTTCAGGGTTCACCACCCAATCGATCACCACGCTGGCACCCTGACGGGCGAGGGCGCAGACGATCGCCTTGCCGATGCCGCTATTGCCGCCGGTGACGATGGCGACCTTGTTCTCCAAAGACATGATCCGTGACCTCCTTATTGCGCCCGTCCGTCTTTCTTCACGGCGGGCTTTCGGCCGAGCGAACCGCTCAGCCGGTGGTGAAGCGATACTCCGTGCTACTGCGAAACGTTTCGTCCGGACGCAGCACGGTGGACGGAAATTCCGGCCGGTTCGGCGAATCCGGGAAATGCTGGGTCTCGAGACAGAACGCGGTGCGCGGCGCGTAAACCGCGCCGCCGGGCGAATGCAGCGTGCCGGTCAGATGATTGCCGGTGTAGAACTGCACGCCGGGCTGAGTGGTCTTCACCTCCAGCACGCGGCCGCTATCCGGTTCGTAAACGCGGGCAGCAAGCTGCGGTTCGCTCCGGTCTTCGAGGGTGAGGACGAAATTCTGGTCGTAGCCGAGAGCGGTCTCAAGCTGCGGATCGGGCTCGCCGATACGCGCGCCGATTTTCTGGGGTTTCCGGAAATCGAACGGCGTGCCGGCGACGGGCAGCATCTCGCCGGTGGGGATCTGGCGCTTGTCCGTCGGGGTAAAGCGCTCCGCGGCGATGGTCACCTCGTGGTCCAGCACGTCGCCGCATCCCGCGCCCTTCAGATTGAAATAGGTGTGATTGGTGAGGTTCAGCACGGTGGGGCGGTCGGTGGTGGCGCGATAGGCGATGCGCAGCGTATTGCCGCCGATCACGCTGTACGTCACCTCGACGGTCAGCGTGCCGGGAAAGCCCTGGTCGCCGTCGGGGCTGATATGGCGGAGGGTGAGATGGGGCTCCGGCGTCTCGCCCTGGCTCACCACCTGCCAGACCGCCTTGTTGAAGCCTATGCGTCCGCCATGCAGGCAATCGCCATCGTCGTTGTCGGAGAGCCGAAAGGTCTCGCCGTCGAGGCTGAAGGCGGCACCGGCGATGCGGTTGGCATAGCGGCCGACCAGGGCGCACAGATAAGCGTCCTGCTTGCGGTAGTCGTCGAGGCTGGCGAGGTCGAGCACCACATTGGCGCGGGTGCCGGTCCGGTCCGGCACCTCCAGATACGCGATGGTGCCGCCATAGGTGAGGATATGGGCGACGAGGCCCGGCGCTTGCCCAAGAACATATCGTTCCACCGGCGTTCCATCCGGCATCGTGCCGTCGCTTTTCACGCCTATCGCGTCTCGCGCTAGCTGCATGCGGCCCCGCGGGTTTGAAGCTGCGCCTGCCAGATGACGGTGTCGCAACAGATGAAGAGACAATCGCCCGCCGGGCCGCCGAAGGTGAAATTGGCGACGCCGGGGCTTACGATCTCGCCGAGCAGATCGCCGTTTGGCGTGAAGACTTGCACGCCGCTGCCTGACGAGGTGTAAACCCGGCCCGCCGTATCCAGCTTGATGCCGTCGGGCACGCCGGGGCTGACCACGGCGAAGAGGCGGCCGTGGCGCAGGTACCGCCCGTTCTCCACGTCGAAGGCCCGGACGTGATGGGGCAAGGTGGGGAAGTAGGTGTCGGGCGCCTGGTTGGCGCCGGTATCGGTGATGTAGAGCACGCTCTCATCGGGCGAAAAGGCGAGCCCGTTGGGCTTGTTGAAATCGTCGGCGACGACGGCGGTCTCGCCGCTCGCCGGGTCATGGCGATAGACATAGGCGCCGGCTTGCGGGGGGCCTTTGAAGCCCTGCAGCTCGCCGTAGTTCGGATCGGTGAACCAGACCGTGCCGTCCGATTTCACCACCACATCGTTGGGCGAGTTGAATTGCAGACCGCGCCAATTCTCGACCACGGTCGAAAGAGCGCCGGTAGCAAGATCCATGCGGCTGATGCGGGCTGGGGTCTCCTCGAAGCCTTGCTCGCAGATAATCAGCGATCCGTCCGGCGCAAGCGTCATGCCGTTCGCCATGTTGGAGGGAAACTGCATGGTGGTCAGCGCGCCGGCCTGGAAGGGAAAGCTCATCCCTTCGAGCTGCAGCCGCTTTATCGCGATGTTCTTCGGCCCCGGCTCGGGCACGGTGGTGAAATAGAGGGCGTGCTCGGCGGCGACATAGACCGGCCCTTCATGGGCATTGGTCTCGATCAGCGCGCAGCGGGAGGCGTGCGGACCGGCAACGTCATGAAATTCCTCGCGGAAGGCGGAAAATGTCGCCTTACCGTCATGATCAAAATCAGCCATCGCCTCTCACCTCAACGCAATCATAGTAAGGCGCGAGGTGTAAAATTGAACCTAACCCGGCCAATACTCTTGCAGGCGCGATAGGGGCGGACACGATTTCTTTCCCATCAAGTTGCGTTTTCGCGTTGGGAGACTGGAAATCATTGTTTCGTTTGGTACTCGCACGGTTTGCAAGAATCACGTTACATCGGGGCATTACAAACCGAGCACACGACTGTTCAATCGACCTTGCAAGGCGTGATCGTGAACCGAACGCTCATCCGTCGATCGCAGAAGGTGGCGGTGGCCCTCAGCATAACGCTGCTGTGCGGTGGCTGTGGCATTCTGACGAGCCCCGATCTCAATCCGAAGGGGCCGATCGCGCACGCCGAACGCCAGCTGTTGTTCGATGCCTTGTCGGTGATGATGATCGTGATCGTGCCGGTCTTCATCATGGCGGCACTGTTCACCTGGCGCTATCGCGGCAGCAACGCCAAGGCGCGATACACCCCGAAATTCGATTTCTACTGGCCGCTGGAGTTCCTGGTCTGGGGCGCGCCGCTGGCCATCATCGTATGGCTTGGGGTGTTTCACCTGTGGCCCGGCACGCACCGGCTCGATCCCTATAAGCCGCTTCCCTCGGATGTGGCCCCGCTACAGGTCGAGGTGGTGGCGCAGGATTGGAAGTGGCTGTTCATCTATCCGGAACAGGACATCGCCGTGGTCAACGAGCTGGCGTTTCCGGTCAACACGCCGCTCAGCCTGAAGATCACCTCCGACACGGTGATGAACTCCCTGCTGATCCCATCGCTTGGCGGGCAGATCTACGCCATGGCGGGAATGCAGTCGCGGCTGCATCTCCTCGCCGACGAGGAGGGCGAATATTGGGGGCGCAACGTCCAATATAGCGGCAAGGGATTCGCCGATCAGCAGTTCCACGCTATCGCCATGTCCAGGGACGATTTCGACGCCTGGGTGGCGAAGGCGAAGCAGTCTTCCGGCGCGCTCGATGCGGCCGCCTATCAGGCGCTCGCCAAGCCGAGCTCGAAAGTGCCGGTGACCTATTATTCCGGGGTCGAACCGGATCTGTTCGATTCCATCATCGCCAAATATGCCCATGGCCACGATCGCCTCGCCGCCGAGGCGGCCGAGGCCGGGCATGAGCCGGCGCAGCCGTGAACGGGGGGCAGAGCCATCTTCGGTAGACTGACCATAGACGCCTTGCCGTTCTATAGCGCGATCGCGGCCTCGGGTGCGGCGGTCACCGTGCTCGGTGGTGTGGCGGTGATGGCGGTGGTCACCTGGTTCCGCTTCTGGCCCAGCCTGTTCGGCGAGTGGCTCTCCAGCCTCGATCACAAGAAGATCGGCATCATGTACATCATCGTCGCCTTCATCATGCTGGCGCGCGGTTTTGTCGATGCGGCGATGATGCGGGCGCAGCAGGCCATCGCCTATAACAGCGACGGCTATCTGCCGCCGAGCCATTTCGACCAGATCTTCTCCTCCCACGGCACTATCATGATCTTCTTCATGGCGATGCCGTTCCTGACCGGGCTGTTCAATCTGATCGTGCCGCAGCAGATCGGCGCGCGCGACGTCGCCTTTCCGTTCATGAACTCGGTGAGCTTGTGGCTGACCTCGGCCGGCGCAGGTCTGGTGCTGATCTCACTGGTGATCGGGGTGTTCTCGACCGCCGGCTGGACCGGCTACCCGCCCTATTCGGAAACCCAGTACAGCCCCGATGTCGGCGTCGATTACTGGCTTTGGGCGGTGCTGGTCTCAGGTGTCGGCTCGACCATGGGCGGCATCAATTTTCTCGTCACCATTGTCAAATGCCGCGCGCCGGGCATGCATTTTCTGCGCATGCCGCTGTTCACCTGGACCGCGCTGATCACCAGCATCCTGATGATCTTCGCCTTCCCGGCGCTGACCGTGGTCTGCTCCATGCTGGCGCTGGACCGCACGCTCGACTTCCATTTCTTCACCAATGGCGACGGCGGCAACATGATGAACTACATCAACCTGTTCTGGTTGTGGGGGCATCCTGAGGTCTACATCCTGATCCTGCCGGCCTTCGGCGTGTTCTCCGAGGTGGTGGCGGTGTTCAGCCAGAAGCGGCTGTTCGCCTATATCTCGCTGGTGCTGGCGACCTCGGCGATCGGGCTGCTCTCGTTCTGTGTCTGGCTGCATCACTTCTTCACCATGGGCTCGAGCGAGACGGTGAACTCGTTCTTCGGCATCATGACCACGATCATCGCGGTGCCGACGGGGGTGAAGGTGTTCGACTGGCTGCTGACCATGTATCGCGGCCGGCTGATCTTCAAACCGCCGATGCTGTTCACCATCGGCTTTCTGGTGACCTTCGTGATCGGCGGGCTGACCGGCGTGCTGATGGCGATCCCGCCGGTCGACTACATGGTGCACAACACCACCTTCCTGATCGCCCATTTCCACAACATGATCATCCCCGGCGTGCTGTTCGGCTTCCTCGCCGGCTACATGTACTGGTTCCCGAAAGCCTTCGGCTTCAAGCTGAACGAGTGGTGGGGCGCGGCCTCGTTCTGGTGCTGGATCATCGGCTTCTATCTCGCCTTCATGCCGCTTTACGTGCTCGGGCTGATGGGTATGCCGCGGCGGATGGAGCATTACGATATCGCCGCCTGGCAGCCGCATCTGATCGTCGCGGCGATCGGCGCCTTCATCATCTTTCTCGGCATCGTCTGCCTCGGCGTGCAGCTGGCCGTCAGCATCAGGGACCGGAAGCAATTGCTGGATCTGACCGGCGATCCCTGGAACGGGCGTACCTTGGAATGGCTCACCTCCTCGCCGGCGGCGCCGTATAATTTCGCGGTGCTGCCCAAGATCGAGGGAATCGACGCGTTCTGGCATTTGAAAGAGCACGGGCTCGCCTATAAGCGGCCGGCGAAATACGAGCCGATCGTGTTGCCGAAGAACAGCCTGATCGGCCTCTTCATCGGCGGTGCGGCCTTCGCCTTCGGCTTCGCCATGGTCTGGTATATCTGGTGGCTGGCGGTGTTGAGCCTTGCGGCGATCGCGGCGCTGATCGTGATCCGCGCTTCGGATGACGAGCCCGATTTCGTCATGCCGGCGAGCACGGTGCAGGCGATCGAGGATGAGCGTTTCGAGCAGCTGGCGAAGGCGCCGCGCAACGAGATGGAGGACGAGCCGGGCTTTGTCGGCTTTCCCGCACCGGAGGCCGCCAAATGAGCGCCGTTGCCGCCAATTTCACCGAGACGCCGATCCCGCCGGACGAGGCACGAGGCTACGAAGAGAAGGCGTTCGGCTTCTGGGTCTATCTGATGAGCGATGCGGTGATCTTCGCATTGCTGTTCGCCACCTATGTGGTGATGGTCGGCAATACGGCGGGCGGGCCGGACGGAGCCACGCTGTTCAGCCTGACGCGGGCTTCGGGCGAGACGGCATTGCTGCTCACCAGCAGCATCACCTTCGGCATCGCCACGGTGGAGGCGGCACGCGGCCGCCGCGATATGGTGCTGATCTGGCTGCTGGTCACGGCGGCGCTGGGACTCGGCTTCCTGTTTTTGGAGTTCGGCGAGTTCAGCAGCATGATCTCCGAAGGTGCCGGCCCTCAGCGCAGCGGCTTCCTCTCCAGCTTCTTCACGCTGGTCGGCACCCATGGGCTGCATGTCAGCCTGGGGCTGTTCTGGCTGTTCGTGATGGTGGGGCAGATCGTGACCAAGGGGCTCACCGCGCCGGTCGCTTCGCGGCTGATGCGGCTCGGCCTGTTCTGGCATTTCCTGGACATCATCTGGGTCGCCATCTTCTCCATCGTCTACTTGCCGGGGTTACTCTAGATGGATGTGACAGGCCTTCCCTCCGAGACAAGCCTCAAGCCGTATCTGATCGGTTTCGTGCTGGCGGTGTTGCTCACGGCAATTCCGTTCGGCCTGGTGGCGGCCGGGGTGCTGGCGCCGAAACCTGCATTGCTGGTCATCGCCGGTCTCGCGGTGATCCAGATCCTGGTGCATCTGCATTTCTTCCTGCATATCGATTTCACCTCGACGCCCCGGGAGAATTTGATCGTGCTGGCATTCGCCGCCGTCCTCATCTTCCTGATGGTGGGCGGCAGCCTATGGATCATGTTCGACCTCAACTGGCGCATGATGGTTTGAGGCGCGCCGGGCGATACGCGACTTAAAGGGGGATAGTCATGGAATGGCTGGTCAACGATGCGCTGCCGGTGCTGGCGCGCATTTTCATCGTGTGGATCTTCCCGTTCAGCTTTCTCGACAAGGTGATCAACTGGAAGCACGCCGTGGCTCAGGCGGAGTCGAGCTGGGTGCCCGGCGCGAAGGTTTTGCTAGTGCTGGCGGCCATCTGCGAGCTGGTGACGCCGCCGATGATCGTGTTCCATTTCTATGACGGGATTGCCGCTTTCGTGCTCGCCGGCTATTGCGTGCTGACCGCGGTGCTCTACCACAATTTCTGGAGCTACCCGCGCTTCTGGTCGCCGGATAGCGAGGGCTATCCGCATATCTGGGATTTCTTCAAGAACTTTGCCATCGTCGGCGGGTTGATCTTCGTGATGTATCAAGCCGGTTTCATTCAGGCGACCGCCACCGATATCGAGGATGCGGCCTCGCTGACGCCGCCGGCTTCGGTCAGCCAGCTCGGAGGGTGATGTGTCGGACGCAGCGCCAAAGCTCGCCTATTGGCATGTCTGGGCCGACGATGACGGCGTCAGCCATCAGACCCGCTGTGCGCTGACCGGGTTCGAGATGCAGAGCATGGGCGGCAAGGCTTCGCCGCAATGGAATGATCACCTGCTCACCGGCGAAGCGCATCTGATGTTCTGCGAGCTTCCCGTGGGCTGGACCGGCGATTGGCACGAGAACCCGAAGCCGCAATGGATCGTGGTGGTGTCGGGGCGCTGGTTCGTGGAGACCATGGACGGCACGCGGGCCGAGATGGGGCCGGGGGATGTTTCCTTCGGCGGCGATCAGGGCTGCAAGGATCCGGGCGACGGCAAGGTCGGGCATCGCTCCGGCACGGTGGGCGACGAGCCGGCCAAGCTGATGCTGGTGCAGCTCGGGCCCAAATGGTCCGGCGCCAAGCCCGGTGCGTTCGATTAAGGCAAGCGGATCTCCATGGCTGTCACGCAGCTTCTCAGGGTGAGCCTCACGGTTAGCGATCTCGGCGAGGCGTGTGCGTTCTTTCGCGATGCGCTGGGGCTCGAAGCCGGGCCAGAGCAGGCGCTCGGCGATCCGGCCTGGAACGCATTGCTGGGGCTGGCCGAGGGAACCACGGCGCGGGGTGCCGATATCTCCTTCGGCGATGAGACCCTCAAGCTGGTGGCGTTCGATCCGCCCGGCGCCGCCTATCCGTCTCCCCGCGCCTCCAACGATCAGTGGTTCGAGCATATCGCGCTTGCCACCGGCGATATCGTCCCGATGTGGGAGAAGCTGGAGCGGGCTTCGCCCGAAACGATCACCGAGGGGGCGCCGGTGCTGCTGCCGCCCAATACCGGCAGCGTCACCGCGTTCAAATTCCGCGACCCGGAAGGCCATCCGCTGGAGCTGCTTTCCTTCCCGAAAGGCGTCGGCGATCCGCGCTGGCAGAAAGGCGGTGCCGGCATTCGCGGTTACGATCACACCGCCATTTCCGTCACCGATCTGAAGCGCAGCGTCGCCTTCTATACCGATCTGTTGGGGCTGCACATTGCCGGGCAGTCGCTGAATCAGGGGCCGGAGCAGGATCTGCTGGACGGGCTGGAAGGCTGCGAGGTGGATGTGGTGGCGCTGGCCCCTTCGGAGACTCCAACGCCGCATCTGGAGCTGTTGCATTATCGGCGGCCTAAGGGTGCGCTGCTCAGCGCCGATGTCGCCGCCAGTGATGCCGCCTCGGTGCGCCAGGTCTATGGCGTGGACGATCTCACAAGCTTGGTTGCGAAGCTCGAAGCGGCGGATGTGGCCTTCGTTTCGCCCGGCATCGTCACGCTCAAATCGGGTGCGAAAGCCGCTGCGATCCGCGATCCCGACCGGCATATGATCGTGCTTCTGGAGCCCAGCTAAGATATGCAATCATAAGTTGTGTGTGAGTCGTTTCTAACCTAACCTCCTCGGGCAGCAATTGGAGGGAAGGACATGGTTCTCGCACGACTCCTGACATTTCTCATCGCTTTTGCGTGGCTCGCACCGTCCCAGGCGGTGGAGATCACCAAGAAGGACCTCGACGCTTTCGGCAATTCGCCGGTGCCGGAGGCTTGTCGCCGCATCGACTACGACAATGTCGATATCGTTCCGGGCTTCGTGAACGACACCTGGATTGCCATCGTCTCTGGAACGAAACCCTGGGCGACCATGGAGGTCAGCCTGGTTCCGCTGATCTATGTCGCCCAGCCAGATTATTGGGAGATCGAGGTCGTCGGCTGCCAGAACGGTGTCGGCTTGCCGGTGGAGGCGCCCTATTCGGAGTTCATGGAAGTACAGGATATGGGCAAGAAGGGTGTGGCATTTGTCGGCACCGGGAAGCCGGAGCCGTTCGACGTTCCACCGAAATAGTCGCGACGCTGGCTGCGTTTACGCCTCGCGGAAGGTGCGCATGATCTGATCGCGCAAGGGCTTGACCAGGAAGGACAGCACGGTGCGCGGTTCGGTCTGCATGAAGACCTCCACCGGCATGCCGGGCACCAGCTTCAAATCGCCAAGCTGCGGCAGTGCGGCTTTGTCAATGTCGACGCGGACGAGGTAGTAGCGGGCGCCGTTTCGCTCGTCTTCCGAAAGATCGGCACCGATGCGGGCGACGGTGCCGGGGATCTCCGGGGTGGTGCGCAGGTTGAAGGCGGAGAAATGCAACATCGCCTTCTGCCCCTTGCGGAGCTGGTCGATATCGGTGGGCGAGATGCGCGCCTCGACGATGAGCCGGTCCGCCTCCGGCACGATCTGCACGATCGGATCGCCGGGCGCGACGACGCCGCCGACGGTGTGGATCTGCAGCTGATGCACGATGCCGTCCTGCGGCGAGCGGATATCGACGCGGCGAAGCCGGTCCTCGGCGGCGATTTTGCGCTCGTTCAACTCGGCGAGCGTGGCGCGGCCGTCGGCCAGCTCTTCGGCCACCTCCGAGCGCATATCCTCGTCGATCTGAATGATCTGCAGCTTCACCTCGGCGATCTTGCCGCGGGCCTGGGCGATGGAGGCGATCAGCCGGCCGCGCTCGCCGTCGAGCCGCGCGGCGTCGCGCTCAAGCGCGGTGAGGCGGGTGATCTGCACCAGGTTCCGCTCCCACAGGCTGCGCACGCCTTCGAGCTCCTTTTCGAGCAAGGCGATTTCCTCGTCCTTGGCTTCGGATTGCTCGGTCAGGCCTTCGATCTCGGTCTTAAGCTGCTCGATGCGCTCGCGCAGCTGTGCCTTCTGGCCGGCGCGGGCATTGCGGCGGAGCTCGAACAGCTTGCTCTCGCCGTCGATCAGCTTGGCGACCACGGGGTCGGATTTGCGGTCCAGAAGCGAAGGGTCGAAGGACAGCGTCTCGGCGCCGACCTTCTCCGCTTCGAGCCGTGCGGCGCGTGCCATCAGCTCGTCGATGGAGCGCAGAATGATATCCAGATTGGCGCGTGTCTCGGTCTCGTCGAGCCGGACCAGCACCTCGCCCCGTTTGACGTGATCGCCGTCCCGAACCAGAAGCTCCCCGACTACGCCGCCGGTCGGGTGCTGCACCGTCTTGACGCTGGATTCGACGACCAGGAGCCCGTGGGCGATTACCGCGCCGGAGATTTCGGTCAAAGCCGCCCAAGTGCCGAGGCCGCCGACCAGCAGCGCGGCGGCGAGAAGCCCGAGCAGGATGTGGCGTCTCAGGGAGCGATGGGCGGTCTCGGTCTTTTCAGGCGCCATGGTGCCCGTCCTATTCCGCGGCCGCTGCCGGATGGACCAGGCCTTGCAGCACCTTGGACTTGGGGCCGAAGCGCTCCGGCCGGCCGTTGAGGAGAAGCAAAACCAGATCCGCCGCGGCAAGCGCGCTCGGCCGGTGGGCGATCACCACGACCACCCCGCCGCGTTCGCGCACCGAATGGATCGCGGCGGTCAGGGCCCGGTCGCCTTCCTCGTCGAGATTGGCGTTGGGCTCGTCGAGCACCACCAGGAAAGGGTCGCCGTAAAGCGCGCGGGCAAGGGCAATGCGCTGTCTTTGTCCGGCGGAGAGCACGGTCCCGGCTTCGCCGATCTCCGTGTCGTAGCCGTCGGTGAGGCCGAGGATCAGCTCATGCACGCCGGCGGCCTTCGCCGCGGCGATGACGGCGTCCGGATCGGCGTCGGTCTCGAAGCGGGAGATATTCTCCGCCACGGTGCCGGCGAACAGCTCCACGCTTTGCGGCAGATAGCCGATATGGGCACCTAAGCTTTCCGGCGTCCATTGATCGAGGCTTGCCCCGTCGAGGCAGACCCGGCCGCGGGCCGGCTGCCATACGCCGACAAGCAGGCGGGCGAGGGAGGATTTTCCCGAGGCGCTGGGGCCGATGATGCCAAGCGCGTTGCCGGCGGGGAGGGCGAAGCTGACATCGCGGACCACGATATGCGCATCGCCCGGCGGCACGGCGACTACGTTCTCCACGGTGAGCGCACCCTCGGGCTTCGGCAGGGCGAGCGGCGTCCCGGTGCTCGGCAGCATGGCCAGCATATGTTTCAGCCGTGCCCAGGCCTGGCGGGCGGCGACCAAACCCTTCCAATTGGCGATGGCGAGCTCGACGGGGGCGAGGGCGCGGGAGACCAGGATCGAGCTGGCGATGATCACGCCGGGGCTGGCGTCCTGGCGGATCACCAGATAGGCGCCGATGCCCAGCACGATGGACTGGATCAGGAAACGCAGCATGCGGGACAAGGTGCCGAGTCCGCCGACGACGTCGTAAGTGCGGCGCTGGGTCTGCTGATAGGCACGGTTGGTCTCGCCCCAGCGGGAGGCCAGACGCCCACCCATGCCCATGGCTTGCACCGCCTCGGCATTGCGCCGGCTGGCTTCCAGAAGCGCGTTGCGCGCTGCGCCAAGCTCGGCGGCCTGGCTGGCGGGTTTCCGGGTCATGATCTCGGCCAGAAGCGTGATGCCGAAAAGCAGTGCGCCGCCGATCACAGCGGCGAGGCCGATCAGCGGATGGAACAGGAAGCAGAGGCCGAGATAGAGCGGGATCCACGGCAGGTCGAACATGGCTGCCATGCCGCTGCCGGAGAGGAAGGAGCGGATCTGATCGAGATCGCGCACCGGCTGCATGCCGTCGCCGGCGTTGCCGCGGGAGAGCAGGGGGATGCGGGAAATCAGGGAATAGACGCGTTCCGACAAGGCTTCGTCGAGGGATGCGCCGACCCGGATCAGCACGCGGCCGCGGATGCCCTCCAAAATTGCCTGAAACGTGTAGAGGATGATCACCAGAATGGCGAAGCCGAGCAGAGTGGCGACGGAGCGGCTCGGCAGCACCCGGTCGTAGATCTGCAGCATGAAAAACGGCCCGGTCAGCATCAGCACATTGATCAAGGCGCTGAACAGGCCGACGCTCATGAAGGCGCTACGGCAGCGGGAGAGTGCTTCTGCAAGCTCCGAACGCGCTGTGGGGAGGGAACGGTCGGACGATCTCATAGCCTATATGCGGCTTCCCAAACGCTCGGTCGTTTTTGCCCAACAAATAGCCGAAGCGAATTGCGCGCTTGGTTATGCGCATTCTCTACTCCAGCGTGTAGCATCGTAGGGTGATGAGCGGTCTCTCGCAACCGGTTGGGCCGGCGGAATGACAACGTCGTTTATTTTCTGCTCAAGGTTTTTTCGCTCCGATTTTTCAGTACCAGAGCCGCAAACCGGCGACGAAGGCGGTGCTGGAGACATCTTCTCCGGCGGATTCGGCGAAATCCGCCGTCTCGCCGAATTTCCGCTCCCAGGAGACGCCGATATAGGGCGCGACCTCGCGGACGATGTCATAGCGGAGCCGGAGACCCAGCTCGCCCGTGGTGAAACCGGAGCCTTGCAGGGCCTCTGGATCGCTCTGGCTTCGCAGGTTGAGCTCCATGCGGGGCTGAAGCACCAGGCGCTGGGTGAGGAAGAGGTCGTATTCGGCCTCGAAATAGCCCAGTGTCAGGCCGTCCTCGCCGAAGAACACCGAGGCGTCGAGCTCGAACCATTGCGGCGCGAGACCATGCAGGGCAAAGGCGGCATAGCCCTTGCTCTCGGGCGCCGGATCGTGGCGGAAACCGGCTTGTAGGTCGAAATAGCGCGAGATGGCGCGGGAATAGAGATATTGCAGCTCGGCATATTCGAAGGACTCGTCGGCGTAGTCGTAGGTGCCTTCGGTCTTGAACCAGAAGCGGTTGATGTCGCCGCCGTACCAGCCTTCCGCATCCCAGACGAGAAGATCGCTGCCGTCATCGTCGCGATGATATTCGAAGCGGTCGGCCATCAGGAAGAGATGGCGGGTGTCGCCGCTTCCGTGCTGCAGCTGACGCTTGGCGGCCTGCATCTCCGCCGGATCGTAATATTGGTCGGCGGCGTTCCAGGTGCCGGTCTGGGCATATGCCGGCGCAGCGAAAGCGAGCGCCAAAAGGGCAAAGGCCGGGCTGAGGAGGATACGCATCACATATCCTCCATATGATGGTGACCGCTCATGTCGTGGCCCGGCATCGGGGCCTCCATTTGCGGCATGGCACCCATTTGCGGCATAACGCCGGGGCCCGGCGATACGGTACGCGCCCCACCATGTCCCGGCCGCACCGAGACGACCTGCATCATACCGGCATGCATGTGATAGAGGAAATGGCAATGAAAGGCCCAGTCGCCCACCGCATCGGCGGTGATGTCGACGGAAAGCTTCTCCCCCGGCTTGACGATCACGGTGTGCTTGCGCGGGCAGTGGCGTCCGCCGCCGTTGACCAGCTCGAAGAACATGCCGTGTAGATGGATCGGGTGGGGCATCATGGTGTCGTTGACCATGGTGAGGCGGAGGCGTTCGCCTTCGTGGAAGACGATCGGATCGACCACGTCGGAAAATTTCACGCCGTCGAACGACCACATATAGCGGTCCATATTGCTGGTGAGATGGATCACCAGCTCGCGTCCCGGCGGCCGCGGATCGGGGTTCGGGGCAAGGCTGCGGAGCTGGCTATAGGCGAGCGCCCGGTGGGGCACGTTCTCCAGACCGATGCCGGGTTCGTCCAGGCGGCTTTGCGGCGCCATGGCGATGTTGGCGACCCCCGGTCCTTTGCGGATTTGGGGGGCGTTCATGCCACCCATGCTCCCCATCTGCATCTCGCCCATATCGCCGGTGGCATGGTTCATCCCGCCATGGTCCATCGAGCCGTGATCCATCGAGCCGTGATCCATGCCGCCTTGTCCCATCTCTCCGTGCCCCATCTCTCCATGCCCCATGCCCATGTCCTTCATGGTCAGAGTGGGGCGCTCGCGTAAGGGCGGGATGGCGGCTTCCATGCCGGGGCGCGGTGCCAGCGTGGCGCGGGCATAGCCGGAGCGGTCGATGGATTCGGCCATCAGCGTGAAGGCGCGGTCGGAGGGCGGCCGGACCACGATGTCGTAGGTTTCCGCAACGCCGATCTGGAACTCGTCGGTCTCCAGCGGCACCACGTTCTGCCCGTCCGATTGCACCACGGTCATCGGCAGGCCGGGAATGCGGATATTGAAGATGGTCATGGCCGAGGCGTTGATCAGGCGCAGGCGCACCCGCTCGCCGGGGCGGAACAGGGCGGTCCAGTTGTCGGCGGGACCATGGCCATTGACCAGATAGGTGTAGGTGGCGCCGGTCACATCAAGGATGTCGGTCGGCGACATGCGCATCTGCCCCCACATCATGCGGTCCTTGAGGGTGGCGAACAGCCCGTTCTTGCGGGTGTCCTGCACGAACTCGCCGGCGTCGCGTTTCTGGAAGTTGAGGCTGTCGCCCTCCTTCTTCAGCTTGGCGAAGAGACGGTGGGGATCGAGAAAGGTCCAGTCGGAGAGCACGAGCACGTATTCGCGGTCGTAGGCGACGGGATCGGCGCCGGCCGGGTCGATGATGATCGGGCCGTAGTGGCCGACCTGCTCCTGGAGCCCGGAATGGCTGTGATACCAGTAGGTGCCCGACTGCCGGACGGGAAAACGGTAGGTGAAGGTCTCGCCCGGCTTGATGCCGGGGAAGCTGACGCCGGGCACGCCGTCCATCTGGAACGGGATCAGGATGCCGTGCCAGTGGATCGAGCTGTCCTCGCGCAAGCTGTTGGTGACGCGCAAGGTGACCTCCTCGCCCTCGCGCCAGCGGAGAAGCGGCGCCGGCAAGGTGCCGTTGACGGTGATGGCTTTGCCGCGGCGGCCGTCAATGGCGACGTCGGTCCGTCCGATAACGAGATCGAACCAATTGCCGGAGAGGCCGTAGCGGGTGGCTGCTTGGGCGCTGCGCGCCCAAGGGGGCAAAAGGCCTTGGCTTGCGAGAAGCGCGCCGCAAGCGGCGGAATTACGTAGGAAGGAACGTCGGTTGATCATGGCGCAGGCTCATCGATTGGGCTTCTAGGGCGTGCAGGCAATTGCGCACGCGGGACGCATCGAGACATGGCGAAGCGCGAGGCTTCGCAATGCGGGCGGCCAGCCGCTAGATGAGCAGGCGGGTTTTCAGGGTAATTGGGCTTGCCGGCAAGGCGGCAGACGGGGCTGGCGCGGGATCCGGCGGGCGGGTGTCTGCGGCAAGTGCGAAGCGAGGCTTTGCCTGCGCGAGCCACGCTGCGGCGGGAAGCGTGATCTTGAGCGGTGCCACTAACGCCGGGACCGAGACTGCCGCTGCTTCCAGCCCGTGACAATGCGAGCAGGCCGTCTTAAGCGCCGCCTTGGTCGTTGTGGCGTGATCGCAGCTCTGGTCTTGATGTGAGGCTGCGACGACATCCATGTGGTGGGTCTGCGCGGCATGTCCATCGCCGGCAGCCATCGCATGTTCCGCCGTATGGGTGACCGCCATGGCCGGGCAGGCGCAAGCCGCCTGAATCCCGGCGAAGAGCATCACCAGGGCGGCGAGAAGAGCGGTGGCACGGCGTGCGGTCATGGCGCGATGCTAAGCGAGAAGGCTTCCCGCGTCACCGATCTTGGGTGCCGCAGGGGCAAAGCGCGCCGGGAGCCGTGGGATTTCTGCAACAAAAAGGCCCGGCTTCAAGCCGGGCCTTTTCTCATCCAGCCTGAGAGGGCCGGGGAATGTCTTCGCCGCTTAGCGCTTGCGCAAGGTCACGGTTCCGCGACCGCGCGGGCTTTCGAAGGAAACATTCTGGGTCGAGCCGCTGACGGTCACGCGGACGCGGCCAGAGACGTCATACTGGGCATTGTAGAAATCGCCCACATAGCGGTTCGGGTTCACCTCGAGCAGCGAACCGGTCTGGTTGATCTTGTTGGAGCTCGTGGCGCAGGTGGCTCTTATTCCATAGACGTTGGAGCTCTGCTGCTTGTAGGTCACGCGGCAGCTGACCCGCTCCGGCTTGCCATCCTTGGGATGGGCGGTTCCGCTACCGGACCAGGTGCCTTCGATGGAAGAGGCGGCGCTAGCCGTGCTCAGGGGAAGAACGAGGGCGAGCGATGCGAAAAGCATCAGCAAAAACGGCGCTCTCATTTTGGTCTCCTCGAGTGTTTGTCGTTGCTGTGTGTGGTGGCTAACGCCACATTAACCGAGTTGCTCTGCGCTGAGAATGGCCGGCCACGCACAAACCTGGACGAGACCATGATCAAGGCCGGGAGAATTATCAGGTCCGCGAGCAACGCGAAGACTAAGGTTGATAGGCAAATCAGCCCGAACTGACGGGTCGGCGGCACGGCACTGAGCTGTGTGATGGAAAGCCCCGCAAGCAGTACGACCGTCGTCAAGATCAGAACCGTTCCGATCATGCGCATCGTGCGATCGATGGCGAATGATGTGGTGTCTGAACGCTGCATTTCAAGTTCGAAGCGGTTGAGCACATGGATGGCGTCATCCACGGCCAATCCGAATGCCACTGTCAGCCCGACAATTGTTGCGTAATCAAGGCCGCCTTGCAGAAAAGCCAGCCAAGTTGCTGTGGCGAATAGCGCAAACAGGTTCGGGATGGTGCTGAGCCCGGCGAAAATCATCGAGCCGAAGGCCAGCCCGATCACCACGATAACGATGGCGATGGCGCCCAGCATGGAGAGGCTGAGCTGGGAGATGATGCCGGTAGAGCGGGTGGCGCCGACGCTGGCAAGTCCGGTCAGGGTCAGCTCGATATCGGGATGGCTGGCCTGAACCTTATCGAGTGCAGGCTTCAGCTCGGAGCGGATCTTCAGCACCTCCTTGGCCTCCAGATCGCCGATATAGCCGGAGACGAGGGCGGCGTGCTGCTTCTCGTTGACGTAGCGGGCCATGATCTCCGGCGGTACGGTCTCCATCAGCCGGGCGGAGGCTTCGGACGGAGAAAGCCCGCCGGATTCGGCCCAGGTTTGCAGATCGGCGAGGGAGTTCACCTTGCTGATCGCCGGGTGCTGCTGCAGCACCTGGTGCACTTCCTTGATCGTGTCGCGGACTTCCGGCGACTCCGCCGTCTCATCGTCGGGCCATTGCACCATCACGCTCAAGGGGAACAGCCCACCGAGCCGCGCTTCCATGCGGTCGGCGACGATGGCCGCGCTGCCCTGGTCGGGGAGCATGTCGCTCAAGCGATAGCGCGGCTCGAGCTGCAGATAGCCGATGGCGAAGAGAACGGTGAGCACCGTGCCGATCACGGCGATGGTGGTGGGCCATTTCAGCACGAAGCCGCTCAAGGCGGCGGTCGCCCGGTCGAGCAGCGCGACGCCGGCATTGGCGCCGTCGCTCAGATATTTCGGTCCGCCCTCTTTCAGGAACAGCACGGCGAAAAGCGGCATCACGCCGATCACCAGGATTAGCGCCACGATGACCGAGACGCCGGCCATGATGCCGAATTGCTGGATCAGGGCCGAATTGCCCAGAGCCAGCGAGAACAGCGCGATGGATGTGGTGATCGAGGTCAGGGCGCAGGCTGGGCCGACCTCGGCGAGGGCTTTTTGAATGGCCTCTTTCTTATGGGCGCCGTCGTCGAGATTTCGGCACAGGCCGAAAAGGAAGTGCATGGCGTTGTTGATGGTGACCACCAGCACCAGCGGCATCACCGCGTTCAAAAGCGGGTTCAGCAGCGTGCCGCTCCAGCCGAACAGGCCGAGCGACCAGATGATCGCCAGCACGGCGGGGCCGATGGCGATCAGCACCAGACGGATATGACGGAAATAGAAGCCGAGCACGACGACACCGACAAGCAATCCGACGCCGTTGAACAGGCGGATATCCTTGTGAGTGCGGTCGATCACCTCCGCCTTCATCGCCGGGATGCCGGCAAGGCCGATCTTGAGATCCTGGGCCGCGGCGCTGGCCTGAATGATCTCGTCAAGCTGGCTCATCACGCCGGGAAGGCCGTATTCGTAGATCGCCTCCTGGCTCAGGGCGACGACGAAGAGCGCAAGGCGGCTGCCATCTGCATCCGGCTTAGAGAGCAGGCGGCCGCCGGCCAGAGGGTGAGTGTCGATGCGCTTTTGAATATCGGCGAGCTGCTGGGGATCGCCGGACAGCTCCTCGGGAATGATCGGTTCGGGAACGCCGCCCTCGCTCAGCGGTGCGCGCAAGGAGAAGATCGACATCACCGAGACGACCGGATCGGATAAGAGCAGGTCGAAGTTGAGGTCCCGCATCTGGTTGAGATGCTTCGGGCTCAACAGGTTCTTGCCTTCGATGGTCAGATAGACGTCGCGGTCGCTGGAGGGGAAGCGCTCGCGCAGGCGTTCGAAGGCCTGGTAATCCGGGGTGGTGGAGCGCAGGAATTGATCCAGCGCATCGTCGGTCGCAAGTTTGGAGACGCCAACCCCCATGATGGCGGTGAGCACCACCAGGATAATGAGGGATGCGATCGGCCAATGGGCAGCCCACTCGCCGACGGCCAGCAGCGGGCGCGTGAAGCGGTAAAGGCGGGTTGATGAGCGCAGCTCGCCGGACATGATGGGTTTTCACCCTCTGCTGGGGTTTCGTAAAATCTTGGGCCTACCCGAATGGGGCGGGCCAGCGCAACTGCCCCGGGCCTTACGAGGGCGACAAACGATTCGGTCCGATATAGGCGAATTGGCAGCATTCGCAAGGTTTTTTGACGCATTTGGCATAGGCCGGTTTAGCGCCGCTACACGGCCTGGGGCGGGCTCGGCGGCACTGCCGGTGCGGCCATTTGTCGGAAGCGAGGAGCGGACCGCTGCCGGGCCGGCCGGCGTTATTCCTCATGCAAAGCCCCGAACTCCCTTAGGGGCTCCCCCGAACCAAGAGGAGGAAATGATGAGAACGTTCATCGTTGCAAGTCTCTTGCTGATGGCCATGGCGGGACCTGCCGCCGCAGCCAGCCCGCATTATCTGGTCAAGGATACCGTGGGCAATTGCTCCATGCTGCCGAACAAGCCGACATCCGATCCGGGGATGACGATCGTCGGCAGCCAGAGCGGCTATCCGTCCGCCGCTGCGGCGAGCAAGGCGCTGCGTGGCCTGTCCGGCTGCAGCAGCATCTTGGAGTAAAGCGAGCCGAAAGACCCCCATGTGCTTTCCGGGGACTTTCGATTGTTCGAGCCGCCGACCTTTAGGCCGGCGGTTTCGCTATCCAGACGGGAAGGTGACGGTCAGAAAACGCTCGATCATGGCGGTGATCTGATCGGGCACTTCCAGCTGACAGAAATGGCCGGAGCCGACGGTCTTGCCGGTCAGCATTCTCGGAACCAGCTTCTGCAGGCGGCTCATATCGGCGCGGGGCACCGGCTCGTCGGCGGCGATATAGAGGCTCGGCATGACGAAATCTTCGCCGGCAGGGCTCGGATCGTATTCGGCCAAGCCTTCGAGGCAGGACACGATCACGTGCTGCGGGGTGCTGGTCATTTGGTCGAGGATCGAGGCTTTGCGCTCCGCATCGTCGCTGGGCATGAACAGTACCTTGGAGACATAGCTGCGCAGGGCCGCGCGATAGTCGGGGCCGCGCAATTCCTCGATCAGGTTGGGGATCGCCGCCTTGGTCGATTCCGGCAATGCGACGGCGGCATCGAGCATGACCACGGCGGACGCAAGATGCGGATAGCGGACCGCCATCTCGAAAGCGACGATGCCGCCCATGCTATGGCCGACGAAGACCGGCTCCAGTAGCCGGACCTCGGCACAGAGCAGCGCGATGTCGTCGGCGAAGATCTGCATCGTATAAGGGAGATCGGGCTTGTCGCTACGGCCATGGCCGCGCAGATCCATGGCCATCACCGTGTGGCCGTGGCGGACGAAGTGCGAGAAGAGCGGTCCCATATAGGTGCTGTCGCAGCACCAGCCATGAATCAGCACGATGGGCCGCTTGCGGCCGATGGCCCGGCGGTAGCTTAAGGAGACCCGTTCGGTATCGTCGTCTGGCATGGGCTTTCGTGCGGTTTGCTTTGCGCGCCAAATTGTCCGCGCCGGGTTTCGTCGCCTCCGCAACCATCCTATCTCCGGCAAAGAGTTCGGCACCAGCCCTCAGATACCGAGGCTCGGCTTAACGGTTTGGCGGGCGGGCCGCGTTAAACCCGAGGGGCGGCAATCGGGAGAAATGCGACATGGAACAGATCGAAATCGGAAAATCCGGCGTCACGGCCTCGCGGGTCGGGCTCGGCACTTGGGCGATCGGCGGCTGGATGTGGGGCGGCACGGAAGAGGCGGACGCCATCGCCACCATCCAGGAAGCGGTGCATGACGGGGTCAGCCTGATCGACACCGCGCCGGTCTATGGTTTCGGCCAGTCGGAGGAGATCGTCGGCAAGGCGATCGCGCAAGGTAAGCTTCGCGACAGGGTCGCGATCGCCACCAAGGTCGGCCTCAACTGGAAGGACGGAAAGGTGTTCCGCGATTCCAGTCCGGCCCGCATCCGCCAGGAGATCGAGGACTCGCTGCGCCGGCTGCAGACCGATGTGATCGACCTCTATCAGGTGCATTGGCCGGATATCCATGTGCCGTTCGAAGAGACGGCGGAGACGCTGGAGGCGTTGCGCAAAGAGGGCAAGATCCGCGCGATCGGGGTCTCCAACTATTCGCCGGAGCAGATGGATGCGTTTCGCAAGGGCGCAAGGCTCGATGCGGTGCAGCCGCCCTATAATCTGTTCGAGCGGGAGATCGAGGCGGATGTGCTTCCCTATGCGCAGAAGACGGGGCTGACCTCGCTTTGCTACGGTGCGCTGTGCCGCGGATTGCTGTCCGGCAAGATGAGTGCGGACCGGAAATTCGAAGGCGACGACCTGCGCAAGAACGATCCGAAATTCCAGGCGGACACGCTGCCCGACTATCTCGCCGCGGTGGATGCGCTGCAGGCGCTGGCCGAAGAGCGCTACGGCAAATCGGTGCTGGCGCTCGCGGTGCGCTGGATCCTGGATCAGGGGCGGACCATCGCGCTTTGGGGCGCGCGCCATCCCGGTCAGCTCGCCCCGATCAAGGAAATCGCCGGCTGGCATATCGACGAAGAGACCAAGCGCGATATCGACGCCATTCTGAACAAGACCGTCGAGACGCCGATCTCGCCGGAGTTCATGGCGCCGCCGGTGGAGCGGGTTTGAGGTTTGACGATGAACGAGCAGGGAGCAGAGGCGCCGGGGCTGTTACAGGGCCACTATCTTGAGGATCTCAGCGTCGGGCAGGTGTTCGAGACCGGCCGCTATGAGATGACGCCAGAGGCGATCAAGGCGTTTGCATCCAAGTTCGATCCGCAGCCTTTCCATACCGACGAGGCGGCCGCCGAAAAGAGCTTCTTCGGCGGGCTGGTGGCGAGCGGCTGGCATACCGGCTCGGCCACCATGCGGATGCTGGTGGATAGCGGGTTCCTGGCGGACGGGTTCATCGGCGGCGGTGCCGAGGTCACTTGGCCGCGCGCCACCAAGCCCGGCGATATCTTGCGGGTGCGCGGCGAGGTTCTGGAGATCAAGCCGTCGCGCTCAAAGCCAGACCGCGGCATGGTCACGGCGGAAGTCACGACCCTCAATCAGCGCGACGAGGTGGTGCAGCGAATGGTGACCACCTTGGTGGTGCATCGCCGTCCGGCCTAAGCCGGGCTGTTATTGTCCGGCGAGGAAGCCGTGCAGCGAGCGCACCACCTGGGCGCCTTCACCGATGGCGCCGCCGATCCGCTTTACCGAACCGGAGCGCACGTCGCCGATGGCGAAGACGCCGGGCACGGTGGATTCCAGCGGTAACGGCGTGCGTGCGTCCTCGGTGCTGTCGCGGCTATCGGTGATGACGAAGCCGGCCGGGTCGAGCGCCACGCCGCAGCCTTCCAGCCAATCGGTCTCCGGCTCCGCTCCGATGAACAGGAACACGTCGGAGATGGATGCGCGCGCTTCACCCGTTGCTTTGCTGCGCCAGCTTACCTCGTTGAGACCGGTCAGACGGTCGCCCTCCAGACCGGTGATTTCCGTTTCGAACATCAGCTCGATATTGGGCGCCGCCTCGATGCGTTCGATCAGATAGCTCGACATGCTCGCGGCGAGGTTCGGTTTGCGGACCATCATGCGCACCTTGGAGGCATGGCCGCAGAGAAAGACCGCGCCTTGGCCGGCGGAGTTGCCACCGCCGACCAGGATCACTTCGCGGTCCTTGATGCGCTGGGCCTCGATGGGAGAGGCCCAATACCAGATGCCGCGGCCTTCGAGCTCGGCGAGCTTTTCCAGCTTGGGGCGGCGGTAGCGGGCGCCGCTGGCCACCACGACGGTGCGGGCGCGGATGGTCTCGCCGTCTTCCGTCTCCAGCACGAAGATGCCGTCCGGCCGGTCGCAATCGAGCGACTTGATCTCCACTGGGATGCGCATATCGATGCCGAATTTCTGCGCCTGGACGAAGGCGCGGCTGACCAAAGCATGGCCGGTAATGCCGGTGGGGAAGCCGAAGTAATTTTCGATACGCGCGCTGGCGCCGGCCTGGCCGCCGTAAGAGCGGCAATCGAGCACGATCATCGACAGGCCTTCGGAGCCGCCATAGACCGCAGCCGACAGGCCTGCCGGTCCGGAGCCGACGATGGCGACATCGTAGATCTCGTCGGAGACCGGCTCGCCGAGCATGCCCATGGCGCGAGCAAGATCGCGCTCGCCGGGGTTCTTCAGGAAGGTGCCGTCGGGGCAAATCACGAGCGGAAGCTGCTCGCCGGTCAGGGGGCAGCGGTCGAGGATCTGGCGTGCCTCCATGTCCGTATCTGGATCCACCAGGTGATGGGGATAGCCGTTGCGGCGGAGGAAGTTCTGCAGCCGCATGACATCGGCATTGCCGGCATCGCCGATCAGCACCAGGCTGCCGAAGCCGCTTTGCAGCAGGCCGACGCGGCGGAGGATCAGCGCGCGCACGATACGCTCGCCGAGATCGGCCTCGGCGATGAGAAAAGCGCGCAGGCCTTCCGGAGTCAGCAGCAGCGCCTCGACATCCTCTTCGGCGCGCCCGTCGACCAGGGCGGCGCGATTGGAAAGCTGGCCGACCTCGGCCAGGAACTGTCCCGGGCCTTGCTCGACCACCGGCGTGACATTGCCGAGCCCGTCGCGCTGGGTGATGGCGACATGTCCCTTCAGCAGCACGAACATGCCGGGCGCAGGCCTGCCGGCCTGGAACAGCATCTCGCCTTGTTTGTACTGGCAGGGCGTGCCGAAGCGGCTAAGGCGCCCGATCTCTTCCTCGGTCAGCGTCGGGAAGGTCTGTTCGTAGCGCGGCGGCTTGTCTTCCGCCGCCGCCGCGGGGGCTTCTTCATCTTCGGCCATGATACGTCCCCTTTTCGCATGCCGCTTGGCATCTTACGCCTTGTAGGCGGGGCTTTCGCCGTTGTGCATCAGACATTGGTTTTAGAGGCGCGAGCCTTACGTATCGGTATGACGCCGATGCGGCGCCGATCCACAGTCACAGATCGCCGGTGCGGGCGGTCTGGATCACCTCGGCGAGAATCGAGACGGCGATTTCGGCCGGCCCCACCGCGCCGATATTGAGGCCGATGGGGGCGTGAATGCGGGCCAGCTCGTCCTCGGAGAAGCCGGCCGCGCGAAGCCTCTCCAGACGATTGGCGTGGGTGCGCTTGGAGCCCAGGGCGCCGATATAGAGGCAACCGGATCTCAGGGCGAGGCGTAGCGCCTCGTCATCGAGCTGGGCGACATGGGACAGCACCACGACGGCGGTGCGCCCGTCGAGGCCGATTTCCGGGATCGCCGCCTCCGGCCATTCGACTCTCAGATCGACATCGCCGAAACGCGCCGCGGTGGAGAAGGCGCTTCTCGGATCGACCACGACGACATCGTAGCCGACGGTGCGGGCGAGGGCGCAAAGATGCTGGGCGATATGGCTCGCCCCGACGATGAGCAGCCGGGTGACCGGCATCAGCGCATGCACGAAGATCTGGGTTTCGCCGCGCTCGGCGAGGAAGCTTTTGCCGGCTCGCGCCTTGGCGGCGATTTCCTCGGGGAGAGCGAGGCTTTCGCCGTATTCGCGCATTCCGGTCTCGACATCGGTGACGACGAAGAGGGGCGCGCGGCGCCCCGCGGCGTTCAGCAGCGCCTCCAGAAAGGCGCGATCCGTCTCGCCGTTCAGCGCTTCGAGAAGCACCTGGATGGTGCCGCCGCAGGGCAGCCCGACGCTCCAGGCGGTCTCGTCGTCGACGCCGAAGCTGAGCAGCGCCGGCTTACCCCGCTCCATCACCGCTTGCGCCTCGACGATCACCTCCACCTCGACGCAGCCGCCGGAGATCGAGCCTTCGAAGCGCCCGTCCGGCGCAATGACCAGCTGGCCGCCGACGGGAACCGGGGAGGAACCCCAAGTGGAGACCACGGTCGCGATCGCCGCTTGGCCAAACTCGGTTAGCCAAGCGGTCGCGATCTGCTGGATGCCGGGACCCACCTTGTCGGCGCCCGGTGCTATTCCAATGTTCATGAGGGAACTTAGTATGGTCTCCAGCACGGTTTTCAAGCACTGGGAAAGCAATCGTCACAAGGTGGGCCCTCGTGCGCAGCTCGCGCATCTTGGGTTTTGCGGCCATTTGGGATGAGGCGCCGGGCGGCATCGGCGAGCCGGGGACGGCCGGGATCGCGCCTGCCGTCTACAACGCGATCTTCGCCGCGACGGGCAAGCGCCTGCGCTCCATGCCGGTGGATACCAAAGCGCTGTCGTCCTAAGGGGGCGGCGGCGCCGAAAGGCTTAGCGGGCGAGGAGTTCGCCCGCGGCCTGGTCGAAGGCGGTTTTGAAGCCCGGGTCGTTATTGCCGGACGCGGCGCAATGGCCGAAATCCGATTTGAACGGACGGCATTCGGCGTCGGGCATCTTGTCCGCCTCGATCTCGTTGTCTTCCGGCGGGAAGTAGAGGTCGGTGGTCGATGGCATCAAAATGGCGCGCGCCTTGATGGCACCAAGCGCCTTATCGATGTCGCCGCAATAGCGGGGGTTGGCGCTGATATCGCCATGCTGCCAGGCCCAGAGCATGGCGAGAAGATCGTTGGCGTCCCACGTCTCGTGGTCCTTCTCCCAATCGGCCAGCAGATCTTCGAAGGTGGCAAAGCCGAGCCGCTTATAAAGCCCCTCGCGGAAGAAGGCCTGGGAGTAGGCCCAGCCGCAATAGACCCGGGCGAAGGCGCGCAAACCTTTCAGCGGCGGTTCGGTATAGGCGCCGTCCTCAAAGGCGCAATCGGCCTTGAGCGCCGCCTTCACCCCTTCGAGGAAGACGTAGTTGTGGGGCGAGGTCTTGGCCGAGGCGCAGAAGGGCAGGATCGCTTCCACCATGTCGGGATATTGCGCGGCCCATTGATAGGTCTGGCAGCCGGCCATGGACCAGCCGGTGACAAGGGCGAGGCGCTCGATGCCGAACAGGCGGGTCAGCAGCCGGTGCTGGCAGGCGACATTGTCGTACAGCGTGACCTTGGGAAAGTTCGGCCCGCGTTGGGCGCGATGCGCGTTGCTCGGCGAGGTCGAGAGTCCGTTGCCGAACATATTGATGGAGACGATGAAATGGCGTGCCGGATCGATGGCGCGGCCTTCGCCGAAATAACTCTCGTTGCGGGTGTGGGTGCCGGTATAGAAGGTCGGCATCAGCACCACATTGTCGCCGGCCTCGCTCAAGCGGCCATAGGTCTTATAGGCGAGTTGCGCGCCCCTAAGCGTGCGACCCGACTGCAGGGCGACGTCGCCGAGGCTGAAAGTCTCGTAGTCTGCAGTCATTCGCTTCGCACTCCTTCTTCCGCCCGCCGCTAGATCCAGAATATCAAGCCGGTCAGCGCCGTCATGACCGCAAGTGTGCGATTGACCATGATGAGGTGCTTGTCGTGCTTGAGAAAGCGCCGCAACGTGGCCCCGAAGGTGAGCCAGGTGGTGGAGCAGGGGAACATGGAGACCATGCACACGACGACCACCAGGATCAGCGAGGCGACATAGTCCGGGCCCGGCGTGGTATATGCGGCCACGGCCGTGACGGCCAGAACCCAGGCTTTCGGATTGGCGAACTGGAACGCCGCCGCCTGGAGGAAAGTGATCGGTTTGGAGGCGGTCGCTTCGGGCAGTCCGGCCGCGCGCCAGAGCTTCCAGGCCAGGTAGAGCAGATAGAAGGTGCCGCCGACCTTGATCGCGAGCTGCAAACGCGGCTCGTAGGCAAAGGCCGCTCCCAGCCCGGCCCCGACGATGGCGATCTGAAGCCCGCCGCCGGTGGGGATGCCGAACAGATGCGGCAAGGTCCGCTTCATGCCGAAGATCAGCCCTGAGGTGGCCAGCATCATGTTGTTGGGGCCAGGCGTGATCGCCATGACGAAGATGTAGAGCGCGAGCGGCGCGATGATCGCGGTATCCATGGAGAAGCCTGAGGCTTGAGAGGTGATCGGCGACGATCTGGCGGGCGTAAGAACAGGGGATGGATAGGACGTGAGTCCCGGCAGCGCCGTCAATGGTGACAGCAGATATGGCGCAGGGCGAAAGGCTTAGAAACGGGCCAATTCGCCGCCCCTTCTTTTATTGCAAATGATTTGCAACTAGATAGAGTAGGCAGGGTTGAAGAGGCGGAGTGAGCCGTCCGGACGTCTTTTTTAGATCACCGGCAGGAGAGCTTGTATGGGTTGGCGCACTCGGTTTGCGCAGAATCTACAGTTATGTCTGAGAGCCGCGGGCGCGCTGCTACTGGCGTTCGCTTTGCTGTTGCCGCTCGGGGCTTGCGAGCCCGACGAGACAGGCAGCGGCGACGGCAAGCTAAAGGTGGTGACCACCTTCACGGTGATCGCCGACATGGCCCAGAACGTTGCCGGCGACAAAGCGGAGGTCGCCTCGATCACCAAGCCGGGCGCGGAGATCCACAACTACCAGCCGACGCCGGGCGATATCCTGAAAGCGCAGGATGCCGATCTGATCTTGTGGAACGGGCTCGATCTGGAGCGCTGGTTCGAGAAGTTCTTCCGCAATCTGCGCGATGTGCCGAGCGTCGTCGTCTCCGACGGGATCGAGCCGATCAGCATCTCGTCGGGTCCCTATGACGGCAAGCCTAACCCCCATGCCTGGATGTCGGTCTCCGACGGGGAGATCTATGTGAAGAATATCCGCGACGCGCTGATCGAATACGATCCCGACAATGCGGAGACCTATAAGGCGAACGCGGACGCCTATATCGCCAAGCTGCACGCTATGGCGGAACCGATCCGGAAAACCTTGGCGGCGGTGCCCGACGACGAGCGCTGGCTGGTCACCAGCGAGGGGGCTTTCAGTTATCTCGCCCGGGACTATGATCTGAAAGAGCTCTATCTGTGGCCGATCAATGCCGATGCGCAAGGGACGCCGCAGCAAGTACGCCATGTGATCGACGAGGTGAGGGCGAATAAGATTCCGGCGGTGTTCTCCGAAAGCACGGTCTCGGACAAGCCTGCCAAGCAGGTGGCGCAGGAGACCGGCGCCCGCTATGGCGGCGTGCTCTATGTCGACTCCTTGAGCGCGGCGGATGGGCCGGTGCCGAGCTATCTCGATCTGTTGCGGGTCACCTCCGAGACCATCGCCAATGGGTTCCAGGATAAAGGGCCGTCGGAATGAAGCCTGAGAGGGGACTGAAATCCGACGGCTTGCGCCGGGACCAGATGCCGGGAATATCGGTCCAGGGCGTGACCGTGACCTACCGCAACGGCCATACCGCCTTGCGGGATGTCAGCTTCACGATCCCGACCGGCACCATCACGGCGCTGGTCGGGGTGAACGGCAGCGGCAAGTCCACCCTGTTCAAGGCGATCATGGGTTTCCTCGACATCGGCAAGGGGACGATCTCGATCCTCGGACACTCGGTGAAGGAGGCGTTGCGGCAGACGCAGGTCGCCTATGTGCCGCAAGCCGAGGAGGTGGACTGGAACTTCCCCGTCCTGGTCGAGGACGTGGTGATGATGGGCCGTTACGGCCACATGAATTTTCTGCGCATTCCGGGCAAGCGCGATCACGCGGCGGTGGAGGCGGCGCTCCAGCGGGTCGATATGCTCGATTTCCGCAAGCGGCAGATCGGCGAGCTGTCCGGCGGTCAGAAGAAGCGGGTATTTCTTGCCCGGGCGTTGGCACAGGACGCCAAGGTGATCCTGCTCGACGAGCCGTTCACCGGGGTCGATGTGAAGACCGAGGATGCCATCATCGTCCTGCTCAAGGCGCTGCGCGACGAGGGGCGGGTGATGCTGGTCTCCACCCATAATCTCGGCTCGGTGCCGGAGTTCTGCGACCGGACCGTGCTTTTGAAGCAGACCGTGATGGCAGCGGGGCTCACCAAGGAGGTGTTCACGCAAGCCAATCTGGAGCGGACCTTCGGCGGCGTGCTGCGCCATTTCGTGCTGGGCGATCAGCGGCAGGCACCGGGCGCGCCGGGCGAGGCGGTGACGGTGATCTCCGACGACGAGCGGCCTCTCGTGGTCTATGGCGACGAGGGGCGGAAGCACGGGAACGCCGCGCGCGCGGATGGCGAAACAGAGCCCAGCGCGGCGGAAGAGGAGAAGCGATGACGGCGCTGCTCCTGGAGCCGTTCACCTATAGCTACATGGTCAACGCCATGTGGGTGAGCGCGCTGGTCGGCGCGGTGTGCGGCTTCCTCTCGGTCTATCTGATGCTGAAGGGCTGGTCGCTGATCGGCGATGCGCTCTCCCATTCCATCGTGCCCGGCGTTGCCGGCGCCTTCATGCTGGGGCTTCCGTTTTCCATCGGCGCGTTTCTGGCGGGCGGGCTTGCGGCCGGTGCCATGATGTTTCTCAACGAGCGGACCAAGCTGAAAGAGGATGTGGTGATCGGGTTGATCTTCACCTCCTTCTTCGGGCTCGGCCTGTTCATGGTCTCGCTGTCGCCGACCTCGGTGAACATCCAGCAGATTGTGCTCGGCAATATCCTGGCGATCACACCGGAGGATACGCTGCAGCTGGTGCTGATCGCCGGGGTGTCGCTGACGCTGCTGGCGCTGAAATGGCGGGATCTGATGGCGGCGTTCTTCGACGAGAGCCATGCCTATTCCGCCGGGCTCAGCCCGCCGGCGCTGAAGCTGCTGTTCTTCACCTTGCTCAGCGCCTGCACCGTCGCGGCGCTGCTTACGGTCGGTGCCTTCCTGGTGATCGCCATGGTGGTGACGCCGGGGGCGACGGCCTATCTGCTCTCCGACCGGTTTCCCCGGCTTATCGCGATCGCGGTGGTGATCGGCGCGGCGACCAGCTTCGTCGGCGCCTATGTGAGCTATTTTCTCGACGGAGCCACGGGCGGGGTGATCGTGGTGCTGCAGACGCTGGTGTTCCTCACCGCCTTCGTGTTCGCGCCGAAATACGGGCTCCTGGCGGCGAAGCGCAAAGCCCGCGAGGCCTTGAAGGGCGGACCGCAGGAGGCGTTGCCATGATGGACTGGCTGCACCATCTCGCCCTGCCGTTCCAATTTCCGTTCATGCAGCAGGCCTTCCTGATCGCGCTCACCGTGGCGGTGCCGACGGCGCTGCTCTCCTGCTTCCTCGTCTTGAAAGGCTGGGCGCTGCTTGGCGATGCCACCAGCCATGCGGTGCTGCCGGGCATTGTGCTGGCCTATGTGGCCGGGGTTCCGCTGGGGCTCGGCGCCTTCACCGCCGGGATGATCTGCGCGCTTGCCACCGGCTATCTGAAGGAGAATAGCCGGGTGAAGCAGGACACCATCATGGGTGTGGTGTTCTCCGGAATGTTCGGGCTCGGCATCGTGCTCTACACCAAGATCGAGACCAATCTGCATCTCGATCACATCCTGTTCGGCGACATGCTGGGGGTGAGTTGGGCGGATATCGCGCAATCGGGCATCATCGCGCTGGTGACGGTGACGGCGATTCTGCTCACATGGCGCGATCTCCTGCTGCAGGCCTTCGATCCACAGCAGGCTAAGGCGCTGGGCCTGCGTGTCGGCTTGCTGCATTACGGGCTGCTCTGCATCCTGTCGCTGACCATTGTCGGGGCGCTGACCGCGGTGGGGATCATCCTCGCCATTGCGCTTCTGATCGCGCCGGGCGCTATTGCCTTTCTGATCACCAAGCGCTTCGGGCCGATGCTGATGACGTCCGTTGCCGTCGCGCTGCTTTGCGCCTTCGCAGGCGTCTATCTCAGCTTCTTCATCGACAGCGCGCCGGCCCCGACCATCGTGCTTCTGATGACCATCACTTTCATCGGCACGTTTTTGGCCACGCGGCGGCCGGCGATAGCGGCAGCTTAAACCGCGTCAGCGGCGGAGCTTGACAAGGCTCGGCGAGGCGGGGGCGCCGAAGGTCTTGCGGAAGGCGCGGGCGAAATGGGCTTGATCGAAGAAGCCGGCCTGATGCGCCGCCATGGTGAAGCTGCTGCCTTTGACGATCTCGGCGATGGCGATGCGCAAGCGTTGCCAGGTTCGGTAGCGCCGATACGGCACGCCGACATGGCGGGTGAAGAGGTGCTGGAAGCGTGAGGGCGAAAGCCCCGCAGCCTTGGCCAAGGCATCGACGGGAATTTGCGCCCCTTGCGTGGTGGCGATGGTCTCCACCGCGCGGCGGAAGCGGGGATCGATGGAGTTTCCGTTCCGGCTTTCGCCGAAGCGTGTGAGGTCGGCAAGTGCCGTGTCGGCCCAGGACATAGCACTGGCCGCCTCGTAGATCTCCCGCATGATGCCGATCTCGCAGTGGCGCCCGATCAAGGCGCCGCCGATCTCCTCGGTCTCGTCCATCAGCGGCGCGAGCGTTTCGGCGCCGCCTTCGACCGGATCCAGATAGAAGACCGAGAGCGGGGCACCCGCCATGTCGAACTCGTAAGCCACGCCGGCGGGGATCACCGCGCTACGCACGGTCACGAAGGGACGGTGGCCGATGCTCAGGGGAAAGCTGTCATAGAGCCCGGTCAGCAGCACCGCGGTGCTGTGGCTGTGCAGCCGGTTATGGCCGAGCGGGCCGGCAAACAGCGCCCGGCCGTCCTGCACGGACCAGATCGGTGCCAGGTCCGGGCTGTCAGCACGTTCGTACAAGCGCGGCGCGTCGGCCATGACTTAAGACCTTGCTCTGCGGCCGCGGGACCGAGTTCCCGCAGCCGATCCAGAAGAGTGAAGGGAGCTATATCATGGCAGGAAAGGCAAAGGGTATGGGCCTCAGCCGGCGTTCGGTTCTCGCCTCGGCGGCGGCGCTCGCTGCGGGGCCGCTGATTGGGCAAGGCGTGACGAGCGCGGCTTTCGCTAAGGCACCCTTCCTAGGCGCGGCCCGGCCCGATCATTACCGGTTCAAGCTGGGGACATTCGAGATCACCATGGTGGCCGATGCCCGGGCGATGCTGGACGGGCCCTGGCCGATCGTCGGCGAGGATCAGGAGCCGGAGGTAGTGGCGCAGTTGATGCGCGCAAATCTCCTCCCCGAATCGCGCTTCCGGCCCGGCTTCACGCCGATGGTGGTGAATACGGGCGAGGCTCTGATCCTGTTCGATACCGGGAACGGCGCGGACGGGTTCGTGCCCCGGCCCGATGGCGGCTGGCTCGCCGCGCAGCTTGAGCCGGCAGGCTTCTCGCCGGATCAGTTCGACGTGGTGGTGCTGAGCCATTGTCACCCCGATCATATCGGCGGGATGATGGAGGCCGGTGCGCCGCTGTTTCCGAATGCGCGCTACGTTGCCGGGGCGAAGGAGTTCGACTTCTGGAACAAGGAGGATCGGCTCTCGGCTTCTCCCGACGATATTGAATTCCAGACCGCACAGCTGTTCCGCAAGCATATGCTGCCGGTGGCGGAGAAGTTAAGCTTCATTGAGCCGGGAGACGAGGTGGTGCCCGGTATCCGCGTCGTGGAAGCGTTCGGCCATACGCCGGGACATCTCGGCTTCCATCTGGAAAGCGACGGCAAGCAGTTCTTGTTCTGGGGCGATTGCGCCCATCACCAGGTGGCCTCGCTGGCGCGGCCGGACTGGCATGCTTTCTTCGATATGGACAAGGAGAAAGGCGCCGAAACGCGGCGGCGAATCTATGCCATGGCGGCGGCAGAACGGCTGCCGGTCGCGGGCTATCACATGCCGTTCCCGTCCGTCGGCTTCGTGGAAAAAGCGCAGGACGGCTATCGCTGGCTGCCCGTCTCCTACCAGTTGGATCTCTGAGATTCGATCGATTGTGACATCGCTTTAGGAAATCTATCGATCTATCGGGATTCCCAATCGACAAATGACATGGAGGCGATTAGGGTGCGCATCAACCTGACCCGAAAGAGGCAGGACGGCCCAAGTCTTGGGAGGGCCTATCCGACGAAGAGTTGCCGCTATCCACCGTCGCGTAGCCGAGGTGAGGAAGCGGCACTCCCCGGCTCCGCCGCCGCAGCAATCCCGACATCACCGGAAAACACGTAGCCCCGCCGGGCGGGTGTTCTGCGCTTACAGCGCCGTCAGGCTCGAAAGGATGCCGTCGCGCAGCTCGGCAAGGGCGTAAGGCTTTTGCAGCACCACATGGCCGTCATAGCCATTCTGCAGCGAGGTGGTGCCGAGCCCGGCGGTAAACAGAAACGGCAGATTGCGTTCGCTCAAGGCCGCGGCAACCGGATAGACCAGCTCGCCGGCCACGTTGAGATCGAGCAGGGCGAGATCGACGGATTCGCGCTCGAGCATGGCAATGGCGTGCTGCACCCGGGCGGCCGGGCCGACTACGGCGCAGCCGAGGCTTTCCAGCATATCTTCGAGCTGCAGCGCCGTCAGAGCTTCATCTTCGACGACTAGGATGCGCAGACCTTCAAGCTGACGGTGATCGTGGGCTTGATCCATGACAGAACGTTCCCCGCTTGGATTTGGCGGATTTATCATTGGCTTATCCCGGTGCCCCTCCGCCAGGGCGAGGCGGGCTCTGTGTCTTCTTAACGTATCGGCGACCGGAGGCAAATCAGCTTTCCAAGCGAATAAAGTGAAGCTTTTCAATGATCTTTTATGTCGCAGCCGAAGCCGGCGCCGATTCGGGGAGGCCGGACGAGTGGTGCTGCCGCCGAAATGTGCAATTGGGGCTGAAATCGCGGCAAACCCTGCCTATTCGGCTGCATAGAAACTGGTCAGAAATTGTTCACTGCGGCGGTTGTGGCAAAGGGGCAGGAAAACCTTCCAAATCAGTTGCCAGGGCTTGAAGGTCCGGAGTCGATGGTCTTAAGAATTCGTAAACCAATGTTTTTATTGAAGATTATTAGGCCGGTATACTGCGGCGAGGGGAAAATTGCCCCTGCGGCGTCGTGGCGCAAATGTCACAAGACCGCCAAAAACCAGGTCGCCTGCTTTGATAGCAATTTACCTGCAAAGCGGAATCCGTATAACCAAGAGTAGAACTCTCTCAAGGGAGGGGCTGTCGCAGCTGCGCAGTCTGCACTGGGGGATTTAGCTTTTAGCAAGTCCGGCCTGAGAGTTTGGATGGGACTTTATTTTTAGGGAAGGTGGAGATGGATATGTTTGGGGGACTGAAAAGAACATCCAGCCGCATCACCATCGCAACCGCGCTGGGGTTGACCCTCGGCGTGTATGCCATGCACGCAAGCCCGGCCAAAGCCGCGGATTTCGGCGGCGATTGTTGCGCTGATCTGGAAGAGCGGGTGGCTGAGCTTGAGGCGACGACGGTCCGTAAAGGCAATAAGAAAGTTTCCGTCACGATCTCCGGTTGGGTCGTCAAGACCATTAACGTCTGGGACGATGGCGATGTCTCGAACTTCGTTGTCGGCGATAAAGACGCTGACTTGGCCAGCCGTTTCGCGATCACGGGTGAAGCACAGATTTCTCCCGGCTGGTCGGCTGGTTACAATCTGACGGTCACGGCTCCGGCCGACGTGTTCGGCATCGGGTCGAACCAGATCGTCGACGATGTCAATGGCGGCATCAACACGCTGTACTCCTACATGTATATCAAGAGCGATAAGTGGGGTACTTTGAACTGGGGTACGCTGAGCCCCGCCACCGATAACGTGGCGGTTCTGGCCGACGCCTCGGGCACCGTCATCGAATCGAATGCGGTGTTCTTCGAGGGCGCAGGCTTCTTCCTGCGCAACAATGCGGGCCTCTCCAACCTGACTTGGGGCAGCTTCCTGCAGTGCGCCACGCTCAGCGGTGCCGGTATCGGTGCTGACTGTAACGGTGCGCCGTATGATGCCGTTCGCTACGACTCGCCCACCATCGCGGGCTTCCATCTGGAAGCTTCGTTCGGTGAGGACGACAAGGGCGACATCGCCGTCTTCTACGCCGGCGATTGGGGCAACATCCAGGTCAATGCCGCTTACGGTTATACCCACACGACGCCGTCGCAGGTCGGTTTTGCGCCGAACGCCGATGCCAACCTGCATCAGGCCGGTGCGACCATCATGCACGTTCCTTCGGGTATCGGCCTGTATGGCTTGTACCAGTACGAAGAGATGAGCATCTCCGGTCCGATCACCGACTCCAACGTGTGGTACCTGAAGCCCTTCGTGAAGACCGATTGGACCCCGCTGGGTGCCACGACCTTCTACGGCGAGTATGGCAACTACGAAGACCAGGCCTTCAGCCTCGGCAATGCCAATCTCTGCACGGCGGCCAACCCCTGTAACCTGACCGGTTCCGAGGTCGACCGCTGGGGCGCCGGTGTGGTGCAAGAGATCGACGCCGCTGCGATGCATGTCTTCGCTCGCTGGCAGCACCAGTCGATCGATCTGGACACCACGGGTCCTGCGGCTACGCCGAGCTTCGACGACTGGGATCTGTACCAGGTTGGTGGCGTGATCTTCTTCTAGATCGAACCACCAAGCAGACGACTTAAACGGAAGCCGCCCTTCGGGGCGGCTTCTTTTTTGTCTGCACGGGATTGCAGGGGGTTGCGGCTTCGACGGCCCGCAGCCGAAGCCGGCCCGGCATCGCCGAACCGGTTCATTAACATCAGCTTACAAAGCCGCTCGCAGGCTTGTGCGGGGTCCGGTCCAGGTCTATTCCTGAGACGGGGTTGGAAACGAAGAGCACAGGACGGGCTGCCGATTGATGCGGTCCCGCGAAGGCCTATGCAGAAGGATCTGACGCATGGGGAGCCGGTGAAACAGCCGGTGCTCCTGGTCGAAGGCGTCTCCTATTACTACGGCGAGAAGCAAGCGCTCGACGATGTCAGCTTCAAGGTCTATCCGGGCCGAGTGACGGCGCTGCTGGGGCCTAACGGCGCCGGCAAGACCACACTGTTTTCGCTGATCACCCGGCTGTTCGACGCGCCAACGGGAAATATCGAAATCGACGGACTGTCGCCATCAAAGGTGGGCAGCCGGGCGCTCGGTCCGCTCGGCGTGGTGTTTCAACAGCCGACCCTCGATCTCGATCTGACGGTGCGGCAGAACTTGCGCTATTTCGCATCGCTCCGCGGCCTGAAGCGCAAAGAGGCGGATGAGCGCATGGCCCGGGCGCTGGATGCGCTGGATATGAAAGAGCGGATCGGCGAGAAGGTGCGCTCGTTAAATGGCGGCCACCGGCGCCGGGTGGAGATCGCCCGGGCGATCCTGCACGATCCGAGCCTGCTGCTGCTCGACGAGCCGACCATCGGTCTGGACAATCCGACCCGCATGGCCATCGTCGCGCATATCCATAACCTGGCGCGGGAGAGCAATATCGGCGTGCTCTGGGCCACCCATCTGTTCGACGAGATCGAGCCGGAGGACGACCTTCTGGTGCTGAACCGCGGCCGTATCGTCGCCCGCGGGCTGGCCAAGGCGGTGGTGGCGGAGACCGGCGCCAAGGATCTTGGGGATGCCTTCAAGCGTCTCACCGACACGGCGGAAGAGGGGGTGGCGGCATGAGCGCGATTCATCTCGCCCGCGCCTTTAATGGCATCGTTTCGCGGGAGATGTTCCGCTTCCTGCAGCAGCGGGAGCGCTTCCTGGCCGCGCTGGTCCGGCCGCTGATCTGGCTGGTGGTGTTCGCCGCCGGCTTCAGGGCTGCGCTCGGCGTCAATATCCAGCCGCCCTACGAGACCTACATCACCTATCAGGTCTATATCACGCCGGGCCTCTTGGCGATGATCCAGCTGTTCAACGGCATGCAAAGCTCGCTCTCCATGGTCTACGACCGGGAGATGGGCTCGATGCGGGTGCTGCTCACCACGCCGCTGCCGCGCTGGTTCCTGCTCTTCTCGCGGCTGTTCGGTAGCGTCATCGTCTCGCTGTTCCAGGTCTATGCCTTCTTGGGCGTCGCCTATCTGTTCGGCGTGGAGATGCCGCCGATCGGCTATCTCACGGTGATGCCGGCGCTGATCCTGGCCGGCATGATGTTCGGTGCGCTGGGCATGCTGATTTCCTCCACCATCAAGCAGCTGGAGAACTTCGCCGGGGTGATGAACTTTGTGATCTTCCCGATGTTCTTCGCCTCCTCGGCGCTCTATCCGCTGTGGAAGATGAAGGAGGGGTCGGAGATCCTGTATGAGATCTGCATCTGGAACCCGTTCACCTATGCGGTCGAGCTGATCCGCTTTGCGCTCTATGCGCAGGTGAATTGGCAGGCGCTCGGCATCGTCGCCGGCTGCGCCCTGGTGTTCCTGGCGCTGTCGGTCTGGGCCTACGATCCCTCGCGCGGCATCCAGCAGCGCAAGGCGGGGGCAGGCGCCGCGGCGTAAGCGGGCCACTGCCAAGAGGCTACGGCCGCGCCGGATGCGCGGCTAGAGCCCGGCGAAGTTCTCCGGATAGCGCTGCAAGAGCTCGGCATAGATCGCCTCGATGGCGGCCGGGTCACGTTCGGCTTGCGGCGTGTCGATGGAAATGATCTCCACCACACGGGTCGGGCGCGGTGCGAGCAGCACAAGCTTGTCGGCCAGCATCACCGCCTCGCGCGGATTATGGGTGACCATCACCGCGGTGGTCGGCCGTGCCGACCAGACCTCCAGCAGCAGACGGCGCAGCCGGTCGGCGGTGGGCTCGTCGAGCGAGACGAAGGGCTCGTCGAGCAGCAGCAAGTCGGGCCGGGTGGCGAAGGCGCGGGCTAGTGCGGCGCGGCGGGCCAAGCCGAGCGAAAGCTCGCCCGGATAGACGGTCAGCTTGTCGGCGATGTTCAGCGCCTCGGCAAGCTGCAGCAGATCCTCGTCGGTGAAGCCGGGATCGGCGACCAGCTCGATATTGCGCCTTACGGTGCGCCAGGGCAGCAGGCGCGGCTCCTGGAACATGAAGCCGATGCGGGCTTCCTCGGGCATGTCGAGCGAACCGGAGAAATCGTGATCGAGCCCGGCCAGGATGCGCAAGAAGGTGGTCTTGCCGCAGCCTGACGGGCCCATGAGCACGGTCATGCTCTCAGGCTCGATCTCAAGCCGGAAATCGCGAATGGCCAAGACCTCGGCACCGTCGGCGCCGCGATAGATCTTGGAAGCGATATCGATTTCAAACCGGCCGGTTACGCCAACGGGTCGTGTATCGTTCAAAGGGCTGCACCAAGAAAAATTCGATTGCGAGCATGACGGTGATGAAGGCCAGCGTGTAGCCGAGGATCGCCGTCACATTGAAAAGCTGAAAATTCAGATGGAGCTCGAAGCCGACGCCGTTCGGCCGGCCCAAAAGCTCGACCACCAGCACGATCTTCCAGATCAGGGAAAGCCCGGTGCGCGAGGCGGCCGCGATATAGGGCTGGAGCTGCGGCAGCACCACATGGCGCAGCCGCTCCATCGGCGGCATGCGGTAGGCGCGGGCCATCTCGTCCAGCCCCGGATCGAGGGCGCGGGCGCCTTCGCGCAAGGTGACGATGACATTGGGGATCTTGTTCAGGGCAACGGCGCCGATGGCGGCGGCCTCGGTCAGCCCGAACCAGACATAGGCCAGAATGATGATCACCAGCGCCGGCAGGTTGAGCAGCACGATGAGCCAGGGGTCGAACAGGCGGTTCAGCTTCGGCGATTGGCCGAGGATAATGCCGATGACGCAGCCGATCACCATGGCGACGACGAAGGAGGCGGCGACGCGCCATAGCGTGATGCCCAGCTCCGACAGCAGCGGGCCGTGGATCGCTTCGTCGACGGTGTACTCGACCACCTCAACGGGGCCGGGGAGAAGCCGGCTATCGGCTACCGCCGCGGCGACATACCAGATGCCGACGAACACCAGGAACGAGATCAGCGAGGCCGCCCAGGCCCGGCGGGACCCGGACTTTGCGTCCCGGTTCGGCTGGGCGATCATGACCGTCACGCCCCGTTCCCCGTCCAGAAGGTGCCCGGCGCCAGCTCCTGGCTCGGCCCGACCAGGCGTTCGCCGCCGAATTCGCGCAAGAAGTGATACAGCACCTTGGCGTCGGCCTCGTTCTGGGCTGTGGAGCGCTCCGGGATGCCCTCGCGGTAGCGGCGGCGTAGCGCCTCGAAAGTGGCTTCGTTCTCCGCCTTCATCAGCGGTTTCAGCCGTTCCCAGGCCGCATCGTCGGTGGCCAGGATTTCATTGGCCTTCTCGGCGGCGCGCAGGAAGCCGCCGATGGCGTCCGGATTATCCTTGGCCCAGGTCTCGCTGAACACGAAGCCGACCATGGAGACCTCGCCCTTGGCGCCAAGCTCCTTGACCACATCCTCGATGCCGATGAGCTGGGTAAAGCCCTTGGCCTCGAGCCGGGAGGCATAGGGCCAATAGTTCAACACCGCGTCGATCTCGCCCTGCTGCGCCTTCTCGGACAGAAGCGGCGGGGCGCCGAACACCTGGCGGGTGTCGGTGCGAAGGTCGATGCCGGCGGTGCGCAAGGCATAGGCCACTGTGAGCAGCCAGCTCTTGTCCAGCGGCCCGCCAGCGATGCCCAGGGTCTTGCCCTTCAGATCGCCCAGCGTCTTGATGTCGGAATCGGGGGGCACCATGATCGCGCCGAGCGCGGTGGTGAAAGGCGAGAAGGTGAAGTCGGAGCCGCCGGCACGCTCGCGCGAGACCCATAGCCAGTCGGTGGCGATGATGTCGACGGAGCCGCCCTGCAAGCCCACTGCGGTCGCCTGATTGCTGGCCAGGGGCAGCACGTCGAGCTTGATGCCTTCGGCCTTGTCCAGCCCGTAATGCTGCATGGTGTCGAGCAGCCAGCTGATGGTGCCGAATTTCAGGACGCCGATAGAGAGATCCTCCTCGGCGGCCGCAGGCGCCGCGGCGAGGCCGGCGCTAAGGGAAATCACGAGGGCGAAAAGAAGGTTTCGCAACGGTCACTCCTTCGACGAGGTTGCGGATTGGGCGGCGCTTTTTTCGGCTTCGGGCTTTTCGCTCGGCGCTTTCAGCCGGTAGCCGTGGCCGCGGACGGTTTCCAGCAGAGGTTCGCGCTCTTCGGTATCGATCTTGCGACGGAGCCGGGCGATATAGACGTCGACCACATTGGTGAGCGGATCTTCGCTATAGCCCCAGACCTGATTGAGGATGCGGGTGCGGGAGAAGACCCGGCCCGGGGCGCTCATCAACAGCTCCAGAATGGCGAGCTCCTTGGCGGTGAGCTTGATGGTCTCGCCGCCGCGGGTGACCTCCAGCGCGTCGCGGTCGAGCGCCAGATCGGCCACTTGCAGCACGTTGGAGTTGGGCGCGAAATGATGCGAGCGGCGGACCAGCGCTTCCATACGGGCCAGCAGCTCGTCGAAATCGAAGGGCTTGGGCAGATAGTCGTCGGCGCCGATCTTCAGCCCCTTGATCTTGTCCTCCAGCGTGTCCATCGCCGTCAGCATCAGGATCGGGGTGTGGATGCCTTCGGCACGCAGGCGTTGGCAGACATCGTAGCCATGCATATCCGGCAGCATCAGATCGAGCACGATGACGTCGAACTCGCCGGTGCGGGCAAGCTCAACGCCTTCGCCGCCGGCCGATGCGACGGTGACGCCATGATTTTCCGCCCGCAAGCCCCGATCGATGAAGTCGGCGACCCGCGGTTCATCCTCCACTAGAAGCACGTTCACGATGCCCTCTCCGCTTTTTCGGCGGGCAAGGTGATGGTGACGGTGGAGCCTTTGCCAAGACGGCTCTTCATTTCGATCCTCCCCTTGTGAGCCTCGACGATGGCTTTGGCCAACGGCAAGCCGAGACCCATGCCTTCTTCGTTATGCTGCATGGCGTTTCCTCCCCGACGAAAGCGCTCGAAAATGCTTTCCAGCTCGTCGGGTGCGATACCGATACCGTCATCGGCAACGCGTATGGTCAGGGTCTGCCCCTTCTTGGTGAGCTCGACCTTCACGGTCCCGCGCGGCTTCGAATAGCGGATGGCGTTATCCAGCAGAACGCCGAAAAGCTGCCTGAGCCGCGCCGGGTCCCCATGGACATAAGCCTCTTTGGCCTTGTTCTCAAAGGTTACGGTAACGGTCTTCGACTTGGCGATGACCTCGACATCGCCGCAGACCCGCTCCAGCAGTTCGCCCAGATCGAGATTCTGCAAATTGATCTTGGCGGCGCCGGCACCCTGGCGGGCGATGAACAGAAGGTCGTTGACCAGCACCGAAAGGTGCTTGGCCTGTTCGACGATGCGGTCGATGGAGTGCTTGTACTCGGCGATGCGCTTGTTCTTGCCGCGCAGCGCGATCTCGCCTTCGCCGCGGATGATGGTGAGCGGGGTGCGCAGCTCATGGCTGATATCGGCGAAGAAGCCGCGGCGGGTCTCGTCGATATGGCGCAAGGATTCGTTGGCGCGGCGCAGCTCTTCGGTGCGCTCGGCGACCATGGTCTCCAGATTGGCCTGGGCGGATTCCAGCGCCTTTTGATGGGCCTGCAGATCGGCTGCCATCTGATTGAAGCTCTGGCCGAGATCGGCGAACTCGTCGCGGCCGCGAATGGCGATGCGGTGGGAGAGGTCGCCCTCGGCCAGCGAGCGGGTGCCGCGCAACAGCTCGGCCAGCGGCGTGCGCAAGCCATGCAGCAGCAGCGCCACAAGCGCCAAGGTGGCGACGATGGCGATGGCGGCGTGGATCTGGCTGATCTGCTCCAGCCGGTTCAGCAGACGGGCGGCATCGGCGTCGATCTGATTCACCTCGGCGGTCTCGTCGGCGACGGCCTGTTCCACCAGCTCGTTGAGCTTCTGGTCGATGCCGCCTTTCAGGAGATCGATCAGCCGCTGCCAGGCGATGTCGGGGCGGCCGCGGCTTCGAAGCTGCTCGACCTCAGCGAGCTGATCGAGGGTGTGCTGGAATTCTTTCTTGATGGCGTTGAGCCGGGTGATCTCCTCTGCCTCGGTGTCGTATTCGGCCTCGCCGACCAGCTGCAGCTCGTGCTCGCTCTGCTGTTCCAGCTTGTCCAGATCGGCTTCGATCACCTTTTCCAGGTAGGCCGCGCCGAAGGGGCGCTGCGAGGTGCCGGTCAGCAGCGTATCGGTCCAGGCCTTGAACAGCTGGCGGCTGTGGCGCGAGAGCTGAAGCTGGGTCTCCAGCTCCTCATGGGCAATGCGCGAACGGGTGAGATAGTCGTGGGACTTGGCGACCCCCCAATAGGCGAGACCTGCTGCAGAAAGAGACATGGTGAGCAATAACCCCGCCGTGATCACCAGCTTGGTCTGGTAACGCATTCCCAATCTCACGTTTCAGGATCCGGCGCTGGCTGCGGCGAACCCTTGCGGCCGGCCGAGGGCGGATTCGGACCCGACTTCCCCCTCAACCAGACAATCCTCTCCCTCTCTATACCGCATGTTCCCGGCTTTGCCCCGTGCTGCACCCGCTGTCGTAATTGGATTTTCATCTGGGTTTCATCTCCGTTTCATCTTCGGAGCGGTTTGCGGCATCGGAGAAGGGCTTCTGTGGCACCGAGGCCACCGGTTTCTCTATCCTCCCGAGCGCATTGCCAATTTATCCCGTTCATTATTGGAGATGTGGCAATCGACTGATATGACAGTCCGGTTACGGCGGCGTGCCGCCGGTTCCGAGATCGATGCTGCTTTGGGGGGACAGCTTGCGATTCGGCCGACGAGTAATGCGTAGGAGACGTGTGTCCGGTCGGATCGTTGTTCGGCCTATGTTGCCGCGTCTGGTGTTTGTGGTGCCGGCGCTGTTGGCGGGATCGCTGATTTGCGCACCGGCGCACGCCGAATTCGAAATCCCGCAAGTTAATGTCGACGCCAACACGATCGAGGCGGAGTATCGCGGTGCGGCCCATAGCGGCGTGCCGGAGGCTGAGCCGGGCGAGGAGAAGCCGCTTCGCCAAAGCCATGAGCTGGAATTTCAACTGGCCCCCACCGATTGGTGGATGTACCGCCTGACGCCCGGTCTGACGCAAGTCTCCGGTGGGGATCTGGAATTCCGCGATCTCAGCATCGAGACGCAATTCGTGCTGCACCGGCGCCCCGGGGACGGTTACGGCCTCGCTTTCATGTTCGGCTATATCAGCCATTTCCAAAGCGCGCGCGAGGAGCCCGACGAGTTCGAATACGGGCCGATCTTCGAATATGCGTCCGGGCCCTGGCTGCTCACCCTCAATCCGATGCTGAATCTGGAGCGGGGTAATTTCGCCAAGGACGGCACCGGCTTCGAATATGCCAGCCAGCTGGAATACCGCTTCGCCGAGCATTGGTCGATCGCGGCGCTGGCCTTCGGCGAGATCGAGGAGCTGGCCCATTCCGGCCCGCTGGACGACCAAACCCATCAGGCCGGCCCCACCCTCTACTACCTGATCGGCGAGAGCGAGGAAGAGCTCTACGAGCCGGAGCTGGAGGGGCCGGGACGGAAGACCGCCTGGCGTATCGGGCTGGGGCTTCTATTCGGCCTGACGCCGGCAACCACCGATCTCTCAGTGAAAGCGATGGCGGCCCTTGAGTACTGAGCGGCATAGGCTTCTGCTCCTCGGAGCTTCGCTCGCTGCGCTCGGCGCTTTGGCTTCGCCGGCGCTTGCCGAGTTCGAGGTGCAGGAATCGACCATCGATGCGGGCGAGATCCAGCTGCAATATCGCGGCGCGACCCATCATGGGCTGGCGGAGACCGACGATCCCGACGACGATCTACCGCTGGATCAGAGCCAGGAATTCGAGCTGCAGATGAGCCCGACCAGCCATTGGCTGCTGGCGTTCACGCAAGGCTACACCCAGCCGGATGGCGAGACGTTCGACATCAATGCCATCGAGTTCGAGACCCAGGTGGAGATCGTCACGCTGGAGGGAGACGGGTTCGGCTTCGCCATGCAGGGCGGCATCGAGCAGCCGGTTGGCAATGGCCGGGGCGATCCCGGCGACCTGCATTTCGGGCCGATCTTCGAATACGGCAAGGGCGACTTTCTGCTCACCAACGACATCTTGTTCTTCAAGGAAAAATGGGGGCCGAGCGAGCAGCAGGGGCTCGGGCTCGAATACAGCCTGCAAGCCGCCTATAGCGTCAGCGATCGTCTGGTGCTGGCACTGGAAGCCTTCGGCGAGGTGGACGATCTCGCCGCGACGGGGCCCTTCGGCGCGCAGGAGCATTATGTCGGACCCGCCTTCTATTACACCTGGGGCAATGACGACGATTTCCTGATCGAGGCGGGCGAGGGTGACTTCCCGGAGAAATACGACGAGTTCACGGTCAGCTTCGGGGTGCTGTTCGGCCTGACCGAGGCGAGTTCCGACGTCGCCGCCAAGGTTTTCGTCGGCTACGAGTTCAACTAGCCTGGTTTGGCTGAGCTAATTTTTTGCGATGCTAAATCGGTACGGGATCTTCATCGTGAAACTGTCTTGCGACAGCTCGCTGGGAATAGCCGGATAGGGGGCGGCTTGCCGGACGGATGCCAACGCGGCGTCATCGAGAGCTGCATGACCCGAACTTTTGATGACCTTGGAGGAAAGCAGCTCGCCGGACCCATCGATGGTAAATTCAACAATCACGTAGCCGACGCTCTTGGAGCGTAGCTGCGGTTTAAAGTTCTCGATATGCTTGCGTAGAGAGCCGATGAAAGCTTTCCGTGCCGAGGTGCTCCCGCCGCCGCTCTGCGCCGCACCACGCATCGTAGCCACTTGGTCGGGACGGTAATCCATGGTGATTTCCTGGGTGGGCTGAGGTTCGACCTCCTTCACCTCAGGCTGGATTTCCAGCTCTTGCTGCGGTCCCTCGTCGGATTCAATCACTTCGGCGTCTTCGACGGTCTCTGCTTCTTGCGCTTGCTCTGGCGTGACTTCCGTCGTCTCGGCAGGTTTGACCTCTTGAACTTCATCGGATGGAACTTCGGCGAGTCGCTGGCGCTGGGGGAGAATTTCCTGAGCCGTCATCGCGTCGCTTCCGAGACTAGCGAGATTCTGGATGGCGGGGCTCTGCTGCACCACCACCATCAGATCCTCGCCGGAGCCCTTCTGCAGAGCCAAGCCGCCGGAGCTGTCGAGCAAGAACAGCGCGAGCGCGGCGTGAACCGCGATGGAGAGGAGCCATGTGAAAAGGCGGATCATCGTGTCGGCCCGTTCTCGAGCAAGGGGGCGGGGTTACTCGCCGCCATGCTTGGGCTGGGAAAGCAGCGAGACGCGGCCATAGCCGCTCTTGCCCACGAGCCCGAGGATATCCATCACCTTGCCGTAGACGGCGCTCTTATCGGCGCGCACATAGACCACGGTGTCGCCCTCCTGGGCGCGGATCGCCTGCAGGCGCGGGATGAGCTGCGCTTCGGTCACCTGATCTTCCCGGATATAGAGCCCGCCATCGGCGGTGAGGGAAACGATCATCGGCTTTTGCGGATTGCTCACGCGGGTGGCGGAGGTGGACGGCAATTCGACGGGCACGCCGGCCATCATCAACGGCGCGGCGACCATGAAGATCACCAACAAGACCAGCATCACGTCCACCATGGGCGTGATGTTGATCTCGGCCATGGGCTGATAGCCGCCCTCATCGGCCTCGCCACCGCCATTGCCCACGAACATCGCCATTACTCGGCAGCCTTTCGGACGGCGACATGGCCGCGCGGGAAGCGCCGGGCGATCTCCATGATGGAGCTATTGGCGGTCTTGGAGGCGCGGCCGAGCGAGACCGCGATCATGTTGTAGGCGATCACCGCCGGGATGGCCGCGGCAAGACCCAGCGCGGTGGCGATCAGCGCTTCGGCGATGCCGGGCGCGACGACCGCAAGGCTGGTGTCCTTCTGCTGGGCGATGGCGGTGAAGGCGTTGACGATGCCCCAGACCGTGCCGAACAGGCCGATGAACGGTGCCGCCGAGCCGGTGGTGGCGAGAAACGGCAGGCCGGTCTCGATGGCCTGCAGGTCCAGGCGCAGGGCCGACTTCATGGCGCGCTCCAGACGGGCGCGATATTCGGACAGGGATTCGTTGGGCGCCTCGACCTCGCGCTCCGCTTCCGCCGCGGCGAGCACATCGCCCACCAGGCCGGGCGCGTTTTGCGGGATGATGTCGGCCTTGGCGACCTTATCCAGCTTGCGGATGGCGCGGCCCAGAACGAACAAACGGACGATCTTCTCGAAGATGATGGCCCAACAGGCGATCGAGGCAACGAGAAGCAGGATCATGACGCCTTTGACGACCGGATCTGCGGCCATCACCAGGCCCCAGACGGAAAAATCAGGCGTAGCGGCTATTGTCTCCACGGTGGTGCCCCTACTTGCTGAGCTGCGCTTCAGTGCGCGATGAAAGGGTAAGCTTCGAGAAGCAGTCGTCAATCGGTCCGGACGACGTGCGGCATTCCAGGATGTCGTTGACCAGGAAGCTGCCGATATCGGTGCAGCTGCTTCCGGCGATGTCGAACAGCTTCACCTGCTGCTTGTTGGGCCGGACCGGTCCGAGCTGAATGGCGAAGCGGTGGCCGATGATGCCGTCGGTGCGGAACTCGATCAAATCCAATTTGAGACTCTCGTAGCGGCTGTCGGCCTTATTGGTGATGACCATATAGGCCCGGCAGTTCGGGCCGGCCGGCTCGAGCTTGTTCAACTCCAAAGCCAGGCTTCCGGGTTCCGGGCTGCCGGATTGCGGCGTGGCCGGCGCATCGGTCTTCGTCTCTGCGGCCGGCTCCGGCGTGTCCTGTGCCAGGGCGGGGACGGGCTGGATCAGCGCCGCCGCGGCGAGCCATGCCGCGGCGAGGAAGGCTGCGAAACCGACGCCATAGAAGTCGCTAACGCCGCGATGTCTGGAAGGACGGCGACACATGCGCCGCGGCCGGCAGAGCGCTTCGCGGCTATTGGCGAGACTTTCCACAAACATTGAACCACACACCCGCAAAATCTTTCGCCCGCACGCGACCCGCCGTTTACCATCGGGCAACCTTGCTATACGCGCTTTGGCAAAGCTTCACACGCCGAAACGGCAATTTTCTCCGCGGCCACCGCGCCAAAATTTCGGCGGGCCGCTCGTATGTTGGATGCGGCAAATCACCCGAGATAATAGGCCGCGGCAATGGGTAGCGGGAGTTGTTGGGTGAATCAACTGCCTTGCGGCCCTTGCGTTAAGGGCGAAACCGCATCTCGCGGCGGCGGGTCGAGGGCAAGACTTGCTTCTTTAAAGCGCTGAAAAGTTGGGAAAGATCGGGACTGTTGGCAATTGAAATGCCAGGTTTTCCCGACCATCGTAGGATAGCGTTAATAGTCCCTTCATGTTCTATTCATTTCGGGACTGCGAAGATTCGTAGCAACGCGATACGCCAGTTGGGGGGCGATCGGGGGCATTAAGATTAGGGGATGAGCCAGGGCCCTTTTAGTAATTCCGGCCACTGGCAAAAAGGCAACATTCCGGCGACGCACCGCATTGGGGGCGGCTTCGCCGGCATCCTTAAACTTCTCAAGCTCTCCGAACTTCCCACGACACGGCAAGCATAAGGGCCAAAACGGCCCAGACAAATGTGCCCATGCGGTTCGGTTGACCGTGTGGGGACCGATTGGACTTGCAGGGGGTGGGACTATGACTGAAAGGCTATTTAGCCTTGGCATTTTGCTTTGCGGGATGCTCTTCGTGCCGGTAGCGGCACATGCACAAGCGACAGATACGGAACAGCAGGAAGTCGAAGCGCCGGCGACGGATACCGTCACCGATGGCGAAGTCGAGGTTCCGCCGGTCGAGGTGATCCAGGAGCAGCCGCCGGTTGCGCCGCCCCCGCCGCGGGTGACGACGGCGCCGCGTCCTGCGCCGATCCCCGCTCCCGCTCCGGTGGTGCAGCCGCCGATCGAGGTGGTGGATTTCGATAACGACTTCGTCGGGTTCCCGGTTGGCGGTGTGCCGATGTCGCCCTATCCGGGGTCCGAGATTCCGCTGAAGAAGGTGCCGAGCGGCACCGCCTATGTTTCGGGTCAGGAATTCGCCCGCCAGAAATATATCGACTCGATCCAGACCGTACTGGAGCAGCGCGTGCCCAGCCTGATCGTCGACGATCTGCAGGGCAATTCATTCCAGACCAACATCCAGTATCGCGGCTTTGAATCCTCGCCGGTGCAAGGCGTGGCGCAGGGCCTGGCGGTCTATCAGAACGGCATCCGGATCAACGAGTCGTTCGGCGATATCGTCAATTATGACTTCCTTCCGGAGGTCGCGATCCAGGATATCGGCGTTGTCAGCGGCAACCCGGTCTACGGCCTGAACGCCCTTGGCGGCGCGATCACCATCCAGATGAAGGACGGCTTCACCTATCACGGGGCCGAGCTGACAACGTCGGCCGGCTCTTACGGCCGTGTTCAGGGCAGCGCCGAGATCGGCATGCAGAGCGGCAACTGGGCCGTCTACTATGCCGCTGAGCGCATCTCCGACGATGGCTACCGCGACTTCTCGGCTTCGCAGATCCGCCGCATGTATGGCGATATCGGCTTCAAGAACAGCAAGACCGAGATCCACGCCAATGTGACCGTCGCCAATAACGATGTTGGCGTGACCGCGTCGGCACCGGTGCAGCTGCTCAGCTTCGACCGCGAGCGCACCTTCACCTCGCCGCAGACCACTGCGAACGAGATGGTGATGCCGTCGATCACCGCCAGCTACAACGTCAATGACGACATCACCGTGTCGGGCGTTGCCTATTACCGTCACTTCAAGCAGAGCCATCTGGACGGCAATATCTCCGAGGCGGAGCCCTGCGACGACGACGAAGACATTCTCTGCATGGAGGGTGAGGAAGCCTTCGATCTGAGCGGCAATGCCATCCCGACGCCTGCCGGGGAGCTCGGCTCCATCGACAGCACCGGCCAGACGGCCAATAGCTGGGGTACCGCAGCGCAGTTGGTGAACCGCAAGGATCTGTTCAATCACGGCAACCAGTTCCTGATCGGCGCCAGCTACGACCAGGGCGATGTCGACTTCAATGCGCAGAGTGAGCTGGCTGTGTTCCAGCCGCGTTTCGTGGTGAAGGGAACGGGCACCTATTTCGGTGGTCCGGACGAGGTCGCGCCGAAGGACATCAACACGCAGAACAAGTATTTCGGTCTGTTCTTCTCCGATACCTTTGACGCAACCGACCGTCTCTCGCTGACCGTCGGCGGCCGCTACAACTACGCCAGCATCGAGCTGAAGGATCTCACCGGCGAAGACCCGGCATTGGACGGCACCAATGTGTATGAGCGCTTCAACCCGGCGGCCGGTCTGACCTATCAGCTGACGCCGAACGTCACGGCCTATGGCGGCTATTCGGAAGCCAACCGTGCACCGGTGCCGGCGGAGCTGGCTTGCGCCGATCCCAAGCGTCCGTGCCTGATCGAGAGCTTCCTGGTCGCCGACCCGCCGTTGGATCAGGTGGTGTCCAACACCTGGGAAGCGGGGCTGCGCGGCGAGCGCATCTCCAAGGCCGGAACCGAGCGTCTGATGTGGAATTTCGGTCTGTTCCGCACCTACAACAACAACGACATCGTCACCGTCGTCACCAACTCGACCCGCGGCTACTTCCAGAACGGCGCCGACACGTTGCGTCAGGGTATCGAGGCGGGGCTCTCCTATCAGGCGGAGCGTTGGCAGGCTTACGCCAACTACTCCTATATCCGGGCGACCTACGAATCGAGCCTGATCGTCAACTCCCCGGATAACCCGTCGGCCGAGGAAGAGATCTGCGACGCTGGCGATTTCGACGACGAAGGCGACGATGACGACGAAGGGGAACTGGCCTGCGTCCATGTCCGCCCCGGCGACCGTCTGCCCGGCGTGCCGCTGCACCGGTTCAAGGCCGGCATGGATTACTGGGTGACTCCGAAGTGGAAGATCGGCGGCGATGTGACCGCGGCCAGCAGCCAGTATCTGTTCGGCGACGAAGCCAACCAGCAGCCCCAGCTCGGCGGCTATTGGAGGCTCGATCTGCACACTTCGTATCAGATCACGCCGCGGATCCAGATTTTCGCTCTGGCCAACAATGTCCTTGACCAGGAATACGGCCTGTTCGGCACGTTCTTTAACCTGGAAGGCGGCAATGAGGGCGCCGAGGCCGATCCGGCCTTGGGCGAAGATTTCTTCACCAATCCGCGGACTTACACACCCGCGCCGCCTGCTGTGATCTATGGCGGTGCCAAGATCAAGCTCTGGTAAGAGCAGGAATGTCACCGGGTGGGCCACCCGTCCTAGGCCCACCTAAAGTCCCTGACGCCTTGCGGCCTTCGCATTCAGCGAGGGCCGCATTTTTGTGCGCGGCGCCAAGTTTGGTCTTGACGGAAGCGGGCCCGGACGGCCATCCCTTTAGCCATGTTTATCCGGGTACTCGGCTCAGGGGCGGGCGGCGGCCTGCCGCAATGGAACTGCAACGGGCCCAATTCCGCCGCGGTGCGGAAGGGCGATCCGGCGATCCGGGCGCGGACGCAGTCCTCGCTCGCGGTTAGCGCCAATGGCAAGGATTGGGTGCTGCTCAACGCGACCCCGGATCTTCGCCAGCAGATCAACGAGACGCCCGAGCTTCATCCCGATCCGGCAGGGGCCACGCGCAATAGCCCGATCAAGGCGGTGGTGCTGACCAATGGCGATGTGGACCATGTCGCCGGTTTGCTCAATCTGCGCGAGGGCCAGCCCTTCACCATCTATGGCAGCGAGCGGGTGCTCGGCGTTCTGGCCGAGAACTCGATCTTTCAGGTGCTGGCCGAGGATCTGGTTCGCCGCGTGCCGCTTCGCCTCGGGGAGAAGACCGTGGTCGAAGGCCCGGACGGTCCGGTTGGGATCGAGGTGGAAGGTTTCGCCGTGCCGGGCAAGGTGGCGCTCTATCTGGAAGACGAATCCGCAGGCGAGGATTTCGGCACGGAGGAGGGCGATACGATCGGCCTCAAGGTGACCGACACCAATACCGGCGCCTATTTCTTCTATGTGCCGGGCTGTGCCGAGGTGGACCAACCTTTGCGTGAACGGCTAACCGGTGCACCGCTCGTGTTCTTCGACGGCACGCTATTCACCAATGACGAGATGATCCGCCAAGGCATGCTGCAGAAGACCGGCGAGCGTATGGGGCATATGAATATGTCCGGGCCGAAGGGCACGCTGGCGATCTTCGAGCCGCTCGGCGTGGAGCGAAAGATCTTCATCCATATCAACAATTCCAATCCCGCTTTGCGCGAAGACTCGCCGGAGCGCGGCACCGTTGAGGCGGCCGGCTGGACCGTCGCCCATGACGGGATGAAGCTGGAAATCTAACCGGAAATCTAGAAAGACAGGCTTAGCCGACGCGCCATTCGTCGGACTTACCGAAGCGGAGCACGTTGCTTTCTTCGCTGTCGTCCTCGCTTGGCGCGGCGTCCTGCTGGCCACTCTGCGGATCGGGCTTCTGCCGGTCGGCGATGGCCTGCCAATGCGCCTCGATGCGGTCGAGGAAGGTCTTCGGCTTCTCGGCGAAAAGACGTGCGGCGAGGTGTTTGGCCTCGGTGCGCAAGCCCTTCTGTTCTTTCAGGCAGTGCTTGGTGAGCTTCTTGGTGTCGCCGGATTTTCCGAACGACATGGCCGGTGCGGCAAGCAGCCGGCGCAGATTGGACAGATCGTGATCGTCGCCGAGGAGCTGGGCCAGGCTGTGGACATGTTCGGCGCGTGGGCCCAGCGTTTCCGGCCAGCATGGGGTGAGCAGCTGCAGCTGGCGCCAATGCTGCTGCACATGCTTGCGCCAATCGTGCAGCGCCTCATCGGTCTTCTTCTTGAAAGCGCGGTCGGCGGCTTTGCGCGTGGCGCGGTAGGTCTGTTCCAGCCCCTCGCCGATGGGCTCGAAGTTGTCCGGATAAACGGTCAGCTTGGCGAATTGCGGCCGCAGCGCATCGAGATCGGCCAAGGCCTTGGCCACCGGGTCGGCCTGGCTGCGGCTCTCGACCACGGAGCGCCGTTGATCCAGCCAGCCGCGGATCTCAGGCAGAGCCGAGCCTTTCGACAGGGCGGCGGAATTCTTGCCCATCTTCTCGACCGTATCGATCAGGGCTTGGACATCCCGCGCCGGGGCCAACTGATGGGCGGTATCTTTCAGGTTGTCGGTCAGGTAATCGAAAAGCGGTTCGGAAATGCCGGGGCGGATCAGTTCAAGAAGCGAACGCAGGCGCTTCAGACATTTGCGCGCGTTGTGTACGCCGGCATGGAAGTCGGGGTCGCACAGCCAGCGCTTCGCGTTGTCGATCTCTTTGAGAGCGACCTGACGCACGCTTTGGGTGACCGGTTGGGCTGGATCGAGACTATAGCCCATGAACGCCTACTCTCCCCGCTGATGTGGCTATGATTCCGAGGTCAGTATGCCTGGTCAAGGTTAAACACCGGCATATTGTCATTCGGGGGAGTGAACTATCGACGCGGGGCGACTCGATTTGCCAAATCAAGCGCGCTAACTCAAGTGCGCCAACTTAAATGCGCCAAGGGGCCGTCGCTTCGATCCATTCGCGCGTGCGGGCTTCCGGGTCTTCGGCGCGGATGATGTCCGTCACCACGGCGGCGCTGTCGGCGCCCGCTTCCAGCACACCCGCGACGGTCTCGCAGGTGATGCCGCCGATGGCGACCAGCGGGATGCCGATCTTGGCGCGCCACTCGCTAAGACGCGGCAGACCCTGCGGGTCCCACGCCATCTTCTTCAGCTTGGTCTCGTAGACCGGGCCGAGTGCCACGTAATCGGGCTCGGCGGCGAGCGCCGTATCGAGCTCATCGAGACTATGGGTGCTGACGCCGAGCTTCAGCCCGGCCTGCTTGATGGCGTTGAGGTCGGCATCGGCCAGATCCTCTTGGCCGAGATGGATGAAGTCCGCCCCGAACGCGATGGCCTCGCGCCAATAATCGTTGATCACGAGGACGCAGTCATGCTCGGCGCAAAGCCGGATGGTCTCGGCGATGTCCGTTTCGATCGTCTCCTGACTCGCCTCCTTGATGCGGAGCTGCAGGAACTTCACCCCTTGCGGCACCAGCCTCTTGGCGAAGGTCGCGTCCGGGACGATGGGATAGAACGGATCGAGCTTGAGCAAGGCGGGCGCGGCGCGCTTAAGACGCGTTGTCGATTGTGAAGAAGGGCGTGCCGGCGACGGGCGTGGAAGGGCTCGCCATCTCCTGCGGCTCCATCAGCCCCGCCTCGAAAGCGAGACGGCCGGCCTCGATGGCCTTGCGAAAGCCTTGCGCCATCTGCACCGGATCGCCGGCCTTGGCGATGGCGGTGTTGAGCAGCACGCCGTCGAAGCCGAGTTCCATGGCCTCCGCGGCATGGGAGGGGGCGCCGATACCGGCATCGAGGATCAACGGCGTTTCGGGGAAATAGGCGCGCATGGATTTCAGCGCATGCGGGTTTGCCAGCCCGCGGGCCGAGCCGATCGGCGAGCCCCAGGGCATCAAGACTTCGCAGCCGGCGCCGACCAGCTGCTCGGCAGCGCTCAAATCTTCGGTGGTGTAGGGCAGCACTTTGAAGCCGTCGGCGCAAAGCGCCTTCGCCGCCTCCACCAGGCCGAACAGATCGGGCTGCAGCGTGTCGTCATTGGCGATCACCTCCAGCTTGATCCAGTCGGTGGCGAACAGCTCGCGCGCCATCTGGGCGGTGGCGATGGCCTCTTTCGGCGTGTGGCAGCCGGCAGTGTTGGGCAGCACGCGGAGCCCCAGCTCCTCGATCAGCTGCCAGAAGCCCTGGCCGGTGCGCTGCCTGGCCGATTCCCGGCGGAGCGAGACGGTGACGATGGCAGCGCCGCTCGCCTTCACCGCGCGGCTCAGGATTTCCGGCGAGGGATAGCCTGCCGTGCCGATCAGCAGCCGGGAAGAAAGGGGGGTATCGTAAAGCGTCAGTTGGGTCATGCGTGGTATCGTTAGCCGCCTTGGCGCGGGGCGACGATCTCGATCTCGTCTCCGGCGGCGAGCTGGGTTGTGCCGCGGGCCTCGGCGGGCACGAAGGCGCCGTTCCGCGCCGTGGCGATCTTAGCGTCGCCGAGCCCCAGCGCGGCGCAAAGCGTGCCCAAGTCGGACGCCTCGGTGGTCAGCGGTTCGCCGTTAACAACGATCTGCAACGAAAATCTCCGGTTCGGCCGCGCCGTCCTGCAAATAGCTCAGCATCAGCTCGGCGAGGACCGGCGCGAGCAGGAAGCCATGGCGATAAATCCCGTTCACGTAGATATAGCGACCATGGGAGATAATCCTAGGGCGATTATCGGGGAAGGCGGGGCGGACGCCGGCGCCTTGGGCGATGATCTCCGCCTCGCCGAAAGCGGGATCGACGGCATAGGCAGCGCTTAACAGCTCCAGCGCCGAGCGCACAGTGATGGGGCCATTCTCGTCGCTTTCGATGGCGGTGGCGCCGAGCATGAATTCGCCGTTGCCCCGCGGCACGACGTAGAGCGAGAGGCGCGGATGCAGCAGGCGGAGCGGCCGCACCAGGCTGATTTCGTCGCTTTTGACGATGATGCGCTCGCCGCGTACGCCGCGAAGCTCCGGCAAATCCGCCTTCGCGCCCATGCCGCGGCAATCGATGGTGATGTCGGCGGGCTGGCTCACCTCCGCCTCGCCGGGGCGGAAGATGGCGCCGGCCTTCTGGGCCTCTTCGAGCAAAAAGCGCATGGCCGGCTCCGGCGCCATATGCGCTTCGTCCGGAAAATACAGCCCGGCGGGAAAGCGCGTGCCGAGCTGCGGCTCGAGCTTCGCAATCTCATCCGCATTCAGCCGTTCATGGGCTGAGGTCATCTTGGCGAAGCGCTCCAGCAGGGTGCGCTCGCGGGGATGGGCGATCACCAGGCTGCCATGGGTGAGCGTGCCGGGATAGGCGGCCTGCCACAGTTCAACGCCGCGGAGCCCTAAGCGCCGGACCAGCGGCTCGGCGCTTTCCTCCTCGCAGCGCGGGGCGAGCATGGCGCCGGCATAGCGGCTGGCGGCATCCGCGAAGGGGGCGGGCGAGGCCTCGTATAGCGTGACCGGAAACCCGCCGCGGGCGAGGGTGAGGGCCTGCCAAAGACCGACGATGCCGGCGCCGCGAATGGCGATTGCGGGTTTCTCCGCCATGGATCTAGTTCCCGAGGGCGACGCCGTCGCGGCGGGGATCGGCGCCGCCTTCCAGCCCCTTCGGCGTCACGGCGATGACATGCAGGCCCGAGGTGAGCGCCGAGCGCTTCACCTTATAGCCGAGCGCCTCCAGCTCGGTCGCCAGCGCGTCCAGCTCCGGTCCCTCCTCCAGCATCACCGTGTTGCCGACAGCGCCGAAATTGGGCAGCGAGACGGCGGCTTGCGGATCGAGATGCCAGTCGATCATGGCGATTAGCGTCTTGGCGACGAACAGAATGATGCCCGGGCCGCCGGGGGAGCCCAGCACATAGCGGAGCTTGCGGTCGGTGCCGTCCTCGCCGGAAAAGACGATGGTCGGGTCCATGGAGCTGCGCGGCCTTTTTCCCGCCTCGACCCGGTTGGCGATGGGGGTGCTGTCCTCGTCTTCGGGCAGGAAGGAGAAGTCGGTCAGCTGATTGTTGAGCAGGAAGCCGCCGACCATGGTCTTGGCGCCGAAGCCCTGCTCGATGCTGGTGGTCATGGAGAGCGCGTTGCCGTCGCGATCAACGATGGAGATATGGCTGGTGCCGTGGCGTTCGCGGGTTGCGTCCTTGCCGAAGAAGCCTTGGCGCGTGCCGGGGGGCGTGCCGGGCTCGGCCTTGGGCAGGCGCGTATCCGGCGTGATCAGGTCGCGGCGCTTGCGCAAATATTCGGTACTGAGCAATCCCTTCACCGGCACGTCGACGAAATCGCTATCGGCGAGATATTTGCCGCGGTCGGCGAAGGCGAGGCGCTCGGCATCGGCGATGATCTGCATCGGCGGCATGGCGAAGGGCTTCTTGCCGAGGTCGAAGGGGCGCAGTAGCCCCATGATCTGGCCGACGGTGATGCCGCCGGAGGAGGGGAGGCCGGCGCCGCAAACCTCGTTGCCGCGATAGGCGGCGCAGGCGGGCTTGCGCTCCATAGCCTTGTAGGAGGCGAGATCCTCGATCGTAAGAAAGCCGGGGCTGCGCGGATCGTCTTGCGCCGCGTTCGCCATCTGCTCCGCCAGCTCCCCGGCATAGAAGGCCTCGGGGCCATCTTCGGCGATTGTCTTTAGCGTCTCGGCGAAGGCGGGGTTCTTCAATGTGTGGCCCGCCGGCCAGGGCTTGCCGTCCTCATCGAAGAAGTAGCTCCGGGCGGCGTCGGTGAAGCGCGCCGGCCCGTCATTGGCGAGCAGCGTGTTCAGGCGCCCGGAGACCGGGAAGCCTTGCTCGGCGATGTCGATGGCCGGCTGGAACAGATCCTTCCAGGGCAGCTTGCCGTAGCGCTGATGGGCGAGCCACATGGCGGCGATCACGCCGGGCGTGCCAATGGATTTGCCGCTGGCCACGGCGTCTTCGAATTTCAGCGGCTTGCCGGTCTCGTCGAGAAACAGGTCGGGTCCGGCCTTCATCGGTGCGGTCTCGCGCCCGTCGAAGCCGGCGAGCTTTTTGTTTCCTGCGTCCCAGTAGAGCAGGAAGGCGCCGCCGCCGATGCCGGAGGATTGCGGCTCGACGAGATTGAGCACGAGCTGGACGGCAATGCCGGCATCGATAGCCGAGCCGCCTTTCTCCAGCATGGCGAGGCCGGCTTGGGCCGCCAGCGGATGGGCGGCCACCACCATCTCGTGGCGCGCGGTGACCAGCTTCTTTTCGGCGATGCCGCTGGCGGCTTCCGGCTGGTCCAGCGCGGCGGCCGGGGTTGCGGCGAGAAGGGCGGCGGAAAGAGACGCGGCCAGGAGCGGCCGGAGGAGGCGAGGATAGGTCATGGCGCCAAAGATAGGCATTTTGGCGCTGGCCGCCACTCTCGGGTCGCAGGCCAGGTGCGGCCTAATGGAAGTCCCGGGATTTCGGGATGATGCGTGCGTTGCGCGGATGGCTTCGTGCCCAGCGGGGATGGGGCCGGCTATATTCCTTTCCGGTCTCGGCATCGCTCGCGCGCCAGGAGCCCGGATCGGGCTTTCGCACCTCGTCGGCATTGGCGAGAAGGGTGTTGGCGTGGAGCCCGCCTTCCAGAAGCAGGCTGAGCCAGTCGCTTCTGTCTTCCAGCCTATTGGCGACGACATGGATGATGTCCTCGTGGCGCTGGATGCGGCCGCGGATCAGAACCAGCCGCGCGGCCATCACCTGCTGCCGGTGGGCCTCGAAGATCTTCGGCCAGATCACGGCATTGGCGATGCCGGTTTCGTCCTCCAGCGTCATGAAGATCACGCCGACGGCGGAGCCCGGTCTCTGGCGGATCAGCACCGCACCGGCAACGGCGACGGGCGCGCCATGGCGCAGCTTGCGGAGATCGGCGCAGGAGACGATGCGCTCCTCTCGCAGAGCGTCGCGGAAGAAGGACATGGGGTGGGCCTTCAAAGAGAGGCGCAAAGTCCGGTAGTCGTTGATCACATGCTCGGGCAGCGGCATCTCGGGCAGCGTCGTCTTCTCCTCTGCACCGAGCTCGCAAGCAGCGGCGTGATCGAACAGAGGCAGCGCCTTGGTCTCGGGCAGGCCGCGCAAAGCCCAGAGCCCTTCCCGCCGGTCGAGGCCGAGGGAGCGCAAGGCATCGGCATTGGCCAGCCGTTCCAGCGCGCTGCGGGCAAGGCCGCTTCGCTGCCAAAGATCGTGGAGATCGCGATAGGGGGTATCGCGCGCTTCGCTCATGGCATCTGCGTCCTCCTCGCGGAAGCCGTCGATCTGACGGAGGCCGAGACGAAGGGCGAGGGGCTTCGTTGGGCACAGATCACCTCTCCCCGCTGGGGAGAGGTCGGCGCATGGCGCCGGGTGAGGGGGGAGAGGACTCCCGATGGATTCGCTCCCCCTCACGCATTCTTGCTTCCCCCTCACCCCAACCCTCTCCCCAGCGGGGAGAGGGCGTTCGCCCGTGCCGGGAAGAGAGACCGGATCCCGGCTTTCGCCGGGATGACGGCTTCCTTTGTGACTTAGCAGGACCTGCTCCCTCCCCCTAGAAGGGGGAGGGCCGGGGTGGGGGTCTGCAACGTTCTCGTCCATTGATTGCCCCCCACCCGTCGCCGGCCCACTCGGCGTTGACCTTGGGCCGCCGCGCGCCTCTCCCTTTCCGGGGGAGGGTGCTGCGATAGGCTCAAGGGCGCAGTCCCAGGCGCTGTAATTGACGTCGGGCGCGCGCGTCTCCACGCCGTGGTCTTGGGCACAGCGGACAATCTGGGCCGGGGCGTAAAAGCCCATAGGCTGGGCATTCAACAGGCTTGCGGCGAAGGCGGCCGGGTAATGGCATTTCAGCCAGGCCGAGACATAGACCAGATGGGCAAAGCTCGCCGCGTGGCTTTCGGGGAAGCCATATTCGCCGAAGCCCTTGATCTGGTTGAAGCAGCGTTCGGCGAAATCGCGCGGATAGCCGCGCGCGCTCATGCGGGAGACCATCTTTTCCTCCAGCTTGCCGATGGTGCCGCGGCGGCGAAAGGTGGCCATGGCGCGGCGCAGCTCGTTGGCCTCCTCGGACGAGAACTTCGCCGCCACCATGGCAAGGCGCATGGCCTGTTCCTGGAACAGCGGCACGCCCATGGTCTTGCCGAGCACCTGATGCAGCTCGTCTTCCGGCCCATGCTCCGGGGCGGGCGAGGGGAACGCGATTTCCTCCTCGCCGGCGCGGCGGCGCAAATAAGGATGCACCATGTCGCCCTGGATCGGGCCGGGGCGGACGATGGCGACCTCGATGACGAGATCGTAGAAGCAGCGGGGCTTGAGCCGCGGCAGCATGTTCATCTGGGCGCGGCTTTCCACCTGGAAGACGCCGATGGAGTCGGCGCGGCAAAGCATATCGTAGGTGGCCGGGTCCTCGCGCGGGACGGTGGCGAGGCTGAGATCGCGGCCGTAATGGGTCTTCAGCAGCGCGAAGCATTTGCGGATGCAGGTGAGCATGCCGAGGGCCAGCACATCCACCTTCATCAGGCCGAGCGCGTCGAGATCGTCCTTATCCCATTCGATAAAGGTGCGGTCCTCCATGGCGGCATTGCCGATGGGGACGGTCTCGCAAAGCGGGCCGCGGGTCAGCACGAAGCCGCCGACATGCTGGGAGAGGTGGCGGGGAAAGCCGATCAGCTCTTGCGTCAATGCCAGAGTGCGGGCGAGGCGCGGATCGTCCGGATCGAGCCCGGCCTGGCGGATATGGGCGTCGGGCAGGCCGGAATTGCTGCGTCCCCAGACGGTGGAGGAGAGCGTGGCGACGGTGTCTTCGGACAGCCCCATGGCCTTGCCCACCTCGCGGATCGCCGAGCGGGCGCGATAGGAGATCACCGTGGCGGCGAGGCCGGCGCGATCCCTGCCATAGCGGGCGTAGATATATTGGATCACCTCCTCGCGCCGCTCATGCTCGAAATCGACATCGATATCGGGCGGCTCGTTGCGCTCCGGCGAGATGAAGCGCTCGAACAGAACGTCGATCTCGGTCGGGTTCACATTGGTGATGGCGAGGCAGTAGCAGACGGCGGAATTGGCCGCCGAGCCGCGGCCTTGGCAGAGGATGCCGCGGGAGCGGGCGAACTGCACGATGTCGTGCACGGTGAGGAAATAGGGCGCGTAGTTGAGCGCGGCGATGAGGGCGAGCTCCTTTTCCAGAATAGCGCGGATGGGGGCGGGGATGCCGTCCGGGAAGCGATGGGCGGCGCCCTCCCAGGCGAGCTCCTCCAAATGGGATTGCGGGGTCTTGCCTTGCGGTACCGGCTCGTCCGGATATTCGTATTGCAGCTCGTCGAGGGAGAAGCGGCAGGTTTGCGCGATTTCTTTCGTGCGGCGGAGCACGTCGTCATAGCCGGCGAAGAGACGCGCCATCTCTTGCGGCGATTTCAGATGCCGCTCGGCATTGGCTTGAAGCTTCAAACCGGCCTCTTCGATGGTGCATTTTTCGCGCACGCAGGTGAGCACGTCCTGCAAGGGGCGGCGCTCGGGCGCATGATACAGTGTGCCGGTGCTGGCGATGAGCGGCGTGCCGGTCTGATCGGCGAGGCGGGCCAGGGCTTCGAGCCGGGCCCGGTCGTGGCCGGTATAGAGATGCCGCGCGGCAAGATAGAGCGGGGCTTTAAGCGCGGCTTTGAGGCGGCGAAGCTGGCTGGGGAAGGTGCTTCCTAAAGAGGCGTCATCGCCCGGCTCACCTTCGCAATCCAGTAACTCCTGCTTGGGCTCTTTCACGAAGGCGGTGGCTACTGGATCCCGGCTTTCGCCGGGATGACGGCCGCATTTGCTGTTCGGCAGGGACTGCTCCCTCCCCCTGGAAGGGGGAGGGGTGGGGTGGGGGTCGGATAGGGGCTCGTCTGTTGCGTGACCCCCACCCGGCGCCGGCCTTTGGCCGTCGCCACCCTCCCCCTTTCCGGGGGAGGGGTGAGGCTGTGCCGTCTTGCCCGGGAAGGGCACGATCTCGGCGGTTGGGGCGGCGGGCGCGATCTCAGCCGAGGTAAGCGGCAGGTCGCCGGGCGGGAGGGCGATGAAGATCTGCCCCTCGGCATGGGCGTTCACATCTTCCAGGGTGAGGAGGCAGCTCCCCTTCTCGGCGCGGCGCTGGCCGAGGGTGAGCAGGCGGCAGAGGCGGCCATAGGCGGCGCGGTCCGTAGGATAGACCAGAAGGCTCGGCGCATCGGTGAGATCGAGGCGCGCGCCGACGATGAAGCGGATGCCGGCTTCCTTTGCGGCGAGATGGCCGCGCACCACGCCGGCAAGCGTATTGCGGTCGGCGATGGCGACGGCCTCCAGCCCCAGGGTCTTGGCCATGGCTACCAGCTCTTCCGGATGGGAACCGCCTTCCAGGAAGGAGAAATTGCTGGTGACGTCGAGGGCGGCATAGGCGGTTTGAGACATGGTTCAAGCCTTGGTCATTCCGGCATCAGCCGTCCGGCCGCTTGCTCGCATCGCCTGTTTGGATCCCGGCTTTCGCCGGATGACGCTGCGGCATGGAGTGGGGTGTGGCCGGGGCGATCATCCGAACAACCCGTGCATATACCAGGCGGGCGGGGTGTCGCCGGGCTCGGTATAGAGCCCTTCGCGGAACACCCAGTAGCGGCGGCCCTGGTCATCCTCGATACGGTAATAGTCGCGGGTTCTGGGGGGTGGCTTACTCCTTTCTTTTCGGTCTCTCTCCGGCTCGACTGGGCAATCCGCCGCCCCAAGATCATTAGCGACTGGATCCCGGCTTTCGCCGGGATGACGGCCGCGTTTGCCGCTTGGCAGAGACTGTTCCCTCCCCCTGGAAGGGGGAGGGCTAGGGAGGGGGTCGGGTCGGTTTTCGCTCGTTGCTTGACCCCCACCCGGCGCCGGCCTTTGGCCGTCACCACCCTCCCCCTTTCTGGGGGAGGGAATACGCCACCATTCGGGAGCGATGCGTTCCGGCCCTTCGGCCTTCACTACGCGGCGGGAGAGGCGGCGCCAGGTGAAGCGGGCCGGCGGGCCTTCCGGGATTTCGGCCATGACGGAGAGCGGCTCGGGGCGCGGCAGAAACAGAGCAGGACGTCGGGGCCGCGCGGCGAGATGGGACAGCACCTCGCGCGGCCAGGGGGGCCGTTTGGCGATGGCGCTTTGGGCGCGCTGGGCCCGCTCGGGGATGTGGCTTTGCCGGGGCGCGAGATAAAGCAGGGCGGCCGGCCCGAGCCGCCCGGCAAGGCGGTCGATGAAAGGGGCGAGCTCTTGCTGCGCCGTCTTGGTGAGGGCGTTCTGGGATGGCGGCAGGGGCTCGGTGAGAAGCGCGACAAGCCGCATCGTATCGATGCCGAAGCCAAGATCGAGTCCGTCGAGCTTTTCCTCCAGCAAGCGGCAAAGATGATCCGCTTCGCGGCAGGGGGCGCTGAAGCCGGCTTGCGCGAGGCCGGTGCTACCGTCGCTGCGGGACAGGCGCAGCTCGACCCGGCGGGCGCCGCGATGGGCGCGAGTCAAACGGCGGCAAAGTTCTTCGGCGAGGACGGCGAGGCCGCCGATCACCCCGTCATGGCTGATCAGTGGTTCGGGGAAGGGCAGCCGTGCCTCGAAGCGCGGCTCCGGCCGCAAGGGAGAGAAGCTCTCATTGGCACGGCCCAAAGCCTGGTCCAGACGGAGCAGCACGGCCTTGGCGGCTTCTTTTGACGTGAAGCGGCGCTTCAGGCTGACGCGGGAGATGCCGTAGAGCTGACCGATGCGCTTCAGCCCCAGCCGCTGCAGCAGAAGCACCGCCTCGCGGCTGAGACGCAAGGCCTCGACGGGAAGCGGCGCGAGGGTCTGGGCAATCGTTCCCTCCGTGGCGATGGTGGCGCGGCCGGGGGCGAAGCGGGCAAGCGCCCAGGCGCCGCCGATGGTCTCGGCAAGACCGATGCGTGCGGTGAAGCCGAACCGCTCGAGGCTGTTGGCGATGGTGCCGAGAAGAGCATGCTCGCCGCCGAAAAGATGAGACACGCCGGTGACGTCGAGGATCAGCCCGTCCGTTCCGTCGGGCGCGCGCAAGGGGCTGAATCGCTCCGCCCAGCGGGTCAGGGCCAGCAGCGCGCGGGCATCTTTCTCGGGCGTTGCCGGAGCGGTGAGAAGATGTGGGCAGATGGCGCGGGCATCGGCGAGGGACAGGCCTTCGCTCAAGCGCAAGGCGCGGGCCGGGCCGTTCACCGCGGTGAGCTGCAAGGCCTGAGCCTCGCTCGCCACCAGGGCGAAGGGCTGGCCGCCGGGCCAGGTCTGCCTCGTCTCGTTAGCTTGCGCCTGCGGAGCTGCGCTGCGCCGCTCCCGCCTCAGCCTCTCGATCGGCCAATGGGGGAGCCAGACGGAAACCATACGCCTCATCGTCCCACTCCATGGTCCAGCTTCGCCCCGGCGGGAGAGACGGCGCCCGCTCCAGGGTCAGGTGAAAAGTGCAAAGCCCGGGGGCTTTCGCATCCAGCTTCGCTTCCCGGCTGGCGGCTGTCTCAATGCGCCAGCGGGTCAGGGTGCCGGGGAGGCCGCCTTGCCCGTGGTCCGATAAAAGCAGGCAAGGAAGACCGCCCGATTTGGCGGCGAGACCCAAGCGCCGCGCCATCACCGGCTGCTTGATCTCCGTCTGGCCGAGCAGGGCGGCGAGGGCGCCGCTTTTCAGCCCCTCCTCCAGAACCCAGGCGGCCTCTTTCGGCCGCTGCGTCTTGACGATCAAAAGCCGCTCCGGATCGAGGCCGAAGCCGAGCAGGCCGGGGGCGTAAGGCGCGCCCCATTCCTGGATGGCGCTTTCGGTGAGGCACCAGAGCAGCGGAGCGGTCTCGGCCGCCGAACCGCGCAAGGTCAGACTCAACATGCCGAGGGCGAAACCGAGTGCCGCCGGGGTGTCGCCGTGAGAAGCGGGCTTCAGCTCATGCAGTCCCGCTTCAGTGAGGGTATGCAGCGGCGGGGCTTCGGCCTGCTCCCCGCCGGTCGAGGAGCAGGCGGGCGGGCGCGGGGCCGTGCCCGGCACGGGGGGATGGCCGAAGGTCACGGGTACGCGTTCGATGGCGCGGATCTCGGTCCGCAGCCGCTCGATCAATCCCTCTCCCGGCCCGCCTGCTTTCTCGATGCCAGCCGACAGGACGCAAGACCTCCGATCGCCGTCTGGAACGCGGTTACGCACGGGGATACTCCGATAAATGTTCCTATTTTGTTCTACAGAAGAGTCGGGGATAGAGTCAATCGACTTTGCTTGATCTCCTACATCTGTGTGTATAGGGTGTGTATTGGTGTATTACCTCCCGATCCAGGAGTGAGCGATGAGAGTCGAACTTGGACAATCCATTCTTGGGAGAAATTTATGCCTCTCTCCTCAAAACAGATCATCCGCGCCCTGGAAACGGATGGCTGGTACCGGGTCGGTCAAACCGGCAGCCACATTCATTTCAAACATGCCAACAAGCAGGGGAAGCTCACGGTGCCGCACCCGGTGAAAGATCTCCCCATTGGCACGTTGAAGAGTATCGAGAAGGCTTCTGGCGTGAAGCTGCGCTGAGCAGCATGGAAGCGAGCACATGGCAAAACTGTTTTATCCGGCGATCCTAGAGAAGGGCGACAACACCTATGGCGTCTCCTTTCCCAACCTTCCCGGCTGCGTGAGTGCCGGCAGCACGGCTGAAGAGGCGTTGGTGAACGCGCACGAGGCGCTGGCCGGGCATGTCGCGCTGATGGTGCAGGACGGCGATCCGCTGCCCAAGCCCAGCCCGGTCGATGCGGTGGTCGCCGATCCGGAAATCAATCTCGTTGCCGTGAGCCTGGTGGGGGTCACGCTCCCCGGGCGGGCAAAACGCGTCAACGTCACTTTGGACGAAGCGTTGTTGGATGAGATCGATGCCGCGTCGGAGAACCGGTCGCGCTTCTTGTCCGATGCGGCACGCGCCGAACTGGCCCGCCGCAGTGCCGGCTAACGCCCGTTATCCCCTCCAAACTCCTAGCCTTCGTATCAAAACGATGCGCTTTGCGCCGCTTTCATCCGGGCTTTAACCGGCTGGAAACCAAAATCGTGGCAGAAAGGTGGGGCGTTAAGAGACGGGGTTTTTGTTATGCGTATCCAGCTCTCACACGCGGTGGTGATTGCCGCCGTGCTTACCGCACTCTGTGCGTTCTTCTCACCGGCTCATGCTGCGACCGGCATTCTCAGCATGTTCCAGCCGGCCCCCAACCAAAATTCCAGCGGTGCGAGGCTCGTGACCTTCACGCCGCAGGTCAATCCGGGGACGATCATCGTCTCCTTCGCCGACCGCAAGCTCTACTACGTGCTGGCAGGCGCCCGTGCCATCTCCTATCCGATCGGCGCGCCGGTGGCGGATGCACGCTGGCAGGGCACCATGAAAGTGACGGCCAAGAAGGTGAACCCGACTTGGACGCCGACGCCCGATATGCGGCGGGAAAATCCGATGCTTCCGGCTTATGTGCCGGGCGGCCATCCGCGCAATCCCTTGGGACCGCGGGCCATGTATCTGGGGAACAGCCTCTACCGTATCCATGGGACGGACGCGCCCTGGACCGTCGGGCAGGAGGTCTCCCATGGCTGCATCCGCATGTATAACCGGGATGTCATCGATCTTTACAACCGCGTGCCCGTGGGCACCAAGGTGGTGGTCACCTGGCAGCGGTTTATGGGGTAACGACTGGGGTTTACGTCGCGGTCAAAGTGCGACTCGCCACCGGCTTTGGCCGCCCCCTTGGAAGGGCCGCCCGGGATCTCCCGGGCGGCTTTTTCGTGTGACCATCCGACTTCCTCCGTCTCTGAAACCAACGCGCGCGGAGCGGCGTTGAAGGCGCAAGAGGCAACAAGACCGAACGAGGAAGGAGGACTGTCATGAATACGCTGCAAGGAAAGACCATCGCGATCCTCGCCGCCGACGGTTACGAGGAATCGGAGCTGATGGAGCCGAAACGGGCCATCGAGGCGGCCGGCGGCAAGACCGAGATCATCTCGCTGGAGCCGGGCAAAATCCGCGGCTGGAAAGGCAAGGACTGGTCCGGCAACACGGTGGCGGTGGACCGCACCGTGGATCAGGCGAAAATCGCCGATTACGACGCGCTGGTGATCCCCGGCGGGCAGATCAATCCCGATTTGTTACGTGCCAACGACAAGGCGGTGACCTTCGTGCGCGACTTCTTCGATTCCCAGAAGCCGCTGGCCGCGATCTGTCACGGACCTTGGGTTCTGGTGGAAGCCGGTCTCGCGCAAGGGCACAAGATGACCTCCTATCGCTCCATGGCGACGGACGTGAAAAATGCCGGCGCCCATTGGGCGGATAAGGAGGTGGTGGTGGATCAGGGGCTGATCACCAGCCGCAGCCCCCACGATCTGCCTGCGTTTTGCGACAAGATCATCGAGGAGGTGCTGGAAGGCCGGCATCTGAAGCGCGAAGCCGCGTAAGGGTCCTGACGCGCTTCTTTCCGGCAAAGCGGGCGAGGGGTCTTATTCTCCCTTATGGCCTCTCGTCCGCGCCGGAAACCGGCTAAAGCAACATTGCGGTTTTTGCCGGTTTGGCAGTGCCGCAATTGCGCGCCACAGGTCTTTCACCGGAAACATATTGCTTTTTCGTCGCGGAGAGATTGAAGCGCGCTATCGCGCGTTACATTTGAAAGATAATCAGTGCGGGCGGGGTCATATTTGCTCGTATATTCGTAAGGATTGGAGACATAGTCATGGCATTGCAGCTTGGCGACATCGCCCCGGATTTCGAGGCGGATACCACCGAAGGCCACATCAAATTCCACGAGTGGCTCGGCGATTCCTGGGGCGTGCTGTTCTCGCACCCGAAGAATTTCACGCCGGTCTGCACCACCGAGCTCGGCGCGACGGCAAAGCTGAAGCCGGAATTCGAAAAGCGCGGCGTCAAGGTGATGGGGATCAGCGTCGATCCGCTGGACGCCCATGAGGCGTGGTCGAAGGATATCGAGGAGACGCAAGGCGCGGCGCTGAATTTCCCGCTGATTGCCGATCCCGATAAGAAGGTCGCGAATCTCTACGGCATGATCCATCCCAACGCGTCGGACACGCTGACGGTGCGTTCGGTGTTCGTCATCGGGCCGGACAAAAAGATCAAGCTCCGGCTGGATTACCCGGCCAGCACGGGCCGGAATTTCGACGAGATCCTGCGGGTGATCGACTCCTTGCAGCTGACCGCCGAGCACCAGGTGGCGACCCCGGTGAACTGGAAACATGGCGAGGACGTCATCATCGTGCCGGCCGTAAGTGACGAAGAGGCCAGCAAAAAGTATCCGGAAGGCTGGCGGGCGGAAAAACCGTATCTCCGATATGTGCGCTCCCCGCGCTAGACCTTTAAAATGGGGAAAACTTGTTGGCATCCCCGGCTTCTCCGCCTAGTAAGATGGTGTACGGATTGTATTAATGTACATTGGGGATGCGGCCTTACGGGCCCAGGATACTAGTAGGAAATAATGTCAGACCCGGAGTATCCGGAGGGTTCCCAAATGGAATCCAATTCTCGGACGATCGCCGGCGCGTTTGCGGAAAGACTAGGACCGATGGTGGACCAGGCCCGCACACAACAGGATCTGGTCTTCCTCGCCTATCTTTTGGGAATGGCGCTGAAGGAGGCCCGGCGCCTTGCCGCGCGTGATGACAACTAAAAAAGGGGCGCACCTTCGATCTACGGTTCTTGCCGCGAGCCGTATTGGTGCGCCCTGCCGGTAAGGGCTAGGTTCGCGTCATGGCCATGCCGCCGACCCCATCTCTCACAACCGATTGCGTGGCGTTTGACGCCTCGGGAAGGGTGCTGCTGATCCGGCGTAAGAACCCGCCGTTCCAGGGCGAATATGCGCTGCCTGGCGGGTTCGTCGATATCGGCGAGACGGTGGAGGCGGCCTGCCGGCGGGAGCTCGCCGAGGAGACCGGGGTCACGGCGGGCGATCTTCATTTGATCGGCGTGTTCTCCGATCCGTCCCGCGATCCGCGCGGCCATACGGTCAGCGTCGCCTATCTCACCGAGCTGCAAGACGAGGCAGTGCCGGTGGCCGGAGACGATGCGGCGGCGGCCGAATGGGTAGCGGATTGGCGCGCCGAGCGGCTTGCCTTCGACCACCGTGAGATTCTGGAACGCGCTGTTTTGGTTGCAGAAACGATATCTTCGCGCTAGCCACCCTCTTTGGTGGTGGTGCAAACGCGAATGGTCTATCTAAGGATCGGGACGTCTTGCGGATCGCTCCACCGCGTTCGAAGCGTGCCAGATGCGGCCGTGCAAGACGTGCTCGAGGTTTCAGTCTTCGAGAAGGCGTTGCGAGATGAACGAGAGGCCTGCTCCGTGCCAATTTGCTGCCGAGCGGTCGAAGGAAGGACCGATGCTGGCGACTGGTAGAGTTGGCGTGCTGCTGGTGAATTTGGGCACGCCGGATGGGACCGATTACTGGTCCATGCGCCGCTACTTGAAGGAATTCCTCTCCGACCGCCGCGTGATCGAGGTCAGCCAGCTGATCTGGTGGCCGGTCCTCAACGGCATCATCCTCACCACACGGCCGTCGAAAAGCGGCGAGGCCTATGCCTCGATCTGGAACGAGGAGCTGAACGAATCTCCCTTGCGCACCATCACGCGCAGCCAAGCGGAGAAGCTCGCCGCAGCATTCTCCAACCAGCCGGAAATCGTGGTCGATTGGGCCATGCGCTACGGCTCGCCAAGCATCAAATCGCGGATGACGGCGCTGGTCGAGGCGGGCTGCGACCGTATCCTGGTGTTTCCGCTCTATCCGCAATATGCGGCGGCGACCACGGCGACCGTGAACGATGTCGCCTTCGAGGCGCTGCAGAAGATGCGCTTCCAGCCGGCGGTGCGCACCGTGCCGGCCTATCCCACCGAGCCGATCTATATCGACGCGCTAGCGAAATCGATCCGGGCGCATCTGGCCAAGCTCGACTACGAGCCGGAGGTGATCCTCGCCTCGTTCCACGGCCTGCCCAAGGAATATGTCGATAAGGGCGATCCCTATCAGGGCCAGTGCAAGCGCACGACCGAGGCGCTGCGCAAGGCGCTTGGCATGGACGAGACCAAGCTGCGCCTGACCTTCCAATCCCGCTTCGGCAAGGCCGAATGGCTGCAGCCCTACACCGATAAGACGGTGGAGGCGCTGGCCCAGCAAGGCGTGAAGAGCATCGCCATTCTCACCCCCGGCTTCGTCGCCGATTGCGTCGAGACGTTGGAAGAGATCAACGGCGAAGCGCGCGAGATCTTCGAGGAAAATGGCGGCGAGAAGTTCAGCTTCATCCCTTGCCTCAACGACTCCGACGAAGGCATGGCGGTGCTGCAGACGGTGATCCACCGCGAGCTTGCCGGCTGGGTGGGCTAGGCGTCCGCAGCCTCCAAAAAGCCGGACGCTTCAGCGAACAGCGTAAGAAAAACGAGCTAGCGCTTAAGCTTAGCCGAAATGCCTTGCCGCGCTCTTCTCATTTGGAGCGTGCCGGCCCATCTTAGGGCTGGTTATCAGCCGCGATCTGCCTGGGGAGGGCGCCATGTTCGGCTTCAACGTCTTCGTTCTGGTTCTGCTTGTCCTTTTCGTCGTTGTTATCCTGGCTGGCGTGAAAGTCGTGCCGCAAGGCTACAACTACACGGTCGAACGGTTCGGACGGTATACCCGCACGCTGCATCCCGGCCTCACCCTGATCATCCCGTTCATCGACCGGTTGGGCCGCAAGCTCAACATGATGGAGCAGGTCTCCGAGGTGCCGAGCCAGGAGGTGATCACCCGCGACAACGCCATGGTGCGGGTCGACGGGGTCTGCTTCTTCCAGGTGCTGGATGCGGCGCAGGCGAGCTACGAGGTGACGGATCTGGAGAAGGCGGTGATGAACCTCACCATGACCAATATCCGGACCGTCATGGGCTCGATGGATTTGGACGAGCTGCTCTCCCAACGCGACGAGATCAATCACCGGCTGCTGCGGGTGGTGGACGATGCGACCCATGCCTGGGGGGTGAAGATCACCCGTATCGAGATCAAGGATATCGAGCCGCCGCGGGATCTGGTGGATGCCATGGCGCGGCAGATGAAGGCGGAGCGCGACAAGCGCGCCGCGATCCTGGTGGCCGAGGGCGAGCGGCAATCGGAGATTCTGGAGGCGGAAGGGGCGAAGCAGGCGCAGATCCTCGCCGCGGAAGGCCGGCGCGAGGCGGCCTATCGCGATGCCGAGGCGCGCGAGCGCGAGGCGGAGGCCGAAGCCAAGGCCACCGCCATGGTCTCGGAGGCCATCTCCCGCGGCAATGTGCAGGCGATCAACTACTTCATCGCCAACAACTATGTGGGCGCGCTGAAAGCGCTGGCCGAGGCGAAGAACCAGAAGGTCTTGATGCTGCCGCTGGAGGCGAGCTCGCTGATCGGCTCGATCGCCGGTGTCGGCGAGATCGCCCGCGAGGCTTTCGGCAAGGATGGCGGTGAGGCGCCGCGTCCGCCCGCCGGTCCGGTGCCACGAACCGGTCCGAAGACTTAAATGCTAGACCTGGGAGGAGACCATGGAGGAGGAGCTGCTATTCGGCCCCTGGGGGTGGATGGTTCTCGCCGGCGTGCTGTTCGTGCTCGAGGTGATTGCGCCGGGCATCTTCTTCATGTGGTTCGGGCTTGCGGCGGCGATTACCGGGCTGCTGGTCTTCGGCTTCGACATCTCCTGGCAGTGGCAGCTGATCTGGTTCGGCATTCTGGCGACGGTGATCGTCGGTATCGTTGTGCGCTTCCTGCGCCGCCATCCCCTGAAAAGCGAGCGGCCGCTCCTCAACGAGCGGGCGGTCAGCCAGATCGGCAAAAGCTACGAGTTGCTCGATCCGATCGTGAACGGGCGCGGCTCGGTGAAGATCGGCGACAGCGTCTGGAGGGTGACCGGACCTGACCTTCCCGCCGGCACCAAGGTCAAGGTGACGGGCGCAGACGGCACGCTGCTTTCGGTGGAAGCGGCAGGAAACTCCGAGGCCGCTTAAGCGCCGAACGGCCCGGTTCGTCGTGACAGCGACAAAAACTTGCGACATTCTGTCTGGCGAAAGCCGGATACTGCGCTCCCTCCGCGCCCCGGCGGCCGGTTGCGGGCGCAACCCTTCAGCGGATGGGGCGTTGGTATCCCTGTTGCCGACGTCCAATAGCTCGGAGGGCTGAATGGCCGATATTGTCATCGTCAACCCGCGTTTCGACGTCTCCTTCTGGGGGATGGAACATTGCATGGGGCTGCTTGGTAAGAAGGCCAATCTGCCCGTTGCCTGCCTGGCGCTGCTCGGCGCCCTGGTTCCCGACCATCACGATGTGACGCTGATCGACGAGAATGTCGAAGACGTCGATTTCGACCGGCTCGGCCGCGCCGATCTGGTCTGTCTGACGGGTATGAGCATCCAGGGGCGGCGCATCGGCGAGCTCCTGGACGAGCTTCGGGCGCGGGATGTGATGACCGCGGTCGGCGGGCCGATGGCCACGGTGGAGCCGGAGCAGCTTGAAGGTCTTTGCGACGTGATCTTCGTCGGCGAGGCCGATACCACCTGGCCGCAATTCCTGGCCGAGTGGGAGGAAGGGTGCCACAAGGACCGCTACGAGCAGGCGGAGAAGACCGATATCACCCAGCTGCCGCTGCCGCGCGTCGATCTCCTTCGATCCGAGCGCTACATGTTCGGCAGCATGCAGATTTCCCGCGGCTGTCCGTTCACCTGTGAGTTCTGCGATATCATCGTGACCTTCGGTCGGAAGCCGCGGCTGAAGACCTCCGACCAGGTGATTGCCGAGCTCAATGCCTTCTGGGAGGCGGGGCTGAAGATCGTCTTCGTGGTCGACGACAATCTGATCGGCAACAAGAAGGCGATCAAACCGATCTTGCGCGACATCGTCGCCTGGCAGCAGAAGCACGCCTATCCGCTGACCCTGTTCACTGAAGCCTCGCTCGATCTCGCCGAGGACGAGGAACTGATGGAGCTGATGGGGCTGGCCAATTTCCAGAGCGTGTTCATCGGCATCGAGACGCCGAACGAGGAGTCGCTGAAAGAGACCAAGAAGCTGCAGAATGTGCGGCCCAAGGCGGGCACGCTTCTCGACCGGGTGCATACGATCCAGGATCACGGCATCGATGTGTGGTGCGGGATGATCGTCGGCTTCGATCACGACGAGCCGGATATTTTCGAGGTGATGCCGAAATTCTTATCGGACGCCCGTATCGCTTCGGCACTGATCGGCATGCTGCACGCCATTCCGACCACGCCGCTCTATAAGCGGCTGAAGGAGGCCGGGCGGCTGAATGACGACGATGCCTCCGATTGCTACGGCACCAATGTCATTCCGCTCGGCATGAGCCGGGAAGACTTACGCGACGGTTTCGTCGATGTGATGCAGGAATCCTATGGCGCGGGGGCGTATTTCGAGCGGCTGGATTCGCTGTTCGTGGAGAAGCGCTTCCAATTCGTCATCCACCAGCTTCCCTATTGGTGGAAGCGTCCCTTCGCCTACACCAAGCGGGCGACGCTGAACTATATCCGCTTCGCCGTGGTGGCGGCGCGGCTGCTGCGCCATGTAGAGGACGAGGAGCTGCGGGCTAGATACAAGACGCAGCTCATGCGTATCGCCAAGACACGGCCGCTGGAGCCGCATATCCTGTTCGTCTATGCGCTGAAAGTGGCGCTGCATCACCATTATGCGGCGCTGACGGCGCAGCTTTCGGACGTCTATGAGGAGGGGAACGTGATGCCAAATGCGGGCCGCTCCTTCTCACGGGTGCGCCGGGCCGAGCCGGTGCAGGTGCTGGCGTCTTAGGAGACAGCCTCGCAAGAGAGAACGACCCCACGTAAAACAGACGACCCCCACCCCGGCCCTCCCCCTTCTAGGGGGAGGGAGAGTATCGGCGCGATGTCGCGGCGAGTCGCTCTCCCCCCTAAAAGGGGGGAGTTGGAGGGGGGTCGGATTTTCCGGCTGAGTGTGAGGCGCCTCTAAACGACGCCGGCGCGGAGCAGGTCGTGGACGTGGAGGATGCCGACGGGGCGGCGATCGTTCTCGACCACGAACAGCGCGGTGATTGCCCGGGAGTTGATCACCTCCAGCGCGGCGCTGGCCATGATCTCCGGGGTGATCGTCTTCGGATCGGCGGTCATGATCTCGCCGGTGCGCCGCTGCAGCAGATCGTTCCCCATATGACGGCGGAGGTCGCCATCGGTGATGATGCCGACGAGCTGGCCGTCGCTATCGACGACGCCGAGGCAGCCGAAGGCCTTCTCGGTCATGATCACCAAAGCTTCCGCCATGGGGGTGTCGTCGCCGGCTATCGGCAGGCGCTCGGCCTTATGCATCAGATCGCCGACGAATTTCAGCTTGGCGCCGAGACGGCCGCCAGGGTGGTATTCCTTGAAGTCCTCGGCGGTGAAGCGCTTGCTCTCCAGAAGTGCGATGGCGAGGCTGTCGCCAAGCGCAAGCTGCATCGCGGTGGAGGTGGTCGGCGCCAGGCCCAGCGGGCAGGCCTCCTTGGCGTTGGGCAGCGCCAGCACCACGTCGCTGGCCTCGGCCAGGGTGCTGTTGGGGTTCGAGGTTACCGCGATCAGCGGCACCGTGAAGCGTCCCGAATAAGACACCAGATTGCCCAGCTCCATGGTCTCGCCGGACCAGGAGAAGGCCAGGATCACGTCGTTCTTGGTGATCATGCCGAGATCGCCATGGCTGGCTTCGGTCGGATGCACGAAGAAGGCCGGCGTGCCGGTGGAGGACAGGGTGGCGGCGACCTTCACGCCGATATGGCCGCTCTTGCCGAGGCCGGTGACGATGATCCGGCCCTCGCAATTGCGCATCAGCTCCACGGCGCGGGCGAAATGATCGCCGAGCCCGTTGCCAATGGCGGCTTTCAGGTCGCTGAGGCCCTGGATCTCAAGGGCAAGAGTGCGGGTGGCCGAGGCAATGGCTTCGGCACCCTGCGCAGCTTCGCTCTCAGCGCCGGTCATGCCTTCCGGCGCGGCGCTGTTTTCGATCTTATCGGTTGCGAAATCCCGGCTCGTACCGGGAATGAGTCCGCTGGACATGAAGGTCCCCCCTGGCGCAGTACCGTCATTGATTTAGCATGAATTTGACGGTCTTAAGGCCGTCGCGCGTGCGCCATTTGGAAACATGGCTAAACGTCCCGTTAACAATATGGCCGCTAGGGTCGGAGGACAACGGTTCGGAACGCTGCGCCAACAGCGTTTTTCGCAATCGCATCCGAGGGTTTGTCCTTGCCGCGTCCTCTTCATCCCAGCGCAGCGGGCGCTCTCGCGATCGCCCTGCTCCTCAGCGCACCTATGCCTTCGACCGCCCAAACGGCCGATTCCGTCGCTTTGCGGGGGGCGGTTGGGGTCGAGACCGCCGATGCGGGCGAGGAGCTCGGTTCGCGGCGGGATACGCCTTTTGGTGCCGCGCCCTCGGCGGCGACATATCCACAGCCTGTTGCAAATCCCGATGCGCTTTCCGGCGCTGGCAGCGCCCCGCCGCCCTCCAACCAGGCCCTGAACTCCGGTCTCGGCGATGTCGGCGAGGTGCGCACCGGCCCGCCGCTCGGCGGGATGGGCGACGAGACGGGCGGCCAGCAACAGCCGCAAGCGGCGGGCGAGAACCCGTTTGGCGACCGGCAGACGCCGTTTCCCGGCGGCGGGACGACCCGTTCGGAAGCCGACCGGATCCTGCAATCGGCGGCGCAGCGGGCGACCGGCCGGCGCGAGGCGCCGCCGCTTTCGCCTTTGGCGCCGGCGGCGGGTGAGGTCTCGTTCGACCCTTACGCGCCGATCGGCACGCGGATCGGCAGCTTCCTGCTCTATTCGGAGCTCACCTCCAACATCATCACCACCGACAACGTGTTCGCCACGCGCGGCGATCAGCGTTCCGATTGGGGGCCGGAGCTGAAGCCGGATATCCGGCTGGAGTCCAACTGGAGCCGCCACTTCCTGTCGTTCAACGTCAATGCGACGCGGAGCTGGTATCAGAACTATCCCAGCGAAGACACCAAGGATCTTCAGGGACTGCTCAAGGGGCGGATCGATATCCGCAGCCGCACCAATCTCGCCTTCGAGCTGGAGAAGAGCAAATCTCAGGACGGGCGCAATGCGGAGGATCTGCCCGACGCCAATGTGGCGCGCAGCGATCTCGACGAGCAGCATGCGAGCCTTGCTCTCGACCACCGCTTCAACCGGCTCACCTCAACGGTGACCGGTACCGCCACCCAATACGACTATAACGATGTGATCCTGCTGAGCGGGACCTCGGCGGCGGCGGACGACCGGGATTATCTGGAGCGGGAGCTGAGGCTGCGCAACGCCTATGAACTGCAGCCCGACCTCACGCTGTTCGTGGATACGGCGATCAACGACCGCGACTACACCCAAGGCAGGTCGACGTCGGGCGGCTTCCTGCGTGGTTCCGACGGCTATCGGCTTCTGTCGGGGGCGGCGTTTCGCGTCGGCGGCAAGATCAGCGGCGAGATCGGCCTCGGCTACGGCAAGCAGACGCCGGTCGACAACCGGCTGACCGAGGTGTCCGGGTTCCTGTTCGATGCCGATGTGCTGTGGCAAGTCACCGGGCTCACCGCGTTGAGCTTCCAGGCGCGCACCGATCTGAACGAGACTTCGGCGAGCGATGCGTCCGGCGTGTTCAGCCGCTTCTTCGGCGCGACGCTGACTCATAACCTGCGGGACAATATCATTCTCGGCGGCTATGTGAGCTACGACACGGCGGACTATATCGGCCAGAATCTGACCGATGACCGTTACCGCGAAGGCGTCACGGCCGAATATCTGTTCAACCGCAACATGGCGCTGGTCGCCGCCTACGAACACACCAACTATGTCAGCTCGAGCAGCACCGGCGATTACGAGGCAAACGAGGTGACGGTCGGGATGCGGCTGCGGAAGTGAGCGGTGCGCGCGCCGTCATCCTTCGAGGCGCGCAAGCGCGCACCTCAGGATGACGATCTTCGTTTCACGGATCGCTAAGGGGTGAGTATTCCCCTCCTTCGTCATTGCCGGGCTTGACTTGAGCCTGCGCCCGGGCTGGCAGAGCCGGACCCGGGTGGCAATCCATGCCGTTTCGGTTCGGCAAATTCGGAGCTTACTTCTCGCTATTGCGCCGGCTGCACGGTCACGGCATGGACCCCCGGATCAAGTCCGGGGGTGACGAAGCAAGGGGCTGAAGTCGACGCCGCTAAAGGGGACGCGAAGTCCCAGCCCTAATCCAGCAGCTTCAGGATCTCCGCCGTGAAGGCCTCCTTGAGATCCGGCCGGTCCAGCCCGTAAGCCACATTGGCGGCAAGGAAGCCGATCTTGGAGCCGCAGTCATAGGTGGTGCCTTCGCACTTCACCGCGTGGAAGGGCTGGCTCTCGAGCAGCTTCAGCATGGCGTCGGTGATCTGGATCTCGCCGCCGGCGCCGGTCTCGTGTCCCGACAGGATGTCGAAGATCTCCGGCTGCAGGATATAGCGGCCGAGAATGCTCAAATTGGAGGGGGCCTCTTCCGGCTTCGGCTTCTCCACCATGCCGTCGACCGGGAAGACGTCGCCGTCGCCTTCGCCGACGCTCAAGATGCCGTAGCTGGAGACGGCGTCGCCCGGCACTTCCTCCACGGCGAGGATGTTGCCGCCATAGGTGTCGTAGACGTCGAGCATCTGGGCGAGGCAGCCCTTGCCTTCCGCTTTTACCAGCACGTCGGGCAGCACCACGGCGAAGGGCTCGGCACCGACGATCTCGCGGGCGCACCAGACGGCATGGCCGAGGCCAAGCGCATCTTGCTGCCGGGTGAAGCTGGTGGTGCCGGCATGGGGCAGATCCTCCTGCAGCACGGCCAGGGCCTCGGTCTTGCCGCGGGCGGCGAGCACTTCCTCCAGCTCGTATTGCCGGTCGAAATGGTCCTCGATGACCCCTTTGTTGCGTCCGGTGACGAAGATCAGATGCTCGATGCCGGCGTCTTTCGCCTCGTCGACCACATGCTGAATCAGCGGCCGGTCGACAACGGTGAGCATCTCCTTGGGCATGGCTTTGGTGGCAGGCAAAAAACGCGTGCCGAGACCGGCCACGGGGAAGACAGCCTTGCGGACGGGGGCGTTCATTCAGTCCTCGTTAGGGTTAAGGGAAGGAACATTTGGCGAGTTGGCTCGACGTTACCGCCCTTCAACCGGTTTTGCGATAGCAAGAGGCGGGATTATCGGTCGAGGATCTACCAGCGTGAGCGTACTTGTCACCGGCGGCGCCGGCTATATCGGCAGCCATATGGTTCTGGCCCTGCTCGATGCAGGGGAAGAGGTGGTGGTTCTCGACAATCTATCGACCGGGTTTCGCTGGGCGGTGACACCGCCGGCGCAGCTTATGGTTGGCGATATTGGCGATTCTGAGCTGGTTCGGCATCTGATCCGCGAAGAGAAGGTAGAAGCGATCGTCCATTTCGCCGGTTCCATCGTGGTGCCGGAATCGGTCTCCAATCCCCTCGGCTACTATCTCAACAACACCTGTAAATCGCGCGCGCTGCTCGAATGCGCTGTGGACGAAGGAGTGAAGAATTTCATCTTCTCCTCGACCGCCGCGGTCTACGGCATGCCGGAGAAAAATCCGGTCGCCGAGGATGCGCCGCTGGCGCCGATCTCGCCTTACGGCAGCTCCAAGCTGATGACCGAGACCATGCTGAAGGATACCAGCTTCGCCCATGATCTCCGCTATGTGGCGCTGCGCTATTTCAACGTTGCGGGCGCCGATCCGGCCAAGCGGGCGGGCCAATCGACGCCTAACGCCACCCATCTGATCAAGGTCGCGGTGCAGGCGGCGCTCGGCATGCGGCATGGCATGGAGGTGTTCGGCACCGATTACGACACCCCCGACGGCACCTGCATGCGCGACTTCATCCACGTCACCGATCTGGTCGCGGCGCATCTGGCGGCGCTGCGCTACTTACGCGAGGGCGGAGAGAGCCAGGTGCTGAATTGCGGCTACGGCAAGGGGTTCTCGGTGCTTGAGGTGATCGAGGCGGTGAAGCGCATTTCGGGGCGCGATTTTCCGGTGAAGATGAGTCCGCGGCGGCCCGGCGATCCGGCGATGATCATCGCCGGTGCCGCGAAGATCGGCGAGGTTCTGGGCTGGCAGCCGAAACATGCCGATCTCGACGAGATCGTGGAGGATGCGCTGAATTGGGAGCAGCGGCTGACGGAAATCCGCGCCGCTTCTTAGGGCGCCTTTTTCCGTCTTTCCCTCCAGGTGACCTTTCGCCTTTTCAGCGTCAAAGCTGCCCGGCACACTCTCACCCCATGAGAATCACCCGTCTTGCCGCCGGGCTCGCTTTGAGCCTCGCCGTTCTTTTGCTTTGCCTGACGCCGGCGCGCGCCGATTCCGTTTCCGCCTATCGGGCCGCGGTGGACAAGGAATTTGCCGCCTGGATCGCGGCGCGCTGGCCGGAGGCGGAAGCTGCCGGCGTCTCGCGCCAGACTTTCGAGACCCAGACCCGCGGGCTGAAATTCGATTGGGATTTGCCGCATCTTTCCTTGCCCGATCCCGCCTATGCCGGCGGGCCGGCTCTACCGCAATCGATGAAGCCGAAAGCGCCGCGGCACCAGCCGGAATTCGATTCCCCGGGCCGGTATTTCTCCGCCAACAATCTCAATGCGCTGGCCTCGCAAGGACGGGCGAAATACGCCCAATACAAGGATGTGCTGGCGGCGGTGCAGCAACGCTTCGGCGTGCCGGCCAGCATCATCGTCGCCATTTGGGGCCGCGAGACGGGGTATGGCGGGGTGCGGCTGCCATACGATGCGCTCTCGGCCATCGCTACCCAGGGCTTCGCGGGCATGCGCAAGGACGTCTTCACCAAGGAGTTCGTGCTGGCGCTGAAAGTGCTGCAATACGGCCATGTCTCACGCGCCGAGATGCGCAGCTCCTGGGCCGGGGCGATGGGGCATACGCAATTCCTGCCCAGCGATTTCCTGCGCTATTCCATCGATTTCGACGGCGACGGGGCGGCGGATATCTGGAACTCGACGGCGGACGCGCTGGCTTCCACCGGCAACTCCTTGCGCGACCACGGCTGGATCGCCAGCCAGGCCTGGGGCTATGAGGTGAGTCTGCCGAAGGGCTTTGACTGCACCTTGCAGGGGCCGGACAAGGCGCGGCCGTTTTCCGATTGGATCAAGCTTGGCATCGTCCGGGTGAAGGGGCGGCAATTCAAACCGGAGACGCTGGACGATAGCGGCTTCCTGGTGCTGCCTGCCGGGATGAAGGGACCGGCTTTTCTCGTCACCGAGAATTTCTCGGTGCTGAAGAAGTACAACAACTCCGATGTCTATGCGCTCTTCGTCGGACATCTGGCCGATATGATCGCCTATAACTCGCCTGCGAATTTCGTCGGCGCCTGGCTGCCGGTGGAGCGTTTCACCCGGCCGCGCATCCTGGATTTCCAGAAAGTGCTGGTCTCGCGCTACGGTTACGATGTCGGCAAGGTGGACGGGCTGGTCGGCTTCAAGACCCGCCAGGCGATCGGCCTGTACGAGAAACGGATCGGCGCGCCACTCACCTGCTATCCGAGCGAGAAGATCGTCGCCTCGGTGCTTGCCCAGCGATAAGCGCCAATGACCATGGTTGCCTAGGTTTTGCCCGCAGCCATTGTTAGAATCCCGGCATGCGAATCAATTTCGGCATGGGCAGAATGCGCCCGGTGCAAAAGAATCTTCGGCGTGCCGCGCTTGCATTGGCGCTGCCGCTCCTGGTGCTCGGTGCGGTTGCGGGATACGCGCCGCGGGCGGAGGCGGCCAGCTTCCAAGCCTGGGTGGAGAGCTTCTGGCCAACGGCGCGGGCCGCCGGCATCCGCCGCGACGTCTATGAACGCGCCTTCCGCGGCCTGACCCCCGATCCGGAAGTGATCGAGGCGGCCAATTATCAGCCGGAATATAAGCGCCCCGTCGGCGAATATATCGACCGGGCGGTCTCCGATAAGCGGCTGGAGACGGGCCAGCGGGTGCTGGTCGAATATAAGCCGCTGCTCGATGCGGTGGAGAACCGCTATGGCGTCGACCGTCATATCGTCGTTGCCATCTGGGCGATCGAATCCAATTACGGCGAGAATCCCGGCGACGATAACGTGATCCGCTCGCTGGCGACGCTGGCCTACCGTAATACGAAGGCGAAATTCGCCCGGCAGCAGCTGATCGCGGCGCTGAAGATCCTGCAGCGCGGCGATATCGATCTGGCGCATATGAACGGCTCCTGGGCCGGGGCCATGGGTCATACCCAGTTCATTCCCACCACTTACGAGGCCTATGCCGTCGATTTCGACGGGGACGGGCGGCGCAATATCTGGGGCAGCCTGCCCGATGCGCTGGGCTCCACCGCCCATTACCTGAAAGTCTCAGGCTGGCGGCCGGGCGAGACCTGGGGCTATGAGGTGCAGGTGCCGCGCGGCTTCAACACCAAGGCTTACGGGCTGAAAAGCTACAAGACCCTGGCGCAATGGCAGCGCATGGGGGTGCGGCGGGTGAGCGGGGCGCCGTTCCCGCGGCCCAACGACAAGGCGGGCATGTTCGCGCCGGAGGGCACGAACGGGCCGATCTTCCTGGTGATCAACAATTTCCGCTCGATCCTGCGTTACAATCAGGCGCCGTCCTACGCGCTTGCCGTCGGGCATCTGGCGGACCGGCTGATGGGCTATGGCGAGTTCGCGCACCCCTGGCCGACGGATGAGAACCATCTCTCCCTCGATCAGCGCAAGGAGCTGCAGGCGCGGCTGTTGAACGGCGGCTTCCTGGACGGCGATGTCGACGGGGTGATCGGGCCGGCGACGCTTTCGGCGGTGAAGGCCTATCAGCGCCAGAAGGGGCTCGCCGTGGACGGCTATCCGACCCTGACCCTGCTCAAGATGCTGCGGGCCGATTCAACCTAAGGTCGGCCCTCGATCGGATGCCCCTTCCGAGGTAATGGCGGCGGACCATATTCTTCATTCGGCCTTCTCAGGCACGTATTGTGAATAGAGTCTTCCCGGAACGCCGCCTATCTGCCAAAAACGTTCCAAAATGGGAATAACAGGGGGGCCAATTCGACGGTCCGATTGAGCATGGTCAGTTTTGCGTCTCTATTTCTTACGGGCTTCTCGTTTTCGCCCCGCAGGCTTCGCCGTCTCGGCGTGGCGGGGCTGGTTTTGCTGCTGCCGGTTTTGGGCTTAGCTGGGATTTCCGGTTTTGCCGGTCTTGCCGCGGCGCAGAACAATGCCAGCTTCCAGCGCAGCTATATCGATCCCTTCCCGCGGGGCGATCGCTACCGTGTGCTGGTGCTCGGCGACTCTCTCGGCGATGGGCTGTGGTCGGGGCTTTATCGCAGCTTCGACGAGGATAAGAACCTGGAGATCATCCGCCGCTCCAAGGTTTCCACCGGCTTCGTGCGCACCGATTACTACGACTGGAACAAGGCGCTTCCCGAAATCCTGGAGGATGAGGGCAAGGTGCAGATCGCCGTTGTGATGTTCGGCGCCAATGACGGCCAATCGATCCGGGAGAACGGCAAGTGGTACAAGCCGGGCACCGACGAATGGCGTGAGATCTACGGCAAGCGCGTCGAGACATTCCTGCGGACGCTGCGCGAGAACAATATCGCTACCTATTGGGTCGGCTTGCCGGTGATGCGCACCCAGGCGCAGAACCAGAATGCCGAGCTGATGAACGACATCTTCCGCGAGAAGGCGTTTATCTATGGCACCAAGTTCATCGAGACCTGGGCCGGCTTTACCGACGAGGCCGGGCGCTATAGCGCTTACGGGCCGGACATGACCGGGCAGACGCGGCGCTTGCGGGCCAATGATGGGGTGCATTTCACCCAGCGCGGCTATCTCAAGCTTGCGCATTTCGTCGGCAAGGAGATCCGCCGCGATCTCAGCCTGGCCAAAGAGGAGCGCAATATTCCGCTGGCCGGCAGCGCCGAGGAGCAGGCGCGGGTGATGGGCCGGAAAGTTTCCAAGGGGGCGGTCGATTCCGCCGGCCATGCCATCTCCGTCGACGGGGCGCCGCTCGGCGATGAGAGCGAGCTGGCCGGGGAACAGGCGCCGAAGCTCGAGGAGAGCACGGTCGGGGGCGTGGCGCTGCTCCGGCCCGCCATGTCGGAGACGCTCGAGGCCGGGCGGGCTTTGATGCCGCAAGGGGCCGCGGCGGGGGTCGCCGACGGGGAGCGGATCGCAAGCGAGCTGGATAGCGGGCTGATCGCGCTGGCCTCGATTTCGCCGATCAGCGATTTGTCGGTGGTCTCGTCCAAGCCGCGCCTGCCGCTGGCGGAGCGGCCGTATTACCGCGTGCTGGTGAAGGGCGAGCAGCTGCCGCCCAAGGATGGGCGGGCCGACGATTTCCGCTGGCCGCCGCAGCAATAGGCGCGCCGAGCGCGCGGCCTCCAGGGGGGCTCCGATGGATGCTCCGCAAGATCCAGGATCGAACGGGAAGCCCCGCCGCGGTGCGGGGCGCAGCCTGCGGCTTGCCGGGCTGATCGCCGCCTGTCTCGGGCTGGGGGCGATCGGGTTCTTTGCCGTGCATCTTCTGGTCGACGGGCCGGGCGATGAGGCCAGCTTCTGGCAAGGCGAAGACGGGGAGCAGGTCGATGTCAGCGGCCTGCAGCCGCCGGAGCAGGTCAGCAGCAAGGCGAAGCGCAAGCGCGTTCCCGCCAAGCCCGATGGCTCGTTCTACGGCGATCTCCGCGCGCTGGAGACGGCGCCCTCCGGGGCGGGGCAAGCCGTGAGCGTGCTGCATCTTGGCGACAGCCATATCGCCGCCGACCGCATGACCGGTACGCTGCGCGATCTGCTGCAGGCGCGCTTCGGGAATGCCGGGCGCGGGCTGGTGATGCCGGGCTTTCCGTTTCCCTATTACAAAGCGCGCGGGGTGAGCTTCGAAAAAAGTGGCGACTGGACCGCGCTGAACAGCCTGAACGAGGACGGCGTCTATGGCGTCACCGGGGTGAGCCTGACGGCGTCGAAGCCGGACGCCAAGCTGACGCTGACAGCGGAGAAGCCGTTCGCCTCGGCCAGTGTGGAACTGCTCACCGGGCCGGGGCAGGGCAGCGCGATCGTCACGCAAGGGGACAGCCGGCAGAGCATCGCCACGGGGAGCGAGAGCCGAGGCATCAAACGCGTGGCGCTGAAGGGCGGATCGTCCTTCTCCATCGCGCCGGCGGGGGACGGACCGGTAACGGTGCTGGGGCTTTCCACCGAAAGCGGCGCGCCGGGGCTGCGCTACGTCAATCTCGGCATTCCGGGCGCCTCGGCTTTGACCACGCGGCGCTGGGACAAGGCGCTGGTCAGGGACGATATCGCGGCTCTTAGTCCGCAGCTTATCGTGCTCGGCTACGGCACCAATGAAGGCTTCCAGGACGGGCTCGATCTCGATGCCTACGAGGCCACCTATCGCGACCTTCTGGCGACGATCCGGCAGGCGGCCCCGAAGGCGACGATTTTGATCCTCGGGCCGCTGGATGGGGCGCGGATGCCGGGTTACGCCAAATATGACGGGGCGCTGGAGGCGCCCTGCCGTCCGCTCAGCTCCGCCGAGCTGCAGAATTATCAGAGCTATGTCTCGGACAAGAGCGATGCGCTGGCGCGCTGGTTCCCGCCGCCCAAGCTCGCCGGGGTGCGGGCGCGGCTGAAGACGATCGCCGAGGAGACCGGCGCCGAGTATCTCGACCTCTCCGCCCCGATGGGCGGACCGTGCGGCATTCATCGCTGGGCGCTCGCCGAGCCGCGCTTGGCGTTGCCCGATCATGTGCACTTAAGCGATCTGGGCTCGGAGAAGGTCGGACAAGCGGTGTTCGATACGCTGATGGCGGGCTACGAGACCTATAAGGCGATGCCCGCAAGCCCCGGCGCCAAGACCAGCGCGATCACCTCTGAGGACGGGGCGGCGCCCAGCCCCTCGGCCGAGAATTAGAGGGCGCGCGCGATGCTGTTCCCGACCCTCGATTTCGGCTTGTTCTTTCTTGTGGTGTTCGCGGTCGCCTGGGAGCTGCGCAGCCGCCCCGAGGGGCGCAAAACTTTCCTCGTTGCGGCGAGCTATCTGTTCTACGGCTATTGGGATTGGCGCTTCGCCACGCTGCTGGCGGCAAGCTCGCTGATCAACTACGTGGCCGGACGGCTGATCGCGACCACCGAGGCGGATCGGGCCAAGCGCCAGCTTCTCGCCATCGCCGTCGCCCTCAATCTCGGCATTCTCGGCTTCTTCAAATATTACGGCTTCTTCCTGGATTCCCTGGCCAGCCTGCTGGATCAGGCCGGCTGGCAGCGCGATCTGCCCTTCCTGGAGATCATCCTGCCTATCGGCATCTCCTTCTTCACCTTCCAGGGCATCTCCTATGTGGTGGATGTCTACCGGAAGCATGTGACGCCGGAGGAGAACCCGCTCGACGTCTTCCTCTATATCTCCTTCTTCCCGCAGCTGGTCGCCGGACCCATCGTGCGGGCGGCGGATTTCCTCCCCCAGCTGAAAGAGGAGCCGAAGCTCGAGCCTTCCATGGTGGCGAAGGGGATCGTGCTGATCCTGCTCGGCCTGTTCAAGAAGATGGTGATCGCCAATTATCTGGCGACGCTCCTGGTGGACGACGTGTTCTTCGCGCCCGACGCCTATTCCGGGCCGGATCTGCTGCTGGCGCTCTACGGTTATGCGGTGCAGATCTATTGCGACTTCTCCGGCTATAGCGATATAGCCATCGGCGTGGCGGCGCTGCTCGGCTTCCATTTCAAAGCCAATTTCCTGCAGCCTTACCGCGCGGCGTCTTTGCGCGAATTCTGGCAGCGCTGGCATATCTCGCTCTCCACCTGGCTGCGCGATTATCTCTACAAGCCGCTCGGCGGCAGCCATCACGGCGAGGCCAAGACCCACCGCAATCTGATGATCACCATGCTGCTCGGCGGGATCTGGCACGGGGCGGCCTGGACCTTCCTGATCTGGGGCGGTATTCACGGGCTGGCGCTGGTGGCGGAGCGGGCGATCCGCCTGCGTGTGCCGGCGCGCAGCGGCACTGTGGCTGTCGGCGGGGGTGGGAAGGGGAGCGCGGCGCTCGCCGCTGGGCTGCCGCCGGTGACCCAAGCCTTCAAGACCGCGGTGGGCGTGCTGCTCACCTTCAATATCGTCTGCCTCGCCTGGATCTTCTTCCGCTCCGAGTCGCTGGACTATGCGCTCTCCTATTTGCAGGGGCTGACCGATTGGTCCGGGCCGGTGGAGCTGGCGACGCCGTTCCTGGTGGCGCTGGTGTTCTTCTCCCTGGCGGCGCATTTCGTCTCCGAGGATCTGACGGCGCGGATCGCCGCCAAGCTGGAGGGCCTGGGGCCGCTGGGGCTCGGCGCCGTTCTCGGCTTCGGTCTTCTTCTGATCTGGGGTATCGCGCCGCCGGGCGTCGCCCCCTTCATCTATTTCCAGTTCTGAGTTCCGTCTGATGTCGTTCGTGTTGGAGTTCCGGAGGAGCTATTTTCTCGAGCCCGCCCGCGCCAAGGCGGCGGCGGAGGCACGCGCGCGCAAGGCCAAACGGCGGGTGGCCGAAAAGCCCAAGCCGCCGGCGCATCTGATCACGCGCAAGGCGAGGCGGGGCATGCTGCTGGCGCTGATGACCGCCGCATTGATCCTCGCGGTGTTCAACTCCGAAGGGATGAAATCCTATGCCTGGGACCTTGCCGAGCAGCCGATGTTCCGGCCGGTTCTGGTGCTGGCGGAGGGCTGGGACCGGGCGATGGAGAAACTCGGCGCCAAGGCGCTGATGGCCGATCTGCAGGACATCGCCAGCACCGCGCAGGCGGCGCGCTGGTCCGATGTGGCGGGGCTGTTCAGGCGAGGTGAGGCGGACGACGCCATTGCCCGCGGCGGCGCCGATCCGATGACCACCGGCTCGCTGCCGGCTGCGGCGAGCGATGTTCCGGGTGGTGTTGGGAGCGCCGATTGACCCTCCTCCATCGCTTCTCTTTCAGGGAGAGGGTGTACGGGCACCGTCATGCCGGCAACAGCCGGCATCCAACCAAGAGCTCCGAGATTGTTGCTGGATCCCGGCGTTCGCCGGGATGACGCCGTGCCCAAACTCTCTCTCCCCGCCGGGGAGAGGTGAAGGCGGCCGGCGATGACGAGAAGAGGTTGCGCGCGGCCGTAGGGGGACGAACTCCCTCCCCCTAAAAGGGGGAGGGTTGGGGTGGGGGTCGTTTTCCCCTCAGCCGGTGTTATTTTGACCGCTTAGCGCGGCAGGTCGGTGTGGCCCATGAGGAATTTGTCGACCGCATGCGCCACCTGGCGCCCCTCGCGGATGGCCCAGACCACCAGAGACTGGCCGCGGCGCATATCGCCGGCAGCGAAGATCTTCTCCTTCGAGGTCTGATAGGCGAGGGTGTCGGCCTTCACATTGCCGCGCGGGTCGAGCTCCAGGCCGAGGGCTTCGAGCATGCCTTGCTTGACCGGATGGACGAAGCCCATGGCGAGCAGCACCAGATCCGCCTTGAGGTGGAACTCGGTGTCGGGGATCGGCTTCATCTGCTCGTCCAGGCGCACGCATTCCAGCCCGGTCACCGTGTTGTCCTCACCGATGAAGTGCTTGGTGGAGACGGAGAAGTCGCGGATCGCGCCTTCCGCCTGGCTGGAGGAGGTGCGCAGCTTGAGCGGCCAGTGCGGCCAGGTCATCGCCTTGTCTTCCTTCTCCGGCGGCATCGGCATGATCTCCAGCTGGGTGACGGAGACCGCGCCCTGGCGGAACGAGGTGCCGATGCAGTCGGAACCGGTATCGCCGCCGCCGATCACCACCACATGCTTGCCCTTGGCGCCGATCGGCTCGACATCGCCCAGAGGCTCGCCGGAGACGCGGCGGTTCTGCTGGGTGAGGAAGTCCATGGCGAAGTGGATGCCGGACAGGTCGCGGCCCTCGATGGGAAGATCGCGCGGGTGCTCCGAGCCGCCGGTCAGCACCACGGCATCGTAATCGCGCACCAGCTCCTCGGCCTGCACGTCCTTGCCGATATGGGTGTTGCAGCGGAAGACGACGCCTTCGGCCTCCATCTGCGTCTGGCGGCGGTCGATGATGTGCTTTTCCATCTTGAAGTCCGGGATGCCGTAGCGGAGCAGGCCGCCGGGCTTGGCGTTCTTCTCGAACAGATGCACCTCGTGGCCGGCGCGGGCGAGCTGCTGCGCGGCGGCCATGCCGGAAGGGCCGGCGCCGACGACGGCGACCTTCTTGCCGGTCTTCTGCTCGGGCGGCTGCGGCGTGATCCAGCCTTCCTGGAACGCCTTGTCGGCGATGGAGCATTCGATGGATTTGATGGTCACCGGGTTGTCGGTGATGTTCAGCGTGCAGGCGGCCTCGCAAGGCGCCGGGCAGACGCGGCCCGTCACTTCCGGGAAGTTGTTGGTGGAGTGGAGGTTCTGCGCCGCCACCTCCCAATCGGAGTGATAGACCAAATCGTTCCAGTCGGGGATCTGGTTGTTCACCGGGCAGCCCTGATGGCAATAGGGAATGCCGCAATCCATGCAGCGGGCGGCCTGGCGCACCACGTCGGTGTCGGGCAGCGGATTCACGAACTCGCGGTAATGGCGCACGCGATCGGCGGCCGGCTCGTAGCTCTGCTCCTGACGGTCGATCTCGAGGAAGCCCGTGACCTTACCCATGCTGTTCCCATCCTTCCGGCGGGCATTGGCCGCGCCGGCTCTCATCTCTCGTTTCGTTCACTCGCAGTCCGGCGCCGAGGCCTCACCTTACCGGCAGGCCACTCGCCATGCTCATTGCTTGCTCGCTATTTCGCCTCGCCGAGGCCGAGCTCCAGCTCGCCCATGCCAGTTTCGTCGGCGACTTGCGCGCGCGCCATCTCTTCCAGGGCGCGGCGGTACTCGACCGGCATGACCTTGACGAATTTCGGCAGATAGTCGTCCCAATTGTCGAGGATCGCCTTGGCGCGGCCGGAGCCGGTGTAGTGCAGGTGGTTCTCGATCAGCTGGCGCAGCCGCTCGGCATCGAAGCGGGTCATGTCGGAGAAATCCACCATGCCGTGGCTCTCCATGTCGCCCGATTGATGGCGGCTTCTGGCGTTCAGGCTGTCCTCGGCCGGGACCGGCTCGAGGTCGACCATGGCGAGGTTGCAGCGGTTCTCGAAATCGCCGGCCTCGTCCAGAACATAGGCGATGCCGCCGGACATGCCGGCCGCAAAGTTGCGGCCCGTGCCGCCGAGCACGACGACAACGCCGCCGGTCATGTATTCGCAGCCGTGATCGCCGGTGCCTTCGACAACGGCGATGGCGCCGGAGTTGCGCACGGCGAAGCGCTCGCCGGCAACGCCGTGGAAGTAGCATTCACCGGCAATGGCGCCGTAGAGCACGGTGTTGCCGACGATGATGGACTCTTCCGGCACGATCCGGGTGTTTTCCGGCGGGCGCACGATCAGCCGGCCGCCGGAGAGGCCCTTGCCGACATAGTCGTTGCCTTCGCCGACCAGATCGAGGGTCACGCCTTGCGCCACCCAGGCGCCGAAGCTCTGGCCGGCGGAGCCGCGCAAGGTGATCCAGACGGTGTCCTCGGACAGGCCCTTATGGCCATAGCGCTTGGCGATCTCGCCCGACAGCATAGCGCCGGCGGTACGGTCGATATTCTTGATCGGCAGGTCGAGCTTGACCGGCTGCTTCTCCACCAGAGCCGGGCGGCACATATCGATCAGCTTGCGGTCGAGAACCTCTTCCAGCTCGTGATCCTGACGCTCGGTATTGTGGACGGAGACGCCGGCCGGCACCTCCGGCTTGTGGAAGATGCGGGTGAAGTCGAGACCGCGCGCCTTCCAGTGGTCGATGGCCTTGCTTTTATCGAGAATGTCGGAGTGGCCGATCAGCTCGTCGAACCTGCGGAAGCCGAGCGCGGCCATGTATTCTCGCACCTCTTCGGCGACGAAGAAGAAGTAGTTGATCACATGCTCCGGCTTGCCGGTGAACAGCTTGCGCAGCACCGGGTCCTGCGTGGCGACGCCGACCGGGCAGGTGTTCAGATGGCATTTGCGCATCATGATGCAGCCGACCGCGATCAGCGGCGCAGTGGCGAAGCCGAACTCGTCGGCGCCGAGCAGACCGCCGACGATGACGTCGCGGCCGGTGCGGAAACCGCCATCGACCTGAACGGCGATGCGGCTGCGCAAATCGTTGAGCACCAGCGTCTGCTGGGTCTCGGCGAGGCCGAGCTCCCAGGGGCTGCCGGCATGTTTGATGGAGGTCAGGGGCGATGCGCCCGTGCCGCCTTCGAAGCCTGCGATGGTGACGTGATCTGCCTTGGCCTTGGCGACGCCCGCCGCGACGGTGCCGACGCCGATCTCGGAGACCAGCTTCACCGAGATATCGGCGATCGGGTTCACGTTCTTCAGATCGTAGATCAGCTGCTTCAGATCCTCGATCGAATAGATGTCGTGATGCGGCGGCGGCGAAATCAGACCCACGCCGGGCGTCGAATGGCGCACCTTGGCGATGATGGAATCGACCTTATGGCCGGGAAGCTGGCCGCCTTCGCCGGGCTTGGCGCCTTGCGCCACCTTGATCTGGATCATGTCGGAATTGACCAGATACTCGGTGGTGACGCCGAAGCGTCCCGACGCCACCTGCTTGATGGCCGAGCGCATGGAATCGCCGTTGGGCATGGGCGTGAAGCGGTCGGGCTCCTCGCCGCCCTCGCCGGTATTGGACTTGCCGCCGATGCGGTTCATGGCGATGGCCAGGGTGGTGTGGGCCTCGCGGCTGATGGAGCCGTAGGACATGGCACCGGTGGCGAAGCGCTTGACGATCTCGGTGGCCGGTTCGACCTCGTCCAGCGGCACCGGCTCGCGCCCGATCTCCTCGGCATTCTTGATGCGGAACATGCCGCGCAAGGTGAGGAGCTGCTCGGACTGCTCGTTCACGCGCTGGGCGAACTCGCGGTATTTCTCCGGCAGGTTGCCGCGCACCGAATGCTGCAGATCGGCGACCACTTCGGGGCGCCACATATGAGCCTCGCCGCGGATGCGGAAATTGTATTCGCCGCCGACGGCTAGGGCGTTCTTCAACACCGGCGCGTTGGAGAAGGCAAGGCGGTGACGCTCGAAAGCCTCGGCCGCGATCTGCTCCAGCCCAACGCCCTCGATCTGGGAATGGGTGCCGGTGAAATATTTCTCGATGAAATCGGAACGAAGCCCGACAGCGTCGAAGATCTGCGCACCGCAATAGGACTGATAGGTCGAGATGCCCATCTTTGAGCAGACCTTGAGAATGCCCTTGTTGATGCCTTTGACGTAGCGCTTCACCGCTTCCTTCGGCGTCAGCTCCTCGTCCAGATCCTCGGCGATTTCCTCGATGGTCTCGAACGCCAGATAAGGATTGATCGCCTCGGCGCCATAGCCGGCCAGGGTGCAGAACTGATTGATCTCGAAGGCTTCGCCGGTCTCCACGACGAGGCCGACCGAGGTGCGCAAGCCCTGGCGGATCAGGTGATGATGCACGGCGCTGGTGGCCAGCAGCGAGGGGATCGGCAGCCGGGCCGGGCCGACGGTGCGGTCGGACAGGACGATGATATTCTCGCCGCGGCGGACAGCGGTCTCGGCTTCCTGACACAGCGCATCGAGCGCATCTTCCATTCCTTCCGCGCCCTTCTCGACCGGATAGGTGATGTCGAGGGTCACGGTGTGGAACTGGTTGTCCGCCACATCGCCGATGGAGCGGATGCGCTCCAGATTCTCATTGGTGAGAATCGGCTGCGCCGCTTCCAGACGCTTCTGATTGGCGGTGCCTTCCAGGTCGAGCAGGTTCGGCCGGGGACCAATGAAGGTCACCAGCGACATGACTAGCTCCTCGCGGATCGGGTCGATCGGCGGGTTGGTCACCTGGGCGAAGTTCTGCTGGAAATAGCTGTGCAGCAGCTTGGGCTTGCTGGACAGCGCCGAGATCGGCGTGTCGGTGCCCATGGAGCCGACCGCCTCCTGGCCCACCTCGGCCATGGGCGCCATCAGCGCCTTTATCGCTTCCTGGGTGTAGCCGAAGGCCTGCTGGCGGTCGAGCAGGCCGACATTGGTCGGCGGCAGGTGGCTGTCGCCATTCTCCGGCCCCGGCAGGTCGTTGACCTCGATCTGGGTCTTGTTCAGCCATTCCTGATAGGGATGCGCGGCGGCAAGCTCCGCCTTGATCTCCTCGTCGGAGATGATGCAGCCCTTCTCGAGGTCGATGAGCAGCATCTTGCCCGGCTGCAGACGCCATTTCTGGACGATTTTCTCTTCCGGCACGGGCAGCACGCCGGTCTCCGAGGCCATCACCACCATGCCGTCCTCGGTGACGAGGTAGCGGGCCGGGCGGAGGCCGTTGCGGTCCAGCGTTGCGCCGATGCGGCGGCCATCGGTAAAGGCGACGGCGGCGGGGCCGTCCCACGGCTCCATCAGGCAGGCGTTGTATTCGTAGAAAGCCTTGCGCTTGGCATCCATCAGCGGGTTGCCGGCCCAGGCTTCCGGGATCAGCATCATCGCCGCGTGCGGCAGGCTGTAGCCGCCCTGAACCAGGAACTCCAAGGCATTGTCGAAGCAGGCCGTGTCGGACTGGCCGTCATAGGAGATCGGCCACAGCTTCTCGATATCCTCGCCGAACAGGGGCGAGGATACGGACGCCTGGCGCGCCGCCATCCAGTTCACATTGCCGCGCAGCGTGTTGATCTCGCCGTTATGGGCGACCATGCGATAGGGATGCGACAGCTTCCAGGACGGGAAGGTGTTGGTCGAGAAGCGCTGATGCACCAGGGCCAGGGCCGAGGCCATCTTCGGATGATGCAGGTCGGCGTAATAGGCGCCGAGCTGATAGGCCAGGAACATGCCCTTATAGACGACGGTGCGGCAGGACATGGAGACGGTATAGAAACCGATATCGTGGCCGCCGGTATCGCCATTGATGGTGTTGGCGATGGATTTGCGGACGATATAGAGCTTCCGCTCGAAGTCGTCCTCATCCTCGATGCCGGCGCCGCGGCCGATGAACACCTGGCGGTGGAACGGCTCGGTCTCGATGACGATCGGCGGCAGGCAGGAATTGTCGGTCGGCACGTCGCGCCAGCCGAGCAGCTTCAGCCCCTCCGCCTCGATGATGCGCTCGACGGTGGATTGGCAATAGATGCGCTGCGCCTGGTTCTGCGGCATGAAGAGCTGGCCGACGGCGTATTCGCCGGGCTCGGGCAGCTGAAACGGGCACACCTCGACAAAGAACTCATGCGGGATCTGCAGCAGCATGCCGGCTCCGTCGCCAAAGCGCGGATCGGCGCCAGCCGCACCCCGATGGGTGAGGTTCACCAGAAGCTGCAGACCCTGCTCGATCGTCTCGTGGCTGCGTCGGCCATTGAGATCGGCCACGAAGCCCACGCCACAAGCATCGTGCTCATTGCGCGGATCATAGAGTCCTTGCGCTTCGGGAAATTCCTTCGGTGTGTTTTCCTTCATACCCAAACTGTGATTGCGGATTTTCATTACAGCTCGAAAACACAGCCATGCTGGCATCGCTCAAGGCAAGCGTTCTCCTTGGAGATTACCGGCATGACCTACCCATGTTAGATTTGCAGATCAGCTGTTAATTCAACGCCGAAGCTGCTTGGCTCGCAAGTCAGTACTGGCTTGCGCGACCCCAGCCGCCGGCATTGGCTACCGGCATACCCCATTTTTGTGAGGGGGCAAGGCTGAAGAGACCCTTTCGTGTGCGATCCGCGCGCAACGCTCTTATGCGCCGCGATTGCGGACACGACAAAGGTCAGCAAACCTGTCCTATTCCCTCCCAAAATGCCAGAATTCCCCTGACCGCACAAGACGAAAGTCCGGCGCTGGGGGAACGTTTAGATTCCTGGCGAAAAAACGACGAAATTTGGCGTTGTGCGGCGAAAAACGTCCGATTTTTGGTGCCGCCCGCTCAACGTTAACAAATATGAAAAACGATGAACTTATATGTTATTCAATAAGTTAGTATCGTTTGTTGGCGCCAAATCTCGCCGAGAAAATCCTCAAAAATTAAGATTCGCGTAAAGGGTCCTCCCTATGATCCCTCTTATCGCTTCAGGCGAATGTCCAGCGTGTCTGGGGCGGACGACGTTCGCAGGTTTTCCCATAGCACCTGCAACAAAGAGGGGTGCGGTCTCTATAGACCGCACCCCTCTGCGTTTTTCGGTTGATGCGTTCGGAAGCTCGCCGGATTTACGCGGCCTTGCTGTCGATCACTTTCGGCGTTTCCGCCTTGCTGGTGATCGGAACCGTGCGGGGCTTCATAGCCTCCGGGATCTCACGTTTCAGATCGATATGAAGCAGGCCGTTCTCCAGTGCCGCGCCGGTTACCTCGACATGATCGGCGAGCTGGAAGCGGCGCTCGAAGCTGCGCGAGGCGATGCCGCGATGAAGGAAGGTGGTGTCCTCCTTCCCCTCGGTCTTGTCGCCGCGTACCGACAGAACGTGCTCCTTCACCTCGATATTGAGATCGGGCTCGGCGAAGCCGGCGACCGCCATGGAAATGCGGTATTCGTGCTCGCCGACGCGCTCGATATTGTAGGGGGGATAGCTCGGGGCATCGCCCTCGAGCGAGCTCAGCGTATCGAGCAACGAGCCGAGGCGGTCGAAGCCGATGGTGGAGCGGTAAAGCGGGGCCAAATCGAATTGTCTCATCTCACATCCTCCTTCAGAAGCGATATGGAATGTCCGCTCCGAGCGGAGCCGGACGGAAAGCATGCAGCCTGTTGCGGCCTACACAGGGTGAGATATGGGGAGCAATGCCGTGCCGATCAAGATTTCTAGGGTGCTGAAATCAAACGAGAAACAAATTTTTTCTGCGGAAAACCGGCAAACTCGCCCACAGGCTGAACGCGTTGCTGTAAAGAAGTGAGAGGCGGGTGCGCGCGGCACATCGAGGGGCATTTTCAATGGCGAAGGATCAACCGCAGGCGGCACTGGTCGGCACGCCGCAAAATCCGGTTCCGATCGGCGGCAAGGTCGGGATGCTGGATCTCTCGCGGCGGTTCCACAAAGTTCATGTCCGCTATGCGATCTGGCCGTCGGCCTTGCGCGAGCGTCATGGCACGGTGTGCATCTTCCAGGGTCGCACCGAATTCATCGAGAAATATTTCGAGGTGGTGGGCGAGCTTAGGCGGCGGGGTTTCGCCGTCGCGACGCTGGATTGGCGCGGGCAGGGCGGCTCCACCCATCTTTGCTTCAACCGGCTGAAAGGCCATGTCCGCAGCTTCGACGACTATAGCGCCGATATCTTCAAGCTGATGAACGAGGTGGTGCTGCCGGATTGCCCGCCGCCCTATTACGTGCTCGGCCATTCCATGGGCGGGGCGATCGCGCTGAAGGCGGCGACGATGCGCGGGAGCTGGTTCGACCGTATGGTGCTGACCGGGCCGATGCTCGGCGTCGAGCAGCTTCCGGTTTCGCCGGGGCTGACGGGCGCGGTGGCGAAGGGCCTAAGCCTCACCGGCTTCTCCCGGGTTGCGGTGCCGGGCGGCATGAAGATGTATCGGCAGACGCAGCATTTCGACGGCAACCCTTTGACCTCCGATGCTGAGCGCTTTGCCCGCAATCTTTCGGTGATCAAGACTGCGCCGGAGCTGGAGATCGGGCCGCCGACCTTCGGCTGGCTCAGCGCTGCCTTCAAGATCATGGGCGAGCTCGCCCATGACGATTTCCCCAAGCAGCTGCGCGTGCCGGTGCTGATGGTGGCGGCCGGCAATGATGCCATCGTCTCCAACAAGGCGATCGAGCGGCTCGCCGAACGGCTCAAGATCGGCGACAAGATCGTGCTGCCCGGCGCGCGCCACGAAATCCTGCAGGAAAAAGACTCCATCCGGCAGGAATTCTGGGCCGCGTTCGATGCCTTCATTCCCGGCGCAAAGCTGAAGGTCGCGGTCTAGGCGTTCGCCGCGACGTCTTGCTTACGCGGCGTCTTGTCTACGGATTGAGAATGGCGAGGGCCTTCTCGTGCAGGCTCGGGTCGCCGGCAGCCAGTATCCGGCCGCCGTTCCGCGGACTGCCGCCATCCCAGGTGGTGACCACGCCGCCGGCCGCCTCGATGATCGGAACCAGCGGCACGATGTCGTAAGGCTGGAGATCGGACTCGGCGACGAGATCGATCTGGCCGAGAGCGAGCAGGCAGTAATTGTAGCAGTCGCCGCCATAGCGCCGTAAGCGCACCTTGTCGGCGAGCACGCCAAAACGCTCCGCCTCTTCGGGGCTGAACATCTCCGGTGCCGTGGTGCCGAGCAGCGCTTCCTCGAGCGAGGCGCAGCTCCGCGTCTGCATCAGCTGCTCGGTCTTGCCGCGCTGATAGATGGCTTCCTTGCCGTCGCTCCAGAACCGCTCGCCGGTGAAGGGCTGGTCCATCATGCCGAGGATCGGCGCGTCGTCCTGAAGGAGGCCGATCAAAGTGCCCCAGATGGGCTGGCCCATAATGAAGGCGCGGGTGCCGTCGATGGGATCGAGGATCCAGCAGAACGGGGCATCCTCGTTCTCGACGCCGAACTCCTCGCCGATGATTCCATGGTCGGGAAAGCGCTTGCCGATCAGGCTGCGCATCACGCGTTCGGCTTCGCGATCGGCCTCGGTGACCGGATCGAAGCCGCTCTCTCCCTTATCGGTTGTGGCGATCCCCGCGCGGAAACGCGGCAAAATGACCGAGGCTGCGCCATTGGCAAGCGCCTGAGCAAGGCTTAGAAAGCCAGGGAAATCGGGTTCGGACGGAGAGGTCAGTTGTACCTCCCTAGGCCAGTTTTCCCCAGGAATTCAACGTTCATTTTTCAGTTGTCTCCGTATAGCTGGTTGAAAATGCCGAGGTTTCCTAGAGGGAGTATGGCTAATTTGCACCACTGTTCTAGGAATGCCACCCGACTGTCGCATAAACTTGCTTTTTGTGCGTCGCAATGACATATTGTTGCAACGCGGCATAACGGATTGTTATGTCGCTGCCCTCCTTGGGCGTTTCCTCCCTAGACTTGGGCCGTTCGGATCCTTTCGAACGGCCCTTTTTTCTTGTCATTTGCATTGAGCTGAAAGCGCGGGTTATTCGGCTGCGGCGCGCGGCAGCTCGAGGCCGCCGGCATAGGCGATGAGGGCTTGCACCATCTGGTGCAGATCGGCTTCCAGGCGAGCGAAGCCCGAGGTTTTGGCAAAGCTGCTCTCGTCCATATAGAGCGCCCGGTTGATCTCCACCTGCAGCGCATGGCGACCCTGCTGCGGCCGGCCGTAATGCTCGGTGATGTAGCCGCCGGCGTAAGGCTTGTTCAGGCTGACCACATATCCCAGAGAACGAAGCTGCTGCGCGGCGAGCTGGATCAGCTCGGCATGGCAGGCGGTGCCGTAGCGGTCGCCGAGCACGAAGTCGGGACGCACGCCGTTATAGTCGGCCATCGGGCTGGAGGGCATGGAGTGGCAGTCGATCAGGATGGCGGCGCCGAACTTGGCCTGGGCCTCGGTGAGAAGCCCGTTCAGCGTTTCGTGATAGGGCGCGTAGATCAGATTGATGCGCTCCAGCGCGGCGGCCACGGAAAGCGGCTCGCGATAGATCTCGTCGGATTCGGAGACGATGCGGGCGATGGTGCCGAGTCCGCCGACCACGCGGACCGACTGGGTGTTGGCGTAGTGGGGCAGCCCGTCGCCGAACAGCACCGGATCGAGCTCGTAAGGCTCGCGGTTCACGTCGAGATAGGCGCGCGGGAAATGCGCCATCAGAAGCGGCGCGCCGAAGCCGGTGACGAAGCCGAACAGCTCGTCGACGAAGCAATCCTCCGACCGGCGCAAGGTCAGCGGATCGAGCTTCGAGGCGGCAAGAAAGCTCTTCGGATAGACCCGCCCGCTATGGGGCGAATTGAAGATAAGGGGAAGTGTCGTCTCGGTGGGCCGTTTGATCTCGAAGGCCGGGTCGAGCTCGGTCCTGATCGAGTCAGCCTCGTCGGGGTGCATCCTGGTTCCTTGCCGATCCTTTGTTACGCTGTCCGTATTATGACGGACAAAAGTCTAAACCGACTTACCGTAAAACCGACCTAACGCCGCATCGTTTTCTTGCCGCACCGAAATGGCCCGGCAATTCCCGATATGTCCGCCGCTCACTCACGCGGGCAGGGCGCCTTACAAAAACGACATAAGCGCTCAAACTGTGCCAACCGGGATCAATTCTGTCTAGGCGTCTTATGGCTTGTGCGCCGGGGAAATAGACGCAATGATCGGATCTCTAAGAGGCCGCGCTTGGGGCCGCTGGCCGAGGGAACGGGGGCGTTTCCCTGTGATATGATGAGTGGCCGAACGCCGCACCCGCCCGGAAATCCGGGTTCGCCTGGTTTGGTATCCGGTTTGGCAAGGGGTCCTTTACCGGATTGGTGTATTCGCCGGGATGCCCTTGTTGACGGGCGAAGAGGCGAAAGCGCCGTGAGTATTTAGGGGGAATGGGATGGTAGCGAACGATCCGAGAGCGCGCAGTCTGCAGCGGATTCTTTTGGCTGAGGACGACGACGATATGCGGCGCTTCCTGGTCAACGCGCTCAATCGTGCCGGCTTCGACGTGGTCGCTTTCGGCAATGGGCTGGAGGCTTACGACCGGATGCGGGAGGAGCCCTTCACCTTGCTTCTGACCGATATCGTGATGCCCGAGATGGACGGTATCGAGCTGGCCCGACGGGCCACCGAGCTGGATCCCGACATCAAGATCATGTTCATCACCGGCTTTGCGGCCGTGGCGCTCAATCCGGACAATCAGGCGCCGAAAGACGCCAAGATCCTGTCCAAGCCGTTCCACCTGAAAGACCTGGTCAACGAGGTGGAGCGCATTCTAGAGACCTGCTGAAGCGGCGGGTTTCCGGTTTCTTCTTCACGTGGGCGACAATACCGGGTTGCCTTGCCCGCCATTCACCCGATATAGAAGCGGTCCTCGACCCGAGGTATAGGGCGGCTAGCTCAGCGGTAGAGCACTACGTTGACATCGTAGGGGTCACTGGTTCGATCCCAGTGCCGCCCACCATTTCCTTCCTGTCGGATCAAAGCATTAAGCCCATCGGCCAATATGGCCGGTGCTGCGGAGCCGCCATTGGCCGATTGGCGGATAATCTTGGACGTGCGGGTGATCGAGTAAGGTTGAGAGGGTTAGGCGGCCGACCGCGGTGCCTCTCTCATATTCTCTTTCTCTGCTTCGTCCACTGCCGATGCGATGGCGTCCTCTGCCCATTGGTTGAGGCTAACGCCGGCGAGCTCCGCCGCGACGGCCGCCTTGCGGTGCAGCTCCGGATCGAGCCGCAGCATGAATTTTCCCGAATAGGGGCGCTGAGGATCCTTGCCGGCCGCCTTGCAGGTCGCGAGATAGTCGTCGACGGCTTCCTCGAACGCGGCGTGAAGATCTGCAACCGTCTCGGCATGAAAGCCGACAATATCGCTGATGCCGGCGATGTGTCCGACCATTAGGCGATCTTCGTCATCATATTCGATGCGGGCCATGTAGCCCTTGTAGCTCATTACATTGCTCATGCTGTCACTCCAATCTGTTTTAGGAAGGCGCGGGCATCCTTGACCTGATACCGCTTGGCTTCCTTCGCTGGGTGAGGGCGGTGAAAAGTGGCGACGATGCCATCTTTCTCGAACCGGACCCGCGAGCCGCTTCCCTCGATCAGCGTTGCTCCGGCGGCGACCAGCAAGCTCTCGATATCGTTCCAAGCGACATTGCCTTTGACGGGCTCTGCGAAGACTGCGGCGAGGGTCTTTTTCTGCCGGCTATTCATGGTATCATTATATGATATCGCTCCGAATGTGAAACTAAAAAATGATATCACTCATACGGCTCTTGCCTCTGGTGCGTTCACCCGTCCGTGCCGTAGATCCTCTTGAAAAAACCGCCCATGAGCGGTTCGGGGACTTCCGCTACGTTGACATCGTAGGGACCCCGGTTCGATCCCAGTCGCGCTCAGCATTGCTTCTCGGGGTTCCCACCTAAAGAGATCGCCGGTCCTCGGCCCGCCTGGCTGGGAGATGCGGCCGCCCTGCGTTGGCGGCGGCGCTCATTCGGGCAGCTTGTAGATCCACCAGGCGAGCGGGACGGTGATTAGCTCCATCGCGGCATAGACGATCAGCAGCGGTGCCGGCTCCCCGTCCACCGCGAAGCTCAAGAGCCGCCCGGCGAGAAGCCCGCCGGCAAAGATCATGACGGTCAGGATCGCAGCGTCCTTGTGGGTGTTGCGGAGGGCGCAAACCAGCCAGAAGACGGCGAGCGCCAGATAGAGGCCCATGACCGCGCGGCAAATATGGGCGAGGCTGACATCGAGCTGGCCGAGGCCGAGGAAGGTCTTGGCGAACCAGTCCGGATCGATGCCGTAGCCGGCTGCGATGATCGACACCGCGGCGAAAGCCACGATCAGGAAGCCGCGTTTCAGCTTTGCCGCTTTCATCTTGGTTTCCCCCTTTTTATCTGTCAGCCCGTGCGCCGCTTGGCGGCCGGCATCTCGATGGCTGCGCCGACCGGCTGCAATATAGACGGATCGTCGTTCTCCGGCTTGTTCACCCGCGTGGAGATCGGCCGCAAGATCATCGGCTCGGCGGGATAGCTGATCAGGAGGTCGTGCGGGTCGGGCTCCGGCCCGAGCCAGCGCTGGTAGCTGTCCGGCGTCAGGATTGCGGGCATGCGGTCGTGAATCTGTGCCATAAGTTCGTTGGCCGGCACGGTGATGACGGCGAAGCTGCGCTCCCATTCGCCGGTTTTCGGGTTGCGCCAATTCTCCCATAGCCCGGCGAGGCCGAAGGGCGATCCGTCCTTCATCATCACCGCGTAAGGCTGCTTGGGGCCGCCCTTGATCGCCTGCCATTCGAAGAAGCCGTCGACGGGGACGATGCAGCGGCGCCTGGCGTAGGCCTCGCGGAAGGAGGGCAGGCGCGTGACGGTCTCCGCCTTGGCGTTGATAGGTTTCCGGCCGCCGTCCGACTCGCGGCACCAATGGGGGATCAGCCCCCATTTTATGAGGTCGAGGGAGCGCTCATTCGTCTTGTGGTTTTCGCGAATGATCAGCAGCTCTTGGCTCGGCGCTCCGTTGAAGCGCCTCGGCACGTTACCGCGGTTGTCTTCGCGCACATCCAGCCCGTCTACGATGGCGAGGCGGAAAGGCTCCGAGGTCTGGATGATCCGTCCGCACATGGCATCACTGCCTCGTCAGCCGATCCATCGGATGTCGGGGCTTTGCCGGGGCACCTCGGGCGGCCAGACCGGCGGGTAGCCGATGATGATCGGGGCGACGGGAACATGCCCCTCGGGAAGCTCCAGGGTCTTCACGCCGTCTTCGCTGCGGAGCCAGCTTTGCGCCAGGCCGATCCAGCAGGAGCCCACGCCGATATTGCAGGCCGCCAGCATCAGATTTTGGGCCGCCAGGGTGCAATCCTCGACCGCCCATTCGGAGGGGCCTTCCGCGGCGATGACGATCAGGGCCGGCGCGCCGTAGAAGATGTCGAAGCTCTTATCCCGCAGCATGTCCTGGATATGCGGAGATTCCAGGTCCGGCGGGGCGGTCTCCAAAAGATGCGTCTTGGCGTTTTCCGAGATCTTGGACAGCACCGCCTTATCGCGCACGACGCAGAAGCTCCAAGGCTGGCGGTTGATCGCACTGGGCGCTTGGACGGCGGCATCGATCAGCCGCCGAATCGTCTTCTCGTCGACGGGCTTCTCTGTGAACTCGCGCACGGCGCGGCGCCGATAGATCGCCTGGGTCAGATCCATAGGAGGCTTCCCTCTGGTTGCGAGCTTCTGTGCTTAACTTTTAGGCGATAACAATTGCAAGAGCCGATGGTTTGTTTCGACGCGGCGGGCGCGACCTTTGGTCTTGGCGTTGACAGGCCGTGCGGCGCTCCTTATGGTCCGCCGCAATTGCGCCGTCCTGTGCATCAGGGGGGCGATTTTCATTTAGAGACTCGTTTAGAGACGACGGAATCGCGGAAAGCTCGCGCCATGAAAATCAAGAACTCAATCAAGGCTTTGCGCTCGCGCCACCGGGCCAATCGCGTGGTGCGCCGCCGCGGCCGCCTTTACGTTATCAACAAGGTCAATCGCCGCTTCAAAGCGCGCCAGGGCTAAGGCATACAGCCAAAGCGAGACGCTCTGCGCCTTGCTTCGTCCGGTTTATGAAAATCGGATTTTTGACCTTTTCCGAATTGCTTTGACGGCCGAGCCGGCCGGCAAGTACGCTTCTTCCATGAGCACGCGGTTATGGGGAAAGCGGCCTTGCCGCGCGGTTTCCCTTCAGCTTGAAGACCGGTTTTTAGGTCAGGCGCGTCTCCGCCCGGCGGTTTCCTCCGGCGGAAACCGTCTTGCCGTCTGGCTCGCTGCGGCGCTGATCGGCGCGGCCGCATTCGGCGCCTCCGCCGAGGCTCATCCCGGTTTTGCACCGGGCTCCCATGTACCGGATTGGCGCCTTGATTGGCGCCTTGCCACGGTCGGGCCGCTTGCGGGCCTGCGCGAGCGGGAGCTTGCACCGATGCCGGGCGAGGAGCCTGCCGCCGCGGGCGATCCGATCCCGGCGCCGGACGGCGCCATGGTGCCGCCGCCACCGCTCGCCGGCTCAGACGAGGTGCTGGCCGATCCGCAGGCGCGGGCGGAGATCTTGGCTCAGCTCTACGATGCGCTGGCCGAAAGCAGCGATGCGCAAGCGGCCGAACATATCGAATCGGCGATCAGCGATATCTGGCATCAGACCGGCAGCCCGACCATCGACCTTCTGCTGGTCCGGGCGGAGATGTTCGAGGAGATTTCCGAATACGAGCTCGCCTTGGCGATTCTCGATGCGGCGATCGAGCTTGAGCCGAATGCCGCCGAGGTCTGGCATCAGCGGGCCATGGTGCACTACCTGCGCAACGAGCACGGCGAGGCGCTGTCCGACCTCCGCCATGTGCTGGCGCTGGATCCCCGGCATTACCAGGCGATTTGCGGGCTCGGCCGCGTGCTGGAAAGCTTGGGCCAGAAGAAAGCGGCGCTCGCCGTCTTCCGCAAGGCGCTGAAGGTCAATCCGTATCTGGTGCCGGCGCAAGCTGCTGTGGACGATCTTTCGCGCGAAATCGAAGGGCAGGATATCTGAGCGATTAATCGCTTTATATCAACGGCTTGATCCGACCGTTCGGGTCCCGTTCCGGCCCTGCCCGCCGCCGCTATCCACTTTTCTCTCCCTGCGACACATTGACAACCTCGAGAATGTGAGGAAATAATCTTTCCTCTCGGGAAACCATAAAAAAACGAATCCCGGGCGTTCAAGGGAGGAAATCAACGCTATGAACCGCACCCATTCGGAGCGGATCGATGCCCTATTCCGGGGTGACAAGGCCTGGGCATTTGGCTTTGTCGCGCTGCTTTGGGCAGTGGTCCTATTCGTATTCTTCGCCATCACACCGCTGGTGGAGGATAACAATGTGAAGATCGCGATCGGGGTGGCCGGTGCCGCCGTGCTGATCTTCAACACCTCTTCCATCATCGCGATGATCCGGCACTACGCCGCCGACAAAGAGGATATCTACGGCCTCGACATTCGTCATGCCGATGCTCTCAAGAAACTGAAGGCGACCGGTCGGCTCGACCGTCAGCTGGTGGAGTAGTGTCATGGCGAAAATCTATCAGCCGCCGAAGCAAAGCCGCCTCGGCCAATTCATCGACTGCGTTTTCCTGATCGCAATCGTCTATGGCAGCCTGATGCTGCCGCTCTTGTTCAACTTCGGCAACGGAGAAGAGACGCCGCCGCCGGAGACTGCCGCCGCTGTGCAGGAGGCGACCTGGGAGTCCCTAGGTCAGAACGCCGTGATGCAGCAGCAATGGGAGAAGCTCGGTTTCGATCCCGCCAGCGCAGGCGAGATCATCAACGACCGCTTCGACTACACCATCGAGCCTTGGTCACTCGGCATCACCGCCGCGATTCTGATCGGGTATTTCATCTTCGTGCTGACGTTCTCGGAGAAGGAATACCGGGAGGTGATCGACGAGCGTTTCGGCAAACGGCAGCGCTAGGGGGCAAGCATGACAATCTGGAGCATCGCCACTTACGTGGCGTGGGGCATCTCCGGCCTGCTTTTGGGCTGGATGCTGTTCGATGTGATCCGCGTTGGGCAGAACTACAGCGAAAGCTTCCTGCTCAGCGCGCGGGAGGGCGAGGACGAACTTCTGCATGAAGCCGAAGAAGAGGAGGGGCGGCAATGAGCGACACTGTTGCGCAAGCGCCGGAGAAAGACCGGCTATTCCTTCTCAAGGTTCTCGGCCCGACCCATGTCTGGGCGCTCGGCGTCGGCATCGTGCTGGTCGGCGAGTATATGGGCTGGAACTTCTCGGTGGCGAAAGGCGGCGCGCTCGGCTCGCTGATCGCCTGCTGGGTCATCGGCCTGCTCTATACCTGCGTGGCGATGATCGACTCGGAGGTCACCTCCACGGTCGCCGCCGCGGGCGGGCAATACACCCAGGCCAAGCACATTATCGGGCCGCTGATGGCCTTCAATGTCGGCCTCTATCTGGTCATGGCCTACACCATGCTGGAGGCGGCCGATGCGCTGGTGGTGGGCGATCTGATCCATCAGATCGGCGTTGAGACGGGGGCGGTGGGGCTCGACCCGCGGGCCTTCGTGGTGCTGACCATTGCGTTCCTCGCCTGGCTGAATTACCGCGGCGTTCTGATGACGCTGACGGTGAACTTCCTGATCACGGCGGTGGCCTTCGTCGCCATCATCGTGCTGTTCTTCGGGATCCAGCCCTGGCAGGAAGGCCAGACCATCTTCCACCGCGAGCTCCTGACGGGGCTGCCCTATGGCTGGATCGGCGTCGTCGCGGCGCTGCAATTCGGCATGTGGTACTATCTCGGTATCGAGGGCACCTGCCAGGCGGCGGAAGAGGTGCGCAGCGCGGGCCGTTCGATCCCGCTGGGCACGATGTTGGGCATGATCACGCTGCTGATCGCCGCATCGCTCACTTGGTTCGTGGCTTCGGGGCTGTTGCCCTGGGAGTATCTCGGACAATCCGTGGTGCCGCTCTACGACACGGCGCGGATGACGGGGAGTCCCTTCCTGCAGAGCTTGCTGTTCATCGGCACGCTATTCGCCGCGATCGCCTCGGCCAATGGCTGCATCAACGATGCGGCGCGGGCCTGGTTCTCGATGGGGCGCGACAAGTACATGCCGATCTGGTTCGGCGCCGTGCATCCGCGCTACCGGACGCCGTTCCGATCCATCGTGTTCCTGATCCCGATCGCGGTGTCCTTCGCCTTCACCGGGTTGCTGGATCAGGTGATCACCTTCTCGATCCTGTCGGGTCTGCTCGGCTACACCTTCATGTCGATCAACGTCATGAAGTTCAGGCGGAGCTGGCCGCTCGGCTCGATCGACCGGGGCTATGTGCACCCGTTCCATCCGGTGCCGGCCTTGATGCTGCTGACGCTCTGCCTTGCGACCTATTTCGCGACCTATCTGGGCTACGGCGCACAGCTGATCTCGATCCTGGTGTTCTACATCATCGCCTCGATCTGGTTCGCGCTGCACCGCTACAGGTACGTGGCGCGGGGCGATCAGTTCACCATGGCCTGGCCGCGGCCGGCGAATTACTGACCATGCATGTTGCATGAGCCGGTCCGGCGGGGCGCACCATCCTCCACCCCTCCATCGGAGGAAAGCGGCCCGCCGGATCGGATTTTCTCTCGTTTCAGGATATTCCGCCGATGCCATTTCTCATTCTCTGTCTCATGGGCGCCGTGCTCGGTGTGCTCTACATGCGCGACAAGCGCCGAATGCACGCGGCGCGCGGCGCGTTCTTCGACCGTCTCGACGACGTGATCGACTGGCCGGCAAAGCGCACGCAGCCGGACGGGTTTCCGGAGCTGCGCGGCAGCTATCGCGGCTACCGGGTGGTGCTTCGGGCGACCACCGATACGCTGATGGCGCGCAAGCTACCTTCGCTCTGGCTGGAGGTCTCGGTGCTCGCGCCGCTGCCCTATGACGGGGTGCTCAGCTATCTGGTGCGGCCCTGCAATACGGAGTTCTTCTCGCCTTCCATGCGTCTGCCGGTCCGGCTCGAGGTGCCGGAGGATTGGCCGAAGGAGCCCTCGATGCTGCGTTGCGACGATCCCGACACGACACCGGCGCCAGACCGGCTGACGCCGCATATGGCGATCTGCGCCGACCGGCGCATGAAGGAGGTACTGCTGACGCGGCGGGGTGTCCGGCTGGTCTATCTCGCCGACGAGGGCGACCGCTCCACCTATCTTCTTCTGCGCCAGGCACAGTTCAGCGGCGGTGCGGCCGATCCGGCGCTGGCGAGCCGGCTTCTGGATGCCGCAATTGCCGTTGCCGAGGATCTGCAGACCGATGCGCAGCCCTTGCCGCGGGACGCGCAGAAGCCGGCGATGCCGGATACCAAGGAGGACCGCCATGAGCGCGAAGTCGCAAGTCGCTAAGGCTGCAGTTTCCGGGGCTGAAGGCGCGGAGGCCGGAACCCCGCCTTCGATGCCGCTCAGCCCCTATCTGGTGATGGGGGCGGCAATCCTGTTTCCCGGCGTGGGGCAGCTGCTCAACAACCAGCCGCAGCGGGCGCTGACCATGCTGTTCTTCATGATCCTCTTGGGCATGATCACCATGTACACCGCGCCGGAGAATGCGTCCTTCGTCGGCCGCTATGCGGGCGGCTTCGCGGTCTATTCGATCTCGGTGCTGGATGCCTATCGCTGGGCGCGGGTGCGCTACGAGGTGGCCCGGGCGGCGCAGCGGAAAGCGGCCGGCGCATAAGCGCGCCGGCACGTCCAATCTCCGTCAGGGGACGGGCTAAGCGCCGATATGAGAGCCGTCTTCGACGGAGGCGATGCGCAGCATATTGGTGCCGCCGGATTTGCCGAAGGGAAGACCCGCCGAGATGATGACCTTGTCGTCGGGCCGGGCGAAGCCTTCTTCCAGGGCGATGCGGCAGGCCTTGTCGACCATATCGTCGAGATCCTTGGGATCGCCGGTCAGCACGCAGTGCAGCCCCCAGACGATGGCCAGCTTGCGTCCCGTGGCAGGCACCGGGGTGAGCGCCAGAATCGGCTGATCGGGCCGCTCGCGGGCGGCGCGCATGCTGGTGTTGCCCGAAGAGGTGTAGCAGACGATGGCAGCGAGGCTCAGCGTGCTCGCCACGGTGCGGGCGGCAGCGGAGACGGCGTCGATACCGGTCGCCTCGCGATAGATGTTCTGGGCGTGGCTGATCGCTTCGTAGAGCGGATCGCGCTCCACCTCGATGGCGACGCGGTCCATGGTGGCCACGGCCTCGTAGGGGAATTTGCCGACGGCGGATTCGGCCGACAGCATCACCGCATCGGCGCCCTCGAACACCGCGGTGGCGACGTCAGAGACCTCGGCGCGGGTCGGGACCGGCGCCTCGATCATCGATTCCAGCATCTGGGTGGCGACGACCACGGGCTTGCCGGCATTGCGGGCGGCGCGGGTGATCTGCTTCTGGATGCCGGGGACCTTCTCCACCGGCATCTCGACGCCGAGATCGCCGCGGGCGACCATGATGCCGTCGGTCAGCTCCAGGATGTCGGCGAGATCGGTGACCGCGGACGGCTTCTCGATCTTCGCCATGACGGCGGCGCGATCCTTCACCAGCGCCTTGGCGTCGGTGATGTCTTGCGCGCGCTGCACGAAGGACAGGGCGATCCAGTCGACGCCGACCGAGCAGGCATGCTCCAGATCGGCGCGGTCCTTGTCGGTCATGGCGCCCATGGGCAGCACGGTGTCGGGCAGGCTGACGCCCTTGCGGCTGCCGAGCGAGCCGCCGACCAGCACCTCGGCGTCGATGCGCACATCGCTTGCCTCGACCACGCGGAGCTTCAGCTTGCCGTCGTCGAGCAGCAGCGTGTGCCCGGCCTCGATGGCTTCGAAAATCTCAGGATGGGGCAGGTGGATGCGGCCCGATCCGTCCGTGACCTCGCGGCGGACGAAGCTGACCACGTCGCCCTCATTGAGGCGCATGGCACCGGATTCGAACTTGCCGATGCGAAGCTTCGGCCCTTGCAGATCGCACAGAATGCCGATCGGGCGGGCGAACTCCTCCTCCAGCTTGCGGATGGTGGCCTGCGTCTCCGTCATGCTCTCATGGCTGGTGTGGCTCATGTTGATGCGGAAGACGTCGGCGCCCGCCTCGAAAAGGCGGCGCATCGCTTGCTCGTTGTTTGAAACGGGTCCGAGCGTTGCGACGATCTTGACCCTACGGTTACGCCTCATTGGGAATTTTCTTCAGCTTCCGGGTCAGTGAGGCGGACGGTCCAATCCCGCTCCTCGCCGGTATCAACTTCAAAGAACCCGGTACGCTTGTAGCCCCGGGTCACGCAATCGTCGGTGCCGCGGATGGTAAAGGCCTTGTCATCGGTGCACATGTGGAGCGTACCCGCCCACTCGCCGCCGCGGTCGTAGTCGATGGCGTGGAGATAGTAAAAGCGGGCGATCAAGACACCTTTAAGAAGCGTCTCGCAGGAATGGGCCGAAACATTCCACCAGCCTTCCGTCGCCCAGCCTTGCTTGTCCTTGTAGCCGATGGCGACACCGACACGGCTGGTGGTGGTGTTGCACAGCTTGAGATCGGCCTTGGCCGGGGCGCTCGCTGCCAGCAGCGGCGCGGCGAGGCAGAGCGCGGCGCAGGCGGCCCGGAACGGTTTCGGGAAGCGCCGGGCTGGACGTTCGGCAGCCCGAATGGATGTGGAAGCGACTGTCAAGTCTGGCCCTACTTGCTTGCGTGAAAGGTGGCGATACCGAATGGCGTGACTTAAATATTCGGCACAGACGATTATAAGAGTATTTCAACTCCGCAAAAACCGGACCGCGCCGGACGGAAACATCGAGCCGGCGGTCGGCCCCAATCCCCCGATCTTCGAATCGAAGTTTTATAGGGAGCGGAGCTTTAGCGAAAGGGCTTCAATCCTTATCGCAAAAAATCCGACACAGGGTTCCTATCCGGGCGCGGCAGTCAAATCAATGAGGCGAATGTGGAGCAAAGGACCGTTCATCCCCTTCAATCCGAGGCGGAAAACGAGGCTTACCGGCTGATCGAGGGCGATCCGGAGCTGGGGCTGATCATTCTGTGCGATCACGCGGAGAACCGGATACCGCCCGAATACGACCAGCTCGGGCTGAAGCCGGAGCATCTGCGACGGCATATCGCATACGATCCGGGGGCGCTTCCCGTGGCCGAGAAGCTGGCGGCAAAGCTCGGCGTGCCGGCGGTGGTGACGCGGTTTTCGCGCCTTCTGATCGACCCCAATCGCGGCCCCAGCGATCCGACCCAGATCATGCAGATTTCCGACGGGCTGGTGATCCCGGGCAATGTGGGGCTCAGCGAGGCGGAGAAGGAGAACCGGCGCAAACGCTTCTACGAGCCCTATCACGCGGCGATCGATACGCTGATCGACGAGGGTATCGCCCATGGCCGGGTGCCGGTGCTGCTCTCCATGCACAGCTTCACCCCGGCCTGGAAGAGCGTGCCGCGCCCCTGGCATGCCGGCATCTTGTGGGACAAGGATTGGCGGCTGCCGAAGCCGCTGCTGGCCGGGCTTGCCGCCGATCCGGAGCTGATCGTCGACGAGAACGTGCCCTATAACGGCGAGTTGGAGGGCGACACGCTGAATCGGCACGGCTCGCGCCGCGGTATTGCCCATGCGCTGGTCGAGCTCAGGCAGGACCTCCTGTTCACCGAGGAGGAGCATGAGGACTGGGCCGAGCGGCTGGCGCGCATCGTGCGGGGCATCCTGGACGATGCGGCAATGGCCGCGGAGCTGCACAAGATCCATCATTTCGGCCGCAAGGGGCATGAGCTCGAGGGGCATGAGCTCGGCGCCAGGTGCGCGCCGCCGGCCTCGGGCGGGGCAGAGATCTCCGACGAAACGCTTCGCATCGAGCTGGAGGCGGCCGTCTTTCGGCGTTTGCGCGATCACCTGCGCAAGCGGACCGATGTGCAGAATATCGATCTGATGGAGCTTGCCGGTTTCTGCCGCAACTGCCTGTCCAACTGGTACCGGGAGGCGGCCGAGGCGCATGGGCTGCTGCTCAGCAAGGAGGAGGCTCGGGAGATCGTCTACGGCATGGCCTATGACGAATGGAAGGCCCGATATCAGAAGTAACGCACTGATATGAAAGGCCTAATCCTGAGATCTTTGGATAGTTTGGAAAAGCCGCCGCAATCGGCTTTCGGCTCTTGCCGCGGCGTTCTGCGGCTGCCTACTCTTCCCTTCGATTCTTTTTCACATCCGTAACCCGTTCAGTGAGGTTCAACGTGACGCTTCATTCGTCAGCCCAGGAGCAGCTCCGTACCATCATCTCCCGCATCGAGCGGCTCGAGGAGGAGAAGGCGGCGCTGGCCGCCGATTTGAAGGAAGTCTATGCCGAGGCCAAGTCCAACGGCTTCGATACCAAGGCGCTGAAATCGGTCATCCGCATCCGTAAGCAGGACGAGCAGAAGCGCAAAGAGGAAGAGGCGGTGCTGACCACCTATCTGCATGCGCTTGGCATGGATGAGGATTCCGCCGCCGCGGCCTAGCCTGGCTTCGAGCCGGCGCGGCGTCTTCGATCAGCGCGAGGCGAGCTGCGTCCTGCCGGGCAGGGCGGCGTAGAGGCTCTTCACCGCCGCGCCTTCGAAGCCTTGGCGCCGAGCCAGGCTCATCACCCGGCCGGAATCCCGCAGCTCGAGAGCCTGCGGGACCGGCAAGTCTTCGAACAGATACGCGATGCGGCTCTGCTCCGGCGCCTGAAGCGGCGCGATGGTGCGGTCGTAGCCGACGGATCGTTCGGTCAGCAGCGTCGCCACATCGTATTGGATGTAACTCAGGCTCTCTTCGGGATGCTCGTCATCCTCGGCGGGCAGGGCGAGCACGTCGGTCTTCTGATAGGAGGCGGCGCTGGCGGGAGCGGGCGGAAGGCTCGGCGCATCGCCGGCGCGAAACACGGCCGGCTCCGCTTGCGGGGCAGCGGGGGCCGTGGAGAAGGGCGAGCCGCCTGCGCTGGCGACGATAAAGCCTTTGCGCTCCGGCATCGGCATGGTGGCGGGAGCCTGGTTCTCCGCCACAGCCGGAACTGGCGCATCGGCCTGACCGAGGGCCATAGGTTGGGGCTCGGATGCGCCGAATACCTTCGGCAGCATGCCGCTCCCTGCGCTGGCTAGGGCAACCTGATGGATCGGCGAGCGGTCGGGCATTGGCGGCGGAGCCATATCGGCGGCGGCAATGGCGACGGCGGATGCACCGGAGCCCAGCACCTGGCCTGCGGTGGCGTATTTGCCGCTTGCTGAGGCGACCTGATAGTCGCGCTTGGAGATCATCCGCCCGTCACTCGGCACATAAGCGGTCTTGCCGCTGGGGAAGAGGGCGGCGAGCTCCATATGCGGAATGCGCGGCCACATGCGCACGCGTCCGGTATCGACATGGACGAAGGGAATGCCGGAATTGGGGTAATAGCCGACGCCGCCCCATTCCTGGATCAGCGCCATATTGCGCAAACGCTTCACCGGCACGCCGGGGATATGGATATCGGCGGCCTTGCCGAGGGTATGCTGGCTGTATTTGGCTTGTCCGCCGCCCTTGGCGCGCAGGGCGTCATTGGTCTTCTTGGAGCGGTAGCCGGAAATCAGATGGATCGGCTCGCTGGCGCCGAGCCTGGTGTAGATGGTCCAGATCAGATCGATCAGCTCCGGGTCCATCTTGGTAGGTTCGTTGCGCCGCCAATCGCCCATGAAGCGGTTGAGCTTGTCCATGGCGGACGGCACATAGCGATCGTTCACCTTATAGGTGACGGTCAGATATTCCTTGGTGTGGATATTGTAGAAGCGCAGCGTGCGGGGCACGGCGTTGGCATTGGCGGGATTGAAATCCGGCAGAAGCAGGATTGCAGCCAAAGCGCCGACGAGAAGCGCACAGAGTGCGCGCGTGCACTGTCCCTCACCCCGTTTCCGCATCAGACCCCTACGCAGCTACTGAAGGCCGACGACTGTCCCAACGGCCTTCGGTTTTAGGCCTCGGCCAATCCCCTTATTCGAGCCTCTCGAACGCGACTCGAAGCGGCGGATCATCCTTACCCGTGGTTAAGGATACGTGTTTTCAGCGAATTTTGGGAAAAACAAGGCGCCTAAGTTAACGCCGCCGACAGGTTACCCCGCGGCGGCGTTAACTTTTATCGCGATTGTATAGGCTTGAAGCGCCCGCTTTAGAGGTTAAGCGCGCGCTCCATCCGGGCGTCGTGGCCGTAGATATCGCCATAGGTCGACATCGAACCGTCGGCATTCACCCAAGCGGTGAAATAGGTGATGTAGACCGGGATCTTGGTCTTCAGCGCGATGCCCTGGTCGTAGCTGTTGGCGATCCTGTTGCGCACCTGACTCATATTCCAGTTCTGATCGTGGTTCAGAACCACCTCGGCCAGCTGGTCGGGGTTCTGGATGCGCATGCAGCCATGGCTCTCAGCGCGGATCTGCTTGTTGAACAGGAAGCGCTGCGGCGTGTCGTGCATGTAGACGTCGTGCTTGTTCGGGAACAGGAACTTCACCACGCCAAGCACATTGCTCGGCCCCGGAGGCTGGGTGAAGGCGATCTTGCGGACATCGACGCGATCCCAGTCGATGCTCTGCGGATTGGTGTTCCCGTTGTAGTTCACGCGCAGATTATGGCGGTCCAGCACGCGGGTATCCCAGCTAGAGCTTTGGAACCAGCCGCCGGTGCGCCGGATATAGGGGCGGATTTCCTCCGTCTTAATGGAGTTCGGCACATGCCAGGACGGGTTGAACACCACCGTCTCCATCTGGTCGGAGAACACCGGGGTCTGCTTGCTCGGCTTGCCGACCACGGCGCGGGCGGTATGGATGACCTTGCGGTCTTCCACCACGCGCAGCTTGAATTCCGGGATGTTCACGCGGACGTAGAAGTCGCCCAGATCGTTGGGCAGCCAGCGCCAGCGCTCCATATTGGCCAGGATCAGGCGGATCTTGGCGTCATTTCCGGTGATCGCCGGAACGCCGCCGCCATTCATCACGCGCCGCGTGCCCGGGCCGACGAGACCGTCCGGCGTCAGACCGTGCTCGCGCTGGAACTGACGGACCGCTTCGTCCACCGCGCCATCGAAAATCTCAGGATCGGAAGCTGGGGCACCGTCGCCGATAGCGGCAATGGCCTCGACGTCGAGACGCTTGCGCAGCAGCGCGACCTGGGAATGCTTCATGCCGCGGCGCAGGGTCGGGCCCGCCGGCAGAACGATCTGCTCGGCAACCACTTCCTCTTCCACGCCGTCTTCGGCGCGCAGCTCGGCCAGCTTGCGGCGCAGCGCCTCGAATTGCGGCTGATCGGGCTGGAAGCTCCGCATGTAAGCGGCGGGATCGGAGCGGAACGAAATCGATTCGATCACCTCGAGCGGCTTCGGCAGGCGCAGCTCGGGATCGAGATAACCGCTGAGCCGCGCCGGCTTGATGCGGCCGCCGCGGGCATCATTGGCGTAGCGCATCACGGCGTAGCTGATGTTGATCTCGGCATCGGCCAGGCGCTTGGCGGCCTTGCCGGGATTGGCCTTGAAGCTCGCCGGCTTGAAATCGCTGAGATCGGGAACTGCGTAATCGGCCGAGCGCAGGCCGTATTCGTCGGCCTTGCGAAGCTCGGCAACGATCGCCTTGCCCTTCTTCGTCAGGCCGTCCTCGTCGACCCAAAGGGTCTCGTGCTCCGGCAGAGAGTAAAATTCGACCAGCGCGCCCTGTTCCTGCTTATGGGTCTCGGTCGTGCTGGTGAATTTGGCGGAAAGCTGCTCTTGAATGGCGATGCGAATCGCCTCTTCGTGCCCGACCAGCTTCTCCGGCCCGTCTGGCTCCGCCGCAAACGCCGGAACCGGCCCTGCCGCGAAGGGCAGGCTCAGAAGCGCTGCGACAGCGATGGAATGGAATGGCCTCATAAATCCTGCTCCTCTGCCGAAAACCCCATACGATTCGGCACGATGGGACCCTAGCTTGACGCCGGATAATTGGCTAGGCGCAGGCGCGAATTCCACCCCCGGGTCCCCGTTTTTTCAAACCACTGTGGCTTTCTTACCAAAGACGGATTGAAATTTAGCCAACGCGCGCTTCGAGGCCGATTTCGCGCATTTTCCGGTACAGGGTGGAGCGGCCGATTCCCAGCCGTTTGGCAATCTCCGTCATGCGGCCGCGATAGCGCCCGAAGGCGAGGCGAATCATGTCCGCCTCGATGTCGTCGAGGGGGCGGATTTCGCCGCTATCGCTCAAGGCGGGAATGCCCACCGCATCGCGGCCATTGCCGGCAGAAATCTGGATGGTGGAAGGGGTGTTGAGGGAATCCCCCAGCATCACCGGACCTTCGATTTTGGGCGCTTTTTTGGGCTCCGGCGCAGGCGGCACGGTGACCTGATAGCCCTCCACATGGGCGGCAATCTGCGGGAATTCGTTGACGCTCAGCATATTGCCGTCGGCCAGCACCACGGCGCGGAACACGGCGTTCTCCAGCTGGCGGATATTCCCCGGCCAGCTATAGCGCTGCAGCATAGAGATGGCCTCGGCCTGGATACCGTCGATCTGCTTGCCTTCCTCGGCGGCGAAGCGGGCGAGGAAATGGCGCGCCAGCTCCGGCACGTCTTCCAGGCGTTCGCGCAAGGGCGGAATCCAGATCGGGAAGACGTTGAGGCGGTAGTAGAGATCCTCGCGGAAGCGGCCTTCCTGGACCAGCTTGATCAGATCCTGATTGGTGGCGGAGATCAGGCGGAAATCCACCTTTACCGGCTGTTTGCCGCCGACGGGATCGATCTCGCCCTCCTGCAGGGCACGCAGCAGCTTGACCTGGGCCTCGGGCGGCAGCTCGCCGATCTCGTCCAGGAACAGGGTGCCGCCATGGGCCTCCTGGAACTTCCCGGTGCGCTTCTCGGTGGCACCGGTGAAGGCGCCGCGCTCATGGCCGAACAGGATGCTCTCGACCAGGTTCTCGGGGATGGCGCCGCAATTGACGGTGACGAAGGGGGCCTCGGCGCGTTCGCTCTCGCCTTGGATGGCGCGGGCGACCAGCTCCTTGCCGACGCCGCTTTCGCCTTCGATCAGCACCGGGATCTGGGAATCGGCGGCGCGTTTGCCGAGCTTGATGACCCGGGCCATGGTCTCGCTGCTGGCGATCAGGTCGTCGAAGTCGAGCTCGCCGCCGGCGGTGGCCTTGATGCGGGTGATCTCGCCTTGCAGCGCTTCGATGCGCAGCGCGTTCTTGATGGAGACTTCGAGCCGTTCGGGGCTCACCGGCTTGACCACGAAGTCAGCAGCGCCGGCACGCATGGCGGCGATTGCCGCGTCGATGGAGCCGTGGGCGGTCTGAACGATGGCCGGGGGCCGTTTCGGTAAGGTCTTCATTGCCGTGAGCACCGCCATACCGTCAGTGCCCGGCATCACCAGATCAAGAAGAATGAGCTGGATGTCGGCGCCTTCGGCGCTGAGGATTTCCAAGGCTTCATCACCGCTCTCGGCGGTGGCAACGCTATATCCAAACCGCTCGATGGTCGCTTCCAGAATACGACGCTGAGCAGGGTCGTCATCGACGACCAAAACCCGTTTAGCCATGACGCAGAACTCGCTATGGTTACTCAATACTGAAGAAAGAGGTTGGACGGCCAATACACGGCCGGATCGCCCCGTTCCTTTCGAGAAAATTTGAACCACAAGGGTAAATATCCTCTTTATTCGGGTTCGATTTTGGTGAGCCTTGGATCTCGGCCAGTATTCGCAAGCGCGCCAGGCGGCCGATTTTCCGCCGATCTGCAAGCAAAATGGCGGTCTCGGGGCGCGCGCGAAACGGCCCGCCGCAGCGCCAAAGTCCGGTGCGAAACTGCATCCGATGGACAGCCGCCCCGTTTCGGCGCTACAGGCAGTATCCTGAGCTTCCTTCGAATGAGTGGAGACGATTTCACATGCCGACTAGTCCGATAAGGCGTTTTCCGATGACGAGCTTTGCCAAGGCGGAAAGCCTTGCCGCCGGAGCACCGGCGGAGGAGGGGCTCGGAACCTTGCCGGAGTGGAATCTCGGCGACCTATACGCGGCGCCCGATGCACCGGAGCTGGAGATGGATCTCGCCCGGGCCGAGCATGCGGCGAACGCGCTGCAGGAGAGCTATCAGGGCAAGCTGTCGGATATGGCCAAGGCGGGCGGCGAGGAGCTGGCCGTCGCGGTGCGCGAGTTCGAGGCGCTGAACGATCTGATCGGCCGGATCATCTCCTACGCCACCTTGCGCTACACGGCGGACACTTCGGACACCTCGCGGCAGAAATTCTTCGGCGACATCCAGGAGCGGGTAACGGCGATCAGCTCCAACCTGATCTTCTTCCCGCTGGAGCTCAACCGGATCGACGATGCGGTGATCGAGCACGCCATGGAGAGCGATCACAATCTCGGCCATTACCGGCCCTGGATCGAGGATCTGCGTAAAGAAAAGCCCTACCAGCTCGACGATAAGCTGGAACAGCTGTTCCACGAGAAGTCGGTGACCGGGCGGGGCGCCTGGAACCGGCTGTTCAACGAGACCATGGCGGCGATGCGGTTCGAGGTGGACGGGGAAAGCCTGAGCCTGGAGCCGACCTTGAACCTGCTTTTGGGCTGGGACGAGGAAAAACGGCGTAAGGCCTCCGAGGCGCTGGCCAAATCCTTCGGCCAGAATATCCAGCTGTTCACGCTGATCACCAACACGCTGGCCAAGGACAAGGAAATCTCCGACCGCTGGCGCGGCTTCGAGGACATTGCCGATTCCCGCCACCTGGCGAACCGGGTGGAGCGCGAGGTGGTAGATGCGCTGGCCGAGGCGGTGCGCGGGAAATATCCGACCCTGTCGCATCGCTATTACGCGCTGAAGGCCAAATGGCTGGGCAAGGAGCGGCTGCCGCATTGGGACCGCAACGCGCCGCTGCCTTCCGAATCCAAGCAGTCGATCCCCTGGGCGGAGGCGCGCGCCACGGTGCTGAAGGCCTATGGCGATTTCTCGCCGCGCATGGCGTCCATCGCCGAGGATTTCTTCGAGAAGGGCTGGATCGATGCACCGGCGCGCGAGGGCAAGCAGTCGGGTGCCTTCTCGCATCCGACGGTGCCGAGCGCGCATCCTTACGTGCTGCTGAACTATATGGGTAAGCCGCGGGACGTGATGACCCTCGCCCATGAGCTCGGCCACGGGGTGCATCAGGTGCTGGCCAACGCTCAAGGTCCGCTGATGGCGCCGACGCCGCTGACTTTGGCCGAGACGGCGAGCGTGTTCGGCGAGATGCTGACCTTCCGCGAGCTGCTCAGCGCCGCGCCGAGCAAGGCGGAGCGCAAGGCGATGCTCGCCGCCAAGGTCGAGGACATGATCAACACGGTGGTGCGCCAGATCGCCTTCTACATGTTCGAGCGGGAGATCCATGCCGAGCGGCGCAAGGGCGAGCTGACCGCGGAGCGCATCAACGAGATCTGGCTCGACGTGCAGCGCGAGAGCTTAGGCCCGCCGATCGAGCTGAAGGAGGGATACGAGACCTTCTGGTGCTATATCCCGCATTTCATCCATTCGCCGTTCTATGTTTACGCCTATGCTTTCGGCGATTGCCTGGTGAATTCGCTCTACGCCGTCTACGAGAAGGCCGATGCCGGCTTCGCCGAGCGCTATCTCGATATGCTGGCAGCGGGCGGCTCCAAGCATCACAAGGAGCTGCTGGCGCCGTTCGGGCTGGATGCCACCGAGCCGGGCTTCTGGGCCATGGGCTTGAGCGTGATCGAAGGGCTGATCGACGAGTTGGAGACCTTGGACGCGGAGGGCATTTGAGCCCGTCGCGCAACGGCTAGCCGATAGAAATCTATGACCGCGCTGTTTCCTATTCTCATGTGGGTGGCGGCCCTTGTGGGAGCGGGGGCGGCGCTGAGATTCGGCTCCAAGCCGGCCGATATTGGCCGGGCGGTCAGCGAGCTGACCCGCTACGTCTTCATCTTCCCGCTCGGGGTGATGGGGGTATGGACCTTCATCCTGCACAGCCTCTACGCCCAGGACACGGCGCTGGCGCTCGGCTGGGCGCCGAGCCCGTTCCAGTTCGAGCTGGCGCTGGCCAATCTGGGGATCGCGGCCGGGTGCTTCTACGCCGCGTTTGCCGGCAAGTCCGGGCGGCTGATGATGGCGCTGATCGTGGGCGTGTTCCTGATCGGCTCCGGCGTTGCGCGCATCGACAGCATCGTCGAGGGCGAGGTGTTCTCGCAAGGCGTCGGCTGGTCGATCCTGATCGTGGATTTCGCCACGCCGATCGCGCTGATGCTGCTGCTCTGGTTCGCACCGAGAGAAGAGCCGGCGGCGAAAGCGGCGGAGCAGCCGCAACAGCCGGCGCGGCCTCAACCGCAGCCGGTGACGCGCAACCTGCCGCAGATCGCCCCGCCTCAGCCCTCATCGCCGCAGCCGGTCTCGCTCTATCCGCCGCCGCGGCCCTCCGGACCAAGCCGGTCCGGTGTCAATCAATCCGGACCTGTGCAACGCCCCCCGAGACAGCAGCCTGCACCGGTACGAGCCGAGCCAAGACAAGCTGAGCCAAGGCAGGGCGAGTCAAGACAGCCGGGCGGACGGCTGCCGGCACCGCGGCAGCCCGCGCCGCCGCGCCAGAGCCCGCCGCTGCGGCCCGCACCGGATCCGACCCCGGCGCCGCCGCAACCGCGAAACGAGCCGCTGCCGCGGCTCGATCCCGATCCAGGCTTTGAGGATTTCGAGCTGCCGCCGGATTTCGAATTGCCGCCCGGCTTTGAGCCGTCGCCGAGCTTCGATCCCCCGACCGGCTTCGAGACGCCGAATTTCGATCCGCAGCCGGGGCGTCGTGCGCCGCTGCCGCAAGATCCGCCAAGCGGGGCGGGCGGCAGCCTTGAGGATGAGCTGGAGAAGGCCACCCGGGCGATGCGCGATCGGCTGGCCCGGGAGTCCGACAAGGGGTGAGGCTTGCCCCGGAGTGGCTAGACTCTAGCCGTGATGGGCGAAGACTTCCGTGGTGCCGTCGCGCTTGATCAGCAGCACGTCATAGGGCTCCGGATCGGGGCCTTCCATGCCGGGCGAGCCGATGGGCATGCCGGGCACGGTGAGGCCGATGGCGTCGGGCTTCTCCGCAAGCAGGCGCTTCACATCCGCCGCCGGAACATGGCCCTCCACGATATAGCCGCCGATCTTGCCGGTATGGCAGGAGGCGAGATCCTTTCCGATGCCGGCCTGGCGCTTGATCTGGCGCAGCAGGGCGGGCTCGGTATTGTTGGCTTTGACGGTGAAGCCGCTTGCTTGCAGATGCTTCACCCACGCGCCGCAGCAGCCGCATGTCGGCGATTTCCACACCTCGACGGTCTCGCCGGCGGCAAGTGCGGAGCCGGCGCCGAGAACCAGCGCGGCGACCAGAGTCAGCACAAAGCGAAGCATGGCGTTTTCCTCCTTATCCGGATTGTCGCAAGCTTAGCTTGCTTCGGCAATCGGGGGTGCTCCAGGATCTCCTCTTAAGGCCTCGCAGGCACCGGGGTGCCGAGGGCGATATCGGCGATCACCGCGCGGTGGTCGGAGCCAAGCCGCGGTCCCGTGGTGATGCCGAGACTGGCGAGCCCCGGCGAGATCAGCACATTGTCGATGGGAAACAGCGGGATCAGCGCCGTGTCCCGGCGCTTCAGCGGCCAGGTGGGGTGGTAGCCGTTCATCGGCATCAGGTTGGTGCGATGGGTGAAGGCTTTCATGTTCTGGGTCCAGGGCGCCATGTTGAAATCCCCGGCAACGATCAGCGGCGGCGGGGTCTGGCCGACGAATTGGGTGAGGGCGAAGAGATCCTGCTGCTTCAGCTCCGGGTAATAGGGGCGGGCGAGATGGATGCCGGCGACCCGGACTTGCTGGCCGTTGACGTCGAGGCTGGCCCAGCGGGTGATCAGCGAGTTCCAGGGCTGGAAGCCGGCGCGGTCGATGCGCCCGTCGGCGGTGCTGGGGTAGCGCGACAGGATCACCAAGGAGCGCTCGCCGATGCGGTAGGGGTAGGCGCTGGCCAAAGACTCCAGCAGCGGCTCGGTGCGCTGCCGCGCCTCCTGGAAGATCACCACATCGGGGTCTTGCTCTTCGATATAGCGGGCGACCTCATTGAGATGCGAATTGCTGCCGCCCCAAAGATTGAAGGTGGCGACGCGCAGGAAGCGCTTGGCGCCGTCCGGGGCTTGCGGCGCGCCGCCGGTCATCGCCGTGGCGATAAGCCCGGTATTGAGGGCGAGCAGCACCGCGGCGGCGAGGGTGAGCTGGCGCGCGCCGAGAAAGGCGAAGGCCAGAAGCAGCACCAAAAGCCCCGCGACATAGAAGGGCAGGCCGTTGCTGACGATATCGAGGGCGGGCAGCCAGGCGGCGAGGATCGCGCAAGCCGTAATGACTGCGAAGAAGATGAGGGCCGCCGCCGCGAGCCATTTGAGAATCTTTTTCATGAGGTCCGGAATGGTTTTTTCGGGGCGCGGTCACGACATAGCCGTTCGCGCCGCCCTATATGGAAGAAAATCCGTTTCAGTGTGAAGAGTTCGATGCTGCATGAGTGACGCCCCCGACGATCATGAGAAGAACCGGTTAAGCGCCCGCGCCATGCGTTACGGCAAGGTGGGGGCCAATGTTGGCGGGGTTGCGGCGCGCATGGCCGTGCGCCGCGCCTTTGGTCTCGACCCCGAACGCGACAAGGATGCCGCGGCGCTGGCCGCCGCGCTTGGCGGGCTTAAGGGGCCGATGATGAAGGTGGCGCAGCTGCTTGCCACCATCCCCGAAGCGCTGCCGGCCGAATATGCCGCGGAGCTCGGCCAGCTGCAAAGTCAGGCGCCGGCCATGGGCTGGCCTTTCGTGCGCCGGCGCATGAGCACCGAGCTCGGCCCCGACTGGGAGGGGAAGTTCGCCGAATTCGAGCGGACTGCGGCGGCCTCCGCCTCGCTCGGCCAGGTGCATAAGGCGCGAGCCCATGACGGGCGGCGCCTGGCGGTGAAGCTGCAATATCCGGATATGCAGTCGGCGGTGGAGGCCGACCTCACCCAGCTCGGCATTCTGTTCTCGATCCATAAGCGGATGAGCCCGGCGATCGACACCTCCGAGATGCGCACCGAGATCGCCGCGCGGCTGCGCGAAGAGCTGGATTACCAGCTGGAGGCGAAGCACATGGCGCTCTATGGGCGCATCTTCGCCGGCGATGCGCTGATCCGCGTGCCGGAGGTGTTGCCCGAACTCTCCACCAAGCGCCTTCTCACCATGACCTGGCTCGACGGGGCGTCGCTGCTCGATTATCGCGAGCATCCTCTGGAGGACCGGAACCGCATCGCCGAGGCGATGTTCCGCGCCTGGTGGTATCCGTTCAGCCATTACGGGATCATCCATGGTGACCCGCATTTAGGCAATTACACGGTGTTCGAGGAGGACGGCAAAGCTGCCGGCATCAACCTGCTCGACTATGGCTGCATGCGCAGCTTTCAGCCGAAATTCGTGCAAGGGGTGGTCGATCTCTACAACGGCCTGTTGCGCGAAGACCGCGACCTGATCGTGCATGCCTACGAGACCTGGGGCTTCACCGGGCTCAAGCCAGAGGTCATCGACGTCCTGAATATCTGGGCGAAGTTCATCTACGGCCCGATGCTGGAAGACCGGGTGCGCTCCATCGCCGAAGGGGCGAGCCCCGCCTCATACGGACGCCAGGAGGCCTTCAAGGTGCATCAGGCCTTGCGCGAGAAAGGGCCGGTGAAGGTGCCGCGGGAATTCGTGTTCATGGACCGGGCGGCGATCGGGCTCGGCGGGGTGTTCCTGCATCTCAATGCGGAGCTGAACTATTTTAGGCTGTTCAACGCCGCCATCGCCGGCTCCGGCGAAGCCGAGGTGGCCGCGCGGCAGAACGAGGCGTTTGGGGCTACGGGCGTGCCTCTGCCTTGAGGGGGGAGTCCTTGGCACTAGCTAGGAACGGCGAGGGAATTGACTGCAACCTCTAGTTACCATAGCGTCCAGCACACCAGGTAAATGGGGGCGTTATGGGGTTGGGGTGGAGAGCAGTATCGCGTACTGCAATTTGGTTTTTGGCTGTGCTCGTAGCGTTGCTTCCGATAGTGACCGCCGCAAAGACGGGCTTCTTTGAAGGCTCTAGTTTGTTCGAAAAAATTCGTTCTGCAGGGCTCATGCGTGACCTTGTTTTTCTGGCCGTAGTTGCGGCTGTCGGGTCAGTTACAGAGATCGTTTATCACATTGCAACTAAAGGATTTTCGCTGCCCGACTGGGCAAGAGCGGTTGCAATCCTGGGTAGTTGTTACTTTATATACGTCATCGTATACGGCACGGTAAGGTTCTCCTTGCTAGTCAGTTCTGGACAGCCGGCGACGGAAACAGATGTTTCGTCAGACGTTACGTTCGTAGGAACCTGCCTTGTAATGGTTCTTTTTGCGCAATTGGCTGTGGACCTGACGGAATAGTGGCGCGGAAAGAGAGGACTTGTGTTGGATTTTCTATTTTCGCCAGATGGTGCGGTCATCGTGAGCACGATAACCCTCGTCCTAGTGGTGGCCATTTTTGCGCTTCGCTTCGCTCTGCCTCAACACTCGCGCGAAACGTTGTGGCGATTATATCATGGGCTTCTGTCGCCTCTTCATAAGTGAGGACGGTGAGACGATTCTTGTCCGATCCGCACGTTGTCGCCTACCCTAGCTATTCAGCTCGCATGGCTCCTGATCCCGAACTCAGAGCCCAAATGGCAGAGATCCTCCGCGAGGACTGGGACCCCATCGGGATTCGCGATGTTCCGGCGGCGTCGGATGAGTATGACGACTACGCGCCGGGCTTGGCGGCCAAGCTGCTATCGGGGGCCTCGCTGCAAGAGCTCACCGAGGCTTTGCTCAGAATAGAAACCGAGAGTATCGGCTTGGAGGGCGATCGCGCCCGTGCGGCGGAGATCGCGGCGAAGCTGACGATGCTCAGCCAGAGCTGAGCATCGTCCCTCGGTCCACCTCGCCAAAAAATAGCCCGCGCGAAGCGGGCCTTTTAGGAGGGGGACTGATGGTGAGGTGGTCGCTACCGACCGCCTGGCCGCTGGTCTGCAGCGCGGTCGCCGCAGATCGAGCCGTCCTTGGCGGTTTGCCAAGCATGATCACAATTGCCGGCCAAGGCCGATCCGGCTCCCAGCGCCGTGAGAACGGCGAACAGAATTGCAGTTCGCATGATCGCATCTCCCTTTCCGTGAGCACGTGCGACTATGGGCGATGCGCAACCTAAAGTCGATGCAAATCATTATATACAACTTTTAAGAGAGAGCCGTCTTGGCACACGGCTACTGCCGTCAACTGTCAGCGCTTTGCCGTCGGGCTCGTGGATCACCGGGACAAGCCCGGTGATGACGACCTCGGCTGGGCGTCGGGGCGTGCATTGCGCCGCGGTAACGGCATGGATGCCCGGATCAAATCCGGGCATGACGATTGAGGGGGCGGGCGGAACGGGAAAAGTCCCGAACTGCAACAACAGCACAAGGACGGATTGCCGCAACGTCCGGCTTTGTGCTATCTGCGAAAAACAATCAGAATTCAAACACGACCAATCAGGTTCAGTCCTGGGGGAAACAATATGAAAATCGATCGGGCCGAGTGCCATCCCGCAATGGATTACGACGAGCATGAGCGGAGCTATCAGCTCTTCATCAAGATGAGCCTTATCGTGGGCTCCGGCGTCGTCCTGCTGATGATCTTCCTGGCGCTTTTCGTCGCGTAAGGTTTCTGCCGCCTTCTCCTGGCGGCATATCACTCCCAAATTTTTTCCTGGAAACGCTGAAGGTTCGAAGTCGGGCCTTTCTGCAAAGCAACGGAAACCGCGCGATGATTACAATCGGTGTGCCGGCCGAAGGGCCGGACGAGCCGCGGATCGGGCTTAGCCCCGAGACTGCCAAGCGGCTGACTAAAAACGGCGCCAAAATTCAGGTCGCCTCGGGCGCAGGAACGCGCTCTCACTTCTCCGACACAGATTTCAAAGATGCCGGCGCCACTATCGTGAAAGATAGTGCGGCTGCGGTGAAGGGTGCCGACGTGGTGTTCACGGTGCGGCGGCCTTCGGCCACGCTGGTTCGCGGGATGAAGAAGGACGCGCTGCTGATCGGCATGCTCGATCCCTTCTCGGACGCGAAGGGGCTGGAGACGCTGGCCAAGACCGGCGTCGATCTGTTCTCCATGGAGCTGATGCCCCGGATCACCCGGGCGCAGTCGATGGACGTGCTGTCCTCGCAATCGAACCTCGCCGGCTACAAGGCGGTGGTGGATGCGGCGGCCGCCTTCGGGCGGGCGCTGCCGATGATGATGACCGCCGCGGGCACGGTGCCGGCGGCAAAGGTCTTTGTCATGGGGGCCGGCGTCGCCGGCCTGCAGGCCATCGCCACGGCGCGGCGTCTGGGGGCGGTGGTCACCGCCACGGATGTGCGCCCGGCGGCGAAGGAGCAGGTTGAGTCCTTGGGGGCGAAGTTCATCGCCGTGGAGGACGAGGAGTTCAAACAGGCGGAGACGGCGGGCGGCTACGCCAAGCAGATGTCCGCCGAATACCAGAAGAAGCAGGCGGAACTTATCGCCGAGCACGTCAAAGCCCAGGACATCGTCATCACCACGGCGCTGATCCCGGGGCGGCCGGCGCCGAAGCTTCTGACCCGCGCCATGGTGGAAAGCATGAAGTCGGGCTCGATCGTCGTCGATCTGGCGGTGGAGCGCGGCGGCAATGTCGAGGGCGCCAAGCCCGGCGAGGTCATCCAGCACGACGGGGTGACCATCATGGGCAAGTTCAACCTTCCCGGCTTGATCCCGGTCAACGCTTCCAGCCTCTACGCCAAGAACCTCACCTCCTTCCTCGATGTGATGATCGACAAGGAGAGCAAGGAACTGGCGCTCGACTGGGACGATGAGGTGATCAAGGGAACGGCGATCGCCAAGGATGGCGAGATCGTCAACGCCATGGTGGCCGACCAGCTGGTCGGCGGCGGCGCGAGCCCGGCTGCGAAAAAGCCGAGCGCGGCGGCGAAAACACCGGCGAAACCGAACCCCGAGGGAGGAAGCAAATGACCTGGAAGCGCATCTTGATGACGCTTGCCGTCCTCGCCTTAGGGGCGGCGGCGCTTGGAGCGTTCAACGATCCGGCCCTGGCGCAAGAGGCCGGGAGCCAAGCAGCAGGACAAGCAGGGGGGCACGGCGATCTGCATGATTTCGTGTTCCGCTTCTCGATCTTCGTGCTGGCGGTGTTCGTCGGCTATTACGTGGTCTGGGCGGTGACGCCTGCGCTGCACACGCCGCTGATGGCGGTGACCAATGCGATCTCCTCGGTGATCGTGGTGGGCGCGCTGCTGGCGGTCTCGGTGGAAGTGGGCGATGCGCTCAGCTCCACCAATAGCTGGATCGCCAAGCTCTTGGGGCTTGCGGCGCTGATCCTAGCCAGCATCAACATCTTCGGCGGCTTCCTGGTCACCCAGCGCATGCTCGCCATGTACAAGCGGAAGGATCGCTAGCCATGAATAGCGAATTCGTACCGCTGATCTATCTGCTTGCGAGCGTTCTGTTCATCCTGGCGCTACGCGGGCTTTCCTCTCCGGAGACGTCGCGCCGGGGCAATTATATCGGCATGGTCGGCATGGCCATCGCCATCGTCACCACGCTGGCGGTGGCCCAGCCGGAAGATCCGGTCACCTGGGCGATGATCGTGGGCGGCATTGCCGTCGGCGGGACCATCGGCGCGGTGATCGCTCGCCGTATCGCCATGACGGCGATGCCGGAGCTGGTGGCCGCCTTCCACAGCCTGGTCGGCCTTGCGGCCGTGCTGGTGGCGGGCTCGGCCTTCTATGCGCCGGAAGCTTTCGGCATCGGCGCGCCGGGGGCGATCCATGCCTCCAGCCTGGTGGAGATGTCGCTCGGTGTGGCCATCGGTGCCGTCACCTTCACCGGCTCGATCATCGCCTTCGCCAAGCTTTCGGGGCGTATGTCGGGCAAGCCGATCACCCTGCCGGGGCGCCATCTGATCAATATCGCGCTGGCCGCGGGGCTGATCGCCTTGGTGGTGATGTTCTGTCAGCAGCAGACGGCGGAGCTGTTCTGGGCCATCGCCGGCCTGTCCTTGCTGCTCGGTATCCTGATCATCATCCCGATCGGCGGTGCCGATATGCCGGTGGTGGTCTCGATGCTCAACTCCTATTCGGGTTGGGCGGCGGCCGGTATCGGCTTCACCCTGGGCAACACGGCGCTGATCGTCACCGGCGCGCTGGTCGGCTCCTCGGGCGCGATCCTCTCCTACATCATGTGCAAGGGCATGAACCGCTCCTTCATCTCGGTGATCCTGGGCGGCTTCGGCGGCGAGACGGCGGGACCGGCCGGCGGCGACGGCGAGCAGAAGCCGGTGAAGCTCGGCTCGGCGGAGGATGCGGCCTTCCTGATGAAGAACGCCTCCAAGGTGATCATCGTCCCCGGCTACGGCATGGCGGTGGCGCAGGCGCAGCATGCCTTGCGCGAGATGGCCGACAAGCTGAAGGCGGCGGGCGTCGAGGTGAAATACGCCATTCACCCGGTGGCGGGGCGCATGCCCGGCCATATGAACGTGCTGCTGGCCGAGGCGCAGGTGCCCTATGACGAGGTGTTCGAGCTGGACGACATCAACAGCGAGTTCCCGCAGACCGACGTGGTCTATGTGATCGGCGCCAATGACGTCACCAACCCGTCCGCTGAGGACGATCCGTCATCGCCGATCTACGGCATGCCGGTGCTGGAGGTCTGGAAGGCGGGCACGGTGCTGTTCAACAAGCGCTCGCTCGCCTCCGGCTATGCCGGCATAGACAATCCGCTGTTCTATCGCGACAACACCATGATGGTGCTCGGCGATGCGAAGAAGATGACGGAATCGATCGTCAAGGATCTTTAGCGCCAGGCGCGCGCCTTCCCGGGCGCGACCTCTCTCTGCAGACACAGCGTTTGAATCACCCCGGCAGAAATCTCTGCCGGGGTGATTGCGTTCGGTCCGCCGAACGCGACTAGCAAGGTAGTTAATTTCTATCTATAGTTGTGACGTGGCAACGTTGGGAGGTTGGCCATGCTCAAGAAAATCTCGCATGCCGGCGGCGTGACCGACACCGATGAAGTGTTGTTTGCGACCGCCTTCGGTTATCTGTTTCCCGAGCTTGCGCGGTCGCCGCGAGCTCTCTTGCAGGAGGGGCAGGACACGGTCCGCGAGCTTTTGGAGCTCGGCGAGGCGATGGCGGTGGATACGGGCAAGCCGCCGAAAGACTCCGAAATTCCTTCGGTTTTCACCTATCTCGGTCAATTCATCGACCACGACCTCACCGCACGCACCGACCGGGAGACGACGGCGAGCGAGGTGTTCGCGCCCGATGGCGGCTCGTTGCCGATCAAGCCGCGAAGCCCCGAGGAGATCGTCACGACGCTGAAGAACGGGCGGCGTCCGCAGCTCGATCTCGACAGCGCCTATGGAGATGGCCCCTCATTCCTCTATCAGAACGGTGAGCCTGCGCCCGGCAGCAGCACGGTTGCGCAGGATCTCTACGATTCGGATCTGAAATTCCGGCTCCAGAGCTACAAGACGAAGTCGATCATCGACCTGCACCGGCCGCGCTCCAACCAGGATCATCCGCGCCCCAACGACCGTATGGCGCTGATCTCCGATATGCGGAACGATGAGAACGTCAATGTCAGCCAGCTCCATGCCGCGTTCCTGGCCTTCCATAACGCCATCATGGACGGTCTGGAGATGGAGAATAAGAGCCGCCGGAGCAAGAAATTCAGTCTGACGCAGCGCTTCGCGCAGGCCCGGCAATATGTCCGTTGGACCTATCAATACATCGTCGTCGAGCAATATCTGCGGACGGTGTGCATCCCGGAGGTCGTGATCGACGTCAAACGGAACGGCCCTGCCTTCTACGGGCCGGTGAGCGGTGGGCTGCCGCTCTTCATGCCGCTGGAATTTTCCGTGGCGGGCTTCCGTTTCGGCCATTCCATGATCCGGCCGAGCTATAAGCTCCGCGGCGCCGAACGCCGCGTCGAGACGCTTCTCGATGTCTCCAGCTCGGAAAAAGAGGAGAAGGATAGACTGCTGCGGTTCAACCGCAGCGGCCCGGATGCGTGGCGGCTGGAGGAGAAGTTCACCGTCAATTGGAAAGACTTCGTGGGCGCGAATCCCGCCAATAAGGCCCGGCCGATCGACAGCTTGCTGGCGGCCGGGCTCGGCCAGCTCCCCGGCATGGGCGGGCTGACGGTGATGGCGCATCTCGCCAAGCGCAATCTGATCCGCGGCTTCTCGTTGAATATCCCGACCGGGCAGGCAGTGGCGGCGGCTTTCGGTGTGGTGCCGCTCACGCCGAAGGAAATTCGGGATGCCGAGAGCGACGGGATCGGCAATGTCCTGGATAAGACCAGCTTCATGGAGCGGACGCCGCTTTGGTATTACATCCTGCGGGAATCGGCGGTTCAGTGCGGCGGCAATTCGCTTGGTGTGATCGGGAGCCATATCGTGGCGGAGACGATTATCGGCCTGCTCAAGAAGGATCCAAACAGCTACCTCAACCAGTACGGTGTGGCGCGGAACATCTCCAAGGACGGCATCGAAGTCCCGACCAAGGATGGCCGGGTCTGCGTCGGCTCGATCGAGGGATTGCTGCATGTGGCAGGGGTGTTCCCGGAAGGGAGAACGGCTGTGAAGCAGGTGAAACCTCGCAGACGCCTCGGCTCCTAAGCCTTCTGCGCCAACCGGACACCGCATCTTTCAAGCGGAGCCGTCTTCCCGGCGAAACGGTCTTTCCAGCGGCAACCCTCTGGCAAGCATGATCGCTCCTGCGCCCAATTGCGGCTTTGTAATCTAGGGCTGTCAGAGTATGTCTCGCCCTATGCTTGTGAAACTGCTGCTGCTTTTCGTGGTCGCCTATGCGCTTGTCTGCCTTGCCGGCCGCAAGGTGCACCGTCACTTCGTCTATGTGCCGGATAAGACCTATGTCACGCCGGAGGAGGCGGGGCTCGAGGGCGTCCGGGAGGTCAGGCTGAAGACGCCTGACGGGGTGACGCTGATCGCCTGGTACAAGGCGGCGCCGGCGGGCAAGCCGACCCTTCTCTATTTCACCGGCAATGGCGGCTCGGTGGCGACCCATGCGGCGAAATTCGCCGAGATCGTCGATGCGGGCTACGGCCTCTTGATGTTGAACTACCGCGGTTACGGTGGATCGGAAGGGCGCCCGACGGAGGCCGACAATGTCGCCGATGCGGGGCTGGCCTATGCCTATCTACGAGAGCAGGGCGTGCCAGCCGACGAGATCGTCGCTTACGGCGAATCGCTCGGCACCTCGGTGGCGACCCAGCTGGCCACCGGTCACGACGTGAAGGCGCTGGTGCTGGAAGCCCCGTTCAACACCATCGTCGATGTGGGGCGGCGGCGCTGGTGGTTCCTGCCGCTTCGCCTGGTGATGGTCGATCAGTACCGCTCGCAGGATTATATCGGCGATGTCCGCGTGCCGCTCTTCGTGGTGCACGGGACGGAGGACAGCGTGATTCCGCTCGCCCTGGCCGAAAAGCTGTTCGCCGCGGCGAAGCAGCCGAAGGAGATGGAGATCTTTCCGGAGGCGGATCACAACGATCTCTACGAATATGGCGCCTTCCGCGCCATCGACCGCTTCCTGCAAAGCCTGGATGCCAAGCCGCAAGCCCGCAGCAGCAACGCAAAGAAGCCCGCAACAGCAAAGGCTGCGGGCTAACGAAAGCGGCCGGAGCTTGCCTCCGGCCTTACCTGCAATGGATCGATTACGAGCTTAGCGCGCCTTAGCGGCGGCCGCGGCCACGGCCCGGGGTCAGACCCTCGCGCTGAGCGCGCTTGCGGGCCAGCTTGCGGGCGCGACGGATGGCTTCGGCCTTCTCGCGGGCACGCTTCTCCGACGGCTTCTCGTAATAGTTCCGGAGTTTCATCTCACGGAACACGCCCTCGCGCTGCATTTTCTTCTTCAGCGCGCGGAGCGCTTGATCGACATTGTTATCGCGTACAACGACTTGCACTTGAGTGCTATCTCCGAATAGTGATCTTTAGAGGATCGAAGCGGGTCCAAGCCACGCCTATCGGCGAGCGGCCGACCTCAAATCTGGGGCGTTCTCTAACAAATGACCCGCCGCTTGTCCAGCGAGCATAAGCGTTTTCAGCCTCCGGAAATATTCCCGCGCTATCTTGGCTCCAGGCCTTTCTTACTGGGGAATTCGGCATGAAGGTGCTGCTCTACACCTTCGGCACGCGCGGAGACGTCCAACCCTTTGTGGCGCTCGGCGTGGCGCTGAAGCAGCGCGGCCACGAGGTAACGTTGTGCACGGGCAAGGGCTATGACTGGCTGATCGAGGCCTATGGGCTCACCCCGGCGACGGTTTCGATCGATTATCGGGCCATCATCAAGACCCCGGTCGCGATCGAAGCCTTCCGCAGTATTTCAGGGCGATTCAAGGCGTTACGGGAATTCAAAGGGGTCATCCGCACCCAGTTCGACGAGATGTGGACGGTGGCGCAGGAGGTGCGGCCCGACGTCATCGTGTATCACCCGCGGGGCTTTGCCGCGCAGCATATCGCCGAGGCGCTGCAGGCGGTGGCGATCCCTTCGACGCTGCAGCCGGCCTTCGTGCCGACGGGCGCGTTTCCCAATCCGCTGACGCCGTTGCCGGATATGGGCTGGCTCGGCAACCGGCTGAGCCACGATCTGATCGACCGGGTGACCCGCTGGGCGCAAAGCTCGCTGATCGGGAAATGGCGCGAATCCAAGCTCGGGCTGACCTCCAAGGGACAGGTAAATTTCTTCGAGGGCTACGATCCGCAAGGGCGCCTGCGCCAGCGGCTGCATGCCTATAGCCGCTATCTGGCGCCGCCGCCCGACGATTGGACCGAGCGGGAGCGGGTCACCGGCTATTGGTTTTTGAACCGGGCGGAGCAGTTTCAGCCGCCGCCTTCGCTAGAGGCCTTCCTCGCCGCCGGGCCGCCGCCGGCCTATGTCGGCTTCGGCAGCATGCCGGCGGCCAATGTGAAGCGGCAGACCCGCATGGTGATCGAGGGCCTGCGCCGGGCCAAGATGCGCGGCGTGCTCGCTTCCGGCTGGGGCGGGCTCGACGCGGTGCCGGCCGACGATATCTACAGCCTGGAATCGGTGCCGCATGACTGGCTGTTCCAGCGCTGCGCGGTGGTGGTGCATCACGGCGGCGCCGGCACCACTCATGAAGGCTTGCGCTGGAGCCGGCCGACGATCGTCTGTCCGATGGGGATCGATCAGCCCTATTGGGGCCGCATGGTCCATGCGCTGGGCGCGGGGCCGAAGATGGTGCCGTTGCGCTCGCTGACGCCGGGCGGGCTGGCAAAAGCGCTGGAGCAGGCGAAGAGCTGGAGCATCGTCTCGCGCGCCGCCGAGATCGGCACGGCGATCGGCCAGGAGAAGGGCGCCGAGGACGCGGCCGAGATGATCGACACCTTGTCTTTTTAAGTTGCGCTACCGGCCTCTGGCCTACTTGAGCGCTTGTTTAGGTGCGCTATCGGGCTTTTGTTTGCCCTACCGCTTCGCTGCTTGAGGGCTCTGCGGACCATGACGATAGAGCAGCGGAGCGAGCACCTATTTCCTTCGTCATTGCCGGGCTTGACCCGGCAATCCATGAATACCAGGGCCTGTTGAAAGAGCTACCACGGAGGTCATGGATCCCCGGCACAAGGCCGGGGATGACAAACGTGGGGAGAGGGCGTGAGCTACTCAGACTCGCGTCAAATTCAGTCGTCATGCCCGGACTTGATCCGGGCATCCACGCCGTTACCGCGCAGCTCGGGGAGCGGTGCTCTTAAGCGTAGGGCGCAAGCGGGTTGGAAACGGCATGGATTGCCGGGTCAAGCCCGGCAATGACGAAGGAGGAAGACGGGGGGCACGTAGCATCGGTCAAATTCAGTCGTCATGCCCGGGTTTATCCCGGGCATCCACGAATGAGTGCGGTGCTTTTGCGAAAGACGTGGATGGCCGGGACACGCCCGGCCATGACGAAGGCGGAAAGGCGGGGGGCCTCATGGTTCGAGACACGCTTCCTTCGGAAGCGCCCTCACCATGAGGAGCACGAGCCTAAGACCGCCTCATCCTGAGGGCGAGCGCAGCTCGCGTCTCGAAGGAGAGGCGGTCCTGTTGGGATCCTGCTGCTAAAGCGTCGTCTTGGGGAAGATGCGGGTGATGTGGCCCATCTTGCGCCCCGGTCGAGCCTCGGCCTTGCCGTAAAGATGCACCGCCATGCGCTCGTCGGCGGCAAACTCGCGCCACTTGCCGGCATCGTCGCCGATCAGATTGGTCATCATGGCGTCGCTATGCCGGCCGGTGGCGCCGAGCGGCCAGCCGGCAATGGCGCGGATATGGTTCTCGAACTGGCTGACCAGGCAGGCATCCAGGGTCCAGTGGCCGGAATTGTGCACCCGCGGGGCGATCTCGTTGACCACCAGCTCCGGGCTGTCGCCCGGGCAATGGAACATCTCCACGCAGAGCACGCCGACATGGTCGAGGGCGGCGGCGATCTTGCCGGCGATGTCGCGGGCGGCATCGGCGCATTCGTCGCCGACAGTGGCGGGGGCCCGGCTGACGGCGAGGATGCCGTCCTGGTGCTGGTTCTCTATTGGGTCGTAGAAGCCGAGCGCGCCGTCCCGACCGCGGGCAACGAGGACGGAGATCTCGCGCTCGAAGGCGACCAGGCCTTCCAGAATGGCCGGCTGGCTGCCGATGGCGGCGAAGGCTTCCTCCGCCTGATCGGCACCGCGGACCATGGCCTGGCCCTTGCCGTCATAGCCGAAGCGGCGGGTCTTCAGCAGGGCCGGTGCTTTAATGGTCTGAAGCGCCTCTTTCAGGTCGGCGACCGAATCCACCTTGGCGAAAGGCGCCACCGCAATGCCGAGGCTCTCGACGAATTGCTTCTCGATCAGCCGGTCCTGGGTGGTGGCGAAGGAGCGCGCCGGGGGATGAAGCTGCGCCTTGCTGGCGGCGGCCTCCAACGCGGCGGCGGCGACATTCTCGAACTCGCAGCTGACGACGTCGACCTCTGCGGCGAAGGCGGCGATCTTTTCCGCATCGTCATAGGCGCCGATCACGGTCTTGTCGGCAACTTGCGAGGCCGGCGAGTCCGGGCCGTCGGCATAGATATGGGTCTTGAGCCCGAGCTGGGCGGCCGCGACAGAGAGCATGCGGCCGAGCTGGCCGCCGCCCAGAACGCCGATGACGCCACCGGGCGCTAAAGGATCAGGCATCTTCGGGAGTCTCGGCGATGGAATCTGTTTGAGCTTGGCGCCAATCGGCGACGCGGATGGCGAGCGCTGCATCTGCCAGCGCGAGGATCTGCGCGGCGAGCAGGGCGGCGTTCTTGGCGCCGGCCTTGCCGATGGCCAGGGTGCCGACGGGAATGCCGCCCGGCATCTGGGCGATGGAGAGCAGGCTGTCGAGGCCTTTGAGGGCTTTGCTCTCGATGGGAACGCCGAGCACGGGCAAGGCCGTCATCGAGGCGGTCATGCCGGGCAGATGCGCCGCGCCGCCGGCGCCGGCGATGATCACCTTCAGGCCGCGGTCCTGCGCTTCCTTGGCGTAGGCGTAGAGCCGGTCGGGGGTGCGGTGCGCGGAGACGATGCGGGTCTCGTACGAGACGCCGAGCTTATCGAGGATGTCGGCGGCGTGTTTCAGGGTCGGCCAGTCGGACCGGCTGCCCATGATGATGCCGACGACGGGAGAGCCGCTGGTGCTGTTTGGCGCTGGATCGCTCATTCCAGATATCCTTCGGCGCAAAGTCCGCGCCGTTCCCGGAAAAGCGCGCGATTATAGGGGTGCGCGGGGGCTTGGCAAGGTGGCGGCGTAATAACACGCCTCTTAAGCGATGATGTCGGGGAGGAGGGTGTCCTCGATGCGGGAGATTTCATCCTTCAGCAGGAGCTTCTTCTTCTTCATGCGGCGAAGCTCGAGCTGGTTGCCATAGCCGGAATCCTCGAGCGCATTGATGGCGCTGTCGAGGTCGCGATGCTCCTGCTTCAAGCGAGCCAGAGCGTGCTGGAGCTCTTCCAGCTCCTCGCTATCCATGGCTGTCCTCGACCCCCTTCAAGCCTTGGCCGGCCGGCTCTCTCAGGCTGCGGCCGGCTCCCCCAGGACGGGCGGAGTATTGCGATGAATGGCGCCAAGCGCAAGGCGCCAGGGCAGAGCGGGCGGTGCTGTGAGATTCGGTCGCGGCCTGAAATAATTCGTGACCCTTTTGCGAACCCTGCGCGTTAGACAAGCCCAGCCGTTTGGTCCAAACTGAACGGCCCTGGACCAGCCATTATGGAGGTCTGAATATGGCGCTTGAAGCACATCTCTCGGAGCTTTCCCACAAGCACAGGACTTTGGAGCGTAAGATCGAGCAGGAGGAGGCCAGACCGATGGCCGATCCGCTGAAGATCACCGATTGGAAGCGCAGGAAGCTACGTCTCAAGGACGAGATGGAGCGCCTCAAACATCAGGTACAGCATTAGAGTCTGAGGTCGGACGCAAGGCCGGCTGGCAGCGCGTTCATTGCAGCGAACGCGGGGCTAGAACTCCGCGTCCTCGCTCGCGCGCAGCCAGTCGCGCGCCTCCTCCTCTTCGCCCGGCTTGAAATAGCGCACTTCGCAGCGGGAGAAGGGTGCGACGAGCTCCGACCACAAGTCGACGATCTTGGCTTCGCAGACCACCGCGCAGCGGGTGAGATCCTTCAGGTGGCGCAGGCTGAAGCGGATGTCGTGCCAGAAGGCGGTGGCGTCCATGCCTTCGAAGCTCTCGACGATCTCGAGCACGCGGATATCGCCGTGGCGGGCGATGAACGCCTCCAGCTTGGCGGCGACGGCGTCGAATTCCTCGGTCGAGACGCGGCCCGAAACGGTGATCTCGGCGGTCTTGGCGTTGTCGGATTCCTTGTAGCTCAGCATTGTCCTTCCCTTTGGCGCCCGGCGCAGCTCGCCCCTTGCGTGCCGCCGAGTGTATCGGCGCGGTCCTAGCCTTGCCAGCAGCCATGTTCGGCCATGACGGTTTATGTATGCCCGTTTACGCGGCGGGTTTTGCCGGCGGTACGGCCCGATTCCCGTCAAACGGGTGAGGCGCGACCGTTACCGGAACGATCCTCATAGACAACTCGTTAACCAGCCAAGTGACGCTGCGCAATTGCGGGGGGCGGGAGCTTCGCAAGCCGGCGAAAGGAGCTTGGTTATGACCAGATTGGTGATGATGCTTTGGATGGCGAGCGGAGCGGTCTTCGTTCTCGGCGTCTTTCTGCTCGCCCAATCCAATCTCGGACCGCAGGACACGCGTGCCGCCCGCCAGGACGCGATGCTGGCGGCCGCGCCGCGGGTGAATGAGAGCGCTGTCGCGCGAGCTCCGGTGACGCACGAGACGGCCTGGCAACCGGTCCTGGCCGAAAACGATGTGCAGCAGGCAAACGGCCAGCCGCCGCTGCCGCCGAAGCGGCCGGATCAGCCGGCGCGCTGGACCCAAGTTTCCGGGACGGATGCGGTGCTGCGCGCATCGCCGGACGAGGCGGCGGCGATGATCGCCGGCTTCCCGGTCGGCTATAGGCTGAGCCTTCTGTCAGAGCAGGGCGGCTGGGCCAAGGTCGAGGAGCCGAAGAGCCGCACGGTCGGCTGGATGCAAGTTTCGCAGCTGGACGGCAATGGCAGCCCGGTGGCCAGCACCGGCCGGTCGGGATCGCGTATCGCCATGGCGGAAAGTAGCGATGACATGAATGCTCCCGCGGTGCATGACCGCCGTGTCGCTCGCCGCAACGGGCCGATCGCCAATCTGTTGCGGGCTCTGGGCGGGCGCTAGCCGCGCTTTGCCGAAGAGGCGCCAAGAGCGAGAACGCCAAGCGCGCAAAGAGCGCTAACAGCGCTTCGAAGAAGAGCGGTTATCCCGGAGCGGCCGGGTCACGCCGGCTTGGTCCTCCGGGTCGACCACCTTGCTGAAGGTGGCGATGTCCTTGGCCAGGAAATAGTTCAGCATGGTGCGGATGAAGGCGATGGCGCCGAGCTTGCCGATATCGTCCCAGGTCGGGCTGATGGCGGTGTGCACGATGTCGGCGGCGAGCGCGAATTCCAGGGCAAGCAGGATCCAGGTGGCGAATTTCAGCCAGATGACGCGGCCCTGATAGGCGGTGGGCTCGCGCTTGGCAAAGGCCTGGAACAGCAGGATCAGGGCTTCCGAGGCGCCATAGGCGACGACCAGCACGGCACCCGCCTCGATCGCCAAGGCGACGAAACCGGCAATCTCCTTGAACTGGTCCTCCAAACCCAACGGACGCCCCCCGATTGATTCGCGTGAGATCTAGTGTCCGCGAGGGGAGGCGTCAGGCCAATGGATTTTGTGAAATCGTCTACAACTCCCCGGTGAGGAATTGCGGCCTTCCATAGCCGAAGGACCAGTCTTCGTCGCTATTCTCCACCATGGTCACCACCACGTCGGAGGGGGCGATGCCGCATTGGCTGGAGAGCTCCTCGGTGAGAAGGCGGTAGAAGGCCTCCTTCTGATCTTTCGGCCGCGGCCGGGTGGTGATCTGGAAGAACACCACATCGCGGGTGCGCTGGATGCCGAGGCCGGTATCCTCGATCTTCATATGCTCGGCGGGATGCTCGGAGAGGATCTGATAGCGGTCGCCTTCCGGCACCTTGAAAGCGGCCAGGACGGCGCGGTGCGTGGCGTCGAGGAGCGCCTGGCTCTCCTCCTCGGTGCGGCCTTCAATGGTGTCGATCTTGATCAGAGGCATTCGCAATCTCCTGCGGGCGCTAAGTATTCTTGGCGCAATGGGGTGCAATTAACCCTTGCGGACCTTACCTGGAAACTATCCCGCGCTGTTTTTGGTTTGCATTTGCGGGGTATCGCTCAAAGCCGGCCTGTGGGGCAACCCAGCATCGGCTTTTCATTTGAGACCAAGACCTAGGAGAAACGTCTTGCGTAAATTCATTCTTGCCATTGCGACCGGGGCCGGGCTCGGGATTGCGGCCTTCGCCGCGCCGGCTTCGGCGCTGCCGGTCGGGGCCTCGGCCGCGTCGGGCGCCGGTAGCGCTGCTGCCGTTGCCGGCGGTGATGTGGTGCAGGTCGGCTGGCGCCGCTACTGCTATTACCATCCTTACGATTATCGCTGCCGCGGCGGCCGTCCCGGCGTTTCGGTGCGTGCGCCTGGCGTGAGCGTTGATATCGGGCCGCGCCGCTATGTCGGTCCGCGGGTCTATTACCGGCACTACAAGCCGTATAAATACAAGAAGCGCTGGAAATATCGCCGGCGCTACTGGTAGCGACCGGTGCAATGAAAAGCCCGCCCTTTGAGGCGGGCTTTCTTTTGGCCTACCTCATGGATGTGCGTCTTGACGGGGCGCCCTGTCGAAGAGGCCGGCCAGGTCTGCAAGGCTCTCATCCATCCGGTTGCAGAGGTCGGAGATGATTGGCAGCAGGTAGGGTCTGCGCACTAGACGCTCGGAAAGCTCGTGCCACCCTCCTTCCGTGCCGATCCGACCGATAGCTTCGCGGCCTGCGTCCTCATCGGCGATCGCAAGTGCATCGGCCAGTTTCAGAGCGTCGGCGAGCTCCGTTTCCGCCTTAACACCAGTCCGGTGGTCATGGGCGCGGATGGCCTCGAGGGCGTCGGAAGGTAGGTCGTCAGCTAACCACTGGGCAGTCAGGATCCCGTGAAGCTGGCGATTGCCCTTGGTTTCGGTCTCGTCGAGGTCATGGCAGAGCCCGACGACCTCCCATAGGTCTGCGTTTTCCTGCGACTTTTCCGCAAGCTGCCGCATCAAATGCGCCACGACCCGGCAGTGGGTGGCCTTCGGGCTATCGCCCAAATGGGCCTTCAACTTGGCATGAGCCTGTTCGATCGTGATCAATGTGAGAGTTTCAGCAAAGAACGGGGCTGCAATGTCTTGAGGGTGCCAGGAGCATGCGGCCGAGGCGGCTTAGACCTCTTCGGTCATCTCGCGCAGCTTGAACTTCTGGATCTTGCCGGTGGAGGTGCGCGGCAGCTCGGTGAACACCACGAAGCGCGGGCATTTGAAATGGGCGAGCCTGTCGCGGCAATAGGCGATGATCTCGTCTTGCGAGATCTCCGTGCCGGGCGCTACCTCGACGAAGGCACAAGGGGTCTCGCCCCATTTCTCGTCCTGTTTGGCGACCACGGCGGCGGCAGTGATGGCCGGGTGCTTGTAGAGCACGTCCTCCACCTCGATGGAGGAGATGTTCTCGCCGCCGGAGATTATGACGTCCTTGGAGCGGTCTTTGAGCTGGATATAGCCGTCCGGGTGCAGCACGCCGATATCGCCGGAGTGGAACCAGCCGCCGGCGAAGGCCTCTTCCGTGGCGTGGCGGTTCTTCAGATAGCCCTTCATCACGATATTGCCGCGGAACATCACCTCGCCCAGGGTCTCGCCGTCGGCGGGCACCGTCTCCATGGTCTCCGGATCCTTGACCGTGAGGCCTTCCAGCGCGTGGTAGCGGACGCCTTGGCGGATGCGCAGGGCCATGCGTTCGGGATGCTCCAGATCGTCCCATACGTCTTTCCACTCGTTGAGCGTCGCCGGACCGTAGGTCTCGGTCAGCCCATAGAGATGGGTGAGGTGGAAGCCGGCATCGTCCATGGCGGCGAGCACGGCGGCGGGCGGCGGGGCGGCGGCGTGGTTGAAGGCGACCTTATGGTCGAAGTCGCGCTTTTCGTCCTCGCCCGCCTGCAGCAGCACCGACATGACGATGGGCGCGCCGGAAAGATTGGTGACCTTGTGCTCGGCGATGGCGTCATACATCGGCTTGGCACGCACCTGGCGTAGGCAGACATGGGTGCCGGAGACCAGCGACAAGGCCCAGGGAAAGCACCAGCCATTGCAGTGGAACATCGGCAGCGTCCACAGATAGACGGGATGGGTCTGCATGCCGGTGGCGATGGTGTTGGCGTAGCACATCAGCGCCGCGCCGCGATGGGTATAGACCACGCCCTTTGGGTTGCCGGTGGTGCCGGAGGTGTAGTTCAGCGAGATGGCGTTCCATTCGTCGGTCGGCATCTGCCAGGCGAACTCCGGATCGCCGGACTGGACGAAATCCTCGTAGTCCAGATCGCCGAGGCGCTCGCCCTCGATGCCCATCTCGGTATCGGCATAGGCGATCAGCTTTGGGTGCACGCTGGCCTGGGCTAGAGCCTCCTTCATGGCGGGGGTGAATTCGGTGTCGGTAATCAGCAGCTTGGTCTCGGCGTGATCGAGCTGGAAGGCGATGATCGGCGGATCGAGACGAGTGTTGATGCAATGCAGCACTGCGCCGATCATTGGCACCGCGTAATGGGCCTCCAGCATGGAGGGGGTGTTGGACAGCATCACCGAGACGGTGTCGCCGGGGCCGATGCCGGCCTGAACTAGTGCGCTCGCAAGGCGCCGGGCGCGGGTATAGAACTCCCCATAGGGAATCGCCAAGCTGCCATGGATGATGGCGGTGTGGTCCGGATAGACCATGGCCGCCCGCTCCAGAAACACGGTGGGCGTCAGCGGCTGATAATTGGCCGGCGTCTTATCCAGATGAAAGTCGTAAGGACTCGTACTCATGCTTCTTCATCCCCCCTACGGAGGGTCTAAAGAAGCAAGTCAGCGCGGTTCCATCAACGGGAATATGAACGATCCGACCGGAAATTTGCACGAAGGCGCCATGAGGCCCCGAAAGAGGCGGATTCCTCAAGGCGGACACGGCGTTAGCTGCGCGTGTCTTCTTCCTCGTCCGTATCGGTCTCGCCGGCCTCTTCCTCAGTAGCGGCGTTTTCGGCAGCGTTATCCTGATCGCCGTCCTCAGCGCTCTCGTCGTCAGCACTTTCGTCTTCAGAGCTTTCGGCCGCCGGGACGTGGTCGAGCGGATCCTCGCTCTCCGCCTGCTTCAGCTGCTCCAGCTTGGCGAAGACGGAATCGGGATCGGGCGTATCGTCGTCGGTCTCGCGCTCCGAATGGCCCATCATGGCCTCGGCCTCGCGGGCGAACACAGCGCCGGGAGATTCGTCGAACGGAGCCGGGGTCTCGGTCTCCTCCATGGTGCTCTCCTCGGCGGAGAGCAGGGTGCCGGCCTTGGGCTCGGGCTCGCCGCGGGCCTTGCGCTCACGCTCAAGACGCGCCGCGGCCTTCTTCACCTCGGCGTCGAGGTCGATCTGCGAGCAAAGCCCCAGCGTAACCGGATCCTGGGCCTGCAGATTGGCCGAGTTCCAATGGGTGCGCTCGCGGATCGCCTGGATGGTCGGTTTGGTGGTGCCGACCAGGCGCATGACCTGCGAATCCTTGAGCTCCGGATGGTTCTTGGTGAGCCAGAGAATGGCATTGGGCCGATCCTGGCGCCGCGAGACCGGCGTATAGCGCGGGCCCTTCTTGGTCTTGACCTCAGGCACCTCGACCTTCGGCTCGGCGAGCTTCAGGCGGTAGGAGGACTGCTCCTCGGCTTTGCGGATTTCCTCGCGGGTGAGCTGGCCGGAAGAGATCGGGTCCATGCCCTTGATCCCTTGGGCCACGTCGCCATCGGCGATGCCTTTCACCTCCAGGACGTGGAGATGGCAGAATTCGGCGATCTGGTCGAAGGTGAGCGAGGTGTTGTCCACCAACCAGACGGCGGTTGCCTTCGGCATCAAGGGGATACGGTCCATGGGTCCTTCCAAACCTTATAGAATCCGGCTGTGCTCTCGCCCCCTTCCGGCGCGAGAGCCACGAGATAACGATGAAGGGGATAGGCTCTATATAGGGCGTGACGGTTTGGTACGCAAATGGTTCCGTGACACCCTTGCCGTCAGCCCCGCTCCACGGTGAGCACGATCTTGCCGATATGGTGGGGGTTATCGATGCGCTCATGGGCCTTTGCCGCGTCGGCGAGATCGAAGGTGGAGTCCATGATGGGGGCGAGCGTGCCGTCTTCCACCAGGGGCCAGATCTCCGCTTCGATGGTCTTGGCCATGACGGCTTTGGCCTTGTCGGACTGGGCGCGCAAGGTGGAGCCGGTCAGGGTCAGGCGGCGCATCATCAGCCGCATCAGGTCGAGCTCGACCTTGGAGCCTTGCAGGAAGGCGATCTGCACGATGGTGCCTTCGGTGGCCGCGGCGTAGATATCCTTCTGCACGTAGTCGCCGCCGACCATGTCGAGGATCACGTCGGCGCCGTGGCGCTCGGTCACCTGTTTCACCACCTCGACGAAGTCTTCCGTCTTGTAGTTGATGGCTTTGGTGGCGCCGAGCTCCTCGCAGGCATGGCATTTCTCGTCGGTGCCGGCGGTGACGATCACCTTGGCGCCGCGCAGGACCGCCATCTGGATCGCCGTGGTGCCGATGCCGCTGGAGCCGCCATGCACCAGCAGCCAGTCTCCAGCCTTCAGTCCGCCACGCTCGAACACGTTGTGCCAGACGGTGAATACGGTCTCCGGCAGGGCGGCCGCTTCGGTGAAGGAGAGGGCTTTCGGCTTGATCAGGGTGGTGGCCTCTGGGGCGACGGCATATTCGGCATAGCCGCCGCCATTCACCAGGGCGCAGACCTCGTCGCCCGCCTTGAAGCGGGTGGCGCCTTGGCCGGTGCCGACGATCCGGCCGGCAACCTCCAGGCCGAGCAGGTCGGATGCGCCTTTCGGCGGCGGGTAGAGGCCTTTTCGCTGCAGCACGTCGGGCCGGTTCACGCCGGCGGCGTGAACCTCGATCAGCACCTCGCCTTCGCCCGGCTCCGGCATGGGGCGCGATGCGGTCTGCAACACGTCGGGCGCGCCGGCCTCGCGGGCTTCGATGACGGTGATGGTCGATGGCAGCATGGATCTCTCCGGAAAATTCGAATGGGGTCGGTCGAGCGCGGAGTTTAATCATCTCGGCGCCAGATGATAGGATCGGGACATGAATTGGGACGAGCTCGAACCGAAAAAACCGCCGCAGCATCAGCTCGGTCAGGATCTCTCGGCGCTTTCAGTGGATGAGCTGAAGGCGCTGATCGAAACCTTGCAAGGTGAGATTGCCCGGGTGGAGGCGGAAATGGCCGCCAAGCAGTCCACGAAAAGCGCCGCGGAAGCCGCATTCAAGCGCTAGGGATTTTACGAAATTTTCCCCGGTAAATTCCCGTTTAGGTAAATCCACCATTAGGATTAACAACTTATTAGGGATTTAGCCTTAACGTTCCCCTTATCCAGTCCTCTGGATCGGAGTGGCCCCAACCACTCTGTTTGACGCCTCCCTGTTAACTTCCTGAGCCGCCCGTCGAGGCGGCTCTTTTTTTGGTTGATTCCGGGGTTAACCTTTTGTCGCATGAGGTGGTCCGAAATGGGACGACTTGGCATAGTGTGCGGCTTGCCAGCGACGGGAGGGGAAATTAGCCGATGGCGGAGAGTTCGAGCGAAGACGGCAGCGAGGTAACCATCTCGTTCGGCGCCAAATTTGCCGAGTCCGAACAATTTAAGGCGGTTTTTCGCGAGGGTATGGCCCTTGTGGAGGAAGCCGCGGCCTATCTCGACGGGGATGGCCGGCTGGAGGCGCGCGCGCTGAAGCCGCCGCTTTCGCTCGCCTACGCGACCGAGAGCATGAGGCTTACCACACGGTTAATGCAGCTTGCCTCCTGGCTTCTGATTCGCCGCGCCGTGACCGAGGGCGAGCTCTCGCCGGAGCAGGCGATCGAGGAGCAGCGCAAGATCAAGCTGCCGGTGAAAGGCTCCGACAAGCCGAACAAGGATTTCGAGGATCTGCCGGAGCGGCTGAAAGAGCTGATCGGCGAAAGCCTCAAGCTGCAGGAACGGGTGGTCCGGCTCGACGCCATGCTGACGCAGAAGGACAGCCCGCCGGAGGCGGAGCATCCGCTGCATAGCCAGATGTCGCGGTTGCGCGCCGCATTCAATAGCGGAGAATAAACCCCTCATCTGCCGGGGCGGGCGAGGGAGCTTCGAGGAGAAAATGCCATGAGGTTGCCTCTCGCTGCGTTGTTGCTCCTGGTTTCCGTCACGCCGAGCGCGGCGGAAGATTGCCGGGAGACGTTTATCCGCCTGCTCACCGACCAGAGCGACAAGGGGCCGGTGAAGGTCCACGTCACCCAGGCGATCAAGGGCGGCCCCAGCACCACGAATTACAATTATCAGCTCGGCCCCGGCCACTGGATGACGGAGATGATCGAGCCGGCCGCCGGGCAGTGGACGCTGGTCTACGACAACGTGATGTATTCCTCGACCGACAAGGGGAAGAGCTGGACCGAGGTGCGTACCCTGGATAGCGGCCAGCGGGCCGAGGACGGGCAGAAACATCTGGAAGAGGCGGCGGCGACCGCCGCCAACGAGGCTTGCCGGGACGAGGAGTTCGACGGGGTGATGCATCAGGTGGTGGAGGCGGATTACGACTATCCGCAATTCGGCACCAAGCATCACCAGGTTTATTGGGTGAATCCGGAGACGGGCTGGATCACGAAATCCGTCACCACCACGGTGCAGAGCGGCTTCGAGAGCACCACGACGCAGCTGATCGAGGCTGCGCCGGATCTTGAGTTGCCGATGCCGGAGTAGGGCGGGCCCAGGGGCCTAGGCCCTTCTGTGAAGCGTCATGCCGGCAACAGCCGGCATCCAACCCAATCGTCTGAGATTGTTGCTGGATCCCGACTTTCGTCGGGATGACGCCGTGCTGGATGCGGGGCGCGCCGGTCTACGGATGGTTCGACATTCTCCGTCGTCATGCCCGGATTTATTCCGGGCATCCACGCTTACAACGTCCGCGGTTCAGACCGTTCGTGGATGGCCGGGACACGCCCGGCCATGACGATTCAAAGAAAGGCCGTGGGCCAAATGGTTCGAGACACGCTTCGCCGATGGCGAAGCCCCCTCACCATGAGGAGATCGGGTACGGGCGCGATCCTCACCCTGAGGGGGCCGAAGGCCCGTCTCGAAGGGTGCAGGCCCCAACAGACCTATGCCGGAACGACAAAGGCCGGGCGAACCCGGCCTCTTTTCGTTGCGCTAACGGCCTCCGGCCTGCTTGAGCGCAGGCTACTTGATGAAGCCTTCGTATTTCGCCTTGAAGCGCGAAACACGGCCGCCGCGGTCGATCAGGTGCTGGCTGCCGCCGGTCCAAGCCGGGTGGGTCTTGGGGTCGATATCGAGCTTCATGGTCTCACCTTCCGAACCATAGGTCGAATAGGTGGTGAATTCGGTCCCGTCGGTCATCACGACGTTGATCGCATGATAATCGGGATGGATGTCTTTCTTCATGGCCTTAACCCGCATCTTAGGGGTGTGTCTTAGAATTTGGCGTGGCTATACCGGAAGTTGCCGGGGCGCACAAGGCCGGGAGGCGGATTTGCGGGACTTTCGCCCCTGCGCCGGAAGGGCGCGGGAGTAATCCTTGCGCTCTACCTTGCCGATGACGCATTCTCCGCCCAAATCTAGAACCAATCCATTGTAAGATTGTGACAGCTCTCGATTCAGAAACGGCCGGCCGGGTCACCCCGATCGACCCATTGCAGGAGGCGGCCGAGGAGGCCAAGCCTCGGCGGTCGCTTGCGCCGCTGCTCAATCTGAAATCCTACGTGCTCCGCTATAAGGGTATGGTCGCCGCCGCGGCGCTGGCGCTGATCGTCTCGGCGGTCGCCACCTTGGTGTTGCCGCTGGCGGTGCGGCGGATGATCGATATCGGCTTCAGCGGCGCCGAGCCGATCCTGATCGACGAGTATTTCATCACCCTGATCGGCGTCGGCCTAGTGCTGGCCTTGGCGAGCGCGGCCCGCTTCTACTACGTGAACTGGCTCGGCGAGCGGCTGGTGACGGATATCCGCACCGATGTGTTCAGCCATCTTCTGACCCTGAGCCCCGCCTTCTACGAGATGACCCGCTCCGGCGAGGTGCTCTCGCGCCTCACCGCCGACACCACCCAGGTGAAGGCGGCGATGAGCACGGCGGTGAGCCTCGCTTTACGCAATATCCTGATGCTGGTCGGCGCGCTGGCGATGATGTTCGTCACCAGCTGGAAGCTGTCCTTGCTGGTGCTGGTGGCGATCCCGATCATCGTCCTGCCGCTGGTGGCCTATGGCCGCTCGGTCAGGGCGCTGTCGCGCCGGGCCCAGGATACGCTGAGCCAGGCTTCGGCCTATGCCAGCGAGAGCCTGGCCCAGGTGCGCATTCTGCAGGCCTTCGTCAACGAGCCGGCGGCCCGCCAGCGCTTCGATGCCGATGTGGAAGGCGCCTTCAACGCGGCGCTGTCGCGCAACCGCTCCCGCGCCGGGCTGACGGCGCTGGCCATGTTCCTGGTCTTCGCATCGGTGGTGGCGATCCTCTGGTACGGCGCACAGGACGTGATGTCCGGTGCCATGAGCGGCGGCAGTCTCGGCCAGTTCGTGCTCTATGCGGTGCTTGCCGCTGCTTCGCTCGGCCAGCTCAGCGAGGTCTGGGGTGAGGTGAGCCAGGCTTCCGGCGCGGCTGAGCGGCTCGGCGAGATCTTGCAGGTGAAGCCGCAGATCGTCTCGCCGAAAGATCCGATGCCGATGCCGGTTCCGGCCAAGGGCGAGATCAATTTCGACGAGGTGACCTTCGCCTATCCGACGCGGCAGGAGACCAGCGCGCTGCACCGGGTCTCGTTCCATATCGAGCCGGGCGAGCGGGTGGCCATTGTCGGCCCGTCCGGCGCGGGCAAGACCACGCTGTTTGCCCTGCTGCTCCGCTTCTACGATCCGGCCCGCGGCATCGTCACTGTCGACGGGGTGCCGGTGAACCGGGCCGCGCTGGACGAGCTTCGCTCGCATTTCGCGCTGGTGCCGCAGGAGCCGGCCCTGTTCGCCGATACGGTGGCGGAGAATATCGCTTTCGGGCTTGCCGGGGTGAGCCGCGGCGATGTCGAGGCCGCTGCCAATGCCGCCTTCGCCCACGACTTCATCATGGATCTGCCGGAAGGCTACGACACCAATCTCGGCGAGGGCGGCGTGCGGCTCTCGGCCGGGCAGCGCCAGCGGATCGCCATCGCCCGGGCGCTGCTTCGCAAGGCGCCGATCCTGCTGCTGGACGAGGCCACCAGCGCGCTGGATTCGGAGAGCGAGATCCTGGTGCAGCGGGCCTTCGACAAGGTGATGGAAGGGCGGACCACCCTGGTCATCGCCCACCGGCTTTCCACCGTGACCAATGCCGACCGCATCTTCGTGATGGATGGCGGGCGTCTGGTGGAAGAGGGCACGCATCAGAGCTTGCTCAAGAAGGGCGGCATGTATGCCCGCCTCGCCGAGCTGCAATTCGCGCCGGATGCGGCGGAGTAGTCCCGTAGTCCGTGGCGCTACTTAGAAGCCGTCATGCTGAGGTGCCCGGCTCTGCCGGGCCTCGAAGCATGGACCACGTCTCCTTCGAGGGCTGCCTAGGGCAGCCGCCTCAGGATGACGTGGTGTAAACGCTTGTCGAGTCGACAATTTATCATCTCGTCATGCCGGCAACAGCCGGCATCCAACCCGATACGCTGAGAAAGCTGCTGGATCCCGACTTTCGTCGGGATGACGCCGTGCTTGATGTGGGGCGCGTTGGGCGAGCGAGAGCTCGACATTTTCCGTCGTCATGCCCGGATTTATTCCGGGCATCCACGTTTGCGGCATTGCGGTTCTAGATGTTCGTGGATGGCCGGGACACGCCCGGCCATGACGGCTCAGAGAAACGCTGCGGGCCACATGGTTCGAGACACGCTTCGCCGATGGCGAAGCGCCCTCACCATGAGGAGAGAGGGCAGGGGGTTACTCCTCACCCTGAGGGGGCGAAGGCCCGTCTCGAAGGGTGCAGGCCCAAAGTAATGCGTCATTGGCGGGCTTGATCCGGCAATCCAGAGCGGCTTGTTCCTGAGCGTGATGCCCCTGGATGGCCGGGACACGCCCGGCCATGACGGACGAAGGATTGAGGCTGCAGGCCCTCTACCGCTCGGTCAGCTTCAGCTCGATGCGGCGGTTCTTGCGGAAGGCCTCCGTGTTGAGTCCCGGATCCAGCGGCTGATATTCGCCGAAGCCCGCCGCCACCAGGCGGGAGGGCTTCACCCCGTCGCGGATCAGATATTTCACCACGGAGATGGCGCGCTCAGAAGAGAGCTCCCAGTTGGAGGCGAATTCCGGCGTGGCGATCGGGTTGATGTCGGTATGGCCGTCGACCCGCAGCACCCACGGGATGTCCTCGGGGATCTCGCCCTCCAGCTGCTTCAGTGCGCTTGAGAGCTTGTCGAGCTGCGGCTCGGCGCTGGGTTTCAGCGCGGCGGAGCCGGAATCAAACAGCACCTCGGCCTGGAAGACGAAGCGGTCGCCGACCACGCGGATATCCTCGCGATTGCCGAGGATCTCGCGCAGCCGGCCGAAGAAATCGGAGCGGTAGCGGGCGAGCTCCTGCACTTTGCGGGCAAGCGCCAGGTTCAACCGCTTGCCGAGATCGGCGATCTTCACCTGGCTTTCGCGGTCGCGCGCTTCCGACGCCTCGAGCGCCTCCTGCAGCGAGGCGAGCTGTTGGCGCAAAGCGGCAAGCTGCTGGTTCAGCACCTCGACCTTGGCCAGCGCGTCGTTGGTGATGCCCTTTTGCTCGGCGAGCTGTTTGGTGAGGCTGGAGGCGCGGGCCTCGGCCCCTTCGGTCTCCTTGCCCTGGTCTTCGAGAAGGGCGCTCAGCCGCGCATTCTCCGCCGTCTTGTCGGCGAGGGTGGCTTGCAGCGCGGCGAGGCTGTCTTCCAGTGACTGCTTCTTGGAGCGCTCCAGCGCCAGAAGCTCGGTGAGCTGGGAGAGCTGGGTGTTGAGCCGGGCCAGCAGCGTGTCCTTGCCGCTCGCCTGCTGGGTGATGAAGTAGTTGGCGAGCATGAACATGGACAGCAGGAAGATCACCACCAGAAGCAAGGTGGAGAGCATGTCCACGAAGCCCGGCCAGTAATCGCCTCCCGGGGGCCGGCGGCGGGATCGCGCCAGGGCCATGGCTATTTCTGCTCCTTGGGCGGCGTTGCCTTATCGGCGATCTGGCGAAGCGTTTCGGCCAGCTCATGCTGTTGCTGGGATTGATCGTCGGCCCATTCGCGCACGATCTTCTGCTCGGCGCGCATCTGCTTGATCATCTTGTCGACGGTCTGGGTCAACTCCTGCACCGCGGCGGTGGAATCGCCGCCTTTGCTGCGGGCGACGTTGTCGCTGAGATCGGAGAGCGAGCGCTGCATGTCGAGCAGCGCGAAGCGAAGCTGCGGCGGCACGCCGGCCGCGCTGCCCGAGTCGCCGGACTGCAGCTCGGTGATGCCGGACAGCCAGTCTTCCAGCTCGTTATAGAAGCGGCTCTGGGCATGGCCGGCCTGCAGGTCGAGGAAGCCGAGGATCAGCGAGCCGGCAAGACCGAACAGCGAGGAGGAGAACGCCGTACCCATGCCGGAAAGCGGCGCGATCAGACCTTCTTTCAGCTGATCGAACAGCATGGTGCTCTCGGTGCCGTTGGTGTCGAGGCTGGCGACGGTGTTGCCGATGGAGCCGATGGTCTGCAGCAGGCCCCAGAAGGTGCCGAGCAGGCCTAGGAAGACCAGCAGCCCGACCAAATAGCGGGTGGTCTCGCGTGCCTCGTCCAGGCGCGAGGCAACGGAATCGAGCAGCGAGCGCATGGCGCCGGCGGCGAGCGAAAGCTGGCCGGTGCGGTCGCGGAGCATGGTGGCCATGGGCAGAAGCAGCACCGGCTGGTTTTCCACCGCAAGGCCCGGATCGGCGATGCGGAAGGAATTCACCCAGCGAATCTCGGGATAAAGGCGCAGCACCTGGCGGAAGGCATAGACGATTCCGACCAGCAGCACGCCGACGATCAGCCCGTTCAGGCCGGGATTGGCCATGAAGCTGTTGCGGATCTGGTGAGTCTGACCGTCAATGATGACGCCGAGCAGCGCGGTGAGGATGAGGAACAAGATCATCCGCCACAGAAACACCTGCGGCCGCGTCAATTTCGCCTGAAACGTCTCTTCCGCCATATTGCGTGCCCCGATTTTCCCGCGGTTTTTCGCCTTGGGCCCTCCCGTCCGGAGGTCTTTCGCCTCCGGCCCCCGCGCGAGATTAGCTGAATCCCGTGACACAACAAACCGTACGGACACGGCATTGTTCATTGTCGCGGTTGTGCGAAGGGGCGGGGAGGCCGGCCGGCGTCGCGGCTGGGCGCGTATCGGGGGCCTCGGCGGTCAGGCGCCGATGGGGCGGGGGACCTTCTTCAAGGTCTTCAGCAGGTCGGTGTGGATCGACTCGTTGCCGCCGACCACGTCAGTGCAATCGGCCCTCAAGGGCTTGCCGTCCATATCAGTAGCGAAGCCGCCGGCCTCGCGCAGAATGACGATGCCGCCGGCGAGATCCCACGGATGCAGATTGCGCTCCCAATAGCCGTCGAAGCGGCCGGCCGCGGTCCAGGCGAGATCGAGGGCCGCGGAGCCGGTGCGGCGGATGCCGGCGCAGGTCGCCATCACCGCTTCGGCCTCGGCGAGGAACTGCTTTTGGCCGGGGCGGCCGAGATGGGGAATGCCGGTGACGATGATGCTGTCGGCGAGGCTGGAGCGGGCGGCGACGCGGATGCGGCGGTCGTTGAGGAAGGCGCCCTTGCCCTTCTCGGCGGTGAAGGTCTCGTTCAGCACCGGCGCATAGATCAGCCCGGCGACGAACTCGCCCTCGCGCTCCAGCGCGATGGAGGTGCAGAACAGCGGCACGCTATGGAGAAAATTGGTGGTGCCGTCCAACGGGTCGACCACCCAGCGATGGGTCTTGTCGGCGCCTTCGACGAGGCCGCGCTCCTCCATCAGAAAGCCGTAGCCGGGGCGGGCGCGGGAGAGTTCGGTGTAGATGATCTCCTCGGCGCGCATATCGGCGGCGGAGACGAAATTGCCCGGTCCCTTCAGGGAGACCTGCAAATGTTCGACCTCGCCGAAATCGCGAGCCAGGCTGCGGCCCGCCTTACGGGCGGCGCCGATCATCACATTCATGAGGGCGGAGGCGGGCATAGCCGAAATGTCTTCAGTTGTCGGGCGCCCAGGGAGCGGGAGCCGGTTGGTGTCGAGCCGAAGCTGCTGGCGTCCCGCCTAGTCGGCGCGCTTGACGTAGGTGAGTTCGTTGGTGTCGACGACGATGCGCTCGCCGGTCCCGACGAAGGGCGGAACCATGACCCGCACCCCGTTATCCAGCGTGGCGGGCTTGTAGGAGGAGGCGGCGGTCTGGCCCTTCACAACGGGCTCGGCCTCGACGACCTCGAGGGTCACCTGGTCGGGCAGGGAGACGCCGATGGGCTTGCCCTCATGGCTCTCCACCACGACCTGCATGCCGTCCTGCAGAAAGGCGGCGCGCTCTTCCAGGGAGTCGCGGGGGATCTGGATCTGCTCGTAATTCTCAAGATCCATGAACACCAGCATATCGCCTTCTGGATAGAGGAACTGAAAATCGCGCTGCTCCAGCCGGGCGCGCTCCACCGTCTCGGAAGCGCGGAAGCGCTCGTTGAGCTTGGTGCCGTCGATCAGGTTCTTCAGCTCGACCTGGGCGTAAGCCGGGCCTTTGCCGGGCTTGACGTGGTTGGTCTTCACCGCGAGCCAGAGCCCGCCCTTATGCTCCAGTACGTTGCCGGGGCGAATTTCGTTGCCGTTGATCTTCATGGGGTGCGCCTTAAGCGAATGCGTCAGCTAATGCGTTGTGGCGCCTTTTAGCCGTGCAAAGGCGGGCGCTGTCAAGCCGCGTAGGGTTCGGCGTGCCGCTTGAGCCTAACCCTCGCTCCGTCCGATGGGCTCGAACCACGCCTGTTGGGCGATCGCGCGCTATTGGTCCCCTTGCGCGGGGGGATTTTCGCCGAAGCTGGCGAGCGGCGCGCCGTTCAGGCTGTTATTGTGCCAGCCTTCAGCGGCCCACTCAGCCTTTTGCCGCTCGTCCGGGGTGAGCTTCGAAAGCATCAGCTCCAGGTCGAAATCGCTGATCCCGGCCTCGCGGGCGATGAGATGCCATTTGGCGGCCTCGACCAGATCCTTCTTGTAGACGAGGCCGTTGGCGTAGAGGCGAGCGAGGCGGTTCTGGCCCACCGGATTGCCTTGTTCGGCTGAGCGGCGGATGAACTCGGCGCCGCGCTTTTCGTCCTTCTCGACGCCTTCGCCGCGGAACAGCATGATGCCGTATTCGATCTCCGCCTGGTCGTAGCCCTGCTCGGCGGCTTTCTCGACCCATTCGGCGGCTTTGACCTTATCGAGGGGAACGCCGCGGCCGAACTGGTAGAGGGCGCCCAGATCGTATTCGGCGTACGGATTGCCCTGCTCAGCGGATTTGGTCATCCATTCCACCGCCTTGCCGACATTGGTCTCGCGGCCTTTGCCGGAGAGATAGACCAGGGCGAGATTATATTGCGCGTCCGCACGGCCGGTCTTGGCGACCTTCTCGAACAGATCGGCGGCGATACGCATATTCTTCGGCACGCCCTCGCCGGCGGCGGCCAGATTGGCGAGGGCGAATTGAGCGTTCACATCGCCGAGATCTGCGCCCTTGGCGTAAGCGTCGGCGGCCTTCTCGAAATTTTGCGAAACGCCGAGCCCGCCGGCATAGATCTCGCCCATCAGCGTATAGGCCTGAGCCGAGCCCTCCGCGGCCTCCTTCTCGGCCAGATCCAAGGCGGTCAGGTAATGGCCGGTGCTGAAGGCGGCGAAAGCCTTGCTCTCGGCAGCGCGGGCGGGGCTGACCAAGGCATTCCCGAAGACGTTCCCCAGGACAAGAGCGGCGGCAAGACAAGGCCAGAGGAGCGCAGATCTCATCGGGCGCCTCCGATCCGGCTGCCGATCTCGGCGAGTCTCTCGGCGAAATCTGTCACTTCTAGGCAACGTCCTGTCAAAGAAATGAAATCTGCGCCTGCCCGCATGGCCAATTCCGCGTCCTCAGCCGTCTCGATATCCCACGCAACACAAGGGATTTGGAAGATTTCGCTCCACCAAGCGATGAGATCGACGGCAATTTGATCAGAATGCGTCCTACTTTGCATCCGTACCGGAAATGCGACATAGTCAGATCCTAACTCGGCTAAGGCCATGGCATCATGTCGATTCATGACGAAAGCTCCGACGATGGCATCCTCCGCGAGGCGCTCTCGTGCTCGAGTGTAGATAGCCGGATCGGCGTAAATATGGACACCGTCTGCCCCCAAGGCCTCGGCGGCGTCCGCATCGTCTTGCAGCAGAAAAGCGACATCTTCGGCGTGGCAGAGGGCGAGCAGACGCTTGGCCCAGTCTTGGTCGAGCGGGGTGTTTTCCGAATTTTCGAGCAGAACGCACGCCACGTCGGCGTGACCAAGCGCGTGGATCAGGTTCGCCTCGATCCGCGGCGAGGGCAGGTGCGGGACTTGCAGATAAAGCCGGCAGGGCGGCGTTTTGTCAGCCATCGGAACCGGCTCCGGGCGCGTAACGGCAATGTTGGGATGCTAGAGGGTGTGAGAGCATGCCGGCCAAGCGGATGTCAATCTCCTAAAAAAGGAGGATATGCCGCGCGCTGTGAGCGTAGTTCACTGCAGTTGTTGTTGAATTTGGGAACGGGGGGTACGATTCGGAACTGACCACTAGTTCAGGGAGCGGAGGCCAACACGCTGCAGTTTTCAGCAGTGCCTAAGCGGGGAGTTCTTGTGGTGACACTATCTAGGACGGATAATATCAACGAGGCGACCAAACGATTGGATGCGGCACTCGATGCTCTGGAAACACTCATCGGTCCGCATGTCGACGAAATACGACAAGGTGAGACGGTTGGGGCGTTGCGGGAGCGTTTGCGTTTGATGACCGAAGAGCGCGACCAGCTTCTAATAGAGCTTGATCAATTGCGGGCGAGAACGCATCGGCTGGAATCGGCCAATGACGAAGTGTCCGGCAGGCTCGAAGCGCTACGGACGTCGCTGGCGGATAATCTGCCGACGGCGAACGGATCGGCTTGAAGCCGTCTCGCTAGCGCGGCAACGCGCGGAAAAGGACGATGGGACAGGTTAGCGTCACGCTAAACGGTCGGACCTATCGGCTTGAGTGCGGGGATGGGGAGGAAGCGCATCTGATTGCGCTGTCCGAACATCTTGCGACTCACGTCGATACGATGAAACGCAAGTTCGGGCAGATCGGTGACGACCGGTTGGTGCTGATGGCGGCGCTTATGGTCACCGATGAGCTATGGGAGGCGCGGCGCCAGATCGAGGCGCTGCGCGCGGAGCTCAACGACATTGTGCAAGGCATGTCGGCAGCGGATGCCGATAACCGCGCGCTGGAGAAGGGCCTGGTCAACACGATCGGGGCCGCGGCCGACCGGCTGGAGATGCTCACCGAGCGCTTCGGCTTGGTGAAGCCGGGGAATTAGGCCCCGCGGCGCGCAAGCATCTGGCACCTTCAACAAGCAATCGCTATATTCCGCTTCGGCAGGCTGCGAGGCGCGTTAGGAGCGCTATTCCCCGGGCCCTATAAGATCTCATGGGAGCTGACCCTGTTGGGGATCGTGGTCTCCGGCACTCGGCGCCCCCCTACTTATGTAGGGACACCAGGGATCTCTGCTCCGACGGTCTCGCGGCTTTGCTTTTCTTCTGCCGCCGCCAAGATGCGGCCATCGAATTCGCGGCTCCTTCGCGGCGCGCCTGGATCGTTCGAATCGCATCCCGGCGTTTTTTCCGCTTTCCCCTCACAAGGCGCCCTGACGGTCTGAAAGCGCATTCATGCGGATTGTTTTCCTCGGAGATTTGGTCGGACGGGTCGGCCGCCGCGCGGCGATCGAGGCGCTGCCGGGCCTGATCGAGCGCTACGCCGCCGATTTCGTCATCATCAATGGCGAGAACTCCGCCGGCGGGTTCGGCATCACCGAGCAGATCCTGACCGAGCTTCTGGATGCCGGCGCCGATGTGGTGACCACCGGCAATCACGTCTGGGATCAGCGCGAGGCGCTGGTGTTCATCGAGCGCTACGACCAGATGCTCAGGCCGGTGAATTTCCCGCCCGGCACGCCGGGGAAGGGCGCCGGGCTGTTCAGGGCCAGGAACGGCGCCGAGGTGCTGGTGATCAACGCCATGGGCCGCGTCTACATGAACAGCTTGGATTGCCCGTTCCGCGCGGTGGACCGCGAGATCGAGGCTTGCGGGCTGAAGCGCGGGGCGGATGCGATCTTTCTCGACTTCCACGCCGAGGCGACCTCCGAGAAGGAGGCGATGGGGCATTTCATCGACGGGCGGGCGAGCTGCATGGTCGGCACCCATACCCATGTGCCGACGGCGGATCACCAGATCCTCTCCGGCGGCACCGCCTATATCAGCGATGCCGGCATGTGCGGCGATTACGATTCGGTGCTCGGCATGGACAAGGACGAGCCGATCTCGCGCTTCCTCGGCCAGATCCCGAGCAGCCGCTTCTCGCCCGCCTCGGGGGAAGCGACGATCTGCGGTGTGGCGCTGGAGGTGGACGACAAGACCGGGCTCGCGACCGCCTTCGCGCCGATCCGGCTCGGCGGCCGGCTGGCGCGGGCGGAGCCCGATTTCTGGCTCTAAATTGGGAAGCGTGCGGGCGCGAGCCTAAGCGCCGCGCAGGATCGCCTTGCTTTCGGCGACCATGGCTTTTAGGCAGCCGATGGCATTGTCGAGATGGGCCATGGCCATATCGGGATCGGCCGCTTCGAGATCGAGTGCGGTGCGGGCCCGGGCGACATGATCCGCCGCGTCGTTGCAAAGACCCGAAAGGCTGAGCACCGGCTTTTCGGAAGTTGCTTCGGCGTAAATTGCGGTGGCTTGATTCTGGCGTGACATAGCCGCCCCTTTCACTGAACAGACACGAACGGGTTCCCGGGCGGCTCTCGCTGCCCCGAATCCGCCGATTGTCGAAGGATTAAGGTTAAGGCGGGGCTAACGGCGTATAACTCGCATCATCCATATCTCGCTGATCATCCAGCTATGAATGCGGTGAATGCAGTCTATTGTGAAATGGGAGGTGAGAGATGGCCTACCGCGATGGACTTGAAGTCGTGTCCCAATGGGCGGCGATCCTCACAGCAGCTGTCGCTGTGTGGGCCTATGCTGTCTACCGATGCGAGCGTTATAGGAAACGCAAGAAGCTTGAAACGTACCTAAAGCGTGAAAAAGCGGTAGGAAAGGACAAGGGGCAACGGAGTATTCTGCACCTTGTGGCACGTCTTCGCATGTCGGAAGCGGACGTGATGAATGCTGCATTCCGCAGCAAGCACGTGTCTTGTTTGGTAGCGCCAGATTTTAGCAATAGAGCTGGAATGCTGCTGCTCGAATATGCAGCGGATGATCCGGATTAGAATCCTAACGCGAAACCGCGCGGCTGGATTTTATGGCGCCCGGCGCCTATAAGTCGGCCGATTCCAAAACATTTCATCGATCGTTAGGACGGAAGCGAATGGCCGGCCATTCAAAATTCAAGAACATCCAGTACCGCAAGGGCGCGCAGGACAAGAAGCGCTCCAAGCTGTTCTCCAAGCTCTCGCGCGAGATCACTGCGGCGGCGAAGATAGGGCTGCCGGATCCTGCGATGAACGCGCGGCTGCGCGGCGCCATCCAGGCCGCCCGCGCCCAGAACATGCCGAAAGACAATATCGACCGGGCGATCAAGAAGAGCCAGGAAGACGACGGCACCAATTACGAAGAGATGCGCTATGAGGGGTTCGGCGTCGGCGGCGTCGGCGTGATCGTCGAGGCGCTGACCGACAACCGCAATCGCACCGCCTCCGATGTGCGCTCCATCTTCACCAAGCATGGCGGCAATCTGGGGGAGACCGGCTCGGTTTCCTTCATGTTCGACCGGGTCGGCTCGATCGAATATCCGCCGGAAGCCGGCAGTGCCGATGCGGTGCTGGAAGCGGCGATCGAGGCGGGCGCGGACGATGTGGAGTCGTCGGAAGACGGCCATGTCATCTATTGCGCGGCGGAGTCCCTGCATGAGGTTTCCGGCGCGCTGGAGACGGCGCTTGGCGAGCCGCAGAGCGCTTCGCTGGTGTGGCGGCCGCAGAACAATATCGAGCTGGAAGACAATGCTGGCGAGACGTTGTTGAAGATGCTGGAGGCGCTGGAAGATTCCGACGACGTGCAGCAGGTCTTCGCCAATTTCGAGGTCTCCGACGCGGTGTTGGAGCGTATGGGGGCGTAACGCCTTCCGCTCTTTGCGCCTGATGCACGCAACGCTAAGCGTCCACGCGATTCCGCTATACTGGGCTCAAGCGATTCGCGAGGGACGCAATGGCGGTTATCCGCATTATCGGCATCGATCCGGGGCTTCGGCATACCGGCTGGGGGATCATCGAAAGCGATGGGCCCCGGCTCAGCTATGTCGCCAGCGGCACGGTCTCTTCGGAGGCTAGGGACGATCTGTCGGTGCGGCTCTGCCAGCTCTTCGACGGTTTGAACGCCACGTTGCGCGAATGGACGCCGCATGAGGCGGCGGCGGAAGAGACCTTCGTCAACAAGGATGCGCGGGCGACGCTGAAGCTCGGCCAGGCGCGCGGTATCGCGCTTCTGGTGCCGGCGCTGACCGGGATCGTGGTGGCCGAATACGCCCCCAATCTGGTGAAGAAGAGCGTGGTCGGCAACGGCCATGGCGGCAAGGAACAGGTGCGAGCGATGATCCGGCATCTGCTGCCGAAAGCCTCGCCCGATAGCGAGCATGCCACGGACGCGCTGGCCATCGCCATCACCCATGCCCATCACCGCACCGCGGTCACCGCGCGACTGACGCGGGGCGAGCTGCAAGGAGCGCTTCGATGATCGGCAAGCTGACGGGTAAGGTGGACGCGGTGGGCGTTTCCACGGTGATCGTCGATGTGAACGGCGTGGGCTATGAGGTGACCTGCTCGTCGCGGACGCTGTCGCAGCTTCCCTCGACCGGTGAGGTGGTGAGCCTTGCCATCGACACCCATGTGCGGGAGGACGCGATCCGGCTTTACGGTTTCGCCACCGAGCATGAGCGGGCCTGGTTCCGGGCTCTGCAATCGGTGCAAGGGGTCGGCGCCAAGGTGGCTATCGCCATCCTCGGCGTGCTCACCGCAGACCAGCTCGCCAATGCCATCTCGCTGCAGGATAAGGCACAAGTGGGCCGCGCGCCCGGCGTCGGGCCGAAAGTCGCCGGCCGCATCGTGGCAGAGCTGAAGGACAAGATGCCGACGCTGTCGCCGGCCTTTGCGCCCGAAGGCGGCGCTGGCGGGGCTGAGCCGATCGAGCTGCCGCAAGGCCGGCCGGTTCAGGAGGCGGTTTCGGCGCTCACCAATCTCGGCTATGACCACACTCAGGCGGCGGCTGCGATCTCGGCTGCCGCGGCGAAAGCCGGCGAGACGCCGAAGACGGAGGAGCTGATCCGTCTCGGGCTTAAGGAGCTTGCGCAATGAGCGACCGCATGCTGGCGGCCGCCAAGCGGCCGGAAGACGAGGAGGCGGAGCCGACGCTCCGCCCGCAAACGCTCGGCGACTTCATCGGCCAGGCCAAGGCTTGCGCCAATCTCAAAATCTTCATCGAGGCGGCGAAGACCCGGGGCGAGGCGCTGGACCATGTGCTGTTCGCAGGGCCTCCCGGCCTCGGCAAGACGACGCTGGCCCAGATCGTCGCCAAGGAGCTGCAGGTGAATTTCCGCGCCACCTCCGGCCCGGTGATCGCCAAGGCTGGCGATTTGGCGGCGCTGCTGACCAATCTGGAAGAGGGCGACGTCCTCTTCATCGACGAGATCCATCGCCTGAGCCCGGCGGTCGAGGAGGTGCTCTATCCGGCGATGGAGGATTTTCAGCTCGATCTGATCATCGGCGAGGGGCCGGCGGCGCGTTCGGTGCGCATCGACCTTGCCCGCTTCACGCTGGTCGGGGCGACGACGCGGACCGGGCTGCTAACCACGCCGCTTCGCGACCGGTTCGGCATTCCGATCCGGCTTGAGTTCTATACCGCCGCCGAGCTGGAGGAGATCGTGCGCCGGGGTGCGCGGCTGCTCGGCCTGCCGCTCACCGCCGAAGGCGCGCAGGAAATCGCCAAGCGGGCGCGGGGCACGCCGCGTGTCGCGGGGCGCCTGCTCCGCCGGGTGCGGGATTTCGCGGCCGTGGAGGGCGCAACCACCGTCGATGCGGGGCTGGCCGACAAGGCGCTGTTGCAGCTCGACGTGGACTCCAGAGGGCTGGATGCGCTGGACCATCGTTATTTGCGCTGCATCGCGGTGAATTACGGCGGCGGGCCGGTGGGGATCGAGACCATCTCCGCGGCGCTGTCGGAGCCGCGCGATGCGCTGGAGGAGATCGTGGAGCCGTATCTCCTGCAGCAGGGTTTCATCAGCCGCACCCCGCGCGGGCGGCTTCTCACGGCGCATGCCTTCGCCCATTTGGGGCTCACCGTGCCGGACGCGGCGGCAGGGCAATTTGCGTTTTTCGACCAGGGTGAGGATCAGTGACTGACAATTGGCCGGATCTTGCCGGACGTATCGAAGGGGACCGGCATATCCTCCCCGTGCGCGTCTATTTCGAAGACACCGATTTCGCCGGGATCGTCTATCACGCCAATTATCTGAAGTTCATCGAGCGCGGGCGGACCGATTTCATCCGGCTGCTCGGCATCCATCATCAGGAGCTGGCCAATCCGCAAGAAGGCGAGCCTTCCGTCTTCGTGGTGCGGCGGATCGAGATCGACTACTTGCGCCCGGCCAAGCTCGACGATGTGCTGGAAGTTGTCACCACCTGCGAGGAGATCGGCGGGGCCAGTCTCACCCTGGCGCAAGAGGTGATGCGCGGCGAGACGGTGGTCGCGCGGGCCAAGGTCATCGTGGTGCTGATCTCGCCTTCGGGCAAACCGCAGCGGATCGGCAAGCTGATCCGCGAGGCGCTGGGCCGGTTCAGCGGGGCGATCGAGGTCTGATCCGCCTGCCGGGGCCGGCCGACCGACGCCGTTCTCTGGTAAATCTGCTTCAGTTGCGTCACATTTCTCGCACAGTGTGCATTGTGCTGCGTGCCTAAGTGATTCCCCTGCCCGAACTGGTTTTTGCGGTCCCGCGTCAACGCGTCGCGCACCCAAAGCCTCGCGTTTTGTGTCAAGCGAGCAGAGCAGGGGGAGGCAATTTCAAGAGGGCCGAATGACTCCGGACGTCAATGTCGATCTGTCGATCGTAACGCTCTTCTGGAACGCCCATATCATCGTCAAGCTGGTGATGATCGGGCTGGTTCTGGCTTCGGTCTGGAGCTGGGCGATTATCATCGAGAAATTCTTCCTGTTCGCCAGGACGCGGCGGGAGACCGACCGGTTCGAGCAGGTGTTCTGGTCGGGCCAGTCGCTGGACGAGCTCTATCAGGCGCTGAGCCAGCGGCGGAACGTGTCGCTGGCGGCGATGTTCGTCGCGGCGATGCGCGAGTGGAAGCGCAGCCTGGAGCAATCCTCCCGGCCCACCGCCGGGGTGCAGCTTCGCATCGACAAGGTGATGGACGTCACCATCTCCCGCGAAGTGGAGCGGCTGGAGAGCCGCTTGAGCTTCCTGGCGACGGTCGGCTCCACGGCGCCCTTTGTCGGCCTGTTCGGCACGGTGTGGGGCATCATGACCGCCTTCCAGTCGATCGCGGCCAGCAAGAACACCAATCTCGCCGTGGTGGCGCCGGGTATCGCCGAGGCGCTGTTCGCCACCGCGCTCGGCCTGCTGGCGGCTATCCCTGCGGTGATTTTCTACAATAAGTTCAATACCGATGTGGCGCGGCTCGCGGCGCGCATGGACGGTTTTGCCGACGAGTTCGCCGCCATTCTTTCGCGCCAGATCGAGAGAGGCTGAGCCATGGGGGCGAGCCTTCAGCCGGCGGAGAGCAATGGCAGCCGGGCGCGCCGCCGCCGCGCCAGCCGGCCGATGAGCGAGATCAACGTCACGCCGATGGTGGATGTGATGCTGGTGCTGTTGATCATCTTCATGGTCACCGCGCCGCTGCTCACCGTCGGGGTGCCGGTCGATCTGCCCAAGGGCGAAGCCAACCAGATGCAGAGCGACGACACGCCGCTCGAGATCAGCGTTACCCAGGACGGCAAGATCTTCCTCCAGGAGACCGAGATGTCTCCGGACGAAATTGTGCCAAAACTCAAAGCTATCAGTAACAACAACACTGAAGCGCGCATTTATGTGCGCGGCGATCAGAACGTCGATTACGGCGCGGTGCTGAAGCTTATGGGCAAGATCAACGGGGCCGGCTTTAGCCGCGTGGCGCTGATCATGTTGCCCGAAGATGCGCCTTAGCGTCTGCAATTAAGAGGTCCGGACACCTGTGGGCAGGAGCACCGCCATCTCCGCTGCGTTGCACGCCGCGATTCTGCTCTGGATTTTGGTGGTGCTGCCGGGCTCCAGCCCGCTCGATGCGCCGCAGATCCGGGAGATCCCGGTGGAGGTGCTGACGCCTTCCGAGTTGACCGAGATCAAGGCGGGCAAGCTCGACGAGGAGAGCGATGCGCCGCTCGCCGCGCCGGAACAGGAGAAGCCGGTGGCGGTGAATCAGCCGGCGCCGCCGCAAGAAAGCGCGGCCCCGCCTCCGCCGCCGGAGCGTGCCGAGCCGGAACCTGTGCCCGAGCCTGAGCCTGTCGAGCAGCCGGCGGACGATGCCGTGCCGCCAATGCCGGAAGAGAAGGCGGAAGCGCCTGCGCCGGAGCCTGCTCCCGAACCCGAGACGCAGGTCTCCGATCAGCCGCCGCCGACGGCGCCGCTGCGGCGTCCGACGCCGCCGACTGAGGCCCAGAACAACACGCCCAGCCCCACGCCTTCACCGAACACTGACAGCGATTTCAGCACCGACCGGCTGGCGGCGCTGCTTAACAAGGTGCCGGACGGGGGCGAGCAGGCCTCGCTCGATGCGCCGGCGGAGAATGCGCAGGACAACGTCTACGGCCAGTCCAACGGCGATGGGCTGTATATGTCGGCCAATGAGATCGATGCGCTGCGCGCCCGTATTGCGCAATGCTGGAATCCGCCGCCTGGCGGGCTCGGCGCTGGCCAGTTGATCGTCAAGCTGCGCATGAAGCTGAACGAGGACGGGACCTTGGTGGGCTATCCGACGGTGGAGAACAGCAACCCGTCTCCCTTCTTCCGCGCTGCCGCCGACAGTGCCGTGCGCGCCGTGTATCAGTGTCAGCCTTATGTGCTGCCGCTGGAAAAATATTCGCTGTGGCGCGACTTGATCCTCAATTTCGACCCAAGCGACATGTATCGCGCCGGATAGTCGCTAGCTTTTCCCAAGATGATTTCATCAAGATGATGCGATTCCTTCAGCCGACGACCAGCAGGCACGATCTGAAGCCGATGCAGACACTCGATCACGTCCCGTCTTGCCGCAACGGCGCGCGTAGATGCACAAATCCCACGCGCCTGTTGCCGCTTTGCCTTCTTGCCACGTTTGCCGCGGCCGCTGGCCTGCCGGCGCCGGCCCATGCCCAGCTTGAGCTCAACATCACCCAAGGCACCATCCAGGCGGTGCCGATCGCCATCACCCCGTTCCAGACCGACGGTTCGATGGATCCGGCGGTGGCGCAGGAGATCACCAATGTGGTGGTCAACGATCTGGCTTCGTCGGGTCTGTTCAAGCCGATCGACCCGGCCGCTTTCATCCAGCGCGATCTCAGCACCGACCAGGCGCCGCGATTCCAGGACTGGCAGGTGCTTAACGCCCAGGCGCTGGTGGTGGGGCGGGTGGGCGCGCGCGACGGCCGTCTGGAGGCCGAATTCCGCCTGTGGGACGTCTATGCCGGAAAGCAGCTGGCCGGGGAGCAGTTCTTCACCCGGCCGAAGGATGCCAGGCGAATCGGGCATATCATCGCCGACACAATCTATGAGCGAATCACCGGCGAGAAGGGCTATTTCGACACCCGCATCGTCTTTATCGACGAGACGGGCCCGAAGGATAAGCGAATCAAGCGCTTAGCCATCATGGACCAGGACGGGCACAATGTCCGCCTGCTGAGCTCTGGGCAAAGCCTGGTGGTGACGCCGCGATTCTCTCCCTCGACCCAGGAAATCACCTACATGTCCTATGAGGAGGGCATGCCGAAGGTGTTTCTCCTGAACATCGAAACCGGGCAGAAGGAGATCGTCGGCAGCTTCCCGGGCATGAGCTTTGCGCCCCGATTCTCTCCCGATGGGCAGCGAATCATCATGAGTCGCGAGGAAAACGGCGCCGCCAACATCTTCACCATGGATCTGCGCAGCCGACAGATGAGCCGACTCACCAATACGCCGGCGATCGATACCTCGCCGTCCTACTCCCCCGATGGGCGCCAGATCGTGTTCACATCGGACAGGAACGGGCGCCAGCAGCTTTTCGTGATGAATGCCAACGGCTCCAACCAGCATGCGATCAGCGCCGGAAACGGCAGCTATTCAACGCCTGTCTGGTCGCCGCGCGGGGATTTGATCGCCTTCACCAAACAGGCGGGCGGACACTTCCTGATCGGGGTGATGCGGCCGGACGGGTCGGGCGAGCGGATCCTCACCGAGGGCTACCACAATGAAGGGCCGACCTGGGCGCCGAACGGTAGAGTCTTGATGTTCTTTAGAGAATCGCCTGGCCCGCAAGGCGGTCCCAGGCTCTATACGGTGGATCTGACGGGCTATAACGAGCGGCCGGTGCGCACGCCGTCCTTCGGCTCCGATCCGGCCTGGTCGCCGCTGATCAACTGAGCGTCCAGCAAGGGGCCCGTCCAGGGCTCTCAGAGCGGCGGGGATGCCCCGGCGCACTTGGCTGGCAAAAAAACCGCCAATTCTCAAAATAAGACAGCGGTTACCTAGCATTAACCATCTTGGCGCACTGTCCCATATTGGCTAGCATAGCCGCTCGCGGGGGGCCGAAGTTCAGCGTGGCATTTTCGCACCAACACCCGACAAAACGTTGGGTACGGCTAGTCCGTTCTTGATCTGGAGAGGGCACGCCGGTATTCCAAAATCTGGCTACTGCCGGTTAACCAAAGGAGAGAAGACCATGCAGGGTATGAAGGCTGTAATCATCGCAGTCACGCTCGCGACCGCCGCTGTCGCACTGGGCGGCTGCTTCCATCATCACGAGAAGGCTGTCATCACCGAGCCGCTGAAGTAGGCTGAAGACAGTTAATCGTGGTCGAGCAAGTTGCTCGCTAACGCGATCAAAGAAATTTTTCATCTTCGCAGGAATATTCCTGTCTGATGGATCTGGATGCCGGGACGCTGCAGGCTTAGGCCGTAGCGTCCCGGGCAGCCAGGTCTTTTTTTTATGCCTCGTTTCTGGCCTGCCCCGCAGTTCTGCCTCACCAGCGCCTTATGGCTAGGAAATCGTTAAGGATATAGGTCTAACGATTCCTAATTCAGGGCCGGGGGTTTGTGGGGAGTACATAACACCATGCGCATCAGGGAATTTACGCGGCATGCCGGCGCCATCGTCGGTGTGCTGGTTTTGGCATTCGCGCTCGGAGCCTGTGCCCGCAACGGCCAGCCGAAAGAGTATGGGCTGAGCGGCGGAAGCTCCGCGCGTCCCGGCACGACTCAGGACTTCGCCCAGAATGTCGGCGATGTGGTGCATTTCCAGACCGACAGCGTCAACCTCACGCCGGTCGCCCAGGATACGCTACGCAAGCAGGCCCGCTGGCTGAATCAGTATCCGCAATATTCCATCACGCTGCAGGGCCACGCCGATGAGCGGGGAACGCGCGAATACAATATCGCGCTCGGATCCCGCCGCGCCGTCGTGGTGCGCAACTTCCTGACCCAGCAAGGCGTGAACTCGGCGCGGATGCGGACCGTCTCCTACGGTAAGGAACGTCCCGTGGCCACTTGCGACAACATCTCGTGCTGGTCGCAGAATCGCCGCGTGCAGACCATCCTGAACACCAGAGGCATGGTCAGCCGCTAGGCTCGCCGGGAGATGCCGCGATTATCTCGCTCGACGCCGATCGGAGCCCGCCCGTCTTGCTTTGCCGGGCGGTTTGCCGTCATTAGTCTTCGGTAAGACGCATTTTCGCGAGCGAGAAGGGCTTTGCCCGAGCCATGGCCCGGCCAAGCACGACATCGACACCATCCAACCGAAACGCCGTTTCGGCGCCCTCCGGCGCCACGTCGGGCGTGTCTTCTCCGGTGCGCGGGGATGAGGCGGAAGCGCTGTTCGCCGGCCTTAGAGCCTCTCCGCGACTCGCTCTGGCCGTCTCCGGCGGAGCGGACAGCCTGGCGCTGTTTTATCTCGTCCATCGCTGGCGGCAGGCGCGCGATGCCGGGCCGGAGCTGAGCGTGCTCACCGTCGATCACGGGCTTAGGCCCGAATCGGCCGGCGAGGCGGCGATGGTGGCGGCGCTGGCGGCAAAGCTCGGCCTGCCGCATCGCACATTGCACTGGACCGATAGCGCGGGCGGCCCAGGGCTGCAGGAGCGGGCGCGGCAGGCGCGCTACCGGCTGATGGCCGGCTTCTGCCATGACAACGGCATTCCGGCGCTGCTCACCGCCCATCACCTGGACGATCAGGCCGAGACGGTGCTGATGCGGCTGAGGCGCGGCAGCGGGCTGGACGGACTCGCGGCGATCCCGGCGCAAGGCGATTGGGCGGGGATTACGATTCGCCGCCCCTTGCTCGATCTCCCCAAGGCGCGGCTGCAGGCGACGCTGCGAGAGGCGGGCATCGTCTGGGCGGAAGATGCCTCCAACCAGGACAGCCGGTTCGAGCGGGTGGATTTACGGCAACAGGGGCGTGCTTTGGCGGCACTCGGGCTGACGCCGGAGGCGCTGGGGCGGACGGCGCGGCGCCTGGCGCGGGCGCGCGATGCGCTGGAGGCGGAGACCGGCCGGTTTCTCGCCGATCATCTGCGCATCGATCCGCAAGCCGGCGCGGCGGGGTTTGCGGCGCTCTCCTTTGCCGCCTTGCGCGATGCGCCGGAGGAGGTCGCCTTGCGGGCGCTCTCGCGGCTGATCGCCATGATCGGGGGGCAGGAGCGGCCGGTGCAGCTTTCCAAGCTGGAGGCGCTACTTGCCGCTCTGAAAGCGGAGCCGGGCAAGACCCGCACGCTTGGCGGCTGCCGCCTGGCGCCGAAGCAGGAGGATTTGCGGCTATTCCGGGAAATCCGCCGGCCCGGCCTGCCGGTGATCCAGCTGCGGCCGGGCGATACCGCGTTATGGGACAATCGCTTCTATGTCGGGCTGGGCAGCGAGGCCAAACGGCCGGTCGAGGTGCGCGCGCTGGGTAAGGACGGACTTCTTGCCGCACAAGAGGCGTGCCCCTGGCTGGGTGCACTGCCGCGGGCGGCGGGCGCGGCGCTGCCATCATGCTGGCGCAATCGGCGGCTGGTATCGGTGTCATGCATCGGCTTGGAGCCGCCAGACGGCCAAAAAGCACCGTTTTTCACCGCCCGTTTCGTGCACGGGCCGGTTCGGCGCGCCGAATTGGTGGAAATCCCTCAAACTTTCGCGCAACCGCCGCGTTGAGAAAGCGTGCACCTCTTTGCATTAGGGTTGGGCTTGGAGTTTACTTGGCAAAGGAACCCTCGGTTCCTATCTTAACGCATGGTTAGCAAAGTTCTTTATGGGCGCGCGGCATATCTGCAAACTGCCGGTACAAGCCACGGTTGCGGCACTGGGCTCCAGGCCGCACCGATAAGAACGTCGCCATAGATCTTTCGTAAGTAGGGCAATCGATGAATTCGAACTTCCGAAACTTCGCAATCTGGGTCTTTATCGGTCTTCTGCTGATTGCCCTGTTCAACCTGTTTCAAAACCCAAGCAGTCATGTCAGCGGCAGCGAGATCAGCTTCTCGCAGCTCCTGAGCGACGTGGATAACGGCGCTGTGCAGGACGTGACCATCGCGGGCAACCAGATCTCCGGCCATTATTCGGACGGGCGGACGTTCCAGACCTACGCGCCGAACGATCCGGGCCTGGTCGAGCGTCTCTACCAGAAGGACGTGAAGATCACCGCCAAGCCGTCGGACGAGGATGTGCCCTCGCTGATGGGCGTGCTGGTCTCCTGGTTCCCCATGCTGCTTCTGATCGCGGTGTGGATCTTCTTCATGCGCCAGATGCAGTCCGGCGGCGGCCGGGCCATGGGCTTCGGCAAGTCGAAGGCCAAGCTCCTGACCGAGCGCCATGGCCGCGTCACCTTCGAGGATGTCGCCGGCGTGGGCGAAGCGAAGGAAGATCTGCAGGAGATCGTGGAGTTCCTGCGCGATCCGCAGAAATTCCAGCGGCTCGGCGGACGCATTCCGCGCGGCGCGCTGCTCGTCGGCCCTCCGGGCACGGGTAAGACGCTGCTGGCGCGGGCGGTTGCCGGCGAGGCCAATGTGCCGTTCTTCACCATCTCGGGTTCCGATTTCGTGGAGATGTTCGTCGGTGTCGGCGCGAGCCGCGTCCGCGACATGTTCGATCAGGCGAAGAAGAATGCGCCGTGCATCATCTTCATCGACGAGATCGACGCGGTCGGCCGTCATCGCGGCGCCGGTCTCGGCGGCGGCAATGACGAGCGCGAGCAGACCCTGAACCAGCTCCTGGTGGAGATGGACGGGTTCGAGGCCAATGAAGGCATCATCCTGATCGCCGCCACCAACCGGCCCGACGTGCTGGATCCGGCGCTGCTGCGCCCCGGCCGTTTCGACCGCCAGGTGGTGGTGCCGCGTCCCGACATTGTCGGTCGCGAGAAGATCCTCGGCGTGCATGTCCGCAAGGTGCCGCTGGCGCCGAATGTCGACCTGCGGGTGATCGCCCGCGGCACGCCGGGCTTCTCCGGTGCGGACCTCGCCAATCTGGTCAACGAGGCGGCCCTGCTGGCGGCCCGCCGCTCCAAGCGGCTGGTCACGCAGGGCGAGCTTGAGGACGCCAAGGATAAGGTGCTGATGGGCGCCGAGCGGCGTTCTATGGTGATGACGGACGAGGAGAAGATGCTGACCGCCTATCACGAGGGCGGCCACGCCCTGGTGGCGTTGCATCAGCCGTTCTCCGACCCGGTGCACAAGGCGACCATCATTCCGCGCGGCCGTGCGCTGGGCATGGTCATGCGCCTGCCGGAGCGGGATGTCCTTTCCCATACCCGCGGCAAGCTGATGGCCGACCTCACCGTCTCCATGGGCGGGCGCGTCGCCGAGGAGGTGATCTTCGGCTACGACAAGGTCACCTCGGGTGCGTCGTCCGACATCAAGATGGCGACCAATCTGGCTCGGGCCATGGTCACCCAGTTCGGCATGTCCGATAAGCTGGGGCCGCTCGCCTATGGCGAGAACGAGGAGGAGGTGTTCCTCGGCCATTCCGTGGCGCGACAGCAGAACCTCTCAGACGAGACCCAGGCTCAGGTCGATGAGGAGATCCACCGTTTCGTGGACGAGGCGCATGAGCGTGCGCGCAAGATCATCGACGAGAATCTCGACGATCTGCACACCATCGCCAAGGGCTTGCTGGAATACGAGACGCTGAGCGGCGAGGAGATCAAAGATCTCTTGAACGGCAAGCCGCCGCAGCGCGACTTCTCCGACGATGTGCCGTCCAAGCCGGCCTCCGGTTCCGCGGTTCCCGCCGCCGGGCGCGGCAAGAAGAAAAAGGGGCCGGAGCCGGGCACCGGCGGCATGGAGCCTCAGCCGCAGACTTAAGAATGCTGGATGGCTCCGAGCTTATTCCCGTCGTAAGCGATCTGGTCTAAGTTTGGAGCCATCAACTCAACGCCGCAGGACTCGATATGGCCAACAAGACGCTCTCTAGAGCAGCCAAGAACGGTACAAGCTTGGACCGTACAGGGGGGAAGCGCTACTTGTCCTCAAAGCGGGATGTTGTGCAATTCAAGGCTGCGGCGCGTGCCTATCTCGAAAAGCATGCGAAGAGCAAAGAACTGGCTTTAGAGGCACTTCAAGCTATGGGCATGGTCACTGCTAAGGGCCGTCTAACCAAACACTATCGCTAGGTGCATCGGCTCAGTACCAGCTTCATTCTCGGATATCATGGTTGCGACGAAAGCGTTGCAGAGCGCCTTTTAGGCGGGTCTGCCTTTCGTGCGAGCGAAAACGATTATGATTGGCTCGGCCCGGGAATCTATTTTTGGGAGAGCAATCCGCGCCGGGCACTGTCCTTTGCCAACGAAGTCAGCAAACGCAAGGGATCGGATATTCGTAAGCCGGCGGTCGTCGGTGCCGTTGTCGACTTAGGGCTGTGTCTCGACCTGGCATCGGAAGCCGGTATTGCGCAGCTGAAGGCCGCCTACAAAACGTTTGAGCGATTATGCGAAGTGGGCGGCGTCTCCATGCCCACCAATAGCGGTGGAGAAGACTCACTTTTTCGACGACTCGACTGTGCCGTCATTCAGCAATTCCACAACATTCGCTTAGAAAGCGAGGAACCTGCAGTCGACACTGTCAGGGGGTTCTTTATTGAAGGAGAGCCGATTTACCCAAGTGCCGGATTTCGCGACAAAGCTCACTGCCAAATCTGCGTCTGCAATCCGCTTCAAATCAAAGGCGTCTTCCGTGTCTCCCCGAGTGAACTAAAGTAGCGCACCTATGCCAAATCTCTATCTCCGGCCGCTGGGCTTTCTTTATGGAAGCCGCGCCGTTACCGCGATTGCCGATGGAGCCGCCTTGCCGCTTGCCGGCGGGCCGGCGGCCTTCACCCTTGCCGAGCTGATCGAGGGGGGGCCGGGCGATGCCAACCGGCGGCTGCTCAGTGCTTCGGAGCTCGCGCAAAGCGATGACGGCGATCTGGCGGCGTTGCTGGCGCAGGTGACGGGGCCGCGCGGGGCGATCGCCGGGCTGCCGGAAACGCGGCTCGCCGACGGCCGGCCGGTGCTGATGGGCATCGTCAACGTGACCCCGGACAGCTTTTCCGATGGCGGGCTCTACGACGAGACCGAGGGCGCCGTGGCGCATGCCGCGTCGTTGGTGCAGGCAGGAGCCGAGATCATCGATATCGGCGGCGAATCGACCCGTCCGGGGGCCGAGACCGTGCCGGGGGAGGACGAGCTCTCCCGCGTGGTCCCGGTGGTGGCCGAGCTTCGCGGCATCAAGGCGGCGATCTCCATCGATACGCGCAAAGCCGATGTGGCGCGGGCGGCGGCGGAGAAGGGGGCGACGATCTTCAACGACGTCTCCGCGCTGACGTTCGATGCCGACAGTCTTGCCACCGCCGCCGAGCTGGGACTCGAGGTCGTCTTGATGCATGCCCAGGGCGAGCCCAAGACCATGCAGCACAACCCGTCCTATGACGACGTGGTGCTGGAGGTTTACGACTATCTGGCGGCGCGTATCGGCGTTGCCATGGAGGCCGGCATTCCGCGGGAGAAGATCATCGCCGATCTTGGCATCGGTTTCGGCAAGACCATCGAGCATAATCTTGAGCTGCTCTCCCATGTCAGCCTGTTCCACGGGCTCGGCGTGCCGCTGTTGATCGGCGCTTCGCGCAAGAAGTTCATTCACGGCGTCTCGGGCGAGACCACGCCGAAGCGGCGGGAGCCCGGATCGCAAGCGGCGGGAATCGCCGCCGTCTCGCAAGGGGCGCAAATCTTGCGGGTGCATGACGTGGCCGGCGCCAAGCAATCGCTGGAGGTCTGGCGCGGCGCGGTCTATGGGCCGGACGAAAACGCCTGAAGCGCCTCCGAAACCCCGAAAACCAACGAAAAGCGCCAATGTTACAGGCTGCTAGCTCTGTAACGGTTGCTTACATGATTTGAACGCATACTGCGCGTTTCCGGCGCATAATCGGCGCAGTTCAGCGCCACAACTGCAGTGAGTCGCAATAACGTGGCGAAAACGAACAAATCCCAGAGGGACAGACACGGGAACGAGACGGGGGGCGACATGGCTCGCAACTATTTCGGCACCGATGGTATTCGGGGCAGCGCCAACAGCTATCCTATGACATCGGAAGTGGCACTTCGCGTCGGCATGGCGGCGGGGAAGCTGTTCACCAACGGCAATTACCGGCACCGCGTGGTGATCGGGAAGGATACCCGGCTATCCGGCTATATGATCGAATCGGCGCTGGTCTCCGGCTTCACCGCGGTGGGCATGGACGTGTTCCTGCTCGGTCCGATGCCGACCCCGGCGGTGGCGATGCTGACCCGCTCCTTGCGTGCCGATCTCGGGGTGATGATCTCCGCCTCCCACAATCCGTTCAACGATAACGGCATCAAGCTGTTCGGGCCCGACGGCTATAAGCTCTCCGACGAGGTGGAGAGCGAGATCGAGGCGCTGATGGATGGGGATATGTCTCCGCTTCTGGCGCCGCCGGAGATGATCGGCCGGGCGACCCGCATCGACAGCGCCTCGGAGCGCTATATCGAATTCGCCAAGCGCACCTTGCCGCGCAATCTGCGTTTCGACGGGCTGCGCGTGGTGATCGATTGCGCCAATGGTGCCGGCTACAAGGTGGCGCCCGCGGCGCTCTGGGAGCTCGGGGCCGAGGTGGTGCAGATCGGCGTGGAGCCGAACGGCCTCAACATCAACAAGGAATGCGGCTCCACTTCGCCCGAGGCGTTGGCCGATAAGGTGCGCGAGGTGCGCGCCGATATCGGGATCGCCCTGGACGGCGATGCGGACCGGGTGCTGATCATCGACGAGACCGGCAAGGTGGTCGACGGCGATCAGCTGATGGCGGTGATCGCCGAATCCTGGCTGAAGCGCGGGCGGCTCGCCGGCGGCGGCATCGTCACCACGGTGATGTCCAATCTCGGCCTGCAGAAGCATCTGGAAGCGCTTGGGCTCACAGTGGAGCGCACCCCGGTGGGCGACCGCTACGTCTCGGAGCATATGCGCCGCCACGGCTATAATGTCGGCGGCGAGCAGTCGGGCCATATGATCTTGTCGGATTTCTCCACCACGGGCGATGGGCTGGTCACCGCGCTGCAGATCCTGGCCGTGGTGTGCCAGAGCAAGAAGCCGGTGAGCGAAGTCTGCGAGCGGTTCGAGCCGCTGCCGCAGATCCTGGAGAATGTGGAATATTCCGGCGCCATCTCGCCGCTCGACAATGTCACGGTGGAGCGGGCGATCAAGGAAGCCAATGAGAAGCTGGGCAAGACCGGGCGTCTCGTGGTGCGCGCCTCGGGCACCGAGCCGGTGATCCGGGTGATGGGCGAGGGCGCCGATGCCGGGCTGGTGCAGAGCGTCGTCTCCGACCTGATTCAGGTGCTGAAAACAGCGGCTTAGGGCCGCAATCCGGCGATCCGCCAAGCAGGCGGCTAGTCGTTAACGAATCCTTTCCAAGTGTTTAATGGATTCTTACCAAGGTTCCGGCCTAACGGCCGGGACCTTTTGTTTTTGGTGCTGCAAGAGTTTCAAAACGAAATCTCTATTAGATCTCCATTAACCATTCCGCCGCATAGTCCCGTTTTGAGACAGCTGAGAACGCACCCGCTCCGTTGGGGAGCTTTGGCTGGAGAAAAAGGGGACGATCATGCGAAACACACGCTTGGTATTTGCTGCGTTGGCTTTTGTCGCGTGCCAGACCGCCGGCGCTCAGGCAGCCGATTTGGGCCTGCCGCCTCCGCCGCCTATGGCCATGGAAGCACCGCCGCCGATGATGCCGGTGGTCGACGATTGCTGCACCGACGACACGGGCTGGTATTTCCGGGGTTTCCTCGGCACCACCAATTACGATCTGGACCGGATCAGCAACCCGGCCTTCGACACTGCCGACTTCACCTTCTTCGATCTGGGCTATGAGTCGTCGGGCTTCGGCGGCCTCGGTGTCGGCTGGAAGTTCAACAACTGGCTGCGCTTCGACACCACCTGGGAATATCGCAGCAAGTCGACTTTCCACGGTCTGGACCGCTATGTCGGGCCCGGCTTCTCCGGCACCAATCAGTACCAGGCGACGATGAAGTCCTGGGTCTGGATGAACAGCCTCTATTGGGATGTGTTCTGCTGGAACGGCTTTAAGCCCTATGTCGGCGCCGGTATCGGCTATGCGGCCAACTACATCGACGACTTCTCCGACATTAACACGCCCAATCTCGGCGTTGCTTACGGCGACGGCCACCGGGAAGGCAACTTCGCCTGGTCCGTCACTGCCGGTCTCGGCTATCAGGTCAACAACCGTGTGACCCTGGACCTGGCCTATCGCTACCTGGATCTGGGCGAGGCCATGAGCGGCAATATCCGCGCCTATGACGGCAGCGGCGGCGTGGCCGAGGGGCTGAAGTTCGAGGATGTCCATTCCCACGATCTGATGCTCGGTGTCCGCTACAAATTCGGCGGCTGCTGCGATCAGCCGGTGGCGATGCCTGTCGCTTTCAAATAAGCGCGAGGCTCTTAAAGAGCCGCCAGAAAATCCAAGACCGCCTGTCGTCCAAACGACGGGCGGTTTTTGCGTTTGCGGCGGGTTGAAGCTTGCCGTTCGTCGCGCCGCGCCCGATGACGCTTGACGGACTTATCATGTCGCATATATGGCGATTGGACCGACGGGCCCGCTGATGCCCCACGATTTCATTTTAGAGTGAGGCATGTGCCATGACCGCTAAGCCGACACGGCGTCCGGCCAATCCGCGTTTTTCCTCCGGCCCCTGCACCAAGCATCCGGGCTGGTCGTTGGAATTCCTCGCCGGGGCTGCGCTGGGCCGCAATCACCGCTCCAATGTCGCCCATGCCAAGATGCAGCTGGCGCTGGAGAAGAGCCGCGAGGTCTTGCAGCTTCCCGACGATTATCTGATCGGCATGGTGCCGGCCTCCGATACCGGCGCCATGGAGATGGCGATGTGGTCGCTGCTGGGGCCGCGCGGCGTCGACGTGTTGGCCTGGGAGGCGTTCAGCGCCGATTGGGTCACCGATATCGTGGAGCAGCTCAAGCTGAACCAGGTGCGCTCCATTCTGGCGCCCTATGGCGAGCTGCCGGACCTCTCTCAGGTGGATTTCACCCGCGATGTGGTGTTCGCCTGGAACGGCACCACCTCCGGCGTGCGGGTGCCGAATGGCGACTGGATTCCCGACGACCGCGAAGGGCTGACCATCGTCGATGCGACCTCGGCAATCTTCGCGCAGGAGATCGACTGGTCGAAGATCGATGTCGCCACCTATTCCTGGCAGAAGGTGCTTGGGGGCGAAGCGGCGCACGGCATGCTGATCTTGTCGCCGCGGGCGGTGGAGCGGCTTGAGAGCTATACGCCGCCTTGGCCGCTGCCGAAGATCTTCCGCCTCACGCAAGACGGCGTCCTGATGAAGGAGATCTTCGAGGGCTCGCCGATCAACACCCCGTCGCTGCTGTGCATCGAGGATTATCTCGATGCACTTTCCTGGGTGGAGAGCATCGGCGGTTACGCGGCCACCATGGCGCGGAGCGATGCCAATGCCGGCGTGATTGCCGCCTGGGCCGAAGAGACGCCTTGGGTGGATTTCCTGGCTGTCGATCCGGCGACGCGCTCCAATACCGGCGTTTGCCTGAAGCTTGTCGATCCGGACGTGCTGGCCTTGCCGGCCGAACAGCAGGCGGCGTTGCCGAAGGAGATGGCGGCGCTGCTGGATACGGAGAACGTTGCCAAGGATATCGCCGCCTATCGGACCGCACCGCCCGGCTTGCGCATCTGGTGTGGGGCGACGGTAGAGAAGAGCGACGTCGAGCTTTTGATGCCGTGGTTGGAATGGGCCTTCGCCGAGGCCAAGCGGAGCCTCGCCAAAGCGGCGTAATGGCTCCGCCTCGTTTGCCTAGCTTTGCTCGGCAGGCGCTTGGTGGTGGCGTTGGTAGAACCGGTCGAAGAGATGGGTCTGCTTCTGCGTCACCGTCGGCGCGCCGCCATAGGGGCAGGTGTCGGGATTCGGCGCTTCCATGCAGTGCGGAATGACCGCCAGGGCCGGTGTTGCGGCCGCGCCGGTCAGGACCGCTGCGGAGGCAAGTCCAATCATCAGTTTTTTGAGCATCGGTCTTCTCCCTAGCTTGCCGGGCGTCCCCAAGACACCCGTATAAAGGGAAGCGTGGCGGGGTTCGGCCCGTTCCGCGCGCGGGCCTTCGCTTGACAATTTGTCGCACCCTTACGCCGCTCCTGCGCCGCATGCGACGGCGGGTCCGCCCGCTGCTCCAATGAGCGCACTCGCATCTGATCCGGCCACGCGCTATAACGCGTCACGGCCCCGGGACCTGCGGGGCCGTTTTGGTGTCAGCCGGAGGCAGAAAAAGTGGCCAATGTGGTGGTCGTCGGCTCGCAATGGGGCGACGAAGGCAAGGGCAAGATCGTCGATTGGCTCTCGGAGCGTGCCGATGTGGTGGTGCGGTTCCAGGGCGGACATAACGCCGGTCATACGCTGGTGATCGACGGGGTGACCTACAAGCTCTCGCTACTTCCCTCCGGCGTCGTCCGTTCCAGCAAGCTGTCGGTGATCGGCAATGGCGTGGTCGTCGACCCATGGGCGCTGGCCGAGGAGATCGACAAGCTTAAGGACCAGGGCGTTGCGATCTCGCGGGAGAATTTGCGTCTGGCGGAGAACGCCACGCTGATTCTGCCGCTGCACCGGGAGCTTGATGCGTTCCGCGAGGCAGCCGCCGGCGCCGGCAAGATCGGCACCACCAAGCGGGGCATCGGTCCGGCTTACGAGGATAAGGTCGGGCGGCGCGCGATCCGGGTCATGGATCTGCAGGATCTCAGCGCGCTGAAGCCGAAGATCGAGCGGGTGCTGGCGCATCACAATCCGCTGCGCCGCGGGCTCGGCCAAGACGAGATCAATACCGACGAGCTGTGCAATCAGCTGACCGGGATCGCAGACCGCATCCTTCCCTATATCGATACGGTGTGGGCGCTGCTGGACAATGAGCGCCGGACCGGAAAGCGCATCCTGTTCGAGGGCGCGCAAGGCACGCTGCTGGATATCGACCACGGCACCTATCCCTTCGTCACCTCGTCCAACACCGTCGCTGCCCAGGCCGCGACCGGCTCCGGCGTCGGACCGAGCTCGATCAACTACGTGCTCGGCATCACCAAGGCCTACACCACGCGGGTGGGCAGCGGGCCGTTCCCGACCGAGCTGACCGACGAGACCGGCAAGCTGCTCGGCGAGCGCGGGCACGAGTTCGGCACGGTGACGGGCCGGGCGCGGCGCTGCGGCTGGTTCGATGCCTGTCTGGTGCGTCAGGCGGCCAAGGTCGGCGGTATCGACGGGATCGCGCTGACCAAACTCGACGTGCTGGACGGCTTGCCCGAGCTGAAGGTTTGCACCGGCTACCGGCTGGACGGCGAGGTGGTCGACCATCTGCCGGCAGGGCAGGCGGCGCAGCTGCGGGTCGAGCCGATCTACGAGACCATCGAAGGGTGGACGGAAACCACCCAGGGCGCGCGCTCCTGGGCGGAGCTGCCGGCAAAATGCATCAAATATGTCAAACGGTTGGAGGAGCTGATCGAGGTGCCGGTGGCGCTTGTCTCGACCAGCCCGGACCGAGAGGACACCATTTTGGTGCATGATCCTTTCGAGGATTGAGGGGGGCTTGAGCCTTGGCCGAGAAGAGCTGGAAAGTTGCGTGGATCACGGGCGCGAGCGGCGCGATTTGCGGCGAGCTTGCCCAGCGATTGGCGGCAAGCGGCGTTAAGATCGCCGCGACGGCGCGCCCCTCGGAGCGGCTCACCGAGCTCGCTGAGGCACATGCCAATATCACCGCCTATCCGGCGGATATGCGCGATCCGGCCGAGTTGAAACGCTGCGTCGAAAAGATCGAAGCCGAGCTCGGACCTATTGATCTGATGATCGCCGGGGCCGGCATGTACGAGCCGTTCGACGTGCATGCGATCGATCTGGAAGGCTTCGCCGACACGATGGAGCTGAACGTCACCGGGCTGATGAACACCATCGCCGCGGTGCTGCCCGCCATGCTGGCGCGACGGTCCGGCCATGTGACGCTGATGGGATCGCTGTTCGGCTATTCCGGCTGGCCGGGGAATGGCGGCTACGGCGCCAGCAAGGCGGCGGTGATCAATCTCGCCGAGAGCCTGAAGCTGGAATTGAAGGGGACCGGCGTCGATCTCACCCTGGTCAGCCCCGGCTTCGTGAACACCAATCTCAATGCGTCCTACAAGGGCAAGAAGCATTTCGTGATGAGCCCACAGCGCTGCGCCAAGCAGATCCTGAAGCGGCTCGACCGGCGCCCCTACGAGATCGCCTTCCCGATCCAGGTGGCGCTGTTCCTCAAATTTGCGCGTGCCATGCCGCACGCCATCGGTTTCGCCATGATCCGCGCTTTCATCAAGGCGATGGGGTAGGGAGAGGTCGGCCTATCAATCATGTGTCATGCCCGGCCTTGTGCCGGGGATCCATGACCACCGACTGGGTGAGTTAACCTCGGCCGGTGTTCGTGGATCACCGGGACAAGCCCGGTGATGACGCGCTTTGCTCGCCGAAATCCGATGTTGTGATGTTCGGCACCTCTCCACGATCATTCGTCACCCTCGGGCTTGACCCGAGGGTCCATGCCATTGCCGTGCCGCTTGCGCCCGTCCTCACGATGAACCGCTGACCGCGCCGAGAGGTAACGGCGTGGATGCCCGAGACCTTTTTGCGCTACCGCGCTTCGCGCTACTTGAGCGCGTCCGGGCATGACGACGGAAGGATTCGCTGAGGGACGGGGCCCCACCCAAGGCGTCGCCCTAAAGCAATTCGCGGAAGCGCGAGCGCGTGCCCGGGCATGGGAGTCCTTGGCAACGCTCGGGCCTTCACCCTTCGAGACGCGAGCTGCGCTCGCCCTCAGGATGAGGAGAGAGGTTAGCGGCTGTGTCGCTCCTCATGGTGAGGGCGCTTGGCGGAACGCCAAGCGCGTCTCGAACCATTGAGGCCCAGACTTAAAGCAGATCGCGGAAATAGTCGTCCATCAGGCGGTCGTCGGGATCGGCGGCCTGGCGGGCGGCTTTGAACTCGGCGATGCGTTCTTCGCCGAACGCCTTATGCACCTGATCGTGAGTCAGGAACGGCGTCTGATTGAACAGCGGCGTGCCGCCATGCTCGCTGCAGAAGACGTTGTAAACTTTCAGGAATTCTTCCCAGGCCTTGCCGCCGGTGGAGGCCGGATCGATGCTCAGGCTCGGCCCGTTCCAGCAATAGGAGAAGAGCGCGTTGCGGTCCTGGGCGATGGAATAGCCGACGCTCGGCAGGTTGGTGCGGTAGCCGGTCTTCTTCTCGTATTCGATCAGGAAGTCGCAATAGGCATCGAGGATGTCGAAGAAGCCTTCCTGCGGGAAAGCCCACATGGAGAAGATGTAGCGGTTCAGCCCGGGATCGCGCGGATAGTTGATGATCTGGGCGTGGGGCCAGGTCTTGTCGCCGCCGACCAGGCGGGAGAGCCCGAGACGGATCAGGCCGAAATGCACGCTGTCGAGAAAGGCGCGGACCTTCTGATTGGGCGCCCATTCCTCGATCTTGCGGGTGATCAGCGGATCGTATTTGCGCCAGAAGCGGTTGCGGTATTTCCAGCGATATTCCTGTTTCGGCGTCTCGTCGGGATTGTCTTTCTTCAGCTCCACCACGACGCGCTTGTCGTAGGGGAAGATGTAATACATCACCGCGCAGCCATCGGCCTTGTACTGGGGAAAGCGCTCGCGGAATTCCTGCAGAGAAACGTTGCGGTGGCGCAGCCACAGCGCCTTGGTCGGGCGGACGCGGATGGTGAGCTCGAAGACGATGCCGAGCAGGCCGTAGCTCGAGCGCATCAGGAACATCTCGTGCGGATCGTCCTTCTCGTTGATGGAGCGGATCTCGCCTTTCGGCGTCACATAGCGCATGGCGGTGACGTAGGAGGAGATCTGACCGAGCTCGCCGGGAAAGGAAGAATCCTTGGTGGCGGCTGTGGCCATGGCGCCGAGGGTCACATTGCCGATCTCGGTCATGATGTGAAATTGCAGCCCGTGCTTCTTCAGCTCCAGGGCCAGCGGCTGGAAGGAGATGCCGGGCTCGACGGTGACGGTCTCCTTGCCGATCTCGATGATGCGGTTCATGGCCTTCATGTCGACCATGGTGCCTTCGTCGCCGTTCATGCGGGCGGTGGAGTGCATGGAGCCGGCCGGGCGCACCGGCGACGGGAAGCGCTCCTTGTCGGTGATGATCTCGACCAGATCTTCGACAGTGTTCGGCGTCACCAGGACCTTGGGGCTGTAATCCCAGGTTCCGTCCCAGCTCTTGATCTTGACGTCGCGGCGAATGTCCATGTTTTCCCCCCAACAAATCCGCAGCGGACCTTAAAGCAAAGCTACAGCGCTGCCATCCCCTGTCACGCGGCGTTTCTGCCGCAGGCGGTGCGCCCCTGCGGCAAGGGATTGGGGTGCGCGAGAGGGCTCGGCCATGCTATGGGAGAGCCACCCGTTTGACGGGCGGGGAGGATGGGAAGGCACGCATCTCGCCATGACTGAAGGGATCGCTGAAAAGCGCTATTGCATCATCGGCGCCGGGGCTTCCGGCCTGCCCGTGGCCAAGAGCCTAGCGGAGCGGAATATTGCGTTCGACTGCTTCGAGGCCTTGGGCGATGTGGGCGGGATCTGGAACCCGGAAAGCCCGCACCGGGTCTATGGCTCGACCTATCTGAACTCCTCGCAGAAGCTTTCCCGCTATACCGACTTCAACTTCGCCGAGGGGCTGCCGCATTATTTGAGCGCGGCCCAGGCGCAGGAGTATTTGCGCGCCTATGCTCGGCATTTTGGGCTCTACGACAAGATCAGCTTCAACTCCGAGGTGGCCCGCGCCGAACGGGTCGACGGGCGCTGGCAGGTGACGCTGAAAGGCGAGAGCGAGCCGCGCATCTATGACGGGCTGGTGGTCGCCAACGGCCATCACTGGTCGCCGAAAATGCCGAGCTATCCCGGCACGTTCGACGGCGAGATCCTGCACTCCCATGACGTGAAGTCGAAGGAACAGCTCCGGGGCAAGCGCGTTGTGGTGGTCGGGGCCGGAAATTCGGCCGTGGATATTTTGTCGGATGCGGCGCTGGACGGGGCGGCGGCGATCCACTCCATGCGGCGAAGCTATTACTTCTTCCCCAAGATGGTGTTCGGCCGGCCGACGGACCGGTTCATCGATCTCACCAGCCGCTGGCCGCTGCCGCGCAGCTTCATGCGCTGGCTGTACAAGACCGGGATGCTGGTGCTGGTCGGCAGCCACAAGGCTTACGGCCTGCCGGCGCCCGATCACGGGCTGTTCGAGCAGCATCCCACCGCCTGCACCACCTATCTCGATCACGTGGTGCATGGGCGCGTCCGGGTGCATCCGGGCATTGTGCGGCTGGACGGCAAGACGGTGCATTTCACCGATGGCAGCGCGGAGGCGGCGGATCTGATCGTGCTCGCCACGGGCTACGATCTCAGCTTCCCGTTCTTGGATAGCTCATACATTCTGGATGCCGAGGGGCGCTCGAAGCTGTTCATCCATACCTTCCACCGGGAGCTGGACGATTTCTTCGTCGCCGGCCTGTTCGAGCCGGCGGAAGGGGGCGTGTGGCAGCTCGCCGATTATCAGGCCAAGCTGATTGGCAGCTTCCTGGTGGCGCTGGCGCGCGATTCCGAGAAGGCCGATTGGTTCAGAAAGCTGAAGCGGGACGGGCATCCGGATATCGGCCACGGCATCGCCTATCAGGGCACTGCCTGGCACAAATTCGAGATCCAGCATTACCGCTTCCGCAAATATATGAAGGGCCTGCTGGAGCGCTTCGGACGGGCGTCCGAGGAGACCGTGGACGGCGCACCTCTGCCGGACGAGAAGGCGCAGCAGGAGGCGGCTTAGGGGGCCCGGGCTTCACCCCGTCATCACGATCATTCGTCACCCTCGGGCTTGACCCGAGGGGCCATGCCGTTGCCGTGCCGCTCGCTCCCGTCTTTACGATGAATCGTTGACCGCGCCGCGAGGTAACGGCGTGGATGCCCGGCGCATCCTTTTGCGCTAACACGCTCCGCGCTACTTGAGCGGGGCCGGGCATGACGACGACAGAGAGAGGCGTAGGGGCCGTGCGTCCCTCATGTCTCGCTTCGCTCGCCCGAGGATGACCGATGTTTGAATGGCGCTGCCCCTCACGCCTTCCGCTTCGCCCGCTTCGAGGCCTTGCGCAGCTGGCTGGCGACGAGGTTGGGGAAGAGCGCGTTCAGCACGAACAGGGCGCGGAACAGGCCGGGCTTCACGATCTGGTTCTTACGGGCTTCCAGCCCGGTGACGATGGCCTTGGCGGCCTCGTCCGGCGTCAGCGTCGGGAACAAGGTCTGATTGGTCTCCGGCATGTTCTCGCGGCTGCCGGGATTGTGCTCCCAATAGGGGGTCTCCACCGTGCCGAGCACGATCAGGCTGACGCCGATCCCGTGCGGCTTCATCTCGCTGCGCAAGCCATCGGCCAGCCCCTTCACCGCGTGGCGGGCGGCGATGTAGCAGGTGGCGTTGGGCCAGGCGAGATAGGAGGCGGGCGAGGAGACGAAGCCGATCTGGCCGCTGTCTGCCTCGATCATCGCCGGCAGCAGGGCGCGGGTGAGGTAGACGCCGGCCAGATACGGCACCGCGATCATGGCTTGGGCCTCTTCGGCGCTGGTCTCGATCAGCGGAATCCAGCGTCCGACACCGGCATTGTTGATCAAGAGATCGGGCGGACCGCCGCGATCCAGCACGGTCTTGGCGGCCTCGCCGGCCGCATCTGAGTCGGCAAGATCGGCGACCACGATCTCGGCGCTGCCGCCTCCCTCCCGGATGTTGCCGGCGATCTGCTCGAGCCGCTCCTGGTTGCGCGCTAGCAAAATCAGACGCGCGCCGCGGGCGGCGAAGGCCTTGGCCGCCGCCGCACCGATGCCGCTGGACGCGCCGGTGACCAGAACCCGCTTGTAAGCCATTGATTTCTCGCCTCTTTCGGAAGCGCTCAAGAAGTCGGTCCGCGGCGGCCGGCGGCCTCCCACACCCTGTGGCGGAAACGTTACAGTCGTGCAGGAATGTGGCTACACCCTAGGGAAGCAAGCTGCCAAGAATTCCCGCCCGAGATATCTTACCGACTCTTCTTTCTAGCTAACAGGGGGAGCGGTTGATGAGCTCGTTCGGGCGCGCCTTGGTTGTGGCGCTATTGTTTGCAGGAGCTGGCGTTGGGCTGAGTGCACCGGCGGCAGCGCGGTGTGTCGGCGTTTCCGGCACGGCTGACGGTTTCGATAAGCAGACGGCGGTGACCCGCGCGCAAGCCGCGGTGGTCGAGTCGGTCAACGACATCAAGGCGAAATACCGGGTCCGCTCGGTGAGCCTGGCGCCGCGCAAGATGAAGCCGCAGCCCTATTGGCGGTCGGAGGTTCCGGCGGATGTCTATGTAAAGCCGGATATCATCACCCGCTCCACGCATACGGTTTGCTGGCACGGCGTGGTTTCGCCTTATGTCTGCACCTCTGGCGCACGGGTCTGCTTCTAGGACCCTTCGCCAAATTCCTATGGTCGTACGACCCTCGGAAGTTTCCGCTTCCGGGGGTTCTTTTTTGACTGTCGCGGGGAGAGGCGCATGCGCTCCAAAGCGCGGGGCGGTCTAGCCGGGCGGCTTAGCCGGCGCCGGCGAGCACGGGGGTGCCGATCTTCGGGCGCTTCATCAAGAGCACCAGCGGCAGGATGGCGAAGGTCACGATGCCGATGAACCAGAACAGATCGACGAAGGCGATCAGCGCGGCCTGGCGGGCGATCTCGCCGCCGATCAGCGCAAGCGACTCCGCCGAGTTGGGATCGAGCCCGGCCTTGTCGAGATAGCTCGGCACTTCCGGGTTGAACGGGGTCACGTGGCTGGCGAGCTGACTCCAATGGATCTGGCCCTGGCGGGCGAGCAGCCAGCTGACCACGGCGATGCCGAGGGAGGAACCGATGCCGCGGGTTAGGGCGAAGAGGCCGGAGGCCTCGTCCAGCCGCTCGCGCGGGATATTGCCGAAGGCCACGGTGGTGAGCGGCACGAAGAACAGCCCCATACCGATACCGGCGATGACGCCGGGGAAGGCGATGGCGAAGGCGTCGGCCTGCAGGGTCAGATTGGCCAGCATCATGGATCCGATGGCGGACAGAATGATGCCGACGGAGACCAGCAGCCGCGGATCGAAATAGCGCAAAAGCACCCGCCCGGTCAGGGCCAGCACGAAGGCGGAGGCGATGGCCCGCGGCATGAACAGCATGCCGGCGCTCATCGGCGGATAGCCCATCAGCCGCTGCACCAGAAGCGGCAGCAGAGCGACGGTGCCGAACAGGGTGACGCCATAGGCCATGATGGCCAGAAGCCCGGCGAGGAAGTTGCGGTCCTTGATCAGCGACAGATCGACGATGTTGTCCGGCTTGGACCAGCCGCGCATGAAGAAGGCCGCGCCGCCAAACACGGCAATGCCGGTGAAGAACTGGATGACATGGCTGTCGAACCAGCCGCGGGTCTGGCCCTGATCCAGCACGAATTGCAGCGAGCCGATGGAGAACACCAACAATAAGAGCCCGGTCCAGTCGGTCTTCAGCTTATGGGTGGGCGATTGCGGCAGATGGCCGGCGGCCAGGAACAGGGCGAACAGGCCGAGCGGCACGTTGATGTAGAACACCGAGCGCCAGATGAAGGTCTCGGTCAGCCAGCCGCCGAGGGTCGGGCCGAGCACCGGCGCCACCATGATGCCGACGCCGAAAATGGCGAGCGCCTGGCCGTGCTTCTCGCGCGGGAAGGCATCAAGCAGGATGGCCTGGCTGAGCGGCACCAGCGGGGCGCCGCAGACGCCTTGCGCCAGGCGGAACACCACCATGCTCTCCAAGTTCCAGGCCATGCCGCACAGCGCCGAGGTGATGACGAAGCCGATGATCGAGCTGGTCAGCAGCCGGCGGCGGCCGATGCGTCTGGAGAGAAAGCCGGTGAGCGGCATCACCACGGCGGAGGCGACCAGATAGGAGGTCAGCACCCAGGTGATCTGATCCTGGGTGGCGCCGAACGCGCCCAGCATATGGGGCGTCGCCACGCTCACGATGGTGATGTCGAGGACTTCCAGGATGGCGGTGAGGACCACCGCCACGACGAGCGCGACCGAGGGCTTCGGATGCGGTCCCTCCTCTTCGAGAGGAACCAGCGGATTACCGGCCTCCGCGGTCGCTTCGGTCATTGCGCCGCCTGGCCGGAATCGCCCGTGGCGCTGCCGTTATCCCGGCCGTCGGTGGTGTCGACGGTCACGGTGGCGCTGGCGCCGACGCGCAGGGGCTTACCCGGCTCGGCTTGCGGATCGTCGATGCGCACCCGCACGGGGAAGCGCTGGGTCACCTTCACCCAGTTGCCGGAGGCGTTTTCCGGCGGCAGCACCGAGAAGGTGGCGCCGGAGCCGGGGCTGATGCTGTCGACCGTGCCCTTGAAGGTCACGCCGGGATACATGTCGAGCTTGATATCGGCGCTCTGCCCGCGATGGATGCGGGCGATGTCGGTCTCTTTGAAGTTCGCGTCCACCCACCATTGATCGCCCTCGATAATGGCGAAGACCGGGCGGCCTTGCTGTAGCGCGCTGCCGGGGCGGATATTGACGGTGGACAGGGTGCCGCCGGAGGGGGCGAGGATATGGGTCTTCACCCGGTCGTGCACCGCCTTCTGCAGCTGGGCGGCGGCAGCGCGGAGCTTCACGGTCGGGGTGCTGATTTCGATATTGGCGTCTTGCGCGGCGATGAAGGCTTTCTCTGCCGCCTTGTAGTCGTCGAGCGCCGTGTCCCAGGCCTGCTCGGCGCCGGCGAGGTCGCCGCTGGAGGTGCTGGCCGGATCGCGCGCCGCATCCTTGGCCTTCTGATAGGCCGCCAGGGCCTCGTCGAGGGCGCTGCGCTTGGCGGTCATATCCTCGGCCGCCTTCTTCAGATCGTCGGCCGCCGTGCCGGAAGCTTCCACCGTCGCATCGAACTGGGCCTTGGCGCCGCGCAAAGCTGCATCATAGAGGCTGGGATCGAGATCGAAGAGCGGGTCGTTGGCCTTCACCACCTCGTCGGTATCGACATAGACGGCGGAGACCACACCGCTCACCTCCGGCGCAACGCGCACGATCTCCGAGCCGACATAGGCATTCTCGGTGCTCGGGTAATAGATGCGGTACTGCCAAAAGCCGAGGGCGCCGCCGATGGTCACGACGATCAGCACCAGAAGTGCGATCCAACGCGCCCTGACCGAGAAGGTGCCGGACGAAGCCTCAGATTCAGATTCGGTCGAAGCGTCTTTGGTCACTTCCGTCTCAGCCTCGTTAATGAAGGAGAAGAGTTTGCCGACGTGTCACTGCAGCGTCTGCCAATCTGCCCAAGAACGGGCAAATGATTGGCTGCGTTTAAACTGCCTGAAGCATCGTAGCAAGGGGTGCGTTTTTCAAACCCGACCCTGGTTGACGGAATTTCCGGCAACCAAAGCCAAACATTCGACCTTGCATTTTCAATCAGGCGGTGAAAGTCCGGCGGACTATACTTGTACAGTTGTCCTCCGTCTATGTTCGGCCGCCGGGGCAAAGGTGTTTTGGTTTACGGCGTTTACGGCGTTTGGAGCCGTTGCGGCGGCCTGCGGCGCTGCCTAGAGTTCTCGGAAGGTCTTGAAGAGCTTTGGCGCAGCGCGGGATGCAGATTGCGTGCGCAAGGCGGCAACGTGGGGCGCGCCATCGCGGCGTCTAGGAAAATGGGGGAGGGGCTGTGCAGCGATCGATCTTTCTGGCCCGGCTGACGGGGCCGCTTCTGACGCTGGTCGGCATCGACATGCTGATAGGCCCGACCGGCTTTCTCGCCGTGATTTCGGCGATCATGGACGATCCGGCGCTGGTCTATATCGTCTCGATCCTCGGCTTTCTGGCCGGGCTCTCCATGCTGCTGGCGCATAACCGCTGGGTGCCCGACTGGCCTATCATCTTCACGGTGCTGGGCTGGCTGGTGCTGTTCGATTCCAGCCTCTGGCTGCTCGCCCCCGATCACATGATCGCCTTCTGGCGCCCGGCGACGGAGCTCTGCGGCCTGCCGCTGGCCTTCGGCGCCCTGGCGCTGCTGCTCGGCGCGGCGCTCTGCTATCTGGGGTTCTTCATGCTGCCACCGCCTCCGCCGGAGGATGCGGCTGAGGGGTGAGGTTGGTGGTCTTACTCTCGGGCTGCGCGCTAGGTTTGCGCTCCTGAAGGTAGTAGTCCGTATGCCTTTAGGAGCTTGTATGTTGCTTGTCCGTCCATCACGCAGAATTTTCGACTGCGCCCGGAGGTTGCGATCATTGAGCGTAGTGTTTCGCGTACTGCGGAGCCAATGAGGTGTGCGTGTTGCACGACAGATATGTTCGCTCCTGACTTCGCCAAACGATAGATTTGATCACCGTTTTTACCGCACATCGCCGGAGTCATCTCTTGAAATTTCGAAGGGCCCTTTAGGAGGAATGCGGCTGTTGTACGTTTCTCTGCCAAAGTTACATTGGCCGAGAAATGGTCATTCTCTTCGCCGCCCCAATCAGGCTTGGTAGGCTCGTTGAGCAAATGAGCAATTGATGCTTTGACGTGATCCTCAGAGATATTTTCCATGGCTGACATCCACTCTTCGGCATTTGCGATTTCCACATTTTTCATGAGAGCGAATTCGGCAATGTCCTCTGGGAGCACCTCGCCATAGTCGTGCGAGTACCACATTAAGTCGCTGTGATCCGCGTTACGGGGATGCTCAAGCCAAGGGGCACCAATGACAATTGGCTCGACCTCAAATGCATCGCCTTTGTCGCGCAAGAGCCCGATAATTGCTTGTCGATGGCCATCTTCATAGCCGTCTGCCAGCGTCATGCGACCAGTTTCGCTCACCAAGTGGGACGTATGGTACGTGATCTTGACGGGCTTAGATTGGCCAAGGTCAAAGTGAACAGTGTGGCTCACTCGTGCGGCTTCGTAGATTTCCGGGCACGGCTCTAACCTTTCGATGCTCATGAACATGTGTTGTGGCGCATCAATCCTTAGCGCCTCGGTGAGTGTCGGAACGCCCGCGTTGGTGCATCGGTCAATGAGCATCGTCACCAGTAGATGGTCGTTTGAAAGCACCGTCATATGATCTTCGCCGGGTCTCTGCCGTTCGAAGAAATGGTCGCGTAATGGACCGAGAGCCGTGATCGCTAGCCTCCGATTGAGGAAGCCCATATCGATGTGGCTGAATAGGTCTGCGACCCTTATAGGCTGCGGGATTAGCTCAATGCTCATTCGTGCCTATATGGGAATAATGTCTGCCACTTCTTAGGTGAGCGCACAAAAAACACCACCGCCCCGAAACCCGGGGGATCGGCCCGCCCGGGCTTCGGGGTCGCTGGTGCGCTTACAGGCCGGCTTAGACTTGCCCGTCGGCCTTGCTTAGTTGCACCAGGATTCGTTGGATTCCCGGCAACGCTCGGAATAGTCCGCGGTCAATTTCTGCGCGGCGGCCCACTCGGCCTTGCTGACACTGTTGCTGTTGTTCTCGTCCATCGCCTTGAAGGTCGGGGCGAAGGTCGGATCGTCAAGCTTCTGCGAGCCCTGATCCCATTCCACACGGCTGATCGAGCCGTTGCCGTCGGCGTCGATGGTGGTGAAGCTGTCGCTCCAGCTCTCGGCGGCGATGGCCGATCCCGAAAGCAGCAGAATCGAAACGAAGGCGACCATTGTCTTGGTCATTGGCGTCTCTCCCTAATGCGCAAGTTGTCTTATGGTGACCCCGCCGGCCGTTGCGGCCGACAGTGCTGCCGCCGTTTTCCGGCAGACTGTGCAATTGGGCGCCTTCGGTGGGAATTTTGCCAATGGCAAACCTGCCAAACCCGCCGCGACAATATGTCCCCAAAACGGCCGCGACATTTTGTCATCGTCCGTCCCCGGAGCGATTGATCGGCGGTCCGTTACGGGGCCGCTTGGTGTGGCTTAACGTACTGATATCGCGCGGCTATTCTTGCGTGCTATGGGGCGGGGGCAGGGCAAGCAAAAGGCGCGGGAAAAGCTCCCGCGCCTTGGGTGTTTTGGGGAAGGTTTTCCCTATTTCAGGGAGATCGCCAGCCCGCTCAGATCGGCATTGGCCATCAGGCCGACCTGGCGGCCTTCCAGCTGCAGAACGGCGCCTTTCGGATTGGTCAGCACGATGGCGCGCACGCCGGAGCCGACCGCCAGCCCCGCGCCGGCGGCGGCATAGACGCCCTCGACATCGGAGGGTTTGCTGATGTGCTTCACGGTGCCGTGCAGCACGGTTTTCGAGCCGCCGAAGATCAGGCCGTAATCGAGGCCGCCGACGCCGAGCTTATAGGTCTTGCCCTGGAAGGTGAGCGTGCCGCGGCCGCCGGAGCCGCCGATGATCCAGCCGCCTTTCAGGATGGTGAGCTGGATGGTGCCGGTCTCGGCGCGCGCCGTCTCGAAGCTGGCGCCGAGCGCCGCCGCCAAGACCAAGGACGCGACAAATAGATTTCGCAGAATATTCGGAATGCGCATGGCTAGCCCCTCTTAATCGCCGTGACGGTGTGATCCGCAAGTCTCGCGAATCACACGCTAATCTCCATTTGTGGAGAATATCCGACGGCGCCGGCTTAGGGGATAAATTTGCTCAGCGCTGGTGCGATGCGGCGTTTCCGGCCTGCGATACGATGGGGCAGCCGAGGGTCTTTTCGAAGGCGCGCACCAGATCTTCCTGGGTTTCGGCGGTGATGTATTCGCCGTTCGTCTCGCGGGCGAGGCATTGCACTTCGAGAATGCTCTGCGGGCCCATCCACTGCACCGCTTTCATTTTATAGGCGATGACGTGGACGGTGACCTCGCCGGTCTCCTTCAGCATCTTGCCGAGCTCGCAGGGCGCGCCGCCGCAGGTTTCCTCGCCATCGGTCAGAAGCACGACGACGCCCGGCGTGGTGCGGTAATGCAGCACCTCGGCGGCCTCTTTCACCGCGTCGGAAAGCGGCGTCTTGCCGGCGGCCTTGAGCCCGTTCACCACGCTCATGATCGGGCCGGTGGCGTTGGGGATGGGTTTGAGATCCAGCTCCACATTGCATTGCTGATAGGGGCCGGGGCCATAGGTGATCAGCCCGACCTTGCGGAACCGCGTCACGTTGGGCAGCACCGTCTGCAGGGCCGTGCGGACCTCTTGCAGGCGCGTGGTCTGGGCGTAGATGTCCTGGGTGGTGCTGCCGGCCATGGAGCCGGAGGCATCGAAGACGATCATCGCATCGCGGGTGCAGATCTCCACGCCGTCGGGCACCGCCTGCGCCGCGGCGGGCACGGGCAGCAGGGCGAAAGCGGCGTATAGGATGAGCGGCAGAAAACGCGTTGGCCTGATCATGGCCGCATCTTAGCGCAAGGCGCGGGGTTTGGCGTCTATTCCCGCACGAAGCTGCCGAGGCCGGTGCGGTCGTAATAATCCAGCACGACTTTTTCCGCCTTGCCGTCCGCACCGAGCTGGAAGATGGCGCCGGCGAGCCCGTTGGCATTCTCTCCGATGGTTTGGAAGCTGAACGTGTCGCCATCGAAATGGGTGAGGGCGAAAGTCGTCGGCGAACCTTGCGGGCCGAGCGTCATGGCGAGGGCGCCGTCCTTCTCCGCGATCGTGAGCGGGCCGTAATAGCCGTTGCCGTAGCTGCCGGTATAGGCGGCGAGCTTTTGCGCCGGCTTCGGCTCGGCGGGCGTCTTGCTGTAGTCCACCTCGGGTGCCTCGGCCTGGCGCATATGGTCGAAGATACCGCCGAGAAAGCCGACCCAATCCACGGTCTGATGACCGTTCTGCGCAACATCCAGGAAGGCGGCGCTGATCGCCTCGGCAACGCCGATGGGCATGCCGTTGGTCAGAACCACGATGCCGAGATCTTCGCCCGGTAGGAAGGTGATGTTGGTGGCGGTGCCGAGCTCGAAAGCGCCGGAATGGCCGATGCGCGCGCGGCCCTCATCGTCGTAAGAGATGTTCCAGCCGAAGCCATAGAACCCGGCACGGGCGGCGGGCGAAGAGGGCGGGCCGGGGATGACTTGCGGCACATGGGGCGCAGCGAGGGCGTCCGCGCTCACGATCTCGGTGCCGTCCAGTGTGCCTTGGCCGAGTTGCAGGCGCAGGAAGCGCAGCATGTCGTTGAGCGAGGCGGAGGCGCCGCCGGCCGGGGCTTCGGCATCGGCGTTGCGGTCGTAGAGCGCCGCCCAGCCGCCATCCTCGGTCCTCGCGTGAATATGGGCGCGGTCCTCATGGCTCAGATAGTCGCTATGGCGATAGCTGGCGGTCGCCATGCCGGCGGGCTCGAACAAAGCCGTCTCGGCGAGATCTTCCCAGCTCATGCCTGCCGCTTCCGCCGCGGCGATGCCGCCGGCGGTATAGCCGAAATTGCTGTAGCGATAGGTGACGCGGAAGGGATCGAGCGGCTGCTGATCGATATGGGAGAGGATGTAATTGCGGCCGAAGCCGAGATCCTCCAGAAGATCGCCGGCGCCGGTGTGAAGCCCGCTGCGATGCGACAGGAGATCGGCGATGGTGGCGTGCTCAGTGACGTAAGGGTCGCTCAAGGCAAAAGCCGGGTTGTGGCTCTTCGCCGTATCGGTCCAATCGAGTTTGCCCTCGCCGACCAGCTTGGCGACGATGGTGGAGGCGATGGGTTTGGAAACGGAAGCGAGCAGGAAGACGGTGTCCGCATCGATCTTGCCGGGTTTGCCGATCTCGCGAACGCCGAAGCTCTCGGCATAGATCACCTTGTCCTTATAGACGACGCCGACGGCGAGGCCGGGAAGCCCGGTGCGCTGCATCGCCTCGGTGACGATACCGTCGAGGGCGTCCGTCGCCCGGTCGATATCGTCTTGGGTCAGAAGCGGGGGCACCGGCACCACCGGCGCGTTGAGCAGCTGCATGGTCGGCCGTTCCGCCTGTTTCGGCGCATCCTCGGCGGTGGCGGGGCTGGCACCGGCAAGGGCAAGCGCGGCGAGCGTCAGCAAGGCGAGGCGGCGAAGCGGCGGCATGGCATCTCTCCCGGAGCGCGTGTCGGTCCTCTCTATGGCGCGGGGCTGGTAAAGGCGAGGTGCATGAACGGGAATTTCGCGTCGGCGTTCTATGATCGTACGCCGGCGTTCGTGACCGGCAGGAGAGAGACCATGACCCAACCTATCCCGGAGCTGTTCAAGCGGCTGACCTCAGGCGTCTATGTGATCGGTGTGGCGGATGGCGAGACGCGCAACGCCTTCACCGCCGCCTGGGTGATGCAGGTCTCCTACGATCCACTGCTGATCGCGCTTAGCATCAACAAGCAGCATGCTTCTTATGCACTGCTGAAGGCCGGCGGGCGGTTCAGCGTCAATGTGCTGAAGAAGACCCAAGCCGATCTTGCGGCGCATTTCGGCCAGCCGGCCTCGGCCGACAAGCTTGCGGGGCAGGATTGGAGCGGCGGCTCCGGCGGGGTGCCGCTGTTGAACGATGCGCTCGCCTGGTTCGAATGCGAAGTCACCCACGAATGCCCCGCAGGCGATCATGTGCTGGCGGTGGGGAAGGTGATCAGCGGCCGGCTGCTCGATGCGAATGCCCAGCCCCTCAGTTATGGCGAGACCGGCGATACGGACGGCGCCGCTTCGCTCTATCCCGAAAGATTCGAGCGTTAGATCGTGCGGGCCGCAAGTCGGCCCCGTGGACAGGCCGGTGGCCGCGCCGTTAGGGTCGCGGCGGGTTTCGGCAGGGGGAGGCGATGACAACACCGATCCAGCTCATAGTGCACAAATACGGTTGGGTGCATCAGGTGCTCGGCGTGCTCGGCAACACGGCCTTCGTCGTCGGCAGCGTGATGTTCCTGCCGCGCTTCCCGAGTTGGTATAGCTTCGCGGTCTGGCTGTTCATCGTCGGCTCGGCCCTAATGCTGATCGGCGCGCTGGGGCGCCTGGCGATGGATCTGGTCGAGCCGGAGTGAGACGAGACCGCCAGCCGCTCCGGAGGAAGAACGGCTGGCGCTTCGTTGTCTTGGTTTGTCGGTTTGGCCCATGGTCAGCGGTTCGTCAGCTGGCCAAGACTTTCTTGAGGTAACCGACCGCCTGGTCGACGGCGGCGCGGGTGGCCGGGGTTCCGGCGATCGGGTTCAGCAGCAGGAAGTCGTGGATGGTGCCGTTATAGCGGACCGCGGTGACGCTGACGCCGGCCTCGGACAGCTTCCTGGCATAGGCCTCGCCCTCGTCGCGCAGCACGTCGTTCTCATCGACGACGACCAGCGCTTGCGGAAGTCCCGAAAGGGTGGCCGCATCGGCGTTGAGCGGCGAGACGTGGATATCGGCGCGCTTCTCGACCTCCGGCAGATAGGCATCCCAGAACCAGGTCATGGCCGGCTTGGTGAGCCAGGGACCGTCGGCGAAGTCCTGGTAAGAGGCGCTCGACATGGAAGCGTCGGTCACCGGATAGGCCAGGACTTGGGCCGCCAGTTTCGGCCCGCCACGCTCCTTGGCGAGGATGGCGGTGACCGCGGCCATATTGCCGCCGACGCTATCGCCGGCAACGGCGAGGCGGCTCGCATCGACGCCGAACTCTTCCGGATGGGCGGCGACGTAGTCCAGCGTGGCGTAGATCTGTTCCACGGCGACGGGATAGCGGGCTTCCGGCGAGCGCTCGTAATCGACGAAGACGAAGACGGCGCCGGTGGCCGCGGTCAACTCGCGGACCAGCCGCTCATGAGTCTCGACATCGCCGAGGATCCAGCCGCCGCCATGGGCATAGATCACGGCGGGACGCGCAGCTTGCACGCCTTGCGGCCGGTAGATGCGGATCTTGGTCTTGCCCGTCGGGCCGATATCGAGAGTGCGGTCTTCCACATCGGCGGGGGCGAGTGTCACCTCTACCGATTTTTGTGCGCCAGCGAGTACGCCGCGCGCCTCTTCCGGCGAGAGGGTGTAGATCGGCGTGGCACCGGCCAGGCTGTCGATGAATTTGCGGGTTTGCGGCTCCAGCCGCTCGATCGCTTCTTGGGTCTTGGACATTTCGAGTCTCCATTGTTCGTAAGCGATTAAATCGTGCACGATATAAATAGGAGGCGAACGAGATGAATGTCAAGGGTTGCGATTAAATCGCGTGCGATATTATATATTGGGTATGGCTAAGGACCTGAAATCAAAAGAGACAAAATCCGAAGCGCTGGATCCGCTGGATGCGTTCTTGTGCTTCGCGGTCTATTCCACGGGGCATGCCTTCAACCGCTTCTACAAGCCGCGGCTGGATGCGCTCGGGCTCACCTATCCGCAATATCTGGTGATGGTGCTGCTTTCGGCGGAGGACGACCAGACTGTTGGCGATATCTGCGAGAAGCTGTTCTTGGAGTCCAACACGCTGACCCCGCTGATCAAGCGGCTGGAGGCGAGCGGCTATGTCACGCGGCGGCGGGACGCCGAGGACGAGCGCATCGTCCGCGTCTCGCTGACGGCGCAGGGAAAGCGCATTGCCAAGAAGGCGGCCTGCGTGCCGGCGCAAACTCTGGAAGCGCTGGATCTGCCTGCCGGCGATCTCGCCGAGCTACGGCGTGTGCTGATCACGGTGCGCGAAAAGCTGCAGGCCGCGGATCGGAGCTGAGCGGCGGCTCTAGCGGCAGACGGTCTGGAAGGGCGGCGGCGCCGCGCTCACCGAGGCGACGGCGCGGTTCAGCTCCGGATAGTCTTGCGGCAGGGCGTTGATGATGGCGCGAACATCGTTATAGCGCGCCGGATGGCTGGCGCTGCCCAGCACCACGGCGACGATGGTCTGGCCGTTCGGCGCCCGCCAGCCGGCGATCAGGTGATACAGGCCCTTGCTGAAATAGGAGCCGGTCTTGGCGCCGACGATGCCCGGCTCGCCGATGATCTCCACCTTGCTGTGCAGTGTCACGGTGCGGGCGTTGGGCCCGCCGATATGGATGGCGTGCTGGCTGCAGCTCCAGAACGGCAAGAGGCGCGGATCTCGAAACGCGACCGAGCCGATCAGCGCCAGATCGTAGGCGGTGGAGGTGTTGTTAGCGGAGAGCCCGTCGGCATCGGCGAAGTTGGTCTGATTGGCGCCGATGGCGGCGGCGGTGCCGTTCATCGCCTCGACGAAGCGCTGCACGCCGTCGCCCTGGCGTCCCTCCTGGGCGAGCAGAGCGCGGCCGACATAATCGGCGATGGCGGTGGCGGCATCGTTGCCGGAGACCATCAGCATGGCATAGAGCAGATCGCGCAGGCTCCAGATATCGCCGACTTTGAGCCCGGCATTGGAGCCATGGGCGAGATCGTTCGGCGTGATGGTGGTCTCCAGATCGAGCCGGTTGCCGAAAGTGTGCACCAGGATATAGCCGGTGATCAGCTTGGTGATGGAGAGTGAGCGGAAGCGCTTATCCGCATTCTTGCTATAGAGCACCTGGCCGGTATCGGCGTTGAGCACGAAGGCCGATTGGGCGGTGATCTTCGGCGGCGCCATCTGGGCCTTGGCGGTGGCAGGGCCGAGGATCAGCGTCAGCGCCAGGAGGAGGCTGAACGCCGCCGCCGTGGCGCTTTGGGCTTTTGCGATCGGGCGCATGGTGACGCTTCGGTCGGTTCGGAAAAACACGGGAAAAGAGGCTCGCTTGCTTGAATGGGGCTTTCTTACCGAAAGTTCGGGCCGGCGTGACGTGCCCGGAAACTCATCGCCGGCACTATAGCCTTGGCTTTACAACAGGGCGATATGGCGGCAGCGCGGTTCGCTTCACACCGTTTCCTTGTGCTCTGCCTCTTTTTGCACGCAAGTTTTGCTATACTCGTCCGACTCGAGGGATTTGCTCAGGAGGCTTCCATGTTTCCTGTTTACCGGCTTATCGCGCGCGGGCTCATGGCTTGTTTCGTGCCCTGTCTCGCTGCGGCTGCGCTGTCCGCGTTTTCATTTTCCCCGCTGCAGGCACAAGCGGCCGATCAAGAGGCCAATCAAGAGGTCGGTACGGCCGCGGCTTGCGACGATCCCAGCCTCGCCATGCTGGCTTCGCCCAATGCGCCCTGGTCGGGCACCAAGCTGCGGGTGCTGTTCGCCACGGACGAACCGTTGAAGGGCGAACTGTCGCTGATCGCGCCGGATGGGCGGGTGGAGGCGATCGCCAATACGCAGCAGGGTGGGCCGCCCTATTTCTGGATCGCGGAGGTGGACCGGCCGGCAGCCGGGAACTGGCAGGCGATCCTGACCCGAAAGACCGCCTCACCCGATTGCATCAGCGTGACGCGGAAGATCGCGGTCGCCGCCAACCCGCAGCGCGGGCCCTCGTCGCGGCGCGGTGCGGTCTGGCCGGTGGAGCGGACATGGACACGCGCGCAGGAAAATCTCTATTCCGCCTGGATCCAGACCTTATTCGAGGCGCCGCTCGATGCGGAGCCTTCCTGGAAGGCGCTGCATGAGGTCTTGCGCGAGCCCTCGCGCAATCTGCTGTTCAATTCGCTGGCGCTCGGCGAGGACCAGAAGGGGATGACGATCCGGCCCGATTGCGCCGATCTCCCTTATTTCCTGCGCGCCTATTTCGCCTTCAAGCAGGGGCTGCCCTTCGGCTACGCCAAATGCACCCGCGGTACCGGCAAGGCACCGCAATGTCATCAGTGGTGGAGCACCGAACGGGAAGAGCCGCGGCCCAGCCCGCAGCCGGTGCGCCAGACAAGCGCCGGGCTGTTCGGCGCGCTACAGCCACAGCGCGAGCCGGTGATGCGCCTGCCGCCGCGGCCGGCAGGGCTGGTGCCGGGCTTCGGGTATTACCTGCGCATCACCATCGCCAATGGGGTGCATTCGGGGAATGGGCGGACCGCTACGGACGACAACGACAGCGATTTCTACCCGGTCGCACTGACGCAAGAGAGCCTTCGCCCCGGCACTGTCTATGCCGATCCTTACGGGCATATTCTGATCCTGGTGAAGCGGGTGCCGCAGCAGGGCGACAGCGCCGGCATATTCCTTGCCGTCGATGCGCAGCCGGACGGGACGGTGGCGCGCAAGCGCTTCTGGCGCGGCAATTTCCTGTTCGATACCGATCCCTCGCTCGGCGGGCCAGGCTTCAAGCATTTCCGGCCGATCCGCCGCGATGCCAATGGCCGGCTGCGGCGGCTGACCAATGCGGAGATCGCTCAAGATCCCGATTACGGCGACTTCTCCGACGCGCAGTCGAAGATCACGGTGGAGCAGTTCTACGACCGCATGGACGATGTGATGTCGCCGGCGCCGCTCGATCCGGTGCGGGCGCAGCAGGACGCCATCACCTCTTTCGCCGAGCAGGTGAATGCGCGGGTCATCTCGGTGGAGAACGGCCGGCAGTATCAGGTGAAGGGCGGGGGCCGGGTGGCGATGCCCGACGGGCCGTCGATCTTCGAGACCACGGGACCGTGGGAGGCCTATGCCACGCCGGCGCGCGATCTTCGGCTTCTGATCGCGCTCGACGTGGTGCGGCATTTCCCGGAGCGGGTGGCGCGGCGCCCGGAGCGCTACAAGATGCCGGCGGGCAAGAGCCCCGAAGAGGTGAAGGCGATGCTGGAGGCGACGCTGAATGAGGAACTCTCCAAGCGCACGCTGACCTATAAGCGCTCCGACGGGTCGGACTGGACGCTGACGCTGAAAGATGTGGTCGACCGGGCCGATGCGCTGGAGATGGCCTACAATATCAACGACTGCGTGGAGCTGCGCTGGGGCGCGCCGAAGGGCAGCAAGGAGGCGGCGACATGCAAGCGCTACGCGCCGGACTCCCAGCGCCGCATCATGGCGGAGGAATACCGCCCCTGGTTCCAAACCCGCACCCGCCCGCCGCGGGGGTAGCAGGCCGTGCGGCGCGCATGAAGACTTCATTAAACGCTTGAGGCGGTTGAAGAAACGGTGGAACCGCCGCCGTGCTAAAACGGTTTGTACCGAAGCAGCCACTTTCTCAAGCTAGGCTGTCTCCGGCCGTGCCGATTGGCCGGCCGCCGAGGACACTCAGAAGGATAGACGCGTGTTGAAGTATTTGATTGCTGCGGGTTTCGCCGCGCTGCTGGTTTCCACCGGCGCGCAGGCCGCGCCTGCAGCGGCCTCATTGGCCGTTACTCCCGCCGTGCAATACGGCACGGATAATTCGGATCTGCTGGTGGAAGTCGGCAACAAGAAGAAGTGGAAGAAGCGCTACCGCCACAAATATCACAACCGGCATAACTACCACCGCCACCACTATCATCACCACCGCTACTACCGGCGGCCGCCGCCCGGCTGGTACCGCTATTCCTACCGGCCCTATGGCTGGAGCCGTCGCGGCTGCATCGCCATCGGACCGGTATGGTACTGCCCGTAAGGGCATGCGTTCCTAAGGGACGCTTACATGCGAGGGATCGCCGGGAAACCGGCGGTCCCTTTTTTATGGGGGCGGGCGCGGCTGGCGTCAGTCGCGCCGGCGGAAGAAGCGCTTCTTCGGCTGCTTGCGCGGTGACTCCTGACGTTCTGTGGGCCGGCTGAGCAGCAAATCTGGTGGCGACGACGGCTCCGGTATGAAGTTCTCCAAGCGGTTGATGAGATTCGGGTCGTCCCCCGTCCTACCAGACTTGGCCAATGTCACCGCGGGAGTGACAACCAACGCGCACATGAAAGCCGCCGTCATATATCTTAAGTTGAGAGATGTCATCCTTAACCGTAACCTGTGGTTGTAGTTCAGGGTAAGTGTGGGGTGTCATCATGTCTAAAATCTTCGCTAGGTCGGCCGTTGCTGGCCTTGTTGTTTTAATTGTGCCTTGCTTCCTCGCCGTTCAAGCCGAAGCACAGGTCAATGATCCAAACCTCCTCAATCGTCTGGAAAGCTTCATCCCCGAAGCGCCGCCGCCAACGCCGCCGACGCGGATGGAGACCAGGACCAGGGTGGTGCCCGAAGTTGTGACCGAGGAGGTCGCGGAGCCGGAGGAGGTACCGTTACCACAAATGGAGGCGGAGTTCGTTGAGACTCAAGTTGAGGGGAAGGTGCCACCGCCAGCCGGCATTTTTGAGATGTCGCCGGAGGCAGTACAATCCGCGTACATCGCACAAGCGGTGCATGCCAAGCTCCTACCGGACGATTATCTCACGATGTCGATTCCTGCAAAACGTGGAGCCCTGGTAGACCGCGAGATTAAAGGCGAACGCACGAGGTTCCTTCGCAAAACGCGGACGATTTATGTTTCCAAGACCGAGACGGTCGCTGAACCCACAAAGGTGGCAGTCAGCTTGAGCGCGACGAGCAGTTTTGATTGGCAGTCGAACGCCAATCAAAGTCCCGACGATCCGATCGAGGATTCGATCGCCAACAATAGTGCGCTCCTGGAAGCCGTGTTCCGCATTGGAAAGACCGAGGATACATTTTCCACGGTCATCGCTCCAAGTGCTGCTCGCTATAGCAAGCTGGATGGGGATTCCTCAGATCTTCTCTCCGGGACGCTCACCTACACGCATCCGTTTTCACCCCGTTATGTAAGCCAATACAAAACCGACGGCACCGCAACGATCGATAGGATCGCTTTGACGTTCAACGCTTTTGGGGCTTTCGATCCAGGATTTGGGACCCAAAAAGTTCAGGCTTCGACTCCCGGCATTGGTTGGAGTCGCAAGAACATCCCCATCGGTTCCTTGGTTTGCGGCGAGAAGGGCGCCGAAAATTACTGCTATTTCCTCAATGTCTCTGCAGGGCTGGGGAATAGCTGGTCGAGCAAGTCCTCCCAGGATCGATTCTTCGGCACGTTCGGCTTTACGGTCAATTGGCGGACGCCGATCAAGAAGTTGGTCCTCGCTGCGGGGGCAAACTTGTCTGCTGCCTCCTATCGAAACGTTGTGGGAGGGCGTGAGGATTTCATCGTCAACCCGGTCTTGCGCGCCAGTTGGACCCCGAATGATTATGTGAGTTTCTCGGCCGGTGCTCAATATACCGACCAGACCTCGTCGCTCTCGACCGCGGCGTGGGACGGATTTCAGATGACACCGAAGGCGAACTTGCAGGTGAAATTCTGAAGTTGCAGCTTTCGTAATATCGTGGTGCCGATCTACGGCATGTGCATCGTTGGCGGGGCTTTGCTCGGGGTGCTGGTGCTGGGCGAGCCGATGCCGTGGTACCGCGTGGTGGGGCTGATCGCGGCGGTTGTCGGCGTTGTGCTGATCTCTCTGTGAGAAGAGAGACTCCGGCTCTATGGTTTCAGGCCGAGGCGCGGGCCGATATCGGGAATAACCTCCCAGCCGAGGCTGGACAGTTCGGCGGCGGCGCGGCGGCTGGTCTGGCCGATCAGGCCGAGTTCGGCCGGTCCCTCGGGCCGGTTTGCATTCGCCGCTTCGATGTTCTGTTCGATCGGCCGCGACCAGAAAAGATAATCGGCGGGGAACATGGCGATCGTGCCTCTGGATGTCTCCATGGCCGGCCAGCTGCCGAGCTCGGCGAAGCGGCGGATCGGCGCCACCTTCGCACTGTAGCTCGCCATCAGAATCGCCTGCTGCCGGTAGATATAGCCCCATTGCGGGCTTCTGGCGCCGGCCGCCTGTGCGATCAGATCGGCGCTTCCCTCAGGCCCTTTCATATTCCGCAAGGCCTCGACAACGACCTCCTTGTCGGTCGGTGTGAGAGAGGGGTTGCGGTAGAATGCGTCTTGGGTCGCCTCCGGCACGCCCATGGCGGTGAGGGATTGCCGCCCGTCGCGCTCCAATTCGCCCGCGGTCTTGTCGCGCAAGTTCTGGCGCAAGGTCTCGCTGGCGCTGCCGACGCTAAGCGGAAGGCCGACTGCGCCGGGGATGAACATGCTGCCGGCCTGGACGGAGACCTGGCCGAGCGCGCTTGCGGTCGCCAGCCGCGTCAGCTGGTCGTCGAGGGGCGGAAAGCTCGTATAGGGATCGACACCGAGGTCATAGGCGAGATTGCGCCGGGCTTGGGCGCCGCCGGAGATCGCGGCAAGAGGCCGTTCCCGGTTGGGGTCGGTCGCCTCTATTCCCGCCTCGACGCTTTCCGCCGTCTTGCGAACGCCTTTGACCGTGTTGGAGATGGTCTCTTCCGGATCGGTGAGAAGGCCGCGTACGGTGGAGAGGGGGCGCAATGCGGTGCGGCTGGCCGCTTCGAGCGTGGTCTCTTCGCCGCTGACCTTCTCCAGCTGCGCGGTCGCGGCCATCTCCTTGGCGCGAAGGCGCAACAGCTCCGTCCCCTGGACTTCGAACCGGCCCCAGCGGGTCTGCAGGGAAAAGACGTATTGGTAATCGCGGAGCGTCACCCGGTCGGCGATTTCGTAATAGGGGCTGCTCAGCAGCTCGCGCGGCACCACCTCTTTGGCATGAAAGCTGGGGGCCGGTTCATATTGCGCCAAGGCAATGGCCGGCATGGCCGTGACGATCGAAGCGGTGAGCGCCGCGATCTTGAGCCGGTCCCGGCGTCTTTTCTGCTGCACCGAAATCTCCCCCCAGATTCGAGGCGCCGCGCCCCCGCGCGCGCGCCTTTCCGAAGACCCTAGGCGAAATCGCCTGGCGTGGGAATTAAAGCGCGTGTTGTGCCGGCGTGGATGGGGGGGCTTCTCCACAGGGGTTTGGCGCCGGCTTGACGGCGCGCCGCTTTGCCGGAAGTTTCTTCAGGGACCTTGCAAAGGCTCAATGACGCAAAGGCGAATAGGAGAGAGCACGATGAGTTTGGCCGAGGCAATCGACGAGGGGCGCGAGCAACTTCCCGATCTGTTGGCGCCGGGGCTCAAAATCGTCTTCGTGGGCAGCCAGGCCGGCGGCTGCTCGGCCAAGGCCGGGGCCTATTTCGCCGGACGCGGCAATCAATTCTGGCCGACCCTGTTCGAGGTTGGGCTGACGCCGCGCCGGTTTCAGCCGGCCGATTACCGCGAAGGTCTGGAGCTCGGCTTCGGTTTCACCGATCTGGTGAAGGTGGCGGGCGAGAAGGAGCGGAACGTCAAACCCACCGCCGAAGATCTCGCCGCCTTCGACGAGAAGATGGCGCTGTTTGCGCCGAAAGCCATCGCCTTTACCTCCAAGGGCGCCGGCGCCTTTTGGCTGAAGCGGCCGGCGGGCAAGATCGGCTACGGGCTGCAGCCGGCGCTCGAGGAGACGGGACCGGCCGTCTTCGTGCTGCCTTCGCCATCGGGGGCGGCACGGCGCGCCTGGGATATCGAGCCCTGGCGGCAATTGGCGGAATGGGCGAAGGCGTGATCGAGCGTCTCAAGGCTCTGAAATCGGAAAATATCCGTGGTGCCTCAATCTTAGGCTAAGCGTACGTGAGCGTTGTCATAGGGACCGCCACTTCAAGGTTCGCCATGCTCTTTCTGAGATCTCGTAAACCTTGATGCATTTATCGACTGTACTTCCTCCGCCCGCGGCTCACGCTTATAGCGTTCGCAAGTGAGGTTATTGTCGTCGCTCTCAAAACCGAAACGCTGAAATGTCGATGTCAGCGCGCATACGACGCGGCCCGTATCGTAGACAAATTCAGGCGTGTCATCTTCTGAAAAGGAAAATACTATTTCATACCACTTTGTGAAGACGGCCTGAAATTCGGCATAGTCATCGATTTTCTCGATGGAATCGGCTAGTGTCTGTGATGCAATCCTCCGAAGTGGAGCCGATTTCTTTTCTTTCAATGCTGCGTATGGCATCACGAAGAATGCTGTAGAAAAGGCGTATTCCTTATCGGAAGAATATCCTGATCTTATGGAGCCAATGGCTGCCGCCACTGCATCGTTATTTATTTTAGATTCTCCTACTGCATTGCTAAGCAATATTTTTGTTAGAGAGAAGAATCTTTCGTCCCTTTTATCTTTTATATCCTTTTCGTAAGATAAGACGCCTAAATACAATGTAAATATAACTCCAATTGCTGTAATTATTTGTATATTGGATATAAAAAATCTGAAGGGCGCGGTAAGTGCCTTTCGTAGATGCGACGGTGGCGCCTTGCTTAGCTCGTCTTTGAGTTTCTTTATTTCTATATCGAGTTCTATTTCTGTTTTTTCTTGTATTTTGTCTTTTATGGATTGAGAGATGCTCATGTTGGTGCCCCATGCACTGCTGTGGCAGACACGAAATCGCTTTTCCGAGGCGAGACTCAAGAAGCTCTCTCTTCGCCAGAGAGGGGCAACAGAGTCTGTGCACTAAATGGTCAAAATAGCACGCAAAGGTTGTATGTGGCGACAAGAATCGGCCTTTGCGCGATTTGGAGGGGGCAGTTCCGGTGCTGTTGGACGTTGCCGTATTCAGAGCCGGCGACTTCTCAAAGGTCCGTACCAAGGGTACGACGACATTGAGAAAGAGGCCGGTGCCTAAGCCGTCTCCGGGTGAAAGCGCTTCACGGCGAAAAATCCGAAAATCACGAACGCGACGAAGATCAGTCCTTGCGCGATGAGGAAGGGCGGTTCGCTGCCGGTGGGGGCCAGGGCGTTTAGGGCCGGGATCTTCTCGAAGGCCTGTACCAGCGCGACGAAGACATTGAGATAGAGAGCGAGCAGCGCCGCGGCGACATAGATGAAGCGCCAGGGGCCGCGGAAGCGGAACAGGTAGAAGCCCGCCAGGGCCAAGGCCAGCACGATCAGCGAGATGATGCCGACGATCTGGGCCGGCGTCGGCCCGCCGGGACTTGGGAACAGGAAGCCGGTGACGCTGGTCGCCACGGTGGTCCAGAGGAAGACGCCGGTCCAGCGGCTCGGCTTCTCGGCGCTGAGCATCGCCGTCAGCACCGCCAGCCCGGCGACGATGGCGATCAGGCTGATGGTCACGTGAAGCTCGGTGAAAGCCCCGCTCGAAAGCCCCAAGATCATTTCCCGTCTCCCAGATCGGTGGCAAGCTTGAGGTATGTTGCCGCAACGGAACAGCGCGCTTTGCGTGCGCGTTCCCTCGCCTTAATCTTGTAAGAAATTTCCGGGGAGGAGGCGATGAGCAAAATCATCTATCACGTGGTGCAGCACGATGGCGGCTGGGCCTATAAGCTGGGAGAGGTGTTCTCCGAGACGTTTCCGAGCCACGAGGCGGCGCTCGGCGCGGCGAAGCGTGCCGCCGCCGAACAGCAGCTCGGCGGCTCGACCACGGCGATCCAATGGGAAGACGCCAGCGGCAAATGGCATGAGGAGCTCTCGCGCGGGGACGACCGGCCGGAGGCCGATGTCGAGGACGATTCCTGAGGGCGCGCGGCGCCGAATTTCCCTAAAGCAGACGAAACCATCCCGCGGCGTCGCTGCCACATAGGTGGCGGCGCGGCGGATCGACACGGCATGCGGCGCCCATACGGCTGCCGGTGAGTTTTATTTCGCCAAAGATATCATAGGACTACGCGGTTCGCTCCGGCGACGGTCGCGACCGGTCCTTGGGGGCTGACAGCCGATCTCTAGCTGCAAATTAGATGCATTCTCTTGATACGCGGTATGGCGGCTGCCATTGTCTAGTTGCAAGGCGATTGCAACTAGCGAGCGCCGCCAAAGGGTCGGGGAGCAGCATGGACGACGTCGCATCGGCGGAGGCGTTGAAGCAAGAAGGCAGGGCCGGCTTCGGCAAACGGCTCGCGCCGGGGCGGGAGAGCCTGCCGGAGGTGTTCGCCTCCATACCGGTGCCCGAGCGGGGCTCATGGCTGCGCCGCCTGTTCGCCTTTTCCGGCCCGGGCTACATGATCTCGGTCGGCTATATGGACCCGGGCAACTGGGCCACCGATCTCGCCGGCGGGTCGGCCTTCGGCTACACGCTGCTCTCGGTCATCATGCTTTCCAACCTGATGGCGATCCTGCTGCAGGCGCTCTCCGCGCGGCTCGGCATCGCCACGGGGCGCGATCTGGCCCAGGCCTGCCGCGAGGCTTATCCCCGGCCCGTCGGTCTGGCGCTGTGGGCGGCGTGCGAGCTGGCCATCATCGCCTGCGACCTCGCCGAGGTGATCGGCACGGCGATCGCCTTGAAGCTGCTGTTCGGCATTCCCCTGGTGATCGGGGCACTGCTGACGGCGCTGGATGCGGTTTTGGTGCTGATGCTGATGAGCCGCGGCTTCCGCGTGCTGGAAGCCTTCATCGTCTCGCTGCTGGTGGTGATCGCGACGTGTTTCGCCATCGAGATCGTATTCGCGCAGCCTTCGGTGGCGGCGGTGCTGGGCGGCTTCGTGCCTTCGCCCGAGATCGTCACCAACCCGGCGATGCTCTATATCGCCATCGGCATTCTGGGCGCGACGGTGATGCCGCATAATCTCTATCTGCATTCCTCCATCGTGCAGACACGGCAATACGAGAAGACCGGCGAGGGCAAGCGCGCCGCGATCCGCTGGGCCACGGCGGACAGCACCATCGCGCTGATGCTGGCGCTGTTCGTCAATGCCGCGATCCTGATCTTGGCGGCGGCGGTGTTCCATACACAGGGGCGGACCGACGTGGCCGAGATCGAGCAGGCCTATCACCTGCTCACGCCGCTGCTCGGGGTCGGCATTGCCTCGGTGCTGTTCGCAGTGGCGTTGCTGGCATCAGGCCTGAACTCGACGGTGACGGCGACCTTGGCCGGGCAGATCGTGATGGAAGGCTTCCTGCGCATCCGCCTGCCGCAATGGCTGCGGCGGCTGGTGACTCGCGGCGTCGCCATCGTGCCGGTGGTGGCGGTCACGGCGCTTTACGGCGAGCGGGGCACGGCGGAGCTGCTGATCCTCAGTCAGGTGATCTTGTCGATGCAGCTGCCCTTCGCGGTGATCCCGCTGGTGCAGTTCGTCTCCGATAAGGGCAAGATGGGCGAGTTCGCCATCTCCAGACGCTGGGCTGTGCTGGCCTGGATCGTGGCCGGGCTGATCGTCGTGCTGAACGCCAAGCTGCTCTACGACGTGGCGGTGGGGTAGGGCGCCCCGCCCGCGCTCAGCTCTCCTCGGGCACCAAGGCCGTCGTCCCGGAGACCTCGGGAGCAGCCTCGGTTATCTCCTCTCCATGCAGCACCGTCTTCAAGGCGGCGATGGCTTGCGCCATCGCGGCCTTGGCGGCTTGCGTATCCCGCAGCGCATTCAGCATGACGAAGTCGTGCATGGTGCCGAGATAGCGGGTGGCGGTGACGGGCACGCCGGCCTTGGCGAGTTTGCGGGCGTAAGCTTCGCCCTCGTCGCGCAGCACGTCGCATTCGGCGGTGACGATCAGCGCTTCGGGCAAACCCTTCAGTTGATCGAGACTGGCATTGAGCGGCGTGGCGGCGGCTTCCTTGCGGCGCTTCTTCTTCGGCAGATAGGCGTTCCAGAACCACTTCATCGCAGGCTTGGTGAGCCAGGGCCCGTCGCCGAACTGCTTGTAGGAGCCGGTTTTGAAATTCGCGTCGGTGACGGGATAGAACAAGAGCTGGAAGGCGATCTTCGGCCCGCCGCGCTCCTTGGCGAGGAGGGTAACGGCGGCGGCCATATTGCCGCCGGCGCTATCGCCTGCGACGGCAAGATTCGAGCCGTCGATCTCCAGCTCTTCCCCGTGCTCGGCGATGTATTTGGTGACGGCGTAGGCCTGCTCCAGCGGCACCGGATAGTGGGCTTCCGGCGAGAGCGAATAATCGACGAAGACCAGCGCTACATTGGCGCCGACGGCAAGCTCGCGGATCAGCCGGTCATGGGTGTCGCGATTGCCGAGGATCCAGCCGCCGCCATGGAAATAGATGACGACGGGGAGGAGATCGCCGGTCTTCTCCGGGCGCACGATGCGCACCGGAACTTCCCCGGTCGGGCCGACATGGCAATCGATATCCTCGATCTCGGCCGGCGGCTTCGCCACATCGGCATTCTGCACGGTGAGCAGCGAGGCGCGGGCGTCCTCCGGCGAGAGGGTGTAAACCAGCGGCGCCTTGAGGGCGAGGATGCTGTCCCAGAAGCTTTGCGTCCCGGGCTCCAGCCGCGGCTTGTACTTGCCCATTGCCTCTACCTCCCTGTCTGAACGCTTGGTGCGTTCTTTTCGGGGCGGGAGCTTAGAAGAGATTCATGACGCGATGAAGCGGGATGCGCGGGGAAACGCGCAGCTCCGCAGCCAGAAGCGGGTAACCGTGCCGCTCTTTCAGGGGAAGGGAGCCGTAGGGTGGGCAGCGGCGCATTTCTTTGCCACGTCTGGGGCGCCAAAAAGGGCGACGGGACACGACGCGCTCATTGCCCACCCTAGGCTTTGCTGGCCTGCAACGATGCCTCCTCCGCGGGGCGCTTAAGAGAAGGCAGCCTTGCTGGCGCAAGCAACCGAATTGTTATTCAGAGGATTTGCGAGACAGCCGCATATCAAAGGCGTTATTCGCCAACGCGTTGGCGGCTGCTGTAACGGAACGATGCATTCCGCCCGTGACCGAAGCCGCCTTACCCTCTAATTTCCTGCTCATATGCCGCTCAACCCGGCTGTAATTTATGTAATCGATACTACATATATTTTAGATGCACGTGCGGTCAACACATAATATGTAACGGACGTTATGGAAAATTGGAGAGACGGAAATGGCGAAAGGGCGGCCGCGCAGTTTCTGCCCGGAAAAAGCGTTGGAAGCGGCGATCGAGGTGTTCAGGCGGCAAGGTTATGACGGGGCCTCGCTCTGCGACCTGACGGCTGCCATGGGCATCAACCCGCCGAGCCTTTACGCTGCGTTTGGCAATAAGGAGCAGCTCTACCGCTCGGCGGTGGAGCATTATGCGGCGCAGATCGCCGACCGGCGGGCGAAAGCCCTAGCCAAGCCGAAGCTGCGAGATGCTATCGACGCCTTGATGCAATATGGCGTGGAAATGCTTACCGAAGGCGAGCGCAATGCGGGCTGTCTGCTGGCACGCAGCGCCTATGGCTGCGATGTGACTGCAGGCAAGGCGTGGAGCGATGTGCGCGTGCGGCGCGCCTCGGCGACGAGGGAAATCGAAGACCGGCTGGAGCAGGCCAAGGCGGATGGCGAGCTGCCATCGGACGCGGATACAACGAGCCTCGCCGCTTTTCTGACGGCCGTGCTCGAAGGCATGTCGGGCCATGCGGCCGCTGGTGCCGATCGCAAGGCGCTGGAAGGCATTGCGCATCAGGCACTTAAGGTCTTTCCGGCGTTAGGAGAGAGTTAGGAGAACTGGGCGATTGTGGGTCTTGCAATGCTGTAATGCTTGAAGGGCAAGACCAGTGCGAAAACCAGCTCTCATCCTCGCGATTTTGTTCCTCGTGCCGGGCTTGCCGGCGCGCGCAGCTGACAGCGCTTCGGTTTGTGTCGACGAGGCCGGCAAGCAGGTCACCGCCGACCAACTCGCCCAAGAAGGGACCGATAAGTGGGGCGTGGAGCTGGCAAGCGGCTTCAACAAGGACAAGGTCCTGCAGAAATTCAACGATATCCAAAGCGCCCACCAGGATTTGCTGGGCAGCTATTCTGCCGTCGTGGTGCCGACATGCGATCTTAGTCTCGGCACCGCCATCACCTATTCGCTGCGTGTGCTTCAGCCGAGTCGGGAGGACGCCGATACGCTCTGCGGCAAGCTTTCGAAGCAAAATGTCGCCTGCGTGGTGAGGCCCGGAAATTAGAGCCTGGACGAGGCCTCAAGCGTACTTGCCCAGCACCTCCCGCCATGCTTCGGTAGCGCCGAATTGGAGGGAGTATTTTGGACGCAAAACCCGATCGGCAGGCCGGCGCACCGGAAAGCCAGATATCCGATAAAAAGATCGCCGCGTTTCGCCGCCTGTTGGAGGCGATCGGCGAGGCGCTGGATCTGAACGCCAGCGTGCGCCTATGGGACGGCAGCACCGTGCCGCTGGGCCGCAACGTCACCTCGCCGCTGACCGTGACCATCGCCAGCCCCGGCGTCATCGCCTCGGCGCTGCGGCGGCCGAGCCTGGACCGGCTGATTCGCTTCTACGCCAAGGGGCGCATCGGGCTGGAAGGCGGCACGCTGATCGATCTGGGCGAGCAGCTTCAGGATCAGAGCACGCGCAAGCGCTTGAGGCATTTACGCAAGCTGAAGACCGTCAAGATGCTGCTGCCCTTCCTGTTCGCGCCGGGCGACAAGCCGGAGGCGGCGCGCGGCTATGCCGGCGACGATACCGGCCACGGACGGCAGCAGGCGGAGAACAAGGATTTCATCCAGTTCCACTACGATGTCTCCAACGATTTTTATCGGCTCTTTCTCGATCCCGATATGGTCTATTCTTGCGCCTATTTCACCGAATGGGACGGCGGGCTCGAGCAGGCGCAGCAGGACAAGCTGGAGATGATCTGCCGCAAGCTGCGGCTGAAGCCGGGCGACCGGTTCCTCGATATCGGCTGCGGCTGGGGCGGGCTGGTGATCTATGCGGCCAAGCATTTTGGCGTCACTGCCCACGGCATCACCGTCTCCGAAGAGCAGCTGGCGCTGGCCAGGGAGCGGATCGCGGCGGAAGGCCTGCAGGACAAGGTGACGGTGGAGCTGCGCGATTACGCCGAGCTCACCGGGACTTACGACAAGATCGCCTCCATCGGCATGTACGAGCATATTGGCCTCGCCAATATCCCGCTCTACTTCGCCACGATGCGGAAACTGCTCGCCGATGACGGGCTGTTCCTCAATCACGCCATCTCACGGCGGGCGAAAAAGGACGGAAGGCGCTTCGGCAAGCGGCCCGAGCATAAGGCGATCACCCGCTATATCTTTCCGGGCGGCGAGCTCGACGATATCGGCCATTCGGTGCAGGCGATGGAGCAGCAAGGCTTCGAGGTGCAGGATGTCGAGGCCTGGCGGCGCCATTATGGACGCACCACGAAGCTTTGGTGCGAGCGGCTGCTGGCGCGGCGCGCCGAGGCCGAGGCGATGGTCGGCGAGGAGCTGACCCGTATCTGGCTGGCCTATCTCGCCGGGGTCTCGCTCGCCTTCACCCGCGGCTCGCTCCGCATCTACCAGACCCTCGCCAGCAAGCAGGCGAAGGGGCCGCCCGTATTGCCGCCGACGCGCGCCGATCTTTACCGATAGTTAGGCGGAAGCGTTTCGCATCGTCGTCGTCTGCGGCCGCTAGGCTCACCCGTTCTATCGAGGGTTTGGCGGAGAGTGCAGGAGGTACGATGCCGAAGAGGCGCCAGATGGAGAGTGTCGGATGCTGACAATCTACGAGGCGACGGAAGAAGGCTTGCTGCCGCAATCGGGCGAGCCGTCGATGACCGACGCGGCGGTTTGGATCGATCTTCTTGCGCCGAGCGCCGGCGAGGTGCTGGCGGTGGAACAGACGCTGGAGATCGACATTCCGACGCCGGAGGAGCAGCAGGAGATCGAGGCATCGAGCCGTCTCTATAAAGAGGGCGAGGCGCATGTGATGACCGCCAGAGTGTTGTTCCAGGCCGATCACCCGCAGCCGGTCACCAGCCATGTCACCTTCATTCTGGTGGGGAACCGGCTGGTGACGCTGCGCTATGCCGATCCGCGCGCGTTTCAGCTTTGCATCAGCCGCTCGCGCAACAGCCCCGAGGTGCTGGATAGCGGGATGGCGGTGCTGGTCAGCCTGCTGGAAGCGATCATCGACCGCAGCGCCGACGCTATCGAGCGCATCCAGAGCGATGTCGATGCGCTGTCGCATTCGGTGTTCGAGGTGCGGGGCGCGGCCACCAGCAAGCAGCGGGAGCTCGACGAGCTGTTGCGCTCGGTCGGGCAGCGCGGGGATCTGACCTGGAAGGCGGGCGAGAGCGTGCATTCCTTGGGGCGGCTTCTCACCTTCCTCAGCTATGCCGCCAATGAGCGCAAAGCCAGCAAGCTGATGAAGACGCGCATCCGCACCGCGGCGCGGGATGTCAGCTCGCTCGCCGACCATGTGCGCTTCATGTCGGACAAGATCGTGTTTCTCTTGGATGCGGTGCTCGGCATGATCACCATCGAGCAGAACAATATCACCAAGATTTTCACCGTTGCAGCGGTGGTATTTTTGCCACCGACCATGATTGCGTCAATTTATGGGATGAATTTCGAGCATATTCCCGAATTACATTGGCTGTTTGGTTATCCCTTTGCCTTGGGACTCATGGTTTTGTGCGCCTTGCTGTCCTATATCTATTGGAAGAGAAAAGGCTGGCTGTAGCCGGAGGGTTTGGAAGAGCCTGCCGGAGCGCAGTTTCTCGGGGCATCAACGACGGATTTTGCCGCCATGAAGAGGGCGGCGCTGCAATCTTAAGGAGTACGGCATGAAGACGAAGAAGCTTCCCTTCATTCTCGGCGCAGCCGCCATCGGTTTTGCGATGACGCTGCCGGCCGGCACCGCTTCGGCGGCACCTGGCGCCAATCTGGGCCAGCCCTCGCATGAAGAGGCGAGCAACGTGACCGAGGTCGGGTTCTTCCGCCGGCGGACCTACTACGTCAACGAGAATGGCGAGCATGTGCGGGCGCCGCTCACCGATGTCGACGTCAAGGATGGCGACGGCACCAAGGTTCGTGCGCCGTTCGCCGATGTCGATACGCAAGGCGGCAAGGTGCGGGTGCGTGCGCCGTTTGTCGACCTGATCCTGCCGAAGGACTAAAGCCGGCCGCCCCGATCGGGGCATTTTCCGGCACAGATTTCGAGAAGGGCTCTCCTCGCCGGGGAGCCCTTTTCTTTTGCTGCGCGCCTAGGGTCCGGCATGCTGTGGCGAATTGCCGGGGGCGGTCCGATTCCGGACAAAGCGCGGCCATACTCGCCACGTATCTGTGCTCCGCTTTCAGGGGCAAATCAGGCATGCTAGCCAACCCACAGCCCATTCCAGCGGAGAATCACCGAAAATGCCAAGCGAAGGTCTTATTCAGATCGCGGTGTTTCTTGCCGCGGCCGCCTTCGTTGCGCCGCTCGGCCGATTTCTGCGCATCAGCTCGGTGCTTGGCTACCTTGCCGCCGGCGTTTTGATCGGCCCGTTCGGGCTCGGTCTGATCTACTCCCTCTACGATGTGGAGAACATCCTGCACTTCGCCGAGCTCGGCGTGGTGATGCTGCTGTTTCTGATCGGGCTGGAACTGCGCCCGATGCGGCTTTGGGCCATGCGGTCGGCGATCTTCGGGCTTGGCGGGGTGCAGCTGATCTCCGCCGCCATCGTGATCAGCTGTATCGGCATCGCCGCCGGGCTGGAGATTGCGCAAGCGATCTTCATCGGCTTTGCGCTGTCGCTGTCCTCGACCGCATTCGCGCTGCAGATCATGGAAGAGAAGGGTGAGATCAATACCCGCCACGGGCGGCTCGGCTTCTCCATTCTGCTGTTCCAGGATTTGGCGGCGATCCCGCTGATCGCGTTGGTGCCGATCTTCGCGGTGGGGCTGGGCGATGCGCCGTCGATGGATCTCAAATCGGCGATCTTCGCGCTGGCGATGATCCTTGCGGTGGTGATCGTCGGCCGCTTCGTGCTGGCGCGTCTGTTCCGGCTGATCGCGCTGACCAATGTGCGCGAGGCGATGACGGCGACGGCGCTTTTGACGGTGGTCGGGGTCACGGTGGTGATGGAGATGGCCGGGCTGTCGGCGGCGCTCGGGGCGTTCATCGCCGGCGCGCTGCTTGCCGATTCCGAATACCGGCACCAGATCGAGGCCGATATCGCGCCGTTCGAAGGCTTGCTGCTCGGCCTGTTCTTCCTCGCCGTTGGCATGACCATCGATTTCAACACGCTGTTCGACACGCCCGGCAAGGTGATCGCCATCGCGGCGGTGCTGATCGCGGTGAAGGCGGTGCTGCTGTATTCCCTCGGCCGCTGGTGGGGGTTGCCATCGGCCGGCGCGCGGCGGCTCGGCCTGTTTCTGTGCCAGGGCGGTGAGTTCGCCTTCGTGCTGTTTCAGGCCGGCACGGCGGCGCGGGTCATCGATAGTCAGCTCTCCAACCTGCTGACTCTGGCGGTGACCTTGTCGATGGTCGCGACGCCGCTGCTGCTGCTTGCCGACGATTTTCTGAAGCGCCGCATCACGGGCGATACCCCGGATTACGACGAGCCGCCCGAGGCGGACGGTCATGTGATCATCGCCGGGTTCGGCCGCTTCGGGCAGATCGCGGCGCGCGTCTTGCGGGCGCGGCATATTCCGTTCACGGCGTTGGATATCAGCGTCACCCAGGTGGATTTCGTGCGCCGCTTCGGCAGTAATATCTATTACGGCGATGCGGGCCGGCTCGACATCTTGCGCGCCGCCCAGGCGGACCGGGCGCGGGCCTTCGTGCTGGCCATCGACGATGTCGAGGCCTCGGTCCGCGTGGCGGAGACGGTGCGGCGGAATTTCCCCGACCTGCCGATCTATGCCCGCGCGCGCAACCGCACCCATGTCTACGAGCTGATGGATCTCGGCATCACCCATATCCAGCGCGAGACGTTCCTCGACGCTTTGGAGCTGACGAAGGATATGCTGCAGGGGATCGGCTTGTCGTCGCGCGAGGCCAAGCGGCTGATCGAGACCTTCAAGGAGCATGACGAGCGCCATCTCTATGGCAATGTGCGCTTCAACTTGAGCGATCCGGAGAAGCTGCAGGCGCAGGCGATCTCCTTTGCCAAGGAGCTTGAGGATCTGTTCGCCCGGGATATTCAGGATCTCGCCTCGGACGAGAAGCTCAGCGATGAGCGGCGAGCTGAGCGAGAATCAACTGGTTTACCCGGGCTTGATGCGTGAACGGGCTCATATGCCCGGCGCCAGGTAGGGTGACGCTTTCCGCATTGGGCATGGCCTGCTGCAGCATTTGAACCACGGCCGCGGCGGGCTTGCGGGTCTTGCCGCCGACGATCAGCAAGGTCGGCGCTTCGATCTCGGCGTAGTCGGCAAGGCTCGTGGTGGCGTCGATCGCCACGGTGAATTCCAGCGCCACTTTCGGAATGGTTGCGGCGATGGCCTGCTTGAAGCGCTTGGGCGCCAGGAACCAGCGGAGATCGCCGAGCCAATAGCGCATGAAGGCGCCGGCGGCGGCGCGGTCGTCGCCCCGGGCCACGGCGGTGAGCACCTTCACGCCGAGGGCTTCGATCTCGTTCCATTCCGGGCGGTGGGTCTGGCGCAGCAGATGAAAGGAGACCGGCTCGACCAGGCTGAGGCTTTTGACGCGGGAGCCGAGGCGGGTGGCCGCCTCCAGCGCCAGCGCGGCGCCATAGGAGTGGCCGACCAGATGGATCGGATCCTTGCCCTTGCCGGCAAGGGCTTCGAGGATCGCTACATCGCCATCCAGCGAGAAGGGACGGCTGACCGGCCAGGATTCGGAGCTGCCGTAGCCGATGAAATCCGGCGCCACCACGCGCCAATCGGATTTCAGCGCCTGCATCAGCGGCAGCCATTCCCTATGGGAGGCGCTGGAGCAATGGCCGAGCAGCACGGTCGGCCCTTCGCCTTCGTCGCGATAGGCGATGGAGAGGCCGTCGTGCTTCAGGGTCTTGAGCGTCGGTGGGGCCGTTTCGGTTGTTTCCGCCACGATGCGAAAGCGGCTAGTCGGCCGTGGCCGGCTCAAACTGCGCTGCGGCAGCTTTCTGCACGGCCTTCTGCACCTTTTCGAACGCCCGCACCTCGATCTGGCGGATGCGCTCGCGGCTGACGCCGAACTCGCCGGAAAGCTCCTCCAGGGTGAGGGGGTCCTCCGACAGGCGACGCGCCTCGAAGACGCGGCGCTCGCGGTCGTTCAGATCCTCCAGCGCATCGAGAAGCAGCTTGTGGCGATTGCTGCGCTCTTCCGATTCGGCGAGCAGGGTCTCCTGGTCGGTCTTGTCGTCGACCAGCCAGTCCATCCACTCGCCGCTTTCGGAGTCGTTGCGGATCGGTGCATTCAGCGAGCTGTCGCCGCCGAGACGGCGGTTCATGGAGACCACGTCGTCTTCGGAGACGCCGAGCGATGTGGCGATCTTCTTCACCTGATCGGGATGCAGATCGCCTTCCTCCAGCGCCTTCAGCTGGCCCTTCATCTTGCGCAAGTTGAAGAACAGCTTCTTCTGGGCGGCGGTGGTGCCCATCTTCACCAGGCTCCAGGAACGCAGGATGTATTCCTGGATCGCGGCGCGGATCCACCACATGGCGTAGGTGGCGAGGCGGAAGCCCTTATCGGGGTCGAAGCGCTTCACCGCCTGCATCAGGCCGACATTGCCTTCGGAGATCACCTCGCCCGTGGGCAGGCCATAGCCGCGATAGCCCATGGCGATACGGGCCACCAGGCGCAAATGCGAGGTCACCAAAGTGTGGGCGGCGTCGCGGTCGCCATGCTCGCGCCAGCTCTTGGCGAGCATGTATTCCTGCTGCGGCTCCAGCATGGGGAATTGGCGGATCTCTTCCAGATAGCGGGTGAGGCCGCCATGAGCGCTGACGCTGGGTAGCGAACGGGTGCTGAGCGTGCGGCCGGCGCGCGCCGGCGTGGACGCGGTCTTGGCGGGCGTGCGGGATGCGGCCGGCGTTTCGGTCATCACCGCATCGCCATTGGCTTCCATCGCGGCGGCCGTCTCGGGCGCCTTGCCGTCGGCCTTTGCGGCCGCGGCGGTGGGTTTTGCCGCCGGCTTCTTGGCTGCGGGTTTACGCGTCGTTTTGGCTGCCGTCTTGCGGGGTGTCTTGGCGGTTCCCGCAGCGGCGCCGGTTTTACGCGCAGCCGTCTTTGTACCGGTCTTGGCCTTGGACGCAGCCGACTTGGTTGCAGTGGACTTGGTTGCAGTGGATTTGGCTGTCGTCGACTTCGCTGCGGTCGATTTGGACGCAGCAGACGTCTTCGCAGGCGTTGCCTTACGTGCAGGCGCTTTCGCTGCAGCCGGCTCGGTCTTCGCCGCGGTCTTGGATGTGGTGTCTGTCGTGTCGGGCTTCGTGCGCGTCGTCGCGCTCTTCGTCCCTGCTTTTCGTGGTGCCATGAGAGCACGCCTCCAGCGGCCTACTCAGCCGCACTCCTGCTCGAATTGCCCCCCGGCGGCCTATGTATAGAGGGTTTGACGAGTCTGATAAAGACCGCGAACTGCTCATAGTTCCGCCAAAGCGGCAATCAATTTGCGCATATCGGGGGGCGGAGGGCTTTCGAATTCCATCAGCGCGTCCGTCGCCGGATGGCGGAAGACGAGAGCGGCGGCATGCAGCGCCTGGCGGTCGAGCGCCTGCAAGGCCTTCGCGGCCGGTTCGGGCAGGCTGCGCAGCTTGGATTTGAAGCCTTGGCCGTAGAGCGGATCGCCAAGCAGCGGCGTGCCGAGATGGGCCATATGCAGGCGCACCTGATGGGTGCGGCCGGTCTCTAAGCGGCATTCGACCAGCGATGCGACGGGGGCGGCTTTCGGATCGCGTTTCGGCCGGTAGGTTTCGAGCACGCGGTAATGGGTCACGGCTTCGCGGGCGGAGGAGTTTTCCGGCTTCACCACCGCCATCTTGGTGCGGTTGCCGGGATGGCGGCCGATGGCGGCCTCCACCGTTCCGGTGGGGCGCGGCGGGACGCCCCAGACAATCGCCAGGTAGCGGCGCTCCAGATCGCCGGTCCTTCCGTGATCGGCGAATTGCGCGGCGAGGCCGCGATGGGCGGTATCGGTCTTGGCGACGACCAGAAGCCCGGTGGTATCCTTGTCGAGCCGGTGCACGATGCCGGGGCGCGCCACGCCGCCGATGCCGGAGAGGCTGTCGCCGCAATGGGCCAGCAGTGCATTGACCAGCGTGCCGTCGCGATTGCCCGCGCCGGGATGCACCACGAGGCCCGCCGGCTTGTCGATGACCAGCAGGGCGTCGTCCTCATAGACGATGTTCAGCGCCATGGGCTCCGGCGCCAGTCCCGCCGGCTCCGGCGGTGGCAGGCGAAGCTGAAAACGGTCGCCCGGTTTGACCCGGAATTCGGGGTCTCTTATGGTCTCGCCGTCCTTCGTCGCATGGCCTTGCCGGATCAGGTTTTGCACCCTGGTGCGGCTCAGCTCGGGAAGGCGTTCGGCCAGGAAACGGTCGAGACGGATCCCGGCGTGAGAGGCCTCGGCTTCTGCCGTGGCGATTGTCTCAGGAATGGTCATGACCTTTAGAATGGGCTGGCTCGGAAAGGGCCGGATGTAAGCTCGCGATGACGAAGCCGCAAACGGAAATTGACGATAACACGCCGCTGGAGGGGAGCACATTCACCCCGCGCCAGGTGCGCATCCTGAAAATCGTCGTCGTCGTGCTGGGTATCTTGTTGGTCCTGGGCTTCGCCCTGGTGGTTCTGACCATCGTCTATCAGGCCTCGCAAATGGGGAAGGACGAGGCCGCGGCGCCGATGGAACAGAGCCGTCCGGTGCCGATGCGCGCGAGCGGCGAGGGCGCTGCGTATCAGCTTCCCGTTCCGCCGGGGGCCAAGGTGACCGGCACCGATCTCGACGGCAACCGGATCGCCGTTCAGCTTGAGACCGAAGAGGGCGCGGAGATCGTGGTGATCGATCTGCGCCATGGCGAAATCGTCTCGCGCATCCGGCTTGCGCCGGACGGGGCCGCCAGCGACGATCGACAATAATTCACCTTTTAGAAGCATCGAAGTGCTATCCACACTTATCCGGATACTCTAGGCCTGGCCGGTTGCGCTTGGCCTGACGCAGGTTCGTGTTTGCAATCAGGGCGGCTTGCGGCTTGCCGGCTGCGTCTCAACCCTTCAGCACGATAACGGACGGCCTCATGAGCTTGCGGATCGAAGATTATGCGCTGATCGGCAATACGATCTCGTCTGCGCTGGTCTCCCGCGAGGGATCCATCGACTGGCTGTGCCTGCCGCGTTTCGATTCGCCCGCCTGCTTCGCCAGATTGATGGGCGATGAGGAGAACGGTTTCTGGAAGATCGCGCCCAAGGACAAGGCCACCGTCACAAGGCGCTATCTGCCCGACACCGCAGTGCTGGAGACAAGGTTCGAGACCAAGACCGGCGTTGTCACCCTCACCGATTTCATGCCGCTGACCGACGATCCGGAGAAGGTCGCGGTGAACCGCATCGTCAGCGGCGTCTCGGGCAAGGTCGAGATGACCATGGAGCTGGTGCTGCGCTTCGGTTACGGCCAGGCCGTGCCTTGGGTGCAGCAGCGCGATTACGGGCTGCACGCGGTGGCCGGGCCCGATGCGGTGGAGCTGCATACCCACGTTCCGCTCGAAGGCAAGAATATGCGCACGCTGTCGCACTTCACGGTGCGTGAAGGCGAGAGCGTGCCGATGACGCTGTCCTACCACCCGACCTATAAGCGTCCGAGCTTCGTGCCCGACCGGCACGAGACCCTGACTCACACCGTGGCGTGGTGGGAGAACTGGGTGAAGCACGGGCGTTTCGAGCACATCAAGGAGAGGTGGCGCGGAGCGGTGAAGCGCTCGCTGATCACTTTGAAGCTTCTTACCTACGAGCCGACCGGCGGGATCGTGGCGGCACCGACCACCTCGCTGCCGGAGACGCTGGGCGGGTCGCGCAATTGGGACTACCGCTTCACCTGGGTGCGGGATTCCTCGCTGACGCTTTATGCGCTGTTGAATGGCGGCTACCGGGAAGAGGCCACGGCCTGGCGGAAATGGCTGCTGCGCGCCACTGCCGGCGACCCGCAGCAATTGCAGATCATGTATGGCATTGCCGGCGAGCGTTCGCTGCCGGAATACGAGCTGCCCTGGCTGCCGGGCTACGACAAGAGCGCGCCGGTGCGGGTCGGCAATGCGGCCGCCAACCAGACCCAGCTCGACGTGTTCGGCGAGCTGATGGACATGCTGTACGGCGCGCGCTGCGCCTTGCTGCCGCCGGAGCACGAAGCCTGGGAAATGGAGAAGGTGCTGCTGCAGCACCTGCAGTCGAATTGGCAAAATCTCGGCCGCGGCATTTGGGAGGTGCGGGGCGAGCCGCGCGCCTTCACCCATTCGCGCATGATGTGCTGGGTGGCGTTCGACCGGGCGGTGGAGAGCGCGGAACGCTTCAAGCTGGAGGGGCCGGTTGCCTCCTGGCGGGAGACGCGCGATGCGATCCACAAGGAGATCTGCGAGAAGGGGTTCGATAGCGGGCTGAACAGCTTCACCCAGTATTACGGCGGCAAGACGCTGGATGCGGCGCTGCTGCTGATGCCGCAGGTCGGCTTCCTGCCGCCGGAAGATCCGCGTGTGGTCGGCACCATCGCGGCAATCGAGAAGGAGCTGATCCGCGACGGGCTGGTGCTGCGCTATTCCACCTCCAATACCGATGACGGCGTCGGCGGCCGGGAAGGGGCGTTTCTGGCCTGCAGCTATTGGCTGGCGGACGCCTATGCCCTGTGCAACCGCACCAAGGATGCCGAGGCGCTGTTCGACCGGCTGCTCGATTTGCGCAACGATCTCGGTCTTCTGTCGGAGGAATACGATCAGGTTGCCAAGCGGCTGGTGGGAAATTTCCCGCAAGCCTTCTCGCATCTGGGGCTGATCAACTCCGCCTTCAACCTTTGCGAGGTGGGCGGTCCGGCCCAGCAGCGGGCCGGAAAAGACGGACCGCCGGCAAATGGCGCGAATAGGCCTTGATCGGGGCGAAGCGCACCACTATAGGTGTCGCTCTTGTCATCAAGGCCCTCGACGCCCCGTTCGTCTAGAGGCCTAGGACGCCGGCCTCTCACGCCGGAAACAGGGGTTCGATTCCCCTACGGGGCGCCATCTTCCTTTCCTGACAATTCGCTTCGCTTGAGCCCGCAAGGGCTGGCTGATCGCGTTTGGCCGGCGTCGTAGCCGCGCGGCGAGATCAATGCTTGGCGCCTCCCAAGCGCAAGAATCGGTGAGAGGGCGCAAGAAGCAGAGAGACGTTCCTCCACATTTCGGCAAGTGTTCTCGCTGGTTTCAACACGAGAGCGAGCACATGCAAACTGAACCCGGAAAGAAGAGCGTCACGGCAGGCGGATTGAGCGCAGAATTCGATCCGGATTGGTTCCTCACCGAAGAGCAGAAAGGCTTGCGGGCGGAGCTGATCGAGACTTGCGAGGCGGTAATTCGGCCGCAAGCGATCAAATCGGATCAGACCGGGGAATATCCCTGGGCCAGCATCGAGGCGCTGGCCAAGCTCAATCTGCTCGGTGCCATCGTTCCCAAAAAATACAACGGGCGCGGCGAGAACCATGTCGGTGCCGTGATGCTGCTGGAGACGCTCGCCCGCTATGGCTGCCCGTCGACGTCGGTGATCTACATGATGCATCTCGCCGGGGTCGCCGGCCTGCTGTTCCGGGCCGGCGGCAACGCCGCGGCGCAAGACATCCTCAGCCGCTTGGATCGCGACGTGCTGATCGGCTCGGCCTCCTATACCGATCCGGAGACCGGCGGACATTTCTGGTTCCCGAAAATCTCCAATGTGGAGAAGACCGAGAAGGGGTGGCACGTCGTCAAGAAGAGCTCGTTTACGACCTCTAGCGGCTACGCCAAATGGATGATCACCCAGACCACCAGCCCGAACTTCGACGGCGATTATTCCAACCTGTCGGTGTTCCTGCTGATGGACGAGGAGCTGCAGGGCGCGCCCGATGGCTGGAACGCCATGGGGATGCGCGGCACCAAATCCGGCCCGGTGAAGATCGATGTGGAGCTGCCGGCCGACCGCATGATCGGCCCGCCCGGCGATGGGGCGGCCTCGAATGACGAGGCGATCGATCCGGTGGCGATGGTGGCCTATGGCGGCCTCTATAACGGCATCAGCCTGGCGGCGCTCGATCTTGCCAAGGACTACACGACGAAGCGCAAGCACGCGCAGTTTTCCCAGAGCGTCGCCGATTATCCGACCACGCATGACGTGTTCGGCGGCTCGCTGAACGACGTGGAGGCGTGCCGGCTGATGGCCTATTCGCTGGCCCGGCAGCTCGATGCCGTCACCGAGAATGGCGACTGGACGCTGCATGAGCGCGATCCGAAAGCCATGCCGCGCACGCCTTATGCGCCGTGGTGCTTCATGCTGAAAGAGCTGGCCTGCCGTCACGCCAACGACGTCTCCGACAAGATGCTGCATCTGTTCGGCGGGGCCGGCTATTCCAAGCATCTGGAGATCGAGCGCGTGGCGCGCGACTCCAAGGCCGGCTGGGTCATGGGGCCGAGTAACGAGGTGTCGCGCCAGCTGGTCGGGCGTTGGGCTCTGCTGGGGTCCGAAGCGGTCGATTGGTGGAACCAGCGGGTCAATGAAGGCCTGCTCAACTCCGAGATCTCAAAGCTCGACGATGCCGGCAAGAGGGCGCTGGCCGATAAGCTTACGGCCGAGCTGCGCGAAGCGGCTGCGGAAACCGCCGGAGCGGCTTAAGGCGATGACGAAGCCAATCGAATACGATCCCGGCAATGCGCGTCACTTGCGCGACGTGATGGGACAGCTGCCGGCCGGCGTGGCCGTGGTGTGCACCACCAGCAGCGATGGCCGGCCGCAAGGCTTCACGGTTAGCTCCTTCACATCGCTCAGCCTTTCGCCACCGCTGGTCGCCTTCAATCTTCGTGCGCAATCGCCTTCGCTTGCGCATCTGAGGGATAGCGGATCGTTCAGCGTCAACGCGTTGCACAGGAAGCAGGCTGAGTTGTCGACGCATTTCGCGACCGCCCAGGAGGACAAGTTCGCCGGCATCGGATGGCACAAAGGGAGCCTGCAGCAGCCGCTGATCACCGGTGCGCTGGCCGCCTTCGAATGTGCGCTGTGGAATGAATTCGAGGCTGGTGACCACGTGATCGTTATCGGTCATGTCAAACGCATGATCGCGGCGCCGGATCGGGATCCGCTGGTGTTCCATCGCGGCAAATATACCTGCGTTGCTGATCGGGCGGTCCCGAGCGCCTGAGACGACTTTCTAAAACTGGGAGAACGAGAATGACCGCAAATTTCGACGTCAGCGCATTCCTGGGATCGGACACTCCCGATCCCGCTCTGGCGGTTCTCGGCATGCGGCCGGAGCTTGCCGTCTACGACCCTAATGACGAGCGCATGTGGGTGGAGCTTGAGCCGAATGTCTGGTTTCGGCCGCTGTTCTTCGACATGACCAACGGCTCGCATTGCGAGATGCTGCGGGTTCGCCGCGGCGGCGTGCTCAGCCGTCACAAGCATCCCAACGTGGTGCACGGGTTGGTGCTGAAGGGCCGCTGGCGCTATCTGGAACATAGCTGGATCGCCGAGCAGGGCGCTTATGTCTACGAGCCGCCGGGCGAGGTGCATACCCTGACGGTGGACGACGACGACGAGATGATCTCGTTCTTCTATATCGGCGGTCCGACCCTCTATGTGGACGAGCAGGACAACGTCGTCAGCGTGGAAGACAATTTTCAGCTGATCGACTTTGCCCGAAAGCATTACGAGAAGGTCGGGATTGGCGCGGATTTCGTCGACAACTTCATTCGCTAGTTGTTGTTTCGGCTGAGGCTCCGATCGGTGAATATTTGAAGACGCGGGAAAGCGTGAGATAAAGGCGGATCGTTTCTCGCGGAGCCTACGATGATGACCATCACGCCTCAGCCTGCGCAGCCCCAAGAATGGATCAACCATTTGGGCGGCAGCCCGGTCACTGCGTTCGGCGTCGGCCAGCGCAGTCCGGTGATTATGGGGCATTTCAGCTATCCGGAGCGCCCGCATGAGTTCATCGCGCCGCCGGTTGGGTCGCATTATCTCTCGGTGACCCTCGCCGGCAGCCTGTTCGTGGAGCGCAAGCTCGACGGCAAGAAGGTGCAAGGCGACTTCCGCCCCGGCACGTGTCTGCTGATGCCGGCGAACAGCTCCAATGCTTGGCGCTGGAGCGAGCCGACCGAGGAATTCCAGCTGTTCATCGATCCGGATTTTCTTTGCGGGATTGCCCGCCGCGAGGGGATCGGCGAGGGGATGCTGGACGATAGCTTTGCCTTCGTCGACGAGACGATCTGGCATTTTGCGCAAATGATGCAGAGCGAGGCGCGCAACACGCCGCTTGCAGAGGGGCTTTGGGTGGAGAGCTGCGCGCGGCTTTTAGCTGTGCATCTGCTTCGGCATTATTCGGTTCGCAGCGATGTGCCGCGCCGGCTCGGCGGTCTGACCGGTCATCAATTGTCGAAGCTCCAATCTTTCGCGCAAGAGCGGCTGCACGAGCCGCTCACCCTCGAAGATCTCAGCGCGGTTCTGGACTTGAGCCCATTTCATTTCGCGCGTCAGTTCAAGAAAGAGACGGGCAAGTCGCCCCATCGCTGGCTGGTCGATCTGCGCATCGCGCGTGCCCGTATGCTTTTGACCAACACCGCCATGACGGTGTTCGAGATCGCAACCTCGGTCGGGTTTCAAAGCCAGAGCCGCTTCGGCGTGGTCTTCAAGGCGCATACCGGCATGACGCCGATGGCTTACCGGCAGCGCCATTTTCTGTAACAGCCGATGCCCCCCTCAATAAGAGGGCGGGGTGATCGACCAGATGACCACGGTCTCTTCGGAGCTCGGGTTGGCGTAGCGGTGGGGAACGTTGCTCTTGAAGGAAAAGCTATCGCCCTTGTTCAGCACCACATGCTGATCGCCGATCCACAGATGCAGCGTGCCGGAGACGACGATGCCGGCCTCTTCGCCGCGATGGGTGTAAGGCTCCGGGCCGCTCTCCGAATGGGGCTCGAAGGTACAGCGTAAGAGCTCGATCTCGCCCCCCAGATTGGGCGACAGCAGCTCATCGGTGATGCCGGTGCTGAAACGGAGGGTGCGCCGCTTATCGGCGCGCACCACGATATCGCGCAGCTCGTCCTCGCCTTCCGAGGCCGGCGGGAAGAACCAGCTGATGGTGACGCCGAGCGCCCGGCTGATGCCGTAGAGCGCGTTCACCGAGGGGCTGGAAATGCCCCGCTCCACTTGGCTGAGATAGCCCTTGGAAAGGCCCGTCGCCTCGCTGAGCTCGGCGATGGTCTTGTCCCGCGCTTTGCGCAGCAGCCGGATCTCATTGCCCACCCGCTCGTCGATGGCGAGCAAATCGGAAACCCTGAGTTCTTCGTGTTCTTCGATCAGCCCGGCCAGATTGGACGGGCGCAATACCCGCGAAAGCTTCTTGCTCATCGGTGAAAGGTCCCTGTCGATGTGACGTCAGCGATAGCAGAGAGGCGCCCGGTCTGCGAAGGGCGAAATGTACAATTTCCCCTATGGATTCAGAAAAGTGAAAAAATAGAGTTGAAAGTTCACAGACATGATGTTCTGATTTCATGAGATCACATTTTGCTGCGCATTGGCCAGGGGAGTTTCATGAGCATTCCGGATCGAGCCGAGGTTGTCATTGTCGGCGGTGGCGTGGCGGGCTGCTCGATCGCCTATCATTTGGCGAAGCTCGGCATCACCGATGTGGTGCTGTGCGAGCGTAAGCAGCTGACTTGCGGCACCACCTGGCACGCCGCCGGTCTCGTCACCCAGCTTCGCGCCACCCGCAACATGACCGAGCTCGCCAAATATACCGGCGAGCTTTTTTTGTCCCTGGAGGACGAAACCGGGCAGGCGACCGGCTACAAGCAGAACGGCTCGCTCCGCCTTGCCAGCAATGAGGCGCGGTTCGAGGAGCTGAAGCGTGGCGCCTCCATGGCGCGGAATTTCGGTCTGGAAGCTCATGTGGTGAGCCCGGACGAGGTCAAGGAGCGCTGGCCCCTGGCCGAGACCGACGATCTTCTCGGCGCGATCTGGATGCCCAAGGACGGGCAGGTCAATCCGGCCGATGTCACCATGGCGATGGCCAAGGGTGCGCGCCAGAAAGGCGTCCGCATTCTGGAGAACACAGCCGTCCAGCGCATCCTGGTGGAGAACGGCAAGGTCGAAGGGGTGGTCCTCGACGAAGGCGAAATCCGCGCCAAGAAGGTCGTCATCTCAGGCGGCATGTGGTCCCGGGATTTTGCGGCCGAAATCGGCGTCTCGCTGCCGCTTCATGCGGCGGAGCATTTCTACATCGTCACAGAATCCATGCCCGGACTGTCGCGCGATCTGCCGGTGATGTTCGTGGCGGACGAATATTCCTATTTCAAGGAAGATGCCGGCAAGCTGCTGCTCGGCTGTTTCGAGCCGGTGGCCAAGCCCTGGGGGCAGGACGGCATCCCGGCGGATTTCTGCTTCGATTCTTTGCCCGAGGACATCGACCATTTCGAGCCGGTGCTGGAGATGGCAGTGGCGCGGGTGCCGGCTCTGGCCGAGACCGGTATTCAGCTGTTCTTCAACGGTCCGGAGAGCTTCACCCCGGACGACCGCTATCTTCTTGGCGAGACGGCGGAGGTTTCGGGCCTGTTTTGCGCCTGCGGTTTCAACTCGGTCGGCATTCTCTCCTCGGGCGGTGTGGGCAAGGCGCTGGCCGCATGGATCCGCGACGGGCATGCCCCGGTCGAGCTGGCCGATGTGGATGTGCGGCGCATGCAGCCGTTCCAATCCAACAAGCGCTATCTCTACGACCGCACCAAGGAGACGCTCGGCCTGCTCTATCAGATGCATTGGCCGAACCGGCAATATGAGACCGCGCGCGGCGTGCGGCGCAGCCCGTTCCACGAGCGGCTGCTCGAGGCCGGCGCCTTCATGACCGAGGCGGCCGGCTATGAGCGGCCGGGCTTCTTCGCGTTTGAGGGTGAGACTCCGTCCATCGAATATTCCTACGGGCCGCAGAGCTGGTTCCCGAATGCCGCCCATGAGAGCCGCCATACGGCCGAGAAGGTCACCCTGTTCGATCAGAGCTGCTATGCGCAGTTCCATGTCGAGGGCCGCGATGCCGTCCGCGAGCTGAACCGCATCTGCGCGGCCAATATCGACGTTCCCGTCGGCAAGCTGGTCTACACCCAATGGCTGAACGAGCGCGGGGGCATCGAAGCCGATGTCACCGTCACGCGGCTTTCGGAGACATCGTTCCTCGTCGTCACCATCGCAGGCTCGCAGACCCGCGACTTTTCCTGGCTACGCCGCCGGCTCGATCCGGAAGCCCAAGTGTTTGCCCTCGACGTCTCCTCCGGCTCGGTGATCCTCGGGCTGATGGGACCGAACTCGCGGGACCTGCTTCAGGCGCTCTCCGGCGAAGACTTCTCGAACGCCGCCTTTCCCTTCGCCCGGTCGAAGGAGATCGAGATCGGCTATGGGCGGGTTCGCGCCAGCCGCGTCACCTATGTCGGCGAGCTCGGTTGGGAGCTTCTGATCCCGACGGAATTTGCGGCCAACGTGTTCGAGGCGCTCATAGAAGAGGGCGCAAATCACGGCCTCGCCCATGGCGGCTATTTCGCCATCAACTCCATGCGCATGGAGAAGGGCTATCGCCATTGGGGCCACGATATCGGGGAAGAGGATAATCCGCTTCAGGCGGGGCTTTCCTTCGCCGTCGATTTCGACAAGCCGGACTTCATCGGCCGCGATGCGATGCTGCGCGCGCGCGAGGCGGGCACGCCGACGCGGCGCCTGGTGCAGATCCGTCTCGATGGCGGGGGCAATGCGCCGCTGGTCTATCACGAGGAGCCGATCTGGCGCGACGGCGCGATCGTCGGTTCGGTGACCTCCGGCGGGTACGGCCACCGCATCGGGGCCTCGTTGGGTATGGGCTATGTCAGCTGTCCCGAGGGCGTCACCGACGCGTTTCTCAATTCAGGGCGCTTCGAGGTCGAAGTCGCCTGCGAGCGCTACGGCGCTCACGTTCAGCTGCAAGCTTTTTACGATCCTGCGGGAGACCGCATCAGGGCCTGATTCTTTCTGGGAGAGATGACAGTGATGGAAGTGCAAGAACGCCTCAAAGCCGTAAGCGGCCAAATCTATATGGATGGCGGTTTCGCCAAGAGCGGCGCGAGCGAGGCCTATGATGTGATCGATCCGGCGACCGAGCTGGTCATTGGTGAAATTCCGGAGACGCCCGCAGCGGAAATTGACGCCGCGGTGGAGAGCGCCAACCAGGCCCAGAAGGGCTGGTGGAAGCTGGCCGCTCTGGAGCGGGCGCATATCCTGCATCACGTCGCCGATAAGATGATCGAGCTGAAGCCGCTTCTGGCCGAGGCGCTGACTCGCGAGATGGGCAAGCCCTATAAAGAATCCCTCGACGAGGTCGATTGGTCGGCCCACACGATCCGCCATAGCGCCGAGATCGCGCGCAGCGATATGGGCCGCGTTATGGGCCCGGCAACGGCCGGTCAATTTCACTATACGCTGAAGCTTCCCCTCGGCACCGCGGCACTCATCATGCCGTTCAACTATCCTATGGTGCTGCTTGCATGGGAGGCCGGCGCGGCCTTGGCGACGGGCAATGCGGTGGTGGTGAAACCCTCCGAATATACCACCCTCACCACGCTGCTCTTCGCCGAGGCCTTCTCTCCCTTGCCTAAGGGGCTGTTCCAGATCGTCTCGGGCGGTCCCGAGGTCGGTAAGCGGCTGGTGGAGCATTCCGGCACCCATGCCGTTGCCTTCACCGGCTCGATCCCTGTCGGACAGAGCGTGGCGGAGAGCTGCGGGCGGCTGATGAAGCCGTCCTTGATCGAGACCTCCGGCAACGACCCCTTCCTGGTGATGCCATCGGCCCCGCTGGAGTTGACTGCGCGGGCCGCTGCCTTCTCCGCCTATATGAATTGCGGGCAGATCTGCGTCTCCGCCGAGCGCTACTATGTGCATGAGGATATCCACGACGCCTTCGTCGACGCGCTGGTGAAGGAGACCGAGAAGGTCCGCGTCGGCAACGGGCTCGACAAGGTCGATATGGGGCCGATGGTCTCGCAGAAGGAACGTGACCGCTACGAGGCGCTGCTCAAGAACGCTATCGAAGAGGGCGCCCGTCCGGCGTCCGGCGGCGGCCGTCCCTCGCAATTCAACCGCGGCTGGTTCGTCGAGCCGACCGTGCTGGTCGATTGCACGCCGGATATGAGGGTCTTCCATCAGGAGAGCTTCGGCCCGATCGCGCCGATCTGCCGGGTGAAGAGCTTCGAGGAGGCCGTCGAGCTCGCCAACAATTCCAAATATGGGCTGGGTGCCAATATCTACACCACCGATCTCCACGAAGGCATTCGCGCCGCCGAGGAGCTGGAAGCGGGCATGGTGTGGGTCAACGCGCCCTTGCTCGACAACGATGCCGGCCCGTTCGGCGGCACAAAAATGAGCGGCATGGGGCGTCAGCTCGGGCCCGAAGGGCTGGAGACGTTCCGCTCAACCAAGACCGTAATGATCGATCCGGATTGCGAGGCGCAGGATTTCTGGTGGTTCCCGTATTCGGACGAAGAAATGTATCCGGGAGAAGACGCATAAGGCGGCGATAGGTTCAAACGACAGCAAAAAGGGGATTGGGGAAAGATGTCTGAACAGAGTTTTCCGCCGGAGTTGGAACGGCGGATTGCGGAGCTGGAAAAGCCTGAAAATCAGGGCGCCGGCTTCACCAAAGGAGATTGGATATTTCTGATCGCGACCGGTGTCGTTGGGCCGGTTCTGCTTCTGATATGGGGGTGGCAGTAATGGCGCAAGAAGCCTCGCAATTGCATACGGGCGAGACGCCCGATGAAAGCAACTATCCGCTTCTCAAGTCGGAACGGAACTGGGGCCGGATCGAGCTCTTCATCGTTTTGCTCGTCGCCGCTTGCGCCACCTGGTGCTACGTCATCGGCGAATATGTCGGCTACTACCTCAACTTGAAGCAGGGCTTCGCCACGATGACGTCGGGCTCCATGTTCGGCATGCTGATCGTGGCTTTGGCGGTGGTTCCGGCTGCCACGAAATACGGCATCGATTCCATCGTTTCGGCGCGGCCGCAATTTGGCAGCAACGGCTGGATTATCACCGTTGCCCTGCAATACATCTCGATCATCGGCTGGAACTCGATCCTGATCATCTTCTTCGGAAGCTCGTTGCGGGAGCTGTTGGCGACAATCGGCTTGATCGGCGAGGAGGGCAAAGCCCTGGTGCAGCCGATCGCGACGCTCGGTGCGTGCGCCCTCATCTTCGGCGTTCTGATGACGGGCAAGTCCGGCGTGGCGCGGGTCTCCAATGTGCTGTTCTTCTTCATCGTCGGCGTCGGCATCTGGATGGTCTGGCTGCTGCTCGCCCGCGAGGGGACGGCGATTTCCGAAGCAACGCCGGCTTACGCCTCCGATGCGCAATGGGATTACGTGACCGGCATCGAGATCGGCATCGTCAGCCTGCTGTCGTGGTGGCCGTATATCGGCGCTCTGGTGCGGGTGTCGCCCGATGCGCATACCGCAACGGTGCCGTCGATGGTCGGCATGGGCCTGCCGGTGCCGCTGCTCAGCGTTATCGGGCTTGCCGCCATCCTGGCGCTGGAGACATCCGATCCTTCGATGTGGATGGTGCAGCTCGGCGGCAGCTTCTATGGCGCCATCGCGTTGGCCTTCGTGATCGCGGCCAATCTCGGAACGGCGATTGCCGGCGTCTATGCGACGGCGGTCGGGCTGAAGAGCGTGCCGGCGATCAGCCGCCTGCCATGGTGGGTGACCTTGCTTCTCGGTATTGTGCCGGTGGTGATTGTCGGCACCTTCCTGCCGGATCTGTTCTTCAACAATTTCGGATCGTTCCTGGCTTTCATCGGCGTGTTCTTCTCGCCGCTCTGTGCGATCCAGATTGTCGACTTCCTGATCCTGCGCAAACGGAAGCTCGACGTTCGCGGGCTTTACGATGGGTCCGAGGACGCGCCCTATTATTACTGGTTCGGCCTCAACCCTGCGGCCATCGCCGGCATGGTGGCGGGCTTTGTCACCTATATCTATCTGCTCAACCCGCTCACCTATGTCAGCCGCTCGCCTTATGAGTATCTGACCGCGTCTTTGCCGACGGCGGTGATCGGCGGGCTGGTCTATTATCTGGTGACGATTGCCTTGGTGAAGCCCGCCGGAAAGGGTGGCTACAACTAGGCGCGAGGCTGGCGCGGCGTCGAGGTCGATCTGAGACAAGGCGTCCGCAGGGCCGGCCCAGCAGGCTGACAATCGGACAGACACGTTTGGTCTGGCGGCGAATGCCATTGAGCATTGGCCGCCAGGCTTTTTTGATTGTGGAAACGGTGCTCCGGCAGTTCCGTGAGCGGAAGGTTCGCGATGGATGTGAAGAAGAACGGCGAGGTCTCGTTTTGGTATGCCGATATGGGGGGCGTGCCGGCGTATCGTCCGCCGCTGCCCGGCGATCTCGCGGTGGATGTCTGCATTGTCGGGGGAGGCTTCACCGGCCTTTGGACTGCCTATTACCTGAAGCAGACGCAGCCCTCGCTTTGCGTTGCCGTGGTGGAGAAGGAATTCGCCGGGTTCGGTGCATCGGGCCGCAATGGCGGCTGGTGCTCGGGCGGCTTCGCCTGGAGCCGGGAGAAATATCTCGAAACCGGAAGCCGGGCCGGGGTGATCGATTTCGAACGCCAGCTGCGCGGCACGGTGGACGAGGTGATCCGCGTCGCCGAAGAGCAGGGGATCGATGCCGATATCCGGCGCACCGATTGCCTGACCTATGCCCGCTCTCCGGCACAGATGCAGCGGCTGCGCGAGAGCTACGAGGAAGAGATTGCCTGGGAGGTGCCGAAGAGCCGCGTTGCGCTAATCGGGGCCGAGGAGGCCAGCGCCCGCATTCGCATTGAGAATGCGCATGGCGCGGTGGTGACCCATGACGTTGCGCGGGTGCAGCCGGCCAAGCTGGTGCGCGGCCTGGCCGAGGCGGTCGAGCGGCTGGGGGTAACGATTTACGAGCAGACCACCGTCACCGGGATCGGCAAGGGCTGTGTGACGACAGACCGGGGGCAGGTGAAAGCGCCGCGCATCGTGCGCGCCACCGAAGGTTTCACCCACGGCATTGCCGGCAATGAGCGCGAATGGGTGCCGCTGAACAGCGCGATCTTGGTGACGGAGCCGGTGCCGGAAGCGGTTTGGCGGGAGATCGGCTGGGGCGGGTATGAGCTGGTCGCGGATGCCGCCCATGCTTATTGCTATGCGCAGCGGACGGCGGGAAACCGCATCGCCTTTGGCGGGCGCGGGGTGCCTTATCGCTTCGGCTCTAAGACCGATATGCGCGGCCAGACCCAGGCGGAGACGATCGCACAGCTGCAGGAGATCTTGTGGCGGCTCCTGCCGCAGACCCGCGCTCTCAAGCTCGATCATGCCTGGTGCGGTGTCTTAGGCGTGCCGCGCGATTGGTGCGCCACGGTCGGGCTCGACTGCGACAGCGGAATCGCCTGGGCCGGCGGCTATGTCGGGCTCGGTGTTTCCACCTCGAACCTTGCCGGACAAACCCTGGCGGATCTGGTGCTGGACAGACAAACGGAGCGCACCGGTCTTCCCTGGGTGAACCGGCGCCCGCGCAAGTGGGAGCGAGAGCCCCTGCGCTGGCTCGGCATCCATTCGATGTACCGGCTCTACCATCAGGCCGACCGGAACGAGGCCAAGGGCGGCGGGCTTAAGACCTCGCGGCTGGCGACGGTGGCGAACTGGCTGACCGGTCGCTCGGGCGGGGGGCTGTGATCCGAGGTTGAGGCGAGAGCTGGTGGCGGGCTAACCCGACCTGTCAGCGCGATTTGCGCTTGGGCGGGATCAGATCGGTGATGGAGCCGTCGAACATCTCCGCGGAGAAAGCGAAGGTTTCCGACAGGGTCGGATGGGGATGGATGGTGGCCGCGATATCGGTGGCATCGGCGCCCATCTCGATGGCGAGTGCGGCCTCGGCGATCAGGTCGCCGGCATTGGGGCCGACGATGCCGCAGCCGAGAATGCGATGGGTTTCCGGGTCGAACAGGGTCTTGGTGATGCCTTCGTCGCGGCCCAAGGATAGCGAGCGGCCCGACGCCATCCAGGGGAATTTCGCCGCTTCGTAAGCGATGTCCTTGGCGGCCGCCTCGCGCTCGGTCAGCCCCACCCAGGCGACTTCCGGGTCGGTATAGGCGACGGAGGGGATCACGCGGGCATCGAAGGCCGCTTTTCTGCCGGCGGCGACCTCCGCCGCCACCTTGCCCTCATGCACGGCTTTATGGGCCAGCATGGGCTGGCCGACGATGTCGCCGATGGCGAAGATGTGCGGGACATTGCTGCGCATTTGCGCGTTCACCGCAATGAAGCCGCGCTCGCCGATGCCGACACCGGCGGCCTCCAGGCCGAGATCGGCGCTATTGGGGGTGCGGCCGACGGCGACCAGCAGCTTGTCGAAGCCGGCCGTTTCGGGTGCGTCCTTGCCGTCGAAGCGGACCGTCAGCTCCTTGGCCCCGGCCTCGATGCCGGTGACCTTGGTGTTGAGATAGATCGCTTCGTAGCGGGCGGCGATACGCTTTTTCAGCGGGGCGACCAAGTCGGGATCGGCGCCGGGGATGAGCTGATCCATCACCTCAACCACGCTCACCTTGCTGCCGAGGGCGTGATAGACGGTCGCCATCTCCAGCCCGATGATGCCGCCGCCGATCACCAGGAGGCGTTCGGGAATATCGGCGATCTCCAGCGCACCGCTGGAATCGAGAATGCGCGGATCGTCTTCGGGAACGAAGGGCAAGCTGGCGGGGCTCGATCCGGCGGCGATAATGGCCTGCTGGAAGCCGACCTTCGTGGTGCTGCCGTCCTGTGCGACCTCGATCGCATTGGGCGAGACGAAGCGGCCGGTGCCGGTGACCACCTTCACCTTGCGCTGAGCGGCCAGGGCCTTGAGCCCGCCTGTCAGCTTGCCGATCACGCCATCCTTCCAGCCGCGCAGCTTCTCAAGATCGATCTGTGGCGAAGCGAAGCCGAGCCCGTTTGCGCCCATGGCTTCGGCCTCTTCGATGACCTTGGCCGCGTGCAGCAGAGCCTTGGACGGGATGCAGCCGACATTGAGGCAGACGCCGCCCAATACCGGCTCCTTCTCCACCAGGACGACGGATTTCCCCAGATCGGCGGCGCGGAAGGCCGCCGAATAGCCGCCGGGGCCTGCGCCCAGCACCAGGATTTCCGCTTCGATATCGGCGTTGTTCGTCATGGGATTTTGGCAGCCTTGGATATGTGGGGAATTAGAGGATCAGCTTGCGGATATCGCCCAGGATCTCGGCAAGATACCGGGTGAAGCGCGCCGCATCGGCGCCGTCGATGACGCGATGGTCGTAGGACAGGCAGAGCGGCAGCATCAGGCGGGGGACGAATTCCTCTCCATCCCAGACCGGGCGCATCTTGGCGCGCACCACGCCGAGAATGGCGACCTCCGGTGCGCTGACGATGGGCGTGAAATTGGTGCCGCCGATGCCGCCGAGGCTGGAGATGGAGAAGGTGGCGCCCTGAATATCGGCGGGTGCGATCTTGCCCTCGCGCATGCGCTGGGAGACGTCGGAGAGCTCTTGGCTCAGCTCGAAGATACGCTTTCGGTCGGCATCCTTGATCACCGGCACGACCAGCCCGTCCGGCGTATCGACCGCCACGCCGATATTGTAGTAGCGCTTCAGAATCAGCGCGTCCGCCTCCGGCGATAGCGAGGCGTTGAAGTGCGGGAATTTTCGCAGGGCAATGGCGCTGGCCATCAACAGGAAGGAGAGCATGGTGATGCGGAAGCCGTCCTCGCGGGCCTTGGCGTCGAGCTCCTTCCGGTAAGCATCGAGCTCGGTGATGTCCGCCTCGTCGGTATGGGTGACGTGGGGGACATTGAGCCAGGCGCGATGCAGATGCGGCCCCGACAGACGCTTCAGACGGGAGAGCGGCACCTCCTCGATCGGGCCGAACTGGGCGAAATCCTGCGGCGGTATTTTCGGAATGCCGCCGCCCGTGCCGGGCGCTGCGGCGCTTGCGCCGGCCAGGCTTCGTTTCACGTCTTCCTTGGTGATGCGCCCTTTCTCGCCGGTTCCTTGCAGCTTGCTCAGATCGATCTCCAGCTCGCGCGCAAGGCGCCGGACCGATGGGCTGGCATGCACCTCGCCCGGAATAGGGGCGATGGTATCGGGCTCAGAAGAGGGCGCCGAAGGGGGAGCGGGCGACGCGGCGGGAGAGGATGCCGCCTGCTCTGCCGACGCAGCGTCACTGTGGACGGGTGCCGCTTCGTCTGCGTTTCCCGGCTCGCGTTGCGAGTCCGGTCCCGCTCCCCCTTCGACTTCGGCTGCGGCTTCGAGAGTTAGGATGAGAGAACCCTCGCTCACCGTGTCGCCGACCTTGACGAGGAGCTCCGCAACCTTGCCGCCGGACGGGGCAGGCACCTCCATCGTCGCTTTGTCGGATTCAAGCGCAATCAGCGGATCGTCGGCGGCAATGGTGTCCCCGGGCGACACCAGAACCTCGATCACAGGCACATCGGCGAAATTGCCGATATCGGGAACTTTCACTTCGATCATTTGACGTAGAACCTCAAAGGAATGGGCGGGAAGGCAGGCCGGATGCGGGCCGCGCTACACCGTCACCGGGTTGGGTTTGCCCGGATCGATGCCGTATCGGGCGATGGTCTCCGCCACGGTTTTTGCCGGGATCTTGTCCTCGTCGGCCAAAGCCTTCAGGGCGGCGACGACGACGAAATGGCGGTCAACCTCGAAATGGAAGCGCAGCTTGCGGCGGTAATCGGAGCGCCCGAAGCCGTCAGTGCCGAGCACCCGGTAGGGGCCGGGGACATAGGCGCGGATCTGTTCGGCGAAGGCCTTCACATAATCGGTCGATGCGATCACCGGTCCGCCTGCACGGGACAATTGCCGGGTGACGTAAGGAATGCGCGGCTTGGCGGTCGGGTGCAGCAGGTTCCAGCGTTCGGCCGCTTGCGCTTCGCGGGCAAGCTCGGTGAAGCTGGTCACGCTCCAGACATCGGCGGTGATGCCGAAATCCTTGCTGAGCAATTCTGCCGCCGCCAGAACCTCGCGCAGGATCGCGCCCGAGCCCAAGAGCTGCACGCTCAGGCGGTCCTTCTTGCGCCCCGACCGAAGGCGGTAGATGCCCTTGATAATGCCCTCTTCGGCGCCTTCGGGCATCGGCGGATGGGCGTAATTCTCGTTGAGGACGGTGAGATAGAAATAGACGTCCTCCTGCTCCTCCACCATGCGGCGGAGCCCGTCGCGAACGATGACGGCGACCTCGTAGCTATAGGTCGGATCGTAGGAGACGCAGTTGGGGATTGTCGCGGCGATCATGTGGCTATGACCGTCTTCGTGCTGCAGGCCTTCGCCGTTCAAGGTGGTGCGGCCCGAGGTGCCGCCGATCAGGAAGCCGCGCGAGCGGCTGTCGCCGGCGGCCCAGGCGAGATCGCCGACCCGCTGGAAGCCGAACATGGAATAGAAGATGTAGAACGGCACCATCGCGACGTTGGAGGTGGAGTAGCTGGTCGCGGCGGCAATCCAGGACGACATGGCACCGGCCTCGTTGATGCCTTCCTGCAGCATCCGGCCCTTGCGGTCTTCCTTGTAGAACATCAGCTCGCCGGCATCGGAGGGCCGGTAGAGCTGGCCCACTTGGCTGAAGATTCCGAATTGGCGGAACATGCCTTCCATGCCGAAGGTGCGGCTCTCATCGGGCACGATCGGCACGATGCGCGAACCCAGCGTCTTGTCGCGCAGCAGCGAGGACAGGATACGCACGAAGCTCATGGTGGTGGAGATCTCGCGCTCGTCGGAGCCTTTGAGCTGCGCTTCGAACTGGCTCAAAGGCGGTGCGGTCAGCGCTTCGGTCTCGCGCCGCCGGGCGGGCAGCGGGCCGCCCAGTGCCTCGCGGCGGGCACGCAGATAGCGCATCTCTTCAGAGTCTTCGGCGAAGCGGATATAGGACAGCTTCTCCACATCCTCGTCGCTGGCCGGCACCTTGAAGCGGTCGCGGAACTGGCGCAGCGCCTCGGTTCCCATCTTCTTCTGCTGATGGGTGATCATCTGGCCTTCGCCGTCCTTGCCCATGCCGTAACCCTTCACGGTCTTGGCGAGGATGACGGTGGGCTGGCCGGAATGCTCCACGGCCGCCTTGTAGGCGGCGTAGACCTTGGCCGGGTCGTGGCCGCCGCGGGTCAGGCGCCAGATCTTCTCGTCGGACCAGTCGGCGACCATGGCGGCGGTCTCCGGATAGCGCCCGAAGAAGTTTTCGCGGATATAGGCGCCGTCCTTGGACTTGAAGTCCTGATATTCGCCGTCGACGCATTCCTCCATGAGCTGGTGCAGCTTGCCGGTCTCGTCGCGGCTCAGCAACTCGTCCCAGCCGGCCCCCCAGAGCACCTTGACGACGTTCCAGCCGGCGCCGCGGAAAATGCCTTCCAGCTCCTGCACGATCTTGCCGTTGCCGCGCACCGGGCCGTCGAGACGCTGCAAATTGCAGTTCACCACGAAGATCAGATTGTCGAGGGCTTCGCGCCCGGCAAGCGAAATCGCCCCGAGGCTCTCCGGCTCGTCCATCTCGCCGTCGCCGCAAAACGCCCAGACATGCCGGTTGCTCGTGTCGGCCAGATCATGGGCGTGCAGATATTTCAGGAAGCGGGCCTGGTAGATGGCCATAAGCGGGCCGAGCCCCATGGACACGGTGGGGAATTGCCAGAAATCCGGCATCAGCCAGGGATGCGGATAGGAGGAGACGCCTTGGCCGTCCACCTCCTGGCGAAAATGCTCCAGCTGGTCTTCGCTCAGACGTCCTTCGAGGAAGGCGCGGGCATAGATGCCGGGCGAGGAATGGCCCTGGATGAAGACCAGATCGCCGCCGTGCTCCTCCGAAGGGGCATGCCAGAAATGATCGAATCCAGTGTCGTAGAGGGTCGCCGCCGACTGGTAGCTGGCGATATGGCCGCCAAGCTCGGAAGAGGTTTTGTTGGCGCGCAGGACCATCACCGCCGCGTTCCAGCGGATGGCGGCGTGAATGCGCCGCTCGATCTCCGCATTGCCGGGGTGAACCGGCTCTTGTTCGGGCGGAATGGTGTTGACGTAGGAGCTGCGTGCGGCGAACGGAACACGCGCGCCGCGCTGGCGGGCGGCCTCGACCGTGCCGCTCAGCAGCCGGTCGGCGCGATCGATGCCCTCGAAGGACATCACCGAGGAAATCGCGTCGGTCCATTCCTGCAGCTCTTCCGTTTCGTCGTCGGCTTTGTCGCGACCGTTGGCTATGTCCTGCATGGCCATCCCTATTCTTTCCACCCTTGGTACCGGGGCATTCCACGCGCCCCTGGTTCTTATGACGGTGGCGCGCCGGTGAGCGACGCCGCCTGCAAGATCTCAGTAAGCACAAAGCATGCCATTGGCCGCCGCTCTTCGGATTGATGGGGGATGCGATCTAACTTGCTAGAATCATGGAGAAAATATCCCTCTCTTTGGAGGGGCGAAGACCGGGAGGCAGGCGCGCTCCACTGTCCGGCGCTTGCGGTGTTACACAAGGCGTGACAGGGGGGCTTAGGCCGCCGGGCGAAGGGCTCAGTCGCTTCCGAGCAGGAACAGATGCACGGCCTTGGGGCCGTGGGCCGGGCGGACGACGATGCCGCCGACATCGGCGGTGCGCGAGGGGCTGGCGATGACGTTCATGGCGCGCGGCCAGCCTTGGCCCTCGGCGCGAAAACGGTCCCAGACCTCTTCCGGATAGGCGGCGATATCGCCGGTCCGAAGCACGATGACGTGGATGTCGGGCAGGAAGTTCAGCGTCGCTGGACTGCCCGCGCCGGACCGGAAGACCAGGCTGCCGGTCTCGGCGATGCCGGCGGCGGCAAAGGTCACGCTCAAATGCTCCTCGCGCCGTCCGGCAGCGAAATTGATCTGCCAGTCCTTTGGCCAATCCAGATCGGCCAGCGCGGGGGCGACACTGATATCGGCTTTAAGACCGGTCTCGGACAGCAGCCGCGCCAGCGCCGGGACCAGCATTTGGAGCGAGGCGATATGATCGACGGCGATGCCGTTGGCGTCCGCCTTGGCGATGAAGCGGCTGACGCGATCGTCTTCCATCGCCGGGAGCGGCGCTGTCGGGGGGGCGGTCATGCGCCGGTCCAGCGCGGCGGGCGGCATCGGCACCGCACCGTTCTGGCGAAGCGCGGTGCGGATCCGCGTCAGGATCTGAGTGCGGGCGTCCGCGCTCATGGCTGCTTTGCGCCTTTCGACCAGGCATCGAGGAAGGTCTGGCCTTGGGGCGCGGGAAAATCGCGGCTTCCGGTCCAGCCGCCGGCCAGAGGCAAGCGGCGGAAGCGGCCCCGCTTGCCGCCGAGCTTGTGGAGCACAGCCATGCCGAGCCGGGTCAGGCTGCGATAGAGCCGCGGCTTGGTGGCAAGCCAGGCCCAAAGGCCGAGCGACCAGCGGACGGTCTGCTTGACGAATCCGGCCTCCCAGCGCTCGTGGCGCAGGCGGCGCAACAGATCGGGCAGGGGAATATCGACCGGGCAGACCTGCTGGCAGCGGCCGTTCAGGGTGCAGGCATTGGGCAGATCGCCGGCCTCCTCCAGGCCTGCGATCATCGGGGTCAGAACCGATCCCATGGGACCCGGATAGACCCAGCCATAAGCATGGCCGCCGACCGACAGGTAGACAGGGCAGTGGTTCATGCAGGCGCCGCAGCGGATACAGCGGAGCATCTCGCGAAAAGGTCCGTCCAGCATCTTGGTGCGGCCATTGTCGATCAGCACCACGTGATACTCTTCCGGACCGTCGAGATCGTGCGCGCGCTTCGGCCCCGTCATGAAGGTGGTGTAGGCGGTGGTCTCCATGCCGAGGGCGCTGCGGCCCAGCATGCGGAGCAGGGCGCTGGCATCGTTCAGGCTCGGCACGACCTTCTCGATGCCGGCGGTGACGATATGCACCGGCGCCAGCATGGAAGCGAGGTCGCCATTGCCCTCATTGGTGACGATGATGTTGGAGCCGGTTTCGGCGATCAGGAAGTTCGCGCCGGTGAGGCTGACATCGGCGGTGAAGTATTTCTCGCGCATGATGGCGCGCACCTGAGCGATCAAATCCGCCGCCTCGGTGACGCGCTCTTCGAAGCCGTAAGCGCGGTGGCGCTCGTAGAACAGCTCGGAGATTTCCTGCACGGTCTTGTGCACCGTGGGCACCACGATATGGCTCGGGGTCTCCTTGGCGAGCTGGACGATATACTCGCCGGCATCGGTCTCCAGCACCTCGCAACCATCGGCCTCCAGCACGGCGTTGAGGCCGATCTCCTCCGACACCATGGACTTGCCCTTGGTGACGATCTTGGCGCCGGCCTTTCGGCAGATATCGCGCACGATGCGGCAGGCATCCTCGGCATCTTCCGCCCAATGCACATGGCCGCCTTGGGCGCGCACCGCCTCTTCGTAGCGCTCCAGATAGAGGTCGAGATTCTCCAGCGTGTGCGTGCGGATGTTGCGGGCCGCCTCGCGCATGGCCGGAAACTCGGGGAGGGCGGCAACGCTCCTGGCCCGCGCGGCGGCGAAGCCGGTCTTCAGCCCGTCGAAGGCGGTGCGTATATTGGGATCGAGCAGCGCTTCGGAGGCCCGTTCGCGGAACTGCTGGCTCGCGATCTGCATCACTTCTTCTCCGGCTTGCGGTCCGGCTCGCCGATGGCGGCGAGATCGGTCATGCCGGCCAGAACCTCGGCGGCATGGAACACGCGGGCGGGCTTGCCGAGCCGCTTCAGGCGGCCGGCGATATTCAGCAGGCAGCCGAGGTCGCCGCCGAGCACCGTGTCGGCCTCGGCGCTCTCCACATTGGCAACCTTGTCGGAGACCATGTGGGTGGAGATCTCCGGGTACTTGACGCAGAACGTGCCGCCGAAGCCGCAGCAGGTCTCCGAATCCTGCAGCTCGGCGAGCGTCAGCCCTTCGACCTGAGACAGCAATTGGCGCGGCTGGTCCTTGATGCCGAGCTTGCGCAAGCCCGAGCAGCTATCGTGATAGGTGACCCGTCCGGGATAGGAGGCGGGCATCGGCCGGGCGCCAAGAATGTCGGTGAGGAAGGACATCAGCTCGAAGCTGCGCGCGGAGAGATCGGCGGCCCGCTCGCGCCATTTCGCATCGTCTTCGAACATCTCCGGATAGTCCTTGCGGAGCGTTGCCATGCACGAGCCGGAGGGGCCGACCACATAATCGAAGTCTGCGAAGGTTTCGATCACCTGCTTGGCGATGCGCCGGGCGGCGGCATCGTCGCCGTTGTTATAGGCCGGCTGGCCGCAGCAGACCTGCTGCGCCGGCACCGAGACCCGGCAGCCGGCATCCTGCAGCAGCTTGACCGCCGCAAAGCCGATATTGGGCCTGAACAGGTCCACGAGACAGGTGACGAAGAGCCCGACATGCGGACCCTTGGATTTGCGGAGTTTCGTCTCGGATTGGACCATTTGGTAAAATTTTCATACCAAGCTTGATGTCTGGTCCAGTCTGTAACACTATTGACATGCGCGGGCAAACGATGACTCCTGCCCTCGCGGCGGACGGCATTTTTAGTGCAGGTCTTCAATGCAGGCCGGGGTGGTCATCGAATGGAACGCATACGGCATCCGCGGATTGCCCAGGCGATCGCCGATCACATCGAAAAGCTTATTCTGCAAGGCGTTTTGCGGCCGGGCGAGCGGCTGACGCCGGAGCGCGAGCTCGCCGAAAAGCTCGACGTCTCGCGCCCTTCCTTACGTGACGCTATCGAGATGCTGGTCGAGCGCGGGCTTCTCACGCGGGCGCGCGGCGGCACTTTCGTGGCGCAATTTCTGTCGCCCTTGCTGAAGCCGCTGGCCTCTTTGCTTCAGGACAATCCCGAGGTCACCGGGGATTATTTCGAATTCCGGGAGATGATCGAAGCCCAGGCTGCGCGCTATGCGGCGCGCCGGGCCTCCGATATCGACCGCCAGGCGATCGAGGATTGCGTGGCGCGGATGAAGGCGGCGCACGAGCTGGAAGATCCGGAGCAGGAGGCGCAGGCGGATGTCGATCTGCACCTTCTGATCTACGAGGCGGCGCATAACGCGGTGCTGCTGCATTTCATGCGGGCGCTGGTGGAGCTGCTGCGCAGCAACATCTTCTATAGCCGGCAGCAGCTCTATCAGCGCAGCGCCGTGCGCAACAAACTGCTCGTGCAGCATCTTGCCATCGCCGAGGCGGTGCTTGCCGGCGATCCGGAAGCGGCCGAACGGGCCGCGGCGGAGCATGTACGATTTACTTTCGAAAGCGTCGAAGCCATTCGCCGGGACAGCATGAGGCTGCAGGCATCGCTACTACGCGTCGAAAGAAGCGACTATCTTGCGAGGTGATAAAACAAAAAACGCCCAATCAACCAAACAGATAAACATTAGGGAGGGGCGCAATGGATGCAACAGAGATTAAGAAGATGGAGCTGGGCGAGTCGCGCGATCTGACCTGCTCGGCCGGAATTGGCGAGCTGCAAGGCCATTACGAGAGGCTGCCCAGTGCACAATGCGGGCATCTCATCGAGTCGTCTTGGGAGCGCTGCGTCAGCCAGTACAAGCTCGACCGCAGCCGGCATAAAGGCCCGGAGATCGTCACCACGCCGGAGTTCAAGGACGCGGCGGATCCGCTGGATCTGCTGTGCTATGTGGCGCGGCCGCATATCGAGCGCCTGCTGGGCCGGCTGGCCTCCTCGCCCTATGTCGTGATGCTGTCGGATCCGAACGGCATCGCGCTCGACGTGCTCGGCGATACGCCGCCGGACAAGGCGATGCGCCGGATGGGCGTGTGCACCGGTGCGCTGTGGGGCGAGGATCATGCCGGCACCAACGGCATCGGCACCTCGCTCGCCACCCACTCCCCGGTCACCATTCATCGCGGCCAGCACTTCTTTCCGACCTTCGCCGGACTGACCTGCACCGCGGCGCCGATTTTCGGTGTCGACGGCGAGGTGATCGCGGCGCTGGATGCGTCCTCCGTCGCCGATCTGCCTTACGAGATGCAGGTCTTCGTGCTCGACCTGATCGTCGGAACCGCGCGGCATATCGAGCGCGGCTATTTTCTGGAGCGCAATCGCGACCGCACCATCTTGCGTGTCGAGGCGGGTCTTGCGCGGGCGCAGGAGGGCAACGGCCTGATGCTGGCGCTCGGCGATGACGGCTGCCCGGTGGAGCTGTATGGCGGCCATGGCGACGGTCTGCCGATGCTGGACGGGCGCCAGATCATCGGACATCCCTTGTCCGGCTTCCTGGAGATCACCTGGCAGGATGCCGGCGTCCATCATGCCGATGCTTTCGTCGAGCGCATCGGCATCGCGCATCTGAAAGAGTCTGGGCAGCCCTGTTTCGCCAGCCTGATGACGCCTAAGGGGCGGCGCAGTATCGCCAGGCCGGGCAAAACCTCGCCGGCGCGCTGCGAATCCAAGGTGGCGGCCCGGGGCGCGACGGAAAGCTTGGGGCTGGAGGTTCTCGCCGGTGAGGATCCGGTGTTGCGCAAGCATGTCGCCACGATCCAGAAACTGGTCGACAAGGGATTGCCGATCCTTCTGCAAGGCGAGACCGGGACCGGCAAGGAGGAGTTCGCCCGCGGCATTCACGAGACCGGTGCGCGCGCCGACAAGCCTTTCACGGTTATCGACTGCTCCTCGATCCCGGAGAATCTGGTCGAGAGCGAGCTGTTCGGCTATGAGGCGGGCACGTTCACCGGTGCGGTCCGCGGCGGCCGCAAAGGCCGGATTCCAGGCGCCAACGGCGGCACTCTGTTTCTCGACGAGATCGGCGATATGCCACTTTCCCTGCAGACCAGGCTGCTGCGCGTGCTCGCGCAAGGCGAGGTGACACCGCTGGGAACGGCGAAGCCGGTGAAGGTGGATTTCAACGTCATCTGCGCCACCCATCGCGATCTCACCGAGATGGTCGCCAAAGGGCAGTTCCGGCAGGATCTCTATTACCGGATCGCCGGCCTCCAGATGGAACTGCCGGCCTTGCGGGATCGCACCGACAAGGCGAGCGTCATTCGCGGGGCTCTGGAAATCGAGGCCGCGCGTATGGATCTCGGCATCCCGCCACGGATTTCCGAGGCGGCGATGGAGGTGCTGCTGGCGCAGCCCTGGCCGGGCAATATGCGCGAGCTACGCCTTGCCATGCGTTATGCGCTGGCCTGCACCACGGAGGACGAGATTCAGCCGGACCGTCTTCCGCACTGGCTGAAAGAGACGCCGAAGAAAGAGGAGGGGACGGTGCGTGCCGCTCTTCCGACCGCGGCGGAGCTTCAGGAGGTACTGGAGCAGCGCCAATGGTGCATCTCCGAAGCTGCCGATCAGCTGAAGGTGAGCCGCCAGACGCTCTATCGCTGGCTCAAGCGCCACAATATCAGCCGCCCCGAGTAGCGCCGGTTACATCTGGAAGCGAGGCCGCTTGCCGCCTCCCGGCGGGAGAGCGGCTTTCGCTGCCCGCCGCTAAACCGTGGCTTCGTCCGCCAAGGCGTGTCCCTCATCTACGCAAAAAAAAGGCCCTCCCGACGATATCGCCGGAAGGGCCAGGGTGGACGCGAAGGTAAGTGGGTTACTTCTTGTCGTCAGGCAGGGCGAAGACCCAGACCGAACCGCCTTCGGGCACTTCGGGTTCCCAGCCGTCCTGCACGGCCATCTTGCTCTGGATCCACTGAGCGTCGACGCCATAACCGGAGACCACGGCAATGTACTGTTTGCCGTCGATTTCGAAGCTGCTCGGAGGCGAAATGATGCCCGACGGGGTCGGGAACTCCCAAAGCAGATCGCCGGATTTGGCATCGTAGGCGCGGAACTTCCGGTCGTTGGTGCCGCCGGCGAAGATCACGTCGCCAGCCGTGGTCAGGATCGAACCGAAGTTCCAGGACTTCTTGTAGGTGTCCTTCCAGACCTGCTTGCGATCATTGATGTTCCAAGCCTGGATGCCGCCGATATAGGGGAAGTCCTTGTCGGCTTTCAGATCCAGCTTGTTGATGTCGACACCCGCGGACCACTGGCCCGGGATGATGGGCTGCACGAGGCCGGTCAGCGTCATGCAGTGATTGTCGTTGAACGGGATGTACAGCATCTTCGTCTTCGGATTGTAGGCCTGGTAGAACCAGTCCTTGCCGCCCCAAAGGCTCGGGCAGTACGTCGCCGTCTTGCCGGTGCCGACCTTGGCTTCTTCATTGTAGGTCGGACGGCCGGTCTTAGGATCGAGGGTCTTGAAGACGGTGTTCTTCACATACGGCACAGCGTGGTCGTAGGTGATCTTGCCGTCGGGCTCGCGGTTCAGCCAGTAGAGATAGCCGTTGCGCTGAGCGGTGATCAGGCCCGGCACCTTCTTGCCGTCCTTATCGAAGTCGACCAGTGCGGGCGCGTTCATGCCGGCCCAGTCCCAGGAGTCGTTCCAGTGGTACTGGTAATGGCCTTCGACATCACCGTCGTCGGGATTGATGGCCATAACGGAGGCGAGATAGAGGTTGTCGCCCGGACGCTGATCGCCCGGCCAGGGCGAGCCGTTGCCGACACCCCAATAGATGATGTCGTTGTCGGAGTCGTAGTTGCCCGGCATCCACATGGTGCCGCCGCCGTCTTTCCAGGCGTCCTTCCACTCCCCTTCATGGGGCCATGTTTCGTAGCCGGCTTCGCCCGGTCCGGGCACGCCGTAGGTGGTCCAGAGCTCCTTGCCGGTCTTGGCGTCGAAGGCCTTGATGAAGCCGCGCACACCGAACTCGCCACCGGACGGGCCGACGATGACCTGCCCCTTCACCACCAGGGGTGCCGAGGTGATGTAGGCGCTATCGTTCTGCCAATCGCAGACTTCCGATTCCCAGACCAGCTTGCCGGTCTTGGCATCCAGCGCGTCGAGCTTGCAGTCGATGCCCGCTACGTAAACGTTGTCGCCCCAAAGTGCGACACCGCGATTGGTCATGTGCAAGGCGCCGAAGCCGTCGGGCAGCTCACGCTTGTAGCGCCACAGCAGACGGCCGGTCTTGGCATCGAATGCGAGCACTTGATTCTTCGGCGTGGAAACGAACATGTACCGGCCGTTGACGATGGCCGGCGCTTCGTGACCGTAGGCCATCCCCGTTGCGCCGGACCAAACCGGCTCCAACTTGGAAACGTTCTTGGCCGTGATCTGGTCGAGGGGGCTATAACTCCAGCCTTTGTAGCTCCCCTTCGTCATCAACCAGTTTTCCGGCTCCGGATTGGCGAGCCGCTCGTCGGTGACTGTCTTGTACTCTCCCGGTCCGTCCGCGGCATATGCCGACGGGACCATTGCTATCGCTAGCAATGCTGCGTAGGTCAGCTTTCTCATTCGTTTCCTCCTAGCGAAGTTCAAGAGGGAGGGTTTCTTTGCCCCTCCCCCTCCCCGGCGGAATACCGGGATGGCTTTGCGCATCGCGCAAAGATCGTTGCTCTACTTGTCGTCAGGTAGAGCGAATACCCACACCGAACCCCCTTCGGGGACTTCGGCTTCCCAGCCGAGCTGGTTGTGCATTTTGTTCTGAATCCACTGAGCATCGACGCCGAAGCCGGCAACGACGGCAATGTATTGCTTGCCATCGATTTCGAAGCTGCTCGGAGGGGAGATGACACCCGACGGCATCGGGAACTCCCAGAGCAGATCGCCTGTCTTCTCGTCGTAGGCGCGGAACTTGCGGTCGTTGGTGCCGCCGGCAAACAAGACGCCGCCCGCCGTGGTCAGGACCGAACCGAAGTTGAACGTGTCCTTGTACGTCGTGCGCCACATCCGCTTGCGATCGTTGATGTTCCAAGCCTGGATGCCGCCGATGAAGGGAGCATCCTTCTCGACCTTAAGCTCCAGCTTGTCGACATCGACGCCGGCCGACCACTGACCCGGAATGATCGGCTGAACGACACCGGTCCAGGTCATGCAGTGATTGTCGTTGAACGGGATGTAGAGCATTTTGTTCTTCGGGTCGTAGGACTGATAGAACCAGTCCTTGCCGCCCCAAAGGCTCGGGCAATAGGTGGCCGTCTTCCCGGTGCCAGGCTTGTTTTCCATGTTGTAGGAAGGCTGCCCAGTCTTGGGATCGAGTTCCTTGAAGACGTTGTTCTTCACATAAGGAACGGCCCCGTCGTAGGTGATGTCACCCTTGTCATTGCGCTCGAGCCAGTACAGGTAGCCGTTACGCGCCGCGGTCACGAGACCGGGAACCGTCTTCCCGTCTTGTTCGAAGTTGACGAGCGATGGCGCATTCACCGCGTCCCAGTCCCAGGAGTCGTTCCAGAGATACTGGAAGTGGCCGAGGATCTTGCCCTCTTCCGGCTGGATCGAGAGAACCGAGTCCAGATAGAGGTTCTTGCCGGGACGCTGATCGCCGGGCCAAGGAGCACCGTTGCCGACACCCCAATAAATGATGTCGTTGTCGGCGTCGTAGTTGCCAGGCATCCACATGGTGCCGCCGCCGTTCTTCCAGGCGTCTTTCCATTCGCCTTCCTGCGGCCAGCTGTCGGAGCCAGGCTCTCCCGGCTCGGGAATGCCGTAAACGGTCCATTCCTTCTTGCCGGTCTCGGCGTCGAAAGCCGAAATGTAGCCGCGAACGCTGGTCTCGCCGCCCGACGGACCGACGATCACCTTGCCTTTGACGATCAAAGGCGCGGAAGTGATGTAGGCGCTGTCGTTCTGCCAATCGCAGACCTGGGATTCCCAGATCAGCTTGCCGGTCTTGGCATCGAGCGATTCCAGCATGCAATCGATCGTGGCGACGTAGACTTTATCGTCCCAGAGCGCGACGCCGCGATTGGTCATATGCAGCGCGCCGAACCCTTCGGGAAGTTCACGCTTGTGGCGCCACAACAGACGGCCGGTCTTGGAGTCGAAGGCGAGCACTTGATTTTCAGGCGTGGCCACGAACATGTAACGGCCGTTGACGATCGCCGGCGCCTCATGACCATGGGTCATGCCGGTCGCCGCCGACCATACTGGCTTCAACTTCGAAACGTTGTCGGGCTTAATCTGGTCGAGCTCGCTATGGCTCCACCCCTTGTAATTGCCCTTCGTCATTAGCCAGTTTTCAGGCTCTGGATTTGCTAATCGCTCGCCGGTTACCGGTTTGTAGTCCCCCGGTAGATCCGGCGACGATTGGGCTGCGCATACCGATGGTATCATCGCTAACGCAAGCAACGCCCCGTAGGTTAGAGTTTTCATTTGGTGCTTCTCCTTGGCATTCACATTTATTTTCTCGGGAAGGGTTTCTTTGCCCCTTTTTCCCGTTAGCGCGGTGGTCCTAGCCTGCCGATGAAATCGGCAGCCACCGTAAGGTCGCCATCGCCCTCTTTCAGAGGCAGGATGGCCAGTCGACGGGTTGCCGGCCCGTGGACAATCGCGCCGCGATCGCCCGCATCGAAAGTCGATCCGTGGCAATTGCAGACAAACTCGTGTTCGGTTTCGTTCATGGCTGAGATGACACAGCCGTTATGGGTGCAGACGGCCGAGTAGGCGACGACCTCATCTGCCGTGAGGGACTGGGTGTCCTTCTCCACATCGTCGGCAGGGAGGCGCGCCACCAGCAGCAGGTTGAGGCGCGACCTGCTGCGCACCGTTTTCGTTTTCGGATCCATCGGATAGGCCAGCTTGGGCTCTTCGCCGACCTTGAGATCGGCAGGATCGATGATTTCGTTCCTGGGACCGCCGGTCAGATAGACGAGCGTGTCTCCCACCTGCGGCAGCATGCTGCTTGCATCGGTTTCTGCCTCGACACGCGATGCTCCCAATGGCGCCACCGCCATCGTCAAAGCGCCGATCATCAGATTACGCCGACAGCAATCGACGTTCTCTTCTGGCTGATCCTCGTTCCCAGCGGTCTTCTCTTTCTCACTCAACGTACTTTTCCTCCAACATTTTCCCGACGCCCCGTCCGTGCGGTCCGATGACGTTGGGTTGCTCTGTCATCGCCTTCTGCAGGCGGCGGTTCGGCGGTCGGCCGATGTGCCCACAAATGGCTCCCGAGCCACTCTTATGACTCCCTATTAGCAAAACACGTGCCACGGACATTCGGCACGATAAATCAATGCTTTAGTTAAATACGTGACGATTAAACGCACACTCTTCATCGTCACTTCACACTCTGGTGTCACTTGACATGTGTCACACCCGCGCAGCGCGGCTTGCAGCGATCCAGACGGTCCTCGGCAGACGACTCTTTCGGTCGCCTGGGGGCCGCGCAGCCGCGACTGCGGCCGCACCGAAGGGCCCAGTTTCAGGGCGGACATCCGGCGTCCAGAAAGCACGAATGGATCTCTGGACGCCCTGACGGATGCTGCGCCGCAAGTGTCGAAAGCTGACAGCGGACCGTCCTCAGCCGTGCTGCAGATAGACGACGTGGGTCTCGGTATACTCATAGAGACCGTGCTTGCCGTCGGCGCCGCCGATGCCGGATTTGCGCCGGCCGGCATGGAAGCCCTGCATCGCCTCGAAGTTCTCGCGGTTGACGTAGGTCTCGCCGAACTGCAGATCGCGCACCGTGCGCATCGCGGTGTTGAGGTCGTTGGTGTAGATCGAAGAGGTCAGCCCGTAATCGGAATCGTTGGCGAAGGCGACCGCCTCCTCGACGCTGTCGACGACCTGGATGGGCAGCACCGGACCGAAGATCTCCTTGCGCATGATCTCCATATCCGGCTTGCAGTTGGCGAGGATGGTCGGCTCGTAGTGATAGCCGCTCTCCCGATCGGCGAGCTTGCCGCCGGTGACGATCTCCGCCCCCGCATCGCTCGCAGTCTGAACCATCTCGGCGACCTTGGTGAGCCCAATCTCGTTGACCAGCGGCCCCATTTGCAGATCGTCCTCGGCCATGGGATCGCCGTATCGCGTTTCCTGCATCAGCTTGGCGATGCGGTCGGTGAAGGCGTCGGCAACGTCCTTGTGCACATAGGCGCGCTCGGCGCAGTTGCAGACCTGTCCGGTGTTGATGACGCGGGAATTGTAGATGGCGTTGGCAGCCAGATCGAGATCCGCATCGGCGGCGACGATGGCCGGGGCTTTGCCGCCGAGCTCCAGATTCACCTTGGTGAGAGTCTTTGCCGCCGATTGCATGATCCGCGATCCCGTCTCGACACTGCCGGTGAAGCTGATCAGGCCGACATCGGGATGGCTGGAGAGGGCGGAACCTGCCTCCGCGCCGGTCCCGCCGACCAGATTGAAGACGCCTGCCGGCAGATCGGTTTCGGCGACCAGCTCGGCGAAGGCAAAGGCGTTGAGCGGGGTCTCTTCGCTCGGCTTGATGACGATGGTGTTGCCGGTGATGAGAGCCGGCGCCATCTTCCGCGCGATGAGGAAGAAGGGGAAGTTCCAGGGAAGGATGCCGGCGACGACGCCGATCGCCTTGCGCAGGAGGAAGATGCTCTCGCCTGCACGGTCGCTGGGGATGACTTCGCCTTCGATGCGGCGCGCCCACTCGGCCATGTAGTCGATATAGTCGGCGGTGAAAGCCACCTCGACGCGGGCGAGGGGAAGGATCTTACCCTGCTCCCGGGTGATGATCTGGGCGAGATCCTCGGCATTGGCGCGCAGGCGCTCGGCGATGGCACGCAGGTGCTGCGCCCGTTCGATCGCCGGCCGTTTCTCCCAAGCCGGCTGGGCGCGGCGCGCCGCTTCCACCGCTTCGTCCACCGCTTGCGCCGGGCTGTTCGGCACCGCCCCCAGCAGCTCTTGTGTGGCCGGGTTGAACACCTCGATCAGGTCGTCGCTCGCTTTGGTAAAACGGCCATCGATGAAATTTTGATATTGGTTGGTTGTTTCGTGCGCTAAGGACATTTCTGCCTCCCTTATTTGGATTGCGACGGTGCGCCCGCTCGATGATTGGCCTCTCGGCGTTCTCGGCAAATTGCGAAGACGGCCCGTGTTCGAGCCGTCTTCGGTGAGCTTGGGTACGTGTTGCGGCAGATCTTGCCGCCGATTTCGCGCCCGCGGCTCGTATGCTCGCTTGAGCATTTCTTTTCGGCGCGGCCCCACCCGGAAATCGCGTGGTGTCGATCCCAGGTGAGGCCGGCCGGTCCCCTACCAAGCGTAGATGTATCTCAGGTTCCAGCTGTCGTTGTAGGCGTGGTTCTCTCCATTGAGGCTCTTGGAATACCGAACGGCGAGAGAAGAACTCTCGGCATAGCTGACCATCACGCCCAGGCCGCCGTCCAAGCCCCAGGACTTGGGCACGTTGCTGTAGGAATCGGTATGCTCGTAATCGAGCGCGATGTAGGGCTCGAGCCAATCCAGCATCTGGTATCCGAACCGATTGTTGGTGTGGAAGGTCGTTCCCGGCTTCAGTCCGTTGTCTTTCGTGGACTGCCAGACGAAGCCGGCATCGCCCGTCCAGTCGAACTTGCCGATCAGCGGCGTGTACCAGAGCAGGCTGGTCAGGTTCTTCCAGTTGGTGTCGCTGACGTCCTTGTCACCCCACGGAATTTGCAGGAAGGACTGAATACCGAGCGTGGATTCCGGCGTCGGTTTGTACCAGGTGGCGAAGCCGGTGAGCGTGTCGCCGAAGCCGCTGACATGGCGTCCGTCGGGATCGGCGGCACCGCGGTTGCGGATCGCGATCTCAGGCTGGATCACCTCATAGGCCAGGCCGATTTTGTTGCTGAAACTCGGCGTCCAGAAATGCACGAATTTCGACAGACCGACGATGCTCTGCGAGCCATCGCCGGCGACCTTGTTGCCGTTGACGTCCCAGACATGGTCGTTGTTCTGGACGTAGGCATATTGGACGAAGACGTTGAACGGGTCGAAGTCGACCGGCAGGTCGTATTCCTTCGGACCGATAACGTCGAAGGTGGTCTGCGCCTGTGCCGGACTTGCAGTCCAGAACAGCCCCGCTGCGACGAATGCGCAGCTTGCCGCTTTCACCCCGTATGATATGCCTCGTTTCGAACCTTGCTTAAGCGTCATTCCTAGATCCCCCAAATCTTGGCCGTTTCCTCATGGCCGATTCCTGGAGACGCTATTCGGCGTGACATGTGTTGCGCCCCTGCCGAGATGCCGGTCGTTCTGTGCTCTTATCCGGCGCGCGTCTCTAGCGGCGAGGCAAACCGCAAGGACTGTGCCAATCGCATTCGGAGTACGGCCTGGAGCCGCGAACACCGTCTTAACGTCTTGTTAAGGGGAGGTTTTTTGCGCCCGCCTATCGATAGGCGCGAGCGTGGGGGCAAAGCCGGCGGCGTGTCGCATCTTGCTGTGTGACGTCACGCAGGGCCGTGACACTTTCACGAACGGACAATGCGGTTTCGGCCGCTTCGCTTACGCTTGGCGCGAGGCGAGATAGGCGCGCCAGCCGCCGAATTCGGTGATCTCGGTGGCGCCGTCCAGGCCGCGGGGTTCGCAGAGGAAGCCGCTCACCGTGCCGCCGTCTTGCAGCGAAACCTTGCCGATGCCGAGCGGGGCGGGGATGGAGGCGGTGAAGCTTCCGAAACCTTCCGCCGGCAGCGCCCAGATCTCCAGCTCAATGCCGGCGCCTTCGAAGCTTGCGTCATAGGCCAGGCCCGGCTTGGGCGGCGTGGTGTCGGCCAGCGCATAGAGCCGGTAATGGGGATCGGTGCGGGTGGTGCGCAGGAAGCGGCCCTTCCAATCGGTGAGCTGATGGTTGAGCGGCTGGCCTTTGAGATGGGCGCCGACCACGGCGATCTCGATCCAGCCTTGCGGCACGGCCGGCGTGAGCGCGGTGTCTTCGGTGAGGGGAAGGCGCGCGCCGCCGGTCTCGGGCGAGATGGCCCGGTGCAGCCTATCGCCGAGATGCGCGAGGTCGGCATCCGAGAAGGCCGGCCCGACAAGGGTGACGCCGAAGGGCATGCCGGAGGGGCGGAAGCCGGCTGGCACGGCGATGGCCGCGCAATCCAGAAGATTGACGAAATTGGTGTAGGTGCCGAGCTCGGAGTTGAGGCGCACCGGATCGTCCAGCATGGTGGCAATGGTCGGGGCGGTCGGGGCTGTGGGGAGCAGCAGCGCATCGATCTTCTGCCAGCGCTCCAGCATCTCGCGCTGGGCGGCGGCCAAGGTCTTCAGACCGTCGAACAGATCGGCGGCGCTCCAGGCCTTCGCGTCGCTCACGATCTTGCCGACTACGGGATTGACTGCGTCCGGATGGGCGTCGACGAAAGCGCCGACCGCCGCATAGCGCTCGGCGACGAAGGGGCCGCCATAGAGCAGCTGAGCGATCTCGCTTAAGGGCGTGTAGTCGATCTCGACGAGCTGCCAGCCGAGTTCGGCGGCCTTCTCCAGCGCCGCCTGGTAAAGCGCTTGCGCCTCGCTGTCGCCGCAGAAGATGCGGCTCTCCGGGCTCGGCACGCCGATCACCGGACGCTCCAGCTCCAGGCCCGTTTCGGCCGGCGCCCGGCTGAACGGATCGGCCTGGTCCAGGCCTTGGGCGATGCGGCGGACGAAATCCGCCTCGCTCGCGGTCTTGGCGAAGATGCTGATGCAGTCGAGGCTCTGGCAGGCCGGCACCGCGCCGCGCCCCGAGAGGAGGCCGCGGGAGGGCTTCACCCCGACGATGTTGTTGAGCCCCGCCGGCACCCGGCCGGAGCCTGCGGTATCGGTGCCGAGGGAGAACGGCACAAGCCCGGCGCCGACGGCCACCGCGGAGCCGGAGCTGGAGCCGCCGGAGACGTGTTCGGCACTGAACACCGAATGGGGAATGGTGTGGGGCGTGCGGGTTCCCGAAAGCCCGGTGGCGAATTGATCGAGATTGGTCTTGCCGATGGGAAGCGCGCCGGCCTCGCGCAGCTTGGCGACGGCGAAGGCGTCCGCCTCCGGCTCATAGGCATAGGCCGGGCAGCCGGCGGTGGTGGCAAGCCCCGCCACGTCGATATTGTCCTTCACCGCGAAGGGGACGCCGAGCAGCGGCAGGTCTTCGCCCGCGTTCGCCCGTGCCATCTGGCGGCGGACCTCGGCGAGTGCCTCGTCCTTCGGCAGAACCGAAATCCAGACCCCGTCATCGCCGCGAGCGGCGATGGCTTCGTAAAGCTCGGCGAGGGTCTGTTCCGGATCGATGGAACCGTCGCGATGGGCGGCGGCCAGCGCCATGAGGGAGCGCGGTGCCATCAGGTATCCTCCTTCAGCACGATCAGCACGTCGCCCTGGCCTACAGTGCGGCCCTTGGCGCAGCGGATCTCGATCACCTCGCCGGAGATTTCCGCCTCCACGGCGACCTCCATCTTCATGGATTCCAGGATCACCAGAGCCTCGCCTTTCTCGATGCGTGTGCCTTCCTCGACGGGAATTTCCCAGACATTGCCCGGCATCGGGCTGAACACGGCGCTGGCGCCGTCGAGGAGGGGCGCTTCTTCCTCCGGTTCCGGGGCCACGTCCGGCTCGGCGGCATAGGTGGCGATGCCGGCTTCCTTCCAGCGTTCGCGCTCCTCAGTGAAGGCTTGGCGCTGGGTGGTGCGGAAGGCCTCGATGCTCTCTGCGTTCTCGGCGAGGAAGCGGTTATAGGCGGGGAAGGAGAACTCGGTCTCCTCGATCTCCAGCTCTGCTTCGCCCCGGCTCATTGCCTCGCGGCGCTCCATCAGCTCGTCATGGGAGACGGGGAAGAAGCGCACCTGGTCGAAGAAGCGGAGCAGCCAGGGCGTGCCGGGTTCGAAGGCGCCGGTCTGGCGATAGGTGCGCCAGACGGGAACGGTGCGGCCGAAGAGCTGATACCCGCCCGGGCCTTCCATGCCGTAGATGCACATATAGGCGCCGCCGATGCCGACCACGTTGTCGAGGGTCCAGGTGCGGGCCGGATTGTATTTGGTGGTGACCAGCCGGTGGCGCGGATCGAGCGGTGTGGCCAGCGGCGCGCCGAGATAGACATCGCCGAGGCCGAGCACGAGATAGGAGGCCTCGAAGACGATGCGCTTCACCTCCTCGATGGATTCGAGCCCGTTGATACGGCGGATGAACTCGATATTGGACGGGCACCAGGGCGCATCGGGCCGTACCAGCTCCTGATAGCGCTGGATGATGAGGTGGATCGCCTCGTCATCCCAGGAGAGCGGCATATGCACGATGCGCGTCGGCAGGGTGATCTCGCCGGTGGGCGGCAGGCCGGCCTCGAGCGCGATGAGCGCGGCGAGCATATCGCGAATGCCGAGCGCCCTTGGATCGAAATGCACCTGCAGCGAGCGGACGCCGGGGGTGAGGTCGATGACGCCTTTCAGCCCTTCGCGCTCGATGGCCTCCATCAGCATCTGGGCACGAAGGCGTAAGGCGATGTCGAGCACCGGCGAGCCGTATTCGACGAGGATATTGTCGTCCCCGGTGCGGCGGTAGACGACCGGAATCTCGGCATCGTCGATCCGGTGCAGCACCGCTTCGCCAAGCTCGGTCTGATTGAGGTTCGGCGTGGCGATCGCGGGCGGGGCGAGCTGTGCAATCGCGGCATCCTGCACTTCCAGCGCTTCGGCCGCTTGCTGTTCGCTCATCGGGCGGAAGCGCAGCTTATCGCCGGCACGGAGCTGGCCGAGCTTCCAGATCTCGGCGAGGGAGGTGACCGCCGGGCAGACGAAGCCGCCGAGGCTCGGCCCGTCGGGCCCGAGCAGGATCGGCATGTCGCCGGTGAAGTCGATGGCGCCGACCGCATAGGCGTTGTCGTGGATGTTGGAGGGGTGCAGCCCCGCCTCGCCGCCATCGTCGCGGGCCCATTCCGGCTTCGGGCCAATCAGGCGGACGCCGGTGCGGTCGGAGTTGAAATGCACCTCGTAATCGGTGGCGAACAGGGTCTCGATATCGCCGGGGGTGAAATAATCCGGCGCGCCGTGGGGGCCGTAGAGCACACCGATTTCCCATTGGTTGGGAATTGCGGGCCGCAAAGCTTCCGGCACGCTCTGCGGCGGCGTTTCGCTGTCTTGGCCGATATGCAGCACGTCGCCGGCTTTCAGCGGACGGCCGGCATGGCCACCGAACTTGCCGAGGCGGAAGGTGGCCTTGCTGTTCAGATAATCCGGCACGTCGATGCCGCCGCGAATGGCGAGATAGGCGCGGCGGCCGCGATCGCCGATCTTGCCGAGGGCGAGCACGTCGCCCTCCTTGGCGTGATGCGGCTGCCAGGGCGCGACTGGTTCGCCGTTCAGCGTGGCTTCGATCGGCGCGCCGCCAAAGGCGAACACCGCAGCGGAGCCGAAGCGCAAGCTCGGACCGGAGAGCGCCATCTCAAGACAGGCGGCGCGCTCGCTATTTCCCACGGCGCGGTTCAGAAGCCGGTGGGAGAGGGTGTCCATCGGGCCGCTGGGTGGCACGCCGACGCCCCAATAGTTCAGGCGTCCGGGGTAATCCTGCACCGTGGTTTCGCCGCCGGGGCTGGCCACGTCGATGCGCGGCATGGCGGTCTCGAAGGTGGCGAGGAAGCCGGTGGTCACGCCGCCGGCTGCGAAGCCGTCCGAGGCGGCGATGGCCTTGAGGTAATCGAGATTGGTTTCGATGCCGCCGATCTGGGTCTCGGCCAAAGCCGCGGCGAGCTTGGTGCGCGCCTCCTCGCGGGTTTTGCCGAAGACGATGACCTTGGCCAGCATGGGATCGTAAAGCGAAGGCACTTCGGTGCCTGCCTCGATCCAGCCGTCGATGCGGGCGGTTTCCGGAAACACCGCTTCGGTGATCAGCCCGGCGCTGGGCTGGAAGTCCTTGCCCGGATCCTCGGCGTAGATGCGCGCCTCCATGGAGGCGCCGCTCGGCACCACCGCATAATCGGAAAGCGGCGGTAGCTCGCCGGCGGCCTGACGCACCATCAGATCGACCAGGTCGAGCCCGGTGACTTCCTCGGTGACGCCGTGCTCCACCTGGAGCCGGGTGTTCACCTCCAGGAAGTAGAAGGCCTTCGCATCGGCATCGTAGATGAACTCCACCGTGCCGGCGGAGGCATAAGAGACGCTCTCCCCGAGCTTACGGGCTGCCTCATGCAGCGCGTTGCGCACGGTCTCGGGTAGGTCCGGGGCCGGGGTCTCTTCGATTACCTTCTGATTGCGCCGCTGCACCGAGCAGTCGCGCTCGCCGAGAGTGATCACGCCGCCTTTGCCGTCGCCGAAGATCTGCACCTCGATATGGCGCGCATGGGCGATGTATTTTTCCAGAAACGCGCCGCCCTCGCCGAAATTGCTTTTGCCGAGACGCTCGACGGCTTCCAGATTCTTGGCGAGCTCGGTCTCGTCGCGGCAGAGCATCAGGCCGATGCCGCCGCCGCCGGCGGTGCTTTTCAGCATGACCGGATAGCCGATCTGTTCCGCCGCTCGCTTTGCCTCCGCGAAGGAGGCGAGCAGGGGGCTGCCCGGCACAAGCGGCACGCCGGCAGCTTCGGCCAGCGCGCGCGCCTCGTGCTTCAGCCCGAAGGCGCGGAGCTGATCCGGCGTCGGGCCGATGAAGGCGATACCGGCTTCCGCCAACCTCTCGGCGAAGCCGGCATTCTCGCTGAGGAAGCCATAGCCGGGATGCACGGCTTGCGCGCCCGTCTGCGCGGCCACCTCTAGGATCTTATCGGTGTCGAGATAGCTTTGGCTGGCCGGCGCAGGGCCGATCGGCATCGCTTCGCCGGCAAGCCGGGTGTGCAAAGCGTGGGCGTCGGCCTCCGAATAAACGGCGACCGACGCCACGCCCATCCTGTCCAGCGTGCGGATGATACGGCAAGCAATCTCGCCCCGATTGGCGATGAGAACCTTGTTGAACACGGCTATAGCGTCCGCTTACTCGTCCCAGACGATCAGGCGGATCGGGGTCGGGTTATAGCCGTTGCAAGGGTTGTTCACCTGGGGGCAGTTGGAAATCAGCACCAGAACGTCTCGCTCGGCGCGAAGATCGATATAGCTCCCCGGACAGGAGACGCCGTCGACGATGGCGAGATGGCCGTTGGGCTCGACGGGGACGTTCATGAACAGGTTGATATTGCAGGTGATGTCGGCCTTGCCCATGCCGTTCTCGGCCGCCGCATGCAGGAAGTTGTCGCGGCAGTTATGCATGTGTTTCTTGTCGAGGCCGAAGCGCACCTGATTGCTCTCTGCGCTGCAGGCACCGCCCAGCGTGTCGTGATTGCCGACGGTATCGTCGATCACCGTCATCAGCGGCTCGCCGCCGGTGGAATAGAGCACCGTGCCGGTGGTGATGAAGATGTTCTTCTGGGCCAGCAGCGTCTGCTGATAGTCGTAACGATCTTCGTGGTCGTAGGCGTCATAGACGAGCGTATCGACCGCCTGGCAGCCTTCCAGATCGACGACGCGCAGCACCTCGCCCTTCTTGACGAGGCGGGACCAGGGCATCCGCTTGGGATGGGTGAGGTCGTAATTGGCGGTTGCCGGATCGCGAGTCTGTGTGTCCGTCATGTTGGCCTCCCTCACTTGCCGAGCTGCGCCAGAAGCGCGTTGGTGTTGGCGAAGGCGCGGCTGGCCTCCACGGTTGCGTTGGCGAGGGGCAGCTCCGATTCCGGCTGCCAAATGGTTGCCTGCGCTTCCGGCGGCGCGAACTCCGCGCCCGGATCGAGCGGGTGGGGGCAATTGGAGAGCGCCACCAGCACGTCCATCTCGGCGCGCAAATCGATGAAGGCGGGCTCGCCGGTGCCACCGGCAAAGCTTAAGGAGCCGTCCTCGGCCACGTCCACGCCGGTGAAGAAGGCGATGGAGGGGACGATGGATTTGCGGGTGAGGCCGAACTTGGCCAGGGCCAGCTCGAAATTATCGCGGCTGTTGTGCAGGAACGGCTCCCCGCCGAACTTGGCCTGGGTCGGCTTTGCCGACGAGCCGCCGAGGATCAGGTCATGATGGCCGGAGGTATCCTCGACGATGGAGAACAGCGCCCGGCCCATATCGGACAGGATCAGCATGGATTTGCCGAGAAAGGCGTTCCACTGAACCTTGGCGGTGTCGGCGGTGTTGAGCCGTTCCTCGGGCAGATCGGCATTCACCGCCACCATGGCGAGGCTGCCGCCGCCTTTGGGGTCGGCAAGGCGCAGCACCTGGCCCTTGCGGACGACGAAGGCGGTCTGCCCGCCCGGCTGCAGGGTTTCGCTGTAAAGCACATCCGCCTCTGGCAGCTCCCGCGGCGTTGCCAGATCGGCATCGCTCACCGTGCGCTTGCGAGCCGGCGCAGAGCGGCCCGCGGCGCGCAAGGCGTCGTAGGTCGATGCGTTGTCGGTCGGGGTATCGGCTTGGTCGGTCATCGCCGGGATCCTCCGCTGTTTGAATTGCGGGTCGTCCCGACGGGGCCCTGGCGCTTATGCGGACCGGGTCGTCCCGGCCGAGCCAAGAAGAGTGTTATAGCCCGATAGGGCGACAAGAGAAAGAGGCTCGCCGTCACAGCACGTCTCCTTCGGCAAGCTTGATGCCCCGATGGCGGTTTTCCCGCCGGCGGGTGATGGGAATGTCGTGGGTGATGCTGGCGCCGTAGCGCTCGCGCTCCTCAGGGCGGTTGCGGCGGCGGTCGAGGGTGATCAGCCGCGTGCCGAGATAGAAGGCCTCCGACAGGTCGTGGCTGACCATGAACACGGTCATCTTGCTGTCCTGCCAGAGCTTGATCACTAACTCGTGCATATCGGCGCGGATGCCGGGGTCGAGGGCGCCGAAAGGCTCGTCGAGCAGCAGCACTTTGGGCTTGGTGATCAGCGCTTGGGCGATGGCCAGACGCTGCTGCATGCCGCCGGACAGGGCGGACGGATATTTGTCCATGGCCTGCTCCAGCCCGACCAGCTCGATATAATGCTCCGCCTCCGCGATGGCGCGTTTCCTCGCGCCGCCGAACAGCCTGCCGGCGATGGGGGCTTGGCCGAATTCGAGCCCTAAGGTGACGTTCTCGCGCACGGTGAGATGCGGGAACACCGAGTAGCGCTGGAACACCACGCCGCGGTCGGGCCCCGGCTCGGGCGGCAGCGGCGTGCCGTCGATCAGGATCTCGCCGCGGCTCGGTTGCTCCTGGCCGAGCAGCATGCGCAAAAGCGTGGACTTGCCGCAGCCGGAGGCGCCGACGATGAGCACGAAGGCGTGGGGCTCGATCTCCAAGGAGACGCGCTCCAGCACCACTTGGTCGTCATATTCCTTCCAGACGTCGCGGATGGAGATTGTGGTCATGGCTTAGCTCCTCCCGCCTGCGAACCAGGGGAAGGCGCGCTTCTGAAACAGCCTCAGCGCGGCATCGATGATCACCGCCAGCAGCGTGATCCAGGCGACATAGGGCAGGATCACATCCATGGCGAGGAAGCGGCGCAGCAGGAAGATGCGGTAGCCGAGGCCGCTCTGGGAGGCGATGGCCTCCGCCGAGATCAGGAACAGCCAGGCGGCGCCCAAGCTGAGACGCACGGAGTCGATCAGGCGCGGCCAGATTTGCGGCAGCACCACGCGGGTGATGATCTGCCAGCTATTGGCGCCGAGGGTCTCGGCCTTGACGATCTGCTCGCGTGGAATCTCCTCGACCCGGAGCGCGATATCCCGGGTGATGAACGGGGCGACGCCGATGGCGATGAGCACGATCTTGGCGGTTTCGCCGAGGCCGAAGACGATGAAGAGAATGGGGAGCACCGCCAATGGCGGGATCATCGCGATGACTGCGATGAAGGGGGCGAAGGTCGCCCGCATGATCGGCAAGATGCCGATGCAGATGCCGAAAATCAGACTGAACAGCGTGGCACTGGCGACGCCTGCGAACAGCCGCACCAGGCTGGCATAGGTGTCGGTCCAGAGCAGATAGTTGCCGGTGCGCTTGTCGGGCTGAAATGCCATGCGGTCGATGGCATCGACGAAGGAGGTCCAGCCAGGCAGCAGCTTGTCGTTGGGATTGACCGCTAGGCGCTCGGCGGAACCGAACGCATAGACGGCGATGACCAAGGCGAAGGGGAGCAGGGCCAGGAACAATGCCGGACCCCGCTCGACCTTCTGATTTATGAGACGACGCATTGAATGGAACCGTCTAGCGGATGCCTTACAGCTTACCGTCGGCGGCCATCTTCATGTAGTCGGTGTTGAAGCGGAACTTCACGTTCCCCTCGTCGCCGAGCACCGAGCCGTCGGGGAATTCGATGCCGACCACATCGGCGCTGGGCGCGCCTTCGCCGAGAAGGCCGTGGTCGAACAGGAAGCCGCGCACGTTATCCATGATCTCGTGGGCGTTGTCGCTCTCGGTGAACTCCACCGCATCAGCCGGATCGTAGAACATCTTGGTGGTGGCAAGCTGTGCTTCGTATCCGGGAAGATCGGTGCCGGAGGCTTTGGCCATGGATTCGCGGGCGGCTTTGCCTTCCGGCGTATCGGAGCTCATGAGCTTCATGGTCTCGTACCAGGCGCCGACCAGGGCCTTGCCGAAATCCGGATTGTCCTTCAGCGTCTCGGTGTTGACCGCGCACATATCCATGATCTCGCCGGGGATCTGCGAAGAGTCGAAGACGTTATGGGCGTCCTTATCCTTCAGGATCTCGCTGGACATGGGATTCCAGGTGGCCAACGCGGTGATATCGGGGGTCTTCCAGGCCGAGATCATATCGGCGTCAGACGTGTTGACGACGGTGACGTCCTTCTCGGACAGGTCGATGGTCTCGAGCGCCCGGGCCAGCAGGTAATGGGAGACGGAAAGCTCCACCAGATTGACGTTCTGGCCCTTGATATCCTCCAGCTTGTCCTTGCCCTTGAGGATGATGGTGTCGTTGCCGTTGGAGTAGTCGCCCATGATCAGCACGGAGGTGTCGACACCGCCGACCGCCGGAATGGCGAGCAGATCCATATTGGTGAGCAGCACGGCGTCATAAGCGCCGGCCGTGAACTGGTTGATGGATTCGATGTAGTCGTTGAACTGCGTCACCTCGATGGTGATGCCGTATTTGTCGGCCCATTTCTTGACGATGCCGTTTTCTGTGGCATAGCCCCAGGGCATCCAGCCTGCATAGATCGACCAGGCCAGTTTGAAGTCCTTCTTCTCCTCGGCCTGCGCGGTATTGGGCGCGAGCGTGCCGAGCAGCAGGGCCGCGCCGAGTACGGCGCCGCCAAAAAGCTTAGCGATTTTCCCGAAATGCATGTCTACCTCCGACTGCTTCTCTTTTCGTTCGGAGGCCCCGGGCGGAATGGGAAGTCCTTTGATGCTTTCGCATCGTGGGGCCTCCCGGGCTTTTGTCCCGCCGTGTACCCGGCCTGCGCCGCCGGGCTGCAGCTCTCGGACCAGACGATGCTTGCGGCATCCGGAACCCTAGCTGCTGGCCTCTATGTAGCAAGAGCGGTGCCAGTCCGCTGATATCTTGTTTTTCAAAGGCTTATGCGGCGGGGCCTCAAAGTACGCCTGCGCCGTATGCACAAAATATGGGCAGCCGCCTAACGAATTGTGGATTCGAGAGCTGGCAGTTTAGCGATTGCGATCAGCGATTTCATCGTCTGACAGTGGGGTCTGACACGGGGTAGGGGCTTGCGCTAAGCTCGGCGCTGATACGGAGCCCTTCACCCCAGACGACGAGTTTCCCCCATGGCGAAATCCGGCAATGTCGGAATCCTCGAGCTCAACGCCTATCGCGAGAGCGCGGGCGAAAAGATCGATCCGCTTCTGCAGCGGCATCTGGCCAATTCAGGCGCGGCCTCGGTGCTGTTCTATCAGGAGCCGATCGAGATGGTGTCGGCGCGCGGCGTCTGGATGGAGGATGCGGGCGGCACGCGCTATCTCGACTTCTATAACAACGTGCCCTCGGTCGGGCATTGCCATCCGCGGGTGGTCGAGGCGGTGTCGGCGCAGATCGCCACACTCAATATTCACACCCGTTATCTGAATGCGAAGCTCGAGGCTTATATCGAGGCGCTGAAGGCGACGCTGCCGGATGCGCTCTCCAATGTGGTGCTGGCCTGCAGCGGCAGCGAGGCCAACGATCTTGCCATGCGCGTTGCCATGAAGGCGACGGACGCGCGCGGCTTCGTGGTCACCGATCAGGCCTATCATGGCAATACCGCGCTGGTGACGGAGGTCTCGCCGGCGGCCTTTCTGCAAGGCGCGCTGCCCGACCATGTGGTCGCGATTCCAGCGCCCGACCTTGCGAACTTCGAAGGAGAGGATCTGGGCGAAGCTTTCGCCTCTGCCCTGAGCGAAGCGGCGGCGGAGCTGAAGCGGCGCGGGCATGGATTTGCCGGCTTCATCTGCGATTCCATCTTCTCCAGCGACGGCATCTTTCCCGGCGATCCGGGCTTTCTGCAAAAGGCGGTCGCGGCGACTCATGCGGCGGGTGGGCTGTATATCGCCGATGAGGTGCAGCCGGGCTTTGCCAGGACGGGCGAGGCGTTTTGGGGGTTTGGCCGCCACGGCGTGACGCCGGATATCGTCACTATGGGCAAGCCGATGGGGAACGGGTTTCCCATGGCGGGGATGGTGGCGCGCCCCGATCTGCTGGCCGGATTCTGCAATGATGTCGGCTACTTCAACACCTTTGGCGGCAATCCGGTGGCAGCTTGCGCCGGGCTCGCCGTGTTGGAGGTGATCGCCGAGGAGGGTTTGCAGGAGAATGCGCGGCTCGTCGGTGGGCACCTGAAAGAGAAGCTGGATGGGCTCGCCGAGACGATAGATACGATCGGTGCGGTGCGCGGGGCTGGGCTGTTCATCGGCGTCGATATCGAGACGGATGGTGCGCCAGATGCGGCGAAGGCCAAGCGCATCATCGAAGGGCTGAAACAGCGCCGCGTGCTGGCCGGTGCGGCCGGGAAGCACGCCAACACGCTGAAGCTGCGGCCGCCGCTTTGCCTCTCCGAGCAGGACGCCGATTTCTTCTTCGAAGCGCTGGCAGAGACGCTGAAAGCGCTCCCCACCGAAACCTAGCCGAAGATCAGCGCGACGGCCGCGCCTGCGGCGAGCACGGCGAAAGAGACGCAAGCCATCACCCAGACCGGCGGGGAGGGGGCGTGAAGCGCCGAGCCTTTCTCGGCCATCTTCATTTTTGCCTGCATGTCCGGCTTCGCCATCTCGCCCATTTCGCGTTTGGGCCGCACGGTCATCATGCCGTGCTTCAGGTGATGGGCGACCAGCCACCAATTCATCGGATAGGCGAACAGCGCGCCGACCATCAGCGCCAGCGACATGCGGAACCAGAATAGCGGCTCGGCCGGGTTATGGGCCGCCTCGTTGCCGGCGAAGGCCAGGGCCGAGACCGGCAGCATGCCGCCCATCAAGCAGTTCATGGAAAGCAGCTCGGAGGTGAAGGTGCCCTTCAGCGCCCGGGCATAGGAGCCGAACATCTCGCCCATGAACAGGGCCTGGAAGATCGACCAGCCGAAGGCGAAGCCGAGCACGTATTCGAGCGCGAAATCCGCCGCCAAGGGCAGGGACACGAGTGCGCCGATCACCGCACCGACCAGGATGCCGATACCGTCTCCGGCGACGCAATGCATGGTCGAGCCCAGGGTCTGGCGCCAGCGCGCGGCGACATATTGTTCATGGGTGCCGGGCAGCGGCTCGCGGCAGCCGAGCACATAGAGGAAGGCGCCGAACGGGCCGGAATAGGCGGTGAACAGCACGAAGGCCCATTTCATCACCGGGTGCTCAGGCGTTCCCCGGATGTCGATGGCGACGAAGGCCACGGACAGGGCGGCCAGGATGAACCAAAGCAGCATCACGCCGTCGATGAGCATCGGAGCCCCCGGAGCTGCGGCGAAGAGCCTTCGCCGATTCGCTTCAGTCTAACCCGAGGCCCGCAATAAGAAAGGCCCCGCCGGAACAGCGGGGCCCGAAGCGATGTGTGCCGGTCCGGCTAAGATTTGAAGAAGGAGTCGAGCTCGGTCTGATTGGGCACCTTGCCGCCGGGGGTCATCTTGTCGATCAGGCCGGGGAGCACGGTGGCGAGCTGATTGAGAAGATCCTGCTCGTCGATCCCGGCCTGGCGGGCCAGATCGCTGATGGTGGTCGAGCCCAGCGCATCCTTCAGGCTGCCGGGGGCGACCGGCTCGTTCTCGCCGGTCTGCACCCAGGAATCGACGGTGGATTGCAGGCCGCCCTTGCTCAAGGTCTCGAGCAGGCCGCCGAGCCCGCCGAACAGACCGCCTTCGGCGGCGGCCGTGGTGTCCACCTGCGGCGGGGCGGTCTCCGGTGCGGCGCCGTCGTCCTTCGGCGCACCGAAATCGTTTTCGCCGCCGGTCAGCATCTTACCGATCAGCAGCGCGCCCACGGCGATCATCAGCGGCTTGGTGATGTTTCCGCCGGGTACGGCATCGTCGAAAAGTCCCATTGGAGGTTTCCTTTCCCATAGTCTCGCCCCGGTTGAGGAGGACGGCGCAACATGCATGGGGCAGGCAAGCTTAGGAGCGCCGGCGGTCTCAACCCTTGGTTGCCGATTTCATAGGATTGAGCTGGAAAGGGGAATATGATCGCTGATTGTGACCGATCAATATGGAGGAGGGGAATCCAATGTCGATTATTGCTTGGGTTATCTTAGGTCTGATCGCCGGCTTCATTGCCAGCAAGATCGTCAACAAGTCCGGCCAGGGTATGTTGATGGATATCGTGCTCGGTATCGTCGGCGCCGTCGTGGGCGGCGTGGTGTTCAATTTCTTCGGTGCCGCCGGGGTGACCGGGCTGAACCTCTACAGCTTCATCGTTGCGATCGCCGGCGCGGTGATCGTGCTTTGGATCTACCACGCGGTGAGCCGCTAGACGCCTCGGCCCCCAAGGGCGGCGGAGCGCCGGCATCGTCCTTCGCAGGCGATGCCGGCACTTTCCGTATCCTTACGGATAGGCGGGCTGGTCCGGTTCCGAGGGCGGGGCTTCGGCGGAGCGGATCAGCGGCGTGATGCGCCGGATGGTGACTCGGCGGTTGGCCCGCTCAGGCGCTTGGGTGGGCACCTTCAGATAATCCTCGCCATAGCCCTGGGTGACCATGTTCTCCGGCGGGATGCCGTAATAGTCTGAGAGCACGATGGCGGCGGATTCGGCGCGCCGGTCCGACAAAGCGAGATTGTAATAGGGATCGCCCACGGCATCGGTGTGGCCTTCGATCAGGAACACCTCGTCCGGGTTCTCGTCCAAAATATCGTTGAGGATATTGGCGAGATACTCCATGGCGCCGATCTGGCTCTCATCGATCACCGCCGAATCGGTAGCGAAGGTGATGTCGGTGAGATCGATCCGGGGCATGCGCTCGCGGATGCGCGGATATTGGCGCACCTCCTCAAGGCTATAGGTCCGCGGCAGCGGCTCCACCGGTGGGGCCATCAAGGCGGTCTCGATCCGCTCGCGATTGTCGTAGCCGCCATTCAGCACATATTGGTCGCGCGGAATGCTGGGCGGCAGGGGGCCGAGATCGACCGGACCGGTGACGGAGCCGAAACGCAGATCGTCGATCAGCACCTCCTCATAGCCGTCCGGATAGCGGCGGGCGCGGGTAAGCATGCGGCCGCTGGGATCGCGCACGGTGACGATCTCGGTGCCGTCCGGGGTGGGATAGACCTCCCGGGTGCGGCCGTCGGGCAGATATTGGATATTGGGGTCGCCATAACCGACGAAGCGGTCGCGATCCATATGGCGGACGACGACGCGGTCGTCCTCGCGGCGGAATTGCCGCGTGCCGTTATCGAAGCTCACCGCCTTGGTCAGAACCGCGCCGACCATCACGCCGGCAACGGCGCCGAGCAGGAAGTTCTTGGTGGAAAACTTTTCCTCGTCGCCGCCGCGGCGGCGATGGCCGTAGCGCGGCTCGTAATGGTGGTGGCGGCCTCGGTGATAATGGCCGTAGCGGTCCCGGTCATGGTGGTTGCGGTCGTAATGGCCGCGATTTCTGTCTGAGCCGCTTTTCTGACCGCCCTTGTTGTTGCGGTTCTTGTTGTTGTCACCGCGCTTATTGGCATTGCCGTTCTTATCGCCGTTGCCGTTCTTGCCCTTGTCGGGACCGGATTTCTTCTGAGCGTCCGGCTTCTTCTGGCCGCCGCCTGATTTGCCCTTGTGGTCGCCGCTTCGGTAGTCGCCACGCGGGCCGCCGCCGCCATGATCGCCGCCGGGATGGGGCTTGCGCTCGTCGGCTCGATAGTCGCCACGGGGACCGCCAGGACCGCTGCTCTTATTGGCCGGCGGGGTCTTCTGCCCGGACTTCGGCTGGGGCTTCGGCTCGGGCTTTTTAGGTTGAGGCTTGGACTCAGATTTCGGTTCCGGCTGCTTCGGCTCTGGTTTCGGCGCCGGCTTCGGATCGGCCTTCTTCGCTTCCGGTTTCGGCTCAGGCTTCTTCGGCGCCGGCTTCGCGTCCGGCTGCTTGGGCTGCGGCTTGGGCTCAGGTTTCTTGGGCTCAGGCTTTTTAGGCTCCGGCTTCTTCGGCGCCGGAGGGGTGGAGTCGGCCGTCTTCTGCTGCGGTTTGGGCGCCGGCTTTTTGGCTTGGGGTTTTTTGGCTTGCGGCTTGGGCGCCGGTTTAGGGTGCGCCTTCGCTTGCGGCTTCGCGGCGGGCTTGCTCTTCGACGCGGGTTTGCCTTTAGAGGCGGATTTGACCTTGCTCTTATCGTCGCTGGGCTTTCCCTTCTGCGCCTTCTTCTTTTTCTTGTTCTGGTCGGCGGCGTTTTGCCCGGACGGATTTTGTGCGAAGGCCGGCTCGGCCACCAATCCGAAGGACAGAAGCGCAATCAGCGCGACACGGAAGCAAACTCTCGAAACTGTCATCTATTCCCCACGTTTCAACACGCCTCGGCTAGCGCGGCGAAAGGCAATTCAATGCCTATCGATCGTGTCGAAATAGCGCCGCCTGCCTGAATGCGAAATGAACGGCGGCGCGGGGGCTTTGCTAGCGGGGATCGTTCTCGACCGGCTCGGCTGCGGGCTGAGCCTTGCCTGTGGTGCCGGTCTTGCGGCGTGCGGCAAAGCGTTCGGCAAGCCGCGTGCTACGCGGTGTCTTGCTGCCGCTGGCAGAGGATTTCCGCTTGGTTTTCTTGGCCGGCTGGGCGGCAGTTTGCTCTTCGTCCTCGGAGCTCGCTTCGACAGCCTCGGGACTTTCTTCTTCGGCCTCGGGATAGTCGCCTTCAGCGAGCTGGTAGGAGTCCGCGCCCGCCGGCGGTTCTTCGGCCTCAAGCTCCGGCACGGGCGATCCGGGCGGCAGCGCGGCCTCCAGAATCTGCTTGGAAAGCTTGCGCATCTCCTCGCGCAGCAGATAGTCCTCGGTATCGCGCTGGCGGACGAGCGCCATCTCCTCTTGCAGAGAGGAAAGGCGGGCGGTCAGCTGCCGGTTCTCCTTGGCGAGCGCCGAATCGGAGCGGCCCATCACGCGCTTGACCGGAATGGTGTCGGCTTCGAGCGCGTGGCGCAGATGCTCGATCTCCTCGCGCTGGGCGCGGGTCGTCTTGCGGGCGGCATCGAGCTTGGCGGTGACCGTTTCCAGACGGTAGCGCAGCTCGGCATCCACCTTCTCGGTTTCCGCCACGCGGGCCTGATCCTCGGCCGATTGGCGCTCCATGGCAGGCAGGCGGCGATTGAGAATCTGCTCAAGCGCTGATTTGGCGGCCTGGGTCTCTTCCAGCTCTGCGTTCAGGGTCTCGAGCGCTGCGTCCAGCTCGTCGATGCGGACCTTGGCCTGGCTGGTTTGCACCAGCTCGTGCACGGCCTTGCTCTTGGCTTTGTCCAGCGCCACCTCGACGCGGCGCAGCTGCACGGCGAAATCGGCCCTGAGCTGATCCTTCTCCGCCTGGATCTCGGCAAAGCTCATCGGCATGGTGGCTTCGATGCGGCGCGTGGTCAGCCGCACGGCGCGCTGCCAAAGCGGCGGCACGAGAAGAAGCGCAAGCAGGCCGGCGATGACGAATCCCAGCGCACCGTATAAAACCGCGTCGATCATCCGAGTCCGCGCTCCGTTTGGGATCCCGAAGGATCCGCCAAGTCCCTCAAATGCTGGCCTTGGCCCCCCGCCTTCTTAGCCCCAGTTTAGAACGGATTCCAGGTCGGTTGCCGGGTAAATTTCAGATAACCGAGATTCGCTCCAAGGCGAAGCCCGACGCCCGACCGGATCGGCGCCAAGGTGATATTGTCGTTGACCAGATAGGTGATGCCGACGCCGCCGATGAAATAGGCCGAGCCGTCCACCCCTGAGTAGTTCTGGTAGATCTGGTTCGGATCGCGCAGATCGTAGACCAGAACCATGGTCTTGGAGCCTTCGGCGCCGAAATCGTAGCCGACCGACGGCCCCTGCCAGAAAACCTTATGATTGCCGGCATCGCGGGTATAGAGCGTGCCCTCGCCATAGCGCAGGCCCGCCACGATGGCGCCGCCAACCTCCTCGCCGAGGATATAGCCATTGGGGCGGCCGCGCTTCTGGAAGGCGTATTCGATGACCTTGGCCAGGTCGCGCGAGACGTTGCCGAAGAAGCGGTGGCCCGCATCGGTGATCTCGTCGACGGAGAAGCCGTCGCCTTCCGGCTCGGGCAGCGGGGCGTAAGGATCGGGGCCGGAATAGGGTTTGTACGGCTCGCCCGGCCCGTCATAGTTCTCGTTGCCGTATTGCTGATTGCCGTATTGCCCGTTGTTTTGCTGCGGGGTGCCGTATTGTCCGCCATTGGGCGCCGTTCCGCCATATTGGCCGTTCTGGCCATTGGCGTATGGCTGGTTATAGCCGCGCTCCTGCTGTGGAATGCGCTGCGCACGCGGCGTGATATCCGTCTGCGCCAGCTGCAAGCTGCGCTGCGGTTCGGCATGGGGGGCGGCCGCCCAACCCGCTGCAAGCAGAAAGGTCAGGACCGCGATAGCAGGGCTTCGGATCTGCATGGTCTCCCGCTTTAGGGCTTGTTCCCTCAAACTCGTGCCCGTCGGAGGCGGCATGATTGGTCTAAACTGGTACCAAACTGTGGCTGGGTTAGCGAAAGGTTACCCAGCCGGCGGCGCCATGCGCCGGGGCCGCTTTAGCGCTGGGCGCCCCAGGCGATGAAGCTGGTGTTTTTCAGGCCCCGGTCCCACTTGCCGTAGCGCATCGGGGCGCCGTCGGGGGTGACGACCGAACCGCCCGCGGCCCGCAAGACGGCATCGCCCGCCGCGGTATCCCACTCCATGGTGGGGCCGAAGCGCGGATAAACATCCGCCTCGCCCTGGGCGACTTTGAGGAATTTCAGCGAGGAGCCGGCGCTTTCGCGGGCGGCGATGGGATGCTCTTCCAGGAAAGCTTCCGTCTCGGCGTCGAGATGGGAGGCGCTGACCACGGCGGTGAGACCTTCGGCCGGGGCCGGGCGGACGGCGAGCGGCTTCAAATCCAGCTCGGAAAGCGAGGGCGCGGCGCTGCCGGGGGTGAGGGTGGTCGCGACCGCCTTGCCTGGCGCCAGGGTGAAGGCGAGAAGCTTCAGGGCCGGGGCATAGACGATGCCGAAGACCGGCGTGCCGTTTTCGATCAGCGCCACATTGACGGTGAAATCGGTGCGCTTCTTGATGAACTCCTTGGTGCCGTCGAGCGGATCGACCAGGAAGAAGCGCGCGCCGCGATCGGCATCCAATTCTTTTGCCGATTCTTCGGAAACCACCGGGATGTCCGGCGCGAGCTTGGCCAGGGCCGGCAGCAGCACGCGTTCGGCGTCGCCGTCGGCCAGCGTCACGGGGCTGTTATCGGCTTTGGTCTCAACTGCCACGTCGCTCGCGTAATGACGCATGATGCAGGCGCCCGCCTCCAGATTGGCGCCGAGCAGAACCGTGCATGCTGTTTCGAAATCAAAGTCCGGCATTGGATGTGATCGCCTCTGTTGTCGGGTTCGGGGAGGGCGGGGCAAGATGCGTCACGACAGGTGATTCGTTTCGCACCGCGCCAGGATACGGCCCTTTCGGACCAAGGCGGGGCCCGTGTAGCACATAGTTCGGCGCGTGTGCGGTTTTCCGCAAAACGAAGGCGATATGAGGAGAAGGCGATGAGCGAGCAAGCAGGCGCGATACCGGATCTCGATCTGACGGCGCTGATCTCGAGCCGTATCTGCCACGATGTGATCAGCCCGGTGGGTGCGATTTCCAACGGGCTGGAGGTGCTGAGCGACGAGACCGATGAGGGGATGCGCGAGCAGGCGATGGACCTCATCATGAAGAGCGCCCAGCAGGCCTCGGCCAAGCTGCAATTCGCGCGGCTCGCCTTCGGGGCGGCGGGATCGGCCGGCGCGGAGATCGATCTGCGCGATGCGGAGAAGGTGGCCAACGACTTCGTGCAAGGGAAGCATTCGCTGACCTGGAAGGGGCCGCTGCTCAACATGCCGAAGAACAAGGTCAAGCTGCTGCTCAATCTTATCGCGCTCGGCGTTACCGCACTGCCGCGCGGCGGCACGGTGGATGTGGAGATCGACGAGCAGGGAAACCGCTTCGGCGTGCGCTCGACCGGCAAGGCGGCGCGTCTGGCCGAACCGGTGGTCGCCATGCTGACCGGCGCGCCGGCGAATGGCGAGCTGCCCGACGCCCATTCGATCCAGCCCTATTTCGCCCGGCGCATTGCCGATGCCATCGGCCTGACCATCGCGGTTGAGCCGAGCGAGGATCAGGTGATCCTGAAAGCGGGCTAAACCCAGATATCAACGGCTTGCCGCCGCGAGTGGTCTCGTTTGCTCAACGAAACGTAAACCAGTTCTTCGCCACAATCGCCGCCGGGGCCCGCGCAAGAGTTTGCAATGAGATGCGCGAGGCAAAAGGCGATGGGTGATGGACGAGCTGCTTGGGGAATTTCTGACCGAGACGCAGGAGAGTCTCGAGCGTCTCGACGTCGAGCTCGTGCGCTTTGAGTCCGAGCCCAACGACCCCGAACTCCTGAACAACATCTTCCGCCTGGTTCACACCGTCAAAGGCACATGCGGCTTTCTCGGTCTCGACCGGCTGGCCAAGCTGACCCATGCGGCTGAAAGCCTGATGAGCCGCTACCGCGACGGGATGACGGTAAGCGCCGACGGGGTGAGCGCGATCCTCGCCAGCCTCGACCGGATGAACGAAATCCTGCAGGGGCTGGAGCGCGATCAGCAAGAGCCGGCGGGTTCGGACGACGATCTGATCGTCCGGCTTCTGGCGCTTGCCGAGGCGGCCGCGCCGCAGGGTGCGCGCGAGGCGGTCCGCGATCTCGAAGACCAAGAAACGCTGGCCGATATGGCGATGGTGCGCGCCGGGGATGAGGCGATCCGCGGCCGGCGCGTATCCGAACCGGAGGAGGCTGAGGCACGGTTGCCGGACGATCTGCAGGCTGCCGGCTTGGAGTATCTCGTCGCCGAAGAGATGGTCTCGGAGCCTATCGCTTCCGAAGAGGCTCAGGGCACTGACGCTCCCGGCCGCGAAGCTGCCCAGTCGATCCGGGTCAAGGTCGATACGCTGGAGCATCTGATGACCACGGTGAGCGAGCTGGTGCTCGCCCGCAATCAGCTTCTGGATATCGACCGGCGCAAGCAGGACACCGAATGGAAGGCGCCGCTGCACCGGCTTTCCGGCATCACCAACGAATTGCAGCGCGGCATCATGAAGGCGCGCATGCTGCCGATCGACCGGGCCTGGCAGAAGCTGCCGCGGATGCTCCGTGACCTGTCGGTCGAGCTCGGGAAGTCCATCGAGCTTACCACCTCCGGCGGGGAGACCGAGCTCGACCGGCAGGTGCTGGAATTCATCCGCGATCCGATGACCCATCTGATCCGCAATGCGGCCGATCACGGCATCGGCACGCCGGCACGGCGGCGCGCGCTCGGCAAGTCCGAGACCGGGCATATCGATCTGAAGGCCTATGCCGAGGGCGATCATATCGTCATCGAGATCGGCGATGACGGGCGCGGTCTCGATACCGACCGGATCAAGGCGAAATGCATCGAGAAGGAGCTGCTATCCGAGACGGAAATCGGGCAACTCGGCGAGAGCGAGATCCATCAGTTCATCTTCCAGCCGGGCTTTTCGACGGCGGCCGAGGTCACGGATATTTCCGGGCGCGGCGTCGGGCTGGATGTGGTGCGTGCCAATATCGAGGTGATCGGCGGCACGGTCGATCTGAAATCGAGCTCGGGGCAGGGGACGGTGTTCCGGCTGCGTATCCCGCTCACCTTGGCGATCGCCGCGGCGCTGATCGTCGAGACCGACGGGACAAGGTTTGCGGTTCCACAGCACAATGTTTCCGAAGTGGTGCGGGCCAAGAGGGAGACCGACTGCCGGATCGAGATGATCAACGATGCGCCGCAGCTCCGGCTGCGCGGCCGACTGCTGCCGGTCTACGATCTGGGCGGGCTGTTGCATCTGCCCGAGGACGAGGCGGTGCCGCGCGGACGTTTGCTCGGCGAGATGGCGACCGTCATCGTGATGGAGGCGGGCGTGCGGCGCTACGGCCTGCTGGTGGAGACGGTGCTGCGCCCGGAAGAGATCGTGGTGAAGCCGAAGGCCAGCGTGCTGCAAGACCTGACCATGTTCTCCGGCAATACCATTCTGGGCGACGGCAGTGTGATCATGATCATCGATCCGGCGGCGCTCGCCGCCCTGGCCGGTGTCAGCGAGATCCGTGCCGATTTTTCCCAGCGCGAGGCGGAGACGCAAGAGGCGCGCGAGCCGGAAGAGGCACCGGTGCCGCTTCTCCTGTTCAAGGCGGGGGGCAGCGTGCGCAAGGCGGTACCGCTGGCGCTGGTGGCGCGGCTGGAAGAGATTCCCGGCAAAGAGATCGAGGTCTGCAACGAAGGCGATGTGATCCGCTACCGCGACGGGCTGATGCCGCTGCTCTTCATGGACGGGGTGACGCGCCAGGCGGGCGATGCGTTGCAGCCGATCCTGGTGTTCGACGACGAAGGCCGCCATGTCGGGCTCGCTATCGACGAGATCATCGATGTGGTCGAGGCGCCGCTGTCGCTGGAGATCCGGTCGGTGACACCGGGGCTGATCGGCTCGCTGCTGGTGGACGGCGAGGTCACAGAGCTGATCGACATCTCCTATTATATCGGCGAGGGGCTGACCCAGCGCCTCGCGGCGCGGGAGGCCGAGGCGGCGAAAACCGCGCGGCTGCTTCTCGTCGACGACAGCCAATTCTTCCGCAACATGCTGGCGCCGCTGCTCACCGCGCATGGCTATTCGGTGACTCTGGCGGAGTCGGCGCATGAGGCGCTGGAGATGAAGGAGGAGGGGACGCGGTTCGACCTCATCATCTCCGATCTGGAAATGCCGGGGCTCGACGGCTTCGCCTTCGCGCAAGAAGCGAAGAAGGATCCGCGCTGGAGCGAGACGCCGCTGATCGCGCTGTCCTCCTATAGCTCGCCGGAGCTGATCGCCCGCAGCCGGGCGGCAGGGTTCATCGAATATGTCGGCAAGTTCGACCGCCAGAAGCTGATGGCCGCGCTGAAAGCGGTGCTGCCGCAATGGGGAGCGGCGGCATGAGCGAAGAAGCGCTGCGGCAGCTGGAAGCCGAGACCGAAGGCTATGTGACGGCGGAGCTCGACGGCCAGCTTTTCGGCCTCAAGCTGACGCAAGTCCGCGACGTTTTTCTGCCCAAGGGCATTTGCCCTGTGCCGATGGCGCCGAAGCCAGTGGCGGGACTTCTGAATTTGCGCGGCCGCATCGTGACGGCGATCGATCTGCGGGCCTGTCTCGGCTTGCCGGCGCGCGACCCGGATGCCCCGTCGGTGGCGATCGGGATCGAGCGCGGCAATGAGCTTTACGGGCTGATCGCCGACAAGATCGGCAATGTGCTGCGGCCGGAGCCGGAAACCTTCGAGCCCAACCCGGTCAATCTGGGTGCGGGCTGGGCGGATATCTGCGCCGGGGTCTACCGGCTGGATGACGGTGTGCTGATGGTGCTCGACCTTGAGGGAATTTTGGACCTAGCGCGGCCGGGGGGCCCGCAGTTAACCGCTGCGTAAGCAGCAGAGGAGAATAAGGGGCTTATGAAGAGTTGCTTGGTCGTGGACGACAGTCCGGTCATCCGAAAGGTCGCCCGCCGCATCCTGGAGGATCTGAAATTCAGTATATCGGAGGCGGAAGACGGCAAGGAAGCGCTGGAGCAATGCCGCGTGTCCATGCCCGATGCCGTGCTGCTCGATTGGAACATGCCGGTGATGGACGGAATCAGCTTCCTGGTGGCGTTGCGCAAGGAGCAAGGCGGTGACCGGCCGATCGTGATCTTCTGCACGACGGAGAACGATATCGATCATATCACCCGTGCGATCACGGCCGGTGCCAACGAATACATCATGAAACCGTTCGATCGCGACATCATCGAATCCAAATTTCACGAAGTGGGATTGCTGTAGTGGCAAGTGCGTTGCGTCGAGTATCGGCCGATCGGGCCGCCACGCCTCCTGAGGACGCGCCGCGTCCGATCCGGGTTCTCGTGGTCGAGGATTCCCATCTGATCGCCTGGCTTCTGCGGCGGTGGATCGAGGAGGAGCCCGGGCTGGAGCTCGCCGGTGCCGCCAAGAATGGCGAGGAAGCGCCTGCGCTTGCCGCGAAGACGCGGCCCGACGTGGTGCTGCTGGATATCGAGATGCCAGTGATGGACGGGCTTCAGGCATTGCCCCTGATCCTCGATGCCTGTCCTTCGGCGCGGGTGCTGATGGTTTCGGCGCTAACTCAGCGCAATGCGCAGATGACCTTCGAAGCGCTTTCGCGCGGCGCAGCGGATTATCTCGCCAAACCGGAGCCGGCCAATGGCGGCTCGTCCTCGCCGCGTTTCCGCGACGAGCTGGTGGCCAAGATCAAGGCGGTGGCGCAGAGCACGGTGCGCAGCTCGCAGCGTTTCGGCGATGCCAGCCGTCTCGGGCCGGACGGCTCGATCGCGCAGCTTCGCCCGTTTTCCATGGTGGTGCCGCGGCTGGTGACGATCGGCAGCTCGACGGGCGGGCCGAACGCGCTAACCAATCTTCTGACGCCGCTACGCAATGCGCTGCACCGGGTGCCGGTGCTGATCACCCAGCATATGCCCTCGGTTTTCACCGCCGCGCTGGCCGAGCGCATTCAAGAGGTGACGGGCCTTCCGGCGAAGGAAGGCGAGGATGGCGAGGCGCTCCGGCCGGGGCATATCTATCTGGCGCCGGGCGAGCGGCATATGGTGCTCGCGCCGGGCGACAAGCCGACGATCTCGATTAACGACGCGCCGCCGCTGAATTTCCACCGGCCGTCGGTGGATCTTTTGTTCGAGAGCGCCGCCGGCGTGTACGGCGCAGGCGTCCTGGCCGTGGTGCTGACCGGCATGGGCTCGGACGGCACGTCCGGCGCTAAGGCCATCGTGGAGAAGGGCGGCAATGTGCTGGTGCAGGATAAATGCTCCAGCGTGGTCTGGGGCATGCCGGCCGCGGTGTTGGAGGCGGGGCTCGCCTCGGCCGAGGGACCGCCTTTGCGCCTGGCCGAAACCATGCGGATGTTGTTGCAAGGAGAGCGCCTATGAACGCCAAACAGTTCGAGTTTCTGCGCCATATCCTGAAGCAATATTCGGGCATCGCGCTGAGCGCCGACAAGCAGGAGCTGATGGAGCTGCGGGTCGAGAAGCTGCTGAAGGAGCAGCGCATCTCTTCGGTGGCGGAGCTGTGCGAAGCGCTGTCGCGCCAAGATGGCGAGAGCCTGCGCTGGCGGCTCGCCGAGCTGATGGCGATTCAGGAAACCTATTTCTTCCGCGACAAGACGGTGTTCTCCTGCTTCACCGACACGATCTTGCCGGCGCTGATCGAGCGCCGGGCCTCGACGCGGCATTTGCGCATCTGGTGCGCGGCGGCGGCGACGGGGCAGGAGCCCTATTCCATCGCCATGGCGCTGGCCGAGATGCGCGCCAAGCTTACCGGCTGGAAGGTGGACATTCTGGCCACGGATTTCTCCGAAGAAGCGCTGATGAAGGCGCGCTCCGGCGTCTACCGGCAATTCGAGGTGCAGCGCGGTCTGCCCGTCACCTTGCTGCTGAAATATTTCGGCCGGAACGGCAATGATTGGGAGATCCGTCCGGAAATCCGCCAGGCGGTCAGCTTCCGGCAGCAGAACCTGCTGCATAACAGCATGCGGCACGGCATGTTCGATCTGATCTTCTGCCGCAACGTGATGATCTATTTCGATCAGGAGACGCGGGCGGAGGTCCTCGGCCGCCTGACCCAGCAGCTCAGCAATGACGGCTTCCTGGTGCTCGGCGCCACCGAGACGGTGCGCGGCATGAGCGAGGAGCTGGGGCCGCTGCCGACCCCTTGCCCGGGTGTCTATCAGCATCTGCCGTATCAGACGGGGATGGGCGAGGAAGAGCTTGGCTATCTCGGGCCCGAGCCGCAGGGGCGCCTGATGCGCCGGCCGGCCGTCAAGCGGCGTTACATCTAAGCGCCAGGTGCGGTCCTAACCGGTTGGAATCTTTGACAAGACGAAAAAAAACGCCCCCGGAAATTTCCGGAGGCGTTTTTTTGTGCGTCGATCTGGAAAGGTGAGGTTGCCCGCAAGGCTAGGCGGCAGCCTCGTCGGCCTCTTCCTCGGCATTGCGCAGCACATAGCCGCGGCCCCAGACGGTCTCGATGTAATGCTTGCCGCCGGTCGCCGCTGCGAGCTTCTTGCGCAGCTTGCAGATGAAAACGTCGATGATCTTGAGCTCGGGCTCGTCCATGCCGCCATAGAGATGGTTCAGGAACATCTCCTTGGTGAGGGTGGTGCCCTTGCGGAGCGAGAGCAGCTCCAGCATCTGATATTCCTTGCCGGTCAGATGCACCCGCTGGCCATTCACATCGACGGTCTTGGTGTCGAGATTGACGCGAAGGCCGCCGGTCTGGATGACCGATTGGGCGTGGCCCTTGGAGCGGCGTACCACGGCGTGGATGCGGGCGACGAGCTCGTCCTTGTGGAAGGGCTTGGTCATGTAGTCGTCGGCGCCGAAACCGAGGCCGCGGACTTTGTCTTCGATACCGGCAAGGCCGGAAAGGATGAGGATGGGCGTCTGGACCTTGTTGACCCGGAGCGCTTTGAGCACCTCGTAACCGCTCATGTCCGGCAAGTTCAGGTCGAGCAGTATAATGTCGTAGTCGAAGAGCTTGCCGAGATCGATGCCCTCTTCGCCGTAATCAGTCGTATAAACATTGAAGCCGTCCGACTGCAGCATGAGCTCAATGCTCTGCGCCGTCGCGCTGTCATCCTCAATTAAAAGCACCCTCATTTCGATCCCCCGGCCATTGATAGGTGAGGTTCGCGTGCGCGGGCCGCAAACCTTTGTAAACGCGGATGGTTAACTCGAATCAACAAACTAGGGTCCAATAGTTAACAAAAACTGACCGCTAAGGGACGTTTAATGAATTCGGGTCGTTTTGGGACGGATCGTTACGCTAGCGTTTCAAATGCGAACGCCATGGTTTACCGGGCCTTAAGCCCTCTCGCCGACAATCGCCTCGGAAGACGCGGGGGGACCGGACGGCGTCTTTTCCATCTTACTTTCGGTGCTGAATTCGGGCCGGGCGCACCAAATCAAAGGGTGCAGCGCGGCGCGGATGAAGGGACGGCAGAGGCTGCCGAATATTTTTAAGCGAGGCAGGCCGGCGATAAAGCCGATTTTAGGGAGTGTTCCGGTAAACTGGCACGAGTTTTGATGCTCTCCATCGTGCCAGGGCAGCGTCTGAGTAGTTTGAGGTATCGAGTATGAAGTCACGAGACGCACTGATCCGCCTGAAGCGTTTCGACGTCGAGGAAAAGCGTCGGACCGTCGAAGACATCGAGGCGATGATCGCCGATTTCCAGCAGATGGCCGCCGATCTCGACCGCCAAATCGCAATCGAGCAGGAGCGGGCCGGCGTCACCGACGTCAATCATTACGCCTATCCGACCTTCGCCAAGGCGGCGGTGGAGCGGCGCGATAATCTGAAAGAGTCCAGCCGGGACCTGGAAGAGAAGCTGCAAGCCGCCAAGGAGCAGCTTGCAGAAGCCGAGGAAGAGCTGGCGCGGGCCGGGCTGCTGGAAGAGCGCGAGACGGGGCGCGGGCGCGACAAAGGCGCCAAGAGCACGCTTTCTGCGCTCGATGCGCACGGTCATCACCGCGCGGCAAGCTAAGCCTCCGATCCGAGATATTGGCTTATAGGCGCCGCCGGCCCATTCGTGACAGGATGGGGCCGGCGCGTAGCCTTTTAGCGACAGGGGAGGGGTAAGATGCCGTCCTTCGACATCGTTTCCAAGACAGATCTGGCCGAGGTCGACAATGCGCTCGCCAATATGCGGCGGGAGATGGAGCAGCGTTACGACTTCAAGGGCTCGTCCTCCACGGTCGAGCGAAAAGAAAGCGAGATCGTCATCAATGCCGATGACGATCTGAAGCTGCGCCAGATGCACGAGCTACTGCAGGGCCATTTCGCGCGGCGCCAGCTCGATGCCGGCTGCATCGACTACAAGACGGTGGAGCCGGCCGCGGGACAGTCGGTGCGCCAAGTCGCCTTGATCCGCCAGGGCATCGACCGGGAACTGGCCAAGCGTCTGGTCAAGGAGATCAAGACAGGCAAGTTCAAGGTGCAGGTCTCGGTGCAGGGCGACGAGCTGCGCGTCACCGGTAAGAAGCGCGACGATCTGCAGGCCGTGATCGGCTTCGTGAAGGGGCTGAAGATCGAGCAGCCGCTGCAATACGAAAATTTCCGCGACTGATTTTGCCGCCCCTCGCTTCGCTTGAGGGCGCGGAAGAACCGAGATCGTGAAACGCCGCGATGAGAGATCTCTTCGCGGCGTTTGCCGTCACGATGATTTTTCGGGATCGATGCTCTCGCAGCGGCGGCGAGATTTGTGCCGCCGCGTTGGGCTTTGTCGGCCCGCGATATGCTTAGCCGCGATATTCCTGGACGCGGGTGGCGCGCAGGCCCGGAAGGCCATGCTTGTCGATAGAGCGTTGCCAGCTCAGGAACTCGTCGACGGTGAGGGTATAACGCTCGCACGCCTCCTCCAGGCTCAGCAGCCCGCCACGGACCGCGGCCACGACTTCCGCTTTGCGGCGAATAACCCAGCGCTTGGTGTTCTTGGGCGGCAGATCGGCAACCGTCAGCGGGCTGCCGTCGGGCCCAATCACATAGCGAACGCGCGGCCTATATTGTTCTGTCATCGTACTCACTACACCACTCGATGATCTAATATTTGAGCGGACAGTAGCAGCGGGCTTTTAAAAAACACCTAAGCAGGCCGGTAAAGGAAGCCGCAAAGGAATGGGCAAAAATTACGGGTATTACGAAGAAAAAGTATTCACGTATTGAGAACTGCCGATCCGGTGCGGCGAGGACTTGCCGGGGTGCGCGAATCACCGGACCGAATTGCCCGTGAGCCAAAGGGTTTAAGCTTCGCCTGAGCGGCGCTTGCGTCTTGCCGGGGCTGCGCCTATCTTCGCGCCAAGAGAATAAATGCGCCGGACCGGTGTTTTGCGAGGGCCGGCGAAAGCGAGAAACGGCGTCCCGAAGCCAGCCCCGGCAAATCAGCCTGGCAAGCCAGCTTTGGCGAGCGCAAGGGACCGCCCGATAGTTTTCCAATCCGCCGAAACGTGAAATGACCGTCGCCATGCGTAACAGCTTGCATCTTGAAGGATCGCCGCAGGACACCCGGGTCGTGGTCGCCATGTCGGGCGGCGTCGATTCCTCGGTGGTCGCCGCGCTGCTGAAGGATCAGGGCTACGACGTGGTCGGGATCACGCTGCAGCTCTACGATCACGGCGAGGCGGTGGGACGGCGCGACACGTGCTGCGCGGGCCGCGATATCCACGATGCGCGCGCCGTGGCCGAGACCATCGGCATTCCGCATTACGTGCTGAATTACGAGCAGCGCTTCGCCGAGTCGGTGATGGGCGAGTTCGCCGACAGCTATCTGAACGGCGAGACGCCGGTGCCGTGCGTTGCCTGCAACCAGAAGATCAAGTTCCGCGACCTGCTGGGCACCGCCAAGGAGCTTGGCGCGGCAGCGCTGGCCACCGGGCATTACGTGCGCTCCAAGCCGGCGGGCGAGGGATTTGCGCTTTACCGCGCCCATGACAAGGACCGCGATCAGAGCTACTTCCTGTTCAACACCAATGCCGAACAGCTGTCCTTCCTGCGCTTTCCTCTGGGCGAGATGCCCAAGGACGAGACGCGGGCTCTGGCGCGCAAATACAATCTGCCGGTGGCGGAGAAGTCCGACAGCCAGGATATCTGCTTCGTGCCGACGGGGCGCTATACCCAGGTGATCGAGCGGCTTCGGCCCGGCGCTGCCGAGCCCGGCGATATCGTGCATGTGGACGGCACGGTGCTGGGGCGCCATCGCGGCATCATCAACTATACGATCGGTCAGCGCCGGGGCATCGGCGTTGCCGCCGCCGAGCCGCTTTACGTGATCCGGCTGGACGCACAGACGCGCCAGGTGGTGGTAGGGCCGCGCGCCTGGCTGCTGGCCAGCCATATCACCTTGCGCGACGTCAACTGGATTGGCGAGGAGGCTTTGCAGGCGCTCCCCGTAGAAGGCAAGCCGGTGCTGGCGCGGGTACGCTCCAGCGGCGATCTTCATCCGGGCGTGTTGCGCTGGACCGAGGCCGGCGCCGTGGTGGATCTCAACGAGGGCGAGGAGGGCGTCTCGCCGGGCCAGGCTTGCGTTTTCTATTCGGCGGAAGAGGAAGACCGGCTGCTGGGCGGTGGCTGGATTACCTCGGCCAAGTTCAGCGCAGAGACCGAACTTGGCACGGCGAACGGCACCCGCGATGTGCGCACCGATGCGGCAATCGCGGCACAGTCGCAGTAAATCGCGCGTAACCGTCGAAATTGCGCCCGGTTTCGGCTTAATCTTGGCGTCGATGGAAGCTTAGGAAAGGTCGTCAGGTGGGCGAAGGATCTTCCCATATGGATACCGGCTCGGTGTTGGAAGCCTATCGGCGCTGGGCACCGGTCTACGATTCGACCTTCGGCAAGGTCGCCGCGGCCGGACGCAAGCATGCGGTCAAGCTGATCAACGAGCGCCAGGGCCGCGTGCTGGAGGTGGGCGTCGGCACCGGGCTTTCGCTTGGCGCCTATAAGCCGCATCTGACGGTGACGGGCATCGACCTCTCGCCGGAGATGCTGGCCAAGGCGCAGGAGAAGGTGGAGCGGCAGAAGCTCTCCCATGTCGACGGCTTGCACGAGATGGATGCGAGCCAGCTGGATTTCGAAGACGACAGCTTCGAGACCGTGGTTGCCATGTATGTGATGACCGTGGTGCCCGATCCGGATGCGGTGATGGCCGAGCTGGAGCGGGTCTGCAAGCCGGGCGGCGAGGTGATCCTGGTCAATCACTTCAGCCAGGAAGAGGGCTTGCGCGGGCTGATCGAGCGGCGCATGGCGCCGATGGCCGAGCTGATCGGCTGGCATCCGGTGTTTCCGGTCGAAAACGTGCTGGTGCGGGACGATCTGCGACTCACTGAGCGGGTCTCGCTGCGGCCGATGGGGCTGTTCACCATGCTGCGCTTCGTCAAGGAGCCGGGCTATGGCCGCGGGCGCGAGCCGCTGAAGGCTTCTATTCGCGGCGCCAAGGGCGCCGTCAGCAAAGGGCTTTCCGGCACCCAGCCGGCGGAAGCCTCGCCTTCGGGCGGACAATAATTCCTTCTGACGCGCCGCTTCCTTGACAGGGGTCTCAAGCCCTCCTTATATCGGCGCCTCAAACCCAAATGGCGGAGTAGCTCAGCTGGTTAGAGCAGCGGAATCATAATCCGCGTGTCGGGGGTTCAAGTCCCTCCTCCGCTACCAATCTTCTCGCCGAGAAAATCGACTGCTTCAACCTCGTCACCGAGAAGGTAGACGAGCGGCCTCCCGTCGTCGCGCTGCGGGACTGGGCAGGAGCGGTGCCGATTGTCGCCGCGAACAGGCACTCGCGCGCATAGGAGCCGACCGGCTGTCCCTTTGCGCGCATCTCCAACTCCGCCGCTCTTCAGTTGAGAGACGAAAGGAAAAGGGATGGGATTTGCTTGTATACTGCTGCCGGAGGGGCCTGTTGGCGGGGCATCTTCGCCCGCAACTAGCCTCCCATTCGGCCTATCAAAATATCTTCCAGCGGTGGCACAAAACGTCGGAGCAATTGCCCCTCCTTACAGCGTGCCGCCGGAGTTCAGTGATGGCCCAAGCCTCTGGGCTTACGCCAAGAGCAGTCCGGAGATGAGGGTGGATACTAAGGGGTTGCAAGCGAGCTGGTATCTGCCGAGTCTGAGCACACCCATCGAGCAATGTGCGTGGAACAAACAGAGTGACCGCTGCCAGAAGATAAAGGAAATGTGTATAGGCGACTGTTCGTACGATCTCCCCTCGGGCAACTACGGATTTCGATTTTGGAATTGTGTCAACAGGTGTATGGCAATAAATGGATGCCCTCCATAGGATAAGGTGGATATATGTCAAAGGAAAATGCGAAGAAGATTCTAGATCTGGCGTTAAAGCAGGGCGCGGAGCAGGATGCGATGCTAGAAGAGCTTAAGACGAATTGTTCTGATGAAGAATTTGAAGAGTATAGGGGAATGGCATCAAGAATTCTTGGGTCCCTTTTGTTTGAAATTATAAACCCTATTGTTAAGAAGTATCCGGATCTTAAGCCGAAAGAGATGGATTAACCTCTTAGACTGATTGTATTTTCAGAATGTTCTTGTGTAATTATAATATCTACACGAACAGGAGGTAGTATTCTGTGATTTTTCCGTAAATGTTTCCTAGGCCAAGTATCGGATGATTGTCCGTGAGGAGTCTGTGTATTTCCTTTTACGTCCGGCACTGAGAAACGGACTAAGTAGTGAATTTTCTAGCCAAAACTCCGAAAATGTTTGCAGCCGTAAGGGCGCAAACGAAAGACTATGACGGCTGCTTTCGATGATCAGGAGCTGTATGAGCTAACGGCTTTGGCTCGAGAGTTCGTGCAGTTCATTATAACCGATATTCCGCCGAAGCTCGGATTCGCAATGGACGCAGAGAATGGCGCTTGTACGGATGACGGATCAGCTTCCTGATCGACCTAAGCTTTTTCCGGCGCCTTAGATTGTTCAATATCCTGATCTTGATCCCGATAGATAAAAGTGGGTCAATCGCCCTAGGAAAGACCTTGGAAACTATGGGCCATTCAGATGGCTCACCAAACCCTAAGCGGGTGAAATAAAACGCTTTTTTCATTCCCCTACGGGGCGCCATCCACTAAAAAATTCCATTTGATATCAATCGGCTGATGGCGGTGGGTCAATCACCTGTTCTTCCGGTGGCCCACCGGTGGGTCAATTTCCTTCCCCATATGGTCGTCTCGGGATAGTAGGCGCATGGCCTGTGTGAGAGACGAAAGTCGCTGTGAAGCGCGAGATGATTGGGACATTTTCGATTGCAGGATGGTGGGCTTTCCTCCGTGTTTCGCGCAAGCAGCTCAGAGATACGCAGCTTGCCTTGCTGGTCGCCCAATTCCACCATTGTCGTACTAGGGGAGCGTCAAATGATTATTGCGATGCGAGAACTTACTCTTATCGATGGAGAACGGGCGACGCGCATCCCGATAACGATTCATTTGCCCCAGCAGGCCGACGACGGAGCTTGGAGCTGCCGGTACGAAATTGGATGGCCGGAAGTGCATCGGACTTTCGAAGCCCTCGGTGCCGACGCTATTCAGTCGCTTGTGATTGCGCTCCAGATGATCGGAGCCGAGCTCTACACGAGTACGGCGCATAAGGAGCAAAAATTGAAATGGGAAGAGGCAGGAAGCGGATATGGTTTTCCGGTCGCCAGAGCGCTTCACGATATTTTGGAAGGGGATGACGCGAAATTCTTCTGACGAACGCTAGTAATGACTGACTAGTGTCATTCGTTGACGAGGTGTGACGAATAGATGGTGGAGGCATCGGACAGGAGGCCGTCTCTAACCTCCGCGGTTTCGTGCGGAGCAACACCAGGACGATGCGCTCCTGCGCGGGTAACGATTCTCTGCGCTAGATGGAGCCGATATTAGCGTGCGCATATAGCCGCTTCAGTGGGTAGCCCTCCTCCGCTACCAATCTTCTCGCCGAGAAAATCGACTGCTTCAACCTCGTCACCGAGAAGGTAGACGAGCGGCCTCCCGTCGTCGCGCTGCGGGACTGGGCGATTACAATCTACTGTCTCGTTTGCTTAAAGCGGCCGCCGAATCTTCCTAAATATGAGCCGCCACCACCACCGGGCATTACCAAGCCCGAACCGAAGGACGGCAAATAAGGTAGCGCTATTTGGGAGATTAAATAATGGATTGGGAACGAGAGCCTGATCTAGAAGAGTTGCGTGAAATCTATCTTTTGCTTGAACGCTCCCCCGATCAGGCGGAGCCAAAGCTGGCAGCTCTGGCTGAGCAGCAGGGCTCTATTGCAAGCATGTGGTTGCTGGCAGAAGGGTACTCTGGAACCTACTTCCCAGCGGATACGAGCCGATCAAAATATTGGTACCGGCAAGCGGCGGAGGCTGGTTCCGAAGAGGCAGCGTATAATTTGGGGCGTCTGCATTTGGAAGACAGAGAAGATGGTAAAGCGGTTGCCGCGTTCGCTCGAGGCGCTGAACTTGGGCACTTGCCGTCAGCCTACAATTTGGCATTGCTTTGTCGAGAGGGCCGCGGAACGAGGAAAGACATATTGCGGTATCGTAAGTTGCTCGAATGTGCGGCCGCCGATGGCCATCTCTTTGCAAAGAGGGATCTGGCAGTGGACCTCATGACACGCCAATCTGGCCTGAAGCTCAAGTTTCGCGGCTTTCTCTTACTGACACGGCTCTATCTCATTGACGTGCCACATGAACTCCTTCGTGCTTGGAAGCATGGTCCTGAAATTGGCGATCATCTGCGCGGGTAACACAATGGGTTTCGAGATTGCTCCCATCAGAGTCTTGGAAGATGCGTTAAGATGAGCCAGTGCTAGTGGAGCTCATTAGCCGCTTCAGTGGGTAGCCCTCCTCCGCTACCATTTCCTTCCCTAAGAAATTGATCGGTTCAGCCGCGAAGCAGGTAACGTGCCTTTCGCCGGACTGTGGGCGAATTACTCGTCTGGATCGGTTCGCTCATCGAGAATCAGCTGGAGGAAGGTCAGGTCGAGCCATCGGCCGAATTTGGTGCCGACCTCCGGCATTTGGCCGACGCGCTCGAAGCCGAGCTTCTCGTGCAGCCGGATCGAGGGGAAATTCTCCGCGCCGATCCCTGCCACCATGACGTGTTTGCCGATTGTCCGGGCCCGCGCGATCAGCGCCCGCATCAGCGCTTCGCCGATGCCCCGGCCATGGGCATCGCTCCGGACGTAAACCGAATTCTCGACGGTATGGCGAAAGCCCTGCCAGGCCCGCCAATCCCCGAAGGAGGCATAGCCCAGAACCGTCGCTTCCGGCGATATGGCGACCAGAATCGGATAGCCGGCTTGTCGCCGGTCCTGCAGCCAAGCCAGCCGGTTTGCGGCATCCACCGTGGTTTCGTTCCAGATCGCGGTGGTGTGCAGCACGGCCTCGTTGTAGATGGCGAGGATCCCCTCGACATCGCCGTCTGAAGCATCCCTGATTTGCATGATTGTCCGTCTCAGCCTTGGTCTAGCTGGGATGTCGCGTGGATCGCGCAGCCGCGCAAGTGCGGCGTGGTCGCCGCCTCGCGGCGCTAAGGCCGGGTGCCGCCGCCGGCCGCGGCGGCGTCGATCAGCCACCAGAGCTGGCCTTTGCTTGCGACCTTGCCGGCGGGAAGATCCTCGCCGGCAGCAAGACGGCGCAAGGCTTCGGTCTTGCCGGCGCCGGTGATCAGGAACAGCACCAGGCGCGCGGAGCCAAGCGCCGGATAGGTGAGGGTGATGCGCGGCACGAAGGGCTCCAGCCCCGGCTCGGGCACCGGCGTCGCCAGGGCCTTGTCTTCGTTCAGCGCGGCCGTGCCGGGAAACAGCGAGGCGGTATGCCCGTCGCCGCCGAGGCCGAGCAGCACCAGATCGAACAGCGGATAGCCGCCGGTAAAGCCGCCGGGGCCGTGGAACTCCCGCAAGGTCCGGTCATAGGCGGCGGCGCCCGTCTCGGCGCCTTCGCCGGTGGGGATGACATGGAAATTGGCCGGCGGAATCGGTGCATCGTCGAACGCGGCGTGGGCCATGCCGGCATTGCTGCGGCTATCGTCGAGGGGCACCAGGCGCTCGTCGCCGAAGAACCAATGAATGCGTTCCCAGGGTAGGCGGTGGCGATAATCGGTGCTGCCGAGCAACTGATAAAGCCGCTTCGGCGTGCTGCCGCCGGCCAGGCAAATGGCGATCTTCTCTTGGGTCGCGGTGGCGCAGATCACCAGGAGATGATCGGCGGCGGCACGGGCGACCGCCTCGGGATCGGGCAGAAGCTGGGTGCCGCGCGGAAGGGAGAGCGTCATGGGAGCGTTATGGCCATGGCTTTGCCGCGCGCCGCCTATTTCGGTTCCTGATGGCCGCCGAAGCCCTTGCGCATGGCGGAGAGGATCTTGTCGGCGAAGCTCTCCTCTTTGCGCGAGCGGAAGCGGGCATAGAGCGCCGCGGAGAGCACATTGGCCGGGACGGCCTCCTCGATTGCCGCATTGATGGTCCAGCGGCCTTCGCCGGAATCGGAGACGAAGCCGGAGAAGCCGTCGAGCTTCTCGTCGCCGGCAAGCGCCTGGGCGGTGAGGTCGAGCAGCCAGGAGGAGACCACGCTGCCGCGGCGCCAGACCTCGGCAATGTCGGCGAGGTTGAAATCGTAGCGCTGGGCCTCGGGCAGGGTCTCCGAGTTCGCCTGCTCGAGAATCTCGAAGCCCTCGGCGAAGGCCTGCATCATCCCGTATTCGATGCCGTTATGGATCATCTTGACGAAATGCCCGGCGCCGGCGGGACCGGCATGGATATAGCCCTGCTCGGCGCGGGGGTCGCGGGTCTCGCGGCCTTCGGTGCGGGGAATGTCGCCGATACCGGGGGCGAGGCTTGCGAAGATCGGATCGAGGCGCTGCACCGTCTCGGTGTCGCCGCCGATCATCATGCAGTAGCCGCGCTCCAGCCCCCAAACGCCGCCGGAGGTGCCGACATCCAGATAGTGGATGCCCTTCTCGGCGAGCGCGGCGGCGCGGGCGATGTCGTCCTTATAGAAGGAGTTGCCGCCGTCGATGATCACGTCGCCGGGCTGCATCAGCTCGCCGAGGCGCTGCACCGCGGCTTGCGTGATCTCGCCGGCCGGCAGCATCACCCAGGCGATGCGCGGGGCCTCGAGCTTGGCGACGAGGTCTTCCAGGCTGTTTGCGCCGGTAGCGCCTTCGCCTTCCAGCGCGGCGACGGCGTCCGCGTTCTGATCGAAGGCCACCGCCTCATGGCCCTCGCGCAGCAGGCGCCGCACGATATTGCCGCCCATGCGGCCAAGGCCGATCATTCCGAGTTGCATCATTCTCTCCTGAGGCTTCAAGCCAAAGCGGCTTGTGTCGCCGCTTCGAGCCGGTCCAAAGCCTTGGTTACGTCGCCATGTTTAATATGAACTCTTAAGGCCCGCCGCCCGCGCTCCGAGAGCACGGCGAGATCGCCGCGGGCTTGAGCGGCGACGACGGTGGCAAAGCCGAGCTTGCGGTCGGGGATCGATAGGTCTTGCGCCGGCTCGGCGGTGATCTGCAGAAACACGCCGCTATCGGGACCGCCCTTATAGGCCTGCCCGGTGGAGTGCAGGAAGCGCGGGCCGAACTCGGCGCAGCAGGCGGCTTTGCGTTTCTCCCGGAGGGTGTTGCAGAGGGTGCGGAGCTGCGCGGTATTGGCGGGGTTGCGCGGGATATAGGCCAGCAGCGCGACGTAATCGCCCGTCTTTATACGCGCGAAATGCTCGCGAAGCGCAGGCTCCAAACCGTCGCCCGCGCCGGGGAGCGCCGCCGCATTTTCCGGATCGGCGAAGAGGGCGATCTGCTCGTCTTCGAAGATCGGCGTCTCTTCCGGCAAGGCCCCGGTCGTCTCGGCGGCCTCGAACAGCTTGCGGGTTTCGACCTTGCTGGCTTCCACATCGGGCTGGTTGAACGGGTCGATGCCGAGCACCGCGCCGGCGATCGCCGTGGCGATCTCGAAGCGGAAGAATTCCTGCGGGATCTGGGCGGCATCTTTCAGGTCGATGCGGATGACGGGATGGCCGGCCTCGGCCAGCGCCGCCACGCCTGCGTCCTGGGCGGGATCGGCGGCATCGGCCAGACGGAGGTAAACGAAGCTGCGGTCCGGGCCGTAGACGTCCGGCGCGCCCAGCGGCTCGCCGTCGACGGGGATCAGCGCCTTGCCCTGTTTGCCGGTGGATTCGGCGATCAGCTGTTCCGCCCAGGCGCCGAACGGGGCAAGCCGTGGCGAGGCGATCAGGGTGACCTTGTCGCGCTGCTCGGTGAGGGCGGCGACGCCCAGGGCAACGCCGAGGCCGACACCCGGATTGTGGACCGGCGGCACCAGGGCGCCGCAGGAATGGAACATGGTGCGGGCGGTGCTAAGAAACTCGGCGATGTCGATGCCCATGGCCGCGGCCGGCACCAGGCCGAAGGCTGAGAGCACCGAATAGCGGCCGCCCACCTCCGGCACACCGTGGAAGATGTGCCAGAATTTGTCGGCGCTGGCCCGCTGTTCCAGGGCGGAGCCCGGATCGGTGACGGCGACGAAATGGGAGGCGGCGGCCCCGCCGGCCACCTCCTTCATGCGGCCGAAGAAGTAGTCGCAGAACAGGTTCGGCTCCAAGGTCGAGCCGGACTTGCTGGCGACGATGAACAGCGTGTTCGGAAGGTCGAGCTCTGCCTCCAAAGCGCGGATCTCGTCCGGATGGGTGGAGTCCAGAATACGCAGCTTGGGGAAGCCGGCTTGCGGTCCGTAGATCTCGGCCAGAACTTCCGGGCCGAGGCTGGAGCCGCCCATGCCGAGCACCACCACGTCGGTGAAGCCGCGGGTGCGCACCTCTTCGGCGAAGGCGGCGTAGCGGTTCCCTTGCGCGCTCTCGTCGGGGATCAGGTCCAGCCAGCCGAGCCAGCGGTTCTCGTCCGAGTTGGTCCACAGCCCCGGATCGCGCGCCCAGAGCAGCCGGGTCGAGCCGCCGAGCTGCCATCCTTCCAGCGCGGCATCGACGGCGCCTTGCAACGCTGCCGGCAGCTCCAGGGTCTGAGCGTTGAGACGGTCGCCGAGAATGGCAGCGCGTTTCTCCGCCACCGCATCGAGCAGCCGGTCGGCCGCCTCGGCGAAAAGCTGAACGCCTTGATCCAGCAGCTCGGCGGCCACCGCCTCGATATCGATGCCGGTTTCGGCGAGCTTCGCCATGACGGTCTCGGCAGCGTCCATATGCCGATCGAGGGTTGCCGCCACGGTGCCGTGATCGCGGAAGGCGTCCATGGTGGCGGGCGGCATGGTGTTGACGGTCTGTTTGCCGATCAGCTCGTCGACATAGAGCACGTCGGAATAGGCTTTGTTCTTGGTGCCGGTGGAGGCCCAGAGCAGGCGCTGGGGCTTGGCGCCTTTGGCGGCCAAAGCCTGCCAGGCGGGGGCGGTGCAGATCTCGCCGAAGCTCTGATAAGCGAGCTTGGCATTGGCGATGGCCACCTTGCCCTTCAGCGCGACGAGGGCCTGGCTTTCCTCATCGGACGCGAGACCGCCGATGCGCTGATCGAGCAGGGAATCCACGGCGGTGTCGATGCGGCTGATGAAGAAACTGGCGACGCTCGCGACTTTGGCGACATCGTCGCCGCTCGCATCCAGATCCTGCAGGCCTTCGACGAAGGCGTTTGCCACCTGCTCGTAGACCTGCCGGGAGAACAGCAAGGTGACGTTGATGGAAATGCCTTCGGAGATCAGCTGCCGGATGGCGACGAGCCCGGCGGGCGTTGCCGGCACCTTCACCATCAGATTGGGGCGATTGACGGCGGCGTGCAGGCGCCGCGCCTCGGCGATGGTGGCCTTGGCATCGTTTGCGAGATAGGGCGAAACCTCGAGGCTGACATAGCCGTCGCCGCCGCCGCTTGCGTCGAAGACCGGGCGAAGGATATCGGCGGCATCCTGGATGTCGGCGATGGCCAGGCTCTCATAGAGCGTGCCGATATCGGCATCGCCCGCTTCCAGCGCGGCGCGGATGGCGGGGTCGTAATCCTCCGATCCGGCGATGGCCTTCTCGAAGATCGCCGGGTTGGAGGTGACGCCGCGCACGCCGTCCTGCTCAACCAGCGTCTTGAGGCTGCCATCGGCGATGGCGGCGCGGGAAATGAAATCGAGCCAGACGGCTTGGTCCTGTTCCGGATGCAGGGCCTTCAGCGGTGTCATCGGTCGGCGGTCCTTGCGTTGGGTCGGAAGCGGGCGCGGAGCGGAGGTGGACGGTTCCGCTCCGCGCCGGTCCGAGACTGCTCTGGGGTCGTCAGCGCAGTCGCGGCATAACATGCTCGGCGAAAAGACGCATGGCGCGTTCTTGATCGGGGCCAGGGAAATGGAACACCAGATGGTCGAAACCGAGCCCGGTATAGAAGCCGATCTTCTCCACCGCGGTCTCCGGATCGGAGGCGACGATCCAGCGCGAGGCGGCACGCTCGATGGGGAGCGCATCGGCCATGCGCTCGAAGTCGAGCGGATCGTCGGTGTTCATCTTCTCTTCCGGCGTGAGCGCGAGCATGCCCCAGTAATGGGTATCGTGCAGGGCGCGTTCGGCATCGGTGTCGAAGGAGAGTTTGATCTCGATCATGCGCTCGAACGGGCCGGCCTGGCTTTTGCGCTGCTCCAGTCCGGTCGCGACATTGGGGAGCAGGGTCTCGGTATAAAGCTCCGGCGCCTTGCCGCTGGTGCAGATGAAGCCGTCATTGCGGCCGGCGAGCTTGGCCATGTAAGGCCCGGCAGCGGCAACGTAGATCGGCACCGGGATCTCGGGGTGCTCGTAAATCGTCGCCCGCTCGGTCTGATAATATTCGCCGTCGAAGGAGACGCGCTCTTCGGTCCAGAGCTCGCGGATGAGCTTGATGGCTTCGCGGAAGCGGGCGGTGCGCTCCTTCTGGATCGGCCATTCGATGCGGGCCGCCGGCACCTCGTTGAGGGATTCGCCGGTGCCGACGCCGAGGATCACGCGGCCGGGAAACATCGCGCCCAACGTGGCGAAGGCCTGGGCGACGATGGAGGGGTGATAGCGGAAGGTCGGGGTCAGCACGCTGGTGCCGAGGGTCATGCGCGAGGTCATCGCGCCGGCCGCGCCGAGCCAAGCGATGGAGTTCGGCGCCTGGCCGCCGTGATGGCGCCAAGGCTGGAAGTGATCGCTGATGAAGGTGGAGTCGAAGCCGAGCTCTTCGGCGAGCACGGTGAAATCCAGCAAAGGCCGCGCGGCGAACTGCTCGGCGGAGGCCTTATATCCAATCTTCGGCATTGCTTACGTCCCTCGTTTCTCTTTGACGAGATCCAGACAGATGCGCGCCAAGGCGAGGCGCTCCTTGTCCGAATGCATGATGGTGGGGGCGGTTCGGATGCGCGGGTTCTGCGCGGCGAGATCCGCATCCGCTTCGTCGGCCAGAACGATGTCGGCGAAATCGACGTAAAGCTCGGCGATGGTCGCGGCAGACGGGGCGTGGCCCATCTCGCGCATCATTTTCGCAGCAGGACCTTTCAGGGCGCTTCCTGCAACGATCGGCGAGACCGCCACGACCGGGCAGTCCAGCGTGGCCAGCGATTGGCGCAACGGCTGGACCGCAAGCATCGGCGCGATGCTGAGATAGGGATTGCTCGGGCAAAGGATGACGCCGGCAAGGGAGGGGCTGGCGAGGGCTTGCGCAATCTGCGGATTGAGGCGCGCGGTCTCGGCGCCCTCGAAGTGCACCGCCCGGACGGCGGGCGCGCAGCGGCGGCGCACGAAATAATCCTGGAAGGCGAGGGGGCCTTCATCGGTCTCGACCACGGTGCGCAGCTTATCGTCGGTGATGGGCAGGATTTTGGCTTTCACGCCGAGGCGCGTCGCCAGCTCGGCCGTCACCGCGGTGAGGGAGAGGCCCTGGTCGAGGCGTGCGCGGCGCAGGAGATGCAGGGCGATATCTTTATCGCCGAGCAGGAACCAATCGTCGCCGCCGAGGCGGCGCAGCTCGTCCAGCACGCCCCAGCTTTCGGCTTCGCGGCCCCAGCCTTGATCGCGGTTGGCGAGACCGCCAAGGGTATAGAGCACCGTGTCGAGATCGGGCGAGATATGCAGCGACAGATGCTCGAAATCGTCGCCGACATTGACCGCGATGCGCAGCGCGCCTTCGGGAAGCGTCTTGGCCAGGCCGTCGGCGAGCTTGGCGCCGCCGACCCCGCCGCAAAGCGCAAGGTAGTGAGGAGCATCGCGCATCGGTTTCTTCCCCGGGCTGTCGGAGGAAAGCATAGGGGGTTCTGAGCCCGTCTGGGGCGCCCCGGCGGCTTTGCCGCGGGTGCCGGCGGGATGCGTCTCGCAGCGACGAGGATCCTGCCGGAGGGCGGGTCTCCCACCGGAAACGGCAAGCGTGCGCAGTGCCTGCTCCCGGCGGGAGAGAGGGAACGGAAAATCATGCGGTGGCGGGCAGCTCGATGCGGGATGCCGCGCGGTGTTGCACCCGGTGGAAACCGCCCCTTTCATCTTGCTCGCCCCTTTCCGTTCGACGCCTGAAAGCCTTAAGTCGGCTCGCCAGCGCAGCCAAATTCATCAGCCTAATATGAAACGTTTCAATTCACGTTCCAAAGAAAGGCCGAGGGAAGCTTATTTGCACTTCCAACGGCCTGGCCGGTGTCGTTCGATGTCGCTCAAGCGATTGATTTAGATGACGAAATCGTCGCAATCCGCAGTTTCAACCGACGCCTGAAACGACCGGCTGCCGCCCTTTACTTACAAGAGATCGGCAGCCGTTCCTCTGTTTCGCCGCGGATGTTACGGAGCATGTTTGCAGCCTGTCAATATGATTGAAGCATTGGGGCAAGCATATCGGTGCTTGTGCGCATTGACCGCAAGCTCGACTGCCAAAAAAACGAGCGTTCAGACATTTTGCAGCCAAAACCGGTATCGGGCCGTAAAAAACGCGTGTTTATGCCGATTTAGGAACTGCCGAGCTGCGGCGTAAACACGCTAAACATGCATCGCGATAAGAGGCAGCCGAAGATTGTATTCAGCCTCCCGGCGGCGGCTTGGCGTGTGTCTTTCTTCATGCCGCTTAGGCGGCAAAAAATCATCTATACCAGTGCGATAACCCGATTCCTGCGGTGTCGGGCCGTGCAGTGTGACGGCGGATCTCGAGGCGTCGCGACCGGATGCGCCGATGCCTCTCTCCTTAGCGTCATGCATAAATTTCCAGCAGGCTAAGCCGCAAATTTCGCCGCCCATTGCTTTGACAAATGAAACGGTTCATAAGAGCGTTTCGGTGGGTGCCGTGTTTGGAGCGTGCCGGGCGGATCCCTTTGCAGGCACGGGCAGGACATAGGCGGAACTGGAGCCGGCGCACCATGAGATCGGTGCCTCACGGATCGGAGTTTAAGGGAATGTCGACACCATCGTGGTTTCACAACGTCATTCTGAACACGGATAATTATAAGCACTGCCATTACGCGATTTATCCGGAAGGGACGGAATACGTCTCCAGCTATATCGAATCGCGGGGTGGAGCGTTCCCGGCGACGCTGTTCGTCGGTCTTCAGGCCTATCTTCGGGAATATCTGATGACGCCTGTGACCTTGGAGCATATCGACGAGGCGGAGGCGCATTGCCGGGAGATCGGGATGCCGTTCAACCGGGAGAACTGGATGGGGGTGCTGAACGATCACGGCGGCTATCTGCCGGTGGAGATCGAGGCGGTGCCGGAGGGCACGGTGGTGCCGACGGGCAATGTGCTGGTTCAGCTGATCAACACCGATCCCAAATATTGGTGGGCGACGAGCTTCTTCGAGACGGCGCTGCTTCGGGCGGTTTGGTACCCGACGACGATCGGCACGATCAGCTGGATGTCGAAGGAGATCATCAAGCAGGCCTTCGCGCAGACCTCCGACCATCCTGAGATCGTCCGCCATATCCTGCACGATTACGGCGCCCGGGGGGTGAGCTCGCAAGAATCGGCGGCGCTGGGCGGTCTGGCGCATCTTGTGAACTTCAACCAGTCGGACACGGTGCCGGGGGTGGTGGCCTCCAAGCGCTACTACAATCACGTGACGCCGGCGCTGTCGGGTCCGAACTCCGAGCATGCCTCGTTCACGGCCTGGGGGCCTGAGAACGAGGCGGCGGTGATGCGGCACATGATCGACATGTACCGGGACTACGGCGTGGTGATCTTGCTGACCGACTCTTACGACCACGAGAACGCGGTGAAGAACATCATCGGCAAGGAGCTGAAGGAGACCATCGAGGCGGGTCCCGGGCTGATCGGGGTGCGGCCCGATAGCGGCGATCCGGTTCAGGTCACCGCCGAGACCACCGAATGGCTGATGGAGGCGTTCGGCTACAGCGTCAACTCCAAGGGCTACAAGGTTCTGCCGGACTTCATCCGCACGGTGCAGGGGGACGGGGTGACCATGTACAGCCTGCGGGACATCTATATCGAGATGGAGCGGCGGGGCTTGGCGGCGGACAATGCGGTGTTCGGCATGGGCAGCGGTCTGTTGCAGCAATGCAATCGCGACACGCTGAACTTCGGGCAGAAGGCCAATGCGGCGAAGGTGAACGGCAGCTGGGTCGACATCTTCAAGAAGCCGACGGGGGCGGCGTTCAAGGCCTCCAAGCGCGGCCGCCTTGCCTTGAAGGCGGAGAACGGCAGCTACGTCACCGTGCCGAAGGACTCCATCGCGCCGGAGGAGAACCTGCTGCAGCCGGTGTTCCGCAACGGCAAGCTGCTCAAGAAATGGGACTTCTCCGAGCTGATCGAGCGCTCCGAGCAGCCCGTCCCGGAAAGCTACTATGCCGAGATCGTCCAACCCATGGTCGAGGCCTTCCAGACACAAACCGCTCAATCCGCTTGAGGGGACGCGGGCGCAAGCAAACCGAGGATGGGGGCCGGGCGGCCCCCATCTGCACTCAATGTTCTTAAGTCATGATCGAAGGATGAGGAGCCAATGACGCTGGATCCCTATGCGACGAGTGAGACGCGCTTTCCGCGCGTGATCACCATGTCGGAGATCGAAACCATGCCGCGCCTGAAATTCGAGGACGGTATCGGCACTGCGATCTTCCTGTCTCAGGAGCGAGACGATGCGCGGTATTTCCGCCAGGGCATCTGTTTTCAGGAGCCGGACCACACGCCGTATAACTGGAAGCAGGCCGATTTCGACGAGACCCATTACTGCCTGAAGGGGTTGATCCGGCTTCGGATCAAGGATGCCGAGGGGCGCGAGGTGGTGTTCGAGGCGACTGTCGGCGAGCACATCTATCTCCCCGCCGGCTACGAATACACGCTGGAGCCGACAGGCGTGGAGACGATGTTCTTCTGGAGCAGCGGGCCTTCGCCGCGCTGCGGCCTCGCCGAGCTTCCCGAGTACAGCCAATCCCTGACCGATTTGCGTGGAGACCTGATTGATGACTAAGGCATCGGAAACCAGCCCGCTGACTCCAATTCACGGCATGACGGGGGCGAAGCGCTGGGCTTTCATCAAGCGGCAGCGCACCATCCGCCTGGCGACCGCCAATGCCAACGGCAATATCTATCTGACGCCGCTTTGGTACGTGGTGATCGGCGAGCGCATCTTCCTGCCGCTGGATGCCGGCAGCCGCCACGCCAAGAATGCTGGGGCGGGCCGCTCGCTCTCCGGCGTGATCGATGCCGGCGACGAATACGCCACCGTGCATGGCGTGAGCCTGGCCGGAACCTTGAAGCCGGTGGAGGACGAGAAGCTTACCGAAGAGGTGATGCAGCTCGTGTTCGAGAAGTATTTCTACGAAGGCCATCCCTATGCCGAGAACTATTTCCTGTTCGGCCGTGCCGCCGGCCGCAAGGTCGTCGAGCTGGTCGTCGAGAGGATGGTCGGCTGGGATATGCGTGAGAATGCGCTGCCTCCGATGCCCGAAGCGCGGGTTCTGCCCGACTTCGTCAAGGACCGGCGTCTTTCCTAGGGATTGGCTTTCACTAAAGGAGAAAATCCATGGCGGATTCGACGTCGCCGCGGGCGCGCGTGCTTGTAGTCGGGGAATCCTGGATCAAGCAGACGACCCATATCAAAGGGTTCGATCACTTCGTGACGGTCGAGTATGAGGAGGGCGCAGGCGTCTTTCTGAAAAGCCTCACGGACGCGAATTTCGAGGTCACCTATATCCGCGCTCACGAGGTGTCGCAGCGCTTCCCGACCACGCTGGAAGGGCTTCAGCTCTATGACGCCATCGTGCTGAGCGATATCGGCTCGAACAGCTTCCTGCTCGCCGACGAGACGTTCTTGCGCTCGGAGGTCAGCATCAACCGGCTTTCGCTTCTCGCCGACTATGTGCGCGGCGGGGGCGGGCTGGTGAAGATCGGCGGCTATATGTCGTTCACTGGTATCGACGGGCGCGCCCGTTTCGGCGCCACGCCGCTGGCCGACGTGCTGCCGGTGGAGATGCTTCCCTATGACGACCGGGTGGAGCTGCCGGAAGGGCTGAAGCCGACGGTGCTGGAAGCGGGGCATGCCGCGATCGGCGAGACGCCTTCGGATTGGCCGATCCTGCTCGGCTATAACCGGACGCTTCCCAAGAAGGGCGCCACGGTGATCGCGCAGATCGGCGCTGACCCGCTTGTTGTGGTGGACGAGGTCGGCAGGGGCCGGGTGCTTACCTTCGCCTCCGACGTTGCCCCGCATTGGGCACCGCCGGAATTCATGGCCTGGCCGCATTATGCGGAGCTATGGACCTCGATGGTCGGCTGGGCCGCCAAATCGGAACTGGTGGGCGCCGCGTAGGAGACCGCAATGGCCGGCGTGCAGACACAGATGGGATCGGGCGATGAAGCTGCTTTCCTGCAATAGCAATCGTCCGCTCGCCGAGGCCATCGCTTCGGAGCTTGGCGTGCCGCTCGCCTCGGCGAGCGTGCGCCGGTTCTCCGACATGGAGGTGTTTATCGAGATCCACGACAATATGCGCGGCGAAGACGTCTTCATCGTCCAGGGCACCGGCTATCCGGCCAACGACCATCTGATGGAGCTGCTGATCATGATGGATGCGGCGCGGCGCGGCTCGGCCCGGCGGATCACCGCGGTGATGCCGTATTTCGGCTATGCCAGACAGGACCGGAAATCCGGACCGCGGACGCCGATCAGTGCCAAGCTGGTGGCCAATCTCCTGGAGAAGGCGGGGGCCGACCGGGTGCTGACCCTGGATCTCCATGCCATGCAGATCCAAGGCTTCTTCGATATTCCGGTGGACAATCTCTATGCCGCTCCGCTGTTCAAGCGCGATATCGACGAGCGCTTCGGTAACGCGCCGCTGGTGATCGTTTCGCCCGATGTCGGCGGGGTGGTGCGGGCGCGGGAAATCGCCCAGCGCCTGGAGGTGCCGCTCGCCATCATCGACAAGCGGCGCGAGCGGGCCGGCGTTTCCGATGTGATGAACGTGGTCGGCGACGTTGCGGGCAGCGACTGCATCCTCGTCGACGACATTATCGATAGCGGCGGCTCGCTGTGTAACGCGGCCGAAGCGCTGATCGAGCGGGGCGCTCGCTCGGTCGAAGCCTATGTCACCCACGCGGTTCTGAGCGGCGATGCGGTGGCGCGGGTCGAGAGCTCTCCGTTGAAGCAATTAACGGTTGCGAATACCATTCGCGCCAGCGAGCGCGCAGAAGCCTCTTCCCGGATTCGTCAGCTTTGTACGGGGAATCTTTTTTCCCGCGCCATCTATGCGGTGGCCAATGAGAGTTCCGTTTCGTCGCTTTTTCACTAATGTGAGGCCCTGGATTGAGCGTTCCTATCCATATCCCGACATCGTCCGCCGCTGCTCGGCGCCGCTTATGCCGGCGTCGAATCCCGGCTGCGGCGCGGCGTGTCGAATGTGGCCTTGAGGGCAAACAAGACGCAGGTAGCGCCGATGGCGAGTGACGATCAAACGCGGACATTGGGCAACGGGCAGAAGCCGCCTGCCAAGAGCGAGGCGAAGGGCGCTTCGGCAAAGCGGCGTCCGACGATCCGCGAGGTGGCGCGTGCCGCCGAGGTTTCCATCGGCACGGTGAGCGCCGTCATCAACGGGGCGACCACGGTCACCGAGAAGACCCGCCAGCGGGTGCAGCGCTGCATCACCGAGCTCGGCTACGAGCCGAACACGGCGGCGCGCAGCCTGAAGCGCCAGCGCAGCTCCTCCATCGGCATGGTGGTTCCGGATCTGCAAAACCCGTTCTTCGCCGCCGTCGCGGAGGGCGCGCATAATATCGCCCGCAAGAACGACGTGTTCGTCGTGCTCGGCGCCACGGGCGCGGAAAGCCGCTGGGAGGAATATTACTCCCAGTCGCTTCGCGCGCGCCGGCTGGACGGGATGATCCTGCTGTCGGGTTCGGGCCGTCCCAATGTCGGGTTGGTCAAGCTGGTGGATTCGGGCTCGGTGGTGTTCGTCGACGAAACCATTCCGGGGCTGGATGCGCCTTTCGTCTCGGCGGAGAACCGCAAGGGCGCTCGGCTTGTGGCGCAAGAGCTGATCGGGAGGGGGCACCGCAAGGTGGCGATCGTCGGCGGGCCGACTTGGCTGTGGACCAGCCAGCAGCGGCTTGCCGGATATCGCGAGGCTCTCGCCGGGGCCGGGATCGACCCCGACACCGTGCCGGTTCTGAGCGGCGATTACACCGAGGATTCCGGTTACGCGGCAACGAAGGAGCTGTTCGAGCGCTACGGCCCCGGCGCGCTGACCGGCATCATCTACGCCAACGATCTGATGGCGATCGGCGGGGCCAAGTTTCTCAAGGAGAAGGGCGTCGCCATCCCGCAAGACGTTTCCATCGTCGGTTTCGACGACATCATCTCGGCGAAGTATTTTTCGCCGCCGCTCACCACCGTGGCGCAGCCGGGATTCGAAATGGGGCAGGCGGCCGCGGAGATCCTGCTGCACAAGGTCGGGCTTTTGGACGAGCCGGAGGTGACGGTGTTCCCGACCGAGGTGAAAGTGCGCCAGTCGGTGGCTCAGCTGAAATAACCACAGAGCGAAGCAATATATGGCCGGGGCTGCGATCCCGGTGAAACGTTTCGGATTTAAAGGCAGTTATGACCAAGCTTCACGTTTTCGATATGGACGGCACGATCCTCGAAGGGTCGGCCTGCGTACATCTTTCCGACCATCTCGGCCGGTTGGAAGAGATCAGCGTGATCGAGGAGGGGTGGGGTCGCGGCGAGGTCGGCCATATCGAGTTTTACCAGCTGTGCCAGCCGCTCTGGGTCGATCTGTGCGCCGAGGATATCGCCACGGTGTTCGAGAAATCGCCCTGGCGGAAAAATGTCGAACGGGTGTTCAAGGACATCGCGGAGCGGGGCGAATTCAGCGCCGTGGTGACGCTGTCGCCGCTGTTCTTCGCCGAGATGCTGCTGCAATGGGGGGTGACCTCCGCTCATGGCGCGCCGATCGGGCCGGGCGAGGAGGTGGATCCGGAGCTGGTGCTGACGCCGGACCATAAGGTGCCGATCGTCCGCCGGCTGATGGAGGAGCATGGGGTGGATGAGTTCTCCTGCGTCGCCTATGGCGATTCCTCCTCGGACATTCCGCTGTTTGAAACGTTTTCCAACACAGTGGCCGTCAACGGCTCGGACACGCTCAAGGGCCTGGCGACCAAGCATTACGAGGGCGACGATATCTGGGAGGCCTATCAGCTCGGGCGCAGCCTAATCGGCGGCTAGGCATTTTGCGCCGCGCCCGGACTGCCTTCCGTTCCCCTAAGAGTTTCGAGGACTGAAATGACTGTATTGCATGAGCGTCTCGCCGTTTCCGGAGACCGGATCGACCGGAAGATCGATGTGCTCGGCGTCCATCCGATCGGCGAGTGCCAGGTCAAGCTCTATGGCGCGCTCCATGGCGCACCTGGCGCTGAGGCGATTTCTGCGGAAGAGGCGCGCGATGCGGCCGCGCGTGCGCTGCAGGCTGAGATGTCCGACTGTGCAATCGGGTTCGCGGTGATGCGCAAGGAGGCTGACGGGATCGATGTTTTCGCCGGCGGCTGGAGCGGCGGCGAGGCGTCCTTGATGCAGCGCGCGGTCCGTCTCGGCGAGGCGGTATTGCCGATTAACGCCACGCCGCTGGCGGTCTCCGCCGTGGTAGCGCATGAAATCGAAGCCTTTTTGGCGGCGCTGGAGACCCATGGCGACCGGAGCGATGTGGAGGCGACCTATCTTGCCGATTGGTATGGCGGCGACGGGCCTGTGGTGCCGGAAGCGACGATGCGCACCACGCTGGCGCGTTTCGCGCAAAGCTGGGCGCGCGGCGATATCGACGGGCTGATGGAGGCAATGAGCGCTGCTCCCTCCTACCGGACCTCGGGCGGGGCGCAATTCGATGGGCCGGATGCGGTGCGCGAAGGACTGGCCAAGATCTGCAAGCCGGCGCCGGAAGGCACGCCGCCCCCGAAGCTTCCCGAGGAGATCTACTTCTTCGGCAATAAGAGCCTGTCTTACTGGTCGTTGCCGCTGCCGGGCGCCGATGGCGAGACGGCGGAGGTGCTTGGCCTCGATGTCATCACCTATGACGATGCGGGACGCATCGCGGTGAAGGATGCCTATCGCAAGCTGCGATAGGGGCTAGGTGGCAATACGCTTCGGGCCCGGCCCGGAGCGTCGAGTGAACCGTTTCTCTTTCTGCTGCGGTTCGCAAACATTTCGGTGACATGTTTGGTTGCTAGCCATGAGATAGAGCGTGGTTTGGTTTAAAAATGAAACGATTCGAATTTGATCGATCTTCATATTTTGGCGCTGCCGGCGGCGGGCTGAGCGACGCCGAGGCGTTGAACCTCGCCGAGACGGACGACCTGCCTGCGCTGATGGCGGCCGCGGCGGCCATTCGCGACCGGTCGCAGCCCGAGCTGATCACCTATTCGCCGAAAGTGTTCATTCCGCTGACTCAGCTCTGCCGGGATGTCTGCCATTACTGCACCTTCGCGAAAGTGCCGCGGGACGGGCGCCCGGCCTATATGAGCCCGGACGAGGTGTTGAAGGTCGCGCGGCAAGGCGCGCGCGCCGGATGCCGCGAGGCGCTGTTCACTCTCGGCGAGAAACCGGAGACGCGCTATCGCGCCGCGCGCGAGGCGCTGGATGCGCTCGGCTTCGCGACCACTATCGATTATCTGCATCATGTCGCCGCGTTGGTGCTGAAAGAGACCGGGCTGCTGCCGCATCTCAATCCCGGCACGCTGCAGGAAGACGAGATGGCTTTGCTGCGGCCGGTCTCCGCCTCTATGGGGCTGATGCTGGAGAGCACCTCGAAGCGGCTTTGCGCCCGGGGCGGTCCACATTTCGGCAGTCCGGACAAGGATCCGCAGCGCAGGCTTGAGACCTTGCGCCTGGCAGGCGAGGCGGGGGTGCCGTTCACCACCGGCATTTTGATCGGTATTGGCGAGACAAGGCGGGAGCGGATCGAGTCGCTGCTGGCGATCCGTGAAAGCCACGAGCGCTACGGGCATATCCAAGAGGTGATCGTGCAGAACTTTCTGCCGAAGCCGGATACGCGCATGGCCGCCCATCCGCCGGCGGACCGGGACGATCATCTTTGGACCATCGCGGTGGCTCGCCTGATCCTCGGGGCCGACATCCATCTTCAAGCCCCGCCCAATCTCTCGCCCGAGCATGGGGCGGAGCTGATCCGCGCCGGCATCGACGATTGGGGCGGCGTCTCGCCGGTGACGGCGGATTTCGTGAACCCGGAGGCGCCCTGGCCGCAGATTGAGACCCTTGCCGCGCTGAGCGCGAGTGAGGGTAAGACCCTCGTCCCGCGGCTTGCGGCCTATCCGGATTATGTGGACGCGCCGAGCCGCTGGTTTGCCCCTGCCGTGGCGACGGCGGTGCTGCGCCTGCGCGATGGCCAAGGCTATGCCCGCGACAGCGAATGGTATCCGGGGCTGGATATGCCGGTACCGCAGGTGCGCAAGGGATCGCCGGCCACGGTGCCCGACGATATCGCAGGCATTCTTTCCGATGCGGAGGCGGGCGCGTCTTTGTCCGAAGCGGAGATCGAACGGCTATTCTCGGCCCGCGATGCCGCTTTCCATCTGGTCTGCGAGACCGCGGACCGCATGCGGCAGGAGGCGAATGGCGAGCGCGTCCACTACGTCGTCACGCGCAATATCAACTACACCAATGTCTGCACCTATGGCTGCCGCTTCTGCGCCTTCTCCAAGGGCAAGACCTATGAGGATCTGCGGGGCAAGCCCTACGATCTCGATATGGCGGAGTTCGGCCGCCGGGTCGCGGAGGCCTGGGAGCGCGGCGCCACCGAGGTCTGTCTGCAAGGCGGCATTCATCCCGACTACACCGGCGAGACCTATCTCACGATCCTGCGGACCGCGAAGGCCGCCGCGCCGGGCATCCATGTGCATGCCTTCTCCCCGCTGGAGGTTTGGCAGGGCGCGCGCACGCTTAAGCTTTCGCTTGCCGATTATCTCGGCGCGCTGAAGGACGAAGGCCTCGCCTCGCTGCCGGGGACGGCGGCGGAGATCCTCGATGACGAGGTGCGCAACCAGCTCTGCCCCGACAAGATCACAACGGGCGAATGGTTCGCGGTGATGGAGGCGGCGCACAGTCTCGGGCTGAAGAGCACCGCCACCATCATGTACGGCCATATCGAGCGGCCGGTGCATTGGGCGCGCCATCTGGTGCGGCTCTGCGAGCATCAGAGGCGCTTCGGCGGGTTCACCGAGTTCGTGCCGCTGCCCTTCGTCGCCCATGAGGCGCCGATCTTCATGAAGGGGCTGTCGCGGCGCGGACCGACTTGGCGCGAAGCGGTACTGATGCATGCGGTCGGCCGCATCGCGTTGCATCCCTTCATTGCCCACGTCCAGACCTCGTGGGTGAAGATGGCGCCGGCCGGCACCCGCGCCTGCCTCAATGCGGGCGCCGACGATATGGGCGGCACGCTGATGAACGAAAGCATCACCCGCGCCGCCGGCGCCACGCACGGGCAAGAGTTCTCGCCGCAACAGATGAACGCGCTGATCCGCGAGGCCGGGCGCATTCCCGGTCAGCGGACGACGCTCTATGGCGATGTGGCCGATGAGCGGATCGAGGCGTCGTTCGCGGCGCCCGAGCTTCTGGAGATGGTCAACACACCGCTGCGCCGCCGCGAACGCTCTTTCCGCGTTTGAGACGGCCAGCACTCACTCACTTCGACTTCACAAGGGACTTAAGCTTATGGCTCACGAAAAACAGTTCTATATCGGCGGCACATGGGTGGAGCCGGAAGGCACCGGCACCATCGATGTGATCGATCCGTCCAACGAGCAGGTGCTGACGCAGATCGCCGCCGGCGGTGCGGCCGATGTCGACAAGGCGGTTGCCGCGGCGAAGACGGCGTTTCCCGCCTTCTCGCAGACCACGGTGAAAGAGCGGCGCGACCTGCTCGCCGCGATCCTGGAGGAATACAAGAAGCGCTACAGCGATATCGCAGCGGTGCTTTCCAGCGAGATGGGTGCGCCGAAGGAGCTGGCGCAAACCGCGCAGACCTGGATCGGCCAGGCGCATTTCGAAGAGATCCTGCGGGTGCTCGACAGCTTCGCGTTCGAGTATCAGAAGGGCAATATGCGCGTCGCCAAGGAGCCGATCGGCGTGGTCGGCATGATCACCCCGTGGAACTGGCCGCTCAATCAGGTGGCCTGCAAGGTGGCGCCGGCGCTCGCCGCGGGCTGCACCATGGTGCTGAAGCCGAGCGAGGTCGCGCCTCTGACGGCGCTGATCATGGCCGAGATCATGGATGCGGCCGGCGTTCCGGCGGGCGTGTTCAATCTGGTCAATGGCGACGGCGTCTCCGTCGGTGCGCCGCTCTCGGCCCATCCGGGCGTCGATATGGTCTCGTTCACCGGCTCGACCCGGGCCGGCATTCTGGTGGCCAAGGCCGCCGCCGATACGGTGAAGCGCGTGCATCAGGAGCTTGGCGGCAAGACGCCGAACGTGCTGCTGGAGGATGCCGACTTCGCCGCCGCGGTGCCCCATGGCGTTGCCACCTGCTTCGGCAATAGCGGCCAGACCTGCAACGCGCCGACCCGCATGCTGGTGCCGCGCAGCCGCCAGGCCGAGGTCATCGAGCTGGCCAAGGAGGCCGCGAGCGGCTTCGTCACCGGCGATCCGCAAAGCGAGAATTCCAATCTCGGTCCGATCGCCTATGGGGCGCAGTATGACAAGGTGCAGAACCTGATCGCGGCGGGCGTCGAAGAGGGTGCCACGGTGGTGACGGGCGGTCCGGGCCGTCCCGACGGGCTGGATAAGGGCTATTATGTGCGGCCGACGGTGTTCGCCGATGTGACGCCGGAGATGCGCATCGCTAAGGAAGAGATCTTCGGCCCGGTGCTGTCGATCATGCCGTATGACAGCGAAGAGCAGGCGGTCGAGATGGCCAACGATACCGAGTACGGGCTCGCCGCCTATGTCTCCTCCGAGGATCGCGATAAGGCGGAGCGCGTCGCCCGCCAGCTGCGTGCCGGCACGGTCTTTATCAATTGTCCCGATTTCGATATCGCCGCGCCGTTCGGCGGCTACAAGCAGTCGGGCAATGGCCGCGAATGGGGCGATTTCGGTCTCGAGGAGTTTCTGGAGATCAAAGGCATGGTCGGCTACCGCGCGTAGCCGGGACAAAAGATCGGAGGGGGCCGCGTTCGCCCCCTCCGCTTCGCAAGGAAAGCGCTTCCATGATCACGGTGCTGGGCTCGGTCAATCTGGATCTGGTCGCCACGGCGGACCGGCTTCCGGTGCTCGGCGAGACGGTGACCGGGTCTTCCTTCCTCACGGCCCCGGGCGGCAAGGGTGCCAATCAGGCGCTCGCCGCCCGCCGGGCCGGCGCATCCGTGCGCATGGCCGCGGCTGTGGGTAGGGACGATTTCGCCGCCTCGGCGACGGCGCTGCTGCGCGAGGCGGGCGTCGATATGTCGGCGGTGAGAAGCGTGCCTGCGCCGACCGGCACGGCGCTGATCCTGGTCGACGCCAAGGGCGAGAACATGATCACCGTGATCCCCGGCGCCAATGCCAAGCTTTCGCCGGCGGATGCGGAAAGAACCGTCGCCGCCATGGCGCCGGGCGATCTTCTGATGCTGCAGCTGGAGACGCCGCTCCCGACGGTGGAGGCGGCGCTCGCCGCGGCGCGGCGCAAAGGCGTCACCAGCATCCTCAACGTGGCGCCTTACGTCGCTGACGCCGCGGCCCTCGCGCGCCAGGCCGATATCGTGATTGCGAATCGTCTGGAGTGCTGCGGACTGCTCGGCCGCGAGGACGACGAGGCGTTTGCCCTGGAGGAGGCGCTGCTGGCGCTTCACGGCGAGGTTGGGGTGAGCATCATCGCAACGCTCGGTGCCGACGGCGCTCTGGCGATCAATGAACAAGAAGCGATCCGCGCCGCGAGCCTGGCGGTATCGCCGCTCGATACGGTTGGGGCGGGAGATACGTTTTGCGGCTATTTCGCCGCCGGAATCGACCGCGGGCAGAGCTTTTCCGAAGCGCTTTCGAGGGCGGCATTTGCCGGCGCTCTCGCCTGCCTGAAGCCCGGCGCGCAGACGGCGATTCCGACGGCGGAAGAGGTCGAAAGCCACGCGACGCAGGCGGCGCATTCGTTCTGAAGCCGTGGCATTTGACAAGCCGCCGCGACGCGTAGACAGTCGCACCTATTCCTAGGGGGGTCCCGAGACCGGGGGCTGAGATAGGGCGCGCTGTTCCTGACCCTTAGACCTGATCCGGCTCATACCGGCGGAGGGACAGGAAGCATGGCACGACACATTCAGCACCATATTTGGCGGTCGCCGCCCATTCTGATTCCCACTCTGAGTCGGATCTCATCTTTCTCAGAGGAGGTTCGATATGAATGGGATTGCCGATCCAAACACATTCGATCCGGCGGCACCGGAAACGGTGACCACCGGGCCGGTAACCGGCTCGCGTAAGCTTTACGTCGAGGTTGGCGGAGAGGCGCGCATTCGCGTGCCGGTGCGGGAGATTCCGCTTTCCGACGCCAATGAGCCGCCGGTGCGGGTGTACGATTCCTCCGGCCCCTACACGGAAGAGGGCTGGACGGTCGATCTTGCAAACGGGCTCAAGGGCCAGCGGGAAGACTGGCTCGCAAAACGCAATTTCCCCAGCGTCGCGCCGCGGGAGGTGAAGCCGGAGGATAACGGCTTTGCCGGGGCCAAGCTGGCGGCGGCCTGTCCGGCGGAGCGCGTCGTGCGCCGGGCCGAGCCGGGGCAGATGGCGACGCAATACGAATTCGCCCGGGCCGGCATCGTCACCGAAGAGATGATCTTCGCCGCGCATCGGGAAAATCTCTGTCGTCAGCAGATGCTCGAAGGCGCGGAAGCAGCGCTGGCGCAAGGCGAGAATTACGGCGCGGCGATGCCGCCCTTCATCACGCCGGAATTCGTGCGCGACGAGATCGCGCGCGGCCGCGCCATCATCCCGGCGAATATCAATCACCCGGAGCTGGAGCCGATGATCATCGGCCGGAATTTTTTGGTGAAGATCAACGCCAATATCGGCAACTCCGCCGTCACCTCATCGGTCGCCGAGGAGGTGGAGAAGATGGTGTGGGCGATCCGCTGGGGCGCCGACACGGTGATGGACCTGTCCACGGGGCGGAACATCCACAACATCCGCTCCTGGATGATGCGCAACGCGCCGGTGCCGATCGGCACGGTGCCGATCTATCAGGCGCTGGAGAAGGTGGGCGGCGATCCGCTGGAGCTCGATTGGGAGGTGTTCAAGGATACGCTGATCGAGCAGGCCGAGCAGGGGGTGGATTATTTCACCATCCATGCCGGGGTGCGGCTCGCCTATGTGCCGCTGACCGCCAAGCGCGTGACCGGCATCGTCAGCCGGGGCGGCTCGATCATGGCGCGCTGGTGCCTCGCCGGGCATCGGGAGTCGTTCATCTACGAGCATTTCGACGAGATCTGCGACATCTGCCGCGCCTATGACGTCTCCTTCTCGCTGGGCGACGGGTTGCGGCCGGGCTCTATTGCGGATGCCAACGACGCGGCGCAATTCGCGGAGCTGGAGACCATGGGCGAGCTCACCAAGGTGGCTTGGGAGAAGGGCTGCCAGGTGATGGTCGAAGGGCCGGGCCATGTGCCGATGCACAAGATCAAGGAGGATATGGACAAGCAGCTGGTCGACTGCCACGAGGCGCCGTTCTACACGCTTGGGCCGCTCACCACCGATGTCGCGCCGGGCTACGACCACATCACCTCCGGCATCGGCGCGGCGATGATCGGCTGGTACGGCACCTCGATGCTCTGCTACGTGACGCCGAAGGAACATCTCGGCCTGCCCAACCGGGACGATGTGAAGACCGGAGTGATCACCTATAAGATCGCCGCTCATGCCGCCGATCTCGCCAAGGGACATCCGGCGGCGCAGCTGCGGGACGATGCGATCAGCCGGGCGCGGTTCGACTTCCGCTGGGAGGATCAGTTCAACCTGTCGCTGGATCCCGATACGGCGCGCAGCTTCCACGACGAGACCTTGCCGAAGGACGCCCATAAGGTGGCGCATTTCTGCTCCATGTGCGGGCCGAAATTCTGCTCGATGAAGATCACCCAGGATCTTCGGGCCGAGGCTTTGGCCATGGAGGAGGCTGGGGTCTCCTTCCTTACCGACGAAGAGCGCGAGGCCGGCATGCAGGCGAAGTCGGAAGAGTTTCTCGCCGAGGGCGGCAAGCTCTATGTGGACGCTGCCGAGTAAGCGGTTCGGAGCTTCGAGATTAAGTCGGGGCGGTGGGCTTGGCTCACCGCCTCTTTTTATCGCGCCGGCTTCTTATTGCGTCGGCTTCGTGCCGCTACGACGCTGCGGCGGCAGGCTTGGCCAGGGCCAGGTCGAGAGGAAGGTCCGATCCGTCCCGGCTGGCGCACCAGGTTTCGAGATCTTCCGGCGTATCGAGATCGAGGCCGAGGCCGGGGCGCGCGACGATCTCGACGCCGCGCTCGGTCTCTCCCAGCATTGCGAGATGCTTTTGGAAGCTGTCGGTACCGAATTGGAATCGTGGCGTTTCCGGCCCGTGCCAGAGAAGCGCGTTGGTGCCGTCGCGTTCGCGGTCCGGGGCAATTACGTTGCGGGTTTTTCCGGCCTCGATGAGCGCTTCGAGATCGGGCTTTGCCAGACGCGGCAAGTCGGCGGGCAGGTAAAGGATCGACGATGCGCCATCGCGGAAGGCTTGCGCCGCCGCCTCGGTGAGGGCAATGCTCAGCCCGTCACCTGGGGCTTCGGTTTCGGGTAGGGCGGTGGCGCCGGCACCATGCGCGATCTCGGCGATTTCCGGAGAGCGCGTCACCACGCGGACCTGAGCGGTTGCGGGGAATCCGGTGGCCATGGTCAGGGTGCGGCGGAACAGAGCCTCGGCCAGGGCCTTGCGCTGCGGCGTGGAGAGAACCGGCGACAGCCGGGTCTTGGCCACATCGAAGGGCTTGGCAGGAATGAGGGTGACCAGGCTCATCGAAACAGGTCCATCTCTCTAGGGCGCAAAAGATCCTCGGCTTTGCCTTCGCCTGCGGGAGCGGAAAATCCGCGGATCAGCGCGGCGGGGCGGCCTTCGGCAGCTTGGCCCATAACCAGCGAGGCGGCGGCGGCCAGCTCGTCGGCAATGCCCACCGTGGTGGCTTGCAAGGTCCGGCCGAACATATCCGGCTGTCCGCAAAGATCGGCATGAGCGACAAGACCGCTGGCGCCGATCGCGGTGCCGACGGTGCCGTTCCGCCAGGCGCGGCCGATACTATCATTGATGATCACAGCGACGGCGTGGCCGCATGCCGCGGTAAGGCTCGCGGCGAGGCGTGCGGCGCTGGCATCGGGCTCCTCGGGCAGCAGCAGGACCGATTCCTCCGCGTCCGGCGCGCCGACATTGGAAGCATCGATTCCGGCATTGGCCAGCACCAGGCCGCGCCGGTCTTCGACGACGATCAGGCCGGGACGGAGGCGCACCACCTCGCGGGATTCCCGCAGGATCAGCTCGACCACGCGCGGGTCCTTCTCGGTCTCGGCGGCGAGATGGCGGGCGCGCTCGCTTGGCTCGACGTCGCTCAACTTCACGGTGCGGCCCTCGGCCTTGGAGACGATCTTCTGGGCCAGGACGAGAATATCTCCGGCGCGAGGCGCGATCTCCATGCCGTGAAGCGCCGCCATCAGGATGGCAGTCAGATCGTCTCCGGCTTCGATGCGGCCGATACCGTCGAGCGCGGCGATCTCCAGGCGGCTGGTGGGCTGTTTGGTCATTTGTTTTTCGCCTTACCGGATGCGGGTGAAAAATATGTGGTGATGCGAAAGGCGCGGGCCGCGTCTCGCCGGTGCAGATCGCGCTGACGCCTTGCGATATGTGGGGGCGTTTGAACCGGCGCTCTGGCGCAAGGGCAAGATGCCTTATCGCCCCGCCCGGCTCAATCGACCCCATTCGGCTACACATTCTCAGGCCAATTATGAAACGATTCAATATTCTTCGAATTCTGGATCTGTTCGGTTGGCGGAGCCCGGATTTCCGCGACACGGCGACCGGGTATGCCGGCAAGATGCCCGTGTTCATTTTAAAGGCTGTCTCAAATATTGTTCATTTCATTCAGGGCATTGATGAGTACATCCCTGGATCTTGGTCGCCAAGATCGGGAAACAGTGTGATATGTGGAGCGCCGATAGGCGTTCTGCCGCCATGAATACAGAGGAAAGCTGCATTTTTGGCCGGATGTCTGTCCAGAGGGCGTGAAAATTCGGCAGAAAAAATGGGCAGAGCGCGATTTGTGCCGTGGCGCGCCGCTTTCGGCACTTGTTATTGATATTCAATGCGTTGATCGAAATCCGCGTGCTTGCGCCTGTCACATCAATGCACGGGGCTGCCGGACTTCTCCCCAAACAACTTCATTCATGAGCAGAGACGCCAAGAAATTGGGCAGCGTTGCTGCCAAAACGCTTTGACAAGTGAAACGTTTCAGTCAAGCCTTTTGGTCAAGGCCGAAAGGCTGCGTGCCGCGAAACCGGCATGCGTCGGCGGTCACGGTGCGGCGTGGGTTGCGCCGTTCTGCAGGAGAAGAAGACGTTGGCGGCAGCTGGCGTGAACGGATCGGAGTTTAAGGGAATGTCGACACCATCTTGGTTTCACAACGTCATTCTGAACACGGATAATTATAAGCACTGCCATTACGCGATTTATCCGGAAGGGACGGAATACGTCTCCAGCTATATCGAATCGCGGGGTGGAGCGTTCCCGGCGACGCTGTTCGTCGGTCTTCAGGCGTATCTTCGGGAGTACCTGATGACGCCTGTGAGCTTGGAGCATATCGACGAGGCGGAGGCGCATTGCCGGGAGATCGGGATGCCGTTCAACCGGGAGAACTGGATGGGGGTGCTGAACGATCACGGCGGCTATCTGCCGGTGGAGATCGAGGCGGTGCCGGAGGGCACGGTGGTGCCGACGGGCAATGTGCTGGTTCAGCTGATCAACACCGATCCCAAATATTGGTGGGCGACGAGCTTCTTCGAGACAGCGCTGCTTCGGGCGGTGTGGTACCCGACGACGATCGGCACGATCAGCTGGATGTCGAAGGAGATCATCAAGCAGGCCTTCGCGCAGACCTCAGACCATCCTGAGATCGTCCGCCATATCCTGCACGATTACGGCGCCCGCGGGGTGAGCTCGCAAGAATCCGCCGCGCTGGGCGGTCTGGCGCATCTGGTGAACTTCAACCAGTCGGACACGGTGCCGGGGGTGGTGGCCTCCAAGCGCTACTACAATCACGTGACGCCGGCGCTGTCGGGTCCGAACTCCGAGCATGCCTCGTTCACGGCCTGGGGGCCTGAGAACGAGGCGGCGGTGATGCGGCACATGATCGACATGTACCGGGACTACGGCGTGGTGATCTTGCTGACCGACTCTTACGACCACGAGAACGCGGTGAAGAACATCATCGGCAAGGAGCTGAAGGAGACCATCGAGGCTGGTCCCGGGCTGATCGGGGTGCGGCCCGACTCTGGCGATCCGGTTCAGGTCACCGCCGAGACCACCGAATGGCTGATGGAGGCGTTCGGCTACAGCGTCAACTCCAAGGGCTACAAGGTGCTGCCGGACTTCATCCGCACGGTGCAGGGGGACGGGGTGACCATGTACAGCCTGCGGGACATCTATATCGAGATGGAGCGGCGGGGCCTTGCGGCGGACAATGCGGTGTTCGGCATGGGCAGCGGTCTGCTGCAGCAATGCAATCGCGACACGCTGAACTTCGGGCAGAAGGCCAATGCGGCGAAGGTGAACGGCAGCTGGGTCGACATCTTCAAGAAGCCGACGGGGGCGGCGTTCAAGGCCTCCAAGCGCGGCCGCCTGGCGCTGAAGGCGGAGAACGGCAGCTACGTCACCGTGCCGAAGGACTCCATCGCGCCGGAGGAGAACCTGCTGCAGCCGGTGTTCCGCAACGGCAAGCTGCTCAAGAAATGGGACTTCTCCGAGCTGATCGAGCGCTCCGAGCAGCCCGTCCCGGAAAGCTACTATGCCGAGATCGTCCAACCCATGATCGAGGCCTTCCAGACACAAACCGCTCAATCCGCTTGAGGGGACGCGGGAGATTTGGTCTAGGGCTGTCCCACTGGCTCTAGGCCCTCTCGGGGCGGGCGCCAACCTGCGGTATGCCTCTGCCCTTGCGAGACGCTGGATTTCAAGCTCTGCTTCCCACCAGCGTCTCGCTGCTTTTCGGTCTTCCCCGGCGGAGGGAAGAGTTGCCAAAGAAAAAGCGCCGGCCGAAAGGCCGGCGCCTTTTCTTTTTGCGTTTGAGGTGGGATGTGGCGGGCGCGAATTGCCCCGCCGATTTTGGCCTGGCCTCGCGCGGGTCCTAGCAGAAGGCTTGGATGCCGGTGATGGCGCGGCCGAGGATCAGCCCGTGGATATCGCTGGTCCCCTCATAGGTGTTCACGGTTTCCAGATTGGCGGCGTGGCGCATGACGTGGAACTCGGCGGAGATGCCGTTGCCGCCATGCATGTCGCGGGCGGTGCGGGCAATATCCAGCGCCTTGGCGCAATTGTTGCGCTTCAGCATCGAGATATTCTCCGGCGGCAGGGTGCCTTCGTCGAACATGCGCCCGGCGCGCAGACACGCCTGAAGCCCGAGCGAGATTTCCGTCGACATTCCGGCGAGCTTCATCTGGATCAGCTGATTGGCGGCAAGCGGCCGGCCGAATTGCTGGCGGTCGAGGGTGTAGCCGCGGGAGGCCGCAAAGCAGGCTTCCGCCGCGCCGAGCACGCCCCAGGAAATGCCGTAGCGGGCGCGGTTGAGGCAGCCGAACGGACCTTTCAGGCCGGAGGCCTCGGGCAGCAGATTTTCTTCCGGGACCTCGACCTCGTCGAGCACGATCTCGCCGGTGATGGAAGCGCGGAGCGAGAGCTTCTCGCCGATCTTCGGCGTCTCGAAGCCTTTCATGCCGCGCTCCACGATGAAGCCGCGAATGGCGCCGTCATGGGCTTCGGACTTGGCCCAGACGATGGCGATATCGGCGATCGGCGAATTGGTGATCCACATCTTGGAGCCGGTGAGCTTGTAGCCGCCTTGCGTTTTGGTGGCACGGGTGCGCATGCCGGCGGGGTCGGATCCGGCATCGGGCTCGGTCAGGCCGAAGCAGCCGATCATCTCGCCGGTGGCGAGCTTGGGCAGATATTTCTGACGCTGCGCCTCGGTGCCGTAAGCGTGGATCGGATACATCACCAGGGAGGACTGCACGCTCATCGCCGAGCGGTAGCCGGAATCGACGCGCTCGATCTCGCGGGCGGCAAGGCCGTAAGCGACATAGCCGAGCCCGGCGCCGCCATAGGTTTCGGGGATGGTGCAGCCGAGCAGGCCGAGCTCGCCCATCTCGGACATGATCTCGCGGTCGAAGCGCTCCTCCAGATAGGCCGAGGTCACGCGGGGCAGCAGCTTCTCCTGGGCGTAGCGATAGGCGGTCTCCCGCACCAGGCGCTCGTCCTCGGTGAGCTGGCTTTCGATGTCGAACGGATCTTGCCAATCGAAACGCGGCCGCATGGATTTGACCTTTTCAGTCCCTTCTTCGGAAGAGATCGTCTGGGAGGTTTTCATTATCGCTCCGGTGGTTGAAAGCACTATTGTGGACGCAAAGCGCGGGCCGCTGAAACCGTATTTTTCCGGGGCCGGGTTTGCGCCGTCTCGATGAGATTGCGCTAGCAGGGGCGGCTTCGAATGCGGCCGCTTTGCCACTGCTCTTGCGTTTGCGACACCCTAGCGCGATCGGTGCATTGGGCAAGATTTTTCGCTGGTTTCGCGACCAAAATATCGCAGAAATCGGCGATCTAATCTGAACGCGCCAAGTTCATTTTTCGCCCATGCCGCGCCGCGGTTGGCGCTGACTTGTTCAGTTTTATCCCTGCGCCGGTGTTCATTTCAGACGGTGGCGGCCCGGGCGGGTTTTTGCACGCCGAACCGCAAAATTTCTCCTGGATGGTTTTGAGTCCTATGTCCTATTACTGGCCTCCCGCCACCTGGCCGGATATGTGCCGGGACCTCGTCTTCATTGCGAGGATTGCGGGATGGTTCTTGAAGCGCATGGATCGCGCCGGACGAAATCGCGATCTGCGCAAGCCCTCTTATGGAGAGATGAATGACGCGCCCGCTCGAAGGTCTGAAGGTTCTGGAACTTGCCCGCATTCTGGCGGGGCCTTGGACCGGGCAGCTTCTCGCCGATCTCGGGGCGGACGTGGTCAAGGTGGAAAGTCCGGACGGTGACGACACACGCGGCTGGGGGCCGCCTTTCGTCGAGGCCGCCGATGGGGGCGATCTTTCCGCCGCCTATTTCCATGCCACCAATCGGGGCAAGCGGTCGGTGACCATCGACTTCCGCACGCCGGAAGGCCAGGAGCAGGTGCGCCAGCTGGCGGCCAAGGCCGATATTCTGATCGAGAATTTCAAGCTCGGCGGCTTGCAGAAATACGGGCTCGATGCGCAGAGCCTGCGGGCGCTCAATCCGCGGCTGATCTATTGCTCCATTACCGGCTTCGGTCAGACCGGGCCTTATGCGCACCGGGCGGGCTACGATTATCTGATCCAGGGCATGGGCGGGCTGATGAGCCTGACGGGTACGCCCGACGGCGAGCCGATGAAGGTCGGGGTGGCTTTCGTCGACATCTTCACCGGGCTCTATGCAGCGGTCGGCGTTCTTGCCGCCTTGCGCCGGCGCGACGAGACAGGCGAGGGGGCGACCGTCGATATGTCGCTGCTCGATTGCCAGGTCTCGGTGCTGGCCAACCAGGCGCTGAACTATCTGGTCTCGGGCGATGTGCCGGGGCGGCTCGGCAATGCCCATCCCAATATCGTGCCCTATCAGGTGTTTTCGGTGGCCGACGGCTATCTGATCGTGGCGGTGGGCAATGATGCCCAGTTCCGGCGCTTCTGCGGCGTGATCGGCGCGCCCGAGCTTGCCGAGGATGCAGCCTTTGCCACCAACGCGGCGCGGGTGGAAAATCGCGACCGGCTGGTTCCGTTGCTTGCGCCTTTGGTAAATCGCTTCAATAAGACTGACCTCCTTGCCAAGCTGGAGGCGGAGAAGGTCCCGGCCGGACCGATCAACGATTTGGAAGAGGTGTTCGCCGATCCGCAGGTGATCGCCCGCGGGCTGCGGCTGGATCTCGCCGAGCCCGACGCTGCGGGAGGGAGCATTCCGAGCGTTCGCTCGCCGATCGTCATCGATGGCAAGCCGATGGCGGCGGAGCGGGCGTCGCCGCAGCTCGGCGCCGACACCGAAGCCCTGAAAAAGAACCAAATCTGGTAATCGTCTAGGCGGGGCGGATCGCGCAAGCGGCCCGCCCCTTTGCTTTGTTGCTCAGCTTCCGGCTATCGCCCGCGATAGCGCGCTACAGCCCGTTGCGGCGGGCCATGCCCATGGCGCGGCGCTGGCTGTCGACCCAGCCGCGGGTGATGCGGTCGGTGACGATGGCGATCAGCGCCAGGCCGAGACCGGCCACCATGCCCTTACCGAAATCAGCTTGCGCCAGCGCCTCGTAGACCAGCTGTTCCAGGCCGGTGGTGCCGATCAGCGCGGTGATGCTCAACATGGCGAGACCGAGCAAGACGGTCTGGTTGAACCCCAGCATGATGTCGGGCAGGGCAAGCGGCAGCTCGACTTGCAGCAGCTGTTGCATACGCGAGCAGCCAAGCGCCGCGGCCGCCTCGCGCGCCGTCGGCGAGACATTGCGGATGCCGTGCTCGGTATAGCGGATGGCCGGCACGATAGCGTAGATGGCGATGGCGAGCATGCCGGAGAAATCGCCGACCAGGAAAACCATGATGATGGGGATCAGGAAGACGAAGAGCGGGATGGTCTGAATGGTGTCGTTGATCGGGCGCAGCACCGCCGAGACGCGGTCGTTGATCGCCGCCCAGACGCCCAGCGCCGTGCCGAGCAGGAAGGCGACCAGCACCGCGCCGCTCGCCAGATAGAAGGACAGCATGGTGGCGCCCCAGATGCCGGTGACGAGCACGAAGGCGCAAGCCCCCAGCACGATGGAGGCGACGCGCCAACCGCCGGTCTGCCAGCCGATCACTGCGATGGTGGCGACGAAAGCGGGCCAAGGCAGCTCCGTGGCGCCGAAGAAATAGTACAGACCGAGCAGAGTGACGCCGAGCGCCAGCTGCCAGCCGGCGAAGTAGCGGGCCGCAGCGACAGCTGCGGCGACGAGAGCGAAATAGCCGGCGAAGAAGAGCGGGCCGGGCTCGAACCCCCAGGTGAACGGGTTGACGGTCTCCTTCAGGCCAATCTTCAGCGGCAGCAGCAGTCCGTAGAGGAAGAAGGCCTTGATCGCGTCGGTATAGGCGTAGGTCTGGCTGGTGAACCAGGCCACCGCATCGTCGAGATACTCAGCCGGATGGAAGGTCAGGCTTTTCGGGTAGTCGCCGAGGGCAGGCACGGCGAGGCTCAGCAGATAGGCGCCGACCAGAAGGGCGATGCCGATGGAGAGATGCGGGTAGCGCAACGGAAGCGGCGCCTCGGAGGCGTGATGCGGCGTGCGCACCCGCTTGGCGATGCCGGCGCTGAAGCGGTCCATAATCACCGCGGTAAACACCACGACCAGCCCTGCGAGCACGCAATTGCCGAACTCGGCCTTGCGCATCTCGCTCAGCACCAGCCAGCCGATATCGTTGAAGCCGCCGATCACGGCCGCGATCACCACCATGGAAAGCGCCATCATGATGGTCTGGTTGATGCCGAGCATGATGCTGGGAAGGGCGGAGGGGAGCTCGATCGACCACATCATCTGCAGCGGCGAGCAGCCGGCCATCTGTCCGGATTCGACCAGGCTATTCGGCACCTTTTCGAGGCCGCAATAGACATTCCGCACCATCGGCGGAGTGGCGTAGATGACCGTCGCCACCAGACCCGGCACCGGGCCGAAGCCGAACAGGATCAGCACCGGGATCAGATAGGCGAACATCGGCACGGTCTGCATCAGGTCTAGGCTGACGGTGATCGGATGGGTCAGAGCGCGGACCTTGAAGGCGGCGATGCCGAGGGCGAGGCCGAGCAGGATCGACAGCGGCGTTGCCACGAAGACCAACGCCCAGGTGCTCATGGTCGGCACCCAATAGCCGGTCACGAGGATGTAGAGCAGTGCCAGGGCGCTGGGGATGACGAAACGCCAGCCGCCGGCGAAATGGCCGATCACGAGGACCGCCAAAACGGTGACGATCCAAGGGGTGCCGGCGAGGATGGCGTTGATCTGGTTGAGCACGAAGGCGAGCCCGGCGGAGATCGTGCGAAGCACGGGCTGGAACAGCGCGGCGAACCAGTCGAGGAACTGGTTCAGCCAATCGGCGACCGGGAGTAGGGCATGCTCCGGCGCGGTCAGGGTATCGGGCGCGGTATGCTGAATCAGCAGCGTCAAGCCGATGAGGGCAAACAGCCCGGCCCAGATAAGCACGGTTTTGTGGCCGAGCAGCTTGTCCCGAAGATCGGATGAGACGTCCGGGATGTTGGCGTTCGCGACGTCAGCCATCGACACGGTTCTTCTCTTTGCAATAGGCATCGATGATGGCGTCGGTGGAGATGCTGCCAATCACATCGCCCTTGTCGTCGACCACGGGCAGGGTGGCGCTGTGATCGCGCAGCACCTGGTTCCAAAGCGCATCGAGAGGCGTGTCGGCCGAGACCGGGCCGCCATCGTCGCTCGCGGGCGGGGTCTCGTCCATCAGATCGCCAACGCGCAAGGCATCGCCGCGCGAGACCTCGGCGGTGAATTCAGCGACATAATCGGTGGCCGGGTTGAGGATCAGATCGGCCGGGCGGCCAACCTGCACGACCTCGCCATTGCGCATGATGGCGACCCGGTCGGCGATGCGCGCCGCCTCGGCGAAATCGTGGGTGATGAAGACGATGGTCTTGTTGAGCAGGCGCTGCAGGCTGAGCAGCTCTTCCTGCATCTGGCGGCGGATCAGCGGATCGAGAGCGCTGAACGGTTCGTCCAGGAACCAGAGCTCCGGTTCGCCGGCAAGGCTGCGGGCGATGCCGACGCGCTGCTGCTGACCGCCGGAAAGCTCGTGGGGCATGGCGCTCTCGCGTCCGGCCAGTCCGACGAGCTCCAGAACCTCGCGGCCGCGCTTCTCGCGCTCGGCGCGCTTGACGCCCTGAATCTTGAGGCCGAAGGCGACGTTCTCAAGCACGCTCATATGCGGCATGAGGCCGAAATCCTGGAACACCATGCCGATCTTGTGGCGGCGGATCTGCACCAACTCCTTGGGCGAGAGGCTGAGCAAATCCTGGCCGTGAAAATGCACCGATCCCCATTCCGGCTCGATCAGCCGGGACATGCAGCGGAGCAGGGTCGATTTGCCGGAGCCGGAGAGCCCCATGATGACGAGGATTTCGCCCTTATGGACGTCGAGATCGACGCCGGCGATGGCCGGCACATGGCCGTCGGCATGGAGGACTTGCAGCAGACTGTCGGTGAGAGGCGGCGGTTCGATGCCGGCAGGCGGGCGCGGCGGAAAGGCGCGCTGGATCTCGGGGTTGAAGACTTTCCAGATATTGCGCAGGCGAAGCGCAATGTCGGGGTCCGCTGCGTCGGACTTCGCGGCGCGTTTTCCGCGGCTCGATGTTTCGGCTGTTTGCGGCCGGGCAATGACCGCCACTTCAGACTCGTCGGATTTCATTCCCAGACCTCATGATTCCCAGACCTCATGGTTTCCGCCGTCCGGGCGCTTAAGGAACGGCTGGCCGCCGCCCGGCAAAAAGCCAAACGGCGACCAACTCTGCGTCTCAAAATCTTGCGAAGGGCGATTAGCTTGCGTCGGCCTTCGCCACCCACGCCTTCCAGACATCCGGATTGGCGTCCATCCATTCGGCGACGGCCTTGTCCAGATCCTCACCCTCGAAATCGATCTTGAGGAGGAGGTCTTCCTGAAGCTTGTTGTCGATCTTATAGGCTTCCAGGAAGCGGTAGGCGCGGGGCCATTTCTTTTCCGTCCCGGCCCAGCCGAGCTTGCGGACCCAGCCTTGCGGCCAGCCGCAATCATGGGTGGCGTCGGGGTTCGGCCCCCATTTCGGATCGTCGTAGCAGGCCGGCTCGCTCTTCGGCAGCTCGACCCAATCGATATCGTATTTGGCGAAGATCCAATGGGGCGAATAGAACATGATCAACACCGGCTTCTTCCGGGTGATGGCGGATTTCAGCTCCGCGACGGAAGAGCCTTCCGAGCCGCTCGGCTTGGCGACGATGTCGAGACCCAGCGCCTTGATGCGCTCGACGTTATCCGGGGCCCAATCGGTCGGATAGTCGATCAGCCGTGCCTTGGGATAGGTGTCGGCAGTGGCGAACAACTTGGCGCAATCGGGGTTTTTCAGAGCTTTCCAATCGGGAAGCTCAGGGCACTGTTCCTTCACGTAGCTCGGGTAGATCCAGCCTTCCTTGGTGGTAATGCCGGTATCGCCGAGACCAACGGCCTTCTTGGAATCCACCGCCTTGTCGTAGTTGCCCTCAATGGTGTGCTCCCACACTTCGAGGGTCGCGGTGATGTCGCCGTCCATGATGCCCTGCACCTGGGGAATGTAACCGGCGGTCACATACTCGACGTTGTAGCCCATCTTCTTCAGGACCTCGCCAGCGATCTTGGTGGTGATGTGCTGGCCAGTCCATTCGTTCATCGCAAGTTTGATGGTGTCTTTCGACTCGGGCTCCTGCTTGATCTCGGCAGCAGTCCCGGTCGACGTTCCTGCAGCAGCGGCGCCGACAAGCAGCACGCCGGTCAGCAGCAGCATATTCAAGCGCTTCAATATCGGCATCTCATGAAACTCCTGTTTTTCCACTTTTATCACAAAACCGCCTCTGACAGGATGTTATTTTTTCATTTTTCGGTCTGTCAATTCCCCTTTTCGCTTAAATCACCCGTATAATAGGCTTAATTCGCAGAAACGTGCTGCAATTGCCTATGGATTGCGCAAATCCGGCAAATTTATCCGTGGGGTGATCTTTTCCGATTGTTTCTGTGGGCAACGCGGTGCAATACCCGAAGCCGATTGCAACGGTGCCGTTGCAAATGTCACATTCACTACCGCCGTGCTTGTGGGCAGGTCTTCGCCGGTCCGCCGGGTGCAAAGCCGCGCTGGCGGAATAGGCCGCATGGAGATCCAGGGGACACCCTGGTGTCCGGCAGATTTCGGGGCGACCCGGGGTCTTACGGATCGCTGTCATGGTTTGTGCGGCGTGCCGGTGTGGTAAGGGGAGCAGCCGGACAACACGAGACTTTGAAAGCGACGCGAAATTGGCGCCACGAAACCGTAACAAGCCGAAAAACAATACGCCCCCCGTCGAGGGCTCGATGTTCGTCACGACCGGGCGAACGCCGCTGCAGCATGTCACGCGTCTGACCGAGACCGACCGGGCGATCATTGCCCATCTGCAAGAAGATGGACGGCGTCCCTTTGTGGAGATTTCCCGCCAGATCGGCGTCACCGAGAAGACCGTGCGGGCGCGGGTGCAGGAACTGCTGCGCCTCGGGGCCTTTCAAATCACCGCGGTTACCGATCCGGCTGTGCTCGGCTATGAGGCGGCGGCGCTGCTCGGGCTCAAGATCTCCGCCGGCGCGCTGAAATCCGGCATTGCCGACCATCTCGCCGCCATCGACGAGGTGGATTATGTCTGTGTGACTACAGGGCGTTACGGTATTATGGTGGAAGTGATCTGCCGCGATATTTTCGAGCTGCAATCGATCGTCGATACCAAGATCGGCTCGATCTCGGGCATCGCCTCGATTGAGGCGTTCCCGTTCCTGAGCCTCTCCTATCAGCAGCCCGGTTTCAGCACGCACCGGCCGCAAAAGCCGAAAAAGCCCGGCGTGCGGCCGAAGCCGCTTTCCGGCATCGATAAGGGCATCGTGCGGGCGCTCAGCTATGACGGCCGCGCGCCGATCCGTGACATCGCCGAGTCCCTCGGCATCTCTCAGACCCAGGTCCGCAACCGCATCAACGAGATGACCTCCTCCGGTGTGCTGAGCATCATGGCGATCATCAATGCGATGAGCTTCGAATACGGCACCATGGCCTGGCTGGCGATCCGCGGCGGCAACCGCAAGATCACCGACATTGCCAACGATCTGGTGAAAATCCCGGCCGTGTCCTATCTCGTCATCTGCGCCGGGCGGTTCGATATCTTCGCCGAATTCGCCTGTATCTCGACCGAAGAGCTGCAAGCGGTGATCGATAACGATGTGCGCGCGGTAACCGGCATCGAGCAGATCGAGACCTTCCTCTACACCAAGCTGCATTACAAGCGTCTGCTTCCAGCCCGAGATGTCGACGAAGCTTGAGCATGACGGGTGCGGGCGCCAGTTGTCGCAGTTGTGCGATATACGGCGTTTCGGCGATTTCCGGTGTTGACACGCGCAAAATCTGCGAAATAAATTTCTAAAAAGGCTTATATTGGCGAATATGGGTAATGTAGCCACATTCGATATCGGCCGCGCCAGCCCATTTCCCGGCGAGCTTTCGGCGGGAACGCACTATCAGCGTACCGGCTCTGGCGCGCCGTTGCTTCTGATCCACGATCTGACCTTGGACGGTTCGATCTGGTCGCCGGAGCTCGTTGCGCGGCTTAAGTTGGATTTCGACGTCGTGGCGCTCGATCTCTACGGCCACGGTCACAGTACCAAGGCGGCCGGGCTATGCTTCCTGGACAGCTTCCTGGGCCAGATCGACCGGCTGCTCGACCATCTCGGATATGAGAGCTGCACGCTCGTGGGCGATGGCTGCTCCAGCATCCTGGCGCTGCTCTATGCGGCGAAGTCGCCGGAGCGGGTCAACCATTACCTGGCGACCAACTGCCCCTACACCCGTCCGATCTTCGATGTCGATCCGCTGCCGATCACGGCGGCCGAGGCTCTGCGCCGCGACGCGGTGCTGAAGATCTTCAACGAGAGCTGCCGCAACTGGTTTTCGCCGGGCTTCCTGGAGAGCCACCGGCAAGCGGGGGAAGTGGTGCGCAGCATGCTGGAGCGTTGCGATCTCAACGTCTACAGCCAGGCCTTCGGCTTCTTCTCGCAAGGCGCGCTGCTGCAGGCGGTGGCGGATGGACCGATCGCGGCGCATGGCCGCTTCCTGGTCGGGAAGCACGATCCGTGTTCGGATGTGGCGCAAGCCGAACGTCTGGCGCAAGCGGTCGGCGGCACGGTCGAGGTGGTCGAGAGCTACCACCTGAACGCCTTCGAACATGCCGACTTGCTGGCAGAACGCATCCGGGCCTTGCATCAGGGGTAGAGGCGCAAGTCCCTGAAGCAGGCCCGAATGGTTCGTCTGGTAGAAGACGAAGGTCTAGGCGTCGGCGATATCGACGGTGAGGATGTGGACGCCGCCGCTGGCGAAATTCCCGACATCGGCGACTGCCGCCTGTCCGGCTTCCGAACCGAAAGAGGCTTCCAGATCGGCGCCGGTCTCATAGGTGAGCTCGGCGACGAGATAGACCGGCTTCTCGGCATCGCTGGATTGCACCGGGCCGCGGCTATACTGAAACGACTTCAGATGCGGCATGGCCTTGGCCAGCGGCACATGGATCTCGGTGTAGTGCTTGTCGAAAGCTGCCGGATCCTCCGGCATGCCATAGATGACGATCGCGCGCTTCATGTTTGCGCCCCTTCTTGCTGCGGCAATGGATAGATACGGCGACGGTGATAGATCAGCGGCCGGTCGCGCATGCCAAGCCGCAGCTCCTTGACCTTGCCGGTGACGATGATGTGGTCTCCGCCAGGCAGGAGATCGGCGACCTCGCAAGCCACGACGGCGGCGCTAGTGGGCAGTTCCGGCAGGCCGCGGAGCCCAACGATCCAGTCGATACCGTCGAACTTACTGGCCGATTTGCTGGCGAAGGCGCCTGCCACCTGCTCCTGGCCCTCGGCGAGGATGTGAAGCAGGAAGGGGCGGCCGCGCGCCTGCAGCGTCGAGAGCAGGCGTGAGCTGCGGTTAAAGCAGGCGAGCACCATGGGCGGATCCATGGAGAGCGAGGTGACCGAGGAGAGGGTGGTGCCGACGGGCTCGCTTTCACCATTCCAGGCGGTGATCACATTGATCGCCGACGGGATCTCCGCCATCGCGGTGGTGAAACCGGCAATTGTGGAGTCTTGCAGCGCTCTGTCCTCGACACGGCTCATCGTGCGACCTCTGCCATCTCGGTTGCTTCGTTAAGGACGGTCTTTCCGCGCAGCATGACGTAGTCCGGCTCCAGCGTGCGCAGCTCATCCACCGAAACTTTCCGCGGATCGCGCGTAAGGCCGATGACATCGGCCATCTTGCCGGGGGCGAGGCTGCCCTTGATGTCCTCGATTCCCATGGTGGCCGCCGCATCCAGCGTGTGCATGCGCAGCGCCTGCATGATGGTGATGGCCTCGTCGGGATCGATATAGGAGCCGGAATAGGTCTGGCGCTTGAGGCAGCACCAAATGCTGAAGAACGGATTGGTGGCTTCGCGCTCGGAGCCGATCCAGACATCGGAGCTGCCGGAAAGCCGCCAGCCTTCCTCGATCAGGGTGCGGTAGGCGAAGCGCCCGCGTGTTCCGTAATCGCCGAGATAGTCGGAGAAATATTCGCCGAAGGTATAGAGGAACACCGCCTGCGGCACCGGGATGATGCCGGCGCGGGCCCACCAATCCCTTGTATTCTGGGTCGGCAGCAAATTGGCGGCATGTTCGATGCGGGTTCGGGTGGGGCCGGAGGGGGCCCCACCCATCGCCGTCACCTGCTCGCAGATCCATTCCTGTGCACGATCACCATTGGCATGGACCGCGATCTGGAGCCCCGCTTGCTGCGTTTGCTCGAAGGCGCGACGGAAAAAATATTTCGGGAAGGCGACACTGCCGCAATTGCCGTGTTCGCCGATATAGGGCACGCCGATAGCGGCGCTCTTGGCCGAGAAGCCGCCATCGGAAAACAGTTTCAGACCCTGGATGGTGACGCCGTCATTGGCGCCGGTGAGATAGAGATAGTCCTGCCAGTTGCAGGCCTTCTCGATGGTCAGTGTGCCGGGCGCCCAAAGATAGATGCGCATGGCCGTGGGCAGCTCGCCCTCCGCGGCGAGCTCATCCATGCTTTCCAGCCCATCGATGGTCTCGGAAATCTCGCCGATGGTGGTGACGCCGAAGCGGGTGAAATATTTGCGCAGGCCCTCTTTCAGCGCGGTCTTGAGCTGATGGCGCTCCACCCCGGGGAAGGGGAGGAGGGTGTCCATCTCCTTGACCACGCCGGTGGGGTCGCCGTTCTCGTCGCGCTCCACATGGGGGAGGCCGGTGACGCTGTATTTCGGCGCCTGGAAATTGCGGTCGATGCCGGCGATTTCCAGCGCCTTGGAGTTCAGCACGGTGATATGGCCGCCGGCGCGCAAGGCAAGCGGCGAGTCGGTGGAGACGCTATCGAGCTCGGCGCGGGTCGGCAGGCGGTTCTCGGCGAGCTTGCGGTCGAAGAATAGATTGCCCTGGCCGACCACCCATTCGCCCTTGCCGCGCTCGGCGACGTATTTGGAGAACACGTCGAGCACGTCTTCGACTTTGCCGCATTCCGGCGCCCGCACGTCCACCGTGCTGTAGTCGGTGCGGCAGACCACCTCGGCATGGGCGTGGACGTCGACGAAGCCGGGCATCAAGGTGCGGTCGCCGAGATCGATGATCTCGGTCTCCGGTCCAGCGTAGTCGTCGACCTCGCTGCGCCGGATCAACCGAATGATGCGGCCGTCTTTAATAGTCAGGCCTTGCGCCTCGTCGGTGCAGTCGGGCTGCATCGAGATGAGGGCGCCGCCCAGGACGATGGTGTCGGGATATCCGACCGAACCAACCATGATATCGGCCTCTACTCCGCCGCTTCGGCTTTTGCGTTCTGGAAGACCGGGATTACCTTGGTGCCGATCAGCTCGATGGAGCGCATGATGTCCTCATGCGGCACGCCGTCGATACGGAGCAGAACCTCGTCGATACCGCGGGCTTCGAGATCGCGCAGGCGGGCGATGAACTCGTCCGGCGTGCCGATCATCACCGACGGGGTCTCGTTGACCAGGAAGTCGATATTGGTGCGGTTGTCGACCAGCCGCTTCATCTTGTCGTCGAGATACTCGTAAGAGGATTTCTTGCCGAGCGGTGCGTAGAGATCGACGATGAAGTGGAAGTAACCCATGGCAACGTCATGGGCGATGTCGACGGCCTTCTGGTGATCTTCGTCGCAGAAAGCGGTGGCGACGTAGAGGCCCATATTCTCGGTGCGTCGCGGCACGGAGGAGGTGCCTTTGGCCAGGCCCTTCCTATAAGCGTCGATGCATTGCTGCATGTAATCAAAGCCGAAATAGCTTTCGAAGCAGAGCGCGCCGATGCCCATTTCGCCGGCCATGCCGTGGGATTGCTCGGAGGAGGCGGCGACGAAGATCGGCGGATGCGGCTTCTGCACCGAATCCGGCACGATCTTCACTGGCGGGATTTTCCAGAACGGGCCGTCATGCTCCAGCGTCTCTTCGGTGAAGGCCTTGATCAGCACGTCGAAGGAGTCGGCCCATTGCTCGCGGGTGGTCGAAGGATCGACACCGAACGCCGCCAGGGTGGTCAGATTGTTGGAGCGGGCAGTGCCGATCTCGGCGCGGCCGTTCGAGACGATGTCCAAGGTGGCCATGCGCTCGGCGACCAGGACCGGGTGGTTCCACTGCAGAAGCACCGAGCACATGATGCGCAGCTTGATGTTCTTGGTGTGCCGGGCGATGGCGGCGTAGAGAACCTCCGGCGCGGAGACGGTAAAGCGCGGCGGGCTGAAATGCTGCTCGGAGGTGCCCCAGCACGAGAAGCCGAGCTGATCGGCCAGTGCCACCTCTTCGATCATTTCCTCGTAGCGCTGGGCGTAGCTCACGCCCTCCATCACCTCACCCTCTTGGAGCAGACCGATCCGCATTGCGCTCTCCTGAACTTCCGTTTTTGACCGATAAAACCGTATTTGATCACCTTATCTGCACGGATTTTGCAATGTCAATGCCGTAATTCGCCTAAATCTCCAGCATTAAAGACCGGATTTAGCCAAATTGATGCGCAGAAGGGCCGGATTGATGCGCAGAGAGGCCGGAAGTGGGCGGTTTTCAGCGCAGGCAGGCTTCGAAGCCCTGACGGAGGGCGGCCTCGTCGAGATCGCGGCCGATGAACACCATGCGGCTGCGGCGCGGGGCGTCTTGCGGCCATTCCCCGTAGAGATCGCCGTCCAGCATGCGCTGCACGCCTTGGAAGACGAAGGGCCGGGTCTCGCCCTCGAAGTCGAGCACGCCTTTGCTGCGCAGCACCTCTGCCTCGGCCTGGATCACCACGCGGTGAATCCAGAGCTGGAACTCATCGGGGTGAATAGGGCGGTCGGTGACGAGGCTGACGCTGGTAATGCTGTGATCGTGATGGTGATGCGAAGCGGGGGCATCGCTGGCGGTCTCGGAAAGCTGGCGCTCCAGATCGAAGGCGTTGACGGCCAGGATTTGCTCCGGCGCGATCTCGCAGCGCGTGGTGCGGATGATCTTTGCCTCGGGGCTCAGGGTGCGGATCTGCGCCTCGACCTCTTTGAGCCGTTCGGCGGAAACCAGATCGGCTTTGTTCAGAAGAACGATATTGGCGAAGACCAGCTGCTCGCGCAGTTCGTCGGAGCCGCCCTTGGCGAGATCGAAATGCGCCGCATCGGCGACGGTGACGATGGCATCCAGGTGCAGCCAGTCGAAGGCGCCGTCTTCCAGCATAAAGGTCTGGGCGATTGGGGCTGGGGCGGCAAGGCCGGTGGTCTCGATCAGAATACCGTCGAGATGGTCCGCCTGGCGGACCATCTCCTCCAGCGCACCGACCAGATCCTGGCGCACGGTGCAACACAGGCAGCCATTATTCATCTCCAGCACGGTCTCGTCGGAGGAGACGATCAGGTCGCCGTCGATGCCGATCTCGCCAAACTCGTTGACGACGACGCCGTAACGCTTGCCGTGCTGTTCGGTGAGGATGCGGTTGAGCAGCGTGGTCTTGCCGGCGCCGAGATAGCCGGTGAGCACGGTGACGGGGATTGCAGCTTGTGCCGGGTCCAGAGCGTTCGGATCGGCGGCGTTTGGATGCTTGCGAATTTGATCGGGTCTCATGGCCACTTGCGGCGCGAAACGGCAGCGCCGGAGCTTATTTCGGTGAAATACGGCGTTGACATGCAGTTATACTGCCTAATACGGTACTCGAAATAGATTTTAAGGTCAAAAACGACCAAAAATTGCGCAGTTCGTGCGTAAAACAGAAGCACGCATCCTTCGGAGAGATCGCTTGCCATGAATGTCATCGACGCTTCCCTCAAATTCGACCCCAAGGATCTGACCCCGGAGACCCGCGCGTTTCTGGACTCGCCCTTGCGCCTGATCATCGATGGCAAGGAGGTCGAGGCCTCCGACGGGGCCACGCTGCAAAGCTTCGATCCGGCGACGGGCGCGCAGATCGCCAGCGTCTCCCATGCCGGCCAGGCGGATGTAGATGCCGCGGTGGCGTCTGCCGAGGCCGCGCTTTCGGGGCCTTGGGGAAACATGCCGCCGGCGGAGCGCGAGGCGCGCATCCGGCGGTTTGCCGATCTGATCGAAGAGAATATCGAGATGATCGGCCAGGTCGAGAGCCTGGATAGCGGCAAGCCGGCGGAGCAGATCAAGGCAGTGGATATCGCGCTCGGCATCGGCGCGCTGCGCTACAATGCCGGCTGGCCGACCAAGCTGGAGGCGGAGACGCTGCCGGTCAACGCGCCGGATATGCATGTCTATACCCGCCACGAGCCGCTCGGCGTGGTGGCGGCGATCACCCCGTGGAACTTCCCGCTGTGTCAGGCTTGCTTCAAGATCGCGCCCGCGCTGGCAGCGGGCTGTACGGTGATCCTGAAGCCGGCGGAGCAGACACCGCTTTCGGCCATCATTCTCGGACGGCTGGCGCTGGAGGCGGACATCCCGCCCGGCGTCCTCAACGTGCTGCCGGGCCTTGGCACCACCACCGGCCAGGCGCTGGTGGAGCATCCCGGCGTGCACAAGATCGCCTTCACCGGGTCCGAAGCGGTGGGTAAGCACATCGCCGCGACCGCGTCCTCGACCTTGAAGCATGTCTCCTTCGAGCTCGGCGGCAAGAACCCCAACATCATCTTCGCCGACGCCGATATCGAGACCGCGGCGGCCACCGCCGCGATGGCGATCTTCTTCTATGCCGGCCAGGTTTGCTCGGCCGGCTCGCGGCTGATGGTCGAGGCGCCGGTGTTCGACAAGGTGGCGGAGATCGTCACCGAGAGCGCCAAAGGGCTGAAGCTCGGCCATGGGCTGAATGCCGACACCACCATGGGGCCGCTGATCTCGCAGGAGCAATTCGACCGCGTCTCCGGCTATGTGAAGCGGGCCGAGGCCGACGGCGTCACCATCGCCAGCGGCGCGGCCAAGCCAGGCGGTGCGCTGGAGGCCGGCTTCTTCCACGAGCCGACAGTGCTGCTCGACGTCGCCGATCAGCTTCCGGTGGTGTGCGAAGAGATCTTTGGGCCGGTGCTCTGCGTGCAGCGCTTCACCGATGTGGACGAGGTGGTGGCCCGCGCCAACGACACCAGCTTCGGCCTGGCGGCCGGCGTGTGGACCCACGATGTGCGCAAATCGCAAGCCGTGGCGGCCAAGCTTCAGGCCGGCACGGTGTGGGTGAACACCTATAACCAGTTCGATGCGGCGGCGCCTTGGGGTGGCTATAAGCAGTCCGGCTATGGCCGCGACAATGGCCGCGAAGGCATCCTGAAATTCCTGCAGACCAAGACGGTCTGGAGCAATTACGGCTAGGCGCTACAGCACACAAGGTTCCTTGCAGAGGAAGCCGGGGCTGGCCGATCGAGGCCGGTCCCGGCTTCTTTGTTTTTGGGATGTGTTGTGGTGCGCCTCAGTCGGGAAGACGGGGGTCAGGCTTGGTGGAATGCTCGGAGCCTTCGCCCGGTGTTGCGAACATCAAGGTGACGTCCGGCTCAGTGACTTGCGCATGCCATAGACCTTGGGGGATCACCACCACCTCGCCGGCGCGCGCTGCGAACCGCACCGGGCCGTCCTCGGTCAGCAGGGTGATGTTGGTCTTGCCTTCGAGGATGTGAAGCATCTCATCCCCGGCAGGATGGCGCTCCCAGCCGGTCTTGCCGGCGAAGCGGACCAAGCCGAGCATGGCGTCGTTGCAGTAGCCCAGAACTTTGATGGCGTTCCAGGCCTTCTCCTGGTCGACATTCGGGGTCAGCTCCAGCATCGGCAGATCCTCGATCAGAGCCGGTAGGTCGTAGGGGCGCGGTCCAGCGGGGCGCGTTTCGTCGGGGTTCACGGCATCCTCCTCAGTTGGCTTTGTGGCTACGATGTGAGGTCGAGAGTGCGAGTTTGGCGGCGGGCGAGGCTGGCAAGCGCGATCGCCAGCACGGCCAGGGCGATGCCGAAGGCAAAGCCTGCGCCATAGCCGGCCTTGGCGGCGACCATGGTTGCGGCGCTCGCCGCGCCGATTTCGCCGATCACGTTGATGCTCTTGAACAAGGTGACGTCGGTGCCGGTCTGGTTGCCGCGTGCGGAAAACCGCATGGCGATGGTGAAGACGGCGACCGCGGCAAGCCCGAGCCCGGCGCCGCCGAGGGCGGCGGCGATCCCTGCTGTGAGCAGGCTCGGCGTAGCGTAGCCGAGAACGAAGCCGATCCAGATGAGGAGGGCGAGGGTGCCGACGGCCAGCCCGGTCTGGATGCAGCGCCAGATATTGCCGCGCAGCAATGCCCAGGAACCGGCGCCGCAGCCGATGGCGATCATGGCGAGACTGCCGATGGTGGCCACCAGCCCGACCTCGCCGAGGGACCAGCCCTGGTCGACTAGAAACAGCTTGGCGAGGGAGGTCTCGGTGATATGGGCGGCGGCGTAGAGACCGGCCACGGCGAAGATGGGCAGGAAGTGGGGCCGCTTGACGCTTCGCAGCAGCGAGGCGCCGGCGGAGGTCACTTCCTTGCCGGGCGCATCTTCGCGCCAGATCAGAACCGGGATGGCGCAAAGCGCCAGAATGGCGACGAGGCCGGCGATGGTCGGGGTGAAGCCGAGATGCTCCACCACCAGCAGGGTGCCGGCGCCACCAGTGAGGACGCCGGCCATCATGCCGCCGACGGAAAGCGCATTGGCGCCGATCAGCGCCTTGCCCGTCAGGCGCTCGGCGGCGAGACCGTCGGTGGCGATATCCTGGGTGGCGCTGACAAAAGAGGCCGCCAGCAGAGCGGCCATGGCGGCTCCCATGGTGGCGCCGCCGAGAGGGGCGAGCGCCACGGTGCCCATGGCGAGCATCATCAAGATCTGCATGGAGATCAGCCAGGTGCGGCGGCGTCCGAGCGCCGGCAGCCAGCGCGTATCGATCCATGGCGCCCAGAGGAATTTGAAGGCCCAGGGAAGTCCCAGAGCCGGCACCCAGGCGATCAGCTCCAGCGGTGCATCCTGGCTGCGCAGCATGGCGGGAAAGGCCTGGAAGATGAAGCCGAGCGGCACGCCTTGGGCGAAATAGAGCGCGCCGATCAGGACGATCAGCGAGGTCTGGCTGCCGGGCAGGCTGTCCGCCCGCCCGGCGTCGGCGCTCGTGGTTGCTGAGGTTTGCATGACGTCTTGCATGGTGTTTTGGTTGCGCTCCAGCATTTCTAGAAGGTCATCTTGGCGCGCATGCCATAGGTGCGCGGATCGCCGATGGTGCCCATATCGGCGCCCGGACCGGCGAAGCCGAAGGAGTTCACGACGTATTCCTGATCGGTCAGATTGCTGACGAAGAGGGAGGCGTCGAGCCGGCCGACGCGATAGCCGGCGGCAAGGTCGACCAGCGTGTAGGTGCCCTGCTCGGCGGTATTGGTGTCGTCCAGATAGTAGCTGCCGGTGGTGCGGGCCTGGCCGAGGAAATAGAAGCCGGATTCGGTTTCATACTCGGTGCCGTAAGCGGCGGTAAATTCCGGCACATAGCTGATGGTGTTGCCGCTGAAATTGCCGAGCGGCGAGCGGAAATCGTCATATTCGGCGTTGGTGTAGCCGAAATTGGCGAACAGCTTCACCGCGCGGGTGATCTGATAGGCGCTCTCCAGCTCCACGCCGTAGGAGCGCGCGCTCTGGGCGTTGCTGAGCCCGAAGGTCGACGGGGAGAGCTGGGTCAGGTTCTGATAGTCGTGGAACTTGGAGTAGAACACCGAGCCGCCCAGGCCGAGCTTGCCGCCGAGCATCAGCGTCTTCACGCCGAGTTCGAAATTGTCCGATGTCTCGGCATCGTATTCGAAGGCGAAGGGGCTGAAGGTGCTGGTGCGGGCATTGAAGCCGCCGGGTTTGAAGCCGCGGGCGTATTTGGCGAAATAGGAGACATTCGGGTTGGCGCCGTAGAGCAGCGAGACCGACGGCGAGAAGGCGGAATAGTCCTCATCGCCTCTGGTGATGCTCGGCGGCGCAAACTCGTTGGAGCCTTTGCGGCCGGCCCAGTCGTAGCGGAGCCCGGCACCGAGACGGAGCGCGCTGGTCAGCGGCACGGTGACCTCGCCGAAGCCGGAAACGTCGTTGCTGGTGGTCTCGGCGATGGTGGGCGGACCGGCGGGCGTGCCGTCGTTGAACAGGAAGCCGCCCTCGTAATCCATGGTGGTGCGGGCCAGGAACAGGCCGCCCTTCCAGCCGATCTGGTTCGCCGCATTGTTGGAGGCGACGCGGAATTCCTGGCTGTAAGTGTCGATATCCTCGTCGGTGGTGCCGATGAAGTCGGCGTAGGGCGCGCCATACTGGCTGGCATCGGCGCGGTAGCTCCAGGACGAGCCCTGATGGGCCGTCACCGACATGAAGTCGAAGCGGTCGAATTCGGAGCGGACGCGCAAATACTGCATGTCCTGATCGATGTTCTCGTGGCCGGGCCGGTCGAAATCGACCTTGAACGGATCGGGGTTGTTGAGCGGATCGAGGATGTAGGGATCGGCTTGGTCGCGGAACTTCTCGTAGCGCAGACCGAAATCGATGGTGGTGGTGTCGGAGGCGCGCGCCGTCAGCTTGAGGCGGCCGCCGAGGGCGTCCTTGTCGCCATAGGGCTCGCCGGTGGCGACATTGTCGTAGAAGCCGTCGCGGGTGTCCTTGATGATGTCGCCGCTGGCATAGAGCTTGTCCTGCACCAGCGGGGTGGAAAAGCCGGCGGAGAGCTCATAAGCGTCGTAATTGCCGAAGCCAGCCGTGCCGTAGGCAGTGGCGATCCGGCTCGGCTCCGGCGTGCGCACGTCGATCACGCCGCCGGCCCGGCTGAAGCCGTAATCGGAGTTCTGCGGTCCCTTCTTGATGGTGACAGAGTCGAGATTGTTGAACAGGCTGACGCGGCTCAGCGAGGTGAGCGCCGGCACGTCGTCGAAGTAATAGGCGACGCTCGGCAGGATTTCCGGCGCGGATTGGTAATTCGGCTCGCGGATGCCGCGCACGCTGAACTGGGTCATGCGGTTGCCGCCGCCGTCGAAGGCGGTGAAGTTCGGCGAGGTGCCGCTCAAATCGCGTAAGTCGCGGACGTTCTCCTGTTCCAGAAGGGACTGATCCAGAATGGTGAGCGAGCTGGGAAAATCGCGCGTCGCGTTGTAGTCCTCGGCGATCGTGCCGACCGGAGCCGGCTCTTGGAGCGGCTCGGCAACGGCAGGTGCCGCGCGGCTGGCTGAGGCCGGACGGGCCGGCCTCCGGCTGGCTTGCGGGCTGCCATCTTCGACCACGATCGGGTCGAGAACGATGGACTCGTCCTCGGCGCTTTGCGCGTAAGCGGCGCCGGCCGAGAAGGTCAGACTTGCGGACAGAATCAGGCTTGCAGACAGAAGAAATCCCAGCGGCGCACCTGCGCCGCCTCGCGAACCGAAATGCATAACGTCCCCCAAAAGCGTTCGTTTTATTGGTGCCCAATCGAGCATTTCGGTTCGAAGCGCGGCAATGGCGGGGAGATTCGGGTTCCCGACTGAATTGTTTGGGAAACGGTCAAAAGCCTGCGGTAAGGGGCTGGAATCTTGAATCTTTCCAAAGACCGGAGCAGGGCTGCGGTGGAATACGCCACCGCTAGAGCGGCGTCTTGCGGGCCGCCGTCAGGGCGCTCGGCGGGATGCCGAAACGGCGCCGGAACTCGGTGGAGAAATGCGAGGGCTGGTAGCCGCAGGCATAAGCCGCCTGGGCGACGGTGACGTCGCCGTTCTCCAGCAGAAGATGGGCCTGCTCGAGCCGCTGGGTCTTGACGAAAGCGTAGACCGAGGCGCCGAACAGCGCCTTGAAGCCGATGCCCAATTTCCGCGCGTTCAGGCCGACGATGCGGGCGAGCTCGGGGACGGCCGGCGGGTTCTCCAAATTTTCGAGCAGAATGGCGCGGGCATCGTAAAGCCGCTTGATGTCATGGGACCGTCCCAGTCCGGCGTCGCTCGTCTGCGGCTGATCGGCGGCGGCTTGCAGCACCACGGAGACGAGTTCCATGGCCTTGCCGGTCAGGTAGAGCTTGCGGGCGGTGCCGGTGAGCGGGCAGCCGAGCATCTGCCAGGACAGCGCATGGCCGATCGCGTTGGGCAGGCGGCCGGCCAAGCTTCGCGGCGCCGGTGCGGTCATGGCCAGACCTTCGGGGCCGACGGTCTCCTCGACCGCATCGGGCAGGATGCGCACGAAGGCGGCGGAGAGCGGCCCGGTGCGGAGCGGCACGTGTTCGTTCTGACGGGGCTCCTCGATCCAGAAACTGCAGAGCGCGGTCTCGGCGCTGCCGAACCATTCGCGCCTGTCCTCGCCGCCGCTAAGCGTTGCCAAAGCGCCTTGGGCGAGGGCGCCGCACCACAGGCCCGCCGGGACCGTCGTAGTCCAGCTCTCGCCCTGGCTGTGGGTTTCGTCCGAAAGGGCGATCTCCAGGCCTGCGGATTGAATGAATTCGCTCAAGAAAGAGCTGTCCCTTGCAATTGTCGCATTGGATAGAAGGGGACAGCGTATCGTGGCGCGCCGTCTGCCGACATTGAAATGTCCTCAGCAAGATAGATGAACGGACGTCAAAGGCGCGGTGCCGTTCGCATTGCCGCGCCCTCCGGTGCGCTTTCATTGGCGCCGACAGCGCAGCGTCATAGTCTCCTCTTATCGTTTGCGGTGCCGGCTGCGCGGGATGCGGCCGAAATTGAATCTGAGGAGGTTTCGATGCGTGCGGTATGGACTTTGATTGGCGCGGCGGTGCTGACGGCCGCAATGGGCGCCACGTTGGGCGCAAGCGCTGCGCAGGCCGAGCCGACCGAGATCACGGTCCGGGTGCTGGGCAAGGATTCCAAATTCATCGGCTCCAGCCTCGGCGGCATGCGGGTGGTGTTGCGCGATGCGCAGACCGGCGAGGTGCTGGCCAGCGGCTTCACCAGCGGGGGCACCGGCAACACCGAGCTTCTGATGCATCAGGATCGCGGGCGCCGGGCGGTGCTGTCCGACGATAGCGCGGCCAAGTTCAGCGCGACCCTGGACCTCGATATGCCGACGCTGATCGAGGCGGAGGCGTTCGGTCCGGCCGGCCAGCCGCAAAGCGCCGCCCGGGCCAGCGCGACGCAATGGGTGATCCCGGGTCATCCGCTGACCGGCGGCGATGGCTGGGTGCTGGAAGTGCCGGGCTTCATCGTCGACGTGCTCGCCCCGCCGGCCCATGTGAAGCTCTCGCCGGAGGTCGAATCGGTCGAGGTGAAGGCCAATGTGATGATGATGTGCGGCTGCCCGATTACCCCTGGCGGGCTGTGGGACGCCGATGCCTATGAGGTGAAAGCAATCGTCAAACATGACGGCAAGGTCGTCGATACCGTGGCGCTCGACTATGCGGGCGAGGCCAGCCAGTTCGCCACAACCTTGCCGATCAAGGCACCGGGCACCTACGAGCTGACGGTCTATGCCTTTGATCCTGCAAACGGAAATACCGGTCTCGATCGCACCACTTTTATCGCCACGGAAGGCTGAGAATCGCCCCCTGAGGCGTTTCGTAGCGGTCACGCATTTGTCGCAGTGGCGCGCCTAAAAGCTCGGCGTAGTCTCGCTTTGTGGTTGAGCTGAGATCGAAAACATGTGGGTGCCTTGCCATCGTCGCGCTTTATGCGGCGGTGGCGTTTCTGCTGCCGTTTTCGCACAAGGTCGCCGATTTCCACGCTGCCGCGCAGCTTGCAGGTCCGGTTCTCGCGGATGGCAGCTTCCCGGCGATGTGCGGTCGCAAGGCCAGTTCTCCCGCACCTCACTATCCTGCCGACGAGAAGAGCTGCCCCAAGTTCTGCGACTCCTGCCGCCACGCGGCTGGGCATGGGCAGCAATGGCTGCTCGGCGTTGCGCCGGATGCGGGGCCGATCGCCTCGGTGCAGCTGGCCTACCTGCCCCATGTGGAGCAGGGCAACGGCCACCACTTCCCCTATGATGGCCAGTCGCGGGCGCCGCCGCGCGTCTGACCGGCGTTCGCCTTTCCTGAAATCCATCTGTCTCTAGCGCTGCCGGGCAGCGTGGCCGGTCTTCCCTCCGGCCAGCACCGGGGCTGTCGAGCCGCCTTGTCTTCGGGGCTGCAGACGCCGGCACAACGACGCGTGATTTCGGGGCTTTGGGGACGTCAATAACGGCGGTGCGTCAACGCTAACGCGCTGATCGCAGATTAGATTTTCAATTCAAGGATTCATCGACATGCTCGGCATGTATCCGACTTTTTATGTGCCCTATATCGGCTCTGCCTGGGTGATGGGCATTATCGGCGTGATCCACGTGGTCGCGTCGCATACCTCGGTGGGGGCGTCGTTCCTGTTCGCCGCGTTGGAGACCAAGGCTTATCGCGATGACGAGCCGCAGATCATGGTCTTCATCAAGCGCTATGGCGTCTTCCTGCTGGTGTTTTCCTATATCATCGGCTCGATCACAGGTCCCGGCATCTGGTACGCCATTACGGTTGCCAGCCCGCGTGGCGTCAGCGGCCTGATCCATAACTTCGTGTGGGTGTGGGCGGCCGAATGGGTATTCTTCACCGTCGAGGTGATCGGCGTCTATGCGCTGGTCTATCTGATCGGCAAGGTCGACAAGCTCACCCATCTGAAGCTCACCTGGTCCTTCGCGCTGGCCTCCTGGGCGACGATGCTGCTCATCGTCGGCATCCTGTCCTTCATGATGTGGCCCGGCAGCGAGAACTGGTACCAGACCGGGTCGACCAACGACGCCTTCTACAACATCAACTTCTTCGCCCATCTCGGGGTGCGGACCGGGTCGATGTTCGTGATGGCGGCTGTCGTGGGATTCCTGGTCGCGGCCGGGATCAAGGACCCCGACTTGAAGCGCAGCGTGGTCCGCATCATCGCGCCGATCGGACTGCTCGGCGGCTTCTTCTCGGTGATGATGTTCTTCTATTACCTGCGGACGCTGCCGGATAATGCGACCGTCCTGCTCAACTCGTATCTCGTGCCGCAATACGGCAAGGCGATGATCTTCGTCTTCCTGGCGACGACGGCCTATCTGCTGTTCGTTTGGTGGAAGCCTCAGTGGCTGAAGCTTGGCATCGCAGTGCCGATGTTCCTGGTGATCTCGGTTCTTGGTGTCTGGCCGGAAGAGCGGATGCGCGAGACCATGCGCAAGCCGTATGTCGCCGGGCAGTACATCTATTCCAATCAGGTGTTGGCCCGCGACGTGCCGGGCAAGGGGATCGAGGGCGAGGTCGACAAGATCGCCGAGAAGGGGCTGCTGCAACTGCATCCCTTCATCCCCGAGCAGCTCCGTACCATTACCCCGGAGAACAAGCTGCAAGTCGGTGAAGTGCTGGCCAAGGTCGCTTGCGCGAACTGCCACGCCTTGGAGCCGGGTGCGCCGTTGCGCAACATTCCGGACAAGTTCCATGGCGCTACGGACGAAGATCTGATCGCGGCCTTTATCGGCGGTCCGCTCAAGCACGGTGCCATCCCGTATATGCCGCGCATCGATCTGCCTCAGCCGGAGGTGGATGCCATCGCCGCCTATATCGCCTCGGTCAATCAGAACCGGCCCAAGGCGGCGGGCGATGAAGAGGCGGGCACCCCCACAGCTCTTCTCGAAAAGAAGGACAACTAGTCATGGATATCGGAACCGTTATGAACACGATGCGGGATCCGGCTGGGATTCCCGCTCCGGTGGAGCTTTTCCGCATCCTGATGATCGCCACCTGGGTATTCCATATCGCCTTTGTGGTTCTCGCGCTGGGTGCGGCGAGCCTCGCGATCTACGCGTTTTGGCGGCGTGAGCAGAGCCCATACTGGACCGGGATTTCCATCGCGATGACCAAGGTCGCGAAGGTCAGCGTCTCGCTTCTGATCGTGCTGGGCGTTGCGCCGCTACTGTTCACGCAGGTGATCTACGATCCGCAGTGGTACGCCTCCAACGTGCTTTCGGCGCGATGGGCGATCGCCTTCATTTTCACGCTGATCGTCGCCTATTGCCTGTGGTTCGCCTTCTATTACGGCAATAAGGAAGTGGCGAAGCGCCATATCGGCTTTTATGCCGTGATCGCGCTCCTCTTGTTCCTGCTGGACGGGCTGATCATGCACGTTCTGTCCTATCAGGCGATCCTGCCGGGACAATGGATGGGCTGGTACGCACCGAATGGCGAGCTCGATATGAGCGGCGCGCATCTGCATGCGATGCAATGGCCGCGCTATCTGTTCATCATCTCGCTCTCGGCGCCGGCCGTCGGCTTCTATCTGATCGCTTACGACGATTATCTGAAACGGCGTCGGGATCAGAATCCGGATTATCTCGCCTTCGCGCGCAGGCTCGGGCAGCGCATTGCCCAATACGGGCTCATCGTGTCGCTGGCGCTGTTCGTCTGGTGGCAGTTCGACAACCCGGCGAGCACCGGGCTGGTCTGGCTACCCGGCGGCTGGGCCGTGGCTGCGGCGCTGGCGGTTCTTCTGTTCGAAGTGACCTACTTCCGGGACCGGCTACACGGCTATCTGTTCCTGGCCGGGGGGATGGTCATGCTGCTTCTTCTGGCCATTTGGCGAGAGGTCATTCGCGTCGCCTATCTCGCGCCGTTCGGTTATTCGGTCGTCGACGAGAAGGTCAATGCCGATTGGCCCTCGCTAGCTCTGTTCTTCCTCACGGTTGCCGGTATCGGGGGGCTGGTAGGCGGCTTCTACCTCACCTTGCTCTATCGCGCCGGCCGCGTTGAAGGGGTCTACCAGGCCGACCGCACCATGTCGGCGATGGGGACCGGGGCGATCGTCATCTTAGGCATCTGGACCGGCGTGTTCTTCCTCTACGGGATCGCGATCTGGGCCAGCAACGCGCTGACTTATTAATCTGGGAGATACCGATGCTAAGAAACACACGACTGGTTGGCGGGTTGCTGCTCTTGGCGGTGACAGCTTATGCACCTGGGTTGGCCCATGCGCAGATGGCGGATTCCGGTGCGGGTAAGAAGCGGGCTGCCGTCTGCTTCGCCTGCCATAGCGAGAACGGGATTTCGATAATTCCGGGCACGCCGAATCTGGCCGGTCAGGATCAGACTTATTTGGCAAATGCGTTGACCGCCTATCGCGGTGCGCAGCTTCGCCAGGACCCGACCATGACCGCTATGGCCAAGCCGTTGTCCGATCAGGACATCGCCAATATCGCGGCTTATTTCAGCAGCTTGCCGCGCGACGGCAAATAGACGATGTGAGCTGCCGGCAAGCTGGAGTGTTCCGGCTTGCCGGCGGTTTCGACCCACAAACTATCCGGCATCGCCGCGCCGGGATTTCGAAAGCGGTGGCTTCGCGCGGTCTCTTGCGTCACTCTTGACGGACACCATCCGTCGAGCAGAGGGCGCGCCCCGTGGGAAACGGCTTCTTTCTGATCCTGACCATCGCCGCTATCTGCGGCAGTGCGCTCGTCGCCGGTATCTTCTTCGCCTTCTCCACCTTCGTGATGGCGGCGCTATCGCGTCTGCCGGCGCCGCAAGGCATCGCCGCGATGCAGGCGATCAATGTAACGGTGCTGAACCCCTGGTTCTTCGGCGTCTTCTTCGGCACGGCGGTGCTGGCGCTGGTGCTTCTGATCTACGCATTGTTCAATTGGAGCATGGCGGGGGCCGGGTTCCTGCTCGCCGGGGCCTTGCTCTATCTGGTGGGCACCATCCTGGTGACCGTCGTCTTCAACGTGCCGCTGAACGAGAGGCTGGCGGCGCGGGCGCCGGAGAGCGGAGACGGCGCCGAGCTCTGGACGCATTATCTTTCGCGCTGGACGGCCTGGAACCATGTGCGCACGCTCGCGCCGCTTCTCGCCGCGATCTGCTTCCTGATGGCCGCGCTCTAGGCGCCGGGAGTCACGTTGGGCTGCGGCTTCGGTCCGAACCAGCGGATCACCGGCTTCAAGGTCAGCCCCTGCACCATGGGATTCGTTAATGGCAGGAGAATAAAGAAGTTCGCGTATTGGTAACACGCTTCTCGTTTTTGCACTTGACTGTGAATTTATCCCCGATATTCTCCTCGTCCGTTTCGCACGTGCCGAGGCTGTGTGGCGATCTTGAATTCCTCAAAAAGTGAGGAAATTCAAAGTGATCGTCCGGCGGGTTACACCGCCACTTCTGGAGTTCTCCAGGAAGCGCAGCAGCAACGACGCTACGACCATAGAATCGGCTCTCCTTTTGTTTCCAGGTTGGGCAGTCGATTGGCCTCCCAATCCCCCCCGAGAGGTCGCCACGGGTCGTAGGATTTTGCGAAATGAAGTGGCGGGTTCTCCAACCTTTGGAGACCAAATGAAAACTGACAACTGCCTCGATGATCCCCCCGAATCTGGATCGGAATCGCAACCTGATCCTGATCCTGACCCTGAGCCGGCTAAATCTCGCACTCCGGGATGGTATTGGCGCACGGCGAAAGGCCGTCGAGAGATGAGCAGTCTCGACGGATGTGGTGCGCTCGAATGGAAGGAAGGTCAGACCGAAGAGGATTAGAAAGCCCTAAGGTGCGCTGACTGAGCGACGATCAGAACGTTTGGAGTATGCGCTGGTCAATCCTGCAATTGCGGCGCGGGCGTATTAGCTCGCGCCGCTTTTGGTTTTGCGCATCGGGGCTCTCTCTATGTCCATCCAATGGATCACCCTGCTTAGGGTCAGCCCCTGCACGACGATGGTGAACAGCGCTACGAGATAGGTGGCGGCGAGGATCGCCGGCTTCTCCGTGACATTGGGGATGGACAGCGCCAGCGCCACCGAGATGCCGCCGCGCACGCCGCCCCAGGTGAGGATCGGCACCGTGCCGCGGGTGAAGCTGGTCCAGCGGCTCAGCACGAGCACCGAGAGCGCAACGGCGCTGAAGCGCCCGAACAGCACGACCGGCAATGCCGCGGCGGCGAGCGGCGCGAAGGCCATGTCGAATTGCAGCACCAGCACTTCCAGGCCGATGAGCAGAAACAGCACGGAGTTCAGGATCTCGTCGATCAGGTTCCAGAAATCGAAGAGATGCTCGCGCGTGGTCTCGCTCATGGCGCGGGCCGCGCCGCGATTGCCGATGAAGACGCCGGCGACCACCACGGCGATGGGGCCGCTGATATGGAGATGGATCGCCAGCGCATAGGTGGCGGTGACGAGGGCCAGCGAGATCAGCACCTCGATCGGGTAGTCGTCGACCCGGCGCATGGCGAGATAGGCGATCAAGCCGGTGAAGAGGCCGAGGGCGACACCGCCCAGGGCCTCGGCGAAGAACAGCCGGCCGATCTCGATAAAGTCGATGCCGTTCTCGCCGCCGGTGATGGCGGCGGAGAGCAGGATGGTGAACAGCACCACGCCGACGCCGTCGTTGAACAGGGATTCCCCCGCCATATCCATCTCCAGCGTGCGCGGCACGCCGGCGGTCTTCAGGATCGCCAGCACGGCGATGGGGTCGGTCGGGCTGATCAGCGCGCCGAACACCAGGCACCAGGCGAAGGAGAGGGGATAGCCGAAGATCTGGCCAGCGCCCCAGAAGCCGGCCGCGATGACCACGGTGGAGATCAGCACGCCGAGGGTCGCCATCAGCCCGACGCTCCAGGCGCGGTCGCGCAACAGGCCGAGATCGACCTGCAGCGCGCCGGCAAAGAGCAGGAAACCGAGCATGCCGTGCAGCAGGGTCTCGGAGAAATCGATCTCGGCGATCTCGCGCGACAGGTCGATCAATATCTCGCTATCCGGATTGAGCAGCTGCAAGCCGACCAGCACCAGCGAGGCGGCGAGCGCCATCACCAGCAAGCCGACATTGTGGGGCAGGCGGGTGAAGGTGGCAGTGAGCCAGGCGAAGAGCGCTGCGAGGGTCAGCAGCACGGCGACGATTTCGAATAGCGACAAGGCGAAGAGTCTTTTCCGGTTTTGCGTTGCCGGCCCGGAACCGGGCCGCGGCCCTAATGTGCCATGAAGACCGGAACGTTCATATGCTCCAGCACGTAGCGGGTGGCCCCGCCGAGCACCCATTCGCGGAAGCGCGAGCGGCCAAAGGCGCCCATCACCACGAGGTCGGCGCTCTTCTCGTCGGCGATCTTCAGGATCGCTTCGCCGGCGGCGGGTCCGGGGATCTCGCGGCCGTATTTCTCAACCCGCACGTCGTGCCGCTCTAGATATTTCACCACATCGGGCGCCGGCATGCGCAAGTTCTGCGGCAGCGTCTCGGGCGAGGGGCCTTCCACTAGGGTTGCGGTGCCGGCGCTTTGCAGAAGCGGGATGGAGCGCTGCACGGCTTCGGCGGCCTGAGCGCTGCCATTCCAGGTGACGACGGCGTGGCGCTCGGCAATCGGCGCATCCCAATCGTTAGGCACGATCAGGGTCGGCTGATCGGAGAGGGCGAGCTGCACCGCCGGGCCCCAGATCAGATCGCTGCCGGGTGTGCATTGCTCGACGATGGCGATGTCCTTCAGCCGGCAGGCGCGGATCAAGATATCGGCCGGATTGCCTTCGCAGGCGAACCAGCTATGGGAAATGCCGGCCGCTTCGGCTGCGGCGTTGAAGCGCCGCTCGGCCTCATGAGCCCGCTCTTCCTCGCGCGTCATGATCTTGGCGGCCTCGTCCTCGTCGGCATTGACGAACGGGGTGGCGAGGGTGTTGCGGACCATCGCCGTCTCGATAAGGCTGGTTACGCCGGTGAGATGGGCGCCGTAGCGTTTGGCCAGGCCGACACCGGCCTTGAGCTGTTCCTCGCCGTCTTGCGCAGGTATGTGAACGAGAATTTCTTTGTAGGTTTCCATCCCTCAAGCCTCCCTCCAAATTTTTGCCGCCGGGCAGAAAATGCAGACACTTCGACGAGAATACGGCGTCAGTGTGCAGGCTCAAGACGGGCAGGAACATCGCCCCCACGGCTCTCGTTGTTCCGGTCGTTGTAACAGCGAAAGGAGGCGTTCATGCGATTGGTAACCCTCACAAGCTGCGTATTTTTCGCCATGGCGGGAACTGCGGTGGCCGCGGATACCGAGCCGGGCCCGGTGGGCAAGGGCGACGCGCCGACCCCGCATCCGGCGACGTCCGGCCGCCCGTCGGCGGTGCTGGACAGCACGGATTGCCGTGCGACCTGGAAGGAGGCCGTGGGACAGGACAAGTCTCTGCCGGCCGACCGCGCGACCCCTTATGTGCTGAACTTCGCGATGGTCGACAAGGACAACAGCGGCACCATCTCCAAGGCCGAGTTCAGGCATGGCTGTAAGAACGGCTGGATCCAGGCCGAGGCGGAGCGTTTCGAGCGGCCGAGCCATATGAAGGATCAGGCCGGAACGGCCAATCCGGGCTAACCGGAATTTTCTAGGCCATTTCGAGGCGGAGACGGCCTTCCTTCGCCTCGAAGCTGGGCGGACGGCATCATGCGGCGTCGAAGTGCATGACGCCTCCCCCAGTTTCACACCGAAAAAAGCCAGCCTTTTCAATCCATAATGCCGGTTCCAGCTTTGCGGTAACGCTTCGCTAAGCATCATCGCATTTTCCCAAACGAGCTCGCATCGATCCTGAGTCGTTCATTAACCCATGCGCGTGCATATTCCAGTCCATACAATGATAAGAAGAGTGCAGTCGTCCATTATGCAACGAATAGACGAGTGTGGGGACCATGAGGAAAGCAATCGGAAGGGCAGCGGTGCCGGGGCAGACGCAGCCGAGTTCGGCACCCGGAGCGGATGAGAACGATCCGAACGCCGCGAAAGGGACCGAGGGGCAAGACGGCGCGCAAGGCGAAAGTGCGCAAGGCGAGCCCGCGGGCGAGGCCGAGCAGCATGGCGATATCGCCAGCCTGCTGGAACATCTGACCAAGGAAGTGCGCGCCTGGGATGACAATCTCTGGGCCGATGCACCGGTAGATGAGGAGAGCGGGGGCGAAGACCGGCACACGCCTTATGAAGATGAGAGGCTGGAGCCGGAGCCAGTTTCGGAGCGGGCGATATCGCTCTTCGCGCCTGCGCCGGACGATGGAAAACGCGACGCGAAATTCTGCGTGGATGGGGACGCGGCCAAGGACGCAAAGCCGCAAGGGTTCACACGGCATATTACCAAATGGCGGGTGATCAAATCCGCCGTGGCGCTGGCTGCGCTGATTGCGCTTGGCTGGGAGCCGCTGGAGCGTCTGGTGCAGGTCACCAGCGCCGAGGCGACGGTCAATGCGCGGCTGATCACCTTGCGCTCGCCGATTGACGGCAAGCTGGTGCTGTCGCACGGACCGATGCAGGTGGGCTCGGAGGTCACCGCCGACGAGCTGCTCGCCAAGGTCGAGAACCCGCGGGCCGACCGCAGCCGGCTGAACGATCTTCGCCGCAACCTCGCCGATCTGAAGTTCGATGTCGCGAGTCTTGCGACCCGCATCGAACAGTTGGAGAGCCATCGCGACGAGCTGAAGGTGCAGCGCGATGCCTTCCAGGATGGGCGCGTCAAGCAGCTTGAAGCCGAAGCGGAGGAGTACAGCTCCGATATCATTTCGGCGGAAGCGGCGCATAAGGAGGCGTCTATCGCCCTGCAACGCGCCAAGAAGCTGCGCGAGCGCGGCTATCAGACCGAGGCGGTGCTCGACGAAGCGGTGCGCGACGAGCAGATGGCTTCCTCCAAGGTCAATTCGCTGAAGCACAAGCTGACCGGCACGAAGGTCGAGCTGGAGGCCGCCAAGAAAGGGCTCTTCGTCGGCGACAGCTATAACGATATCCCGCGCACTGCGCAGCGGGTCGACGAGATTACGGCCGAGCTGGTCGGGCTGAAGGCCGATCTCAGCGCCAAGCGCGGGCGCATGCAAATGCTGCGAAGCGAGCTCGCCCTCGAGCAGAAGCATTACGATGATATGGCCTCGGCCGATATCGCGGTGCCGGTGGGTGGGCGCGTCTGGGAGGTGCTGACCGCCAATCACGAAGTGGTCAGCCACGGACAGCCGCTGTTCAAGGTGCTGGATTGTGCCGGTGCGCTGGTGACGGCGTCGGTGAGCGAAGCCACCTATAACGAGCTGAAGCTCGGCCAGGATACGAGCTTCTATCTGCGCGGCGGTTCGGCGGCACTGCCCGGCCGGGTGGTGGCGCTGAACGGCTTGGCGGATGTGTCGTCCAACCTTGCGCTGGGGCAGGGCATCTTCAAGAGCGAGCCCTATCACGTGGCCGTGGCGGTGCCGGGGCTCGCCGATCAGCCGGATTGTTACTTCGGCCGCACCGGCAAGGTAACCTTCGACACCGCTTCGCCTGGCCAGGTGATGGCAGCGACCCAGCCATGACTTTCGCATCGGGGACGACGTATTGGGAGGCGCTGGTTCCGGGCCTCCTGATCGTCCTGCTTGCCGTCACGGTGTTGCCTTGGGTCAACCGGCGGAACGATCTGGCGCGGACTGTGGCGATCGCGGTCTGCCTGTTCTTCACCTGGCGCTACATGATCTGGCGGGTGACCGACACTTTGCCGGCAATGGGGCTGACGGCGGACTTCATCACCGGGGTGATCTTCACCGCGGTGGAGTTTGCGGCGGTGTTCGGCGGCTCGCTGTCGCTGATCTTCCTGACGCGGACGCTGAACCGCAGCAAAGAAGTCGAGGCCAATCTGCCGTGGCTCAAGGCGCAATCGGAGCAGCCGCTCGTCGATGTGCTGATCTGCACCGCGAACGAGGACCTTCCCATTCTGGAGCGCACCATTATCGGCGCGCTTTCAATCGATTATTCCAATTACCGTCTATGGGTTTGCGACGATGGGCGGCGCCCCTGGCTGCAGGCGCTATGCGAGGAGTTCGGCTGCGGCTACATCATCCGACCCGACAATACCGACGCAAAAGCGGGCAATATCAACAACGCGCTGAAGCATCTGGGAACGCTCGAGGAGACGCCGGATTTCGTCTGCATTCTGGATGCGGATTTCGTGCCGAAGCGGGATCTGCTGACCCGCACCGTCGCGCTGACCAAGGTGAGCGATGTCGGCGTGGTGCAGACGCCGCAGCATTTCTACAATCCCGATCCGATCCAGACCAATCTGTCGCTGACCCGGGTGTGGCCCGACGAGCAGCGCTATTTCTTCGATGTGGTGCTGCCGTCGAAAGATGCCTGGGGCGGGGCGTTCTGCTGCGGCACCTCCTCGCTGATCCGCTATGCGCCGTTGGCGAAGATCGGCGGCATGCCGACGGATTCGGTGACGGAAGATTATCTGCTCTCCTTGCGCTTACGGGAGATCGGGTTCCGCACCGTCTATCTCAATGAGATCCTGTCGCTGGGCCTCGCGCCGGAGGGGCTGAAGGATTATATCGGCCAGCGCAGCCGCTGGGCGCTCGGCTTCATTCAGATCTGCCGCAGCAGCAGCGGGCCGCTCCGCCTCAACAATGGACTCCCCTTCGTCGACCGGGTGATGCTTGTGGAGACCTGGCTGCATTGGTCTGCGAGCTATTTATGCCGCTTGCTCGGGCTGATCGTGCCGGCGCTGTATCTGCTTCTCAACGTGCAGGCAATCTTCGCCAATGTCGCCGATGCGGTGTCTTACGTGTTCCCGCATTTCGCTGCGCAGATCGCGGTGACGATCTGGATCTCGCGGGGACGGCTGCTGCCGATACTCTCCGATTTGAGCCAAGTGCTTTGCGCCGATGCCATCGTGAAATCGGTGGCCATCGGCTTGTTCGGCGGCAAGCAGCAGAAATTCAAGGTGACGGCCAAGGGATACGACCGCAGCAGCCGGGTGGTCCAGTGGCCGCTGCTGCGCGCCTTTCTGTTCTACCTTGGCTTCACCTTCGCCGGCATCTTGTGGGCTTTCGTGCTGAATGACAGCCGGTCGCTGGCTGATGCCGCCGGCATGGCGCTGTTCTGGAGCTGGTACAACATCCTGATTCTGGTCTTGGCCTGTCTGGTGACGGTGGAAGCCTCGCAGCGGCGCAGGGGCGAGCGCTTCAAGGCGGATGGGATGGCCCAGGTGATCGTCGGGGATCGGGGCTTCGACTATCCGGCACACGATATCTCGGTGAGCGGTATGCGGCTGAATGGGCCGATGCCGGCACCTGTCGGCACCAAGGTGAAGATTCGCTACGAGGATCTGGCGCTGGAGGCGCATATCGCCGTCGATTACGACAACGCCTTCGCCGTGCAGTTCGCCACCTCGCCGGGGGCGCGGATTGCGCTGATCCGGCATATCTATTGCGGCCGGTTTCACCTGCATGTCCGGGATATTCGCCCGGCTGCCGTTGCCGGCGCGCTCGCCTCGCGGCTGCTGCGCTGAGGTCTGCTCGCTCCTCCGCGCGAGGCTCTTCATTGACGGTGTCTCGCCTTGCCAAGTTTTCCTTGCGGTCGTGCTTGGAGTTTCTGTCTGCCGCGGCGGCTACCTTCTGATAGGATGGTTTAAGGGGCGGCGACAGACAGCCCCGCAAAAGCGAGGAAACGCAATGATCAGAAGCTTTGTGATTTCGGCCGCCATGGTCGCGGCGATGCTGGGCAGCACGGCGGCACTCGCCGCCACCGAAGGCGAATACGACAATCTCTGCGCTATGGGTTTGGTGCTCAACCAAGAAGTCCATACCGATTGCTCGGTGAACGAGACCATCAACGGCAAGACCTATTGCTTCGGCAATGAGAAAGCCCGCGACATCTTCATGAAGAACGCGGACAAGAATCTGGAGCGGGCCGAGGCGGCCTATTCCAAGATGAAGCAGTAGGGCTCACTCCCGATATCCGCTGTTCGGAAAACAAAAAGGGGCGCTTCCATCGGGAGGCGCCCCTTTTTTATGCCAGTTTCCGCGTAGGCGGCTTAGGTGCCGCTCGGCTCCGAATGGGCCTCGAACACCGTCTCGTCGGTGTCGGTCATCTTCACGGTGAGGACGTTCTCCTCGCCACGGCCGAAAGTGAAGCGGAAGTTCGGATTGGTGGAGATCGCCGATCCGGCCCGCATGTTGAAGACCAGCTCGCCGTCGCGTTTCACATCGGCGTTGTAGATGAAGCGGGCAGCGATGAAGTCGCCGGTGTTCGGGTTGATCTGCAAGCCGCTGAAATTCGGATGTTTCAGCATCACCATGCCCTCCCAGATCGGGGTGGAGGGAAGCGCCGGCTCGAAGGTCTTGACGATCATCTTGCCGAGCCCGTCGGTGAGGGTGGTCGGGTCCTTGGCGTTCATCGCGGCGCAGCCGCCGGCGGCGGCGATGAACTTGGTGGTCATGTGAAGCTTGCCGTCCTCCGTCTCCACCACTGCCCGGATATGGGAGAAGGTGTCGATGCGGGCGCGGGTGGTGAAGCGGCGTTCGCCGCCGGTGCCGGCGGCCGGGCCGAAGGTCAGCTTGGCGAGAACCGGCATCGGATTCTTGTCGATGACGATGGTCAGAGACTTGATCGGCTCCTTCACCTCCGGCGGCACGCGCACGGTGATCGGCACTAGGGCGGCGTCCTGCACCACCTGGGGCGTATCGAGAATGACGACGCCGTCCTCCTCGATCACGTCGCGATTGTCGAAGACGGTGCGCTTGAGGCCGGGCCAATCGTCGATATCGGCCTTGGCCGGCGCGGGCAGGGCGGCGATGGCGGCAAGCGCGAAGGCACCGCACAAGAGCGCGCTCGCCCCGCGCTTCAGACCGGCGAGACTTACGCTAGGGCTGCTTGTTTTTGCATGCAGCATGATGAGGGTCCTCCCTTAGGTCTCTACTTTTAAGTGTAACACAGCTCGCTTTGCTCTTTATTCCCATTCGAGCTCGGCATAGGCGGCACTGACATTCCTTGCGTTGTAGTCGTCGAACAGCTTCCAAGCATGCTCCTGGCGGTATCCTGCGATCTTGGTCGCCTCGCCTAAGGGCAGGTTATCTTTGATCAATTTACGGACGTCGTCGGCGACGGTCTGGAGATATAGCTGCTCAGGCTTGAGTGCGCCGGGAAGCTGCATGGCATGAGGGCCGTGGCCGGGGACGACGCGGGCGGCTTTGCGTTTTTCGAAATCGTCGAGCAGGGCAAGCCATCCGGTGATGGAGCCGTCCAGGGTTGGGATGTGCACCGAGAAGAGAAGGTCGCCGAGGAACAGCGTATCGGTGCCGGTATCGGTGACGATCAGGTCGTTATTGGTGTGTGCGGTGGCTTGCGGCTCCAGGATCAGCGCGCGGCCGCCGAGATCGAGCTCAGTCTTCTTCTCCACGCCAAGATCGGGAAGGATCACCTCGCTGCCTTGAAAGGCCGGACCGATCATCCGCTCATTGGCGGTGAGATAGGCATCGGTGCGGACTTGCAGCGCGTTCTTCAGATTGTGATGGCCGACGAAGGTCGGGGCGTCCTGCTTGAAGGCGACATTGCCGAACACATGGTCGGGATGCATGTGGGTGTTGATCACGTAGCGGATCGGTTTCGACGTCACATCCGCGATGGATTTGCGCAAGGCTTCGCCGCAGATCGCGCTGCAGGAGGTATCGATCACCGCCACCGCCTCGTCGCCGACCACGAAGGCGCAATTGGCCATGTCGCCCATATTCTCCGGCGACTGCATGGCGTATTGCCCCTGATGCACGAAGACGCCGGGGGCGATCTCCTGCACCGCCATGTCGGGCTTGGCCTCTGGTTCGTCCTTGGCGAAGGCCGGGACGGAGCGGAGCAGCGGCAGAAAGGCAAGGGCGCCGAGCCCGCGCAGGAAGCTCTGCCGGGTGATCGGCCGCTGTTGTTGCGCGTGCGCGTCAAGCGGCGCATCCGGGACGGCGAGATTTGCGCGCGCCAAGCAAGACGGGCATTGGATCTTGCCGCAGCTATCCTCCCGCATCGGCATTTCCTCCATAAATAGGCTCTGATGGCCTGGGCCGGTCTTGCTGCCAGCCTCTCAAATCAGCATGGCACGGGGCGGGGAGGTTTGTCTACCTACCAGATGGTAGGGTGTGCGGCCTGAATGCTTCCTTGGGCAGTGCCGGATGCCCGTGCCGGCGCGCTTCTCTGTTTCCGATTGCCTACTGCCCGACGGGCGAGATCACCGGGTGAGACTGCATCTTGCATTCCCAGGCGCCCACGGCCGGATATTCGGCAAGGTCGGGGCGCTGTTCCAGGAACTGCATGGCGGCGATATAGCCGGCATGGCCGCGGCAGGCGGCGGCGGTCATGGTGCCGGTGATCCATTGCATGGGCAGGGGCACATCGATGCAGCCCAGCTCCTCATACATCGCCTGGCGTTCCTCGTGGGTGAGGGGTACTTCGTCGTCGTAGATCTTGCCCTGGTTGGTGGGCTCCAGCGGAATTTCGGCGGCGTGGCAGGCCTTGACGATCATGGAGAGATAGCGCGGATCGTCGGGCGACGGCGCGTTGGGGTCGGGCTTGCCGGCGCGCTGGCCGTCCGCCGGGGCGGCGCTGCAGACGCCGGCTATGGCGAAAACCATAACGATCGCCGCCAATAGGCTGCGTAGCATGACAATCCTCCAAATCCTTGCCCAGCTGAGCGCGGCATCAAGACCGCCCAAACCGGCACGATCTATGCTAGGCTAAATTTGCGCAGATCGAAAATGGTTCTAAACAGCGATCACGCTGTTTTGTATTGCCGATGCTTCGAGCAAAAGCCGTTAAACACCAAAGAGTTGAGGTGTTTTCTTTCGGTCTGTGGCTTAACCGATAAAGGAATTGGGATGACTAGCCATAAGTTCAAGGTTGGCGAGAAAGTTCAATTGGCTCGCGATCCGTTCAACCGCAACCCGGGTGTTTACGAGGTGCTGGCGCTGCTGCCGCAGGAGCATCAGGGATGGCAATACCGGATCCAGGATCCGACCAGCAAGCAGCAGCGCGTGGTGATCGAAAGCCGCCTCAGCGAGGTGGAGCCCCGCTAGGCTGCGAGGCCGGCACGGAATGCCGGCCGCTCATCTGCAAGTGAGGCAGGCTGGTTTTACGACCGCCGAACGCGCTTCTTCGGAGCCTCCTCAGACGCCGCCGTTTCGGCGGCCTCCTTGGCAAGACGCAACGCGCGCAGCCGCGCGGTTTTCTCCTGGAGCGCATCGCGCTCCTGCTCCTGCTCGGTTTTGACCTCCGCTTCCCGCCGCCTGGTGCGGGCAAGCTGGAGCTCGGCACGCCGTCTGGCAGCAGAGATTTGATCGTTCAATGGTCTTCCTCGCTGGCTTATCAGGCCCTGATTTCGGCCTGCCGGGCGCCGTTGTTCGAGCTGCCATGTGAACCACCATGGGACCCGCGACGTGCGCCGGAACGCGGCTTGCCGAATGCTGCAGGCTTCGACCGTCTACGACGGTTGCGTTTTGGGGCGGCGGGCTTCCCGTTGCCGCCATTGCGGTTGCCGGGTTTGCTGCGCCCTTCATCCTCCAGCGCCTCGGCCGATCCGGATGCAACCGGAACCTGACGGCGGATGAGTCGCTCGATCGCCCGCAACTGTGCGCGCTCACTATGATCGCAGAATGACACGGCAGCGCCGTCTGCGCCGGCGCGTGCGGTGCGGCCGATCCGGTGCACATAGCTTTCCGGCTCGTTGGGCAGCTCGTAATTGATCACATGGGAGACGGCCGAGATATCGATGCCGCGGGCGGCGATGTCGGTGGCGACGAGAACCCGGACCCGGCCGAATTTGAAGTCTTCCAGCGAGCGGATGCGGGCGTTCTGGGATTTGTTGCCGTGCAGGGCCTCCGCCGTCACATCGCCTTGGCGCAGATGCTTGCAGACCCGATCGGCACTGCGCTTGGTGCGGGTGAAGACGATGACCCGGTCCATGGCGTCGTCGCTCAGCAGCTCGCTGAGGAGCTGGCTCTTGCCGCGGCTGGAGATGAAATGCACATGCTGGTCGATCCGCTCGACGGCGACGGTCTTGGGCGCCACGTCGACGCGCTCGGGCCGGTCCAGAAGCTCTTGGGCGAGCTTGGCGATGGCCGGCGGCATGGTGGCGGAGAACAGCAGCGTCTGGCGGTCCTTGCCGCAGGCGGCGGCGATCTTCCGCACATCGCGGACGAAGCCCATGTCGAGCATGAGGTCGGCTTCGTCGAGCACCAGAATCTCGACGCTGTCCAGACGCAGATGATTCTGCTGATGGAGATCGAGCAGGCGGCCCGGCGTGGCGATGAGAATATCGACGCCGCGGGCCAAGGCCTTCACCTGAGGTCCTTGCTTGACGCCGCCGAAGATGGCGGTGGATTTGAGATGCAGATAGCGGCCATAGGCGCGGACGCGCTCATGGATCTGACGGGCAAGCTCGCGGGTCGGGGCGAGGATCAGAGCTTGCGGCGCCTTGGGCGCGCGCTTGCCCTGATAGCCGGCCAGCTTCTGCAGGATCGGCAGGGTGAAGGCCAAGGTCTTGCCGGTGCCGGTCTGGGCGATGCCGAGCAGATCGTGCCCCTCCAGCAGACGGGGAACCGCCTGAGCCTGAATCGGCGTGGGAGCGGTGTGGTTTTCCGCCTGCAATGCACGGCGGATCGGTTCGGCCAGGCCGAACTCGTCGAATGATTGAATCACGTTATGTCCTTGTGCGCCGAAGAGGCGGGTCCTTTGTCAAAGGGTCCGGGCCTACGGCTTTAACGCCAACACCTTCGCGCACGAGGGGCAGACGAATAAAATTTGCGGAAATTGTCTCGGGATGAAGCGCCGTTAACCGGCTATCCGCTTCGCGCGATCGCGAGCAATTAATGACGGGAAGATGGGCGCTTAGCGCGACTCTGTCAAGTTGAGACGTCTTGCGGCGTTAATGCCGGGGGGCGGGGAGTGTTGCACCCGGCCGCCGGATCACCTATGTGGCTCTCGCCGCGCCGAGTCTACGAGTCTAAAGGTCGGGGTGGACGCGATGCACGCCACGCTATCCGCCAGGCGGCGTGGCGTTCCACCCATCCCCCTAAAGTATCGCGTCCCCGCTAACCATCTAGGGTGCCATGCAGCCCGCCATCTCCGTTTCCGATCTCAGCAAAACCTACGGCTCCGGGTTCCAGGCGCTGAAACATGTCGATCTGGAAATCCAGTGCGGCGAGATTTTCGCGCTGCTGGGGCCGAACGGCGCCGGCAAGACCACCTTAATCAGCATCATCTGCGGACTGGTCAATCCGAGCTCGGGCCATGTCGCGGCGCTCGGCCACGACGTGATCACCGATTACCGCGCCGCGCGCCAGCTGATCGGCCTGGTGCCGCAAGAGCTGACCACCGAGGCCTTCGAGACGGTGTGGGATACGGTCACCTTCAGCCGCGGCCTGTTCGGGCTGGACAAGAACCGGGCCCATATCGAGCGCGTACTGCGCGATCTTTCGCTCTGGGACAAGCGCAATACCAAGATCATGGAGCTCTCCGGCGGTATGAAGCGCCGGGTGCTGATCGCCAAGGCGCTTAGCCACGAGCCGCAGATCCTGTTCCTCGACGAGCCGACGGCCGGCGTCGACGTGGAGCTGCGCAAGGCGATGTGGGAGGTGGTCCGCTCGCTCCGGGAGAAGGGCGTCACCATCATCCTCACCACCCATTACATCGAAGAGGCCGAGGAGATGGCCGACCGCATCGGGGTGATCAACAAGGGCGAGATCATCGTGGTGGAGGAGAAGGTCAAACTGATGCGCCAGTTCGGCCAGAAGCGGCTGGAGCTCTATCTGCAGGAGCCTTTGGATGAGGTGCCGGCGGCGCTCTCCAATTACCATCTGGAGCTTGCTGAGGACGGCAACACGCTGGTCTATCACTACGACATTCACAGCAAGCGGACCGGGATCACCGCGCTGCTGCAGGCGCTCGGCGAGGCCGGAGTCCGGTTCAAGGATCTGGATACCAAGCAAAGCTCGCTGGAAGAGATTTTCGTGAGCTTGGTGCAGGAACCGCAATGAGTGCCGCAATGAGTTTCGAATCGATCAAGGCGATCTATATCTTCGAGATGCGGCGTGCCGGGCGCACCTTGCTGCAGAGCATCATCTCGCCGGTGATCTCCACGGCGCTCTATTTCATCGTGTTCGGGGCGGCGATCGGCGGACGCATCGCCGAGGTCGACGGCATCAGCTACGGCGCCTTTATCGTGCCGGGTCTGGTGATGCTGTCGCTGCTGACCCAAAGCGTCAGCAACGCCTCGTTCGGCATCTTCTTCCCGCGCTTCGCCAAGACGATCTATGAAATCCTCTCCGCGCCGGTCTCCGCGGCCGAGATCGTGTTCGGCTATGTTGGCGCGGCGGCGAGCAAGTCGGTGATCTTGGGGCTGATCATTTTAGGCACGGCGGCGCTGTTCGTGCCGCTGCAGATCGACCATCCCTTCGTGATGATCCTGTTCCTGGTGCTGACGGCGGTGACGTTCAGCCTGCTCGGCTTCATCATCGGCATCTGGGCGGACGGGTTCGAGAAGCTGCAATTGGTGCCGCTTCTGATCATCACGCCGCTGACCTTCCTCGGCGGCACGTTCTATTCCATCGATATGCTGCCGCCGCTCTGGCAGAAGATCACGCTGCTGAACCCGGTGGTCTACCTGGTGAGCGGTTTCCGCTGGAGCTTCTACAGCGCATCCGATGTGAGCGTGTGGGTGAGCCTCGGCATGACGGCGGTGTTCATGCTCGTCTGCCTGGTCATCATCCATTGGATCTTCAAGACGGGCTACCGCATGAAGAGCTAGGCACGGACGATGTCTGGCTTATCCGGCTTTAGGAAGAGCTCGGGAGACCGGCGCGGCTGGTGCTGCGCTGAGGCCGGTTCTGAAGACCGGACAGCAGCTCGAAATCCTGTCCGCCGCCATGCGGGGTGGCGGCCACGAGCTCGTCCAGCGTGTGCTCGTCGAGAACGCTGATGAAGGCTTCCAGGGCTTCGCCCAAGAGACGGTTGATCAGCGCGGCGGGCTTGATGGCGCAGTCCTGCACGCCACCGCCGGCGCATTCGGCCTCGACATAGGTGGTCTCGGTCGCGCGGACGACATCGCCGATATGGATTTCGTCGGCCGGCTTGGCCAGCTGCAGCCCGCCGAGGCGGCCGCGCGTGGAGGTCAAAAAGCCGGCGCGCACCAGGATCGGAACGATCTTGGCGACGTTATATTCGGTGATTCCGTAGGTCTGCGCGATATCGCTGGTGCGGACGGATTTTCCCTTATTGCGTGCGCAATGGGTCAGAATCCGGATCGCGTAGCTTGTTTGCTTGGTCAGTCGCATATGATTTGCCTCACGGCCTTATAGCAAATTTCAGCGGGCGGAACAGCAAAAGTCGCAAGAGAGATAGCCAGGAATACGGCGAAACTTGCCATCAATTTCGGGGATGCCAAGCCCAAATCACGGTAAACCGCCTTATTCCGCCATGTGGGGATGGGAGGCCGGTTCGCCAAGGGGCCTGCATAACCTACGGTTGTTTCAATTCCAAGACGGGTAGGGTGCCATGGATGAGAGGCAGATGCCAACGCCGCATATATCGATCAGGTACTGCCAGCTTTGCGGCTGGCTTTTGCGGGCGAGCTGGACGGCGCAGGAGCTGCTGACCAGCTTTGCCGACGAGGTCGGCGCGGTGACGCTGATCCCGGACCGGACGGGCGGGGTGTTCGATATCCACGCCGACGGCGTGCTGGTCTATTCTCGTAGCAAGGAGGGGCGGTTTCCGGAGATGAAGGAGCTGAAGCAGCTGATCCGCGACCAGATCGCTCCGGAGCGGGATCTCGGCCATTCCGACCGGCCCTGATCTCCGTGCCGCTGATTTCCTTGCCCCTGATTTCCGTAGCCCTGGCCTCCGGGCGTTTGGCTGCTTATACCGGCGGGGAAGCCGGGCGCCGATTCCCCGGCCCGTCCGATTTTCTTGTGCTCTATAGGATCTTCCATGGCGAAACCCGTCACCGTCGAAATTCCCCATAATCTCGGGCGCGAGGAGGCGCGGCAGCGGTTGCAAAACGGCTTTGCCCAAGTGCGCAATTCCTACGGCGAGAGCTTCTCGGTGTTGCGGGACGATTGGAGCGGGGATCACCTGGATTTCGAGGCGAACCTGCTCGGCCAGAGCGCGAACGGTACGGTGGATGTGGCCGACGATCATGTCCGGCTCCAGGTGGCGCTGCCCTGGGTGCTGGCGCTGTTCGCCGAGAAGGCGAAGGACCTGATCCGCCAGGAAGGGCAGCTGATGCTGGAGAAGCCAGCGCCGACGGAGACGTAAGCTTCCGTAGCTTCCACCTCTCAGTCGATGGCGATGATTTCCACCTCGCCGGGACCGGCGGTGACCAGATCGCCGACGGATTTCCCCATCAGCCCCTGGGCCAGAGGCGACACGTAAGACAAGGTGCCCTTCGAGGGATCGGCCTCGTCCTCGCCGACGATGGTGAAGACCTGCTGGCGGCCATCCTCCCGCTCGATGGTGACCTTGCAGCCGAAACGCACCACGTCCTTCTCAGCCGGCGGCTCGGTTACCTGCGCGGCGGCGCGGCGTGCTTTCCAGTAACGGAGATCGCGATTGATCTTGGCAAGCAGGGGACGGTCGTCCGCGTCAAGAGCTGTGGCATGGGCCTCATGCAACGTCTCCAGCTCTTGCTCGATTAACTCAAGTCCTCTTGGCGTTACCAGGTTGTTCGAAGAAACGGGCTTATCGGGGAGATCGTCATAAACGTCTCCGCCTTCGTCTTCCTTGGTGAATGCTTTGCTCATTTTCGCAGTATAGCACAGGCTTATCGTGAATTTTCGCAGCGGGCGAAAATGGTGTTGTTTTGCACGAATTCTGAGCACTGGTGATAGTTTCGGCAATTGCTTTTAAAGCCTACAAAAAAGCTAGCATCGTTCCCAAGTAGAGCTATAGCTTTCGCGTAGGTCAAAGCTTGCCCTGATCATATTGGGGGTGCTGAGGCTGAAAGCGAGGCTCCGGACTACCGGCGGTTTCGGGCGTTTTGTTCCGCAGCCGGCCCGGTGCCTGTAAGCAAAACAATGGGAGAACGCCATGAAGTATATTATCGCTATTATTCAGCCGCATCGGCTTCATGCCGTGCACGATGCTCTCGTCGGTATCGGCGTGGAGGGTCTGACGGTCACGGAAGTCCGCGGTGTCGGGCGCCAGAAGGGTCACACGGAAGTCTATCGCGGTGCCGAGTACCGCGTGGATTACGTGCCGAAGGTGAAGCTGGAGATCGCCGTCGATACGCCGCTTGCCAAGAAGGTCGTGGATACGATCATCGAGCATGCCAAGACCGGTAAGGTCGGCGACGGCAAGATCTTCGTGCAGAACCTTGAGAGCGTCACGCGGGTCCGCACCGGCGAGACGGGCGCAGAAGCGCTCTAAGCCGGTTCGGCGACCAATAGCGCCACGGGAAACGACGCAAGCAGTTCCGCAAGAAACAGCCCCGAGCCTTCGTCAGGTATCGTCTCACCGGTCAGGATATTGCGCCAGCTTCGGCCGGCCCAATCCGCGGGAAGGGCGACCTGCGTGTCCCCCCAAGCCTCGGGCGGCACATGCGGAAGCGTACGATCGCCGATCAGCTTGCGGGCCCGGATCGGCGCCACGGTCAAGACGGCAAGGGAGGGCGTGCTCCGCAGATAGCCGAGCGCGCTCTCCTTTTCTTTGCCGGCCAGCTCCAGCGGCCGGTATTCCCCTTCTAGAAAGAGCTCGGCATGCTCGCGGCGGAGATTCAGGCCGCGCTGCAGCACGCGCAGCTTGATGGCGCCGGTCTGCCAGTCGCCGACCAGGGCGGCGGTGCTCTCCTCGGCGTTGCGCAGCAGCGCCGCTTCGCGCGCCTCGAAATCGACCGGCCGCCGGTTATCGGGATCGACCAGGCTGAAATCCCAAAGCTCCGCGCCTTGATAGATATCCGGCACGCCCGGCGCGGTGAGCTTGAGCGCAGTCTGGGTGAGGCTGTTCAGGGCGCCGGCAATTGCGATCGGCTTATGGGTCTCGGCAAAGTCGTCCAGGAAAGCGGCTGAGCGTTCGGGGTCCAGAACGGTGCGGACGAAGTGCTCGATGGTCTCTTCGTAAGGGCGGTCCTGGTCGGTCCAGCTGGTCCTCACCTTGGCCTCGCGGATCGCCTTCAGCATGAAGGCTTCCATGCGCTCGGCGAGCTCCGCCATGGCGCCGGTGTCGGTAGGATCGAGCTTCAAGGGCCAGGCACCGGCCAGCGACTGATAGAATAGCCACTCGTCTTCGGCGGTCGGCGCGCGGACGGTCTCGCCGTCTTTGCGGGCATGGGCGTTGATCTCAGCCCAGCGGGAGACGGCATCGGCCCAATCCTCCGCCGCTTCGGAGAGGGCGTAGAGACGGGCGCGGGCGTCTTCGCCGCGCTTGGTGTCGTGGGTGGAGGTGGTCGAGAGGCCGGAGAGCTGGCGTCTCTCCCGTTCCTTCATGGCGCTATGGAAGGCGGCGACGGGGCTTGCGAAAATCTCCGGCGCGCCGCCCACCTCGTTCAAGGCGATCAGCCGGTTATAGCGATAGAACAGCGTGTCTTCGACCGCCTTGGCCATCAGCGGCCCGGTGGTCTGCTGCAGGCGGGTGACGAAGGTCAGCGCCTCGGCGCGGGCGGCGGGGTCTTCCAGCGCGAGCCGCCAGATGCGGGCGATGAAATCGATGGCGAGCTCGTCCTCCACCTCGCGGGAGCGCTTGGCGTCCTCGACCGCCTTGGCGATCAGCGCCTCGTCGGCCGGCTCCGGCCCTTCCACATCGACATAGGTGCGGTAGACGGGAAGCACCGCGGCAAGCTCGATGATGGCGCGGCGGAGCGTATCGGGGCCGAAATCCCGGGTGACCAGATCGGCGTCGGCCAGGCGCAAGGCGAGATGCGTGAGCACGTCCAGCTCGCCGGCGAGATTGCGCACGAAGATGCGGCGCTTGGTTTGCAGCACCAGGCGGGCATAGTCGAGCGGCGCGCCGGTGAAGGCGTGATAGGCTTCGGTCATCGGCGCTTCGCCTTGCGGGGCGGTGAGCAGCGCGCCGAGGCTGCGGATGAACTCATAGCCGGTGGTGCCGAGCACCGGCCAATCCTCGCGCAAGCTCTCGTCCTCGCCGAGGATCTTCTCCACCAGCAGGGGGAAGGGGCCGGGCTCCTCCGTCCTCTCGGCGATGGCCTCCTGCAATTTCTTGAAATAGGCGAGGGGGTCGGAGAGCCCGTCGACATGATCGAGGCGGATACCGTCGGCCAGCCCGTCCGCCACCAGCTCCAGCAGCAGGCGGTGGGACTCTTCGAACACGCTAGGCTGCTCCATGCGCACCCCAACGAGATCGGCGACCTCGAAGAAGCGGCGATAGGTCAGGGTCTCGCGGGCGGCGCGCCAATAGGCGAGGCGCCAGACTTGCGCTTCGTGCAGGGCGTGAATGGTCTCGCGGTCGTTCGCGGCCTTGGCGAGCGCCGCCTGCAGCGCCTTAAGCTGGGCTTCGTCTTCGAGCCGCGCTGCGAGCTCGGTCTTCAGCTCCTTGGTGGTCTCCGGCGTTGCGATGGCGAAGCGATTGGTGAGGTCCTCGAAGCTCTCGCCGGCACTCGACAGCAGTCCGGCATAGCTCGGCGGGTGCATGGGAAGCTTGAGGCCGTTGACTGCGAAATTGATGCCGCCATTCTCGATATCGAGATCGAGGCCGAAATCGCCGCGCTCCAGCACGATGCCGTAAGGCGCAGGCAAGGCCGGGATCAGCAGCTTGTCGGCCCGCCAGTCGATATCGAAGGTGCTGGCGTGGGGGCTCTGGGCACCCCATTCCAGCACATCGCACCACCAGCGATTGAACGGACTGGCCCCCATGTGGTTGGGCACGAAGTCGAGGATCAGCTGCATGGCCTCGCGGCGGAGTGCGCCGATCAGCCCGGCCAGCCCTTCGCGCCCGCCAAGCGCCGGCTCGATCTCGTTGTAGTCGGCGATGTCGTAGCCGTGGGTGGAGCCCGGGACGGCGCGGAAGATCGGCGAGGCGTAGAGATGGCTGACGCCGAGACGCGACAGATAGGGCAGCAGTTGGGCGGCGCGGGTGAAACCGATCCCCTGACGGAATTGCAGCCGGTAGGTTGCCGTCAGGGGTGCCATTAGCGGGGCCGTTCCGCGGCGATGGCGTCGGCGAGCTTGCGGAACAGATGATGCTGAGTCAGCTCGCCGATATTCACCGTCATCTTGCGCCGCCAGTTGGGATGCTCGTCGGTGGTGCCGGGGAGGTTGGCCTGCTCCTCGGTGCCGAGCACGTCGTCGAGCTGTACGGCGAAGAGGCGGCAGGGCGTCCAGGCGAGGAAGCGGTGAATGGCGATCAGAATATCCTCGCTCATCTCGCTGCGCCCCGACAGTACGGCGGGATCGCCGCCGAGCAGGCCGGATTCGCACAAGGCTTCCACCAGCAGGCGCTTTTCGCTGCGGCGTCCTTCGGCCTGGCTGGTCGCCTCGATATGGGTGCTGGCGCCGACGCGGAAGCGCCAGGCGACGTCGTTGCCCTGCCACCAGCCGCGCAAGGTCGGCAGGTCGTGGGTCGAGGCGCAGACCATAGCTTCGCGGCGATAGGCGTGGGGCGGCAGGAAGCGGCCCTCCTGGCGGCTGAAATACAGCACCTGATAGGAGAGCATGCCGCCGCGGACGATCGTGTCGGAGAAGCCGGGCGGTACGGTGCCGAGATCCTCGCCGATGACGAGGCAGCGGGCGACCCAGGATTCGTCGGCCACCATCTCCAGCATGTCGCGGAAGGGGTAGCGCACATAGGCGCCGCCGAGCGCGTCGCTATTCTCAGGGATCCAATACAGCCGCTTCAGCCCCATGGCGTGGTCGAGACGGAGCGCGCCGGCATGGCGCATATTGGCGCGCAGCAGCTCGCGGAACGGATCGAAATGCTGCTGGTCCAGCCCCATGGGCGAGAAGGGGATCAGGCCCCAATTCTGGCCACCGGGGCAGAGCGCATCCGGCGGGGCGCCGATGCGGGCCTTGCGCGCGGTGGCATGGCCGCCGCACCAGGCCGACGAGCCGTCAGGCGAGGCGCCGATGGCGAGATCGAGATACAGCCCGATGCGCATGCCGGAGCGGCGGGCGCGGTTCTGCGCCGCGGCAAGCTGGGTATCGGCGATCCATTGCAGCCAGATATGGAAGGCGATGCGGTCCTTGTGACCGCGGGCGAAATCGCGCACGGCGAGGCTGTCGCGGTCCTGAAATTCGGGCGGCCAGGTCGACCAGGCGACATAGCCGCCTTGCTCGACGAAATATTCGGACAGGGTCTCGTAGAGGGCGAAGTTCTGCAGCGCCGCGCCCTGCTCGAGCTGGAAATGGGCGAAAGCCTTGCGCGAGGCTTCGTCGGCGGATTGGATGAAGCGCTCATACAGTGCTTCCAGCGCCTTCATCTTCACCCGGTAGACGCCTTCGTAATCGATGAGCTGGCTGGCGCGCAGCTCGGGCAGCTCGGCGAGAAATTCGTCGCGGTTCGGCAGGCTGTCGAAACCGGCCACCTTGTCGGGGGCGATGAAGATCGGGTTGAGGAAATTGCGGGTCGAGGGGGCGTAGGGGCTGATGCGCGAGGAATCGGCGGTGAACAGGGCATGCAGCGGGCTGATGCCGATGAAGTCGGCGCCGAGCGAGGCCATGATGGCGGCCAGATCGGCGAGATCCTGGAAGTCGCCGATACCCCAATTGCGTGCCGAGCGGAGCGAATAGAGCTGGGTGGCGAGGCCCCAGACCCGGTTCTCGACGAGCCAAAGCGGCCAGAAGGCGCTCTTGGAGAGGTCGTGGATGTCGTCCTCGGCCACGGGCTCCGGCGCACGGGCGAGGCTTTCCTCGATCTCCGCCTCGCTGCCGACGGCGACGCCCATGACTTTGAGCACCTCGGCCTTGGTCGAGAGCGGGGTTTTTACCCACGCGCCGGTCTCGCTCATATAGCCGTCGTCGATACCGTAGCACTCGGCCAGTTGTTGCAGCTTCTCAGTCACCTCTCACTCCTAGCATTTCCCTCAACCAAGCGGCAGACCAGCGACCGGGGGGGCAGGCTGCCGCCTCGCAGCGCCGCGGCCGCCCCAGCCGGACGCTCGAATAGAACCGCACCTTCCATGAAGGCGGGCAAAGGCGTTTCGGTTTCACCGAAATTTGCGGCGATGAAGAGCGTGGCGTCTTCGGCCAAGCTCCAGCGCACGGCAATGGCGCGCCCCTCCACCGCTTCGATCGTGCCGGCATGCGGCGGCACAGCTTGAAGCAGCGGCACGATATGGCGATGACGGATGCCGAGCAATTCGGCGATCAGTGTCTCCCGCCGCTGGCGCTTGTTAGCCGGTACCAGGTCCGGCTTCAACCTGGAGGCTTCGAAGGTCTCTGGCGCATTGGGATCGGGGATGCGGTCGCGGGCGGCCGGATCGGCGAACAGGCGCACCTTCTTGAACTCGTTGCGGCGGCCCTTACGGACGGCGGCGGCGAGATCGCCGTGAAAATCGGTGAAGTACTGGAACGGGCTCTCCTCGGCATATTCCTCGCCCATGAAGAGCAGCGGGATATGCGGCGAGAGCAGAAGCAGGGAAAGGCCGGTCTCGACGGCATCGATATCGACCAGGGCGTCGAGCCGTTCGCCGAAGGGGCGGTTGCCGGTCTGATCGTGGTTCTGCAGGAAGTCGACAAAGGCGGTGGGCGGCAGATGGCCGGACGCCTCGCCGCGGATCTTGCCGCCGCGGAAGCGCGAGACCTCGCCCTGATAGTCGAAGCCCTCCGCCTCGCAGCGGGCAACACGGGCGGCGGGCGCACTGAGGTAATCCTCGTAGAAGCCGTCATCCTCGCCGGTGAGAAGATGGTGCATGGCGTGGTGCCAGTCGTCGTTCCATTCGGCGGTGAACAGTTTCGGCCGGCCCTCGGCGTCGAATTTCAGCAAGGTGGTGAGGTTGCTGTCGTCCTCCGAGGTCAAATGAATATGCCGGTCGGGGAAGGTCTCGCGCACGGTGCGGGCGATCTCCTGCAAGATCGGTTCTTCGCTGTCGTCGGCGATCTGGTCGATGGCGTCGAAACGCAGCCCGTCGAAGCGATACTCCTCCAGCCAGTAGAGGGTGTTGTGCAGGAAGAAATCGCGCACCGGACGGCGGCTGAAATCGATGCCCGGCCCCCAGGGCGTATGGCGCTTCTTGTCGAAGAAGTCGGCGGCATAGGCGTGGAGATAATTCCCGTCCGGGCCGAAATGATTATAGACCACGTCGAGTAGGATCATCAGGCCGCGCGCGTGGGCGGCATCGACCAGGGCTTTCAGCGCATCGGGTCCGCCATAGGCGAGATGCGGGGCGTAGTGCAGCACGCCGTCATAGCCCCAGCCGCGATTTCCGGCGAATTGCGCGACGGGCAGAATTTCCACCGCGGTGATGCCGGCTTCGGCGATCCGGTCGAGCTGGCGGGCGACGCCTGCGAAGTCGCCGGTCTCCGAAAACGTGCCGGTATGGGTCTCGTAGAGCACCGCTTCGCCCCAAGGCCGGCCGGTCCAGTCCGGCGTGTTCCAAGCATAGGCGTTGGGGTCGATCAGCTTGCTCGGGCCATGCACGTCGCCCACTTGCGCGCGAGCCGCGGGGTCGGGAACGCTCATGCCGTTCTCGAGGGCAAAGCTATAGCCTTCGCCGGGAGCGATCTTGTCGGTCACGAGCTCGAACCAGCCATCGCCCGCTGGCTGCATGTCTAAGGTCTCGCCGGTCTTGGCGACGCGTAAGCCGAGCTTTCTCTGCGATGGCGCCCAGAGGCGGAAGCGGACGCCGTCTGGCGTGATCTCGGTGCCCCAGGGCGAAGTATGCGAAAAGCGATTGGTCACGGCGCGACCCTTTCCAGCAGCAGCACGGCGCGGCCGGGGATCATCACCGCGCCGCCGACCAGCGGCCGGTCGGGGCGGATCTCGCCGGTCGCGGAATCGCAAAGAACGCGCCAGCGATTGCCGCCCTCGATCTCGGGCAGGGTGAAGGAGATTTCCTCCGCATCGCTGTTATAGAGCTGAAGCAGTAGCGTCTCGGCATCGGCCAGCGCCAGGCCGACGCATTTCGCCACCGGGTCTTCCCAATGCTCGGGCCGCTTCTCCTCGCCGTCGGGCTTGTACCAGGTGGCGTTTTCGATGCCGGGCGCTACCGGCTCTCCATGCAGGAAGCGGGTGCCGCGCAGCAGCGGATAGTCTTTGCGGAGCTGGGCGAGGCCGGCGAGGAAGCCGTAGAGATTGGCGTCGCGCGCCGAATGCTCGCCCCATTGCATCCAGGAAATGTCGTTGTCCTGGCAGAAGGCGTTGTTGTTGCCGCCTTGGGTGCGTCCGAGCTCGTCGCCCATGTTCAGCATCGGGGTTCCCTGGCTGAACATCAGGCTGGCCAGCTCGGCGCGGCGCAGCCGGTCGCGGATATCGAGAATCTCCGGATCGTCGGTCGGGCCTTCGACGCCGCAATTCCAGCTGCGGTTGTCGTCATGGCCGTCGCGATTGTCTTCCTTATTCGCTGCGTTGTGCTTCTCGTTATAGGAGACGAGATCGGCCAGGGTGAAGCCGTCATGGGCGGTGATGAAGTTGACGCTGGTCCAGGGGCGGCGACCTTCGCGGTCGTAGACGTCGGCCGAGCCGAGCACGCGGGCGCCGAGCCCGGGCAGGCTGCCCATCTCGCCGCGCCAATAATCGCGGATGTCGTCGCGCCAGCGGTCGTTCCATTCCGCCCAGCCCGGCGGGAAGCCGCCGACCTGATAGCCGTTCTCGCCGAGGTCCCAGGGTTCGGCGATCAGCTTCGCCCGGCTCAGCACCGGGTCTTGCGAGATCGCATCGAGGAAGGAGGAGTTGGGGTCGAAGCGGTCGCGGTCGCGGGCCAGCGCCGAGGCAAGGTCGAAGCGGAAACCGTCGACGCCGCCGACCTCGACCCAATAGCGCAAGGAATCCATCACCAGCTGGAGCACGCGGGGGTGGGTGGTATCCAGCGTGTTGCCGCAGCCGGTGGTGTCGTAATAGTGCCGCTTCTCCTCGTCGAGCTTGTAATAGGAGAGGTTGTCGATGCCGCGGAAGGAGAGGGTCGGGCCGAACTCGTTGCCCTCGGCAGTGTGGTTATAGACCACGTCGAGCAGCACCTCGATGCCGGCGCGGTGATAGGCATCGACCATGGTGCGGAACTGCTCGATGCCGCCGCCCTCGGTGAGATAGCGGCTGGCCGGGGCGAAGAAGCCGATGGAGTTGTAGCCCCAATAATTGCTGAGCCCCTGATCGACCAGGATGCGGTCGTTGACGAAGGCCTGCACGGGCAGAAGCTCGATGGCGGTGACGCCGAGGCGGCTCAGGTGCTCGATGATCTGCGGCTCGGCGAGACCCAAAAACGTGCCGCGGATAGCTTCCGGGATATCGCTGCGCCGCGCCGTCAGCCCTTTCACATGGGCCTCGTAGATGACGGTCTCGTTCCAGGGCAGGCAGGGGCGCTCGATATCCGACTGGGGAAGCTCGCCGGCCACCACACATTTCGGCATGAAGGGCGCGCTGTCGCGCTTGTCGAGAACAAGATCGGCGTCCTTCTTCACCCCGATCTTGTAGCCGAACAGGGCGTCGTTCCATTCCAGGGCGCCGGCATAGAGCTTGGCGTAAGGGTCGAGCAGCAGCTTGTTGGGATTGAAGCGATGGCCTTCGGCCGGCTCATAGGGGCCGTGCACGCGATAGCCGTAGAGCTGCCCCGGCTGAATGCCGGTGATGTGACCGTGCCAGATCTGATCGGTATATTCGGGCAGCGCGATGCGGGCGACCTCGTTGCCTTTCGGCCCGTCGAACAAGCAAAGCTCGACGCGCGTCGCATGGGCGGAGAACAGCGCGAAGTTGACCCCCGTCCCATCCCAGGTGGCGCCGCGCGGCGAAGGCGCACCGGGCCCGATTTTCAGCTCCATCGTGCGGATTACTCCTGAAGCTCTAGGAACAGGGTGCCGAGCGGCGGCAGGGTGAGGCCCACCGAATAGGGGTGCCCCTCATGGGGAACGGGTTCGGCCTCAACAGCGCCGCCATTGCCGACATCGCCGCCGCCATAGATCTTCGCATCGGTGTTGAGGCGCTCGCGCCAGGTGCCGGGCTCGGGCACCCAGACCCGGTAGTCGTAGCGGGGGATGGGCGTGAAGTTGCTGATCACCAGCATGGGCGGGGTGCCGTCTTCGCCTTTGCGCAGGAAGGCGATCACGCTGTTCTCCTCGTCGTGGGAGACCACCCATTCGAAGCCTTCCGGCTTGGTGTCCAGAGCATAGAGCGCAGGCGAAGAGCGGTAGAGCTTGTTGAGGTCGCGGACGAGGCTCTGGACGCCGCTGTGATAGGGATCGTCCAGATGCTCCCAGTCGAGCGCATAGTCGTGGTTCCATTCGCGTTCTTGCGCGAACTCGCCGCCCATGAAGAGCAGCTTCTTGCCCGGGTGGCCCCACATGAAGCCGAAATAGGCGCGTAAGTTGGCGAATTTCTGCCAGCGGTCGCCGGGCATCCTGGCGATCAGCGAGCCCTTGCCGTGCACCACCTCGTCATGGCTGAGCGGCAGAATGAAATTCTCCGAAAAGCCGTAGACCAGGCCGAAGGTCATGTTGTGGTGATGGTATTTGCGGTGGACCGGGTCCTCGCTGATGTAGTTCAGCGTGTCGTGCATCCAGCCCATATTCCATTTGTAGCCGAAGCCAAGACCGCCGGCATAAGTCGGCTGGGAGACGCCAGGCCAGGCGGTGGATTCCTCGGCGATCATCGCGGTGCCCGGGAAAGCTTTATAGACCACCTCGTTCAGCCGTTTGATGAAGGCGAGGGCTTCGAGGTTTTCGTTGCCGCCATGTTCGTTGGGCAGCCACTCGCCCTCTTTGCGGCTGTAGTCGAGATACAGCATCGAGGCCACGGCATCGGCGCGGAGCCCGTCGATGTCGAAATGGTCGAGCCAGTAGAGGGCGTTAGCGATGAGGAAGTTGGCCACTTCCTTGCGCCCGTAATTGTAGATCAGCGTGTTCCAGTCGTGGTGGAAGCCGCGGCGCGGATCCTCGTGCTCGTAGAGCGCCGAGCCGTCGAAATGGCCGAGCCCGTGGGTGTCGGTGGGGAAATGCGCGGCGACCCAATCGACGATCACGCCGATACCGGCATCGTGCAGGCGGCGGACGAAGCGGCTGAAGCCTTCCGGCGTGCCGAAGCGCGAGGTGGGCGCGTAGAGTCCGATAGGCTGATAGCCCCAGGAGCCGTCGAAGGGAAACTCGGAGACCGGCATCAGCTCCACATGGGTGAAGCCGAGATCCTGCAGATAAGGGATCAGCCGGTCGGCGATCTCGTCATAGGTGAGGAACTTGTTTTCCGGGCCGCGCATCCAGGAGCCCAGATGCATCTCGTAGATCGAGATCGGCGCATCGATGGCGTTGATCTTCTCGCGCTGCTCCGGCCAGCCGGGGGCGTGATGGAGGCGCTCGGCCGGTCCGTGCACGATGGAGGCGGTGGCCGGCGGATGCTCTTGTTGGAAGGCGACCGGGTCGGCCTTCTGCGGCAGAAGTTCGCCGTGATGGCCGAGGATCTCGAACTTGTAGACCTCGCCTTTCTCGATACCGGGAATGAAGATGTCCCAGACGCCGGCGCGCGCGTGGCGGCGCATGACATGGCGGCGGCCGTCCCACTGATTGAAATTGCCGATCACGCTGACGCGCTTGGCATTGGGCGCCCAGACGGCGAAGCGCACACCGGCCACGCCTTCGAGCGTCATCGGGTGCGCGCCGAGGGTCTCGTAGAGCTTCAGATGATCGCCATTGGCGATCAGCTCCAGATCCATCTCAGGGATGGCGGAGGGAAAGCGGTACGGATCTTCGGCCTCCCAACTGGCGCCGTCCTTATGCACGCGCAGGCGGTAGGGAATACGCTGCTGCGAGGGAAACCGTGCGCCGAAGAAGCCGGCCCTGTGCAGCATCGGCACGGTCCCGAACGCGGTGCCGTCATAGTCGAGCAGCTCGACCCTCTCGGCGCCTGGGACGAAGATGCGCACGGTGAGTGCGGAGCCGTTGCCGCCCTGCAGCCCGAGCACGGCGAAGGGATCGCTATGGGTGCCGTGGGCGATGGCATCGATCTCGCCGGCGGTCGGCGCATAGGCTTTCTGCGAATTTCCGTTCAGAGCAGTCAATCGGTCACCTCCGGGGGTGGCACGGGGCCGTTCTCTTCGATCAGTTCCATCGCCGCCTTAATCGGAACCCACAGCCAAGCGGGCCGGTTCAGCGCCTCATAGGTGATCTCGTACAGCAGCTTATCGGCCAGGAAGAAGGGCAACAGCTCCTGGGCCGAGTTATCCAGGGTCGTGTCGCCGGCTTCCACCAGCACCGCGGTATAGGCTTCGAGGAAGGTGCGGCTCGCCGATTGGCGCCAGATCAGGGCGCGCTCCTCGATCTCGTCGGGCTGACCGACGCCGGCTTGGCGCAGCCCCTCGATGGCCATGGTGGCGGCATAGTCGAAGGAGCGGAGCATGGTGGCGATGTCGCGCGCCGGCGGGGCCTTGGCGCGGCGCTCCTCCAGGCTCTTGTTCAGCTCGCCTTCGAAATCGACGATGTAGATATCGGCCTGGGCGATCAGCACCTGGCTTAAGTGATAGTCGCCGTGGACGCGGATCTTCTGGCTCTGGGAGCCTTTCGGCAGCAGCCGCTCCAGACGCTCCACCAGCACCTCGCGCATGGAAAGGAGATCGTCCACGGCGCGGCGGGAGTTCTCGTCCAGATTGGGCTCGATGCGGTTCAGAAGCTCGAAGATATCGGCGGTGCGGGCATGCAGGCGGTCGATCCAGCGGTCGAGATCGTCCTGGGTAACCGGCTCGGGCGCGAAGGCCGGATCCTCGGTATTGGCGGCGAGGGTCCGGTGCAGCTCGGCGGTGCGTTTGCCGATCACCTTGATCAGCGACAGGGAGTAGGGCAGGCCGCTCTTCGAATCCTCCCGCATCTCTTCGGCGAAGCGGGCATCTTCCAGCTCGCGCTCCAGCGCATCGACGATCACGCTCCAGCCATCGCCCTGATTGGGAATATGGGCGAAGGCGGCGGCAAGCGCGGTCACGTTGCCTTCGGTGTCGACATGCTCCATGGAGCCGAGCAGCGAGGGCACGTTGGCGAAGTCGGCGAAGGAGAGGTAGCGGCCGAGCTCGATCTCCGGCTGGATGCCCTGGCGGAGCTGGCGATAGAGCTTCAGCATGGTGGTTTGGCCGACCACGATGCCGGTATTGGTCTGCTCGGCGGTGACGGGGCGGACCGGATCGTCGTCGCGATATTCGATCTCGGTGAGCCAGCGGCTGTTGTGCAGACGCAAGCTTCCGTTATTGGCGGGAAGCGTTTCGCCGCGTTGCATCGCCTTGACCACGGTCCGTGCGAAATCGGGGCTGGCCGCGGCCTCCTGAACGACGCCGGCGCGCGGGCCGCGGCGGATCTTGGCCAAGGTGTAAGGCATGGCCGGATTTTCGTAGTGCAGATTGTGCTCGCCCCATTCCTGGGCCAGCGGGAGAAAATAGCGCGGTTCGGTCTCGTTGCTCAGATCGAGGTCGAGGCCGAGCAGCAGAAAGCTCTCGTCGCGTCCGCGCGGCAGCTCGCCGAACACCAGCGGCTTGGCCTCCCGGATGCGCGCCTCTTTGGGTTGGAACCAGCGCTGATTGTGAACATAGGCGGGGAGCAGCGTGCGCATGAAGCGCTCTTGGCGCTTGGGGTCGGTCAGGTGGCTCTCGACCAGGGCCCAGCCCTTGGCGAGCACCACGGTCTCCAGCTCCGGCAGGGGCTCCGGCTCAGGCTCCACTGTCATGGCGAGCGAGGCGGCTTCGGTCAGGTCGAACCAATAGAAGCCATAGGCCGGCATGGTGAGCAAATAGGGCAGGGTGCCGATGGCCGGAAAGATGGAACGGCCGGTCATCTCCACCGGGATATGGCCGCGCTTCTCCGACAGGTCGAGCTCGACGGCTTGCGCGGTGCGCGACAGGTTGAAGACGCACAGGATGGTATCGCCGTCATGCTCGCGCAGATAGGCCAGCACCTTGCGGTTGCTCGGATAGAGGAAGGTGAGGCTGCCCTGGCCGAAGGCGTGATGGCTCTTGCGGACGGCGATCATCCGCTTGGTCCAGTTGAGCAGCGAATGGGGGTCCTTCTCTTGGGCCTCCACGTTGAGCGACTGATAGCCGTAGATCGGGTCCATGATCGGCGGCAGGAACAGGCGCTGCGGGTCGGCGCGGGAAAAGCCGCCATTGCGGTCGCTGGACCATTGCATCGGGGTGCGCACGCCGTCGCGGTCGCCGAGATAGAAATTGTCGCCCATGCCGAGCTCGTCGCCGTAATAGATCACCGGCGTGCCGGGCATGGAGAGCAGCAGGCCGTTCAGAAGCTCGATCTTGCGCCGGTCGTTGTCGAGCAGCGGGGCGAGGCGGCGGCGGATGCCGAGATTGAGCCGGGCGCGCTGCTCGGTGGCGTAGGTCTGCCAGAGATAGTCGCGCTCGCTATCGGTCACCATCTCCAGCGTCAGCTCGTCGTGATTGCGCAGGAAGATCGCCCATTGGCAATGCTCGGGGATGTTGGGCGTCTGGTTGATGATGTCGGTGATCGGATAGCGGTCCTCGCGGGCGAGGCTCATATAGATGCGCGGCATAAGCGGGAAGTGGAACGCCATGTGGCATTCGTCGCCGTCGCCGAAATAGGGGCGGGTATCCTCCGGCCATTGATTGGCCTCGGCCAGCAGCATGCGGTCGGAATAGTTCGCGTCGATCTCGGCGCGGAACTGCTTCAGGATGTCGTGGGTCTGGGGCAGGTTCTCGTTATTGGTGCCGTCGCGCTCGATGAGATAGGGCACCGCGTCGAGGCGCAGGCCGTCGACGCCGATATCCAGCCAGTAGCGCATCACCTTCATGATGTCGGCGAGCACCCGCGGATTGTCGTAATTGAGGTCCGGCTGGTGGGAATAGAAGCGGTGCCAGAAATAGCTCTGCGCCACCGGGTCCCAGGTCCAGTTGGAGACCTCGGTATCGAGGAAGATAATGCGGGTGTCCTGGTATTTCTGGTCGGTGTCGCTCCAGACGTAATAGTCGCGGTAGCGCGAGCTCGGCTTGGCGTTGCGGGCGCGCTGGAACCAGGGGTGCTGGTCGGAGGTGTGATTGACCACCAGCTCAGTGATCACCCGGATGCCGCGGGCATGGGCTTCGGCCACGAATTGGCGGAAGTCGCGCATCGTGCCGTAGGTCTCGTTGATGGCGGTGTATTCGGCGATGTCGTAGCCGTCGTCGCGCAGCGGCGAGGGATAGAAGGGCAGCAGCCAGACCGCGGTGACGCCGAGCTCGGCGATATAGTCGAGCTTCTTGAGCAGGCCCGCGAAGTCGCCCACGCCATCGCCATTCGAATCGAAGAAGGCTTTGACGTGAAGCTCGTAGATGATGGCGTTCTGGTACCAGTGGCTATCGGTGCGGTCGATCATCTGCACGCAGGTCTTTTCGGTGTTGGTTGGTTGACTGTCGCGGGGAATTCCGGCGGGTTCAAACGCTATACCGCATTCGCGGCTTGCTTGGGACCGCCTTGGACGTTTCCTTGCACGCGCCGATTGCCGCTGTCGTTAAGGCTACCGGCCGCTTGCCCCGCAGGAGACGGCATTGCGGCGGGGTCTTGAGCGCCGGGTGGCAGCAAGGCAGTTGCGAGGAAGATAGCGGCGCTCCGCTCCCTTTCGCCGGTGGTCCCGTTAGGCGACACCCAGCTTGTCGGCGAAGACGTTGATCGGATCGGCGTCGGAGCTGGCAAAGGTCTGCAGAAAGCTGTCGCGCCAATTGGTGACATCATAGGTTTCGATGCGCTGCTTCAGCCGGTTGAAGCGGGCCCAACGTTCCTGGCGCGGCATGGTCAGCGCACGGTCCAAAGTGCGGGCCATCTCGTTGATGTCGTGCGGATTGATCAGCAGCGCCTCGCGCAGCTGCTCGGCGGCGCCGGCGAAGCGTGACAGCACCAGCACGCCCGGATCCTCGGGGCGCTGAGCGGCGATGTATTCCTTGGCCACCAGGTTCATGCCGTCGCGCAACGGGGTGATCAGGCCGACGGCGCTCTCGCGGCAAAGCCGCGCCAGAATATCCTGCGGGAAAGGCCGGTGCAGATAGATCACCGGCTGCCAGTCGAGATCGCCGAAGCGGCCGTTGATCTTGCCGACCAGGCGCTCCACCTCGCGGCGGATCTCCTGATAGACCGGCAGGGTTTCGCGGGTCGGCGGGGCGATCTGCACGAAGCGGACATGGCGGCGGTGCTGCGGGAACTGCTCTAGCAGCGCTTCGAAGGCGCGCAAGCGTTCGGGCAGGCCCTTGGTGTAGTCGAGCCGGTCGACGCCGATAATGGTCTTCATGCCCTCTTCGCCGTAATCGGGCAGCAGCTTGGTGGCGTCGTCGTCCTTCGCGGCCAGCTTGGCGAAGCTCTCCACATCGATGCCGATGGGGAAGACGGCCGCATGGGTGCTCTGGCCTTGCGCGGTGAGGATGTCGCCGGCGAGCTTCTCGCCGTTCATGAAGCCGTAGACGTAGCGGGCGAAATTCTCGCGGTCCGACTTAGTCTGGAAGCCGACCACGTCGAAGGCCATCAGCGCATTGCCGAGACGCTTTTGATGCGGCACGGCGGCGAAGATTTCCGGCGAGGGGAAGGGGGTGTGCAGGAAGAAGCCGATGCGGGCGGTGCATCCGCGGCGCTTCAGCTCCTCGGCGAGCGGGATCAGATGATAATCGTGCACCCAGATCATGTCGCCGGGCTGCAGCAGCGGGATCAGGTTCTCGGCGAAGCGCGCATTGACGCTGAAATACTGCTCGGCGTCGTCCTCGTTGCACAGCGCAAGATCGAGCCGGTAATGCAGGGTCGGCCACAGGCAGTGATTGGAGTAGCCGAGATAATAGCCGTCGGCTTCCTCAGGGGTGAGGTCGACGGTGGCGACGGTCAGCTCGCCGGCGGTCTCGACCTTGGGAAGCGTTTCGCGGGCATCGGCGCTGGTCTCGCCGCTCCAGCCGAACCACAGCCCCTTGGAAGCGCGCAAGGCGTCCGCCAGGGCGACGGCCAAACCGCCGGTCTGGGCTTTGGCTTTCAGATTGGCAACGCGGTTGGAGACGACGACGAGACGGTTCGGCTCCCGTTCCGGAGCCGGCCCGTCGGCATCCTTTTCGCGCACCGTGTTGGCGGGCGTCTTCGTGTCTTTCGGCATCCCTAACTTGACGCTGGTCACGTTCGTGTCCAAGACATCACCCCGTCATTCGCCGCGCTTAGACCCGAAGGCTGGGCCGTTTGGTAGACGATCGGAGCGTGCAAAAGTTCCATAGGCTAAAGCGTGCATCAAACCTAATGACTCTGCAAATTCCGGTCCAGTATCGCCCATTTTCAATACATTCCGATAACACATTGGAATTTCGCGGCCGGACTGCGTGGCAACGATTGAGAGAGGCTGAGTAAAGTGCAGAAACCTTTACCAACAGTGACGAGCAATGCCGCCTTTTTCATCGATTTCGATGGCACTTTGGTGGCGATCGCCGAGCGGCCGGATCTGGTGGTGGTGGAGCCGCGGGCCCTGGAATTGCTCAAGGCGCTGTACGAGCGATTCGACGGTGCGGTCGCCATCCAGACCGGGCGATCCCTGGCGGTGATCGACGATTTCCTGAAGCCGCTGAAGCTGCCGGTGGCGGCCGAGCACGGCTCGGTGCGGCGGGACGTCAGCGGTGAGGTGCATCGCGGCTTTGCCGGCAAGGAGAGCATCGAGACGGCGGCGGAGCGGCTGGCGCCAGTGGCCGAGGCTCACGAGGGGCTCTTGCTGGAGCGCAAGGAGAGTTCGATTGCCTTGCATTACCGGCGCCGTCCGGAGCTGGAAGGGCTGTGCCGCGAGGCGGTTTCTGAGGCCCTGAAGGGGCTGGCGCATGTGCAGCTTCTGGAAGGCAAGATGGTGCTGGAGATCAAGGCGGAGGGGCTGGATAAGGGCCGCTCGCTGAAAGCCTTCATGGAAGAAGAGCCGTTCAAGGGCCGCATTCCGGTGATGATCGGCGACGACGTTACCGACGAGTACGGCTTTGATGCCGCGAACGCGCTTGGCGGCCTCTCGATCAAGATCGGCGACGGCGAGACGAAGGCCAAATACCGGACCTCTCGCGAGGGGTTTTTTGCCTGGGCCGAGGATCAGGCTAAAGGCTGACCCCGACTGCACGGATAACGGTTAAACTCCCTGATTTATCGCGGTTTTTCACCGCTTTCTTACAAATGATGTCGGCCGTCCTTATATTAGGGCGGCATTGTGGCGGTGCGGCCGGGAGGGTCGTGTGCGCCCCGTTTGGCATGGAGAGAGCGTGCGAAAGCTGACCGATAGGCTGAACGAATTGCCGGGAAGCGACAGCACCGACCTCGTCGTCAAGGACGAGGCGGAAAAGGACTCGCGCGCCGAACCCAAGCCGCCGGCGAAGCGCAAATCGACCAAGCTGAAGCGCAAGCCCTCGCGCTCGCGCCGCAAGATCACGGTGGTGAAGGAGAGCCCGCTGGCAGCGCTGCTGAAGCCGATCGGCGTCAGCTTGGCGCTGCTGTTGATCGCTTATGGCGCGCTCTCCGTCGGCGTCACCTTCTGGCGCAGCTATCAACGGCATATGGAATTCAACACCGCAGTGCATGGCGACAGTTCGGTGCTGGATATCTTCTTCCCCGATCCTTCGATTCCGGCCGATGCGGTGAACCTCGTCTACAAGGATGTGGACGGCACGGTGCACAAGCTCCTGGCCAGCAAGTCGGCGACGGACGAGTTCGTCAACGAAACGCTGGTGATGCTCGACAAGGAGCGCGAGGCGATCAAGCAGGCGGCGCATGAGGATATCGACCGCAGCTTCGACGTGGCGTTCAGCGACCGCGAGCAGGCGATCGACGGTTACGCCGACTGGTTCTTCGCCTGGAAGCGCTCCTATGTGGTGCTGATGGAGACGATCTCTTCGGCAATCAACAACTTCTTCGAGGCCGGCCAATACGAGAGCCTGGACGAGGCGATCGAGGCCGATGTGGAAGAGTATTTCCTGGAGAACTACAAAGAGCAGGTGCTGAAGCCTGAGCTGCGCGACGGCACCTTGGCGCAAGGGGTGGAGCAGGCGGTCCGCCATGCCCATGAGAGCTATGTTCGGGTGATCGCCAATGGCGATATGCGGCTGCAGCTCTTCCTGGCGCAGAACACCCGGCAGCTGGAGGAGATCCCGGCCTCCGAGCCGGTGACCGATCTGAAGCTCGATTGGGATGCCCAGCGCTGGAAGGCGCCGACCTATCTGATGCAGGACAAGGCGTTCGAAGGCGTGGTCGGCATGGGCGCGATGGCGGCCGGCGGCACGGTCGGGGCACTTGCGCTTGGGCCGGCGCTGAGCCGGACGATCGGCCAGAGCTTCTCGGCGCTCTCCAGCCGCCTTGCCGCATCGCTCGGCTCGCGCATCGCCTTTGCCGAGGGCGGCGCGGTGGCCGGCACTTTCGTGCAGCCGATGGGCGGGCAGGTGATCGGCGCGGCGATCGGGCTCGCCATCGGCGCGGTGGCAGATTATCTCACCAGCGAGGCCAATGAGGCGATCAACCGGGATGCCTTCATCGAGGCCAACAACACGGCGCTGGATGCCACGATCGATGCCTGGAAGGCGCGGCTTAAGGCCAATGTCGATGCCGCGATCGACAAATGGTTCGACGATGCGCGCAAGAGCGTGGTGCTCTCGACGAGCTGATTGCCGACACCCAAAATCCCAGGAAAACCGGCTCAACGCCCTGAAACCCAACCGTTTTCCGTCCTTAACGATGTGTTAACGTCTCTCGGCGGCGGCGGATTTTCATGTTATAAATCCGCTAATGGGACGAGCCCTCCGGCGGAAGAGCCGATGGGCCGCAAATACGGGTAAGGCGACGGGGATGGACGATAAGGTCAAGGCGATTGCGCGGCCGGCGGCGAGCCGGTCCCTGCGCGAGGCCATACACCGGGCAAGGCTGGAAGAGGCCGAATTGATCAGCCAGGCGGCCGATTGGCGCGACAGCGAGATTGCGCGGCTGGAGATCCTGAAAGCCGAGCTGGAAGACGTCTTCGCCGAAGTGCCGCAGAGCGACGACCGGTTCGAGCTGGCGCTGGTGCCGAGCCGGCCGGCAAGGCTGTGGATCGACCTGTTCACCTATGTCTCCATCGACGACCGGGACGGCGATTATCTCCTGGTGCGCAATAGCGAGAATGGACGGCGGACGCTGTTCAGCTCCGGCAGCGCGGCAGAGACCGCCGACCGCATTACCCGCTATGTGGCGCATGAGATCGTGCGCCGGGAGCGCCAGGAAGCTGCCTTGCTGGAGCCGATCGAGCGGGCCGACACCACCGAGGACGCGGACGAGCCGGAAAGCTCCAAAGCGGGACTGGTGATTGCCGCCTTTGCCATCGGGCTGATGACCGGGGCGGGCGGGCTGCTGGCCGCGGTCTGGCTCAGCATTCCGTAGCGGTTTTCCTCTTTCGCAGGCCTACGGCTAGCGGTGGCGCAGCACCTGCGTATGGTCTTGCCAGATCGGATCGGGCATGCGCATCGGCGCGCGGCGCGTCATCTCGCAATACCAGCCGTCCTCCACCCGGGCTATGCCGTATTCGGCATAGCCGGCGGCAGGCTCCTCTCCCTCGACCATTTCCGATGCCGACGGCACGCCGACCACGAAGGCCGTGCCGGTCGCGGTGTCGAGGGTCTTCAGCGTCGCCTCGTGATCATGGCCGTGCAGCACCAGCTCGGCACCATGGGTTTGCAGGATCGTCTTCAGCTTGCCGGCATCGCGCAAGGCCCGCCGCCAAGGCGCCTGGCCGGGAAGCGGCGGATGATGGATCAGCACCACGCGGAACAGATCCTTTTGCCTGAGGCGCTCCAGCGCCACTCCCAGAAATTTGCGCTGGGTGCTGCCGAGACGTCCGGCGGCGAGGAAGGGCATGGTCGGGATTGCCGAGGAAAGCGCGACAAGCGCGATATCGCCGAAGCGGCGGACGAAGGGGAAGCCTTGCGGCGGCGTCGGGACCAGGATCTCGCCGGCCTCGTTGGATTGCATATAGGGCTGCCAAAGCCCGGTGCCGCGGTCCGGGTGAAGGCGCACATAGGCATCGTGATTGCCGGGGATGGCGGTGACATGGGGCGGGCCGCTCAAGCTTTTCAGCCATTCGGCGGCGCGCCTGAACTCCTCGGGAAGGCCGAGATTGACCAGATCCCCAGTCACCGCGATCTGGTCGGGGTGGCGGTCCAGCATGTCCTTGGTCAGCGCGTCGAGAATCTCCCGGCGATGCACCAGCTTCCGTCCGCGATGCCAATTGACGTAGCCGAGCAGACGCTTGCCCAGAAGATCGCGCCGGCGGGCGCGGGGCATCGGGCTGAGATGGACGTCGGAAAGATGGGCGAGTTTGAACACTGGGGGAGGGAAACTCCGTTCGCCGGTTTGTCGTTACGCTGGGGGCTTCGCGGCAGACGCCTCTTGCGCGATGCTGTTCACCCCGTGGTACCTAAGTCGTGCTTAATTTGGAATGTTTCATATTTGCTTTGCGGGGCGGCGATTGATGGCAGCTTGCGGCGAAGCGAGGCTGGCAAGGAGGTGAGACTGGCTCAAGATCCGATACGCAGCACGCGCAGCCAGCGCCTGGTCATGAGCGTGTTGCGGCCGGTTTGGCGCCTGCGCCGCGGCATGACGCTGGGCGCGCAAGGGGTGATCGTCGATGGCGAGGGCCGTGTGCTCCTGGTGCGGCACAGCTACCGGCCCGGCTGGTGCTTCCCGGGCGGCGGGGTGGAGTGGGGCGAGACGCTGGAGTTTGCCCTTGCCCGCGAGCTGGAAGAGGAGGTGGGGGTAAGCCTCACCGGACCTGCGGTCCTGCACGGCATGTTCTCCAATCACAGCAATTTTCCGGGCGATCATATCGGCGTCTTCCTGGTGCGCGACTGGACGCGGCAAGGCGAATACCGCGCCCGCGGCGAGATCGCCGAGACGGGCATGTTCGCGCCCGATGCCTTGCCGGCGAAGACCGATCGGGGCACGCGCAACCGGGTGGAGGAGATTTTCGGCGGTGCGCCGGTGAGCGGCGTTTGGGCGTAAGCTGCTCCGGGCGGCGAGATCTCGATTGCCCGATCAAGCCGGGCGATGACGCATCTAATTTCGCGGCTAGAACCGGTCGCGGCCGTGGGGGCTCCACAGATCCAGCGCCGGGCCGGCGGGCACGATGCCGTTCGGATTGATGAACGGATGGCTGGTGTAATAGTGGGTCTTGATGTGATCGAGGTGAACGGTCTCGGCAATGTCCGGCATCTGATAAAGCTCGCGCATATAGCCGGAAAGATTGGGATAATCGTCGATGCGGCGGAGGTTGCATTTGAAGTGGCCGACATAGACCGCGTCGAACCGGATCAAGGTCACGAAGAGCCGCCAATCGGCTTCGGTCAGGATGTTCCCCACTAGATAGCGCCGTTCGCCGAGGCGCTTCTCCAGCGCGTCGAGAGCGATGAACAGACGTTCGAAGGCCTCCTCATAGGCGCGCTGGGTGGTGGCGAAGCCGCAGGCATAAACCCCGTTATTCACCTTGGTGTAGATCTCGGCATTGATGGCGTCGATCTCGCCCCGCAGGCTTTGCGGATAATAGTCCGCATCCGTCGCGCCGACGCCGTCGAAGGCCGCATTGAACATGCGGATGATCTCGGAGGATTCGTTGCTGACGATGGTCTGGCGCTGCTTGTCCCACAAGACCGGCGTGGTCACCCGGCCGGTGAAGTCGGGGACGGCCTTCAGATAGATTTCGCCGAGTTTTGCCGCGCCGTTGAGCCGGTCGCCGGTGGCGCCGGGAAAGTCCGCATCGAAGGTCCAGCCGTCCGGGCCCATATAGGGATGGACCACATCCATGGAGATGAGGTCGTTCAGCCCTTTCAGCGCACGGAAGATGACGGTGCGATGGGCCCAGGGGCAGGCATAGGAGACGTAGAGGTGGTAACGCCCGGCCTCGGCCTTGAAGCCGGCGTCGCCGCTCGGCCCGGCCGAGCCGTCCGGCGTGATCCAGCTGCGCAGCGTGGTGGGATCGCGTTTGAAGGCGCCGTCGTCGGTGCTGTAGCCCTTCTCGTGCCACACGCCGTCGATCATCAATCCCATAGCCGAGCCTTACGTCTTCTGGGTGTTGTCAGCCTTTTTGCGGTCGGCCTCTAGGAGTCTTGGGCGGCGAGCTTCTTGGTGATCTTGCCGACGTGGTGACCCTGGAAGCTGGCGAGGTTCAGCTCTTTCTGGGACGGCATGCGAGATCCGTCAGGTCCGGCGATGGTGCCGGCGCCATATGGCGAGCCGCCCTTCACCTCACTGATATCGGCGAGATCGGGGGCCGAGTAGGGCAGGCCCGCGATGACCATGCCGTGATGCAGCAAGGTGGTGTGGAACGAGGTGATGGTGGTTTCGTTGCCGCCGCCGGTGCCGGTGGAGGTGAACACGCTGCCGACCTTGCCGATCAGCGAGCCTTCGACCCAAAGCGGTCCGGTCTGATCGAGGAAGTGGCGCATCTGGGAGCTCATATTTCCGAACCGGGTCGGCGTGCCAAAGACGATGCCGTCATATTCGGCGAGCTCGTCGGGCGATGCGATGGATGCCGGCTGGTCGACCTTCATGCCGGCCTCCTGCATGATTTCCTCCGGCATCAGTTCGGGCACGCGCTTGATGGAGACGTGCAGATCCTCGACGGCGCGGGCCCCATGCGCCACCGCATAGGCCAGAGTTTCAACGTGGCCGTATGAGCTATGATAAAGAACAAGCAATTTCGCAGACATAAGCAATTTCCCCGCTATCGGGTTCAAATCCCCCGCATCGGGCGCACTCCCCTCTTAGCGCGCCTTTCTCGAATAACTACCGTGCTGGGTCTCAGTATCCGAAAAAGCAGCTAAAGAAAAATTTTCTGTCACGTTCAAAACCTTCCTAGCGCGAAAGTGAAGGTGCTAGACCGTCGCGGTTTGGCGTGATAAAGGCAACGCCATCATGTTGAACGGCAGCGAAAAATTGCAGCTTTTGCGACGACGAGGCGGGGCGATTTCCATCGCTTTTCCGTCCCTTCGCGGCTGACGTTCATCCAACGCATCTCTTCCAAAAAAAATCGGTGATGCAGGCGTCCCGGGACGGGCTTTCCTAACTCCTTAGCCCTTCGATAGACGCATGCACGACAAAACCTTCGAAATCCGCTCTGAGCGGGCGGCCGATACGCCAGCGCTTGCCAAGCTCTCCGAGACCGCTTTCGGCCCCGGCCGGTTCACCCGGACAGCCTATCGCATTCGCGAGGGCGTGGCGCCGGTGGCCGCGCTCAGCCTGACCGGCTGGATCGACGGCGCCCTGATGGCAGGTATCCGCTTCACGCCGGTGACGGTCGGCGGCAAGAATCGCAGCTTGCTGCTGGGGCCGCTGGTGGTGGACCCCGCATTTGCCAATCAAGGCTTCGGCAAGGCACTGGTCGGCGAGGGGCTGGCCAAAGCGAAGCAGGCCGGCTACCGGCTGGTGCTGCTGGTCGGCGATCTTCCCTATTACGGGCGATTCGGTTTCGTGGCCGTGCCGGTGGGGAAGATCACGCTGCCGGGGCCGGTCGATCCGAACCGGCTGTTGGCTTGCGAGCTCGAGCCCGGAAGTCTTGCGGCCGCGCAAGGGCTGGTGCTGGGAGAGGTGGGCGCTAGCGCCCCTCTCGATACCAGCCGAGCGCAATAAGGCCGAGCAGCAGGGCGAGCGCGATATAGCCGTTGAACAGCGGGTAGAGGCTGGCGCCGGTGACGCGATAGGCCTCGCGGCGGTGCAGGCCGAGCCAATCTTCGCCATGCATCATCTGGCCGGAGCCCAGGGTGACGAGGCGGGGCATCTCACCGGCCTCGCCGTCTTTGCGGCCGAGCCAGAAGGCGCCGCCGCCGGTCTGGTTCAGAAGCGGCTCCAGATGCTCGTCGGTGGCGGTGACCGCTGCGAGCTCGCGGGTATTGGCGTTGCCGACAGTGACCACCGCGGCAAGCTTGCCGGCGGCGACCTGGTAGATGCCCTGATCCTCCACCTGCAGGCTCTTGCGCCAGACGCCGGGCTCGGAGGCCTCCAGGGCGATCTCTTCGGTTTTGCCGGTCGGGCCGGTCAGGGTGACGGGCGTGATGGAATCTTCGATGGAGCGGCGCTCGATGGTGATGGTCTGGCCGCGGCTGGTGGCGTGGAGCTGCTCTTCCTCCAGTTCCGGCTCCTTCATCAGCCAATGGGCGAGGCGGCGCAGCAGCCCGGTATAGGGGCCGCCGCCTTCATAGCCGCGGGCCCAGAGCCAGGCCTGGTCGGAGAGCAGCAGGGCGACACGGCCCTGGCCGCGCTCGCCGAGCACCAGAAGCGGCCTTTGCTGTGCGCCCTTCAGCACCACTTCGGCTTCATAGGGCTCGGCCTCGACATTGCGGAACCAGGAGCCCCAAGTCGGGGTCTTGCCGCCGCCGGGAAGGTCGCGGGTGACGGGGTGGCGCAAGCCCAGATCCGTAGCTTGCGGCTTGAACGGCCGATCGACGACACGGCCGGTGGGCGCGGCGGGCAGCACCTGGGCCAGCGGCGTGCGGTAGAGGCTCAAGGCGGAGGCGTAATCCTCGCCGGCGGCGACCAGCACCGCGCCGCCTTGCTCCACATAGCGCGAGACATTGTCGAGATAGGCGAGGGGCAGCACGCCGCGGCGCTGATAGCGGTCGAAGATGATCAGATCGAACTCGTCCAGCTTCTCCTGGAACAGCTCCCGGGTGGGGAAGGCGATCAGCGAAAGCTGGTTGATCGGGGTGCCGTCCTGCTTCTCCGGCGGGCGCAGGATGGTGAAGTGGACGAGGTCCACCGAGGCATCGGATTTCAGCATGTTGCGCCAGGTGCGCTCACCGGCATAGGGCTCGCCGGAGACCAGCAGCACGCGCAAGTTCTCGCGCACGCCTTCGATGGTGAGCACGGCGCGGTTGTTCAGCGCGGTAAGCTCGCCGGGGGCGGTCTCGACGCCGATCTCGACGATATTGGCGCCGGCATGGTCGATTCTAACCGGCACATAGACCTTCTCGCCGATCTGCACGGTGCGGATGTCCGGCTCCTCCTCGCCCTGGCGCTTGATGGCGAGGGTGACGGGGCCGCTATCCTGTCCGCCGGACTGCATCACCTTGAGCTCGATCTTCGGGGTTTCGCCGACGAGGCTGAAGCGCGGCGTGGCGAGCAATTGCAGGCGCCGGTCGAACTCTTCCGGCTTGCCGGTGATCAGCGCGTGCACTGGCGCGTCGAAGCCGAGGTCCTTGGCCTCTTTCGGCACGTCGTGCACCTGCCCGTCGGTGACCATGACGACACCGGCGAGGCGCTCATGGGGAATGTCGGCGAGGCCCTTGCCGAGATCGGTGAACAGGAAGGTGCCGTCGCGATCGCTGCCTTCGCGCGCGGCGGAGGAGTGGATGGTGCGGACGTCGAGATTGGGGAGCTGGCGGAGATCCTTCTCCAGCCGGTCGGTGACCTCGGCGGTGCGCTCGGTGCGGCCGGCGACGCCCTGGCTCTGGCTGTCATCGACGACCACGGCGACCACGTCGTTCAGCGGCTCGCGCTCCTCGCGCTTGAACTGGGGATTGGCGAGGGCAAGCAGCAAAAGCGCATAGGCGAGGCCGCGAATCAGCGCGCCGCGGCGGGAGCGCCACAGCAGCAGGCCGAGCAGCAGCAGGCCGAACACGGCAAGCGCGCCGATGATCGGCCAGGGCAGCAAAGGCAGAAACTCGATGGACCAGCTCATGACCTATTGCCCCAGACGCTCGAGCAGGGCCGGGACGTGGACCTGGTCGGCCTTGTAGTTGCCGGTGAGGGCATACATGACGATGTTCACCCCGGCGCGGAACGCCATCTCGCGCTGCACCTCGCCGCCGGGCACGGCGGGGTAGAGCGGCCGGTTCCGGTCGTCCAGCGCCCAGGCGGAGGCGAAGTCGTTGGAGGTGATGACGATGGAGCTGACCCCGTCGGTCTGGGAGCGGGCGCTGCTGCCGGGATCGTCCGATTGCGTCGCCTCGACCCAGAGATTGCCGCCGTCCCAGCGGCCCGGAAAGCTATCCATCAGATAGAAGGACTTGGTCAGCACGTGGTTGGCCGGCACCGGCTCTAGCGGCGGGATGTCGAGCTTGCCGATGAGTCGGGACAGCGCCGATTGCTGGAACTGGTTGCCCGCCGCGCTGTCATGGTCGCGGGTATCGAAGACGATCAGCCCGCCCTGCTTCATGAAGGCGTCGATCTTGGCCAGCGTCGCATCGGAGAGCGGCGCGGCATCCTTGGCGACGGGCCAGTAGAGGATCGGGAAGAAGGCCAGCTCCTCATTGTCGATATCGACGCCGATGGGCTCGCCCGGCTCCAGCGCGGTGCGGGCGGTGAGCACGCGGGTCAGGCCGGCCAGGCCCTGGCGGCTGGTCTCGTCGATAGCCGGATCGCCGGTCAGCACATAGGCGAGATGGGTCTCCAGGCTGGACTTCAGGCCGAACTGCTCCGCCGCGCTGATCTGCTGATCGGCGGGCGGGGCCTGGGCGAAAGCCGGGGCGGGGGCGAAGCTGGCGTAAGCAAGCCCTGCGGCGAAGAGCAGGGCTGTGGCGGTATGGGCCGCGCGGGCGCCGCCGCGGAAGCGCATGCCGCCGCTCAGGATCAGCATGGCGAGCATGTCGATGGCGAACAGGGCAAGCGCGGCGAGATAGAGCCAGACGTCGAGGGCCAGCGGCGGGCGCAAGGTATACCCGCTCAGCTGGGCGCTGCCGGCGACATTGGCAAGATTGGCCAGCGGCACCAGCTCGCTTTTCGCATTGCCGATATTGAGGGCGCGGGCCGACTGGCCGCGGCCGTAATAGCCCGGCGGATGCTCCGGCGAGGGCGTCAAATTCTCAAAATCCTGCGGCGCGATGGGGGCGGCTTGCGGCGTCGGCGGTCCGATCTGGCCGAACCCGTCGAGGGTCTGGATCGGCGCCAGCGCGGTCTCCGACAGGCCGGAATCCTCTTGCGGTTCGGCGCTGGCCTCCACGCCGGTGGCTTCCGTGCCGGTATTGACGTCGACCTTGGTGGGAGCGAGCGCAACCAGGCGGCGCAGCATCTGCACGAAGAGGCCGGAAAGGGGCAGGTTGGACCAGTCGGAATTGGCGGTGACGTGGAACAGCACCACCCAGCCCTTGCCCTGGCGCAAGGCGGTGACCAAGGGCGTGCCGTCGGCGAGGCGAGCCCAGACCTGCGCGTCGGTGGCTGCGGTCGGGTCGGCCAGAACCTGGCGCTTCACGTCGACATCGTCCGGGATATCGAGACCGCGGAACGGGCTGGTTTCGTCGAAAGCGGCGAGCGGCTGCGGGTTGCTCCAGGACATTGAGCCGCCGAGCGAGCGGCCGCCGCGGCGCAAGATCACCGGCAGCAGCTCGTCGCCGCCTTGCTCCATGCGCGGGCCGGCGAAGCGGATCAGCATGCCGCCGCCGGCAAGCCAGTTCTCCAGCGCAACTTGCGTGCCCGGCAGCAGCTTGCCGATATCGGCCAACACCAGGACCGAGACGTTCTGGTCGATCAGCTCATTGACGGCAAAGCGGACATTGGCTTCGCGCGGCGAGACCACGTCGGCATAGGGGGAGAGCGCGCGCTGCACATAATAGAGCGGCGAGAGCAGCGGCTGGGCCGCCTCGCGGGATTCGCCGGAGATGACGCCGACGCGGTGCCATTGCGAATTGCCGTCGAGAAGATGGACGGCACCGGCGGACTGGCTGTTCTCGATCTCCAGCTTGGCGGCCTGATTGCGGATCTCCAGCGGCAGGTCGAAGGTCGCCTTGGTCTCGTGGGCGCCGGAGGGAATTGCGAAGGAGGCCGTGCCGAGCGGCTCGCCCTTGGCCGTGAGCGCGGTGACGGTGCCGTCGACCGGGCCTTCGGCGCCGCTGAGCACGCGAACGTTGAGGATCGAGGCGTCGCCCGAGGTCTCGCCGAGAAGCATGGCTGTATCGGCCTTGCCGGGCTGGAAGATGGAGAGCTTGCCGTTGTCGCCCGCGATCTTCTCCAGAGTTTCGGCGAAGGCGAGGCCGTTGCCGTAATTCAGCCCGTCGGAAAGCCACAGCACTCTATAGCCGGTCTTTCCGCCGAGCTCCTTCTGCAGCCGCGTCGCGAGGGCTTTGCGGTCGGGCGCGAAGGGCTGCGGCATGATCCCGGCGGCGCGCTCCCGCGCCCGGTCAGGATCGTCGGGGCCGGCGATCGGACTGCCCGGCGCGGTGGGGGCGAGGATGACGGTGCGGTCGTCGCGGCGGGCGCGGTCGATGGCCGTGGCGATGGCCTCGCGGCGCTTGTCCCAATGGGTGCCGGAGGCCCAGCCATTATCGATGACCAGCAGCAGCGGGCCTTGGCCGGTGAAGCCCTGGCGGTCCGGATTGATCACCGGCTGGGCGAGGGCGAAGATGATCAGTGCCGCCAGCAGCATGCGCAGCAAGGTCAGCCACCAGGGGCTATGGGCCGGGGTTTCCTCGGTGCTCTGCAAATCCTGCAGCAGGCGGGTCGGTGGGAACACCACGCGGTTGGGGCTCGGCGGGGTAAGGCGCAGCAGCCACCAGATCGCCGGCAGGGCGGCGAGGCCAAGCAGAAGCCAGGGCTGCAGAAAGCCGAGTGAGCCGAGGGTCATCATGATGGGCGATCTTCCCCATCTTGGCTGTCCGAAGCGGCAGGCTGCCGGAAGCGGTAGCTTTGCTCAAGCCCGGCAAGGTGATTGTGCAGGGCGAGCAAGGCTTCGCCGGCGGGGCGGTCGGTATGATGCACGAAGAAGGACCAGCCGAGCCGGGTGGCGAGCGAGGAGAGGGCTTTGCGGTGATCGCGCAGGCGTTCGGCGTAAGCCTCGCGCAAGGTCTCGGCGCGGCCGGCGATGACGCGGGTATTGCCTTCGGAAGCGGCGAACTCGGTGCGGCCCTCGTAAGGCAGGCTCTCCTCGGCCGGATCGAAGATCTGCACCAGATGACCGCGAATGCCTTGCGCTGCGATAGCCTCGACGGCGGCGGCGGTCTCCTTCGCCGGCTCGAGAAAATCGCTGAACAGGATGCATTCGGAGAAGCGGTTGAGAGAGGCCGGCGGCGGCAGGCTGCGGCCGGTCTCGAAATCCTGGATCAGAATCTCGGCAAGGCGGCGGGTGGCGAAGCGCCCGGCCATGGGCGGATGGCCGATGACGCCGACCCGCTCGCCGGCGCGGACCAGCAGCTCGCACATGGCAAGCGCCAGAACGGCGGCGCGGCTGTCCTTATAGGTTTCCGACAGGCCGGAGCGGAATTGCATCGAGGGCGAAAGGTCGACCCAAAGCCAGACGGTGTGGGCGGCCTCCCATTCGCGCTCGCGTACATAGAGATGGTCGGAGCTGGCCGAGCGGCGCCAGTCGACCCGGGCAAGCGAGTCGTTCTCGTCGAAATGGCGGAATTGCCAGAAGGTCTCGCCGGGGCCGGCGCGGCGGCGCCCGTGGGTACCATAGGTCACCGTATGCGCAACGCGCTGCGCCTCGATGAGGAGGGCAGGCATGCGGTCGGCGAGGCTATGGGCCTCGGTAACTTCCGGCGGGAGCGTCTGGACCGATTTCTGCTGGGCCAAGCTTCACTCTATCCCAGGGGCTCGACGAGGCGGGCCACCATATCGCTGATCTGGATGCCTTCGGCGCGGGCCGCGAAGGTCAGCGCCATACGGTGCTTCAGCACGGGCTCGGCGAGGGCGATGACGTCGTCGATGGAAGGTGCCAGGCGACCTTCGATCAGGGCCTTGGCGCGGACCGTCAGCATCAGCGCCTGGCTGGCGCGGGGACCGGGGCCCCAGGCGATCAGCTCGTCGAGCTCGGCATTGCCAGTCTGGCCGGGGCGCGCGGAGCGGACGAGGTAGAGGATCGCATCCACCACCTGATCGCCGACGGGAAGCTGGCGGACCAGGTCCTGGGCCAGCATCAGCTCCTCGGCGGAGAGGATGGTCTTCAGCTCGCGGCGGTCGACGCCGGTGGTGGCCATCAGCATGCGCCGCTCCGAATCTTCGTCCGGATAGGAGACGTCGATCTGCAGCAAGAAGCGGTCGAGCTGCGCCTCGGGCAGCGGATAGGTGCCTTCCTGCTCCAGCGGGTTCTGGGTCGCGAGCACGTGGAAGGGCTGGGGCACGTCGTGGCGCACGCCGGCGACGGAGACGTGATGCTCCTGCATGGCCTGAAGCAGCGCGCTCTGGGTCTTGGGGCTGGCGCGGTTGATCTCGTCGGCCATCAGAAGCTGGGTGAAGATCGGGCCCGGCACGAAGCGGAAGCTGCGCTGGCCGCCGGCGCCTTCCTCCAGCACCTCGGAGCCGACAATGTCGGAGGGCATCAGGTCCGGGGTAAACTGAATGCGCTTATTGGCAAGGCCGAGCACGGCGCCGAGCGCTTCCACCAGGCTGGTCTTGGCGAGGCCGGGGACGCCGATGAGCAAGGCGTGGCCGCCGGAGAGCAGGGTGATCAGGGCGAGGTCGATGACCTTTTCCTGGCCGAAGATGACGGAGCTTGTCGCCTCGCGAACATCCTGGATCTTGGCGACCGTCTCCTCGGCAAGGGCGACGAGTTGATCTTCAGTCGAGGTGAGTGTTGTCATGGGTTCCTATATCTTAGGAGATGGCGGCCCATGCGGCGACCGCGAAAAGCCGCATTCCGCAAACTCTCAGTGTCGGCACCAATTTCGTCACAATAGTGGTGGTTCGGGCCGCATGCACGATGCAATCTAAGGTCGCTGGCTGTTCTGCAGGATTAAATTTTGTTCATGGCAACGGAGACCGAAGCCCAAGCCGCCGCCAGCCTGACAGCGCTGCAAGGCAAGCAGGACGGCGGAAAACAAGCTGAGACGGCGGATCAAAAGGGCCGGCGAGAGCCCACATTTTGCGGCGATATCGGCATGGAGATTCGCCGCGACGGGACCTGGTTTTATCAGGGAAGCCCGATCGGCCGGAAGGCGCTGGTGAAGCTCTTTGCCACGGTGCTGCGCAAAGAGGCGGACGGGACTCACTATCTGGTGACCCCGGTGGAAAAGGTCTCCGTCAAAGTCGAGGATTCGCCGTTTCTCGCTGTCGCCATGGCTGTGATAGGCGAGGGGAAGGATCAGGCGCTCAGCTTCCGCACCAATCTCGACGACGAGGTCACGACGGACGCGGCGCATCCTTTGAGCTTCCGACCGGAGAGCGACGGCAGCTTCACGCCGTACGTTCTGGTCCGGGATGCGCTTCTGGCGCGGGTCAACCGGGCGGTGTTCTACGATCTCGTCGAGCTGGCGGTGGAGCATGAGGGGCGACTCGGGGTCTGGAGCGGCGGCACGTTCTTCGCCTTTCCACAGATCGATTGAGACGGCTTGGCGAGACTGCGCGCATTCGGTCGCCTTCGGCTGCGCTGACCGCTATGGTCTAGGCCAAGAGTGCCGGGCTCGAATTTTGGAGGTGGACGCCCCGATGCTGCGTATCGTTCTGATCGATCTGCTTCTGCTGATTCTTCCGTTTCTGGTCTATGCCGCTTATGTGGTTTTGGTGAAGGGGACGGAGCCGGCCAATGTCTGGCAGGATGCCCCTGTGACCTGGCTTATTGGCGCCAGCGTTCTGCTCTTGGCGATCGCCATGGTGACGCTGGTGTCGTTTCAAGGGGGCGATCCTTCGGCCGTCTATCACCCGCCGGTCTATGAGGACGGGGTGATCAAGCCGGGATATGTCGAGTAGCGGATTGGGTGTTGGCGGCGCTGGCACGATGAGCCTTCCTTCTCTTGAAAATGCAGACTGGCTGAACGATCCGGCTTTGCAGTCGGTGTTCGCGGCGCTGAACGGCGAGGGCGTGGAGACGCGCGCGGTCGGCGGTGCGGTGCGCAATGCGCTGATGGGGCTGCCGGTGGCGGAGGTCGATCTCGCCACAACGGCCACGCCGGAAGAGACGATGCGACTGGCAGAGGCCGCCGGGCTGAAGGCGGTGCCGACGGGGATCGATCACGGCACGGTAACGGTGGTTTCCGGCGGCAAGGGCTTCGAGGTCACCACGCTCCGCCGCGATGTGGAGACTGACGGGCGCCATGCGACGGTCGCCTTCACCACCGATTGGGCGGAAGATGCCAAGCGGCGCGACTTCACCCTCAATGCGCTTTACGCGGACCGGCAGGGAACCGTGTTCGATCCGCTGGACGGTTACGCCGATCTGGAGGCGGGGCGTATCCGCTTCATCGGCGATGCCGAGACCCGCATCAAAGAAGACTATCTCCGCATTCTGCGCTTCTTCCGCTTCACTGCCACGTTCGGGGAGGGGGAAATCGATCCGGTCGGCCTTGCCGCCTGCGTGCGGCTGCGGGCTGGACTTGCCGGGCTTTCGGCGGAACGGATCTGGGCCGAGCTGAAGCGGCTGCTGGTGGCGCCCAAGGCGTGTGAGACGGTCGAGATCCTCTACGATTACGGCTTGCTGCCGGGCATCTTGGGTGCGGCGCCGGAGCTGCCGCAATTCAAGCGGCTGGTCGGGCTGGAGCATTTCTTCGAGCTTACTCCCGACGCGCCGCTCAGGCTCGCCGTGCTCGGCGTGCTGGTCACCGAAGATGCGGAGCGCTTGTCGGCGCGCTTCCGTCTTTCCCGCGCGGAACAGGCGGTGCTGCTTCTGGTGGCGGAGGCGGGCGAGAGCCATCGCTTCGAGGAGACCCATGCCAAGGCGCTGCTCTACCGGTTAGGCGAAGCGGATTATCGCCGCGTGCTGCTGATCGGCTGGGCGCGGGCCGGCGAAGCGGCGGACCGGGCGCAGCTCAGCGCCTTGCTGGCGCTGCCGGCGCGCTGGGAGGTGCCGGAATTTCCGCTCAAGGGTGAGGATATCGTGGCGCTCGGCGTGGCTGCTGGACCGGAGGTGGGGCGTATCCTCGGCGCGGTGGAAGCGGCCTGGATCGAAGACGATTTCGCCGACGAGCGCGAGGCGCTGCTGCGGCAGGCCGAGGCGCTGGCGAAGGGCGCTTGAGGCCATAAGGAACGCCGCGCCCCGAAGAGGCGCGGCGTAATGATTTCAGTGACTTAATTGGGTCTCTTGGGCGGCTGAAACGCGTGTTTAGCCGGGAAGATCCAGCTCCATATGGGGCCGGCCGTCGGAGGTTTTCTCCGCGGTGCGGCCGAACGCATCGACGGTGCAGGAGACCCGCCTGCGATAGGCGGAGAAGCTCTTGAAGGTCACCACGTCGACCGGCTCGTCGAACTGCACGGTGATGCGGCTATAGCCGCTGGCGCCGACTTTCGCGATGGCGATGATCTCGCCCTGGAAAGCCTGGCCGAGATAGCGGCCGCGGACGCGCATACCGAGATTGAGCGGCTGGCGCGGCGCATTGCCGAGCGCGGCGTGGAGCGCATTCCAATTGCGGTAGCCGTGGCGGTTGGCGATCCGCTCCAAAGATTGGCCGTGGCTGATGGCGGTGCCGAAATCGGCGAGATCCCGCCGAAGCTGCCTTGCCTCGTCCTTCAGGTCGGAAAGCGGCGGCAGGGAAGGAGACGTCTGCATCTGGTCCTCTCACAATTCCGCATGCCGGCTTGGGGTGGAGCGGGGTGCTCCCGATGGGGCTCGCCTTGCCATCTGCGCCGGATGCTGATTTGCGATCGGGCCGATGTGTCGTCTCGATGGAAGGGCTTCACCATAAGCGTCGAGACGCTTGCGAGCGGCTGGGGCCTTCACCCGGAAGGCTGAAATAAGAACCTGCCCCCGGTCTGTCAATGGCGCTGGCTGCGGGAGGCGCACGGGCAAAAGAAAAGGGCGGCTCGAAAGCCGCCCTCTCCGGATCGTCTCTTGGGGATGAGGCTTAGAAGCCCATGCCACCCATACCGCCCATGTCGCCGCCGGGCATGGCCGGAGCGGCTTCGGACTTGGGATGCTCGGCAACCATGGCCTCGGTGGTGATCAGGAGGCCGGCGACGGAGCCCGCATCCTGCAGCGCGGTGCGCACCACCTTGGCCGGGTCGATCACGCCTTCCTTGACGAGATCGAGATAGGCGCCGGTCTGGGCGTTGTAGCCGAAGCTGTAATCGCCGTTCTCCAGAACCTTGCCGGCGACCACGGCACCGTCCTCGCCCGCATTCTCGGCGATCTGGCGGATCGGAGCCTGCACCGCGCGGCGCACGATGTTGACGCCGACGGCCTGGTCGTCATTTTCCGGCTTCAGGTCCTTGAGGGTCTCGGTGGCCCGCAGCAGGGCGACGCCGCCGCCCGGCAGGATGCCTTCCTCGACGGCCGCGCGGGTTGCGTTCAGCGCATCGTCGACGCGGTCCTTCTTCTCCTTCACCTCGACCTCGGTGGCACCGCCGACGCGGATCACCGCAACGCCGCCGGCGAGCTTGGCCAGACGCTCCTGCAGCTTCTCACGGTCGTAATCGGAGGAGGTCTCCTCGATCTGGGCGCGGATCTGAGACACGCGGGAGTCGATTTCGGCTTTGTCGCCAAGGCCGTCGACGATGGTGGTGTCGTCCTTGGTGATCTGCACCTTCTTGGCCTGACCCAGCATGTCGAGGGTGACGGTCTCAAGCTTGATGCCGAGATCCTCGGAGATCATCTGGCCGCCAGTCAGGACGGCGATGTCCTGCAGCATGGCTTTGCGGCGGTCGCCGAAGCCCGGCGCCTTGACGGCGGCGATCTTCAGGCCGCCACGCAGCTTGTTGACCACGAGGGTGGCAAGCGCCTCGCCCTCGACATCCTCTGCGATGATCAGCAGCGGACGGCCGGACTGAACCACCGCCTCGAGCAGCGGCAGCATGGTCTGCAGGCCGGAGAGCTTCTTCTCGTGGATCAGGATATAGGGGTTCTCCAGCTCCACGCGCATCTTCTCCGTATCGGTGATGAAATACGGGGAGAGATAGCCGCGGTCGAACTGCATGCCCTCGACGACTTCGAGCTCGGTGTCGAGCGCCTTGGCTTCCTCGACGGTGATGACGCCGTCATTGCCGACCTTCTCCATCGCCTCGGAGATGATGGTGCCGATCTCGGAATCGCCATTGGCCGAAATGGTGCCGACCTGGGCAATCTCGCCGGAGGAGGTGACCTTCTTGGCCTTGGCCTTCAGCTCTTCGATGACCTTGGCGACGGCGAGGTCGATGCCGCGCTTCAGATCCATCGGGTTGGCGCCGGCGGCAACCGACTTGGCGCCTTCGCGGACGATGGCCTGGGCCAGCACGGTGGCGGTGGTGGTGCCGTCACCGGCATTGTCGTTGGTCTTGGACGCGACTTCCTTGACCATCTGCGCGCCCATATTCTCGAACTTGTCCTCAAGCTCGATCTCCTTGGCGACGCTGACACCGTCCTTGGTGATGCGCGGGGCGCCGAAGGATTTTTCCAGCACCACGTTCCGGCCCTTGGGGCCGAGGGTTACCTTGACGGCGTTGGCCAGGATGTCGACGCCGCGAAGCATGCGCTCGCGGGCGTCTTGGGAAAATTTGACGTCTTTAGCAGCCATTTATGGTTCTCCAATTCAAAGCTGTCGTCCTTCAGGCGGCGTGACGGTGTCGTCCGCGCCTTGCAGATGACGGAATGATTTACGCAGCTTGCTTCGCAGCCGTGCCCGAGCCGAGCACGCCGAGAATGTCGCTTTCCTTCATGATCAACAGGTCTTCGCCGTCGATCTTCACTTCGGTGCCGGACCATTTGCTGAACAGCACGCGGTCGCCGACCTTCACATCGAGGGGCTGAAGCTCGCCCTTTTCGTCGCGTGCACCGGGGCCGACGGCGACGACTTCCGCTTCCTGCGGTTTTTCCTTGGCAGTGTCGGGGATGATAATACCGCCCTTGGTCTTCTCGCCCTCCTCGACCCGGCGCACCACGACACGGTCATGCAACGGACGAAACTGCATGGCTTAACTCTCCTCTAAGCATTGATGTTCTTAAGATCCGGCCCCGGGATCGAGGCCGTTTCGCACGGTATTTAGCGAGGGATTTTAGCACTTTCAATAGGAGAGTGCCAATTCTGTCAGCAGTCCCTCGCGATGGCTGCTAGATACCTGATTTTCCTGCATAATATCTGGACTTGGGTGGGAGAGAGCGATTTAATTTTGAATCGTAAAAGAACAAAAGCAGGGGACTTCGCATGACCGACACCGCGCTCCTTTCCCAGCTTCAGGGTTTTTCTCTCACCACCGCCGAGATCCTTTACCGGCTGCCCGACCATCCGGGGCTGCTGCAAAGCTATGTCTGGCAGGATTACGATCAGGCGCCACGCTTTCCCAAACTGATCCAGTTCCTGGACTTCTGGACGGAGAATCTGGAAGGCCCGCTCTACCGGGTGCGGGTGGCGCATAAGCGGCTGGTGGGGCCGCGCGATTTCCGCTTCTTCGACGGCGAGCTGCGCGTCCACTAGAACCGCCGCTCGGCAAGGCGCCGCTGGCGTGTGTTCCGGCCCTATGGCAGGCTCAAGGTTGTATCTGCTTGAGGGATCGAAGGGGCGCGCTCATGTGGAACTGGCTGAAGGGGCTGTTTTTCGGCGGGATACTCGGCGGTGCGATCGGATTTCTGATCGGGATCTTCTCATTCCCTTATTTCTTCCCGCCGCCGCCCGCCTCCGAGACGCTGACCGAAGCGGAAACCGCCAACCCGGTCGCCACGGGCGAATTCATCCACGCCAATCCGTCCGATCCGGTGCATTACGGCAAGGGCAGGGTGAGCGTCTATCCGGGGCTCGTGTTCTTGGGCGAGGATTTCGAGGTGGGGCCGGGGCCGGACTATCATGTCTATCTGGTGCCGAAGGCGGATATCCGCGCCTCCAGCGACGTGACCGACACGATGTATGTCGACCTCGGACGCTTGCGCGCCTTCAAGGGCAACCAGAAATATCCGATCCCCGCAGGCGTCGATCTGAAGGATTATCCGAGTGTGGTGATCTGGTGCCAGCAATTCTCGGTGCTGATCTCGCCGGCCGATCTCAGCTTCGAGGGGCAGGCTCGTGGGAGCCAAGGCGTGAAGGATCAAGGCGTGAAGGATCAAGGCGTTGAGGACCAAGGCGTCGAGAGCCAAGGCTGAGCGGGGGCTCGCGGCGCTATTCCGGCACAAAGCGCCGGTCCGCCACGGCCCGGTGATGACGACTCAAATCAAGTTTCGCTACGAGGCTTCCGACTCGTGGCCGAAAGGCTTGGGATGGAAGTCGCCGTATTCGTGGATGCGCGCACGCTCCTTATCCAGCACCGGCTTCAGATCCACGAAAGCCTTGCCGTAGAGATAGAACGGCACGCGCGGGAACAGGTGGTGGACCAGGTGGAAGTTCTGGAAGAAATAGACCGCGTTCACCAGCGGACCGGTGATCTTGCCCTTGAACCAGAACACGTTGGTGTCGCGATAGCGCTCGCGGGTGACATGCGGCTGGTGGGCCACGAAGGCGAACAGATAGATGATGATCGCCGAGGCCAGGATGTGCGGGATCAGCCACAGCATGAAGACCTCGCGCCAATAGCCCATGTAGCAGAGCACCGCGGCGAGGCCGTAATAGAAGGTGTACATCAGGACGATGTGGGTCGCCAGCGGCCGCATGCCCGGGATATGCGGTTTGAAGGCGACGTATTTCCAGAAATAGTGCTGGTAGTAGAAGACGATGGTCAGGCAGCGGAACAGCACGTTCCAGAAGCCCTTCACATCCACCCAGTGGTCGGGATCGAGCTCGGGGTTATTGGTCTCGCGGTGATGCGCCATGTGCATGTGGCGGAAGGCCTTGTACTCGTGGAGCAGCAAGGAGCCCGCGACGAAGCCGACCAGATGATTGAGCCACACCATCTTGGAGTTCTTGCCGGCGATATTGCCGTGGCAAGCCTCGTGCAGCGGGGTCTGGTCGGCATAAAGAATGAGGGTGTTGAGGATCATGCCCAGCCAGAGCGGGATGATCCGCATGGTAGCCAGGGTCGTCACCAGGGCGAAGGCGATGAGGATGCCGAGGGCGAGAAACACGGTGGGCCAGGCGACCATGCCCTGATAGGGCCTCACCTTGCCCATAGCCTCCCGCTCGGTCTTCGGATCGGGGCGGTCGCGCGGCGCTTCCTCTCCGCGCGGAATACCGTCAACATACGGGGGCAATGCTTGAGTGCTCATAGCCTTGTGTTCCCTGTCTTCCCTTTCGCCGCGATCCAATGGACGCCGGTCAGTTCAAGGCTTGCCGGCACGGCCGCGAGTCTTTTCGCCGAGTCTCAGGCAATAGCCTGGCATTGAACCAAATCGATTCCAGACTCATATCTTGACCTTCGCGCATGACAGCGCGGCTTCGCAAGCGACATTTCTTCCCGATCACCGGCGAAATGTCCCATCAGTAAATAGCTTCTCAACGAACGTTCAGGGATTGGCGACAGTTCGCGGCTCGCGCGGTTTGTCGCAATGCTCACGGTCCCCGCCGGGCAGCTCGGCTCAGCGTAGGGTTCTGTTCCGCAAAGAAAAAACCCGCAAAGACCGGGTTGGTCCTTGCGGGTTGAGTGGGCCTCGTCTTGGGAGAGACGTCTTACGAGACTAACGACAGAAATGGGCGCGCCCGTCATAGCCCATGAAATAGCCGGTGCGCGGGTTGAAGCTGCGATAGCGACTGGAGCAATAGGAATACCAGTCGGGGGACCAAGCCGCCGGTGCAGCATAGCCGACCGGGCCGTAATAGGCCGGCGGCGGGGGCGGGGCAGGCGGGGCCGTTATGGCGCTGCCGACAACGGCGCCGACACCGAAGCCGAGCAGGCCGGCGGCCAGGGCATCGCCATTGTCGTAATCGCGTCCGCGGTGATAGCCGCGATCATAGCCGCGGTTGTAACCGCGATTGTAGCTATAGCCGCGATCGTTGTGATGATAGCCGCGGTGGCGGTCGCCGGCATAGGCCGGGGCGATCGCGGAAACCGCGACCAGGGCAATCGCGGCCGCGGCGAGGGAGGTTTTGAAGAAAGTCTGCATCATTGTCAGTTTCCTCGATCGAGAACCGTCTTCCGAGTGGGGCGGTTCCCTTCGGCTGGGGGTCAGTTCCGCCATGATTAACGGCGGTTTAAGGCGAAATAGCGCCACCAAGCTGAACCCCGGATGAATGGGGCTTTTGGGAAGGAAACGGACAAACAAAAACCGCCGGACGTTTCGCCCGGCGGTTCGAAATCTCTCGAAGCTGACGCTTAAGCGTTAGCCGAGCTGCAGATTGGCAGCCTGCTTGCCGCGGCCGCGGCGGTCGTCCTCGATCTCGAAGGAGACCTTGTCGCCTTCGTTCAGCGGCGGAATGCCGGAACGCTCCAGAGCGGAAGCATGGACGAACACGTCCTTGCCGCCGTCATCGGGGGCGATGAAGCCAAAACCGCGGGTGTGATTGAAGAATTTTACAGTGCCGTTGACACGAGTCATGAGGGAATCCTTTCCCGTAGAAGTTTACACAAACGGGCCTCTCGTCCTCCGAGATAGGAGGTCCGTAAGACGTCTTGAAATGTCGGGAAAGGGTCGTGCTTCTTCTTCAAAGGAGGCCGCTAACTTTGCCGTCGTCCAAGTCCGCGCCCTAAAACCTCACAAACCAAATAGGGATCAGGCGCCCAGTATCCGCGAGCATGATCGAAGTGCGACAACTTGGCAAGGGGTATTATGGTGGCAAACTCGGGGCGAAATTGAGGGAAACCGCGGTTTAAGGCCACTTCACCACCGGCGGCATGGAGGAGAGGATCGAGTCCACGTTGCCGCCGGTCTTCAGCCCGAAGATGGTGCCGCGGTCGTAGAGCAGGTTGAACTCGACATAGCGGCCGCGGCGGACGAGCTGCTCTTCGCGGTCCTCGTCTTGCCAAGGCTTATCCATATTGCGGCGGACGATCTGCGCATAGATATCGAAGAAGCGCTTGCCCACCTCTTGGGTGAAGGCGAAATCCGCCTCCCAATCGCCGGTGTCGAGATAGTCGTAGAAGATGCCGCCGATGCCGCGCGGCTCCTGGCGGTGGGCCAGGTAGAAATACTCGTCGCACCATTCCTTGAAACGCGGATAGTCGGCCGAGGGCTGACCCTCGCAGGCCGCCTTCATGGCGGCGTGGAAATCCACCGAGTCCGGATCCTCCTGGGTGCGGCGCTTGTCGAGCACCGGGGTGAGGTCGCCGCCACCGCCGAACCAGCCTTTGGAGGTGATCACCATGCGGGTGTTCATATGGGCTGTGGGGACGTTGGGATTGAGCGGATGGGCGATGAAGGAGACGCCGGATGCCCAGAAGCGCGGATCCTTATCGGCACCGGGGACGTGGGAGGCGAATTCCGGCGGGAACTCGCCATGCACGGTGGAGGTGTGAATGCCGACCTTCTCGAACACGCGGCCCTTCATCACCGACATGATGCCGCCGCCGCCTTCGGCGCCGGTATGGTCTTTGCGCTGCCAGGGTGTGCGCTCGAAACGGCCGGGCGCCAGATGCTCGGTGCCGGGCAGGCCGCCGGCCTCGTCCTCGATCGACTGAAGCGTGTCGCAGACCGAATCTCTCAATTGTTCGAACCAGTTCGAGGCGCGGGCTTTGTGCTGCTCTGATTCGAAACTGCCGGCTTCCAGGCCTTCCGGCTGTTCTGGGCGCTGCTGCGTCTGCTGATCGTTGGACACGCGAATTCTCCCTTTAAAACCAATTTTTTGGCTGTTTTCGACAGCCTATCATTCGATAGGCATTTCCTATCGAGGGTGCGTCAATCTGCGCCAATTTAGCGCTAGACGGAGGTGGACAAGCCCAAGCGGGGGGTGCGACAAAAGGGCATGAGATGACTCGCCCCACCCCAAACGAGGGCGAGATGAGGGAGCGACGCACGTGCCGCCGGGGACTATCCGGGCAAATCTGCACGGCAAGGAATATGGGAGTTGTTGTGGCCGTGTTCGACCATAATCGACGGCTGGAGACCGCGTTAAGACGTCTCGCCCGACAGCCGCATAGCTGCGGACGCCTTCTGCATTTCCGATCCTCCGTTTTCAGTATCTGCAGTCTCCAGGCCTCATGAGCACATCCATTACCGAAGACGACGAAGACGTTTCGCGCCGCGACGTGATCCTGATCACCGCTGGCGGGTTCGCGGGCGTTCTGGGCGTGGCCTCGATCTGGCCGCTGCTGGATCAGATGAACCCCGACAGCTCGGCGCAGGCGCTGGCGACGACGGAGGTCGATCTCAGCCATATGGAGCGCGGCCAGGCGATCACCGTGATGTGGCGCGGCAAGCCGATCTTCATCCGCTACCGTACCGACGACGAGGTCGCCGCCGGCAAGGACGTGCCGCTTTCGGAGCTTCCCGACAAGGTGGCGCGCAACGCCAACCTGCCGGACGACGCCCCGGCCACGGACGAGAACCGCGCCGCGGAAGGCAAGGAACCCTGGCTGGTGATGATCGGCATCTGCACGCATCTGGGCTGCATTCCCGACGGGCAGGCGCCCGGCTCCAATAAAGGCGAGTTCGGCGGCTGGTTCTGCCCGTGCCACGGCTCGCAATACGACACCGCCGGACGCATCCGCAAAGGCCCGGCGCCGGAGAATATGGCGATCCCGCCTTACGCCTTTACCGGCGACACCAAGATCAAGATCGGCTGACCTGACGACCTCTGGGGGGTAAGTGGCACATCAGTCTACATATCAGCCGAGCAGCAAGCTCGGCGCGTGGTTCGATGAGAGACTGCCGATACCGCGCATGGTGCACGGGCAGTTCATCGATTTTCCGACGCCGCGTAATCTGAACTACTGGTGGACCTTCGGGGGCATCCTCGTGTTCTGCCTGGCGGTGCAGATCGTCACCGGCATCGTGCTGGCGATGCATTACGTCGCTTCGCCCGACCACGCCTTCAACAGCGTCGAAGCGATCATGCGCGACGTGAATTGGGGCTGGTTCTTGCGCTACACCCATGCGGTGGGCGCCTCGATGTTCTTCATCGCCGTCTATATCCACGCCTTCCGCGGCCTCTATTACGGCTCCTACAAGGCGCCGCGCGAGGTGCTGTGGATGCTCGGCGTGCTGATCCTGCTTTTGATGATCACCACCGCCTTCATGGGCTATTCGCTGGTCTGGGGGCAGATGAGCTTCTGGGCGGTGACGGTGATCACCAACCTGTTCTCGTCGCTGGATATGCTGGTCCCGGGGCTCGGCACCACGCTGGTGCAGTGGATCTGGGGCGGCTATGCGGTGGGCGGACCGACGCTGAACCGGCTATTCGCCCTGCATTACCTGCTGCCCTTCGTGATCGCGGGCGTGGTGCTGCTGCATATCTGGGCGCTGCATATTCCGGGCAACGGCAACCCTGCCGGGATCGATGTGCGGCTGAAGTCGGACTCGCTGCCCTTCCATCCGTATTACACGATCAAGGACGGGTTCGCGCTGGTGGTGTTCCTGCTGCTGTTCGCCGGCTTCGTGTTCTATGCGCCGAACTATCTCGGCCATCCGGACAATTACGTGCCGGCCAACCCGTTGCAGACGCCGCCGCATATCGTGCCGGAATGGTATTTCCTGCCCTTCTACGCGATCTTGCGCGCCATCCCGAACAAGCTGATCGGCGTGGCGGCGCTGTTCGGCGCCATCGCCATCCTGTTCTTTGTGCCGTGGCTCGACCGCAGCAAGGTGCGCTCCACGACATACCGGCCGGTGTTCAAATGGTTCTTCTGGCTGTTCGTGGCCGACTGCCTGATGCTCGGCTATCTCGGCTCGCAGATGCCGGAAGGTATCTACGTGCTGCTGTCGCGGCTTGGGGCGATCTACTATTTCGCTTTCTTCCTGGTGGTGATGCCGGTGGTCGGCATGTTCGAAAAGCCGAAGCAGCTTCCAGGCTCGATCACCGAGGCGGTGCTCGGCAAGGAAGCGGCTGCCAAGGCGGAGGCGTCCGCATGAGCTTTTCGATGACGCGGATGCGCGCCGCCGGACTGGCTGCGGCGCTTGGCTTGGCGGCGGTGCTTGCGGTGCCGGCGCAGGCTGCCGAACACGGGCCCGAGCTGAAGGAGCTCGACTGGTCGTTCTCCGGTCCGTTCGGCATGTATGACCGGGCGCAGCTGCAGCGCGGCTATCAGGTCTATAAGACGATCTGCGCCAACTGCCATTCCATGAACCTGATGTCCTATCGCAATCTCGGCGAGCCCGGCGGACCCGAGTTCTCCGAGGGGGACGTGAAGACCCTGGCGTCGCAGGCGCAAGTGACCGACGGGCCGAACGATCAGGGCGATATGTTCAAGCGGCCGGGGCGGCCGTCTGACCGCTTCGTCGCGCCGTTCGCCAATCCGCAGATGGCCCGCGCCGCCAATGGCGGGGCGCTGCCGCCGGATCTTTCGGTGATGGCCAAGGCGCGCGAGGGCGGGCCGGACTATATCTATTCGCTGCTGACCGGATATGGCGAGAAGCCGGACGACATGCAGATGGCACCGGGCATGCATTACAACGAGGCGTTTCCCGGCCATCAGATCGCGATGCTGCCGCCGCTGGCCGATGGGGTGGTGCCCTATACCGACGATACGCCCAAGACGCTCGACAATTACGCCAAGGACGTTGCCGCCTTCCTGATGTGGACGGCGGAGCCGAAGCTGGAAGAGCGCCACAAGCTCGGCACCCGGGTGATGGTGTTTTTGTTCGTCTTCGCCATCATCATGTATCTGGCCAAGAAGGCGGTGTGGAAAGGCAAGCACCACAAGGCGATTTAGCGAGGTGGGGTGAGCTGGACAGGCGATCCTATCGGTAGATCGCCACATTCTCCGTCGTCACCCCCGGGCTTGACCCGGGGGTCCAGAGCCACACGCTCGGAGCAAGCCATTCTGGATTGCCGGGTCAAGCCCGGCAATGACGTGGTGAAGGACGTGAACCGGCATCTTGGATCGGCACGCCGCAGCCTGCTCCCTCTCCCCTTGGGGGAGAGGGTTGGGGTGAGGGGGTGCCAAGCTTGCGGGCTCCTCTTTCCCCTCACCCGAATGCTGCGCATCCGACCTCTCCCCAGTGGGGAGAGGTGAGGCCCGTGCCGTCTTCTCCGTCGTCACCCCCGGGCTTGACCCGGGGGTCCAGAGCCGCGGGCTCGGAGCAAGCTTCCCTGGATTGTCGGGTCAAGCCCGGCAATGACGTGGAAGAATGTGCGTGGGCACACGGGCTCCGTCATTCCGGCGTCAGCCGGAATCTAGCGGCAGCACGGGGCTTAGCTGGATGCCGGCTGTTGCCGGCATGACGAAGGTGGGTGGGGCCGCGCCGTGCGTCTCGAACCACGAGGCGGGTTTGTTTCGCCGGCTTAAACACCGTCCCCTCTCGCCAGCGATGGAAATCATCGGCTAGGCTGCGTCCGTCATGGTGCGGGACGCGCCTGGCCATGACGGCGGCTTGGACAACGAGAACGGCAGGGACAGGCAAGAATGACCAAAGCGGTGTTGGGGGTGATCGGCGGATCGGGGATCTACAATCTGCCGGGGCTGGAGAATGTGCGCGAGGAGCGGGTGGAGAGTCCGTGGGGCGAGCCGTCCGGTGCGCTTCGCATCGGCGAGATTGCGGGCCTGCCGATCGTGTTTCTGCCGCGGCACGATACCGGGCATCGCCTGTCGCCGTCGGACATCAACTACCGCGCCAATATCGACGTGATGAAGCGGGCCGGGGTCACCGACCTGATCTCGCTTTCGGCCTGCGGCTCCTTCAAGGAAGAGCTGCCGCCGGGCACTTTCGTGCTCGTCGATCAGTTCGTCGACCGTACCTTCAACCGGGCCTCCTCTTTCTTCGGCAAGGGCTGCGTGGCGCATGTCTCCATGGCTCATCCGGTCTCGCCCCGCTTGCGCATTCATCTCGCCGAGGCGGCGATGGCGGAGGATATCGAGGTGGTGCGGGACGGGACCTATGTCTGCATGGAGGGGCCGCAATTCTCCACCCTGGCGGAGAGCCTCACCTATAAAGCCCAAGGCTATTCGGTGATCGGCATGACCAACCTGCCGGAGGCCAAGCTCGCCCGGGAGGCGGAGATTTGCTACGCGACCGTCGCCATGGTCACCGATTTCGATTGCTGGCATCCGGACCACGACGCGGTGACGGTGCAGGACATCATCAAGGTGCTGACGGCGAATGCGGAGCGGGCAGGGCGTCTCGTCGCCCGGCTGGCGCAGGATTTCCCGCGCGAGCATGAGCCCTGCCCGATCGGGTCGGACCGGGCATTGGAGACCGCGATCATCACCGCGCCGGAAGCGCGCGATCCGGAGTTGATCGCCAAGCTCGATGCCGTGGCCGGGCGGGTGCTGTGAATGATCGAGGCAAATCGCTACTACGAGCAGATTGTAAAGCCGACGGTCGAGGACTTCGTCAAATCAAATCGAGATCTGCGCTTAGGGATGCTCGCCTGTATGGCGACGTTTCACGTGGTCGACTATGTATTCCAGAATCGGATTCTGGACGCCAAGAAGGCCGATCAAGAGGCTAGAAGATTTTGTGATAAGATGCAGAAGCAAAACAATAATGCCTTTGAAATTGTTCGGGGATTTGCGCTGGCGTCGAAGCATTGCCGTCTTTCGCGTACGGACAGTCTTCAAGGATTTGACTCCGGGCGAACAAGGCCGACTTATCCGTCCATTGCGGGAGTTATGAGAACAGGAGCTACCTACATCGGCGATACCGAAGGAGGGCTTCTTGTGGAATGGATCGATGGCCGTAAGTACAAGCTGCATCGAGCAATTGAGAAAGCTCGCCAGACACTCGAACACGAATTCCCCGAACTGACTCAATAGAATCGAGCCAGCATCGAGAAATCCATTTGGGCGCGTGCTGAATGCCTAAAGCCGCGCGCCGGCCTTGCGCTATTCGATGGTCTCGGTCGGCAGCTCGACGCCGAACATCGCCAGAACCATTGCGACGACCACCACCACGGCGGTGTAGATCACCAGGAGAGCGATCATCGCCGGGATGGCGGCGATGCTCCATTTGATCATGATCGCCACGATCCGCCAGAACGGGATGTCGATATCCTTGATGGTGACGCGATTGGTGTCTTCCATTGGAACCCCCTTTGTTCCCCGGCTGCTTTCGGCAATTGCGCGATTGACTATCGACGCCGAAGCCCTTTCCCTTAACGGGTTGCGCAATTCGTCAGGGAGACCTTTTTGCAATGACCGTTACAACTGAGGTGGAGCTCAAAGGTCTCGTGCGAACGATACCGGATTACCCCAAGCCCGGCATCATGTTCCGCGACATCACCACCTTGCTCGGCCATGCGGAGGGGTTCCGCTCGGCGGTCTCGCAGCTGGCGGAGCCGTACCGCAATGCCGGTATCCAAGCGGTGGCGGGGGTCGAGGCGCGCGGCTTCATTCTCGGCGGCGCAGTGGCCGACAAGCTCGGCTGCGGCTTCGTGCCGATCCGTAAAAAAGGCAAGCTGCCCTCGAAGTCGATCGGCCAGGATTACGAGCTCGAATACGGCGTCGACGTGATCGAGATCCACGAGGATGCGATTCAGAATGGCGAGCGGGTGCTGCTGATCGACGATCTGATTGCTACCGGCGGCACGGCGGAGGCGGCGGCGAAGCTGCTGCGCAAGGTCGACGCCAATTTGGTCGGCGCGGCCTTCGTTATCGACCTGCCGGATCTCGGCGGCTGCGCCCGGCTCGGGAGCCTCGGCATCAACTGCCACACGCTGATCTCGTTCGAAGGGGAGTGAGGCGCTTCGGGTTGTTCCCGCAGTCGTCATCGCGGGGCTTGACCCGGCGATCCAGGGCCGCGACCCTCAGGACTTTCAGCTCTGGATGCCCGGATCAAGTTCGGGCATGACGAGGAGTAAAGATGAAAATCAACGGCAAGCCCTACCGCACCATCTGGCTCAACGAGGATGGCTGGTCGGTCTCGATCATCGACCAGACCAAGCTGCCCTTCGCGTTCGAGATCGTCGCGCTGAAATCGGTGAAGGATGCAGCGCATGCGATTAAGACCATGCAGGTGCGCGGGGCGCCGCTGATCGGAGCCACCGCCGCATACGGGCTGGCGTTGGCGATGCGCGAGGATGCGACCGAGGATTGGCTGGTGGACGCCAGCGAGATCTTGGCCTCGACCCGGCCGACGGCGATCAATCTGCGCTGGGCGCTGGAGGAGATGAAGCGTGCCGTTGCCGACAAACCTGCCGACGAGCGGGCCGAGGCGGCCTATGCGCGGGCGGCGGAAATCTGCAACGAAGATGTGGAGACCTGCCGCCGGATCGGCGAGCACGGGCTTGGCGTCATCGAGGCCCATGCCGCCCATAAGAAGGGCGAGCCGGTCAACATCCTCACCCATTGCAATGCCGGCTGGCTGGCCACCGTCGATTGGGGCACGGCCTTGGCGCCGATCTATATGGCGCACGATGCCGGTATTCCGGTGCATGTCTGGGTCGACGAGACGCGGCCGCGCAATCAGGGCGCTTCGCTCACCGCTTTCGAGCTCGGTGCTCATGGCGTGCCCCATACGCTGATCGCCGACAATGCCGGCGGGCATCTGATGCAGCAGGGGCAGGTCGATCTTTGCATCGTCGGCACCGACCGCACCACGGTGGGCGGCGATGTCGCCAACAAGATCGGCACTTATCTCAAGGCGCTGGCCGCCAAGGATAACGATGTGCCGTTCTTCGTGGCGCTGCCCTCTAGCACCATCGACTGGACTTTGACCGACGGGCGCGACATTCCCATCGAGGAGCGGGGCGGGGACGAGGTGAAGTTCATCACCGGCAAGCTGCCCGACGGCTCCGTCGCCACGGTGGAGATAACGCCGGAGGGAACGCCGGCAGCGAACTATGCCTTCGACGTCACGCCGCGGAAGATGGTGACCGGTTTCATCACCGAGCGGGGGGGCACGCCGGCAACGCCCGACGGCTTGCGCGTCCTATATCCTGAACACGCGAAGAGACAGGCAGCCTGAGGCGCTAAGTCTTAAGCTGACTGCAAGACAATCGTCCGGACCGACCGGGAGGAGACCGGATGGAGCGGCAAGCGCTTCTCAGCGTCGCTTTGAACTTTGCCATCGCGATTTTGCTCGGCGCGCTTGTCGGCATCGAGCGGGAGAAGCGCAAAGGCAGCGGCAAGAAAAGCGACGGCACCAAGGGCGATCTGATCGCCGGGCTTCGCACCTTCACGCTTCTGTCGCTGGCGGGCGCGGCTTCCGGCTGGCTTGCCAAGGATGCGGGGTTTCCGTGGCTTCTGCCGGCGACCTTCCTGCTGGTCGGCGGGTTCGTGTTGGTCGGCTATTTCGTCACCGCCAGAGAGGACGAGGAGACCGGGCTGACCACCGAGATCGCCGCGCTGGTGGTGTTCCTGCTCGGCGCCATGGTGATGCTGGGCTACCGCGAGCTCGCCATCGGGCTTGCGGTGGTGACCGCCGCGGTGCTCGCCTATAAGCGCCCGCTGCACAATTTCGTCGCCAAGCTCGGCTGGCCGGAAGTCTTCGCCGGCTTGCGGCTGTTGATCGCCAGCTTCATCGCCCTGCCGCTCTTGCCGGACCGGACCATCGATCCGTGGGGGGCGATCAATCCCTATCTTCTGTGGCTGCTGGTGATCCTGATTTCCGGGCTTTCGCTGGTCGGCTATCTGCTCACCCGGCTGCTCGGCCCCGGGCGGGGCACGGCGCTGACCGGGCTCAGCGGCGGGCTGGTCTCCTCAACGGCGGTGGCGCTCTCCTTCGCCAAGCAGAGCCGGGAGAAGCCGCAGCTCGCTGATGCGCTGGCTTGCGGCATCATGCTGTCCTGGGTGGCTATGTTCGGCCGCATCCTGGTTGCGGTCGGCATCGTCAATTGGAGCCTGTTCATGGCGCTGCTCTGGCCGGTTGTGGCCATGGGTGCGGTCACGGCCGGATTTGCGGCCTGGCTGTATTGGCGCAGCCAGAAAACCGGGATGAACGGCGAGGCGGCGGAAGATCTTCAGGTGAAGAATCCGTTCAATCTGCTGGATGCGGCCAAGTTCGCCGCGTTGTTCGCCGTGGTGCTGCTGGCGGTGAACATCGTGCAGCAGGATTTTCCGCCGCAAGGCATGTATGTGGTGGCGGCGCTGGCCGGGCTGACCGATGTCGACGCCATCACCTTGTCCATGGCCGAGGTGGCGCGGAATGGCGATATGCAAGGCGCGGTGATCGCCATCGTCGTCGCCGCGCTCAGCAATACGCTGGTGAAGGTCGGTATCGTTACCGGACTCGGCGATTTCGCCGTCGCCAAACGGGTGATGCTGGCGACGGCGGCGATCATCGCCACCGGGCTCGGCGCGGCGCTGCTTTGGGTCAGCGTCTAGCGTCTGAACAGCAAGGCGCCGAGAATGGCGAGCGCCGCGACGACGAGAAACACCAGCAATATGATGACGCCCGCAGCGCCGATGATGGCTTTCAGGGTGCCCCAAAACCCGAAGGTCGCCACCAGGGCGACGAGAACGAGAAAGAGAATAATCGGCATGTCGGTCCCCCCTATGCCTCGAAATGTCGATTGCGCGTTTGCCCGACCCTAGCCTGCTTGGCGGTGATTTGGAATGAGACTTAGCGGGCCGCAATGACGGTTTTCGGTCGCTTTCAGGCGGCCGTTTTGGTGATCGGGAACGGCGTTCCACATTTGGGCCACGGTTGTGCGGTTGCATTAACCTTTGAGGGGGGAATACAATTTCCTCAAGGGATCGGCTGGGGCGCGAGGATAAAAAACGCGCCGAAAAGCCCAAGATTTAGCAGGGGTTGAGCTGGGGGGCTTTGGAGGGACGCAATGCGTCTTGTCTTCAAGCTCGTGTCTTCGCGCTTGCATCCTGCCCGGCCGGCAGGTTCGAGCGATCTGCTGCGCCCGATGCGCCGCAGGAAGCCGCGTCCGCCGACCTCTGGTTTTCCAACGATCGACTATTCCGGCTGTTTCGCGCCGGACGAAGATGCGGGTGAGTAATGCATGATCGCCGTAGGCGGTCACCGGACCGCATGAGGGAGAGATGTCGATGAGCAACCCACAGCACGACCGATTTAGACCCCCGCCGGCGCCGGGCATGCCGGGACGGCCGCGTCCACAGATGCAGACCGGCGCACCGCAGCCGACGCGCGAAGAGCTGAGCCACGATGCCCTAGCCCGGCATATCGCGGCAGAGCAGCCGCAAGTGCCGCCGCAGCGTGTGGCGCCGGCGAGCCCGTCGCCCCGGGCGCCGCGGGTGAAACCCAAGAAGCCGTTTTTCAGCCTGAACTCCTGGTCGCGCAACCAGCTTATCCTTGCCGGATCGGGCGCGGCGCTGGCCGTGTGCCTCCTGATCGTCGGCGTGGTGCTGCTGGCGAGATCGGGCGGCTCGGGGCCGGAGGAGGTCGCCCAGGATGCCGAAGAGGCGGTGCAGTCGGTTTCGGTCTCGCCGGCCGATGCCGCAACGCCGCCCATGAAAGAGGAGCCGGCGGTGACGCCGGTTCTCTCCAGCGTGGCGACGCTGGATGCGCAGCCGGCAATGCCCGCCGCTTTCCCCATCGCCATCGACGGCACGGACGGACTTCCCGATGGCAGCTATGTCGGCATTGCCGGCCTGCCGAATGACGCCGATCTTTCGCCCGGGCGCCGCTTGGGCGAGGGCAAATGGGGGCTCCGCACCGATGAGATCGGGGCGGTGACGCTCACCGTGCCGCAAGATGCCACTGGTGGTGCGCATGACGTCACGGTCGCGCTGATCACCGCACAAGGCGAGGTGCTGGATAGGTCGCAGACCCAGCTCGTCATCCATGGCGCCAAGGGAGGGGCCAAGGGAGGGGGCATGGGAGATGCGGTGGACGGTGCTGTGGCCGACGCCGGAGCGATGGCTTCGGAGCCGGCGGAGGCTGAGCAAGGCTCGGCCCCGGATGCGCAGCAAGCCACCGCGTCTGCACCGGCGGAAAGCGAAACCGCCGCGGCCAGTGCCGATCTGCAGCCCAGTGCGACGGTCGGCTCGGCGGCGGATGTGCCGGCAGTGCAAGGCGGTAAGACCATGGTGGTCTCCACGGCGGTGAATCTGCGCAAGGAGCCCTCCAATGACGGGGCCACCATCGCCGTGGTGCAAGGGGGAAAGAAGGTCCAGGTGGGGGAAGAGAAGCTTGGCTGGCTGCATGTGACCGATGCCGAGAAGGGGCAGAGCGGCTGGATCTATAAGAACTTCCTCAAAGAGGTGGAGTGAGCCGGCAGGTTTCGCCGGTTTGCACATCGAGCCTGCTTGCCGGCGCGCGCGAACTCTGCAAGAAATTCCGGCATGCAGAGCCAGTGGAGCGATAGCGACGCCGCCGAAGCGGTTATCCACTACGCCAAAGAAGGCGTCGGCGAGGATGTGGCGCTTCGCGTCTACACCACGCGGCTGTTGGGGGGCGATCCGCTGCTGGTGCTGCATGGCGGCGGCAATACCTCGGTGAAGACCACGGCGACGGACGATCTTGGGGAAACCCACGACGTTCTCTGCGTCAAAGGCTCGGGCGCCGATATGGGCGAGATCGAGCCTTGGGGCTTGCCGGCGGTGAAGCTTGGCCCGCTTCGCAAGATGCGCGCGCTGGACGAGCTTTCCGACGAGGCGATGGTCAATTCCCAGCGGCTGAATCTGCTGGATGCATCGGCACCGAACCCTTCGGTCGAGACGCTGCTGCATGCCTTTCTTCCGCACAAGTTTGTCGATCACACCCATGCCGCGGCGGTGCTCTCCATCGTCGACCAGCCCGACGGCGAGGCTCTGGCGGAAGAGATCTATGACGGGCGCATGGGCATCGTGCCCTATATCGCGCCGGGTTTCGGCCTCGCCAAAAAGGCTGCCGACGTGTTCGAGCAGAACCCGGATTGCGAGGGGCTGATCCTGCACAAGCACGGCATCTTCACCTTCGGCGACAGCGCTCAAGAGGCTTACGAGCGGATGATCGAGATGGTGAGCCTGGCGGAAGCGCGGCTGCGCCAGGGGCGGCCGCAAGTCTTCCGGGCGCGGAGCTTTGCCGAGACTTTGGCGCCGGTCGCCGAGGTGGCGCCGATCCTCCGCGGCGCGGTGGCGATAAAGGGCGAGGCGGGCGAAGAGCCGAAGCGCTTCATCCTCGATTTCCGCACCAGCGACGAGATCCTCGACTATGTGAACGGCGAGGAACTGGCCGATTACAGCCAGCGGGGCGTGGTGACGCCGGACCACATCATCCGCACCAAGAATACGCCGATGATCGTGCCGCCGCCGGCCGCTTCCGACATGGCCGGGTTCAGGTGCGCGGTCGAGCAAGCGGTGAGCGAATTCGCCGCCCGCTACGATGCCTATTTCGAGCGGGAGAATGCCCGGGTCGGATACAGCAAGACCAAGCTCGATCCCATGCCGCGGGTGGTGCTGGTGCCGGGGCTCGGCCTGTTCGGCATCGGCCGGACCGCCAAGGCGGCGCGCCAGGCGGCGGATCTGGCCGAGAATTCGGTGCACGTGATCACCGGCGCGGAGGCTATCGGGCGCTATGAGCCGCTGCCGGAAAGCGATCTGTTCGCGCTGGAATATTGGAGCCTGGAGCAGGCCAAGCTGAAAGGTCAGGTGGAGAAGCCGCTGACCGGACAGATCGCGGTGGTGACCGGCGGGGCCGGCGCTATCGGGGCTGCGACCGCAAAGGCGCTGGCCGGGCAGGGCGCGGCGGTGGCGGTGCTCGACCGGGACGGCGATGCGGCGGCGGCGGTCGCCAAGAGCCTCGGCGGGATCGGCATTGCCTGCGACGTCACCAAGGATGATGCAGTGGCTGGTGCCTTCGCCACGATCTGCGAGACTTTCGGCGGGGTCGATATCGTTGTCTCCAATGCCGGCGCGGCCTGGCAGGGACGGATCGGCGAAGTTTCCGATGCAGTGCTGCGGGAAAGCTTCGAGCTCAATTTCTTCGCCCATCAGCGGGTTGCCTCGGCAGCGGTGAAGGTGATGCTGGCGCAGGGGACAGGCGGGGTGCTGCTGTTCAACATCTCCAAGCAGGCGGTCAATCCGGGGCCGAACTTCGGGCCTTACGGTCTGCCCAAGGCGGCGACCATGATGCTGATGCGCCAATACGCGCTGGATTACGGCAAGGACGGCATCCGCTCCAACGGGGTGAATGCCGACCGGATCCGCTCCGGGCTTTTGACCGATGCGATGATCGCGGCGCGCTCCAAGGCGCGTTCCGTCTCCGAGACCGACTATATGAGCGGCAATCTCCTGGGCGCCGAGGTGAGAGCGGAGGATGTGGCGCAGAGCTTTCTGGCGCTTGCGCTGGCCCGGCGGACCACCGGCCATATCGAGACGGTGGATGGCGGCAATATCGCCGCCGCCTTGCGTTAGACGGCAAGGATCGGACCGCGAAGGGCGGTCGTAAGCATCCGTTAGCCCTAACAGAGTTTTAACCACAATCGGGCGAGTGTTTCCCGCAAGGGGGTTGCTGCCGGCCGCATGTCCGGCAGGAAGGCCCCGTTCGGCTAAACTGCTTTGCTTGGGTCTTCGATGGGTCTCCGTCTTCAATTGATGTTCGCTATGGCGATTGCCGCGATTCTCGGCGTCGCCGCTGCTTTTTTCACGGTTGGGTTTCCGGCGGAGCGGCCGAGCGAGGCGTTTCTGGCGCTGGCTTCGGCCGGTGCGATCGCCGCGATCGGCGGTTACCTGATGGGCGGGGCCTTAGGCCGCGCGATGAGCGATTTGAAGGCGGTCGTCTACCGGCTGACCAAATGGAATTTGGACGGCGCGGTGCCGCATGTGAAGCGTGCCGGCGAGATCGGGGATCTGGCGCGGGCGCTGGCCGCCTTCCAGGAAGACGCCACGGCGTGGAGCGCACGGCACCAGCAAGATCTCGAGCGCAAAGCGCAAGGCCGGTTGCCGCAGCAGCAGCGCAATGAGCGGCTGATCCGCGAATTCCGCTCCTCCATCGCCGGCATCCTCAGCGTGTTTGCCGACAACACCCATAAGATGGACGAGACGGCCCATGCGCTGGCGAGCCTTGCCAGCAGCAGCAATGAGCGGGTCTCGTCGGTGGCGTCCGCCTCGGACGAGGCCTCCTCCAATGTGCAGACCGTGGCGGCGACGACGGAAGAGCTTGCCGTCTCGGTGGGCGAGATCGGCACGCGGGTCTCGACGGCGAGCCGCATCGTCTCCGAAGTCACAGGCAATGCCCGCATCGCCAATGAGAAGGTGACGGGGCTGGTCTCGGCGGCACAGCATATCGGCGACGTGGTCAGCTTGATTCAGGATGTGGCGGCGCAGACCAATCTTCTGGCGCTCAATGCGACCATCGAGGCAGCCCGGGCGGGCGAGGCGGGGCGCGGCTTCGCCGTGGTGGCCAACGAGGTGAAGACGCTGGCCGATCAGACCGCCAAGGCGACGGTGGATATCCGCCAGCAGATTGCCGCAATCCAGCTTTCCACCCAAGGCGCGGTGGAGGCGATGGAAGGCATCGTCGTGTCGATGAACGAGGTGAACAAGCACACCCAAGAGATTGCCGGTGCGGTGCATCAGCAATCCTCGGCGACCTCGGAGATTTCTCACAGCGTGCGGGAAGCGGCGCGCGGCACCGAGGAGGTGGCGGCGCATATGCCCGGCGTCACCCAGACGGTGGACGAGACGAGCGAATCCGCAACGCGGGTGCTGCAGGTCTCGCAGGATCTGACGCGCCAGGCCGAGGTGCTGCGCGAGACGGTGGAGACCTTTCTGCACGAAGTGGTGCCGCTGGAGCAGCCCCTCGACAGGGCGAGCTAGGGGAGGCGCCCGTTTGCGGGCGCGTCTTAAACGCTTTCCGCTAATTGGCGAAGCGGAAATGCATCACGTCGCCATCGGCGACGACGTATTCCTTGCCTTCCAGGCGCATCTTGCCGGCATCGCGGGCGCCGGCTTCGCCGCCCAGCCCGATGAAGTCGTCATAGCCGATGGTCTCGGCGCGGATGAAGCCCTTCTCGAAATCGGTATGGATCACGCCGGCGGCCTGGGGCGCATGGGTGCCTTGCGGCACGGTCCAGGCGCGGGCCTCTTTCGGGCCGACGGTGAAATAGGTGATCAGATCGAGCAGGCTGTACCCGGCGCGGATCAGCCGGTCGAGGCCGGGCTCGTTCAGCCCGAGCTCGGCGAGATAGGCGGCGCGCTCCTCGGCATCGAGCTCGGCGAGTTCCGACTCGATCTTGGCGGAGATTACCACGGTGCCGGCGCCTTCCTTGGCGGCGCGCTCCTCCACCAGCTTGGAATATTCATTGCCGGTGGCGGCGGAGGCCTCGTCCACGTTGCAGACATAGAGCACCGGCTTTGAGGTGAGGAGGCCAAGGCTCTTGAAGGCGGCGCGGTCGTCGTCGGAGACGTCGGCGAGGCGGGCGGGCTTGCCTTCGCGCAACAGGGCGAGGGCCATCTCCACCAGCTCCAGAGCCTTCTTGGCTTCCTTGTCCTGGCCGCGGATCTTCTTCTCCAGATTGGGGATGCGCTTCTCCAGGCTGTCCAGATCGGCGAGCATCAGCTCGGTCTCGACGGTCTCGGCATCGGCCAGCGGATCGACCTTGCCCTCGACATGCACCACGTCGTCATCCTCGAAGCAGCGCAGCACATAGGCGATGGCGTCGACCTCGCGGATATGGGCGAGGAACTGATTGCCGAGGCCTTCGCCCTTGCTGGCGCCGCGCACCAGCCCGGCGATATCGACGAAGGTGAGCCGGGTCGGGATGGTCTCGGCCGATTTGCTGATCTCGGAGAGCTTGCTGAGGCGCGGGTCCGGCACCGGCACGTCGCCGACATTGGGCTCGATGGTGCAGAACGGGTAGTTCGCCGCGGCCGCGGCGGCCGTCTGGGTCAGGGCGTTGAACAGGGTCGACTTTCCGACATTGGGCAGGCCGACGATGCCGCATTTGAATCCCATAGGTACCAACCGTCATGTTGTTCGGGCGAGATGCCCGGCGTGAGAAGAGCCGCTAGCTTTTCAGCCAGCGTTTCAGAGCGGAGCTGAGGGCGCTGTCGCCTTTCGGCTCGTTGGATTGCGATGGCGCCGGCGCCGGTGCGGATTTCGGCTCGGCTGCCGGCTGCGCTGACGCAGAGGGGGCGTCCGGCTTCCAATGGGCGACCGCCGTCTGGAACTTGTCGTAGGCGCCCTCGGCGAGATAGGGCGCCGCGTCGGAGATTGCCGTCAGGCTATCTTCCAGCCAAGTCTGATCGGCTTTCGGGAAGTCGCCCATGACATGGCCGTGCACCCGCTCCTTGGAGCCGGGATGGCCGATGCCGATGCGTACCCGCACATAGTCGTTGCCGATATGGGCGGTGATGGATTTCAGCCCGTTATGGCCGGCAACCCCGCCGCCGGTCTTCACCCGCACCTTGTCCTGGGCGAGGTCGAGCTCGTCGTGAAAGACGATGACGTCGTCGAGGTCGAGCTTGAAGAAGCGCACCGCCTCGCCGACCGAGCGCCCGGACTCGTTCATGAAGGTCTGGGGCTTGAGCAGCAGGCATTTCTCGTTGCCGAGACGGCCTTCGGCGCAAAGCCCCTGGAAGCGCTTGCGCCAGGGGCCGAACTCGTAGGATGCGGCGATGAAGTCCACCGCCATGAAGCCGATATTGTGCCGGTTGAAGGCGTATTTCGCCCCCGGATTACCAAGGCCGACAAGCAGCTTCATAGGACACCCGAAATGCGCAACTGCGCCGAAAGAGGAGTTTGGGGAGGAGGATTACTCCTCGCCCGACTCTTTGGCCTCTTCGGCGCCTTCTTCCGCTCCACCTTCCTCGCCTTCCTCAGCCGCAGCCTCGGCCACGCGGCCGGTGATGGTGGCGACGGTGAAGTCGCGGTCGGTGATGGTGGGCTCGACGCCTGCTGGCATCTTGATGGCGGAGATGTGGATGGAATCGCCGATTTCCAGACCGGTCAGATCCACCTCGAAGCTCTCCGGGATGGCGTCGACCGGGCAGGAGACCTCGACCTCGTGGCGCACCACGTTGAGCACGCCGCCGCGCTTCAGGCCGGGGGCTGCTTCGTCGTTGAGGAAGTGCACCGGCACCTCAAGGGTGATGGTCGCATGCTCGGCGATGCGCAGGAAATCCACATGCAGCGGCAAATCCTTGACCGGATCGAGCTGGATATCGCGGGGAATGACGCGGGTCTTCTTGCCCTCGATATCGAGCATGTAGACGGTGCTGCGGAAGTGACCGGTGTTGTATTGCTTCCAGATCTCCTTGTACTCGACAGAGATCGGTTCCGGCGTTTCCTTCTCGCCGTAAAGAATAGCCGGCACGCGGCCTTCCCGGCGCACGGCGCGCGCGCCACCTGTGCCCGTATTGTCGCGCGCCCAGGCTTTGAGTTCGTGGGCCTCAGCCATTGAAACCTCCAAATGCGGCAACGGGGCAAAAGGCGCCCCAAACCAGTTATGCGCGGCGCCGGTGTCGGGCCGCGGGCAAATTCGTTGGCGCTTATACCCTCCGCATGCGGCTATGACAATGAGGGAATGGCCTGAAATCGGCGCTTGGGACGTCGGTTTCCTGTGTTTCTCAAGGCTGATCGCAAGGCTTAGCGGAAGTTGATATCGACCGGGGAGAGTTTTGGCGAGCCCCGATCGGCCGCTTCGGCCTTGTGAATCAGGCCCAATATCTTGGCATTCAGCGGCGCCGGGACGCCGTATTGCTTGGCAAGATCGACGATCTTCCCCTGAATATGGTCGATTTCCGTGGGGCGCCTTTCCTCCAGATCGTCCCACATGGAGGAGCGGGCGCGCGGATCGATGGAGGGGATGCTGCGCGCCAGGAGCATGAAAAGCCGGTCGGGCAGGGGAAGCACCTTGGCCAAGATGCGGGGGTGCACGCCCTCGAAACGCGCCGGTCGAATCGACGCAGCTTTCATGACCGCGAGGCCCTCTTCCATCTGCTGAGCGAGGAGCCGGCGCCAGCCCCGGTCTTCGAACTCGGTCTTCAAAGGAATGCCGGAGAGGGCATTCAGCCCGTTATTGAGATTGATCAGCAGCTTGGACCATTGCACGCCCATCATATTGTCATGGGCGCTGACGGGCGCGCCGGGAACGTCGAGATGTGAACGCAGATCCTCGTAACCCGCTGCAATCACGATCGTTCCGCTTGTGGCGCGACGGAACGATGGCGTTTTACCGGACGTTAGCTGGTGAACGATGTTGAATGGCACCATGCCGGGGATCACGGTGCGGTCCGGCCCCAGCCTTTCGCGCAGCACAGCCACGTTGTCGACGCCGTTTTGCAGGCTGACGACAATGGCGTCTTGCGGCGCGTGGCGGGCGATGAGGTCGCCCATTGCCGCAGTGGCACCGCTTTTCACCGTCACCAGAATGATGTTTGCTGTGCCGAGGGCTTCAGCGGGATCGTCGGTGAGGTCGAGAGCTGCGCTGTCCACCTGAGTCTCGGCGTCGTCGAGATCGGCGAGATGCATGCCGTGCTCGGCAAGGGCTTGGCTTAAAGCCGGACGCAGTAAAAAGCGCACATTGCGGCCGGCGAGAGCTAGCCTGCCGCCGAAATAGCAACCGACGCTGCCGGCGCCGGCAATGACGATGCGGGAGTTAGAAATGGCCATGAGGCAGGTCTCTTGGGCGTGTTTTGTCTTGTCTCTTAGGAGTGTCTTGGGGGCTCGAGGCTAGAGCAGGATTATCGGAAGCAGGACTTGCGGCTTGTCCTAGATAACCGGCGGCGGTGAAATCTACTCCGCTGCCAATGTCGATGGGTGAACAGTCAAGTGAACTACCTTTCCCCTGAAAATGAGGTGACCACGCAGGCAACGCCGCTCTCCGACGAGGAGAGGCAAGCGGCCGAAGCGCTGGATCTCTCCGATGCCGGTCATGGCGGTCTGCTGCGGCGCCAAGCGAAAGCGCGTCTGCCGCAAGGCATCTTCGATTTCGTCGAGGGCGGCTCCTACGACGAGATCACGTTAAGGGCCAATATCGACGATCTTGCGACGCTGCGCTTGCGTCAGCGGGTCATGGTGGACGCTTCGGTGCGCCGCCAGCGGACGACCATGCTGGGCCAGGCCGCGACCATGCCGGTGGCGCTCGGCCCGGCCGGCTTCGCCGGGCTGGTGCATCCGATGGGGGAGGTGCTGGCGGCCCGCGCGGCGGAAAGCTTCGGGGTGCCGTTCTGCCTCAGCTCGTTTTCGATCTGCTCGATCGAGGATGTCGCCTCCGCCAGCCGCGCGCCGTTCCTGTTCCAGCTCTATCTGTTCGACGATCGCGGGGTGAACGCCTCGCTGCTGCGCCGGGCGCGGGAGGCGGGCTGCGAGACGCTGGTTCTGACCATGGACGCGCATCTTCAAGGGCGGCGGAACCGCGATCTCGATAACGGTTTGACGGTGCCGCTGAAGGTGCGGCCGAAGCTCGCCTATCACATGACGAAGCGCCCGCTCTGGCTGTGGCGCTGGCTGACGGCGAAGCGGCGCACCATGGGCACTCTGGCGCCTTATGCCGGCGGCAGCACGGAGCTTGCCGATGTCTCCGATTGGGTGTCGCGGCATTACAAGGGCGCGTTCGATGCGGCCGATCTCGAATGGGTGCGTGCCAACTGGCCAGGCAAGCTGATGATCAAGGGCGTGCTCGATCCGGAGGACGCCAAAACCGCGCTGTCTCTCGGTGCCGATGCGATTCTGGTCTCCAATCACGGCGGCCGGCAGCTGGATAGCGCCTCCTCCACGGCGCGGGCGTTTCCGGCCGTGGCCGAGGCGGTGGGCGACCGGGCGGAGCTTTATTTCGACGGCGGTATCCGCACCGGGCTCGACGTGCTGAAAGTGCTGGGGCTCGGGGCGAAAGGCTGTTTTATCGGCCGCGCCTATCTTTACGGCCTGGCGGCGGATGGCGAGCGCGGTGTGCGCACCGCCTTGCAGCTGCTTGCGGACGAGCTCGATGTCGGCATGGCGCTGAGCGGCGTGAGCGATGTTAACGCACTTCCCGCCGGGCTGGTCTCTCGACATTCTTGAGAAGATTCAACACAATGATCCGCTCGAAGGCTCATCGGCCCTAGGGCCGGTTCGCGGGGAAGAGTTGGGGCGGAATTCCGCACTTTGCCGCTGGTGACGGAACTCCTGCCGAAGCGGCCGCGCCGTCGCGCCGGTCCGCTTGAAACGGTGAAACCGCGAGTGGGCGGATCGCCGGTTGTCTTATTCGTATCTCGCGGCGTGGCGGCGGAACGAGATGAGTCAGACGCTTAGACGCATTCTCTATATCGACGGCGACGACGCGGTGCGCGCGCTCGTGCAGCGCGAGCTGGCGCGCCAGGGCTGCGAGGTTCATGCCGAAGCCGATGGCGATGCAGCTCTGCTGACGCTTGCGAGCCGGGATTTCGATGCCGTGGCGCTCGATCATCTCGATCGCGGCATGGACGGATTGCAGGTGCTGGAGCGCATCCGCCAGACGGATAAGGCGCTGCCGGTGATCTTCGTCACCGCGGCAGCGGAGAGCCGGCTTGCCGTGGCGGTGCTGAAGGCCGGCGCGACCGACTATGTGGTGAAGGACGGCGAGGGGCATTTCATCGTGCTGATCAAGGCGGCGGTGGAAAATGCGCTGGCCGAGCAGGCAAAGGATTGCACCGGTCCGGGCGACGACGATCTGCGCGCGGCGCGCGACCGGTTCGAGGCGCTTGCCGCGGAGCGGGCCTTGCTGCTGCGGGAGGTCAATCACCGGGTCTCCAACAGCTTGCAGCTGATCGCCTCGATGCTGCAGATCCAGGCCAATGCGTCGGGGAGCGAGGAGACGCGCAAGGCGCTGTCCAACGCCATGTCGCGGGTTCTGGCCGTGGCCGAGGTGCATAAGCGGCTCTATACCTCCGACACTGTGGAGGCCGTGGCGCTCGATCAGTATCTCGATGCGCTGATCGACGACCTGCGCCGCTCCTCCGACGATATGGGGCTGGAGCAGCTTCAGCTCGCGGCCGATGCGGTGTCGCTGGATCCGGACCGGGCGGTGGCGCTGGGCGTGATCGTCAACGAGCTGGTGATCAATGCCTGGAAATACGCCTATCCCGGCGGCTCGGGGCCGATCCGTATCGGTCTTCGCCGCGACGGGGCTGGGCGGGTGCGGCTGGCCGTGGAGGATGACGGTGTCGGGATGACGCGCGAGGAGATGCAACGCTCCTCCGGGCTCGGCCAGAAGATTGTCGGCGCGATGATCCAGAAGCTGGAAGCCGATCTGCAATACGAGCCGAAAGCGCAAGGCACGCGGGCCGTCGTCTCCTTTTTCGAGCACGAAGCGGAAGCCGAGCAGCCCGCGGCTTGAGGGGGTGCGCCCCGGTCAGGTGCGCCAGGGATGCTCGGGCAGCTCCTCGCTCATACCCAAGGCTTTCACCGCGGCGAGGCTGACCTCGTGGTCGTTCTCCACCGTGCTGCCACTGGAGCCGACGGCGCCGACCAGCACGCCTTCCTCGTCGACGATGGGAATGCCCCCGGGAAAGGTGATCAGCCCGTTATTGGAGACCTCGATCTGGTAGAGCGGCTTGCCGGGCTGGGAGAGCTTGCCGAGTTCGCCGGTCGCCATGCCGAAGAAGCAGGAGGTCTTCGCCTTCTTGATCGAGATATCGATGCTGCCGACCCAGGCATCGTCCATGCGAGCGAAGGCCTTCAGATTGCCGCCGGAATCGACCACGGCGATGCAGCTCTGGATACCGAGCTGCTTGGCTTTTTTCTGGGCCGCTTCGATGGCTTTTTCAGCATGTTCGAGGGTGACATGCATAGAATGCTCCTCCTCCTTGATGATTGAAACTTCATTGAAAAATGAAGACACGCGGAGATAACCACCGCGCCTGGCATGAACGCGGACGAAGGAGCTTTGGGTCCGTCGGCGGCGAAGATGCCGCGGAACGTTTGGATGAGTGGAGAGGGAGGCTCCCGCCTAGTAGAACAGGCTGGAGACGGATTTCTCGTCCGCGGTGCGGGCGATGGCCTCGCCGAGCAGCGGGGCGATGGGGAGAATGCGGATGTTATGGGCATTCTCCACCGCCTCGGTGGGGCGGATGGAGTCGGTCAGCACCAGCTCTTTCAGCTGCGAGCCCAGGACCCGCGAGACGGCGCCGCCGGAGAGCACGCCGTGGGTGATATAGGCGATCACCGAATTGGCGCCTTTTTCGAGCAGCGCGTCGGCGGCATTCACCAGGGTGCCGCCGGAATCGACGATATCGTCGACCAGGACACAGTTGCGGCCACGCACGTCGCCGATGACGTTCATCACCTCGGACTCGCCGGGGTTCTCGCGGCGCTTATCGACGATGGCAAGCGGCGCATCGATGCGCTTGGCGAGGCCGCGGGCGCGGACCACGCCGCCGACATCGGGCGAGACCACCATGATGTTGTTGACGTCGAACACCTCGCGAATGTCCTGCACCATCACCGGCGCGGCGAAGAGGTTGTCGGTCGGAATATCGAAATAGCCCTGGATCTGGCCGGCATGGAGATCGAGGGTCAGCACCCGGTCGGCACCGGCGCGGGTGATCATATTGGCCACCAGCTTGGCCGAGATCGGGGTGCGCGGGCCGGGTTTGCGGTCCTGGCGGGCATAGCCGAAATAGGGAACCACGGCGGTGATACGGCGGGCCGAGGCGCGGCGGAGCGCATCGATGATGATGAGCAGCTCCATCAGATGGTCGTTGGCCGGCGCCGAGGTCGACTGAATGACGAACACGTCCTCACCGCGGACGTTTTCCTGCACCTCGACGAAGATCTCCATATCGGCGAAGCGTCGCACGATACATTTGGTGAGCGGCGTATTGAGGTAGGTGGAAATCGCCTCAGCGAGAGGGCGGTTGCTATTGCCCGCAACCAGTTTCATTTGTAACCGCTCCCACGGCCGGAATTTGAGCCCGAATGGCGCGCTTGTAGCAGGGGGCCGCGCGGGCTGTAAACTGGGCTTTGTGACCCTTTGGTGAATCAGCCGTAGCTAAGCCGATTTATTTGGGGAGAAGTTTGACGATGCCGTCGGTGGCCGCGCCTGCCGCCGCATCGGCGATGGCACCCCAGGGACCGGAGAGCGAGCCTTTGGGGATGGTGTTCTCCTGCGAGACGGTGCCGAGGCGCCGCCCGTTCGGATCGATGACCTTCCAGTCGAGGCGCACGGTCTCCTTGCCGCTGCCCGCATCCTTGACCCCGACCTGGCCCTGGACCGTGTAGACATTGGTTCCGCGCGAACTGGTGAGCTTCACGCCTTTGGCGGCGAGACGCTTCTTCAGCGCGGCCGGCAGCGCGCGGTTGCCGTCCCCCGGTGCGCCGGTGACCGGTGCGACGAGGGTCATGGGCGGGGCCGAGACGGCGGCGGTCTGGGTCGTGCTGCCGGTGGTTTCGGGGGAGCCGTTGCTGTCGCCGCCGCCGAAGGCGCGATTGAAGAAGCCGGCGACGCCGCCTGCCGCAGCGCCGGTTCCCGCGGCCGCGCCGGCACCGCTGCCGTTGCTGGCGCTGCTTGCTGCGCCGCTACTGGTGGAGGAGGTGGTGGCGGCCGGGGCCGAGGTCTCCGGCACTTTCTTGCCGGCGAGGCCCGCGGCGGTCTTATCGGCGATGATGCGCAGATCGTTGCTGCTAACGCCGCTCCAGGGGTCGGAACGCGGGCGCGAGACCTGTTGCTCGCCGCTGACCCGCTTGACGCGCTTACCGCTCGTGTCGGTGACGTCCCAGATATAGGAGATGGAGGCGCCGCGCGATTGCGGCGTGGCGACGAGATAGCCGCGCACCGAGAGCGGCGCGCCTTGTCCGTTGGGGACCAGGGTGAGGCCTTGCGCCTTGCCGCTCTCCACCAGGAGGCGGGTCAGCTCGTCGGAAACCTTGCTGGGTGCGCCGACGATCGGCTGCAGAGACATGGTCTTAGGGCCGAAAATGCCCCCGGCGCCGCCGAAGATGCTGCTGGTGGGGATGCTGCTTCCGCCCGTGCAGCCCGCCAGGACGAGCGCGACAAGCGCTGCCAGCACGAAACGGGCACTCAGAATCGCTGCCCGGGCCACGGGAACGGATACCGCGTCCAACACCAAATACTCCTTCTTGGCCGCTTTGGCGGCCCGGCCTTGCTGCGCAAAGCGGCGCGGGCGCCTTAACCCTCTTTACTAACAATAGATTAACCGTCAGGGGTGGGGTGCGTCCAGATCAAGCGCCAGCTTGTTCCCCCCGATTCGTCCGACATGGTGAACGCCGCTCAGGTTAAAACGATGGCGGAGATTTGGCGTCCGTAGTCGTTTTCGCCCCAATGCTGCGACCGACGGTAGCTGAAAAACCGGGCCTCGTCGCAATAGGTGCAATGGCTCATATCGGCGATGGTCTCGACGCCGGCCCGGTCCAGACGCTCCACCACATATGAGGCAAGATCGAAATGCGGCTCGCCGGTGCTCTCGTCGGTGACAAAGAACTCCTCGGCCTCCGGATCCTCTTTCAGGAAATTGTCCCGGTAGTCGGCGCCCACCTCATAGATGGTGCGGGAGATGCACGGGCCGATGGCGGCAATGATCTTTTCCGGATTGGCGCCGAGCTCGGCCATCTTGCCGACGGTTGCCTCGACGATGCCGGTGAGCGCCCCGCGCCAGCCGGCATGGGCGGCGGCGGCGATTCTAGCGTCGGGCTCGCAGAACAGCACCGGCGTGCAGTCTGCGGTGAGGATGCCGACGGCGAGGCCGGGCGTTGCGGTGACGATGGCGTCGGCCTCGGGCGCCTTGCCGTCCTTCCAAGGCTCTTCGACGATCACCGCGGTGGCGCTGTGGATCTGATAGGGGGTGATCAGGCGTTCCGGCGCGACGCCCAGAGCCTCGGCGACGAGGGCGCGGTTCTGTTTGACGCTTGCGGCCTCGTCCTTGGAGCCGGAACCGCAATTCAGCGATTCATAGATCCCTGCGGAGATCCCGCCCTGGCGGGTGAAAAATCCGTGGCGGACCGCCGGCTGCTGATTCAGCTCGGAGGCACAAAGCTTGGCCTGATCGGGTGTCATGTCCGGTATTCCTAGATCACGGCGATCTTTCTTCTGGGAAGGGAGGGGGCGCGGGCAGGCCGGGACTGAGAAGGGCGAGCGCCTTGAACAGGATCCCCATCTGCTGGGGATCGATGAGGCGGTTGGCGCCTGAGGCAAGCATTGCTCTTTGGTCCGGTGTCGCGCTCTGCATCAGCTGCTCCTGGCGGGCAGCCAGGCCGAGCTTCAGGAGAAGCTCACCTTGCGGCATCGGACCATAGGCAGACAAGCCTTTCTGTGCGGCTTGCCGCTTTAAGGCGTCGAAATCGACATGGGCGGTGAGGTCGGCCTTGCCCGGCTCTGCCAAGGGATCGGCATAGGCGTGGCGGCGGACAGCTTGCAGCGTGTCGTTCAAGGCGGGCGTATCGGCGCCGTAATCGACGAACAGGGCGGCGAGCGGCGCGGCGGCGGCGCGGGCGGCAAGGGTTTCGATCAGCGGGGCGATGGCCGGGCGGGTCTCGGCGACGGTGCCCTTGCTGGCAAGCTGCGCAAAGCGGCGGAGAGCTTCGTCCGCTTCGGCATCGTCTTGCGCCTCGGCGAAGGCGAAGCGGTCCCCGTCCAGGCCGACCATGCGCTCGCGCCAGGCCTCGCCCCGCCGCACGAATTGGCGGATAGGCAAAGCATCGAGGAATTCGTTGCCGATGAGGATCAGCGGGCCGCCGGGGAGGGCGTCGACGCTTTCCGCCCAGGCGAGCGGAATTGCCGGCTCCTCATTGGCGTAATCGGAGACGAGGGCGCTCTGCATCTGCCGCAAGGTCGGGCTGGTTTCGACCAGAACCACCGAGACGGCTTCGCGAAATGGCGGAAACTGCCGCCAGATGCGCAAGCAATCGGCCATCAGAGCGCCGCGGCCGGGGCCGATCTCGGCGACGGTGATCTGTTTCGGGGCGCCGAAGGATTGCCAGATTGCGATGGCCCAGACACCGATCAGCTCGCCGAAGATTTGGCTGATTTCCGGCGCGGTGATGAAATCGCCGTCCTCGCCGATGGGCTGACCTGAGGTGTAGTAGCCTGCCGCCGCATCGGCCAGGCAGGCCTCCATATAGGCCTCGACGGTGAGCGGACCTTCGCGCGCGATGCGGGCCTTCAGCCTTGCGGCGAGGTCGTCTTCTGCCTGTTCAGGCGGCATCCGGGGTTTCTTTGGGCTCGGCGGGAAGGGCGGCGGCTTTGCGCTGGGCGCGCCAGATCAGCCAGGCGCCGAGCAGGATCATGGGGATGGAATAGAGCATGCCCGGGGTGACGAAGCCGATATGTAAGGGGTGGCCGACATCGGGCTCGCGCACGAATTCCAGCGAGCTGCGGAAGATCGCATAGAAGACGAGAAACAGGCCGAAGGTGGTGCCGGGCTTGGTCAGCGCGTGGAACTTGTGGGTGGCGATGCGCAGGATGATGAACAGCACCACGCCTTCCAGCAGGCCTTCGTAGAGCTGGCTCGGATGGCGCGGCAGCTGGTCCGGGTCGGTGGGAAACACCATGGCCCAGGGCACGTCGGTGACCCGGCCATAGACCTCGCCATTGATGAAATTGGCGAGCCGGCCGAACAGCAGGCCGAACGGCGTCGAGGTGGCGGCGAGGTCGCCGAGGGAGAGCGGGTTGATGCCCTTCAGATAGGAGAAGACGGCGACGGCGATGATGACGCCGACCAGCCCGCCATGGAACGACATGCCGCCGCCCCAGACGGCGGGGATCTCCATGGGATTGGCCAGGAAGTAGCTCGGCTCATAGAACAAGACATAGCCGATGCGGCCGCCCACCACGATGCCGAGGGTGATCCAGAGCAGGAAATCGTCGACCTGGCCGACGGTGATGGTGGGCTTGCCGTTCCAAAGATCGGGGCGCGAGACCAGGCGGCGGGCGTAGAGCCAGCCGAGCAGGATGCCCGCCATATAAGCCAGCCCGTACCAATGCACCTCGACGGGGCCGAGATTGAACGCGATCGGATCGATAACGGGGTAGGGAATGGCGAGAAGGGGCATCGAGGATATGCATCCGCAAAAGGTTGGCGAAGCTTTGGCCGGACCCTTGACCTCGCGGCGTTAACTGTCAAGAAGACCATTGGCGCGGGCGGTGTTTTACGCCGCCTTGAACGTCTGGTTCCGCAGTTCCATAGTCTTTCTCAGACGAAATATTGGCTGGTGCCTAGCGCGCCGAAACGAAGGTTATACGATGACGCAGACAAGTGGCCGTTTCTTCGACGAATTGGGCAAGCTGATGACCGGGGCTGCGGGTGCCGCGCAAGGCATGCGCCGCGAGGTCGAGACGGTGATGCGCAGCCAGACCGAGAAGATGCTCTCGCAGCTGGATCTGGTGCAGCGGGAAGAGTTCGATGCGGTCAAGGCGATGGCCCAGAAGGCGCGGGACGAGAATGCGCGGCTGAGAGCTCGGATCGAGGTGCTGGAAGCGGTGCTGAGCAATGCGAACGAGCCGGAAACGCCGCGCCCCGTTAAGCGCCGGGTGGTGAAGCGGAGCTACTAGCTTCCCACGCTTCGGCCCCGGAGATGGTTTCCGGGGCCCGCCGGATACACTACCGAATCGGTTATCCCCAACCGTCCACAGCTATTTCTGCACAATTTCCACAGGAAATTCAGCCGTCCACACCTTTTACGGCATTACGGCGTGCAGTGCAGTTGGAGCACCCACAAGCTCCATTATATAACTGATTCGTAAGCTGATTCGCGGCGGGGGTATTTGAGTGCGCGCAACTCTGCTTAGGCCACAGAGGACCACGCATGGGATTTCTTTTACAAAACGACATAGCGGGAATCGCCAATCCGGTGGATTTGATGGAGCAGATCGCCATCACCCACGATTGGCCATTCGAGAGAAGCGCGACGGACGAGCTGACTTTGTCCGTCGCTGGGACATGGTGCGACTATCATGTCTCGTTGAGCTGGCGGGAGGATGTCGAAGCGCTGCATCTTGCATGTGCATTCGATTTTCGCGCCTCAAAGCAACGTTTGGGTGACACCTATCGCCTGATGGCGATGATCAACGAGCAGCTCTGGATCGGGCATTTCGACTTCTGGAAAGATGACGGGATGATGCTGTATCGCCACGGGCTGCTGCTGACCGGGGCAGAGACACAGCCTGCCCAATGCGAGGCGCTGCTGGATGCCGCGCTTCGGGCATGCGAGCGCTACTACCAGGCGTTCCAGTTCGTGCTCTGGGCAGGGAAGTCGCCGGAAGATGCGCTGGCGGTCACCATGCTCGAAGCGCAAGGCTGCGCGTGAGCATCGATCTCGCCGGTCCGCTGCTGCTGGTCGGCGCCGGCAAGATGGGCGGCGCCATGTTGCGCGGCTGGCTGGACGGCGGCTTAGATCCCAAATCGGTCCATGTGCTGGATCCGGCGCCTTCGCCGGAGATGGCGGCGCTGTTCCAGGCGCATGGGATCGAGGCGGGCGATAAGCCGGAGCCGGGTCTGGAGCCGGCGATTGTTGTGCTGGCGGTGAAGCCGCAGATCTTGGGCGCGGTGATGCCGGAGATCGAGAGCTTGGTGGGCCCGGACACGGTGGTGCTGTCGATCGCGGCGGGAAAGACGCTTGGCTTCCTGGAGGAGCATCTGCCGAAAGGCGCGGCGGCGGTGCGGGCGATGCCCAACACGCCGGCGGCGATCGGGCAGGGGGTGACGGCAGTTTGCGCCAACGCCCATGTCACGCCCGCCATGCGGACAGCGTGTGAGGCGCTGCTGCAGGCGGCGGGCAGCGTGCATTGGATCGAGAACGAAGATCTGATGGATGCGGTGACGGCGGTTTCCGGTTCCGGCCCCGCTTACGTTTTTTTGCTCACCGAATGCATGGCGGAGGCGGGCGTCGAGCTCGGGCTCGACCGCGAGCTTGCCGCAGCGCTCGCCCGCGAGACGGTGTCGGGCGCAGGCGCGCTGATGGCCGGGTCGAAGGAAGAGGCCGGCCAGCTCCGCCAGAACGTCACCTCGCCGCAAGGGGTGACGGCGGCAGCGCTCGAGGTGCTGATGGAGAAGGACGCCATGCCGGGGCTGTTGAAACGGGCCCTGGCTAAGGCCGCGGCGCGTTCCGGCGAACTTTCCTCCTAAACCTCTCTTCTGTTTCGCGCGCGGCGTTGATCCGCCGTGTTTCCGCCGCCGTCTTACACCAGACTTGGATACTCCCTATGTTAGAAGCCAAGGGAGGTTGCCATGCTGAACGACTTCACGAACCGGTCCCGCGCGATCCGCGCCGCGTTTGAGCTGGCGGAGACCAAGCCCTGGCACGACATCGCTCTTGCCGAGATCGCCGCCAAGGCGGGGCTGAGCTTGTCCGATCTCCGGGCCGAGTTCGACCGCAAGGCCGATCTGCTGACCGGGTTCCAGAAAGAGGTGGACCGGGCGGTGCTCGACCGCGCCACGAGCGGCGAGGATGTGAGCCCGAAGGACCGGCTGCTGGATGCGATGATGATCCGCTTCGAGGTGATGGCGCCGTATCGCGGCGCGCTGAAGCGCATCGTGAAAGACATTTCCTGCCGGCCCAGCGAGGCCGGGCAACTGCTCCCCACCGCGCTCGCCTCGCAATATTGGATGCTGGCGGCGGCGAAGATCCCGGTCTCCGGCCCGCAAGGCGCGATGAAGGTTGCCGGTCTCGCCGGGGTGCAGGGGCAGAGCTTTCGCTATTGGCTGGAGGACGATTCCCCAGGCTTCGAGCGCACCATGGCGTTCATCGACCGGCGGCTGGATAAGGGCGAGCGGCTGCTGCACAAGGCGGAAGACGCCTGCTGCCGGCTGAAGAGCCTCGCCTGTTGTTTCGTGCCGAAGCGGAAAGCCAAAGGCGAGACGCCGGCGCCGGATGCGCCTGCGCCCGAGCCGGAAGGCGCCTAGACCGGCACCCGGATCTCGACCTTGAGCCCGCCGAGCTTGGAATCGTCGAGCTTGATGTCGCCGCCATGGAGGCGGGCGATATCGCGGGCGATGGCGAGGCCCAGCCCCGTGCCGGTGGAGCCGCTATCCTGATTGCGGGCATCGTCCACCCGGTAGAAGGGGCGGAACACCTGCTCGCGCTCTTCTTCCGGAATGCCCGGCCCATCATCCTCGACCAGGATATAGAGCGAGCCGTCGCGCTTGCGGGCGGTGATCTGGATGGTTTCCGCATAGCGGGCCGCGTTGTTGACCAGATTGCCGACGGCACGTTTGAAGGCATTGCGCTTCAGCGGCACGGTCAGCTTCTTGGACGGCAGTTTGAGGTTTACGGTCTTGCCGGCGTTTTGCGGCGCGGCGAGGGCATTTTGACGGACCTCGGCAAGGAGATCGCCGACATTGGTGGTGCTGGTTTCCTCGCCGGAATCGCCTTTGGCGAAGGCGAGATAGTCTTCCAGCATCGCCTGCATCTCATCGACATCCTCGCGCATGGCGTTGACCTCGGGCGATTCCTTCAAGAGCGCCAGCTCCAGGCGGAAGCGGGTGAGGATGGTGCGCAAGTCGTGGCTGACGCCGGCGAGCATGGTGGTGCGCTGCTCGACATGGCGCTCGATACGGTCGCGCATCTCCAGGAAGGCGACGGCGGCCTGGCGCACTTCGCGGGCGCCGCGGGGGCGGAAATCGGGCGGCACCGGCCGTCCCTTGCCGAAGCTTTCGGCGGCTTCCGACAGGCGCACCACCGGCTTGATCTGATTGCGCAGGAAGAGGATCGCCACGGTCAGAAGCACCAGCGAGGTGCCGAGCATCCAGAACAGGAAGATCTGCGAGTTTGAGGCATAGGTCTGGCTGCGCCTTGCGAGCACATGCATCACCGCGCCGTCCTCGAGCTTGATGCGGATATCGACGAAGTTCGACTGGCCGACCGTGTCGATCCAGAAGGGCAGGCCGATGCGACGCCTCATTTCATCGGACAGGGTGCGGTCGAGCAGGTCGAAGAACGGCTTGGAGCGGGCGGCGGGCAGATCGCTATCGGGGACGATCTGGACGCGCATGCCGAGCGCTTCGTCGGCGATGCGGGTCAAGGTGTCGTAATTGGCGTCCTGGGGATAGGAATCGTAGACGTCGACCAGCGCGCTGATGCTCTGCACCGTGGCGGTGGAGAGGCGCTTGGTCACCAGCTCCCAATGGCGCTCCAGAAAGACGAAGGTCAGCACCGATTGCAGCAGCACCATCGGAGTGATGATGATGATCAGGGCGCGGGCATAGAGCCCCTTCGGCATCTGATTGCGCAAAAATGCGCGCAGCCTTGCGAGCAGAACGATGCGTCCGCGTTTCGAGACGGTCTGCTCGGGGAGAAGGGCCATCATTCAGGGTAGAGGATGTAGCCCTTGCCACGGACCGTCTGGAGATAGACCGGGTTGGCTGGATCGGTCTCCAGCTTGCGTCGCAGGCGGTTGATCTGAACATCCACGGCGCGTTCGCCGCCGCCGCCGGCATCCTTGGCAAGCTCGTGGCGGGAGACGGGCATGCCCGGGCGCTGGGCGAAATAGCGAAGCAGCTCGCGCTCGCGCTCGGTGAGGCGCACGGTCTCCTCGCCGCGGCGGAGCTCGCCGCGATTGATATGGAAGGTGAGCTCGCCGAGCTGCAATGCACCGGAGGAGCTCGCCTGCTCGCCGCGGCGGAGGATATTGCCGACGCGGAGCAGGAGCTCGCGCGGCTCGAACGGCTTGGTGAGGTAATCGTCGACGCCGGCTTCCAGCCCCTCGATGCGCTGGTCGGTCTCGGCGCGGGCGGTGAGCATCAGGATCGGCACACGCGAGCTGGTGCGCAAGTCCCGGGCGAAATCCAGCCCGCTCTCCTTCGGCATCATCACATCGAGGATCAGAAGGTCGAAGGAGAGACCGCGCATGGTGGCGCGGGCGGTCTCCGCATCCACCGCGGTGGAGACGCGATAGCCATTCTCCACCAGATAGCGCGCGAGGAGATCCCGGATGCGGCTGTCGTCGTCGATAACGAGGATATGGGCCGCATTATCGTCGGGGGATGGCGCAACCTGCGATGTGGCCGGACTCGGCATGATCTACGACCCGTCGGTTAGTCGATTTCGCCCTTGTCGCCCGCAAGCTCTAGCGAGGTTTCGCCGGATAAGGAAGCGGGCTTTTCGGCAAGTGTCCCGCCTCTTTGGGGCGGTTGTTCGGCATTGGTCATGGCAACGAGAAAGCGTTTCACGACGGCTTCCGCATCGGGACCTGCCGCCTCAAGCGCCTCGGCCAGACGTACCAGCTGCGGCGCGGCGAGCTGTTTGGCGAGGTTTTGGCCGGTCTCGGTGAGATAGAGCAGCCGCTCGCGGCGGTCGGTGCTGCCCGGCTCCTGGCGGACATAGCCGGTATCGATGAGCTGGCGCAGCACCCGGCCGAGGCTCTGCTTGGTGATCTTCAGGATCTCCAAGAGATCGGCGACGCGTAAGCCAGGCTGGCGGCTGACGAAATGCAGCACCCGGTGATGGGCGCGGCCGAAGCCGAGCTCCTGCAGGATCGCATCGGGATCGCCGGTGAAATCGCGATAGGCCAAGAAGAGCAGCTCGGAGAACTGCAGCAGCTTCTCCTCCGAGGCGCGCGAAAGCGTCTCCGTCTCCCCGGTGGTTTCGGGGCGGCGTGTGGGGCTCTTTGTCACCTGGTCAGTTATGTCAGCCATGTTGACTTATTTTCGCGCCATTGATACTCCTCAAGGCCTGTTCATGCAATGGACGGTGATTGCCCTTTGGCGCCCCTGGCGTGAGGGCCGGCTTGCCACTCTGCTTAGAAGGATTTGGCTTCGGAAAGCGCCTGGCTGCAAAACGCGCTAGGGTGTGGAAGCATCTGGCTTGAGACAATCAACGGCCGGCTTTCGGGAGGATGAGTTATGGCGGCGATCCCCTTTGACCAGCGGGATGGTTACATCTGGTTCGACGGCAGCCTTAAGCCGTGGCGCGATGCGCAGCTTCATCTCTTGACCCACGCTCTGCATTACGGAAGCGCGGTGTTCGAGGGCGAGCGTCTTTACGACGGCGAGATCTTCAAGCTGCACGAGCATAGCGAGCGGCTGCTGGAATCGGCACGCATTCTGGATTTCGAAATTCCCTATACTGCCGACGAGATCGATGCGGCCTGCCGCGAGGTGGTCAAGGCCAACGGTCTGGTGAACGGCTATATCCGGCCGATCGCCTGGCGCGGCTCGGAGCAGATGGGCGTCTCGGCCCAGAACAACTCCATCCATCTGGGCATTGCGGCCTGGGAATGGGGCTCTTATTTCGATCCGGCGTTGCGGCTGAAAGGCCTCAAGCTCCGCTTTGCCCATTACCGGCGGCCGGATCCGGCGACAGCGCCGTGCAAGAGCAAGGCGGCCGGTCTTTATATGATCTGCACCATCGAGAAGCACCGCGCCGAGCGCGAAGGCTATGCCGATGCGCTGATGCTGGATTGGCGCGGCTATGTCGCCGAGGCGACCGGCGCCAATGTCTTCTTCGTCAAGGATGGGGTGATCCACACACCCGATCCGGACGGTTTCCTCGACGGCATCACGCGGCGGACGGTGATCGATCTGGCCAAGCGGCGCGGGATCGAGGTGATCGAGCGCCATATCAAGCCGGAAGAGCTGGCCGATTTCACCGAGTGCTTCATCACCGGCACGGCGGCGGAAGTGACGGCCGTCGCGCAGATCGGCGATTATCACTTCACCCCCGGTGCCATCACCAAGATGCTGATGGACGATTACACCGCCGAAGTGCATCCGGTGAAGCAGGTCGCCGCGGCGAGTTAAGCTCCGCGGTCCTTTCCCTCTAGAGTTGTCTCTGCCTGGGCCTGGCTCTACCTTCCCGCATGGGATCGGTTGAGAGCCAAGCCCAGTGACGGGGTGCGATATGCAGCGAGACGAAGCCGGCAGCGTGGCGCCTTGCGCATTCGGTGCGCCGTTCCGGGAGCGGCTGCGCCAGCTTTTCGTTTGGCGGCGCGATGTGCGGCGCTTTCGCCGCGATGCGCTTCCCGAGGGCACGCTGGAACGGCTGATCGATCTGGCGGCGCTGGCTCCCTCGGTGGGCCTGAGCCAGCCTTCGCGTTTCGTGGTGGTGAAGGATGCGGCGCGGCGGGCGGCGATCCGGACCTGTTATTCCGACTGCAACAAAGAGGCGCTTGCCGCGCAAAGGCCGGAGAAGGCGGACCTCTATGCGCGGCTGAAGCTCGCCGGCCTGAACGAGGCGCCGGGGCATTTGGCGGTGTTCGCCGATCCTGAGACCCGCCAGGGCGATGGGCTCGGCCGGCGCACCATGCCGGAAACCATCGACTACTCCGTGGTGCTTGCGATCCATACCATGTGGCTGGCGGCACGGGCCGAAGGTCTCGGGCTCGGCTGGGTGTCGATCCTCGATCCGGCGCGGGTTTGCGAAATTCTTGAGGTGCCAGCGGGCTGGCACTTCATCGGCTATCTGTGCATCGGCTACCCGCAAGCGGAGGACAATACGCCGGAGCTGGAGCGCGAGGGCTGGGAACGGCGGCGCAGCGCCTCCAAGCTTCTATTCTACCGCTGAGATCTTGGGTTTTGCTTTCGGCTGGGCAGTCGGCTTGTCCCAGCGCGCTTTGGCGGCATCGTCGCTGTCGCGCGACGCGACCCAGCGCGGGCCTTGCTTGCCCTTCTCCTGCTTCCAGAACGGCGCGGAGGATTTCAGATAATCCATCAAGAACGAGGCGGCCTCGAAGGCGGCATGGCGATGGCTTGAGGCCGTCACCACCAGGACGATATTGTCGCCGGGCTTTAGGGTGCCGTAGCGGTGAACGATCAGGCTCGCTTGCAGCGGCCAGCGCTCATGGGCCTCCGCCTCGATGCGCGCCAGCTCTTTCTCGGTCATGCCCGGATAATGCTCCAGAGTCATGCTTTCGAGCGCATCCGGCCCATCGCCCTCACGCACCGTGCCGGTGAAGCTGACGATAGCGCCGATATCGCTGCGGCCTTTGCGGAGCGCCTCGATCTCGGCGCCGATGTCGAAATCTTCGCTCTGCACGCGGATCATGCTCAGCCTCCGGTGACCGGCGGGAAGAAGGCGATCTCGCTGGCGCCGGCGATCTCGGTCTCCGGCTTGGCGTGGGCCTGGTCGACGGCGGCGCGGATCACCTCGGCGCGCTCGAAAGCGCTGGCGAACTCTTGCCCACGCGTCTTCTGCCACGCCATCAGCTCGGCGACGGTGGTGACGTCCGCCGGGAGCTCGACCTCTTCCGAAGAGAGGCCCGCCTTCTCCCGAACCCAGGCAAAATACAAAAGTCGCATGACTAGTCCGCTTTCCCGGACATGGCGTGGCGGAGACCGGCGCGCAAGTAGTCGTAGCCGGTATAGAGGGTGAGGATGGCGGCGATCCAGAGCAGGATCAGCCCGGTCAGCGTGGTGTAGGCGAAGATCTTATCGCCGGCAGGGCCCGCCAGCAGGAAGCCGATGGCGACCATCTGCACCGTGGTCTTCCACTTGGCCAAAGTGCTGACCGGCACGCTGACGGCCAGCGAGCCGAGAAATTCGCGTAGGCCCGAGACCAGGATCTCGCGGGAGAGGATGATGATGCCGGCCCAGAGCGACCAGCCGGCGATGGTCTGGTCGGCGGCGAGCATCATCAGGCTGGCGGCGACGATCAGCTTGTCGGCAATGGGGTCGAGCATGCGGCCGAGCGCGCTTTGCTGCTCCCAGGCGCGGGCCAGATAGCCGTCGAGAAAATCGGTGACGCCGGCGGCGATGAAGATCCACATCGCCAGCCAATTGCCGATATCGCCGGGTAGGAAGAAGCAGGCCACCAGGGCAGGGACCGCCACGATGCGGCCATAGGTGAGCAGATTGGGCAGGCTGGCCAAACGGGCACGTGCCTTCTTCGCTGCGTCCTGAGGCCCTTGGTTTGGTTCGGCCTCGCTCACTTTCTGGTCCACCTCTAACTGCTCCGCTCGTGAAAATGGTCGTAAATGGCTTGCGCCATGGATGCGCTGATGCCGCCGACCGCCAGAAGATCCGGAAGACCTGCCCGGCTGACCGCCTTGGCCGAGCCGAAATGCTGCAGCAGCGCGCGCTTTCGGGCCGGTCCGATGCCGGGCACCTCGTCGAGCGGCGAGGCGCCGATGGCCTTCTTGCGGCGGGTGCGATGGGCGCCGATGGCAAAACGGTGGGCCTCATCGCGCAACGTCTGTATGCAGTAAAGCACAGGATCGCGCGGTTCCAGAAGTATGGGCTCTTTGCCGCGGCGGTAGATACGCTCGCGGCCGGCATGTCGGTCGGGTCCTTTGGAGACCGAAGCGAGCTGAATTTCGCTCAATCCCAGCTCGTCCAGCACCTCATGGGCAACCGCGAGCTGGCCCGGCCCGCCGTCGATCAGCACCAGATCCGGCGCCGACCAGCCGGACAGCTGGTCCTGGCGCTGCTTGATCAGCCGGGCGAAGCGGCGTTTCAGCATCTCGCGCATCATGGCGTAGTCGTCACCGGGGGTTAGCTCCTCGGAGTCCATGTTGAACTTGCGATATTGGCTTTTGATGAAGCCTTCCGGCCCCGCCACCACCATGCCGCCGACGGCATTGGTGCCGGAAATGTGGCTGTTGTCGTAGATCTCGACGCGGTTCGGCGGCTCTTCCAGCTCCAGCATCTCGGCCAGCTTGGCGAACACGGCAGCTTGCGAGGCGGTCTCGGCCAGGCGGCGGGCCAGGGCCTCGCGGGCATTGAGCTCGGCCTGGGCGAGGATCTCGCGCTTCTCGCCGCGCTGGGGAACGGAGACCTCCACCTTGCGCCCGGCCTTGAGGGACAGGGCCTCGGCCAGCAGCGCCCGCTCGGGGATGTCGTGGGAGAGCAGGATCTGCTTGGGCGGCGGCTTGTTGTCGTAAAACTGGGCGATGAAGCTTTCCAGCACCTCGCCTTCGCCCGCCGTCTTGTCGGCGCGGGGGTAGTAGGCGCGGTTGCCCCAGCTATTGCCGTTGCGGAAGAAGAAGACCTGGATGCAGGTCTGCCCCGCCTCCTGATGGGCGGCGAAGACATCGGCATCCTTCACCGTGTGCGGGTTCACGCCCTGATGCGACTGGATATGGGAGAGGGCGGTGAGCCGGTCGCGGAAGCTTGCCGCGCGCTCATATTCCTGGGCCTCGCTCGCCTCTTCCATCAGCACGCGCAGGCGGCGCTTGACCTCGTCGCTCTTGCCGGTGAGGAAGCGGTCCGCCTCCTTCACCAGGGCGGCATAGTCCTGTTTGGAGATCTCGCCGGTGCACGGGGCGCTGCAGCGCTTGATCTGATAGAGCAGGCAGGGGCGGGTGCGGGCCTCGAAATAAGAGTCCGAGCAGGAGCGCAAGAGAAAGGCGCGCTGCAGCGTGTTGATAGTGCGGGTGACGGCGCCGGCCGAGGCGAAGGGGCCGAAATAATCGCCCTTGCGGCTGCGGCCGCCGCGATGCTTCAGGATCTGCGGGAAGTCGTGATCGCGGGCGATGAGGATGAAGGGGAACGACTTGTCGTCCCGCATGACGACATTGTAACGGGGCTTCAGCCGCTTGATCAGATTGGCTTCGAGCAGCAGCGCTTCGGTTTCCGTGGCCGTGGAGGTGAACTCCATGGTCGCGGTGTTGGCGATCATGCGCAGGATGCGGTTGGTGTGGCCGGTGCCGCGGGTATAGCTCTGCACGCGCTTCTTCAGATGGCGCGCCTTGCCGACATAGAGCACCTCGCCGCCGGCGCCGAACATGCGATAGACGCCGGGGCCGGAGGGCGCCATCTTGGCATAGCGCGCGATGATCTCCATGCCGGTCTCGTCGCGGGGTTTGCGCGCAGCGGCATCGGCGAGGGCGCTGATGGTATCGGATGGCGTGTTCGTCGGCATGGTTTTCGAACTTGTGCAGGTTGGCCCTCAAGTATAACGGGCGAACCGGCGCAACGGTTATATGGCCTCGGTCGGCGGCGTTTTCGATCAGACCAGGTGCTGTCCGCTATCGACGGCGATCATCTGTCCCGTCACAGAAGGGTTTTCGACCAGAAAGCGGATGGCGGCGCAAATCTCCTCAGGCCGCACGCCCTGGCCGAGCAGCGTCTGGTGACATTCGGCCTCGAATTCGGCTTGGGTTTGGCGGTGACTGCGGAACACCGGACCGGGGCCGACTGCATTGACCCGGATGCGGGGGCTCAAGGCCTGGGCCATGATCTGGGTGGCGGTCCAGAGCGCCGACTTGGACACCGTGTAAGAGAAGCAATCGGGGTTCAGACGCCAGATTTTCTGATCTAACAGATTTATGACACTGCCTTGCCGGTCGGCGGGCAGTGCGGCGGCGAAGGCCTGGGCGAGAAACACCGGCGCGCGCAAATTGAGATCCAACTGTGCGTCCCAGCCGGCCAAATCCACGCTCTCCACGCTGTCCCATTCGAAGCTGGCGGCATTGTTGACCAGACAGGTGACCGGCCCGATCGCCGCGCTGCAGGCTTGCACCAGCGGAGCCAGCGCTTCGGCGTCGGTCAGATCGGCCTCTAAGGCCATGGCCTCGCCGCCCGCATCCCGGATCTCGCCGACCAGCGCCTCGGCCTCAGCCGCAGAGGTGTTGTAATGCGCGGCGACTCGCCAGCCGCGGGAGGCGAAGTCGCGCGCGATGGCGCGGCCGAGACGGCGGCCCGCGCCGGTGACCAGCACCGTGCCGGCCTGATTCGATTCGGTTGTCACTCCGGTCTCTTTCGGATTTTGCAGGCCTTGGGGGCCGTTTCCCGGCGCCGAGAGCGCCGCTTTCGCCGTTGGATGCGAATCTAGGCAGCCTCCGTAGCGGCGGCAAGACATTGCAGGCAGGTGCAGACGAACGATGAAAAATGCCGGCTAAGCCGCTGCTGCCAGGACAGCTTTCGATCTCCGCCCAATTTGTGAGCAATTGGCGCGGCTCTGAGCAGAAAAATCCGGGCAAAAGCCTATGCAGAATGGGTCTCAGCCCAAACCGTGATCATCCCCCGGCAAATCATGGCAATATAGTCACACTGCCGGAGTTCTTTCTAAAAACCAATGGTTTTGCGTTGCCGGGGTTGTGCTTCCCGTTATTGTACCAGGGACACATGACGTGCGCTGACTTTCCAAGACGGTTGGGCGCATGGGTCAGAAAAACGCAGGGACTAAGAAAGAAGACAGGAGACTGATGATGGCTCGGCGCAGCTATGCAGGGATTATCAAGTCAAGTTTCATTGCAGCAGGGGTGTTGGGTTTCGCCGCTTCTGCACACGCAGACGAATACACCACGGGCATGCAGCAGTTCACCGGTGGCCCGGGCACCGAGCTCGAGCTTTCGGCTAACGTGGCGCTGACCACCGACTACGTGTTCCGCGGCATCTCCCAGACGCTCCAGGATCCGGCCGTTTCGGGTGGTTTCGATGCGAGCTACGGTATCTTCTACCTGGGTACGTGGGCGTCCAACGTCGACTTCGGCGGCACGGACGATGTCGAGATCGACTACTACGGTGGTGTTGCCCCGACCTGGGCCGGCATCGACTTCGATTTCAGCATCTTGGCCTACACCTATCCGGGCGGCGACACCGACACGATCTGGGAAGGTATGTTCGCCATGAGCAAGTCGTTCATGGACGACAAGCTGTCTCTCGGTTGGGCGAACTACTTCGAACTCGAGAATGGCGACTACTGGGTGCCTGAGCTGTCGGCTGGCTATACCTTCGACAAGGTGTCGATCTTCACGCCGACCCTTAGCGGCGTTATCGGCTGGGTCGACTACGACACCGATGCCTCCAGCTACACTTACTGGAACGTCGGTATGAGCCTCGGCTTCTACAAGGACGACATGTTCACCCTCGACCTGCGCTACTGGGATAGCGATCTCTCGGCTGCGGGTTGCGGTGGCGACATCGACCTTTGCGACGAGCGCGTCGTCGGCACGCTGTCCGCCTCCTTCTAAGCGGATTGCAGAGCCAAACGTCTTAAGGGGCGCCCTTCGGGGCGCCCTTTTCGTTTGCCCGGGAGTCGGATACCGGGCTTGCCGCTTTGGGGCCTTCCGTGGTCCGGAATTTGGCGTCGATGCCGTGGCATACTCGGCCCACAATTTCAGCGCATCGTCTCAGGCGACATTGGGGCGTTAAGACCGGCCGGCGCGACAGCCGGCCGCCATCTATTTAAGGATCTACAGTTCCATGAGCCAGACGGCTGGATCGGGAACCGGCTACGAGCCGGATGCGGAGGCGGTCGCGAAGGGGACTGCGATCTATACGCCGCGCACTTTGCGGCTCTACGATTTCGTGGTGCATGGGCTGTCCAACCGGTTTGCCTGGGGCTGTCCGACGAATGCGCTGATCGGTCAGTACCGGGACCACATCAGCGACAATCATCTGGAGGCCGGGGTCGGCACCGGCTTCTTCCTCGACCGGTTGGGGGAGCGTTCGTTCCGGCGGCTGACGCTGCTCGATATCAATCCGAGCTGCCTTGCCTTGTCGGCGGAGCGCTTGAGGCGGTACTCGCCGGAGCTGGTCGAGGCCAGCCTGTTCGCGCCGCTTCCGAGCGATACGCCTTATGACAGTATCGGGCTCACCTATGTGCTGCATTGCCTTCCCGGTGCGATGCCGGAGAAGCTGCAGGTGATCGACAATCTCCGCCCCGTCATGCATGCGGGGACGGTGCTGTTCGGTGCCACCATTCTTGGCAGCGGCATCGCGCCCAATCCCGCGGCGAAGGCGCTGATGGGCGCCTATAACCGGCGCGGCGTGTTCGATAATCTGCAAGACGATATGGCAGCGCTGGCGGAAGGCTTGCGGGCGCGATTCGGCCAGGTCTCGGTGAGCCGGCGCGGCTGCGTCGCGCTATTCCAGGCAAGCGGCCCGGTCTCGCCGGACGCCGCCTGAGCGCGCAAATCCTCTCTCGGAGGCCTCAAGCGCGCGGCATTGTTCCGCCGCGGGATGGCCTTCAACCCGCCCTTAACCCTACCTGGTTTTGCCCCCCTTCGTGCTTAACGTTCCGTAAGGGACCATGGTTACGCTGAGCTTGAGACAAGGCCGGCAAGACGGGTGGTATCGGCACCTAAGCCGAGGGCCGGCCTCCATAGAGGGGAGTTTTTTGTTATGTCTATGGGAAGAAACGCGGCTGCCGGCTTGGCGGCCATTTTTGCCGTGGCGATGTTCGCCGTCGGACCTGCGCAGGCTCAATATTATAGCGATCCGGCGCCGCTTTACGATCCGGGCCCGTCCTATGGCGGCGGTGGCGGCATGTTCGAAGGCTGGTATCTCGGCGGCACGCTGGGCGGGGCCACGCTGAACAACAATTTCAGCGGCCGCAGCGACGATATTTCCGGCGGCGGCGTGCTCGGCGGTATCCAAGGCGGCAATAACTGGCAGATGGGCCGCATCGTGGTCGGTGTGGAAGGTGACATCATCTTCCAGAGCACCGAAGGCAGCGGCAATTTCAACAATGGCCGGTTCAAAGCCAAGAGCAGCGTCGGCACGCAAGGCGATCTGCGCGCCCGTCTCGGCGTCAAGCTGATCCCGCAAGTTCTGGTGTTCGGCACCTTCGGCGGCGCGATCGCCGATTCCGACCTCAAGATCAAAGGGCCGGTCTCCGGGAGCAGCGACGGGACCTTGTTCGGCTGGAGTATCGGCGGTGGCGCCGAGGTGGCGCTCAACTCCGACTGGAGCGCCCGGTTCGATTACCAGTTCACCGATTTCGGATCGGAGACGGTGTCCTACGGTAACCGCAAGGACAAGTTCGACATCAACACCAACACGTTCCGCGGCTCGCTCAGCTATCACTTCTAGAGCTGCCGCGACCAACGCGATGTGACGGAGAGGCCGGGGCTTTACCCCGGCCTTTTCTTTTGCCGTCCGCTTGACTGCGCCGTCCGGCTAGTTGCTGGCGGGAATGCCGATCGCGGGGAGGGGGCAGAGCCGCTTTTGCTGCTCGTTCGGCCCGCACGCCCGCGGCTCCAGATCCTTGGTGAAGCAGAAACGCACATCCAGCAGATTGCGCTTCTCGCAGGAGATGGAGATCATCTCCGGGCCCAGCCAGTCATTGGCGGCGAGGAAGGCCTTCTCGATATCCCCGGGGGCGGCGGTGCGTCCCTGATCGGGCGAGACGAAGCCGGGCGGGATGGCGATCTTTTTGAACAGCGCGCGCGAGGTATCGAAATAGCCGGCGGGCGAAAGCCCCGAGCAGGTGCCGTGGGCGCGGTATTCGTGAATGATCAGCCCCTTGCTCGGCATGATGTCGAAAACGTCGTCGATCACCGATTGGGGCACCCAGGTCTTTTCTCCCTCGTTGCAGTCGACGGGATAGCCCTTCTCGTATTGCGGCCAGAGCCCATGCAGCACGAAGCCGTGATCGGCATCGCATTGGCCGTCATTGCGCTGGCGTCCTTCCAGCATGCAATAGGTGGGGGACCAACTGAGCACCAGCGCATAATAGTCGAACTTGCCGGGCGCCACGGGCAGGTCTCCGGCGGCGGATTTGGCGGGCTCCGGTTTTGCCGGTGCGGAGGAAGCGTCCGCGGGGGGTTCGGCCGCGGGCGGCGGCTCGGCAGGTCTCTCGGTGCGGCTCCTGTCGCGCGAGACGATGAACACGGCGACGACGATAACGATGAGAAGAATAATCGAATTCCAGCGCCGCATCAGGCCTCGCTTTTTCCCGGCTGCAGCTTGCTCAGCGCGGCCAGGATACGCGCCCAACTGCGCGCGCCTCTGACAAAGCTGGTCAGATTGTATTTCTCGTTGGGCGCGTGGATGCGGTCGTCGGGTAGGGCGAAGCCGATCAGAAGCGCATCCATGTCCAGCGCGCTGCGGAAGGATTCCACGATCGGGATGGAGGCGCCGCAGCCGAGGCTGATCGGCGTGGTGCCCCATTCCTCGGCCAGCGCGCCGGCAGCGGCCTGGAAGGATGCGCTCGTCGTATCGAAACCGACGGCGGGCGAGCCTTCGCCGCCCGCGAAGCTGACCTTGCAGTCGGCGGGAAGGCGCTTTTCCACGAAGCGATGGAAGCCTTCGATGACCTTCGCCGGATCCTGGCCCGGCACCAGGCGGAAGGAGATCTTGGCGCTGGCCTGGCTCGGAATCACGGTCTTGGTGCCGGGGCCGGTATAGCCGCCATAGATGCCGTTGATCTCGGCGGTGGGCCGGGCCCAGTTCTGCTCCAGAACGCTGTAGCCGGTCTCGCCGGCAGGCTCGTTCAAGCCGATACTCTCCAGGAACGCCTGACCGTCGAAATCGAGGCTTTCCCATTGCTCGCGCTGTTCGGCGCTCGGCTCGGCGACGCCGTCGTAGAAGCCGGGAATGGCGACCTCGCCGTCGAGGCCGTGCAGTTCGCCGAGGATCGCGGTCAGCACGTGGATGGGATTTCGCACCGGGCCGCCGTAAAGGCCGGAATGAAGGTCGCGGGACGGCCCGGTGACGGTGACCTCGCAGAAGGCGAGACCGCGCAGGAAGGCGGTGATGGCCGGGGTCTTTGCATCCCACTGATTGGTGTCGCAGACCAGTGCCACATCGGCCTTCAGCTCTTCGCCGTAAGCCTGCAGGAACGGGCCGAGCGAAGGGCTGCCGGATTCCTCCTCGCCTTCCAGCAGAACCGTGACCGGCACGGGCAGAGACCCAGTGGCCTCGATCCAGGCGCGGCAGGCCTCCAGAAAGGTCATCACCTGCCCCTTATCGTCGGAGGCGCCGCGGGCGACGATGACCTTGCCGTAATCGGCATCGTCGGCGATGCGCGGCTCGAAGGGGGGCACGTCCCACTCCTCCAGCGGATCGGGCGGCTGCACGTCGTAATGGCCGTAGAACAGAACGTGCGGGCCGGAAATCTCCCCGACGCCGTAATGGGCCAGCACCATGGGCTTGCCTTCAGTGGCGTGAACCGTGGCGGAGAATCCGAGCGCGCGAAGCTGGCCGGCGGACCATTCGGCCGCGTCCAGGCAAGCCTGATGATAGGCTGGATCGGTGGAGATGCTGGGAATTGCGAGAAAGTCGAACAGGCGGTCGAGAGCGTCCTGCTCGTGGGCGCTCAGCGCCTGAAGCACGGCGTCTGTTTCAGCGCCGGTGCTGGGAGATGTGGGCTCGGTCACAGGACCTCCAATAGGAGCGTGCCGCGCCGGCGGAGGCCGGGCGTTCGGTCGAGCCATTGCTATCCAAGCGGCCGAGAGACCGCAAGGCTAAGCCCTAAAGATCGGGAGGATTACTCGCCGAGCTGGACGTTGACGGCCTGTGGCCCCTTACCGCGCCGGTCCGGCTCGGTCTCGAAGGTCACACGTGCCCCTTCATCCAAGGCCGGCAGGCCGGAACGCTGCAGCGCAGAGATGTGAAGGAAGACGTCCTTACCCCCATCGTCCGGCGTGATGAAGCCGAAGCCGCGAGAGTGATTGAAGAATTTTACGGTCCCGTTTTGGCGCATCGGGAAGCTCCTTTCCCCTTCCATACCCGCCAGGCATACGCACCTCGCGGACGCATTAGGTCAGTCTAGGAACAGGAAAAGATCCAAATACGGCGGCTCTCAAAATGCATCCGAAGAGCCTCTCAAGAACCCGTGCCGCCAGTCTCTATCCGGGTCCGCAGTCTGCCCGCAAAGCGCGAACATTCTACGTGTTACCCCTTAAAGCGCAAGACCGATTCGGCCGATTTGGGAGGGCTCGGCGAGACTTTTGTGCCGGTAGAGCGTGTTGCCGAACAACCTATGGGCGATATTTCTCGACCGAAAAAAAAACGCCGGGCGAGGGGCCCGGCGTTTGCCGCCGCCTCTGAGAGGCGGCGCGTTTCTTGTAGAACTAGGCGTTCTCTGACGTCAGTCGCGCGCGATGCGCTGTTCCTTCGTCTTCTTGCCGAAGAACTTGCCCCCGGAAGAGAAGATGCCGCTATAGCGCTTCTTATCTCCGCTCTGAGCGGCGGCGGTGCGGCTGCGCGAATGCGTAGCGCGAACCGCCGTCTTGGTCTTCGAGGCGGACTTGGAGACGTTCGCCATCTTGCCGCGAACCGAGCTCTCGGAAGACTTGCTGGTCCGGGTGCCGGATCCAACCGTGCTGATACGGACCTGTGCGGTACCGGAAGAGATCATGCCGAGATTGGAGGCGGCGGCTTTGGAGACATCGATAATCCGACCGCCGACAAACGGGCCGCGGTCATTGATACGGACCACGACCTTGCGGCCGTTATTCAGATTTTCGACGAGAACTTTGGTGCCAAAAGGCAGGCTACGGTGAGCAGCCGTCATGGCGCTCGGGTTCATCATCTCGCCACTCGCCGTACGAGAATGGAGAGCGTACCAGGATGCGTGTCCGACCTGATCGGCGCTGGCAAGGCTAATCGGCAGAACGGCCATGACGCCTGCAAGCCCGAGCGAAAAAATCGCTGCGCGCATTTTTGACATGCGTTTAGCTCCTTAATGGATTTCGGGAGTCGCCGGCAGAATCCCCCGCCGGCATATTTCGCTTACATGCGATCCCGTAACCTACGGTCAAACAAGGCGGAAACCGGGCTTGGCCTAGGAGATTGGGAGGCCATTTATAGGCGCCGTCTTGTAACCCGGAATCCCAGCCCCTATGGGCGCCGAGACCGGTTTACGGCTGCCTCCAGAAGAGCCATAAAAATCATATGGTTAGCGGAATATGACCGGGGCGATGGAGGGGCGCAGACGATGCGGCGCCACGCCGCGGAAGCACAGCCGGACGGCTGCAAAAAAAGTCAAAATGAGGCCGATTCGCGCCCAAATCGACCCCGCTTGCCCAAATTCTTAATCAGAACCGGTAGTTGTCCGGGCTATATGCGCCGCATGCGCCTTTAAGGCGGTTGTCATTGCCGTAAAGCTGGCAAAGCCGCACTTTGGTCAGCGGATTATTGTGCACCTCGGCGTCGGTCACCTTCTCCCCATAGCTTCTGGCGACGCGGGCGATTTCTTGCTCGGCGCAGTAGGGGGTGGCGATGGGACCGTTCTTATTCTGCTGAAAGATCCCGTTGCACTTGATACGCGCCTCGGCCGGCCCGGCGGAGAGCGCCAATCCGAGCCCCAGCGCAGCCGGCACCAGAGCACCGAGAAGAATCGGTGTCACACGCTGTGTCACATTGCGAATCTGCATGAGCTGTCGCTTTCATTTTGCCGCAATGGAAATAGGCAGGGATAAAATAGATCAAATAATGTGCGGTTGCATTTTTTTGTTGGACAAAACCGCCCAATCCTTGCCCATATCTAAATATAGCTGTCTTATGACATGGACTGTCATCGAGATTGGTGAAGTGACAGAATGGCGAAAAAGAAGATGAAAACCGAGGAAACAAGCCCGGCACGGGCAACGCCGTCTCCGAGCCTTAAGGATCTTGGGGCGGATAATCGCGGCCCCTGTTCTGCGGGCAAGCAAGCGTATGAATACGACCGGTTGCGGGCGCGCAAGCGGAGCGAGCCCGGCGCATCGGAAGACCGGATCTGGTTCGACGATCTCCCGCCGCATACCGATTAGTCACGTCCCGCTGGAGCGGCGCTCGGCCATGCCGGACTTCCCGGCATGCGCGAGCGGTCATGCCAAAGCGGGGCGATGACTTTCCCGCCACAGCCCGCTACAATTTCTCACATCGTCGCTTGCCGCGAAGGATGCGCTCTTGACTGCGCACGGTGCCCTGGCACAGTTGCGCGCATGCGCGCTTTCACCATTACAGATTTCCGTTCGCCGGGACCCTCGACCGCTGGCGCCAAGCTGGCGCGGGCGATCGCCGTCCTTTCCGTCATCGCCTTCGGCTTGGCTGCCGGCCCCGTCTCGGCTGCAACCTGCCGGACGCCGAATCCGGCTGGATTTCCGGCCTGGCTGCAGAGCTTCAAGCAGAAAGCGGTGGCCGAAGGCGTCTCGCCGCAGACGGTGAATAGCGCGCTTGCCGGCGTGCGTTACGACCGCTCGGTGATCAACAAGGACCGGGCGCAGCATGTCTTCGCCCAGGACTTCCTGCAGTTTTCCGGCCGTATGGTCGCCAGCTACCGGCTGCAGCACGGGGCGGCGAATATCAAGAAATACGGCAACACCTTTTCGCGCATCCAACAGCAATTCGGCGTCCCGGCCCCGGTGATCACCGCGTTCTGGGGGCTGGAGACGGATTTCGGCGCCAATACCGGCAATGGGCCGACGCTGCAATCGCTGGCGACGCTGGCTTTCGATTGCCGCCGCTCCGAAGAATTCAACGAGCAGCTGATGGCGGCGCTGCGCATTATCGACCGGGGCGATCTCACGCCGGGGCAGATGCGCGGGCCTTGGGCCGGCGAGCTCGGCCAGACCCAGTTCCTGCCGACGGTGTATTATGAATACGGCGTCGATTACGACGGGGACGGGCATGTCAATCTGATCCGCTCGACGCCGGATGCGCTGGCCTCGACCGCGAATTACTTGAAACATCTGGGATGGCGGGCCGGCGAGCCTTGGCTGGAAGAGGTGCGGGTGCCGGCGAGCATGCCTTGGGAGCTGGCCGATCTCACCATCAAGAAGCCGCGGGCGCTGTGGTCGCGCTTCGGGGTGACCCGGGCCGACGGCAGCCCGCTGCCGGAGGATAATCTTCCCGCCGCGCTGATCCTGCCCATGGGGCGGAACGGGCCGGCCTTCCTCGCCTATCCGAATTTCGACGTCTATATCGAGTGGAATCAGTCGCTGGTCTACTCGCTCACGGCCGCCTATTTCGCCACCCGGCTTGCAGGCGCGCCGCCGCTCTCCAAGGGCCGGGCGCCGGTGGAGCCGTTCAGCATGGAAGAGACCAAGCAGCTGCAGACGCTGTTGCTGCAGCGCGGCTACGATGTCGGCAAGGTCGATGGGGTGATTGGCGAGAAAACGCGCGAAGCGGTGCGTGACGTACAGGTGAAGCTTGGCCTGCCGGCCGATTCCTATCCCGATCACCGCTTGCTGGCTGCGCTGCAGCGCGGATAGCGGATAAGGAAAAGGCGCCGCCTTCCGGCGACGCCCTTTCTCAGCTTGGTAAGCTCAGCCCTCTACCAGCTCGACGGGCCGATCATCGGGTTGCCTCCGAAGAAGGCGCTGTTCGGCGGCTCGAACTGCATGCCCGGATAGACCCGGTTGTTCAGGATGTAAGGCTCCTGGCGGATGTAGTACTTCGCTGCGCGGCGACCGCGCGGCACCACATAGACGACCTTCCCTTCCTGATCGCGCACGACCTTTTTCTTCTTCTTGAAGATGCCGGCCGAGGCGGGCGTGGCCGCGGCAAGCGCGAGCGAAACGCAAAGAGCGAGCGCGGTTCCGGTGACGATTTTGGTCATCGGACGTGTCATGGGAGAAGTCTCCTTAGGGTTGAGGGCCTGCGATTGTACTCTGGCCCGTGTCGTGATCTTGAGTTGTTCCAAGTGTAGCGACAATCGATGAAGGATGCGTTGTAAATTCCCGAAAAATGTCCGGGAATAATCGCCTGGCTGTGTTGCGACGGTTATTGGCATGGGCGCTCCTACCAGCCGACGGGGCCGAAGAACGGATCATAGGTGCCGTAGGGCGCCCAGATCGGACCGTAGCCCGGCCCCCAATAGGTGCCGACGCCGAAGCCGGGACCCCATCCAGGTCCCCAATAGGTGCTGTCGTCAAACGGGCCGATGCCCGGGCGCTCCCAGCGGTCGGGATCTTTGGCAGCTTGTTTGGCGAATTCCGCCTGGCGCTGCTGGCGGCGCTGGGCACGCAGTGTGCGCTTCTTGGCGCGTTGGGCTTTCTTGGCCTGGCGCAGCTCCTGCTTGCTGTAGACGGCCGTGCCGCTCTGAGCGGCGCTCGCGGGAAGGGCGGCGGCGAGGCCGCCGAGGGCGATTGCCGAAGACAGCAGAACGGCAGGAATCAAATTCAGTCTCATCAAGGCCTCCGGTCCGGACGCCAAGTCCTCACGGCAATCGGCGTCCGGCAGAATTATAGGCTCCCAATTGATATGAGGAGCGGAGCAAGACATTCCAAGTCGGCGGACCACGTCACCGTGCAGATGCTTCCGGCAATAGCCATTTCTCGACACGACCGGGCTGGCGGGAAGTCTACGGAACTTGGGTTAAGATTTTAGAATCTAACCGCTTTTCTTAGCGGCTCTTGCTAGCTGCTCTTCCTAGCTTCCCTTGCCTTTGAAGGCGCGGGTGCCGGGCTTGCCGGCGGAGGAGCGGCCGCGGCGCTTGGGCTTTGGCGCAAGCGGAATCTCGCGGTTGTGGGTGTGCTTGCTTCGAGGATTTCGCTTGGGTCGGCTTCGGAGCAGCGTTTTGCTTCGGGGCATTTTTGCTCGATACACACACCCTATTTCTCAGCAGGTGGTGGCTTTTGTTCCAAAAAAATTTCGGCGACTGTTTTGGTCTTGCTGGTGTTCACGTCTGAGTATTGGTCCCAGCGCAGGTATTGCCAGGCGACAAAGAGTTTCTCTGAGTCGCTCAGCCCTCTAAGAGATTTTTGTAGAATATTATTCTCGAGTATCGCTATGATCGGGCCTGTGTCGAATTTTTTCCAGTATACATCAAACAATGCCTTGAAATAATCGGAATTCTCTTCGTGTAAAGTTGTGGCAATTCTATACAAGCCATAAGCTAACACTAACGAAATAATAGATAAAATAATGTATATATAACATTCAATTGGTGAATATATAATTCCATTGAATAATAATTCATATAAGAAATATAATAATAATATTATTGATCCAATTATAAAAACAAACGATATGTATAATGCGCTGTCTGCGACGCTTCTTATTTCATCGCACCAGACTCGCGTGTCGTTGTCGAGTAAATACCAAATTCTATACCAAAAAAACACGCCATCCATACCATATTTTATGTCTGGGTATTGTTCAGCTTCTGCTAGAATGTTTCCAAGTTTAGTCGGTGCTTGAGCTTCTCGGGTTCGAAACTCCTCTGATAGAGGAAATCGTGCCAGCTTGATTTGCTTTTCGACGTCGGTTTTCGCCGTTTTGCGGAGTGCTATTAAGCGACGCTTTTGAAGTTTTATTCCACAGCGTTTGATAGACGGTGGCCAAAACTCCCTCCCTTCGTACAGCTTATAGATCGGGATATCGAGCAAGCTTATTAGCCAGCCAAGCAATGCCGGTGCCAGAATGAAATAGATCTCGGCTGAAACGGGTTGGGAAAGCGTCTTCTTGATAAGAAACGCTAGGGGGAACAGGAACAGAGAAAAGAAGAATCCAGGCAAAAAAATCCGAAAAACGAGTCTGATACCAAATACGAATGGTAGCTTCATTGTGATGACCTGATTTGGCTAAGCAGCCTCGCCACTGGAACCGGAGTCATCCGTCTCGGAGGTATCATTCTGGTCATTCTGTGTATCATCAGCAGGTCTGCTGGACGGCTGGAGGGGGTACTTTCTTGTCGGACCGCCGCCCCTTCCGCGCGGCCCTCCCGCCGCCCTCGGGTTGACGGATTCCTTTAAAGATTTTCCAGCGCGAAATTTAGGGACGCGTGAAGCAGGAATTTGTACTGTTTCGCCTGTCCGTGGGTTGCGTCCGGTGGAAGCCTTGCGGTCTGCTACTTGAAAATTGCCAAACCCGATAATGCGGACCGTATCACCGTTTTTTAGAGCGTTTTCGATCGCTTTGAACGTTGCGTCGACGACAATTTCGGCTTCGTCCAGGCTAAGCGCTGCTTCTTGCGCAACCTGCGCAACGAGGTCCGCCTTATTCATGATGAGATCCTGCCACTACCTAGGGTAGTAGGTTATAGTTAAATGCCGCCAAGTTCAATAAGTAGGAAGGCTCTTGCTAGCTGCTCTTGCCTTTGAAGGCGCGGGTGCCGGGCTTGCCGGCGGAGGAGCGGCCGCGGCGCTTGGGCTTTGGCGCAAGCGGAATCTCGCGGTTATGCGGACCCATCTCATCGAGGCTCGGCTTATGGGGCCGGCTGAGCGCCTGGGGCTCGCCGGCGGCGACGCTGCGCTCCAGCTGATCCTGGCGGGCCATCGGGTCGGCCGCGACGGTAAGCGACATCTGCTTCAGCCGTTTCAGCTCGTCGCGCAGCCGCGCGGCCTCCTCGAATTCCAGATCGGCGGCGGCGGCGTGCATGCGCTTTTCCATCTCGGCGACGGTCGCCTCCAGATTATGGCCGAGGGTCTCCTGCTCCGCCTCGCCCATGCCGAGGCCGGAATCGACCAGCACGTGGTCGCGCTCGTAGACGGAGGCGAGGATGTCGCCGATATGCTTCTTCACGCTTTCCGGGGTGATGCCGTTGGCCTCGTTATAGGCCATCTGCTTCTCGCGGCGGCGCGTGGTCTCGGCCATGGCGCGCTCCATGGATCCGGTGATGCCGTCGGCATAGAGGATCACCTTGCCCTCGACGTTACGGGCGGCGCGGCCGATGGTCTGTACCAGGGAGGTTTCCGAACGCAGGAAGCCTTCCTTATCGGCATCGAGAATGCCGACCAGGGCGCATTCTGGGATATCCAGTCCCTCGCGCAGCAGGTTGATGCCGATCAGCACGTCGAAGGCGCCGAGGCGCAGATCGCGGATGATCTCGATGCGCTCCAGAGTCTCCACGTCGGAATGCATGTAGCGGACCTTGATGCCCTGCTCGTGCATATACTCGGTGAGATCCTCGGCCATGCGCTTGGTCAGGGTGGTGACCAGCACGCGATGGCCGCCTGCGACGACCTTGCGGGTCTCGTCGACGAGGTCGTCCACCTGGGTGGTGGCGGGGCGGATCTCCACCGGCGGATCGATCAGGCCGGTCGGGCGGATCACCTGCTCGACGAAGACGCCGCCGGTCTTCTCCAGCTCCCATGAGCCGGGGGTGGCGGAGACATAGACGGTCTGCGGCCGCATGGCGTCCCACTCCTCGAAGCGCAAGGGACGGTTGTCCATGCAGGAGGGCAGGCGGAAGCCATATTCGGCGAGGGTGGATTTGCGCTTGTAGTCGCCGCGGAACATGGCGCCGATCTGGGGCACGGTGACGTGGCTCTCGTCGGCGAAGACCAGGGCGTTGTCGGGCAGATATTCGAACAGGGTCGGCGGCGGATCGCCCGGGCGGCGCCCGGTGAGATAGCGCGAATAATTCTCGATGCCGGCGCAGGCGCCCGTTGCCTCGATCATCTCCAGGTCGAAGGTGGTGCGCTGCTCCAGGCGCTGAGCCTCCAGCAGGCGGCCGGCCTTGTTCAGCTCGTCGAGCCGCGCCTTCAGCTCGGCCTTGATGCCTTTCACCGCCGACTTCAGGGTCGGCTTCGGCGTCACGTAGTGGGAGTTGGCGTAGATCTTGACCATCTGGAACTGGTCGGTCTTGGCGCCGGTCAGGGGATCGAACTCGGTGATGCTCTCGATCTCGTCGCCGAACAGCGAGATGCGCCAGGCGCTGTCGTCCAGATGCGCCGGCCAGAGCTCGATGGTGTCGCCGCGCACCCGGAAGGTGCCGCGCACGAAGTTGATATCCGAGCGGCGGTATTGCAGGGCGACCAGATCGGCCATCAGCTGGCGCTGCTCGACGCGGTCGCCGCGCTTCAGGCTCAAGGTCATGGCGGTGTAGGTCTCCACCGCGCCGATACCGTAGATGCAGGAGACCGAGGCGATCAGGATGACGTCGTCGCGCTCGAGCAGGGCGCGCGTTGCGGCATGGCGCATGCGGTCGATCTGCTCGTTGATCGAGGAATCCTTCTCGATATAGGTGTCGGTGCGCGGGACGTAGGCCTCCGGCTGGTAGTAGTCGTAAAAGGAGACGAAATACTCCACCGCGTTATCGGGGAAGAAGCTCTTGAACTCGCCATAGAGCTGGGCGGCCAGGGTCTTGTTAGGCGCCAGGATCAGGGCCGGGCGCTGGGTCTGCTCGATCACCTTGGCCATGGTAAAGGTCTTGCCCGAACCGGTGACGCCGAGCAGCACCTGGTCGCGCTCATGAGCCTCGATCGCGGCGGTCAGCTCGGCAATGGCGGTGGGTTGGTCGCCCTTGGGCTGCATCTCCGATTGCAGCACGAGCTCCACCCCGCCTTCGCTCTTCTCCGGGCGGGGCGGACGATGGGGGGTGAAATCCGGCGCGCCATAGCCGGCCACCAGCGGGTGGCCCTGCATCAAGGGCTGGGGCGCTTCGCCCATGCCGGGGGTGCGGCGTTCCTCGGAGGGCGGAAGGCCGGTCTCCTCGCCGGTGACGGCGCGCGGCTCGGCCCTGGAGCCGAAGGTTCTGGCGGTGCGGGGTGGCATGATCCCGAATATGACTACGAAACCCGCCCTTGCCTAGGGCTCTGCGACGTCTCGAGCCTCAAGGCCCGCCGCGCCGCGCCCGCTCCGCGCTTTCGCTCAGTTGGCGCCGTTGATCAGCGCCGCGGTTTCCCCAGCCTGCTTGGCTGCGGTATCCATATTGTCGGCGGCGATGCCGGCCTTGGCGCTCTCGGCGGCTTGCTTCAGCTGGATTTTCCGCTCCTGGTCGATGGCATCGGGAATGGCGCCATTGCCGAGATTGGTGCAAGGGTTCATCTCTGCGGCCGCGAAGCCCTCGCCCTTCGGCCCGACCAGGCAGTTCAGCACATGCTGCAAATGGGTTTGCACGTCATCGATATTGTCGGAGCCCGCGGCCAGGCCGGCATGGGTCCCGGCGGCGGCGATTTGGGCGTCGATATCGGCGGCGAACACGGCGCTGGGTAGGAGCGCGGCGGCGGCGGCGAGCGCGCCGAAGACGAGGCTGCGTTTCATTGGGGTTCCTCCGAAGCAGGTGGCGCGCGACCGAAGACCGGCGCGCGTTTGGAAATGTCATCGTGGTGGCATGGAGTGGCTAAACGCAGCCTTGGCGAATTGGTTCGGCCGAAATGCGGGCCGGCAAACCCCGTATGGCTTAAGCCGATCCGCCGTTGCAGATGACGATGATTGCCATGATGCCGATGGAGAGCGTCTGCAGGCCGAACAGGGAGCCGCGGATGCGGACGACGGGCTCGGTCTGGGGCAGGGCGAGATGGATGCTGCTCTGAGCGATGCGGCAGACGATGATCAGGATGGCGAGGCCGCTCAGCACCGGCCCTTCGATGCCCAGCACGGCGGCGGAAAGCGCCACGGCGGCATAAAGCGGCAGATTCTCCGCGCAGTTCAGATGCGCCCGCACAGCCCGCTGGTGAAAGGCCGGGCCCTCGGCGACGCCGCCGGGAAAATCGGAAAACGTCTCGCCCCGGCGCACCCGACGCAGTCGCGCCAGCCCAAGCCCGAAGACCATCACGGCGATAGTCCAAAGCACGTAGAGCAGGAGGACGAGGATCGGGATTGGCATGAGGTTAGCCTTCGGATGTGCGGACGGAGGCCATCCCTAAACCTCGTCCCTTACTTGCGCGTAGCTCAACACGGCGAAGAGGATGGTGCCGCCGGCCACGTTGCCGAGCAGGGTTGGGATGAAAAATCCGAACACCGCCTGGAGCATGCCGGTATGGCCGGTCATCACCATGTAGAAGGCCTCGACCGAGCCGGCGATGACATGGGTGAAGCCGCCGAGCGCGATGAGATAGGTGATCAGGGTGATGACGAAGATCTCGGTGCCTTCCGCTGAGGGCAGCATCCAGACCAGCGCCGCGATCAGCCAGCCGGAGACGATGCCTTTGACGAACATCTCCGTCGGCGTGTTGGCCATCAGGTGCTCGCCGATCCGCACCGTTGCGGCGGCGATCTCCGGCGTGAGCGCGTTGGAATAGGCCAGGAAGGCGGCCACCAGCAGACAGCCGACCAGATTGGCGGCGAGCACGATGCCCCACAGGCGGACAAGCACCCAGAACCAGCTCCAGCTGCGCCGCGAAATCACCGGCAACACGGCGGTGAGGGTGTTCTCGGTGAAGAGCTGCTGGCGGGACAGGATGACGATCAGGAAGCCGACCGAATAGCCGAGATCGGCGATGATGTTGGAGCCGGGCGAGTCTGAGAGAAAGGCCATCAGCATGGCCTGGGACAGAACCGAGAAGCCGATGGAGATGCCGGCGGCGACGCCGGACCACCACAGCGCGCTGAAGGCGCGGGCGAGCTCGCCTTCGCCCTCGGTGCGGATGATCTCGTAGACCACCGCGGCGCGAAGCCGGCGGCGGGTCTTGACCGATTTCACTTCCTCGCGGCTGAGGCCTTCCTGCTTTGTCGGTCCGTCTTCGTTCGTCTTCTTATTCATGCTTACCCGTCGGTCGCGTTGCGGTGTGACTAGCGGGGCCTAACCCGTCGGCGGCGAGATCGTTCACTTCGTATGCGCGATTGCATTCTGCGAAATCGAGATGAGCTTAACCGGATTCGGTACAGATGCGCGAAGGGCTGTTTTGGCGCGGGCATCAAACGCGGTAAACGCATGTTCACCGAAAGCATATCGGTGCAAAGATTTGTCGGGACATTGCCACTTTTACCTGTCACAACAAGCACGTCACAAGAACAAGACGTTTGATGTTTTGGGAGGATCAGCACGGACCATGATGCGTGTTCGAAGAAGCGCGTGAGCGCTGTCGCCGAGATGGCGATCAATCGATGGAGCACAAACCATGGCGACCAGAGCGAGTTCGAAACGTGGCGTAACGGCCAAGCGCAGCACGGCCAAATCGGCCAGCGCGGCGCGGCCAAAGACCAAGACGACAACACGCAAAGCCGCAACGACACGAGCGGCAAGCCGGACTACGGCCCGCAAGACGGCACCGGCCCGCAAAGCTGCGGCGCGGAGCACTACCGCACGGACCACTGCTGCACGGAAGACGGCAGCGGCCAAGAAGCCTGCTGCAAAAAAGACAGTGGCCAAAAAGCCTGCAGCGCGGGCGACGACGGCCCGCAAGCCCGCCGCCAAAACGGCAACGCGGCGCGTGGCTGCCAGCAAGACCAAGACGGCATCGCGGAGCGGCACGACGCGGCGGGCGGCAACGTCGCGCAGTAAGACCGCAACCCGCAGCGCAGCGCGGTCTCCGGCGAAGAAGACGGCAGCCCGCAAGACAACGGTGCGCAAGACTGCTGTGCGGAAGACGGCGGCGAAGACCACTACCGCAAAACGGACCGCCGCCAAGAAACCTGTCGTAAAGAAGACCGCCGCGAGAAAAACGGCCGCCAAGAAGCCGGCGGTGAAGCGGACGGCGGCTGCCAGCAAGACCACCGCCAGAAAGACGGCCGCGGCGAAGAAGCCCGCCGCCCGGAAAGCGGCAACGACGCGCAAGCCTGCGGCCCGCAAGACGGCAAGCCGTTCGGTGACCGCGCGCCGGACGACCGCGACGCGCAGCACCGCGAAGGCGGCAACGCGCAAGAGCCCGGCACGGGCGAGCACCGCGCGGACGGCCACCAAGGCCCGGACCGCAAAAGCCACCACCGCCAAAGCAAAGACGGTGAAACCGAAGACCGCGAAGGCGCGGAGCGCGGCTTCCAAGACGGCAAAGGCGTCAAAGCCGAAGAGCAGCAAGCCTAAGCCGGCGGGGAGCAAAGCTTCGAGCCGGAAGCCCGCTTCGCGCGCGGCGTCGAAACCGGCCCGTCCGGCGCAGCCGCCGGCCAATCCGCCGCTCGCCACGTTCGGCGCGGGGGGCGGTTATGGACGCTCGCCCTACGCGGCGACCACGCGGATGGTCTCTTCGCCCAATCCGGCACCGGGCTCGCTCTCGCCCTACCGGTCCGAGGGGGGAATAGAGAACGGTCAGGCCGGGGAGCCTATTCCGCCACGCGGGCTGTCCGTGCGGCGGGACGATTAGCAAGACGCGAAGTCTGAACACGGAGGGCCGGAGTTTCCGGCTCTCCGTTCATTTTGCCCCGTCAATCCTCGTCGAGACCGCCGAGCCCGAGCAGGCTCATGCCTTCCATCCAATAATCGGCGAGCTGGGGATGATCGAGGAGATAATTCTCGGTCGGCACCTCGCGCCGCTCCGCCGCCTCAGCGGTGAGCAGGTCCCAATCGTCGGGGCCGTAATCGTCGCGGCCAAGCCACATCAGCGCCACCAGCTCGGCCTGTTCCTCGGGGCTCAGCCCCTTCAACTCTTCCACCAGTTCTTCGCGGGTGAGGTTGCCTGCATCGTCCTGCAGCTCGTTCGGCGGCGTGGCGTCGTCGGTCGGGTTGGAGCCGACATCGGGCGTGTCGTTGGCCTCCACCGCCATGATGGCGCGTACTTTTAGAGCGAGGCTTCGGATGTAGTCTGGGCTGAGTGAGAGTTCGGCCATGATCTATTCCGTTTATCGTCGAATGGATGGTTGATATGGGCAGTTCAACGTGAGCGGCCGCGCGGCGTTCCGCATGGGCCGGTTTTCGGGGCGCCTTCGTCAGATGCCTTTGAACAGCACGCCGACGAGCAGCAGCAGATAGGCGATCAGCAAAGTCTCGAAGAGATGGGAATTGACGATCGGGATGCCGAAGCCGGCATAGCGCACCAGAAGCACGCAGACCGCCAGGACCAGCGAGACGATGAAGACGGCGGAAGATGGTGGCGTCAGCGACATGAGGGCCCCCTTATCTGACGTATCGAATCCGTGAGAGACTTTAACGGCGCGGCGGCGTGCGGGCGAGTGTGCTTTGTGTGGGGCAGGCCTTGGAAGTTAGAGGCAGTCGATCGCCGAATATTTGGATTGCTGCGGCCCCGGATGCGCAACGAGAGACGGGGCCGCGGCGAAATTTTCTAGACGCCCTTCATCACATTGCCGAGGAACAGAACCACATAGGCCGCGATGGCGACCCAGAAGGCGTTCGGCGTGATGAAGGGGATTGCGGTGAAGACGCCGAGCACGGCGAGAACCGCCAAAATCAGCGAAATAACGAAGACGACTGTCGTCGGTGCACTCAAACGCATGTCTAGCCCTCCCTTAGTTGACGGCGGGAGACTAATGGTTTTTTGTGAAGACTCGAAGGGATGATTTTCCCGTTTTAGTTGTTTTCCAGGCGTTGCTGCGTTTTACGGGAGGGGGCTGTGGGGCCGGTTTTACGCCTGATCTTGGGGCTTGTGGCGCTTGTCTGCATTCTGGCTGGCGTCGCCACCACGCTGCCCGACCACGTCATCGTGGTGCGATCCATCGTCATCAACGCACCGGAAGCGGCGGTTTTCCCCTATCTCAATCAGCCGAAACGGTATCCGAGCTGGCTGCCTTGGGCAGCGCGCGACCCCAATCTGCAGCTTACCTATTCCGGGCCGAAGGGCGGTCAGGGCGCTGCCGCGGCCTGGTCGAGCCAGGATCAGCGGGTCGGCGAAGGCCATCTGAAGATCGTCGAAAGCGAGCCGCCGAATAAGGTGGTGATGGCCGGCGACTATAATGGGGTGGAAGGCGATACGTCTTTTGAGATCGCGCCGTCCGGGGCGGGGGCTAAGGTGACCTGGAAGCTCCGCTACGATAGCGGCAGCAATATTTTCCGCCCCTGGTCCTATGTGTTCCGGCGCTGGAAAGGGTTGATGCTCGACCGTCTGGTCGGTGCGGAACACGACCGTGGGCTGGCACGGCTGAAAGCCGTGGTGGAAGCGGATGTGAAGCCGGAAGAATCGCTGACAGGCGAGGCGCTGCCGCCGGCGCGGACCGATATTCCGGAGAGTGCGGTTCCCGAGAATGCCACGCCGGGAAACGCCGTACCGATGCAGCCGCAGAATGCGGTGCCGGTGCAATAGGGCTTAGCCCAACGCCATCCGAAATCGGGTTAGAGCTTTTGCTCCGTGCGCGGGGCCTGATCGGCTTCGACCTTCACCGCCTCGATGACGAGACGCATGGCGCCGGCAACCAGGCTGTCGTAATTGCTGCAGCTCAAGGCGGCGGCGTTGCGGTCTTGCTTGGCGGCGAGAGCCGGCGTCTGGTCGGCGACTTCCCGGCCGGTGACCCGATAGCTGTGGGACAGGCCGTCGGCGGTGACCAAGGTCACGCGGTCGCCGATGGCGACATCGTCGGGAATGAGATGCGGATCCTGGCGCGGATCGTGAGTCAGAGCTGCCGTCTTATGTAGAGAAACAGCCTCCTTCGATGCACTGTCGTGCAACGCGGCGCCCGGAAGGCTTGCGAGCTTGCGCTCATCGGCCGGGGCCGGCCGAAGAACGGCGCTGAAGCCGAGCTTGCGCAACTTGGAGTTGTCGCCGGAAGCCGTCTCGAACGGCCAGGCGTCGTGGCTGGCCGGTTCGTCGAGCGCGCTGCGCCAGGCGCTTTCACCAAGACTCGAACCGAGATTGCCGAAGCCGACCAGGGCCGAGACCCCGACGAGACCGGCAGCAACGCCGGCAAGAGTCAGGAAAACAGGCAATTTGCGGCGGATTCGAAGTTGAGGCATGGGCATTCGCGTGCTGCTCCTCAAGTGAAATCGCAATCCTCGCCCTCGCCGGACGGATGCGCGCGGTGCTGGCTGCGCCATAGCAAGCGCGTCGCCACACCCAGGATGGTTAGCAGTAGCACGAGGATCGCGCACTGTCTCGTGTGTTTGAGGGGCGAATTGTCCTGTGCCGACATCGCCCGGCTATAGGATTTTTTTCGAATATTGATCGCGGCGCGGGTCTGCTTTGGGACGGGCTGCGAGCCGCGCAGTGGCAGCGGTAGGGTCGGCGGTACGCTTGAGGTGGCGGCTTCGGTAAGACCGCAGGCTATCGCCTCAGCAGGCGCCGCTACGATCGGCAGAAGCATGGCCGTGGCCACGGCCGCGCCGCTGAAAATGAAGGATTTGCGCAGAAGATTCCGCATCCCCGATGCTCTTTGCTCCCTGAAAACTGGACATTCGTTGTCTTGATTGTTCGCGTTCAGCGCGCAAAAGGGACCACGGCATTTGGGCGGCGCTTTAGCAAGAATAGGGCGCTCGTTGGGCCGGACATTACACCGGCAAACTGCGTTAAGGAGACCTTGCTTCAATACTAGAAAGTCGCCTTGCGGACCCGGCGCAAAGAGCAATCCTGCGACGGTGCGGCCATGGCTTTGCGAGGGAGGCTGGTCTATGTAAGTCTTTATCGGAAAGACCTTCGAACCTTCACATAAAGATAGGGGCCAGGGTTTCGTCGCTCTGACATCTGCACCTTGCAGATTGGGCGCGCGCAGCCCGAGGCTGGCTCCTTCAAGGATAGACTCATGGGACTGATTGCCCACTCTTTGGAACGCGTAAAACCCTCCCCGACCATGGCGATCACGGGGAAGGCGCGGGAGCTGAAAGCTGCCGGCGAGGATGTCATCGGACTTGGCGCGGGCGAGCCGGATTTCGACACGCCGGAGAACGTCAAGAAGGCGGCGATCGATGCGATCAACCGCGGCGAGACGAAATACACCGCCGTGGACGGCATCCCGGCGCTGAAGCAGGCAATCGCGGCGAAGTTCAAGCGCGACAACGAGCTGACCTACGAGCCGGCGGAGATCACTGTCGGCACGGGCGGCAAGCAGGTGCTCTATAATGCGCTTCTGGCGACGCTCAATCCGGGCGACGAGGTGATCGTGCCGGCGCCGTTCTGGGTGAGCTATCCCGATATGGTGCTGTTGGCCGGGGCCGAGCCGGTGATCGTGCCGGCGAGCCTGGAGACCGGGTTCAAGCTGACACCCGAGGCGCTGGAGAAGGCGATTACGCCGCGCACGCGCTGGGTGATCTTCAACTCGCCCTCGAACCCGACCGGCGCCGCTTATACGCGCGAGGAGATCAAGGCGCTCACGGACGTGCTGCTGAAATACGAGCAGGTCTGGGTTCTCTCCGACGATATCTACGAGCATCTGGTCTATGACGATTTCAAGTTCTTCACCCCGGCGCAGGTCGAGCCGAAGCTGAAGGACCGCACCTTGACGGTGAACGGCGTCTCCAAGGCCTATTCCATGACCGGCTGGCGCATCGGCTTTGCCGGCGGGCCGAAGCCGCTGATCAAGGCGATGGCGACGCTGCAGTCGCAATCGACCTCCAACCCGTCTTCGATCAGCCAGTGGGCGGCGGTGGAAGCGCTGAACGGTCCGCAGGATTTCCTGAAGGATTGGGTGAAGTCGTTCCAGGAACGGCGCGATCTCGTGGTCTCGATGTTGAACCAGGCCTCCGGGATCGAATGCCCGACGCCGGAAGGGGCGTTTTACGTCTATCCCTCCTGCGCCGGCTGCATCGGCAAGGCTACGCCTGCGGGCAAGACGATCGAGACCGACGAGGATTTCGCCACGTCTCTTCTGGAGACCGAAGGCGTCGCCGTTGTGCACGGGGCGGCGTTTGGACTGTCGCCGTTCTTCCGAATCTCCTACGCGACGGGTAAAGATGACCTGGAAGAGGCCTGCCGCCGGATCCAGCGGTTCTGCGCGAGCCTCAGCTAGGTGTTAGCTAGGTCAATTGCCGCCAGCCTGCGATGGCAGGCTTGGCGGTACCCTGTTTTTGCGTGCGGTCGATTGAGAGAGGCGAAACCATGAAGCTCACCACCCCCAATCAATTCGAAGGCAAGGTCATGGAGATCCGCAAAGGCGCGGTGACGGCCATTGTCTATGTGGAAATCGCCGGGGAGACCCTGGTGGAGACGAGCGTCACGGTGGCCTCGCTGGAAGCCTTGGGGCTCTACGAGGGCAAAGAGGTCAAGCTGATCATCAATCCGGGCGACATCATCATCGGCTGCGAGTAGCCGATCGCGGGGCAGGGCTGAGACGCGGGGCTGAACCGGCGATACGACGAAGTGGCGGCCCCGACCATGGACAGCAAAGCGCCTCCCGAGCCGAAGAGCCTCAATACCCTGACACTGCCCGATGGGCGCAAGATCGCCTATGCGGAATTCGGCGACCCCGGCGGAGCGCCGGTTTTCGCCTTTCACGGCACGCCGGGATCGCGGCTGACCTTCGAGATTACAGAGGGGTCGGCGCGGGCGCGGAACTTGCGCATCATCGCGCCGGATCGTCCCGGCTATGGCCGTTCCGACTTCAAAGCTTTCACGCAGCTCGGCGATTGGGTGGCCGATCTGGAGGCGCTGGCGGATGGGTTGGGGCTTAACCGTTTCGCGCTGATCGGCGTCTCGGGCGGCGGGCCTTATGCGGTGGCGGCGGCGTCAGCGCTTTCCCACCGTGTAGAATTCCTCGCGCTGGTGAGCCCAGTGGGGCCGGTCGCCGATCTTGGAGCGCGCATCACGCTGTCGCCGATGCACCGGCGCATCTTTCGCGAGCTGCCCAATCGGCCGCGCCTTGCCGCGGCGGTCTTCTGGGCGATGCGGCGCCTGCTATCCCTGGCGCCCGCGCTTGCCTATCGGGGGCTGGTGCAGCGCGCCGGGGCGGCGGACCGGGCGGTGCTGCTGAAACAGGCGGTGAAGCAGAGCCTGCTGGACGGGCATGAAGAGGGGCTTTCCGCCGGGGTGCACGGGGCGGTGCAGGATCTTCGCTTGTTCAGCGGCCCTTGGGGGATCGATTTCGATCAGGTGATCGTGCCGGCGGTTCTGTGGCAGGGGCTGGCCGACCGCAATGTGCCGCCGGCCGCTTCGAGGGCCCTAGCCGAGATGCTGCCCAATTGCCGGCTCGATCTCCTGCCGGAGGCCGGGCATTACTGGGTGTTCGATCATCTGGACGCGGTGCTCGACGCGGTGGAGGCCTCGCTGAAGGCCGGGCGCGGGCTTGCATGAGCGGGGCTTGCTAGCGACAGTTGGGGCATGAGCGTTTCCGGCTTCACCCATTGCGCGCTGCATGTGAGCGATCTGGAGGCTTCGATCGCCTTCTATCAAGACTATTGCGGCATGCGGCTCGCCAACGAACATGGCGCGGGACCGGAGCGCACGGTCTGGCTGGCGAGCCCGGGCTCGGAGCGGCGCTTCGTGCTGGTGTTGCTCGGCGGCGGGCCGGGACATACCCAAGATCAATCGGACATGACGCATTACGGCTTCGCCGTTTCGGCGCGGGAGGATATCGACGCGATCGCGGCGCGGGCGAAGCAGGAGGGGCGGCTGTTCTGGGAGCCGATGGCGTTTCCGCCGCCCACCGGCTATCTCTGCGCGGTGCGTGATCCGGACGGGTATGTGATCGAGTTCAGCTACGGGCAGCCGCTTTCGCCGGATGCGAGCTGATTGGGGTGATGAGCTCTGCTCACTTGCTCTGTCATTCCGGCTTAAGCCGGAATCCAGCGAAGATGTACGGGTGTGCCGCTGGATACCGGCTGTTGCCGGTATGACGCCGTGGTGGGCGAGGGGCAAAGGACTTCGGATAGGGGCATGTCCCCTCACCCCAACCCTCTCCCCACAGGGGAGAGGGAGCTCACCCGTCGATCCGTGCCGGCTACTCCGCCGCTTCGCTGACCTGCTCCAGCCCTTGGAGGTAGCGCTCCGCCTCCAGCGCCGCCATGCAGCCCATGCCGGCGGCCGTGATGGCCTGGCGATAGGTCTCGTCGGTGACGTCGCCGGCGGCATAGACGCCCGGCACATTGGTCGCCGTTGAATCGGGCGCGGTCTGGATATAGCCGGAGGGGCGCATATCCAGCTGGCCCTGGAATAGCTCGGTGGCCGGGGCATGGCCGATAGCGATGAAGACGCCGTCGACGGGGATCAGGATGGTCTCGCCGGTCAGAGTGCTTTTCAGCCGGGCGCCGGAGACGCCTTTCGGGTCGTCCTCGCCGAGCACCTCGTCGAGCTCGTGATTCCACATCACATCGACCTTCGGATGAGCGAAGAGCCGCTCCTGCAGGATCTTCTCGGCGCGGAGCTCGCCGCGGCGATGCACCAGGATCACCTGGCTGGCGAAGTTGGTGAGGAACAAAGCCTCCTCCACGGCGGTGTTGCCGCCGCCGACCACGATCACCGTCTTGTCGCGATAGAAGAAGCCGTCGCAGGTGGCGCAAGCCGAGACGCCGAAGCCTTTGAATTCGCTCTCGGTGGGCAGGCCGAGCCAGCGCGCCTGGGCGCCGGTGGCGATGATCAGGGAATCGGCGGTGTATTCCTGGCCGCCATCGCCAATCAGCTTGAACGGGCGCTGCTTGAGATCGACCGTTGAGATGTGGTCGTTGACGATCTCGGTGCCGACATGGCGGGCCTGGGCCTCCATCTGATCCATCAGCCAGGGGCCCTGGATGACGTCGGCGAAGCCCGGATAATTCTCCACATCGGTGGTGATGGTCATCTGGCCGCCGGGCTGGATGCCCTGGATCAGCAGGGGCTTCAGCATGGCGCGGGCGGCGTAGATCGCGGCGGTATAGCCGGCGGGGCCGGAGCCGATGATGATCACCTTGGCGTGGCGTGCAGTCATGATTGCCTCGTGAATTCAGCCGGGGGCGTGCGATGCGCCTCTAATCGGAGCCAACAGGTAAGCCCGGAGGGGCGTTTGCGCAACCCGCGCGAGGCGGGAGGGCGCATGGTCTAGAGCTTCAAAGCCTCCCGCACCGGCGCGGCGACCTTTTCGGTGTCGTTGACGGGCGGATACTCCCAAGTCTCGAAGCGACCCGTGAAGGGGCGGGTGATACCGGCCTCGCGCATCTTGGCGTGGAAGCGATTCAGCCGGGTAGATTTGCCGTGCAGGGGCTGGACGAAGACCGGCTTTCCGGTGCCGGCGGCCTCGGTGACCATGTTGACCGAATCGGCAGTGACGACGAGAGCGTCGGCCGCGGCGAGAAAGGCGAAATACGGATTCTCGCCGGCGCCGTCCCAGATCATGCCGGGGAGGTCTTTCAGCTTTTCCTTCAGCACGGCGAAGCTCTCCTTCGAGGTGCGGCGCGAGGGGGTGACCAGGAGCGAGCCGCCCGTCTCGCCGATCATCTGCCGGAGCCGATCGCCCATCAGAGCGGCGTCCTCGGGGGTGAAATCGAAAGCCCGGCTCTTGCCGCCCAGCAGCACGGAAATGCGCGGATGGGGCAGGGGATCGATGAGGGGCGCGAAATGCGCGGCGCCTTCGTCGAGGCGATCTTGCGTTACCGAATGGACCGCGCCGAAGGTCTGGACGACGTTTGGCCCCTCCAGTCCGTCATGTACCGGCGCGGCGACGAGATCGAACAGCTTGGCCGGGATTTTCGGATCCTGAATATGCAGGGCGAAGGTGGCGCCGCCCGATGCCCGCTTGATGGCCAGGGCGATGGGTGCACTGCGCCGGCCGATGGAAATGACGAGGCGGGGCCAGGGCGCTTTCAGCGGCGTCTCGGCGCGGGTCGAGGCAAGCAGCCAGCGGGGCGGCACGGCGACTTGCGCCGGGACGGGCAGCAGGTCGACCAGCCCGCCGACCTTCACCTTGCGCAAGGCGTAAGGCAGGCCGACAGCGCGGGCGACGGCGAGGCCTTGCTGCTCCATGCCGATGGCGCCGTCGGTGAGGATCCAGGTGCCGGCCTCTTCGGGGGCGCTACTCTCTCTCGCCATGGGGCCGCCTCCAGGCTCCGACCTGAAATTTATGGAATGCTGCATCGCCCGCGTCTTTTCGTTTATTATCGCTTTAAGAAAGGATATTACTCTTTGCTGGCTGCCGGGCGCGATGCGGTTTCATGCTGCGGTCTCTTGCCCGGCTTCTAGCCTTTTGCCCGGCCTATTTCCAGGGAGTTTGCGCCAGATATGCGATCTGCCCGCCTCGACGCGGTCGATTGGGAAATCCTGACGGCTTTGCAGAGCCATGGAAGGATGACCAATATCGATCTTGCCAAGCGCGTCGGCATCTCCGCGCCGCCTTGCCTGCGCCGGGTGCGGGCGCTGGAGGAGGCCGGCATCATCAAGCGCTATATGGCGGTGCTGGATGCGGGCAAGCTCGGCTTCGAGGTGACGGCCTTCGCCATGGTGAAGCTGCACAGCCAGGCGGAGCGGGATTTGGTGGCGTTCGAGACCATGGCCGGCGACTGGCCGGTGGTGCGGGAATGCTCGATGCTCTCCGGCGAGATCGATTTTCTGCTGCGCTGCGTGGCGCCGGATCTTTCCAGCTTCCAGCATTTCGTGATCCACGATCTGACCGCGGCGCCGAACGTGGCGAGCGTGAAGACCTCGCTGGTGATCCGCTCGGCGGAGGAGGCGACCGGTCTGCCGCTGGAGCTGATGGCCGAGGCGGCCGACTAGGCGCGCTTACCCAGCCGCGCTAAATCCCGGCCCTAAATCCCGACATTGGAATAGATCGCCAGATTGCGGAACGCCTCCGCGCCGGAGCTGGCAAGATCGGGGCCGATGGGCTTCGGCCCGTTCATGGCACGGATGGCGCCGTTCTTGGCGCCGGAGATCATATTGTCAGTGATCAGGGCATAGCCCGCTTCGCCATCGACGGAGACGGCGATGCCGATATGGGAGTCACGGACCAGGTTTCCGGTGGCGGTGATGTCGCGCAGATATTTGTACCAGCCGATGGAGATGCCGAAGCCGGCGACCTTCTCCACCACATTGCCGGTGACGGCGCAGTCGGCCTCCACGGCGATGCCGATGCCTTTGGAGTCGCCGTCCTTGCGGAAGAAGATGTTGCGCACCAGGTTGCCCTGAACCACGGCGAGGTGACCGCCATCGTTGAAGTTGGTTACCGAGATGCCGATGGCGGCGGTGTCGATGACGTTGTTGGCAACGACGGCGCCGTCGAAGGAGAACTCCACGAAGATCGCGGTCTCGCCGAGGCGGGAGCAGTTATTGCCGGTGATCTGGCAGTTGCGCCCGGTATTGTCGCGGATGGCGGAAAAGGCACAATCGGAGATGCGATTGTTGGCAACGATCACAGCGCCAGCGCGGAAGATATTGATACCGTTGCCGTTCTGACCGCTGCCACCGCTCTTGGCCTTTATGCGCTCGATACGGTTGCCGGTCACCAGCGTGCCGTCCTCGCCGGTTTGCGAGCGCCAGACCTGGATGCCGTTATCGCCGCAATCGCGCACGTGATTGGAGGCGATCTCCAGCCCCTTGGCGTCGTTGCTGAACAGGCCCGCCTTGGCGATCTCGCCGATCTCGCAATTGGCGATGCGGCCGGAGACGCCGCGGAGCACGACGCCATTCTCCGACGAATTCAGCACGCGGCAATCGGAGATATCGAGGCGGACGGCATTCATCGCTGAGAGCAGGGCGCCGTTCTCGCCGAGGGGCTTGGCGTCGCCGTCGAGAGTGAGGCCGGAAAGGGTGATGCTGTCGGTGCCTTCGGCGCGGAGTAACGCGTCTCCGGTCGCGAGGCGAAGGATGGTGCGGCCGGGCACGCCGCGCATGGTGAGGCCCGAGCGCAGCGTGAGCGGGCCGGTGCCGAAGATGCCGGGCGGGAGCGTCAGCGCTTCGCCGCTCTTGGCCGCGCGGTCGATGGCGTCCTGCAGGCTGGCGGTCTGGTCGACGGTGCCGCCGGCAGGGGTGAGCTCCAACACCGAGTTCGCCTCTTGCGCATCCGCCCGGCCGACGCCGGCGGCAAGGGCGAGCCCAGCACCAAGGCTTCCGAGCATGAGATCGCGGCGGCGCATGGTCATCGCTAGTCTCCAATCCTTCGGCGTTGGTCTTTCGGCCGGCCTTGCCAGCCTAGGCGGCAGCCTCGCAGGCCGTGGTCCGCTCCAGAACATGCGTCACGAGCGTCTCGGCGCCAGCGAGAATCCTGTCGTCGTCAAGATACCCGCCTTGGGAGCGGGCGGGCGGAATATGCACGAATAGGGATAACGCATTCGGTGTGCGGGCGGCCGCCCAATCGAGGGAGAGATAATAGAGATAGTTGCAGAGATAGCGCCCGGCGCTGAGGGAGGGGAGGGCGTGGACGCCGCTTGCCCTGAGGTGCCTGGCCAGTGCCGCGGCGGGGAGGCCGGTATCGAGCCGGTGCGCGGCGCCGGGACGGATATCGGGGGCGCTCGGTCCGCGGCCCGCGGCATCGGCTGATGATGCGGTGGCATTATAGGCGGAGCGCTCGATGCGGATGGCGCTGGCGCCGCGGCAGAGACCAAAATGGATGGCGATGTCCGGCCGGGTGCGCTCGAGCAAGGCAGGGGCCTCGCGGGCGACATGGTTCCACTCGGTGGCGAGGAGCGATTGGGTGAGATCGAGGCCCGGGCGGTGTTCGAGGCGCGCGGCAAGCTCGGCGACGAGGCGCGTGGTCGGGTTCTCCGGCACGCCGGGAAACGGGCCGAAGCCGGTGAGCAGAAGCTGCGTGTTTTGCGGAGCCGATTGCATGGCGGGAGTTTCGCGGAAGCTTCGCTGCGAGGGAAGTGAAATTCGGGAGAACGTTTTCGAGGGATAAACGTCGCGGGGCGTCTTTTGCTCCGTCATTCCGGCTCTAGCCGGAATCCAGCTTCGGTGCAGGGAGTTCGTGGTTGGATACCGGCTTTCGCCGGTATGACGCCGTGCCGTGTTGCGGATGCGTGCCGTCTAGTTTTGGGTGGCGGCAGTTTCGCCTAGCCTTCGCTTTGCCCAATCTTGGCGAGGCGGCCGAGCTCGGCGGCGGCAGAGACGGCGCTGATCTCGCCATCGCGCACCTTGTCCTCCATCTCGGCCCAGTGGCGGGCGGCTTTGCGGCCGCCTTTGAAAGCCGCAAGCAGGCGCTGCTCGAACAGCTCGCGCATCCAGACCACGGCCTGATCGCCACGGCGAGCGGCAAGCGCACCGGATTGCTTCAGCTTCTCCTGACGCTCCTTGATCTTCTCAAGCAGCGTATCGAGCCCTTTGTTCTGCATCGCCGAGACGGTGAGCACGGAGGGCTCCCAGCCGGGATTGCCGGCGGCCAGAATATGCAGTCCGGCGCGGTATTCGGAAGCGGCGCGCTCGGCCCGGTCGACATTGTCGCCATCGGCCTTGTTGACCGCGATGATGTCGGCGAGCTCCAGAAGCCCGCGCTTGATGCCCTGCAGCTCATCGCCCGCGCCGGGAATGGCGACGACGACGAAAACATCGACCATCTTGGAGACGGTGGTTTCCGACTGGCCGACGCCGACGGTTTCTACAAGCACGGCGTCGAAGCCGGCGGCCTCGACCAGGGCGATGGTCTCGCGGGTGGTCTTGGTGACGCCGCCGAGGCTGTCGCCGGCGGGGGAGGGGCGGATATAGGCGTCCGTTTCGGAGGCGAGGCGGCCCATACGGGTCTTGTCGCCGAGGATGGAGCCGCCGGAGCGCGAGGAGGTCGGGTCGACGGCGAGCACGGCGACCTTGTAGCCGGCTTCGATCAGGTTGAGGCCGAACTGGTCGATCAGGGTGGACTTGCCGGCGCCGGGGACGCCGGAGATGCCGATGCGGAGCGCCTTGCCGGTCTTGGGCAGGATCGCCTCGAGCAGATCCTGGGCGCGGAGCTGATCCTCCGGCTTCACGCTCTCGATCAAAGTGATGGCGCGGGCGAGCGCGATGCGGTCGCCGCTGATCAGCTTGGCGGCGAGATCCTCGACCGAGGGCGCTTTGGGTTTGGTCGTGGCAGTCAACGCGGCCCCGCTACTCGGCGGCCTGTTTCGGCTCGGCCTCGTCGCCGTTCAGCTTGCCGATCAGGTCGATGGCGGCATCGGCGATGGAGGTGCCGGGACCGAAGATCGCCTTGGCGCCGGCCTCGTAAAGCTCCGGATAATCCTGGGGCGGGATGACGCCGCCGACGACGATCATGATGTCGTCGCGACCGATCTCCTCCAGCGCCTGGCGCAAGGCCGGCACCAGGGTGAGATGGCCGGCGGTCATGGAGGAGACGCCGACGATATGGACGTCGTTCTCCGCCGCCTGGCGGGCGGCTTCTTCCGGGGTCTGGAATAGCGGGCCGATATCGACGTCGAAGCCGAGATCGGCAAAGGCGGATGCGATCACCTTCTGGCCGCGGTCGTGGCCGTCCTGCCCCATCTTGGCGACGAGGATACGCGGCCGGCGGCCATGCTCGGCCTCGAACTCTTCCATCATGTCCTGCAGCTTGCTGACACTGCCGCCCATGGCGCCAACCTCCGCCTTGTAGACGCCGGTGACCGCGGTGATCTCCGCACGGTGGCGTCCGTAAACCTTCTCCAGAGCGTAGGAAATCTCGCCGACCGTCGCCATGGCGCGGGCCGCCTCGACGGCGCCCTGAAGCAGATTGCCTTTGCCAGTTTCGGCGTATTCGGTCAGCGCGTCGAGAGCCTCAGTGACCTTCTCCTCGTCGCGCTCTTCGCGAAGTCGCCGCAGCTTCTCCAGCTGCTGCTCGCGCACCGAGCGATTGTCGATCTTGAGGAGGCGGATATCCTCCTCGCGGGCCGGCTTATATTTGTTCACGCCGACGATGGTCTGCTTGCGGGAATCGATGCGGCCCTGTGTTGCCGTGGCGGCCTGCTCGATATTGCGCTTCGGCACGCCGGCCTCGATGGCCTTGGCCATGCCGCCGAACTCCTCGATCTCCTGGATATGACCCCAGGCCTTCTTAGCGAGGTCGTAGGTGAGACGCTCGATATAGGCGCTGCCGCCCCAGGGGTCGATCTCCCGGGTGGTGCCGGATTCGGTCTGCAGCATCAGCTGCGTGTTGCGGGCGATGCGGGCGGAGAAATCCGTCGGCAGGGCCAGCGCCTCGTCGAGGCCGTTGGTGTGCAGCGACTGGGTATGGCCTTGGGTGGCGGCCATGGCCTCGATGCAGGTGCGGATGACGTTGTTATAGACGTCTTGCGCGGCAAGGCTCCAGCCGGAGGTCTGGCTGTGGGTGCGTAGCGCCAGGGATTTCGGGTTCTTCGGGTTGAACTGCTTCATCAGCTTGGCCCAGAGCAGGCGCGCGGCCCGCATCTTGGCGATCTCCATGAAGTAGTTCATGCCGATGGCCCAGAAGAAGGAAAGCCGCGGGGCGAAGGCGTCGACATCGAGGCCGGCCTCGATGCCGGTGCGGACATATTCGATGCCGTCGGCGAGGGTGTAGCCGAGCTCCAGATCCGCCGTCGCACCGGCCTCCTGCATGTGATAGCCGGAGATCGAGATGGAGTTGAACTTCGGCATGTGCTGGCTGGTGAAGGCGAAGATGTCAGCCACGATGCGCATGGAGGGGGTGGGCGGATAGATATAAGTGTTCCGCACCATGAACTCTTTCAGAATGTCGTTCTGAATGGTGCCGGAGAGCTTCTCATGCGGTACGCCCTGCTCTTCGCCGGCGACGATGAAGAGGGCAAGCACCGGCAGCACGGCGCCGTTCATGGTCATTGAGACGGAGACCTGATCGAGCGGGATGTGATCGAACAGCACGCGCATGTCGTAGATGGAATCGATGGCAACACCGGCCATGCCGACATCGCCGGGCACGCGCGGGTGATCGGAATCGTAGCCGCGATGGGTGGCGAGATCGAAGGCCACCGAGACGCCCTGCTGGCCGCCGGCCAGATTGCGCCGGTAGAAGGCGTTGGATTCTTCGGCCGTGGAGTAGCCGGCATATTGCCGGACGGTCCAGGGGCGCTGCACATACATGGTCGGGTAGGGACCGCGCAAATACGGCGCGATGCCGGGATAGGTGTGCAGGAAGTCGAGACCGTCGAGATCGGAATCGCCATAGACGGGCTTGACCGGAATGCCTTCCGGGGTCTGCCAGGGCTCGCCGGCGCCGGGCGCGGGGGCGGTCTTCGCCTCGGCGAATTCGATCTCGGTAAAGGACGGAATACGGCTCATCTCAATCAACTCTCGCCCATGATGTTAGCTTGCGCCTCTTGCAGCAATGCCAGGGTATCACAGCCCTGGAAAATAAACGCATCGACACCGGCTTGCTCCAGCGCCTCGCGGCCCTCTTTCGGCTTGCCCGCAAGGTAGATCTGCTTGGCGCCGGCGGCTTTCAGCGCCTTGGCGGCGGCTTCGGCCTCATCGGCGTAGACCTTGTCGGAGGAGCAGAGGCAGACCAGCGCCTCGCCGGACTTCTTATAGTCGGCGATCACCCGTTCCACATCGAAGGTGATCGGCTCGCCGGAGGCGGTGGTGGCCGGGGTCTCCGGCAGGATCGGCGCGATGCCGCCGGCAGAGAAGAAGGACCGGGCGAAGGTCACCCGCGCGGTGAAGTCCGCCGGGCGGCCGAGCGTGGCGAGGAAGATCGCCGGGCGCTTACCGGTCTTGGCGAAGGCAGCATCGGAGGCATCGCGCAAGGCTTCGAAGGGTTCGGCAAAGCGATAGGGGCGGAGCGGCATGACGTCGGTATTCGCCGGGGCTTCGAGCTTGCGCGGCGGATCGATCTCGATGGACTCCTCGTCGAGATCGGGGAAGTCGCTGGTGCCGATGATCGCCTCCTTGCGGCGGGCGATGTCCTTGTCGTGGGCGGCGCGGGTCTCGGCGACCTTGTCCTGGATCAGACCGGCGCTCAGGGCCTCGGCGACGCCGCCGGCCTTCTCGATCTCCTGGAAGATGCCCCAAGCGGAGCGGCAAAGGTCGTGGGTGATGGCTTCCAGCGCGCCGGAGCCGGTGGCCGGATCGGTGACCTGATGCAGGTTGGATTCCTCGATCAGGATCAGCTGGGTGTTGCGGGCGACGCGGCGGGCGTGATCGCGCGGGATGCCGAGAGCGGCGGTATAGGGCAGCACCGTGATCGCATTGGCGCCGCCAAGCGAAGCGGCAGCGCAGGCGATGGTGGTGCGCACCATGTTTCCGTAAGCATCGCGCTTGGTCATCATGCGCCAGGCGGTCTCGGCGGTGACGAAGGCGGGTTTCGGCGCAAGGCCGCAAGCCTCTTCGACCCGGGCCCAAAGCTCGCGGAGTGCGCGGAACTTGGCCAGGGTCAGAAACTGGTTCTGATCGGCGGCGAGGCGAAAATAGATGGCATCGCGCGCCGCTTCCAAAGACATGCCGGCCGCTTCCAGCGCGCGCATATAGGCGACGGCGGATGCGATGACGAAGCCGAGCTCTTGCGCCTCCGAGCCGCCGGCAGCATGGATCGGACGGCCATCGGCGGCAAGGAACGGCCCCTTGAAGCCGCGGGCAATGAGATCCTCGATATGGGCGGCAAGCTCGGATGAGAGCGGATCCCAGGGCTTCGGCAGCGTGCCGTTCTGGGCAAGATAGGAAAGCGGGTTGAAGCCAAAGCGCAAAGTAACGTCTGCCGGCTTGGCGTCGGAGGCCTCGATCAGCGCGGCGACGGTGTCGGCCGCCTCGCGGGTGGCGGGGCTGAAATCGAGGTCGATCTCGATGCCCTGGTCGAACAGCACGGTCTTCAGCGTCTCGGCGATGGCGGCCTTGTCGGAGGAGAGCGCGTAGCCGTAATCCCCGACGGCACCTTCGAAGACGAGCTGCAGGCCGGGCCCGCCATTCATCAGATCGTCGAGGGCCTGGGTGTTGGCGGTGGCCGGGTCGGCAATGTCGATGCGCTGCACAACCGTCCAGGGCGCGCGGGGCGCGCGGCCGGGAATCGCAGCTTGGCCGCGATCGGGCGCATAAAGCGGCTCGATGGTGTTGCCGTCATAGGTCTTGGTCTCGAGCACCGAGAAAGGCGCGCCTTTCAGGGCTTTTTCGACCAGAGCGAGCCATTCGGCTTCGGTAGCATCGGGGAAGTCACGCGCAAGCGTTAGTTCGGCCATTGTCATCAATCGGTTGTGGAACGTGTCGGCGTCCTCCTAGCATGAAGATTGCGCCACGAGAAAGCGCGACGAGGCCGCGCGGGCGCAAGAAAAGCACCATATCCTCGCGGCGATTGCTTGGCCTGGGTTCGCTGGCGCGGCTAATATCGCGCCGGAATTTGCAAGAGGGAGGCTTTCTTGGCCAAGAACAACGCGGCGGACGCGGCAGCCGATCAGACCCTGCCGGAGGGGACGGTCTATATCGGCCAGAGCGTGAAGCCGGAATTCATCTATCTGAAGCTTGCCAACCGGCATGGGCTGGTCACCGGCGCGACGGGTACCGGTAAGACGGTGACGCTGCAGGATCTGGCGGAAGGGTTTTCCTCCGCCGGGGTGCCGGTGTTCTGCGCCGATGTGAAGGGCGACCTTTCGGGCATCGCCGCGGCCGGAACGCCGAAAAAGGGGTTCGAGGCGCGGGCCAAGGAGATCGGCTTCGACCTCGACTACCAAGCCTTCCCGACCATCTTCTGGGATTTGTTCGGCGAGCAAGGCGTGCCGATCCGGGCCACGGTTTCGGAGCTTGGGCCGCTGCTGCTCTCCCGGCTGATGGATTTGAGTGAGGCGCAGGAGGGCGTGCTCAACATTGCCTTCCGCATCGCCGACGACGAGGGGCTTTTGCTTCTCGATTTGAAGGACTTGCGGGCGCTGCTGGAGAACCTTTCCAATCGCGGCAGCGAGATCAAGACCAGCTACGGCAATGTTTCGAAGGCCTCTATCGGCGCCATTCAGCGGTCCTTGCTGGTGCTGGAGAACCAAGGCGCGGAGCATCTGTTCGGCGAGCCGGCGCTGGATATCGAGGATCTGATGCACGTCGCTGACGACGGGCGGGGTTATGTCAGCGTGCTGGCCGCCGACAAGCTGATGCAAAGCCCGCGGCTCTACGCGACCTTTCTCTTGTTCCTGATGTCGGAACTATTCGAGGAGCTGCCCGAGGTGGGCGATCCGGAGAAGCCGAAGCTGGTGTTCTTCTTCGACGAGGCGCATCTGCTGTTTGACGATGCGCCGAAGGCGCTGCTGGACAAGGTGGAGCAGGTGGTGCGGCTGATCCGCTCCAAGGGTGTCGGCGTCTATTTCGTGACGCAGAACCCGCTCGATGTGCCCGATACGGTTTCCAGCCAGCTCGGCAACCGGGTGCAGCATGCGCTCCGCGCCTACACGCCGCGGGAGCAGAAGGCGGTGAAAGCGGCGGCCTCGACCTTCCGGCCCAATCCGGATTTCGACACCGAAGAAGCGATCACCCAGCTCGGCGTCGGCGAGGCGCTGGTCTCCACGCTGGATCAGAAGGGCCAGCCGAGCATCGTGCAGCGCACCTTGGTGCGGCCGCCGGAGTCCCGCGCCGGGCCCTTGACGCCGGCGGAGCGGAAAGCGGTGATCGCCGAGAGCCCGGTGACGGCGAAATACGAAAAATCGGTGGATCGCGAGTCGGCTTACGAGGTTCTGGCCGAGCGGGCGGAGAAGCGCGCGCCGTCGGTGGAGGCGGCGAAGACCAACACCAAAGGTAAAGGCGCGGCCGAGCCGGAGCAGCCGAAGAAGGAAGAGGATGACGGGCCGGGCATGCTGGATTGGATCTTCGGCACCAATCGCGGCAGTAAGCGGCTGACCAGCTGGCAGAAGGTGACGCGGGATTTTGCGCGCGACACGGTGGAGCAGGCCGGCGGCATTATCGGCAAGTCGATCGGCGGTGCGTCGGGCGGCAAGGTCGGGCGTTCGCTGGCGCGCGGCATGATGGGCAATCTGCTGCGGTAAGAGGCAGTTACTGGGAGCATCGGCGTGCTTCACCTCTCCCCGGCGGGGAGAGGTCGGATGCATAGCATTCGGGTGAGGGGGAAGAGGATCCAGCGCGCTTGGCACCCCCTCACCCCAACCCTCTCCCCACAGGGGAGAGGGAGCATGCCGTGCAAGGTCGACCGGACAAAACAAAAAGGGCGGCCCGTTGGGACCGCCCTTTTTTCGTGGCTTATGCGAAAAGGCTTAGGCCTTCTCGAGCATCTCCTCGACATGCTCCCAGTTGATCAGGCTGTCGAACCAGGCCTCCAGATATTTCGGCCGGGCGTTGCGGTAGTCGATGTAATAGGAGTGCTCCCACACATCGACGCCGAGCAGCGGCCAGCCGCCATGGACCAGCGGGTTCTCGCCATTGGGCGTCTTGGTCACTTCGAGCTTGCCGTCCTTGAGGGTCAGCCAGGCCCAGCCGGAGCCGAACTGGCCCGCGCCTGCGGCGAGGAAATCGGAGCGGAACTTATCGAAGCCGCCGAGATCGGAATCGATCATGGTCTGCAGCTTGCCCGGCACCTTGGTGCCGCCGCCATCCTTCTTCATCCACGGCCAGAAATGGGTGTGATTGAAGTGCTGGCCGGCATTGTTGAAGATCGCGGCATCCTTGCCGTAGCTCTCCTTGACGATGTCGATCAGGTCCTTGCCTTCGTAGGGCGAGCCGGGAAGCAGCTCGTTGAGCTTGGTGACGTAGGCCTGATGATGCTTGTCGTGATGGTATTCGAGGGTTTCAGCCGACATATAGGGCTGAAGGGCGTCGTAACCGTATGGAAGTGCAGGTAGTTCAAAAGACACGAGTGTTCTCCGTGTTGGCGGGGCGCGGCCCCGCGAAAAAATCAACCTTATAGGAGGGAAAAAGCGTCGTGAGGCTAAAGGTTCCAAGGCGCTTGCACAAGAGAGCGGGGCGGCACGATCGGCGTGTATCGGGCGCGTATAAATCTGCCGGAAACGGTGCATTCCCGGCCCGGGAAGCAAGGTGAGCGCCGTATGGGCCAAGCTGCGGAAACCGCACCACAAATACCCTTCAGCTACCGGGACGATTCGCGTGTGCCGGACTTCCCCGACGACCGGCCGATCCTGATCTTCGACGGGGAATGCGTGTTCTGTTCGGGCTTTGCGCGCTTCCTGCTGCGGCACGATCGCGACAAGCGCTTCCGGTTTCTCGCGGCGCAGACGCTGTTGGGCGAAGCGCTCTACGCCCATTACGGGATCAAGTCAGACGACTATGAGAGCAACATCCTGCTGGATGGGGGCCGGGCCTATTTCAAATCCGACGGGCTGATCCGCATGCTGGCCTATCTCGGCTCGCCTTGGAGCTTGGGAAAAGCGGGATGGATCGTGCCGCGGGGATTGCGGGATTTCTTCTACGACGTGATCGCGCGCAACCGCATCCGCTGGTTCGGGCGGCGGGAGAGCTGCTACCGGCCATCGCCCGAGGAGGCGGACCGTTTTCTTCAGTGAAGGAGAGGGGGGTGGGAACGGAGCCCCTGAGCTCCGCTCCCTGTGCCGAGGAAGGTTGCTAACTGCCAGTGCAGGGCTGACGGTCCAAGAGTGGCAAATCCAAGCTGAACCGCAGATGAACCGGCGATTTAGGACGCGTTCAGGAGGGAGGCCGTTCGTCTGTCGTCATTGCCGGGCTTGACCCGGCAATCCAGAACCGCGCGCTCTAAGTCCGAAGCTCTGGATGCCCGGGTCTTCGCCCGGGCATGACGTGGGAGTCTCCAAGGCGAAATGGCTATTTCACCAGGGCCTGGATCTCTTTGAACTCCGGCGTGCCGGCTTTGCCGAGCCACTCGAACAGCGCCATCTCGGTGTTCACCACGCCAACATTGTTTGCTGCAAGACGGTCGAGGGCGAGCTTGCGGCTCTCCTTGGCGCGGGAGCCGACAGCGTCTGCCGCGACGAAGGTCTCGAAGCCGTTCTCGGCGAGATCGATGGCGGTCTGCAGCACGCAGACATGGGATTCGATGCCGCCGAGGATGACTTGCGGCCGGCCCTTGCGGCGCAGCTCCTGGAAGCGGGCCTGTAAGGCGGCGTTGCGGTAGCAAGAGAACTCGACCTTCTCCATCACCTCGCCGCGATTGCCGAGGGTCTCGCGCAAGGTCTCGTTGGTCGGGCCGAGGCCTTTCGGGTACTGCTCCGAGACCGTGACGGGGATGTCCAGAATCTGCGCGGCGCGGATCAGCCGGTCGCAGGCGCTCAAGATATCGTCGCGGCCGGTCATGGCATCCAGGAGACGGTCCTGCATGTCGACGATGAGAAGCTGGGAGCGGGCGTGATCTAGAAGCATGAGGCTACCTCGGTACGGGCGGGGTGTCGGCTTTGCCGGCGATCATTAGCGCAAAGGCGTAAGACAGCGCCACCTCCTTCAGCCGGTCGAAGCGGCCCGACGCGCCGCCATGGCCGGCATCCATATTGGTGCGCAGGATGAGGAGGTGGTCGTCGGTCTTCACGTCGCGCAGCTTGGCGACCCATTTGGCCGGCTCCCAATAGGTGACGCGGGGGTCGGCGAGGCCGGCGAGCGCCAAGATGTGCGGATACTCCTTAGCGGTGACGTTGTCGTAAGGCGAATAGGCGGCGATGGCGCGATAGGCTTGCGGGTCCTCGATGGGATTTCCCCATTCCTGCCATTCCGGCGGGGTGAGCGGCAGGGTCGCATCGAGCATGGTGTTCAGCACATCGACGAAGGGCACCTCGGCGATGATGCCGAGGAACAGATCCGGCGCCATATTGGCGATTGCGCCCATGAGCATGCCGCCGGCCGAGCCGCCATGGGCGACGATGCGGCCGCGAGAGGTGACGTTCTGCTCGCAGAGATACTCACCGGCGGCGATGAAGTCGGTGAAACTGTTCACCTTTTTCTCGCGCTTGCCGTCCTTGTACCAGCGGTAGCCTTTCTCCTTGCCGCCGCGGATATGAGCGATGGCGTAGACGAAGCCGCGATCCACCAGGCTAAGGGCGGTGACAGAGAAGCCGGCCGGCATGGAGATGCCGTAAGCACCGTAGCCGTAGAGCAGCAGCGGGGCGGAGCCGTCGAGGGGCGTGTCCTTGTGATAGAGCAGCGAGATCGGAACCATCTCGCCGTCGGGCGCAGGGGCGAGCATGCGGCGGGTGACGTAGTTGGCCGGGTTATGCCCGCTCGGCACTTCCTGGGTTTTGCGCAAGGTGCGCTCGCGGGTCTCCATGTCGTAATCGAAGACCTGGCCCGGCGTGGTCATCGAGGAGTAGGTGAAGCGCAAGGTGCGGGTGTCGTATTCGTAGCCCGGCGCGATGCCCAGCGCGTAGACCTCCTCGGGGAATTGGATGGAGTGCTCCTCGCCGTCGGAGAAGCGGCGGATGACGATGCGGGGGAGGCCGTCCTCGCGCTCCAGCCGCACCAAGTGATCCTTGAAAGCGACGATATCGAGAATCAGCCGGCCGGGGCGGTGGGGCTCGATCTCTTTCCAATGCTCGGGCGTGGGGGCATCGATCGGCGCTTCGACGATGCGGTAATCCTCTGCGCCGTCCGAATTGGTGAGGATGATCAGCTTGTCGCCGTGATGCTCGACGGAATAATCGTGCTCGGGCGTGCGCGGGGCGATGAGGCGAAGCCCGGTATCGGGGTTCTCCAGATCGAGCAGATGGATTTCCGCCGTCTCGTGATCGTGGGTGCTGACGGTGATGAAGCGGCGGCTCTGGGTCTCGCCGACACCGAGGAAGAAGGCCGGATCGTTCTGCTCGAACAGCAAGCTATCCCCGGCCTCCTGGCCGACGATATGGCGGCGGATCTCGCGCGGGCGGTGCTCCTGATCGACCCAGACATAGAAGATCGATTGGCTGTCCGGCGCCCAGACCATAGTGCCGTTGGTATCGGTGATGTGGCGGTCGACGGTTTCGCCAGTCTCCGCATCGACGATCTCGACCTGGAAGAATTCGGAGCCTTTGAGGTCGGCGGCATAGGCGAGCAGCCGGTGGTCGGGGCTGTGGCTGACGGCGCCGATCTTGAAATAGGCGTGGGCCGCAGCCAGGGCATTGCCGTCGAGCAGGATGCGCTCATCGCCGCCTTGGGACGGGCGGCGGCAGAACAGCGGGTGCTGGCCGCCGGTGATGTAGCGGCTGTAATAGGCAAAGGGGCCGTCGGGGGCAGGGACGGAGGAATCGTCCTCCTTGATGCGGCCCTTCATCTCATCGAACAGGGTTTTCTGCAGCGCCTCTGTCTCGGCGAGGATCGCCTCGCCATAGGCGTTCTCGGCCTTGAGGTAGGCCTCGATCTCGGGATCCAGCACGCTCGGATCGCGCATCACCTGCTGCCAGTTGGGGGCACGCAGCCAAGCGTAATCGTCGTGCAATGTGAGGCCGTGATGTTCGGCGGTGGTGGGGCGTTGCGGAGCGTGCGGCGGCACGGGGCGCGCGGAATTGTCCATTGAAGTCACCTAAAGGTGCGCCTAGCCAGGCGGAGAGATTGATTGGGCGGCGGGATCAGGCGAATCAGGGGCGCGTTTGCCGCCGATTTCGCTCCGCCGTGAGGCGCGCGATGGTAGCGGGCTGTGCCGGTGTGGAAAAGGGGCAGAACGCGCGCTTCGTCGCAGCAAATGGCAAATGGCTCAATGAAAAGCTATAGGAATATTCGAACTCCGTTCTATATCCCCCTAAACGCAATGAAGTTCTCGGCAGAAGAGATTGTTGCACAGCGGTAAAGTTGTGTTACAGGAGAGGCGCACTCCGTGATACTGATGCCGGTCTGCAGGCTATAGTTGTGATTCTACATGATCTATCGCCACAAAAACGGCATAATCTAGAAGTTTAGAGTGGAAAATCGTAAAAAGAATTGAATTCTGTGCCCTATTGTACAGATACTGCCGCTGCGCGGTAGCAAGAGGAAGCTAGGAGCGTTTTAATGGAAGAGAATGTGGGGAATAACGAACTCGTTGAGTTGGCTGCGGAGATCGTTTCCGCCTATGTCAGCAACAATACGGTGGTTGCTTCCGATTTGCCCGCGGTCATCGGTAGTGTTTTCGATGCTTTGAATCGGGCCTCTTCCGCTTCGACTCAGCCGGCGCTCGAGGAGCTGAAGCCGGCGGTGCCGATCAAGAAGTCGATCACGCCCGACTACATCATCTGCCTCGAGGACGGGAAGAAGTTCAAGTCGCTGAAGCGGCATTTGCGGACCCATTACGACCTGTCGCCCGAGGAGTACCGGGAAAAATGGGGCCTGCCCCACGATTACCCGATGGTGGCGCCGAACTATGCGGCGGCCCGCTCCGACCTCGCCAAGCGCATGGGGCTCGGCCAGCGCCGGCGCTAAGCGCTAGAGGCGATTCTTCTCAAAAGGCGCGGACCGCAAGGCCCGCGCCTTTTGCATTTGCGGCAGGCCCGCTGCGGTGCTCCAAGATCGAGTGGCTTGGGTGCGCTTCTCCTACAAGCCCTTGTGACTCTTGAGAGAATCCGGAGCGCCCCCTTGCGCCCCGGCAGCGAGTTTCAGATAGTCGAAGAGATGCGGTGATTCGCGGGCGGAAGATGCCCGTTTAGGGGGCGGCCATGCTGCGGCAATGCAGCTTTCGGGCACAGCTGGTGCTGCCGGGACAGCGCCAGCTTTACGATTATTGGAAACGCGCGGCGGGCGAGCGGCAAATGCCGGCGAGAGCCGATTTCCAGCCCGGCCAGGTTCCCAAGCTGCTTCCCAATATCGCTTTGATCGATCTCGACCCTGGTTTGCGCGACGCCAAGTTCCGGCTTGCCGGGACCGCGCTGCGCGACGTCTATGGCGGTGAGGTCACGGGGCGGCGCCTGGATCAGGTGTTCGCCGGCGAGCCGGGCGAGTATTGGCATCGGGTGCATGGCTCGGTGCAGGAGCACGGCGCGGCGATGCACGGCGTGGTGCAGGGCCCGGCCGACGGGCGCGAGCATGTGGTGCTGTTCTGGCTGCGCCTGCCGCTTGCCGCCGACGAAGACCGTGCGCGGTTCATCCTTTGCTACGATTGTTTGGCGCCGATGCCCGACCTTTGGGGCGAGGCGTTTTCGCTGGCGTCGGGCCAGCAGGCTCCGTCGGTTCTGGCGAAGCTGGCTTAGGACGCACGGCTTCGGCGAGGCGGGCGAGATAGGCCTGCTCGGCTTTATAGGCGCTGAGCAGGGCGAGATGCCGATTGAGATCGTAACTCCAATGATTGGCGAGCGCCCGGCGCCGTTCGGTGCGCAACGCAGCGGCGAGCCGATTGGCGATCGTCTCGGTTCCCGCATAGCTGCGGTCCTCCAGCTCCTCCGGCCATAGCGGCAACAGCTTCGGCAGGTCGCGGGGGCGGCGATAGTCGTGCGCGCCGGCGCGTGTCACGACGCCGAAGATTCGCTTCGCCCGGCTCGTTTCCCGTTCTTGTTTCCTTGCTTGTTTCTTTGCCATGCGGCGCTGCTCCTTCCCGGTTTTTCAAGGACCGGGGGCGAGCATGCGCGGCTCTGGATGTGCGGGGATTTCATGGGCCGCGGTTCGGCAAAGCGTGGCGACGCAACGGCGATTTATCCCCGTAGGGCGTGTCCCCGATAAGTTGAGAAAAGGAATTTATACCTATTTCTGGCTGTGAATTGTCTGTCGGGCAATGGGGGAGACCTACAAATGTCGGTGCTGCGTATGATCGAAGGACATTCAGAGCGGGAGGCTCCGGAACCGGGGCCGAGCGCGCATGAGATCTTGGTCCGCCGGGCCGCGGAAGCGGCTGTGGCGCTGGTCTTCGAGGTGGATATGGATGCCTTGCGCGTTGCGACGCGCGGGCCGGCCGAGGCGGCGTTCGCCCGGCAGATCGCCATGTATCTGGCGCATGTGGTGTGCGGGCTAAGCCTCACTCAGGTCGGACGTGCCTTCGGCCGCGACCGCACCACGGTGGCGCATGCCTGCAGCCTGATCGAGGATCGCCGGGACGAGGCGGAGTTCGATTGCACGCTGACGCATTTGGAGAGCGCGGTGGCAGCGCTGCTGGATGCGACGACGCCGCGGCGGAGAGTGGCGTGAGCGGCGCGGGCAAGACGGACGAGGCGGGCGAAGCGGCAGCGCTACGCCTGCTGCATCGCCTGCGCGAGGCGGACGGGGTTCTGGTCCGGGAGGGCGATATGTTGCGCATCCAGCCGGGCGGCGCGGGCAAGCTTGCCGACAGGCGAGAGGTGACGCCGGGGCTGGCGCATTACTGTGTGGGCCGGGACTGGCTCGCCTTGCGGGGGCAGGTGCTGGTGCTGACCGAGGCGGGGCGGGCGCGACTCAGGCGGCAGCAGGCGGGCAATGACGATTTCCGCCAGCAGCATCAGATTCGCGGCTCGCGCGATGTGGAGATGGCGGGCACGCGGCGCCCGGTGGTGGTCAACGATGCGGAAAGTCCGCTCGGCTGGCTGCGCCGCCGCAAGGACCGCGACGGCAATCCGCTGATTAGCGCCGAACAATACGAGGCGGGGGAGCGCTTGCGCGACGATTATTGGTTCGCCCATCTCACCCCGCGGGTGACGGCGAGTTGGGGGGCGCTAGCGCCATCGGAAACGCGGCGCCGGGCTGCGCCGACCGATGCGGCGCAATTGCGGGACGACGTGCTGGCCGCCAAGCGGCGGGTGTTCAAGGCGCTGGAGGCGGCGGGGCCGGAGCTTGCCGGCGTGCTGGTGGATGTCTGCTGCGAGCTGCGGGGTTTGGAAGAGTCGGAGAAGGCGCAAGGCTGGCCGCAGCGCGCCGGCAAGGTGGTGCTGCAGATCGCGCTGACGCGGCTTGCCCGGCATTACGGGCTGCTCGCCGAGGACCGGCGCGGATATGGGCGGCTGAGCCATTGGGGCACGGAGGATTACCGCCCGACCATGGAGGCCTGGGCGGGGCCGAGCGATCCGTAGCAGATGCGGGCCGCCTAATGGACGGTGGGGGCGTCCTTCTGGACCCGGCCGGCATCCTCGCGGATGCGGCTCACCATGGCGAAGAGCCCGTTGGAGCGCTGCGGCGTGAGATGCTCGGTGAGCTTCAGCTCCGCCATCTTGGCTTGCGGATCGATCGTTAGGATCTCCTCGGGCGTCTTGCCGGAATAGAGCGCGAAAAGGATGGCGATTAGCCCGCGCACGATATGGGCGTCGCTATCGCCCTGGAAGAACAGGCGCGGCGCGCCGGAGCCGGCGTCGAGATGGGTGGCGAGCCAGACCTGGCTGACGCAGCCCTGCACCTTGTTGTCGGGATTGCGCTCGGCTTCGGGCAGCGGCGGCAGGGCGCGGCCGAGCTCGATCACGTAGCGGTAGCGGTCCTCCCAATCGTCGAGAAATTCGAAATCGGCGAGGATATCGTCGAACGAGGCGGTGTGCGCCTCGGTGGATGCTTCTGTGCTCATGGCCTCAATATAAGGGGATCGGCCGGTGCATGCGAGCCGGGACAAAAAGAAGGGGCGCACGCTGGGGACGAGGAGGGAAAGGGCTGACCTCCTCTGTTGCGTGCGCCCCGGGGCAGGCGGGGACTGCCGAAGTTTAAGCTTGCGGTCTTCGAAAGGCCGTCTTCGTGGACGGCCGGGGCGGGCGGTGCGTTCTGCGCCGCCCGGATGCGACGTCTCTTAGGTACCTTGTCTTAGGTTCCTTGTTTCAGGTCCCTTGCGGCTTGCGCCACTCCGGCAGCAGATCGGCCGGGGTCAGGGTGTTGTCCGAATTCGGATCGAACCCGGCCGGCTGACCTTTCGGTGCGACCAGAACGGTCGGCGCTTCGGCTTGCGCCGTCGGAGCGGTGGGATCGATCGTGGCGGTGCCCTGTCCAATGCTCTGGCCGTGCTCGTTGAAGAAGCTCATCACCATGTTGGCGCCGAACTCGGCCTTGGCCATGAAGATGTTGAAGGCATCCTTGCTTTTGATGCAGGCGTCCGGATTGCGCTGGCAGAAGCCGCTGACATCCTGGATGGCGGTCTGGGCCGTGCCCAGCACGTCGGTCTGCTGTTGCCGGTCGGTCGGCAGTAGCAGGATGATGATGACGATCCAGAAGGCGAATCGAATGAGAAACATGACTGTGCCCTTTATCCCTTACGGGGCCCTTCGGGTCCTTACGTATTCCCTCGGATAAGGTAGGTATACAGCCTCCGCGATAAGGCGGCGTCACTTTCGATCCTGCAATTTAAGCTGAGATTGAGCGGAATTTTCCTCAAATTTTATTTGTCTCGATTTTATGAGAACTTGAATAAAATTTTCGAGAGATTTGTCTAAAATTGAATCTATCTCGCCGAGCTAGCCGCGATAGACCTTGGCTTGCTGCCAAGGGGCAGATCCGGTGGATCGTGACGGCGATGTCATGCTTTCGAGGCGCCGAAACGGGTTTTGAGTCGTCGGCCGAAAATCCGCAACTGGGCCTTTGCCGCTTTATGCTTCTTTAAGTCAGCGGCTCCGATAATAGCCTAAATGAATCGGGGAGATAGCGGCGAACCGCTCCGGTATGCGTATAGTGAGTAATGAGAGTCTGCGTGGGTTTTCCGCCTATTTCGGTTCCCTCGTCAATGCATCGGTACGTGACGATCCGCTGTTAGCGGCACGCCATCAATCCTTCATCACCTCCCATATCCTGGGCGGCGTTCTGGCGCTGTGCGTGTTCCCCATCTATCTGGTGACGGTGGGCAAGCCCTCGCTGCTGGGCGCTTTCGTCTTTCTCTGGTTTTTGTCGCCGATCGCGATCGCCGTGTTCCTGTCGCGGACCGGTAAGTTCGCTGCCGCGCATCTGATCTCGGCGGGGAATTTCGTCGGGCTGATCGGGTTCTCGGCCTGGCTGACCGGCGGCATCACCTCGTTCCTGATTCCATGGATGGTGGTGGTGCCGGTGGAAGCGGCCATGGCGACGAACCGCAAGGTCGTGGCGTGGGCCGGCGCGTTCGCCTGCGCCGGACTTGCGGTGCTGGGGCTCGGCAGCGTTTTGGGTCTGGTGCCGGCGCCCTATGTGCTTCCCGTGCCCGCTTCGCTTCTGGCATTTGGCGGCGTGGTAACGGCGGTGCTCTACGCGGCCGGGATCGCGGTCTCGGTGCAGATGCTGCACAGCCGCTCGGAGGAAGTGGCTCGGCTCGGCGAGGAGCGTTACCGGCTGCTGGCCGAGAACGTGACCGACATGATCACCCGTCACGACGAGAAGGGGCGGGTGCTGTTCGCATCGCTCGCTTCCCAGCAATTGCTCGGTGTGTCTGGCGCCAATCTGATGGGCGGCGGTCTGTTCGACCGAGTACATGTGGCGGACCGGCCGGCCTTCCTGACCGCGCTGTCGCGGGCCTGTGCGCGCAACGAATCGATCGCCGTCGAATTCAGGCTGCGGCGCCAGCTCGCAGGCGCTGCGCCGGACTATATCTGGACCGAGATGCGCTGCCGTCCGATGCGGCTGGCGGATGGACGGCGCGACGCCAAAGGATCGATCATCGCGGTGACGCGCGATATCTCCGAGCGGAAACAGCAGGAGGCCGTGCTGCTGCAGGCGCGGGACCAGGCAGAGAGCGCCAGCCGGGCGAAGACCCAGTTCCTCGCCAATATGAGCCACGAGCTGCGCACGCCGCTGAACGCGGTGATCGGATTTTCGGAGATCCTCAATCGCGAGCTGTTCGGACGGCTGGGCGAGGATCGCTATCGCGACTATGCGCGGCTGATCCACGAGAGCGGCCAGCATCTGTTGCAGGTGCTGAACGACATTCTCGACATGTCGAAGATCGAGGCGGGCAAGTTCAACATCGTCAGAGAGCCGTTCGATGTGGCGTCGCTGCTGAAGTCTTGCGGCGAGCTGATGCGCACTCAGGCCGATCAGCGGGAAATCAATCTGGCGGTGGAGCTGCCGGAGGACATGCCGGAGCTTCTGGCCGATAAGCGCGCCTGCAAGCAGATGCTGCTCAACGTGATCTCCAATGCGATCAAGTTCACCGAAGCCGGCGGCACGGTGCAGGTGCGCGCCGAGGCGTGCCCCGATGCCATCGATCTCATCGTGAGCGACGACGGCATCGGCATTGCCGAGGAAGATGTCGTCAATCTGGGCAATCCGTTCGTCCAGGCCGACAATTCCTATAACCGCCGCCATGACGGGGCGGGGCTCGGACTTTCGGTGGTGAAGGGGCTGGTGCGGCTGCATGGCGGCCGGCTCGGGATCGAAAGCGCGCTGGGCCAGGGCACCACGGTGACGATCAGCCTGCCCAAGGACAAGGACGCCTCGCCCGAGGCGACCGAACGGCTGCCGAGACAGGCTTCCGCCGCGTAAAGCGCCAATTGGCGTTTTGTTTAACAACTCTTTAGCTTCGGCGATGACAATAGAGGCGGTAGCCGGATTGGCTGCTTCGTCTATGGGTCCTTACGTTCGCGTGTCTAAATGAGTTTTCTTTCGCGCCTGGTTTTCGTTGGCTTCATCGCCCTAACCGGCTTGATCACCTACAACGCGCTCTATCTGCAAGATGACCGTTCGGGTGCGAGCCGGATGGCGTCGCGGCTGCCGGAGGTGCAGCGGCAAGAGCTGCCGGTGCGCAAGCCAGCCCAGCCCGCGGCCGATACGACGACGACCGCCTCGACCCAGCCGCAAGTGCAGGAGGCCTCGACCGCTCTGGTGACCGCCATCGAGCGCGAGCTTTCGGTGCGCGGCTACGATACCGGCAATGGCGACGGCGTGGTGACCGATGCGCTGACCAATGCGATTCTCGCCTATCAGCGCGATAGTGGGCTGCCGGAGACGGGAACGCCGACCGACGGGCTCTTACGCAATATCGTGCTCGGGGTCAGCGTGGCCGACGCCGGCGGTTCCGGCACGGCGGGGGAGGCCAGCTCGTCGGAGGCGATCGTACGCGCCGTGCAAGAGACGCTTGGCGATCTCGGCTATGCGCCGGGCCCGATCGACGGCATGATGGGCGAGAATACGCGCAAAGCCATCATCGCGTTTCAGAAGGATCGCCGGATTGCGCAATCGGGTGAAATCACGCCGGCCCTGCTGGAAGAGATCGAGCTGGTCAGCGGGCGGCAATTCGCCGGCGGCGCGACCTATCGCTAGTTTCCGGATGCTTCGCTGATGCGGCTTCGCAGCGAAGTCTGGGTAAAGGCGTTTCTGCGCCGTCTGCAAGGCGAGGGCGTGCCGGCGGTGATCGTGCGCCGGGGCAATGCCGAAGCCGGGGCGATCTTCATCTGCATCAATTGCCTGGACGGAACGGCGCGGCTTTTCGGGCCGGCGCCGGCGGGACTTTCGGTGAGCGATACCGAGCGCCGCTTCACGCCGCTGCTCGGCGGGAGTCCGAAACCGGAACGGGATGTGAGCGAATATCTGATGCGCCAGGCGGAGTTCGATTCCGATATTTGGGTGGTCGAAGCGGAGGACCGGGCGGGGCGCAGCTTCCTGGAGGACTGGCTCGCGAGGGACGATTAGGGCGTGACACTGGTGCACCGGCTGCGGCAAAGACAAAGATTGGATTAAGGCGCCATTAACCATAGGCTCTGCGTAATGACCCTGGGACGCGCCGGTTTGCGCTTTGCAACCGGCATCAACGCAGGACCATGGAGAGCAGAAATGGGAAACATTCTGCAATTTCGCCTCCGCGAGGACGACAAGCCCGCAAGCGTGCGGGGCGCCGATGCGCCGCGCGGTGAAGTGGTGATTTTTCCCGGCGTCCGGATCGAACGGCACGAGACGTCCAAGCCGGCGGAGCAGCCCCGCCAGCGGGCACGCGAGAAATAATCCAGCTTAGCGCGGCGCTTGATAGGGATGGCAGGACGCCGCCTTGAGCGCCGTGTCGGCACGGGCGGCGTAGCTTGGGCCGGGAATAGGCGCGCGGATCAGAGCGATGCCTTCGGTTTCCGGCGAGCGCACAACGGCCACTTGCTCGGCGCCTTCCGGCGCATCGACGCCTTCTTCGATCACGTTCTGATCGGCCGTGGCGACGATCAGCTTGAGGTCGCGCCGCTTCAGATCGGCGCTGCCCACGGTGTAGAAATTCGCGCCGTCGGGCGAATAGAACGCGACCAGCCAGAGATCGCTGTCGGTCTTCGCGTTGAGCCGGACCGGCCCTTCGGCGAGGTCGAAGCGGCAGGCGGCATAGCGGATATCCGGTGCCATCATCGGCAGCACCGCTTCTTTCGGCGTGGCGGGGGGAAGCTGGATCAGCGTATTGGCGGGACCGAGCTTCTCGATCCGGTGCCACGCCGTCTTGGTGGCCAGAGCCGGCAGCGCCATCACCGCGAAGAGATGGATCAGCGCGGCGAGGAACAGGGCAAGCAGGCCAAAATAGAGAAGATGTCTCACCGGCATACCGTCCGTTCGATGGTGGGGAGACGCTCGGTGTCGATGGCGCCGATGCCGCGCTCGTCGGTCTCCGTCGGTTCGTAAATCCGCAGCAGCAAGGTGAGATCGCGGCCCGGGTCGGCGCCGGTGGGCAGCCAGTTCTCCGGCCGTGCGTTCTGCGCCAGGATCATCCGATAGCTGCCATCGGTGCGGCGCAGCACCTCCTCGCTATTGAAGCTATAGCGATCCGACGGGTTGGCGATCGGCCGCCCTTCGCCATCATAAAGCGCCAGCGACCACCAGCGCGCCTGGAGCGGCTGGCCGACGAGCAGATATTCGCAATCGGAGGTGAGGGGGCTGCCTTGATTGTCAGCGTCGGCGGAGAAGTAGCGCACCGTGGTGGAGGTGACCGGTAGGCGGCCGCTCTTGGCGAGATAGGCGCGGGTATAGAGATCGGCGTCCGGGTGGCCTTCCGACGGCCAGCTCATCCACGGGCCGGCATGCTCGGTGGCGTAGGGAACGCCGTGGCGGATGACGAGCAGAGCCGAGCCGATGCCGAGCGCGAGCGCCACCAGGAAGGCCGCAATTCCAAGAAGCAAGAAGCGCATTAAGGTCAGGCCGATTCGACGCTGGAAAGACAGGCGCAACCGGAAAGCGTGGCGCGCGGCTTGTCAAGCCTCGCGGGCGCTGCCGGGGATCGCGCCGGTTACGGGGAGGCCGTCCTGACTCGGTCGACCGCATCGTTCTCGGCGCGCTTATCGGGGGCGGGGCGTTGCGGCTCGTCGGGCGGCCAGGTTTCGGTGCGCTCGCTTTGCGGGCTGAGCGTCGGGGTTTCTTCCAGGAGCGTGCCGATGCGCTCCAGGATGGCGCGGGTGCCGGGCGGCATGTCTTTCAGATTGTCGTCGCTGGGGGCTGCGATGGGCTTGGTATCGATTGCGGAGGGCGCCATGGCGAGGCGTTGGCGCTCGGCCACCTGGCGCGGGTGCAGAGGCACGCCGGGGATCTGCGGGATGTTGTCCGTGTCGTGAGCCATGACCATGAAATTGTGCCAGGTCTCGGCCGGGAAGCTGCCACCGGTAACGCGGCCCATGGGGGTGAAGTCGTCATTGCCGAGCCAGACGCCGACAACGTATTGCCCGGTGAAGCCCATGAACCAGGCGTCGCGATAGTTGGAGCTCGTGCCGGTCTTGCCGACGCTGTTGGTGTAGTCGAGCTGGGCGCGGCGTCCGGTGCCGGCGACCACCACGGTCTGCAGCATGTTGTTGAGGGTGGCGACGGCCTGCGGATCGAAGATCTGCTTCAGCGGCGGCTCGTCCCGGTCGCGGGAATAGACCAGCTCGCCGGTCAGCGTCTTGATCTCCTCCACGCCATAGGGCTTCACGTCGAGGCCGCCGGAGGCGAACACCGCATAGCCGCCGGTATGCTGCAGCGGGGTCATGCCGGTATCGCCCAGCGCCATGGAGCAGGTCTTCTTCAGATGGGTGATGCCCATCTTCTTCATGTTGTCGAGAACGACGTCGCGGCCGACATCGAGGGACACCTTCACCGCGACGGTGTTGATGGAGCGGGCCAGGGCGGAGCGCAAGGTCATAGCGCCGCGATAGCCGCCGGAATAGTTCTTCGGCGACCAGCGCCCGCATTGCACATAGCCGTCGCGCACGATGGTGTCGGGCGTATAGCCGTGCTCCAGCCCGGCCAGATAGACATATGGCTTGAAGGAGGAGCCGGGCTGGCGATAGGCCTGGGTGGCGCGGTTGAACTGGCTTTCGCCGTAATCCTTGCCGCCCACCATGGCGCGGACCGCACCGTCGGATTCCATGGCGACCAGCGCGCCCTGGTCGAACCGCCGGGAGCGGCTGTAGCGCACCATGGTCTGGTGGATGGCCTGCTCGGCCATCTTCTGCAGCGGCACGTCGACGGTGGTGCGGGCGACGACGATATGCTGGGACTTGCCCTTGAGCAGCCGGCGCACCTCCTCGAAGGCGTAATCCAAGAACCAGTCGGGGGCGTAGAAATCGCTACGCTCGACGATCTTCGCCGGGTTCTGGCGGGCGCTATAGACTTGGCCCTCGGTCATATAGCCGGCCTCCACCATATTGCTCAGCACCTGATTGGTGCGGGCTCTCGAGGCGGCGAGATTGACATGGGGCGCATAGCGGGTCGGCGCCTTGAACATGCCGGCGAGCATGGCGCATTGGGCCAGGTTCAGATCGCGCACCGACTTGCCGAAATAATATTGCGCTGCCGCCTCGACACCATAGGAGCCGCCGCCGAGATAGGCGCGGTCGAAATAGAGCTTCATCAGCTCCTTCTTGGAGTAGTGGGCCTCCAGATAGAGCGCGATGAAGGCCTCCTTCACCTTGCGCGAGAGGGAGCGCTCCGGCGACAGGAACATATTCTTGGCGAGCTGCTGGGTGAGGGAGGAGCCGCCCTGCACCACGGAATCCTCGCGGGCATTGGCGACCATGGCGCGCAAAGTGCCGAAGATGTCGATGCCGAAATGCTCGAAGAAGCGCCGGTCCTCGGTGGCGAGCGTCGCCTTGATCAGGTTGTCGGGGATCTCCTCAAGCGGCACCGAATCGTCGCGCAAGAGGCCGCGATGGCCGATCTCATTGCCGTAGCGGTCGAGGAAGGTGACGCTGTACTCGTCGGAGAGGTTGATCTTGCCTTGGGCGATATCGAAGGCCGGGATGGCGAAGGCCGCCACGACCAGAAGGCCGGCAGTGCCCATGGTGAGGGATTCGCAGGCGAGCTCGTTCAGCACCTTCCAGGGGCCGCGCGCCTCGAAGCGTCCGAAAAACGTGGCGTAGGCGCTCATCCAATCGCGGATGCGCATCCAGGCGCCGTAAAGCCCCGAATCGATCCAGGCGTCGATGGCCAGCCAATCGATCAGCTTGCGCCGGCGCTTGCCGCCGAAAAAGTCCCGCATGTCTCAACCCAAGCCGAAGTTGTAAGCGAAAAAACCTATAGCGCGATTGCGGCGCTTTGTTGGGATTTTCTGAAAACTGCCAGAGGCTTCGAACCTGCTTCGAACCTGCCGGTGCGATACGCGGAGGCTCAGTTCTCGGCGTAGCCGGTCACCGTGCCGGCGGCGACATCGGCCGGATCGGCATCCGGGTTGAAGCCTTTATCTTGCATGCAGTTGCGGAAATCGCGCTCGGCGGAGCCGGGGCGCAGCCGCGAGAAGATCGACACCACGGATTTGATGCCGCGTTTGCGGGTTTCCGCCTCGCATTGGACCTTGGCGGCGGCGAGGGCTTCGGCCCGGGTCTTGGAGGTATCGCCGAGGATCTGGAACTCGTCGGTGGGGAGCTTGTCCTTGCTGCAGCCGGCGAGGCCGAGCCCGACGCCGGCCATGAGGGCGATACAGAGGCTCGCGCTCAGCGAAAAGCGGCGACGAGACGAGTGTTGAGGCTTCTGCGGCCCCATTTGTTTCAGACTGACTTTCGACAAGCGACTAGGTCCCCCAGCGCGCCCCTTTTTATAGAAGCATGCGCCTTTGCATGATGACAGCAGTTTCATGTTGGAGGCGGACTATTTCAGGGCAAATGCGCGGCGGGAAGAGGCATTGCGCCTCATTTAAGCGTTTTCGACGGGTTTTTGCCGGAGCGTTGCCGGTCTGCTGCAGACACCGAAACGTGAAGGGAGGAGGGCTGCGGCCGGATGTCGCGAAGGCCGCCGACAGGCTATGGTTGGCGGGGCGGGCAATGATGGAGGTGTCGCGATGAGAAATCGGGCGATGGCCGCGGCGACCCTCGCGGTGCTGCTGGCGGCGACGGGGTTCGGAGGCGCGGCGCGCGCGGCGGCGCTGTGCACCGATGGCGATGCGGAGACGAAGATCGCCTGCCTTTCGGACAAGGTGGCGGGCCTGGAGGCGAAGCTTGCCGAGGTGGAAAAGCAGCTGGCGGGCAAGGCCGAGGCGATGGACCCGGATATTCCGGGGCAGCGGCCGGATGACGATATCGTGCGCTTCAACTCGCCGGTCGCCTTGCGCAATCAGGATATGCGGATCTTTCCGCGCTGCCTGGACAATCCCGGGCCGGACAGCCCGAATCTCACCGCGGTGATGGCGACCTCATGCGCGCCGGCGGCGGGACAGACCTGGCATATTACGCGGCCTTCGCATTGAGGGGAGTTTGCGGTGGTAGTGGGCGGTTCCGCGGAAGTCAGGGAGGTGGTTAGTTGGGCATCCTCGTATCTTGATCAGGGCTAACGGTGGCATGATAGCTCCTTATGACGACGCCGATCACGACTCTGTTCGCTTTTACAATCGGATGGCACGGATAGTCGTAGCCTGGAGCCGGATTGAGCGCTCAGTCGATCTTATCCTTTATTCATCCCACCAGTTTTCGCCGAAGAATGGAAAGGCGATAGTCAGCTTTCGGGACAAGTGCCGTTGGCTAGTGAGGCTCTTTAGATCGTTGCCAGATCAAACTATCGGGGTAAATCGTGGTCGGCGATTAATTGCCGAACTGAAGCAATGTGCGGAGATACGCCACACACTAATTCACGGCTATTGTCACGGATTAGTACCCAATGAGCAGCCTCCTAGGATACATTTTCGCCGCGCGCGCTATAACCCAAGTGACGTTGAGCAGCACTCACTGCTCTGGACACACGACGAAATGTTCGAGTTCCTAGTGCGTGTCCAGAGATTGGACGGCGAAGCGTCACTAACACTGTTTGCGATAATTACGCACCAACGACGAAAAGCCGGATTGGCCCGTCCACCAGGTTACACTGATTAGGAAAAAAGTCCTAATTATGTCTTTGACTGCACAAATTGAGGCTGGCATATTAAGAGGGCGTGACAGGCCGGTTGGTAAGAGAGTGGTGGCGGGATAGTGGCGTCAAGTTGAACTTGACAAGGACATATGCGTTCGGTGCATGCTTTCTCACGCAAGTTTTGGTTGCGCTGGAGGTGGTCGGACTTGAACCGACGGGCCGGGACTGGGAAGAACCTACCCCGCAAACCTGCCACCCCCACACGACTTTGGAGCCCGGATCGGGACGCGAAACAAACCCGATCCTTCTCACCCGCTCCAGCTAGAGTTAGCGCACTGATTCCCTTTAGGCGGGCGAATCAGTGCGCTGCTCCCGCATCGACACAAGAACCTGTAATCGGTCCGACAACAAGCACTGCGGTTAGGTGGCCGCAGAAAACGTGGAAGACATCAACGAGATTCACAGGCCAGTGGAAAACTCTGTTAACGATTCCAAGAAAAGCTGTGAGGAAGAGAAGCCGAACGATGCCTTTTACAGGGTGATTCGGAACTTTCTAACTCGGGGAAAGGTTGCCGAATCCGCACCTAAGCCGGAGCGGTCCCAACCGCGTCGGTCGGAATAGAGGTAGTTATGGCCAAGCCACGTGAGAAAGCGCCGACGGTCAAGCTTCAGCCTAACGTGAGTAAGATCGTTGAAGCGATTTTGCACGTTGTGTCAGAGGCAGAAACGCGTCGAACATCGCTTACTCAATATGAGATCGTAAAAACGCTTTTTCTGGCCGATAAGGCTCACCTGAACAGGTACGGGCGGCCCATAACGTTTGACGATTACGTAGCGATGCGTGACGGGCCGGTCCCAAGCTTTGCGTATGATTTGCTGAAACGAAACCAATCAGCTGTGAAGCGAGCCGGGAACGATATTCCGTGGGAGCAATCAGAGCGCGTCGCTGGCGAGAGGGCACATCACTATCACTCGCCAGCACGGAAGCCAGACGAAAGCATCCTTTCACCAAGTGATTTGGTGGCACTCAGTGATGCCTTGGCTAGTGTAAAAGGTCTGTCATTCGGTCAAATCCGACGTCTCACCCACGAAGACCCGGCTTATTTGGATGCGTGGGAGGACGATGGAGAGCGTAAGCAATATCCTATGAGCTACGGCCTCCTCTTCGAAGTTCCAGACTTCGAGAAGGCAGAACGTATAGAGTTTTTATCCAAACATAATGTGCCGCATCGGTGACATCGTTAGGATTCACTGTCCTCAGACAGGATATCCCAAATACCATCTTTGCGTAAAAGAAGACTCTGCCGATTCAGCGGCGACCTTTCTCTTCATGAATTCGGAGGGTGGTTACGAGGATGACTATGAAGTCGCCTGCGAACGGGTTGACTGCCTCAAGCCATCCGGCTCCGGCACAACCGTGTTCGCGTGCAACTGTTTGGTTTATATAAGCAAGAGAAACCGTGAGACGTTCGGCGCGGAGGTGCTGGGCCAGATAGATTCCAAACTTGCCGAAGAGATTATTGTCCACGTTCACAAGGCTCTGTCTCTTACAAAGCCTGATCGTCAGTGCGTTATTTCCGGCCTGACCTCCTACTGCGAATCCTCTGGAGCTTCCGAGCCCTCTGCTTAGGCGTGCGCGGGTTGACGAGTCCCGCGATAGGTCAGGCGCTTGCCTTCGATACCCTTGACGGCGAGCAGGTGACGGGCCTTGTCGTCAATGCCTAGGCCTGAGCGGTTTGAATATCTGAAATCGAACTCAGCCAAATAGCGGAACAGATGGGCTTCTCCGCAATGCTGATAGACGCCACGCATACCGCGCTTGAAGACTGAGAAGACGTTCTCAATCGTGTTCGTATGGATCACGCCGCGCACATATTCCTTAGCCGAGTGGTTCACTGTGTCGTGGCCTTCGTACTCTTTGCCGGTCTCGGTGTAGAGACGGCTTTCGTCGGTGTAGATGACGCTCTTGCGGTCCACGTTGCGGACGAGGATTTCGCGAACGCTCTTTTTCGTGGCGTGCTGGACGTGGAAGCTGCGGACACGACCGCCACGCTCGACCAGAGCAACAACGGTGCGCTTCTGAGCGCCGCCAGACTTGCCCGACTTGGTGTAGGGCAGACCGCGACGGTGCGGAGAGACATAGGGCTTGTCGCGCTTACCGATATAGGTCTCGTCTGCTTCTACGGTTTTACCGTCGCCGCCCATCGGATCTGAACCGGAGTAATCGTCCCGCATACCTTCACGGATGCGGTGCGCCATGAACCAGGCGCTCTTGTACGTCACGCCCAGCATGCGGTGCAGCTGATGCGCCGAAATGCCCTTCTTGGAGGACGTGAGCAGGTGCGTGGCGAGCAGCCATTTATGTAGCGGGATATGCGAGCGCTCGTAGAGGGTGCCTGTGCGGACGGTGAACTTCTTGCGGCAGGCGTTGCAGTGATACCAACCCTTCTGCGGCTTGGGGTTGGGCGTCTTCTTGGTCGCCTTGGGCGTCATGCTTTCCGGCGGCACGACCTTGACCTTTTCGCCGCTTTTGCAGAACGGACAGGCAACGCCATCGGGCCAGCGCGTGGCCTCAAGCCACTGGCGGGCCTTGGTCTCGGAAGTGAAAATCGGGTTGGTCACGTCGCACATGGCTTATCTCCTTGATCTCAAATATAGGATCAGGGGAATGTGCAGTCAAGTATATAATTAGGAAAAAAGTCCTTGACAGCGTAACGGTGGTTGGGTAGGTTCTGGCTATGACCCGAGAGTTGCGCATGTGGCGCGGCGGCGGGGTGTCGGATGACTGAGTTCGGACGGCGGCGATCAGCGGGTGAGAATGCAGCGGCTTTCGGGCCGCTTTTTTGTTGCCCGGATTTCCGAGGCGATCTCGCGCGTTGAGCTTTGGTCCGGCTTTGGCCGGGCGTTCTACCAATCGTATTCGAGGACGATCTTCGGGGCTGTCGGCACGGCCTGGCAGGCGAGGATGAGGCCGCGCGCCTTATCGCGCCGCGACAGGGCGAGGGCGCCTTCCATGATCACGGTGCCTTCGACGAGCTGCACCATGCAAGTGCCGCAATGGCCTTCGCAGCAGGAGCAGGGCGCCGGCACGCCGGCATCGAGTGCCGCATCCAGCAGCGTGTCGCCGGCGGCGCAGGAGAAGCGATGCTCCTCGCCGTTCAGCCGCGCGGTGACTTCTGCTGCGACGGGCGCGGCGTCTTCTTTTGGCGTCTCGGTTTGTTCGGTCAAGTCGGCTAGTTGAGCACGGCGATGGAATCGCCTGGCTTCACGCTGCCTTCGACGAGGACAGCGGCGTAAAGCCCTGCCTTGCCGTTATGGCTTTGCGCGATATGGCGGAGGATTTTCGGGCGCGCTTCGCCGGTCTCTGGATCGAGGGTGATCATCTTGCAGCGCGGATCGATCTCCAGGATGGCGATGGTCGCCTTGTCGCCGATGCGAAGCGTCTTGCCGACCAGCTCGTTTTCGCTGAAGCCGGTGCCGGAGAGAAAATCGGCATAGAGATTGGCGCGGAACTGGCGGGCATCGACGGGGGCTTCGATCTCCTCGGCGAGCTGCTTCACGGTTTGCAGGGAGAACAGCGAAATGGGCCGGCAATCGGCGAAGGCGCTGTCGGAATAGAGCAGGGAGAGCTCTTCGTCGCCTTCGCCGAGGCGGGTTTTCAGATCTTCGATCAGGGCGGGATCGTCGATGGCGTAAGTGTCGCCGTCCGGCGTCGTCACCTCCACGGAGAAGGCGGTGCGGTCGGCGAAGACCGGCTTGATGCCGGGCGCGATGGCGTCCGCATCGTCGAGATTGACCGGCTTGGCGCTGGCGGCGCTGTGCACGAAGCGCGGCCGATAGAGGATCATCTCCTCCTGCTCGCGGCCGGTGTGATAGGGGAAGCCGGCCGGGGCGAGCGAGCTCTTCAGGGCGTAGATGCGGTCGCCGTAAAGCCCGGAGAAGGCGAGGAAGGCGCTCTCCAGCGTCTCGCCCTTCATGCTTTTGACGGGATAGCGCCAGAGGCTTTCGATTTTTCCGATCTCGCTCATGCGGTGCCCTTGTGCCGCCCTTGTTTGTGCTGCCCTTGCGCGGCGCCGGTGTCCGGGACGGCCGAAAGCCGGACAGCCGGCAGCGTGTTGCGACCTGAAGTGGAAACGCTAGCGCGTGGTGCGGCAAGCGCAACGCGACAAAACGTGTGTGCGCCGGTTGCACCCGCGCCAATTGAAGGGCTGGCCCGACATTCGCGACGAGACCGATCCCGACGCGCCCGACTGGGACGCGATCGAGCGCGCCTATGAAGGGAGCGCGGAGAAGCTGACCGATATCGCGGCGCGGTTCGGGATCAGCCGGCAGGCGATCCAGGGGCGGGCGCGCCGCAAAGCCTGGCGCCGGGCGCCGGGGATCGACCCGAAGAGCCTCGCCCGGGCGGAAGAGGCGAGCGGGGCGCAGCGGCGGCGGATCGTGGCGCGGCTGTTTCAAGCGCTGGATGAGAAGATGAGCGAAATAGAGACGCGGATCGCGCGGAGCAAAGCAGAGGCGGCGCCGCAAAGCGCGGCCGATAGCGAGCGCGATGCAAGGGCGCTTTCGGCGCTGGCTTCGCTCTATTCCAAGCTGGTGGAGCTGGACGAGGCGGCGAAGCCGAAAGGCAGGGGGGCAAGAGGCGGCGCGGCACAGGACGACGAGGCGGGACGCGATGCGGACGCACTCCGCGAAGATCTTGCGCGCCGGCTTCGGCGATTCCAGCAAGGCTGAGGAGACGGCGAAGTTCTTAGGTGGCTTAAGCGCCCGCGAGCTGCATTTTCTGCATTACGACTGGGAGCTCTGGGCGCGGGACGATCAGCTGCCGCCAGGGGCCGCAAGCGACGGGACGCCTTGGACCACGCCCTGGACGACCTGGCTGATGCTGGGCGGGCGCGGCGCGGGTAAGACAAGGGCCGGGGCCGAATGGGTGCGAAGCTTCGCCTGCGCCCCCCGGCCGCGCTGGCAGGCACCGCCGCGGATTGCGCTGGTCGGCGAGACATTCTCGGACGCCCGCGCGGTGATGGTGGAAGGAGTCTCTGGGCTGCTTTCGGTGCACCCGCCATCGGAGCGGCCGGTGTTCGAGGCCTCCAAAAGGCTGCTGACCTGGCCCAACGGGGCGAAGGCGCAGCTGTTCTCGGCAGAAGATCCGGAGGCGCTGCGCGGGCCGCAATTCGACGCGGCCTGGGCGGACGAGCTGGCCAAGTGGCGCAACCCGGAAGCCACCTGGGACATGCTGCAATTCGGATTGCGCCTTGGGGAGCGGCCGCGCCAGATCGTCACCACGACGCCGCGGCCGGTGCCGCTGATCAAGGCGCTGTTGGCCGACCCGAAATGTGCGGTGAGCCGGGTCGCCACGGCGGCGAATGCGGCCAATCTGGCGCCGCGCTTTCTGGATGCGATCGTCGGCAAGTATCGCGGCACGCGGCTGGGGCGCCAGGAGCTGGAGGCGGAGATCCTGGAAGATCGGGCGGACGCGCTGTGGCCCCGGGCCATGCTGGAAGGTTTGCGGGTGGCCGAGGCGCCGGATTTGCGGCGCGTGGTGGTGGCAGTCGATCCGCCGGTGACCAGCGGCGAGAGGGCCGATGCTTGTGGGATCGTGGCGGCGGGAACTTCCGCCTCGGGCGAGGGCTATGTGCTGGCCGACCGGTCGGCGCAAGGCTTGAGCCCTGCCGGCTGGGCGCGGGCGGCCATCGCCGCCTATCACGCGTTCGAGGCGGACTGCATCGTCGCCGAGGTGAACCAGGGCGGCGAGCTGGTGGCAAGCGTGTTGCGGCAGGTGGACGCCGACGTGCCCGTGCGGCCGGTGCGGGCGAGCCGGGGCAAGTGGCTGCGGGCCGAGCCTGTGGCGGCGCTCTACGAGCAGGGCCGCATCTTCCATGTCGGCAGCCTGCCGGCGCTGGAAGACGAGATGAGCGATTTCGGGCCGGAGGGGCTTTCCGGCGGGCGCAGCCCCGACCGGGTGGATGCGCTGGTCTGGGCGCTGACGGCGCTGATGCTGACCGGGCGGCCCGAGCCGCGGGTGCGGGGGCTTTAGGATTTTTGGGGTTGCGGTCCTGCACAGCATCGTCATGCCCGGGCGAAGACCCGGGCATCCAGGGGCGGCAATCGCCGAGCGAGCGGCTCTGGATTGCCGGGTCAAGCCCGGCAATGACGAAGGAGAGAGTGGCGGGTGACGGCTTCGTAAGCGGCCTTGACGGTTCTCACCTCTCCCCAATGGGGAGAGGTCGGCGCTGAAAGCGCCGGGTGAGGGGGGATGGATTCGGAGAGGTCGGCACCCCCTCACCCTTCCCGCCGGACGACTTGGCCTTCGGCCAAGATCGTGGCGGAAAGCCCTCTCCCCCGCGGGGAGAGGGAATGTCATCGCAACGCAAGAGGACTGGGAATGGCAGAGACGTTGGGGCAGAGGCTCATCGCGGCGTTCGGCTTTATGCGGGCCGCGCCGGAGGAGGCCAAGGCGAGCCGCACCGCAAAGCTGATCGCGCTGTCGTCCTTCGGCCAGCCGGTGTGGAGCCCGCGGGATCTGGCCAGCCTGGCGCGGGAGGGCTTCGCCAAGAACCCGGTGGTCTATCGCGCGGTGCGGATGATCGCGGAGGCGGCGGCCTCCGTGCCGCTCTATCTCTATGAAGGAAGCCGCGAGCTGGACACCCACCCGCTGCTCTCGCTGCTGCGCAAGCCCAACCCGGCGCAGGCCGCGCCCGATCTGTTCGAGGCGGTGTACGGCCATCTGCTGGTGGCGGGGAATGCCTATCTGGAAGCGGTGGCGGTGGGGGAGGCCCCGCGCGAGCTGCATGTGCTGCGCCCCGACCGGATGAAGATCGTGCCCGGCAGCGATGGCTGGCCGGCGGCTTACGATTACAGCGTCGGCGGGGAGACGGTGCGGTTCGACCAGGGGAGCGAGGGGGCTTTGCGCCCGATCCTGCACCTGTCGCTGTTCCACCCGCTGAACGACCATTACGGGCTCAGCCCGCTGGAGCCGGCGGCGGCCTCGGTCGATATCCATAATGGCGGCGCCGATTGGAGCAAGGCGCTGCTGGACAATGCGGCCTGTCCCTCCGGCGCGCTGGTTTATGGGCCGAGCGATACGCCGATGAGCGCGGAGCAATATGAGCGGCTGAAGACCGAGCTGGAGGAGAGTTTTTCCGGTGCGCGCAATGCCGGGCGGCCGCTGCTTCTGGAAGGTGGCCTCGACTGGAAAGGGATGGGGTTTTCGCCCAAGGACATGGACTTCATCGAGGCGAAGCATATGGCGGCGCGGGAGATCGCGCTTGCTTTTGGGGTGCCGCCGATGCTGCTCGGCATTCCCGGCGACAATACGTATGCGAACTATGCGGAGGCGAACCGCACCTTCTGGCGCCAGACGGTGCTGCCGCTGACCGCGCGGACGGCGAAGGCGATCTCCGGCTGGCTGGGGGCCTCCTTCGGCGAGGGGCTGGAGCTGCGGCCCGACTTGGACGCGGTGGAGGCGCTCTCCACCGAGCGCGAGGCGCTTTGGGAGCGGGTGCGGGCGGCGGATTTTCTGACCGTGAACGAGAAGCGCGCCGCTGTTGGCTACGGCCCGGTGGATGGCGGCGATGTGTTTTGAGGGAGGACTGTTGTGGCGGGGCTTTTACCTCTCCCCAGTGGGGAGAGGTCGGCGCATCGGCGCCGGGTGAGGGGGGATAGAATTCGGAGAGATCGGCACCCCCTCACCCTTCCCGCCATACGACTTGGCCTTGCGGCCAAGGTCGTGGCGGAAAGCCCTCTCCCCGCCGGGGAGAGGGCTTCGTGTGCGGCTGACGCGCGGTAACGGCATGGACCCCCGGCTCAAGTCCGGGGGTGACGAAGAAGAGAATGGCGAGCGATTGCTCTAAGCCACGGGCGTCGTCAAACTACGGGCGTCATGCCCGGCCTTGTGCCGGGCATCCATGACCACTGTGCCTGATCTCTTGCCGTGATGTTCATGGATCACCGGGACTCTATCGATGCGCTATCGCGCTTCGCGCTACTTGAGCGCGATCCCGGCAATGACGAAGGAGAGGGAGAAGGGCGTCGGCGCGTGGGCCGTCGCCCTTCGAGGCACGGCAGAGCCGTGCGCCTCAGGGTGACGGCTTGGGCTAGGCGCGAGCGCTGCAAAACGGGCGTCATCCTGAGGTGCGCGGAGCGCCTCGAAGGATGGGCGAGGGGATAGAGGCGGGTCGCCGGCGGCTGTGGAAAAAGGATAAGCGAGAACGGGAATCGGGTGCGCCATGCTAGCGTTTCGGCGGGCAATACCGCTGGAGGGCAAAATGGCTGTACGACTGACACCCCCGAAGAAGAACGTCTTCTGGTTTTCCGTCGCGCTGGGCGCGCTGGCGCTGATCCTCTATTTCGTCGGCATCTTCGGCTTCATCGACGGCGGCTTCACCGCGATCCATCATTACGTGTTCTGGATCATTGTGGTGGGCTGGGCGGCGCTGATCGCCGGTGTGGCGATGAAGGGAGTTTGAGGGACGCGCGTCAGTCACATGAGCAACGTCATGCCCGGCACTCGGGTCCAGCTTCGCTGGCCCGAGCACATGCCTTGTGCCGGGCATCCACGGATACGGTCTTCGACGTTGAGCGCAGTTTCGTGGATCACCGGGACAAGCCCGGTGATGACGACGAGATTTTAGGATCAGCCAAAATCCATGACCCAGGCTACCGCAGCGCGGTCGACGCGTGAGGGCGCGATTGCGTCCGCTCGTCTACGTGAGGTGCAGGCGGACGGTATCTTCTCCGGCTATGCCAGCCTGTTCGGGCGGGTGGATCTGGGGCGGGATGTGATCATGCCCGGCGCGTTTGCGAACTCGCTGAAGGCGAAGGGCGCGGGCGGGATCAAGCTGCTGTTCCAGCACAATCCGGATGAGCCGATCGGCGTCTGGCTCGGCATCGAAGAAGATGCACGCGGGTTGAAAGTGCATGGAAGGCTTTTGCCGGAGGTGCGGCGTTCGGCGGAGGTGCTGAGCCTGATGCGGGCCGGCGCGCTGGACGGGCTCTCCATCGGCTTTCGCACGGTGAAGGGCGCCACGGACCGGCGGACCGGTATCCGCCGCCTCGACCAGATCGATCTTTGGGAGATCTCCATCGTGACGTTTCCGATGCTGTCGGATGCGCGGGTCTCCTATGTGAAGCGGACCGGTTTGAGAGGGCCGGGGACGGGGCCGCCGGGAGACAGGGAGGCGGAATTTGGGAGTGAGAGCCAGCGGCTCGCGGCAGGAATGCGGCGGGCCGCTTCGTTTATCCGCGGGGGGAGAGGCCCCCGCACATCTTGCAGATGAGGCATATGACAATGCGAGAGAACGACACCTCCCAAACAACCGAACACGGCTTTGAACCCGGACTCGAAACCAAGGCCGGCTATGAGACCAAGGCCGGCGGCACCGGCAACGACGTGGCCTATGCGTTCGACGAGTTCATGCGCACCTTCGAGGCCTTCAAGGAGCAGAATGACGAGCGGCTGGACACACTCGAGAAGCGCATTCCGGTGGATGCGCTGACCGAGCAGAAGCTCGACCGCATCAACACCGCGCTGGACGAGCAGAAGCAGGTGGTCGATCAGCTGGCACTGAAGGCGAGCCGGCCGCAGCTCGGCGAGGGCGGCGAGGGCGCATCGAGCCCGGCGTTGCTGCAGCACAAGGCGGCGTTTCACAGCTATATGCGCAAGGGCGAGACGGGCAATCTGACCCGGCTGGAAGAGAAGGCGCTGAAGGTCAATCTCAGCGGCAGCGGCGCCGATGGCGGCTATCTGGTGCCGCCGGAGGTGGAGACGGCCGTGATCCGCGGGGTGAAGGAGATCTCGCCGATCCGCGCCATCTCCGGCAGCCGCACGGTGAGCGCCTCCGTCTACAAGAAGCCCTTCGCCATCACCGGGCCGGCGACGGGCTGGGTGGGGGAGACGGCCACGCGGCCGCAGACCAACTCGCCGACGCTGGACGAGCTGAGCTTCCCGACCATGGAGCTCTACGCCATGCCCTCGGCGACCCAGACTTTGCTGGACGACTCGGCGGTGAATATCGACGAGTGGCTGGCCGAGGAAATCCAGCTCGCCTTCGCCCAGCAGGAAGGGAAGGCGTTCGTCACCGGTGAGGGCGGCACGGAGCCGCGCGGCTTCCTCGACTATACGACGGTGGCCAACGGCTCCTGGGAATGGAACAAGATCGGCTATATCGCCACCGGCAATGACGGGACGTTCGATACGGACGATCCGAGCGACGATCTGATCGATCTGGTCTACAGCCTGAAGGCGGGCTATCGCGCCAACGCCAGCTGGGTGATGAACCGGGCGACGCAGGCGGCGATCCGCAAGTTCAAGGACGAGAACGGCAATTATATCTGGCAGCCCGGGGCGAGCGCGGGGCAGTGGCCGACGCTGATGAACTATCCCATCGCCGAGAGCGAAGACATGCCGGATATCGGCTCGGACGAATTCGCCATCGCCTTCGGCGATTTCAAGCGCGGCTATCTGGTGGTGGACCGGGCGGGCATCCGCGTGTTGCGCGATCCCTATTCGGTGAAGCCCTACGTGCTGTTCTACACTACCAAGCGCGTCGGCGGCGGGGTGCAGGATTTCGACGCTATCAAGCTTCTGAAGTTCGGCACGAGCTAGGCCGAGCGAACGGCATGGGGCCTGCACCCTTCGAGATGAGCCTTCGGCTCTCCTCAGGGTGAGGAGAAAGGTCGTTACATGCTTGCTCCTCATGGTGAGGGCATGCGCAACGCGCATGCGTCTCGAACCATGAGGCCCCGGCAACGACACCGCTTGCGAATAGAACACCGGAAAGGCCTGGCCAGGCCGGCGGTCGGATGCGCCCCCTCCCACGTATCCGGCCGCCAATTTTTACTTGCGCTACCGCGCTTCGCGCTACTTGAGCGCGGGTTTATCTCTTTCGTCATTGCCGGGCTTGACCCGGCAATCCAGGGCGGCTGACGCTTTCCCTTGTGGTCCTGGATCACCCGGTCAAGCCGGGTGATGACGCCGAGAGAGACAGCTTGCGCGGGCATGATCCGTGCCGGTGGCAATTCAGGGCGGCTGGCGCTTTCCCGTGCGGCTCTGGACCCCCGGGTCAAGCCCGGGGGTGACGACGAGGGAGTGATGAGCGCTCCAACATGGGGTCATACCGGCGAAAGCCGGTATCCAGCGGAAGGCGAGGGGGTGGGCTGGACCCCGGCTTATGCCGGGGTGACGCGGAGAGAAACGGCCAGCGCCGGAGTGATGCGGAGAGAGGTCGCTGCCCCTGGGCAACGACACGAAGGCTGTTGTTCGCAGCGGCGGTGACGGCGGACATTAACAACAGGATGGACCATGGCATCGGCTTTGACGGCGGCGCCGGGCACCGAGCCCATCAGCGTGGCCGAGGCGAAGGCGCATCTGCGTATCGACGCCGAGACGGAAGACACGCTGATCGGTTCGCTGATCACCTCCGCCCGGCTGTGGGTGGAGCGCTCTTACGGTCTGGCGCTGATCACCCAGGGCTGGTCGCTCTATCTCGACAAGGTGCCGGAGAGCCGTGCGGTGGCGCTGCCGCTCTGGCCGCTGCAGGCGGTGACGACCGTGACCCTGCACGGCCCGGATGACGGCACCATAGACGTCTCCGCCTATGCCGCGGATCTCTTGTCCCAGCCGGCGCGGCTGGTATTCCAAAGCGTGGCGGCGAGCAGTCTCTCTTTGCGGCCGCTGAACGGGCTGGAGATCGCCTATACCGCAGGCTTCGGCGATGCGGCGGACGATGTGCCGGCGCCGATCCGCCAGGCGCTGCTTCTGCTGGTCGCTCATTGGTATGAGCGGCGCGAGCCGGTGATGGCGGGCTACGAGCCGGCGGAGGTGCCGTCCATGGTGGCGGGGCTGCTGGCGCCTTACCGGCAGGTGCGGCTGTGAATGATCGGCGGACGGGTGCGCTGCGCCACCGCCTCAGCCTGCAGGCGCTGTCGCGGGTGAGCGATGGCGGTGGCGGCTTCACCGAGAGCTGGGAAGAGGTGACCCAGCTCTGGGCGGCGATCCGGCCGGTGAGCGGCGACGAGGCGCCGCGCGCCGGACGGCTGGAAGGCCGGCTCAGCCACGTGATCACCCTCCGCTATCGCGACGGGGTGAGCCCGGCGATGCGGTTTGCCCATGGGCTGCGTGTGTTCGAGATTTTGAGCGTGGTCGATGTGGAGGAACGCAAGACCTGGCTGCACTGCCTGTGCGAGGAGAAGGCGCTTTAGATGGCGGGCCGTTTCGGCGAGATCCGCGGGCTGGATGCGTTGCAGGCGCGGCTGACCCTTAGCGATGCGCCGGATGTGCTGCAAGAGACGGTGCGGGAGGAGGCGGAGGCCGTGGCGGAAGCGGGGCGTCAGCGCCTTCGCGCCGAGCATCCGCGCGGCACCGGTGCCCTGGCCGAGAGTGTCGCGGTGAGCGTCGAGGGAGAGGGGGATGCGGCGAAGGCCTATGTGGGAACCGCCAGCCCGGTCGGCCGTTACCTGGAATATGGCACGCGTCATTCGGCGGCGGCCCCGTGGCTGATCCCGAGCTTGCACGCGCGTTCATCAAATATTAAGCGATCCTTCGAGAGGATCGTGAAGCGGATTTCCGGCCGGTTTGGCCCGGTTTGATGCGGAAAAATCGATTTGCACGGGGCTTTTCCGGAATACGGCACGGCCCCATATGGTTAGCGTAGGGCAAAGCTCGTAGAGCAAACTTTGGAGGCGGCGATGACTGCCAGCCCGGCTTGGTCGTTACAGACGGCGATTTACGAGACGCTTTCCGGCTCGAGTGGGCTGACCGATATGCTCGGCGGCATCCGCATCTATGACGACCCGCCGCAAAGCGCTGCGTTTCCCTTCGTCACCATCGGCGAGAGCTCGGTGGTGGATTGGAGCACCGGCACCGAGGACGGCGCGGAGCATCTGGTGACCCTGCATGTCTGGTCGCGCGCCGGCGGCAAGAAGCAGGGGCATGAGATCGTCGAGGCGATCCGCGCGCTGCTGCACGACCGGGCGCTGATGCTGGACGGGCATGTGCTGGTGAATCTGCGCTATCAATTCTCCGAGACGCGGCAGGATCCGGACGGCGAGAGCTATCACGGCATCGTGCGCTATCGGGCGGTGACCGAGCCGGCGGCGGCGATCGCGGCTTAGATTTAGCTAAATTTTCGAACGTGACGAAGCGGCGGCCCTTTGGGCCGCTTTTTTTATGCGCTACCGGCCTCCGGCCTACTTGAGCGCTTGTTTGTTTGCGGCCGCGCCGTCCTTCGAGGCTCGATGCGTATCGCATCGAGCACCTCAGGATGACGCGGAGATGGGGCGGAGGTCGGCGCTCTGGACCTCTGGGCGCGGATCGCATCTGTGACCCGCTTAAGGGCGTGCGGGTGAAGCGAAAGGACGGGCTGAATGACAGCGCAGAAGGGCAAGGATCTGCTCCTCAAAGTCGATGCCGACGGGGCAGGGGATTTCACCACGGTGGCGGGACTGCGGGCGCGGAGCCTCGCCTTCAACGCCGCGACGGTGGACGTGACCGACCAGGACTCCTCGGCGCGCTGGCGCGAGCTGCTGGACGGCGCCGGGATCAAGACGGCGCGACTGACGGGGAGCGGCATCTTCAAGGATGCGGCCTCCGACGAGACGGTGCGGGCTTACTTTTTCGCCGGGACGATCCGCGACTGGCAGGTGATCGTTCCCGATTTCGGCACCGTGGAAGGGGCGTTTCAGATCACGGCGCTGGAATATAGCGGCCGCCATGACGGCGAGGTGAGCTTCGAGCTGGGGCTGGATTCGGCCGGCGCGCTGAGCTTCGCAGCAGCGTAAGGAGGGCGGCATGGCCAATCCCCATCGCGGCGAGATCGAGGCGATGCTTGACGGCAAGAGCCACCGGCTTTGCCTGACCCTGGGTGCGCTCGCCGAGCTGGAACAGGCTTTCGGCGAGGACGACATGCTGGCCATCGCCGAGCGGTTTCAGGCCGGGCGCATCCGGGCCAACGACGCGGTGCGGGTGATCGGGGCGGGGCTGCGCGGCGCCGGCTATGAGATCACTGACGCGGATGTCGCCGCGATGCAGGTGGAGAGCGGCGCGGCCGGCTTCGTCGATATCGTGGCGCGGCTTCTGGCGGCGACGTTCGCGCAGGCTATTTCCGAGCCGGAGGAACCGCGCCCTTTGGAGCGCGAGCCGAGAGTGGCGTGCCCCCCACCCCGACGCTCCTCCTTGCAGGGGGAGGGCGTGGCCAGCCCTTTCCATGGCGCCGGGCGATGGAGGCGGGGCTGGGGGTATTGCGGCTTGCGCCTTGCGATTTTTGGGCGATGACGCCGCGGGAGCTGGATGCGGCGTTGCGCGGCGCGTTCGGTGCGCCGGGGCCGGCGATGCGCTTGGGGCGCGATCAGTTGGAGGCGCTGATGGCGCGCTTTCCGGACAGGCAGAAGGAGTGAGCCATGGCGGAAGCCGATGACGGTCTCGTTGTCGTCATCAGCGGCGATATTGCGCCGCTGCGCAGCTCGCTCGCCGAGGCGAGCCGGCTGAGCCACAATTTTGCCGGCGACCTGACCCGCGCTTTCGACGATGCGGCAGTGAAGGGGCGGACGCTGAACGAGACGCTGCAGCGGCTGGTCGCTTCGCTGTCCTCGCACACGCTGGAAGCGGCGCTTTCGCCGCTGAGCAACGCATTCGGCGATGCGCTGACCGGGCTGCTCGGGACGGCCGGTGTCGGCTCTCTGCCGGTGCCGTTCGCCAAGGGCGGGGTGATTGCTTCGCCGATCGCCTTTCCCTTGAGCGGGTCGCAGGCCGGGATTGCCGGCGAGGCCGGGCCGGAAGCGATCATGCCGCTGTCGCGCGGGGCCGATGGGCGGCTCGGCGTGAAGGCGCAAGGCGGGGCCGCGCCGGTCAACATCACATTCAACGTGACGACGCCGGATGCGGAGAGTTTCAAGCGGAGCCAGGGCCAGATCGCGGCGATGCTGAGTCGGACCGTGGCGCGGGGTTCGCGGAATTTGTGAGGTATTGTCACTCTCGTCATGCCCGGCCTTGTGCCGGGCATCCACGAGCGCAGTGCACACGCGCCAACGGTGGTGTTCGTGGATCACCGGGACTCTTCGGGTGCGTTACCGCGCTTTGCGCTGCTTGAGCGCGAGGCCCGGTGATGACGCCTGAGATGGGCGCGGTGTTTGTGCCCTCGTCCACCAACAGCTCTTGAGAAAACTAAATGGCATTTCATGAGGTCCGGTTTCCGGCCGGGATTTCGCTCGGCTCGAGCGGCGGACGGAGATCGTCGTGCTGGGCTCCGGCGCCGAGGAGCGGAACAGCCGTTGGGCGGATTCCCGGCGCCGCTACGAGGCCGGGTTCGGGGTGAAGACGGTGGACGACCTGCATGGCGTCATCGCCTTCTTCGAGGAGCGGCGCGGGCGGCTGCACGGCTTCCGCTGGAAGGATTGGACCGACTACAAATCCTGCGTGCCGAAACAGGCGGTCTCGGCGGGCGATCAGTCGCTCGGCGCGGGCGACGGCGAGACCGACACGTTTCAGCTGGTGAAGGCTTACGGCTCTGCCTTCGCGCCGTGGACGCGGGAGATCGCCAAGCCTGTGGCTGGCACGGTGATGGTCGCAGTCGATGGGGTGGCGCAGACCGAGGATACGCATTTCACGCTCGATGCCGCGACGGGGCGGATCATCTTCACCGCGGGCAATATTCCCGAAGCGGGGCAGGCGGTGAGCGCGGGGTTCGAGTTCGACGTGCCGGTGCGCTTCGACACCGATCAGCTGGCCGTCAATCTCCGCCATATCGAGGCGGGCGATATTCCCAATATTCCGGTCGTGGAGATCCACCTGTGAGGGTGCTGCCGGCCGGGCTGCAGGCGCATCTGGACAGCGGGGCGACGACGCTTTGCACTTGCTGGCGACTGACCCGCAATGACGGGACGGTGCTCGGCTTCACCGATCACGATCACGATCTGAGCTTCGGCGGCGTGGCGTACGAGGCGGCGGCGGGGTTCAGCGCCAGCGAGGTGGAGAGCTCGGTGGGGCTTGGCGTCGACAATCTCGACGTGGAGAGCGTGCTGCAATCGGACCGGCTGAACGAGACGGATCTCGCCGCCGGGCTGTTCGACAATGCGCTGATCGATATCTACCGGGTGAACTGGCAGGACGTCGACCAGCGCGTGCTGCTGCGTTCGGGCAGCATCGGCGAGGTGAGCCGCGGGCAGCATGCCTTCTCGGCGGAGGTGCGCGGGCTGGCCCATGAGCTGCAGCAGGAAAAGGGGCGCCGCGGCCGGGTCTGTTTCATCTCTGGGATGAGGCGGCGGAGGACTGGGTGGAAGATGCGGCGGCGAAGCGCGATGCGCTGATCGCCGGCATCAAACGGGAAGCGGGGCGGCGCATCGAACAGGCGATGCCGCGCTGGATGATCGACCGCGAGGTCTCCGGCGGGGCGGCGATCCCGCAAGCGGCGAAGGACGAAGCCGCCGCGATCCGCGCGCGCTCGGATGCCATCGAGGCGATGGATCCGCTGCCGGAAGATTTCGCAGACGACGCCTGCTGGTCGTAGCCGGCCGCGCGCCGCGATGCGTCTTTCGCGGCGCCACCTCGAAAATCTCAAGCCAAATGAGGAGAGGATTGCAGCACCACCTGTTCGACATGGTCGACCGGGCCGCGGCGCATATCTCGACAGTGCAGGCGGCGATTTTGAGCGGCGCGGGCTCCGCAACCGCCATCGCCGCGGCGGTCAGCGTCGACCCGAATTGGGCAGAATGGTTAAAGGTCGCCACATTTGCCGTAGGTCTTTTGAGCGGTATCGGAGGTCTTCTACTCGTTGTGCTGAAAGCGATTCAGCAGCTTCGAGAAATGCGCGCCTGGGCCAAGAAGAACCCCTGGTAATGCCTAAAAACGCGTCACCCTGCCGCATTTTCATTCTGATTTTTGCCCAATCCGAAAGCTATCTCCCCGGTGCTCCCAACGAAATTCAAATCTTAACAACAGCATTAAGGAGTACGCATGCGAGTAGTTCTTCTCGCCATGAGCTTTATTCTGCTTGCCACGACGGCAAGCTTTGCCGATCAGCAGAAGCGCGGCGTTCACGGATTTATGCGCGGCGCTGGCACGCCGTGGCTGAAAGCTGCCATGAAAGATGTCGGCACGAACCCGACTGGCTGGTCGCATCAGTGGTGTGGCCGATACATGCGCGAAGTGATGCCGAACGCGATTTCGAGCAACCGCGCTATCGACTGGAAGCACTACGGCAAAGCCCTGAAGGGGCCGAAGGTCGGCGCGGTGGCGGTGATGCCGCATCACGTCGGTATCGTGACGTCTTATGACGGTTCCAGCGTTACGCTGGTGTCGGGCAATCACTCCGGCAGCAGCGGGAACCGTAAGGTCGGTGTTGGCCGCTATTCCCGCAGCCGCATCGTCGCGTATCGCTGGCCGTAAGCCGGCCGGCATCGGCTGCCCCGGCGCGGGCAGCCGCAAAACTCCAAATAACGCCGTCTCATTCGAGGCGGCGTTTTTTTGTGGCCGTTCCCTTGAGCCGTTTCGACCGGCGTCCGGGGAGCGGCCTTTTTCGTTTGAAGGAGCGAAGAGATGTCCGATCGGGCGCGCTGGTACGAACTGGCGATGGCGGAGCGGGGGGTGAAGGAGGCACCGGGGGCGGCGAACAATCCGGTGGTGCAGGCCTATTACCGCGACGCCGGTCATCCGGAGATCGCGCACGACTCCGTGCCGTGGTGTGCCGCTTTCGTCGGGGCCATGCTGAAGCGGGCCGGGGTGAAACCGTCCGGCTCGCTGGCAGCGCGCTCCTATCTCAAATGGGGCGGGCCATTCATACGCCGGTAGAGGGCTGCATCGCCGTGTTTTCGCGCGGCAGCTCCTCCTGGCAGGGCCATGTCGCCTTCTTCGTGAAGGATCTCGGCAATGGCCGCATCCAGATCCTCGGCGGCAATCAGTCCGACCGGGTGAGCCTCTCGACCTATCCGAAATCCCGGCTGCTCGGCTATCGCATGCCCGCTTGAGGGGTGCGCGAAATCGAGTCGGGGACGTCTTCCAAGCTTGTAGAATCAAAGGAGATTTTCATGATTGCTGTGTTTCGACTGCTGACCGCCGCGCCGCTCAAGGATTACCGCACGCAAGTGCTGGGTGCGGTGGTGTTCATCACCGCCTTGGCCAACTGGCTGGTCGGCGATATGAGCCTCACCGATTTCCTGCAGGCGCTGCCGGCGATGGCCGGCGGGCTCGGGCTGACGGCGCTTGGCGCCAAGGTCAACGGGGTGAAGGAGGTCAATGGAGTGGAGGAGAGCGCCGCGCCGAAGACCAGGGCCCGCAAGGCGAAGTAGTTTGGGGTCGCCACCCGTTCAGCCATGGTTCATGGTTGCTGGCTTATGCATGGCAAGAGGCAACACTCTAATTTAGAGCTCAACATGCGTCAGTTTCGGGCATTCATCATCGCTCCTCTTTTGGTTGGAGCGCTCACGGTTTTCTGGGCCGGTTCGGCGATCGCCGGATCGGACTGTCTGCCGTGGAATGCCGCGGGACCGGTGATCGCCAAGAACGGTCTGGTGCCGGCGAACAAGATCTATAACCAGGTTCAGGCGCGCAGCCGCGGCGAGATCATCAAGGCCAGGCTGTGCCGCCAGGGCAACCGCTTCATCTATAAATTCACCGTATTGGGGCCGCAGGGGGACGTGCAGACCATCACCGTCGATGCCCGCACCGGGCGCTAGTCGGCGGCAAGACGGAGGGACCAAGTTTTGCGGCTTCTTGTTGTGGAGGACGACCCCGATCTGAACCGGCAGCTGGTGAGTGCGCTTAGCGATGCGGGCTACGCGGTCGATACGGCGGCCGACGGCGAGGAAGGCCACTTCCTCGGCGATACCGAACCTTACGATGCGGTGGTGCTGGATCTCGGCCTGCCGAAGATGGACGGGATCAGCGTGCTGGAGCAGTGGCGGCGCGACTCGCGTAATATGCCGGTGCTGATCCTCACCGCGCGCGAGCGCTGGAGCGACAAGGTGGCGGGCATGGATGCCGGCGCCGACGATTACGTCGCCAAGCCGTTCCATATGGAGGAGGTGCTGGCGCGGCTGCGGGCCTTGCTGCGGCGCTCGGCCGGGCACGCATCCAACGAGCTGGAATGCGGACCCGTCGTGCTCGACACCAAGCAGGCGCGGGTGACGGCCGACGGTCAGGCGATCAAGCTCACCTCGCACGAATATCGCGTCTTCGTCTATCTGATGCTGCACCGGGACCGGGTGGTCTCGCGCACCGAGCTGGTGGAGCATCTTTACGATCAGGATTTCGACCGCGATTCCAATACGGTCGAGGTGTTTATCGGACGCTTGCGGAAGAAGCTTCCGGGAAATCTGATCAAGACTGTCCGGGGGCTCGGTTATCGCCTGTCGGACCGGCCCGATGAAGCCTAAATCTCTCGCCTTTCGGCTGTTCTTCTCGGCCGCGGCCTGGACGCTGGTGGTCGTGCTGGCCACCGCGATCCTGCTGATCTCGCTCTATCGCGGTGTGGTGGAGCGGAATTTCGACGCCCGCCTCAACGCCTATCTCACCAGCCTTGTCGCCTCGAGCACGGAGGATGGCGGCACCAAGCCGTCTCCGCCGGCCAAGCTCGGCGACCCGCTCTTCGGCATTCCCTTCTCCGGCTGGTATTGGCAAATCAAGATCTTCCAGAAGGGGACGCCGACTCTCTACGTCTCCGACTCGCTACTCGATCAGCGGCTGCGTCTGCCGAGCGTGCATGGCGCGAAGCCTGACGAGAACCTGATCATGCGCGCCTATCTCGATGGGCCGGAGGGGCAGCATCTGCGCATCGTGGAGCGGCAGATCCGTCTCGGCGGGCCGGATGCGCGGCCTTATTCCTATGCCGTGGCGGGGGATGCCGGGGAGATCGACAAGGACCTCGCCGATTTCACCACCATGCTGGTGGCGGCGCTGGCGCTGCTCGGCTTCGGACTGGTGGCGGCGACTTGGTTTCAGGTGCAATACGGGCTTCGTCCCTTGCGGGCGGTGCGCGATGGGCTGACGGCGATCCGCTCAGGCAAGGCGGAACGGCTGGAAGGCGAAGTTCCCGATGAAATCAGGCCGTTGCAGCGGGAGCTGAACGCGTTGATCGAATCCAATCGGGAGATCGTGGAACGGGCGCGCACCCATGTCGGCAATCTGGCACATGCGCTGAAGACCCCGCTCTCGGTGATCAGCAACGAAGCGCGGGGCAAGCGCGGGCCGCTGGCGAAGAAGGTGCTGGAGCAGGCCGACATGATGCGCACCCAGATCACCCACCATCTGGACCGGGCGCGCATGGTGGCGCGGATCGGTGCCATCGGCGACATCACCGACGTGGCGGAAGTCCTGGGCGGGCTGGAACGGGCGCTGATCCGGATCCACAGCCAGCGGGATTTGGATATCGAGATCGAGGTCGCCGAGGAGCTGAAATTTGCCGGCGAGCGGCAGGATTTCGAGGAGATGGCCGGCAACCTGATGGACAATGCCTGCAAATGGGCCAAGGGCCAGGTAAAGGTCCGCGCCGCGCCGGCGGGGCAGGGCCGGTTCAGCTTCACCGTCGAGGATGACGGGCCGGGGCTAAAGGCAGCGGAACGGGCGCGGGCGGTGAAGCGCGGTCAGCGGCTGGACGAATCCAAGCCCGGTTCCGGTCTCGGCCTCTCCATCGTGGCCGATCTCGCCTATCTCTATAAGGGGAGCTTCAAGCTCAATCCTTCGAAACTCGGCGGCTTGCGGGCGGAGCTGGAGCTTCCACAGGCATGAGGCCGGAACGCTCTGACGGCGCAATTCGGTCAAAGTTTTGGTGTCTAACAAACGCAATCGTTAACGACCGTTAAGTAAGACGGGCTCGCCCTTGTGAGCGATGGGGCGGAAGGGGGAAATTATGCGAGTCTCAGCGCTCCTTCTCATTGTTATTGCCGCAATTTCGCTTGCCGCTTGCGGACCGGGCAACAAGGCCGGGACAGGCACTGTGGCCGGCGCTTTGGCCGGCGGTCTGATCGGCAATCAGTTCGGCAAGGGTAGCGGCCGTGTCGCGGCGACGGCAGTCGGCGCGGTGGCCGGCGGCATGATCGGCAACGGGATCGGCGCCCAGATGGATGCGGAAGACCGGCGCCGGGCCGCCGAGGCGCAATATCAGGCACTGGAATATGGACGGCCCGTCTCCTGGAACAATCCGCAGAGCCAGTATAGCGGCCAGGTCGCGGTCGGAAATCCGTATCAGCAGAACGGCAATAACTGCCGTTCCTATACCAACACGATCTATATCGACGGCCGGCCCGAGGTCTCGCGCGGTGTTGCCTGCCGCCAGCCCGACGGCACTTGGCGGACGGTGAGCTAGGGCGTTTCGCCCCGGCTCCTCCGCCATCCCTCCTTGCCACGATCCCTCCAAATTCCGGGAAAGCATCGCGTGCGCGAATGCTTGCCCTCCCGGCCGGGTTTCCCTATGGCTAGCCCAGCAATTAAGAGCTGAGGTCTAAGCCTCTCATGTTGTGGATCATTTTTGCCTGTCTGACGGCGGCGGTGCTGCTGGCGATGCTGCGTCCCATGTTCGGGGCGGCGGCGCCTGAAGACGTGCAAGACGCCAAGGACGTGCAGGTCTACCGCGATCAACTGGATGAGATCGAGGCGGACGAGGCGCGTGGGCTGATCGGCAAGGACGAGGCGAAGGCGGCCCGGCTGGAGGTGCAGCGCCGGCTGCTTGCGGTGAGCGAGGCCGATGCGAAAGGCGCCGTGGCCGCGCAGACGCCGCGCTGGGCGATCTTCGCCATCGGGCTTTGCCTGCCGGCGATCGCGATCGGGCTCTATGCCTATTACGGCTCGCCCAAGCTTCCCGACCAGCCCTTGCAGGCGCGGCTGAACGAGCCGCTGGATCAGAACAATATTCCGGAGCTGATCGCGCGGGTCGAGGCGCTGCTGCGCCAGAAACCGAATGACGGGCGCGGCTGGGAAGTGATCGCACCGGTCTATATGGGCGTCGGCAATTTCGACGATGCGGCGGAGGCCTATCGCAAGTCGATCGAGCTTCTGGGCGGCACGGCTGCGCGCTATGCGGGGTTGGGCGAAGCCTTGATGCTCGGCAATGACGGCGTGGCGACCGGGCCGGCCCGTGCGGCGCTGAATAAGGCGATCGAGCTCGACCCGGCGCCTTTGAGACCCCATATCCTGCTGGCGCTCGCGGCGGAAGAGGATGGCGACTATTCGGATGCGGTGGCGCGCTGGAAGGCGATCAAGACGCGGGCCGATGCGAGCTCGCGCTGGGCTAAGCTGGCCGACCAGAAGATCGCCGAGGACGAAGCGCGGCTTGCGGGCAAGCCGGTGCCGCAGGCCCCGGCGATGGGTGGCGTTGCCGGACCGGGCCCAGATCAGGCCGATGTCGCCGCGGCGCAGACTATGGGCCCGGAAGCCCGGCAGTCGATGATCGAAGGCATGGTGGCGCGGCTTGCCTCCAAGCTCGAGGCGCAGGGCGACGATTTGGACGGCTGGCTGAAGCTGGTGCGCGCTTATGCTGTGCTGAATAAGCCGGCGGATGCGGAAAACGCGCTTGCCAAGGCAAGGTCGCAATTCGGCGATAATCCGGCAGCGCTGAGCCGGCTGGATGCTTTGGAGAATGAACTTGGGCTAAACTCCAAAGGTTGAGTTCGCGCACACGGTTGAGATTGGGAAGTTGAAAAGGCGTTTGCGATGACCCGGAAGCAGCGGAGGACAGTTCTGATCGGCACGGCCATGGCTGTGCTGTCGGTCGCGGTCGGGCTCGTCCTGTTCGCACTCAGCGATTCCATCGTGTTTTTCTACAGTCCGAGCGAGGTGATGGCGAAGGAGATGGCGCCGGGTCAGCGCTTCCGCCTCGGCGGGCTGGTGGAGGATGGCAGCGTTGAGCGCAGCCAGGGAACCACGGTGCATTTTGTGGTCACCGACATGTCGAAGGAGCTGCCCGTCAGTTATACCGGCGTGCTGCCGGACCTGTTCCGCGAAGGGCAGGGCGTAGTGGCGGAAGGCGCGCTCGGGCCGGACGGCGTGTTCCATGCCGATAATGTGCTGGCCAAGCATGACGAGAAATACATGCCGCCGGAAGTCGCGGCCAAGCTGAAGCAGCAGGGCGTTTGGGAAGGCGCGTCGGGCGAAACGGGCGCCGGCGCCGAGAGCAAGGTCAACTAGCCCGATGATTGCCGAGACTGGCCATTTTGCGCTTATCCTCGCCCTTGCCGTGGCGGTGCTGCAGACGGTGGTTCCGATCTTCGGCGCGCGGCGGGGCGATGCAAGGCTGATGGGCTTTGCGGTGCCGGCGGCGCAGGCGCAGTTCCTGCTGCTGGCGCTGGCCTTCATGGCGCTGATGACGGCTTACGTCACCTCCGACTTCTCGGTGCAGAACGTCTACCAGAATTCGAGCGTGGCGAAGCCGCTGCTCTATAAGATCTCCGCGGTCTGGGGCAATCACGAAGGCTCCATGGTGCTGTGGGTGCTGATCCTCGCCCTGTTCGGTGCGGCGGTCGCCACCTATGGCCGCAATCTGCCGCCGACGCTGCAGGCCAATGTGCTCGGCGTGCAGGGCGCCATCGGCGTCGCCTTCCTCCTATTCATCGTCACCACCTCGAACCCTTTCCTGCGCATCGATCCGGCCCCGTTCGAGGGGCTGGGCTTCAATCCGGTGCTGCAGGACCCGGCGCTCGCCTTCCATCCGCCCTTCCTCTATGCCGGCTATGTCGGCTTCTCCATGGCCTTCTCTTTCGCCATCGCCGCGCTGATCGACGGCAAGATCGATGCGGCCTGGGCGCGCTGGGTGCGGCCCTGGACGCTGGCGGCCTGGATGTGCCTGACGCTCGGCATCGCCATGGGCTCCTGGTGGGCCTATTACGAGCTCGGCTGGGGCGGGTTCTGGTTCTGGGATCCGGTGGAGAATGCCTCCTTCATGCCCTGGCTCTCCGGCACGGCGCTGTTGCATTCGGCGCTGGTGATGGAGAAGCGCGACGCGCTGAAGGTCTGGACCATCCTGCTCGCCATCGTCACCTTCTCGCTCAGTCTGGTCGGCACCTTCCTGGTACGCTCCGGCGTGCTGACTTCGGTGCATGCCTTTGCCGTCGATCCGGCGCGCGGCGTGTTCATCCTCGGCATCATGGCGGTGTTCATCGGCGGGGCGCTGGCGCTGTTCGCCTGGCGGGCGCCGCTTCTCAGGCAAGGCGGGCTGTTCGCGCCGATCAGCCGCGAAGGTGCGCTGGTGTTCAACAATCTGATCCTGACCACGGCCTGCGCGGCGGTGTTCGTCGGAACGCTCTATCCGCTGGCGCTGCAGTCGCTGACGCCGGAGAAGATCTCGGTCGGGCCGCCTTTCTTCAACTACACCTTCGTGCCGCTGATCGTGCCGCTGCTTGTGGCGGTGCCGTTCGGACCGTTCCTCGCCTGGAAGCGGGGCGATCTGGCGGCGGCGAGCCAGAGGCTTTTCGCGGCGGCCTGTGTCGCGGTGCTGGCGATGATCGTGGTCGCGGCGCTGCAGCAGCGCGGGCCGTGGCTGGCGCCGATCGGCATCGGGATCGGCATCTGGCTGATTGGCGGGGCGCTGTCGGAGGTCGCCTTCCGCATCAAGCTATTCGATGCCGGCCGCGCCGAAGTGATCCGCCGCGCCGTCAATCTTCCCCGCTCCGCTTATGGCACCATGCTGGCCCATGCAGGGCTCGGGCTGGTGGTGATCGGCGTCGTCGCCACCACCGCATGGCGGGTGGAGGACATCACCGCGCTGAAGCCGGGCGAGTCGACGGAAATCGCCGGCTATACGCTCCGCTTCGAAGGGGTGCGGGAATCGGAAGGTGCGAACTATGCCGAGCGGGTCGGCTTCTTCGACGTTTCACGCGGCGGCGAGGCGATCACCCGGCTGACGCCGTCGAAACGCCACTTCAACGTTGAGGGGAGCGCGACGACGGAATCGGCGATCCACGTTTCCTGGCGCGGTGACCTCTACGCGGTGCTCGGCGATCCGCTCGAGGGCGGCGCCTATACGGTGCGGGTCTATTTCAATCCGCTGGTGCGGCTGATCTGGCTCGGCGCGCTGGTGATGTTCTTCGGCGGCGGCGTCTCGCTGTTCGACCGGCGCTTGCGCGTCGGCGCGCCGGTCCGCGCCAAGGCCAAGGTGCCGCCGATGCGGCTGGCGGATGCCAAGTGATGGATCGGCTCGCGATCATCGCCCGCGTGCTGAGGAAGGCCGTCGCCATGGCCGGCCTTGCCGTCATGATCGCTGTTGCGCTCGGCGGTCCGGCGGCCCATGCGGTGGAACCGGACGAGGTGCTGCAGGATCCGGCGCTGGAAGCCCGGGCCCGGGCCATCTCGGCCAATTTGCGCTGCCTGGTCTGTCAGAACCAGTCGATCGACGATTCCCACGCGCCGCTTGCCCGGGACTTGCGCATCCTGGTGCGCGAGGAGCTGAAGCAGGGCAAGACCGACGACGAGATTCTGGATTACGTGGTGGCGCGCTATGGCGAGTTCGTGCTGCTCAAGCCGCGCTTCGTGCCGCATAATTACATCTTGTGGTTCGCGACGCCCATATTACTGGCGCTCGGCATCGTGCTGATCGTGGTCAGCTATCGCCGCAGCCGTGCCGTTGCGGAGCCAGAAGCGCCGCTGACGGCTGCGGAAAAGCGGCGTCTTTCCCGCCTGCTCGATCAGAGCTAAATCCCCCTTACTTCACGCCCCACCGAACGGCCTCGTTTTGCGCCAGAAACCCTCGCGTCCCAAGGCGTTGCGGGCGGTGCAACCTTACCGAAATTTAATCCCGCAGAAACGGCGCCGTAAGCCTCTGCTTCCTATATTTCGACGCGAGCAGCCTAATGCTTTCGCTTGGAGGCCAGGCTCCCAAAACCGAAAAATCCACGAGGTTTCTATGACGCCCCAAGATTCCAGCTCCAACCCGGCTCCGGCAAAGGGACGGTCGCGGTCGCGCCGATCGGTCTTTTTTGCTGCGGCTCTGATCGGCGCCGGCGCAGTTGGTTTTGCGCTCTCCGAGAGCGTCCCGTTCGCTTTCGCCGAAGTCGTTCCGTCCTCGCCCTCGCAGGTTCAGACTTTGCCCAGCTTCTCGGAGCTGGTGAAGAAGGTCAGCCCGGCGGTGGTCAGCATCAACGTCAAGGGCGAGACCGACGTTGCCGATAACGAGTTCGGCATTCCGGGCATGCCCGATATTCCCGAGGACAGCCCGTTCTACGAGTTCTTCAAGCGTTTCGGCCAGGGGCCGGGCAACAAGCCTCAGCATCATCCGATGCGGGCGCAGGGCTCCGGCTTCTTCATCTCGCCCGACGGTTATCTGGTGACCAACAACCATGTGGTGGAGAGCGCCGACGAAATCTCCGTCAGCATGGAAGACGGCGAAGAGTATGAGGCCGATCTGGTCGGCTCCGACCCGCGCACCGATGTGGCGCTGCTGAAGGTCAAGACCGATCACAAGCTGCCTTATGTGGAGTTCTCCGAGGAGGATCCGGAGGTTGGCGATTGGGTGCTGGCCGTCGGTAACCCGTTCGGTCTCGGCGGCACGGTGACCGCCGGTATCATCTCGGCCCATAACCGCGACATCGGCTCCGGGCCTTACGACTATCTGCAGATCGACGCTGCGGTGAACCGCGGTAACTCCGGCGGTCCGTCCTTCACCCTGGACGGCAAGGTGGTCGGCATGAACACTGCGATCTTCTCGCCGTCGGGCGGCAATGTCGGCATCGCCTTCGCCGTTCCGGCCGCGCTGATCAAAGAGGTCGTCGGCGAGCTGAAGCAGAACGGCACGGTCGACCGCGGCTGGCTCGGCGTGGTGATCCAGAACGTCAACGACGACATCGCCGACGGTATCGGTCTGGCCGACGCCAAGGGCGCTCTGGTGAGCAAGGTCTCCGAGGACGGTCCCGCCGCCGATGACGGTGTCGAGGCTGGCGACGTGATCACCGCCGTCGATGGCGAAGAGGTCAAGGACTCCCGCGATCTCGCCCGCAAGATTGCCGAGCTGCACCCGGACACCAAGGTGAAGCTGTCGGTCAATCGCTACGGCGACGAGAAGGAGATCACCGTCAAGCTCGGCAAGTTCCCGAGCGGCAAGAAGCTCGCCGAGCTTCAGGGCGCTCCGGAGAAGTCCGATGACGGCGCCGGCAAGAAGGTGAAGGATCTGGGGCTGTCCCTGGCGCCTGCCGCCGAAGTGCCCGGTGCCGGCGAGGAAGGTGTCGTGATCACGGATCTCGATCCGGATAGCGACGCCGCCCAGAAAGGTCTCAAGGTCGGCGATATCATCCTGCAGGTCGGCGGCAAGAACGTCACCAATGCCAAGGATGTCTCGAAAGGTATCGAGAAGGCCCTTGCCAAGCCCTCCAACCAGGGCAAGGAGAAGGTCAATATCGTCTTCCGGATCAAATCCGGCGATCGCGTAGCCTTTGTTGCGCTTGCTTTGAAGAAGGAAGCGTAGACTTCCGACGCCGGTGGCGGCGCGGTTTCCCCCCCAGCCGCGCCGCCCCCCTTTTCTTTTCCCCCCGCGCCGGTCCCGCCCTTCCGTGCGCGGGCTGATTATGTCAGGAGCTTTGCCTTATGCGTGTTCTGGTGATCGAGGATGATCAGGAGACGGCGAGCTTCCTCATGCGGGCGCTGAAGGAATCCGGCCATATCGCCGAGCATGCCGCCGACGGAGAGGCCGGTCTGGCGCTCGCCAGGCTCAATGCCTATGACGTCTTGATCGTCGACCGCATGCTGCCGAAGCTCGACGGGCTTAGCGTGATCGGCTTGCTGCGCGAGGAAGAGGTGCGCACCCCGGCGCTGATCCTCTCCGCGCTGGACGGGGTCGACGAGCGGGTGAAAGGCCTGCGCGCCGGCGGCGACGACTATCTCACCAAGCCCTATGCCTTCTCCGAGCTTCTGGCCCGGGTCGAGGCGCTGGCCCGGCGCACCTCGCCGGAAGAGGCGGCCACCCGGCTTTCGGTCGGCGATCTCACCCTCGACCGCCTGTCCCATAAGGTCAGCCGGGCGGGCGAGCAGATCCTGCTGCAGCCGCGGGAATTCCGCCTGCTGGAATATCTGATGAAGCATGCCGGTCAGGTGGTGACCCGCACCATGCTTTTAGAGAATGTCTGGGACTATCACTTCGATCCGCAGACCAATGTGATCGACGTGCATATCTCCCGGCTCCGGTCCAAGATCGACAAGAACTTCGACACGCCGCTTCTGCACACCGTGCGCGGCGCCGGCTATACGATCCGTGACAGCGCCCAGTAAACTTAAACTCTTCCGGACCACGGCGTTCCGCCTGTCGCTGATCTATTTGGCGCTGTTCGGAGCCGCGGCGCTGCTCGCCATCGGTTATATCTACTGGAACACCACGATCTTGCTGTCGCGGCAGCTCGACCAGACCATCCAGGCCGAGCTCGGCGGGCTGGCCGAGCAATACCGGGCCGGCGGCATGCGCCAGCTGGTGCGCACCGTGGCCGAGCGCAGCGAGACACCGGGCAACAGCCTCTATTATGTCGCCGATTCAGACGGTCGGCGCATTGCCGGCAATCTGGGGCAGATCTCGCCGCAGCTTCTGCAGGAGACCGGTTCGGTGGAATTCGCCTATGAGCGCCCGTCGACCAACGGCACGGAGCGGCGGCTCGCCTTCGCCAAGGTGTTCCAGCTTCCCGGCGATAACCGCCTCTTGGTCGGACGCGATATCGAGGACCGGCAGGTGCTGACACGGGTGACCCGCTCGGCGATCCTTTGGGGGCTCGGCTTTATGGCGCTTGTCGGCATTGGCGGGGCGCTCTGGGTCAGCCGCAAGCTGCTCGCCCGGATCGACGCGATCAGCGCTACCGCGGAGCGGATCATGCAGGGCGATCTCACAGAACGCTTGCCGCGGGACGGCTCGGGCGACGAGCTGGATCGTCTGGCCAAGAGCCTGAACCGCATGCTCGGCCGTATCGAGCAGCTGATGACCGGCTTACGCGAAGTCTCCGACAATATCGCCCACGATCTGAAGACGCCGCTCACCCGCTTACGCAATCGGGTGGAGGAGGCGCTGCATGGCAGCCGCGACGAGGCCGGCTATCGCGAGACGCTGCAAGCCACGATCGAGGAGGCGGACGGGCTGATCCAGACCTTCAACGCGCTGCTTTCCATTGCCCGGCTGGAGGCCGGCCAAGGGCGCGCGCGCTGGGAGAGTCTCGATGCTGCGGCACTTGTCGCCGACGTCGCCGAGCTTTACGAACCTGTGGCCGAGGAGCGCGGCCTCGTGCTAAGGGCGGAGGCGGACGCGCCGGTGACCTTGCGGGGCGACCGCCAACTTCTCGGCCAGGCCATTGCCAATCTGGTCGATAATGCCATCAAATATGGCGTTCCGAACGGAAAGGACGCCGGCGGTAACCATCCGCCCGATGTTTGCATCTCGGTGCGCCGTTCAAAGGGTATGACAGACAGAGCCGCGACGAACGGCGCGATAAATCGGGGAGGCGACAAAGCGAAGTCCGATATGGGCAAGACGGAAAGCGCCATACCCGACCTCGCCGCAAGCGACTTGGCAAAGACCGATATGGCCGAGATCATCGTCACAGACCGGGGAGAAGGCATTCCCGAAGCCGACCGGACGCGGGTGCTCGACCGCTTCGTGCGGCTGGAGGCAAGCCGCTCTGCCCCAGGCAGCGGGCTCGGCCTCAGCCTGGTTGCCGCGGTGGCGCGGCTGCATGGCGGCAGCCTCGTCTTGGAAGATCACGCGCCGGGGCTGAAAGCCATCCTCGCCGTGCCATTGGGGGATGGCGCCGGAAAAGCCGGCGCTGCGACTGACGCCTCGTGACGCCTTTTTCCCAGCGTATTGCCACATATCCGATCACGCTCGATGCGGAGCGCGCCGACGATGTTCTGACGTCGGTATGTGCCAGCCTGGCTAAGGACGAGGCGCTGCAGCCGGCGGCCGATCTGATCGAGCGCGACGAGAAGGTGCGCACGCTGTTGCGCGGCGCGCTGACCGGCTCGCATTATCTCGCTTCGCTGGCCCGGCGCGATCCGGCGGCGCTGGCCGATTGTCTGCTGCTCGACCCGGATTCGCTCTTCGCCCGGAACTCCACACGCTTCATCGCCGAGATGGAGGCGGCGGCCACGCAAAAGGATGCGATGCGGGCGCTTCGCCGGCACAAGCTGCGCACGGCGCTGCTGATCGCGCTGGCCGATCTCGGCGGGGTGTGGCCGACGCGGGAGGTCTTGCGCAAGCTCAGTGTCCTCGCCGACGAGACCGTGCAGCAGGCGGTGCGCTTCTTGTTCCGCAAGGCGGCGGAGAAGGGCGAAGTGAATGCGCCGTCTCTCGGCGCCGGTTATTTCGTCATCGGCATGGGCAAGCTCGGCTCGTTCGAGCTGAACTATTCCAGCGATATCGATCTCATCGTCTTCTACGAGGCGGAACGGGCGGGGCTCGGCGTCGATGTCGAGCCGCAGAAATTCTTCGTGCGCATCACCCGCGATCTGGTCAAGCTGCTGCAGGAGCCGACCGAGGACGGCTATGTGTTCCGCACCGATCTCCGGCTTCGCCCCGATCCCGGCGCCACCCATATCGCGCTCTCGGTGGAGGGCGGGCTCAACTATTATGAGAGCCTGGGCCAGAACTGGGAGCGGGCGGCGCTGATCAAGGCGCGCATCGTTGCCGGCGATATCGAGGCGGGTGCGCATTTCCTGCGCCAGCTCTCCCCCTTTATCTGGCGGCGCTATCTCGACTATGCTGCGATCGCCGATATCCGCGCCATGAAGCGGCGGGTGCACGAGTTCAAGGGCCATGGCTCGGTGGCGGTGCTTGGCCACAACGTCAAGCTCGGGCGCGGCGGCATCCGCGATATCGAATTCTTCGTGCAGACTCATCAGCTCATCGCCGGCGGGCGCAATCCGGATCTTCGCAGCCGCGGCACGGTCGACACGCTGAACCATCTTGCCGAGGGCGAATGGATCAAGCCGGAGGTCGCCGCCGATCTGATGGAGGCCTATTACTTCCTCCGCCGGGTGGAGAATGCGCTGCAGATCATCGGCGATCAGCAGACCCATGTGCTGCCGAGCGACGAGGAGGGGTTCCGCAAAGTGGCGGCGTTCTGCTCCTACGCCGATCCGGAGGATTTCGCCGGGGCGCTGATCGAGCGTTTCAAGCGCGTCGAATATCACTTCGAAACCCTGTTCGAGACCTTGCCCGATTCCGGCCGGCAGGGACCGACCTTCGTCTTCCGCGGTGATGAGGACGACCCGGAAACCCTTGGAATCTTGAGCGAATATGGGTTCAAGAATCCGCGCGAGGCGCTCGCCATCGTGCGCGCCTGGCAGTCGGGCCGCTATGTCTCGACCAGGAGCAAGCAGGCGCAGGAGCGGCTCGGCGAATTCCTGCCGCTGCTGCTGCGCACCCTGGGGCGGACGTCGGAGCCGGACCGGGCGCTGGCCACGTTCGACCAGGTGCTCTCCGATCTGCCGGCGGGCTTGCAGCTTTTCTCGGCAATCGCCAGCAACCCGTCCTTGCTGCGGCTGATGGCGGATATCATGGGCACGGCGCCGCGGCTCGCCTCGATCATCGCCAAGCGTCCGGCGCTGCTGGATGCGGTGCTCGATCCCGGCTTCTTCGGCGCCATGCCGACGCCCGCCATCTTCCGCGAGTTGGTGCAGAACGCGCTGGGACAGGCGAGCGACTATGCCGATCTGTTGGACCGGGCGCGCATCGTCGGGCGGGAGCAGGCCTTCCTGATCGGGGTGCGGGTTCTCTCCGGCACCATCACCGCCGAGCAGGCCGGCGAGATCTATGCCTCGCTCGCCGAGACCTTGGTGGCGGCGCTGATCGAGAAGGCCGATGCGGAGCTGCGCCGTCCCCATGGCGACGTGCCGGGCGGGCGTGCGGCGGTGATCGCCATGGGCAAGCTCGGCGGGCACGAGATGACCGCGTCCTCCGATCTCGACCTGATCGTGATCTACGATTTCGAAGGCGAGCTGGGTAACACCAGCGGCGAGAAGAGCCTTTCGGGCAGCCATTATTACACCCGTCTGACCCAGCGGCTGATCGCGGCGCTCTCGGCGCCGACGGCGGAAGGGGCGCTCTACGAGGTGGATATGCGGCTTCGCCCCTCCGGCAATCAGGGGCCGGTGGCGACGCGGATTTCCGGTTTCGTCGATTATCAGCAGAAATCCGCCTGGACCTGGGAACGGCTGGCGCTGACCCGGGCGCGGGTGATCGCCGGACCTCAGTCGTTACGCGATGAGATCGAGGCGGCGATCCGCGACGTGCTGGTGCGTCCCATAGAGCGGACTAGGGCCGCGCAAGACGTCCGCGACATGCGCGAAAAGATCGAAGCGCAGAAGGGCACCGACGATATCTGGGATCTGAAGCAGGTGCGCGGCGGGCTGGTCGATCTGGAGTTCATCGCCCAGTTCCTGCAGGTGGTGCATGCCGCCGAGCATCCGGAGGTGCTGGACCAGAACACCGAAGCGGCGCTGTCCAAGCTTGCCGCGGCGGGGGTGCTGTCGGCCTCGGATGCGGAGCTCTTGATCCCGGCGGCGCGGCTTTATCACAACCTCACCCAGGTGCTGCGGCTCTGTGTGACCGGACCGTTCCGCCCGCGCGAGGCGCCGCAAGCTTTGAAGGATCTTCTGGCGCGCGCGGTGGAGATGCCCGATTTTTACGAGCTGGAATCGGAGCTGGCGCAGGTGCTCGCCGCGGTGCACGAGGCCTTCGACCGTTTGATTGTCTGAAGCCGGGCGAGCTTAGACCTCTAACCGGACGCCTTCTTCATCTCGCCGGCCTCTTCGGGGGAGATGATCTGATTGGCTCTCAGCGGCAGGACGCAGGTCACGGTGGTGCCTTCCTCCTCGCGGCTGTCGATCTCCAGCTCGCCGCCGTGGAACTCCACCAGCGCCTTGGAGATGGCAAGGCCAAGTCCGCTGCCCTGATGGCTCTTGGAGAACTGGTTCTCCACCTGCTCGAAGGGCCGGCCGAGCTTGGCGATATCGGCTTGCGGAATGCCGATGCCGGTATCCTGGATGGCGATGCGGGCTTCGCCCCGGCCGCGGTTCAGCTGCACGTTCACTTCGCCGCCCTCGCGGCTGAACTTCACCGCATTGGACAGCAGGTTGATGAAGACCTGCTTCAGGGCGCGGCGGTCCGCTTCGATGAAGAAGCGGCTAGGACCCTGGCGGTTGAGATCGATCTTGCGCTCCTCTGCGGCGGGCGCGATCACCTTCATGCTCTCCTCGATCAGATCGGCGATATCGACCTTCTCGATCTCCAGCACCACGCGGCCGGCCTCGATCTTCGACATGTCGAGAATGTCGTTGATCACCTCGAGCAGGAAGTTGCCGCTATCGAAGATGTCGTTGGCGTATTCGACATATTTGTCGTGGCCGAGCGGGCCGAACAGCCCTTTCTGCATCACCTCGGAGAAGCCGATCACGGCGTTCAGCGGGGTGCGCAGCTCGTGGCTGATATTGGCGAGGAATTCAGACTTGGCGCGGTTGGCCGCCTCGGCGCGGTTCTTCTCCAGAGCGTATTTCTCGGCCAGATCGACCAGCTGCTGCTTCTGCTGCTCCAACTCGCGGCGGGAGGAATGCAGCTCGTTCACCGAGGCGCGGAGCTGCGCCTCGCTATCGGCCAGCAGCTTCTGGCTGCGCTTGATCTGGGTGATGTCGGTGCCGACGCTGACGAAGCCGCCGTCGCGGGTGCGGCCTTCGTTGATATGCAGCCAGCGGCCGTCTTCGAGCTGCGCTTCATAGGTGCGGCTGCCGTCCTGATGCTGGTCGACGGTGATGCGTTTGCGGATCACCGGCTCGTGGGCGGAGGAGATCACCTGCTGGTACGGCGCGCCCTGCATCAGCGCTTCGTCGGAGAGGCCGTGGAACTGCTGGTATTTGCTGTTGCACATCACCAGCCGGTTGCGGTCGTCCCATAGGACGAAGGCCTCCGAGATGCTCTCCACGGCATCGCGCAGGCGGGCATTGGCCTCCGCGGCGTGCTCGGCGGTGCTCTCCTCGGTGCGGGTGGCGATGGCGGTCAGATGCGGCTCGCGGGTCTCGGCATCGCGGAAGATATGGCCGCGCAGGCGCAAGCCGACCCAATGGCCGTCCTTGTGGCGGAGCCGGATTTCCTCATCGACCAAATCCTTCCCCTCGCGCAAATGCCGGTCGATCATGGCGATGAGATCCTCGCCCGGATGCAGCGCCTGACGGATCATGCGGAAGGGCATGGCCTGATCGATCGGCTCGATGCCGAGCATGCGATGCATGCCGCCGGACCAGGTGACATGGCCGCGGGCGAGATTCCAGCGCCATAGGCCGCAGCCGGGAAAGGCCTCGCTGAGATCGCGGGTGAGGCGCATGGCGTCGAGCGTCTGCGGCTCTTGTACCGGGTTCCACAGCGCCGCGCCGAGCAGCAGAAGCAGCAGGCCGCCGGTGGCCAGGATGGTGATCTCGATGGTGCTGTTACGCCACCAGGGCGACAGCACCGTGGCGGTCGGCTGCAAGAGCAGGAGCTGGCGCTGCGGTCCGGTGAGGTTGCGCACCGTGGCCAGCACGTCCTCGCCGCTGGTGAGGGTGAGGCGCAGCACGCCGGCGGAGGCGCCGAAGGTGGTGAGCGGCTGTTCGGGGCCGAGCAGCGCCAGCAAGGTGCCTTCGCTCTCGCCGCCAAGCGGCGCGCGGGCGCGGATCTTGCCCGACGTCTCGGCAAGCAGCATGCGGCGGCTCTTTAACGTGGCGCCTTTGGGCAGGGCCGCGGCAAGCGCCGCCTGCCAATTGCCGTCCGCTGCGCTTTGGTCAGCCGCCAGCCTTTCGGCGATCAGATCGGCCGAAAGCGTAAGCTGTTGCTCCGCCGAATCGAGCAGGCTCTGCTTGTTGGTGCTGATCTGGGTGATGGCGCCGATGGCGGCAACGACCAGAAATCCGAGGATCAGATAGGGGAGGGCGCGGCGTAGAGAATCGGGGGTGAGGAGATGCCGATGCAGAAGGTCCTGCGCGGCCTTTAGAATGGCCTCCGCAAGCGCATAAGTATCCTCACGCGCGGATCTTGCCCGCGACATCCGGTCCCCCCATCTTCTCTGATCACGTAAAAATCGGAGAAGTGCCGCATCTCCGAATCACCTGTTCATTGAAAGAACAGAAGCTGTCGCTGTCCAGAGAAAACTGTGGATAGACGCAGGAAATATCGTTGACAGGTTGTGTATTACTCGCCTTCGAGCGTTTTTGAGACGATCTCATACGAGTCGGTGGAAAGATCGGAGTCCTTCAGCCGCTTCAGCGCTGCCTTGGCGAGAGCCTGGCGTCCCGGCTCCAGCATGCGCCAGCTCTCGAACGCGCCGAGCAGCCGCGCCGCCATATGCGGGTTGAAGGCGTCGATCTTCAGGGCGCAATCGGCCAGGAAATCGTAGCCGGCGCCGTCCTTGCGGTTGAAAGCGGACGGATTGCCGTTGGCGAAGCTGCCGATCAGGGCGCGCACCCGGTTCGGGTTCTTCAGCGAGAATTTGGGGTGATCGAGCAACGCCTTCACCGCCTCGACGGTATCGGGCCTCGGTGCGCGGGCCTGCACAGCGAACCATTTGTCGAGCACCAGCGCATCGTCCTGCCACTTCTCGTAGAAATCGGCGAGGGCGGCCTCGCGGGCCGGGTTATCGAGGCGCGACAGCACGAGAAGCGCATAGATCGCATCGGTCATATTGCCGGCATCGCGATAATGCTTGGCGGCGCGGTGGATCTCCTCCTCCTCGCCGGTGCCGACCAGTAGGTCGAGGGCGGCGATGCGTAACGAGCGCTTGCCGGCGCTTTCGGCGTCGGGCGAATAGGTGCTTCCCGGATAGATCTCCTCATACATCTCGGCGAGGTTGCCGCGGATCTCGGTACCGATGGTCCGGATCAAGGTCTCGCGCGCCTGGCGGATGGCGTCGGTGTCGATATTGCGGGCGATCTCCCGGGCGATATCGGATTCGCTCGGCAGCTTCAGCATCTCGGCGCGATAGGCGACGGCGAGCTCTTCCTCCGCCATGGTGAGGCTCAGGGCTTGCGCCAGGCGCTTTGCCTCCTTGCCGGTCACCGGGCCGGGATTGAAGCCGTTCTCGGAGGCCGCGGTCAGCAAGGTGACGGCGTAGCTCTGGGCCGCCTGCCAACGGTTGAACGGATCGGAATCGTGCATCATCAGGAACTCGATCTGGGGCAGATCGAGGCTGAGGGTGAGGCGGACCGGCGCGGAGAATTCGCGCAGCAGCGAGGGCACCGGCGGGGCCGGGATATCGCGGAAGGTGAAGCGCTGCTCGCGCGCATCGACCTCCAAAAGGCCGTCCTTCAGCTCGGTGCCGTCCTCCAGGATCAGCGGGAGGTCGTCGCCATTGGGGCCGAGCAGACCGAGGCGTAGCGGGATCGGCACCGGCTCCTTGCAGGGCTGGCCCGGCGTTGCGGGCAGCACCTGATTGACCGACAGCGTCGCGGTCTTGGCGCCGGCGTCGTAATCCAGCGAGCAGGCGAGCTCCGGCGTGCCGGCCTGATTGTACCAGCGCATGAACTTGGTGAGGTCCTTGCCCGAGGCATCGGACAGCGCGCCGATGAAATCCTCCACCGTCACCGCCTGGCCGTCGAAGCGGTCGAAATAGAGATCGAGGCCTTTGCGGAAGGTGTCGCGGCCGAGATAGGTCTGCAGCATGCGGCAGATCTCGGCGCCCTTCTCGTAGACGGTCGCGGTGTAGAAGTTGTTGATCTCGATATAGGAGCCGGGGCGCACCGGATGGGCCAGGGGGCCGCTATCCTCCGGGAATTGATGGCTCTTCAGAACCCGCACATCGACGATGCGCTTGACCGGACCGGAGCGCAGATCGGCGGAGAACTCCTGATCGCGGAACACGGTCAGCCCTTCCTTCAGGCAGAGCTGGAACCAGTCGCGGCAGGTGATGCGGTTGCCGGACCAGTTATGGAAATACTCATGGGCGATGACGCCTTCGATGGCCGCGTAGTCGGCATCGGATGCCGTGTCGGGCCGGGCCAGCACCAGCTTGTCGTTGAAGATGTTGAGGCCCTTATTCTCCATCGCGCCCATATTGAAATCGCTGACGGCGACGATGTTGAAGATGTCGAGATCGTATTCGCGGCCGAAGCGCTGCTCGTCCCAGCGCATGGATTGCTTGAGCGACTCCATGGCCCAGTCGCAGCGGTCTTCCTTGCCGTGCTCGACATAGATGTTGAGCGCCACCTTGCGGCCCGACTTGGTGACGAATTCGTCCGACAGGCAGGCGAGGTCGCCGGCGACGGAGGCGAACAGGTAAGACGGCTTGGGGTGCGGGTCGTGCCAGACCGCATAGTGCCGGCCGGTGACCTCGTTCTCGCCTTGCTCGATGGGATTGCCGTTGGCGAGCAGCACGGGATAGGCCGCCTTGTCGGCTTCCAGCCGCACGGTATAGACGGCGAGCACGTCGGGCCGGTCCAGGAAGTAGGTGATGCGGCGGAAGCCTTCCGGCTCGCACTGGGTGCAGAAATTGCCGCTGGAGCGGTAGAGGCCGAGCAGGGCGGTGTTGGCTTCCGGATTGCAGAGGGTCTCGATCTGGAGCTCGAACGGCGCGTCCGGCACCTTGTCGATGGTCAGGCTTTTCTCGGTAAGGGAGTAATCGCCGGGCTCGAGCGTCTTGCCGTCGAGGCTGACGCTCTGCAGCTCGATGCTCTCGCCGTCCAGAACCAGCGGGGCGCCCTTGGCGGTGGCATCGGGGTTCGGCCGCAGCCTGAGCTTGGAGCGTACGGTGGTCCGCTCCGGCTCCAGATTGAAATCGAGGAAGACCTCGTCGATCCGGTAATCGGGCTCTTTATAGTCGCTTAGCCGTTTTGCCGTGCGCTCTGCATTCTTCATGGCGGTAGGCACCTCCCTAGACCCTCGCTCTTAGTCGCCCGGGGCGCGAATGCCAAGAGGGAAGCGAGAGGGAAGCAGGGAGCCCGGTGGGAAGTCGCGGCTTTCTAGCGAGGCGCGGGGCGCGCCGGCCTAGCTGGCGGCGCGGGTCTCGGTGCGCATGTGCTGGTCGCCGATATCCTCAAGCAGCGCGCGGGCCGTTGCGGCGAGATCGGCCATATCGGCGCTGAGATTTTCCGGCTGCTGCTCGGCTTGTTTGACGAAGAGCGTCAGCAGCTGCAGCAGCGCCGGGGTGCGGACGATCAGCTCGGCCTGCTTCTCGATACGGTAGGGATCGAGATCGTATTCGGCGCCGGGCACCCGCCAGCCGCCCCATTCGGCGTCGCCCGTGACGACCATCGGATGGGTGCCGGGGAAGGGATGATGGCTGCATTGCTCGGCGCTCTTCCAGCGGTTCTGGGCGCGGACGATGCGCCAGTTGCCGAGCTCGGCCGAGCCCCGCACCTGGGGACCGGCCGTCTCCGGCGCAAGTTCGTTGTCGGAGAACTCGCGTCCCAAGCCGCAATCGTACGTGACCTTGATCGGCTCGTCGCAGCCGCGGATCCATTTCGGGATCACCTTTTCGATCAGCGCCCAGGTGCCGACCGGATTCACAAACACCCGCTGTGCCTTGTGGAACTTCGCCTTCGCCATCTTGCCGCCTTACTGAGACCTATTTCCACGATAAGCTTAGAGGCGAGGGGTTAACATCGCCCTTGGATGGCGTTGCGCGTCGAAGCAGCACATTGACGCGTGGGGCGGAGGCTTCGCAAGCTTCGGTAGGTGTTCATTCAGGGTTCAGAGTCGATGTCGCAAAACAACGACGATCGGACGGTCGGATCTTTTTCACCGCGCTGATATCGAATGTTCGGGCCGGGTTCGCGGTCATGGGGCACATCCAAAAATCGTTTCGCCCGTTAATTAAGGCGCGGGCGGAGTGGGATAAGACTATTCGGCGTGGAGATCGGCAGGAACCGTCCTGGACGATCTCAGCGCTTCTTCGCTCGGGAGTGTGTGTATGAACCGCCGGGAATTTTCGGTGGCACTTGGTGCAGCCGCGCTGGGCGCGGCCGGCGCGGGGCAGAAAGGCCTGATCTCGACCGCCGCAGCGCAAGAGGCGCCTGCGAAGAATAACAATTCTCATTTCTCCCGCCGGACCGTCGTCGACCTGGCGAAGGATATGGCGAAGAAGCCGTTCCAGGCGCCGGCGCAGATCCCGGCGAGCTTCTCCAGCCTGTCTTACGACGACTACCGGAAGATCCGTTTCCGCAAGGACAAAGCCTTGTGGGCGGACAAGGATCTCGGCTTCACCGTGGAGCTGCTGCATACCGGCTTCGTGGTGCGCACGCCGGTACAGATTTACACGGTCGAGAACGGCATCGCCCAGCCGGTGATCTATTCCTCGGAGCTGTTCGATTTCGGCGATCTGGACGTGCGCGCGCCGGACGGGACGGCGCTGTTCTCCGGCATCCGCATCAACGCGCCGATCAACGTGCTGCACCAGTACGACGAGGTGATGGTGTTCCAGGGCGCGAGCTATTTCCGCGGCCTCGGCGCCAATCAGAATTACGGCATCTCGGCGCGGGGGCTGGCGATCGATACCGGCGAGCCGACCGGTGAGGAGTTTCCCTTCTTCCGCAGCTTCTGGATCGAGACGCCGCGCGCCGATTCCAAGACCATCACGGTGCATGCGCTGCTCGACAGCCCGAGCGTGACCGGCGCTTTCACCTTCGTAATCCGCCCCGGCGCCACCACGGTGTCCGACGTTACCGCCTCGCTGTTCGCCCGCACCGACATCACCCATTTGGGTCTCGCCCCGCTGACCAGCATGTATTTCTTCGATGCGCGCGAGCGGGGACGGTTCGACGATTTCCGCCCGGCGGTGCACGACTCAGATACGCTGGCGATTGCCCGGGGCAATGACGAGTGGATCATGCGACCGCTGGCCAACCCGAAGACTCTGCAGATCAGCGCCTTCGCCGAGGACGCGCCGATCGGTTTCGGCCTGCAGCAGCGGGAGACCGACTACGAGACCTACAAGGATCTGGAGTCGCGTTTCGAATTGCGGCCGAGCGCCTGGGTGCAGCCGAAATCGCCTTGGCGCAACGGACATGTTGAGCTTGTCGAAATTCCGACGAATTCGGAGACCAACGATAACATCGTCGCTTTCTGGCGCCCGCGGGCGACCCTGAAGGCGGGGGGAAATCTGACGTATTCCTATTGGCTCAGCTTCGGGCCGCCGGTCACCAATATCCGGCTGGCGCGGGTTCTGGAGACGCGGATCGGAATGGCATCGACGCGCAAGCGGCGCAAATTCGTGGTCGAGTTCGACGCGCCCCTGGAAGACGGGGTGCCGGTCTATCTCGGCTCCGATGTGGAGCCGCGGGTCAGCGCCTCGGCGGGACGTATCGATAATGTAGTCGGTCGTCATAATCCCATGACCGGCGGGTATCAGGTTAGCTTTGAAATGGATCCCGCCGATGTGGAACTTTCCGAACTGCGCCTTGTTCTAGCGCACAAGGGTCAGCCGATCAGCGAGACGTGGCTATATCGATGGACAGCATGAGCGAACCTCTGGAAACGCTGGGCGGCGGTGCCGCCGGGGCCTTTTACCATGGCCTGACGCCTCCGGAGAATCCGTTGGAAATGCCGGAGCAGAGCCTGAAGAGCTGGTATGGCGAGCCGCCCAAGACGGCGTCCGGCCCGGCGCTGAAGGAGCATACGCTGGCCTCGCGCCTATTCGTCTTCGGTATCGCCGCCGTGCTCACGGTCTATGGCGTCTGGGGCATGTGGAAGGTGGTGGGGCAGAACGACGCAACCGGCCTGCAATATATGCTGGTGGTGCTGTTCGCCTTCAGCTTCACCTGGATCGCGCTGGCCGCGGCCAATGCGATGCTCGGTTTCTTTGCCCTGATTGCCCGGCTGGACTGGCGGCGCGGCATCGCTTTGCGCGGCAAGCTGTCGACGCGGACCGCGGTGCTGATGCCGGTCTATAACGAAGACACCAGCAAGGTTTTCGAAAATCTCACCGAGATGGCCGAGGAGCTCGCCGCCTCGGGCAAGGCCTGGCATTTCGATTTCTTCGTCCTTAGCGACACCACCAATCTCGCCATTGCGCGGCAGGAGCGCGAGGCGGCGCTTCGTCTGCGCCAGACCATGCTCGGCCGGCTCAATGTCTATTTCCGCCGCCGTCCGGAGAATGTCGGGCGCAAGGCCGGAAACATCGCCGACTTCGTGCGCAGCTGGGGCGGCAATTACGACTTCATGCTGGTGCTCGACGCTGACAGCTACATGACCGCCGAGTCGATGATCGCGCTGGCCGAGGCGATGGAGGCGGACAGCAATGCCGGCCTGATCCAGACCGTGCCGCGGCTGGTCAACAAGAAGACGCTGTTCGCCCGCATGCAGCAATTCGCCACCGGCACATACGGTCCGGTGGTCTCCGCCGGGCTCGCCATGGTGCAGGGGCGAGAGGGCAATTACTGGGGCCATAACGCGATCATCCGAACCCGGGCCTTCGCCAGCTCTTGCGGCTTACCCGTGCTGGCGGGGCGCAAGCCCTTCGGCGGCCATATCCTGAGCCACGATTTCGTCGAGGCGGCGCTGCTGCGGCGCGCCGGCTGGGACGTCTATATGCGTCCCGACATCGTCGGCAGCTACGAGGAGACGCCGCCGACCCTGACCGATCACGCGGTGCGCGACCGGCGCTGGGCGCAAGGCAATCTGCAGCACTCCAAGGTGATCGGGGCGAGCGGCCTGCATTGGATGAGCCGGCATCACCTGCTGACCGGCATCATGAGCTATGTGGCTTCGCCGCTCTGGCTGATGTTCCTGGTGGTCGGGATCGCGCTGGCCTGGCAGGCCTCGGCCTATCAGCCCGACTATTTCCCCGACGCCCACGCGCTGTTCCCGACCTGGCCGCAATTCGATTCCCAGCGCGCCTGGACGCTGCTCGGCTTTTCCGCCGCGGTGCTATTGGCGCCGAAAGTGTTCGCCGTGCTCTACGCCATGACCAACAAGCGCATGCGCAAAGGGGCGGGCGGTCCGCTCGGCCTGGTGTTCAGCTTCCTGCTGGAGACTTTGCTCTCGGCGCTGCTGGCGCCGGTGTTGATGCTGCTGCAGACCGGTTTCATCGGCCAGATCCTGATTGCCCGGGATTCGGGCTGGAACCCGCAATGCCGCGACGACGGCACCGCCTCGCTGCTCGCCACGATCAAGGGCTACGGTTTCCATTCCGTCTTCGGCTTGGTGCTGGCGGGGATCACCGCCTACATCTCCTGGCAGCTCTTCTTCTGGCTGCTGCCGGTTTGGCTCGGCTTGGTGCTGGCGATTCCGCTGGTCTATCTCAGCTCGCTTCGCGCGGCCGGGCAGGGCGCGCGCGTCTTGCGCATCTTCCTCATTCCGGAAGAGCGCGAGGCAAGGCGGCGCCTGCGGCAGCCGGTCGCCGAGCCGGTGGCTGCCGCAAGCTGATCCGCTTTTCCCTCGATTGCCTTACCCGCGCGAACGCGCCTGCCTAGCGGAGCTTGAGGTTCCGCAGGCGCAGCGCGTTGCCGATCACCGAGACCGATGAGAAGCTCATCGCGGCGGCGGCGATGATCGGCGAGAGCAGGATGCCGAAGGCGGGATAGAGAATGCCCGCAGCGATGGGCACGCCGAGGCTGTTGTAGCCGAAGGCGAAGAGCAGATTCTGCTTGATGTTGCGCAAGGTCGCCCGGGCCAGCTTCACGCCGGCGACCACGCCTTGCAGATCGCCGCTCAGCAGGGTGAGACCTGCACTCTCCATCGCGATATCCGCGCCGGTGCCCATGGCGATGCCGACATCGGCCTCGGCCAAAGCCGGGGCGTCGTTGATGCCGTCGCCGGCCATGGCGACCTTGGCGCCTCCCTTGCGCAGGTCGAGGATCATCTGGCGCTTATCGCCGGGCGCAAGCCCTGCGCGCACCTCGTCGATACCGAGCTCGGCGGCGACGGCCTTGGCGGTGGTTTCCGTGTCGCCGGTGGCCATCACCAGACGAAGCCCGAGCTTATGCAGCGCGGCAATCGCATCGGCCGAAGACGGCTTGATCGGATCGGCGACCGCCAGGAAGCCGGCGAGCTCCTTGCCGGAGGCGAGGAACACCACGGTCTCGCCCTTGGCGCGGCGCGCCTCAGCCTTCTCGACCAGTGCCTTCGCCTTGTCGAGATCGATGCCGGTGGCTTGCAGCAGGGCGGTGTTGCCGAGGGCGAAGCTCTTGCGGCCGATCTTGCCGGTGACGCCTTGGCCGGTCACCGAATCGAAGCCCGTGACCTTGTCGAGCTTGAGCCCGCGCTCCTCGGCGGCGGTCAGGATTGCCGCGCCGAGCGGGTGCTCGCTGCCGGCCTCCAGCGAGGCGGCGGACTTCAGCAGCGTCTCCTCGGTGAAGCCCTCGGCCGGCTCCAGCCCGGTCAGGGCGGGCTTGCCTTCGGTCAGCGTGCCGGTCTTGTCGATCACCAGCACGTCGACATCGGCAAGACGCTCCAGGCTATTGGCGTCGCGCACCAGCACGCCGGATTGAGCGCCGCGCCCCGTCGCCACCATGATGGAGATCGGCGTGGCTAGCCCTAAGGCGCAGGGGCAGGCGATGATCAGCACGCTCACCGCCGCGACCAGGGCATAGGCCAGGGCCGGGCTCGGACCAAAGGTGAGCCAGGCGATGAAGGCGATCACCGCAACGGCGATCACCGCGGGCACGAAATAAGACGCGGCCTTGTCGGCCAGGCGCTGGATATCGGCGCGGGAGCGCTGCGCGGCGGCGACCATGGCGACCACCTGGGCCAAGGTCGTTGCCTCGCCGGTGCGCTCCACCTTCATGTCGAAGCTGCCGGATCCGTTCAGCGTGCCGCCGGTGACCTCGTCGCCTTGCGATTTCTCGACCGGCACCGGCTCGCCGGTCAGCATGGATTCGTCGACGCTGCTATGGCCTTCGATCAGCGCGCCGTCGATCGGCACCTTGTCGCCGGGGCGGACACGCAGGATATCGCCGGCCTTCACCTCGGCGAGCTGCACGGTGCGGGTCTTGCTGCCATCCTCCACGAGCAGGGCCGTCTTTGGGGCGAGATCGAGTAGGGCGCGGATGGCGCTGCCGGTGCGCTCGCGGGCGCGCAGCTCCAGCACCTGGCCGAGCAGCACTAGGGCGATGATCACCGCCGCGGCCTCGTAATAGACCGGCACGAAGCCGGTTTCGGCGCGCATGGCCGGCGGGAACAGGCCGGGCAGCAGGGTGGCGACCAGGCTGTAAAGGAAGGCCGCGCCGGTGCCGAGCGCAATCAGCGTGAACATGTTGAGATTGCCGGTGCGCAAGGAAGCGATGCCGCGGGCGAAGAAGGGCGCGCCGCACCACAGCACCACCGGCGTAGCCAAAGCCAGATGCAGCCATTGCTCGCCGCGCACCGAAACCATCGGCAGCAGATCGATGCCGAAAAGATGCTGGCTCATATCCAGAACCAGAAGGGCAAGGGCGAGCGGCGTTGCGACGATCAGCCGGCGGGTGAAATCCTTCAGCTCCGGATTTTCGGCATCCTCGTCGGGAATGCCCATGGGCTCCAGCGCCATGCCGCAGATAGGGCAGGTGCCGGGACCTTCTTGCACGATCTCGGGGTGCATGGGGCAGGTATAGAGCGTGCCTTTCGGCATTGGGCCGGCGGGCGCCTTGCTGGTGTGATGGTGGTGGCCGTGATGCTCATGACCGTGGTGATCGTGGCCGCAGCAGGCGTGCTCATCCTTTTTGGTCTCAGGCGCAGCGGCGGCATCGGAGCCGTGGCAGCAGGCGTGCTCCTCTTTTTCGGCGGTGTCGGTTGAATCCGGCTTATCCATCAGGGCCTCGTCTCGAAAAATGCGTCAAACGGCCAGCGCACAACACCCGCGCTGGTGCTCTCTCTTCGCCCCATGCTTCTCCTATATAGAGAGAGAAGCGGCCAGAGCCAAAAGACCGCGCCCCCGAGACGGCAAATTCCACTCTTGGAGTGGCGGCAGGTTTGGCTAGAATGGCCGGCAGCGATTCAACTGGCCCGTGCCCGATAGAAAATGTGGCGAGCGGGGACCAAAAGCAAAGGAAGAGTACGCATCATGGCGCAGAAGGACGGAGCGGCGGAGACGCTTTCGGGGTCGGCGAAGACGGGCATCTGGATCGGAGCCGGCATCGTCGCCAGCTTTCTGTTCAGCTGGGCCCTGGCCTGCATCACGCCGTTCGCAGCGCTTGCCGCCATCGCCGCGCTGACCTTGTCGCGGCGCAATGCCTTTTTGATGGTCGGCGTCGCTTTCCTGATCAATCAGGCGGTGGGCTTCCTGCTGCTCGGCTATCCCCATACGCTCGATACCTATGGCTGGGGCGTTGCCATCGGCGTCGCGGCGCTTGCCGCCACCTATGTGGCGAGCCTTGCACCGGAGAAAAGCGACAGCAAAGTCGCGGTGATCGTCATGGGCTTCCTCGGCGCCTTCGTGGCGTATGAGCTGGTGCTGATGGCCGCGACCGCGGTGCTGCCGTCCGAGGGCGGGTTCAGTTTCGCGGTGATCGGCAAGGTCTTCTGGATCAACGCGCTCGCCTATGCCGCGTTCCTGGCGCTGCGCTGGGGCGGCGAGGCGATCGGCTTCTTCGCCGGCACCGGGCGCGGGCTGATCGCGGCGCGTTAGAGGCCCCCTGTCGGACAGGCTAAGCATCTAAGACCATTGCGCTTTCCACCGAGTGGCTGCAGCGAATGTCGCGGTCTCTTGTGCGAGATTAAATCGCGCACGATATATCCTGGCAATGAAGGGCGGTATCCCGCCCCAAACTTGCAGGAGCATCGATATGCTGACACTTCGACGGGCCGAAGAGCGCGGCCGCGCTCAGTTCGGTTGGCTGGATAGCCGCCACAGCTTCTCTTTCGGACAGTATTACGATCCGGCGCATATGGGCTTCGGCCCGTTGCGGGTGATCAACGAGGACCGAGTGGCGCCTGGGGGTGGGTTTCCGACCCATCCCCATAGCGACATGGAGATCGTGACCTATGTGCTGTCCGGCGCGCTGGAGCATAAGGATAGTCTGGGCACGGGCTCGGTGATCCGCCCCGGCGACGTGCAGCGCATGTCGGCGGGGACCGGCATCCGCCATAGCGAGTTCAACGCCTCGGACGAGGAGCCGGTGCATTTCCTGCAGATCTGGATCCTGCCGGAGGCCCGCGGTCTTGAGCCCTCCTACGAGCAGAAGAGCTTCTCGGCGGAGGAGAGGCATGGCGGGTTCCGGCTGGTCGGATCGGCCGACGGGCGCGACGGCTCGGTGACCATCCACCGAGATGTGTCGCTCTATGCCGCCGTGCTCGATGACGGCGAGACCGCCGAGCTCAAGCTCGGAGAGAACCGTGCCGGCTGGCTGCAGCTTGCCCGCGGCAGCGCCGAGGTGAATGGGCAGCAGCTCTATCCGGGCGACGGGCTGTCCTTCGACGCGGCGGTCACCATCTCGGTGAAGGGAACTTCCGAAGCGGCGGAGGTGCTGTTCTTCGACATGGTGCCTTAGGCGCTGTCATGAGCATCTAAGACGAAGATCCCCCAATGCCGGCGGTCCCGGGATTGGGGGATTTCTTTTTGCCACGTAGCGGATTCACCTTTGGTCGCTGCGTGGTTGTGCAGCTTAAGCTTTATGCAATCTCAGGTTCCGATGATGCGAGCTCCCGCTGGGAGAGGAGTGAGGCATCATGTGCAAGTATTGTTCTGGAACGGCCGCGCCGGATCTCGACCGCCGCGGCGTGCTTTCGCTGGGGCTCGGTGCGGCGGCGGCGCTGCTCGCCGGCAACGCAAAGGCCAAGGCTGAAGATCAGCCGCCACGGCCGCAAAATGTGCTCGATCCCGATCAGGCGCTGGAGCGGCTGATGGTGGGCAATGAGCGCTATGTCAAAGGCACCGGCAAGACGCACGACTTCATCGCCGAACGACCGGCTCTGGTGCGCGGGCAGAATCCGTTTGCCGGCATTCTCTCCTGCGCCGACTCCCGCGTCGCGCCGGAGCTTGCCTTCGATACCGGACGCGGCGATCTCTTCGTGCTTCGGGTCGCCGGCAATTTCGTCAATCTCGATAATCTGGCGAGCTTCGAATATGCGGTGGCGGTGCTGAATGCGCCGCTTCTGATGGTGCTCGGCCACGAGGCTTGCGGCGCGGTCTCCTCCACCATCTCTTCCATTGAGGACGATACCACCTTGCCGGGACATCTGCCGGCGCTGGTGAAGGCGCTCACCCCGGCGGTGAAGCAAGCCTCGGCGCAATCCCATGACGATCTTCTGGCGCGCGCCACCGAGGACAATGTGCGGTTGAATGTGGAGAAGCTGAAAACCGCCAGCCCAATCCTCGATAAGGCGGTGAAGGCCGGCAAGCTCAAGGTGGTGGGCGGCATTTACCGGCTTGAGACCGGCAAGGTGGAGCTGCTCTGACGCCCCGGACGGAGCGTCTGGTCTTTATTGGCATCGTCAAAAGGGCGCGCTAGGGCGTGCCCTTTTCGTATTTTCACAGGCTAAAAATCCATTCCAATCAGTGAGTTAGTCTATCGTCCCGGAATTCGCCTTGTGATTGTTATGATATAACGTTAATGACGTTAATATATAACATATCAGTTCAAGCTGGGTTTTGGGGGACTTGATGGGGATGCTGCCGCTTGGCCGCGCGCTGGTTTTTGGCGCGGCCGCAATCGCGTTTTTCGGAATTTCATCGCGCCTCGCGGCGCAGGAGGTGACCGACGTCACCGACGATGCCGCCGTGGATAGCGAGGTGGTAGTGCTGCCGCCCATCGTGGTGACGATTCCGAGCCCGGTTACGCCTGCTCCTGCCCGCCGGCACAGCTCCGGGAGCGGCAGTGTCGCAGCGGCGGCATCGAGCAGCGGAGAAGGCACGCAGCGCACCGAGAGCGCGCCACCGTCCGTGTTGCCGAGCTTCGCGCCGGAGAGCTTCTCCTCGGTCACGGTGATCGGCGAGGGCGAGATCGAGCGCAGCGAGGCGACCAACTTCGGCGACGTGATGTTCACTAAGCCGGGCATCACCTCCACCACCTTCGCGCCCGGCGCGAGCCGGCCGATCATCCGGGGTCTCGATAATTTCCGGGTCCGCATCCAGGAAAACGGCATCGGCATTCACGACGTGTCGGCGCTCGGCAACGATCACGCCGTGCCGATCGATCCGATGTCGGCGGACCGGATCGAGGTGATCCGCGGGCCGGCCACTTTGCGCTGGGGCTCCCAGGCCATCGGCGGCGTGGTCGAGGCCAGCAATAACCGCATCCCGACCGACATTGCCGATGGCGAGCGGCATCTCAGCGTGCAAGGCGCCTACACCACGGTGGATGAGGGCTGGAACGGCGTAATGAAATACGACAATCGCTCCGGCAATGTTGCGGTGCATGTCGATGCGCTGGGCCGTAATGCGGAGGATTACGAGACGCCGCTCGGTACCGAAGAGAACAGCTTCGTGAAGACCGACAGCCAGGCTGCGGGCGCCACGCTGTTCTTCGACCGCGGCTTCTTCGGCACTTCGGTCAGCCGCTTTGCCAGCGATTACGGCATTCCCGGCGGCGAGGAGGCCGAGCTCGGCATCCATATCGACATGGAGCAATATCGCTGGAGCAATCACGGCGTCTATCGTCCGCTGACGGGACCGGTGGAGGAGGTGCGCTTCTGGCTCGGCTATTCCGACTATCATCATGACGAGATCGGTGCCGAACACGAGCACGAGCATGAGGATGAAGATCACGACGAGGAAGCCCATGAGGACGAGGATCACGAAGATCACGACCATGAGCACGAGCTGGCCGAGGGGCATGAGGAGGTCATCCACGGCACCTTCAAGCGGAAGGCCTGGGAAGCCCGCACCGAGTTCCAGCACGTTCCCGTCGCAACCCAATTTGGCGAGCTGACCGGCGCGCTCGGCCTGCAATGGTCGCATGACGATCTCGCCACCGAAGGCGAGGCGGAGGAGCTGCTGGCGCCGAACACCACCGTGCAGGTCGCCAGCTATCTGTTCGAAGAGCTGGCGCTCTCCGACCGGCTGCGCTTCCAGGCGGCAGGCCGCATCGAGAATGACGATGTGGACGGCTTCGCTCCGGACGTTCCTGCGAACCTTCTGCCGCCGCCGGACGAGATTCCGGTGACTGCGGCGAACCGCAACTTCACCCCGGTCAGCGGCAGCATCGGGCTGCTGCGCGATCTGCCCAATAACGTGGTGATGCGCGCCACTGCGCAATATGTGGAGCGCGCGCCGACGGCCTCGGAGCTGTTCTCGAAAGGCTCGCATCACGCCTCCGGCACCTTCGAGATCGGCGATCCCGATCTCGATATCGAGGCGGCGCAGAGCTTCGAGGTCGGCCTCGGCCGGTCGACTGGGCGCTTCCGCTTCGACGCCAGCGGCTATTACACAGAGTTCGACGGCTTCATCTATCAGGCTCTGACCGGCATCACCTGCGACGAGGAGTTCTCCACCTGCGGCATTGCCAATGGCGAGTTCGACCAGGTGCAGACGTCGCAGCGCGATGCGACCTTCTACGGCGCGGAGCTGGAAGGCCAGTACGATGTGACGCCCATCGCGGGCGGTACGTTCGGCATCGACGGGCAGTACGATTTCGTGCATGCGACCTTCGCCGACGGCTCCTATGTGCCGCGTATTCCGCCCCATCGCCTGGGCGGTGGGCTCTATTGGCAGGACGAGCATTGGCAGGGCCGGGTCAGCCTGCTGCACGCCTTTAGCCAAGACGAGGTTGCCGCGCATGAAAGCGATACGCCCGGCTATAACCTGTTGAATGCCTCGCTGAGCTGGAGCGACAATTTCTGGACCGGTGCCTATCAGAACCAGGTCACCATCGGGCTCGCAGCGGACAATCTGCTGGATGACGAGATCCGCAACGCGGCCTCGTTCAAGGCGGACGAGGTGCTGCTGCCGGGACGGAGCTTCAGGCTGTTTGCCAAGGCGACGTTCTAGGAACGTGTCGGGCGGCGGCTTCGGCCGCCGCGGCGCTTTGGCCTCGGCTCAGCCGGTACGCGCCGGCGAGGTCAGATGGTGGAGCTGCACCGGCTCTTTTTGATGCAAGGCGGTGCGGTTGCGGCCGTTCTGCTTGGCGGTGTAGAGCGCCGCATCGGCCATGGCGATGAGACGGTCGAGATCGGTTCCGTCTCTTGGCGCTGCGGCGAGACCGGCGCTCGCCGTCACCGAAATGGCGTGATCGCCATACTGGATCGGGGTGGCGGACAGCACTGCCCGGATACGGTCGGCGATAAGGGCGGCCTCCTCGCGGTTCATACGCGGAAGCAGCAGCGCGAATTCCTCGCCGCCGAGCCGGCCGAAGATGTCGCCGGGGCGCAGCTGGTCTCGGGCGCGGGCTGCGAACTCGGCGATCACCCGGTCGCCGGCGGGGTGGCCATACGCGTCGTTGATGCGCTTGAAGTGGTCGATATCGAAGACCACGACAGCGGCGCGGCTGGCCTTCTCGTGAGGGCCCAAGGCAGCAGTGCCTTTCTCGAAGAAGCCACGCCGGTTGAGCGCGTCGGAGAGGGGGTCGGTGGTGGCGAGCCGGTGCAGCCGCCGATGCGAGACCTCGCTGATCATCAAGATGCCGAACAGCACGATGGCGATCATGGCGATGCCAGTCTGGAACGGGGCGAAGGTCATCCAGCCGGTCAGCGGCCCGTCGCCGATCTCGTTCCGTAGCGTGAACAGGGCAACGGCCTGGGAATAACTGATCAGGGTCTCGATCAGGCAGACGATGCCGATACAGCTCCTGGCGCTGAACGGCCGTTTGGCGGTGCGCATGATGTCAGCGCCGATCAGCAAGGTTCCCGTGCCGATGGCGAGGTTGAAGACGAACGGCTTCAGCGCGTAGGTCGGCTCGACGAGGGTGAGGCCGATAAGCCAGATTGCCGGCGGCAACACGGCGAGAAACGGGAAGGGGCGTTGCTCGAAGGCACGTAGCCCGGCCCAAAGCGCGCCGACGCCGAACAGCGCGATCAGAGCGGGAAGGGGGACGGCCAGCGGACCGAGATAGGGTTTCAGTCGCCCCAGAACCACGCCCAATCCGAACAGGGTGAAGCCGGCAACCCACCAAGAGTAGGCGGGATTACGGTCGCGAAGGCGCAAGACGAGCATGATCAGCCCGCCGAGAAGGCAGGCCGCTGCAACGACAAGCCCGGTTGTAAAACGGTCGAACACGATATTTCCCCCGATCGGCAGCCCATATATGGGGCCGCGGGTGATAATTTGCAGAGAACGGATTCAATAAAATTTTCCTCGCCTTGAAGCCTGCCCCGCGTGGCGCGATGGCTCTGGCAAGAAGACGCTATCTAACCTTCGGCTGCTCGCGCCTTGTCGTCGAGGAGATCTGCCGGCTCCGCCCGGGCAGCGAGGGCAACGGCTTCGGCGAGGACCTTAGTGCCGGCCAGGATGTGCTGCGGTTCGACCCACTCGGCCGGATGATGGCTGATACCGCCGCAACAGGGGACGAAGATCATTCCCGTCGGGCAGACGTAGTGGAGCTGGCGGGCATCATGTCCGGCGGCGGAGAAGAGCCGCATGGAGGCAAGTCCGGCGCGCTCCGTGGCCTTCTCCAACAGCTGTTGCATCGGGGCCGGGAAGGAGAGCGAAGGCGCATGGGTAATCTGGTGCAGCGACACTTGGCAGCGATCGCGATCTCCTGATGCGGCGGCGCGGATCTTGGCGTCGAGGCGGTCCACCGCAGCATTGTCGGGGCAGCGAATATCGAGAGAAAAATAGACGCTTTCGGGTATCACCGAGGGGGCATTCGGCGTCACGTCGAACTGGCCCACGGTGAATTTCATGTCCTCAAGGCTGACCGCCTCGCGGTGTAGTTCCCCGATAAGGCCGGTGGCGGCGATCAGCGCGTCGCGACGATCGGCCATGGCGACGGTGCCGGCATGGCCGGCTTTGCCGTCGACGCGGATGCGATAGCGCCGCGTGCCCTGAATGCCGGTGACGATGCCGATTGGGATGTTGGCCCGCTCTAGCACGTCGTTCTGTTCGATATGCGGCTCGATATAGCAGTGGACCGGCCGGCCCAGCGGGTGCTCGGGGATGGACTCGTCGCCAGCGTGGATCTCGGCGATCGCCTCGGCCATGGAGATGCCGGCACGATCGCGTATGGCGAGGATGTCCGGCAAGGACTGAGGGTTGGTGAAGCCTGTCGATCCGCTCATCCCCGGGGCAAAACGCGAGCCTTCCTCATTGGTCCAGGCCACCAGCTCTACCGGCCGTTCCGGCCTCTCGCCGCGTTCGATAAATACGCGAAGCACCTCCAGCGCTGCGATCACGCCAAAAGTGCCATCGAAGCATCCGCCTGTCGGCTGTGAATCGATATGCGAGCCGATGAGAACGGGCGGAAGTTCGGGGCGTTGTCCCTCCAGGCGGAGAAACAGGTTTGCCGCCGCATCGGTATAGGCGGAAAGCCCGATCTCTCGTCCCCAGGCGACGATTTCGGCGCGGGCGCGTGCTTCCGCCTTGGAGAGGGCCGGGCGGTTGACCGCCCCGCCGGGACTGGCGCCGTGCTTGGCGAGGGCCTCGATATTCTGCCACAGGCGGTAACCGTCGACCGCGGTGCTGAGGCCTTGTCGTTGCTCGGCCACCGTCATTTGGTTCGCATGACCTGGTCGGGATCGGCGCGTGGATCGCGCTTGTCCCAGCGCCCGGCGATGGTGCTGAACAGGAAGTCCTCCAGCAGCCGGTTAAACAAGGCCGGCTCTTCCAGGTTCAGCGTGTGGCCGGATTTCGGCAGCACCGCCAGACCGCAGCGGGGCAAGGTCTGCTTGAGAAACAGGGCCGGCTGCAGACAGTGGTCGTCCTCGTCACCGGTCATCACCAGGACCGGCAGGTCCAGTGCCGCGAGACGCTCGCGCAAGTCATAGAGGGAGGGGCGCATCATCTGTATGCCGCGCATGGTATTTGCCGCGCCGGTGTCATCGTGCTGCGCCAGCCGCTCGGCAAAGACGCGCCAGCCATAGGGATCCTTCTCTTGGAATTGGACGCGGGAGGCACCCTCCGCATAGGTGGGGGCGAAGTCCTTTGTCCCCCGCTGCTCGAAATTGCGTGCGACGGCAGCGGAGACCTCGCGGAAATAGTCCTCAAAGCGTTTCTCGGCGCCATAGCCGGTGCCGGCTGCGGTTATGGAGAGAACCCGTTCGGTATGGCGCAAGCCGGCATGGAGGCAGGCGAAACCGCCCATGGAAAGGCCGGCAAGATGGGCCTGCTTGATGCCAAGACCGTCCATCACCGCGATGATGTCGTCGGCGGCGCGGTTCTGGGAATACTGTTCGGTCTGCTTCGGGATGTCTGAGGGAGGATAGCCTCGCGCCGCGAAGGTGACGCATTGGAAGCGGCGTGAGAAATGGCTGATCTGCGGTTCCCAGCTCCAATAACTGCCGCCGAATTCATGGACGAATATCAGCGGCGCGCCGTGGCCGTAGCTTTCGGTGTGAAGCGCGATGCCGTCTTCGGTGGTGATACTTGCCGTCGGCACGTCAGATCACCGAGCGGCGGGCGGAGATGCCGCCATCGATGGTGATGACGGTTCCGGTGATATAGGCGGCACGCTCGGAGGCGAGGAACAAGAACATGTCGACCACCTCGCGAAGATGGGCTGGCCGTTTCAGCGGATAGCGTTCTATGAGCTCGACATAGCGGGCTTCGTCGTCGAACAGCGTTACCGCGCGCTGGCGAAGCATGTTGTAGATGCGGCCGGTATCGACCGGTCCCGGATTGACGCCGACGACGCGGATATTGTCGTCCAGGCTACGGCCCCCAAGCGCCCGGGTGAATGCCATCAGCCCGGCATTGCCGGTCGCGCCGGCGATGTAATCGGGATCGCAGATTTCGCCGCCATTGCCGATATTGTTGAGGATCACGCCGCCGCCGCGCGCCTTCATCAGAGGATAGAAAGCGCGGGACATGTCGACATAGCCGAAGCCTTTCAGCTGCCAGCCTTCGCGCCAGGCCTTGGCGTCCACCTGCCAGAGATCGCCGCTGGGGATGGTGCCGGCGTTGTTGACCACAATATCGACCGCGCCGGCCTCGCTGACGACTTGCTCGACGGCCCCCTCCGCGGTGAGGTCGACGGCACTGTAGGTCACTGCAAGTCCGTTTATCTTCTGCGTTCTTTCTGCCAGCTGCTGAAGCCGGTCCTCAGACCGCGCCACCAGATGCAGCGGACAGTTTTCCTCCGCAAAAGCGATTGCCAGTGCTTCGCCTATGCCTTGCGATGCACCCGAAATCAGAACACGCTTCCCTCGAAGCCCCAGCTCCATCGTTTCGATCGTCCTTCTATTTGGTCCGTTCCGGCTTGGCCGGTTCCAGGTTGGGTTGGTTGTGGCCTGCGCTCAGAACAGCGCGAGCTCCTCGTTCTTTCCGCGCGCGGTTTCCAGCATCTCCGGCAGCAGCGCGACGAATGCTTCGACCCATTCGCGCGGCACGGTGAGGCTGACCTTGATGAAGCGACGGCCGAAGGCCTCGGTGTGATAGGCGCCTTGGCGGATCATGATGTCGTGGGGCTGATAGGCGGATGCCAAAGCTGCCGAGTCGATTCCGGTCTCATCGCATTCAACGACGAGGAAGTTGCCGTTGGAGGGGTAGACCGGCAGCGACAGCCCCGGAATCGCCTCGACAGCTTCGCGCACCAGCTCCTGGTTCAGCCGGAGGTCCTTCAGCACCTGCGGAAACCACTGCTCTTTGGACGCCAGACCGGCGATCGCCGCGCGTTGGGCGAGAATGCTGGAGCCGAGATTGTTGGGCGGAGCCACGGCGAGTCGCTCGATGAGGTCGGGCGAGCCGACCACGGCACCGATACGCAAGCCAGCCAAGCCCAGCCACTTGGAGAAGCTGTACGTGGTGAGCGTTCCCTCCGGATAGAATCTCGAGGCCAGGTGATGCTCGTAGGCAAAATGCCGATAGGTGGAATCGTGGATCAGATAGGCGCCGGCGTCTCTTGCGATCTCAGCGATCTGGGCGATCTCATCGCGCGTCGCGACGGTGCCGAGAGGATTGTTCGGATCGACGAAGTAGATCACCCGGGTCTTGTCGGTGATCGCTGCTGCGAGCCGCTCCGGAGCGAGGCGGTAGCCGTATTCGGCCCCGTAAATCGGGATTTTGGAGACCGTTGCCCCCGCCTGCTGGGCGAAGGACATGGGCCAGTTCCAGGTCGGGTCGGTCGTCAGCAGCTCGTCGCCCGGCGAGAGCAGCGTGTTGCAGATGTGACTGAGGGCCGAGACTGCGCCATCGGAAATCAGCACTGACTGCCCTTGCAGACCGAGATCGCCGATGATCCCGGCGCGTAGCTCCTCCAGGCCGGCGGGAGGGGCGTAGATGTGGAACTCCTCGTCGCGGATGGATTTCTGCATTGCCGCGATGACGCTCGGATGCGGCGTTGCGTGATTGGTGTTCTGGCCGAGCCATTTCATCCCCGGCGTATTCACCAGGTGGTCGAAATGGGCGTTGCGGATCTCGAAATTCTTCATGGCAAGGACTCCAGCGAAAGCTCGGAGACCATAGAGAGGAATTTCTAATTATGCAATATCAAAGAAATCTTATACAATGAGATATCGCCTTGTAGCCGGAGTTGCGGTCTATTGTGCGCGGCTTCTAGACCGTCCGGCGCCGGTGGTTGCCGGCCTGATAGAAGCGGGCGAGGGTCTGCTGATGCCGGCGGAGCACGGGCTGCAAGGCGCGCATACGCTCCCCTTGCGCCTTGCTCGCGGCGAAGATCTCGTCCTCGACGGCCTCGAAATCGACATTGACCAGGCGTCCTTCGGCGACGACCTGTTTGCCGGCGACAAAGAGATCGCGGACATAGCGGTTGCAGGCGCGGGTCAGAACCACATCGCTCGGGTCGATCATTCCTTCGATGACGTCGCGGCCCATTTTCGCGTAATCGAGCACCACCAAATCGGCGGGGCTGCCTGGCTCGATCCGGCCATAGCCGTCGCGGTTCATCACGATGCGGAAGCCGGTGTTGAGCGCTTCGTCGTAGAACCGGTCGAGGGTGAGGCGGGGATGGCGATGGGCGGGGCTGTGCAGCCAGTAGCTGAGCTTCAGCTCGCGGAACATGTCGTCATCGTCGTCCAGGGAAAAGGAATCCATGCCGAAGGCGAAGCCCACACCGTGGGCGAGATAGCGGTCGACGGGGGAGAGCCCTGAAAAGACGCGTAAATTCGAGCTGGTATTGATGGCGACGGTGGTGCCGGCCTCGGCCATCAGAGCGAGGTCGGTTTCGTCGAGCCAGATCCCGTGAGCGGTGGTCAGGCGCTCCGACAGCCAGCCGACCTCCTTCAGGTGCCGCACCAAGCCGTTGGGGTAATGGGCCTTGGCCCATTGATGCTGCGGTTCGCTTTCCAGAAAATGGGTGTGGATACGGCGCCCGTCCTTCGCGGAGCGCTCGCCGATGGCGCGGGTCAGCGCCGGATCGCAGGCGTGCGGGCTGTTGGGCCCGTACTGCACCGCGATCATGTCGTTCTCGATATGGGCGGCGACTTCGCCTACCAGCGAGACGTAATCCTCCACCGCCGGCCAATCGTTGAGCCAAGTGGAGCGGATGGTGTCCTGATCGCCTCTATCATGCATGGAGAGCGTGAGTTGGTCATCGCCCAGTGCCATAGTGCATTGATTGCGCAAAGGAACCACGAAGCCGACGCGAATCCCGACATCGCGCGCGGCGCGGGCGATGGCGACAGCATCTTCGATCAGCCGGTCGGTCTTGATGGAGGAGTAGACGCAAAGCGTCGTGCCGATCCCGGCAAGCGCCATGCGGCTGAAAGCGTAAAGCGCGTTGAGATAGGGATCGATGCGGGGTTGAGCGTAGAGAGCGCCGCGCCAAGTCTCGAACGGCTCGTCGCGCGCACCGAAGGCGAGATGATGTAGCCCGCGGGCGTGGTCATGGGCGTTTACCAGCGCCGGCATCGCGAACAGCCCCTTACCGCCTGATATCGCCTGGTCGGTCTCAACCTTGGAGATCGTGCCGTCGGCAAAGGTGATGCCGACAGCTTGGCTGCTGGCCTCGTGTCCGGGGCGGAGCCAGGCGAATTCGGCATTCAAAACAGGGGGGTTGGGCTGATCGGCCATTGGATACCTCGATTTCGTTTTGCCGCGTCCGTATCAGAGAAGAGGCTTGATGCATACATAATTTACGGTATTGTGTAAAAACTTACCTCGTCAAATATCATGGAACGGAGACTTCGGATGAGCTTCAGCCGGCGGAGCGCGCGGTTGCCGGATGATCGGATTCGTCTGCGCGGCCGCGTTATGGACCCGCAGCCTGGGGGCTGCCCCGTGCCCTGCGGCAGAGCCGTTCCGATTTCATGAGCCTGCTCCTTCGCAATATCGACGAGCTGCACCTGGCCGATGGGGAGGGGCGGGTCATCGCCGGCGCGCATGTCGCGATCGAGGATGGCAGGATCGCGGATATCTCCGCAGTGCCGATCCCGGAGGAGCGGTTCGACGAGGTCATCGACCTTACCGGGCATATCGTGACGCCGGGGCTGGTGAACACCCACCATCATTTCTTCCAGTCGCTGACCCGGGCGATCCCGGCGGTGCAGCGCGGTCATTTGCTAGATTGGCTGCTGAAGCTTTATCCGCTTTGGGCGGGGATGACGCCGGAGCATCTGGCGGCGGCTACCGAGGCGGCCTGCGCCGAGCTGCTGCTGTCAGGAACCACGGCTACCTCCGACCATCTGTATCTCGTCCCGCGGGCCGATCCGGCGTATGCGGAGGCGGAGATTGCGGCGGCTTCGGCGCTCGGCATTCGCCTCAACCTGGTGCGCGGCAGCATGACCGGGATGGAGGCCGATCTTGGCGCGCAGTTGGATGCGCTGCTGGGGGAGAGGGCCGGCGGGGTGCTGGACGATGAGGATGCGGTTCTTGCCGACATGGAAAGGCTGGCCCGCCGGCACCATGACGCGAGCCCCGATTCCAAGCTGACCGTCGCGTTCGGGCCAACGACGGTGACTTATCACAATCTCGATTTCATGCGCCGGGTGGCCGCGCTCGCCGGCGATTACGCTTGCGGGCTGCATACGCATTTTCATCCCAGGCCGGATGAACGGGAGACCTGCCGCGGGCTGGACGCAAGCCCGGTCGACGTGCTGGCGGAAATCGGCTGGCTGCGTCCGGGCACTTGGATCGCCCATGGCACGCGGCTCGACGCGTACGATATTGGGCGGCTCGTCGAGAACGGCGTAGCACTCGCCCATTGTCCGCGCATGATCTTGCGTCTCGGGGCCCGGGTGCCGCCGCTGCACGATTATATCGCGGCGGGGATGCGCGTTGGGATCGGCGTCGACGGCGCGGCGAGTAATGATTGCGGCTCGATGGTCAACGAGATCCGCATTGCCGCGCTGCTGCATCGGGTCGCCTCAGGTGGCGGCGAGGTGCCACCGGAGGGTTGGCTGCTACCGGCAGAGGTGCTTCGGCTCGCAACGGCGGACGGTGCGCAGGTGATCGGCCGGCCGGATCTCGGCCAGATCCGCGTGGGCGGACCCGCCGATATCGCCGCCTTCGATCTTCGCGGGGTTGGCTATGCAGGTGCACGCACTGATCTATTATCTGGCTTTATACTCGCTGGCAGCGAGACCCGCGCGGCTTATACAGTCGTTGGCGGACAGATTCGCGTTCGCGGTGGCGAGCTTGTGGATTATGACGAGCAGGCCATCAGGGAGCGGCTCGACCGCGCGACCGCGCAGCTGATCGGGCAACTGTCCGACAAGCTCGGATGGGATTATAGGAATTTCGAAGGTGGGAGATCCGATGTCGTCCTTGGCTAAGAGCACTGAAAGTTCGAAGGGACCCGATGCGCCGAGCCGTCGGAAGACGGCGCCCGAGCGCAAACAGAATGTGCTGGAGGCGGGCGCCGAGCGGGCGATGACCTCGGCGCAGCGTGTGCGGGCCGGGCTGGAAGAAGATATCCTGTTTGGCCGCATCAAGCCTGGCGAACGGATCGACGAAGTTTCGGTGAGCCATCAATACAATGTTTCGCGCACGCCTGTGCGTGAGGCCTTGAACAGCCTGGCCTCGGGCGGGCTGGTCGATGTCCGGCCGCGCCAAGGGGTGTTTGTCGCCGAGTTCACCATCGAAAAGCTCATCGAGATGTTCGAGGTTATGGCCGGGCTGGAGGGATTCTGCGTGCGGCTTGCGGCGCGGCGTGCGACGCCGGAGGAAATCGAGGCGATCATAAAGTGCAATGAAGAAGTCAACGCGCTGGCCCGCGAAGGCAATTCCATGGGCTTCTTCGAGAAGAACAACGAACTGCACGGCTTGTTCTACCGCGCATCCGGCAACGAAACTCTGATCGAGATGACGCTGGCGACCCAGCGCAAGGTGGCGCCGTACCGGCGCTATGCGACCTATCACAAAGAGCGGATGCAGAATTCCATCGGCGAGCATCAAGCGGTGATCGATGCGATCATGGCCCATGACGAAGATGCCGCCGACCGGCTGATGCGGGAGCATCTTTCGCTTCTCGCCGTCGGGTTTAGCGATCTCGTCGCGGCGCTCGCCAAGGATAAGGGCTGAGCCCTCCTGACGGCGAGGCGCTACCGCTTTGGCCACGAAGAAAGGGCGCCGGAAAGCCGCCGCCCCGCAATTTCTCCTCGCAGCGAAATTCGGTCTTTAGAGCTTGGCGGCGACCGCCTTCACCTCGGTGTAGTGCTCGATCGCTTCCTTACCCGAAGCGCGTCCCCAGCCCGACTGCTTGTAGCCGCCCATGGGCAGGGCGGGATCGAAGAAGTTGTGGGCGTTGATGCAGACATTGCCGGCCTTGATGCCGCGCGCCACCATATGGGCGGTGCGGAGGTTCTGGGTCCAAATGCTGGCATGGAGGCCGTAGATCGTGTCATTGGCGGCGCGCACCACCTGATCCACATCGTCGTCGCCGAAGCGCATGGCGCATAGCACGGGGCCGAAGATCTCTTCCTGATAGACCGACATATGCGGTTTGACGTCGGTCAGCACCGTCGGTTCGATGAAATAGCCTTGGCTGCCCGGTGCGCCCCCGCCGGAGATCACCGCCGCGCCGTCGCGGCGTCCTTCCTCCAGATAACGCGAGACCCGGTCGTGCTGCTCCTGGGAGACCAGCGGGCCGAGCTGGGTTTCGGGGTGAAGCCCGTGGCCGAGCTTGAGGCTCCTGCCGAATTCGCTCACCCCTTCGATCACCTTGTCGAAGATGCGTTCATGCACGAAGACGCGGGAGCCGGCCGTGCAGACCTGGCCGGCGGAGAAGAAAATGGCGCGGGCGACGCCGGGGATGGTGACGTCCAGATCGGCATCGTCGAACACCAGCATTGGCGATTTTCCGCCAAGCTCGAGGAACACCCGCTTCAGGTTGGAGGTGGCTGCTCGGACGATATTCTTGCCGGTCTCGGTCGATCCGGTGAAGGAGATGCCTTCGACGTCGGGATGTTCGGCCAACGCCGCCCCGACCGTCTCGCCATAGCCGGTGACGACATTGACGACGCCGGGAGGAAAGCCGATCTCCTCGAACAGCTCACCGAGGCGCAGGGTTGAGAGGGAGGTCTGCTCCGCAGGCTTCAGAATGACGGTGCAGCCGGCGGCGAGGGCCGGCGCCATGCGCCAGACGGCGAGCTCGAGCGGATAGTTCCAGGGAAGGATGATGGCGACGACGCCGAGGGGCTCGCGCATGGTATAGGCGTGATAGTCGGCCGGTCCGGGCAGCGACACCTCCATGGTTTCGCCGTTAATTTTGGTGGCGTAGCCGGCCATATAGCGCAGCATTGCACTGGATCCGGGTACATCCACCAATTTGCATTCATAGAGTGCACGGCCTGTATCCAAAGACTCCAATTCCGCGAAGTGATCGGTCAGTTCGTCCAGGCGTTCTGCTAGGGCCCAGATCAGGTTTGCCCGCTCCGGCCCGGTCATCCGGGACCACTCTCCTTCCTCGGAAGCCCGCTTCGCCGCAGCGACGGCGCGATCCACATCGGCCACATCGGCAGACGGGATATGGCTGACAGTATCCCCCGTCGCGGGATCGACGACCGCTATGGTCTGTCCGGAAACGGCGTCCTCCCAGGCTCCGCCGATCAATAGTTTATGATTTTTTTTCAGGAAGTTAGCGGATTCAGGCGAAAGCAGATTTGTGAGGTTGGTCGCTAGCATGAGCAAAATGTCCCTTTCTTCGCTTTACGGGGATGCCGCTGCAGGCGGATCCCAGCTTGCAGATCAGTCAGACGAATGGTGGGGCGCAATTTTTGCCCAATGTTTAGGCGTGATCGCGCGTTGACTAATTTGCAAACTATCCATAATCTCAATCGCATGCAATATCGTAAAAACTGTACAATGAACTTGCGGTAGAGATTGGTTTGCGAAGGGACGTCACGCTGATGCCAGAGGTTAAGACACTCAAGAGTAGGGCCGTTAAATTCAAGGGACCCAACCAACCTTTCGTGCTCGAAACCGTCGATGTGCGGGAGCCCGGGCCTGATGAAGTCCTCGTGCGGGTCAAGGCTTGCGGGATGTGTCATACGGAGCTGCATCTGCGCGACGGCGTGGTGGATTTCGGCGCACGGGACATCGCTGTCGGCCACGAGATTGCCGGGACCATCGAGCAGGTGGGGAAGAATGTGGACCCCTCCCGGCTGAACGAACGGGTGCTCGTCTATTATTATGAAGGGTGCGGGGCCTGCGAATATTGCGCCCGCGGGGATGAACATCTGTGTGCGACGCCCAAGGGGCAGCCTGGTTTTCGCAGCGATGGAGGCTATGCGGATTACGTCGTCACACGCGCCCGCAACTGCGTGCGGGTTCCCGACCACGTGCCGCTGTCTCACATCGCGCCGATGGGCTGTGCCGGCACCACGGCTGTGCATGCAAGCTCTCTTGCAGAGATCAAGCTGCGCGAATGGGTGGTGGTCTATGGTGCCGGCGGTGTCGGGCTGGCGCTGGTGCAGATCGCCCATGCCGCCGGAGCTCGGGTCATTGCCATCGACATGGAGCCGAAGGCCTTGGATCTGGCCGAGAAGTCCGGCGCCGATGCCATCATCAATGCCGGGGAGACGGAAGATTGCGTTGCCGCGGTGATGGAGCTGACCGGCGGGAAGGGGGCGGACGTCGCGTTCGATCTCGTCGGCACCGATGCGACCATGACCGCCGCCAGCCAGATGCTCGGGCGCCGCGGCCGCCTGGTCTTCATCGGCTATTCGGGCGACTCTTTCCGCATTCATCCAGTCGAGGCCATCGTGCGGGAGCTGAAGATCATGGGATCGGTCGGCTCCACGCTTTACGATCTGCAGCGCACCGTGGACCTGGTCGCTTCCGGCATTCTCAAGCCGGTGATCGATCGGGAGTTGCCGCTTGAAGATTTCGAGAAGGGGCTTGAGGCGATCGAACGCCACGAGCTGCTCGGACGGGCTGTGCTCATTCCGTAATCCTGCACCCAAGCCCGCATCGCCCATCCTCCAATCCAGACGCTCACGTGAAGGGGAATATCGTGTTTCTGATCAGAATAGTTTTTGCCGCCATGCTGTTGGTGGCCAGTACTGGCGCTGCCATGGCGGCCGACAAGGTGACCGTGCTTTTGGATTGGTTCGTCAATCCGAACCAGGCGCCGCTTTTCGTCGCCAAATATATCGGCGCCTACGAAAAATACGGGCTCGATGTGGAGCTGATACCGCCGGCCGACCCGAATTTGCCGCCGCGCTTGCTCGCCGCGGGGAAAGCGGATCTCGCCATCAGCTATCAGATCCAGCTCAGTATTCTGCGCGATCAGGGACTGCCGCTGAAGCGGGTGGCGACCTTGATCGACACACCGCTCAACTCGCTGACCACCATCTCTTCCACGGGCATCGAGTCACTGGCCGATTTCAAGGGCAAGAAGATCGGCGTCTCGATCAGCGGCGTGGAGAATGCGCTGGTCTCGGCGATGATCGGCACGGCGGGTCTTAGCCTCGACGATGTCGAACTGATCAATGTGAACTTCCAGAACGTGCCGGCGCTGATGGCCAAGCGGGTCGATGGGGCAATCGGCTCCTACCGCAATTTCGAAGTGACGGAGCTGAAATCCCGCGGTCTCACTCCGGTTGTGTTCTATCCGGAAGAGAATGGGGTGCCGATCTATGACGAGCTGATCGTGCTCGCCAATGACGACAATATCGACAATCCGAAGATCGTCCGCTTCGTCAAAGCCATGCAGGAGGCGACGATCTATCTGCTGAACCATCCCGACGAGATGTGGGAGGCATTTATCGCCGAATTTCCGGAGCTCGATAACGACCTGAACAAGACGGCCTGGCAGTTGACCCAGCCGCGCTATGCCAAGAATCCCTTTCTGCTCGATACGCAGCGCTATGACGAGATGCAGAAGTTCCTGGTCGAGAAGGGCGTCATCGATAAGCCGCAGAAGGTCGAAGAAATCGCGGTCGAGCTGCCGCACTGAGTGGCCCTGCAGAATGCGGTCCGCGTCGCTGCCAGAGCAGGGCGCGGGCCGCATCGGCCGATGCGACGTCAAGAGGGAGCCTGAAGTACCATGCTCAATACCATCTTCGCCTCGCGGCCTGAGGAGAGCAGCGTGAGGGAAAACCGCTGCGACGGTCCTATGTCCGATTGTCCCGCCATCTATATCCGAGACCTCAAGCTGGCCTATGGCGGGCACGTTATTTTCGAGGGGCTCGATCTCGATATCGAAGCGGGACGGTTCACCACGCTTCTGGGAACCAGCGGCGTCGGCAAGAGCAGCTTGCTGAAAATCGTCGCCGGGCTGCAGGCGCCGACCGGCGGCACGATCGCGGCATCCGACGGCAAGCCGATCTCGCATCGCATCGCCTATATGGGGCAGCAGGATTTGCTGTTCCCGTGGCTGAGCGTGGTCGAGAACGTGATGCTCGGCTCACGCCTGCGCGGCGATCGGCGCGACCCCGATCGCGCGATGCACATGCTGGAACAGGTGGGGTTGGCCGATCGGCGCGATGCATTGCCGAGCCAGCTCTCCGGCGGTATGCGGCAGCGAACGGCGATCGCCCGGACGCTCTATGAGAGCCGGCCGATCGTGCTGATGGACGAGCCGTTTTCCGCGCTCGACACCTTCACGCGTTCGAAGGTGCAGGAGCTTGCCGCCGAGACCCTGGCGGAGCGCACCGTGCTTTTGATCACCCACGATCCTCTGGAGGCCTGCCGACTGGGGCACAGGCTTTTCGTGCTCTCCGGCTCGCCGGCCAAGCTGAGCCCGCCGATCAGCGTGCCCGGCTGTCCGCCGCGCTCGCCGGAGGATCTTGGTTTGTTGGAAACCCAGGCAGAGCTGATGGGCACTTTGCTCGATGCACATACGGCGGCGGATTGATCGCGTATCGCCGTCGCAGCCGGAGGATAATTTCGCCATGCGCAATGCCACCCGACCCTTTGTAACCGCCGCGGTGATGATCGCGCTCTGGTGGGCGATCGCCCATCTCTCCGGCCTGCCGGACTACATGCTTCCGAAGCCCGAGGAGGTCGCTGCGATCCTGCAGAAGAAATACGCCTTCCTATTCGAGCATACGCTGGTGACGGTCTCGGAGATTCTGCTCGGCCTGTTATGTGGCACTGCGCTGGGCAGTCTCTGCGCCATATTGATGATGCTCTCGCCGGTGGTGCAAAGATGGCTGTCGCCGATCCTGGTGTTCAGCCAGGCCATGCCGGTCTTCGCCATCGCCCCGCTGCTCGTTCTGTGGTTCGGCTTCGGCATGTCGTCGAAGATCGTGATGGCGGTGCTGATTATCTTCTTTCCCGTAGCGGCTGCCTTCTATGACGGTTTGCGGCGCACCGAGCCGGGCTGGCTGGAGCTCGCCCAGACGATGAACACCTCGAAGCTCGGCATTCTGCTGCGCGTCCGGCTGCCCGCAGCCTTGCCGGCCTTCGGCTCGGGCTTGCGGGTTGCTGCGGCAGTCGCGCCGATCGGCGCTATCGTCGGTGAATGGGTCGGCTCCTCGGCCGGGCTCGGCTATGTGATGATGAATGCCAATGCCCAGGTGCGGACCGATGAGATGTTCGCCGCGCTCCTGATCCTATCCGCCGTCGCGCTGACCTTATGGGCGCTGGTGAATTTGATGCTGCGGCGCCTGTTGTTCTGGGCACCGGATTCTCATTAAGCCTGACGCGTGTCTTCAGCGTATGCGGCTTCACGCGTGCGGGCCCCGGCCAATTCGGCTAGAGATACCCCTGGACAAGGCGCCCGGTTGCGGCGTACCCCGCGAAGGCGCGGCCCGTGAAGGCTTTGCCCCGAGTGCACGATCCGATCTCTTCAGCAGATGGCCTTGAGCTTTGGAGCAGCAGAGTAAAACATTTTCCGTGGCGCCGATGATGGAGTGGACGGACCGGCATTGCCGGTACTTCCTACGCCTGATCTCTTCGCGCGCGCTGCTCTATACCGAGATGGTCACCGCCGATGCGGTGCTGCATGGCGACAAGCTGCGGCTGCTGGGGTTCGATCCGGATGAGCACCCGGTGGCGCTGCAGCTTGGCGGCAGCGAGCCGGAGAGATTAGCCCGTGCCGCTGCGATCGGCGAAGCCTTTGGCTATGACGAGATCAATCTGAATGTCGGCTGCCCGTCGGATCGGGTGCAGTCGGGCCGGTTCGGCGCCTGCCTGATGGCGGAGCCCGATCTCGTGGCCGATTGTGTCTTCGCCATGGCGGCGAAGGTCTCCGTGCCGGTCACGGTGAAGTGCCGCATCGGCATCGACGAGCAGGATGCCGAAGAAGATCTCAACCGCTTCATCGACCGGGTGGCCGAGACCGGCTGCAAGAGCTTCACGGTCCATGCCCGCAAGGCCTGGCTGCAGGGCCTCAGCCCGAAGGAGAACCGGGACGTGCCGCCGCTCGATTACGCCCGCGTCTACCGGCTGAAGGCGCGGCGGCCGGAGCTTGAGATCGCCATCAATGGCGGTATCGACACTATTGCCGCGGCGGAAGCCCATCTGACCCATGTCGATGGAGTGATGCTCGGCCGCGCCGCCTATCACAATCCCTATCTCCTCGCCGAGGTGGATCGCGTCTTCTATGGCGAGACCGCGCCGGCGCGCTCGCGCGTCGAGGTGCTGGAGGCTTTCATGGGGTACGCGGAAGCCGAGCTTGCTCGCGGTATCCGGCTGCAGCAGCTCACCCGGCATATCCTTGGGCTGTTTCACGGCCAGCCGAAAGCGCGGGCCTTCCGCCGGCTGATCGCCGAGCGCGCGCATCTGGACGGCGCCGGGCTCGAAGTGCTGGACGAGGCGATCTCGATGATGCGTGGCGTGGAGCAAACGCCGGCTGAGGTCATCGCGGCGGAGTAGTTCCGGTTTCTGTCGGGCAGGGTGTACCCCTTCTCACCGTCGTCATGCCCGGACTTGATCCGGGCATCCACGCCGTTCCCTCTCGGCGCAGTGTGGCGTTTGCTCTTCTGACTCCAGCGCAAACTGCTAGGTCACGGCATGGACCCCCGGGTCAAGCCCGGGGGTGACGAAGGAGGATGAGGCTTGTCCGGGCATGACAGGAGAGGATGAGGAGGGCCGTCTTCTCTCACGTTCGGCATGACGACGGAGAACGTCGTGCCGCCGGCTGCCTACCCCGCATCCCCCGCAGGCGCTTTCGGTTTCAGCCCGAGCAGCGCCTGGATGTCGAGAAAGCGGGAGGTCTTGGCGCAATAGGCGTCATAGGTCGCGCCGTAGAGCTTGCGCAGCCAAAGCTCCTCGGTCAGCGCCATCTGCACATAGGCGGCGCTCATCACCACGCAGAGCACGATGGTGAGATAGGAGTTGGCGAAGATCGCCAGGCCGATCAGCCCCAGGATCGAGAAGGTATATTGCGGGTTGCGGCTGATATTGTAGAGCCCGCCGGTCACCAGCCCGTCGGAGCCGCAATAGGTGTTGCCGAGGCCGAGATTGAAATAGCCGGCGATGCAGATGCCGAAGCCGGCGACGAAAAGCGGCACGCCGATGAAGAAACGGGTTTCGTTCAGCAGCGGCACCGCGTTCCAATCGAGAAGACCGGTGGCGAAGGTCAGCACCATGCCGCCGCGGAACAGCGTCCAGAAGGTACGGCTCTGCCAGGAGCCGGGCTCCGGCGCGGGCCAGAGCCGGAACTCCGGCACGAGCTGCGTGGCGAGCAGCAGCGCGTTGAGCGTTAGCCCGAAGATCAAGCCGATGGCAAAAATCAGTTCCGTCATCTTACCGGCGAACCAAGCAGACTCGGTTTACAGATTTGCGACGGCGCCGCGCCGCCCTCAGATCTTCTGATTATACGCACCAACCTCCGGTTGTTGCGAGAGCACATCGTCGATCTCCTTGAAGATCGCGCGCATATTCTCTTCCGAGGTCGGGCTCTCCACCACCACGACAAGCTCCGGCTTGTTGGAGGAGGCGCGCACCAATCCCCAGGTGCCGTCCTCCAGCACGATGCGGATGCCGTTGACGGTGATCAGCTCGGCGATCTTCTGCCCGGCGAGGGTGCCGCCCTCGGCCGCCAGATCCTGGAAGTGCTTCACGATACGATCGACGACGTCATACTTCTTCTCGTCGTCGCAATGGGGCGACATGGTCGGCGATTGCCAGGTCTGGGGCAGGTCTTGGCGGATCTCGGCGAGGGTCTTGTCGGCATTGCGATCCATCATGTCGAGGATGGCGATGGCCGAGACCAGCCCGTCGTCGAAGCCGCGCCCGATGGGCGGGTTGAAGAAGAAATGGCCGGATTTCTCGAAGCCGACCAGGGCGCCGGTCTCGTGGCTGTAGCGCTTGATGTAGGAGTGGCCGGTCTTCCAATAGGCGGTCTTGGCGCCGTGCTCCTTCAGCACCGGGTCGGTGAGGAACAGGCCGGTCGATTTCACGTCGACGACGAAATGAGCATCCTTGTGCAGGGCGGAGATATCGCGGGCGAGGATCACGCCGACCTTGTCGGCGAAGATCTCCTGGCCTTCATTGTCGACCACGCCGCAGCGATCGCCGTCGCCGTCGAAGGCAAGCCCCAGATCGGCGTTGTGCTCCAGCACGCAGTCGCGGGTCGCATGCAGCATGCCGAGATCTTCCGGGTTCGGGTTATGGGCCGGGAAGCTGTGGTCGAGATCGCAATTCAGCGGGATCACCTCGCAGCCGAGCTTCTCCAGCACTTGCGGGGCGAAGGCGCCGGCGGTGCCGTTGCCGCAGGAGACCACGACCTTCATCTTGCGGGTGAACGGCGCGCGGTCGGTGAGGTCCGCCATATAGCGCTCCGGGATGTCGGGCACGTAGGTGTAGGCGCCGCCGCCCGGGGTGGGCAGCTCGCCTTCCAGCACCAGCTGCTTCAGCTCGGCCATGTCGTCGGGGGCGAAGGTGAGGGGGCGCTCCAGCCCCATCTTGATGCCGGTCCAGCCATTGTCGTTATGGCTGGCGGTGACCATGGCGACGCCTTCCACCTCCAGCTCGAACTGGGCGAAATAGGCCATGGGCGAAAGCGCCAGGCCGATATCGTAGACATGGGCGCCGCCGGCCATCAGCCCGTCCATCAGCGCGGCCTTGATGGCCGAGGAATAGGAGCGGTAGTCGTGCCCCACCACGATGCGGGCCGGCACGCCGCGGCGCTTCATCAGCGCGGCAAGCCCCAAACCCACCGCCTGGATCCCCATCAGGTTGATCTCTTTTTCGAATAGCCAGCGGGCGTCATATTCGCGGAAGCCGGTGCGCTTCACGAAAGGAAGCCGTTCGAAGTCGAGCGTGTTGGCGACGAGGTCTTGGCGTGGCTTTGGAAACATTCTGCCCCCTTTGACGTGGCGGATGAGCGGTGCGCCGGGTCTCCGGCGCCCCACGAGGAATGATGCGGGCCCGGCTCGGGTTCCGGGCATGGCCTAGATGCGCAACTGTCATAGACCGCAGCTGGTATATAACAGAGCACATGGCGAGAGCGTGTCAGCAAATGACAGCTGCGCTGGCGATTTTAGGATTTTAAGGAGCCCGTTGCATGTTCAGCTACATGATGATCGGCAGCAACGACCTTGCGCGCTCGATTGCGTTCTATGATCCCGTGATGGAAGTGCTCGGACATCCGCGCATCTATCTGGAGGAAACCGACGGGGCGATGTGGGGGAAGCCCGATCCCGGACCGCATATCATGCTGGCAACGCCGTTCGACGAAAAGCCTGCGACGGTCGGCAACGGCATGATGATCTCCTTCCTGGCGGAGAGCCGGGCGATGGTGGACCGGTTCTACGAGGCGGCGCTGGCGAATGGCGGTTCGGACGAGGGGCCGCCGGGCCTGCGGCTCTATTACGGGCCGAGCTTCTACGCCGCCTATGTCCGGGACCCGGACGGCAACAAGCTCAATGCGGTTTGCTACGAGGCGGAAGAGGAGGAGTGAACAGATAAGGCGCGCGGCAGGTCAGCGGGTCAGCACCAGCTCGCCATTCTCGATCTGAAAGCGCTTGAGCTTGCCCAGGAAGCTCATACCGAGCAGGTTGGCGTGCAGCCGGCCGCGCTCGGCGACGGCGGCGGGCACGTCATAGAGGACGATGCCGCCCAGGGCGATCTTCTTCAGCTTCACCGGTGCCACGGCGGCGACGCCGTTGGCGGTCTGGGCCCGCCCGGAGAAGTCGAGGCTTTGCGGCGAGAGGCCGGCGCGGCGGGCATCCTCGTAAGTGAGCACCACCAGCGAGGCGCCGGTATCCACCATCACATCGATGAAGCGTCCGTTGATGGCGGCCTTGGTGGCGTAATGGCCGCTGCGGTCGCGCGGGATGCGGACCATATTGGAGAAGCCGCTAGAGGCCGGTTCGGGTGCTTTTGCCTCCTGCTGCCACAGATCGGTCAGCGTGGCGGAAGGCGAGACCAGGCGTCCCAGATCTTCGGCGAAGTAGATCGCTACGCCGACAGCGACAGCCGCGCCGGTCCAGGTGAGGCTCTGCAGGATCAGATGGCGGGTGCCGGTGCTCAATCGCGGTCTCCGGGCCTCGTCGGCCAAGGCATCTGCGGCGCAAAACTGCAGCTCAAGTTCAGCCGCGCAAGCTTAGCCGCGCAAGGTCAGGTAATCGCCGGAAAACTCATAAGAGCGAAGCCGGCTTAAGAAACTCATACCGAGTAGGCTCTCCGACAGCCCGCCGCCCTTGCGGGTGACGAGGGCTGAAACGTCGCTGCGGGTGAGCGGGCCGATCTTGATCTCGCCGATACGCACCCGTGCCGCCATGGTAGTGCCGTTGGCGGTCATCACCGGGATATTGTAGCGGAGCGATTTGGTATCGATGCCGATCGCCTTGGCGTCGCCCTGGGTCAGCACCACGGTGGTGGCGCCGGTATCGACGATCATGGTGATCGACTTGCCGTCGACATCGGCTTCGGCGGTGAAATGGCCGCCGAGACGCCGGGTGAGCTTCACCTCGGCCTCGCCGGAGGCGCTCTGCTCCACCACCATGCCGCGGCCCGGGATCAGCTCGCTGGCCACCCGGTCGGCGATCGGCATCAGCTCGCCGCGATAGGCGTAGAGCGTGACGAGGCCGAGGCCTATGGCCGCCCAGGTGACGATGTCGCGGAGCATCTGTCCGGCCCGGCCGCCATAGCTTCCGAGCAGACCGCCGCCGAGATAGACCAACAAGGCCGCGCCGAACACGACGAAGCCGAAGGTCTCGGCATCCAGGCTGGCGATGGTGCCGGAATCGTTGGCCACGAGGAGAATGCCGCCAAGCGCCAGGATGAAAAGTGCAAGCCAGGTGGACACGGGGGAGGGCTGCCTTTCTCAGATCTTCGGGGTCACGGCTTTTCCGCCGCTTTCATCGTCTTCAGCCGTTCCGGCAGGCGCGCCATGATCGCGCGGCGCTCGTCGTCGGTCAGCCGGATCCAGCTTGCGATCTCCGCAATGCTTCTGCCGCAGCCGCGGCACATCTCGGTCTCCTCGTCGATCTCGCAGACGCTGATACAGGGTGTTTCCACGAAGATCGCATCCAACCGTTGAGAGGAAAACCGGCCTCGCCCGCAGCCGAACGGTTTGCCGGCGGCGCGCGGAGGCTCGCCATTATTTAGGGGGTCGAAGCCGCAAGAACAATTGTGGGGCGTTCGGGGTGCCTCAGGCAGAGCGCTTGGTGGCCTGCTGCCACAGCCAGGGGCGGTTCTTCTGCTGGCTGGTTTGGGGCGTCTCTTCGGCCTCGCCGGTTTCGCCCGGCTCGGCAATGCGGGGCAGGGCTTCGGCGATGCGCTTGGGCGGGAAGGTGACGATCACCTCGGTGCCGTAGCGCAGCTTGCTCTTCAGGTCGAACTTGCCGTCATGCAGCTCGGCGAGGCCGCGCGTGATGGGCAGGCCGAGGCCGGTGCCGCCCTCGGCGGTCTCATGGGCCAGGGAGCCCTGGCCGAAGCTTTGCAGCACGCGGGGGATCTCGTGCTCGGGAATCCCCGGGCCGGTATCCTTCACCTTCAGCACTTGTCCGCCGTCTTCTGTCCTGTGCACGGCAAGGGTGACGGTGCCGCCGGAGGGGGTGAACTTGATGGCGTTGGAGATCAGGTTGAGGCAGATCTGGCGCATGGCGCGCTCGTCGGCCCACAGATTTTGCAGATCGGGTTCGAAATCCTCGACGATCTTCAGCCCCTTATTTTCCGCGCGCACATGCATCAGCCGGCGGCAATCGGCGGCGATATCGGCCAGCGCCACGGAGGATTCGTGCAGCTGGTAGCGGCCGGATTCGATGCGGCTGATATCCAGCACCTCGTTGATCAGGTTGAGCAGATGCTGGCCGCTGTGATGGATGTCGTTGGCGTATTCCTTGTAGGTCGGGTTGGAATGCGGACCCAAGATCTCGGCGCGCATGATCTCCGAGAAGCCGAGAATGGCGTTCAGCGGCGTGCGCAGCTCGTGGCTCATGGTGGCGAGGAAGCGCGACTTGGCGATATTCGCCTCCTCGGCGCGCGAGCGCGCATCGTCCGAGATGGATTTCGATTGCTCCAGCTCGGCGATCAGCGCGTCCTTCTCGGCGCGGAACTCCAGCATGGCGAGGACGGTGCCGTTCACGCCGTTCATCAGCCAGATGAAATAGATATGCACGCCGACGGCCATGGCGGCCATGGCCCAGTAGAACGGGTTGTCCAGCAGCGCGAAGCGGATCACCAGCGCCGCCGTCATCGGCAAGGTGCCGGCGTAGACGATGGACATATTGGTCGATGCGAACAGCATGCGCATCGAGATGACGACGAGCACCGAGGCGAAGATGAAGGTATGCGCCGATTCACTTTGGGTGTCGGCGTTGATGAAGACGACGCTGGCCCAGCAGACGCCGTAGAGGAATTCGGCGGCGGTGATCTTGGCGCGCCAGACATTGGGCTTGGCCTTCTCCTTGGGGATCTTGGAGAACTGCCGGCACAGGCTGAGCAGGATGCCCTTGGAGATGAACACCATCACCAGCCAGTAGATCAGCGGCTGGACCGGCGCCCAGAACATCATGCCCATGGCGACGATGATGGCGAGAAGCGGGGTGGTGAGCGCCGCCGCCAGCTCGTTCTTCACGAACATGAGCAGCAGGTCGTAATCGAATTCGGGCTTGAAGCCGTTCTTATAGGCGAGCTTCTCGCGCGCTTCCTGGACGCTGCGTGAGGAGCGGCGTCTGGCGCTCATGGCCGCGGGCCTCCTCGCCCTGGCCTCCGCTGACAGTTCGACCGTCATCGCTTTACGCTCGCCCCAGACTCAAAGACAGTGTTCCGCAAAACTGCACCCCAAAAGCCCGGTGCGGAGGCCTCGCCCGGGTTTTGCCGCTAACGTTCCGTGAACTATGTGGTGAAAATCCCTAATGCGGCGTTTACTTTCGCGCCGGTGTGAGACGGGCCTGAATGGCCGGAAAGACGGGGACTGGGAGACAAGCGATGCGTTTGACGATTGTCGGCTGTGGCGATGCGTTCGGGGCAGGAGGACGGCTCAATACCTGCTTTCATGTCGAGAGCGGGGAGCGGCGTTTCCTGATCGATTGCGGTGCGACCAGCCTGGTCGGGCTGAAGGCGCTCGGGATTCCCACCAACGAGATCGACACCATCTTCGTCACCCATCTGCATGGCGATCATTTCGGCGGGCTGCCCTGGATAATCATCGATGCCAAGCATCGCAGCATGCGCAAAGAGAAGCTGACCATCGTCGGGCCGGAAGGGATCGAGGAGCGCTTGCGCATTGCCGGCGAGGCGCTGTATCCGCATATCCTGTCGGGCGAATTGGATTTCGAGCTTTGCTTCGAGGAGCTGGAGGCGGAGACACCGCATCAGAGCGGCGATGTCCTGCTCACCGCTTTCGAAGTCGTGCACCCGTCCGGCGCGCCGCCCTATGCCTTCCGCTTCCTGATCGAGGGCAAGGTGCTCGCCTTCAGCGGCGATACCACTTGGACGGATTCGCTCATCGGTGCTGCGAAGGGCGCCGACCTCTTCATCTGCGAGTCCTATCAATACGATACGCCCAACCCGGTGCATCTCGACTTCAAGACCATCGACGACAATTTCGAGCGGCTCGGTGCAAAGCGCATCCTGCTCACCCATATGGGGGAGGAGATGCTGGCCCGTGCCGGCAATGTCGATCCGGACCGTTACGGCGCCGCCGAGGACGGGATGGTGATCGAGCTTTAGAGGCTGTGCCCGGAGGCGCGACGTGACGCCGAATTCCGCGAACCTGGAAAAGCTTCTCGCCGAGGTCAGAGCCTGCCGCTATTGCGTCAGCGAGGCGGTGGCGAACCCGCTGCCGCATGAACCGCGCCCCGTTCTGCAAGCGAGCCTCGGCGCCCGGCTCGCCGTATGCAGCCAGGCGCCCGGCACCAAGGTGCATGCGTCGGGCCGTCCCTTCACCGATCGTTCCGGCGACCGCTTGCGGGAATGGATGGGGGTGACGCCGGACGTGTTCTATGACGAGCGGCGCGTCACCATCATCCCGATGGGATTTTGTTTTCCGGGGCAGGATGCCAAGGGCGGCGACCTGCCGCCGCGGCGCGAATGCGCCTCGCTCTGGCATGCGAAGCTGTTCGACAGCCTGCCCAAGCTGGAGCTGATCTTGGCGATCGGTTCTTACGCCCAGCGCTGGCATCTGGGGCCGGCGGCGGGCAAGACCTTGCAGGAGACCATGCTCGCCTGGCGGACGCATCTGTCCCGTGAGGACGGGCCGCCCGTCCTGCCTCTGCCGCATCCCTCCTGGCGCAACAATGCCTGGCTGAAGAAAAATCCCTGGTTCGAAGCGGAGCTTTTGCCGGTTTTGCGGGCGAAGGTGCGCGCGCTGGTTTCGGACGGCCGAGCTTCGGCTTAGAAAGAAAAACTACATTTGACCGATTTTTGCCTTTCAATTTGCGCAATAGGGGTATAGTCGGCGGTCGAATAGAAATTTTCTTTCGGCTGGATGATATGATCGACAGGATGGACCGCAAGATCCTCGAAATCTTGCAGCGCGATGCGACCGTGCCGGTGGCGGAGATCGGCAAGCAGATCGGGCTTTCCACCACACCGTGCTGGCGGCGGATCCAGAAGCTGGAGGAGAGCGGCGTGATCCAGCGGCGGGTGGCGCTGCTGGAGCCGAAGAAGGTCAATGTCGGGGTGACGGTGTTCGTCTCCATCACCACCAGCCATCACGAGCAGGATTGGCTGGAGCGCTTCCACGAGGTGGTGAGCGAATTCCCCGAGATCGTCGAGTTCTACCGCATGAGCGGCGAGGTGGATTATCTGCTTCGCGTGGTGGTGCCGGATATCGAGCGCTACGACACGTTCTACAAGAAGCTGATCTCGCGCATCGATCTGACCGATGTCAGCTCGGCCTTCGCCATGGAGCAGATCAAGTTCACCACCGCCCTGCCGCTTAACTATGCGCTGCCGGAAGAGGCGGCTTAGGCGGAACCTCTCACAGTCCGAGCGCGCTCTTGCACGGTGTCATCGCTTTTGCACGGCGTCATCCTGAGGCGGCTGCCAAAGGCAGCCCTCGAAGGATGGGCTTGGTGAATGGCCTCGGTCATCCTTCGAGGCTTCCCCGGATAAATCCGGGAAAGCGCCTCAGGATGACGGCCCGTGGCGTTGTGCATGCGCTCGGTTGTCATGGCAAGGCGTCATACCGGCGAAAGCCGGTATCCGACGGGAAGTATCGGCCTGCGCAGGGTGCTCGCTGGATTCCGGCTTACGCCGGAATGACGGCCCGTCGTGTTGCTGCCGACGGGAATAATGGCCCGTCGCGTTTCTAGTCCTTGTCGCCGGTCAGGCGGGCGATCAGGCTGGAGGTGTCCCAGCGCTTGCCACCCATCTCCTGCACCTCGGCGTAGAACTGATCGACCAGGGCGGTGACGGGAAGCTGGGCGCCGTTGGCGCGGGCCTCTTCCAGACAGATGGCGAAATCCTTGCGCATCCAATCGACGGCGAAGCCGAAATCGAATTCGCCCTTGGCCATGGTCTCCCAGCGATTCTCCATCTGCCAGGACTGCGCCGCGCCTTTAGAGATGGTGGCGATCACCTTCTCGATATCCAGCTCGGCACGCTCGGCGAAGGCAATCGCCTCGGCCAGGCCCTGGACCAGGCCGCCGATGCAGATCTGATTGACCATCTTGGTGAGCTGGCCGGAGCCAGAGGGGCCGATCAGATTGACCGCCTTGGCATACGCCTCGATCACCGGCTTGGCGGCGTCGAAATCCGATTGGTCGCCGCCCACCATCACGGTCAGCGCGCCATTTTCTGCCCCCGACTGGCCGCCGGAGACCGGCGCATCGAGAGAACCGGCCTGCCGCTCCTTGGCCGCCGCATAAAGCTCGCGGGCGATTTTGGCCGAGGCGGTGGTGTTGTCGACGAAGACCGCGCCGGGCTTCAACGCGGCGAAGGCGCCGTCCGGCCCCAGCGTCACCTCGCGCAAATCGTCGTCATTGCCGACGCAAGCGAAGACGAAATCGGCGCCCTCGGCGGCCTGTTTCGGGGTGGGGGCGGACGCACCGCCATGCTGCGCCAACCAGCTTTGCGCTTTTTCCGGTGAGCGGTTGAACACGGTCACGTCGTGACCTTGGGATTTGATGTGGCCGGCCATGGGGAAGCCCATGACGCCGAGGCCGATCCAGGCAATCTTACTCATGGCGGCTACTTAGCCCGGCGCGGCCCCGCTTTCCAAGAGCACGTCTCGAAAAGCGGGGGCAGGCGGTAAAAAGAGATGGAGTGGCTTGATGCGCGCTTACGCGATCGGCGCTTCGGGGAAGGCCAGCTGCTCGCGGGCGCGCCACTCATTGGTGACGTAGTTGATGATCACCGACTGGCGCACGCCCTTGATCGGGCGCGATTCGAAGCCGTGATAGGTGTTGTCGCCGGGGATGAACACCAGCGCCAGGTTGGGCGCGAAAGGCGAGCGGCCGACATGCTGCTTGTCGGCGTCGTAAATGTCGGTGCCGAGCTCGTCATGGCCTTCCTCGTCGGAGAGGTAGAGCAGCATGGTGAAGGCCTTCACGCCGAGATCGGTATGGGGCTCGAGCCAGAAGCCATTGGTGTCCTGCGCATATTCCAGACGCAGATAGGTGCCGGCGAGATCGGTGCCGAACGCCTCTTCGATCTTCTTGGTCACGCGCGGATCCTGGAAGGCCTGGGCGAACGCCTCGCAGGCCTGATATTTGCCGCGGTTTTCCACATCGATATATTTGCGGGTCTTGTTGTGCAGCTCGCGCTTGCCGGAAACGCCTTCTAGCGAGGGCGCGGGGAAGGGCAGGCCGGCAAGCTCGGTCAGAATGTCGTCCGGCACGCACGCCTCGAGAATCCAGTGGCGATAGGGCTCGCCGTTCTGTTTTGCGGTGTCGATGCTGTGCAGTAGCGACTGAACGATATCCTCGGCAGAGGATACGGGCTCAGCATGCGAAAGAGCGGCGCTCTCGGACATCTGAATCACTCCCACGGATGTTATTGCTTGGCGGCACGTCGCCGCCAATCCCCTTCGGTTAATATGACTCTTATCATCGCAGGAAGACCCGCGCGAGGCTCTTTGTTGCGGTATTTCGACAATGCGCGCGACGCGCGTGGCGATAGCCAGGCTCTATCGCATCATGGCTTTGTTTTTGTGAGCTTTTTGCCACAGGCTGTGCCTCTTGCGCATCGCAAAAAAAGCTTCATTCTATATGTTGCGGTGCAACACCGTCTTTGTTCGGGGTTTAATGAAAACCACTTCTTGCAGGGAAGAGAGGTTCGAATGAAAGACCGCACAAGATGGATTGCCGGGGCCATATTCGGTCTGGCTCTCGCGATTGGGACGAGCGGGGCGGCTTCGGCGGCTGATGAGAGCGGTGCGAGGATGACGGCGAGCCAGGAGAAGGCGTTCGATATGATCGCCATGTCCGGCTTCGGCGGCGGTATCTGGGCGAATTACATTCCCGACGGCGTGACCGGCGAGTTCGACAGCTACGATCCGGTCGGGCTGATGGCGGGCGATCTGATCAAGGCCGATTGCTCGCTGAGCTGGCGCGGGCCGGAAGGCAAGACCTATTGCTTCTCGACGGCGCCGTCGCTGGTCTATTTCCAGGATTTTCCGGAGCGGAATATCCGCAAGGCCAAGAAGGCCTATGAGAGCCTGACCAGCGGCAAGCCTGGATCCTGAGGGATCGGCGGGGATTACGGTAAAAGCGTTCAACGACTGAAGGCTGCGGCGGTTCGCCGGCAGCGTTCAGGCACGTCTTCATCGTGCAAGGCGCGCGGTTAGTGAACCCGTCCCCAGCGCCCGTTCGGGACTGCCGCAAGCTCCAGGCCTTCGCCGAGCTCCTCGCCATCCTCGTCTTCGAAGACGACGGTGACGGTCTGCTCCGAACGCAAGCACTCGGCGAGCATCTCCAGCAGCGAGGCGTGCAGCTCCCTCTCCGATTCCAAATGCGGCGGATTGGCAGCGAGAAACGCCAGTATTTCTCCGTAGTCGGGCATATGGGACCCCCGTCCTAATTCCCCAGCTACGGAGAAGCCTGATGCAGAGCTGTGTCAGAACTGTGTTCACGCGCCGAGGCTGTGACGTCCCACCACACGCAACGGCGCTGCGCTTTTCGGGGCGGCCATCAGGGAGAGGGCGTCGATCTCGATCCCCTCGCGGCAGATCACATCGAGCACCGGGGCCAGAGCCTCGGCCACCTGCTCCAGCTTTGCCGGTTCGAGCCGCCCGGTGAGGCGGATCGAGAAGCGGAATTCGCTCATCGCATGGGGGTCGCCGAAGCTCTCCAGCAGCAGGCGCTGATAGGGGCTCAGATGCGGGAAGTGCTGCTCGCGCTCCTCGGCGCTGAGCGCGTCGGAGAACTCGTCGAAGGCATTGATGCATTGCGCTTCGAGCCAGGCGACGCTCAGCGCGGGGTCCTGCGGCGCCAGGGCAAGGGCATTGCCTTGCCGGACCAGCGCCAGCGGTCCGGTGCTGACCGGCTCGTGCTTGGCGGCGAAGCGCTGCAGCTCGGCGTTCAGCCCGTCGGGCGATTTCTCCTCCCGCAGTGCGAAGGGCGCTTTGAACGCGACATGCAGCCCGTGATAGCGGTTGGGGTGCGAGGGGGCGGACTTGGTCTCCGGCGGCGCTTGATCGGCGAAGCTATCGAGCGCGTCGGATTCGCCTATGCGTCCGAACCAAGAGCGGCTGAACGCCGCAAGCGTTGTGTCGGGCCGGGGCGTAAAAAAGATAGCGTAACGCGCGGAGCTCGATTGCAGGGGGGCATTTGGCGCCGCAACATCGTTTTTTTTGCATGGCAGCATCGATTTGTCTCCGCATTATCGCCGGGACGGAAGCGTGCCCGGTCCTTAGCTCTGTCATAGCGCGACGCTATGGCAAGGCAGCGACTGGTTGTTGGCGAGAAAGCGGCCAAGGGGTGAAAGCTTGATGAAGGCGATCTCGCCGAGATCGTCGGGCGCAGGTTAGGGGCTTAAAGAAAACGAAGGGTTTCGAATGATCGAGTTTTATACGTGGGGCACGCCGAACGGCCAGAAAGTGTCCATCATGCTGGAAGAGATCGGCTTGCCCTACCGGGTGCACCCGATCGACATCCTGAAGGACGAGCAGTTCGCGCCGGACTTTCTGGAGATCTCGCCCAACAACAAGATCCCCGCCATCGTCGACACCGAGACCGGGCAGGCGCTGATGGAATCGGGGGCGATCCTGCTCTATCTCGCCGAGAAGACCGGCCAGCTCTGGCCGCAGGAGCCGCACCGCAAATGGGACGTGATGCAATGGCTGATGTGGCAGATGGGCGGGTTCGGCCCGATGCTCGGCCAGGCGCATCACTTCCTGCATTACAATGCCGGCAAGAGCGACTATGCCGAGGACCGCTACGGCAATGAGGCGAAGCGGCTGTGGGGCGTGCTGGACAAGCGCCTCTCGGCGGTCGATTTCGTGGCCGGCACCTATTCCATCGCCGATATCGCGATCTGGCCCTGGGCGAGCCGCTATCCGATCCAGGGGATCGAGATCTCCGACTATCCCAACGTGGTGCGCTGGTACCGGGAGGTTGCGGCACGGCCTGCGGTGCAGCGGGGCTGGAACGTGCCGGAGCGCGACGATTCCATTCCCATGCCATAGCGCGATTTTCGCGAGGTTTTCCTCCGGTCTCCCGCGACGCGTTCATATCTCTGGAAAACTCCGATATGAGTCCTTATCTGGACCCATTGCCGAGGTATGGAAGCATTTCGACTGAAGAATCCCGCAAGGGCTTGCGCGGGGAATCGCAAAGGGAGATCTGCGTCGTGAGATATTCTGCTTCGACTATTGGGCGTGCCGCTTCGCTGCGTTGGGCTCTAGGCCTTGCCGTTGCGGTTCTGGTCATGGGCATCGCAAGTGCCGGGCCGGCTTCGGCCCAAATCCTCAAACGCGGTGTGCAAGGCGGCGTTGCCGGCGCCGTGATCGGCGGCATCGTCGATGGCGGGTCGGGCGCCGGGAAGGGCGCCGCGATCGGCGCGGGCGTCGGGCTGGCTGCCGGCGCCATCGAGAAGGATTACAACAAGCATCGCGCCGCACCGCCGCCTGGCTATGCCACGCCGCCGCGCTACGCCAATGCCATGGTGGCCGACACCCAGGCCTCGCTGCTTCGCCTCGGCTATAATCCGGGGCCGGTCGATGGCGTGATGGGGCCGGGCACAAGGCAAGCGATCAGCAACTACCAATATGCCTGGGGGCTTCCGGTTACCGGTTCGCCTTCGCCGCAATTGCTCGACCATATGCGGCGCCACGGCGGTTAGGCGGTCGCGATTTTTTCCCGCCTGACCATGGGGGTTTGGCGGTCCGGCCTTGCGGCTGGGCTGCTCGGCCTTGTCCTCTTTGCGAATGCCGGCGCGGTGCAGGCCGCTGCGCTTTACGGTCTTGCCGCCGGAATCGACAATTATTCGTCCGGTCCGCTTTCCGGCGCCGAGGCTGACGCCGCCGATATCGCCGCGGCGCTTGAGGCCGCGGGCGCCAATGAGGTGGTGCTGCTCAAAGGGGAGGATGCGACCCGCGCCGCCGTGCTGGACGCCTGGACGGACTTGCTCAGCAAGGCCGAGCGCGGCGACACGGTGATCTTCAGCTTCGCCGGTAAAGGCTCTGCCGGGACCGATGGCCCCGCCTATCTTCTCGCCGGTGACACCGCGCTCTCCCGTCAGGACATTCTTACCCGCGCCAAGCAAGCCGACGCGCGCGGCGTGCACACTCTGTTTCTCGGCGATGCCAGCTTCGGCGGCGATCTCAACCGGCCGGTCTCGGCTCTCGACGTTCAGCTGCGTCAGGCGGCGTCCGAGAGTGTGGCGGATGGCACTGGCGAGGCTCCGATCGACGAGAGAGGCTTCAGCTATGGCAGCTTCGTCTATGGCGCGGCGCCTGGCGGCGCAGTGCCGGAGGTGGCAATCGGCTCGAGCCGTCGCGGCGCGTTGAGCTGGGCCTTCGCCCGGGCGCTGCAAGGCGCGGCCGATGCCAATCGCGACGGCGCCATCGACGATCACGAGCTTCGCCGTTATCTCGGCCTCGCTGTCGGGGCTCTCACCGAAGGGCAGCAGACCCCGCATATCGTGCCCAACCGGCTGACGCCGGTGACGCTGGCGCCTGTCTCCCGCGACGGTAACGTGGCAGCCGACGATGACGGGCCGTTGCGGCTTGCGGTGATCGGCGAGGTGCCGCCGGCGCTTGAATCGGAGAGCGGCATCGAGGTCGTCAGCGATCCGGGCGAGGCGGAGCTGATCTGGAACCGCGCCGAGAAACGGCTCGACCATTATCTCGGCGGGCAGGTGGCCGAGGGTGTCGATCGGCGGAGACTGGCGCCGGCGCTTGCCAAGTGGAAGGCGCTGAAGCGTCTGCGCCTGCGCGCGGCGCTCATGCCTGCGCCGATCGATCTGGTCAGCGGCGACCGGCTCTATGGCGATGGCGATTTCGTGCAGATCGAAGTGCTGCCGGGCCGCTATCCGTATCTCACCATTTTCGACCTGTCGCCGGAGGGCTGGGTGGTGCCGATCCTGCCGGCGGATGCGAGCGGTGCGGATAAGCAGTGGAAGGAGCATATCCATCAGATGTTCCGCCAGAGCTCGCCGCCGAACGGAGCGCTGCACCGGGTGGTGATCTTCTCCAAGAGTCCGATGACCGGACTGCAGGTGGCGCTCAAGCGCATGGAGGGGAAAGGCGCTACCGGGCTTTCCGAAGCGCTGGCCAAAGCCTTCGCCGATGAGAGCGCCGTGCAGGTCGGAATCTTCCCCATCTATAGCGGCCAAGCTTCCGGCCAAGCGTCCGGTACCGAGCCGTCCGCGCTGGCGCCATAGCCGGCTTGGACTCACCGGCCGATCTCCGTCATAGTAAACGACGTGTTAACGGCGTTTCCTCTGGGGAGGGTTCGATGTTCGGTTACGCGTCGCTGCGGGCCTTCGGTCTTATCGCGGGCCTCATTCTCTGCCTGACCGGCGTTGCGCTGGCAGACGAGGCCAAGCAGCCGGCTCTTTCCGACAACACGGCTTCGACCGAGAAGACCGAGAGCGAGTTCGAACGGCTGACAAGGCTTGCCCGGGCGAGCGATCCGGCATGCGAAACTCCGTGGAGCTATAGCCGGGGGCTCGGCCGCTGCATCTGCATCCGCGAAGGGTTCGGCATGCAGTGGGGGCAGTGCCTGCCGATGCCGCGTGCGGCGGCGGCCGATATAGAGGCGACCGCCTCGATCCCGCTGCCGGAGCGCGCCCCCGACGTGCCGGAGGATCCGGCGACCCGTATGGAGCGGACGGCCGCGGCGCAGGACTGCCTGGCCAAACTCGGCTTCTATAAGGGTGCGGTCGACGGCGAGGCGGGGCGTTCGACGGTGCGGGCCTTCCGCCGCTTTGCCAAGCGCCAGGGCCTGGCGGAGGGCACTGATCTTCTCAGCCGCGGCGCACAGGAAAAGCTGGGTGCGGCGTGCGACGAGAAGACGGCCGCGCTGCCCGAGCGCCGGCCCAAGACGGCAGAGTAGGGGATCGGCGGCATCGGCTCTTGCCCTAATCCGGTCACCGCAGCCGATTAGGTCTCGGCGGAGTGATGCAGCGCTGAAGTGCGGCTGCCGATTCGACTTTTTCCGGTGAAGTTAAGACATGAAATCCTACGCCAACGCGGCGGCGTTCCTTCGTGAGGAGGCCCCTGAGCGTCCGGTCCTTGCCTTGCGTCCTCATGCAGCGGTGCGGGCGGCGCAATGGATGCTGCAGCATTTTCCGGGCGAGGTGCTCTACGCGGTGAAAGCGAATGACGCGCCCATGATCCGCGATGCTTTTCATGGCGCAGGCATTCGCGCGTTCGACGTGGCCTCGCTTCCCGAGATCGAAGCCTTCGCGCCGCTTCCGGGCGTGCGGCTCTATCTGATGCACCCGGTCAAATCGCGGGAGCTGATCGCCCGCGCCTATCACGATTTCGGGGTGCGCGATTTCGTTCTCGATAGCGAGGCTGAGCTTGCCAAGATTATCGAGGAGACGGGGCGTCCCGCCGATCTCAATCTGCATGTGCGGCTTGCCGTGCCGAACGAGCAGAGCCTGATGCCGCTGGATCGGAAATTCGGCGCAACCCCCGCCGATGCGGCGCAGCTTTTGCGCCTCGCCCGCGGCGTGGCAACCGAACTCGGCATCAGCTTTCATGTCGGCTCGCAAGCGCTGACCCCTGCGAGTTATCCGCGCGCGCTCGCCATCGCCGCCAGCGTTATCGCCGAGGTGGAGATTCCGGTGGAAAGTATCGATGTCGGCGGTGGTTTTCCTGCGCGCTACCTCAATGCCGATCCGCCGAACCTCTCCGCCTTCATGGCGTCGATCGCGGAGGCGCGCGATCAACTCGGTCTCGGCGGTTACCGCTTCTTGTCCGAACCCGGGCGTGCCCTGGTGGCGGAAGCCGAATCCCTGGTGGTGAAAGTGCTCGGGCGCCGCGGCGACAGTCTCTATATCAATGACGGCATCTATGGCTGTCTGTTCGAGGGCTCGGCGGGCGACGGCGCGCTGAGCTATCCGGTGCGTGCCTTCCGAGGCGGTGAGCCTTTGGCGGGATCTGATCAGCCTTTCACCTTCTGGGGCATCACCTGCGACAGCATCGATTTTCTGCCGGGACCGTTCGCGCTGCCGGCCGATATCGCCGAGGGCGACTATATCGAGATCGGCCAGGTCGGCGCTTATGGCCGGGTCGCGGCGGGGCACTTCAACGGCTATGGCTATTACGACGAGGTCGTGCTTCAGGACGCGCCGATGATGGGCATGTATGGGGCACCGCAGGCCCCCGCCAGGGCTGCCGCCAGCTCCTGAAGCGTTGTCCTGAACTGCGTTCGATGTGCGGTTTACGCCTCGAATCCGGCACTTACGCGCAATCGTGGTTAAGGCGATTTGGGCCGCGATTTCTGCGCTCTACTGAAATTGGCGGAATTGCAACTCGTCCGTGCGGCGCAGACTGAAATCCTTGGTTAAAACGGCCCGCAAATCTCTGACATTGCACGTTTTGGTTTAGTGAATTCGCAATGCTCCAGCTCGTAGCTTGCCAGAACATCCTGGAAGCGTTCTGGAGCATTCGCCGTGCCTGCTCGGATTTTGCTGATCGATGACGATGCGTTGACGATGGATATCGTCAGCGCCGCGCTCACGTCGAAAGGGCACGCCGTCGATACGGCGGAAAGCTGCCTGGCCGCCCTCGATCTGATCAAACATAACGATTACGACCTGGCGCTGATCGACTATCAGATGCCGGATATCGACGGGCTTGCCGCCGCCCGGCTGCTGCAGACGCTGACGGCGCAAACCCATGTGCCGCGCCTTGTCGCGCTCACCGGCAATATCGACAAGCTGAAGGGGCAGGCCGGTGCGGACGATGTCTTCTACGACGTTCTGGAGAAGCCGATCGCGCCGGCGGAGCTGGCTCGTTATGTCGACCGCACGATCGGCGAGACCGATTACGGACGGCTGGCAAATCTCGCCCGGGCGCTGTGGCGCGAGCGTGGCTTCGAGCAGGCGCCGCGGGCGATCACCGTGCCCCAGCCAAGCCGCGAGCAGGCGATGATGCTCAGCCTGTTCTTCGAGCCGGCCGAGGGAGGCGCCGCCGACTGCATCGTGCTGACCAAGGAAACCGGCGTCGACGAGCTGGAGCGGCTGCGGGGGCTCGACGGCCATTACACCTTGCCCATCGTCGATCTGTCGGGAAAGGCCGGCAAGCTTGCGGATGTTTCCCTGAACGCGGCCTCGCCCGCCGATTGGCGCAATGTGGCCGACACGGTCGCGCGCTTTTCCGGCAACCGGAACCGGCTGGAGCATCGCTTCCTGCGCAGCGAGAATTTGCGCGACCAGCTGTTGGCCTATCTTTACGTGGCCGGCCGGACCTTCAGCCCGATCCTCGATGCCTCGAAGCCGAGCTGCGTGACCTATCCGGGCTGCTTGCCGGCCGATGCGGTGCAGGCGGCGGAAGCGTTGGCGAGCCAAGGCTTTCTCACCAAGCGTTTCGCCGACCGGTTTTATACCTGCGGCAGCTGCCAGTCGAAGCGGCTTTCGGTGCGGGAGGAATGTCCGTCCTGCCGCTCGGCCGACGTGGAAATGAGCGAGGTAATCCATCACTTCCGCTGCGCCCATCAGGCGCCCGAGCGCGAGTTCCGCTCCGGCTCGCATCTGATCTGCCCGAAATGCCGGACCGCCTTGCGCCATTACGGCCACGATTACGACCGGCCGGGTCAGGTGCTGATCTGCCATGCCTGCGGGGCTTGGAACTCCGAGCCTGCGGTGGGGTTCGTTTGTCTCGATTGCGGCACCCACACCGATGGCGAGGCGATCGCAAGCCAAGACGTCCATAGCTTCGAGCTGACCGCCAAGGCACGCCGGGTTCTCACCGGCGATGCCATGCCGGCGACGCCTGACGCGCCACAGCAGGCGCGGCCCGCAGCGGCGCATGAAGGGCGCACCGCCGATGGTCCGGCGGCTCTGCCGGAGCAGTTGCTGAGTGAGCTGCACGCGCTTGGCCTCGACACGGCGGTGCACGACTCCGGCCAGATTATCGAGATTACCTATGGCGGCGAGATCGGGCTGATCGAGCGCTACGGCTTTCCCGCCTTCGCCAAGCTGCGGCGGCTGTTCCGGGAGAACCTTGCCAATCTGCTGTCCGATTACGGACGGGTGGTGAGCGGCGAGGAGAGCGACTTTCTCATCCTGCTGGAGGAGGAGGGCGACCTTCCGCTGTTCCTGTCGAAGGCCTTCGCCCGCGCCCAGGAGAGCCTCGCCGAGGGTCTCCGCCCGGAATTCCGTGTGATGGAGCAAGAGGAGGTCGCTGTCGCGCCATGAGCGATCTCAATCTCGGCATCGGCTTCCTGCTCAGCCAGAGCAGCGACAGTCTTCTGGCGGCGTTCTGGTATTTTCTGATCTTCGAGCTGCCGCGCTATGGGCTGGCCTTTATTGCAGTCAGTGTCGCGCCGCTCGCCGCAAAGCTGATGCCCGGTCCCAAGGGCCGGCATTGGAGCCTCGATCACCGGCGTCCGACTGATATCAGCGTCATCATCGCCGGCCATAACGAGGCCGATGCCATCGAGCGCTGTGTCCGGTCCCTCTACGAGCAGTCGCTGCCTCCTTCTGAGATCATCGTGGTCAGCGATGGCTCGAGCGACGGGATGGATGAGATCTGCACCCGGCTCGTCCGCGAAGGGCTGATCGCTCGCGCCTTGTCGACGACGATGCGGGGCGGCAAGTCGGCGGCTTTGAACCTCGCCATCGGTGCCAGCTCCGGCGATATCGTCATCAATGCCGACGCGGACAGCTCCTATGACCGGTTTGCGCTGGCCAATATCATCGAGCCGTTTTCCGATCCGCAGGTCGGTGGCGTTGCCGGCGATATCGTGCCGCGCAACGGCAAGGCGAGCCTGATCGCGCAGCTCCAGGAGCTGGAATATCTGCTCTCCATCTCGGTCGGAAAGCTGGTCGGCAATGCCACCGAGCAGGTGGTGTGCATGTCCGGCGCCTTCGCCGCCTTCCGGCGCGATGCTCTGGACGAAATCGGCGGCTTCGATGTCGGAGGCGGGGAGGATCTGGACATCACCTTGCGGCTGCGCCAGGCGGAATGGCGGGTGGTCTTCGCCAGCCAGGCGATCTGCTACACCGACGTTCCGGTGAAGAGCTGGGCCTTGATCCGGCAGCGGCTCCGCTGGGAGCGCGATGCGTTCTGGATCCGCTTCCGCAAGCATCGCCGGCTGTTGATCCCGACCTGGTCGCGCTTCCGTTTGGCGGAGGCGTTCCACCAATGGGAGTTCCTTGTTTTCAGCGTTCTCGCCGCCATCGCTTTTCCGATCTATCTGATTTGGCTGGTCTCCGCGTATGGCAGCTTCGCGCTGCCCATCTTGGTTGCCATGCAGGTCGGCATGCTGGCGGGCGACGTGCTGCTGCTGGCGCTTGCCGATCTGGCGACAGGGCGTCCGGTGTTCCTCAAGAACGTTGCGTATCTGCCGGCCTATTCCTTCTACACCGGCTACTTCATGCGTTTCGTCCGGCTCTACGCCTATCTGGACGAAGCCTTCCTGTTCGGTTCGCGCTCCGACAATTACACGCCCGCCAAAGTGCGCATCCCGAGGCCTTGGTAGCTCATGCTCAAGATCCATAAGCGTCCGCGTATCGACAAGCTGGTCAGCGAGCAGCGGGTGGAATCCGCCTCCTGGGGACGGCGCATCTACCTGGCGCTGCTCGCCGTCTTGGCGATCTTCGTGCTGAACTATCTGTTCGGCGACATGCTGTTCCTGCGGGCGGAGGGCATCCTTCTCACCGACAGAGCGATCGTCGCGGCCGACTATCCGGGGCGCGTGGTCAGCGTCGAGGTGAAGGAGGGGCAAGCCGTTGAGAAGGGCGATGTGCTGCTGCGCATGGAATCGGCGCAGATGGTGCGCGACATTGCCGAGCTCACCTTGCGCAGCGCCGAGGTCGGCGAGCGCAACACGGAGCTGAAAACCAAGCTGGCGGTGGTGGAAGCGCTGCTGCCGATCGCCGAGCGGCATGTGAAGGAGAGCGAGACGACGCTTTCCGATTTCGACCGTCTGGACAATAAGGGGCTGATCTCGAGCTACCGGCTGACCGATGCCGTCAATTCGAAATATCAGGCCGCCGAGCGGCAGGCCGAGCTGAAAAGCCAGGCCGAGCTGCTGCGCAGCCAGGTGCCGACCGTCTCGGCATCCTTCGAGCGAGCGAACAGCGCCTTGAGCAGTCTGGAGCGTCTGTATGACGGCGGCGTGGTGCGGGCATTCCAAGCGGGGATCGTCGGCCCCCGGGTGCCCTCGCCTGGGCGGGTGGTGCAGTTCGGCGACGATCTGTTGGAGATCCATGGCACCAACACCTACGTGCTCGCCTATTTGCCGAACAGCTATCTGTTCTCCATCGAGCCTGGCGAGCCGGTGACGGTCAAAGCCGGCAGCACGACCGTGCAGGGGCATATCGAGGCGGTGCTCCCCGTCGCCGATGCCTTGCCGCCGGAGTTCCAGAACATGTTCCGTCCGCGCGACCGCAGCCGCCTGATGCGGATCAGTCTGGATGCGCGCGATCTCGCCGTCTCGCAAAAAGTCAGCGTGCGCGGCTGTTGGTGGCTGTGTGAAAGACCTGCGGATAGCGCGCGCCAAGCGGTGCAAGCAAGAGGAGAAGGCGACGATGCCGACGGAAGCGACCGGCGAGGGGACTGATTTCGATCGGGAGACGTTCGAGGCGCTCAACGCGCTGTTGGGCGAAGAGCGCATTGAGCAGCATCTTTCGACGTTCGAGGCGATGCTGACCGATCTCTACGGCAATGGCGCCGATCGCGAGGCCCTGGCCAAGGCGGCGCATAAGCTTCGTTCGGTGGCGGGGATGCTGGGCTTCATCCGGGTTTCGGAGCGTGCCGGCGAGCTTGAGGAGGCTTGCGGCGATGCCGGGGATTTCGATGGGGCTTTGGAGCGCATCAAGGAGGCGGGCGATGCGGCCTCCAGCCATGTCCGGCGCATCAAAGCGGGCTGAAACCGCCGCGCCGCCGCCTGCCGGGCGCTAAGAGGTTTCGGCAGATCGCCGGCGGCCAATGTCTGACTTCGGCGCAAAATAAAAGAGGGTCGAACGGTTTCGTTCGACCCTCTCAGTCTCGTTCAGACCGACACGCTGACGGTACGTCCGACGCGCCGTCAGCGCTTACGTCACTTGCTGTGGTCGTCGCCGGCATCGCGGATCGCCTCGTCGTGATACCACGCACCGCCGGAAGCAACCTTGGCCACGCGGGTGGTGGCAAAGTCCTCGGTCTGGTTCGTCGCAGTGTGTCTGCCAAGAGCCGCCCTACCGCCGGTAGGGAACTGGATGATCTTGGCGGACTCTCTGGGAGAATTCGCCGTCATTTGGGTCTCCTTTTGTTGTGCGTCTAAGCCCTAGTGCTTCGACGCAGGTTAGAGTTCCCCTATATCGTGACTCGCACCCTAACTTGCATAATAAATTTGCGGAATGGCTACAATTTCAGCAATCTTATGTCTGCATCCTCGCTGAGCAACCTCGCCGAGACCGTCCGATAGGGCATCCCTGCAGATTTTGCGCCAGTTTCACGCACGTCGGAAAAATCCGCTAACCCCCACGAATTGTTACCGAAAAATGAATAGGCTTCGGGCCGCTCGCTACCAGAAGGCGCAGAAGCGGCCGACACGCACGGGGTGCGGCCCGGCCTTGGCACAATTACTGCTTGCCGAAGGCTTATAGGCCGTCGGTCTCCGATGGCTTGGATGGCGTTTGCGAGAGGCGCTTGCGCCTCACCACCACATGAAGGATTCGCAATGACAAAGTACAAACTCGAGTATATCTGGCTCGACGGGTATACCCCGGTGCCGAATCTGCGTGGCAAGACACAGATCAAAGAGTACGAGAACTTCCCCGGCTTGGATGAGCTTCCGCTGTGGGGCTTCGACGGCAGCTCCACCGAGCAGGCTGAAGGCAGCAGCTCGGACTGCGTGCTGAAGCCGATCCGTGTCTTCCCCGACGGCGCGCGCAAGGACGGTGTCCTGGTGCTCTGCGAGGTCATGATGCCCGACGGCACCCCGCACCCGTCCAACAAGCGGGCCACCATTCTGGACGATGACGGCGCCTGGTTCGGCTTTGAGCAGGAATACTTCTTCTATAAGGACGGCCGTCCGCTCGGCTTCCCGGCCGAGGGCTATCCGGCCCCGCAGGGCAAGTACTACACCGGCGTCGGCTATTCCCAGGTCGGTTCCATCGCCCGCGAGATCGTCGAGGAGCATCTCGATCTGTGCCTCTATGCCGGCATCAACCACGAAGGCATCAACGCCGAGGTGGCGAAGGGCCAGTGGGAGTTCCAGATCTTCGGCAAGGGCTCCAAGAAGGCGGCCGACGAGATGTGGATGGCGCGCTATCTGCTTGAGCGCCTGACCGAGAAATACGGCGTCGACATCGAGTATCACTGCAAGCCGCTGGGCGAGACCGACTGGAACGGCTCCGGCATGCACGCCAACTTCTCCACCACGTATTTGCGTGAGGTCGGCGGCAAGGAGTATTTCGAAGCTCTGATGGCGCAGTTCGAGAAGAACCTCGAGGACCACATCGCGGTGTACGGCCCGGACAACCACATGCGTCTGACCGGCCAGCACGAGACCGCGCCGTGGAACAAGTTCTCCTACGGTGTTGCCGACCGCGGTGCTTCGATCCGCGTGCCGCACTCCTTCCCGAAGAACGACTACAAGGGCTATCTGGAAGATCGCCGGCCGAACAGCCAGGGCGACCCCTACGCGATCGCTTCGCAGATCCTGAAGACGGTCTCGGAGGTTCCGACCAGCGGCTCGGCGACCGCCGCCGCGTAACGCGACGGAACGCAAACGGCCTCAAGGCTTTCGATGGGGGACCCGCTCGGGTCCCCCATTTTTTTGCGTGGGATTGCGGGTAAGCGGTGCGGTGCCGGCGCGGCTAAAGCACGAAGTCGTCCTCGGAGAGCTTGCCGGTGCCGACGAAGATCTCGAAATCGGGACGGCCGTCGCCATCGGTGTCGGCCTGGACGATGACGGTGTCGCCCTTATCCTTGTAGCGTAATTCGCCCTTCACATCGTGGAAGGGGTTCCGGCCGATCCAATCGAATTTCTGGTTGCCGCCTCCGGTCTTGGCGTCGATGCGGGAGAGGTCGATGAGGTCGTCGGTGCTGTCGAAATCGTGCACCCTGTCGCGGTGGCGGCCGACGCCGCTATCGCGCAGGCGGACGAAGACGAAGCTGTCCTCGCCGGGCCCGCCGAACATGCGGTCGAGCTGCCCGCGGCCGAGCAGGGTGTCGTTGCCAGCCTCGCCGAACAGCCGGTCGTTGTGCCCGCCGCCATTCAGCTTGTCGTTGCCGTCCCGGCCGAGCAGCACATCCCGTCCGCCGCGGCCGGACAGGATATTCACCTCGCCATTGCCGGTAATCTTGTCGCCGCCGCGGCCGCCGATGGCATTCTCGATGACCGTATCGGTGTGGATGATGACGTTATTGACGTCGCCATAGACGCTCGACATCGCGCCCGGCGTCAGGTCGATATCCTGATGCTGTGCCGTGCGCGAATAATTCAGCGTGTCGTTGCCGCCGTCGTCGTAGATGGTGAGGCTGGGGAAGCGAAAGCTGTCGAAATTGCCGCCGAACACGGCGCGGCCGGTCGTGTTGCCGACGCCATAGACCGTATCGCCGGGGCGGGTGGCGGCCGGCGCGCCGTAGATATCCTGGATGGCGAGAATGTCCGCTTCCTGCGGGGTGAGCACATAGGCGAAGCTGCCGGTGACGGATGTGTTCTCGGTCTGGGTGAAATAAGACATCACCGAGAGTTGCCAGCTATCGTTGTCGAAGACGGCGTCTGCGGGATAGCTGGCGGTGCCGTTATAGGGGCCCTGATGGCCGAGACCGATGGCGTGGCCGATCTCGTGCACGAAGGTCTGGAAGCGGTAGCTGTAAAGATCTGTCGTCGGGCCGCCGTCCCAGCCCGGAGAGACATTGACCAGGGACGAGGTCAGATCGGTGCCGGAGACGTCGGATGAGGAAAACGCGCCGCCATAATCGTTGACGAAGGTGATATCGGCCGGGCCGGGGGTTCTGACGAAGTTCAGATTGCCGACATCGGACCAGAGCGCCACGGCGAGATCCACCATATCGCGATCGGCGGTCGGGATGTCCCGGACGTTGTAGGTGATGTTGAGCGGGTCGGGCCAGCTTCGCGGCTGCTCGCTATAGGCGGTCCAGAAACCGTTGACCAGGTAGTCGGCAAGCTGGCTATAGCTGCCGTCGGCCGCCGTCGCGCCGGCCGGCTGCGTGGCAGCGGTCTCGGTGGTTTCAGCGGAAAGCGCGAATGTGGCGCCGACCCTTGTCATGGCATGACCCCAGTCCTCTTTTCATCGGAGCCCCGCAGGCGTCAGAGCACGGACTTTTGCCAAGGTCCGGATCTGGAGAGTGTCGCTTGCGGGTAAGATGAAAAAATATCGCGCGGGGCGCTGGCCCGACTAGGCGATCCGCATTTTGCGCTTAAGGGACTATGGCCAACTCCCCACCGCTTCTCGGGATCGGGGTAAGCTTCGGTTAACCGTGTTTTTTGGGGGGCTGATTGCGGACCGGATTTGAATGGTGGGCGGTACTGGACTTGAACCAGTGACCCCTGCGATGTGAACACAGTGCTCTCAACTTTGGCGAGTGAGTTGGCTCTGGTATGCTACGCGTTGCTAGACATACGGGTAGCTTGGCTTGGGCAAGCGTGGAGGTCCAGGTGAGATCTTCATTGAGTAAATGGGAATCATAGTGCAGGCGTCTTCCGCAACTCCCAGTTGGTGGTATGTCGAGAACGGACAGACCAAGGGCCCCTTCGATAGTCAGGCAATACAGGGACTGCTGCTCGATGGGCTGCTCGGGCCCGACTCGCTCATCTGGCGAGAAGGAATGTCAGGCTGGCAATCAGTTCGGGAGGTGGAGGAGCTTGCTCGTGTGCTTGAGCAGTCCTCAAAACAAGAACCTCCCGAGGACGGCATCCTGAACCGTCTTCTAGATGACGCGCGAAGGCGGCTGGTGGAGACGGGCACAAGAAACCGTCTGATCCACATAAATCGAGAAAATTCGAGAGCCAATGCGCTCAATATCATCAACGAGCGCTCAGACGATATTTTCCAAATACTCAGAAGCGGTGGAAAGCGGATGTCGTTCATGGCGACCCGTAGGGACGAAACGCCTGTCGATAATGACGTTCCACTGCTCGAGACCGTCGTAGATAATCGTAAGCCATTCGACGAGGCCCGGTACACCGATAGCAAGCTTGAGACACCGCTCGGACCAGATGCATTGCAGAAGCGGCTGCTGAGGTTGGCGCGGGACGCGCGGACCGCCGAAGAGGAGCAGGGCATCAACATCCTCTTCCTGGCACTGGGCTTTCTCGGATGGTTTGAGGACGAGACTTCGAACCTTAAGCGAGAGGCTCCCCTAATCTTGATTCCGGTTGAACTTGTGCGCAATTCGCGCACATCGACCTACGACTTGCGTTGCCGAGATGATGACATTGTTGCGAACTTGCCATTGCAGGAGCGGTTGAGCGGAGATTTCGGGATCGACTTACCGGAAATCGAGGTGGATGAGCAAGACTGGTCGCCGTCCAGTTACTTTGACCGAGTTGAGGAGGTCATTGCTCATCAGACGAGATGGACCATTGATCGCGACGGGATGCAGCTTGGCTTCTTTTCATTTGCCAAACTGCTGATGTTTCGGGACCTGCATCCCGCCGCATGGGGTGAGGGTGGCTTGGCGGCATCCGAGATCGTGAAAGGATTGCTGCGGACCGGGTTTGAGGCCGAAACGCCTCTCTTCCCTAAAGAGACTCGTCTCGACGAGATTTTGGAGCCAGCAGATATTATCCAGGTCGTCGACGCTGACGCATCACAGACAAAGGTTATTGAGGAAGTTCGCGCAGGTAGAAATCTTGTGGTTCAGGGACCGCCTGGAACTGGGAAATCGCAGACAATCACAAACATCATCGCTGCTGCGGTGCATGACGGGAAGACGGTCCTATTTGTTGCAGAAAAAATGGCAGCTCTATCGGTTGTTCATGACCGACTAAAGAAGGCGAACCTCAGCTCGACCTGTCTTGAGCTTCATTCACGTAGCGCCAATAAGAAAAAGTTCCTTGGTGAAATTGAACGTACTCTCAACGACGGCAGGACCGTTCCAGGTATGCCGCGAGATCCCGAGGCGCTCAGACAGTTCCGCGATCAATTGAACGCAATAGAGCGACGGCTGCACCAGACCATACCGGGAACCGATACGACTCCATTTGGGTCGATGGCAATTATGAGCCGCCTTGCTGGACTTGGCGCGCCACCTCCCAAACTACATCAAAGCGAGCTTGCTCATCTGACCAGGAGGGACCTTGATGGAGTCGTCAGCCGCGTAGCTGCATTTGGCCAACTGAAAACCGAGGTCGGAGTCCCAGAGCAGCATCCCTTTTTCGGTGTCGGGAATCTCCAGCTTCAACCGCTCGATATGCAAAGAGTCGGAGTGAAAATTGGCGATGCGATTTCTCACATTGAGGCTATCACCGATGGGTCTCGTCAGATTGCGGGCTGGTTGAGGCTTCGGCACGGGTCATTCGACGAGTGTCAGGTCCTCTTAAATGTTCTCGAGCTTATTGCAGCAGCGCCAGAGACTGCTGAGTCGTCATTGCATGTTGTAGCTGCCGTAGCTGAAAAGGCGCGGTTTGATAGAGCGCTCCAGTTAGGGGCTGACTGGGCATCCTCAAAGGCGATGGCAAGCCAATTTCTTGAGGCGGCTTGGCAGGCTCCTGTTGCCCACCTGCGGAGTTCTGTGGCGAAAGGTGCGGGCTCTTTCTTTGCCAGACTGGGGCCTTCATACCGCTCTGCCTGTCGTGAACTGGCGACACTCGTCAAGGCCCCCCTTCCGAAAGATGCTCGCAAGAGACTTGCTCTAATCGATCAGCTCATCTCGCTTCAGGAGAAACGGCAGCGTTTCCAGAGCGAGTATATCTTCTTGCAACAATCGCTGGGAGGCTTGTGGTTGCAGGAAGACTCCGCCTTTACAGAGCTAAGAGAGGTCTCAGTTTGGTACGAGAAGGTCGTCAACGCGTGCGGAGATATCAATCCAAACCGTCTTGAAGAATGGGCCGCCTCGTCTGCTTCCTGTACGAATTGGGCAAATTGGCTCCGTCCTTCTCTTCTCGGGGCAAAGGCGGAACTGTCAGAAATTGAGCAAACTCTGGCAATCTCGTCTAGACAGGTATTTGGGGCGCAGTCGTCGAGCGGAGCGCGCTTCCAAGATATTCTTAATCGTCTTGTGGCCATCAAAAATGAGCAGCCGCGATACTCGCAGTGGTGCCAATATCGACGGGGGGCTTCGGAACTTTCGAAGAGTGGCCTAGGTGAGCTTGTAAAGCGAATTGACAAGGGGGAGCTGACTCCGGCTGCTGCGAAGAATGAACTCAAGCTCGCTTACGCTGAGGCCGTTTGGAGGAGGGCGCTGCAAGAGTTTCCAGACCTAGATTCAATCGCACAAACGGATCGACACAAAATCGTGCAGGCGTTTGGCCGCAGCGAGGTGACGAGACTGCAAGATGTCCAGCAATTGATCCAAGCAAAGCATCTAAGCCAATTGCCGACTGGCGCGGCCGGTCAGATGGCAGTCATCCGAGGCGAGATCGCAAAAAGGAAGCGTCATAAGCCGATTAGAAAGCTATTCTCGTCTGCCGGTTCGGCTTTGCAGAAGATCAAGCCAGTATTGCTGATGAGCCCGATCTCGGTTGCGCAATTTCTTCCTCCGAAGTCGGTTGAGTTTGACCTCTTGGTTATTGACGAGGCGAGCCAGGTTCGGCCCGAGGATGCCCTTGGCGCATGCGCTCGTGCGAAGCAGATCGTAGTTGTCGGTGACCAAAAACAACTTCCACCAACCTCGTTTTTCGACCGGCTCACCGGTAATGACCTCGACGGTGATGACGATGAAGAAGAAGAGGTATTGCGAGGGGCAGCACGAGCCGCTGAGATGGAGTCAATTCTGACGCTTTGCGAAGCGCGAAGCGTTTCTGGGAGGATGCTCGAATGGCACTATCGGTCTCGAGATCCATCTCTGATCGCAGTTTCGAATAGCGAATTCTACCGCGGGGGTCTGGTCTTGCCGCCATCCCCTTTACAAGACGACCGTGACTACGGACTGCGTCTCGTCCAGGTGCCGGGGGTTTACACTAGCCGTTCACGGGGATCGGGTCGTCCCGGAACTAACAGGATCGAAGCTGAAGAGATTGTCAGTGCGATTGCTCGGCACGCGTCGGAGCATCAAGATCTCTCGCTTGGCATTGCGACGTTCTCAGCAAACCAACGAAACATGGTGACGGAGCTGCTCGAGCTCGAGCGACGGAAGAATGTGCGTCTCGATGATTTCTTACGGGAAGGAAAAACCGAGGACGTCTTTGTGAAGAACATCGAGAATGTTCAAGGAGATGAGCGTGACGTCATTCTGATTAGTGTGGGTTACGGGCCATTCCAGCCGGGAGGTAGATTGCCTTCGATGAACTTTGGTCCGGTGAATCTGGATGGGGGGGAGCGGAGGCTCAATGTGCTTTTTAGTCGAGCTCGTGTTCGCTGCGACGTCTTTGTTTCGTTTGACCCTGGGGATATCGACCTGAGCCGCACCACCAAAAATGGTCCTCGTATACTTAAGCGGTACCTCCAATACGCAAAGACAGGGCGGTTGGACGAGCAAATACCAACTGGTCGAGGGCCAGACTCTCCATTTGAAGAAGACGTTGCAGCTGTTATTCGCCGGTTAGGTTACGACGTTGACCACCAAGTTGGCAGTGCAGGATTCTTAATTGATCTCGGAGTGAAGCACCCCAGACGCTCGGGGCAATACATGGTAGCTGTTGAGTGCGATGGAGCGACATACCACAGTGCTCTCTGGGCCCGCGAACGTGACCGGATGCGTCAGGAGGTACTCGAGCATCTTGGTTGGCACTTCCATCGGATATGGAGCACCGACTGGTTTCATCGTCGTGAAAGCGAAATCGAACGCCTGAAACAGGCATTGGACCAAGTTACAAGGTCTACTCACGGCGGAATCGATATTGAAGGTGCAAACCAAGGATGGGCTAGTGTAGCCGAACTACCAGATGAGGATGACGACGGCGCCGGCGAGGTGGCTATTGTCACGCCACGAGCACCGTCAGACGTCGAACTATCCCGCTATTGACCTGCGTCCCCTGGAGCCTCCTTGAGCTAGGCTTCTTGGGAGGACCAAGCCTCTGCAGCTACAGCGCAGTCTTCAAAGTGTGGGAATGGTGGGCGGTACTGGACTTGAACCAGTGACCCCTGCGATGTGAACACAGTGCTCTACCAGCTGAGCTAACCGCCCTTCGCGTCCGCAAACGGGAGTGCGGATTTAGCGAGTGGCCCTAGGTGAAGTCAAGCGGCGCTTTGCCTGTAAGGGGCATTCGTGCCGATTGGGGCTATTTGGCGAGGCTCAGCGCCTGGTTCAAGCTCGCCTCGGCGGCCGTCATGTCGCCATCGGTGCATTCGGAGTCGGCGCGGTCCAGAAGCTCGTTGATCTTGTCGATGGTGTCGTCTCCCAGCGCGCCGCTTTGCATCTTATCGCTCATCTTGTTTTCCGCCTCGGTGATCTTGGCCTCGCAGGGGTCGTTGTCCGACTGCATTTCCTCCTCGCTGATGCCGGGAGGGGCCATGACGCCGGCGGCAGGCACCTGTTCCTCTTGGGCGAGGGCGGCATGTCCGCCGATGAACGAAAAGGCGATGGCAAGGGCAAGCAGATGGCGCATGGGTCGTCCCTTCAGGTCTTGGCGCAGGAGAGGTGCGGCTTTCCGCGCATTTTACGAAAAGCGACTTTGGTTCGAACTGCGGCAGATTTACGGCTCTAGCCGTCGCGGTGTCGCTCAGCTTTGCGCCGCCGCCTTCGCGCCGCGCCGCTGCAGAAGGGTGTGCGCCTCAGGGATCAGACGGTCGAAATGATCGATCAGCGCTTCGGGCGAAAGCGCCGTCAGCTCCTCGGTGGGCCCGTAGCCGAAGGAGACGGCGATCACCGGGATCTCCGCCGCCTTGGCGGTGCGGATATCGACGGCGCTGTCGCCGATCATCAGGCTCTTCGCCGCCTCGCCGCCGGCCCGGCCGATGGTCTCGGTGAGATGGCGCGGATCGGGTTTGGAGACGGGGAGGGTGTCGCGGCCCAAAATCGCGGCGAAGCGATGGTCCAGCCCCAGCGACTGCAGGAGCTTGCGGGCCAAAGCCTCCCGCTTATTGGTGCAGACGGCGAGAATGGCGCCTTGGTCTTCGAGCGCATCCAGCACCGCGCCGGCGCCGGCAAAGGGTATGCTGTCGTCGGCGATATTGGCTTCGTAATGGGCGATGAAGCGCGCCAGCATGGCGTCGAGCCGGGCCTCGTCCGCGGCGGCGGCCTCCGCGCCGCGCTGGCGCAAGCCTTCCGCGATCATCGCCCGCGCCCCGAAGGCGACCGTGTCGCGGATGGTTTCGCGGGGCACAGGCCCGAACCCCTCGGCGGTGAGCACAGCATTCAGCGCATTGGTCAGATCGGGGGCGGTGTCCACCAAGGTCCCGTCCAGATCGAAGACGATGGTGGCGCGATGAAATGGGTGTTCGGTCACGAAAATCCTCGGCTCGGCAAGCGTTTTGCGCCGTTAACTGCTTAAATCTTCACCACGATGTGGCGCAGGGCTACCCTTGCAGCGGCGTAAGGCGGAGTCTAGAGATTGCGGTCAATGCACGTTCATCGACAGTTGTATCCGTAAGGGACGTATTCCCGTCTTCGCCGTGTCAGACTGGCGCGCGAGGATATGAGTGAGGACGGAATAATTTATGGCCAGCGTAGCGCAAGTACCTTCCGAGGTTGAGACCGAGCAGTCGCTCATTTCGCAATGGAGCGAGCGCATGCGCCGCTACCGCGAGCGGGTGCCGTTCGAGCCGCAATTCAACCCGGTCAAGCAGCTGGCCTTCGATATGTCGCGCGAGCTGGAGGTCGAGGAGCTCTCGCTGGAGGAGCTGGAATCGGCCGCCAAGGAGCTGAGCGACCGGGCGCTGGTGCGCCGCGCCCGCAACACCGTCCGGTATCTCGGCGGCAAGGACGGCGACCGCGCGGCCGAGCAGGTACGCGCCCTGGTCCGCGACAGCGCCTTCAAGGACGGGTTGCAGATCGGCTTCGAGGAATTCCGCGCCCGCTGGGAGAAGCCCGATGACGGCATCGTCTTCACCGGCCATCCGACCTTCGCCATTCCGCGGGGCTTGCGCCAGATCCTGGTGGAGATGATCGAGACGGAGAGGTTCGACGATCCGGCGCTCCGCCAGGCGATGAAGAAATATCACCACGCGCCGGAGCCCGACATCAGCCTCGGCTCGGAGCACGATCAGGTGCAGGAGGTGCTGGCCCACGCCCAGCACGCCATGGCGCGGCTGATCGACATCATCCTGTCGGTCGCCCGCGAGCTCTACCCCAACGACTGGCAGAGGCTGAACCCGAAGCCCATCCAGCTCAATAGCTGGGTCGGCTACGATCTCGACGGCCGCACCGACATCCAGTGGTACGACTGCCTGCGCATCCGGCTGAAGGAGAAGCAGATCCAGATCGGCCGGGATATCGAATGGATCGAGCAGGCGGCTGAGGCGCTGCCCAAGGGCTCCGAGCCGCGCAAGAAGCTCGGCAAGCTGAAGCGCCTGTTCCAGAAGGAGGCCAAGGCGGTCTCCCGCCAGGTGGAGCTGTTCAGCGCCGATCTGGAGGATCCGGAGGCGCTCAGCCGGGCTGCCAACGATCTGACCGAGCGCTCGGCGCGCTCGCGCAAAGACATCATGGAGCGGACCGATCGCTGGCTCGGCAAGGCGATTGCCGCTGCCGAGGACACCGAGACCAAGCAGCAGCTGGTCAAGCTGCGGGCCATGATCCTCGGCTGCGGCCTCGGCACGGCGCGCATCCATCTGCGGCTCAACGCGCAGCAGCTGCACAACGCCATCCGCAAGCCGATGGGGCTTGAGGGCAATGTCGACGTCACCAGCCGCGTGCTGCTGGGCCGGCTCGACCGTATGATCATGGAATCCGATCCGGAAAGCGTGAATTTCGGCTCGCTATTCGTGGAGCGCACCACCGCGATCCGCCAGTTCATCGTCGCCGCCCAGATCCTGAAACATATCGATCCGCATGCGCCGATCCGGCTGCTGATCGCCGAATGCGAATCCCCCATCACCGTGCTGGCGGCGCTGTATTTCGCCAAGCTGTTCGGGGTCGACGACAAGATCGACGTCTCGCCGCTGTTCGAGACGGTGGATGCGTTCGAGCATGGCGCCCGGGTGATCGAATCCTTGCTCAAGACGCAAAGCTACCGGGCCCAGGTGCAGCAGCGCGGCCGGCTCTGCGTGCAGAACGGGTTCTCCGATTCGGGGCGTTTCATGGGGCAGATTCCGGCGGGGCTTGCCATCGAGCGCCTGCACGGCCAGCTCTCCGACGTGATCGCGAAGGCCGGGCTCGGCCAGGTCGAGTTTCTGATCTTCGACACCCATGGCGAATCCATGGGCCGCGGCGGCCATCCCACCAGCCTGACCGACCGCTTCGTCTATACGCTCTCGCCCTGGGCGCGGGCGCGCATCGTCCGTCACGGGCTCGGCCTGCATCACGAGACGAGCTTCCAGGGCGGCGACGGCTTCGTGTATTTCGGCTCCGACGCCTTGGCCTTCACCGTGCTGTCGCGGGCGCTTCTGGCCAGCTCCGAGGCCGGGCCGGTGGAAGAAGACAGCTTCTATACCGACAGCGACTTCACCCGGGATTTCTACGAGGGGGTGCGGCAGTATCAGATCCGCATCTACGAGGACGACAATTACCGCGCCTCGCTCGGCGCGTTCGGCACCAATTTTCTGGTGCGCCCGGGATCGCGCAAGACCAAGCGGCAATACGATGCCGCCAAGGGGCCGCGCAATCCGGCCGCCGAGGTGCGGGCGATCCCGCATAACGCGCTGCTGCAGCAATTCGGCATGGCGCTGAATGTGGTCAACGGCGTCGGCGTCACCGTGCGCCGCGAGCCGGACCGGTTCGAGCAGATCTATTCCACCTCGGAGCGCATGCGCCGGCTGATCGCCATGGTGCAGCACGCCAAGATGATCTCCAGCATCAAGACGCTGGTGGCCTATTCGTCGGTGTTCGACGATGCCTTCTGGGTGACGCGGCCCTACGGCAATCAGGAGCTGCAGATCAAGGAGGCCTGCCTCTATCTCGCCGACCTGTTGCGCGACGACCCGCGCCACGACGCGATGATGCATCTGGCGAGCTTCCTGCGGAAGGACGCGCTCTATCTCGACGATGCGTTCGAGGATATCGGCCTGCCGACGCGGCCCAATTGGGAAGACGGCCGGCTGGAGCTCGACGTACTGCAGGCCATCCGCCTGACGCTGGTGCAGCATATCTTCCTGCTGGCGGCGCGCATCCCGCGCTTCTCCACGCGGAACGATATCGCCCGCGACGACATTATCGGACTGGTCTTGTCGCTGCGTATCGAGGAAGCTGTGCAGCTCTTGCGCGATGCGTTCCCGAAAGGCGTCCCCGAGGCCACCGAATATCAGCTCGCCGAGGGCGCGACCTATACCGGTTACGAAGGCTCGGACTATGCGGAGATCAATCGTGTGCTGATCGACCCCATTGTGGAGTCCTACCGGGTCGTGCTGGAGATCGGCGTCGGTATTTCCCATCACTTCGGCGCGTACGGCTAGAGCGCGCCCACAAGCGGCGAAGGCCATGAAGCTTCAAAATCCGTCTCTGCTGAAAGAGCAGTGCTATATCGGCGGCCGCTGGACCGGCGAGCCCTCGCTTGCCGTCACCGACCCCGCCACGGGCAAGCAAATCGCGCAAGTGCCGAACCTCGGCGCGGCGGAGACCAAAGCGGCGATCGACGCGGCGGCGGATGCGTTTCCCGCCTGGAGCGGGCTTCTGGCCAAGGAACGGGCGGCGATCCTGCGCCGCTGGTTCGAGCTGCAGATGGCCAATGCCGAAGACCTGGCTCAGCTGATGACGGCGGAGCAGGGCAAGCCCCTGGCCGAGGCGCGGGGCGAGGTGGCCTATGGCGCCTCGTTCACCGAGTTCTTCGCCGAGGAGGCGAAGCGGGTCTATGGCGAGATCATTCCCAGCCACAAGAAAAGCGGCCGCATCCTGGTGGAGAAGCAGCCGATCGGCGTGGTGGCGGCGATCACGCCGTGGAATTTTCCGCTCGCCATGATCACCCGCAAGGTTTCGCCGGCGCTTGCCGCTGGCTGCACCGTGGTGTGCAAGCCGGCGGAGGATACGCCGCTTTCGGCTCTGGCGCTGATGGCGCTGGCCGAGGAGGCGGGAGTGCCGCCCGGCGTGCTCAACATCGTCACCGGCGAGCCGAAGGCCATCGGCGGCGAACTGACATCCAATCCGAAAGTGCGGCTGATCACCTTCACCGGCTCCACCGAGGTGGGCAAGCTGTTGATGGAGCAGTCGGCCAAGACGGTGAAGAAGGTCTCGTTGGAGCTTGGCGGCAATGCCCCGCTGATCGTGTTCGACGATGCCGATCTGGATGCGGCGATCGAGGGCACTATCGCCTCGAAATACCGCAATATGGGCCAGACCTGCGTCTGTGCGAACCGGGTTCTGGTGCAGGACGGCATCTACGACCGCTTCGCCGCGCGGCTGGCTGAGACGGTCTCCGATTTCAAGCTGGGCGCAGGCACCGAGGACGGCGTGGTGCAGGGGCCGCTGATCAACGAGGACGGCCTCGCCAAGGTCGAGGCCCATGTCGAAGATGCGCTCGCCCATGGCGCCAAGGTTTTGACCGGCGGCAAGCGCGCCCCGGAAGGCGGCACCTTCTTCGAGCCGACGGTCTTGACCGGCGCGACCACGGAGATGCGGCTTGCCGATGAGGAAACCTTCGGGCCGGTTGCGGCACTGTTCCGCTTTTCTTCGGAACAAGAGGCAGTAGAGATTGCCAACGACACCCCTTACGGGCTTGCCGCTTATTTCTTTACCAAGGATCTGGCCCGGGCCTTCCGTGTCGCCGAGGCGCTGGAATACGGCATTGTCGGCGTCAATGAAGGGGTGATCTCCACCGAGGTCGCGCCGTTCGGCGGGGTGAAGGAGTCCGGGCTCGGCCGCGAAGGGTCGCATCATGGGATCGACGAATTCGTGGAGATTAAATACATCCTCATGGGCGGGATCTCGGCGTGAGCGCCGGCCATGTTTCATTTTCATAACGAGCGGGCGGCTGGAAAGAGGGAGCGCGGGTGTTGAACGCGGACGAGTTGAAGGAGAAGGCCGCGCTGCGGGCTCTCGATCTGGTTCGGGACGGGATGCGTCTTGGGCTCGGCACCGGTTCCACGGCAGCCTTCTTCGTCAAGGCGCTGGCCGGCCGCGTCGCCGACGGGCTGAATGTGCTCTGCGTGCCGACCTCCGAGGAGACCCGCGCGCTTGCCGCGTCTCTCGACATTCCGCTTTCCACTCTGGACGAAATTCCCCAGCTCGATCTCACCGTCGACGGCGCCGATGAGATCGACGATCAGCTTCGGCTGGTCAAAGGCGGGGGCGGGGCGCTGCTGCACGAGAAGATCGTGGCGACGGCCTCGGCGCGCATGGTGGTGATCGCCGACGAGGGCAAGCTGGTGAAGACCCTCGGCAAGTTCCCGCTTCCCGTCGAGGTGGTGCCGTTCGGGCTTCGCGCCACGCAAGGTCTGATCGCGGCGATGGCGCTGGAGACGGGATGCGAAGGCGATGTCGTGCTCCGGAAAAAGGGGGAAGAGCCTTTCGTAACGGATGAAGGCAACTTCATTCTCGATTGCCATTTCGGCCAAATCCCGGAGCCGGAGGTGCTGCACTTCGCGATCAAGCGGCTCCCCGGTGTGGTCGAGATCGGACTTTTTCTCGGTATCGCCGATGCGGCGATCCTTGCCGGGCAAGACGGACTACAACTGCTCCGCATGGCGGATTGGGAGGAAACATGATTCAATTCAAAACGATAAAGCGTACCGCTTCGGTTCTGGTTTTGCTTCTGGGTACCGGGCTTGCCGGCCAAAGCTTTGCGGCGGACGATGCGTCCGATGCCAAGAAGGATCTGGCGCGGGAGTATCTGGCGCTGACCAACCAGCTTGCGAGCGCTGAGGATATCGCTCAGGCGGTCGGCCGCCAGATCATCCGGCAGCGGCCGGATATCCGGATCACGGTGGAGAATTCGGCCGAAGCCGTGGCCAAGGATTTCGACGATGAGGTGAACTCGATGAACGAAGAGGTGGTCCGGGTCTATACCGATCACTTCAGCGAAGAGGAGCTGCAGTCGCTGGTCGATTCCTACAAGGCGCTTTATGCGACGCCGGCGGGCAAGAAGCTGAAAGCCGATAGCGATGCGATTGCCGAGAAGATGGGTGAGATCAGCCGGGTGCGCGGCGTTGCCATCGGCGGCGAGATCTACAAGGCGCTGATCGAAGAGGTCAGCAAGCGCGAGCAGCCGGTCGGCAGCAAGCCCAAACCGGCGGAGGATGGGGCGACGGAATGAGTGCTGCGCGGCGGGGATTGTTTGGCTTATTTGGCGGACGCAAGTCCAAGCGCATGCCGCGGGAAGGCGAGGGCGCAGAGCCCGGCCTTTTCGCCGGCGGGCGCAATATGGCGCTGAAGCTTCCGCCGCATCAATATGAGGAAACCTTGCGGTTCTACCGCGACACGCTGGGCCTGCCGGTGACGGTGATGGCCGATGGCGTGCCGGTCGTGGAGTTCGGGCCGATGCGTCTTTGGCTCGACCGCTCGGAAAGTGTTTCGCGTTCTGAGCTTTGGCTTGAGGTCGTGGCGGAGAATGCCGCGGATGCGGAAGAGGCTCTAGCTGCGGCCGATGTGGTGCGCTGCGATACCATCGAGCCGCTGCCGTCCGGTTTCCGCGGCTTCTGGGTGATGAGCCCCGCCAATGTCGTGCATCTGGTGGCTGAGCCGGGACAGGATTCAAGTGAGGAGGATTAGGCTTGGCTGACTACGATTACGATCTCTTTGTCATCGGTGCGGGATCGGGCGGGGTGCGTGCGGCGCGGCTTGCCGCCGAATGCGGTGCGAAGGTGGCCATTGCGGAAGAATACCGCGTCGGCGGCACCTGCGTGATCCGCGGCTGTGTGCCGAAGAAGCTGCTGGTCTACGGCGCGCGCATTTCCGGCGTGTTCGCCGATGCGCCGGCCTTCGGCTGGGAGATCGACGGGTATCGGTTCGACTGGCCGACCCTGATCGGCAATGTCCAGGCCGAGGTGGATCGGCTGAACGGCATCTACACCCGCCTGTTGGAGAATTCCGGCGTCACCAGCATGCTGGCCCGGGCGACGGTCGAGGGTCCCCACACGATCCGGCTTTCCGACCGCGACGAGACGGTGACCGCGAAGCGCATTCTCGTTGCCACGGGTGGGCATCCGATGATCCCGGATATTCCGGGGCGCGAGCATTTCATCACCTCCGACGATTGCTTCAAGCTGGAAGCCTTGCCTTCGAGCCTGGCGGTTCTCGGCGCCGGCTATATCGGGCTGGAATTCGCTTCCATCTTCGCCGCGCTCGGCGTCAATGTGACGGTGATCTATCGCGGGGATCAGATTCTGCGCGGCTTCGACGACGAGGTGCGCGATCAGCTCGCCGATGCGCTGCGTGCCCGCGGCATCGATATCCGGGTGGAGACCAATATCGAGCGGATCGAGGAAGAGGGCGGCAAGCTTCGCCTGCATCTGACCCGCGGCGACAGCCTGCTGGTGGAGAAGGCGATGGCCGCGACCGGCCGCATTCCCAACACGGTCGGGCTCGGACTGGAGCATGCCGGCGTCGAGCTCGGCTGGAACGGCCATGTTGTGGTGAACGAGTATTCCCAGAGCGCGGTGGAGAGCATCTACGCGGTGGGCGATGCCACGGACCGGATCAATCTTACGCCGGTGGCGATCCGCGAGGCGCATGCTTTCTCCGAGACGGTGTTCCACGACAACCCGACGGCGCTCGACTACGAGAATGTCCCGACCGCGGCCTTCACCACGCCGGAAGCCGCCATGGTGGGCCTCACCGAGGCGGAGGCGCGGGAGCGCTGCGAGGTGGACATCTATAAGACGAGCTTCACGCCGATGACCGCCACCTTGCCGAAGCGGACGCAAAAGATGCTGCTGAAGCTGATCGTCGATGCGGAGAGCGACCGGGTGCTGGGCTGCCATGTGCTCGGCCCCGACGCGGCGGAGATCATTCAGGTGGCGGCGATCGCGGTCACCAACGGTCTGACCAAGGCGCAGTTCGACCGGACTGTTGCGCTGCATCCCACCGCCTCCGAAGAGCTGGTGACCATGCGGCATAAATGGGAGCCGCCGGTGGTGGTTGCGGGCTCAGATGCGGCGGCTTGAGGATAAGGTTGCGCTGATCACCGGCGGTGCCGCCGGGATCGGCCATGCCATCGCCGAAACCTTCGCGCGGGAAGGCGCCAATATCGTCATTGCCGACCGCAATGACGAGGAAGGCGCGAAGGTCGCTGCGGCGATCGTGAAGAATAACGGCGCGGCGATGTCGCACGCGACCGATGTTTCCGATCTGGAACAGGTCAAAGGGCTGATGGCCGTGATCGGCGAGACTTATGGGCGGCTCGACGTTCTGGTCAACAATGCCGGGATCGGCGAGCGCGCCGATTTCCGCCATATGGACGACGAGGCCTGGGACCGGCTTTGGCAGGTGAATGTCGAGGGCACGGTGCGCTGCGCGCGCGAGGCCTTCGATCTGCTGCGCAGCTCCGGCCGGGCCTCGGTGATCAACGTCTCGTCGCTCATGGCGACCAAGCACGCTCGGCAGATGTCGGCCTATTCGGCGAGCAAAGGCGCCGTCACGGCGCTGACGCGAAGCCTTGCGGTGGAATATGCGCCTTACGGCATCCGGGTGAATTCTCTAGCGCCGGGCTATATCGACACCGATATGATCAGCCGCTTCACCGGCAATCCGATGATCTCCAAGGCGCTTTTGGGCCAGACGCCGCTGCGCCGTTTCGGCACGCCGCAGGATGTCGCCAATGCGGCGCTGTTCCTGGCTTCCGACGAGTCGGCTTACGTCACCGGGGCGGGGCTTGCCGTCGATGGCGGCATGGCGGTGACGCTTTAGTTTCTCATTCGGGATGATGACCCCCCTCCATCTCCCCCCTTTTAGGGGGGAGGGCTTGGCCGTGCGTTGGCGCTCCCTCCCCCTGAAAGGGGGAGGGCCGGGGTGGGGGTCACAATTCGGTGCGTGCTGCCGGTATGACGGCGGAGATGTTGCGGCCGGTGGCGGGCCGTATCAGCTTGCAGGGACGGCGAGGGTTTCGTCGCGGATCAGGTCGACGACGCCGCGCAATGCCTCGTCCTCCTCGGCACCGGCTTCTTTCAGCGCGATATAGCGCTCGATCTGGCGGTCGGCGCCGGTGCCGCTCTTGGCGATCTCCCGGGCATGGCCGACCTCTTTCAGGCAGCCGAGCGCTTCGGCATCCTCGGCGACCAGCTCCAGCAATTCCTCGATCAGATCGAGGAAGGGAACCAGCGTCCCCTTGCCGAAATCGACCAGGGTGCCTTCAGCCCCATAGCGCTGGGCGCGCCAGCGGTTCTCGCGGATCAGCACCGGCGGATATTCGCGCCAGCGCTGGTTCTGGCGGCGCAGCCGGTAGAGCATGCGGCAGATGCAGACGAAGAGCGCGGCGATGGAAACGGCGTCTTCGACGCGCGGGCAGATATCGGTCACCCGCATCTCCAGGGTGGGGAAGCGGGCGCTGGGGCGGAGGTCCCACCAGATCTTGGTGCCGTCCTCGATCAGCCCCGCCTTGACCAGCACTGCGACCGTGCGCTCGAACTCGCCGTAGCTTGAGAATTGCTGCGGCAGGCCGGTGCGCGGGAGCTCGTCCATGATGGAAAGGCGATAGGATTTCAGCCCGGTCGAGCGGCCCTCCCAGAAGGGCGAGGAGGTGGACAGCGCCAGAAGATGCGGCAGGAAATAGGCCGCCTGGTTCATGATGTCGATGCGCAGTTCCTCGTCGTCGATGCCGACATGCACATGCATGCCGCACACCACGAGCCGGTGGGCGATTTGCTGCAGATCGTCGGCCAGCGAGATGTAGCGCTCCTTCTCCGTGGTCTGCTGGCTTTGCCACAGGGCGAAGGGATGGGTGGAGGCGGCGATCGGCGAAAGCCCGAACTCGTCGGCGATCTCGGCGATGGTGGCGCGCAGACGCAGCACCTCGTCGCGCATATCGGCAATCGAGGTGCAGACTTTGGTGGCGACCTCGATCTGGGTGCGCAGCAGCTCCGGGCTCACCTGGCTGCCCAGCGCCGTCTCGCATTTGTCTAGCAGCTCCTTCGGCGGGGTCGCCTCCAGATCGCGGGTCTCCTGATTGACGAGGAGATATTCCTCCTCAAGTCCGATGGTGAGGCTTGGCTTTTCGAGGGAGCTTGGCTTTTCGAAAGACATGGGCGGCTAGACCAATCCTTGCAGAAGATACCCGACGATATAGGCGACGCTGGCCGCCGCCAGGCCGATGGTCAAGGTTTCCAGCCCGGTGCGCCACCAGGGATGCGGCGACCAGCGGCTGCGCAGCGACCCGATGACGAAGAACACTGCGGCGGTGCACAGCGTGGCGATCAGCGTCGGGTCGCTATCGAGCAGGGCGTAAGGGAGGATCGGCACGCTGCCGCAGACGATGAAGGCGGCGAAGGTCGCGGCGGCAGAGCGCCAGGGGGAGCGGATGATGGCGGGCAGGCCGTGCTCCTCGCTCATCATCAGGTCGATCCAGCGTTCGCGCTTCTTGGCGATGGTCTCGACCGCGTCTTCGAGCGCTTTTCCCGAAAGTCCCATGCCGTGCAGGATTTGGCGCAGCTCCTCGCGCTCACCCTCCGGGGCGAGCTTGACGTGGCGTTCCTCCATATTGCGCAAGAAGTGGTATTCGTCGATTTCGGTCTGGGTGCTGGAGAAATTGCCCGCCGCCATGGAGAAACCGTCGGCGAGGAGATTGGCCAGCCCCAGGATCAGCACGATGGCGGTGGAAAGATCGGCTCCGACCACGCCGGCCATCACCGCGAAGGTGGTCACCGCCCCGTCGATGCCGCCATAGACCACATCGCGCAAATAGCTGGCCTCAGGCCCGTGCTTGAGCCGTCTGGCGATGGCGGCGGGATCGTGGCTGTGCTCGAGCTTTAACGCAGCGGGCTTCTTGACCATGGCAATGGGAAAGTCCTTAACAAAGCCGTGTTTCCCTTTGGCATGGGCGCAGCGTAAGGGCAAATGCTGCTTCGCCTAGCCAGACCCGGTCCGATCGCCTATATAGCGGGGACTTAAGAAGGAGTTGTCACATGCAGTCGCGTTGGAGCCCCGAAAGCTGGCGCGTTAAGGATATCGAGCAGGCCCCGGTTTACCCGGATGCGGCCGCTCTGCACGAGGTCGAAGAGCAGCTTGCGAGCTTTCCGCCGCTGGTTTTTGCAGGCGAGGCGCGGGAGCTGAAGGCCGAACTCGCGCGCGTGGCTGCCGGTGAGGCCTTCCTGATGCAAGGCGGCGATTGCGCCGAAAGCTTCGCCGAGCACGGGGCCGATACGATCCGCGACTTCTTCCGCGTCTTCCTGCAGATGGCGGTGGTGCTGACCTATGCCGGCGGCTCGCCGGTGGTGAAGCTCGGCCGTATCGCCGGCCAGTTCGCCAAGCCGCGCTCGGCCCCGACCGAGACGCAAGGCGATGAGACGCTGCCGGTCTATCGCGGCGATATCATCAACGCGACCGAGTTCTCCGAGGCGGCGCGCGTGCCCGATCCGATGCGCATGCTGATGGCCTATCGTCAGTCGGCGGCGACGCTGAACCTGCTGCGCGCTTTCGCGCAAGGCGGCTACGCCAATCTGGAGCATGTGCATCGCTGGAATCTGGGCTTCGTGCAGGATAGCCCCGTCGGGCACCGCTATCAGGAGCTGGCCGATCACATCACCGGCTCGCTTCGCTTCATGCGGGCGACCGGAATCACGCCGGAGAACACGCCGCAGCTCCGCCGCACCAATGTCTACACCAGCCACGAGGCGCTGCTGCTCGGCTATGAGCAGGCGCTGACCCGGATCGATTCCACCACCGGCGAGTGGTACGCCACCTCGGGCCATTTCCTGTGGGTGGGCGACCGCACGCGCCAGCCGGACAATGCGCATATCGAATATATGCGCGGCATCAAGAATCCGATCGGGCTGAAATGCGGCCCGAGCCTGGAGCCGGACGAGCTGCTGCGGTTGATCGATCTTCTGAACCCGCAGGACGAGGCGGGGCGTCTGACCTTGATCTGCCGCTTCGGCCACGAGAATGTGGAGAAGCATCTGCCCGGTCTGATCCGCGCCGTGGAGCGCGAGGGCAGGACCGTGGGCTGGGTCTGCGATCCGATGCATGGCAACACCATCAAGGCGGCGGGCGGTTTCAAGACCCGGCCCTTCGACCGTATCCTGCACGAGGTGGAGAGCTTCTTCGACGTGCACCGGGCGGAAGGCACCTATGCCGGCGGCATCCATGTGGAGATGACCGGGCGCAACGTCACCGAGTGCGTTGGCGGGCGCAAGGCCATCACCGAGACGGATCTGTCGGACCGCTATCACACCCATTGCGATCCGCGCCTCAATGCCGATCAGTCGCTGGAGCTTGCCTTCATCGTGGCCGAGCGGCTGAAGCGGGAGCAGGAAGACCGGCTCGCCGCGCGCGAAAATGCCGACATCTCGGTCGCAGCCGGCGAATAAGGCTTCGATGCGTCTGTAGGGTTCGGCTAAGTTCTCCGCATGGTTCAGCCGGTCACCGACACATTCAATCTCGCCCTGGTGCAGGCCAACCCTGTGCTCGGCGACATTGCCGGCAATCTCGCCAAGGCGCGGGAGGCGCGGGCGAAGGCGGCCCAAGAGGGGGCCGACCTTCTGCTATTCACCGAGCTTTTCATCACCGGCTATCCGCTTGAAGACCTGGTGCTGAAGCCGGCGCTGCAACGCGCAGCCAAGGCCGCCGTCGAAGAACTCGCCAAGGACACAGCCGATGGCGGGCCGGGCGTGCTGATGGGCCTTCCCTGGGAGGAAAAGGGCCTGCTTTACAACGCCATGGCGCTGTTGGATGCGGGTGAGATTCAAACCGTCCGGCTAAAATGCAACCTGCCGAATTACGGCGTGTTCGACGAGAAGCGGGTGTTCGCCGAAGGTCCGCTGCCGGGGCCGGTGAACTTCCGCGGCCTGCGCATCGGGGTGCCGATCTGCGAGGATATCTGGTCGGAGGATGTCTGCGAGACCCTGGCCGAGACCGGCGCGGAGCTTCTGGTCAGCCCCAATGGCTCGCCCTATTGGATGGAGAAGCACGAGCAGCGCATCCAGGTCGCCGTCGCCCGGGTCACCGAGACCGGGCTGCCGCTCGCCTATCTCAACCAGGTGGGCGGGCAGGACGAGCTGGTGTTCGACGGCGCCTCCTTCGTGCTCAATGCCGACCGTAGCCTGGCGGTGCAGATGCCGGCTTGGGAGGAGGCGCTCACCGTCACGAGGTGGAGCAAGACCGGCGGCGACTGGTCTTGCGAAAAGGGCGAGCTTGCGGTGCTGGAGGAGGGCGACGAGGCCAATTACCTCGCCTGCATCACCGGCCTCAGAGATTATGTGCGCAAGAATGGATTCCCCGGCGTGGTGCTGGGGCTCTCCGGCGGCATCGACTCGGCGCTGTCGGCGACCATGGCGGTGGATGCGCTTGGCGCCGACAAGGTTCAGTGCGTGATGCTGCCTTACGAATACACCAGCTCCGAGAGCCTGGAGGACGCCAAGCTTTGCGCCGATGCGCTGGGGCTGCGTTACGACGTGATGCCGATCCATGCGGCGGTGGAGGGCCTGGTGGAGACGCTGGCGCCGATGTTCGAAGGCACCAAGCCGGACATCACCGAAGAGAATTTGCAGAGCCGGGCGCGGGGCACGCTGCTGATGGCGCTGTCCAACAAGTTCGGCCCCATGGTGGTTACCACCGGCAACAAGTCGGAGGTTTCGGTCGGCTATGCCACGCTCTATGGCGACATGAATGGCGGCTTCAACCCGATCAAGGACCTCTATAAGACGCAGGTCTTCTCGCTGGCCCGCTATCGCAACCGGGAGCGTCCGAAAGGCTGCCTCGGCCCGGACGGGGAGGTGATCCCGGAGCGGATCATCACCAAGCCGCCGACGGCGGAGCTGAGAGCCGATCAGCGCGATCAGGATACGCTGCCCGAATACGACGTGCTGGACGATATCCTGAACTGCCTGGTGGAAGAGGAGATGCCGGTGCCGGAGATCATCGCCCGCGGCCATGATCGGGAGCTGGTCAAGAAAATCGAGCGCATGCTCTATATCGCCGAATATAAGCGGCGGCAGGCGGCACCGGGCGTGAAGATCACGGCGAAGAATTTCGGCCGCGACCGGCGCTACCCCATCACCAATAAATTCCGCGAAGAGGCGTGAGAGCGCGCCAAGGCGGCAATGCACCGTTGCGTCGGCGCGGGGCTTTCGCTAAGGCGGAACTCACTTAAAGCGACTGCACCGCCAGGACCGGCAATCTCATCATGACAGTTATCGTCCGCTTCGCGCCGAGCCCCACGGGGCGTCTCCATGTCGGCAATATCCGCACGGCGCTGCTCAACTGGCTGTTCGCCCGCAAGCAGGGCGGCCGCTTCATCCTGCGCCTCGATGACACCGATCAGCAGCGCTCCACCCTGGAATTCGCCGAAGGGATCGAGACCGACCTCGCCTGGCTCGGGCTGGACTGGGACGTCTTCATGCGCCAGTCGGACCGGCTGGAGGAGTACGACCGGGTGGTGGAGGAGCTGAAAGCTTCGGGCCGGCTCTATCCGGCTTACGAGACGCCGGAGGAGCTTGAGCTGAAGCGCAAGCGCCAGCGGGCGCGGGGGCTGCCGCCTGTTTATGACCGTGCGGCGCTGTCCTTGAGCGACGAGGACAAGGCCAAGCTGGAGCGGGAAGGACGCAAAGCCCATTGGCGCTTCAAGCTGGAGCCGCGCGATGTGGTCTGGAACGATCTGGTGCGCGGCGAGCAGCATATCGATGCCGCTTCGCTCTCCGATCCGGTGCTGGTGCGCGCCGATGGCAGCTATCTCTACACGCTGCCCAGCGTTACCGACGATATCGATAGCGGCGTCACCCATATCATCCGCGGTGAGGATCACGTCGCCAACACCGCGGCGCAGATTCAGCTGTTCGAGGCGCTGGGCGAGCGTGCGCCGGTTTTCGGCCATCACAGCCTGCTGGTCGGCGGCGAAGGCGAGGCGCTGTCCAAGCGGCTCGGTGCGCTTTCCATCGATAGCTTGCGGGCGGAGGGGATCGAGCCGGCGGCGATCACCAGCTATGCAGCGATGGTCGGCAGCTCCGATGCCATCACCGTGCATGCCCGGCCCGATGCGCTGGTGCCGGGTTTCGATCTTGCCAAGCTCAGCCGGGCGCCGGCCCGCTTCGAGGATAGCGAGCTACATCATCTCAATGCCAAGCTGCTGCACGCGCTGCCCTATGGCGCGGTGGCCGACCGGCTGGTTGAGATGGGCGTTCCCGGCGGTGCCGAATTCTGGGAAACGGTGCGCGGCAATCTCACCGTGCTGAAAGACGCTGCCGATTGGTGGCAGGTGGTCTCCGGACCGCTCGCTCCGACAATCGAGGATGCGGCGCTGTGCGAGGCGGCGGCGGATCTGTTGCCGCCGGAGCCGTGGGATGCGGAGACCTATGGCGGCTGGATCGCTCAGGTGAAGGAGAAGACCGGGGCCAAGGGCAAGGGCCTGTTCGGCCCGCTTCGCCTGGCGCTGACCGGGCGCGATCACGGGCCGGAGCTGAAGCAGCTCTTGCCGCTGATCGGGCGCGACCGGGCGCATCGCCGCCTCAAGGGCGAGACCGCCTAAGCGGCGATTGCTGCCGCCCTGCTAGAAGCCTTCTCCCTAGAAACCTTGCGATTTCTGGATGGTGGATTGCTGCGGGGGAAGCTCCTGCTGCATCGGGATTTCCTGCTGCATGGGAACTTCCTGCTGGGGCGCCTGCTGCTGCATGGCGCTCGGGTCCATACTGTTCTCCTCTAGCGGCGCCCAGCCATCGTCGCCGCCATTGAGAATCTGGCCGGCCTCTTCCGCGCCGGGGGAGAGCGGAACCTCGCCGCTCGGCACGCCCGCCTGGTTGCCGGCACCGGGGCCTGTATCGGGTGTCATACCGTAGGTGTCGGCATCGTTTACATTGGTGTCGAAATCGAGCTGCAGATCGGAAGCATTGCCGCTGTCGGGATCGAACGGCATCGCCTGGCTCGCCGGCGGCTGATTGGGCTGAGCCGCCGCCGTCGCCCCGCTTTTGGCCGCTTCGGCCTGCGCCTTCTCGGTGTTATGGGCCTCGATCTCGGTGGGATTGTATTCGACCTGCTTGCAGGAGCAGCCCTTGACGTATTCCTTGCGGTATTTGAACGCCACGGGGAGATCGACATAGGGCATGCCGTTCAGCGAGATCGCCGATTCGATCTCCTGGCCGGGATTTCGGTAGACATAAAGCTCCGCCGGGGCGGCGCAACTCGCCTGACACTGATTGGCGTCGCGCGAGAAGCGGTTGGAATAGACCGAATAGTTGATCGGATAGAAGAAGCCGTCGCATAGCCGCACGCAGACGGTGCGGTAGGGCACACCGCTGAGGATTTGGCGGGAGACCGGGGCGCCGTAGTCGTCGCGTCCGCCGCCGCCGAACCAATCGAACAGCCCGCCGCGCCGCGCCGATTGCCCGCCGCGGCAGCCATTGCGGGCCAGCGCATCCTGCAGATCGGCTATCTCACGCCGTGCGCCGCGGCCCGAGGCGATGGCGTCGCGGCGATCCTGCAATTGCTTCAACTGGCGGCGCGAGTCCTCCAGCTGCGCATTCATTCGCTGGCAGCGGGGGGTGCGCACCACGCCGCGGCCGAAGATGAAGAAGCTCTCGAAGCAGTCGGCGCGCTCCATCGCCGATTCCGTGCCGCGATAGGCGCGCCGCAGGCTGGCGATCTCCTGATCCAGCATCGGCAGCTGCTCGCGTCCGCCGCCGCCTTGCAGGCTGGCCAGCTCTTGCTCAAGCTGCATGCAGCGGAGCTGCTGATCGTTCATCGGCTGGGCAATGGCCACGCCGGCGCCGGCGAGCCCCAAAACCGCAAGGCTGGCGAACGCAAGCTTGCGCTTGCCGCCGAGGCTACGAATCACGCTGCGTCCCGCCATAGGCAGAAGGCTCTGAATGTGGCGTAACACGCTCACTTATAAGTCTTTTCCATGCTGTTTAAGAGGGGTCGACCTTGCTTCGGGACGCCCCGCCTCAGGCCCCGGCAACATTAATCGGCGGTAGCCTTATGGGTCAATGCGGCACGATTATGGATTGTGCAACCCGTGGCAGGAATGCCAGAGGGAAAACCGTCATGACCAAGAGCACCAAAGAGCCGCCGGTCCTGCGGGACGGGGCGCTGATCCTCCGGCCGGCGCGGGAGAGCGACGCCGAAGCGCGGCTGGCGCTCGGCCGGACGCCCGAAATCGCCCGTATGTTTCCCCTGGATGCGGATCGCGCCAGGGAACCGCTGACGCTTGAAGAGGCGCGCCGCTGGGCGGAGCGGCTGATGGCCCATCCCCATGGCTGGGCGGTCGAATATGAGGGGCGGCTCTTAGGCGAGGCCCATCTCAGCCAGCTGGATCGCGCCCACGGCTCGGCCCGGTTTGCCTGCGCCATCTACGATCCGGCGATGCTGGGAAAGGGGCTCGGCCGCCGCCTGATACGGCTGGTTCTGGCTTATGGCTTTGGCGAGCTGGGCCTGCATCGTATCGGCCTCAGGGTGCTCGCCTATAATGAGCGGGCGATCCGCTGCTACAAGGCTTGCGGTTTCGTCGAAGAGGGGCTGGTGCGCGAGGCCGTGCTGGTCGACGGGGAGCGCCATGACGACATCCTCATGGGCGTGCTCCGGGGCGAGTTCGAGGCCGCGTGTGGCAAGCTTTAGGCGTTGTTCTTGACGCTTGGCCTCCGAATGCCCATAAGAACGGGCATGACGACACGTGAGCAACCGAACCTTATCATTTGTTGCTGCATTATCGCGGGTTAATCCACGAGCCTGCGCGCGGTCGTTCATCTTTCGCACAACATCTTTAGACCAGCGAAGTTAGACCAGCGAACGCCCGCCGGGCTCACAAACGGCAGGAAGGGCATTGAGTCGCGTGACTCTGAAGCTGACCAATACGCTGACGCGGAAGAAAGAGACATTCACCCCGTTGGATCCGTCCAATGTGCGCATGTATGTCTGCGGACCGACGGTCTACGACTACGCGCATATCGGCAATGCGCGCCCCGTCGTGGTATTCGATGTGCTGTTCCGCCTGTTGCGCCATACTTACGGCGAGACCTGTGTGACTTACGTCCGCAACATCACCGATGTGGACGATAAGATCATGGCCCGCGCCGCGGCGGAAGGGATCGCCATCGACGATCTCACCAAGAAGACCGCCGATCAGTATCACGCCGATATGGCCGCGCTTGGCGCGCTGCCGCCGAGCATCGAGCCGCGGGCGACCGAGCATATCCCGCAGATGATCGCCATGATCGCGCGGCTGATCGAAAGAGGCTTCGCCTATGAGGCGGAGGGCCATGTCCTGTTCAATGTACCGAAGGATAAGACCTACGGCGTCTTGTCCGGCCGCTCCACCGACGAGATGCTGGCCGGCGCGCGGGTCGAGGTCGCGCCGTACAAGCAGGATCCGATGGATTTCGTGCTGTGGAAGCCGAGCGCCGACGACGAGCCGGGCTGGATGAGCCCGTGGGGCCGTGGCCGGCCGGGCTGGCATATCGAATGCTCCGCCATGGCCGAGGCGCATCTCGGCGACACCTTTGATATCCATGGCGGCGGCATCGATCTTTGCTTCCCGCATCACGAGAACGAGATCGCCCAATCCACCTGCGCCCACGGCAACGACACCATGGCGCGCTATTGGGTGCATAACGGCTTCCTCCAGGTGGAAGGCGAGAAGATGTCGAAGAGCCTCGGCAACTTCATCACCGTCCACGATCTCTTGGAGGGCTGGAAGGGCTATGCCTGGCCGGGCGAGGCGCTGCGCTTCAACATGCTGCGCACCCATTACCGGCAGCCGCTGGACTGGACCTATAAGGGGCTGGATGAGTCCCATAAGGTGCTGTGGGATTGGTATGGCGCCGTCGAGGGCGTGACCCCCGCAAGCGAAGTCCCAGCACCGGTGCTGGAGGCGCTGGCCGACGATCTCAATACGCCCAAAGCCATTGCCGAGATGCACAAGCTGGCCAATAGCGGCGACATGGCGGGTCTGCTGGCGGCGCTGAACTTCCTCGGCTTCTCCGGAGACCGCGCCGCTCTGCAGCGCCAGGCGAGCGAAGCGGCCGCCGCGGCGGTGGATGAAGACGAGATCGCCGTGCAAATCGATGCCCGTAATGCCGCCCGCAAGGCCAAGGATTTTGCCGAAGCCGACCGTATCCGCGATGAGCTGGCGGCGATGGGGGTGGTTTTGAAGGACGGGCCGGAGGGCACGACCTGGGAGCTCGCTCGATGAGTGCGCAAGCCGTGCCCGACCTGGCCGTCCGGCCGATGCTGCCCGGAGAGACGCCCGCTCTGGCGGAGATCTTCCGCGAGAGCGTGATGCAGCTCACCAGCGAGGAGTATAGCGAGGACCAGCAGGAGGCCTGGGTGGAAGCGGCGGACGATCCGTCCGGTTTCGCCGAGATGCTGGAGCGGCAGGTGACCATCGTCGTCACGCTGAACGGCTCGCCGGTCGGCTTTGCCTCGCTGGAGAGCGACGAAAAGATCGGCCTATTCTACGTGCACCCGGTGACGGCCGGTCATGGCGTCGGCACGCTGCTGGCCGATGCGCTGGAGCGGCTTGCCGCCTCGCGCGATGCGGAGACGCTCAGCGTCGATGCCAGCGATACGGCATTCGGCTTCTTCGCCCGGCGCGGCTACGTTCCGCAGCAGCGCAATCAGGTGCAGCGCGGCGATGCGTGGCTGGCCAATACCACGATGATGAAGGATCTCGATGACGGCGAGAGCCTGCATTGAGTCATTTCAGGCGCTTATCGGCGCCGCTTGAGGATTGAGACGATGAAACCGTTTCTGAAAGACGTGCCTTTCGTCGGCAGCCGCCGGGTCTATTTCGTGATCAAGCTCTTGGTGCTGGCGCTGATCGTGCTGGTGGCGCTCAACGTCTTCTTCGGTTTCGTCTAGGAGCGGGCCAATGCAAAAAGAACGGCTCTATCTCTACGACACGACGCTGCGCGACGGCGCCCAGACCCAAGGGGTCGATTTCTCCTTCGAGGATAAGGCGCTGATTGCGGCCGAGCTGGATGCGCTCGGCGTCGATTATGTCGAGGCCGGCTATCCCGGCGCCAATCCGACCGACACCAAGATGTTCGCCGAAGGGCCCGAGCTTGGCCATGCGACGCTGACCGCTTTCGGCATGACCAAGCGGGCCGGGCGCTCGCTCTCCAACGATCCGGGCTTTCAGGCGGTGCTGACATCGGCCAAGAGCGGCGCGGTGTGCCTGGTGGGCAAGTCGTGGGATTTCCATGTCGAGGTGGCGCTCGGCCTGAGCCTGGAAGAGAACCGCCAGGCGATCGCCGATTCCGTCGCCGCTGTCGTGGCAAGCGGCAAGGAAGCCTTGTTCGACGCGGAGCATTTCTTCGACGGCTATAAGGCCAACCCGGATTATGCGCTGTCCTGCGCCAAGGTGGCGTTTGAGGCCGGCGCGCGCTGGGTGGTGTTGTGCGACACCAATGGCGGCACGCTGCCGGAGGAGGTGGAGGAGATCGTCGCGGCGGTGGCCAAAGAGATCCCCGGCGCCCATCTCGGCATCCATGCCCATAACGACACCGATAACGGCGTCGCCAATTCGCTCGCCGCGGTGCGAGCCGGGGCGCGCCAGATCCAGGGCACGCTGAACGGGCTCGGCGAGCGCTGCGGCAATGCCAATCTCACTTCGATCATCCCGACTTTGATGTTGAAGCCGGGCTTCGCCGACCGGTTCGAGACCGGCATCACGGCTGAGAAGCTGCGCAGCCTGACCCATGTCTCCCGCGTGCTGGACGAGGTGCTGAACCAGGCGCCGGACCGCCACGCGCCCTATGTCGGCGAGGCGGCCTTCGCCCATAAGGGCGGCATCCATGTCTCCGCCGTGCAGAAGGACCCGAAGACCTACGAGCATGTGCCGCCGGCAGCGGTGGGCAATCAGCGCCGTCTCTTGGTCTCCGATCAGGGCGGGCGTTCCAACATCCTGGCCGAGCTGGAGCGCATCGGTCTTGCCGCGCCGAAGGACGATCCGCGGGTCACCGAGCTGCTCGACGAGGTGAAGCGGCGCGAGGCGGCGGGTTATGCCTATGAGGCGGCGGATGCCTCCTTCGAGCTGCTGGCCCGGCGCTTCCTCGGCAACGTGCCGCACTACTTCGACGTGGAGAGTTTCCGGGTGATGGTGGAGCGGCGCCACAACGCGCTGGGCAATCTGGTCACCGTCTCGGAGGCGACGGTCAAGGTGCGGGTCGATGGCGCGCTGATCGCTTCGGTCGGCGAGGGGACCGGCCCGGTGCATGCGCTGGACAATGCCTTGCGCAAGGATCTCGGCCCGTATCAGAGCCTGATCTCCGATCTGACCCTGGCCGACTATAAGGTGCGGGTTCTGACTGGCGGCACCGATGCCACCACGCGGGTGCTGATCGAGAGCCGCGACGACCGGGGCAACCGCTGGTTCACGGTCGGGGTCTCGCCGAACATCGTCGATGCCTCGTTCGAGGCGCTGCTCGATTCCATCAATTACAAGCTGCTGCGGGACGGCGCGAGCGTTCACTAATCGCGTTCGCCCGCAGTGCTAAGCGCCTCGGCCGAGACTCAAAATTTGATGTCGATGGCTTCCGCTTCGGCCTCTTCGGCGCGGGGACGCATGTGCTTTTCGATGGCGGGAAGGATATCCTGAACCTGATCGATCACCGCCAGCTTCAGCGCCGCGTCGCGGCGGATGAAGCTGTTCTCCTGCATATGGGCGAAGAGGCGGAGCAGCGGGTCCCAGAAGCCTTCGATATTGGCCAGCACGACAGGCTTCTCGTGGCGGCCGAGCTGGGCCCAGGTGAGCTGCTCGACCAGCTCCTCCAGCGTGCCGATGCCGCCAGGCAGGGCCACGAAAGCGTCCGACTTGTCGAACATCAGGTGCTTTCTCTCGTGCATGCCCTCGACCACGATGAGATCCTGCACGTCCTTCAGCATGATCTCGCGTTCGGTGAGAAAGCCCGGGATGATGCCGGTGACATGGCCGCCGGCTTCCAGCACCGCGCGGGCGACTTCGCCCATCAGGCCGATACAGCCGCCGCCATAGACCAGGCCGATGCCGTTATCGGCGAGAATGGTGCCGAGCTGGCGCGCGGCGACGGCATAGGCCGGATTTTCGCCCGCCCCGGATCCGCAATAGACGCAGACGCGCTGAATCGGTGATACCTCAACCATGGCCGCCATCTGGCATTCGCCCGCCGATTCCGTCAACTGGGCTTTCGGTCCCAATCGGTTTGATGGCGTTTGGTAAGTCGTTCCGGTAAAGTTAATTAATACGCCTGAAGCCGGATTGCCGAAGCTCCGGTTTTATAAGAAAACTCAGGGAGTTACGTCAGAGGTTCAAGAAATGGGCAACAAGATCGTCGGCATCGTCGTAACGGTGGCGTTTTTTCTCTTCATCGCCGTCGTCGGCTATCGCCTCTACGAAGAGGGACAAGACAGGCAGCAGGCGTCTGCGCCGCCGGCCGCGGAATCCAGCCAGGAGACCGCAGAAGCGCCGCAGCCGGAGGAGCGCGCGTCCGAGCCTGAGGCGGGTGCCGAAAGCGGCGAAGAGCCCGTCGAGGAGACTGCCAAGAGCGAGCAGGCTGCGCCGTCCGGCGAAGAAGAGGCTGAATCCGCCCCGCAGCAAGTGCCGAGCTTCGATGTCGTGCGTGTGGAGCGGACGGGCGATGCGGTGATGGCCGGTCGTGCCTCGCCCGGCTGGAAGATCGAGGTGCAGAGCGACGGCGAGAAGATCGGCGAGACCACCGCCGACGATGCCGGGCAATGGACCATCGTGCTGGATGAGCCGCTGCCGCGCGGCGATCATAGCCTTGGCCTGCTTGCCACCTCGCCCGACGGCACCTCCGGCATGAGTTCGCAGCAATCGGTGCTCGTCGCCATGGGCGAGGGAGAGAATGATGAGGCTGTGGTTGCCCTGTCGGAGCCGGGCAAGGCGACCAAGATCCTGCAAGAGGACCAGCCGGAGGGAAGCGCGTCCGGCGAGCCTGAATCGCAGGCGATGTCCACGGCGCAACGGGTGGATTCGAGCGCGACGGCGGGTGAGGAGACGGTTTCCTCCGAAGGCGAAGCAGCGCCGGGCGAGACGGAGATGGCGGCTGCCGAACCGTCCCAGTCCGCTACCTCCAAGCAGCCGGAGCCGGTGATGTGGCCGGACGGCAAGCCGAGTGAGGAGGAAGAGAGCGCTTCGGATGCGGCCTCCCAGGCGATGGAAGAGAACCAGGTGGCGGCAACCACGCCGGACGAAGCGCCACAGAAGCTTCCCGAACGGCCGATCCAGATCAAGACCGTCGATTACGAAGATGCCGGCCCCAGCAACGGCAAGCTCTTCGTCAGCGGCGAGGCCAAGCCCTCCATCAAAATTCTGCTCTATCTCGACGAGCAGCTGGTGGGCGAGACGCAGAGCGATGCGCAAGGCAAGTGGACCGTCGAGGCGGACCGCTATCTGCCCGCCGGAAATCACTTCATCCGCGCCGATCTGGTCGATCTCGACAACGACATCATCCTCGGCCGCACCGCGGTGCAGATGCGCCGCATGGATACCGAGCAGCTGGCGGCGGAAGCCGAGGCGCAGCGCAAGGCGCAAGAGACCGCTCAGGCCGGGGCTGCGGTCGGCACCGGCGAGAGCGCACCGTCAGGCGGCGAAGCGTCGGGCAGGATGGCGGCCGCCGAGATGCCGGAAGCCGGCCAAGCAAGCCCGGCGGGGCAGGGCGATGCCGGCCATCACGGGCCGAGCGTCTACACCGTCCGCCGCGGCGATACCCTGTGGGCGATTGCCGAGCAGTATTTCGGAGGCGGCTGGCGTTACACCATGATTTTCAAGGATAATCGTGGGCAGATCCGCAATCCCAATCTGATCTACCCGGATCAGGAATTTCAGATCCGGGAGCAGTAGGGCGCCGAAAACGCGATTTGACGCGGTGGAAAACGGCCTGGTTGTCCGCCGGGATCTTGGCGGTCCGGGCCTCTCCGCCCTATATGAAGGGACAGACCACACGGCTTAGAAAAAGGGGCAGCGGCGGCGCTGCCCCTTTTCGCCTGTGCCGGCTTTTGCCCCGATCTGCCAAATTGTTATGTGGAGTTGATGCGAGACCGTCTCCCGCAAACCAAAAGCGATAGGCTGCTTTCCGCCCGCGCCGGCCAATGGGCCGTGCTGCATGCGCTGATGCCCTATGTCTGGCCCAAGGACCGGCCGGATCTGAAGATCCGCGTGGTGCTGGCCTTCATCGCTCTGGTTCTGGCCAAGCTAATCACCCTGGCCGCGCCGCTCGCCTATAAGACGGTGGTTGATTTCCTCTCCGGCGAGCAGAGCGCTCAGGAGACGGCGTTCTTCTCGGGTTTCGACGTTGCCATCGTGCCGATCATGCTGGTGGTCGCCTATGGCATGTCCCGCATCTTCATGGTGGTGTTCTCGCAGGTGCGGGACGTGCTGTTCACCAATGTCTCGCAAAATGCGGTGCGCCAGCTCGCCTACCGCACCTTCTGCCATCTGCACCAGCTCTCCTTGCGCTTCCATCTGGAGCGGCGCACCGGCGGCTTGAGCCGGGTGATCGAGCGCGGCGTGAAGGGCATCGAGACCATCGTCCGCATGGCGATGCTGAACTCGATCCCGACCGCGGTGGAGCTGCTGCTGATCGGCGCCATGGTCGGATATTATTTCGGCTGGCTCTATGTGGTGGTCGTGTTCGCCACGGTCGCTCTCTATGTCTGGTACACCTTCTGGGCCAGCGAGCGGCGGATGCTGATCCGCCGCGACATGAATGAGTTCGACACCGAGGCGAACTCCAAGGCGGTCGACAGCCTGCTCAACTACGAGACGGTGAAGTATTTCGGCAATGAGGAGCTGGAGGCCAAGCGCTTCGACGCCTCCATGGCCCGCTACGAGCGGGCGGCGATCCGCACCTTCACCTCGCTCGGGGTGTTGAATAGCGGCCAGGCGATCATCTTCACCCTCGGCATGGTGATCTGCATGGGGATGGCGGCGCGGGATATCGCGGCCGGCAACCTCACGGTCGGCGATTTCGTGATGATCAACGCCATCCTGCTGCAGCTCTATATGCCGCTGAACTTCATGGGCATGGTCTATCGCGAGATCAAACAGGGGCTGATCGATATCGAGACCATGTTTGCGCTGCTGGGCCAGCCGGCCGAGGTGGTGGACAAGCCCGACGCCAAGCCGCTGGTGGTGAGCCATGGCGACATCAAATTCGAGCATGTGTTCTTCGCCTATGAGGCGAACCGGCCGATCCTGAAGGATCTCAGCTTCGAAGTGCCGGCCGGCAAGATGGTTGCCATCGTCGGGCCGACGGGGGCGGGCAAGTCGACCCTGTCGCGGCTTTTGTTTCGCTTCTACGACGTCAGCGCTGGCGCCATCCTGATCGATGGGCAGAATATCGCCGATGTGACGCAAGCGAGCCTGCGCCAGGCGATCGGCATGGTTCCGCAGGACACGGTGCTGTTCAACGACACCATCGAATACAACATCCGCTACGGACGGCCCGATGCCAGCTTCGCGGAGGTGCGCAAAGCCGCCGAGCTCGCCCAGATCGACGGCTTCATCAGCGCGCTGCCGGACGGTTACGATTCGCTGGTCGGCGAGCGGGGCTTGAAGCTTTCCGGCGGCGAGAAGCAGCGCGTGGCCATCGCGCGGACGATTTTGAAGGCGCCGCCGATCCTGATGCTGGACGAGGCGACCTCGGCGCTGGACAGCCATACGGAGAAGGAGATCCAGGATGCGCTGGAGCGGGTGGCCCGCGACCGGACCACGCTGGTGATCGCGCACCGGCTCTCCACCGTCGTCCATGCCGACGAAATTCTGGTTATGGATCATGGCGTTATCGCCGAGCGCGGAACCCATCTGGAGCTGATGCAGAAGGGCGGGCTCTATGCCGGTCTGTGGCAGCGCCAGCGCGAGGCGGACGAAGAGCGCGAGCGGGCGGCGGCGGAAGGCGACGAGGCGCGCGAGGAGGCGCGTCCCGAAGGCTCCGAGGAGAGCGCCGAATATGACGACGATATCCGCGACGAAGACGAAATCCTTGCGTCTTCGTGAGGCTTAGGAAACAACACGCATCATGAATGACCGGCACAGCCTTTTAGAGACCGTGGCGGGGATCTTCGTCCCCATCCATCGCGACGGGCATAAATTCGTTTTCGCCTTCGCGCTGGCCACGCTGATCTTGTTCTTCATCTCCAGCGTGCTCGGCTGGCTGGGGGTGATCGCCACCATGTGGTGCGCTTACTTCTTCCGCGATCCCGACCGGGTGACGCCGATCCGCAAAGGTCTGGTGGTGAGCTCGGCAGACGGCAAGGTCGTCGGGGTGGAGGATGTGGTGCCGCCGCCGGAGCTGGCGCTGGGCGACAAGCCGGTGACCCGCATCTCGGTGTTCCTGTCGATCTTCGACGTGCATATCGCGCGCGCGCCCGTCGGCGGGCGCATCACCCGCAGCGTCTATGTGCCGGGGCGCTTTCTCAATGCGGAGCTGGACAAGGCGAGCGAGGAGAACGAGCGCCGGGCGCTGGTGATCGAGACCGCAGACGGGGCGCATTACGGCGTGGTGATGATCGCCGGGCTGGTGGCGCGCCGTATCGTGACTTTCGTGGAGGAGGGGAATAGCGTGGAGGCGGGCGACCGCCTCGGCCTGATCCGCTTCGGCAGCCGTATCGACGTCTATTTGCCGGAGGAGGGCCGGGCGCTTGTGGCGCCGGGCATGCGGGCCATCGCCGGCGAGACGGTGCTGGCCGATCTTCTGAGCAACGAAGGCACCCGTCCGGTGCGTACCAGCTAGCTTCCGGCAGCAAAACGCGAGGAAACCACCATTTCGATGTTTCCCCCATTCGACCCGGACCGCGGAGACCGCAAGTCGCTGCAGCGGGTCTTCCCGCGCGGTCAGGTTCCGATCCGCGTGCTGGTGCCCAATCTGTTCACCCTGCTCGGGCTTTGCGCCGGGATGACCGCTATCCGCATGGCCATCGAGGCGCGCTGGGAGATGGCCGTTGCGGCCCTGGTTTTCGCTGCCTTTCTCGATGGCATCGACGGGCGCCTGGCGCGGCTGCTGAAAGCCTCCTCGCGCTTTGGAGCAGAGCTGGACAGCCTGGCCGATTTCGTCAATTTCGGTGTTGCGCCGGCGATCATCGTCTATAGCTGGTCGCTGGGCGATCTGGGCGGCACCGGCTGGATCGCGGTGCTGGTCTTCGCGGTCTGCGTTGCTTTGCGCCTGGCCCGGTTCAACGCCGCTCTGGACAATACCGATCAGCCGGCCTGGAAGAGCAGCTATTTCGTCGGGGTGCCGGCGCCGGCGGGGGCGATCATCCTGCTCCTGCCGCTCTATGCCCAGAATCTCGGCCTGCATCTGCCGGAGCTGACGCCGCTGGTGTTGGTCTACACCATCGTGGTCGCGCTTTTGATGGTGAGCCGGGTGCCGACCTTCTCCGGCAAGGCCATCGGCTGGCGTATCCAGCGCGAATACGTGCCGCCGCTCTTCGTGTTTTCGGCGCTGTTCGTGGCTTCGCTCTTGACCTATCCGGCGATCACGCTTGCCGTCGGCTCGGTGCTCTATCTGGCCTTGATCCCGGTCAGCGTCTACCGCTATCAGAAGCGTCTTGCGGTTGAAGCCAATGCGGCCGGGGTATCTCCGGCTGAGACGGACGCTGCACCGGAAAGATCCAAAGGAAACGGTGCCAATCGGCAAGGAAATGGGGTAAGACGCGGCAGTTTTGTTGGGAAAGATGCCGCGCGCAGCACGGGCGATAACGAGAAATCCGAAGAAACGCGTCGCTGAACTGTCTGGTTTTGGCCCCATTTTCTGCCCATAAGCGGAGCAGTTGGGCTATACACGACGTTTCCGCGCGTATGAGTTGAGATTTGTAAGGGGGCAGTATGAAGCAAACGCTTTCGACCTATCTTCGACAGCTCGAAGCCGAAAGCATCCACATCATGCGGGAGGTCGCCGCAGAGTTCGACAACCCCGTGATGCTTTACTCGATCGGCAAGGATTCTGCCGTGATGCTTCATCTGGCGATGAAGGCATTTTATCCGAGTAAGCCGCCCTTTCCGCTTCTCCACATCGATACCACCTGGAAATTCAAGGAGATGATCGCTTTCCGCGATGCGGAAGTTGAACGTCTCAACCTGAATCTCAAGGTCTATACCAACGAGCAGGGCGTGCGCGACGCGATCTCGCCGATCACCCATGGCAGCGCGCTCTATACCGACATCATGAAGACCCAGGCGCTGAAGCAGGCCTTGAGCGCCGGCGGCTACGACGCCGCGTTCGGCGGGGCGCGCCGCGACGAGGAGAAGTCGCGCGCCAAGGAGCGCATCTACTCGTTCCGCAACGCCTCGCATAACTGGGATCCGAAGCGCCAGCGTCCGGAGCTGTGGCGGCTGGCCAACAACCATCTGGCGCCGGGGGAGAGCATGCGCGTCTTCCCGCTCTCCAACTGGACCGAGCTCGACGTCTGGACCTACATCTACCTGGAAGACATCCCCGTGGTGCCGCTCTATTTCGCCAAGGAGCGGCCCGTGGTGGAGCGCGACGGCATGCTGATCATGGTCGATGACGACCGGCTGCCGCTGGAGCCGGGCGAGACGCCGCAAATGCGCAAGATCCGCTTCCGTACGCTTGGCTGCTATCCGCTCACCGGGGCGGTGGAATCCGATGCCACGACGCTGCCCGAGGTGATCGAGGAGCTGGTCGGGGCGCGCTCCTCGGAGCGCCAGGGCCGCATCATCGATCACGACCAGTCCGGCTCGATGGAGAAGAAGAAGCAAGAGGGTTATTTCTAATGGCGCATCTTCAAGTTGTCGGTTCCGATAAAGACGACGCCGAAGCCCGTCTCAATGCGCGCCTCGCCGCCGAGGAAGAGCGCGGCCTCTTGCGGTTTCTCACCTGCGGCAGCGTCGATGACGGCAAGAGCACGCTGATCGGGCGCCTGCTGTTCGATGCCGCGCAGGTCTACGAGGACCAGCTCAAGGGCGCCGAACGCGACAGCACCCATGGCCGCGCCGGAAGCGGCGGGGAGATCGATCTCTCCTTGCTGGTGGACGGTCTGCAGGCGGAGCGCGAGCAGGGCATCACCATCGATGTCGCCTATCGCTATTTCTCCACGCCGCGGCGGAAGTTCATCGTCGCCGATACGCCGGGCCATGTGCAGTACACCCGCAATATGGCCACCGGTGCTTCCAACTGCGATTTCGCGGTGCTGTTGGTGGATGCGCGGAACGGCGTTCTGAACCAGACGCGGCGCCATGCCTGCATCTGCTCGCTGCTCGGCATCCGCAAGGTGGCGGTCGCCGTCAACAAGATGGATCTGATCGATTACGACGAGGCCAAGTTCCAGGCCATCGTCGAGGATTTCACCAATTTCGCCGGCTCGCTCGGCTTCGAGGACATCACCTTCATCCCGGTTTCGGCGCTGAAGGGCGACAATGTCATGGAGCCGAGCAACCATATGCGCTGGTATCACGGCCCGACGCTGCTCGGCCATCTGGAGACGGTGCGTGTCGACCGCGCCGCCCGGACCGAGCCGTTCCGTTTCACAGTGCAATGGGTGAACCGGCCGCATCTGGATTTCCGCGGCTATTCGGGGTCCATTGCCGGCGGCACCATCCGTCCGGGCGAGGAGGTGGTGATCAACCCCTCGGGCAAGCGGGTGCATGTGGCGCGCATCGTCACCGCCGACGGCGATCTGGAAGAGGCCGAGGCCGGCGACGCCGTGACCCTGGTCTTCGCCGAAGAGGTGGATGCAAGCCGCGGCGACATCATCTCCAAGGTGGACGAGGCGCCGGCCGTCGCCGATCAGATCGCCGCGCGGGTGATCTGGTTCGAGGAAGAGCCGATGCTGCCGGGCCGCTCCTACGCCATCAAATGCGGCACTCAGGAGACCACCGCCACCATCAGCAGCCTGAAATACAAGCTGAATGTCGACAATCTCGATCACGTCGCCGGCAAGACGCTGGATATGAACGAGGTCGGCAGCTGCAACATCGCCACCGGCCGGCCGCTGGTGTTCGACCCTTATGCCGATATTCCGGAGACCGGCAGCTTCCTGCTGATCGACCGTCTCAACAACACGACGGTCGCGGCCGGCATGATCGAGTTCGGTCTGCGCCGCGCCACCAATGTGCAGTGGCAGGAGCTCTCCATCGACAAGGTGGCGCGTTCCGGCCTGAAGGGGCAGAAGCCCTGCGTGCTTTGGTTCACCGGTCTGTCCGGCTCGGGCAAGTCGACCATCGCCAATATGATGGAGAAGCGGCTGCACGCCATGGGCCGGCATACTTACGTGCTGGACGGCGACAATGTCCGCCACGGGCTGAATAAGGATCTCGGCTTCTCCGACGCCGATCGGGTGGAGAATATCCGCCGCGTGGCGGAGACCGCCAAGCTGTTCGTGGAAGCCGGCGTGATCGTCATGGTCTCCTTCATCTCGCCGTTCCGCTCCGAGCGCCGCATGGCGCGTGAGCTGTTCGACGATGGGGAGTTCCTGGAAGTGTTCGTCGATACGCCTTTGGCCGTGTGCGAGGAGCGCGATCCGAAGGGCCTCTACAAGAAGGCGCGGGCCGGGCTGATCTCCAACTTCACCGGCGTGGATTCCGAATACGAGCAGCCGGAAAATCCGGAATATGCCATGCGGACCGCCGAGGCTTCGGCGGACGAAGCGGCCGAGAAGCTGCTCACGGAGCTCCGCCGCCGCGGCATCATCTAGCGGATTTTAGAAAGACAGCGCGTTTTAAGCTTTTAGCCGGGGCAGTGCCCCCGGCTAGCTCAGGCTGGCGAGGACGATGAAGGCCGTCACGGTCAGCATCGCCATGCCGGCAATGCCTGCGATGAACAGGATCGTCGCCTCTTTCTGACGCCGCTCGAAATCCCCCAGCAGCGCTTTCAGCGACATCTCGCTCGGCTTGGGCAGGGAGGGCAGCTCCAACGGGTCGGCCTCTTCCTCGGGCGCGGCGGCTACCGGCGCGTGCGCCGGCCTCACGCTGTCATTCGCCGCTTCCGGAAAGGTCTCGCGAAAACCGCGGTCCATCTCGGCCAGCATTTGCTCAAGCTGGGCGGAGAAGGCGTTCTCCGGCGAAGAGTCCGGGAAAACTTCGGTGCGCTCTCCGGTCTCGTTGGCGGCCTGTATCACGCTGCCGCCGGCGCGCTGGAATGGCACCACATTGTGCCGGACCGCCTGTCCGGAACCGGTGCGCGGGGACGAAATATTTGCGCCAGAAGTAAAGGATCCGCTCATTGCCGCCTCCCTTAAGCCCCTGAGGGCTTCGACAAAATACTACCCTTGCGGTCGAGGGGCGGAGACTAGCGGGGGAGTGGGGCGCGATCTGGTCCTGAATGCGGCAAGGGTGGGACGCATATGCACGCAAAGCGCGAAAACGCCCGATCCAGGATTGCGTTAGATACTGGGCACCGTAAGCAGCTCCCGATTCAGCCGATCCATCATGGCGCTATAGCGGCGATAGGCGAGGCGGTTGAGGCCAAGCTTCGCGGCGATGGCGCTGGGAAGGATATCCAGCCAGTAGAGCTTGAGCAGCCGAGCATCGTGTCTCTCGCCTTCGAGGGCGTGGAGAATTTGCGGCGCCAGCCGGTAATAGCGGGCGATGGCTTCCGGGCCGCCGGGTGCCTTGGCCAGGTAAGTATCGCGGTAGCGGCGAAGGGTGCGCAGCTCGAAGCAATCGTCGGGAAGGCCGAGCAGGGAACAGCAGGCCGTGGTCATGAAGCAGCCCACCGCCGGCTCTTCGCATTTGCCGGCCTCGGCATCGGCGAGAAGCCGTTCGCGTTCGCCTTGCGCCCAGCTCAACGCCTGGCGCATCGGCTCCAGATCGAGATTGAAGCCGCAGGTCTGCTTATCTCCGATCTTCAAGGTGAGCTGTAAGCTCTTCTCCGAGCGCAGGAAAACGCCGAAGGCCGTGGGCATGATCACATTGGCGGTGTCGGCTTCGATCTGGTTGCAGACGCCGCAAAGCTTCTTCTCCATCAGCACGTCGCCCTTGGCGTTCCGCACGGTGATCGTGTTGCTGTCCTTGATCAGCATGTCCTTCGGCAAGGGCACCATGTCGGGATCGCCGAACAGGGAAAGCCGCGAATCGTAATTGTCGTTGACCTCGCAGCCGATCCAGAGCAGGTCGCATTTGGTGGTGTATTTGACTTCCGGAATGCGGGCGGCCGCCACCGTGCTGGTGGCAAGCCCGGTCCACTCGCCGAAATCCTTGGTGGTGTAGCAATCGGGCGGGCCGGACGGCGCGTCGGCACTCTCGTCGCCGAAATCGCTATCGTCGAAATCGTCCGGATTGGGCGCTTGGTTTTGATCTTGGCTTTGATTTTGGGTCTGGCCCGAATCCTGGGCAAAGCCTGGGACGGGGCGCAAGAGCTGGGTGCCTGCAGCGGCAGCCATCAGCCCTAAGATCCGGCGACGCGTGGTCAGAAGCATGGCACCGCCTCACAATCGCTCATTGGCTTTTCGTCCTTAGAGCTCGGCCGGCTAGTTGATAGCGAGGAATGGCTGGGGGACTAGGATTCGAACCTAGACTGGCGGAGTCAGAGTCCGCTGTCCTACCATTAGACGATCCCCCATCGAGATCCATTAGATGGGATTGCTTTGGCCCCGAAAACAAGGGGCCGCGCCCCTCGGTTCCGATGGTGCAGGCCCTTCTACCCGCTGCCGCGCAGGTTTTGCAAGCCTCTCCAGCGGCTAAGCGGCAATTCCTTTACGTAATTTTCGGATTGTGCGGGTAATTTTGCGGCCCGAAGGCGCAAAATAAGCGCCGGATCGTGACCACAGGAGCGTCTTCTGACCGCCGCAAGCGAACAAGCCGTCCGCGACAGGCTGCCCAACGATATGACGCGTTTGGAGGCGGCGCTGCAGGCTTTGCGCGACACCAAGGGGCCGGATGAGTCCGCGACGGTGCTGGGCGCAAAATGCCTTTCGGTGGTGATCGAGCATCTGCTTGCCAGCGGGCTGTCGAAGGAAGACCTGCGCCCGCTGGAAGAGCTGCGCGACGTGGCCAGGGATAACAAGGTCACGGCGCCGGAAAAGAATCGCCGCAAAGGCGCGCCGCCCTCCGATGCGTTGCTGGGGCGGGTCGCTGCGATTATCGATCTTCTGGTGAAGGCCGGCTACGAGGAACAGGAGGCTGCGCAGGCGATCATGCGGCGTCTGGTTGCCGCCGGCGTCTCCCCGCCGGTTTCCGGGGGCGATGCGCGGGGCTGGAAGCGCCTGCTCGTTTGGCGATCGCATCTGCTGCATGGCGTTGCCTCGGAAGAAGCGGTCGAATCGCATAAAGAGTTCACCGCGCAGCTGGAAGAGATTCCGGCCTCGGAGCGGGTTCGGGCGGTGCTGGAGCACCAAATCTGGGACCGCAGGCGCAAGCCAAAAGCCTAGCTTTGGCGCCAAATATCGTTCGATCGTAAGAAAAATCCCTCAGCGGACGCGGTTTTCCACGCCGGAAAAGCGGCTTTCGCCGGGTCAATTCGCTTGGTACATTAAATAATTGGACCCTCGTGCAGCCCATCCGAGGATGGAGATTTGGGCGGCTTTTTGGGCATTGAGGTTAAAGACCGTGACAGGGCCGAGCGGTGATGCCCGCACGGCTGCTATGGCGCCGCGCGACTTCGTAGGCGCGCGGGACGGAAGCAATGACGGCGTAACAGGCGAAGCTTCGGCATTACCGCCACAGCCGCCTGCGCCCGCAATTGCGGACGGCTTGGTGCAGGCAGCCAATGGGGCGACGAAAAAGGGCGTACGCCCTCGCCAGTCTGCGCCCGCCATTTATGGCGCGCTCGATCTTGGCACCAATAATTGCCGGCTTCTGGTGGCGCGCCCCTCGCGGCGCGGCTTTTTCGTTATCGATGCGTTTTCGCGGATCATCCGCCTCGGCGAAGGCTTGCTGGGGGCGGGGCGTCTGTCGGAGTCGGCCATCGAGCGCACCGTCGATGCGCTGAAGATCTGTGCCGAGAAGATGAGCCGGCGCGGGGTGTCCCGCTCGCGGCTGATCGCCACCGAGGCTTGCCGCATCGCCGCCAATCGCGAGGAGTTCCTGGAGCGGATCTACCGGGAGACCGGGCTTTCCATCGAGATCGTGAACCAGGAGACGGAAGCCAAGCTGGCCGTCTCGGGCTGTGCCTCGCTGATCGATCCGAGCAGCGATTGGGCGCTGATCTTCGATATCGGCGGGGGCAGCTCGGAGCTGATCTGGCTCGATCTGTCCCGTTTCCGCCGGCCTTGGCGCGGCACGCTGTCCGACCGCATCGTGGTGCAAGACTGCATGTCGGCCTGGACCTCGCTGCCCATCGGGGTGGTGAATCTGGCCGAGCGCCATGGCGGGCGGGACGTCTCGCCGGAGAGCTATGAGGCGATGATCGCCGATGTGACGGCGGCTTTGCAGCCCTTCGAGGAGACCCACCGCTTCGCCGAGCGCACGAAAGGCGCCCATACCCATTTCCTCGGCACCTCCGGCACGGTGACCACCATCGCCGGGGTGCATTTGAAGCTTCCCTATTACGAGCGGCGGCGGGTCGACGGCTGCTGGCTGACGGCGGACGATGCGCTACAGGTCTCCAACGACCTCAGCGCCATGAGTTATGCGGAGCGCGTGGCGCAGCCTTGCATCGGCCAGGAGCGGGCCGATCTGGTGCTGGCCGGCTGCGCAATTCTGGAAGCGATGTTCCGTATGTGGCCGTGCGAGCGGGTGCGGGTGGCCGACCGGGGCTTGCGCGAAGGTATTCTCACCACCTTGATGGCCGAGGATGGGCATGAGGGGTATTCCCGCCGCCGGCGCCGCAGCCGGCGCAAGGGCTCCTCGGGCAAGCAGCGGCGCTCCAGCTCTTAAAACACGCATCGTCCAAGCGCGAGATTGCCGGACGCCTAGCGAACCGGCGTGGTGCTCTCTTCCGGCGTGGCGCCGAGCTCGATGCCGCGGCGCGACAGGCTGCTGCCGGCCTCGTCGGGCAGTTTGCGGAACACCAGAAGCGAGCTGACCGAAATCGCCGCTACCACCAGGAAGGGCAGGGCGAAATCCTCCGCCGTCACGGCGTGGCTGCCGCGTCCCCAGCGCTCGGCCTCCAGCACCAACGCGGCCACCGCGACGCCGGCGGAGATGGAGAGCTGCTGCAGCACCGAGGCAAAGCTCGTCGCCCGGCTCATCGCCTTGGTGTCGAGATCGGCATAGGCCAGGGAGTTGATGGAGGTGAATTGCAGCGAGCGGAAGAAGCCGCCGGCGAGCAGCACCAAAATGATGACGATATGCGGTGTCAGCTCGGTGAAGAAGGCGGCGGCCGCGATAAAGCAGCTTGAGAGCACCGCGTTCACCACCAGGATGCGCCGGAAGCCGAAGCGATGCAGGATCGGCTTTGCTGCGGTCTTCATGGTGATGGCGCCGATGGCCCCGGCGAAGGTCAGCATGCCGGATTGAAATGCGCTCATGCCGAAGCCGACCTGGAACAGCAGCGGCAGCAGGAAGGGGCCGGCGCCGATACCGATGCGGTAGATGAAGCCGCCGACCACGCTCGCATAGAAGGTTTTCACCTTCAGCAGATCCAGATCGAGAATCGGATTCGGCACGCGGCGGGCATGGCGGACATAGAGCCAGCAGACGAAGCCGCCGCCGATCAGCATGCCGGCGGCAAGGCTGGTCGGCAGCAGATCCTGGCCGATGGTGGTGAAGCCGAAGGCAAGTCCCGAAAGGCCGATGCCCGAAAGCACAAAACCCTTCAAATCCAAGGGCGGAACCGTCTCTTCCTTAATGTTGTGGATGAAGTTGGTCGCCAGGATGAATCCCAAAATGCCGATGGGGATGTTGATCCAGAAGATCCAGCGCCAGTCGAGGAAGGTGGTGATGAAGCCGCCGAGCGGGGGGCCGAGCACCGGCCCCATCAGCGCCGGGATGGTCAGCCAGGCGAGGGCCGAGATCAGATCCTTCTTCGGCACCGAACGCAGAATCACCAGCCGCCCGACCGGCACCATCATCGCCCCGCCGATCCCCTGCAGCACGCGGAAGGCAACGAATTGGCCGAGATTGTCGGCAAAGCCGCACAGCGCCGAGCCGACGGTGAACACCACGATGGCCCAGCGGAACACGGTGCGGGCGCCATAGCGGTCCGCCATCCAGCCGCTCAGCGGAATGAACACCGCCAGCGACAGCAGATAAGAGGTCAGCGCCAGCTTCAGGGCGATCGGGTCCTCATGCAGATCGGCGGCGATGGCCGGCAGCGAGGTGGCGATCACCGTGGAGTCCATGGTTTCCATGAACAGGGCGACGGCGACGATGAGGGTGACGAAATAGCGGGGCATATGGCAGGGTTATGAGATCAGATATGGGCGCCGTTGGGGCCTTTCATGCGGGCCGGCCACGTCGCCGGCTTCATAATTCAGAGCAATCACAATGGCAAAACCAGGCAAATCCGGGCGCGCGGCAAGCGGCGGCAGCCGGCGGCTTTCGGTCAAGGTGAAGACCGCCAAGGGCCGCAAAACCGCCTCCACACGCTGGCTGCAGCGCCAGCTGAACGATCCTTATGTCGCCGAGGCGAAGCGCCTGGGCTATCGCTCGCGCGCCGCTTTCAAGCTCCTCGAGATCGACGACAAGTACCATCTGCTCAAGCCGGGCATGGCGGTCGTCGATCTTGGCGCCGCGCCCGGCGGCTGGAGCCAGATCGCGGCGGAGCGGGTGCATGCGCTCGATGGCGCGGGCAAGGTGATCGCCGCCGATATCAACGAATTCGAGCCGCTGGCCGGTGTCGTCAGTCTGCAGCTCGATATCGAAAGTCCGGAAGCCGACGCCATGCTGATCGAGGCGATGGAGGGCGCGAAAGCCGGTCTCGTCCTCTCAGATATGGCGGCGCCGTCCATCGGACACAAGCAGACCGACCATTTGCGCATTATCGGCCTGGTCGAGGCGGCCTACGATATCGCCCGGCGCATCCTGGAGCCGGGCGGGGCGTTTCTGGCCAAAGTGCTGCAAGGCGGGGCGGGGCAGGAGCTGGTGGCGCTGCTTTCCAAGGATTTCGACAAGGTGCGCCATGTGAAGCCGAAGGCGAGCCGGCAGGATTCCTCAGAGATGTATGTGCTGGCGACGGGCTTCCGCGGCGGTGCGGACGCCGAGTGAGTCGCGGTCACCTCTCCCCGGTGGGGAGAGGTCGGTCTTAAGGACCGGGTGAGGGGGGGGGACTTCGATAGGTCGGCGCCCGCCCCCCCCCCCCCCCCCCCCCCCCCCCCCCCGGAGGGGGGGGGGGGGGGGCCCCGGGGGGGGGGGGGGGGGGGGGGGGGGGGAGGGGGGGGGGGGGGGGGGGGGGACTTCGATAGGTCGGCGCCCCCTCACCCCAACCCTCTCCCCCGAGGGGAGAGGGAGTCTGGCCGTGCCGTTTCATTCGTCCGTCATGGCCGGGCATGACGATGGAGAGGGGAGCGGCGTGTTGCACGGCGTCATCCTGAGGCGGCTGCCGCCAGGCTGCCCTCGAAGGATGGGCCGTCTGCTTCGCCTGCTTTCTCATCCTCACGCAGATGTGTGCAGGTTCGCGATGGCGCCGCTGCTATGGTTCGGGGATCAATTCTTCCGTCGTTCCGGCAACAGCCGGAATCCAGCCTCAGGCGAAAACCTAGTTGGATACCGGCTTTCGCCGGTATGACGGTGGCAAGGCGTGGCGATGCCGCCTCGCCGAACTATAGGGAGCCAAGCCATGAAGCATGAGGCGGTGCAGGATTATTACGGCAAGACCCTGCAATCCTCCGGCGATCTGAAGACCTCGGCCTGCTGCGACGGGGCAGGGGTGCCGGCCGTCTTGCGGCCGCTGCTCTCGAACATCCATCCGGAGGTGACGGAGAAATATTACGGCTGCGGCGTCACCGTGCCGGCGGCGCTGGATGGGGCGCGGGTGCTGGATCTCGGCTCGGGGTCGGGGCGCGACTGCTATCTCATCGCCCAGCTTGTCGGCCCGTCGGGCGCGGTGGTTGGTATCGATATGACCGACGAGCAGCTGGCCGTCGCCAATGCCCATATCGATTGGCACACCGCGAAATTCGGCTTCGATGCGCCGAATATCGGCTTCCGCAAAGGCTATATCGAAGAGCTCGGCGCGCTGGGGCTTCCGCCTCAAAGCTTCGACGTCATCGTCTCCAATTGCGTGATCAATCTCTCCACCGACAAGCCGGCGGTGCTCAAGGGGGCCTTCGATCTCCTGAAGCCCGGCGGGGAGCTCTATTTCGCCGATGTCTATTGCGATCGGCGGCTTCCGAAAACGGTGCGGAACGATCCGCTGCTTTACGGCGAGTGCCTCGGCGGGGCGCTCTATTGGGGCGATTTTCTGGGAATCGCCAAGGGCGCCGGCTTCGCTGATCCGCGGCTGGTCGACAGCCGTCCGCTGGAGATCGAGGATCCCGCGATTGCCGCCAAGCTCGGCAATGCGCGATTCTTTTCAGCCACTTACCGGCTTTTCAAGATCCAGGATCTTGAGGCCTCTTGCGAGGATTACGGCCAGGCGGTGATCTATCGGGGCGGGGTGGCCGAGCAGCCGGACCGCTTCGTGCTCGATGCCCATCATGCGATCGAGCGGGGCAAGGTGTTTCCGGTCTGCGGCAACACCTGGCACATGCTGAAACAGAGCCGGTTCGCGCCATTCTTCGAATTTATCGGCGATTTCGCCACCCATTATGGGATTTTCGAGGGCTGCGGCACGCAGATGCCGTTTGCCGAGGGGGTGGCGGTCGCGGGGTCCGACTCCAGTTGCTGCTAGTTTTGGGCCTGCATGGTTCGAGACACGCGCTTCGCGCGCCCTCACCATGAGGAGAAACACGGAGCCTGGGGCGTATAGGCGGCAGGCTCAGAAACGCGCCTCACCCTGAGGAGGCCCGAAGGGCCGTCTCGAAGGGGGCAGGCCCCAAACCTGCCAAGCCGCGGCAATTCTGCCGGGTGCAATGCCGCGGGCTCACTTCCCAAGCCGCATACAAGCTGCTAAAGGAGGCTGCCAACTGGTGGGAGCGCGGGCTCTTCCGCATCCCCCGCTCCTTCGTCTTACAAGAGGTTGGCCGATGCCCCCGCGGCACTTTCCCGACACTGAAATCGCCCTCACTTTCGACGACGTCCTGATCCGCCCTGCGGCATCCAATGTGATGCCCGGCGAGGTGAACGTCGCAAGCCGGGTGACCAAATCGATCTCCGTCCATATCCCGGTGCTGTCTTCCGCTATGGATACGGTCACCGAGGCGCGCCTCGCCATCGCCATGGCTCAGGCCGGCGGCATCGGCGTGATCCACCGCAACTTCACCCCCGAGGAGCAGGCCGATCAGGTCGCTCAGGTGAAGAAGTTCGAATCCGGCATCGTGGTCAATCCGGTGACCATCGGGCCCAACGCCACCCTGGCCGAAGCGCTGGATCTGATGGCCAAGCATCATATCTCCGGCATCCCGGTGGTGGAGCCGGCTCCGGATGGCGGGCGCGAGGGCAAGCTGGTCGGCATTCTCACCAATCGCGATGTGCGTTTCGCCGACAGCCCTGAGCAGCCGGTCCGCGAGCTGATGACCAAGGAAAACCTGATCACGGTCAAAGAATCGGTGGATCGGGAGGAGGCCAAGCGGCTGCTGCATAAGCACCGGATCGAGAAGCTGCTGGTGGTCAACGACGATTACCAGTGCATCGGCCTGATCACGGTGAAGGATATCGAGAAGGCGCGGCTGCACCCCCATGCCTGCAAGGACGAGCAGGGGCGCTTGCGGGCGGCGGCGGCGACGACGGTGGGTGAATCCGGGTTCGAGCGCAGCGAACGGCTGATCGATGCGGGCTGCGACCTGATCGTGGTCGATACCGCCCATGGCCATTCTTCGCGGGTGCTGGATTCCATCGACCGGATCAAGCGCCAGTCCAACGCAGTGCAGGTGGTGGCGGGCAATGTCGCCACGGCCGAGGGCACCAAGGCGCTGATCGATGCCGGTGCCGATGCGGTGAAGGTCGGCATCGGGCCTGGCTCGATCTGCACCACGCGGATCGTTGCCGGTGTCGGCGTGCCGCAGCTTTCGGCGCTGATCGAATGCGCCCATGCGGCCAAGGCGCAAGACATCCCCGTCATCGCCGATGGCGGCATCAAATATTCCGGCGATCTGGCCAAGGCGATTGCCGCCGGGGCCGATTGCGCCATGATCGGCTCGCTGCTGGCCGGCACGGATGAGAGCCCGGGCGAGGTGTTCCTGTATCAGGGTCGCTCCTACAAGGCCTATCGCGGCATGGGCTCGCTCGGCGCCATGGCGCGGGGCTCGGCCGACCGCTACTTCCAGCAGGACATCAAGGATACGCTGAAGCTGGTTCCGGAAGGAATCGAGGGCCAGGTGCCCTATAAGGGGCCGGTGGCCTCGGTGCTGCATCAGCTGATCGGCGGGCTGCGCGCCTCTATGGGCTATGTCGGGGCGCCGGATATCTCCAGCTTCCACGACCGGGTGGAGTTCTTGCGCATCACCAATGCCTCGCTCCGCGAGAGCCACGCCCACGACGTGACCATCACCCGGGAATCGCCGAACTACCCGCGGGATATATAGGTGCTGAGCGGGGGCAAATGACCCGCATCCGAGTTGGCTGAAGCCAACTCGACCTCCCCCTCTTAGGGGGAGGGTTGGGGTGGGGGTCTGTTCAGCCTAGGTTGTTCTGATGCAGTCCCGCTTCACCAATCTGGATGTGATGCGAAATCTTCCAGGTGTCTGGGAGGTAATTTCGGCGGAAGTGATCCGGCGGGGCAGATGACCCCCACCCGAGTTGGCCGAAGCCAACTCGACCTCCCCCTTTTAGGGGGAGGTGTGTGCGTGCCATGCGCGATGCCGCTATTCGACGCCGAGCTTCTTGATCTCTTCGATGACGTTGGGCTCGAGCTTGATGGCCAGGTGCAGGTCGGCGCTGCCGTCGGTGGGCTTGCCCTTGCGGCTCTTGACCACGCCGCGTCCGGCCAGGGCGAAAGCGTTGTTCTCCTGCAGCTCCAGCGCGGTGTCGAAATCGTCCTCGGCGCCGTCGAGATTGTCCTGCAGCACGTAGACCCAGCCGCGGTCGATATAGGCTTGCGCCTCCTCGGGCTTCAGCTCGATGACCTTGGAGAAATCCTCCGCCGCGTGATCGTAATCCTTCATCGTGCGGTAGAGCGTGCCGCGATTGACATAGCCCGGCGTGTATTCGGGGTTCTTCTCGACGCCGGCGCTGTACTCGGCAATGGCCTCGTCGTTCTTATCCTCCGCCTCGAAGATCACGCCACGCAGGATGTGCGGCGCGGCTGAGGTCGGCTGCAGTTCGATGGTGGTGTTGAGATCGGCCAGAGCCTTATCGAACTCCTTCTTCTGCCCATAGGCGCGGGCGCGGGCGAGAAAGACCGCCGCCCGGGTATCGTCGAGCTCGGCGGCAGCATCGAGATCGGCAATGGCGGCGTCGAGATTGCCGATCGCCGAATAGGCGATGGCGCGGTTGCCATGGGCGATGATCTTATGCTCGGTATCTGCATCGGTCGCCTTGAGATACTCGCCGCAGGCGCCGAGTACCTCTTCGATGGATCCCTTGCCGTTGAAGCAAAGATGATCCTCCTCCAGCGTCATGCCGGGCGGGGCCTTGCTTTCGGTGGCGAGGCTGGGGGTGAAGGGAAAGATGGCGGCGGTCAGAACGGCGGCGACGGCAAAACGCGGCACCAGGCGCGGCCGCGAAACTCGGCTATCGGCGAAACGCATCAAAACAGGCTCCTTGGGTCCTCAGATCTATTTTTTCTTGAGCATTAGAGGCAGTTGGCCGGGTGCGTCAACTTAACCTCCGGTAAGGCGGTAAATGGGGAGAGCGGTTCGGCAAGCCTTGCGGGCGGCGCGCCGCTGGCTCACAAACGGACCCATAAGCCGGCGATAAGCATTCATCTACCGGTGTCCGGATTTCCGGCGCTTTTCCTTTGCCACGCGGGGGCGCAATGACCGTTCAAGCCATCTTGCTACCGATGTTCGTCCAGGTGCTGCTCACCTTCATCCTGCTGTTCTGGATGACGGTGCTGCGATTGCAGGCGCTCAGGCGCGGCCAGGTGCGGGCCGATGCGGTCGCGCTGCGCCAGAGCAACTGGCCGCCGCGGGTCACCCAGATTTCCAACGCCTTCCACAATCAGCTCGAGCTGCCGGTGCTGTTCTACGTGGCCATGCTACTGGCGCTGGATACCAAGACGCTGGATCTGTTCATCCTGGTGCTGGCCTGGATGTTCGTGATCTCGCGCATCCTGCACGCCTATATCCACGTCACCAGCAATCAGCTGGAGCACCGCACGCCGGTGTTCATGATCGGCGCCATCGCGCTGCTGCTGATCTGGATCATCGTGATCGCCCGCGTTCTGTTGCTGGCGGTGGTCTGATGCAGGCTGGGGGACGGGTGAGCGCCGCGATCGAGGTGCTCGGCGAAATCGAGACGCGCAAGCGTCCGGCGAGCGAGGCGCTGAAGGATTGGGGCATCTCGCACCGCTTCGCCGGCTCCGGCGACCGGGCGGCGATCGGCAATTTGGTGTTCGATGCGCTGCGGGTGAAAGCCTCTTCCGAATATCTGATGCAGAGCGATAGCCCTCGCGCGCTTGCCTTGCGGGCGCTGGTCAGCCGCTGGGGCGAGACGCCGGAGGCGGTGGCGGCGCTGTGCGACGGCAGCCGGTTCGCGCCGGAGCCGCTGACCGACGCGGAGAAGACCGGGCTGGCGGCTGCGCTGCCGGAGGATGCACCGGCCCATATCAAAGGCGAATTCCCGGACTGGCTCTCGGACGAGCTGGCGCGGGCCTTCGGCGAAGATGCGGCGGCGGAAGGGGTGTTGCTTTCGCTGCGCGCGCCGCTGGACCTCCGCGTCAACACGCTGAAAGCCGACCGCGAAAAGGTGCTCAAAGCGCTGCAGCGCTTCGGTGCCCAGCCGACGCCCCATTCGCCGGTGGGCATCCGCATTACCGCCGGGGTGGGCGCAAAGCGCAGCCCCCATGTCGAGGCGGAAGCGGCCCACGGCAAGGGCTGGTTCGAGGTGCAGGACGAGGGCTCGCAGCTCGCCGCGCTGCTCTCGGGCGTCGCGCCGAAGCAGCAGGTCATCGATCTTTGCGCCGGGGCCGGCGGCAAGACCCTGGCGTTGGCCGCGGCGATGCGGAACACCGGTCAGCTCTATGCCTACGATTCAGACCGTATGCGGCTTCGCCCGGTCTTCGAGCGGCTGAAGCGGGCGGGCGCGCGCAATGTGCAGGTGCTGGAGGCGGGCAATGCAGCCTCGCTGTTGCCGCTGGAGGAGAAGCTGGATCTGGTGATGATCGATGCGCCGTGCTCCGGCTCTGGCGTGTGGCGGCGGCGGCCGGACGCCAAATGGCGGCTTTCGCCGGCCATGCTGGAGACGCGCCAACAGGAGCAGCAGGCGGTGCTGGAGGAGGGGGCGAAGCTGGTGAAGCCCGGCGGCCGGCTCTGCTACATCACCTGCTCGCTGCTGCCGTGCGAGAACCAGGATCAGGCGGTCGGCTTCCTCGCCCGGCATCCCGATTTCGCCGCGCTCGATCTGGCGCCGGGCTTCGAAGCGGTGACCGGCGCGGCACTGCCCGAGCCGCGAAACGCCGGCCCCGGCCTGGTGCTGACGCCGCGCCGCTTCGGCACGGACGGGTTTTTCGTCTTCCTCGCGGAGCGGCAAAGTTAGGCCGGTTTCATCATTTTGATGTGGGAATGGGAGATTTGTCGCGGAACGATGCAAACGTGACTTGTTAGGATGTCGCCCGTAGGATTTGCGCCACGCGGGTCTTCCTCCACGGCAAGGATGGATGTCTGAGATGCATACGGTTCGCCGCAAGACGCCGCTTTGGTGGCGCCGCAACGTGACCGCAGACGATGTGGGGCGCGTGCGGGGGCTGCTGGAGGCGAGCAAGCTGTTCAGCACTGCCGAGATCGGACTTGCGGCGGAGATGATCGCCGACCGGCTGGAGAAGGGCGTCCGCTCGCAATATCACTTCATCCTCACCGAGCGGGGCGGGGCGCTTTCCGGCTTCGCCTGTTTCGGCCCGATCGACGACACCGAGGACGACGATTACGATCTCTATTGGATCGCGGTGGCGCCGGAAGAGCAGGGGGAGGGGCTCGGCCGCGAGCTCTATGAGCGGGCCGAGGCGGCGATGATCAAATCGGGCGCCAAGCATATCTATGCCGAGGCACCGAATTCCGTCGACTTCCTGAAATGCCGACGCTTCCTGCAGGGGCTGGGCTTTATGGAGGCGGCGCGCCTGCGCCATTTCCGCGGCCCCGGCGAGGGCAAGGTGATCTACGAGAAGCAGGTCGGTTAGGCCAAAGTCCACGAGGCTTGCCGCAACGTGCTCCCTCTCCCTGAAAGGGGGAGGGTTGGGGTGGGGGTCTCCTTCCACCCTCGTATCTCTATTTTCCGCTGCATGACCCCCACCCGGCCTGATCAAGTCAGGCCGACCTCCCCCTTTTAGGGGGAGGTTAGGCGCGCGCCTCGTGCGAAGTTGGCCTGCCGCAGCCCGCTCCCTCTCCCCTGGGGGAGAGGGTTGGGGTGCGGGGGGACCGAACTTTCCGCACCCCACTCCCCTCAACCCGACGCTTTGCAGTCGACCTCCCCCTTTTTGGGGGAGGTGGTGTTTATTCTCCCGCGTCCCTCCTGCCCATTGCCGACTCGGGCGCTTTCCGATAACCACCATCTTCCATGACAAAACGGGTTCTGATCGTCGATTTCGGGAGCCAGGTGACCCAGCTCATCGCGCGCCGGGTGCGCGAGGCGGGCGTCTATTCCGAGATCGTTCCCTTCGATAAGGCGGAAGCGGAGCTGACCCGCGATCCGCCCCTTGCCATCATCCTGTCCGGCGGGCCGGCCAGCGTGCATGAGAACGACACGCCGCGCGCGCCCATGGCCGTGTTCGAGGCGGGGCTGCCGGTGCTCGGCATCTGCTATGGCGAGCAGGCCATGGTGGCCCAGCTCGGCGGGGTGGTCGAGGCGCACAACGCCAAGGAATTCGGCCGCGCCGATATCGAGGTGATTGCCGAGACGCCGCTGTTCGAAGGGGTCTGGGGGCCGGGCGAGAAAGCGCCGGTCTGGATGAGCCATGGCGACCGGGTGACCCAGCTGCCGGACGGCTTCCGCACCATCGCCACTTCCGAAGGCGCGCCCTTCGCGGCCATCGCCAATGAGAGCCGCAAGATGTACGGCGTGCAGTTCCACCCCGAAGTGGTGCATACGCCGCGCGGCGCCGAGCTGATCGCCAATTTCGTGCAGAAAATCGCCGGCGTCGAAGGCGACTGGTCGATGGCACACTTCAAAGACGTGGAGATCGCCAAGATCCGCGACCAGGTCGGCGAGGGCAAGGTGATCTGCGGCCTTTCCGGGGGCGTCGATTCCTCCGTCGCGGCGATCCTGATCCACGAGGCGATCGGCGACCAGCTCACCTGCATCTTCGTCGATCACGGGCTCCTCCGGAAAGACGAGGCGAGCCAGGTCGAGACCCTGTTCCGCGATCACTACAACATTCCGCTGGTGGTGGTGGATGCGCGCGAGCGCTTCCTGGAGGCGCTCTCCGGCGTCTCCGATCCGGAGCAAAAGCGCAAGATCATCGGCAAGCTGTTCATCGACGTGTTCGACGAGGAGGCGGGCAAGCTGGGGCAGGTGGATTTCCTCGCCCAAGGCACGCTCTATCCGGATGTGATCGAGAGCGTCTCTTTCTCCGGCGGGCCTTCGGTCACCATCAAATCCCACCACAATGTCGGCGGGTTGCCCGAGCGGATGCGCATGAAGCTGATCGAGCCGTTGCGCGAGCTTTTCAAGGACGAGGTGAGGAAGCTCGGTCGCGAGCTCGGCCTGCCGGAGGCCTTCGTGCATAGGCATCCCTTCCCGGGGCCGGGGCTCGCCATCCGCATTCCCGGCGCGGTGGATGCGGAGAAGCTGGCGATCCTGCGCGAGGCCGACGCCATCTATCTGGACGAGATCCGCAAAGCCGGGCTCTACGATACGATCTGGCAGGCCTTTGCCGTGCTGCTGCCGGTGCGCACCGTCGGTGTGATGGGCGATGCCCGCACCTACGACTATGTCTGCGCGCTAAGGGCCGTCACCTCCACCGACGGCATGACGGCGGATTATTACGACTTCTCCCACGACTTCTTAGGGAGAGCCGCCCGGCGCATCATCAACGAGGTCCGCGGCATCAATCGCGTCGTCTACGACATCACCTCCAAGCCGCCCGGAACCATCGAGTGGGAATGACGGCGGATAGGAAGGGCCGGGGCTGAAGACGGACCTCTCAAGCGCCGAAGCTCGCCGGATTGCGCTCACGGCGCAGGGCTTCAACGGACTGCAGCGCAACGGGGCGGCCGGCGCCGCAGGCTTGCGCAAGGCGATCCGCCGGCTGGGCCTGCTGCAGATCGATAGCGTGAACGTGCTGGTCCGCGCCCATTACCTGCCGCTTTACTCGCGCCTCGGGGCTTACGACCGCAATCTGCTCGACGCGGCGGCCGCGGCCAAGCCGAAGCGCTTCTTCGAATATTGGGGGCATGAAGCCTCGCTTCTGCCTATCGACTGCCAGCCGCTGTTGCGCTGGCGCATGGAGCGCGCGCTTGCGGGCCAGGGCGTGTGGCGCGCCTTCGAGCCCTTCGCCGGCGAGCGGCGGGGAGAGGCCGATGCGCTGCTTGCCCGCATCGCGCAGGAAGGCCCGCTCGGGGCGTCCGATCTGGCGGAGGGCCGCGCCTCGCAAGGCATGTGGCGCTGGAGTTCCGCGAAACAGGCGCTGGAATGGTTGTTCTGGGCCGGGCTGGTCGCCGCCACCCATCGCCGCTCCAGCTTCGAGCGGGTCTACGACCTCCCCGAGCGGGTGCTGCCGCGGGCGATCCTGGAGACCCGCACGCCTTCTCCCAATGATGCGCAGCGGGCGCTGCTGTCGCGCGCGGGCGCCGCGCTCGGCATCGCTACGGTGCAGGATTTGCGCGACTATTACCGCATCCCCGCCGCCGACGCCGCGCTTCCCATCGATCAGCTGGTGGAGGAGGGGACGCTTACGCCTGTGCGCGTCAGGGGCTGGCGCCAGCCGGCCTATCTGCACGAGACGGCGAAGGCCGGGCGCAAGCTGGAGGGGGCGGCGCTGCTTTCGCCGTTCGATCCGCTGATCTGGCACCGGCCGCGGACCGAGCGGCTGTTCGACTTTCGCTACCGGCTGGAGATCTATACGCCCGCCCATAAGCGCGAGCACGGCTATTACGTGCTGCCCTTCCTGATGGACGGGGCGCTGGTCGCCCGGGTCGATCTGAAAGCCGACCGCAAGGCCGGTGCGCTTGCGGTGCTGCGGTCCCATCTTGAAGATGACGCCCCGGCGGAGACGGGCGAGAGGCTAACGCAAGAGCTTCGCCGGATGGCCGATTGGCTGGGATTGACAGATGTGGCCGTCGCGCCGGAGGCCGCCATCGAAGGGCTTTAGACGAAGGACTTTAGATGAGGCCTGACGAGGCATTGCGATCCGGCTTTCGTTCCGCCCAGACGCGAATCTGCGCTTCAGGCGGGGCGCATCAGGCCTCCGGCTGCGCTGCCGGGTGACCGGCCCGCTTGAGGCGGACGATTGCTTGATCGAGCGATTGAAGGAAGGCCGAGCGGTCGGCCTTCGAGAACGGGCGCGGGCCGCCGGTGGTCTCGCCCGCCGAGCGGAGATCGGTCATCAGGTCCCGCATCGCCAGCGCCATGCCGATCGAAGCGGAATCGAACGGCTTGCCGTTCGGGGCCAGCGCCTCGGCCCCGGCCGTAACGGCGCGATGGGCCAGGGGAACGTCGTTGGTGATCACGATGACGCCCGGGCGCGCGCGCTCCGCAATCCAATCGTCGGCCACGTCGAGCCCAGCTTCGACAATCACGCGCTCGATATCAGGGTGCTTCGGCAGCATCATGAAGGCGTTGGAAACGACGATGGTCTTGATGCCGTAGCGCAGGGCGACGCGAAATACCTCGTCCTTCACGGGGCAGGCATCGGCATCGACGAGGATCAGGATGGGGTCGGGCATGGAGAGGGGATTAGCAGCTTGGGAGTGCGGGGGCTAATGGGGTTTGGGTTGGGCGTTCGGTGGTTGTGTGGGGCGTCGGCTGCGTGGTGTATGGTATGACCTCGAAGTTGCCCGGGACTATGAGTCGGAGTAGGGACGCAAAGGCCTAAGACGACTACCGACAATCGAACTGTGGTTGATAGCGGACAATACGCCTTAGAGGCTACATCTCGGGGAGGAATCATCAGAACGATGTTTGATGTTTCACCCGACGAAATCGCACAATTAAATGACTCTGACTTGCGGGAACTTATTGGGCGCTTGTGTGAGGCCGAGCTTGTAAGTCGAGGGCTCTCTCCCGCAGCCGTCACTTGGGGTGGGGATCAGAGAGCCGCGGATGGCGGCCTGGATGTTCGCGTTGCCCTACCTCCAGAAACAGCCATTGAAGGCTTCATCCCACGCCCCTCGACTGGCTTCCAGGCCAAGATACCGGATATGCCTAGGGCAGCTATCCTTGCTGAGATGAGACCAGCAGGCACAGTTCGTCCCGCTATCCAGGAACTCGCCGACGAGTCTGGTGCTTACATAATCGTCAGTTCGCACGGTTCGACGTCCGATGCTGCGCTCGGCAATCGGCGCGATGCACTACGTGAGGGATTGGCAGGTGTCGCCAACGCCAGCGATCTTCATACGGATTTTTATGATCGCACGCGTTTGGCCAGTTGGGTTAGGCGCCATCCAGGACTTATTACCTGGGTTAAAGAGAAGGTTGGAGGTGGCCTTTCTGGCTGGCGTCCCTACGGTCCCTGGAGCGGACCAGCGGAGGGCGTTGAAGCAGAATATTTGCTCGACGACAAGCTCCGCCTGCACTTTGGAAGGCACAGTTGTGCGTCCGCGCACTCGGTCGCTGAAGCTATTGACGAGTTGCGCGACGTTTTGGCTGAGCCTGGTAAGATCGTACGCTTGGTTGGCCTTTCGGGCGTAGGGAAGACTCGCCTCGTACAGGCCCTTTTTGATGCGCGTGTGGGCGCCCGCCCTCTGCCGCCATCGCAAGCGGTTTACACAAACCTTTCGGACAACCCGGACCCCCAGCCTATCGGTCTGGCTTCGAGCCTGATCGCAAACCGCGTGCGTGCCATGCTAATTGTCGACAATTGCCCGCCGGACCTTCACCAGCGGCTCTCGGATTTGTGTGCCGCGACCGACAGTACCGTTAGCGTTCTCACGGTCGAATATGACGTCCGGGATGATCAGCCTGAGGGAACCCAAGTCGTGACCCTCGACACGTCCTCGCCTGAGCTGATTGAGAATCTCGTGGTACGCCGCTTTCCGCACCTTTCCCAGGTCGATGCGCGCACCATCTCCGAGGTTTCCGGCGGCAATGCGCGGATCGCTATAGCTCTCGCCGAAACGGTCAGGCACTCAGAGACCGTCGCAGGCCTCTCGAACGACGAGCTCTTTCAACGTCTCTTCCGTCAAGGGCATGATGCCAACGATGCGCTGCTTCTAGCGGCTCAAGCCTGCTCGCTCGTATACTCTTTCCAAGGAGAGGCCCTGATTGGGGACGAAGCGGAGCTACCACGTTTGGCCTCGCTCGTTGGGCAACAACCTCAGGAGCTCTACCGGCATGTTGCTGAATTGATTCGCCGGGATCTTGTCCAAACGCGCAGCGTTTGGCGGGCAGTATTGCCGCACGCAATTGCGAATAGACTGGCTGCCGAGGCACTCGACAATATTCCCTATGATCTCATTGATCGCTATTTAGTGGCGGATGGGACAGACCGCCTTGCTAGGTCATTCTCGCGGCGTCTTTCGTTTCTACACAAGCACCCACGAGCCCGAGCCATTGTCGAGCAATGGCTTGCGCCAGAGGGCTTGTTAGGTGATGTCGCGGCTCTCGGCGATGTCGGCCGAGCAATGTTCGAGAACGTTGCTCCAGTGTTGCCGGAGGCAATTCTTGCGGCCCTAGAGCGGTCAGGCGAAGCTGATATGGTTTCGGCTGCAGCTATCTGGCGGCGACACCAATTGTTGCTGCGTTCCTTGGCATATGAGCCGCGCCTGTTCAACCGGAGCGCCTACCTACTCGCGCAGGCGGCAACACAGAGAGGTGAAGAAGGGCGGGAATCTGAGCAAGTACGAGACACTTTTGTTTCGCTTTTTACAATCTATCTCTCCGGAACACACGCCAGCATTGAACAGCGGTTGGCAGTCATCGAACAATTGCTTTGCTCGGGTGAGCCTGAGCAGGTTTCGCTCGGTTTGGCGGCCCTAGATGCGATCTTAGAGACTACGTCTTTCAGCTCGGGCTACCGTTTCGAATTTGGAGTTTGGTCGCGAGACTTCGGCTATCGGCCAAGAAGTAATGCGGAGTTGCGGGAGTGGTATTCATCTGCGCTCAGGCTAATTGAACGTTTTGCGTTAACTGAGGGCGTGCTTCAGTCCGAACTAAGTGGCTTGGTAGCCTGTAGCTTTCGCGGGTTATGGACTTCTGTCCATATGTTCGAAGAACTGGAAATCCTGTCGCTCGGCTTTGCCGCAGATGGATTCTGGCGAGAGGGCTGGACGGCGTGCCGGCAAACGATGCGATATGACCGATCCCGGCTCGATCCAGAAAGTTCTTTGCGGCTGGCTGACCTGGAAGCCAAGCTGAGGCCGTCCAACCTTCAAGAACGCGTGCGGGCTGTCGTGTTGAGCGACAGGTCAGGTGGGCTCGACTTGGAGGATATGGAGCTTGATGGCGACACTGTGGGGGAACACAAGCGGCTCGATGCGATCGCCCGAGAGCTCGGTGCGACGGTGGCAATCGACGCCTCCGCGTTCGGGGAACTTTTGCCTGATCTGTTACGTGGAGGGAATCGGGCTTGGCAGTTTGGCTGCGGACTTGCCGCGGCGTCTGAAGATCATCGCGCCACCTGGGCAAAGCTCGTCCATGGTCTTGGGCAACTCCCTCCGGGTCAGCGCAATGTCCAGGTGATCAGAGGCTTTCTTGCAGAGCTGTGGGAACAGGATCGGGACATCGCTCAGGAGTTCCTCGACGAGGCGGTCGATGAGGCGGTCTTGGCGGAATTCGTTCCAGTGCTGCACTCGGCAGTCTACCTGGATGCACGCGGTGTCGAGCGTCTAGAACGAGCGCTTCAAATGAAGCGGGCGCCCGTCTGGAAGTACGGTGCTTTGGCGGGCGGGCGAACGGCGGATCAACTGGCAGGATCTGATCTAAAACGTCTTCTCCTGCTCATTGCCGACCAAGTCGACGGGTTTGATGTCGCGTTAGAAATTTTACATATGCGTTTTTTCTCCGACCGCTCAGAACAGCGGGAACACGCTCCTGAACTTCTTGAGGTTGGCCGAGAACTTTTGCAGCGTTTTAGGTTCGAGAAGAACGATCAGCGAGACCAACACAAGCTAGCAGAGCTGGTGCGAACATGTCTTGCGGGTCCTGTTGGCGTTGCAATTGCGGGTGAATTAGCAGGTCGGTTGAAGGCGGCGGTGGCGGCGTTTGAGACTTACGCCTTTAACAATAGCGGCTTACTAGCAGCCCTGCTCAGTACACATCCGCATGCCGTTCTTGATGTTCTGTTCGATGGCGGCGAGGGAGATCGGAAGGCGCGTATCGGCGTGTTCGATCATATAGACGGCTATCGCTCCAATCCGGCTAATGAGATCTCGCGCGAGACGCTTATCGATTGGTGCGACCGGGATCCCAATGTGCGCTATCCACTTGTGGCGGGGTTTGTGACGTTTGCGCGCCACGCGGAGGAGAGAGGGCCACTAGTCTGGTCGGAGCAGGCGAAAGCCCTTCTTGCCAATGCGCCGGACTTCAAGCGTGTGCTTGAGGTGTTCATTGAGCGGTTCCAGCCAATGAGCTGGAGCGGCTCAAGAGCTGCACTGATGGAAACGAACGCGCGCCTTCTTGATGACTTGGATGCGGAGGTTCCAGCGGAACACGTGCGCTTTATAAAGGAAGCTAAGAGGCAACTTGCACAAGAGATTGCCAGCGAGAGACAGCATGAAACCGAGCGGGATTATGCCCGGGACGAACGATTCGAATAGCGTGTCTAGCCCGCAATAGCGTTTGTTGTGGGTCTGGGCGTTTGTTCCAACCTGAGCACGCCAACACGCAAATCCCCCCCCAAACCCCAAAAAAGGATCCCCCAACCTATGAAGCAGAGTTTTCGTTTGGGCTTGGCGGCCATTGTCTTGGCCGCGGCGCCCGTGATTTCCGCTCCCGTCTTTTCCATGTCCGCCGCGGCGGCGGAGACTGCCGCGTTGCCGCCGGGTGCGAGCCTTGCGCCGGATGTGAAGCCGCTGCGCACATACGCGCCGAAGGAGAATCCGGGGCATGGGGATTTCGACGCGGCCGACCGCGCCGCGATCGAGAATCTGCTCTATGCCTATTCCTTCGCCTACGACAATTACGAGGCGGAAGCCTGGCTCGACCTGTTCACGGATGATGCCGTGTTCGTCGCCGGTACGCCGGGCCAGCCGGCGGTCTCCTTCACCGGTGAGGGTTTTCGCAAATTCTGGACCGCGCGGATGAAGGCCTTCGCCAAATCCGGCAATCAGCGCCGGCATCTGATGTCGAATATTCTGTTCCTCGACCAGACCAAGGACACGGCCCATGTCAGCGTGGCCGGGCTTTTGACCAACGCTCATGACGGCAAGAACTTCAGCCCGGTGACTAGCCTCAATTACGAAGGCTGGCTGGTGAAGGGGCCTGAGGGGTGGAAAATCAAGCGCTGGCACGACATGCCGGATGCCCCGGTGCCCGACTAAGGACGCGACTGAGGGCCTGACGAGGGTCGGCGGGGGCGCAAGACACTGCAAGACACCATTGGTCTAGCCCCCAGCGCCCGAGCTGCGTTAGCGTAAACGAAAGCCTTACCCTGACCTGCCAGACTGGGCGCAAGGGGGTGAGATTCGATGCATCTGAAAGCGTTTCTTCCAGCTTTGCCGGGCGCGTGCCTGGCCGTGCTGCTTCTGCTTGGCTTCTCTGCGCCGGCGTGCGCGCAAGCCGAGATGCCGCCGCTGCCCGGCTGGCTGCAGGCTCAAATCGGCACCGGCGAGGGGCAGATCGCGCCCGTTGTGCTGCAGCGGGCGCGGGCGCTGTATTATCAGAAGCTCGGCAGCGGCGAGATCCGCAATGGCTGCTATTTCGCCATGGATGCGACGCGGCCTTCCGGCGTCGGCAAGCATGGCCGCTTCTACATCATCTGCGAGGGGGACCGGGTCTACCGGGTGATGTCCTCCGGCCACGGCAATGGGCGCAACCTGCCGGGCGTCGCCAATTTCGCCAATGGGCGGGACTGCGCCAAGCATTTCTCCAATGCGGAGGATTCGCTGCTCACCGCGGGCGGGTCTTACGTCACCGCCGAGCTGAAGCCTTCCTTCAAGGGGTATTTCCGCGAGAACGGGCAATACCGCGCCTTGATCCGCACCTTCATCCAGTTCGATGGGATGGGGGAGACGGCCAATGCGCGGCCGCGCCAGATCGGCGGACATCCTTCGGTGATCATCCGGGCGCAATGCCGGATGAAGGCGCCGGGCAACGAGTATGCGGACAAGAATGGCTATGTGCCCTATGGCACCTTCATCAATTACACCGGCGGGCGCAGCAATGGCTGCACCAGCTGGTCGTGGTCGGATGCGAAGCAGATCAACGCCATGGTGAAGGACAACCCGACCTCGCTCTATATCTATCCGGAATCGCGCGACATTGTCGCCGTCGGGCGGGGTGTTCCGGGGGCGTATTGGAACGCCGCCTGCAAGCGGGCGATCGGGACGCCGAAATTCTGGCCGCGGGAGACGCTGGCCCCGGCGATCGCCCAGTATAAGAAGGCGCATCCTTCGCCGCCGGCCAAGCCGCTGCCGATCTGCAAATAACGCCGAAGCTTCCAAGCTCATGTCCAAAGCCACACGCGCGACCAAGGCGCTCGCCGATGCCGGTATCGGCTTCACCGTCCATAGCTACGATTACGATGCCTCCGCCGAACGGGTGGGGCTGCAGGCGGCCGACGCCTTGGGGGAGGAGCCTTCGCGGGTGTTGAAAACCCTGATGGCCTTGGTGGACGGCAAGCCGGCCATCGCCATCGTACCGTCGGATGCGCAAGTCGCGATGAAAAAGCTGGCCAGCGCGCTCGGCGGCAAATCGGCGAAGATGATGCCGCCCACGGACGCGGAGCGGCTCACCGGCTATAAGGTCGGCGGCATTTCGCCCTTCGGCCAGATGCGCAAAGTGCCGGTCGCCTTCGAGGAGACGGCGCTTGCTCAGCCTTACGTGTTCATCAATGGCGGACAGCGGGGCTTGCAGGTGAAGCTCGCCCCGCGCGAGGCGGCCGACCTGCTGCAGGCAACGATCGTATCCCTGGTGGCGTGAGCCAGGTTGGGGGGCAATGCGGACCTTTCGTAAGATAGGACGCATACGGATTGCTTCCGGCGTCGTTCGGCGCGCGATCGAGGGGAGGGCATCTTGAGCATAGGTTTTATCGGGCTCGGCGTGATGGGCCAGCCCATGGCTCTGAACCTGGCCTCTCATCTTGCGGCGGCCGGGGAGATGCTGATCGTCTGGAACCAGACGGCGGAAAAATGCGCGCCGCTTCGTGCGGCAGGGGCTGAGGTTGCCGCTCGCGCCGAAGAGGTGTTCGAGAAGTCGTCCATCGTCTTCTTGATGATGGTGGACGATGCGGCGACCGACGCGGTCTTGGGCCGGGGCACGCCGGGCTTTGCGCAAAACGTTTCCGGCCGCGTCGTCGTCAATATGGGGACAAGCTCCACCGGCTATTCCGCGGCGCTGGCGGCGGAGATTGCAGAGGCTGGCGGGCGGTATGTCGAGGCGCCGGTCTCCGGCTCGCGCAAGCCGGCGGAGGAGGGCACGCTGGTCGCCATGGTGGCGGGGGAGGCTGATGCGGTCGCGAAGGTTCGGCCGCTGCTTTCCTCCATGAGCGCCAAGGTGGTGGAATGCGGCGCGGTGCCGTCGGCACTGGCGATGAAGCTCTCGGTCAATCTCTATCTGATCGCCACGGTGACGGCACTGGCGGAATCCTTTCACCTCGCGACGCATCTCGGCGTGGACCTGGCGCAATTCACCGAGGTGCTGAATGCCGGGCCGATGGGAAGCGCGATTTCCAAGGGCAAGCTGCAGAAGCTGCTGGATGAGGATTTCACGGTTCAGGCGGCGATCGCCGATGTGCTGAAGAATTCCGGCTTGGTGTTCGATGCGGCGCGTTCCGCAGGCGTCGCCTCGCCGCTGCTCGATGCCAGCCATTCTCTCTATCAGGAAACCGCCGCGCTGGGGCTGAGCGATCAGGATATGGCGGCGGTGGTGAAGGCAATCGCGGCCAGGACGGCGCGGCAGAGCTCTTCGCCTTTAGAAGATTAGGCGCCGCTCGCGATTTGCTGCTACCGGCTATTTCTTCTCCTGCTGCGCCTTCTCCGCCGGCTCCGGCTCGGCTTCTTCTTTCACGCCGCTGCCCGGGATCCAGCCGGTGGGCAGGGTCTGCGGCTCGACCAGCTGGCCGCGTGTCTTGATCAGCGAGACGATAATGGAGCCGCCGATCAGTAGCACGGTGGCCAGCAGCGCCATCTCCGTGGGGATGAATTTCCCGCCATAGAAATAATTGGCGATCATTTTGAAGCCGATCACCAGCAGCACCAGGGCCAGACCGTACTTCAGATAGATGAAGCGGGGGACGATGCCGGCCAGTGCGAAATACAGCGCGCGCAGGCCGAGGATGGCGAAGACGTTGGAGGTGTAGACGATGAACGGGTCGGTGGTGATGGCGATGATCGCCGGAATGGAATCGACGGCGAAGATCAGGTCGGTCACCTCGATCATCACCAGTACGAGGAACAGCGGCGTGGCGAAAAGCAGCCCGTTCTCGCGCAAGAAGAAATGCTTGCCCCGATAGCCGTCGGTGAGGCGGACGCGGCGGCGGACGGCCTTCAGAATGATGTTGTTCTCAAGGTCCGGTTCCTGCTCGGCCACCACCAGCATCTTGATGCCGGTGACGATGAGGAAAGCGCCGAACAATAGCGCCATCCAGGCGAATTGATGGATCAGCTGTACGCCGGCGAAGATCAGCAGCCCACGCATCACCAGCGCGCCCAAGATGCCCCAGAACAGCACCCGGTGCTGATATTGCGGCGGCACCTGGAAATAGGTGAAGAGCAGCACGATGACGAAGATATTGTCGACGCTCAGCGACTTCTCGACGAAGTAGCCGGTGAGGAAATCGATGCCGTCCTCGGGCCCGCGCAGCCAGAACAGCCCGGCGCTGAAAATCAGCGCCAGCACCACATAGAACAGGCTGAGGCGAATGGCTTCGCCGACCTTGATTTGCCGCGGCTCGCGGTGAAGCACGCCGAGATCGAGGGCAAGCAGCCCCAGAACGAAAAGATTGAAGGCAACCCAGAGCCAGATGCTCGATTCCATAAATTCGCTTTCGCTTCAAAATTTCCCGGCCGGGAGGCGGCGGTGAGGGCGGATCGTACGGGGCCGATCCCCCGTGGGCCGGCTCCGCACTATGAGCGTGGCAGACAGATATGTAGCCGGAGGCCGGGTTGCAGCCCCTTGCGCGCGGGTTTGCCGGATAGAGCCCGCCCGATGGCTCGTTCGATAGCGTGCCCGCCCTGGCTCGCGTCCGGCTGTGGGTCTTCTCATAAAGCGGGGCGTTCTGTCCACGCTATCGGAGGTTTGCCCGTCGCTTTTGCCACGAGAGAGTTGCGGTCCGGATTTGCCACAACTTTGATTTTTTCGCTGCGGTCCGTGCTGTATTCCCCCTGGAAATCGCGGATAATTTGAGTTTCTTCCGGAAGGCTCGCTGCTTGTGCCGGTCGGGATGGCTCCCGTCGCCGAGGCCGCACTTCCCCACTCAGCATCGAAGACGTGCACATTTTCATGCCCGGCTGTTGCGGTCACGGCAGGGCGCCGTTCGCCGTCTTGCCTGTTTGCGCTTTGCCTATTTGCGCTTGCATCTACTTTGCAGACATGCTTACTTTGCATTATAAAGTTCTTTAGAGGACACGAGAGAGGGGCAGATGCGCGATTACGAGAAAGCCTTGTCCGACATCGCCGATATCCGCAGCAAGGTTGCGGCGAGCACCACCTTTCGCGGGCTCGGCCCGGCGGCGCTCGGGCTCAGCGGGCTGATGGCGCTGCTCACGGCGATCTGCCAGAGCCTGTTCCTGACCGATCCGCTGGATGTGCCGTTCCTGTTCTTCTCGGCCTGGATCGTCGTGGCGGCGATCAGCGGTGTGCTGATCGGGGCGGAGATGATCGTCCGCTCGCGCCAAGAGCATGGCGGCCTCGCCGACTCCATGATCCTCAACGCGGTGCATCAGTTCCTGCCTGCAGGCGCCGCGGGCACCGCGCTCGGCGCGATCCTATGGCGTTTCGCGCCCGACCATGTGTGGATGCTGCCGGGCCTGTGGTCGATCCTGGTCAGCCTTGGCCTGTTCGCCGCCGTGCCGTCTTTGCCGCGGACGGTGGCAGTCGCTGCCGCCTGGTATTTCGTCGCCGGCTGCGCCGTCCTGATGTGGGCGGCAAGCGGGCCGGCGCTTTCGCCCTGGATGATGGGGCTTCCCTTCGCCGTCGGCCAGCTGCTGCTTGCCGCGATTATCTACAAGACGTCCGGAGACCTCGATGACGCGTGAGACGAATGCCCCATATTCCTATGACGGGCTCGACCGGGTGATCCACGAGAAGGCGCGGCTCGGCATCATGACCTCGCTGATCGGCCATCCCAAGGGGCTCAGCTTTGCCGATCTGAAACGGCTTTGCGGTCTCACCGACGGCAATCTCTCGCGGCATCTGCAAGTGCTGGAGGAGACCGGGCTGGTGCGCATCGACAAGAGCTTCGAGGGCAAGCGGCCGCTGACCACCTGCCGGCTGACCGGTGAGGGCAGGGCGCGCTTCCTCGACTATCTCGCCGAGCTGGAACGCGTGGTGCGCGATGCGGCCGATGTCGCCGAAATCTCCGATCGCGATCCGCTTCTCAATCCCCGAGGCGCTTGAGCGCCTCTTTTTTTGCCAGGAGACTTTACAATGCAAAGTGCACTGCAGGACAGAATTCATGTCGGGATCATCATGGACGGCAACGGACGCTGGGCCGAGCGCAAAGGGCTTCCGCGTAGCCGAGGACACCGGGCCGGCGTGCAGGCGGTGCGGGGGATCGTCGAGGCTGCCGGAAAGGCCGGCATCGGCATGCTGACCCTCTACGCCTTCTCCAGCGACAACTGGCGGCGGCCGAAGCCGGAAATCGCGGTGTTGATGAATCTGCTGCAGGGCCATCTCGACCGCGAGCTTGGCGCGCTGCAGGGCCAAGGCGTGCGGCTCTCCTTCATCGGGCGCCGCGAGCGTCTGCCGGCGAATTTGCGCGAGCGGATCGACTGGGCCGAGCGCGCCACGGCCAAGGGCTCCCGGCTGCATCTTCGCGTGGCCGTCGATTACTCGGCGCGCGATGCGATCCTCGCAGCGGCGGCTCAGGCCGAGCGGGGCACCACGCGCGAAGCCTTCGCGCGGCTGGTGACAGGGGACGGCGCGCCGGATGTCGATCTTCTGATCCGCACCGGCGGCGAGAAGCGGCTCAGCGACTTCCTGCTCTGGGAATGCGCTTACGCGGAGCTGCTGTTCACCGATTGCATGTGGCCGGATTTCGGCCCCGACGAACTCGCCGCCGCGCTCGACGAATTCGAAACCCGGCAGCGCCGTTTCGGCGGTCTCCTTGCGAGCGGCAAGGCGGCCTGACTAGCCGGACGGGTCTCCGCCGAGAGCTGCCTCGCGGCGCTTCTCGGCCCGGCCGAGCCCGTAGCCGACGCCGGCCCAGGTCAGCGCGACGCCGGCACCGATCATCATGGCGAGGGACGGATCGCCGACGATATCGAGGCCGCGCTTCACCCAGCCGCTCACCGCATCGCCGCCGCGATAGATCACCGTGTCGATGAAGTTCTTGGCCTTGTACTTCTCCACCGGCGCGACGACGGTGTAGAGCATCTCGCGGCCCGGCCGCACCAGGGCGTATTCGCCGGCGCGGCGGGCGATCATCACCACCACGAAGACGGCGAAGACCGGCGACAGGGCAAGCCAGAGAAAGCCGCAGGCCATCAGCAGCGGCACGCCGACCAGCAGCACGCCGATACCGAGGGATTTGGCGATGCGGCCGGTGAAGAAGATTTGCGTGAGGATCGAGAGGGTCTGCACCACCGTGTCGATCAGCCCGAACACCTGTGTCTGGCGCGTCGGATCGGGGAAGGTCTCGGAAACCAGCCGGGCCTGCTCGAAATAGAGGAAGGTCGAGACGCTGGCCAGCAGCACCACGAACAGGGCGATGCCCGCGAGATAGGGCGAGCGGAAGACCTCCGTCGCCCCGGCGAACGGGTTGCCGCCGAGGGGGCGGCGGCTATCGTTCTGCGCTTGCAGCGCCGCAGGGACCGGATGAGCGTCGCGCCAGCGATAGAGCGCAACGCCTGCGATCGCACTGCCGGCGAGCAGCAGGGCGGAGAGCACCAGCAGGCCGCTATGGCCGAGCGGGGCGACCAGAAGCGTGCCGAGGATCGGCCCCGTCAGCCCGCCGAGACTGGCCCCGCCGGCAATCAGTGCGAAGAGCCGCTTCGCCTCCGCCGTGACGAAGATATCGGCGAGCACGCTCCAGGCCAGGGAGATGGCCAGCAGGTTGAACACCGACAGCCAGATATAGAAGGCGCGGGCGGTCCAGATATCGTCGGGCCGAAGGACGAGCGCGGCGGCGAAGCTGAGCAGGTTCAGGACGAAGAAGCCGTAGGCCCAGGGGAGAATGCGGCGGCGCGAGGCTTTCGAGGCGAGCCAGCCGAACAGCGGCATGGCGATCAGCGTGGCGATAAACGTGCCGGTGAACAGCCATTGCAGGTTCTCCACCCCGCCCGCGACGCCCATGGTCTCGCGCACCGGGCGCAGCATGAAATAGCCGGTGAACAGGAGGAAGAACATGGCAAGACCCCCGGCAACGGCCGGAGTTTCGCCAGGCTCGACATTGAAGAGGCGCGCGATGAGGCGTGCGGCGGCGCTGCGGGATTGCGGCATCGGGGCTTTACGCGAAGGCGGCGGTCAGCTCTTGCTGCTGCGCGGCGCTCAGCAAGGGGCCGATGCCGGCATGGAGATTATCGGCCTGATGCTTCGGCTTGCTGGTCGCCGGGATCACCGCGGTGACGGCCGGATGGCTGATGGCGAATTTGAGGAAGATCTGCGCCCAGCTCGTCGTCTCCACCTCGGGCGCCCAATCGGGCAAGGGCCGGTCCTTCACCTTGGCGAATAGGCGTCCGTCGTCGAAGGCGCGGTTGATCAGAACGCCGACCTCCTTCATCCGGGCGAGGGGAAGTAGCGTCTGGCCCGCTTGCGGCGCATTCACCGAATAATTGATCTGGATGAAGTCGAGCGGCTCGTTTCGCATGATCTCGGCCATCTCCTCATGGCCGCTCTCCAGATAATGCGTGATGCCGACATATTTGGTGAGGCCTTGCGCCTTCAGCTCGCGGGCATAGGCGAGTTGGGTGCGCCAGTCGCGCAAGTTATGCACCTGCAGCAGCTCGACATGATCGGTACGCAGCGTCTTCAGGCTGCCGGCCCATTGCGCCTCGGCCTCCTCGCGGCTGTCGGCGGCGATCTTGGTGGCGAGGAAGCAGCGATCCCGGTAGCCGCCGTCTTCCAGCAGGGCGCCGAGCGCGGCATCGGCATTGCCGTAATTGGGCGAGGTGTCGAACACGGTGGCGCCGCCATTGAAGAAGATCTTGATGGTCTCTTTCAGCCGTTCGAATTCCGGCGAGCCGATCTGCACATTGTAGGCGCCGGAGGTGCCGCCGCCGATCACCGGCAGCTCTTGGCCGGTCGAGGGAATCGGGCGGGTGCGCAAGGCTTGGCTCGGCGGCTCGGTTGGCGGGGCGGGCATCTCGCCATCCTCGATGATCTGGGCGAAAGCGCGCGGCGTGCGGGTGACGAGCGCAAGACCGCCGGTGGCGAGGGCGGCGGCGCTCAGGAAAGCGCGTCGGGAATACATCGGGCGGTTCCTTGGGACGGTTCCTTGGGCATGTCCTTGCAGTTTCGATCCTCGGCAGGCGGAGTCTGGCGCGAGAATGAAGTGGAATTGTGGAAAGGCGGCGGAAAAGGCCGGTTTTCCGTGTCCCTGCGTCGCGCCCTGGGGCAGCCTGTCGCGCCTCAGCCGATGACGCCTGTGCTACCGATAGTGGCAAAAGAATATGCAAAAGAACGTATGGAGGAAACGATGCGGATTTCCTTGCGCGGCTTTGCGGCGCGGCCCTTCGCCTTCGCGCGAACGGCGGATTTTGCGGTCTGCGACGGCATGCCCGTTGTTGGCGACGCTTTCGCCACCCATGTCTCTAAGATGCAGACAGACGGCAGCTTCAAGCTGCGGCTTCACAGCTTCAATTAGCCTTGCTTCGCGTTCCGCGCCGGCTCGGCTTTCGGGCCGGGCTCATCCCTCTATGAGGTATCCAAGATGTCCGAGACTTCCGAATATCCGCCGCTCTCTCCGATCTGGACGGGAATCCGCGGGCGCTGTCCGTGTTGCGGCAAGGGACATCTTTTCAAGGGCTTCCTCACCTTGCGCGACAAGTGCGAGGTGTGCGGCTTGGATTATTCCTTCGCGGACCCGGCGGACGGTCCCGCCTTCTTCGTGATGTGCTTCGGCTGCATCCCGGCGGTCGCGTTTGCCGTGTGGATCGAGGCGGCCTACACGGCGCCGTATTGGGTCCATCTGTTCACCTCGCTGCCGATCTTACTGCTCACCTGCATCCCTCCGTTACGGCCGCTCAAAGGCTGGCTGGTCAGTTCGCAATATTATTTCAAAGCGGAGGAGGGAAAGCTGGATCTCGGGGACGCGCCCTCGCCGACGCGCTAGGCGCTGCCCGCGATCCCGCGTTCATCTGACATGGATCGTTTCGTCGTCATCTCCGGCTGCTCCGGCGGCGGCAAGTCCACGCTGCTCGCCGAGCTTTCGCGGCGGGGCTACGCGGTTGTCGAGGAGCCGGGCCGGCGGATCATCGCCGAGGAAACGGCAAAAGATGGCGCGGCCTTGCCTTGGGTCGACATGGCCGCCTTCGCCCGGCGCGCCATGGAGATGGCGCTGGCCGACCGGGCGGCCAATGAAATGCGAGTTTCCTGGGTGTTTTTCGATCGCGGGCTGATCGATGCGGCGGCTGCGCTGCAGCACGTCACTGGCGAGCCGGCGCTCGAGGCGCTGGCGCAAGACAATCGCTACAACAGACAGGTCTTCCTCACGCCGCCCTGGCCGGAGATTTACGTCACCGACGAGGATCGCCGCCACGATCTGGAGGCGGGAATCGCCGAGTACGAGCGGCTGCTGAAAATCTATCCGGCGCTCGGTTATGAGGCCGTGATTCTGCCGAAATCCGATGTCGGGACCCGCGCCGATTTCGTGCTAGAGCGACTGGCGGTTTGAGCGCGCAGCCGCAGCTTAGCGGTTGGCGATGATCAGGTCGAAGAACAGGCGGAACAGCTCGCGCTCGGTGGTGATGTCGAGCTTGTTGTAGAGCCGGTGCTTGTGATTGCGCACGGTGCCGCTTGTCAGCCCCATCTGCTCGGCGATCAGCGCCGGCGGCTGGCCCTTCAGGAGGCGGGTGACGATCTCCTTCTCCTTCGGGGTGAGCTGGTGGATCTCGGCGAATTTTTCCACCAGCTCGTTCTCGGCCAGATCGACATAGCCGGGGGAGGGCTCCTCAAGCAGATAGGCCTTGCCGCCGGGCGCGACGGCGTTTTGCTGGTCGAGGGTCTCCCAATGCACGACGAGGCCTTCGTCGAGCTTCTCGCAGCCGCTGGCTTGCGCCTCGGCGAGGGAGCGGATGCGCTCTTCGCGGGCCTCGCTCACGCGGCTCTTCCACAGCGCATTGCGCAAGGCGACATGGCCCTCGGTGTCGATCATCATGAAGGCGATCTGGCTGTCGTCGAGATAGCCGCCGCGCCAGCCGAACACGCAGCGCTCGACATGCAGGCCATGCAGCTTGGAAAGCAGCGGGTAGAGCCGTTCGGCGATGTCGATCTCGCGCTCGTCGAACAGGGTCTCGGCCCGGTCGACGCAGATGGCAGTCCAGATGCCGCCGACGGTGGGCAGCAGGATGACCAGCTCGTCGAGGATCTCGGCGGTCCGGTACATCGCCTCGTAATAGAGCGTATCGGTGCCGCTCCGGCGCAGCTGGTCGAAGGTGAGCACGTTGCGCTCAACGCCCGTCCGCACCATGCGCAGCAGGGGATCGATGCGGTAATAGCTCCGAAGATAATCCTCGGTCGCCGCCTCGGTCATCGAGGCATTGACCAGGAACTCCGGGCGGGAGAAGCGCGCATAGCGGATGGCGAGATAGCGGTCGGCACGGAAGCTCTTAGCGACGCATTCGGCCATCGCCGGATAGAAGCGCGCGCTGCCGACCGCCTCGGCGACTTCGCCGAGACTTTCGAACAGCCCGTCGAACTCCGGCGCCAATGCGGGCGCAGGCCGGCCGGAGAGGCTGTCGCCGTCCCGGTCGATCTCCTTCAGCCGGCGTTCTAGCAGGCGCAATTTTCCGCTCCGCTGCATCTTTAAGGCCTTTCGGGCGCCAAGCTTAATACGGGTGCCGGCGCCCCGAAAGACGGCTTTCTGGCCGGTGGCGAGCCATGACGTTTGTCACGATTGCCTGCAAGGTCGGTGCAACCCAAGCTGCATGCTCGGTATCGGTTAATCGGAGCACCCGCCTTACGGGCGGCATGAGGCTGTCGAGCTTGCAAAGCGCATCCGAAATTCGAGAGGCGATCCTTGTCGGAGAGACCTCTTGCGAGGCGGTCGTCTCTGCCGCGTTGGAGCGCGCAAAACCGGTGCAGGAGAGGCTCAACGCCTTCACCATCCTGTTGGATGAGGAAGCGCTTGCGGCGGCGCGGTGGATCGACGGCTCGGGAGCGCCGGCGGACGCCGGGCTGCTGCATGGCGTCCCCATCGTGATCAAGGATATGACGCCGACAGCGGGGCATCCGACCACGCTCGGCTCGCTGACCACTGGCGAGGGGATCACCGACCACGATGCCGTGATCGTGCAGCGGCTGAAGGCGCAAGGCGCCATCGTCATCGGCAAGACCACCACGCCGGAATTCGCCTTCTCCAGCTTCACCCGTTCGCCCCGCTATGGGCCAACGCGCAATCCCTGGGATACCAGCCGCACGCCGGGCGGGTCCTCCGGCGGCTCCGCGGTGGCGGTGGCGACCGGCGTGGTGCCGCTCGGCGAGGGCACCGATATGGGCGGCTCGGTGCGCATTCCGGCCGGCGCGTCCGGCGTTGTCGGGTTCAAGCCGAGCCTGGGGCGGACGCCGATGAGCATTCTCCCGACCGGGGTCGATACCATTTCCCATTTCGGGCCGCTCGCCTCTTGCGTCGCCGATGCCGCCCTGTTCGTCGCCGCAGGCGCTGGGGGCCATCCGGCCGATCTTTTGTCGCAAACGCGCGATTTCCGCCTGGCGGATACCGCGCCGGCGCCGCTCCAAGGTTTGCGCTTCGCGCTGTCTCACGATCTTGGCTATTGCGCAGTGCAGCCGGAGGTCTCGGACGCGCTGCAGAACACCGCCGACGAACTCGCCCGTGCCGGCGCGGAGATCGTCGAGGTCGATCTTCCCTGGACCCGCGCGGTCTATGACGAGTGGATCAAGCATTGGAACGCGCTGCTGGCGCTGTTCCCGACCGGGCAAACGCCCGAGCAGCGCGCCCAGATGGACCCGACGCTTGCCGCCTGCATCGAGGAGGGGCGGGCACTCTCGGCGCTGGATCTGATGCGGGTCGGCATCTTGCGCAAGGAGATGAGCCTGCAGCTCGGCGCGATCTTGGAGAGCTGCGATGCGCTGCTCTGCCCGACCAATGCGGTGGAGGCGCCGCCTGTCGATGCGCCGGAGACCGATTACGAGGCGGACACCGAAGACGGCAAGTTCTGCGCTTTCGACATGACCCACCCGTTCAACATGCTGTCGAACCTGCCGGTGCTGTCGCTGCCCATCGGGCTGACGCCTTCGGGCCTGCCGATGGGGATGCAGATCGTCGGGCGCCCCTACCAAGACGAACGGCTGCTCGCCATTGCCGGCGGCATCGAAGCCATGCGCGGCCCGTTTCCGGCGCCGCCGAATTTCCAACCTTCGCCCTTTCAACGTTAGCCAAGGAGTAGACCATGCCCGGTCCGCAGATCCCCGACCAAGAATTCGAACAGCGCCGCGAGATTGCCCGCGCCAAGGCCAAGGAGAAGGGGCTCGAGGCTCTGGTGATCTGGTCGCGCAGCGGCCACACCGTGGAGGCTTATGGCGATCTCTATTACCTCACCAACTTCCACTCGCTGTTTCCCGTGGTGCCGGACCGGGTGAGCTGGGCGAGCCGCGGCCACGGCGCGCTGATCCTGCCTGTCGAGGGCGATCCGGTGCTGATCACCGATTACGTCGACGATCCGGAAGACCGCATCAAGGTGAGCGATGTGCGCTGCGTGCCGGATATCACCGTCTCCACCGCCGACGTGCTGCGCGAGATGGATCTCCTGAACAAGCCGATCGGTCTGGTCGGCGGCATGTCGTTTCTGATGAGCGCTTGGCGGCGTATGGAAGCGCGGGCCGGCAACGACAAGATCGATTTCGTTCCGGCGGACGACATCCTGGAGCGCATGCGGTTGATCAAGAGCCCTGCCGAAATCGCGCTGATGCGCCATGCGGCGGGCGTCGGCGTGAAGTGGATGGAGGCCACCATGTCCGCCATCGTCGCCGGCAACACGGAAGGCGATGCGGTGGGCGAGGGCTTGCGCGTGCTGGCGGCCAATGGCGGCACCCAGCAGGATATCGCCATCGCTTCGGGGCCGTTCGCTTCAAACTATATGGGCAGCTCGGGCATTCCCCATTGGAACGTGACCCGGCCCATGGAGGAAGGCGATCTGGTGCATTGCGATCAGTGGGGCCCGGTCGATGCCTATTACACCGATTTCGCCCGCTCCACCGTGGTCGGCGGCAAGCCGAGCGATGCCCAGCGCGAGCTGCTGGAAGGCAGCAAGACGCTGATCCATCACATCATCGACGGCATCAGGCCGGGCGAGACGACCTTCGGCGATCTCTATGCGAGCGGCTCCAAATGGCTCGACGATCACGGCTTTGCCAATCACAAATCCTCCGCCGACGAGAGCAACGCCTTCAGCAGCATGTTCCCCTGCTTCGGCCATTCCCTCGGGCTCGGTATCGATGCGCCGTGGATCTGCGAGGACGATCCCACGATGGTCGAAGAGAACATGACCCTGGCGATCGAGGCCCTGGTCGGGCGCCCCGGTGTCGGCGCGGCGAATTACGAGGAGAATATCGTCGTCCATGCCGACGGGGTGGAAATCCTCACCGCGTCTTGCGAGGGCCAGCGCTGGGAGTAGCCACGCCGCTCTAACAGCGACGGAATTTTGAGAAGGAAAAGGGGCGGTGCGTTCGGCGCGCCGCCCCTTCCTGTTTTGTTGCGCACCTGGCGTTTGCGGCGCCCGGTAGGGCCGACCTTCAGCGCTTAGATCGCCTCGAGCATGCGCTCGCGCTCGGGAGCGTCCACGATGTAGTAGTCGCGCTCCCACTCGCCGAGCTTCCAGGACAGATAGATGTCGCGCATCTCCTCGCCGAAGGTGGCGAGCGCGATCGGATCGGTCTCGAAAGCCTGCAGCGCTTCGAGCAGGGTGCGCGGCAGACGGCGGACGGTGCCGTCCTGAGTCTGGAACACGTCGGATGCCGTCGGCTTGCCGCGGCGGAGATAGAGATTGTCGTTCATCGGCTCGCCGGGATCGGCCGCCTGCGCGATCCCTTCCAGACCCGCCATCAGCGACATCGCGGTGCCGAGATAGAAATTGCAGGAGATATCCGGCGCGCGGTTTTCCACGCAGGGCCGGTTCATCGGCAGGCGCAGCATGGCGGAGCGGTTGTTCTTGCCGTAGGCCCGCAGCACCGGCGCCCAGCTCATATCGGCCATCTGGCCCTGCGCTAGCAGTCCCTTATAGGAATTGAAGGACGGGCAGGTAACGGCGGTCAGCGCGCTGGCATGGGCCAAGAGGCCGGAGACGAAGTGATAGCCGAGATCCGGGAAGGGGATACCGTATTTTTCCGCCATGGCGCTGCCATCGCCTGCGAACAGGTTGTCGCCGCTCTCGCTGTCGTAAAGCGACATGTTGAAATGGGCGCCCGAGCGGAAGTCGCCGGCATAGGGTTTCGGCATGAAGCTGGCGATCAGCCCCAGCTCCTGGGCGATGGCTTTCGCCATGAAGCGGAAGAAGACGAGCCGGTCGCACATGGTCAGGGCGTCGGCATAGGCAAAATCGAGCTCGTATTGGCCGCTGCCGCCTTCGGCGTCGAAGGAATAGACGCTCCAGCCCAGCGCATTCATCGCCTGCACCATGCGGTCGAGAAAACTCATCGACTGCATCGTCTGGTTCACGTCATAGGCGGGGCAAGGCCCCTTGAACTGGCGCTCGGGTAAAGGCACGGGGCCGTCCTCGCCGGGGCGGAAGACATAGAACTCCGTCTCCACGCCGAGATTCATGCCGTAGCCGGCCTGCTTTGCCTTCGCCAAGGCCTTCTTGAGGATGACCCGGCTGCAATTGGCGTAAGGCTCGCCGTGATACCAGAGGTCGGAGGCGAACCAGGCGTAGCGCTTGTCCCAGGGCAGGATCGTCAAGCTGTCGAGATCGGGCACGGCGGCGCATTCGTCCTTCTCCGGCCCGATCAGCCCCATGCCGTCCATGGCGCCCACGGTGAACAGTTCGGAGCCGCTGCACATCTTCTCGAAGCTTGTCAGAGGCACGGCTTTGGCTTTCGGCACGCCATGCACATCGACATAGGTGGCGAAGCAGTATTGGACGCCGGCCGCCTCCAATTGTTGGCGGACCTCGCGGACGCGTTCTGGGGTGTTCGGATTCATTCGTTTCCTCGACTCTTGCTGTGTCTGATGTCGCAAGCAGGCTGCAAAATCGGGGCCAGCAGTTGGAAGCGCGGCGCGGAGACGCGATATCCGTTGGTTTCCGCCGACTTGTCCGTTCTCCGCGCAAAACTGCGATTTTCGAGCTCTCTCGGGAAGGGCGCAAAGATTGTGCGCCGTTTGCTCATTAATCGATCAATTAACAAACATATTGTGCTGGTGAGGGGGTGGTTCTCGCCGGATTCCAACAGGGGCGCTGTGGCACAGGCATTGCACCTTGGAAGGCCTGAGAGTTTTGGCCCGAAAGCAACGAATGAGGCAGTTATGGCGCGGTGGGATCTGATGACGAGCGACGAGGTGGGGGCGATGATCGCCGAGGGACGGGATCTCGCCGTCTTGCCGGTCGGCGCGACGGAGCAGCACGGGCCGCATTTGGCTTGCGGCTGCGATACGATCTCGTCCGAGACGCTGGCGCAGATGGCGGGTGAGAGGGCCAATGTTCTGGTGCTGCCGGGGTTTGCCTATGGCTGCTCGCTCGGCCATACGGATCAATGGCCCGGCACGTTCTCGCTGCATCCGGGAACGATGATCCAGGCGATGGTGGAACTCGGACGCTGGGCCATGGCGAACGGGCTCAAGAAGCTGCTGTTCCTGTCCGGCCACGGCACCAACGATGCGCCGTTGCGCAGCGCCATCCTGCAGCTTCGCTACGAGTTTCCGGAAGGGCGCTTCGCCACGATGGGGCTGTGGGATATCTCGCCGCGTGTTGCCGAGCTCTATTTCCGCGACGGCGCCGATATCCACGCCAATCGCGGCGAGACCTCGATCCTGCTGCATCTGCGCCCCGAAATGGTTCGCATGGAGCATGCTTTCGACGTGCCGGACGTGACCCCGGGCACGCATTTCTCCTATGCCATGCCGGCGACCACGCCGACCGGCGTTGTCGGCAGCCCGGCGGACTCCTCCGCCGAGGACGGCGAGATGATGGTGGAGACGATCGTCACCGACCTTGCCAATTGGCTGGAGGCGGCGTTGGCTGAGGATTGGCCGGAGCTGCCGCAAGGGCCCGCGGCCTAGTCCACCCCGCGCCTCTAGGCGGCGCGCGGAACCGGGCGAGATAATTGGATCGAGGCGATTTGGATCGAAGCAATTTGGATCGAAACAATTTGGATCGAAACATGGCCGATACGCAGCGGGAGCGATGCGATCCCGACTTCTTCGCGCTTCTCACCGGAAGCTATGCGCGGCTGGTCGGGCGTCCGCTGGTGGCGCCGGGGCAGGGGCCGGCATGGCTCTACGACGCGGCGCCGTTTGCGGTGCTGGCGCATGACACGCAAGCCGATCCGCATTTCGTCTATGCCAACAAGGCCGCGCAACGCTGCTTCGAATATGGCTGGGAGGAGATCGTCGGGCTGCCATCGCGGCTTTCCGCCGAGCCGCAGGAGCGGGCCGAGCGTCAGCGTCTGCTTGATGCGGTGACGCAGGACGGCTTCGTCACCGGCTATCGTGGCGTCCGCATCGCCAAGTCGGGCCGCCGCTTTTTCATCGAGGACGGGCTGATCTGGCAGCTCTTCGACGAAGCCGGCATCTATCGCGGCCAAGCGGCGACCTTCTCCACATGGCGCGATGTCTAGGATTTAGCGCGTAGTGTCGTCGCAGGGCGGAGGTTGCACTTGCGAGGCAAAACTCTTCTCCGCTAAGTGGCAAAGCTTCATCGGACCGGGCCTTTTGCAGGCCGGGTGGCTTGGCCGGGCGCCTATCCCTCGGATAACGACAATCGCGGAGCACCCCTTGCGCATGACGCAAGGTTCGGCCGGAGGCCGGACGCTGGATTGCCGCTCCCCTCAGGTTTGACGCATGTTTTCTCTCGCCTCACTGCGCAGTGAATGGCTGGCCAATCCGCGCGGCGATATCCTTGCCGGTATCGTGGTGGCGCTGGCGCTGATTCCGGAAGCCATCGGGTTTTCGATCATCGCCGGGGTCGATCCCAAGGTCGGTCTCTACGCCTCCTTCTCCATCGCCGTGATCATCTCTCTGGTCGGCGGGCGTCCCGGCATGATCTCGGCGGCGACCGCCTCGGTGGCGGTTCTCGTGGTGCCGCTGGTGCGCGATCACGGGGTGCAATATCTGTTCGCCGCGACCATCCTGATGGGCATCATTCAGGTGATCGCCGGTTTTCTGCGCCTCGATCTTCTGATGCAATACGTCTCGCGATCGGTGGTCACCGGCTTCGTCAACGCGCTGGCGATCCTGATCTTCATGGCGCAATTCCCGCAGCTCATCGGGGTGCATTGGCTGACCTACCCCATGGTCGCCGGCGGCCTGGCGATCATCTACCTGTTCCCCTATGTGACCAAGATGGTGCCCTCGCCGCTGATCGCCATCATCGTGCTGACGGTGATCTCGATCTATTTGGGGCTGGAGGTGAACACTGTCGGCGATATGGGGCAGCTTCCCGATGCGCTGCCGTCCTTCGCACTGCCCGACGTGCCGCTCACCTTCGAGACCTTGCGCATCATCTTTCCGTATTCGCTGACGATGGCGGCGGTTGGCCTGCTTGAATCGCTTCTGACGGCGCAGATCGTCGACGATCTGACCGACACGCCGAGCGATAAGCGGCGCGAGTGCAAGGGCCAGGGCATCGCCAATTTCGTCACCGGGTTTTTCGGCGGGATGGGCGGCTGCGCCATGATCGGCCAGTCGGTGATCAACGTGAAATCCGGCGGCAGCACCCGGCTCTCGACCTTCGTCGCCGGCGCCTTCCTGCTGTTCCTGATCGTGGTGCTGGGGCCGCTGGTCAGCCAGATCCCGATGCCTTCGCTGGTGGCGGTGATGATCATGGTCTCCATCGGCACGTTCAGCTGGAAGTCGATCAAGGATCTGAAGCGCCATCCCTGGCAGTCTTCGGTGGTGATGGTGGTCACCGTCATCGTCGTGGTCTGGACCCACGATCTGGCGCAGGGCGTGCTGGCGGGCGTTCTACTCAGCGGGCTGTTCTTCGCCAGCAAGGTACGCGGCCTGTTCACGGTGAGCTCGGAGCTGTCGCCGGATGGCACCTGCCGCACCTATCGCATCGTCGGACAGGTGTTCTTCGCCTCCACCGAGCGCTTTGTCGACGCGTTCGATTTCAAGGAAGTGTTGGATAAGGTCGTTATCGATGTCTCGGCGGCGCATTTCTGGGATATCTCGGCGGTAGGCACGCTGGACGAAGCGGTGCATAAGTTCCGCCGCGAAGGGGCGAGCGTCGAGGTGGTGGGGCTGAACGAGGCCAGCGCCACCATGGTCGATAAATTCGCCACCCATGATAAGCCGGGCGGCGAGAGCCAGCCGGCCGGGCATTAGGGGGCCAAATGAAACGGATACTCGCCTGCATCGACGCATCGTCCTACGCGACCAGCGTTTGCGAGCTGACCGCCTGGGCGGCGACCCGGCTCAACGCCTCGGTCGATCTTCTGCACGTGGTGCAGCGCAAGGATGCGGTGGCGGCGCGCCACGATCTCAGCGGCGCTATCGGGCTTGGCGTGAAGAGCGAGCTGCTGGAGGAGCTGACCCGGATCGACGAGGCGGAGGGCAAGCTCGCCATCAAGAAGGGCCGCGTGCTGCTGGCAACGGCCGAAGATGCGCTGCAAAAGGCGGGCGTGACCGACATCGAGAAGCTGCACCGCCATGGCGGCATCGTCGACACCATCACCGAATGCGAGGCGGATGCCAATCTGGTGGTGGTGGGCAAGCGCGGCGCCTCGCACGAATTCGCCGCCGATCATATCGGCTCGCAGATCGAGCGCGTGGTGCGGGCCAGCGTCAAACCGGTGTTGATCGCCTGCCGCAAGGTGAAGGCGCCGGAAAGCGTGGTGCTGGCCTATGACGGCAGCGCGGCGGCCAAGGCGGCGCTCGATGCGGTGGCGAAGTCTCCGCTGTTCACCGGGCTTCCGGTGCATGTGGTGGTGGCCGGACCGGACGACGCCAAGCATCAAAGCCGGCTGGACGAAGCCGCCATGCGCCTCGACGAAAAAGAGCCGACCCTGGCGCTGCGCGATGGATCGGCGGAAGCCGTGATCGGCGCGTATATGGAAGAGCTGCCTAACGGCTTGCTGGTGATGGGCGCTTACGGCCATTCCCCGCTGCGCAGCCTGGTGGTGGGTAGCACGACCACGGCGATGATCCGCACCGTGCATGTGCCGGTGCTGCTGGTCCGCTAAGCGAAAGCGGCGATCTTTCGTCGTTAGCGGCGTCCGGTGGGTGCGGTCAGGTCGCCGGCGATAATCTCGGCGAAGAGACGGCCGATCATCTGCTCCAGCGCGCCGTTGCCGTCTTCCTGCAAAGGAGCGAGCTGCACCACATCGCGCATAATGCTGAAGCCGGCGAGGACGGCGGCGGCCAGGGCGGCCCGTTCGGGCGCTGGCGGTTTCAGGCGCGCCGATAGGGGCTCGATGAAGCTCTCCAGAATATGGGTGCGCAGCACCTCGGTGGCCTCGGCGCTGGTAAGGGAATGGACCACGATGCCGAGGGGCGAGATGCCATAGGGAAGGTCTGTGCTGGTGTCCCCTAAGATCATCCGTTCCGTGAGACTCGCGGCGATATCGGCATCTTCCTCAGGAAGGATATGCTCCGGCCGCATAACGGCCTTCACCGCGGCGGTGAACAGCGCCTGTTTCGACCCATAGCAGCGATGCACATAGGCGACGTCGACGCCGGCATCGGCGGCGATGGCGCGCAATCCGGTCTGTTCGTAGGAAGCTTCGGAAAAACGCCGGACCGCGGCTTCCAGGATCCGCTCCCGGGTGGTCTGTGCTTCTGAATGACGCATCAAAGGCTCGCTAAGAATCGATTGCCATCGAGAGGCTTACCCCATTAGGACTAAGTCAACGACTGTTGACTTAGTTTTACACGTCACTTTCCCAACGGGGGATCGGGTATGGCGACGATCATGCGGCCGGGGGCTATCGCGCGGCGTCCGGCGAGCGCCGACTGGCGGATTGCCGCGGCGATTGTTTTGGCGCTGGTGCTTGGCGGCTGCGCGCGGCCGGGCCCGGAGGTGCTGAGGCCGATCGGCGGAACCGTGCAGGGCGCCAAGACGGTGACGGTCGCGGTGGCGACGACACGGGCGCGGGCCGCATCCGGCTCCAATGTGTTCACCGTCGCGCGGGCCAGGCAGACCAACTATGCGTCCTTCACCATCTCGGTCCCGCCGGGGCATCGGCCGGGCAAGGTCGAGTGGGCGCGCGGGCGTCCCAACCCGGCGAAGCATTTTGTGACGGTGGATCAGAGCATCCTCGATCAGCGTAGCTTCGCGCGCGATGTCGCGCGCCGCGCTGCGCAATATCCGGGGCATCGCGTCGGCGTCCTCGTGCATGGCTACAACACGAATTTCCAGGAAGCTCTGTTCCGGCTTGCTCAGATGTCGGCAGATACGGATATGAAGGCGGCGCCGGTGCTGTTTGCCTGGCCGTCCGAGGCGCGGCTCAACGGCTATGTCGCCGACAAGGACGCCGTCACCTATTCCCGCGACAGTCTGGTGCAGATGCTCACTGCGCTTACCCGCGAGCCGGGCACCGGACGCATCACCGTCTTCGCCCACAGCATGGGGACGTGGCTCACCATGGAGGCGCTGCGGCAGCTGCGGCTGACCGGCCGGAACGACGTGATCCGGCGGCTTGAAGTCGTGCTTGCGGCGCCGGATATCGATGTCGATGTGTTCGCCGAGCAGCTGAAGGTGATTGGGCCGATGTCGCCGCCGCTGACGCTGCTGGTCTCTCCGGACGATCGCGCGCTCGGATTTTCCAGCCGTATCGCCGGCGACCGCGAGCGGGTCGGCCGGTTGAACGTGGCAGACCCGCGGGTGCAGGCGGCCGCGCGGTCGGCGCATGTCGAGGTGATCGATATCTCGGCGTTCAAGGGGTCGGACGGTCTCAATCACGACCGCTATGTCGGTTTGGCATCGGCCTATCCGCATCTGGTGGCCGAGGCTGCCGACAACAAATCCTTCCAGAAAGCCGGTGCTTATGTGCTCGACACGGTCGGGGTAACGCTCTCAAGCCCGTTCGTCTACTCGAGCCGCGCATTGGCTGGGCGATAAGAGACGCCCCGTAACAGGCCCAATATTGGGAATCCTGATTACCGGATAAGTAATTGAAATTGAATGAGACTTATCAGCGCACGGCGTTCCGTAGCCGTCTCGCGCGCGTATAAGCTTGCGATACGACATCCCCGATCGACGACGGGGAGCTGAAACCTAACCGCAAAATTCGGGTGCGGCGGAGAGAAACCGCCATGGGGACGCCAGGCCTCGAAAGGGAACACAGCATGTCTTCCGACAACGGACACAAGGCAGACGACGATGCGCACGCCGCCGGCGGGTGGGGCGCGGTAAACGCGACCGAGAAGCATCTCAGCCGCCAGAAAATTCTGATGAAGGGCAACAAGATCCTTCTCTCGATGAACAAGCCGGGCGGTTTCGACTGTCCGAGCTGTGCCTGGCCCGATCCGAAAAAGCCGCATATGGCGGAGTATTGCGAGAACGGCGCCAAGGCCGTCGCCTGGGAGGCGACGCGCAAGCGGACCGGGCCGGAGTTCTTTGCCAAACACACTGTCTCGGAGCTGCTCACCTGGTCCGATTTCGAGCTGGAGGATCAGGGCCGGCTCACCCATCCGATGCGCTACAACGCGCAGACCGACAAATACGAGCCGGTGAGCTGGGATACGGCGTTCAGCGAGATCGGCGAGTTCGTTCGCGGCTGCGATCCCAAACGGGTCAATCTCTATACGTCAGGCCGCACCTCCAACGAGGCCGCCTTCCTCTGGCAGCTCTATGGAAGGCTGATCGGCACCAACAATTTCCCCGACTGCTCGAATATGTGCCACGAGACCACCACGGTGGCGCTGCCCGAAAGCATCGGCATCGGCAAGGGTACGGTGACGCTGGACGATTGGAAGCATTGCGATGCGCTGTTCATCATCGGCCAGAATCCCGGCACCAACAGCCCGCGCATGCTGGCCTATTTGCACGATATGGCGAAGCGCGGCGTGCCGATCGTCTCGTTCAATCCGCTGAAAGAGCGCGGGCTGATCCGTTTCACCGATCCGCAGAGCCCGAAGGAGATGCTGACCGGCCGGGCCCAGACCATCTCTTCCAGCTATTATCAGCTGCGCACCGGCGGTGACATCCTGGCCATGCAGGGCATGTGCAAGCTGGTGATCGAGGCCGACGATGCGGCCAAGGCAGCCGGGCGTCCGCGCATTCTCGACGTGCCGTTCCTCAATCAGCACACCCATGGCTTCGAGGAATTCGCCGATCACGTGCGCCAGCTCTCCTGGGCCGATATCGAACTCTACACCTCGCTGTCCCGGGCGCAGATCGAGCATGCCGCCAACATCTATATGAAGGCCAAGAACGTGATCTGCTGCTGGGGCATGGGCATCACCCAGCACCGGCGCGGCGGCGATGCCATGCAGCAGATCGTCAATCTCTTGCTGCTGCGCGGCAATATCGGCCGGCCCGGCGCAGGACCTTGCCCGGTGCGCGGCCATTCCAACGTGCAGGGCGACCGCACCGTCGGCATCTATCAGAAGCCGAAGGAGCCGTTCCTTGCCAAGTTGGACGAGGTGTTCGGCTTCGAGAGCCCGCGCGAGTGGGGCAACGACACCGCCGAATGCTGCGAGGATATCCTGGAAGGCAAGGTCGACGTCTTCCTCGGCATGGGCGGCAATTTCTTCCGCGCCATCCCCGATCTGGAGCGTGTTTGCGCCAAGGTGAAGGATATCGGGCTGACCATGCATGTCGGCATCAAGCTGAACCGCAGCCATCTTCTGACCGGCAAACGCGCCTATATCTTCCCGGCGCTGGGGCGCACCGAATCCGACTGGCAGAAGACCGGGCGCCAGACCATCACCGTGGAGGACAGCTTCTCCATGGTGCATGGCTCCACCGGCATGGTGAAGCCGGCGAGCGAGCATTTGCGCTCCGAGCCCTTCATCGTCGCCGGCCTCGCCAAGGCGACCGTGGCCGACAAGGCCGATATCGACTGGGACGCGATGGTTCAGGATTACGACCTGATCCGCGACAAGATCGAGGCGGTCTTCCCCGACCAGTTCACCGACTACAATGCGCGCATCCTGGAGCCTGGCGGGTTCCGCATGCCGAACAGTGCCTCGGAGCGGATCTGGAACACGCCGACGGGAAAGGCCAACTTCCTGTTCAATCCGAATCTGAGAGACAACGACGATACGGTTCCGGATTCGGGCATTCTGCAGCTGATGACGCTGCGCAGCCACGATCAGTTCAACACCACGGTTTACTCCAATAACGATCGCTATCGCGGCATCACCAACGAGCGCATGGTGGTGTTCATGAACGAGCGGGATATCGAGGAGCTGGGGCTCGCCGAGAACGACATCATCGAGTTCCAGGCCGCGGCGGCGGACAAGATCGAGCGCAAGGTCTCGGGCTTCAGAGTGGTGCCGTTCGACATGCCGCAAGGCTGCTGCGGCGCCTATTACCCGGAGACCAATCCGCTGCTGTCGCTGGCCCATCGCGACGAGCGCAGCAACACGCCGGCTTCCAAAGGCGTGCCGGTGAAGATTGTGCCGGTGAAGCAAGCCGCCGCGGCCAAGCCGGGGCAGGGCGCCTCCGACGCCGAGCTGGTGCCGGCGGAGTAAGCGACCGGTCCGTTGCTCTGCTGACGGGATGAAAGCGCTTACGGCGCCGGGGCGGAAAGCGAGATCGTTGCTGTCCGGCCGGCGACGAGCTTGGCCGGGTCGGCAACGCCATCCAGCTTGATGCGCACCGGCACGCGCTGGGCCAGACGCACCCAGGCGAAGGTGGGTTCGATATCGGCGAGAAGATTGCTGCTGTTGGTCCTCTCGCTGTCGCCAATACCGCCGGCAATGCTCTCGACATGGCCTTCGAGCCGCTCATCGTCGCCCATCAGATGGATGACGGCATGGTCGCCGATATGGATGCGCGGCAGCTTGGTTTCCTCGAAATAGCCCTCGACACGAATCGAGGCCCGGTCGATCAACGCCATGACGCCGTTTCCGGCGGTGACATAGGTGCCGGGCTGAAGATCCATATTGACGATTTGACCGCTTACCGAGGCGCGCACCTCTGAACGTTCGAGATTGAGCTTGGCGAGATCGCGGGCCGCGAGCGCCTGATGATAGTCGGCTTCGGCGGTGAGCTTATCGGCGCGGGCGGATTCGAGCTTCTGCTGCGAGACGGCGCTGTCGCTCAGCTTGGCATAGCGGCGGTAATCGGCGTTGGCTTGCTCGAAGGCGGCACGCCTTCCTTCCACCTCGGCCTCCGCCTCGCGCAAGGCGAGCTTGAAGCGCTCCGGATCGATCCGGAACAGCACGTCGCCCTGTTCGACGGGCTGGTTGTCCTTGATCAGCACCGCCGAGACCAGACCGGAGACATCCGGGGCGATGGCGACGACATCGGCGCGGACATGGCCGTCCCGGGTCCAGGGGGCTTCAACATAATAATCCCAAAGGCCGTATGCGGTCGCGAGGGCGGCTGTGACGGTGACAAGGGTGAGAACGAGCCGGGACAGCGGCGTGAGGAAACGCATCATAGGGAGAATCCATTTGCGGTCGCGACGACCGCACCGAGAAGCAACACGTAAAGCGCAAGATCGAAAAGCGGGCGATGCCAGACGAAGCGATAAAGGCCGACGGCGTTCAAAACGCGGCGGAGCAGCACGCTGAGCAGAAATGCAGCCAGCATCCAGGCCATCAGGCTGGGCACGAAGACGCCATAGAGGTCGAATTGGCCGTTCATGCCGCGGCCTCCGCTATGAGAAGCGCGGGGGGCTCATAGGCTGGCGCATCGGCAAACAGGATGCAGCGTAAGCCGACCAAGCCAAGCACGGCGGAGGATCTGCCGCTGCAGGTCTCTCTTAGCGCAGCGTCGAGAGCGTCGTCGAGCAAGCCCAGGATTGGGGCCGGAGTGTCTTTGGACTCGGTGCTGAAATGCTGCGCCAAGGCGTCTAGAAGCCGGTCGATGCAGGCCCGTGTCCGGGGCGAGAGCTGGCGGCGGACGCGCAAGAGCTCGACGAGATTGATGCCGATACGGGTTTGGACCAGAAGCTCGGAGGTGATTGCGCTGGCGCCCTGTCCGGAGGAGGAGAGCTTCGCCGCGATCAGGCCGACGCGGTCGAGCATCTTGGCCGCAAGCTCGAGGCTCTCGCGGGGGCGGCGGCGCCGTGCCTCCTGAACCAGGTCCCGCCGGTTGATGGCGTGATACCGGTTTGCGGTGCGGACGGCGTCGGCATTGCGCATCAGGCGCATCAGGATCGCCGTCATCCAGGCGCCCGAGATCAGCGCGATGGACGCATTGGCGAATTCGCTGAAGTCGCCGGTATAGCCGTTCTGCAGCATCATCGTGGTGGTTCCAAGAACTGCGATACCTAAGCCGAGAAAGGCATAGCGAGGCTGGGTCATTAGCAGGGCGCAGGCCATCAACCCCGGGGTCATCACGAGGAAGAGCATCTCGACATTGGGGACGCGGGGCAAAATCGCGAACAGGTAGACCGCGCCGGCCAGGGTGCTGAGAATGGCGGCATTGCCGAAGGCGAGGATCGGCGGAACGGGATCTTCCATATCGGCGAAGAAGCTGCCGCTGAGGGCCGCCATCAGAGGGGCCGCCCAGCCAGCGGACCAGCCGGTCAAGATCCACATTGCGGAGGTGGCCAAGACCGCGGCTACGGCTGCTCCAGCGCCAATCCGGGCCTTATAATGGTCTTGGTGGCGGATGGTGCGGACCTTGGCCGTATAGCGGAAGGCGAGGGGCTCGCTCATCGGCTCGGCCTGCACGATATGGCGCTGCAGCGCGCGCGTGTCCTGACGAAGATCGATGAAATCCTGCAGCCGTGCTTCCAGATTGCAGATGAGCAGGTCGCTCCAGCTCGGCCGCGGCCCGATGCTGGGCGCCGATGCGGCGATCCGTGCCTTCAGGCTTTCGGCTTCGGCGGGATCGGTCGTGTTGCTGGTAAGCCAGCTATCGACGTCATCCAGCATTGAGCGGGCGCTCACGGGCAGCGGACCGTCGCGCTCCATTATTCGCGTGCGGTGGGAGATACCGGTGATGATCGGCAAAAACATCAACATGTGCTGCCGCAGATTGGCGAAGGCTTCGACCTTGCCGCGGCTGTCCGTATCGTGGCGAAAGGGCGCCGCCAGGGCATCGAGCGCCACGGCCTCGGAGGCCAGGTGCAGGCGTTCGGCCGGCGTATCCTTTGTTCCATCGCTGGGCGAGAAGACGGAGATCACCCACTCCCGAGCCTCTTGCAGCCAAGACGCCAATTTCTGCGTAATCGCCGGTGTCACCGGTTCCGGCAGGATCAGCGACGAGGCGAGGCCCGCACACAGGATGCCGAGGGTAATCTCTTCGGTCCGCGCGACCGCGGTGGTGAAGATTGCGCTTGGGGTGTCGATGATGGGGAAGGCGATCAAAGGGACGGTGTAGCCGGCCAGCATCCACATATAGCTTTGGGCGGTGCGGTCGATCACCGAAAGGTAGATGCAAAGTCCGACCCATAGGGCGACGGCCAAGCAGAGCAGCTCCGGGGCGTTGATCAGGTTGGGGACCATGATCACGCTGACGACGGCGCCGAGGAGGGTGCCGCAAACACGGTAGATGGACTTGGACCGGGTCGCGCCGGCATGCAGCTGGCTGGTGATGAACACCGTGGTCAGGGCCCAGTAGGGCTCCGCCAAACCGAACCACATGGCCAAGAGAAATGCGAAAAGCGCGGCGAGGGTGGTCTTGCCCGCAAAGACCCAGGCGCGCCAGCTCAGTGCGCTCATGCCGCTTCGGTCTCCTCGGCATCGCTCAGCTTAGCGGCATGGGTCTGGATCGCCTGCAGGACGCGGAGTGCCGCCTTCAGGTCCGCGGCGCTCACATTCTCCAGCACGTCTTGGCGCAATCCGGCCATGGTGGCTTCGACCTCGGCGACGATGGCCTCTCCCTCCGGCGTCAGACTTAGGGTCTTGGCGCGACGGTCATTGGGATCTTCCCGACGTTCGACGAGGTCTGCGGCGCTGAGCTGATCCAGCGGGCGGACAAGGCTTGCGCATTCCACGCCCATCACCTCGGCGAGCGCGGTCTGCGTGGGCGGCGGGGCCATATGACCGATCAGGATGAGCGGCAGGGCGGTCGCGTCGGAAAGGCCGTGGGTCTGCGCGGCACGGTCGGCCATGCGCCGCCATTGCCGCGAGGTCAAAATCAGGGTGCGCGTAAAGGTTTGACGGAGTTTGGCCAGGTCCGTGGACATCGCGGCGCCTTCTCGAAGATTTCAGGATAACCTGCATATATGAAGCGTGCATATAATAAGCAAGCTAAATATTATGACATTAATGATTGCCGCTCGGAGCGAGAATTGCGTCGATCAGAGGACAGGCGGCGGGCTTAGCGCGGGCTGACGATCATCGGGATTCCGCCGCGGGAGCGCAGCGTGATGCGTGCTTCCGGCACGATGGCCGCGGTGTCGGCGAGGCGGAAGCGGAAGGCCGGCAGGATCGCCGCCAGCACGGTCAGGATTTCCTGGATGGCGAAGCCCTGACCGATGCAGACTCGCGGGCCGAGCCCGAAGGGGAGATAGGCGCCGCGGGGGAAGTCCGCCTCCTTCTGCCCCAGAAAGCGTTCGGGGTTGAAGGCGTCCGGCTCCTCCCACAGGGCGCGGTGGCGGTGGACGATCCAGGGCGAGATTAGGATCTCGGTGCCGGGCTTCACATCGTGGCCTGCCAGCGTGTCGGCGCCGATCGCTTCGCGGCCCATGAACGGGGCCGGCGGGTAAAGCCGCAGCGCTTCGTTCACCGCCGCCCGGGTGAAGGGGAGCAGGTCCATAGCCTCGCGGGAGGCGACGCCGCCGGGCAGTGCCTCGAGCTCCTCGCGCATGCGGGTCTCGGTTTCCGGATCCAGCGCCAGCAGATAGAGGATCCAGCCCAGCGCATTGCCGGTGGTCTCGTGGCCGGCGGCGAGAAAGGTCAGCACATTGTCGGCGACGGCCGTGGGGCTCAGCCTTTTGCCGGTCTTCGGGTCGGGGCTCTGCATCAGCCGGTCGAGGAGATCGGCGCTTTCCCGGTCCGGATCTGCCACCCGCGCGGCGACGACCTCGTCCACCACGGCGCGGAAGGCGCCTAGAGCCGGCTTCACCCGGCGTGCGTTTCTGGTCGGGAGCCAGTCGGGCAGGTTGAGCAGGCTGGCCAGATCGATGCGGCCGATAGTGTCGAAATACACCGCCATATTGGCGTGGATATTGATGCGGTGCTCGTCCAGCGCGCCGGAGAACACGGTGCGGGAGACGATGTCGTAGGTCAGGCGCTGAAACTCGGCGGTGAGGTCCAGCGGCGTATCGGGCGCTTTGCGGTCGCGCCAGCGCGCGGCCATGGCGTCCGCCGCGCCACGCATATCGCCAAGCAGGGCTTCGATGGCTTTCGGCGTGAAGAGGGGGGAGGCGATGCGCCTTGTGCTGCGCCAGGTCTCGCCCTCGGCGGTGAGCAGGCCGTCGCCGAGCGCCGGCGTCAGGCGGCGCTGCTGCTGGACGCTCTTGCGATAATTGCCGGCATTGCCGACCAGGATGCGCGCGATGGCATCCGGATCGCTGACCAGCAGCATTCTTTTGAGGAAGGTGACCTCGAGAACCGGCGCCTCATAGGCGGGTGCTGCGAAGGCCGACAGAGGATTATTGGCGAGCGCCCGGATGGCGCCGAAAAAGCCGAGGCGTTTGGGGGACGGGATCGGCGCGGCCGGCCGCAGAACATTTCGCTGCGGCCCAGCCGATTGCTCGAATTGGTCCCGACGCAGCCGATTCCGGCCCGCCTCAGCTTGGAGAACGGATGACATCGCGACTAGGCATAACGCCTCTTCGCAGCGTTATTGCGGCATCACCCCGGCCGCAATCGCCTTTTGCTTCAAGGCTTCGGCGCGCGGCATGGCGCTGGTGCAGCCGTCGCTCAGCATCTCGTTCTGATTCTGAAGGCAGGCGAGGACGCGTCCGCCGCCGGGCTGGGTGCCCCGGCAAAGCCGCTTATAATCCTCGCGGCACAGCTTCATCAGCATCGCCGCCTCTTGCCGCATTTCCGGCGGAAGATCGTTGAAGGCGGTGGCCGGCGTGCCGGTCAGACCAAGTGCGAGCGCCGCGGCGGCAAAAGCGCCGGAACGGCAAAGGGACCGCATTTGAAGTTCGAGCATCGTCCTTATCCTGTTGCTGAAAAAGCCTCCTACCGAGTCGTCGATGTTATTCTGGCGTTTTTCGTCACGCATTTGGAAGCCTTGAGCCGAGCGCAAGTTCCATTTTCCTGCAAGCATTTCGCCACATGCGATGGAATTAGGGTTGAGGCCGGTTTAATAACGCGCGGATGGATTGAATCGTTTGCTTTTCGGCGGGTGGGGCTTTGGACGATTCCCGGCGTCGAGCCGGCAGCATTTCTCTCTTCTTCTCGCCTAGACGAGGGTAACCGCCGGGCCGGTTAAGTGTTCGCGCGGTTTTGCCCCTGCAAAAACCTCCCCATATCTGGCATAAACGCCCCTTACTCGAGCCTGGGAGCAATCACGTGTCGGTTGAATTTGACGGAAAACGCCTGACCGCGCCGGATATCGCCAAACGCAAAGGCGGCGAGCCCATCGTGGCGCTGACCGCCTATCACGCCCATACGGCGCAGATCATCGATCCCTATGTCGATCTTCTGCTGGTTGGCGACTCTCTCGGCATGGTGATGCACGGATATGACACGACCGTGCCAGTGCCGCTCGATCTGATGATCCGCCATGCCCAGGCGGTGGTGCGCGGCTCGGGCCATGCGCTGGTGGTCGTCGATATGCCGTTCGGCTCCTATGAGGAGAACCCGCAGGTCGCCTTCCGCAATGCAGCGCGGGTGCTGAAGGAGACCGGCTGCGGTGCGGTGAAGCTGGAGGGCGGCGAGCATATGGCCGAGACCATCCGCTATCTCACCGATCGCGGCATCCCGGTGATGGCCCATATCGGCATGACCCCACAGGCGGTGAACATGTTCGGCAGCTTCAAGGCGCAAGGCCGCCGCCGTTCCGAATGGGCGAAATTCGAGGCCGACGCCAAGGCCATCGCCGATGCCGGCGCTTTTGCCGTGGTGGTCGAGGCGCTGGCCGAGCTTCTGGCGGCGCGCATCACCAAGCAAATCCCGATCCCGACCATCGGTATCGGCGCTTCGGCCGAATGCGACGGGCAGATCCTGGTGCTGGAGGATATGCTCGGGCTTTCCAAGAGAGTGCCGAAATTCGTCAAGGAATACGCCCAGTTGGGCGATGCCATCGACCAGGCGGTGTCGAGCTACGCGCAAGAGGTGAAGACGCGCCGCTTCCCCGCCGCCGAAAACACCTATGACATGCTGGACGAGGACGGGCCGGAATACGAGAAAAAGCCCAAGCTCGCCTCCCGCTAGCCTGTGCCTTGGCGCATGTCGATGCCTGCCGCTTTCGAAACGCAAGGTGACACGCGCCGGTTGCTTTGGCTTGCGTCCGCCGCACGGCTTGACTATACGGCGGGCAGGGAAGGCGGGGCAGCGTCAAATCAAAAACCCCCGCAATAGGAGCGCCTTAAGGTTCAGCCATGAGTGATGGGGATTTATTCCGCGAGGTCGACGAGGCCATCCGCCACGAGCGCTATCGGCTTTTGTGGGCGAAATACGGCTCGTTTGTCATTGCCTTCGCGCTGCTGATTGTGGTGGTGGTCGCCGGCTATAAGGGCTGGGTCTACTGGCAAAAGAGCCAGGCGGACACTGCTGGCGCTTCCTTCACCGAAGCCGTGGCCCTGGCCGAATCCGGCGATAAGGACAAGGCGCGCGAGGCGTTCCAGAAGCTGGCCGAGGATGGGCCCAGCGGCTATGCGACCCTGGCGCGGTTTCGGCTTGCCGCTGAGGATGTCGCTGCCGGCAACACGGAAGAGGCGGTGACGGCTTACGACGCGATCGCCAATGACGGCAGCGTCGATTCCATTCTACGCAACGAGGCGACGATCCAGGCGGCGAGTCTTCGCCTGCCGGGGGCCGATTACGCGGAGATGGAGCGGCGGCTGAACGGGCTGCTTGCTGCCGACAATCCCTGGCGCTACTCGGCGCAGGATCTGCTGGGGCTTTCCGCTTACCGGCTGAAGGACATCGAGGCGGCGCAGAAGCATTTCAGCGCGCTGATGGTGGATAGCGGCACGCCGAACAATTTGCGCGAGCGGGCCAATATGATGCTGACCCTGCTGGCGGGCGAGACCGCGGCTTCGAGTGCCGGCGAGGATAAGGCCGCCGGCGAGACGCCTGCTGCAGCGAGCTCTTCCGATGCAACACCTTCGGAAGGGACGCCCTCGGAAGAGGCGCCTGCGGCGGATGAAAGCGCATCCGGCAGCGCGGAGAGTGCGCCCGATGCTCGCGGCGATGCGGCCGACGAGAGCGCCGAGACCCCGGCCGACAGCGAAGCTGAGAGCCCGGCCAATTAGGCGCTGCCGTATCCGCCGGTCTAGCCGACGCGTTTTTTGCGGCCTTTTTCGCCTATGCAGAAGATGCGGAGCGGATCGCTCTGAGCTAGCTTCTCTTTTTCGGGCCGGAATTCCTTCCGGCTCCCCTTAAACCTGAGCGCGATCCATGCCCTTTACCGTTGCCATTGTGGGGCGGCCGAATGTCGGCAAGTCCTCGCTGTTCAACCGGCTGCTCGGCCGGCGCCTGGCGCTGGTCGACGATCAGCCGGGGCTGACGCGCGACCGCCGCGAGGGGGAAGGGCCGATTGGCGATGCCGAGGTCCGGCTGATCGATACCGCAGGCTGGGAAGACAGCAACGATCCGCTGCCCGCCAATATGCGCAAGCAGACCGAAGCCGCCGTCGCGCAGGCCGATCTGGTGCTGTTCCTGTTCGATGCCCGGGCCGGCGTGATTCCGGCGGACGAGATGTTCGTTCAGCTGGTGCGCGATTCGGGCAAGCCGGTGCTGCTTGCGGCCAATAAATGCGAAGGCCGCGCCGCGGAGCCGGGGCTGTATGAGGCCTATCGCTTGGGGCTTGGCGATCCGCTCGCGATCTCCGCCGAGCATGGGCTGGGCATCGGCGATTTGATCCTTGCCATCGAGGATGCGGCCAAGGCCCATGGGGAGAGCGTTTCCGAAAGGCCGGAAGACCGGCCGTTGCGTATCGCCATCGTCGGCCGGCCCAATGTCGGCAAATCCACCCTGGTCAATGCGGTGCTCGGCGAAGAGCGCATGATCACCGGGCCCGAGGCGGGCATCACGCGCGATGCCATCTCCGTGCCGCTGGAATGGGAGGGGCGGCCGATCAGCCTGTTCGACACGGCCGGGCTGCGGCGCAAGATGCGTGTGGAGGGCCGGGCCGAGGTTCTTTCGGTCGGTGACAGCTTGCGGGCGATCCGCTTTGCCGAGGTCGCAGTGCTGCTGCTCGATGCCGAGCAGGCTTTCGAGAAGCAGGATCTCACCATTGCCGATCTGATCGTGCGCGAGGGACGGGCCCTGGTCATCGCCGTCAACAAATGGGACCTGGTGGAGGATAAGGATAAGTTCCTCAAAGCCACGCGTGAGGCGTGCGAGCGGCTTCTGCCTCAGGCCAAGGGCGTCGCGCTAGTGCCGGTCTCGGGGCTCAAGGGGCGCGGTCTCGACCGGCTGATGCGGGCGGTGCTCGCGGCGGACGAGGTGTGGAACCGGCGGCTTCCCACCCACAAGCTGAACGAATGGCTGGGCGAGATGGTGGAGGCGCATCCGCCGCCCCATGTGGCCGGACGCCGGGTGCGCTTGCGCTACATGACCCAGGCCAATGCGCGGCCGCCGACCTTCGTCGTGTTCTGCTCGCGGCCCAAGGCGCTGCCCGAGTCCTACCTTCGCTATCTGGTGAACGGCTTGCGCGAGCGCTTCGATCTTCCTGGCGTGCCGATCCGGCTGCATCTTCGCAAAGGGGATAATCCTTACGAGAAGGAGGGGCGGAGGTGAGCGAGGGGGCTCCTGAGCTCTATTTCTACCATCTGGAGCAGCGGACCCTGGAGGAGGTGCTCCCCATTCTGCTTGAGCGCTCGCTGGAGCGGGGCTGGCGCGCCGTGGTGCAGGCGAGCAGTGAGGAGCGGCTGGACCACCTCAACTCGCATCTTTGGACCTATTCGCAAGGCAGCTTCCTGCCCCATGGCGGTCCGAAGGACGGCCATGCCGCCGACCAGCCGATCTATCTGACCCTGGAGGACGACAACCCCAACGGGGCGGCGATCCGCTTCCTGGTCGACAATGCGCCGCTTTCAGATCCGACTGGCTACGAACGCATCGTGGTGCTGTTCGACGGACGCGACGAGGCGGCCACGGCCGATGCCCGCAGACAGTGGCAGGAGGCCAAGACCCAGGGGCTTCAGATCAGCTACTGGCAGCAGGACGAGACCGGGCGCTGGCAGAAGAGAGCCTGACCGGCTCCAGCACGATTTCCGATTGCTCTGCCGATGCTCGCGCTCACCGCGATAGGGCTTCGATTTCGCCAATGATGGGAATCGGTTGGCTTTATGTCTTCAGAGTTTGAGTCCGAACCGCTTCAGCGCTTCCAGCATCAGGAAATACGCCGCCACGGTCAGGGCGATGGAGATGCCGAGGCTGAGATAGAACTCCACCCCCCGTCGAAGCAGCAGGGGCAGGGCGATGAACAGCACCAGAGAGGGCAGCACCAGCCAGACGATGCCGGAGGCGAGCGAGGCTATCTTCTCCACGTCCTTGGTGTCGATATAGAGCCAGATCATGGCCAGCACCGAGACCAGCGGGATGGAGGCGAGGATGGCCCCGGCTATGGCGTTGCGCTTGCCGATCTCGGAGATCAGGACGATCAGCACGCTGGTGATCAGAAGCTTGAGCGCGGCATAGGCCATAAGCGGTCTCGTGGGTGCTCCGATGGGCTTTCTCGTGGGCTTTCGACGGGGTTGAGATCCTGTTCTGTGACCGCGGCGCCGTGCGGCTTGCCGCCCAACGGCGCGGCAGCTATAAGCCGCCCAGAGTCTAGAGGTTTTTAGAGGTATTTGGCCATGGCCACCGAACGTACTTTGTCCATCATCAAGCCCGACGCCACCGAGCGCAACATCACCGGCAAGATCATCACCAAGCTGGAGGATGCCGGCCTGCGGGTGATCGCCTCCAAGCGCGTCTGGTGGAAGAAGAAGGACGCCAAGGAATTCTACGAAGTTCATAAGGAGCGCCCCTTCTACGAGGAGCTGGTGGCCTATATGACGTCCGGCCCGATCGTGATCCAGGTGCTGGAGGGCGAGAACGCCGTTGCCAAGAACCGTGAGGTGATGGGCGCGACCAATCCGGTCGATGCCGAGCCCGGCACCATCCGCAAGGAGCTTGGCGTCAATATCGAGCGCAACTCCGTGCACGGCTCCGACAGTGTCGAGAACGCCAAGAAGGAGATCGATATGTGCTTCTCCAACAAGGAGCTCGTGGGCTAAGGCGCTTGGCCCACCGATTGGCCTGAGCGCAAGGCCTGCTCCCTCCCCCTGGAAGGGGGAGGGTCGGGGTGGGGGTCGGAAGCGGCGGCTGAAGACCGCCGCGTTTTAGATGCGCCCCCCCTCTAGCTCCCCCCTTTCAGGGGGGAGGACCGGCCATGCTCCTTTAGCGGGCGCCATGTGGTCTCGCGCCATGCCATCTATCGTCGGAATCAAAAACGCCGGGTCTTGAGCCCGGCGTTTTGTCGTTTGGAAGTCTTGAAAGCGGCTCGCTAAGCGCCGGCCTCGATCGGCTTGATGCGGAAGGGGAGCCCGCCGCGCGGCGTTAGGGTGACGGTGGCGTTCAGCCTGGGCTGTCCTTCGCCGACATATTCCGGCGTGAAGCGGCGCAGCAGCTGCACCAGAGCCAGGGTGTTCTCGATCTGGGAGAGCGCCCCGCCGATGCAAGCGCGCTTACCGGCCGCGAAAGGCAGGTAGCTGTATTTGGCGCGTTTTTTCATGCGTTCGCGGGAGAAGCGCTCCGGATCGAATGCCTCCGGATTGGTCCAGTATTTTTCGCTGTGGTGGAGGATGTAGGTGCAGACCACCACCTTGTCGCCGGGGTTGATCTTCTGGCCGTCGATCTCATCCTCTTCCTGAGCGATGCGGATCAGGGCCCAGACCGGCGGGAACATGCGCATGGTCTCCTGGATCACCATGCGGGTGTAGGTGAGCTGGTTGACCTCGTTCCATTCCGGATCGCGTTCGCCGCAGACGGAGCGGACTTCCTCGCGGATGCGCTCGCGGGACTCCGGATGCAGGGATAGCAGATAGAGCGACCAGGCCAGGGTCAGCGCCGTGGTCTCGGTGCCGGCCCACAGATACTGCTTCATCTCGTCGATGGCCTGGCGGTGGTCGAACTCCGGGAAGTCCGGGTCGTTCGCCGCATCCTCGATCATGCGCAGCAGGGTCTTTTCGCGGTGCTCCAGAATGCCGGAGCCGATCACCGAGTCGGGCACGCCGTCCCAGACTTCCATGGCCTTGGCCACGTCGCCCTGGGTGATCTCCTCAAGCTCGCCATTCACCTTGTGCAGGCGGATGGATTTGTGGTTGCCCACATCGGTGTAGGTCTTCACCTGCTGGAAGATGAAATGCGGGTTGAACGGCATCTCGCGGTCGAACAGCGCCTTGCAGACCATGTCGGCGGCGAGCGTCCAGGTCTCCTCGACCATCTCCACCGTCTCGCCGGATTTCGCCAGCTCTTCCCACCGCGCCATCTTTCCGCGGATGGAATCCATCAGATAGGGGAAATACTGCTCGAACATCGCCGGGTGGAAGGCCGGCTGCTGCGGCGTGCGCACCTTCTGCCAGAGCGCACCGTCGATGGTGATCATGCTCTTGCCGAAGATCGGGCGCAGCCCGTCGAAATATTTCGTGTAGTTGTCGGCATTCTCCACCAGCACGCGCTGGGCGTGCTCCGGCTTGCTGAGCAGCACGATGCGCTGGTTCTTCAGATTGACCGGAATGATGCCGTTATATTTGTCGCTCAACCGCATCAGAACCTGCATCGGGTTCTCTTGGGCAAGCAGTGGCGAGAGTTTGAACCAGATGCTCTGCTCTTCGCCTAGACCATGTGATGGAGCGTAGGTGACGGTCATGTCCACCATGTACACCTTCCCCTTTTGATGAAGCCCCTGGTGCGGGTCACCGCATATTCACCGGTTGCGATATTGTTGCGCAGCGGAAGCGGCTTCGTCATGTGCTGGTGCCGGCATTTCCGCATTTGAACAAGCAATAGGCACCGTTGAAAGATTTAGATTGTCCTCTAGCACCGCGGGCGCCGGATTGTCTATGTCGCCAAGGCCGCAGTCTGACCATTATGTTGCCATGTGGTAACTATGCGCTCCGCGACGATACGCGCCGGGTTTGGGCCGTTTTTGCTCGGGCCGGTCCGCCGCTAGGGACGGTCGAAAGGCGGAGATTTCGTGGCAATAGCTTGATTTACGACGATTTTGTCGTCTTCAACGTAAACTTCGCCGGATGCCACACGGCGCAGCGCATGCGGGTAAAGCAGATGCTCGGCATCGAGCACCCTCGCCGCCAAACTGTCCGGCGTGTCATTATTTAGCACCGGCACGACGGCCTGATCGACGATCGGCCCCGAATCCATCTCGAAGCGCACGAAATGCACCGTGGCGCCGGAAACCGTCATTCCCGCCTCGATCACCCGCTCATGGGTGTGCAGCCCCTTGAAGGCGGGGAGCAGCGAGGGATGAATGTTGAGGTGGCGGTTGCGCCAGCTTTCGACGAAGCCTTCGGTGTGCAGGCGCATGAAGCCGGCATTGCAGAGGAGATCGAGCTCGGCCTGTTTCAGCAGCATGTCGAGAGATGCGTCGAACTCCTCGCGGCTGTCGAATAGGCGGTGATCGAGGGCGATGGTCTCGATGCCGGCGGCGTCCGCCTTGGCGAGGCCCGGCGCGTCGGGCACGTTGGAGACCACCAGCGCGATCTCGGCCGGGTAATCCGGCTCATGGCGGCTCGCCTCGATCAGCGAATGCATATTGCTGCCGCGGCCGGAAATCAGCACGCCGACGCGTTTCTTTTCCATCGGCGTCAGGCCTCGAAGCGCAGGCTGTTCTGATAGAGGACGGCCGGTCCGTCGCCGCGCGGGGCGAGGGTGCCGAGCATCACCGGCGCTTCGCCGCCTGCGCGCAAGGCTTCCGTCACCGCATCTGCCTCGGCGGCGCTGGCGACGATGATGAGGCCGATGCCGCAATTGAAGGTGCGCAGCATCTCCGCATCGTCGAGATGGGCACCGGATTTGAGCCAGCCGAAGACCGGCGGCACGTCGATACGGTGAAGATCGATCTCGGCTGCGAGCGTCTCCGGCAGCACCCGGGGCAGGTTCTCGGTCAGACCGCCGCCGGTGATATGAGCCAGCGCCTTGACCGCGCCGGTGTCGCGGATCGCCTGCAGCACCGGTTTCACATAGATGCGCGTCGGGGTGAGCAGTGCTTTGCCCAGGCTGGTATCGGGTGCGAAGGGCGCCGGGTCGGTCCAGGTTAGCCTCACGCGCTCGGCGACGCGGCGGACCAGTGAAAACCCGTTGGAATGGACGCCGGACGAGGGGAGGCCGAGCAGCACGTCGCCGTCCGCAAGATCGGTGCGCGGCAGGATTTGCTCGCGCTCCACTGCGCCGACCGAGAAGCCGGCGAGGTCGTAATCGGCCTCCGCGTAGAGCCCGGGCATCTCCGCGGTCTCGCCGCCGATCAGGCCGGCGCCGGCCTGGCGGCAGCCTTCGGCGATGCCGGCGACGACTTGCGCCGCATGAGCCGGATCCAGCTTGCTGGTGGCGAAATAGTCGAGAAACAGAAGCGGCTCGGCGCCTTGCACGATCAGATCGTTGACGCACATGGCGACGAGATCGATGCCGACCGTGGTATGATCTTCCGCCTCGATGGCGAGCTTCAGCTTGGTGCCGACGCCGTCGGTGGCGGAAACCAGAATAGGGTCGGTGTAGCCGGCCGCCTTCAGGTCGAACAGGCCGCCGAAGCCGCCGATGCCGCCCATCACGCCGGGCCGCTTGGTGGCTTTGGCGAGGGGGCCGATGGCGTCCACCAGCGCATTGCCCGCATCGATATCGACGCCGGCATCGCGGTAGGTCAGCGGTTTGGATTTATCGGCGTTGGTGGGCACCGTCACTCCGGGCTTTCGGGGGCTTTGCGGCTTCTGGCGCATAACAATCGGCCCGAAACGATTCAGTCAAGCAGAAGCTCGAAGCCTTCCCCGAATCGCGCCCTAATCGCCGTGGGCATAATAGCGCATCAGGTGATATTGCGCCCCGCTGGCGATTTCCGGATCGGAATCCTTGGCGAGCCGCGTCAGCACGGCGTCCATGCCTTCCACCTTCTCGTTCAGCTCGGTGGCGCACATCATGGCGATCCAGGCCCGGTCCGCCTCGATCAGCTTGGTGACGAAGGCCGGATCGGCGCAGTAATGCTCGTGCACGTAGAACCAGAGCGCCTGGGCGTTGGGGAGGTAGATCTCCTCCTTCTCAGGCGCGAGCCCGTCGAGCACCCAGCGGTCGAGGTCGAAGCCGGCGCCCTCCAGCCGCTTATCGGCCTTCAGCCCGTAAAGTCCCTGGCAGGCGCTGTCGAAGCCGCAGACGAAAGCGCCGCAAAGCTCGGCCCGGTAGCGCGGCCGCGCGGCGAGGTCCTTCAGCATATCGGCAAGCCGCGCCGCGCCGGGCTCTTCGTCGATGCTGTTGTCGTAGAGCCAGCCGAGATAGCGGGCGCTAGCCGCGGCGACCATCGGGTGGGGGTGATCGAGCAGCGACAGCACGTCCCCAGCGCATTGCACCCAGGAGAGGGTTTCGTCTCGCTCTTCCTTGTCGTAGAGCCGGCCGGCCTGAGCGATCGCCTCCGCCATGCCGGGGGTGCCGAGGCTCTTGGCAGCAAGCTCGGCCATCCAATCTGCGACGACTTGTTTGAACACCGGATAGCCGTCGCGGCTGACATACCAGCAAAGCTGGAAATGGAAATTCGGATTTTCGTCGAAATAGGCCTCGTAAGCTTTTAGGAATGGGCGGATTTCTTGTGCTGCCGTTGCCTTGTCCCAGGGGATGTCGAGGGCCGGGGGAAGCTGGCTATCGTTCAGCCCCTCCGGCGTTTCTTTGTCTCCCGCTGCGAACCAGGCCCGGCGCTCGGCGATCCAGGCGCGGGTATGCGCGTTCCGGTCATACATCACCTCTTCGATGTCGGAGCGGGCGCAGGCGGCGAGATGGCCGATTTGCCAAGCTTCCAGATCGCCGGTGAGATCGAGGGGCGGCTCGGCGCTGTCGAGCTGCAGAATCCGGTAGCAAACGGCCAGCAAATGGCTCAGCTCCGCGGCGGAGACGTCCGCGGGCAGTTTGAGGGCGCGGAAAGCGGCAATCAGCCGCTCATAGCTGTGCGGGGTCTCGGCAAGTGCCGCATCGAACTCGCAAAGGACTTCGCCGATGGGGGGTGGCATGCCGGATTCCCTCTGTTTCGGCCGTTTCGGCTGGAATTCGCGCGGCTTGATCCTAGACCGTTTAGCGTCATATTTCGGCGGAAATTTTCCGACTAACTCTGTGAGAGTCGGGGGAATCGGCGCATGCCACTTGTCAGTGCGGCGCGAATGGCCTTTGTATCGGCTCGGCCAGGGACTTAAGTCATGAATGGACTTCGGCCATGGATAGACTTGGGTCCGGGAGATGAGGGGTTTTTGGGTTTGAGATACTTGGTTTTTCTTGCAGGGTTGGGGCTGGCGCTTGCCTGCGCCGGGCCGGCATTTGCCGCGTCCAGCCTCTATGACGTGGACAGTATCGATGTCGACGTGACGGCGTCCGATGCCGTTGCCGCCCAGAAGAAGGCCATGGCCGAGGCCCAGGCCAAAGGCGCCGATATCCTGTTGAAACGTTTGGTCGCGCCGAGCGATTACGCCCAGCTGCCGAAACTCAGCGCTCAGGAGATCGAAGGGCTGGTCACCGGCGTCTCGATCCAGTCGGAGCGCTACTCCACCACCCGCTATATCGCCACGCTCGGGGTCAGCTTCAGCCCGCCTGCGGTGCAGCAGCTTTTGGCTTCGCGCGGGTTGATGATCAACGACCAGCGCGCGCCGGAGATCAAGATTCTGCCTATCGTTCTGAACGGTCAGGTGCAGGGCGACGATCCGTTCGGCTGGTATAATTCCTGGGCCAATCTCGACCTATCGCACGGATTGGCGCCGGCGACCGTGGTCACGCCGATCAACTGGCTCACCACCGAGCGGCTGGGCGCCATCCTCAATGGCGATTACAACGCGTTTCAGTTCCTGGAAAACCAGTATGGCGGCGGGCCGCTGGTGATTGCGATCGCCGAGCTCGGGTCGGATCCGGCCGTGGGCCAGGTGCTGGTCACCCGGCTCTATGGCGCCGACAGCACGGGCGACGTCGATTCCAGCCAGATGGAGCCGATCGAGAACGGCGATATCCAGGCGGCCGCGCTGCGTGCGGCGCAGATGAATTACAGCGAGATCGAAAATCGCTGGAAGGCGACCACCGCCCAGGTCTCCATGCAGCAGCAGCGGCCGCGCCGGCAAAAAAAGCGCGGCGGGTTCTTGAGCAATTTCTTCGGCGGGCAGGAGGAGCAGGTGGCAGCCCCGATGCCGCCGCCCATGCCGGCCGCACCGCCGCCGATGGAGATGCCTGCCGCGGCGGCCAAGCAGAATATTTCGGCGACGGTGGAATTCGCCGGCCTCGATGGCTGGCAGCAGATGCGCCAACGGCTCAATTCGGTTCCGGGGGTGGAGAGCCTGGCGGTGAATTCGCTGTCGCCCAACAATGCCTTCGTCACTTTCGGCTATGCCGGTTCGATGCAGGCTTTCGAGGATCAGCTCGCCCAGAACGGCTTCTATCTGGAGCAGGGCATGAGCGGATATGTGGTTCGGTCCTATTAACAAGACCGAAGCTGCGTGGAGTTTAGAGTAGGACCGTTAGGGGCGATGCGGATCTGCTACGAAGCAGTCCGAACAGCCATGAGAACGGCGGTTAAGACGTGATCGTGAACATTCCAAATGCCCTGACGCTGGTGCGCATCGTGCTCGTGCCATTCGTCATCTGGTCGATTATCGCCGGTGAGATGACGCTTGCTTTCATGCTGTTTGTTGTCGCCGGTATCTCGGACGCGGCGGATGGCTATATCGCCAAGCAGTTCGGCTGCCAGACCGAGCTCGGCTCCTATCTCGACCCGATCGCCGATAAGGCGCTGCTGGTCAGCATCTATGTGACGCTCGGGCTCTCCGAGCAGCTTCCGGTTTGGCTGGTGATCGCCGTGGTCAGCCGCGACGTGCTGATCGTCGGCGCCTTTATGCTGTCCTGGGTGTTGGGCCGGGTGGTTGCGGTGCAGCCAATCCTGATCAGCAAGATCAACACCTTTTCGCAGATCGTGCTGGCCGGGCTGGTGCTTGCGGAGCTCGGTCTCGGCCTGGGGCTGGAGCAGGTGGTGGCGGTGCTGATCTGGGTCACCGGTTTCCTCACCATCGTCTCGGCGGCGGCGTATTTCTGGGGCTGGCTCGGCCTGATGGCCCGCTACGAGCCGGTGCAGCCGCCGCGGCGCCAGCATCAGAGCGACGACCTGAAGGCCCCGCGCGGGTCGGGAGTGTCGACGTCGTGATTCGGGCGCAGCTGGTTTTCGACCTGCCGCACCGCACGGCGCTCGGCGCGGAGGATTTTCTGGTCAGCCAGTGCAACCGCCTGGCGGTGGAGATGGTCGATGCCTGGCCCGACTGGCCGCAAGGTATTCAGCTTCTGGTCGGTCCGCCGAAGAGCGGCAAGACCCACCTGGTGCGGGTCTGGCAGGCGCGTTCCGGGGCGGTGGCACTGTCTCCCGACGCGGCGAGCCTGACCGCGCTCGATACGCTGGAGGCGCCGGCGCTGGTGGTGGAGGATGCCGACCGGGCCGGCTATGACGACCAGACGCTGTTCCACATCATCAATACGGCGCGGGAGCGGAATATCCCGATGCTGATTACGGCGCGAAAGCCGCCCGCCCGCTGGGATGTTTCCCTGCCGGATCTTCTGTCGCGGCTGAACGCGCTGCCGCTGGTGGAGATCGGCGTGCCGGACGATGCATTGCTGAAGACGGTCATGCTGAAGCATTTCGCCGACCGCCAGCTCGATGTCGAGCCGAAGGTGCTGGATTACCTCGCCCTGCATGTGGAGCGCTCGCTCGAAGGCGCGGCCCGGGCAGTGGCGGCGGTCGACAAGGTGGCGCTGGCGACGGGGCGAAAGATCAGCCGGCAGCTCGCCGCCGAGGCGCTCCGAAGCGATCCTTCGGCGGGCTAGCCGGCCATCTGGCCCAGCGGAATCTTTGAGATTCCGGGCGCGGCTTGTAACAGCAATGATAACTTTGCTGGTGTAGGATGCCGGAAATAGCCCGGAAGTTGCCGCTTTCAGGGAATGAGAAGCATTACGTTAGTTCGGCGAGGCAGTTGATGACATTACCGGAGAATGTAGCGTCCATGGGATCTGGCATGGGATCCGGAGGGGCGGAAGCCGGGGAGGACGGCGCCTCCAAGGCGAAGGAAGGCGTGGCCGCTTTCGGGCCGAGCCGCTACTTCAACCGGGAACTTTCCTGGCTCTATTTCAACAAGCGCGTGATGGAGGAGGCCGAGAACGAGCGGCATCCGCTGCTGGAGCGCCTGCGCTTCTTGTCGATCTCCGCCACCAATCTCGACGAGTTCTACATGGTCCGCGTGGCGGGCCTGCGCGGCCAGGTGCTGGCCGGAATCGATACGCCGAGCCAGGACGGGCTGACGCCCGCCGAGCAGCTGAGCCGCATCAACCGCTTCGTCGCCGAGCTGACCGCCGAGCAGCAGGAAAACTGGGTCAAGCTGAAGAGCCTGATGGGCGAGGCCGGCATCCATATCGTCGGCGCCGATCAGCTCACCACCCAGGAGCGCGAGTGGCTGGAGCATTATTTCGTCGACGACGTCTTCCCGGTGCTGACGCCGATCGCCGTGGATCCGGCGCACCCGTTCCCGTTCATCCCGAATTTCGGCTTCACCCTCGGGCTGGAGCTGGTGCGGGAGGGGTCGCTGCGCGCCATGCACGCGCTGATGCCGATCCCGCCGATGCTCGACCGCTTCATCCGCCTGCCGCAGGGCGAGAATTCCGACCAGATCCGCTTCATCCGGCTAGAGACGCTGGTGGCGATTTTCGTCGACCGGCTGTTCCCGGGCTACCGGGTGCGCAGCCAGGGCGCCTTCCGGGTGCTGCGCGACAGCGATCTGGAAGTGCAGGAAGAGGCCGAAGATCTGGTGCGGCTGTTCGAATCGGCGCTGAAGCGCCGCCGGCGCGGATCGGTGATCCGGCTGGAGATCGAGAACACCATGCCGCCGCGGCTGCAGCGCTTCGTGATGCAGGAGCTGAAGGTCACCGATGACGAGGTGTTCGTGCAGAAGGGGCTGATCGGTCTGTCCGACACCTCGCAGCTGATCGTCTCCGACCGGCCGGACCTTAAGTTCAAGCCGTTCAACAGCCGCTTTCCGGAGCGTATCCGCGAGCATCAGGGCGATTGCTTCGCGGCCATCCGGGAGAAGGACATCGTGGTGCATCACCCCTACGAATCCTTTGACGTGGTGCTGCAATTCCTCAAGCAGGCCGCTGCCGATCCGGATGTGGTGGCGATCAAATGGACGCTCTACCGCACCGGCAAGAGCTCGCCGATCATCGAGGTGCTGAAAGAGGCGGCCGAGGCCGGCAAGTCGGTTACCGCGGTGGTGGAGCTCAAGGCGCGCTTCGACGAGGAAGCCAACATCAAATGGGCCCGCGATCTGGAAAGCGCCGGCGTCCAGGTGGTGTATGGCTTTCTGGAGCTGAAGACCCACGCCAAGCTCAGCCTGATCGTGCGGCGCGAGCGGGGCGAGCTGGTCACCTATTGCCATGTCGGCACCGGCAACTACCACGCGGTGACGGCGAAGATTTACACCGATCTGTCCTTCTTCACCGCCGACCGGGCCACCGGCCACGACCTGTCGCGCATCTTCAACTTCGTCACCGGCTATGCCGAGCCGATGGAGCTGGAGGCGATGGCGCTGTCGCCGCACGGGATCCGGGCGCGCATCCTCGATCACATCCGCGAGGAGATGTATCACGCCAAGGAAGGCCGGCCCGCGGCGATCTGGATGAAGATGAACTCGCTGGTCGATCCGGAGATCATCGACACGCTGTACGAGGCGAGTCAGGCCGGCGTCGAGATCGACCTGATCGTGCGCGGCATTTGCTGCCTGCGCCCCGGCGTGCCGCATCTTTCCGAGCGCATCCACGTGAAGAGCATCGTCGGCCGCTTCCTGGAGCATTCGCGCATTTATTGCTTCGGCGCCGGCTACGGCCTGCCGCACCGCAATGCAGCCGTTTATATCTCCTCGGCGGATATGATGCCGCGCAATCTCGACCGCCGGGTCGAGGCGATGCTGCCGATCCGCAATGCCACGGTGCATGAGCAGATTCTCGACCAGATCATGGTCGCCAATCTGAAGGACAACCTGCAGAGCTGGCGGGTGCGCCCCGATGGAAGTTCGGAACGAATCAAGCCGGTGGAGGGCCAGGAGCCGTTCAGCGCACAGAGCTACTTCATGACCAACCCAAGCCTTTCGGGGCGCGGCGCGGCTTTGAAGGAAAACATGCCGCCGCGATTTGCCCATCTCGTACAGACCGGTTAAGCGTTGGCTTTGATGAAGCTTTTCCGGCTGCCCATGGCCCGTCGCGATGACCTAAGCCCTGTAGCGATCGTCGATATCGGGTCCAACTCGGTTCGGCTGGTCGTCTATGAGGGCGCAACCCGCGTCCCCGTACCGCTTTTCAACGAAAAGGTGCTTTGCGGTCTCGGCCGCGAAGTCGCGTCTACGGGCAAGCTTGCGCCGAAGGCGGTGGAGCGGGCCTTGCACGCCTTGCACCGCTTTCGCGCCATCATCGATCAGACCAAGGCCAAGACCGTCGAGGTGATCGCCACCGCGGCGGCGCGCGATGCCGAAAACGGTCCGGACTTCGTCGCCGAGGCGGAAGCGATTCTCGATGCGCCGGTGCAGCTTCTGACCGGCCGCATGGAGGCGGAGCTTGCCGCGGCGGGTGTGATTTCCGGCCATCGCCATGCGCAAGGGCTCGCCGGAGATATGGGCGGCGGCAGTCTGGAGCTGGTGGATATCGCCGATGGCACGCCGGGTGATGCCGTCACCTTGCCGCTTGGCGGCTTGCGGCTGATCGACGTTTCCGGCGGCAGCCTGAAGAAGGCGCGCGATATCGTCGACGAGGAGCTCGACAAGGTTTCGTGGCTGGAAAACGGCAAGGACCGCGATTTCTACGCCATCGGCGGCACGTGGCGCGCTTTCGCCCGGGTCTATATGGCGGAGATCGACTATCCCTTGAGCGTGATGCAGGATTTCCGCATCAAGGCGGAGGATGCGCTGAAATTCGCCTCCGTGCTCGATCATCAGTCCCAGACATCGCTGGCCGGCATCCGCGAAGTCTCCAGCGCGCGGCGTGAGACCTTGCCCTATGGCGCGTTGGTGCTGGAGCGGATCATTCGCCGGATGAAGCCGAAATCCATCGTCATCTCGGCTTACGGCATCCGGGAAGGGCTGCTCTATACGCTGCTCGACGAGACGCAGCGGAAGGAAGACCCGCTGCTGGTCGCCTGCCAGGATCTGGCGGAGCGCCGCTCGCGCTCGGTGGACTACGCCTACGAGCTTTGCGAATGGACCGACACGCTGTTCGGCGGCGCCGGCTATCCGGAAACGGAGGATGAGCGGCGTCTTCGCCATGCCGCATGCCTGCTCTCCGATATCGGCTGGCGGGCGCATCCCGATTATCGCGGCACGCAAAGCCTCGACACGGTGGCGCAGGGCAATTTCGCCGGGGTCGATCATGTCGGCCGGGCGCTTCTGGCGCTTGCGGTCTATTTCCGCGCCGAAGGCTTCGTGAAGGACGAGCTCAGCCTGTCGCTGATGGAGCTGATCGGCGACGATCAGGTGAAGCGGGCCCGTATTCTCGGGGCCGCCTTCCGTGCTGCCAATATGGTCAGCGCCTCGCTGCCGGGCGTGCTGCCGCATACCCCGCTCAGCTTCGAAGGCGACCGGCTGGTCTGGACCTTGCCGGCGCCTTACGACAATCTGGACGGCGAGCGGGTCGGGCGCCGGTTCAAGACCTTGGCCGGGCTGCTCGGCAAGGAAGATGAGATCAGGGTCGGCAATGCGGTGGAGAAGGCTGCAGTCTAAGCTCCGCAGCTATGCTTGTGAGCGGGGTTAAGAGACCCCAACTACAAAACACCCCGAATTATCGTGTCCCCAATTAACATGACATTGGGGATCATGGTGTCCTATCCCATTTCACGATCAAAGCAGAACCGGAACATCTCTTGTAAATGGCAGACGATCTTTATTCCGTGCTTGGCGTGTCGAAGACCGCGAGTGGCGACGACATCAGCAAGGCCTATCGCAAGCTCGCGAAGAAGTATCACCCCGACCTCAATCCGGGCGACAGCGCTGCGGAGGCCAAATTCAAGGAAGCCTCGGCCGCCTATTCGATCCTTGGCGACGAGGAGAAGCGCGGCAAATACGATCGCGGCGAGATCGACGCGTCCGGCCAGGAGCGGCCAGAGCAGCGCTACTATCGCGAATATGCCGGCGGCGAGGGCGGCCAGCAATATTACTCCTCGGCCGGGTTCGAGGATCTCGGCGATATCTTCAGCGATCTGTTCGGCCAGCGCGGCGCTGCGGGCGGCGCACGCGGCGGCGGCGCCCGCAACTTCGCCATGCGCGGCCAGGACGCCAATTACCGGCTGGAGGTCGATTTTCTGGAAGCCGCCAACGGCGCCAAGAAGCGCATCACGCTGCCCGATGGCGGCACGCTGGATGTCAGCCTGCCTGCCGGCGTGCGCGACGGCCAGGTGCTGCGTCTCAAGGGCAAGGGCTCGCCGGGCTCGGGCGGCGCGCCTTCGGGCGATGCGCTGGTGGAGATCACCGTCCGGTCTCACCCGGTGTTCAAACGCGACGGCAACAACATCACGGTGGAGCTGCCGCTGACCCTTGCCGAGGCGGGGCTCGGCGGCAAGGTCGAGGTGCCGACCATTCACGGCCCGGTCTCGATGACCATTCCGGCCGGCTCCAATACCGGCCAGACGCTGCGGCTGAAGGGGCGCGGCATCAAGGCCAAGGCGGGCACCGGCGATCAGTTCGTGAAGCTCCAGGTGACGATGCCGGAGACCGTCGATGACGAGCTGAAAGAGTTTCTCGGAAGCTGGCGGGACAAGCATCCTTATGACCCGCGCTCGAAACTGAGGGTGGGAACCTGATGCTGAAGGAACGCGATCTTGTGGCCAAGGTGCCCAAGCTCACCGTCTCGCGGCTTCGGGTCTGGGTCAACGAAGGTTGGATCCGGCCGACCGCGCAGGACGACGACGGCTTTAGCGAAGCGGATCTGGCGCGGGCCGCGCTGATCCGCGATCTGCTCGACGATCTCGGCTTTGGCGAGGAGGAGGTGCCGGTGGTACTGAATCTGATCGATCAGATCCACGGGCTGCGCGGCGAGCTGCGCTGCTTCGTCGAGACTATCGATTCCCTATCGGACGATACCCGCACCGAGGTGAAGCAGAAGCTCACCGTGCGGCGGGCCAAGCTCTACCGCACCGAGCCCTAAGCCGGCCTGCTAGCCGGCGAGGATATCCTTGCCGGCGGGGACCACCACGATCTCGCCATCCTTGATGGTGAGGGAGAGTTCGCCGCGTTTCAGCGCCAGGGCCTGATCGCCGAACAGGGTCTTGCGCCAGCCTTTCATCACCGGATTGTCGGCGGCATCGGAGCGGGCGATCTGCTCCAGATCGTCGGATGTGGCGATCAGCTTGGGCGCAACGCCGTGATGCCCGGCGGTCGCTTTCAAAAGCACCCGCAATAGATCGAACACCGCGGCGGCTTCGGGCTTCAGCGGCTCGTTGCGGGGAAGCCGCGGCACGGTCTTCGGATCGCGGGCGAGGCCTGCCTCCACCGCTTCCAGGACGGCGCGGCCCCGCGGCGAGCGGGCAAAGCCGTTATGCAGGGTGCGCAGCCCTCCGAGCTCTTCCTGCGTGCGCGGCGCCTGATTGGCGATGTCGTGCAGCGCGTCGTCCTTGAGGATGCGGGCCCGGGGCACGTCCTGGGTCTGGGCTTCGCGCTCGCGCCAGGCGGCGATCTCCATCAGAATACCGAGCGCCTTGGGCGTCTTGGTGCGGATCTTCAGGCGTTTCCAGGCATTTTCCGGATGCAGCTCGTAGGTGGCTGGGTCGGTGAGCACCGCCATCTCCTCGCGCAGCCAGGTTTCCCGCCCGGATTGGTCGAGCTGGGCCTTCAGATCGGGGTAGAGGTCCCGCAAGTGTGTCACGTCGCCCAGCGCGTAGGTCAGCTGGCGTTCGGAGAGGGGGCGGCGGCTCCAATCGGTGAAACGGGAGGTCTTGTCCAGATTGCGGTTCAGCATCCGCTTCACCAGCATGCCGTAGCCCACCGATTCGCCGAAGCCGCACACCATGGCGGCGACCTGGGTATCGAAGATCGGCTTGGGCACGTCGCCGGCCATGTGGTGGACGATCTCCACGTCCTGGCGGGCGGAATGGAACACCTTGACCACGTTCTCATTGAACATCAGCTCGAAGAACGGGGCCAAATCGATGCCCGGCGCCAGGGTATCGACCAGCACTTCGGTGTCCCCGGCAGCCATCTGGACGAGACATAGCTTCGGCCAGAAGGTCTGCTCCCGCAGGAACTCCGTATCGACGGCAATAAATGGAGCTGAGGCCAGCTCCCGGCAGGTCGCCGCGAGCTCCTCGGAGGTGGTGATTAATCGCATGGTTACTGGCCGATATAGCTTAACCGGGGGCCCCGCGCCAAGGATTTGCACGAAACGAGCTGTTGACGAGAATGCGGCAGCCGGGATCGCGCCGGCTTGCGGCGGTCCGCGGCGCCGCTCATCTTGACAAACCGGGCCGCGCATGCGCTGTTCCGCGGCACCCGATCCTTGCCTTTTTGGCCTTCCAAAGAACCATTTCCGATGCACGATTATCGCTCCCATACCTGCGGCGAACTTCGACGCGACGACGTTGGCAAAACCGTCCGGCTGTCCGGCTGGGTCCATCGCGTCCGCGACCATGGCGGCCTGCTTTTCATCGACTTGCGCGATCATTACGGGCTGACCCAATGCGTCGCCGATCCGGAGTCGCCGGCCTTTGCCGAGGCCGAGAAGCTGAAGGCCGAATGGGTGGTGAAAATCGACGGCGAGGTGGTCGCTCGCGAGGCGGAGACGGTCAATCCGAACCTGCCGACCGGCGATGTCGAGGTGCGGATCAAATCCATCGAGGTGCTGTCCGAGGCGGCCGAGCTGCCTGTGCCGGTGTTCGGCGAGCCGGATTATCCGGAGGAGACGCGGCTGCGCTACCGCTTCCTCGATCTTCGCCGCGAGAAGCTGCACGCCAATATCATGAAGCGCCAGGCGATCATCTGGTCGCTGCGCCAGCGCATGCGCGATGCCGGGTTCTTCGAGTTCCAGACCCCGATTCTGACGGCCTCCTCGCCGGAAGGCGCGCGCGATTATCTGGTGCCGAGCCGGGTGCATCCGGGCAAGTTCTATGCGCTGCCCCAGGCGCCGCAGCAGTTCAAGCAGCTGACGATGATGGCTGGCTTCGACCGGTATTTTCAGATCGCGCCGTGCTTCCGCGACGAGGATGCCCGCGCCGACCGCTCGCCGGGTGAATTCTATCAGCTCGATATCGAGATGAGCTTCGTCACCCAGGAAGACGTGTTCCAGGCGGTGGAGCCGGTGCTGCGCGGCCTGTTCGAGGAGTTCGCTGACGGCAAGCGGGTGACCCAGGAGTTTCCGCGCATTCCCTATGCCGAGGCGATGCGGAAGTACGGCACCGACAAGCCGGACCTGCGCAATCCCATCGAGATGGAAGATGTCTCGGAGCATTTCCGCGGCTCCGGCTTCAAGATCTTCGCCGGCATGCTGGAGATGGACGAGAACGCCCGGGTCTGGGCGATCCCGGCCCCCGGCGGCGGCAGCCGCGCCTTCTGCGACCGGATGAATAGCTGGGCGCAAGGCGAGGGGCAGCCAGGGCTCGGCTATATCTTCTTCCGCGAGGGCGAAGGGGCAGGGCCGATCGCCAAGAATATCGGGCCGGAGCGCACCGCGGCGATCCGCGAGCAGCTCGGGCTGAAGGACGGCGATGCGGTGTTCTTCGTCGCCGGTCTGCCGTATGAGTTCGCCGATTTCGCCGGCCGGGCGCGGGTCAAGGCGGGCAACGATCTGGAGCTGACCGATACCGATCAGTTCGCCTTCTGCTGGATCGTCGACTTCCCGATGTATGAGTGGAACGAGGAGGAGAAGAAGATCGACTTCTCCCATAACCCGTTCTCCATGCCGCAAGGCGGGATGGAAGCGCTGGAAGGGATCGAGCCGCTGGACGTGCTCGCCTATCAGTACGACATCGTCTGCAACGGCATCGAGCTTTCCTCCGGCGCGATCCGGAACCACAAGCCGGAGATCATGCAGAAGGCGTTCGATATCGCCGGCTATCCCATGGACGTGCTGGAAGAGAAATTCGGCGGCATGCTGCGCGCGCTGCAATACGGCGCCCCGCCTCATGGCGGCATCGCGCCGGGCGTCGACCGTATGGTGATGCTGCTTTGCGGCGAGGAGAATCTGCGCGAGGTGGTGATGTTCCCGATGAATCAGCAGGCCGAAGATCTGCTGATGGGGGCGCCCTCGACCGTCGACGAGGCGCAGCTGAAAGAGCTGAACATCAAGCTGGTTCCGCCGAAAGTCGCCAAGAAATAGCGCCCGGTGAGGCTGGCCCTGCCTATCCGCTTTTCTTGATGGCCGCGAGCTTCTCTTTCGCCCAGCGCAGCTTGTCCTCGTCCTCGAGGCGATCTTCCATCGCATTGACGGTGGCTTGCGCCTGATCCTGAAGCACCTCGCGCTGCTCGGGATGGGCGTGCTCGGCGAGCTGGGCTAGCGCCTCGATCAGGCGGATCTGCACCGAAGGGCTGCCTTCGGCGTGATGGCGGATCTGAAAGAAGGCGGTATCGGCAAGCGCGGCGAAGCCATATCGCGGCGCGATCAGCCGCACGGTGCCATCCTCGTCGCACCAGGCTGTTTGCGGCCGGCCGCGGCGCATCACCTTCTGCATTGCGCTCGCCAGCCTGTCGATCGCCGCCATGGCGGTGAACGGATCGGTGATCGAGGGCGACAGCGCCCGAAGCGCGATCTCCACCAGCTGATGGATGTAGTAGCGAAGATCCTGTACCGGATATTGGCCGCTGCTTTGCTGGATGCAGGCCTGGATTTCTTCGATCACATCGTCTTGCGCGCAGCTGGCGGGCGTAATCTTGCCGAAGCTGGCGGCTTCGATGCGGTGGTCGCCGGCAATCGCCTCCAGCAGGATCACGGCATCGTTCTTCGCCGCGATCTTGACCAGGCTCTCATGCTCGATGCCCTGGATATAGCCGCTCGCCGATGCAGGGAGCGGCGCGGCGTCCTTTTCCGGGAAGTCCGGCATCTCGCCGTTCGGCTCGTCGTCCTTCTCATAGGGGAGAAGCCGCTCGATCTCCTCGTCCAGCATCCCGCCGACCTGGGCGATCACCGTATCGGCGATGATCGAGCGGGCGAGGTGATGCACGAAGATCAGAAGCGCCAGGATGTTGATCAGGATCAACGCAGTGCCGGCCGTGACCGCGATATTGGGCACGCCGTTATCTGCGGCATAGATCGAGCGCAGCACCAAGATCAGATAGACCACGCTGGCGATCATCAGGCCGAGACTGGCCTGGGTGCGCCAATCGGCCATGAAGCTGCGGATCAGCCGCGGCCCAAGCTGCTGGGCGGCGAGCGTCAGCACCACCATGGTGATGGAGATGGCCAGCGTCGCCATGGTGATGATGGCGGTGACCAGATCGGAGAGGAACTGGGAGGCGCCGTCCGGCGTGCCGCTATAGAGATACCAGGGCGGGGTGTCGCCGACCTCCAGATCCACGCGCACCAAGGCCAGCGCGGCCACCACCGCGACCAGCGTCATGGCGAGCGGCAGTGCCCAGAGGCTGGAGCGGATGTTCAGCCAGAAGGCGTAGAGCCGGTTCAGCATGGGGGCTCCCGATCAGGGAAGGCCGCGATTTGAGCGGCCGGTTGCGGCGCGGCTAGGGCTCAGCCGCCGCCCGGCGCGTCGTCGCGATGCCAGAAATCCACCGTGGCGTTGCGCAGCGTATAGGCGCAATTGAAGGTGCAGTTGAGCCAGGCACCGCCCGGCGTCTGCACCTGATAGCCATGGGGGCCGAGGCGGACGCGGCCGGAAACGGCGCTCGGCGTGCCGTATTTCCCATCCACGGTAATGGAGTGCTCGTCGGGCACGACGGCGGCATACGGGTCGCTATACCCGTCCGCGAGGGCCGGGGCCGCACAACTTGCGAGGAACAAAGTCGCAAGGGACGCACTTTTGAAGAAACCGGTCCGGTTCATTGCCGCCGCTCCATTTCGATTCCGGTCGTATCGAAGCGGCAGCTTAAGCGAGGCGCCGCGGCTCCGAAACCCCAAAAGCGGCTTTGGAGCCCACGGAAAAAGGGGGACATCGGGTCTTGGGGGAGCACGTCTATCTCTATTGCGAGCGCGGGGTGAATCCCGACCTGCTCGCCGAGCCTGTGAATGCTGCGACCAATGCCGCCTTTCTGCTGGCGGCGCTGGCCGGGCTTTGGCTGTTTTACCGGCGCCCGGCCGCGGCCAGGAGCGCCGACCATTATTTGCTGATCGGCCTGGTGTTCGTGATCGGGCTCGGCAGCCTGTCCTTCCACCTCTTCGCCACCGAGGCGACCTCGCTGGCCGACACCATTCCCATCGGGCTTTTCGTCCTGGTCAATCTCGGCTTTGCGCTGAACCGTCTGCTCGGCGTGCCGCCGGGCTGGACGGTGCTGATCGTCGCCGGTTTCGCCGGGCTTGCCGCCGGCACCATGCAGCTTCGCTGTTTCGACGGGGCGATCGGTTTTCCGGGGCCGAACGTCACCGGCGCATCGCCCTGCTTCAACGGCTCCATCGCCTATTTCCCGGCGCTGCTCGCCATGGCGGTGATCGGGGCGCTGCTTTGGGCGCGGAAACAGAGGGCCGGCACCACCATCTTGTGGGCGGCTTTGATCTTCGCCATCTCGGTCACCTTCCGCTCGCTGGATCTGGCGCTTTGCGGCACGGTGATCGCCTCGGGCCATAAGCTCGGCACCCATTTCCTCTGGCATCTCCTGAATGCGCTGACGCTGTTCCTGCTGCTGAAGGCGAGCTTGGAGGCGGGGCAGGGCGTTTCGGGGGCCAGCCGCTCGCGGGCCGAGATCCTGGCGCCGGTGCCGTCCTCGGCGCCTGCACGCGAAGAGGAGCCGGAGGAGCGGAGCGGCTCGTTCCTCTAGACTCGCGCTATGCTGGGGCCAAGCAGCCAAGAGGATCTTCGATGTCGTCAAATCCCTCCCGCCCCATCCGCCGGGTCGTCACCGGCGAAACGGCCGATGGCGCCTCCATTGTCGCCAGCGACGCTGAGGAGCCGCCCATCGAGGTGCCGCTGATGCCCGGCGCGCAGTTCTTCAGCCTTTGGGGGAGCGATGCCGCGCCGGTGCTGCCCAATGACGGGGCGGCGCCGGACTTCACCCAGTGGTTTCCGCCGGAGACGGGCTTCCGCTTTCAGGTCATCGTGCTGCCGCCGGACGGCACCGCGCTAAAGGAGAAGATGAGTGCCGCGGCGGCCGTGGTCGAGACCCAGAAGCGGCTGCCAGGGCTACTCGCGGCGATGGATCCGAAAAATCCCGGCATGCACGCGACCGATACGATCGATCTGATCTATGTGGCGTCCGGCGCCTGCGAGATGGAGCTGGCCGACGGCTCCAAGACGGCGCTCTCCGCCGGCGACGCCATCGTCCAGAACGGCGCGCGCCATGCCTGGCGCAATCCGCATGAAGGCCCATGCACCCTGATCAATGTCTCGCTCGGCGCGGCGCGGAAATCCGATCCGGCTTAGGCGGGCGCGCAAACCATAGAGTGGTCACGCCGACGCGCGGGCTAGGCAAAATGCTGCAAACCGGGCAAAAGAGGCAAAGGCCGATTTGGCCATGCGCTCAAGCCCTGCCGCGAAATTGGGGGCGGGTACGGGCGCTCGCGCTTCTCCCGAAGCGCGCATGCGGACGTGGTGGAATTGGTAGACACACAGGACTTAAAATCCTGAGGGCGAAAGCCCGTGCGGGTTCGACCCCCGCCGTCCGCACCATTTCGTATTCGGGTACTCTGAACCAAGTCCGATGATTTCGCCGGGCTGACACCCGCAACCGAGAAATTGGCCGCGAACTGCCCAGGACGCTTGCTGAGCGCAAGGAGCGCCAGAACCGACGATATCGATATGCCTATTGCATCGCACATTCTTGCTGCAGCCGAGGCTATCCGGGCTCATGACTCGTCCCTTTACCACCTTGACGTTTGCAATCCTTGTCAGCAAAACTAAAACTAGAATCGGGAAAAGTTTAATAGTTGTTTGGCGGCGCGTGTATCTAATGGAACTGCGTTATGAAGTATATAGTAGATGGAAATCTTATTTATGAGAGTCAGGTCGGGGGGTATTTTGATGTTGCGAATGACATCGCAACACTTATAATCGCAATTTTTGTGCCATTGTTGACTTATATACTTTATAAGAGAACGCGGAAGGCCGATCAGAGGTGTTTAATTGTTTTTAGAAATGTAGATTTTGACCCAAATGAAGAATCAACTTGGGTTATTGAGAATGTGGGGAAGGGCGTTGCATTAGATGTGCTGGTGGGGACTGCGGATAGCGAAAAGCGCTATGACGCAGGTAAGTGGACTGAATATCCGGCACTCCCGGTCGGCAAAGTGTATAGGTTAAATCTGACGGGTTATGAGCTTGCCGCGTACTACAATGATATAACTGGGCAGAGCTATAGGACAGTTTGCTGCGGCCATAGGAATAAAATTGACGAAAATGTTCCTAGGCCTGCTGTTAGGCCAAGTCATTCTCATTGGTCTCTTTCTATGGAGGCCGGAAAGAAAACAAAGTCAGAAACTTAAATAATATATATTTTTCGATGCCAAAAATATTTGTGAGTTATGCAAGCGAAGACAGTGATGCTGTTGAGGCAATCATTGCTCATATGGAATCTATGCTTCCATGTGTAGATTTCTTTAGGTCCATGGATCCGAAGAAGCTTTCTCCAGGTCAAGAATGGCGTTCGACCCTTTTGCTTGAGATGGAGCAGTGCGATCTGGCCATTTTTTTGATTTCGGAGAATTCACTCGGGAAAGCATGGCCGAATTTTGAGTTAGGCTACATAACGAGAAGCCATCGGACTCCCTTGATATGTTCGTCGCTCCAGCATGACCTACATCTTCACGGGCCGTTTGAGGCCCATCAAACTACTCCACTAAACCCAAGTCGCCGCCTAGCAGCGGAAGAGCTAAGTAGACTTATCGAGGATAAGATCTCTCTGCGGGCGGCTCGGACAGAATTTACAATCCAGATACGCGACAGGGTGCTGCCTTTGGAACAGGGCTGGCAGCGTTATGCCGGTCCATATTCCGACACTGCAAGGATACGACAGGGCACCTTTGGGGTTACTTTTGGAGCGGGGTTCGACGATGGATTTCGCTTCCCTGCGTCGGAAGATTCTCTGGCAGCGCCTTGGCAATTTCTTTTGTTAGAGGTGAATCCTAACAAGGATGTGTACGTGTATTTCGTTGTGGAGATGCAGGATAGAACAAGAAAGCTTCTGTTTCTGAACAGTTACCAGGAGTCTGTCGGCTTCGGAAGCCCGAAGAATGAATTTCAGATTCCGCTTCCATCGTGCGACCGGCCATCTAGGCTAATTGTCGATACAAACACGTTCATACCGCGCTTGGGTCGCCATGTACCGGTTATGACGCGTGGTTTGAGAGTTCGCGGACCAACAGAGCTGCGCAAAATAGGAATGTTCGAATCCTGGGAAGCAATTCCGAAGATGCTGAAACGCGACTCTCTCGCTATTCAACTGCCGTGAACGCGAGGCCGCGCGACGTTGTTGAGGAAGTTCGGGTTGTCCGTTCATATGTCGCGTGTCATCTCATTTACCTCAGGTCACCGCCTTTTGGCGGCCTCTTTGTTAAATGGAATTCCTGCGCGAACGCAGCGAGACCAGCAAACGTTTCATGCAACTGACGATATCTTCTTCTAGCTGAAACCGGAAAATCAGTGCGAGGCGAACGGTTGTTACGTCCGGCGCACATAGCGAACGCTCGTTTGCCCCCTCTTTGGCGGCGCTTCGCTCGCCGCTCCGCGGGGGCGGGCTATGGCCCGGGCCGCGGTCGCGGCCTGTTGGCGGCAAATTTTCCGCTCTGCGCTTCTTGAGGCCCATCAAACATCGGCGCGGTAGACCCATTTGACGCCGACGAAGACCAGTGCCGTGGACCAGCCGAACAGCAATAGGCCGTTGGCTGCCTCGAAGGAGGAGAGCAGGCGCCATTCCTCGTCCAGGGTGATGTCGCCGAAGCCGAGCGTGGTGAAGGTGACGGTGGAGAAATAGACCGCGTGCTCCAGCGTGTCGAAAGTGCCGAGCGCGAGATAGAGCACGGCCCAGCTCCAGACTTCGGTGATGGTGCCGAGGAACAGCCACAGCACCAGAGCGGCGATCTTCAGCGTCCCGTGGGGGAGGGAGCTGGTCGGGTGGCGCTTCAGATGCTCGCGCAGGCGCTCGATGCCGGTGACGGCGAACAGCCCCTGGATGAAGGTGGTGATCACGATCATGGCCGAGCCCAGGATGATCTGTGTGAGCACATTTCCTCCGATCTCAAATGCCAAGCCGGGCGCCTCAGCTTTGCTGTGTCTTGGGCGGCGCGGCGGCCTCGTCCGCCTCGCCGGCTTTGGCGCCCTTGGAGGCCTCGCGCAAGCGCTGGAACTGCACATAGAGGAACGGCACGAAGACGACGCCGAGGATGGTCGCCAGCAGCATGCCGCCGAACACGGTGAGACCGACGGAAACGCGTGCCGCGGCGCCCGCGCCGGTGGCCAGCACCAGAGGCAGCACGCCGAGCACAAAGGAGAGCGCCGTCATCAGCACGGCGCGGAAGCGCAAGGAGGCGGCATGCTCGGCCGCATCGACAATGGTCTCGCCGGCCTCGCGCCGCTCCTTGGCGAATTCGACGATGAGGATGGCGTTCTTGGCGGCAAGGCCGATGAGCAGGACGAGGCCGACTTGCGCATAGGTGTTCAGCGCGACGCCGGCGAATTTCAGCGTGGCGAGCGCGCCGAGCAGGGCGAACACCACCGACAGCATGACCGATAAGGGGATACTCCAGCTTTCATACTGCGCCACCAGGAAGAGATAGGCGAACAGGATGGAGAGCAGGAACACCGCCGCGCCGGCCTCGCCCGATTTGATCTCCTCGTAGGACATGCCGGTCCACTCATAGCTATAGCCGTCGGGGAGATCGGAGCTTGCGGTCTCTGCCATGGCGGCGATGGCCTGGCCGGAGCTGAAGCCGGGGGCAGCGTCGCCATTGATGGTGGCGGAGCGGAACATGTTGTAGCGCTCGATCGTCTCGGGTCCCAGCACCGACTCCACGGTGATCAGGGTGCGCAAGGGCACCATCTCCCCGCTGTTGGAGCGGACATAAAGCTTGCCGATATCCTCGGGCGAGGAGCGCCGGTCCGCCTCGGCCTGCACATAGACCCGGTAGACGCGGCCGAACTTGTTGAAGTCGTTGACGTAATAGGCGCCGATATTGGCATTCAGAACGGTGAAGATATCTTCGATGCTCACGCCCTTGGTCTTGGCGAGCTGGCGGTTGATATCGATGAAGAGCTGGGGCGAGTTGGCGCCATAGGTGCTGAATACGCCGGAGAGCTCGGGCCGGCCATTGGCGGCGAAGATGAAGCCGTTGAGCACCGCGGAGAGAGACTGCGGCGAGCGGTTCTCGGTATCCTGCAGCACGAATTCGAAGCCGCCGGTGCTGCCGAGGCCGGGGATCGGCGGCGGCACGAAGGGGATGATCACCGCCCGCGAGATGGCGGCGAATTCCGGCGCCACTTTCTGCATGATGGCTTTCAGGCCGAGCTCCGGTGTGTCGCGCTCGTCCCAGGGATCCAGCACGGCGATCAGGAAGGCGCCGTTGGGCACCACGGTCCCTTGCAGCACGCTATAGCCGCCGACCGCGATGACATTGGCGACGCCGTCGGTGTTGGCCAGGATCGTCTCGACCTCGGAGAGAACGCTCGCGGTGCGGGGCAGGGCCGCGCCGTCGGGCAGGCGCACATCGACGAAGAAGGCGCCGCGATCCTCCGGCGGGATGAAGCCGGTGGGCAGGGTCTGGCCGAACCAGGCCGCCGCGCCGAACACGGCGGCGACCAGCGCCAGGCCGATGACGGTGCGGCGGATCAGGGCGCGGACCACGCGGTTATAGCCGCCGCGGGTGCTGTTCAGCCCGCGCTCGAACCAGGCGAAGGGCCCGCTCTTATGTTCCTTCGGCGGGCGCAAGATGGTGGCGCAAAGTGCCGGGCTCAAGGTGAGCGCGTTGATGGAGGAGAGCGAGACGGCGATGGCGATGGTGGCGGCGAATTGCTCGAACAGCCGCCCGGTGAGCCCCGGCGTGAAGGCGACCGGCACGAACACCGCCAGCAGCACCAGCGTGGTGGCGACCACCGGCGCGGTCACCTCCTGCATGGCGATGCGGGTGGCGTCCGGCGGATCCAGCCCTTCGGCCATATGGCGCTGCACGTTCTCCACCACGACGATGGCATCGTCGACCACGACGCCGATGGCGAGGATCAGGCCGAACAGGCTGATGGTGTTGATGGTGAAGCCCATCGCCAGCAGGGCGGCGAAGGTGCCGATCAGCGAGACCGGAATGGCGATGGCGGGGATCAGCGTGGAGCGCCAATCCTGCAGGAAGATGAAGACCACGAGCACCACCAGGGCCAGCGCCTGCACCAGGGTGACCACCACCTCGCGGATCGAGGTCTTCACATAGAGAGTGGTGTCGTAGGTGACCTGATAGGCGAGGTCGTCGGGAAAGCGCTGCGCGAGCCGCTCCATCTCGGCGCGCACCTCGGTGGCGACGTCCAGGGCATTGGCGTCGGGAAGCTGATAGACGGCGAGCAGCGAGGCGGGCTTGCCGTTGAGCTGGCCGAACCAGCCGTAATTCTCCGCGCCGAGCTCGACTTGCGCCACGTCCTTCAGCCGCACCACCGAGCCGTCCTGATTGGCGATCAGAATGATGTCCTGAAATTGCGAGACGTCGGTCAGGCGGCCTTGCGCGGTGAGGGTGTATTGGAATTGCTGGCCGGCGGGCGCCGGCTCCTGGCCGATGGCGCCGGGAGAGGCCTGGATGTTCTGGTCGCGGATGGCGCCGATGACGTCGCTGGCGGTCAGGCCGAGCGCGGTCAGCCGGTCCGGCTCGAGCCAGATGCGCATGCTGTAATCGCGTGCGCCCAGGATTTCGACCGAGGCGACGCCATCCAGCCGGGCCAGGGAATCGCGCAAATTGATGCCGGCATAGTTGGAGAGGAAGATGTCGTCATACGTCCCCTCGGGCGAGAACACGGAGGCCACCATGAGGATGCTGGTGGATTTCTTCTCGGTGTTGACGCCCTGGCGCTTCACCTCTTCGGGCAGCTTGGGCAGCGCCTGGGCGACGCGGTTCTGCACATTGACTTGCGCGGTGTCGCCGTCGGTCTCGATGGAGAAGGTGATGGTGAGGCTGTAGCTGCCGTCATTGGCGCTTTTCGACGACATGTAGGTCATGCCTTCGACGCCGTTGACCTCGCCTTCGATCACCGCAGCCACGGTCTCGGCGACGACGTTCGCATCGGCGCCGGGATATTTCGCCGAGACCTGAACCTGCGGCGGGGTGAGCTCCGGATATTCGGCGACCGGAAGCGCGCTCAATGCCAGCAGCCCGGCAATGATGGTGACGATGGCGATGACGAACGCGAATTTCGGGCGGGTGATAAAGAACGCGCTCAGCATGGCTTATGGCCCGGTCTCGCTCTCATTGTCCGGCGTCGGGTCCGGGGTGCCGGCGGGCGCCTCGGGGCTCGCTTCCGGATCGATCACCTCAGGCTCGTCGGCCGGCTTGCGGAAATCGGTGGTCACCTCAGCGCCGGGGCGCACCTTCTGGATGCCTTCCACCACCAGGGTCTCGCCCTCGGTCAGACCTTCGCGCACCACGACACTGTCGCCGACCCGGTCGCCGGTCTTGACCGGGCGGGATTGGACGCGGCCTTCGCCGTCGACGATGAGTACGAAGGGGCCGGCTTGGTTCTCCTGCACCGCCGCTTGCGGGATGACGATCCGCTTCTCCGGCGTGGCGCCGGTCAGCAGCACGCTGACATATTGTCCCGGCACGAGCAGGCGGTCCGGATTGGGAAATTCTAGGCGCACGGTAATGGTGCCGGTTGCGGGGTCGACCTTGTTGTCGATGACGTCGACCTTGCCGGTCTGTCCGTAGAGCGCGTTGTTGGCGAGACGGATCTGCGGGGTGAAGGATGTGTCCCGGTCGGTCTTGGCCGCCTCTGTATAGTTCAGATAATCGCGCTCGCCGACGGAGAAGATGACGTCGATGGGATCGAGGGCCAGCACGGTGACCAGCACGCCGCTATCGGGGCCGATGAGATTGCCGACATCGACATTGGCGATGCCGCTGCGGCCGGCGATGGGCGAGGTGATGGTGGTGTAGCCGAGATCCAGCTTGGCGCGTTCCAGCTCCGCCTTTGCCGCCTCGACATCGGCCTGAGACTGATCCGCCTGGGATTTGGCGATGTCGTATTGCGCTTGGCTGGCGGTCTCGCGCTCCAGCAGCACCTCATAGCGCTTCCGGTTGCGCTCGTTCTCATCAAAGCTGGCTTCCGCCTTGGCGAGCTGCGCCTCGGCCGTCGTCACGTTGGCCTGGAACTCCGCCGGGTCGATCTTGAACAGAAGCGCGCCTTCCTCGACCGCGTCGCCCTCCTTGAACGGCCGCTCGAGCAGCGTGCCGCTGACTCGCGCCCGGATATCGACGCGCTGGGAGGCTTCGGTGCGGCCGACGAAGTCGACCTGGCCGGCGATATCTTGCGAGGTCACCGCTTCGACCACGACGCTGGGCAGCGGTGCGTCTTGCTTGGCGCCCGTCTCGGCGCCGTCGGAGCAGGCTGTGAGCAGCGAAACGATCAGAAGCGGCGTTGCAAGGCGCACGGCTCTTCGACCTCCGCGTCTTGCCAGGATGGACGCTCCTCCCATCGACAGCTCTCCCCGGTGGAATCGGTATTGATTTTAGCCGGATGCTAACCCAGGCCTGTGCAAAGGCAAATGACGAAGGCGAACGGTCCCCGCCGGATCGCTCTTTGCTGCACCGGCTTTCCGCGCGATTTCGCCGCGCATACGGAGCGCAAATCCAACTGTCATAGTTGAGCTCTAGCGTGCCCCAAAGATCACAGAAGAGGTGCCCATGTTTTCCCTGAAAGGAAAGAAAGCTCTCGTCATCGGTATCGCCAACGAGCACTCGGTCGCGTTTGGCTGTGCCAAGGCGTTCCGGGAACAAGGCGCCGAGCTTGCCATCACCTATCAGAACGAGAAGGCGGAGCCATATGTGCGTCCGGTCGCCGAGGCGCTGGGGGCGGAGATTTTTCTGCCGCTCGATGTGCGGGAGGATGGGCAATACGGCGCGCTGTTCGACCAGATCAAGGAGCGCTGGGGCGGTATCGATATCTGCCTTCACTCCATCGCGTTTTGCCCGAAGGACGATCTGCATGCGCGGGTGGTGGATTGCTCGCGCGATGGCTTCGTCACCGCGATGGATATCTCGGTCTATTCCTTCATCCGCATGGTGCGCCGCGCCGAACCGCTGATGGCGCCGGGGAGCAGCTGCATGACAGTCTCCTATCTCGGCGCCGACAAGGTGATCGAGAATTACAACATCATGGGCCCGGTGAAGGCGGCGCTGGAATCGGCGACCCGCTATATGGCGGCGGAGCTGGGGCCGAAGGGGATCAGCGTCAATGCGCTCTCGCCCGGGCCGCTCAGCACCCGTGCGGCGTCCGGCATCGCGCATTTCGACGAGCTGCTGGATCAGGCGGCGGAGCGCGCCCCGACGCATCAGCTGGTGACCAATGAAGAGGTCGGGGCCTATGCCGCGTTTCTTGCGAGCGGAGAAGCCGCCAACGTCACCGGCAGCGTGCATTATATCGACGGCGGCTATCACATCGTCGGTTAGAGCAGCGGTGCAACCGCGTCTTTGACCGCCAGCGCCAAGGCGCGATGGCCGTCGGGATCGAGATGCACGCCGTCGGCTGGGCTCACGCTCACCGCCTTGCCCGCATCGAGGAAGGCGCAGCCGAACGTGGCCGCCACAACCGCATAGGCCTCGGCCAGTCTCGCCGAGACCGCTTCGCCGCCTTGATAGGCAAGCGATAGGAAGGGGCTCAAGCTGCCCATCGGCGGCGGCGCGATCAGCAGAGTTCCCGGCGCCGTGCTGCCCGGACCCGCTTGGCTTTGCTGCACGGCGCGGATCAGCCCGACCATGCCTTGGGCGATATCGCCGGCACTCAGCCGGTAGCGCGGCATGCAGTCATTGCTGCCGAGCATGAGGATGACGAGATCGAGCGGGGCGTGAGATTCCAGCAGCATAGGCAGGGCGGCGAGACCGTTTCTGCTGGGGCGCACCGGATCGTCGGTGGCCGCGGTTCGGCTGTTCAACCCTTCCTCGACGATGCGCGCCGCGCCGCCGAGCTCGGCTTCCAGGATGCGGGGCCAGCGCTGCTCCGGCGGATAGCGCGATGCATCCACCGGGTTGTAGCCCCAGGTCAGGGAATCGCCGAAGCAGAGGATCGTGCGCATGATCTTGGGCACCCCCGTTAATTCTATGATTCCAAAGTGGCGCTATATGCCCCCGACGGGAGGAGTTGCGCGCCACCAATGAAAAGAATTCAGAAAACGAGAGACTTTATCATACGCAATCGCTTCACGATTTGGGATGTCGGCGTCTTTCTCCTCGCTGCCTACGTTCTCACCTTCTTGGGCGCGGAATACGAACTGCTGACGGCGGAAGGGATGCGGCGCTCGGAGGTCACCGAGCTCGAGCTCGGCGAGCTTTTTGTCATTTGCTTCATTCTCGGCAGCTATCTCTACGTGATGGTCCGCCGCATGCGGGCCCAGGCGCGCGAAGTGAAACGGCGCCGTGCGGCGGAGAGGCGGGCCCGCGAGCTTGCCTCGCAAGACCCGCTGACCGGTTTGCCGAACCGCCGAAAATTCGACCAGACCGTGGCCAGGGCGCTCGCCGAGCCACCCGGTGCGGATCGCTGCCATGCTATTTTCCTGCTCGATCTCAATCGCTTCAAATTCATCAACGACGCGTTTGGCCATCCGGTCGGCGATGAGGTGCTGTGCGAGGTCGGGACACGGCTGATGGATGCGTTGCGCGAAAGCGGTGCCGATGTCGCCCGGCTGGGCGGCGACGAGTTTGGCATCATCGCCACGCATCTGCTCGGCCCTGAAGCGGCCAGCGGGATTGCGCTCCGGGTTCGCGACGCGCTGAACGCGCCGGTGGTTGTGGGGGACGTGGAACATGTCGTTGGCGTTGCCATCGGGATCGCTTTGTTTCCGCGAGATGGAGCCAACGCGGAGGAGTTGATCCGCCGTGCCGATGTGGCGCTCTACCGAGCCAAGACCGATGAAGTCTCCAGCCACCATTTCTTCTCGAAGGAGATGGATGCGCAAATTCGCGAGCGGTCCTACCTCGAGGCCGAGCTGCGCGCAGCGATCGCCAGCGGTGCGATCCAGCCCTTCTATCAGCCGCTCGCCGATCTGAAGAGCAATCGCATTACCGGTTTCGAGATGCTGCCGCGCTGGCACCATCCGAAGATGGGCGACGTGCCGCCGGAGCGTTTCATCCCAGTGGCGGAATCTTGCGGTCTCAGCGTGAGTCTCGGCGAGCATTTGCTTCGCCAGGCCTGCCGGGACGCTTGTGGCTGGCCGGCAGAGACGATGCTGAATGTCAACGTGTCTCCGATCCAGCTGCGGAGCAAGAGCTTCAGCCTGGACGTGCCGGCAATCCTCAGCGAGACAGGTTTGCCGCCGCAGCGGCTGGAAATCGAGATCACCGAAAACACTCTGGCGCAGGACATGCCCCTGGTCGAAGAAACCGTCGCAGCGTTACGCGCTGCCGGGGTGCGCATTGCGTTGGACAATTTCGGAACCGGCTATTCCAGCCTGTATCATTTGCGCAGTCTGAAGTTCGATCGCATCAAGATCGATCGCAGCTTCGTTGCCGCGATGGGGTCGGGCCAAGACAGCACCAGGATCATGCGCGCTCTCATGGGCCTCGGTCACGGGCTGGGCGTCGAGATTGCCGCGGAGGGCATCGAAAGCCGGGAACAGCGTGACATGCTGCTCTATGAAGGCTGCGATTACGGGCAGGGCTTTCTCTACAGCAAGCCGCTGGCGGCTGAAGACGCGGCCGAACTGCTCGGCGAGCCTGCATCGCAGCAGGCGGCAGCCAGCGCCGTCTGAGCATGAGGCTTGGCCGGGGGGCGCCGGTCGGCAGTCGCGATCTTCGCTGTTCAAGCGCCGAGTCAACAAACGCACACAGCTTCGTGATCGGCCCTATAGGCAATCCCCACCGCAGTGTGATCGCGCTCGACCGCACTGTGACCCCCGCTCTTCTCCCAGCTTGCTAGGGTCGCCGCCGTCCCCCAGCTCAAGAAGGATGAGAGCAATGACGAAATATCTTCTGGCCGCGGCGCTGATCGTCGGCTTTGCGGCACCGGCCATGGCAATGGGCCCGTTCTACATCGTCTTCGACAAGGAGAAGCAGACCTGCTCGATGGTCGATACGGTGCCGAGCGACACCGACAAGTTCGCCATGATGGGCAACTACCGGACCAAGAAGGCTGCCCATATGGCGATGGAAGGCATGACCAAGTGCCAGTAGGTACGCCTTCCGAGCAAGGCGTGTTGACGGCCGTCCTCTGCAATTGAGGGCGGCCGTTTTGCATTTGCGTAACCCAACCGGTGCGGGGGACGGAGGCTTCGGTTGAACCGTCTCGCTGCCCTGACATAATGCCGGCGCAGGGGAGGATTCGGCCCGAACGGCTCGCCGCACTTGTCGTATTCCTGTGTCGCTCTCCTCCAATAGTGACGCGAACTTTTAGGAGAGGAGGCTCATTGTGAGATTTCATTCGGCCATTCTGGCTGCGTTTGTGCTCGCGGTGGTGAGCAGCACGCCGGCCTTCGCACAATCGGCGGACGATACGTCCGATGCGAAAACGAAGCCGATCGAGGAAGGCACCAATCTCCGCGGCGCTACCACGGGACCGACCGATGCGCCCGGCTACGATCACCCCGATCAATATGTTCACCTGAACACGGTGAAGCCGGCGCCGAATATGTACGGTGTCATCCCCCATCCGGAGCAGGACAAGGAAGCGGCCGATAAGCTCGCCGAGTTCGTGAAAAAGAACGGCGGCAAGAAGCCGAACTTCCTGGTCTTCCTCTTGGACGATGTCGGCTGGATGGATCCGGGCTTCAATGGTGGTGGCATCGCCGTCGGGCATCCGACCCCGACCATGAACGAGCTGGCCTCGCAAGGGCTGGTGCTGACCTCGGCCTATTCGACGCCGTCCTGCACGCCGAGCCGCGCCACCATCCATACCGGCCAGATCCCCTTGCATCACGGCCTGCTGCGCCCGCCGATGTATGGCGAGCCGGGCGGTCTGGACGGGGCGGTCACTCTGCCGGAGATTCTGAAGAAGTTCGGTTATGTGACCCAGGGCGTTGGCAAGTGGCATATGGGCGAGAACAAGGGCTCGCTGCCGCAGAATGTCGGCTACGACAATTATCGCGGCTTCCTTGGCGTGTCGGACATGTACACCGAATGGCGCGACGTCTACTTCAATCCGGAGATTGCGCTCAGCCCCTCCCGCTTCAAGATGATGCAGAAGAAGGACTTCGACCATTACGATGTGGAGTGCACCCCGTCGGACAAGGACAAGTGCAAGAATCTGAAGCTCATCGATCTGGACTACATCAAGGAGCTCGACGAGGTCTGGACCAAGGTCAGTCTCGATTTTCTTGAAAAGCAGAAGGACAGCGACAAGCCGTTCTTCCTGTATCACGCGACACGGGGCTGCCATTTCGACAACTATCCGAACAAGAAATGGGCCGGCGCCAGCCGCGCGCGCACCGTCTATAGCGACTGCATGGTGCATATGGACGATGTGCTGAGCCGTCTCGTCGCCAAGCTGAAGGCGACCGGTCAGCTCGACGACACCATCATCCTGCTCACCTCCGACAACGGTCCGGAATGCGAGATCCCGCCCCATGGCCAGACGCCGTTCCGCGGCTGTAAGGGCTCCAGCTGGGAGGGCGGCGTGCGTGCGCCGATGTTCGTCTACTGGAAGGACATGATCGCGCCGCGCCGATCGGAGGGTCTGTTCGATCAGGCGGATATCTTCAACACGTTCATCTCGATTGCCGGCGCACCGGGCAAGGAGCTGGCGAAATACGTGCCCAGCAAGCGCTATGTCGACGGCGTGGATCAGGCCTCGTTCCTGCTGGCCAAGGACGGCCAGTCGGCGCGCAAGGCCCGCATCTATACGCTGAACCAGTATCTTTCGGCCGTGCGGGTGGACGAGTTCAAGGTCACGATCACCGCCGAGCTGGAGGACGGCTTCTTCAAGCGCGGCTACACCGGCGGCTTCTCCGGTCCGGTGGTCACCGATACCGGCGGCGCGGTGATGGTCAACCTCTACACCAACCCGAAAGAGGATGTGAGCATCGGCGTGCGGCATCTGCCGCTGACCGTGCCGGTGGGCTATGCGCTCGGCGATTACATGCTGGAGCTGATGAAATACCCGCCGAAATTCTCCACCAGCTTCCTGTCCAACAATCCGCCGATCTACGACATGATCCCGGAGGTCAAGGAAGACCTGAAGATGGGTCTCGAGGCGTGGAAAAAGAAAGAGCTCGGCGAAGACTAGCCGGCATGGCAAAGGAAGAGCCACAGGCCGCCAGACGGCCTGTGGCTCTCCTGACACAGCGGACTGAATAACACGCTCGATGGCGTCAAATGGTAGGTTCTCGCCGCCGACCGGATTTATGGTGCCGACAATAAGAACACCTGCCTAGAGGCCCGGAATAGGGGCACAATTTCGAGAAGCGAGATCGAGGCAGGACGATTGGGGCAGGGCCGGCAGACGGCTTTGGGGATTGGATGACCATGTGGGGCGTTTGGCGTTTGGCGTGTTGGGCTCTGGCCGCGGCAACATCCTCCTATGCGCTTGCCGGGGTGGCTGCTACGCCTGCGGCTGCCGAAGACGCTTCCATCACGAGCCTCGATGGCTGGGAAATCCAGGCGGGCAGCTATGCCTGGCTGCCCTGGGGCGAGGGCAATGTCACGGCGCGCGGCGTCAAGGCCGATGTCTATGCGACGCCGGGCGACTTTCTCGATGCGATGAAGATGACGGCGTCGTTCCAGGCGCTGGCAAAGCGGGACAAGCTCAGCCTCTATGGCGACGCCTTCTATGTCGATCTCGGCTATGACGGCGACGTCCTGAAGCAGAGCAATCCGATCGGCAACCTGACCGTGAAAGCGCAAGGCCGGGGCGGGCTGGATCTGCGCTTCAGCGTCTACGATGTCGGCGCGCGTTATCAGATGTTCGACGTGACGACCGGTTATGGCGATACCAGCTTTTCGCTCGGCGGCGGCGCCCGTTTCGTCAATGAGAAATTCAATATGCATCTGGGCGTCGACGTCACCGCGACGCGCAACCTGACCCAGCGGGTCGACCAGATGGAAAACCGCATCGGCCGCATTCAGAACCGGTCGGAGCGGGTCGCGGCGCTGGCGCAGCTGAACGCGCTGCGCCAGGCGGTGCTCGATCAGCGGGTCATTAATGCGCAGTCTGCCCGTATTCTGAAGCGCCGGGCCGCCCGCCTGGAGAACCGGCTGAACAAGGTGACGCGGCGCGGCCAGGCGATCGCCGCCATCGAGGCGGTGGAGGATTTCCGCACCGCGCTGCTGGAGGAGCGGGTGGAACTCGCCAATCGCGACTTCAACGGCGATATCGCTGTGGTGCGCAGCAGCGACACCTATTGGGCCGATCCGGTGATCTCCGGCCAGTTCGACCACGATTTCGGCAACGGCCAGTCGCTGACGCTGATGGGCGATCTGGGCGGTTTCAACGCCAATGACGATTTCAGCTGGCAGGTTTTCGTCAGCTATCAGAAAGAAACGACGCTGCTGGGCTTCGACACCACGGCGATCATCGGATACCGGGCGCTTGGCTTGCTTTACGACAAGACGACGGGGACAGGCACGACTGGCCTCGATCTCGTGCTGCACGGCCCGGTGGCCGAGCTGGCGTTCCGCTGGTAACCCCACCGCAGTCAATTCCGCTATTATATAAGGGATGTTTCGCATCACCTGGTTTCGACATGGCTGGCGCAAGGCTGCGCTGGCGGCGGCGCAGAGTTTCCACGCGCGCCTGTCGGCGCGGGCCGCCTGCTGGCTGACGGTGGCGCTCGGCGCGGCGATGGTGCTGGGCGCCGGACTGGTGCTCGATATCGGCGCCACGCCGTCTTCCGCCAAGCCGCATCCGTCTGATGCGCCGCAATTCGTCGGAAGCGAGACCTGCATTGGCTGCCATGCGCAAGAGGGGGAGGCGTGGCACGGCTCGCAGCACGCCCACGCCATGGCGCACGCTACCGAAGAGACGGTGCTGGGCGATTTCGACGATGCGACCTTCGACTATTACGGCATCAAGTCCCGCTTCTACCGCAAGGACGGCAAGTTCTTCGTCGAGACCGACGGGCCGGACGGCACGCTGCAAAGCTTCGAGGTGAAATACACTTTCGGGCTGGAACCGCTGCAGCAATATCTCATCGAATTTCCCGACGGGCGGGTGCAATCGCTTACCATCGCCTGGGACAGCCGGCCGGAATCGGAAGGCGGACAGCGCTGGTTCTCGCTCTATCCCGACGAGAAGATCGTCCATGACGATGTGCTGCATTGGACCAAGCGCAATCAGAACTGGAACTTCATGTGCGCGGAGTGCCATTCCACCGGCCTGCGCAAGAATTACGACGCCAAGACCGACAGCTTTCACACCACCTGGCGCGAGATCAGCGTCGGCTGCGAGGCTTGCCACGGCAAGGGCTCCGATCATGTCGCCTGGGCGGAGGAGCCGGAGGCGGAGCGTGCCGGGGCGCCGCGCAAAGGCCTGGTCGCTCTCTATAACGAGCGCCAAGGGGTGAGCTGGCATCGCGATGCCAAGACCGGGCAGCCGGTGCGGAGCCTTGATCCCTTCGCCTTGCGCAAAGAGGTGGAGGCGTGCGGGCGATGCCACGGGCGCAGGTCGCAAATCTCCGAGGATTGGGTACCGGGGCAGCCGCTCTCGGAAACCCATCGCGTGGCGCTGCTGGCCGAAGGGCTCTACCAGCCGGACGGGCAGATGCTGGACGAGGTCTATAATTACGGCTCGTTCAAGGAGAGCAAGATGTTCGCCGCAGGCGTCACCTGCAGCGATTGCCACGATCCGCACGCGGCAAAGCTGAAGGCCTCCCGGACCGAGGTCTGCCTGCAATGCCATGCGCCGGCTTATGCGGAAGACTCCCATACCCATCATCCGGCCGGCGCGGCGGACGGACCGGACTGCGTCTCCTGCCATATGCCGACGCGCACCTTCATGGTGATCGACGACCGCCACGACCATAGCTTCCGGGTGCCGCGCCCCGACCTTTCGGAGCTGCTGGATACGCCGAATACCTGCACCGATTGCCATACCGAGGAGAGCGCCGGCTGGGCGGCGGCGAAGATCGAGGATTGGTTTGGCCCGGAGCGGAAGGGCTTCCAGGATTACGGCCCGGCCTTCCATGCCGCCTGGAACGAGGAGGCGGATGCGGCGGCGCAGCTCACCAAAATCGCCTCTAATGATGACGAGCCGGCTTTCGTGCGGGCCAGCGCGCTGGAGTCGCTGAGCGCGTTTCCCTCGCAAGACTCGTTGGCGCTAGGACGGCAGGCGCTGAGCGATCCCGATCCGATGGTCCGCCGGGCGGCGCTGGAGATGTTCGAGGGCTTTCCGCTGGCGCAAATCTGGCCGATTCTTTCGCCGCTGCTTGCCGATCCGGTCCGCAGCGTGCGCATCGCGGCGGCCTCCTTGCTCGCCGGCATGCCGGCGGACGGCTTGTCGGAGCAGGAGGCGGCGCTGCTCGCCTCGGCGGAGGCGGATTTCGTCGCCGCGCAGGAGCTCAATGCCGACCGGCCGGAAGCGCGCACCAGCCTTGGACGCTTCTATGCGGCGAAGCGCGATGCGGAGAAAGCCGAGGCCGAATACAAGGCGGCCCTCAGGCTGGGGCCGGATTTCGTGCCGGCGACGGTCAATCTCGCCGATCTCTATCGCGCGCTGGGACGCGAGGACGAGGCCCTGGCGGCGCTGCATGAGGGGCTGGAGCGCTCACCCGACGAGCCGAGCCTCTATCATGCGCTGGGGCTCGCCCTGGTGCGCGCCAAGCGGCAGGACGAGGCGCTGGACGCGTTGCAGAAGGCGGCAGCGCTGGCGCCGGAAAATCCACGCTATGCCTATGTTTACGCGGTCGGGCTCAACTCTTCCGGCAGGAGCGACGAGGCGATCGCGATTTTGCAGGACAATCTGAAGCGCCACCCGGCGGACCGGGAGACGCTGATGGGGCTGATCAGCTTCACGCGCAATGCCGGCGACCTTGCAGCGACGCTACGCTACGCCGAGGCGCTGCAGAAAATCGAGCCGCAAAACCGCGAGTTGGAGGCTTTGATTCAGACGCTGCGGCAGCAGACCGGCGGACGGTAAATCCGCGGTTTCATCCAACGCGGGCGAGGTTTTTCCAGCGAAACCGGCGATTTCGGTTCATTTCGCAGTTGCGAGATTTGTTCGCAGGTGCGGAACTGTGCTTGAGTAGAGGCGTTAGCGCCGAAACCTTCGCCGGAGCGCCGTTTGGATAAAATAGCCGGGTATTTGCAGTCGCTCGATCAGAGCATGTCGTGGTGGCCCGATTGGGCGACCAGTCTCTGTCTGCTTTCGGCGGCGATTTTATTCGGGCTCTGGCTTCACGCGTTCTGCTTTCCCTTCATCGAACAATTGGTCAGCGGCCAGGATCTGTTCCGCCGCTCGCTGGTGGCGCGCACCCGGGCGCCGTCGCGCCTCGCCGTCGTGCTGCTGTTCATCGGGCTTGCCGCCTCGGTGGCGCCGTTCACCTGGCAGGAGGCCGATGCGGTCTGGAAGGTGATCATCGCCGGCCTCGTGGTGTTGTTCGGCTGGTTCGTTCTCACCGCGCTGCATATCTGGATGGTGCTCTATTTGCGCCGCTTCAGCCTGGACGCGGAAGACAATCTTCTGGCGCGCAAATACATCACCCAGTTCCGCATTCTGGAGCGGGTCGCCAAGATCGTCATCGTGCTGCTGACCGTCGCCGCGGCGCTGATGACCTTCGACGGGGTCCGGCAATACGGCGTCAGCCTGCTCGCCTCTGCGGGCGCGGCCTCTCTGGTGGTCGGTCTTGCCTTCCAGCCGATGCTGCGCAATCTGATTGCCGGGCTGCAGCTCGCCGTCACCCAGCCGATCCGTATCGACGATGCGCTGCTGGTGGAGGGCGAGTGGGGCAATGTGGAGGAGATCACCTCGTCTTACGTGGTGGTGCGGCTGTGGGATTGGCGGCGCATGGTGGTGCCGCTCAGCTATTTCATCGAGCAGCCATTCCAGAATTGGACCCGCGAGGAGGCGGCGCTGATCGGCACGGTGTTCCTCTATACCGATTTCACCGTGCCGGTGGACGCGGTGCGGGCCAAGCTTGAGGAGGTGGCGCGCTCATCGCCGATCTGGGACGGCAAGGTGGTCAATCTCCAGGTCACCGACTTCAAAGAACAGACCATGGAGCTGCGCATGCTGGTGAGCGCCAAGGATGCGCCGAAGACCTTCGATCTTCGCTGCGAGGTGCGCGAGAAGATGATCGCCTGGCTGCAGGAGAAATATCCGCTCGCTCTGCCGCGGCTGCGCGCCGATATGAGCCGTCTGGGGCCGCGTCCGCTCGAGGCGCAAAGCGGCAATGGCCGGGCGCAGGGAAACGGGCGGGGCCAGGGCGGTCAAGACAAGGCCCAAGACCAGGGTCAAGACCCGCGGCCCGGCGCCGAGGCCCCGGCCGAATAGGGCAGGCTAGGCCTTCTCCTCGCCGCCTTGCTCCTTGCTCTCCTGCACGATGGGAAGCTGGCCGGAGCGGATATGCAGATCGCGCTGCGGGAAGGGGATCTCGATCTCGTATTTGCGCAAGGCCGACTCGATGGCCCAGCAGTAATCGGCGTTGACCGCGGCGGGGCGCAGCACCGCTTCGGGCTGCAGCCAGACCACCAGCTCGAAATCCAGGCTGCTGTCGCCGAAGCCGACCAGCCAGACCTTTGGCTCCCGGCCTTTCACGCCGAGCAGGGTGTGGGAGACCTCCTCGGCCGCTTCCAGCCCGGCCTTGCGCACCAGCTCCTTATCGCTGCCATAGGCGACGCCGAACGGGATGCGCAGGCGGCGGAATGCGTCGCGCAAGGTCCAGTTGGTCATCTGCTTGCTGATGAATTCGGAGTTCGGCACCAGCACATCGATATTGTCGTTGGTGGTGATCAGCGTGCTGCGGATGGTGATCTCGCGCACGCTGCCGCGGGTGCCGTCGGGCAGCTCGATGAAGTCGCCGACCTTGATGCTCTTCTCCGACAAGAGAATGATGCCGGCGACCAGATTGCTGAACACCGATTGCAGGCCGAAACCGATGCCGACGCCGATGCCGCCGAACAGCACGGTCAGCGCGGTGAGGTCCACGCCGACGGCATTCACCGCGATCATGATGGCGACGGTCAGGAGGCCGAGCCGGACGGTCTGGCCGATCAAGGTACGGACCGAGGGGGTGAAGGCGCCGGTCCGTTTGATGCGCGAGTTCACCGCCCCGGCGACCAGGCTTGCCAGCCAGAGCAGCAGAGCGGCGAACAGTAGCGCTTTCAGGATCAGATAGAGCGACAGGCGCATATCGCCGAGGCGCAGCGCGATGCTGTCGAGAAAGGCGACGGTGGGGTCGAGAAGCTGCAGGATATTCAGCGCCGCGATGATCCAGGCGACGGTGGCGAAAGCCTTGGACCAGAACGGGTCGGGCACCAGGGCCGAGAACAGGCGGATGACGATCCAGGCGTTCAGAAGGCTCGCCGCGGCGGTGAGGATCAGGCTGGTATGGCCGAGCTGGGAGAGAAGCGAGGCGCTGAACCAGAGCAGCACCACGGCGATCAGCGGGGCGACGAGATTGATCACCACCTGGCGCAGCATGTTGATTGTGGGAAGACGCCATGCCTCCGTCGCCGGCCAGACCCGCGCGAGGAGCTGCTTGCCCGGCCGCGCCAAGGTGTAGGCAATGACGCCGACGGCGAAGAGGATGGAGAGCTCCAGCGCGACGTCGAGGGTCAGCACCTTCTCCTGCACGAAGGTCAGGGCATCGCCGGTCCAGTCCACGGCGGTATCGACGGTCTCGTCGAGCGCCTTGCTGACCGATTCCGGCTCGGGGAGATGGGCCTCCGGCGGCGGGGCGGCGGTGTCGGCACCTGGAGTTGGCGTGGGCGCGGGCATAGGAGGCGCCGCAGGCTCGGCTGCGTGGGCAGGGGGCTGCTCGGGCGCCGCTTGGGCTAATCTGAAATCTGCAGGGAGCATACCGCTTAGATCCATCGCAGCCGCCGGAACAGATAGACCTCGAGCGCGAGGAGAAGCACCAGACCGGCGCAGGTGAGCCAGAAGCCGAGGCTGTTCTCCACCCCCGGCATACCGCCGACATTGACGCCTAACAGGCCGGTGATGAAGCCGAGGGGAAGGAAGATGCCGGCGATCATGGAGAGCACATACATGCGCTGGTTCATGGCCTCGGCGAGACGGTTGGAGAGCTCGTCGCGGATCACCATGGCGCGGTCGCGGGCAGCGTCGAGATCCTCCACATAGCGCTGCAGCTTGTCGGCGGATTCGCGAAGCTGGATCGCAAGCTCGCGGTCGAGCCAGGCGGGCTGCTCGATATGGATGCGGGCCAGGGCCTCGCGCTGCGGGCCGATATAGCGGCGGAGGCTGACGGCGGCCTGGCGCGTATTGGAGAGCTTGCCGCGCAGCTCCGAGGTGTCGCCGGTGTCGAGCTGGGCTTCGACCTCGTCGAGCGCTTCGTCGAGCTGCACCACTTCGGAATTCATCCGCTCGGTGAGGCGCTCGGTCAGCCGCACGAACAGCGAAGGGATGGTCGCCGGCCCAATGCGCTTGTCGATCAGCTCGGAGAGCATGTCGCGCGGTGTCATCATTGGCCGGTAGCGCACGGTGATGAGGCGGTCTCGGGTGACGCAAGCCCGCAGCGCCAGCATATCGTCGGGCTCGGCGCCGGTATTGAGATTGATGCCGCGCAAAATGGCGATCAGCCCGTCGCCGGAAGAGAAAACGCGCGGGCGGGTCTCTTCTTCCAGCAGGGCCTTGGCGGTGGTCTCGCTGAGGCCCGCGTCTTCGGAGAGCCAGCTTATGGCGCCTTCGGCACCGCGGTCGAAATGGATCCAAAGCGGGGCGTCGGGTGGTGCATCCCCGTTGAGCTCGGTCCAGCCAATGCGCCGGGCGCCGCCTTTGCCGTCCAGGAGGCAGGCAAAGACCAGCCCGTTATCGCTTCCGCTTATGGTTTCGGAACGTTCGCCAGCGGCCATCGATGCAACTTCTTCACCGTATTGCACAGCCTATTGGTGTGAACTGTGCCACGGATTGGAAGCCTCACCAAGTTGCGCCGACGTTGTTCTCGCTGTGGCGCGGCCGGCCGGTACGGAAGCTCCGGCCGGGGAAGGCAGACAAAAAAAGGGCCTCTGAAGCGGGTGTGTCCACCCGGTCCAGAGGCCGTCTCCAGGTCAAGGGAGAGGGTTATGCCGCCGCTTGCGCGCCTTCCGGATCGAAGCGGATCGGCAGAGAGATCGGCCCGGTATTGCCGCTATCGGGCAGCCAGGTGCCTTGGCCGTTGGCGCGGATATTGCGCATGCGGCGGGGCAGGATCCTCAGCGCCACGGCCATGTCGCTCTTGGCGATGGCGTGGCCGAGACAGTGATGGATACCGCCGCCGAAGCCGAAGGAGCGGGCGCGGCCTTCCACGGTGATATCGAAATCGATCGGATCGAAGATCGTCGGATCGGTGCCGGCGGCTTCGGAGATCAGATGGATGGTGGTGCCCTTGGGGATCACCACGCCCTCATACTCGATATCCTCGCAAGCCTCGCGGGTGACCCAGGTGATGGTCGGGCGCACCCGCATCACCTCGTCCACGGCGCGCGGGGCGAGATCGGGATTGTCGGCGAGCAGCTCCCATTGCTCCGGATTGTCCAGGAACATGGAGATGCCGAGGCCGAGCTGGTTGCGGGTGGTGTCGATGCCGGCGAAGACCAGCATCAGGACCATGTCGCGCAGCTCCTCGTCGGAGAGGGCGTCATTGTCCTCGCTCGCCGCGACCAGGTTCGACATGAAGTCGTCGCCGGTTTGCGGGTTGGCGCGCCGCTCGGCCACGATCTTGTCGGCATATTGGTACATCTCGACCGTGGCTTGGTTGATCGCGTCCTCGTATTTCTTGAAGTCGACGCCGAGAGCGTGCCCCATGACGGCCGAGAGCTCCAGCACGTGAGCCGCTTCCTCCTGGGGCAGGCCGAGCACGTAGCAGAGCACGCGGCTTGCGTAAGGATTGGCGAATTCCGCCATGAAGTCGCATTCGCCCTTGGAGGTGAAGCTGTCGGCGAGCTCGGTCGCTATGGCTTCGAAGTCCGGCTTCATGGCCTCGATCACGCGTGGGGAGAAGGCGGGATTGACCAGCTTGCGCAGGCGCGAGTGATCTTCGCCCTCCTTCACCAGGATGGTGCGGACCCACCAATCGGCGAAGATGCCTTCGACGTTGTTGTGGCCTGGCCAGGTGTGGCTGCCCTGGCGCAAACCCTTGTGGAGCAAGAGCTTGCGCACTTCGTTGTAGCGAAGCACGGCGATGCCGTAGGGCGTGCGTGCGAACCAGCTCTCGTCCCGCGCCTGTTTGATGGGCGCGGAACGGATGGAGAGCATCGGGTCTGCAAGATTGATGAACGGGGCCTCTTCGAGCCTTGCAGCAGGGTCCATTATTCTTCTCCTTTGGGATCCTTCCTTACGGCAGGTAGTCGAGATAGGTATCGAGATCCCAATTCGTCGTGGTGTGCATGAAGCGCTCCCACTCGTCGGTCTTGTACTCGCTGTAGAGGCCGTACATCTCGCCGGGCATGGCCGACTTGATGACGTCGTCCTTGGACAGCGCGACGAGGGCGTCGCCGAGAGACATCGGCAGCTTCTCCACCTGCTTGCCCTCTTCGATGGCGGCGTAGATGTTGCGCTCCTCCGGCTGGCCGCACGGGATCTGATTGCTCAGACCGTCATCCATGGCCTGCAGCAGGCCGGCGGCCATCAGGTAAGGATTGACCATGGAGTCCACGGAGCGGAACTCGAAGCGGCCGGGGGCGGAGATGCGCAGGCCAGTGGTCCGGTTTTGGAAGCCCCAATCCTTGAACACCGGCGCCCAGAAGCCGGTATCCCACAGGCGGCGGTAGGAGTTGACGGTGGAGCAGCCGATCGAGGTGAGGGCATCGAGATGCTTGACGATGCCGCCGATGGCGTATTGGCCGACCTGGCCGGGCATCTGGCTGTCGTCGCCTTCCGGCATGAAGGTGTTGTGGCCGCCGGAGCGGTAGGTAAACACCTCGTCCATCGCTGCGCGGGTCTTCTGGCCCAGCGGCTTGGTGCCGTCCTCGCCGTCCTTCCACAGCGAGATGTTGTGGTGGCAGCCGGAGGCCGAGACGCCCATGAACGGCTTGGTCATGAAGCAGGCGATGAGGTTGAACTCGCGCGCCACCTGAGCGCAGATCTGGCGATAGGTGGTGAGGCGGTCGGCGTTCCTCAGCGCATCGTCATAGGTCCAGTTGAGCTCCAGCTGGCCGGGCGCATCCTCGTGGTCGCCCTGGATCATGTCGAGACCCATGGCGCGGGAATACTCCATGACCTTCATATAGACGGGCCTGAGGCTCTCGAACTGATCGATGTGATAGCAATAAGGATTGGAGAAGCCGCCATTAGGCATGCCGTTCTCGTCCTTCTTCAGCCACATCATCTCCGGCTCGGTGCCGGCGCGCAGCTCCAGGCCGTGACGCTCCTTGAAGGCCTCGTGCAGGCGGCGGAGATTGCCGCGGCAATCGGCGGTGAGGAACGCACCAGGATCGACCCGTTCCTCGCGGTTGCGAAATAGGGTGCAGTAGACGCGGGCGACGCGCTTATCCCAGGGAAGCTGGCAGAAGGTCTCCGGCTCGGGGATGCCGACCAGCTCGGCGGCTTCCGGCCCGTAGCCCATGTAATCGCCGTGGCGATTGACGAACAGATTGACCGTCGCGCCATAGACCAGCTGGAAGCCCTTCTTGGCGATGCTTTCCCAGTGATCGGCGGGGATGCCCTTGCCGCAGATACGGCCGGTAATGGAGACGAACTCTAGATAGAGATATTCGATGCCGAGCTCGTCGATCAGGCGGCGTACCTCCTTGACCTGCTCGTCCCGGCCCGGCGCCTCAACAAAACTCTCAATATCGGTACTCATTCGATCATCTGCTCCCGTGCTACGTGGTTGGCCTAACCTCACCCAAAGCTAGGCCCTTTGGCAAGGCCAATTGAGGACCGATTTTTAGTCTTTTGCACAAATATGAGGCGGCAGTCTGCGCTGTCTATGAGCCAGGCAGGACGGTTTCGGGTGCACGGCGGCTTTCTTTCAGTGCCACCGAAACGCAATTAAAATAGTTTATATCAATGGCTTGTGTTTCTTTCTGTCAGCGCGTTGTGTGGCGCCTGATTGCACGGTTTTGCGCCGACCGCTGAAATCCCTGCTATTTTAGGGCGATTGTCTTTTCAACCAAAAGCCCGTATAAGGATGCCAATTGCAGACCAATTGGCTTGGGGCGAGCGAGTATGAGCGATCCAATTTACCGGCCGGGGCTTTCGGCGGTTCCCGCTTTCGAGGCAGAGGGCAATTCCAGCGCCTCGGCTGAGGGCTCTACCGGCGTCCCGCCAGGCGCAGGGCGGCGGCCGGTGCAGAATGCGGCGGCGATCACCTCGCGGCTCAGGCATGCCATCGAGGCGGGGGAGTATTCCAAGGGCGACCAGCTTCCCCCCGAGCGGGATCTGGCGGAGCGGTTCGGGGCGGCGCGCAGCACGGTGCGGCGGGCGCTGGACCGGCTGGAGCGGGCCGGGCTGGTGTCGCGCAAGGTCGGCAGCGGTACCTTCGTCACCTGGTCCGGCGGGCTCGACCGGCTGGAGGATATTTCAGATGCGGTGAGCCCGCTGCAGCTAGTGGAAATGCGTTTTGCCATCGAGCCTTACATGAGCGAGCTCGCGGTGCTGCATGCCACGCGCAAGGATCTGGAGAGCATGAGCGCGCTGCTCGACCGTCTGGAAAGACTCGAGCACGACAAGGATGCGTTTTCCGAATGGGATGCGGAGTTTCATCTCTCCCTGGCGCAGGCCTCGCGCAACCCGCTGATCGTCTATATCTACCGCCAGATCAACGAGGTGCGGCTGCACGCGCAATGGAATGCGCAGAAGGAGAAGACCCTGCATCCGGCGCGGATCGCCACCTATAACCGTCAGCACCGGGCCATTTTCGATGCGCTTTGCCAGCGCGATGCAGAAACGGTGAAGACGCTCCTGCGCGAGCATCTGGAGCTCGCCCGCACGGACCTGATCGCCAATAACAGCGATTAAGAGGGGATCACACCCCGGCGATATAGGCTGTCAGCTAGGCACGGGCGAGTTCTGGGCATCCACGAAAAGCCGGCATTGTCTCGAAAGACGTGGATGGCCGGGACAAGCCAGGCCATGACGCGGGATGGGCGACTTCTCGCAAAGCGCCGAGCACTCGGACCGCGTCTCCTTCGAGGCCCGCTTTGCGGGCGCCTCAGGATGACGCGGCGAGAGGCTGTGCCTAACGGCGTGTGAGGCCGCGCGTAAAGCCGCCTAAGACGTTTCCAGATAGCGCGCCAGCTCGAAGGGCGAGACATGAGCGTGGAAGGCTGCCGATTCGGCGGCGCAGCGGGCGGCGTAGTGCTGCACGAAGGCCTCGCCGAACAGCGCCTTGGCGGCGTCCGATTTGGCGAAGCGGTGGCCGGCTTCCTCTAGCGAGATGGGAAGCGCGTGGTCGGGGCTGACCTCGGCAAGGCGTCCGTTGCCGTCCACCGGCTCGCCCGGATCGGCGTCGTTCTCGATACCCCAAAGCCCGGCCGCCAGCATCATGGCGGTCGCCGTATGGGGGGCGACATCGGCGCCGGGGAGGCGGAACTCGAAGCGCGTCTCCTTGGCGTTGTGGGTGACGACGCGCACACCGCAGGTGTAGTTGCCGATGCCCCAATTGGCCGCGCGCGGCGCCCAGTTGCCGGGGCGGAGCCGCCGATAGGCATTCACCGTGGAGGCGAACATGCACATCAGCTCCGGGGTCAGCGCCACGATCCCGCCGAGGAAGGCGCGGCCCGTCTTGCTCAGCTTGTAGGGATCGCTCTCGTCGTAGAATACCGGCTCGCCGTCGGCGGTGCGCAGCGACATGTTGATATGGCCGCAGAGCCCGGGGAAGCTGTCATCGAGCTGCGAGACGAAGCAGGCGGTCAGCCCGTGTTGGCGGGCCATGGCCTTGGTGAAGGTCTTGAACAGGGCGGCATCGTCCGCCGCCTTGACGATCGGGTCGGGACCTAAGGTGTATTCCACGCAGCCCGGCCCCAGCTCCATGCAGTGATGGTTGAGGGAGATACCGGCGGCGCGCAGCTTCTCCTGCACCTCGGCGAAGTAGGCGGCGTCGGCGGCGGGTGCAACGCCGGACCAGCAGCGGTTCTCGGTGAAGGCAGGGGCGACGCCCTTCCAGCCCTTCTCGCGCAAGGAGGGGCCGGTCTCGTCGAGAAAGATGGTCTCGAACTCGAAGCCGCCGATGGCCTGAAAGCCCATGCCAGCGGCCTTGTCGACGATGCGGGTCAGGGTCGCGCGGGGCGAGATCGCGGCGCTGGGGCCGGAATATTCGCCGATCGCCAGGCAGGCGCCGGGCTCGAACGGATAGGGGCGGATCGCCGCCTCGTCGATCGCCACCGATTCGTCGATGAAGCCGCGATCTTCGAAGCAGGTCTCGTCATGCATCCAGAAGGGCAGGGCATCGATGAAATGCCAGCCCGACTTCAGCGCCGTCTGAAAGGCGGAGGCATCGATCCGCTTCTCGCGGAAATTGCCGGTGAAATCGAAGATTCCGAGATGGGCGACGTCGAACTCGCCGATCTTCGGCCAGGAATGCGGGGCAGCGGACGCTGTCACGAGAACTCTCCAAATGGCTGTGAGCGGAAATCAAAGTGGTTTCGTAAGGTGCAATAAAATTGCCTGATAGGAAACCCCTGTTGCTTCCGCTCACCGCCGCAAAGTCTCATGTCCGGCGTTCGCCGCCAGGGCGCGCTTATTGGCGCTGGCCGGCCTCGTACAGGAACCAGACGCGCTTCTCGGCCTCGTCGATAAAAGGCTCGAGGATGCTGACGGTGGCGACATCGCCAAGCTCGTCGCAAAGCGAGTGGGCCTCGCGCATCCGCGCCGCGACGGCCAGATTGTCCTCGCGCAGCTCGGCGAGCATGTCCTCCGGGGTCACGAAATCGGCGTCGTTGTCATCGACCCGCTGCAGCTTCCCGATCTGGCCGATGGAGTGCAGGGTCAGGCCGCCGATCTTGCGCACGCGTTCGGCGAGTTCGTCGGTGGTGGCGAGGATCTGGCTCGCATGATCGTCGAACATCAGGTGATAGGAGCGAAAGCTCGGCCCGGAAACGTGCCAGTGGAAATTCTTGGTCTTGAGATAAAGCGCAAACATATCCGCGAGTAGGGCGTTGAGTGCCCCGGAAATATCTTTGACTTCATTGTCTCCGAAATTGGAGCGCGTTTGCAGCGGAGCCGTGCGGCGCGTGGCTGCGTCTTTGGTCGACATGGGACCCTCCTCAAAAGAAAAAAACACATGCAATCGGAGCCGTTGGGGCCGGCTTCGCGATTGATATAGGTATCCTGACGGATAAGCGCTACGAAGACTTTAAGCGCTTAAGGGCGGTTTTGTTTCATCGGAAACCGAAGAGGAGGGAGCGGCCGCGCACGGGCCGCCGGTCAGAATTCGACGTCGAGTTCCTCGAGCTCGTCGGGCTCTTCCTTGGCGGCGTCGACCCACTCCTCCATGAGAGGCCAATTCATGATGGTGGCACAGTAACTTGCGCTGACCGGATCGAGCTTCACATCATAGGTATAGAAGCGGGTGCAGACCGGCGCGTACATGGCGTCGGCCAGGGTCGGCTGCTCGCCGAACAGGAACGGTCCGCCATAGGTCTGCTGGCATTCCTGCCAGATGGTCAGCACGCGTTCCACATCGCTCTTCACGCCGGTCCAGGCGGCGAAGGAGGGCAGCCGCGCCTTGATATTCATGGGCAGAGCCGAGCGGAGGTTCTGGAAGCCGGAATGCATCTCGCCGGAAATCGCGCGGCAATGGGCGCGGGCCGGCGTCTCTTGCGGCAACAGACCGGCGCCGGGAAAGCGCTCGGCCAGGTATTCGGCGATCGCCAGGGTATCCCAGACGCGGACCCGCTCATGGGTCAGACAGGGGACCAGGAAGGAGGGCGACAGCAACAGAAGCTCGGCCCGGGTGGACGGATCGTCGGAAGGGAGACTCTCTTCTTCGAATTCGAGACCTGCCATCTTGCAAAGTAGCCAGCCGCGCAGAGACCAGGAGGAGTAATTCTTGCTGCTAATGGTAAGGACGGCTTGCGCCATTACGCTTATCCCTTCTCGATACTTGCCCCGATAGTGACGGCGGCCTTGTGTCACGCCCGGGTTAAAAAATGCTCGCCGTCTATCGCAGGATGCACTAGCGTTTGCCGACTGCGCAATGGTTGCCGCCGCCAAATCAGGGGAGGTGCGGCGACCTGTCTGTCAGGGAACGAATGCTGTATCGCGCCTACCAAGCACATAATAATTTCTTTGAGCCTGCCAAATCCTTCGCCCGCACATCGCTTGCGTGGCTGGATATGTGGCGCTCCAAAGGGCCCACGCCCTGGATGGAGACGCCTTGGGTGGATTCGCTGGCGGCCGGGTTCGAGCTGGTCTCGCGTGCCGAGCTGAGCCACACCCGCCCCAATTACGGCATCGAATCGGTGACAGTGGGCAACCGCGAGGTGGCGGTGACCGAGGAGCCGGCGCTCACCTTGCCGTTTGGGACGCTGCTGCATTTCAAGAAGGATATCGAGGCGCCGCAGCCGAAGGTGCTGGTGGTCGCGCCGCTCTCGGGGCATTTCGCGACGTTGCTGCGCAATACCGTGCGCACCATGCTGCCGGACAATGACGTCTACATCACCGATTGGCACAATGCCCGGGATGTCAGCATGGAGGCGGGGCGTTTCGGCTTCGACGATTTCGTCACATATCTGATCCGCTTCATGGAGGAGCTGGGGCCGAAATCCCACATCGTGGCGGTGTGCCAGCCTTGCGTGCAGGCGCTGATCGCGGTGGCGGTGATGTCGATGCGCAACAATCCCGCGACGCCGCGCAGCATGACCTTGATGGCCGGGCCGGTGGATACCCGCATCAGCCCCACCAAGGTGAACAAGCTGGCCACCGAGAACCCGATCGAGTGGTTCGAGCGCAATCTGATCGCCACCGTGCCGCATCCTCACGAGGGGGCGGGGCGGAAGGTTTATCCCGGCTTCATGCAGCTCACCGCCTTCGTGTCGATGAACGCGCCGCGGCATATGCAGGCCCATCGCGATTTGTATGAGCATCTGGTCAATGGCGACGATGCCGAGGCCGAGCGCATCAAGCAGTTCTACGACGAGTATTTCGCGGTGATGGATATGCCGGCGGAGTTCTACCTGGAGACCGTGCAATGGGTGTTCCAGGAGGCGCGGCTGCCGAAGGGCGAGCAGACCTATGAGGGCGAGCCGATCGATCTTGGGGCGATACGCCGCACCGCGCTTCTCACCGTCGAAGGCGAGCGGGACGATATCTGCGCGCTGGGCCAGACGGCCGTGGCGCATTCCCTATGTACCGGGCTGCGCGCCCATAAAAAGCAGCATTATCTGCAGCCGGGCGTCGGCCATTACGGGGTGTTTTCCGGACGGCGCTGGGAGGGCCAGGTTTATCCAACGGTCCGCAACGTTATCCTCACCAATAATTGACCGGCTGCCATCTTTCCGCCCAGGGTCTGCGCCATCAACGACCTCGTAACCTATTGTTGATAGGGTACGATTCGCGTTGTCGAGGGAACCGATTGGTACGGCGTAAGTTTGGTTCCTAGAGATGGCCGGGGGCACCGGTCGTCGCAACGTATTTGCAGGAATACGGACCTCTTTTGCGTTCGTTAGACAGTCCAAGGGGGACAGATATGCAAAATCCCGTCAAACTCGCGGTGGCCCTGGCGGTCGTCGCTGCCAGCCTGACGCTTGGCGGCTGCTTCCACCACCACCAGAAGACCTACACCACCGAGGTTCTGCCGCCGGCAGCTCCCCCGCTGAAGTAAGGTCAACGCAAGTTGGACGTGTCAGGGCGCCTACGGCGTCCTGACGCCACCTTCTCAAAACCGAAGACGATCTGATGGCCATGCGCGGCGATGCCGGGCGTGGTTTTTTTACATGCGAAAACGCCGCCAGCCGGTTTCCCGGCGGCGGCGTTCGCGTTTCTCGGCTTTGCCTTGAAAGATGAGGTCTGCGCTACTCGGCGGCGACCTTGGGGCTGGCCTTCACCTCCTGGATGGTGGTGAAGCCCTCGAACTCCGGATGGCCCTGATAGAGCGGCTTGTTGTTGCCGGCGCCGGCATGAGCCTTGCGGAAGGCTTCCGACTTGGTCCAGGCCTCGAACGCCTCATAGGACTCCCAAAGGGTGTGAGAGGCGTAGAGGGTGTACTCCTCCTTTTCCGGCCCTTTCAGCAGGTGGAAGGTGATGAAGCCCGGCAGATCCTCAAGATGGGTCTCGCGGCTCAGCCAGACATTCTCGAAATCCTTCTCCGATCCCTTGTTCACCTTGAAGCGGTTCATGGCGATAAACATCAGCGCTCTCTCCTCAAGCTCATAAATGGCCGTGGCAACGGCCGGTTCTTTCCCAAAGTTATAACGCAAACATCGGCGAGGGTGAGACCCCCGCCGATGGCTTCTCCTGATTTGCGAAAGGCGGCTGCCGGTGGGCGGCAGCCGCCTTTGACGCACCTCCTAGAACTGACCGCGCGCGGTCAGCAGGAAGGTCCGTCCGCGGCCCGTATCGAGCCCTGCGATCGCGCCGGTGGCACCGGTGCTGAGGGCAGGGGTATAGGCCTTGTCCAACAGGTTCGAGATGGTCAGCCCAACATCGAGACCGTTCCGGAGCTCATAGCTGGTGTAGAGGTCGACCAGGCCGTAGCCGTCGTCATAGGGATCTTCGCCCGCCGCGACATTGACCTCACCGACATAGGCTTCCGACGCGAAGTAGAGCCGGGAACCGATCACCCAGCGCTGATCCATCAGACGGACACCGCCGTCGAAGGTGGCAACGTGATCCGGCAGATAACTATGCGCACCAAGACCGTCGAGCTGCGAGGGCAGGTCGGTGTGGGTATAGGTGTAGGTCATGCCCGCATAGTAGGCGCCTGCATCGTAGAAACCCTCGATCTCGACGCCGTTGATGTTGGAGCGGCCGGGGGTGTTGCAGAAGTAGTACGGGCTCATCGAATAGAAGCCGAAATTGATCACGAGGTCGCTCTCGCAAGCCGTGATGTAGTTGTCGACATTCATATCGTAGTAGTCGGCCTTGAACCGGAACCGGTCGCCAGCGGTGAACACGTCGTTCTGCATGACGTTGAAGCCGAGCTCCCAACCCTTCTGCGTCTCCGGCTCCAGATAGGGGTTCGGATAGAAGAACGATGTGGTCCCGGGATGGACGCCGCCCATCAGGGTTTCGGCCACGGTCGGAGCCCGCATGGATTCCGAATAGGTCACGTAAGGCATCAGCCAAGGCTTCACCTGTGCGGCCAAGGTGATCTTCGGATCGAGGCGACCGTCGGAATCGTCGACGGAGTAGGGGCCTGACGGTATGCCGAGATGGCCGCCAACGGCAACCGCACCCTCGCCTTCGGTCTTGAAGTAGTCGTAGCGGAGGCCGGCGGTCAGATCCCAGATTCCGTATGAGAAGGTGGTCTCGGAGAAGGCGCCGAAGGTGGTCTGCTCGCCTTCGGGGTTCACACCGCCGTTCAGTGCATTGGCGTCGTCGTGGTTGTACTCGGCGCCATACTCGGTCGCCACGGCAATCTCGCCGATATTGAAGCGGGACGTGTTCGCGGCATTGAAGCCCGTACCCCTGTCCTGCAGATGGCGGCCGCTATAACTGCCGCCTCCGAGCGGATCGTAATAGTCGTAATACTCCATCTCCACGTCGGAGAAATTGAGATTGCCCTCGAAGTCGATCCAGTTATTGGCTGCCGGATTGTAGACGAATTTCGTTGTGTAGATATTCGACCGGATGGCCTGATCGTACGAGTTGGCGGTGAAGTGGTTGTTGTAAAGCACGGTCCCGAAAGACAGGCGGGCGGCTGGCGTGATGTCGATATGAGCCTTCACCAAGCCTGAGATCAGGTCTTCATTTGTGTTCGGCACGGTCTCGCCGTTGCCGTTCTCGTAGTCGTTTTCGTCGTGCTTGCTGACGGCGCCTGCGACGGAGACGCGGCCCGACTGAGCCGCGACAGCGCCCATCTCGGCCCAGCCGACACCGTTGCTGCCCCAACTGCCGGTGACGAGCGCACCGTAATTTTGGCCCGGACGGAGAATGTCCTGCACGTCGAGGGTGCGCATATTGGCGCTACCGGCCAAGCTGCCGCCTCCGACCGTGGTGACCGCGCCGCGCTCAACGTCGATGCCGGCGAGGAGCTGAGGATCGACATAAGCGAAGCCACTCGCCTCGTGGCCGGTGATGCCGAAGTTCTGGCGCACGCCGTCGATCATCATGTTGACGCGGCCGGAACCTTCAAGACCGCGGATATTCACCGCGATGCCGGGATTGCTGATGCTTTCCCGCGTGGAGGTGCCCGGCATGGAGCGGAAGATGCTGTTCAGATCGTAAGAGCCGAAGGTCTCGATCTCGCCCCGTCCGGCAGTGCTGACGCTCGCCGGCACGGTGTAAGGCACGTCCGATTCCGAAATGGCATCGGTCTCAGCTGATTCAGCTGGCTCCGGAGCAGGCTGGGCTGGCGCCGGTGTGGCCGGAGCGCTGTAGACTTGGCGCGGTGCCGGGGCCGGCGCTCCGGCTTCGACGGTGATTTCCGGCAAGCTCGCCGAATCGTCGGCTTCCTGACCGAAGACCGGGCCGGACAGGCCGATGGCCAATGCGGCGCCGACGGCAACGAGCGCAACCGGTCCCCAAACCGAGCTGCGAAGTTCTTCGGCGCCCTTGGGCTTTCTCGCTAGTGCTGAATTAGTTGGTAGAGAGTGCGAAGCCAGCGGTCTTTCCGCTGACAGTGACGCACGCGCGTTTGGATGCACGTTCATAAGTGCCAACCCCCATTATCCCTTCTTGTGTGTTTGTGGGCTGGCTGGCTTGTGCGGCTTCTAATCCGTAGCGGGCTCGCCTCTCCTTTCCGCTGCTGCTCTGAAGATGTTGCTCAAAAGCCACGAGCATCGCAGGCGAAAATGTGCCCAGCGCGTCGCTAGGCTTGCGCAGGCTATAAATCATGACTATCAAAGTCAACAAACACCGGCAGCGCTAAACCGCCGAATTGTTAGGGCAATTCGGCTTTCTGCCGAGAGCGTTGCTTTTTGGATACAGGTCGGGCTGCCGTGCGGGATAGCGGGCAGGACCGGCGTTTTTTAGAGGGTCACGGCTTATGGACTGTGCTTCGCGCAAGAACACCGATGGCGGGGCGGGTGCCCCCGAAGACCGGAAGGACGAGCCGCAGACTTCCGAATCGAACAAGCCTTTCCGCTGGGCTATTGCGGATCTGCTCAAAGGCGGCCGCGTGGCGATCATCGAACATGCGGGCGAAGAGTACCGGCTGCGCCTGACCGCAAACGACAAACTGATTCTCACCAAATAGGGAGACCGCTATGAATAGCGCCGTAACTTGGCCGGCGGCCTTGCGCGCAAGCATCGTGCTGGCCGCAGTCGCCGTTCTGCTCGCGCCGCTGAGCGCTCGTGCAGAGATGACGGTGACCGATGCCGGAGGCCGCGAGGTCAAAATCGAGGACACCTCCCGGATCGTTTCCATCGGCGGTGACATTACCGAGATCCTTTACGACCTGAACCAGGACGGCAAGATTATCGCCGTCGACACCACGAGCCAGTTTCCCGCCGAGGCGCTGGAGGAGAAGCAAGAGGTTGGCTATATGCGCGCGCTCTCCGCCGAGGGCGTGCTGTCGACCAATCCCAGCGTGATCATCGCATCGGCCGGCTCCGGCCCGCCGGAGGTGGTGAAGCTGCTGAAATCCTCCTCGGTGCCCTATGTTGAGGTGGTGGACGATCCCTCGCCCGAGGCCATCGCCGAGAAGGTGCGTTTCGTCGCCAAGGTGGTGGACCAGGAAGAGGCGGGCGAGAAGCTCGCCAAGCAGGTCGAGGACGATTTCGAGGCGCTGGCCAAGGGACGCGAGCAGGTCAGCAAGCCGATGCGCGCGATCTTCATTCTCAGCGTTCAGAACGGCCGCGCCATGGTGGCGGGGAAGGGCACCGGGGCCGACGCGATTCTGCAGCTTGCGGGCGCGGAGAACGCTGCTGGCGAGATGACCGGCTATAAGCCTGTCGCCAACGAGGCCGCCATGGAGCTCGCCCCCGATGCGATCGTGACCATGAGCAATGCGGGTGCCGAGACCGGGCTCGACCGGGTCCGTTCGGTGAAGGGCATGGATACGACGCCGGCGGTGAAGAACGGCCGGGTGATCACCATGGACGGACTTTATCTTCTCGGCTTCGGGCCGCGGGCCGGACAGGCGGCGCGCGATCTGATGAACAAGCTCTATCCCAATCTGGCGCAATCGAATCCGGATCAGAGCGAATGACGGCTGAGACGACGGCTCCGGCGGTATTGCGGCCGGCGAGGGCGCGGCTTATTCCGCGGTTTCTCGCTGCCGCTGCCCTGGTATTGGCATTCGCGGCTTTGCTGTCGCTTTCGCTGGGACCGACGGGCATCACGCTCACCTCGCTGCCGCGAGCGATCGAGGCCTGGATCTTCGGAACCGACGATGCGGCGGCGGCGCGGGAGCAGCTCGTGCTGCTCGATATCCGCCTGCCGCGCACCTTGCTGGGCATGTTCGTCGGGGCGGCGCTCGCCGTGGCCGGGGCGATGATGCAGGGGCTGTTTCGCAATCCGCTGGCCGATCCCGGGCTGATCGGCGTTTCCGCCGGTGCAGCGCTGGCCGCGGTTGCCACCATCGTGCTCGGCAATACCATGCTGGCGCCGATCATCGCGCCGCTCGGCATCTATGCGCTGCCCGTTGCCGCCTTCATCGGCGGGGCGGTCTCCACCGGCGTGCTGGTGGCCATTGCCGGCCGGCACGGACAGCTCGCCATCGGAACCTTGCTTTTGGCGGGCATCGCGCTTGGCGCCCTGGCCGGGGCGCTGACCGGGCTGCTCGCCTTCGGCAGCGACGATCGCGAGCTGCGCGATCTCACCCTGTGGTCGATGGGGAGTCTAGGCGGCGCAAGCTGGCCGAAGGTCTTCGCCGTGCTGCCCTTCGCGTTCGTGGTGGCGCTTTTGATTCCGCGCATGGTGCGGGGGCTGAACGGCTTCCTGCTGGGCGAGGCGCAGGCTTTCCATCTCGGGGTGAACGTGGAACGCACCAAGCATCTTGCTATTCTGGCGACGGCGGCGGCCGTCGGCGCCGCCGTGGCGGTCGCCGGTGTGATCGGCTTCGTCGGCATCGTGGTGCCGCATATGGTGCGGCTGGTGGCGGGGCCCGATCATCGGGTGGTGCTGCCGGGCTCGGCGCTGCTCGGCGCGGCGATGCTGATCTTCGCCGATGTGTTCGCCCGCATCGTGGTGCGTCCGGCCGAGCTTCCCATCGGCATCGTGATGGCGGTGATCGGCGCGCCGGTCTTTCTGCATCTGGTGCTGAAGCGCGGTGTCGGAGGCTTCGGTTAAGCCATGCTGCATGCCTCTCACATCACGTTCGAAATTGCCGGCAAGTGTCTGGTCGAGGATGCCGATATCCTGCTTGAGCCGGGCCGGGTGATCTCCGTGGTCGGGCCGAATGGCGCCGGCAAATCGACTTTGCTGAAGCTGCTTACCGGCGAGATGCAGCCGACCGACGGGCATATCCGTCTCGATGGCCGGCTGCTTGACGAGGTCAATCCGCACGAGCTTGCGCGGCGGCGCGCGGTGGTGCCGCAATCGACGGCGCTGTCCTTCTCCTTCACCGTGCTGGAGGTGGTGCTGCTCGGCGCCACGGTGCCGGGCTTCGGCCTCCGCACCGACCATCTGATGGGCGTGGCCTACGACGCGATCGCCTCAGTGGGCTTGCGCGGCTTCGAGGAGCGGCTCTATCCGGAACTGTCCGGGGGCGAGCGGCAGCGTGTGCATATCGCGCGCGCCCTGTGCCAGCTCGCGGCGGCGGAGACCCCCGGCGCCGAGCCGGCGATCCTGTTTCTGGACGAGCCGACAGCCAGCCTCGACTTTTCGCATCAGAGCATCGTGCTTGGCGAAGCGCGGCGTCAGGCCGAGCGTGGCCGCGCCGTGTTCGTCATTCTGCACGACCTCAATCTCGCTGCGGCTTATGCCGACGAGATCGTGCTGATGCATCGGGGCAGGGTGGTGGCCAAGGGCGGTGCGCTGGAGGTGCTCGAGGACGAGCTTCTGTCGGAGGTCTATGGCTGCCCGGTCCGCACCAATGTGACGCCGCCGGAAGGCACGCCTTTCATTCTGCCCTATATCGGCGCGGTGTGAGCGGTCGCGGCCTGGCGGTTTCATCTATTAAGGTTACACGCTGTTCAGGTTAACAAGCGCATTTGCTCGCCATACGGGTAGGATTCCCAGTAGGTTGCCGGTCCTAATTAAACTGACGGGACATCTATGTTGGGTAGGGCGGAGAGTTTTTCCGGCGCAACGCCAAAGGCGAGCGGCGCGCGCGTTCTAGCGCTCGATCTCGATCATGCGCTGCTGCGCACCGATCTACTCTACGAGACGGCCGTCGGCTATCTCTCGGGCAATCCGTTGCGCGTTTTCAAGCTTGCCGGCTGGCTACTCCAGGGCAAGGCGGTGCTGAAGCGGCGCTTGAGCGAGCTTGCCGCGCTCGACGTCGAGCATCTGCCGGTTAACGAGGATCTGGTGGCCTATGCGCGGCGGCTGAAGGACCAGGGCTATCGCGTCGGCATCGCCTCGGCGAGCGACGAGCTGCTGGCGCACCGCATCGCCAAGCGGTTCGATTTCTTCGATTTCGTCGTCGCCAGCGATGGCGCCAGCAATCTGAAGGGCCAAGCCAAGGCGAAGCTGCTGAAAGAGCGCTTCCCGAACGGTTTCGTCTATGCGGGCGATGCCAAGTCCGACATTCCGGTGTGGAAGGAGGCCGATGCCATCGTGCTGGCGGGTGCATCGCCGGCGACGGCCCGCGCCGCCTCCAAGCTCGGCAAGCCGATCCAGGCGGAGTTCCCGGCCGAGAGTTTGAGCCTGAAGGGCTGGATGAAGGCCCTCCGGGTGCATCAATGGGTGAAGAACGGGCTGATCTTCGTGCCGCTGATCCTATCGGGTATGGCGGCGGATCCGGGCTCGGTGCTGAAAGCCTTTATCGCTTTCGCCGCGCTGTCGCTGATCGCGTCGGGCACCTATCTGGTCAACGACATGTTCGACCTGACCGACGACCGCAAGCATTGGAGCAAGAAGGAGCGGCCGCTCGCCTCCGGCAAGATGCGGCTTACCGAGGGAATCCTGTCAGCAGGCGTTCTGATGCTTGCCGGCTTTACCCTCGGCGTCACCCTCGGGCCAGGCGTTCTCGCGCTGCTGTTCGCCTATATGGCGATCACGCTGGCCTATTCGGTCTATCTGAAGCGGCAGCCGATCGTGGATGCCTTTACCCTGGCGACGCTGTTCACCTTGCGGCTTGGGCTCGGCGTCGTTGCGGTCGGCGCTGAGCCGTCCGCCTGGCTCCTGGTGTTCTCGATGTTCCTGTTCACCTCGCTCTCCTTCGCCAAGCGGCAGACGGAGATTCAGCGCAGCGGCATCAATAACGGGGCGTTCCTGAACGGGCGCGGCTATCGCGGCGAGGATACGCCGCTGGTGCTGGCCATGGGCGTGGCGACTGGCATGACCGCGGTCACCATCATGGTGCTCTACATCATCAACGATGCGTTCAGCGCCGAGTTCTACAGCCAGCCGCTGTTCCTGTGGGCGTTTCCGGCCGTGCTGTTCATGTGGATCTCGCGGGTCTGGCTGCTGTGCCACCGGGGCGAGCTGCACGACGATCCGGTGGCCTTTGCGGTGCGCGATCCGATGAGCATCGCGCTTGGCGGTATCATGGTCGCCGCCTTTCTGGCAGGCTGGCTGTCGTGAAACGCATCAAGGGCATCGCCGTCAAAGTCTCGCAGCATCAGGGGGTCCGCTTCCTGGCGCTCGGCGGCTTCGCGGCGCTGGTCAACTGGCTGGTGCGGTTTCCGCTGTCCCTGATCATGCCGTTCGAGGCGGCGGTGTTCGTCGCCTATTGCATCGGCATGTCGGTCGGCTTCACGCTCTATCCGCGCTACGTCTTTCCCGGCTCCGACCGGCCGGTCACCCATCAGCTGGCGATCTTTGTTGCCGTGAACCTTGCCGGCGCCGGCGTGGTGCTGGTGGTCTCTTACCTGCTGTTGCAGGCGCAAAGCGCGTTTCCCTATCCGCTCTTCATCAAGGAAGGGCTGGCGCACGGCTTCGCCATCGGGGTTGGGGCGGTGGCCAATTTCTTCGGCCATAAGACGCTGACCTTCCGGGTGCGTCCGCCGGAAGAGAACGGGGCTAGCTCCCGCGTCTGAGTGCAAGGCATTCTAAAAGGTGCTCTAAGCGCTCTATCTAAGCTTCAGCTTAGCTCGCCAGCATGCCGCCGATGGCAATCATCGCCAAGGTGACGGTCATGGAATAGGCGATCAGCAGCGAGAGCGGCGCGGTGTACTCTTTCCGCCAGCCGGCGCACATGAAGACCAGCAGGATCGGCAGCCAGTCGAGGGCATAGCGCTGGGCGCTATACTGAGAAAAGCCGTTGGAATGGTAGAACAGCGTCACCCCAAGGATCGCAGCGCAGGTGATCAGCCCGAACCAGAAGGCGCGGTTCCAGCGGGCCAGGAAGGCGAAGAGCAAAGCGGGCGTCACCAGGAAGAGCGAGGCGCCGTTATTGTCGAAGGCGCCGAACTCGGTCTTGTACTTGCCGACGAATTCCAGATGCGGACCCTGCACGAACATGTAGAGGACGTTGAACGGCAGATACTGGGTGGAGAAGCTGCCGAGCTCCCGAAGACGGTTCTTGATGAAGCCGGGGTCGTTCGGATCGGGATCGAGCTCGCGGGGAAACAGGTATTTGTAGCCGGTCTCCAGCGGGGCACCGAAACGGGCCGCGTTATAGGCCAGATAGCCGGCGAGAAACAGCAGCGGGAAAGCGGCGAGCGAGAGGCCGCGCTTCAGCGCCGCGCCGTCGATGCGGAAGAGCGGCGTGTCGTCGTCGAGCAGCAGCACATAGAGGAACGGCAGATAGAGAATCGACATCTGCCGGCAAAGGAAGGCGAGCCCGATGAAAAGCCCGGTGAGCAGGGCGCGCTTCTGGATCAGCGCCGCATAGATGGCGGCGGAAGCGAACAGGAAACCCCAGCTCTGGGCGAAGAACCAGATCTTGTCGCCGCGTAAGGTGACGAAGAAGATCGGCGTCGCGAACACCACCAGCAGCACCAGCAGGCTGTTCAGCTCGCGAGTCTCGACCAGCTTCTGGCCGATGCGCCACCAAAGATAGGCGGTGGCGGCCAGGGCGATCATCGACAGCAGCATGAAATAGTGGAACTCGACGCCGAAGATGGCGACGAAGGGCATGGCGATGACGGCGGGAAGCGGCGGGAAGACGACGAAATATTTGTCGCCGAAACGCGCGCAATCCTCGTCGAAGCAGCGGGAGACGTCGAATCGCCCATGCAGGAAGGCATCGGCGAGGAGGGCATAGGAATTGCTTTCCGGCGCTTCGCGCAAAATGGCGACCGCCAGCACGGCAAGAAAGCCAAGCACTAGGCCTGTGAAGATCACTGTGATGGAGAGCCGTTTGGCCGTCATTCCCCGTTCCCCCACGTCGTTTCGCGCGAAGGGTAGGGGCAACACACTTCGGAAACGTGAATAGGACTACCGCCTGCGAGCGGCGCTAAGTCACTTGCGAGATTGCGATCATTGTCGCACTTCCACCTGGATTTGTTGGCAGAAGGCCACAGCGATTGTTATAGAATTGGAGAAATCCCGCCCAATGACGCGTTCCAGAACCGGATTCCGACTCTTGTCAATTCTCCTGCGCTCCAAGGCTGCCTTCCGAGATTTCGTCGAAGCCGAATCCGCCGGAGGGCTGGTGCTGATGGGCGCGGCGGCGGTCGGGTTCTTCCTCGCAAACAGCCATTGGTCGGACGAATACACCCATGTTCTGCATTCGAAGGTGGGCGGGCTCGACGTTCTGCACTGGATCAATGACGGGCTGATGGCCCTGTTCTTCCTGCTCGTCGGCCTCGAAATCAAGCGCGAGATGGTGGACGGCCAGCTCAGCACCTGGTCGACCCGGGTGCTGCCTTGCGCGGCGGCGATCGGCGGCATGGTGTTTCCCGCCATCATCTTCATGGCGGTGAACTGGGACGTGCCGGAGGATTGGCGCGGCTGGGCAATTCCGAGCGCCACCGATATCGCTTTTGCCCTCGGCGTGCTCTCCTTCTTCAACTCGCGGGTGCCGAACTCGCTGAAGGTGTTCCTCACCTCGCTGGCGATCATCGACGATCTGGGTGCGATTTTGATCATCGCGCTGTTCTATTCCAGCGGCTTCTCCTTCCTGGCGCTCGGCATCGACGTCTTGGCGCTGATCGCGCTGATCGCGCTCAACCGCTTCGGGGTGATGAAGCTCATCCCTTATCTCATTCTCGGCTTCATTCTCTGGGGGGCGATGCTGTTTTCCGGTCTCCATGCGACGCTGGCCGGCGTGCTGCTGGCCATGACCATTCCGATCGGAGCGCTCGGCAAGGGCGAGATGGATGCCGATGGCGAGCATGAGGGCCATACCACCTCGCCGCTGCACCGGCTGGAGCATGGGCTGGAGAAATGGGTCGCCTTCCTGATCGTGCCGATCTTCGGCCTGGCCAATGCGGGCGTCTCGCTGGAAGGCGTGGGCTTCGACGTGATGTTCCATCCCTTGGCACTGGGTATCATCCTGGGCCTGTTCCTCGGCAAGCAGCTCGGCATCATGCTGACCGTCTGGGCCGCCACCAAGACGGGGCTCGCGAATTGGCCGGAAGGGGCGACATGGCGCCAGACCTATGGCGTCTCCATCTTCTGCGGCATCGGCTTCACCATGAGTCTCTTCATCGGCTTGCTGGCCTTCCCGGACGTGGAGCGCCAGGACATCACCAAGCTCGCCGTTCTTGTCGGCTCGCTGCTCTCGGTGGTCGCCGGCTCGATCGTCTTTCTCTCGCCGGGCGGCAAACGGCTTGCCGAGCTCGCCAAGGAAGAAGAGCGGGTGCCGCGCTTCTAGGCGCTCAAGCGCCGTAAAGCCAATCGAACTGATCGAGGGCCGTCTCCGGGTTTCGGTTCCGCAGCATCGCGTTGCGGACCGCCCGGCGCATGCCGCCGAAATGGTAGATCGTTCCCATCCGTGCCGACTGGGCCATCACTTTCAACGCCCGGGGCCGGCGTGTCGCCTCGTAAGCGGCGAAAGCCTTTTGGCGGTCGGCGCTGTATTGGGTGAGCGCATCGGCGAGATGCGCCGCATCCTCGATAGCGAGCGCTGCGCCTTGCGCCAGGAAGGGCAGGATCGGGTGGGCGGCATCGCCCAGCAGCACGGTGTTGCCCCGGCTCCAGCGTGGCATCTTGCGTAAACGAAACAGCGACCAGCGGCGCCAGGTCTCGATGCATTCAACAAGATCGCGGGGCGCCGCGGCCCAGCCCTCGGTGAGGGCCAGAAGATCGTCCCGTTGAGTGTTCCAGTCGCGGTTCCAGCCGGACTTCGGCTCGCCGCCCTCGAAACCCAGCACGACATTGAGCAGCTCGCCGCCGCGCACCGGATAGGTGACGAGATGGGCGTGCTTGCCAAGCCATAGGGTGACGGTGCCGGCATCGAAGGGTGCGCCGAGCTTCTCCGTCGGGATCAGTGCCCGGGCGGCGGTGCGGCGGGTGAAGGCCAGTGCGGCCTCCGGCGCGACGCTCTGGCGGATGCGCGACCACAATCCATCGGCGCCAACCAGGAAGGAGCCCGGAAAGCTGAGTCCTTCCGTGCTTCTAACCGAGACGGCTGAGCCATCGTCTGAAACCGTGTCGGCGGTGACGTTGGTTGTGAGGCTGATGGGCGAAAGCCCCATACAGGTTCGATAAAGTGCCTGATGCAGGTCGGCGCGGTGCAGACAGAGATAGGGCGCGCCGTAGCGGGCCTCGTACGCGCTGCCGAGGGGCACCGAGGTGAGCTTTTCGCCGCTTCGCGCATCGAACAGCCAGACCGCCTCGGGGCGGTAGGCCGCCGCCGCGACAGAGTCGAGCGCGCCGAGTTCGCGCAGACGCCGCGACGCGTTGGCGCCGAGCTGGATGCCGGCACCGGTCTCGTCGGCGAAGGCGCCGCGTTCCAGAATCAGGCTCGGGATATTTGTGCGCGCAAAGGCGATGGCGGCGGTGAGACCGCCAATGCCGCCGCCAGCGATCAGCGCCCGCTTATCGCCGGACATGGCCATCGCAGTAGGACTTTACGCCGGCTCGGTCACCACATGGACGCAGCCCGCCGGGTCGCTGTCCTCCGGGCCGAGCGCCGGATCGTAGAGATAGAGCGTAGAGCAATATGGGCAGATGATCTGGTTGTCGGCGCCCATGTCGAGGAAGACGTGCGGATGGTCGTAAGGCGGGGAGGCGCCCATGCATTGGAATTCCTTTACGCCGACCTTGATACGATCGACCCCCTTGTCGTTTACGAAATGCGGCACCACAGTTTGCGCCATAGCCAACTTCCTTCCTCAACGTCACACTGGCTGGCGTTCAGCATAATTGTCTGGTCCCTTCGATGATAGAGCGAATACAGCACTTCTCCTCCGACGGCATCGAGCTGGCGTATCTCGACGAAGGCGAGGGGGAGCCGATCTTGCTGGTCCATGGCTTCGCCTCCAACATCTTCGCCAATTGGGTCGATACGGGCTGGGTGAGAACGCTCACCAAAGCGGGGCGGCGGGTGATCGCCTTCGACAATCGCGGCCATGGACGCAGCACCAAGCTCTACGAGCCGGAGCTTTACGGCGCGCCGGATATGGCGGCCGATGCGGTGCGGCTGCTCGATCATCTGAATATCGATAAGGCCGACGTGCTCGGCTATTCCATGGGCGCGCGGATCGCGGTCTTTATGGCGCTACGCTATCCGGAGCGGATGCGCAGCCTGATCATCGGCGGGCTCGGCATCAATCTGGTGCGGGGCATGATCGGGTCGTTGCCGCTGGCGCACGCGCTGGAGGCGGATAGTATCGACGAGGTCAGCAATCCGACGGCGCGGAGTTTCCGCAGCTTTGCCGAATCCACCAAGAGCGACTTGAAGGCGCTCGCCGCCTGCATGCGGGGCCCGCGGGAAAAAGTGCTCCGGGAAGATCTCTCCACGCTCTCCCTGCCGGTGCTGGTGGTGGTGGGCGATCAAGATGTGATCGGCGGCTCGGGCGGAGAGCTTGCAGCCTTGATCCCCAATGCCCAGTTCACTGAGTTGAAGAACCGGGATCATATGCGCGCGGTTGGCGATAAGAGTTTTAAGGAAGCCGTACTCGACTTTTTAAGCCAGCGGCGTTAAGCCGACAAAAGGTCCAAAGAGGGCTTGAGGCGCGAAGCGCCCTTCTCGGGAAATGCCCAGAGGTTGCCATGTCGAAGACCGCTGTCAAACAGCAGCAGCTGAAGAGTGTCGATCCGATCTGGTCGCGCATTCAGTCGGAAGCCGATCAAATCCGCATTAGCGAGCCGGCGCTTGCCGGTTTTGTCTATGCCACCGTGCTGAGCCATGCACGGCTGGAGGAGGCGCTGTGTCACCGGCTTTCCCAGCGGCTGCAGCATACCAGCGGCGATGCCGGGCTGCTCAACCGGACCTTCCTGGAGATTGTGGAGCAGGCGCCGGAGCTGGGCGAGAAAGTGCGCTCGGATCTGGCCGCTTGGGCAACGCGCGATCCGGCCTGCGAGCGGGTGATCGAGCCCTTGCTGTATTTCAAGGGCTTCCACGCCTTGCAGACCTATCGCTTCGCCCATGAGCTGTGGAAGCAGGGGCGCCGCGATTTCGCGCTCTATCTGCAGAGCCAGGGCAGCCGCGTCTTCGCTGTCGATATCCACCCGGCAGCGCGCATCGGCAAGGGCATCATGCTCGATCATGCCACCGGCATCGTCATCGGCGAGACGGCGGTGATCGGCGATAATTGCTCGCTGCTGCACGGCGTCACCCTGGGCGGCACCGGCAATGAGAGCGGCGACCGGCATCCGAAGATCGGCTCCGGCGTGATGCTGGGGGCGGGCGCCAAGGTTCTGGGCAACATCAAGATCGGCGATTGCAGCCGGGTTGCTTCGGGCAGCGTGGTGCTGAAGGATGTGCCGGCCCGGCGCACGGTGGCCGGGGTTCCGGCCCGCGAGGTCGGCTTTGCCGGCTGCGAGGAGCCGGCCATCACCATGGACCAGTTCGTGGCAGGGATCGACGAGGCCGATCGGGACTAGAACGCGCGTCCAAGGCGCAAATCAGTAGATTTCGCCGTTTTCGCCCGAATGGCTCCGCCGATCTTACAGGCGGCCGATTGGGAGCTGGCGGCAGTAAAGGAGAGTTCGTGACCAAGGAAGAGATCATCAAGCTTGAGCAGTACATGCAGCGCCTGTTCCGCCTGCCGGATTTGCAGGTGCGGCAGCGGCCGAAGAAGGACGATTCCGCCGAGGTCTATATCGGCGACGAGTTCATCGGGGTGCTGTTCCGGGACGATGACGACGACGATCTCGCCTATCAGTTCCAGATGGCGATCCTGGATTTCGATCTCGCCGGCTAACGCTGAATCGCGCGTCTCGCTTTGAGGCGGGCTCGCGCCGCGTATTTTCCAGAGGGGCCTCGCTTGGCCCCTCTTTTTTATTCATTCGCAATGGCTTAGCGCCGCCCATGCCGGTCCGGTAGGCGCGCGCCGCGGCGATCTTCGTCTGCCTTGCGGACGATGGTTAACCAATAGTTAAAATTTCATACAAACCCCATGGTTTGCTTGGTTAGAGTGGCCTCACGGGAAGGCAAGCATCGTGGGGGAGAGCCGATGCAATCTGTTTGGGTCACGCTCTACATCATGGCGGTCGGCTTCGTGTCGGCAGGGATCTTGTCGAGCTTCGTGCAATGGATCTCGGGGAAGCCAGCCCGTTTCGAACTCGCACCGGAGACGTTTCTTGCCTCGCTTGTCGGCGTGGCGCTGGGCGCGGTCGCCGGACCGGCAATTCTGATGCGCAATGCCTGGTGGGGGTTGAAGCTGCAGGACCGGCCGCCGTTCTGGTTCGGCCTTTCGGCCATTCTCGCCGGTGTTTGGAGTCTTTTTTCGGGCACTATCCTGCTGGCCATCGTTTTCGCCGTCTAGGCGATCGTGCGATCCAGCCTTCGAGAACTCCGCCTCAAAAAGGAAGAGAGCCGGTCTCTTGGGGGAGAGACCGGCTCAGTTTAGGCCCGGCGGGGTCGGGGATGGGTGGGATGGCGCCGGGCCCTGGGGGAACTGTGTGATTCCGATTGGCCGGTGAGGGACCTCGTTTATCGGTTGCTCTGGGATGCCGAGAACTGGGTCTGCGGCAGCTGCGAGGGCGGAACCAGCGAAATCCAGACCAGCGGATTGCGCTCCGATTGCCGCTTCACATAGACGTAGGGCGTGTCGGTCCACAGCCGGATCTGGGACTGCTTGTTGTCGAGGATGTAATCGCCCTTGTCGGTCCGCACCGTCAGAACGGCATGGCCTTCATTATTCTCGTCGCGCACCACGGTGATGAGCAGGGCCGATTGCGGCCAGCCGCGCTGCATCAGCATCTTGCGCTTCAACAGCACGTAGTCTTCGCAATCGCCGCTGGAGGCAGGATAGGTCCACACCTCCGGCTGGCCGTAGAGCTCCATATCGCTCATCGGCGCGATCGACTGATTGACCATCTCGTTGACGCGGATCAGCTCGCCGATAGAGCGCTCGCTCAGCCGGACACGAAACCGCTTCACGGAACGGTCGGTGCATTCGCCGCGGTTTTCGCGGCAGAAGGTGACATAGCCGATCGGCGGCAGAGTCTGCCCGAAGGCCTGCATATAATAAGCCTTCTGCACGGTGGCGGTGTGCGTCACCGGGATAACGTGGTCGGTCGTTGCTTTCGCCGAGTACGATGACGCGAACATCAGCAATGCCATGCCAAGCAAAAAGTGTCTCATAAAGCCCCCCTGTTCTTGAGAGGCACTGTCTCACAAAGTTTTTTATGTCGAGATAAGTCGAGATACTTGTTTCAATATGTATTTGAGATTGTTTCTCGGAAAATTTGTCTAAAATTTTAGCGATCTGAAATTTATCTAAAATTTTAGGGAAACTGGTACAAAACATAAACCAAACGCGATCATCCCGCCGGTTTGAGAACAAACGGGCAGGGGAGGTCGCCTCGATGGCCTGGGCCTCCGCTTCTCGGAGGCCCTTTCGCTTTTGTCGGTGTGAAGAGTGACGCGCCGGGGCGTCTAGCCGAAGGAGTGTTCGATACTGTCGGGATCTTGGACTTCGGCGAATTTAATTGCGACGCCGTGCTCGTGGTCGCGGATCACCCGGCCACGCATGCGGCCCAGCACGACCATCGTGCCCATCGGCGGCTTGGGCGTGACCTCGATAGAGGCGCCGCTCAAGGAGACGTCGATCACCCGGCAGTCATAGGACTTGCCGTCGGGCAGGATCAGCTTGGATTGGCGCTTCTTCGGGGCGCGGCGCTCATGGATGCGCGTTTCGGCGTCGCCGAGGAGATCCTGGTTCGACGACCAGGTCAGCAGATTGGCAATCTTCTCGCGGCGCACCGGGCTGGCGACGATCTTGACGGCGAAGCCGCCTTCGAAGCCGCGCGCGACGATACCCTCGATGCGGCCGAAATTGTCGAGATAGGCGACGATGCGTTCGCCGCGCTGACACGAGACCGGGGAGAGCAGCGCCATTCCGCCGGCCGACATGTTGATGACGCGGCAGGGGAATTCCTGCTTATCTTCACGCATGAAGCGGCCGAAGATGCGCACCGGCACACGGCGAAACATCCTGCGGTCAGGCACGATGCGAGGTCTGTGCCGGCTGGATTGAGGCTTGGCTTCCGGGTGTGGCCCGGCGTTGGGATCGGCCGAGATATGCTCGGCTGTGTGAGCGCTTATCATTGTATGGACCCGCAGCCGCCATTTCATGCGGCTAGCTTTATGAGCCTTTGTCCAGCGCTGTCGAGGCTAGGGCCAAGCCTATTAACGAATGGCTAAAAGCCTGACCAAGTTGGGCAAAATAATCCGTGTGCTTACCAATTGCTTTAATCGCGCGAACTCAATCCGCCGTCATGCACGGTGAAGCGGGAGCGGATGAGCGCCTCGAGCTGGCTCGGATGAGGTGCCTCTTGCGGGCGCGGCGCTTGTGCCGGCTCGCCCTTCGGCCAGTGCAAGGCGGTGTCGATCAGCTCCAAGGTGAGATCCGGCTCGGCGCCAAGCCAGAAGGGCGCATCGGCGGCGGCGATGGCGCCGAGACAGCGATTCACCGCATCCCCGCCATGGGTCAACGGCATGAGCAGCAGGTCGAACCGGCAGCTGCGGCCGGACTTGGTGTGGGCGAGGAAGGTCGCTTCGCCGACCGCGCCTTCGCCGAAGATGCGCACCAGAAGAGACGTCACCTCTTCACGATCCTCTTGCTCCCAAAGATCAAGGAAATCGGTTCCGCCGAGCTCGCGGCAGAATTGATGGCAGATCTTGGTGCCGACCAGACGGAAGCGATAGCGCATCGGCCCGGCGCATTCGGCGATAAAGGTTTCCGGCAATAGGGGTGCGATCGCGGCCGGCTCGATATCCAGACGGCGCGGAGCAAGACGTCCGTTTCGGACGCGGTTCCAATACGCGTAGAGAAGTTTCACTGTAGACTGTTTCATTACCCACCCCGTGGGCTCACGCTACATCCTCGCTTTGGCCTTCGCCTGCCTTGGCGCCGAAAAAGGTAAACGTCCCATTTTGGCACAAAGGCCTTAACTGCAAGGCCGCTCCTACAGATCTAAGCAGGGGCCGTGCCAAAGCGGAAAAAGCCCGGGGTTAATTAGCGTTACGGCTGGCAATCGAGGCGTTTTGCTGAAAAGGATGGTTAACCGGGCCTGGGGATAAACGGGCTTGGCAAGGCTGGGCGAGATGCCGCCTTGCAGCCGGTGTCCCGCTATGGGAACAGGAGACCCATGGAGCCCTCTGAACCGCTATTCAATGTGCCGCGTGCGGTGCTGTATTCGATGCTGCTGATGGTCGCGGTGCAGGCGATCCGCGTCATGCTGCCGGATGAAACCGATCTGATTATGCTGCTCAGCCTCGCCTTCATTCCGGCGCGCTATAGCGGGGAGGCGGGGATTCTGCCCGGCGGCTATGTGGCGGCGGTCACCTCCTTCGTCACCTATATGATCGTGCATGGCGGCTGGGTGCATCTGCTGGTCAATATGCTGTGGATGCTGGCCTTCGGCAGCGCCGTGGCGCGGCGGATCGGCAGCTCCCGCTTCCTGTATTTCTCGATCCTGGCGGGAATCGCCGGCGCACTGACGCATCTGGCGTTCCATTGGGGCGAGCAGGCCCCGGTGGTCGGCGCCTCGGCGGCGATTTCGGGACAGATGGCGGCGGCGATCCGCTTCGTGTTCCGGGCCGGGCCGCAAACCTACGCTCTTGCGGGGCAGCGCGATTGGTCCGCGGTGCCGCTGGCCAGCCTCGGCCAGACGCTGAGCGATCCGCGGATCTTGCTGTTCCTCGGGATCTGGGTGGTGATCAACATCGCCTTCGGGCTCAGCACGCCGATCTCCGGCGTTTCCAGCGGCGGGGTCGCCTGGGAGGCCCATATCGGCGGCTTCCTGTTTGGACTTCTGGCGTTCGGATGGTTCGATCGTCCGACCCCGAAGCCGGATGCGGCGACGGTCTGAAACGGCCGATTTTTGGCCGTTTTGCAGCGCAAAAAGCGCGTTTTCCTTCCCAGAAGAGCTTGTCAGGCATCATTTGCGGGGACATGATGTCGCAATCTAAGCGGGCGATGACGCCTGCACTGGGAGGAAACGATGAATGTTGCGGCAATTCTAAAACTAAAGGGGCGGGAGGTCATGACCGTGACTCCCGAAGCCTCGCTGCTTCAAGTCGCCGATCTGCTCACCGAACGCGGTATCGGCTGTGTCGTCGTCGCCGAGGATGGCGGCAACGTGGTCGGCATCATCTCCGAGCGCGATATCGTGCGGGCGCTGGGCAAGCGCGGCGCGAAGGTGCTGGAGGAGCCGGTCAGCTCCTGCATGACCAAGGATGTGGTGAGCTGCCGCGAGGCCGATACGATTGAGCAGCTGATGTCCGAGATGACGGCGCATCGCTTCCGGCATATGCCGGTGGTCGAGCGCGGCCAGCTTGCTGGGCTGGTGTCGATCGGCGATGTGGTGAAGATGCGGATTGCGGCGGCGGAGATGGAAGCGGCCGCGATGCGCGATTACATCGCGACCGGCTAAACCGCCATCATGCTGATGGAATTGCGGATATCGCTGAGGTGACGCGCAGTCGCCTCGGCGCCCGCCGTGATGGCTTCTTCCGCCCGATGGAAATCGAACAGGCCGATATTGCCGACGCGCGGATTGATGGTGATATCCGGCGGGTCGCCGGCTAGGCGCGAGCGGGAGATGCGGTCCTGGGTGATGTTGATCGCATCCATCATCACCGAAGAGATGCCGGGCGCATCGCGCTTGCCGAAAAGCTGACGCTGAAGCAGGCGGACCGCCGACCGGCCGTTACCGCCCGGCGCTGCTGCGTCGGTGGGGTCGGGCTGCTCGGCGATGGCGTTCTGATCGGGAATGACCCCGCCGCGGCTGAACAGATCCGAGCTGAGATTGACCGCGATGACCAGCCGCGCGCCCAGCGCCCGGCAGACCGAGACGGGAATCGGGTTGACCAGCGCGCCGTCGATCAGCCAGCGGCCGTCGATCTGGATGGGCCGGAAAATGCCGGGGAGGGCGTAGGACGCCTTCAGCGCATCGACCAAGGAGCCCTTGCTGAGCCAAACCTCGTGCCCGGTGCCGAGCTCGGTGGCCACGGCAACGAATTTCCGCGGCAGATCCTCGATGCTGTAATCGTTGAGATGGGCTTCCAGCCGGCTTGAGAGCCGTTGGCCGGTGATCAGTCCGGAACCGCCGAAATTCAGATCGACGAAGCCGAAAACCCGGCGGCGGGTGAGGCTGGTTGCGAATTCGTGCAGCTCAGGGAGGCGGTCCGTCACATAACAGGCGCCCGCAACGGCGCCGATCGATGTACCAGCGATGATGTCGGGTTCGATCCCCGCCTCGCGCAAGCTGCGTAGAACGCCAAGATGCGCCCAGCCGCGCGCTGCGCCGCCACCAAGGGCGATGCCGATTTTCGGTCTCGCCATGTAATTCATTCTAAAACCCCGAGCATTGCGCGGGCGGGTTACGCCTTACTTCTCCAGCATATGAGCATAGAGCAGCATAATGTGGAGTCTTTAAGGTTCACTTGCGGCGTCTCAATGATCGTAGGTCTTTGCCGGATCGAACAGCTTATTATCGTCGACGAAGCGTAAACGGGTGCTCCCATCGGGGGCAGAAGAGGCGGCCCGATAGAAACAGGTGCGCCGTCCGGTATGGCAGGCGGCCTTCTCGCCCCGCATTTCAACCAGCATCCAGACGGCATCCTGATCGCAATCGGTGCGGAGCTCGACGACCTTCTGGGTGTTGCCGCTGGTCTCGCCCTTCTTCCAGAGCTTGTTCCGCGAGCGGCTGAAATAATGCGCTTCGCCGGTCTCCAGGGTGAGCCGGAGCGCCTCGTCGTTCATATAGGCGAGCATCAGCACCTGCCCGGTCTTCGCGTCTGTCGCGACGACCGGCAGGGTGCCGTCAGGTCCGAATCTGGGAGTGAACGCGGTGCCTTCTTCGAGGGCCTGCTTGCCGGTTTGGTCCGCGCTCGATGGGGGCGCGGAAGACATGGCTTAGCGGCCGCCGCGCTCGGAAACCAGCATCATGAAGCGCGCCTGCTGGGCCGGGTCTTCCTTGAAGATGCCGGTGAACTGGGTGGTGATGGTGGCCACGTCCGGCTTCTTCACGCCGCGCAAGGACATGCACTGATGCACCGCCTCGATCATCACCGCCACGCCCTTGGGCTTCAGCACATCGTCGATGGCCTCGGCGATCTGAGCGGTCATGGTCTCCTGAGTCTGGAGACGGGCGGAGAAGATATCGACCACGCGGGCCAGCTTGGAGATGCCGACCACCCGGTCCGTCGGGAAATAGGCGACATGCGCCTTGCCGATGAACGGGATCATGTGGTGTTCGCAATGAGAGTTCAGCTCGATATCGCGCAGCATGACGATGTCGTCATAGCCGCCGACCTCGTCGAAGGTGCGGGACAGAACCTCGTGGGCGTCCTCGCGGTAGCCGGAGAAGAACTCGTCATAGGCGGCGACGACGCGCTTCGGCGTGTCGATCAGGCCTTCGCGGTCCGGATTGTCGCCGGCATAGGCGATGAGCGTGCGGACGGCTTCCTGGGCCTGCTCCCGGCTGGGGCGCTCGACGACCGCTTCGGCTTCTTGCGGTTTCTTCTTGCTGACAAAGGCGTCCATGAATTCGTCCTCAGTGGCTAGTCTGGCGTCGTCCGCGCCGTAAGTGTGAAGCTGATAAGGGGGATAATGCACCGGTCTGGCTTCGCTTTTCGCTGTGGTGTTATGTCCGCCCGAAGGCAGAGCGTCCCGTTATTGTTCCTGGCGAAGACCCCCGAACCCCATAGTCGGCGAGGCGCCTGGGATTTGGCTCTCGCCTGCAAATGCGTCCAGGAAGCATATATATGTCGAAAGAGAAGGGTTCAAGCTGGACGGCAGGGTACAGGTTTACATGAGTTTACAGGACGATATCTACAGCCAGAGGATTCTGGAGCTGGCGAGCCGCATTCCGCGCTGCGAACGGCTGGAGCATCCGCAAGCCAGCGCTACGGCGCATTCCAAGCTTTGTGGCAGCACCGTCACCGTCGATCTGGCGATGGATGGCGATGTCGTCACCGATTTCGGCCAGTCGGTGAAGGCCTGTCTTCTGGGCCAGAGCTCCGCCTCGGTGATGGGACGGGAGATCGTCGGCTCCACGGCGGCGGAGCTGCGCGAAATCGGGGCGGTCATGCGCAAGATGCTGAAACAGGACGGGCCGGTGCCGGAAGGGCGCTGGGCGGATCTCGCCGCGCTGCAGCCGGTGAAGGATTATAAGGCGCGGCAGCCCTCCACGCTTCTGGTGTTCGACGCGGTGGAAGATGCGATCGGGCAGATCGAGGCGGCGCGCGCCGGCGGCGGGAGCGAAGCCGCGGCCGCATCGTCGGCAGAGTGAGGCGCCCATGAGCGAGCGCAAGACATGCTGGCTGGATGCGATGGAGGTGACGCCCCGCACGGGCACCGGCTATCCCGCCCCGTTTGCCGAGCCGCTAGCCGGGCGCCTGAAACGCGCGCTCGGCGATCCGCTCGGCCTGACCCAGTTCGGCGTCAATCTGGTGACCTTGGCGCCCGGCACCTGGTCCTCGCAGCGTCACTGGCACGCCAATGAGGACGAGTTCGTCTATGTGCTGGCGGGGGAAGCGACTCTGGTGACCGATGCGGGCGAGACGGTGCTCACGCCGGGCATGGCGGCAGGGTTTCCGGCGGGCATTGCCGACGGGCATCATCTAATCAATCGCGGTGAGGTGCCGGCGGTCTATCTGGAGATCGGCACGCGCGCGGCCAGCGAGGTCGCAGACTATAGCGATATCGACATGACGGCGCGGCGCGAGGGCGGAGCGTTCGTCTACACCCGCAAAGACGGCGAGCCATATCCATGAGCGGGACGTTCGGACAGCGGCTGGCCAAGGCGCTGATGCTGGCGCCGATCATGGCCTATCGCTACACATTCTCGGGGCTGGTCGGGGCGCATTGCCGGCATCTTCCGACCTGTTCGGACTATGCGCGCGAGGCCATCGACATCAACGGCCCCTGGCGCGGCGGCTGGCTGACCTTGGCCCGGCTTTGCCGCTGCAACCCTTGGGGCAGTCACGGCTTCGACCCCGTCCCCGACATCCGCGCCGAACATCATCCCTTTGCCCCTTGGCGCTACGGGCGATGGCGATTATGTTCCGGGGCGCCGGAGACGAATCCGGCGGAGGCGCGCAAGCCGTCTTAACCGCACGGCGCGCCGGCCTCCCGATTTCAGCTTCCAAGCTCTTACCTGCGGCGGTTCGCAGGAGTGAGAGGAGACAGATATGATTTCTCTGACGTTCCCCGATGGTTCTGCGCGCGAATTTCAGCCCGGTGTAACGGGCAAGGACGTCGCTGCGTCGATTGCCAAATCCCTTGAAAAGAAGGCAGTTGCGGTCGAGCTCGACGGTGAATTGCGCGATCTGGCGCAGCCGATCGAGGAAAACGCCAAGATCCGCATCATCACCCGTTCCGACCCGGAGGCGCTGACGCTGATCCGGCACGATGCGGCGCATGTGATGGCCGAGGCGGTGCAGGATCTCTATCCCGGCACCCAGGTCACCATCGGACCCGTGATCGAGAACGGATTCTATTACGACTTCGCCCGCGAGGAGCCATTCACGCCGGACGATCTTCCGGTGATCGAGAAGAAGATGGCCGAGATCGTCCAGCGCGATCATCCCTTCACCGTGGAGGTATGGGACCGCGACAAGGCGAAAAAGGTGTTCGCCGAGAAGGGTGAGAACTTCAAGGTCGAGCTGGTAGATGCGATCCCGGAAGGGGAGAGCGTCAAGATCTACCACCAGGGCGACTGGTTCGATCTGTGCCGCGGGCCGCATATGGATTCCACGGGGCGCATCGGCAAGGGCTTCAAGCTCTTGAAGATCGCGGGCGCCTATTGGCGCGGCGATTCCAACAATCCGATGCTGCAGCGGATCTACGGCACCGCCTGGGCGAATGAGGAAGAGCTTAAGGCCTATCTGCATCAGCTGGAGGAAGCGGAGAAACGCGACCACCGCCGGCTGGGCCGGGAGATGGATCTGTTCCACTTCCAGGAAGAGGCGCCGGGCGCCGTATTTTGGCACGCCAAGGGCTGGTCGCTGTTCCAATCGCTGATCGGCTATATGCGCCGGCGCCAGCAGGAGTGGGGCTATAACGAGGTGAACTCGCCCGACATGATGGACCGCTCGCTCTGGGAGCAGTCCGGCCATTGGGAGAAGTTCGCCGAGAACATGTTCATCTCCGAGACGCCGGACGAGCATATCTATTGCTGCAAGCCGATGAACTGTCCGGGCCATGTGCAGATTTTCAAAAACGGGCTGAAGAGCTATCGCGAGCTGCCCTTGAAGGTCTCTGAGTTCGGCAAGGTGCACCGCTACGAACCGTCGGGCGCGCTGCACGGGCTCTTGCGGGTGCGCCATTTCACCCAGGACGATGCGCATATCTTCTGCACCGAGGATCAGATTACGGAAGAATGCGTGAAGCTGAACGAGCAGATGCTCTCCATCTACCGGGATTTTGGCTTCACCGATGTGCGCATCAAATTCTCCGACCGGCCCGAGAAGCGGGTCGGCGAGGATGCGGTCTGGGACAAGGCGGAAGCCGCTTTGAAGCATGCGGTGGAGGCGGCCGGGTTATCCTACGAGCTGAACCCGGGCGAGGGTGCCTTCTATGGCCCGAAGCTGGAATATGTGCTGCGCGATGCCATCGGCCGCGATTGGCAATGCGGCACGATCCAGGTCGATCTCAACATGCCGGGCCGGCTCGGCGCGTTCTATATCGGCCCCGACGGAGAGAAGGCGACGCCGGTGATGATCCACCGCGCCATGTTCGGCTCGCTGGAGCGCTTCACCGGTATCCTGGTCGAGCATTACGCCGGGCATCTGCCGCTATGGCTTGCTCCGACGCAAGTCGTGGTGGCGACCATCGTCTCTGAGGCCGACGAGTATGCCAATGAGGTGCTGGCCGCGCTGAAGCAGGCGGGGCTCCGCGCCGAGGCCGACCTTCGTAACCAGAAGATCAACTACAAGGTGCGGGAGCATTCGGTGACGAAGGTTCCGGCTTTGCTGGTGGTCGGTAAGCGCGAGGCGGAGGAAGGCACGGTCTCGGTGCGGCGGCTGGGCAGTCAGGGCCAGACGGTGATGAGCCTTGAGGAGGCGATCACTTCTTTGAGTCGTGAAGCAGTGCCCCCGGATTTGCAAAGCCGCCAATTGAAGCCGGCGGCGTAGCGGATTCGCCGGCGAAGTCGGCGCTGCCGGCGCCGGTGGGATTGATGATCGATTCCAGCACTTCGGGTGAGGAGGGGCCGTCCTTGACGGCCACCTCGACCTGCTCCGCATCGCCCGGCTCGACGGTGAATTTCCGGGTATAGCTGAGACCGTTATGTCGGGCGACGACGGCGTAATTGCCGGCGGCGAGGATATGGCTCGGCAGCGCGCCGGCGCCTTGCTTCACCACATCGCCGGTGGGCGTCAGGATGGTCCACTGGGTGTCGGCGAGGGCTTCACCGCCCGGCGTCTGCACCAGCTTCAGCGTCACCTTGGCGGCCGAATGCTTGATGGTCACAACGGTCAGCTTGCCCGGCTCGACGGTGACGTCGGCGCGGACCTTGGCGTTGGCATCGCCGCAGGTGGAGACGATGTAGTAGCCGCCAGCATTGAGGCGCACCATCCGCTCCGGCTTCACGTCGGAGAGAAGAGTCTTGCGATTGCCGAACTGGTCTTGCTCGTCCGACATGATGTCGAAACGGACATCGCCGTCGAGCAGCTTGTGGTCGGCAAGCTCGGCGGAGAGTTTCAGCGCCCCGGTATTGAGGATGAAGTTCTCTTCCGGCTGCTCGCCCTTCTTGACCTCGATCTTACGGGTGAGGTTGGACAGGCCGTAGGCGGCGTTGACGAGATACTCGCCGGGCGGCAGCGCGACGGTCGGATGCGATTCCCGGTGGGTGCTGATCAGCTGATGCTTGCCGTCGGGACCGGCCAGGGTGAAGACGCGCCAGATCACGCCGGAGTTCAGCGGCGGGCCTTGCTCGGTGAGGAGGGCGTGCAGGTTCACGGGAATGACGTCGCCGTCGAAGCTTTGCTGGCTCGGCGGCGCGAAGCGCTCGTCGTCGGGTGCCGTGATGTCCTGCGCAGGGAAGCGGTCGGCGGGCACTGCCGGCGGGATGTCGAAAAATCCGGGATTGGCGGACGGAATGCCGTTGGGCCGGGGCGGCGGCTCGCTGCCGCCGCTCAGCAGACCGAGCGGCGCGTCGATCGCGGGCTGGGATACGCCGCCGGAGAACAGCTCCTGCGCACTTGCAGGGCAAAGCATCGCGGCGAGCGCAAACGCCGCGACAAGCGATCGTATCAGCCAGGCTTGGCTGTTCCCCCACATGCTCTGCGTTCCGTCCCGATTATGCCGTCGGCGATCCTACACCCTCACCCAGCCGCCACCAAGTACGCCTGGCCGGACCGAGAGGCAATCCCTCCTCGCTACCAAATCGGTCGATTTGGGCAAGCTTGGGACCTGAAACTGCGACAAAAGCAGGGAATGGGCTGCGTTGTCCAGGGGCGCTTTTAGCTGTAGGGAAATGGCTATGGAGCGATTGAAGCAAGAATGACAAATCCAATTCTCGATCACCTGCTCTCGCGGCGCTCGGTGGCAGCCAATAATTTGGGCGAGCCGGGGCCAAGCGAGACGGAAATTCAACAGATTTTGACGGCGGCGGCGCGGGTTCCGGACCATAAGAAACTGGCCCCCTGGCGCTTCATCCTGTTTCAGGGCGAGGGGCGGGCCGTGTTCGGCAAGGTCTTGGCCGAGGCTTGCGCGAAAGCGGAAGATGCGCCCGGGGAGGGGCGGCTGGCATTCGAATCACAGCGCTTTTTGCGTGCGCCCTTGGTGGTGGCGGTGGTCTCGCATGTCGTGGAGACTCCGGCCGTGCCCGAATGGGAGCAGGTGCTTTCGGCGGGGGCGGTGTGCCAGAATATGCTTACCGCCGCGACCGCGCTCGGCTTCGGCGCGCAATGGCTGACCGAGTGGTATGCTTTCGACGAGACGGTGCGTGCCGCCTTGGCGCTTGCCGAAAATGAGCGCCTGGCCGGTTTCATCTATATCGGCACCAAGCAGGCCGAGCCGAGCGAGCGGCCCCGTCCGCTGCTGGAGGATATCGTGACGGTCTATCGCGGGCCGGCTTAGTCCTGTGACTACCTAGTCCTGGGCCATCGGGCCGAGAAGATCGGCGGTTTGCTCGCGCAAGTCCTTCAGGGATTCGGCGATCTGATCGCGGTTGCCGCCGGACGCATCCTGCGCGGCCTCGGCGATCGCCTTCACATGCGCGGTGGCGAGCTGTTTGAAGCCGTCTTCGGGCAGCCAGTAATTGAGCAGCCGGCAGAGCGAGGCGGCGAGCTTAGCCACTTCGGGATAGCCGAGGGTGGGGGCTTGGCCCTTCAGCGTATGGGCGGAGAGGAAGATGCCCTGGCGCGATTGAAGCGAGAAATCCTCCGCCTCGGCGGCTTCGCAGGCGAGCTGCAAGGCTTCCACCTCTTCGGCGAGCCAAGCTTTGAATGCCGGCGACAGGGCTTCGACAGCGGCTTTGGCTCTTTCGATGGCGGCTCGTGCGGATCTCGACATGGGAACTCTTCGTCTGGTTAGCGCCGAAGCGTCTAAGCTACTGCAATGAACACAAAAATATCGGCCAGATAGAGGCAGCTAGAGCGGCCTGGCCGGCCGGTTGGGCGCCGTCTCGGATTTGGTGAAATCCAGAATGTAGCGGCCGCCCATGCGGACTTTTTTCGCCTTGCGCGACACGGTCGCGCTACGTCCGGCGTTGCGGCGCCGGTCCGGCCCGAAATAGCTCTTGGTGCGGATGAAGGGGGCCGGGTCTTCCAACACGCGATGCAGCGCGTGATAGAGCGCGTCGGCCTCCACCGGCTTTTGAAGGACTTCGTTGGCCCCGGCATTGCGCGCCGCGGTCAGATGGCGCGGCTCCGAATGGGCGGTGAGCACGATAATCGGCTGGTAGGGATTGCGCGAGATCGCCGGGTTGCGGACCGCGCTGGTGAGTTCCAGCCCGTCCATCTCGTTCATGGCGATATCGACGATCAGCGCGTCGATGTCCTGTTCGGCGAGGATGGCGAGGGCTCGCTTGCCGTCGGTGGCCGTGTGGACTTCCCGGCAGCCGAAACCATCCAGGATCGTTGCCACGATGCGGCGCATATGGACGTTGTCCTCCACCACAAGCACGCGCGCCGCGTCGATCTTCGTTTTCGCCATGAATTCTCTCCACCCCTAATCCGCGCAGTACTACAGCGACGACCTTAAAGTTCGCTGAATCGGAGGGGCGGAAGGCGATTCCGCGGCAGCACTACTTGAGGTGCTAATACTCGAATTGCTCGGAGAGAATGCGCTCGGTCAGGCTGTGGCCGGAATCGAACATCATCAGGATGTCGATCTTGGCTTCCTCGCGCACATCCACCGTCACGACATTACGGAATTCGGTGTGGTCGGCGACGGCGCTGACCGGCCGCTTCTCCGCCTCCAGCACCTCGATGCGCACTGTCGCCTCGTTGGGGAGCAGGGCGCCGCGCCAGCGCCGAGGGCGGAACGGGCTGATCGGGGTGAGCGCCAGCAGGGGCGCCTCGATCGGCAGGATCGGCCCATGGGCGGACAGATTGTAAGCGGTGCTGCCGGCCGGGGTGGAGACCAGCACCCCGTCGCAGATCAGCTCGTTCATGCGCACCCGCCCGTCCACGGCGATCCGCAGCTTCGCCGCCTGGTAGCGCTGACGGAACAAAGAGACCTCGTTGATAGCAAGTCCTTGATGTTCTTGTCCGTTCTGGTCGATGGCGACCATGCGCAAGGGATGGATGACGTTCACCTCGGCCGTCTCCAACCGCTCGGGTAGCATCTCCTCGCTATATTGGTTGAGCAGGAAACCCACCGAGCCGCGATTCATGCCGTAGATCGGAATCTTGTCGGTCATGTAGCGGTGCATGGTCTGCAGCATCAAACCGTCGCCGCCGAGCGCGACAATGGCGTCTGCCTTGCTGGGCTCGACATTGCCGTAGAGCTCGGTCAGCCGCCTAAAGGCGGCTTGGGCTTCGTCATGCTCGCTGGCGACGAAGGCGATCTTGCGGAAATGGGCCATGGTCTTTCGCGCTAGGGCGTTTTCAAACGTTGGCGCCGGCGCGTTCGGTCCGGCAGGGAAGCGGGCACTATAAAGGCTGCGTGCCCACGGAAGGCAAGCCCGTCATCGCGTTTCGATGTTTCAAAGTGTCCTGACACGTATCGGCTGCATTTAATCCAACACGGCAAGTCTATCTTAAGCTTCGCCCGATACCCGTTAGTGGCGCTGGCCCGGAGGGGTAAGGCGGCCGGTCTCGCTACGCACGGGGGCCTTGGGAAACTCTAAATTTCGGAGTGATTTCGTGTCCCTCTCACAGGACGTGTCCGGCGCCCCTCGGGCGGTTGCAGCTTCCTTGAACGAGACCCCGGCCGACCGCCAGCGCCTGCGTGAGGAGTTGTTTCGCGAGACCCCGCTGGATTGGCTTGAGCGCAACGGTCTCGGAATCGCCTGGTCTTTCGCGCCGGAGCGGGTTGCCAGCATGCCGGCGCTCACCTGGCTCTGGCTGAAGGACGTGCTGGCCCGCAGCAACGGATTGCCGGACCCGGAATCTTCGTTGAATGCCGGCGGTGTGGTCGGGATTTGCCGTGATCTTTCGGTGCCCACGTTGATCGAGGCGTCGAAGCGCGGACTGTATCCTCACAGTCATGTCGGACGTCCGAAATGGTGGTCGCCGGAGCAGCGGGCGATCCTGGATCTGGAAGAGTTTCATATCGGCAAGCAGGTGCGGCGCACCATGCGCCGCGGCGATTATCGGGTTACCTTCGATCAAGACTTCGAGCGGGTGATCACCGCCTGCGCCGGCAAGCGTCCGGGACATTGGCATCTCAACTGGATCACGCCGAAGATCATGTGGAGCTATGCCGATCTGTTCGATGCCGGCATCGCGCATTCCTTCGAGGTCTGGGACCGCGAGGGCGAGCTGGTCGGAGGCGGTTACGGCATTGCCGTCGGTTCTGTCTATATCGGGGAATCGCTGTTCTCGCTCCGGCGCGACACCTCTAAGATCGGCGTCGCGATGTTGGTCTGGCATCTGGCCAAGTGGGGCTACTCCTTCATCGACACCAAGCATATGAATCCGTTGATGGAGAGCTTCGGCTTTCGCGCAGTGCCGCGCGCGGAGTTCCTGGCCTTGAACGAAGAGGCCATGGCGAAGCCCGGCCGTATCGGCCGCTGGCATGCCGAGGCCGGAACCGAGGTCGTTGCGGATTGGCGTCCGGACCATGCGGTGTCCGCTGCGCCCAAGGCGGAGGCGGATCACGGCGGATGTCAGCACCGCTCGTCCGAGCCGGCTATCGATACGCAAGTGCAGCGGACCGGAACGGGCGACTAGCCGCAGCGATACCGATTGCCGGTGTATCGGTGCGAGCCGGCTGCGCAAATCGTGGTTAGTAATTTCTGTATTTCCGTCCCCCGGCAAGCCAATCTTAATTCTTCCCCAGTACCCCTAATGACGATGGGCCGGCGCCCAAGACGCCGGTGTTGCTGTCGGCGGCGCCCTGCAAGGCGGCCGTTGCGGCAAGAAACGTTCGGGGTATTTCGCGTGTCCTCATCGGGCCAATCGTCATGCGACCGCGCCGTAGCGGCCGGGTCCTCCGAAATGCCGCCGCCATCGGCGGAGCGCCGGAGGCTGCGCGATGCGCTGTTCCGGGAATCGGCGCGCGATTGGCTGGAGCGGAACGTGCTCGGCACCGCCTGGTCGCTGATGCCTTCGCGGGTTGGCGACGTGCCGGTCATGGCCCGCATCTGGCTCAACGACCTGCTGGGCGGAGGCAAGGACTTGCCGGATCCGGAATCGCCGCTGAATGCCGGCGGCGTCGTCGGGGTGGTGCACGATCTTTCGATCCCGACCATCGTCGCGGCGGCTAAGCGCGGGCTGTTTCCGCTGGGCCATACCGGGGGCCCGAAATGGTGGTCGCCTTCGGTGCGCGGCATCGTCTTCTTGGACGAGTTTCACATGCCGAAGCGCCTGCGCCGGCTGATGCGCCAGGGGCGCTACACCGTCACCTTCGATCGCGATTACGAGCATGTGGTTTCCCACTGCGCCGGCAAGCGGCCGGGCCGTTGGCATCTCACTTGGGTGACGCCGGAGATGATGCGCGCCTATGCCGATCTGTTCGACGCCGGGCTGGTGCATTCCTTTGAGGTTTGGAACGAGAAGGGCGAGCTGGTCGGCGGCGGCTACGGGCTCGCCGTCGGCAGGGTGTTCATCGGGGAGTCGCTTTTCTCGCTCGAGCCCAATGCTTCGAAGGTCGCCCTTTCGGTGCTCGCCTGGCACCTCGCCAAATGGGGCTTCTCCTTCATCGACACCAAGATCGTCACCCCGGTGACCAGCAGCCTCGGCTTCCACGAAATTCCGCGCGCCGACTATCTGGCGCTGAACCAGAAGGCCATGGCCGGGCCGGGCAAGCCCGGCCGCTGGGAGGTCGAAGCGGGGCCTGAGATCGTCGCCGATTGGCGCCCCGAAAAGGCGGTCAAGCCGGGCGGTACGGGAGGAGCGGGGCCGGCCGGCGCGGAAGACGGGGCGGCCAAATTCAGTGAAACAGATATGACTTCGGTAGGTGCGTAATGAGTTTCAATGTGTTGCCGGTCCGTGTTGCCGGCTATGGACGAGCGGCGGGTGCTGCGCCCGTGCTTCCCAATCCCGAGATCGCCAGCGCTTCGGACGGACGGGCCGGAACCTGCGGGGCACTCAGTATCGAGACCCTGCTTGCCGCCTACAGCAAAGGCTTGTTCCCGCGCCGTGTCGCCGGGTGCACCGAGTGGTGCGCGCCGGCCAACCGTATGGTGCTGTTCATCGAGAATTATCATCTCGGCAGCCGGCTTGCCGCCAAGCTGACCCGGCCCGGCTATCGCGTCACCTTCGACCGGGCTTTCGAGGAGGTGGTGCAGGCCTGTACCGTCCACCGCCCGCGCCAAGGGCGCCGGGAGTGGCTCGACAATGAGGTGGCGTCGGCGTTCGTTGCCGCGTTCGAGGCCGGGATCGCCCATTCGGTCGAGGTCTGGGATGCCGACGGAGATCTGGTCGGCGGCGCGTACGGGCTGGCCGCGGGCAAAGTGTTCTTCACCGAGGCGCAATTCTCATCGCTTCCCGATGCGGGTAAGCTGGCTTTCGCCACGCTGAATTGCCATTTGCAGCGCGCCGGCTATTTCGCCAACGACGCTAAGTACATGACCGGCGCATTGCTGCGGCAGGGCTTTACCATGGTGCCGCGCGACGCATTCAATCGCTTCATCGAGAAGGCCAGCGCCATTCCGGCCGCGACCGGAAGCTGGGCCGGGGAAGAGATTTCGGTTGGCGGCTGGCGGCCGAAAGCGCACTGGCTCGCAGGCGCGGCGTAAGCCGCCTCCGGCGGGTTTGCGGTGGCACGCTCCAAGCAAAGCTGTATAAGTCTGACGGCGGCAGACTCGGCTGCGCGCCCGCGAGGGCGGCTGCCGGAAAACGGAATTGCGGGCTGCGATCGCGGCAGAACATTCCTTGTGCTTGGAGGCGCATTTAGTCCCCTTGGCTCACTTAGCGATGAAGCGTCCGGGCAAGCCTGAGGCTTTGATCATTGGCCGAGATGCGATCGCCGGCGTGATCGCCGCGGTCGTGCAGATCGCCTATTGTATTTCTTTCAGTGCACTGATTTTCCAGGGCGCCATCGCGGGCGGCTTCGCGCTCGGCCTCGCGGCGCTGCTGATGGGCACTATCGTCACCGGTTTCGTGGTGGCGCTGACCACCAGCCTGGTGCCGGCCGATGCCGGGCCCGATACGCCGGCCGTGGCGGTGATGAGCGTGCTGGCGAGCACCGTTGCGGCCAGTCTCCTGGCCCAGAATCTTCCCGAGCAGACCATCATCATCAATGTGCTGCTGGCGCTTTCCATCAGCACGCTGTTCACCGGCATTTTGCTGTTCGGGCTCGGCGTGTTCCGTCTCGGCCAGTGGCTGCGTTTTGTGCCTTACCCGGTGATCGGCGGCTTCCTTGCGGCTTCCGGCTGGCTGCTGATGACCGGCGGTGTCGAGGTGGTGACCGGCACCAGCCTGACGCTTTCGCCGGCAAGCTGGGCGGAGACCTTCTCCTTCGCGCATGCGCCTGAGCTGGCTGTCGGGCTGTTCTTCGCGCTCTCCGTCGTTGTCTTGCGGCAATGGGTCAGCACCTTCCTGGCGCTCCCCATCGCCTTCGTCGCCTTCGTGGCGGTGATGGATGCCGTGCTGCTCGGCTTTCATCCCGGCGGCTCCGATCACTGGTTTCTGGCCGGCGTCGGCCAGCTCACCCCGTGGTGGCCGATCGGGGCGACAATGCGGGCCGATATCGACTGGTGGGCCCTGGCGCAGAGCAGCGCGGAGATTGGGGCGGTGTGCGGCGTCACCGCGATCTCCATGCTGCTAGACGTTTCGAGCCTTGAGGTGGCGCGGCAGAAGACCGCCGATCTGGACAAGGAGCTGCGGGTCAACGGGCTGGCCAATGTTCTGGCCGCGGGGCTTGGCGGCGTGGCCGGCAATCTCTCGCTGAACGGCAGCATCCTGATCAAGGAGGCGGGCGCGGTCACCCGCTGGAGCGGTGTCGCCGTTGCCGCGACCTGCGGCGTGGTGATGTTCGCCGGCATCGATGTCGGCAGCTTCGTGCCCAAGGCGGTGCTGGGCGGCATGCTGGCCTATCTCGGCGTGGTGATTCTGATCGAGGCCTTGCTGCATTCGCCGGCACAGCGCTCCTGGGCGGATTTCGCGCTCGCCGCGGCGATCATGATCGTGATCTGCTATTTCGGCTATCTGCTCGGCGTGGTGCTGGGGGTGATCGGCGCCTGCCTGCTGTTCGCCATGAGCTATAGCCGCATCGGGGTGATCCGCCGGCATCTGACCCGGCGGGAATTCGCCGGCAATGTCGAGCGCGCGCCGGAGCAGCGCCGCATCCTGCAGGAGGAGGGCGGGCGCATCCATATCTTCTGGCTCTCCGGCTTCATCTTCTTCGGCTCCTCCAACGGGCTGTTCGAGCGGGTGCGCCAAGCGATCGACAATGCCTGTGAGCACGGGGTGCATTACGTGATCCTGGATTTTACGGCCGTCTCTGGCCTGGACACCTCGGCGGTGCTGAGCCTGGTGAAGCTGCGCAACTATTGCGAGGAGCATGGCGTCACCTTGGTGTTCTCCGGTCTCGACGAGGGGACGCGCAGCAATCTGGCGCGAGCCGGGTTCTTCTCCGATGGCGGTGGGCATCAGGCGTTCCGCAGCCGCAACGAGGCGCTGGAATGGTGCGAGGATCATCTGCTGCGGCCGCATGAGGCGGCGGCTTCCAGCGACCGGAGCTTCGAATCCTGGCTTAAGGCCGAGTTCGGCGAGATCGGCAATCTCTCCCGTATCGCACCCTTCCTGGAGCGCTGCGAGCTGGCCGAGGGCGATGTGCTGTTCGAGCAGGGAACGCCGTCGGACTCGGTGGAGCTGATCGCCGAGGGCTGCGTGGTCATCACCATCCACGACGAGGCGGGGCGGCGTATCCGTCTGCGGCGCATGGTGGGGCAGACCGTGGTCGGCGAGATGGGCTTCTACCGCAATCTGCCGCGCACCGCCGACGTGATCGCCGAGGAGCCGACGATCGTCTACCGGCTGTCGCGGGAGTCGTTCGAGAAGATGAAGCAGGAAGATCCGGCCGCCGCCGCCGCCTTCCACGAGCTGATGGTGCGGCTTCTGGCGGACCGGCTGGACTTCGCCAACCGCGAGATCTCGGCGCTGGTCTAGGCTGAACGCGTCAGCGTCCTACTTGCCTTCCGCTTCGCTGGTGCCGTCCCAATTCTTCGGCGGCGGGGATTTGCGGAAAACTGCGATGCGGTCCTTATACAGCCCGTAAAGCGCCGCCAGGTCGGGATGCGTTTCGGCAAGCGCGTCGCAAAGCTTCTCAGCGCCGTCCCAATCCTTGGCGCGGTATTTCTGCAGCAAGTCTGCGTGGCGCGCCGCATGAGCCTGGAAATCGGGGTCGGCTTTCGCCGCGCCATCGCCGCGCAAGGTGAAGATGCGCACTGCCTCGGTCTTGCCTTTCACCTTCAGGAGATCGAGCTCCAGATAGGCAAAGTCGGGAGCCAGTTCCGCGGTGCTTTCGCCCACCACGCTGTCGACACCATAGGTCTTGCACTGGCCTTCCAGGCGCGAGGCGATATTCACATTGTCGCCGATGACCGAATAATCGAAGCGGGTCTCCGAGCCGAGATTGCCGACACAGCACGGCCCGGTATTGAGGCCGATGCCGATCACCACCGGATGGAAGGGGCGTCCTTTGGCGTCCGCCGCGGCGCGCCATTTGGCGTTCAGCGCATCCATGCCGCCGGCAATGCGAAGCGCGGCGCGGGCGGCATTGGCGGCATGGTCGGCGTCGTCGAGGGGCGCGTTCCAGAACGCCATCACCGCATCGCCCATATACTTATCGATGATGCCGTTCTCCTCCAGGATGATCTCGCTGAGCGGCGTGAACAGCTCGTTGAGAAGGCGGGTCAGCTCCTCCGCATCCAGCCCCTCGGAGATGGTGGTGAAGCCGCGCACATCGGAGAACAGCAAGGTCATGTCGCGGGTCTCGCCGCCGAGCTTGAGGCGCGAGGGATCGGCGGCGAGCCGCTCCACCAGAGCGGGCGCCATATAATGGCTGAAGGCGTTGCGCACGCGGTTCCGCTCATGTTCGGTGCGCAGGAACACGAACAGCGTGCCGGCAAGATAGGTCGCCACAAGCGCGATGGCCGGATAGACCGGATCGACCAGCCAGCCGAGGCTTTCATAGGCGTACCAGGAGAAGCCGATCACCGCGGCGATGGCGGCAATGCCGATGCCGGCGCTGAGCAGCGCCCCGGCGCGGTAGATCAGCACCGCGATCAGAATGCCCAGAGCCAAGATGTAGATCAGCTCGGCAGGCTTGGCGAAATCCGGCCGCAAGAGAAAGTCGCCGGTAAGGATTTGTTCCACCGCTTGGGCGTGCAGCTCCACGCCGGGGATAGCGGCATCGAGCGGCGTGGCGCGAAGGTCGAGCAGGCCGGCGGCGCTGGTGCCGATCAGGATGATGCGGCCCTCAATCGCCTCGGCGCCGATTTCGCCCTGCAGCAGGGCCCAGGCGGGGATATAGCGATCCCGATTGGCGGGGCTGAACTTCATCCACATCTCGCCGCGCGCATCGGTCGGCACTTCGAAATCGCCGACGCGGATCTTGGCGATGCCGGTCTTCTCGCCGAAGGCTTCCTCGCCGCTGGCGCCGGAGGACTTCACCACATAGGTGGAGGCGCCTTGAGCGATGCGCAGCAACTCGCCGGCGAAGGCCGGATAGAGCCGGTCGCCGACCGTGGCCAGCATGGGCATGCGGCGGATGACGTGATCGTATTCCGGCACCCAGTTGAGCGAGCCGGAGCCCTTGGCCGCATCTTGCAGGATCGGCAGGCTGGCGGCGGCACCTTTAAAGTGGGGCGCGAAGAGTTTCGGATCGTCGCCGCCGAAGGCGAAGCCCGCCTTGCTCACCGGCTGGCCGCCTCCGGCGTCAAGGCCGATGAAGCCCAGCGTCACCGGGGCTTGGCCGATCGCCTCGGCGAAGACCGCATCGTTGGAGGGCAGGGCGCCGAGCGTGCTTTCCAGCCTTTCAGCCTCGTCCCGGTCGGGCCAGCTCTTCAGGATATTGGCCGGCGACATGCGGTCTTCTTCGGGGAAGACGATATCGAAGCCGATGGCGGCGGCGCCCATCTCCGTCAGCTGCTCGGTCAGCTCGGCGAGCAGGGTGCGCGGCCAGGGCCATTGGCCGAGGCGCCGCAGCGACTCCTCGTCGATATCGACGATGCGGACCGGGAGCTGGGGCTGGAACTTGGCGGGCCTCAGCTGCTGATAGGTATCGAAGGCGAGGCTGCGCAGCCGGGCCACCGGCACCGGGTCCCACAGGCGCAGCAGCAGCGCGGCGAGGATGACAGCGCCGACGATAAGGCCATAGAGAAGGCGAGAATTCATCGGGCGCCCCTATATCCCCGCAATAAAAGCGTCATATCCGAACACTAAGCGGGCAGAGCCTAGTCGATGCCTCGCCGGTGCTCCACAGCGTTTCCGATCCGTCTTGAAAGTGGTTGGTTTGCTGCAACGGATGCGGGCCGGGTGCGGCACGGGAGAAATTGAATTGCGGCGCGGGATGGATTACCACCGCGCCTTGGTTGCGCGCGTCAGCCGCGAGCTGGAGGGGATTGCTTCGTGAATATTTGCATGATCGGTGCGGGCTATGTGGGGCTGGTCTCGGCGGCCTGCTTCTCCGAATTCGGCTGGAACGTCACCTGCATCGAGAAGGATCCCGACAAGCTGGAGCGTCTGCGCGCCGGCGAGGTGCCGATCTACGAGCCGCGGCTGGACGAGCTGTTGGAGCGCAATTTGCGCATGGGACGCATCTCCTTCACCGACGAGGCGAAGGATGCCGTCGCCAACTCGGAGATCGTGTTCCTGGCGGTCGGCACTCCCATGCGGCGCGGCGACGGCTATGCGGATCTGACCTTCATCTACGAGGCGGTGGAGGGGATCGCGCCCTATCTCACCGGCTTCACCGTGATCACCACCAAATCCACCGTGCCGGTGGGGACCTCCCGCGAGATCGAGCGGCGCATCCGCGCGCTTCGGCCCGATGCCGATTTCGCTGTCTGCTCCAATCCGGAGTTCTTGCGGGAAGGCTCGGCGATCTACGATTTCACTCATCCGGACCGGGTGTTGGTCGGCTGCGACAACGACCGGGCGCAGGAGCTGATGGAGCAGCTCTACAAGCCGCTCACTTTGCGCGATGCGCCGGTGATGTTTGTCTCGCGCGAATCGGCGGAGCTGGCGAAATACGCCTCCAACGCCTTCCTCGCCATGAAGATCACCTTCATCAACGAGGTGGCCGATCTTTGCGAGCAGGTCGGCGCCAATGTGCAGGAGGTGGCGACGGCGGTCGGCGCCGACGGGCGTATCGGCGACAAGTTCCTGCATCCGGGGCCGGGCTATGGCGGCTCCTGCTTCCCCAAGGACGTGGCGGCCATCGTGCGCACCGCGCGCGAGGCGAAGGCGCCGCTTTCGCTGATCGAGCAGGTGCAGACCGCCAATTCGGAACGGAAGATCGCGATGGCGCCGCGGGTGGAGCAGGCGGTCGGCGGCTCGGTGCGCGATCTGACGGTCGGTATTCTGGGCGTCGCCTTCAAGCCGAACACCGACGATATGCGCGATGCGCCGAGCCTGACCCTGATCCCGATGCTGCAGGAGCGCGGGGCCAAGGTGAAGGCCTACGATCCGGAAGCCATGGAGAACGCCAAGGGGCTGCTCCCCGATGTGGCGTGGTGCGCGAGCGCGCTGGATGTGGCGGAAGAGGCCGATGTGCTGGTGGTGGTCACCGAGTGGAACGAGTTCCGCGCGCTGCAGCTTCCGACCCTGAAGGCGAAGATGCGCGGCGACGTGCTGGTGGATCTGCGCAACGTGTTCTCGCCGGCCCAAGCCAAGCAGGCCGGCTTCACCTATTCCAGCATCGGGCGCTAGGACGCCGCAGCCGGCTATTTGGCGGAGACGGAGGAGGACGCGCCCGCGGCGCTCTTCTTCTTGGCCGCGCTCGGTGTTTTTGCGATCTCGGCCTTGGCGCCGTTGACGCAAGGGGTCTCCGCCGCCTCGATCGCGGCGATGAAGGGCTCGCTTTCCACCACGTCCGATTTTAGCGGCGCGCCGCTCAGGCTCTGCTTGGCCAGGGCACCGAAGCGGCGGATCAGCTTCTTGGCCAGCCGCCGATAGGCGAAGTAGTTGGTCTCAAGCGTATGCCGTTCGCTCTGTACATAAGAGCGGTGCGCAATCCCGCGGCGTTTCTTCTCGGCAAACCACTCCGCCTTGGGATCGTGCTTGCTGCGGGCGATCAGATAGCTGGCAATGAGCGTCGACTGGTCGTCGGCGAGGCGCCAGATGCTGCCATTGGCCTGGATCAGCCCGACGGCGAAGAAATCGTCATATTCGGGATGGAACACGTTCAGATAGAGGATCGGCTTGCCGTCCGCATCGAACACCAGATCGTTGTCGAGGAAGGGCAGGCTGATCTCGTATCCCGTGGCGAACACCACCAGATCGGCCTCCACCTCCGAGCCGTCGGCGAAGCGGACGAGATTGCCGTCGAATTCGGCGATGTCCGGCTTGATGTCGATCCGGCCATGGGCGACGAGCTGAGGCAGGATCGTGTTCATGGTCGGGTGGCTGTCGAGGATCCAGTAATCCGGCTTGGGCAGGCCGAACTTCTCCGGCCGTCCAGCCATCAGCCGCATCCAGCGGGTATAGAGCCGGTTCCGCAGCCAATAGGGCATCGGGAAGTTCTCGAAGAAATGCACGATGCCGTCCGTGGGGCGGCCGAGGATGAATTTCGGCACGAAGTGATAGCCGCGGCGCAGGCTTTGATGCACCGATTTGGCGACGCTGGTGGCGTCCACCACGATATCGCAGGCCGAGTTGCCGCCGCCGGCGACGACGACTCGCTTGCCGGCGAGCTGCTGCACATTGCGGTAATCGCGCGAATGCATGATCTCGCCGGAGAAGGTGCCCGGAATTTTCGGAATGCGGGGGATGTGATGATGGCCGTTGGCCATCACCAGCCCCTTGTAGAAGCGCGGATGCGATTCGCCCTTCACATGCACGCGCCAGCCGCCATCGGTGCGCTTGGCCTCGACCACCTCGGCGTTGAACTCGATGCGCTCGTCGATGCCGAACGCCTTGGCATAGGCCTTCAGATAGGTGAGCACCTGGGCGTGTGAGGGATAGATCGGATAGTCGTCCGGAAACGGGAAGTCTTCGAAGCCGGTATGGCGCCGGGAGGAGACCAGGAAGGTGCTATCATAGACCACGCCGGTCTCGGTATGGGCGTTCCACAGCCCGCCGATATCCCCCTCCCGCTCCAGACAATCGAATGGGATGCCGCGCTGCTTGAAGGTCTTCGCGGCGGCGAGTCCCGAAGGGCCGGCTCCGATGATGCAAAGCTTGTCTGTCTCGGCTCGAATATCCATCGTTGATCTTCTAACTCCGGTTTTCCGCCCTTTCTGGTACCGCCTATCGGTTTGTTTTCGTTTAAATTTACTTCGGCACCACACCTATAATTTACGCCTCGCCGCCGATCCTCGAAACGGCAATTTGCGATGAAACCGCGCAGTTGTGCACAAAGCGTCGAATCTTCGCAGGTGCACAACCGATTTTGGCGCTACAGTGACATCTCCGGCAGATTTGTTCGCAGGTGCAAAAAAACTGTTCCGCTAAGGCTCCGCGCCGCATTAGATTTAAGAACTGGGAGCCTTGCTAGCAAAGGGTAGACGAGAATGCGTCTTCCGCTTCTGGCCATTGCAACCCTCTTCGCTTTCGCGCTGTTCCGCAGCGCCACTGTCGACGCTCGGCCGATGTGGCTGCCGGAAGTCGAAAATCCCTATTGCGATATCGCCACCTTCGTGGCCCCCAACGTGCCCGAGCAGGCGGTGTCGTTGGCCGGTGACGACGGTAAGGGGATGATCGTGGTCAGCGCGCGGACCTTGTCGCAGTCGCCGGAATACGGCCACTTCCTGATGGCGCATGAATGCTGCCATCACACGCTGGGGCATGTGCGGATGTTCAATCAGGAGCTCGGCCAGATGGGGCCGCAGCCGTTCTTCTATATCAAGCCGGCCTTGCGCAGCATGGAGCTGGACGCCGATTGCTGCGCGGTGAAGATGCTCAAAGCGACCCATGAGCCGATGAGCATCGTGGCCGGCGAAGCGGTGATGTCGAAATTCGGCGACCGGCCGACCGGGGCCTATTATCCGACCGGCACCGAGCGGGCGGCCAATATTTCCGCCTGCGAGGCACGGGACTAGCGCGCCAGCGGCGCGGTTTGGCTTCGGATTCGATTCAGAGTGCGCCCCTAACCAACGAGAATCCCTATTCTTTTCGGATATCTGGCGCGAAAGCCGGCTGGCTGCGCCCGGTGGTCACGCTTTGGCGATCTGAGCGCTCGCGTCGGCCCCATGGTTTGGTCGATATGCTATGATTATCTGTCTCGCCGAGGTGAATGCGGGTCGAGGACGATCCGGAAATGGAGATGCGTGGTGTCGGCTGTTCGCCGGAATAATCCATTGGCGCCGTGGCGTGCCGTGCTGGCGGCGGCGGTCGCGATATTCGCTCTGATCCAGGCGCCGGCAACCGTCCGGGCGGAGCCGGAGAATGGCGTCTTGCGGGTCTGTGCCGACCCGGACAATCTTCCCTTCTCCAACCTGAAGGGGGAGGGGTTCGAGAATAAGCTCGCCGAGCTGATCGCCGACCGTCTCGACCTCAAGCTGAGCTATAGCTGGTATCCGGAGGTGCATGGCGGCATGCCCACCCCGTTCAGCAATCGCGATTGCGATATCGTCATGGGCTATGCCCAAGGCACCGAGCTGATCGAGGATACCAATCCCTATTATTACACCTCCTATGCGCTGATTTATCGGCGGGACGATCCGGCGCTGCAAGGCGTGACGCGGCTGTCCGATCCGCGTCTGAAAGGGAAACGAATCGGTATCTTCTCCCGCACCCCGCCGGCAACGCTGCTGGCGACCAACGGGCTGACCTCCAGTGCGGTGCCGTTCGATTCGCCCTTCTCGGGCGACGCCGACCAGACCCACGATCTGCCGCGGCAGATGATCAACCAGGTGGCATACGGCAAGCTGGATGCGGCGATCCTGTGGGGACCGATCGGCGGGTATGTCGCCAAAAGCTCCCATGTGCCGCTGGAGGTGGTGCCGCTGGTGAACGAGACGGCGGGGCCGGAGATGATCTACGGCATCACCATGGGGGTGCGGCCGAACGAGCCGCAATGGAAGCACCGGCTGAACAAGCTGATTGCCGAGGACCAGCCGGCGATCAATGCGATCCTGTTGCGCTATAACGTGCCGCTGCTGCAGCCCAACGGGAAGGTGATTAAAGCCGCCTCCGCTGAGCGCTAGGCTAGCGCCGCCCCGCTTTCCCTATCCGCCAACGGCCGTGCATTCGGTCTCGTCCTCGTCGATGCCGAGGGTATCGACTAGGCGGTCCGGTGCGCTCGGATGTGGGAAGCCGGGCTGGGGCGAGACGGAGACCACGATCTTGTCGGTGGCGAGCAGGATGGGCTGGCGGAACTGGCCGTCCCAGGCGCGATAGGTGTGCTTGATGCCTTTGAAGGCGTTGAGCTGGAAGCTGTCGCCGTGGATGAAATCCTTGATAGTCTGGAAGTCGGCGCCGCGATTGCGGGTGATCGCCTCGCCGACGCTGCGGGCGGCGACATAGCCGTGATAATCCACCGGCAGCATGAGACGCTGATGCTCGTCCTCGAAATGCGCGTTGAGCTGGCGGGCGCCCCATTTCATATGTGAGGCGTTCCAGCTGGTCGGCATCAGCCCGGCGCTGCCGACCACCGGGCGGAGGGCGCCGCCGCGATAGGGCGCGAACGGCGACCAGGCCTGCTCTTCATCGGCGACCACCACGACGTCGAAATTGGGCACGCCTTCTTCGCCCGCGGCGCCCTGACTCGGATCGGGCAGGGTGCCGATCTCGTCGCGGTCGCGGCCGGGGATCTCCCGATAGACCCGCTCATCGACGATGGTGGCGCCGAAGCGGTTGGCGGCACGGTCGATGGCGCGAGCATAAGCCTTGTCGGCGTCACTCTCGCCGCGCACCAGCAGCCAATCGGTCCAATGTCGGGCGACGAGATATTGCGCCAGGGCATCGGCCAGCATGGTGCGGTCGGGGGCAACATGCAGGATATTGGCGCGGCAATCGGCCTGGCGCAGCCGGGTCTCCGGCGCGCGGATATTGAACAGCAGAACGTCCTTATCCTTAGCTGCATCGGCCAGCGCCAGCAGCGTATCGGCGGGCGCATCGACAACGACATATTGGACGCCGCGATCGAGCAGACCGTTCAAGGCCGCGACCGCGTCGCCATCGGGCGGGACGGTCTCCTCCTCGATCGTATAGTGGAAGCCGGTGAACTGGCCGGCAGCGTTGTTCTCGCGCAGCGCGGTATCGACGCCGGCAAGGCCGATATCCTCCGGCTCCGCATCGAGGCGGGAGGCAGGCAGGATCTCCGGGCGGAGCTGTTGGCGCAGCACGCCGATCGGCACCTCGGTCAGCTTCTTGGCCTGGGCCTCTTGCAGGGGGGTGGGCATGTCCTTGGCGTGGCTAGCGCCAATCGGCGCCAGACCGGCTGCGAGTGCCACAGCAAGACATACGCAGATGCTCCGTGCTGCACGGACTTGGCGGTAACGAGGATACGCCACGCTCAACCTCCCTAGGTCGTGCCCGGTCCTCTCGTTGCGTTGGCGCAATCCGTGCCGGGGCAGGAAAATGTGGTATCACTTCCGGGAAGTGTTGGCAATTTGTCGCAGGGGCGAGGTAGCCGGCGGCGAGGCTCATCCGGGGACCACGCCGGCAAATCGTGCTTGTGGAAAACGATCCCGGGCGCCGCGCCGCATTTGGGGCGGCGTGATAGCTTTCTGCCTATGAATTTTCCGATCCTCGGCACCATCCGCTATGGCTGGGAGGCGTTCAAGCAGCGCTCGTGGCTCTATCTCGCCGCGACGGTCATCTTCGCGGTGGTCTCCTTGGCCATCAGCATGCTCAGCGTGATGATCGACGGGCTGCTCAACGGATGGGACGGGCCGGACGGCATCCCGCAGGAAAGCTTCGTCGGCACGATTTTCAGTCTCGCGCTCAGCACGCTGGTCTATATGGGCGTCACCGGCTTCTACCTGAAGGCGTTCGACGCGCCGGACCGAGTGGCGCTGTCCGATCTGTGGCAGCCGCATCCGTTTTGGAACTATCTCGGCGCTTCGGTCCTGGCTGGCCTTTCGGTCGGGGTCGGGCTGGTCCTGCTGATCGTGCCCGGCATCATCTTCGCCTTGATGTTCGCCTTCGGAACCGTGGTTGTGATGGATCGCGGGCTGGGGCCGATCAAGGCGCTGGAGGAGAGCCGCCGCATCACACGCGGTCATCGCTGGCGGCTTTTGGGCTTCGGTCTGCTTCTGGGGCTGCTCAACCTTGCCGGGCTGTTGGCCTTCGGGTTGGGGCTCTTGGTGACGGTTCCGGTCAGTTTCCTGGCCGGCATCTACGCCTATCGTCTGCTGGAGGATGCGGCGGGGCCGGGGCCCTATGCCGGCTTTAGCGCGGCGTCGCGCGGGGCAGGCCGCTCGGGACGCGGGTTTCGCCTGAAAGCTGAGGAAAACTCGCAATCTCCATGGCGGTGGCAACGGTACGCCATGCTACTTTACGGCTATGGCATTCTCGATTGGCGATTCCATCAAGGCGGGCTGGGAGATCTTCAAATCCCGGCCCTGGATCTTTATTGGCGCGATTTTGGTGCTGTTCATCGTCTCGATGATCGCAAGCAGCATTATCGGCATGATCGACGTTGCGCTTTTCGGTGCGCCGGAGATTCCCCAGCCGGGCGAGATGCCAACCATGCCGCCGATGCGGCCCTTGGCAGGGATCCTCAATTTCATCATCAGCATGCTGATCTCGATGGGTGCCATGTCCTTCTTCCTTAAGGGGCACGACAACCCGCAGACCGTCTCCTTAGGCGATCTTTGGCACCCGGAATCGCTGCTGTCCTTTATCGGCACCTATATCCTGGTCGCCATCGTCGTCGCGATTGGCCTGATCCTGTTCGTTATTCCGGGCATCATTCTTGCGCTGATGCTGATGTTCGCCCTCTGGTTCGTGATCGATCGCGGCTTGGGGCCGATCGAGGCAATGAAGGCGAGCAACGAGATCACTCGCGGCCATAAATGGCAATTGCTCGGCTTTCTGATCGTGCTTTGGTTGATCAATCTGGTCGGCGCGCTGGCCTTGGGCATCGGCCTCCTCGTCACCGTGCCGGTCACCGTATTGAGCATCATAGAAGCCTATCGCCGCCTCGGCGGGTAGGGGCTTCAGCGGTGCGGCTGAGGGATTGAGTCCGGAAGCCGAGATAAGTCTCTCCGCCACCACTGAAATCCCCTGTGCACCCTTTTCGTCGGCACGCCGTTTGCGACGCTGCCGTCAATCTTGTCAGCCGACATGAAAAGGCCGGGGCAAATGCCGCCCCGGCCTTGAGATTTTACAGGAGAGAATTCGGTTTATTCGGCCGGCGTCAGCTCGGCGTCTTCCTTCTTCGCCTTGAGGGTCTGGGCCGCGTTCTTCGGGTTGCGGTAGACGTAAGGCTTCACCGGCTGATGCGATTCCTCGCGCGCCACGGCGACCATCTCGCGGTGATAGGGCGAGAGCGAGCAGGCCGGGTCGGTATTGGTCGGATCGCCGGTCATAGCCATGGCCTGGCAGCGGCATCCGCCCCAATCGATCTCCTTGAAGGCGCAGGAGCGGCAGGGCTCCTTCATCCAGTCGGTGCCGCGGAAGGCGTTGAACGCGTCAGAATGCAGCCAGATGTCGAGCAGCGGCCGGTCCTTGGCATTGTCGAAGGTCAGTTGCGGGATGCTCTCCGCCGCATGGCAGGGCATCACCTTGCCGGCGGGGGTGATATTCATGAAGCCCTTGGCCCAGCCGCCCATGCAGGGCTTCGGCCGCTTGGCGTAATAATCGGGCACCACCATGTCGATGGTGAGCACGCCTTTGAGGCGCTCGCGCGCCGCCTCCACCACATCGACGCTCTGCATGGTCTGCTCGTAGGTGGGGATCAGCGAGGCGCGGTTGAGAAACGCCCAGCCGTAATACTGCACATGGGCGATCTCCAGACGCTGGGCGCCGAGATCGACGGCGAGGTCGATATAGCGGCCGACATTATGGATGTTCTGGCGGTGGATCGGCGCGTTGATGGTGAGCGGCAGGCCCATATCGGTGACCCAGCGGGCGACCTCCAGCTTCTTCGCCGTGGCGCCGGGATAGCCGCCGATACGCTCGGCGTTCTCCGCATCCACATCCTGGAAGGAGATCTGCACATGGTCGAGGCCGAGCGCTTTCAGCTTCTCCAGCCGCTCACGCTTTAGGGTGACCGCGGCGGTGATCAGGTTGGTGTAGAGCCCGGCCTTGGCCGCCGCCTCGACGATATCTTCTAGGTCCTTGCGCGCGGTCGGCTCGCCGCCGGAAAGATGGATTTGCAAGATGCCCATCTCGCCGGCCTGCTCCATCACCGAAATCCACTGCTCGGTGGTGAGCTCGGCATTGACCCGCTCCAGCTCGATCGGATTGGAGCAATAGCCGCATTGCAGGGGACAGCGATGGGTCAGCTCGGCGAGCAGACCGATCGGCGCGCGGGCGCACAGAATGCCCGCCGATTCATCGTTCGCCTCGATACCGGCCGTCGGCTCGTCGTCGACGGTGACCGATTCGAAATGGCCGTTCTGTTTCAGTTCGTCCGTCATAGCTGTCACTTCGCCTCATTGGGCTCAGAACGCTTTCAGAAACCCCTTATCGGCCAGGTCCTGCAGCAGCTCGACGACATCCTTCTGGATCACGTCGACCGGGGCCGAATACTGCTCGGCCATCTGGCCGGAGATTTCCTCTACGTTCTTCACGCCGTCGCAAAGCTGCAAAATCTCGACGGCGATCTTGTCCGGAGACAAAATCCGCTCCGGTGCTAGCAACACCCACCGGTCGCGCCCCTTGTCGTAGCGGAGCTTCATGAACGGGGGCAGGTAAGGCTTGGTCCCCTGATCGACGATCAGGCGGCCAGGCCGGTTCGTTTCAGCCATTATTTTTGATCCGGTACAAATGCTCCTGGCGGGATCATCCCCGGATCATAATACGCCAAATAGAGTGCATCGAGCTGCACCCAAAGCACATTGGTCTTAAAGCGCAGCGCATCGAGCACACCGGCCTGGGCCTCGGGGGTGCGGGCGTGGCGCTTCACATATTCGAGGGCGAAATTGGCATCGCGCGGCGCCTGGGTCAGGCGGCGGCGGAAATAGGCCATCACATCGTCGGTGATGAAGTCGTAATTCTCCAGCATGCCGGAGATGCGCTCTTCGTGGATCTTCGGGGCGAAGAGCTCGGTCAGCGAGGAGGCGACGGCCTCGACAAGCGTCTTCTCGCGCACGAAGCGGACATACGCCTCCACGGCGAAGCGCGTTGCGGGGAGGGCGCCCTTCATCGACATCACATAGTCGCGGTCGAGGCCAAGCCCATCGGTCAGGACCAGCCAGCGTTCGATGCCGCCTTCCTCGCCCGGCTTGCCGTCGTGATCCTCGATGCGGTGGATCCATTCCTGGCGCAGCTCGCGGTCGAAGCAGCGGCTCATCAGGGCGGCGTCCTTGCGCGGCACGGCCGACTGATAGCAGTAGCGGTTGAGCGCCCAGGCCTGGACCTGGCCCTTATTCAGCTTGCCGCCATGCAGCAGCTTATGAAACGGGTGCTTGTCGTGGTAGCGCTCCGCGCCGATGGCGCGCAGCTCCGCCTCCAATTCATCGGGACTCAAAATCTTGGTCACGGCGTTACCTCACTTCCGGGGCCGGCCATCCTGCTTCTCCCAAGCGATGGCCTTGTCCGGTTTTCGTTTTTATCTTCGCACTTGCCTTGTTCAGGGAGGTTCATAGTGGGCTCCCGTTTCGGTCAAGTTTATCTTTGCACCAAATCATAACCGCGATCGGGCTTGGCCGTCATGAACAAGAGGAAAAACCAAGATGAAGAAATTCCAACAGCGGCGGTGCGCGCGGTCCGGTGTCCTGATCGTTCGTTGTGCTGAAAATACCGGCCGTGCAGGTGCTTAGGCGAATTTCCTGAGATTAAACCTGAGTGATACGCGCTGCCGTGGAGATACGAGGGCGGGGCAGCCGAAAAGAGCCGCCCCGCCGCCGCTCAAAGCTCGTATTGCTCGGTTTCGTCCAGGGTTTCGTCCGGTTCGGCAGATTCGGGCTGCTCGGGGATCGAACCGGTCTCGGTGTCGGTATCGGCTTCCGGCTTCGGCGCTGCGGCTTCCTGCTCCTCCACGGCATCGTCCGAGCCGTCATCGGACGGTGCGTCCTCAGAAGGGGCCGGCGCGGTCTTCTTGTCGGGCTGGTCTTCATCTGATTTGTCATCGGGCTCGGCCGGGGCCGTCTCTTCTTCCGACGGCGCCTCGCCGGCATCGGGTTTGTCCGTTGCCTCGGTGACAGGCTCGCTGGCCGGCTCTTGATTGGAGGGCGCTGCCGCTTCCTCGCCATCGTCGGCCGGCCCATCGGCGGTGTCGCCTGCCGGCTCCTCTGCCGCCGCATCCGTGGACGGCGCGGCGCTGTCCTTCGCATCGGACTCGGCGGCTGCGTCGCTATCGGCGTCCGGCTCGCCGTCATAGAGGCTGTTGCTCTCTTCGCCGGTCTCCTCGTCGGCATCCTCGCCGGCCGTCTCGTCTAACGCCTCGCTATCGTCCGTGGTGTCGGCAGGTTCGGATTGCGTCTCCGCGCCGTCGCCCGCCGCTTCCGTCTCGTCGGCTGCCGGTTTCTCCTCCTCGGCCGGAGGCTCTTCCTTGGTCTTTTCGACCAGGTGGAACGAATCGCGGAAGCGCTTGGCCGCCTCGCTCTTGGTGTGGCCGCGCGGGCCGACCGAGACCAGCATGTAGATCCGGTCGCCGGCGGGAGCGATATCGATCAGGTGATTGAGCTTGCCGTCGCTGGCGGTCGCCTCAAAGCCCTGCAGCCCGGCGATCTTCGTGGGACCTTGGGACACCAGCTTGGAGCCACTGCCTTGCGCATAGGCCGAAACCAGGCGCTCGTAATAGTCGGTGTTGGTTTTGGGGGCGCGGCCTTCCGGATATTCGAAGACGATGGCGTGATACGCGGTGCCGTCTCCCGGATCGAGCTGATAGTCGTGCTGAATCAAGGGGCTCTGCCCAGCAACGGATTTCGCCGAGACGGTGGGCTTTTCCGGGAAAGAGATGCCGAAGCCCTGTTCGGGAACCTCGAAGTCGAACCACGTCTCCTGCGGCTCTTCCGGCGTCTCGCCGGTCTCGTCCGCATCCTCTTGGGCCGCGGCGGGGCTCACGCCGAGCAAGCCGTCCAAGGGCGCCGGCGCGAGGTCCGTCTGCAACAGGCTCAGGCACGCGGCGAGCGCGAGAATGAAACAAATCTGTCCGGTTACCGATGTTATACGGCTGGGCATCCCCTCTGGCCTCCCAAGGCTTTTTTGCTGATTCTCTGTTTAACATAGGCCGGTGACGATTGAGTGGGCGAAGCGGGGATTAGGCAACGGGCCCCATTCTCTCAAGCTGTTGCTGCGAGGGACCACTTTCTCGGGGAGGCTTGCGCATCATGGCGGGCGACCAGGCGGGATCGTGCAGGCAGCGTGGCGGCGGACGATTGCGCCGCTCCCTGAGATGGGCGCTGTCGGTCCTGCTGCTGGCCGTGCTGGCGCTTGCGTGGTTCCACTATGGCGACCGGATCCGTCTGCCGAGCGAGGCGGAGATCTCGGCGGTTCTGGCGACGGTCGGCGTTTGGGGGCCGCTGGCGATCATCGGGCTGCGCGGCGTGACCGCGCTGCTCGCCGTGGTGCCGAGCGCCGTCATCGTCATGGCGGCGGGGGCCATCTACGGCGTCGCGCTCGGCTCGCTCTATATTCTGATCGGGGCGGAGATCGGCGCGCTGATCGCGTTTCTCACCGGGGCGTGGCTCGGCCGCGGCTATGCGGAGCGCCATGGCTGGCTCGACCGCCTGCGGCGCACCCGGGCCGGCGCCTGGTTGCTGGACGAGACGGCCGGCCAGAGGCGGCTCACGTTGGCGGTGCTGTATTGCCGCCTGCTGCCCGGGCTCAATTTCGACGGGATGAGCTATGTCGCCGGCGTGACCCAGATCCGGCTTTGGCGCTTCCTGCTGGCGACGCTGATCGGGCTCATTCCCTATACGGTGCTGTTCGCCGCGTTCGGCGAGGGGCTGATGCAGATGGATGGGCGCCAGGTCGCCATGGCGCTGGGCCTGATGCTGGCGCTGCTGGCGATCCCCGCATTCTGGCAGTTCCGCAAGCATCGGCGGCGGCGCGCCGCAAAACGCGCCGCACCGCTTGGCGAGGAGGCGGAGTAGCCTCGCTTTTTGCCGCTATTTCTCGAAGGGCACGTCCGACTTGCTGGTCAGGGTGATCTTGGAGACGCAATCCTCGATATCGCCGTTCTGATCCTTGCAGGCGGTGATGTCGTTGAGCAGCAGCTTGCCGAGCTTATCGCAGGAAATCTCGGCGATATCGAAGACCTTGAGCTGGGTCTTCGCGGCGCTGAGCGGAGCAGCTTCCACCGCCAGGCGCTTGGCGACGATGCCGTCCTTGTCGAAGGCGACGATATCGAATTTCAGGCTGGAGAAAGCGCTCTCGCCCTTGTTCTGGAACAGCACATAGGTGCGGCAGGCGTTTTGCTGCGGTTCCAGCTTGTTCAGTTCGACGGTGAGGTCGAGGTCGGAAGCCGCATCGGCATCGGACGTCTCATCGGCGGCCGGAGCGGTCTCGGCGGAGGCGGCGCTTTCGGTGCTCGGGGCGCTCGTCGTGCTGTCGTCGGTCTGGGCCAGGGCGCTGCCCGAAAGCAGCAGCAGCGTTGCGAATAGGGCAGCGGCAAGTCTCATCTAATCCTCCTAACGCGTTTCCAAAGCGTGTTTCTTTAACACGCCTCTCTATAAGGAGTTTGACCGGCCCACCAGAGTTTGACGCAAGCGCAAAGTGATAGCTGCAAAGTTTTCAGCTTATGGCTTGGGCGGCGAAGCGCCGCGAATCCGATAAGTGATTGACGGATGCGGTGAAGAATCGTGGAGTTGATGCGATGAGGTTCCGGCCGGACGGGGACAAGCGAGAAGACGTGCAAGAAAACGTTCCCTTGGCGGCCGTTCCGGAGGATCTGCGGGTCTATGCTATCGGCGATATCCATGGCCGGCTGGATCTGCTCGATGTGCTGCTCGCCAAGATCGCCGAGGATATCGAAGCCAGTCCGCAGTCCCGCGCCGAACTCGTCTTCCTCGGCGACTATGTCGACAGGGGGCAGGACTCCAAAGGCGTGATCGAGCGGCTTTTGTCGAAGACGCTGCCGGCGCCGGCCACTTGCCTCAGAGGCAATCACGAAGAGCTGATGTTGGATTTCCTGCGCGCGCCGCAATACGGCCAGCCCTGGCCGGAACCGGCGGGCGGGCTGGCGACGCTCAACTCTTATGGCGTTGCCGGGGATGCGATCAGCCACAATCCGGAGGCGGTGCGGGACGAATTCTTGCGCAAGATACCGTCCTCGCATTTGCAGTTTTTCGAGACGCTTCAGCTCACTGCCGAGATCGGCGATTACTTCTTTGTGCATGCCGGGGTGGAGCCGGGCGTGCCGCTCGACCGCCAGGACGTGCGCGATCTGCTCTGGATCCGCGAGCCCTTCCTTAATCACGAGGGCGGTTTCGGCAAGGTGGTGGTGCACGGGCATACGCCGCGCGATCGGGTGGTGATGCGGGCCAACCGCATCGGCGTCGATACCGGCGCCTTCATGAGCGGGCGGCTTTCGGCGGTGGTGCTCGCCGGCAATGAGAGGCATGTCATCGACACGGCGTGACCTGTGGCCCCGGTGAAAGTCGTCGCACGGGAGGTTAGGATCGGATATTTCCGCAAAAGAGCCCCGCGGTTGAGGGCTCTTCTTCGCATTTGGGAGCTCAGTGGTGCAGGAGACGGTGAACCGCGTCCTATCGGCGGACGGCAACGAGGCTGGGGCCATCGCGCCGATCGAGGACTATCTGGCGGAGGTGCACGGGCGGATCTCGCAGATCCAGGGCGGAGCGGTCGCCGATTATATCCCCGAGCTCTCCAAGGCCGATCCGGAGGCCTTCGGCATCACCATCGCGACGGTAGACGGGCAAGTCTACAGCACCGGCGAGGTGGACGTTCCCTTCACCATCCAGTCGATCTCCAAGCCGTTCCTCTACGGTTACGCGCTGCAGCGCTATGGCCGCGAGGCGGTGCTGGAGCATGTCGGGGTTGAGCCGACGGGCGAAGCTTTCAACTCCATCGTCCTGGATCAGCGGCATAATCGCCCCTTCAACCCGATGGTCAATGCCGGCGCCATCGCGGTCGCCGAGCTGGTGGAGGGCGACACGCAAGAAGCGCGCATCGCCAATATGCTGGCGGTGTTCTCGGGCTTCGCCGGACGCAAGCTGGAGATCGACGAGGCGGTGTTCCGCTCCGAGCTGGCCACCGGCCACCGCAACCGGGCCATCGCCTATATGATGCTGAATACCGGCATGATCCGCCGCGACCCGGAGGAGGTGCTGGATCTCTATTTCCGGCAATGCGCCATCACCATCACGGCGCGCGATCTGGCGATCATGGCGGCGACGCTGGCCAATGACGGCATCAATCCGCTGACCGGCGAGAGCGTCATCTCGCCAGACAATGTGCGCGACGTGCTGACGGTGATGAATAGCTGCGGCATGTATAATTACGCCGGCCAGTGGTCCTACGAGGTCGGCATGCCGGCGAAGAGCGGCGTTTCCGGCGCGATCATCGCCGCGATCCCGGGGCAGGTCGGCATCAGCGTCTATTCCCCGCCCATCGATCAGCACGGCAACAGCGTGCGCGGGGTGGAGGTGTGCAAGGCGCTGTCGTCGGAATTCGAGCTGCACGCCTTCCATAACCGCACCAATGTGCGCGCCGTGGTGCGGCGGGAGTATTGCGGCGAGCAGGTCTGCTCCAACCGGCTACGGACGCCGGAGGAGCGGAATTTCCTGATCGAAGAGGGGGCGAAGATTGCCGTCATCGAGGCGCAAGGGGCGCTGTTCTTCGGCTCCACCGAGCAGCTGTTGCGCAGGATTGCCGCGCGCACCGAAGATGCCCGCTATGTGATCGTCGATTTCGGCCGGGTGCATCTGGCCGACGACTCCGCAGGCCGGCTGATCCGGCAGGCCGCCAAGTCGATGGCCAAGACCGGCACCGAGCTGGTTTTTTCCAACGTGCCGGCGGAAGGGCCTCTGAGCAGCCTTGCGACCTGCATCTCCGAGCTGGCGCAAAGCCAGGCCTTGCATTGTTTCGGCGATGTCGATGCGGCGATGGAGTGGTGCGAGGACCAGCTGCTGGATCGCTCGCGCCTGCACGTCTCCGACAGGAAATTCGCGCTGGCCCAGCTGGAGCTGTTCCGCGGGTTGAATGCGGAAGAATGCCATCTCTTGGAGCGGTTGGTGCGGCCGCTGATCTTCGAGAAGGGGGAGATCATTATCCGGGAAGGGGCGCCGGCGCGTCTGTTCTTCGTGCTCGCGCAAGGTAGCGTGGGCGTGGAGGTGCGCGGCCCTGACGGGGATGGCGAGGGGCTGCGCCGCGTCGCCTCCATCGGGCCGGGGCTGACCTTCGGCGAGATGGCGCTGCTCGACGGCGCCCCCCGCTCCGCCCGCGTCGTCGCCGACGAGAAAGTGGTCTGCTACGGGCTGCCGGTGGACGAGCTGCAGGAGCTCGGCGCCGAACACCCGAAGATCATGATCACGATCCTCAGCAATCTGACCCGGGAATTCTCCGAGCGCCTGCACCACGCCCATGAGGAGATCCGGGCGCTGGAATAGGGGCGGCTTCGGCGGCTAGCCGAAATCGGCGTGGCCGATATCGTGCGGGCTGTCCTCGATCTGCCAATGGCCGGGCCTTGCATCGGTGCCGAACTTTCGATGACGTAGGGCGGCCAGTGCGCGTCATCTCTCTGACCAGCGGCGGACCTAGGCGAAAATCGATATTTCCATCGCTGCGATGGTTGTTATGTCCTTAACTTCAACCTAAGATGGCTGTCGTCTCAATTTAAGTCTAATTGATGGACCGATGAGCGAAGAGTCTTCTAAGAATACGGACGAAGCAGAGGTTGTGGGCGGGGGGCTTGTCACCTTCGTTAAGGGAATTGTGTTCTGCGTTATAATTGCAATATGGTTTACATTTGGTCTTTTTGTTTCATGTGTAATGTATCTTAGAGTTTCTATCTTTGATTCTGTTGCTTCAGTTCTTTATCTTCTCGGGGGAGGTCGTTCATGGAACCTTATTGATTTGGAGAAGTCAGCTTATTATTGGCGATATGAGCTGACTTTGCTCTACAATCAGGTTATGCAAGCCAGCTTATATCCGGTAGATATGCTTAAATTTTCCGGTGTTAAGAATTTATTGTCTCTCGCTCTATTTGTAATGGGGTTTGTGTTTAGTGTAGCATTTCTTGTATATTTAACGTCTACACTTTTTGCATTTTTATTGTATTTTTTGATATTGGCGGCCTTTTTCTTCCCATTATTGGCGCTTGGTTTGGGAATTGTAATTCAGCTCCTTGCCATTTTTCTTGCGATTTTGCTAGTTTGGATTCCCTTTTTCATTAGTACGATAAGTCTTATTGTTTATGAGCAGGTTTCAAAATCGTTCGGTATATATGATGACGACGTCAATTATTCATTGATAGATTTTTCATTTCGGTGGCCTGTACTGTTTTTCGATTATTACAGGTTCGATCAGAAAAATTCGCCAGCGCCTGATAGGTTTGATCGGATAATATCTGGGATAAAAGTTGTAGTTCTCTCTGCAACGATATGGTCTGTTATTTTTGCGGCTGTATTATATGTTCCGATACTTATATTGACTGCTATATTTTTTGGAGGACTTGTCTGGTTGGAGTTTTACTCCAGACGAGCATTGTAAGGTCACGCCAAGGAGGGTACTCGATTAAATCGGCCTAGCCGAAATCGGCGTGACCGATTTCTTGCGGGCCGTCCTCGAGCTTCCAGTGGCCGGGCTTGGAATCGGTGCCGGCATATTGCGCCACCAACCCCAGAAATTCGCTGCGGGGCACTTCGTGGAAGCCCTGCTCCAAGGTGGTCGGCGTCGCCCATTTGTTATCGCAGAGCTTGAAGCCCCATTTCGCCAGGTGCCAGGCGAGCACCGAGAAGCCGTATTTCGAGGCGTTGGAGACGCGGGTGAACTGGGATTCGATCACGAACATGCCGCCGACCGCCACGCCATAGCCGCCGGCGATCAGCGCGCCGGTCTCGTCCCAGACCTCGTAGCTATGAGCATGGCCTGCATCGTGCAGCGCCGCATAGGCGTGCATGATGCGCGGGGTGATCCAGGTCAGCGGCGGCCGGTTCTTGCGCGGCGCGGCGCAGGCGGCCATCACGCCATCGAAATCGCTATCGAAGGTGACGCGCCAGCGGTTCTGGCGCAGCATGGCGCGGACCCGGCGGGAGATGTGATAGCTCTCGAAGGAGAGCACGCAGCGCTCTTTCGGCGTCATCCATTTCAGCGGGCCGTAATGGCCGTAGGGGAACAGGCCGCTTGCGTGGGCTTCGAGCAGCACCGGCACCGACATGTCGGAGACGAAACCGGCGAACTCCGAATCCCATTTTGGCTTGGCCGGATCGGGCAGGGCGGCGCGGTTGCCGCGGAGCCATTGGTCGAGGCAGAGTGCGCCCAAGGGAAGAAGGTTGGCGGCGCGCTTGGGCCGCAGCGCCCAGACCGTGCCGAGGGCGATACGGCGGAGGCGCTGCTTCGGCGTCTCGCGGAACAAGCGTTTGCGCCGCTCGCCTCGGGGCTGGCCAGCGGTCCGCGTGAGCGGCCATCCCGCCGACAGCGCGACGGCAATTTCAACCTGTCGTTGCATCTGCCCTCCACCCCTCCACTTTTAAGGCATTAGCTTAACCTTACCGGGCAAGTTACCACAATAACTGGCAATAATAGCTCGTTACCCGTGCGGCACTTTGTGAACATGCTTAACGGGAGAAACGGCGCCTATTGCACCCAGTTGACGGCGGCGGGCAAGCGCGCGACGCTCCCCCTGGTTGATTTGAGATGAGTCGGGACTTGACCGCCTTTGGCAAGGCCCGGGGGAAAGGTCTTGATGCGGCTTGGTTTTATCCTGACCGTGTTGACGCTGTTTTGTCCTGGATTGGCGCATGCCGACGAGGCGGCTGTGGCGCGGGGGCAGGCTTTCGTCGAATCCCATTGCGCACGCTGTCATGCAATCGGCCCGGAGGGGGAAAGCCCGATGGCCGAGGCGCCGCCTTTCCGTACACTGAAGCAGCATTATCCGGTGGATTCCTTGGCCGAAGCGCTTGCGGAAGGGATCGTCACCGGACATCCCGACATGCCGCCTTTCGAGCTCGATCCGCACCAGATCAACGACATCATCCTTTATCTCGACACGTTATAAACGGCCGGCATCTCGGCCCGTGAGGGAGGCTTCATGACGTTCAGGACCATCCCGCCGATCCTTGGTCTGCTATTGTCGTTCGCTGCCGTGCTTTTGGTGCCGGCGGCCTCCGCGCTTGCAGCCGACTCGATCAAGGCGAAGCAGGGCAAGGAGATCGCGGAGCGCTGGTGCTCCAGTTGCCACTTGGTCTCCACCGACCAGAAGCAGGCCGGCGCGGTGGGAACGCCGAGCTTCATGGCGATTGCCGCGAAATACGACGGTGCGGTCGATGTGCTGCAGGGCTTCCTGATCGAGCCGCATCCGCCGATGCCCGACATGGCCTTGACGCGGCGGGAGATCCAGGACCTGATCGCCTATATCGCCAGCCTCAAGCCGGCGTCCGAAACGCCGGCGGAGTAACCCCGGCAAGGCGCGGACAGGAGAGGCCGACGAGAGGGGCGGAAAAGCGAGGACCGGATGAGCTATCATTTTTCCCGCACGATCGATGCGCCGTTCGACGCAGTGGTGGCGCGGGTGATCGCGGCGCTGAAGACGGAAGGTTTCGGCGTGCTGACCGATATCGACGTCTCCGCCACGATGAAGGCGAAGCTCGGCGAGGATTTCCGCCCTTACCGCATTCTCGGCGCCTGCAATCCGAAGCTGGCGTTTCACGCGCTTCAGGTTGAAGACAAGATCGGCACCATGCTGCCCTGCAACGTCATCGTGCAGCAGACGCCGGATGGTGCGGTCGAGGTCTCGGCCGTCGATCCGGCCGCCTCGATGCAGGCGGTGGACAATCCGGCCCTCGCGCCCGTCGCCAAAGAGGTCGGCGGTAAGCTTCAGCGTGTGATCGATGCCGTCTAACCTCTTATTTCCTCTGCCGAAATCGTCACTGGCTGCGGGCGTGGATCGGTGCGCTCGACCGCCGCGGCGGGACTGTTACGAAACCATCAAATAGAGAGACTAGGACTGTTCGCCGATTGACACCCATAGGCGGGGGAACCGACGTGAACAAATCTTTGAACACCCTATCTCTTTTTGCATTTTCCATGACCGCGCTGGTGGCGCTGGCCGGTCCAGCTTCGGCGGCTGGCCCGATTCTGGTCACCAATGGCGAGGACAGCGGCGAGGGCTCCTTAAGGGCGGCTCTGGAGCAGCTGAGCAAGGACGACGCGCCGGGCCAGATCTTCCTGGTCACCAAGGACGACATCAAAATCGAATCCGGCCTCACCTATGGCGGCAAGGCGCCACTGGCGATCTTCGGCCAGGGCCAGACCGTGAAATCCAGCGCCGACGAGACCGTGCTGACCTTGAGCGAAGGCGCCGATCTGACGGTCAGCGATCTGAACTTCTCCGGCCCCGACAATTTCGACATCAAGCACCGGGGCAAGGACGGCAAGGGCATCTTCATCGATGTGCGCGACGACCAGACCGGCACCGTGTCGCTCAAGCTGGACAAGGTGAAAGTCTCGGGCGTCTCCTATCACGGCATCCACGTTTCCGACTGTAACCTAGCCGACGATTGCGGCAGCGGCCGCGGCGGCGCAGGCGGCGGTTCGCCGGCTTCCATCGACATTCACCTGACCGAAGTCACCATCGAAGATGCCGGCAATGGCCGCTTCGATGCCGACGGCCTGCGCGTCGACGAGCGCGGCCCCGGCGATATCCGCTTCTACGCGCAAGGCTCGACCTTCACCGATGTCGGCGCCGACGGCGTGGAGCTGGACGAGGGCCAGGAGGGCAGCGTGGTGGCGACGGCGGTCGATTCCAAGTTCGACGAGAACGGCGCCTATTGCGATCCGAAGATCCTCGATGCCTTCATGCCGGAAGAGGATGAGGGCGAGTTCGAGGACGAGGAGAAGGTGACCGAGGCGGATATCCCGGCCGCGGTCAAAGGCTCGCCGGACGATGCCTGCTTCGAGCGCGAGGTCGAGCTCTACGACTCCGGCAACGTCAAAGAGTTCGAGATCGGCATCGACACCGATGACGGGTTCGATATCGACGAGGCCGGCCCGGGCGATCTGATGGCCCTGATCATCGGCGCCAGCGTGCGCAAGAATCTCGACGAAGGCATCGACTTCGGCGAGGAGAACGAGGGCGATGCCAAGGTCGCCATCTGGCGCACCACGACCAAGGACAATCACGACGACGGCATCAAGATCGTCGAGAGCGAGGATGGCAGCCTGCAATCTCTGCTTGAGGACGTCACCTCCAAGGACAATGGCGGCAACGGCGCCGCTTACAAGGAGTATGACGCGGGCAATCTCGACGTGATGGTGAGCGACAGCAAGACCGCCGACAACGACGACGGCGATCAGACCGGCCTGAAACTCACCAAGTATGACGGCGGGGAGGGCACCCTCACCGTGCGCGATTCGGAGATCGAGGACGGCATCAAGGCGAAAAACGTCAAGGTCGTCGAAGACTAGGGGAAGTTATCCCCTATCGCGAATGTTCGGCCGGGGGCCTTGGCAGACAAGGCTCCCGGCCGATTTGCGTCTTGCGGCGGGCTTGGCGCCGGGCCGCCGTAACGCCGTTTTTGGTGCTTGGGCAGGCCGAGCCATGTTATTCTAGGGCTTGGTTTGGGGCTTGCTAAACGGGAGGCAGCAGCCATGGCGGATACATCGGAAGTTCATGTCGGCGTTTCGGAGAACCGGACCTGGTTCTTCATCTTTGGTATTTTACTGCTCATTCTCGGGGTGCTGGCGATCGCATTCCCGTTCATCACAACTATCGCAGCGAAGATTTTTCTCGGCTGGCTGTTTCTGATCGGCGGTATCGTGCAGATTTTCCACGCGTTTTCGTCGCGTGGCTGGAGCGAGTTCTTCCTCAATCTGCTGATGGGCATTCTCTATCTCATCGCCGGGGCGTGGCTCGCCTTCTTGCCGCTTTCGGGCATCATCACGCTCACCATCTTCCTGGCGGTGATGTTCATCGTGCAGGGCGTGATCGAGATCGCCATGGGCTTCCGCATGCAGCCGAAGAGCGGCTGGGGCTGGATGCTGTTTGCCGGCATCGTCGCCGCCGCGGTCGGGATCTTGATCCTGGCGGGTCTGCCGAGTTCGGCGACCTGGGCGATCGGGCTTCTGGTCGGCGTGAACCTGATCATGACCGGCTGGGCTTATCTGCTGCTGCCGATGATGGCGAAGGCAGCCGACTAGCCGAACAAAACACTGCCCGCGCTCCGGCGCGGGCAGCCTGCGCTTTTTTAAGGGAGGCAGCACATGTCGGTGGCATTCAGCGATCTTGTGGTTTGGCTCATTATCGGCGCCTTGGCCGGATCCCTTGCCGGGATGGTGGTGAAGGCGGGGTGGGAAGGCATCGGCCGCTGGACCAGCCTTGGCGTCGGCCTGGTCGGCGCGATTATCGGCGGCGGCATCTTCCGGCTGTTCAATATCGCCCCGGGACTCGATTCCATCTCGGTCTCGCTGCGGGACGTTCTGGCGGCCTTTATCGGCTCGCTGATCTTCCTGGTGATCCTCTGGATCGTCCGCAAGCGCCGCGCGGCTTGAGGGGCTAGCGGTCTGCGAAGGGGGGCGAGGATCTTGAAGCTGGGAAATGGTGCCGGCTGGAGGATTCGAACCCCCGACCTACTGATTACAAATCAGCCGCTCTACCAACTGAGCTAAGCCGGCTTTTGGTGTCGCGCCGCCGAGTATGGTGCGCGCGCCTTGTATCCCGGTAAATGGGGCGCGGACTTTTACACCAAAACATCCCCGAAGGGTCGCCCCACGAAACGCCTGGATAGCGGGGGCTGGGGCACAACTCAAGCCTCTCTGCATTGCTATTCCGATATTATCGCGCTTGGTGCTTCGGGTGTCTTCCGGGTGCATCTTGGCCCCGTGAGAACCCCGCAATTGCCGGCTTTGCTGCAATTTTTGCATCCCCGATGAGAAATCCGGGCTTTCGCTTGGCTTCCTGGCGCGGTATTTGCGGAGCCGACAGCGTCGTCTCAGGGCGGAACAGCCCGGTTTCGGCGATGGGTTCGATGAGGAGCGTTGCGGGTGCGCCGGTGGGCTAGACGGTGCGTTGAGGCGCAGGCTGAGCCAAACATCAGCAGTCTCAAGAGGATGAGAGGATCAGGTAATGGGGTTTGAGAGATTTGGGCGCATCGCGCGGCGCAAGGTTGCCGGCCGGAGCGCCGGGCTTCTGGCGGTTTCGTTCGGTGCCCTGGTGGCGCTGAGCGCGCCTTCGATGGCGCAGTCGATCGCAACGCCGGTGGGTGCGAGCGTGACCCTGCCGGGCGGCGCCTCTTCGCTGACGGAGACCCATGAGGACTGGACCGTGAGCTGCCAGGTGCAGAACAACGAGAAGCGGTGCCTGTTCAGCCAGACCCTCGGCAATCAGCAGACCGGGCAGCGGGTGCTGAGCATCGAGCTGCGGCCGCAAGACAATGGCGAGGTGCAGGGCGTGATCCTGGCGCCGTTCGGCCTGCGCCTCAGCGACGGCGTGACCTTGAAGGTCGACGACAAGGCGATCGGCGATCCGGTGCCGTTCAGCACCTGCATGGAGGCGGGCTGCCTGGTGCCGGTGACGCTGGATTCGTCGACGCTGGGCACGGTCTCCGGCGGCGAGAAGATGACGGTCAATGCGCTGAACAGCGCCAACGGCCAGCCGGTGGAGCTGACGCTCTCGCTGAAGGGCTTCACGGCGGCGATGAACCGCGCTAAGGAGCTGATGCAGTAGCGCTTGCTTAGGTTTCCAGGAAAAGCTTCGCCTTCGCCCGGACTCAGAGCCCGGCGCTAGAAGGTCGAGAAGCGATAGGTGACATCGCCGAAGACGCCGATGCGTTCGCTGGTGAAGTCCTGCAGATCGACGGTGGTGCCGGTGTGGACAAACTCCGAATCCCCGTCGGTCTTGGCATACCAGTAGCGCACGCCGCTGGAGATCGCCCAGTTCTCGTTGATGTCGATCTGGGCGGAGCCTTCCAGCTGATAGCCCCAGCCGGTCCCGCTATCTTTGATATTCGGCGTCGGGCCGAGATCGCGGCGCAAATGGTGGCTGTCGTCGTTCCATAGATAGGCGACCGGCAGAAACGCGGCATCGCCTATCAGGGTGATGCGGTCGAGGAACTTCACCTTCACTTCCGCGCCGAGGCGGAGCGAGGCCCAATGGACTTCGTTGGTGATTACCTTGGTGCCGAAGGGCACGGCGACGGAGCCGGGCGGTCCGCAGTAGATCCCGCCAACCTGGTCGGGGTTGCAGCGGACGCCATAGGCATCGGCGGTTTCCTGCCAGTAGTTGAAGCCGATCAGCGGATTGATCTGCAGCTCCGGCCCGCCCGTGGCGATGTTGAATCGCTTGGCGAGATCGAGGGTGCCGTAGAGCATGCCGTCGCCGTCGATGCTGCTATAGGTGTCGGAGAATTTCACCTGGCCGGCGAAATAGTCCTCATCGTCCAGGCTGCCGCCGTCGATCCAGCCGCCGCCGACGAAGCCCTTGAAGATGGTGTCGGTCTCGTTGGCGGCGCGGAAGGTGAACTCGATGGTGTCGCCCTGCATGCCGTCGTAATCGAGGGTGGAGGTGGGGCTGCCGTAGAAGTCCGGGGCCAGGCGGCTGGAATCGATGTCGAAGCGGGTTTTGCCCTCGCTGTGCCAATAGCGCAGGCCGAGCTGGAAATTGGGCTCGACGCTGGGCGGGGGTGGGATATAGACCGCTTCGGATTCGCCGCCATAGACTGGAACCGGGCCGCCGACTAGCGGTCCGCCAACTTGCGCACTTGCCGGCGTGCACCAGGGCACGAGCCCCGCAGCGGCAAGCGCGGCGGTGCAAAGCCAACCCCTGTTCATTCCCTCACGTCTCCCGATTCTCGATTGCTTTGGCTTGTCCGAGAGTGGTCAGAGAGGGGTTAAGGCGGGCTTAAAGCCTGTTTCAGATTGGAACGGCCCGGCTGCACGCGGCGAGCCGGGCCATAAGATCGTTCATGAGATCGATCGCGAGACCGGTCGCGGATTAGCGCCGGCGGCTGGCCAGAAGACCGGCGATAAAGGCGACCGCCAGCAGGGTGATCGGGCTGGTCTGGCGCATGGCCTTGTTCAGGCTCTCGTCCAGCATGGCGAGCCCCTCGGTGCCGGCTTCGATGGCGGCTTGCGGCTCGGGCTTGCGCTTCTTCTCTCCGAAGGCGGGGAGCAGCAGCAGGAGCAGGACGCCGATTGCCAACAGCGATCCGGCGACCAGCCCTGCGGCGGCCAGCGGGGTGAACTCGCAGACCGAAATCAGAGCATTATAGCCGGCCAGCAGCCCGAAGATCAGAGCCAGCAGCAAGAAGATCAGCGCGACGACGACCACAAAGGTCTGGCGCTTGATCGCATCCGCCTTGGCTTTGATGCGGGCCCCGATCTCGAGGCCCGAGACGAGCCTCATGACGGTGCGGAGCATGGAGCGTCCTTCCTAGCGGCGGGTGAAGACGCCGAACAGGAAGCCGAGCCCCGCCGCGATGGCGATGGCCTGGAGGGGATTTCGTCTGATGGCGTCCTCCGCCTCGGTGGCCGTTGCCTTGGCTTTGTCCTGGGCGCGGCCCATCTGGCGGTTGGCAATGCCGGAAACGGTGTCCTTCAGCCCCTGAATCTCTTCGCGAATCGAAGCGATGTGATCGGAGAGCTCGCCGATCTCCGCATCGGTCACGCCAGCGGCAGCGGCCGTCTTCTTGGCCGTCGAACGCATGTCATTATCGGACATCCCTGAAATCCCTTCCTGCAGTATAGAGTCTTCCGAACAACTTGCGGCCCGGCGCTCTGTTCCATGAAATCCAACACTTCCGCAGCTTGCGGAGCCAAGAGTGTCGCAGATGAATATTGCGATCCGATTAGCGCGATACTTCGAAAACGAGCGCACCGGCGTGATCGCGTAAGCGTCCAAATGTCCGCGATCGGCGCTTTCCCCGGCACGCTTATGGCAGTAGAGTCCGCAGCAGACGCAGGGGCGCAGAATTGAGGGGGTAAGATGCAGGCGAAATCGCGAAGCTATCGCGGATCCCATCCAATCTGGCTCGCAGCCGCGGGAGCCGTTCTCGTCGGCTTGTTCATGCTCGCCGGTATGCCGGACGCCAAGGCCAACGGCGCCTTGGGGGCGGCTTCTGCGGGGCTTGAAGCGCAAACTGCCGAGGCGGGCCAAGGGCTCCGTCACCGGGTCTGGTTCCATCACCGCAAGAAGCCGCAGGCGCTTTACTGCGTGGACAATAACTATTGGTGGTACTACCGGCCCTACAACACCAAGGGCGGCCAGCCGGTGAGCGAGGCCTATGCCCGCTGCATGCCGTACTTCCATTACACGGAAGAGGCTTATGGCGGCGCCCCGCAAGGCCCGGTGAAATAGCGCGCCGAGACCGACTCCGGAATCGGGTCTCGAATAGGTCTTTCGTGCCAAAGCGGGGCAGGGCTTAAGCGCCGGTCAAGCTAGATTTCTATTGCAGTTCCACTGTTAACATCGCCGAGAGTGGCGGCGACTTAACTTGCTGAGACCTTCGGCTGGCCGAGGAATTGGTCCTGCCGGTTCGACGGGGTCTTGTCTTGTTGGAGTCGCGTGATGAAGTTTGTCCTGAGTCTTGCTGCGTTGCTCGGCCTGGTGCTCGCCGTCAACCTGGCAGCGAGCGATAGCGCCGAGGCCCGCTGCTGGAAGCGCTGCCGCGGCGTTGTCGTCGTGCCGGTGGCTCCGGTGCCGGCCTACCGGTCCCCGCCCGTAATTGCGGTGCCCGCGCCGCATCCGATCCCGCGCCGCGAGCCGGTGCGCTGTGGCGGATGCTACGCGTCGTATGTTTATCCGAACTACAATCCGCCCGGCACGATCTATGCCTATGGCGGCCGCTGCGGTGTCGGCGTGCGCTGCTATCCGCGCCGGGATTGCTGGTATGACGGTTACGGGCGCCGCTTCTGCAATTAGCGCCTGAATATGATTTAAGGGAGGGGCCATGGCTCCTCCCTTTTTGCTTGTTGTGCGCGCCGTTTAGAGCGCGCCACCGAAGACGTCAGGGATGCGCGATGGATTTCCTTGCCCGTTTGACGATCACGGTTTTGACGGCTCTGGCGCTTGCCTCCGCTTTGGGATTGGCGGCAAGCGCAGCGGACGCCCCGGCCGTGGCGGATGTCTGCAGCGACACCGGGTCTTACGCGCTTTGCACCTCGGCGAAATGCATTCCCGATCCGCGCGCCCCCGACAAGACGGCGATCTGCTCTTGCGAGGTGACGTCGGGTCCGAATTTCGGCACCGTGCCTTGCGACGCGCGCAAGCCCACGGAGGAGGGCGGCAAGACCGTTGCGGTGATGTCGCTCTATTCCTTCGCCCAGGCGCCCACCAAGCCGCTGATGGCCTGTCCTTCCGGCAAGCCCTGGACCGACTGCCTGAACAAGCCCTGCCGGGTCGACCCGTCCAATCCGCTCAAAGCCATCTGCTCTTGCGCGATCGAGACCACGGGCGCTTTCGTCACCTATGGCGGGTCCTGCAATACGCTGACCTGCGATACCGCTTATTGGTCGGCCGCGACGGTGGCGAGCTTCGAGCAGGGCAGCCAGGAGCTGGTCGAAGCGATGCAGCTGCAGAAGAGCCCGGTGACCTACTGTCCCTCGGCCGACCGCGCATTCCAATCCAAGAAGTGACCGTGCGGCGGGCTGGCCGCCGCTTGGGTCAGGTCCGCTTCGTCGCCGAACGCGCCCAATGCAGCGCGATGGCGCCGGCATTGGAGACGTTGAGGCTGGCGAGCGAATCTTCGGTGCTGATGCGGCAGAGCTGATCGCAGGTCTCGCGGGTGAGCTGCCGCAGGCCCTTGCCTTCGGCGCCGAGCACCAGGGCGACCGACGAAGGCGGGGTTTCGCCCTCCAGCGCCGTGGCGCCTTGCTCGGCGAGGCCGACCAGCCAAAAGCCTTTCTTGCGAATCGCTTGCAAGCTTTGGGCGAGATTTCCCACGAAGATCACCGGTACCAGATCCAGCCCGCCGCTGGCGGATTTCGCCAGGGTGCCGTTCAGAGGCGGGCTGTGGCGCTCCTGCATGATCACGGCACCGGCGCCGAAAGCGGCCGCGGAGCGGAGCAGGGCGCCGACATTATGGGGGTCGGTGAGCTGGTCCAGCACCAGAACGAGGTCCGAGCCGTCGATCTCGTCCAGGCTGCGTTCAGGCAGGGGGCCGGCCTCGAGAATCACCCCCTGATGCACCGCATCCGGCCCCACCAGCTTGTCGAGCTGCTTGGGCGGGGCGGTCTCGACCGGGATTTTCCGTTGTTCGATCGCCTCTTGCAGGCGCTGGCTGGCATTCGGGGTTGCGATCAGCCGGTGCACCGGGCGGTCGAAATTGCGCAAGGCGGCTTCCACCGGATGGATGCCGTAAAGCAGCACGTTGTCGCCGCCGGGTCGTCCTGCGGCCGGTTTCCGCCGCTCTCCGCCCTTTTGAAACCGTTGTTTTGCGCCCCTATTCGCCCCTTTGCCCCGGCCCTTTGCCGTCTTCGGGGAGGGGATTGGTGCATTGCGTCCCATTTTCGCCTCGTCGCCGCGCCATTATCGCGGAATGCCTGTAATCGCGTCTCCCTGCTCATTTGCAGGACGAATTTCGGCGAGACAAGGCCGATTTGGAGTTGACACAGCGCTCTCCCCTTTCCATAAACCGAAGTCTTTCAACGGGACCCTGCAGGCCACCGGCGGGTTCTTTTTGCGTGGTTTGAAGACAAGTCCGAAAAATCATCTTCGAGGAGGGGTGCCCGAGTGGCTAAAGGGGACGGGCTGTAAACCCGTTGGCTATGCCTACGTTGGTTCGAATCCAACCCCCTCCACCACCCTTTCGCGCGGATGGAGGCGGGTGTAGCTCAATGGTAGAGCAGCAGCCTTCCAAGCTGACGATGAGGGTTCGATTCCCTTCACCCGCTCCAATTCAAGGAGCGCCGGAAGGAAAGAGTGGCGGCGAGATGAAAACGGACCGATAAGGTCGAGAGACGAGACGAAAAGCGGCGATACGACAAGGCGTTACGAAGCGAGGCGGTAAAGACGGCAACCCCCGACGGATCATAGGAGTGTAGCTCAACTGGCTAGAGCACCGGTCTCCAAAACCGGGGGTTGGGGGTTCGAGTCCCTCCACTCCTGCCACGGCGTGGAGGTGAATACCCAAAGCTCGTTGCAGCCATTGAGGCGCACTTGAAGAGAAACCGGCCCCAGCGCTCCCAATCTTGGCGGTGATGCGCAAGGGCAGGGGCGTGAAGAGCCTGAGGCCGCAAAAGGCAAACAGCGATGCGGGGCCCGCATCGAGGAAGACAGATCTGACGATGGCGAAGACAAATCCGTTCGAGTTCTTGCAGGAGGTGCGGACCGAGGTCTCCAAGGTTACTTGGCCGACCCGCCGGGAGACCGTCATCACCACGATCATGGTGGTGATCATGTCGATCCTGGCTGCGCTGTTCTTCCTGGCCGCGGATTGGATCTTGAGTGAGCTGGTGAGCCTCGTGCTCGGATTTGGGATTTAGGGGCCTGATCGATGGCAATGCGCTGGTACATCGTTCACGCCTATTCGAATTTCGAGCGGAAGGTCGCCGAGTCGATCAAGGAGCGTGCCGTTTCTGCCGGGCTTGAGGACAAGCTCGAGCAGGTTCTGGTGCCGATGGAAGAGGTGGTGGAAGTCCGGCGCGGCCGGAAGGTCAACGCCGAGCGGAAGTTCTTTCCCGGCTATGTGCTGGTGAAGATGGAGCTCAGCGACGACACCTACCACCTGATTAAGGATACGCCCAAGGTCACCGGGTTTCTGGGGACCGACAACAAGCCGGTGCCGATCACCGAGGCCGAGGCTGGGCGCATCCTGCAGCAGGTGCAGGAAGGTGTGGAGCGGCCGAAGCCTTCCGTCACCTTCGAGATCGGCGAGCAGGTGCGGGTGTCCGACGGACCCTTCGCTTCGTTCAACGGTCTGGTGGAAGAGGTCGACGAGGAGCGGGCGCGGCTCAAAGTGGCGGTTTCGATTTTCGGGCGCGCGACCCCGGTCGAGTTGGAATATGGGCAGGTCGAGAAGCTCTAAGAGCGAGTCGGCAAGCCGAAATAGCACGTCATGCCCGGTCTCGAGCCGGGCATCCAGGGCGGAAGGCCAAGGAGCGCGAGGCTCTGGATTGCGGGGTCAAGCCCGGCAATGACGGAATAAGGACGAGAGTGAGATGGCAAAGAAGATCGATGGCTATATCAAGCTGCAGGTCCCGGCGGGCCAGGCCAATCCGGCCCCGCCGATCGGTCCTGCGCTCGGTCAGCGCGGCGTGAACATCGCCGAGTTCTGCAAGCAGTTCAACGCTGCGACCCAGGACGTAGAAGGCGGCTCGCCGCTGCCGACGGTGATCACGGTCTATGCCGACCGTTCCTTCAGCTTCGAGACCAAGACGCCGCCGGCCTCTTATCTCCTGAAGAAGGCAGCGAAGGTCGGCAAGGGCTCGCAGACGCCGGGCCGCACCTCGGCCGGTAAGGTCTCCGAGGCGCAGATCCGCGAGATCGCCGAAGCGAAGATGAAAGATTTGAACGCGAACACGGTCGAGCAGGCGATGAAGATCGTCGAGGGCTCTGCCCGTTCGATGGGTCTGCAGGTGGAGTAGGACAATGAGCAAGCCTGGCAAACGTTATCGCGCCGCGGCCGAAGGGGTCGATAGTCAGACGCTGTACTCGCTGGACGAGGCGGTGAAGATGGTCAAGAGCGGCGCCAAGGCCAAGTTCGACGAGACCGTCGAGGTGGCGATGAATCTGGGTGTCGATCCGCGTCACGCCGATCAGATGGTGCGCGGTGTGTGCCAGCTTCCCAACGGTTCGGGCCGGACGCTCCGTGTCGGCGTGTTCGCCAAGGGCGACAAGGCCGATGAGGCCAAGGCCGCCGGTGCCGATGTGGTCGGTGCCGAGGATCTGGTGGAGCAGGTGCAGGCGGGCAAGATCGAGTTCGATCGCTGCATTGCAACCCCCGATATGATGCCGCTGGTCGGCCGTCTGGGTAAGGTGCTCGGCCCGCGCGGCCTGATGCCGAACCCGAAAGTCGGCACGGTGACCGCCGATGTCGCCGAAGCGGTGAAGGCTGCCAAGGGCGGTGCGGTCGAGTTCCGCGTCGAGAAGGCCGGCGTGATCCATGCCGGCGTCGGCAAGGCGAGCTTCACCGAAGAGGCGCTGGAGCAGAATATCCGCGCTTTCGTCGATGCGGTGATCAAGGCAAAGCCTTCGGGCGCCAAAGGAACCTTTCTTAAGCGTCTCGCGCTGACCTCGACCATGGGTCCTGGCGTGCATGTCGAGACCTCGAAGATTGGTGCGTAATTGGAGTTTCGGGGCGATGAGCCCCGGGAGTTGGGCCGGCCCGTAAGGGGCGGCCCGAACCTGTCCGAGATTGCAGGTGTGGAACACGCTTAAGTCCTTGCGGACGCGCATTTAGCGAAAACGCACGGGGCCTGCATGAGACGGGGAGACGAACGGTTCACAGGGCGAGGGGTTATATCCTCGTCCCGGGAGATCGGTTTGAACCTCGGATACGGCTTACGTGCTCTTCGGAGCGCAAGCGGACAGGCATTGGAGCGTCGCTTGGAAGGGCGAGGCGGCTTCTTTGCAGGGCCGCTTTTTGCGTTTCCGGCGGCAGGTGAAACGGCCGGAGAGTTCTTCGGCCATACCTACGGAGTGAGCAGTGGATAGAGCTGAGAAGCGCGAAGTCGTTGCGGCGCTTCACGATGTCTTCGCCAATACCGGCGTGGTCGTCGTGGCTCACTATGCCGGCCTGTCCGTCGCCAAGATGACCGAACTCCGCCGCAACATGCTTGATGCTGGCGGAACGGTCAAAGTGGCGAAGAACAGGCTCGTCAAGCTCGCGCTGGAAGGAACCGATGCCACGGGTATTGCGGATCTGATGCAGGGACCGACCTGCATCGTCTATTCCGACGATCCCGTCGCAGCGCCGAAAGTGGCTTCCAAGTTCGCCAAGGATAACGAGCAATTCGTGATCCTCGGCGGGTCGATGGGCACCACGGTGCTGGATTCCAACGGTGTGAATGCACTTGCTTCCTTGCCCTCGCTCGATGAGCTGCGCGGCAAGCTGGTTGGTCTGTTGCAGGCGCCGGCGGGCAAGATCGCCCGCGTGACGAATGCACCGGCTGGGCAGCTGGCGCGTGTGCTTAGCGCTTACGCGGAGGCCGGCAAGGCGGCTTGACGACAACACGTACGTGACTTGCATCACTGACGAGATTTGAACCGACAAGGAAAAGTCAAAATGGCTGATTTGGAAAAAATCGTTGATCAGCTCTCGGAGCTGACGGTGCTCGAGGCCGCCGACCTGGCCAAGATGCTGGAAGAGAAGTGGGGCGTTTCCGCCGCTGCCCCGGTGGCCGTTGCCGCCGCTGGTGCTGGTGGTGGCGAAGCTGCCGCCGCTGAGGAGAAGGATGAGTTCGACGTCGTCCTGACCTCTGCTGGCTCCCAGAAGATCAACGTCATCAAGGAAGTCCGTGCCATCACCGGTCTTGGCCTGAAAGAGGCCAAGGATCTGGTCGAGGGCGCGCCGAAGCCTGTCAAGGAAGGCGCCGGCAAGGACGAAGCCGAAGAGATCAAGAAGAAGCTCGAAGACGCAGGTGCGACTGTCGAGCTGAAGTAGTGGGTTGAAAAACCTCCGGACGGGCACCATATGTGTCCGTCCGGTCAACCCACCGAAATTGAAATTAGACGTCTCACCTGAGGTTCCGCAAATTGCGGGGTCTCCGGCGAGCCGTCTTACGAGCGCAGGAAGAGGACTCTATGGCCCAGCAGACGTCGAATGGTCATAAGCGTTTGAGAAAAATGTTCGGTCACATCCGTGAAGTGGCCGAAATGCCGAACCTCATCGAGGTTCAGAAACAATCATACGACCAGTTTCTCATGGTCGATGAGCCCGAAGGCGGGCGCTCCGACGAGGGGCTGGAGGCCGTGTTCCGCTCGGTCTTCCCGATCAAGGATTTCGGCGACCGGGCCCAGCTCGAATTCGTCGGATATGCCTTCGATCAGCCGAAATACGATGTCGAGGAGTGCCAGCAGCGCGACATGACTTTCGCCGCGCCGCTGAAGGTGACGCTGCGTCTGATCGTCTTCGATGTCAACGAAGAGACCGGCGCCCGCTCCGTGAAGGACATCAAGGAGCAGGACGTTTATATGGGCGACATGCCGTTCATGACCTCGAACGGCACCTTCGTGATCAACGGCACCGAGCGCGTGATCGTCTCCCAGATGCACCGCTCGCCAGGCGTGTTCTTCGATCACGACCGCGGCAAGACCCATGCCTCGGGCAAGCTGCTGTTCGCCGCCCGCATCATTCCGTATCGCGGTTCCTGGCTCGACTTCGAGTTCGATGCCAAGGACATCGTGCATGTGCGTATCGACCGGCGCCGCAAGCTGCCGGTGACGACGCTGCTTTATGCGCTTGGCCTGGAGGGTGAGGAGATCCTCTCCACCTTCTACGACGCCATTGCGTTCAAGGCGAGCAAGGACGGCTGGAAGATGCCGTTCAACCCGGATCGCATGCGCGGCATCAAGCCGATGACCGACCTGATCGACGCCAAGACCGGCAAGGTCGTGGTCGAGGCCGGCCGCAAGATCACCGCACGCCTGGCCCGCAAGCTGGCCGAGGAAGAGGGCGTGAAGGAGCTGCTGGTCCAGGACGAGGATCTCTATGGCCGCTATCTGGCCGAGGAGGTGCTGAACCCGGAGACCGGCGAGATCTACGGCGAGGCCGGCGAAGAGATCGACGAGAAGCTGCTCGCCACCCTGAAGGATCTGGGTCTGAAGGAGATTCCGATCCTCGATATCGACCATGTCAATATCGGCGGCTTCATCCGCAACACGCTTGCGGCGGACAAGAACTCCAATCCGGAAGAGGCGCTGCTCGACATCTACCGCGTGATGCGGCCGGGCGAGCCGCCGACGCCGGAAGCGGCCCAGACTCTGTTCAACGGGCTGTTCTTCGATGCGGAGCGCTACGATCTTTCCGCGGTCGGCCGCGTGAAGATGAATATGCGCCTCGATCTGGAGTGCGAGGACACCGTCCGCACCTTGCGCAAAGAGGACATCCTGGCGGTCATCAAGACCCTGGTGGATCTTCGCGACGGCAAGGGCGAGATCGACGATATCGACCATCTCGGCAACCGGCGCGTGCGCTCGGTCGGCGAGCTGATGGAGAACCAGTACCGTCTGGGTCTGCTGCGCATGGAGCGCGCCATCAAGGAGCGCATGTCCTCGGTCGATATCGACACGGTGATGCCGCAGGATCTGATCAACGCCAAGCCCGCGGCTGCCGCGGTGCGCGAGTTCTTCGGCTCCTCGCAGCTATCCCAGTTCATGGATCAGACCAACCCGCTGTCGGAGATCACCCACAAGCGGCGCCTGTCGGCGCTTGGCCCGGGCGGTCTGACCCGCGAGCGGGCGGGCTTCGAGGTGCGCGACGTGCATCCGACCCACTATGGTCGTATCTGCCCGATCGAGACGCCGGAAGGTCCGAATATCGGCCTGATCAACTCGCTGGCCACCTTTGCGCGGGTGAACAAATACGGCTTCATCGAGAGCCCCTACCGCAAGGTGATCAAGGGCAAGGTGAGCGATGAGGTGGTCTATCTCTCCGCCATGGAGGAGGCCCGCTACATCATCGCCCAGGCCAATGCCGAGCTGAACCCGAACGGCACCTTCGCCAATGAGCTGGTGACCACGCGCCATGCCGGCGATGTGGAGCTGACGCCGGCCGAGCAGGTGGATCTGATCGACGTGTCGCCGAAGCAGCTTGTGTCTGTGGCCGCGGCGCTGATCCCGTTCCTGGAGAACGACGACGCCAACCGCGCGCTGATGGGCTCGAACATGCAGCGTCAGGCCGTACCGCTGGTTACGGCGGAAGCGCCGTTTGTCGGTACTGGCATGGAGCAGGTTGTGGCCCGCGACTCCGGTGCCGCGATTGCGGCCCGCCGCGCCGGTATCGTCGATCAGGTGGATGCCACCCGTATCGTCATCCGCGCGACGGAAGAGACCGATCCGTCCAAGTCCGGCGTCGACATCTACAACCTGCGCAAGTTCCAGCGCTCGAACCAGAACACCTGCATCAATCAGCGGCCTCTGGTTCGCGTCGGCGACTTCGTGCCGAAGGGCGGTATCGTGGCGGACGGTCCCTCGACCGATCTGGGCGAGCTGGCCTTGGGCCGCAACGTGCTCGTCGCGTTCATGCCGTGGATGGGCTACAACTTCGAGGACTCCATCCTGATCTCCGAGCGCGTGGTGCGCGACGACGTGTTCACCTCCATCCACCTTGAGGAATTCGAGGTGATGGCCCGCGATACCAAGCTCGGGCCGGAGGAGATCACCCGCGATATTCCGAACGTCTCGGAAGAGGCGCTGCGCAATCTCGACGAGGCCGGCATCGTCTATATCGGTGCCGAGGTGCATCCGGGCGACATCCTGGTCGGCAAGATCACGCCGAAGGGCGAGAGCCCGATGACGCCGGAAGAGAAGCTGCTTCGCGCCATCTTCGGCGAGAAGGCCTCCGATGTCCGCGATACGTCGCTGAAGCTGCCGCCCGGCGTTGCCGGCACGGTGGTCGAGGTGCGCGTCTTCAACCGCCACGGCGTGGAGAAGGACGAACGCGCCATGGCGATCGAGCGGGAAGAGATCGAGCGTCTCGCCAAGGACCGCGACGACGAGCTCGCGATCCTCGACCGCAACGTGTTCGGCCGCTTACGCGACGTGCTGCTGCACAAGCAGGTCGCCAAGGGGCCGAAGGGCTTCGCCAAGGATGCCAAGATCACCGAGGCCATGATCGATGAGGTCGATCGCCACCAGTGGTGGGAGATCGCCCTCAAGAACGAGAAGGCCATGGAAGAGGTCGAAGGGCTTCGCCGTCAGTATGACGATGCCCGTAAGCGCCTCGAGCAGCGTTTCGTCGACAAGGTCGACAAGCTGCAGCGCGGTGACGAGCTGCCGCCCGGCGTGATGAAGATGGTCAAGGTCTTCGTCGCGGTGAAGCGGAAGATCCAGCCCGGCGATAAGATGGCCGGCCGTCACGGCAATAAGGGCGTGATCTCGCAGATCCTCCCGATCGAGGATATGCCGTATCTGGAGGACGGGACGCAGGTCGATATCGTGCTGAACCCGCTCGGCGTGCCGAGCCGCATGAATGTCGGTCAGATCCTGGAGACCCATCTGGGCTGGGCTTGCCGCGGCCTCGGACACAAGATCGGGCTGGCGCTCGACGAGTATCACGAGACCAACAAGCTGAAGCCGGTCAAGGATACGATGAAGGAGATCTACGGCAGCGATCCCAAGCTTGCCGAGCTCGACGACAATGCGCTGGTGGAAGCGGCCGAGCTGCTCCGTCCGGGCGTGCCGGTGGGAACGCCGGTGTTCGACGGTGCCCACGAGACCGACGTGACCGCGCTCTTGGAGCAGGCGGGCCTCGACGGGTCGGGGCAGGTCACGCTCTATGACGGGCGGACTGGCGAGGAGTTTGAACGCAAGGTCACGGTGGGCTACATCTATATGTTGAAGCTGCACCACCTGGTCGACGACAAGATCCACGCGCGGTCCATCGGCCCGTACAGCCTTGTCACCCAGCAGCCGCTCGGCGGTAAGGCCCAGTTCGGCGGCCAGCGCTTCGGCGAGATGGAGGTGTGGGCTCTGGAGGCTTACGGCGCAGCCTATACGCTGCAGGAGATGCTGACTGTCAAATCCGACGACGTCGCCGGCCGTACCAAGGTCTACGAGGCCATCGTCCGCGGCGACGATACCTTCGAAGCCGGTATTCCGGAGAGCTTCAACGTGCTCGTCAAGGAGATGCGGGCGCTGGGTCTCAATGTCGACCTGGTCCAGCCCAAGCCTCAGGACGAGGCTTCGGACGCACCGCAGATTACGCAGCGCCCGGCGGCGGAGTAGCCGGGCGCCTGCGCCGTTTCGCGTGAATGCGGCGGCGCAGGCTTGAGACGACGAATTTGGCGACCGAAACAGTGCCCCGGCCAGGCACTCGGGAGAACGAAAGAATGAATCAGGAAATCGTCAATCTCTTCAATCCGCAGAACCAGCAGCAGAACTTCGATCAGATCCAGATCGGGATCTCGAGCCCGGAGAAAATCTACTCCTGGTCCTACGGTGAGATTAAGAAGCCTGAGACCATCAACTACCGCACCTTCAAGCCGGAGCGGGACGGGCTGTTTTGCGCCCGTATCTTCGGCCCGACCAAGGACTACGAGTGCCTGTGCGGCAAGTACAAGCGGATGAAGTACAAGGGCGTCATCTGCGAGAAGTGCGGCGTGGAAGTGACGCTCGCCAAGGTCCGGCGCGAGCGCATGGGGCATATCGAGCTGGCTGCGCCGGTGGCGCATATCTGGTTCCTGAAGTCGCTGCCCTCGCGCATCGGCTTGCTGCTCGACATGACGCTGAAGGATCTGGAGCGGGTTCTCTATTTCGAGAACTACATCGTTCTGGAGCCGGGTCTGACCACCTTGCAGCCGATGCAGCTTCTCACCGAGGAGCAGTATATCGAGGCGCAAGACGAATTCGGCGAGGACAGCTTCACCGCTGCGATCGGCGCCGAGGCGATCCGCGAGCTTCTGAAGAATCTCGATCTGGAGAAGACCGCAGCCGAGCTTCGCGAGGAGATCGCCGAGACGACCTCCGAGCTGAAGCCGAAGAAGCTCGCCAAGCGTCTGAAAGTGGTCGAGGCCTTCATCCAGTCGGGCAACCGTCCGGAGTGGATGATCCTCACCGTGGTTCCGGTGATCCCGCCGGAGCTGCGACCGCTGGTGCCGCTGGATGGCGGCCGCTTCGCGACCTCGGATCTGAACGATCTCTATCGCCGCGTCATCAACCGTAACAACCGTCTGAAGCGGCTTATGGAGCTTCGCGCGCCGGATATCATCATCCGGAACGAGAAGCGCATGCTGCAGGAGGCGGTCGATGCGCTGTTCGATAATGGCCGCCGCGGCCGCGTCATCACCGGCGCCAATAAGCGTCCGCTGAAGTCGCTGTCCGACATGCTGAAGGGCAAGCAGGGCCGGTTCCGTCAGAACCTGCTCGGCAAGCGCGTCGACTATTCGGGCCGTTCGGTCATCGTGGTCGGCCCGGATCTGAAGCTGCATCAGTGCGGCCTGCCGAAGAAGATGGCGCTGGAGCTGTTCAAGCCGTTCATCTATTCGCGGCTCGACGCCAAGGGCCATGCCTCCACGGTGAAGCAGGCGAAGAAGCTGGTCGAAAAGGAGAAGCCGGAAGTCTGGGATATCCTGGACGAGGTGATCCGCGAGCATCCGGTGCTGCTGAACCGCGCGCCGACGCTGCACCGTCTCGGCATTCAGGCCTTTGAGCCCACCCTGGTCGAAGGTAAGGCGATTCAGTTGCATCCGCTGGTCTGCGCGGCGTTCAACGCCGACTTCGACGGCGACCAGATGGCGGTCCATGTGCCGCTCTCCCTGGAAGCGCAGCTCGAGGCGCGCGTGCTGATGATGTCGACCAACAACATCCTGCACCCGGCCAACGGCTCGCCGATCATCGTGCCGTCCCAGGATATCGTCCTCGGTCTCTACTATCTGTCGCTCGAGGCGGATAACGAGCCGGGCGAGGGGATGATGTTCGGCTCGGTGGCCGAGATCCAGCACGCGCTGGATGCCAAGGTCGTCACGCTGCACACCAAGATCAAAGGCCGCTTCACCGGCGTGGACGAGGACGGTAACGAGCATACCGCGATCTACGACACGACGCCCGGACGCATGCTGCTCGGCGAGCTTCTGCCGAAGCGTTCGGCGACCGGCTTCGACCTGATCAACCGTCTGCTGACCAAGAAGGACATCTCCCACATGATCGACGTGGTCTATCGCCACTGCGGTCAGAAGGAGACGGTCATCTTCTGCGACAAGATCATGGGTCTGGGCTTCGCCTATGCCTGCCGGGCGGGTATCTCCTTCGGCAAGGATGACATGCTCATTCCGGAGACCAAGGAAGACATCGTCAGCAAGACCTCCGATCTCGTGCTGGAATACGAAGCCCAGTACAATGACGGTCTGATCACCCGGGGCGAGAAGTACAACAAGGTGGTCGACACCTGGACCGAGTGCACCGAGACGGTCGCCAAGGAGATGATGAAGCGTATCTCCGCGGTGCAGATCGACGAGGAGACCGGACGCCAGAAGCCGATCAACTCGATCTACATGATGTCTCATTCGGGTGCGCGTGGTTCGCCCGCCCAGATGAAGCAGCTTGCCGGTATGCGCGGTCTGATGACCAAGCCGTCGGGCGAGATCATCGAGACGCCGATCATCTCCAACTTTAAGGAGGGGCTGTCGGTTCTCGAGTACTTCAACTCGACCCACGGTGCCCGTAAGGGCCTGGCCGACACCGCGCTGAAGACCGCCAACTCCGGTTATCTGACCCGGCGTCTGGTGGACGTGGCGCAGGACTGCATCGTCACCGAGACGGATTGCGGGACCGAAGAGGGCATCACCACCCGTGCGGTGGTGGATTCCGGCGAGGTCACCGTGACGCTGGGCGCCCGTGCGCTCGGCCGCACCGTGCTGGACGATGTGAAGGATCCGGCCACCGGCGAGATCATCGTCAAGAAGGGCCAGCTGATCGAAGAGGAGCAGGTCGAGGCGATCGAGAATTCGAACGTCCAGGAGATCCGCATCCGCTCGGCGCTGACCTGCGAGACCCGCAACGGCATCTGCGCCGCGTGCTACGGCCGCGACCTGGCCCGCGGTACGCCGGTCAATATGGGCGAGGCGGTCGGCGTTATCGCCGCTCAGTCCATCGGCGAGCCGGGCACCCAGCTCACCATGCGTACCTTCCACTTGGGCGGTGTGGCGAGCTCGAAGGTCATCGACCAGTCCTCGCTTGAGGCCAGCTATGACGGCACGGTCAAGATCAAGCAGAAGAACGTGGTCACCGACTCGCAAGGGCGCCACATGGTCATGAGCCGGAACACGGTCTTGTCGATCATCGACGAGGACGGCAACGAGCGCGCCGTGCACCGCGTGCCTTACGGTACGCATCTGCGCGTCGACGACGGTCAGAAGGTCAAGCGCGGCGAGCGCATGGCGGAGTGGGATCCTTATACCCGCCCGCTGATGACCGAGATCGAAGGCGTTGTCGACTTCGAGGATCTGGTGGAAGGCGTTTCGGTGTCCGAGCAGCGGGACGAGTCGACCGGTATCACCTCGACCGTGATCATCGACTGGCGTGCTAGCCCTCGCGGTTCGGACCTGCGTCCGGCCGTGGTGATCAAGGACAAGAAGGGCGAGATCCTCAAGCTGCCGCGCGGCGGCGAGGCCCGTTACCTTCTTCCGGTCGACGGCATTATGTCGGTCGCTCCGGGCAGCGAGGTGAAGGGCGGCGACGTGCTGGCCCGTATCCCGATGGAGAGTGCCAAGACGCGCGACATCACCGGCGGTCTGCCGCGGGTGGCGGAGCTGTTCGAGGCGCGGCGTCCGAAGGATCACGCTATCATCGCCGAGGTCTCCGGTATCGTGGAATTCGGCCGCGACTATAAGAACAAGCGGCGGGTCACCATCCATCCCGACGAGGGAGCGGATCCGGTGGAATTCCTGATCCCCAAAGGCCGTCACCTTTCGGTGCAGGACGGCGACCGGATCGAGAAGGGCGAATACCTGCTCGACGGTCATCCGGCACCGCACGACATCCTTGCCATTAAGGGTGTCGAGGAGCTGGCCAACTACCTGGTGAACGAGATCCAGGAGGTCTACCGGCTGCAGGGCGTGACCATCAACGATAAGCATATCGAGGTGATCGTCCGGCAGATGCTCGGCAAGATGGAGATTCAGGATCCGGGCGATACGGAGTTCCTGAAGGGCGAGCAGGTGGACCGGCTCGATTTCGACGATGCCAATGCGGAGGCGGTCGCGGCGGGCAAGCAGCCGGCCACCGGTCAGCATGTCCTGCTCGGCATCACCAAGGCGAGCCTGCAGACGCGCTCCTTCATCTCGGCGGCCTCCTTCCAGGAGACCACCCGCGTCCTCACCGACGCGGCGGTCAACGGCAAGGTCGATACGCTGGAAGGGCTGAAGGAGAACGTCATCGTCGGCCGGCTGATTCCGGCGGGTACCGGCGGTATGCTGGGCCGGCTGAAGAAGGTGGCCAGCCATCGCGACGATCTGATCGCCGAGGAGCGTGCCAAGGTTTCTGCCGAGCAGCTGGAAACCGCCGGCGGCGAGCCGGAAGAGAGTCAGGAAGAATCGGTCTAGGGCCGAATCTCTCTTTCTCTTCTGACGAATCTGAGGTCCGGCCGAGGGTGAAATCCCGGCCGGACCTTGTCGTTTCACCCCCTTTTTGGGGGCGAGGATGGGCCCTTGGACAGGGCAGGGGCGTTTTGGGGAAAATAGTCGCCCTAAGGCGCAGTTTTCCGCGGCTTCGCTCTTGACGATGCAAGAAACCGCCTGATACAAGGCGCGGACTTCAACGGCAGGTCGTAACCGTAAAGCCAAAGCGAAAAACGTGGCGGCGGGTTAAACGCTGGCGGATCAACCGGATCAAATTCGGGTTCATGATCTTGAGGCTCAGCCTTGAGATCCTCTGGTAAAGGGGGCTGGAGCGAGCGCTGACGCGCACTTCGGCTCTTATGTTTTGGGCGCTAAGGCCCCCATTCGCGTTGGGCTTGGTGCCCGCATTTGGTTTTCGGGCGAAAGCCCATATTGGAACGATCGGTAAAGGCGAACATGCCCACGATTCAGCAGCTTATCCGCAAGCCGCGCCAGAAGGTGCTGAAGCGGAATAAAGTCCCTGCGATGCAGGCCTGCCCGCAGAAGCGAGGCGTCTGCACCCGCGTTTACACGACGACCCCGAAGAAGCCGAACTCGGCGCTTCGTAAGGTTGCGCGCGTGCGTCTGACCAATGGGCTCGAAGTGACGAGCTACATTCCGGGCGAGGGGCATAACCTGCAGGAGCACTCGGTGGTGATGATCCGCGGTGGACGCGTGAAGGACCTTCCGGGTGTGCGTTATCACATTATCCGCGGCGTGCTCGACACCCAGGGTGTCGCCGACCGTCGTCAGCGCCGTTCGAAATACGGCGCCAAGCGTCCGAAGTAAGGAACTAGGCCATGTCCCGGCGGCATAGAGCAGAAAAGCGCGAGATCATCCCCGATCCGAAATTCGGGGACATCATCCTCACCAAGTTCATGAATTCGATCATGCAGGAGGGGAAGAAGTCCGCAGCTGAGACCATCGTTTACGGCGCTTTGGACGCCGTCGAGGAAAAGACCAAGCAGAACCCGGTGGAACTGTTCCATCAGGCGCTGCAGAACGTGATGCCGGCGCTGGAGGTTCGCTCCCGCCGTGTCGGTGGCGCGACGTATCAGGTGCCGATCGAGGTGCGGGCCGATCGCCGTCAGGCGCTGGCCATCCGCTGGATCATCGCCTCCGCCCGCGCCCGCAACGAGAACACCATGGTCGAGCGCCTCTCTGGAGAGCTGCTCGATGCCGCGAACAATCGCGGCAACGCCGTCAAGAAGCGTGAGGACACGCATCGCATGGCCGATGCCAACCGCGCCTTCTCTCATTATCGCTGGTAAGCAGCTTTAAGGATTATTCGTCATGGGACGCGAGACCCCGCTCAAGGACTACCGCAACATCGGGATTATGGCGCATATCGACGCCGGTAAGACCACGACGACGGAGCGGATCCTGTATTACACGGGCCGGAGCCATAAGATTGGCGAGGTTCATGACGGCGCTGCAACCATGGACTGGATGGAGCAGGAGCAGGAGCGCGGCATCACCATCACGTCCGCCGCGACGACTGCCTTCTGGAAAGACAAGCGCGTCAACATCATCGACACCCCCGGCCACGTGGACTTCACCATCGAGGTGGAGCGTTCGCTCCGCGTGCTCGACGGTGCGGTGGCACTGCTTGACGCCAACCAGGGTGTGGAGCCGCAGACCGAGACGGTGTGGCGCCAGGCCGACAAGTATCACGTGCCGCGCATGATCTTCGTCAACAAGATGGACAAGATCGGCGCCGACTTCTTCAACTCCGTGAAGACCGTCAAGGAGCGCCTCGGCGCCAATCCGATCGTGCTGCAGCTGCCGATCGGTGCCGAGAACGACTTCAAGGGCATTGTCGACCTGGTCGCTATGAATGCGGTGATCTGGAACGACGAGACTCTCGGCGCTTCGTTCGACGTGGTCGATATCCCGGCCGATCTGGCCGATCAGGCTGCCGAATATCGCGAGGCGATGATCGAGCAGGCGGTGGAGCTCGACGAGGCCGCTATGGAGGCCTATCTGGAGGGTAACGAGCCCGACACCGATACGCTGAAAGCGCTGATCCGCAAGGGCACGGTCAATCTCGACTTCGTGCCGGTGCTGTGCGGCTCCGCCTTTAAGAATAAGGGTGTGCAGACGCTGCTCGACGCGGTGATCGACTATCTGCCTTCGCCGGAAGATGTGCCGCCGATCAAGGGCATCGACGTGAAGACCGGCGAAGAGGTGAGCCGCAAGTGCTCCGACGATGTGCCGCTCGCCATGCTTGCCTTCAAGGTGATGAACGATCCCTTCGTCGGCTCGCTGACCTTCTGCCGCATCTATTCCGGTGTGGTGGAGACCGGCGGCAACGTGCTGAACACGGTCAAGGAAAGCCGCGAGCGCATCGGCCGTATGCTGCAGATGCACTCCAACAGCCGCGAGGACATCAAAGAGGCTTATGCCGGCGACATCGTCGCTCTGGCGGGTCTGAAGGATGTGACCACCGGCGACACGCTTTGCGATCCGATGAGCCCTGTGATCCTGGAGCGGATGGAGTTCCCGGAGCCGGTGATCGAGGTTGCCGTGGAGCCCAAGACCAAGGGCGACCAGGAGAAGCTGGGTCTGGCGCTGAACCGCCTGGCGCAGGAGGATCCCTCGTTCCGCGTGTCCGTGGATCACGAATCCGGTCAGACCCTGATCAAGGGCATGGGCGAGCTTCATCTCGACATCATCGTCGACCGGCTTCGCCGCGAGTTCAAAGTGGACGCCAATGTCGGCGCCCCGCAGGTTGCCTATCGCGAGACGCTGACCAAGCCGACCGATGTCGACTACACCCACAAGAAGCAGACCGGCGGTTCGGGCCAGTTTGCGCGGGTGAAGATCACCGTCGAGCCGGCCGAGGCGGGCGAGGGCTTCGTGTTCGAGAACACCGTCGTTGGCGGCAATATCCCGAAGGAATACATCCCGGGTGTCGAGAAGGGCGTTCGTAGCGTTATGGATGCGGGCATCATCGCCGGCTTCCCGATCCTCGACGTCAAGGTGACGCTGACGGATGGCGCCTATCACGATGTGGACTCGAGCGTCATGGCCTTTGAGATCGCCGGCCGTGCCGCTTTCCGCGAGGCTTCTCAGAAAGCCGCGCCGAAGCTCCTCGAGCCGATCATGCGGGTCGAGGTGGTGACGCCGGAAGAATATGTCGGCGGCATTATCGGCGATCTTACCAGCCGGCGTGGCCAGGTGCGGGGACAGGAGCCCCGGGGCATCGCGACTGTCGTCAATGCGATGGTGCCGCTGGCCAACATGTTCGGCTATGTGAACACGCTGCGCTCCATGAGCCAGGGGCGGGCCCAGTTCACCATGCAGTTCGACCATTATGCGCAGGTGCCGCAGCAGGTCGCTGACGAGGTTCAGGCGAAGTTCGCGTAAGCGGGTTCGTCGCGGAGAAGAGTTAGGCGGTACGCCGCCAGATGTTTTGCTTCTTTTGTAGAAGGATGGAGAGCCAGGATGGCTAAGGAAAAATTTTCGCGGGCCAAGCCCCATTGTAACATCGGGACGATCGGTCACGTCGATCACGGCAAGACGACCCTGACGGCTGCGATCACCAAGGTTCTGGCCGAGACCGGCGGTGCGACCTTCACCGCCTACGATCAGATCGACAAGGCGCCGGAAGAGAAGGCGCGCGGCATCACCATCTCCACCGCTCACGTGGAGTATGAGACCGAAAACCGTCACTACGCCCACGTCGACTGCCCGGGCCACGCCGACTATGTGAAGAACATGATCACCGGCGCGGCGCAGATGGACGGCGCCATCCTGGTGGTGTCCGCTGCCGACGGCCCCATGCCGCAGACCCGCGAGCACATCCTGCTCGCCCGTCAGGTCGGTGTGCCGGCTCTGGTGGTGTTCCTGAACAAGGTCGACCAGGTCGACGATCCGGAGCTTCTGGAGCTCGTCGAGCTCGAGGTTCGCGAGCTGCTCTCCAGCTACGAGTTCCCGGGTGACGACATTCCGATCGTTTCCGGTTCGGCTCTGGCCGCCGTCGAGGGCAACAACCCTGAAATCGGCGCTGAGAAGATCCTCGAGCTGATGCAGGCCGTGGACTCCTACATCCCGCAGCCCGAGCGTCCGAAGGATCAGCCCTTCCTGATGCCGATCGAGGACGTGTTCTCGATCTCCGGTCGCGGTACCGTGGTGACCGGCCGTATCGAGCGCGGCGTCGTCAAGGTGGGTGAGGAAGTCGAGATCGTCGGTATCAAGCCGACCAGCAAGACGACCGTCACCGGCGTTGAGATGTTCCGCAAGCTGCTGGATCAAGGTGAGGCCGGCGACAATGTGGGTTGCCTGCTGCGCGGTATCGAGCGCGAGGGTGTCGAGCGCGGCCAGGTGCTGTGCAAGCCCGGCTCGATCACGCCGCACACGAAGTTCAAGGCCGAGGCCTACATTCTCACCAAGGAAGAGGGTGGCCGCCATACGCCGTTCTTCACCAACTACCGTCCGCAGTTCTACTTCCGCACCACCGACGTGACCGGTGTGGTCGAGCTGCCGGAAGGCACCGAGATGGTGATGCCGGGCGACAACTGCGCCATGACCGTTGAGCTGATCGTGCCGATCGCCATGGAGGAGAAGCTTCGCTTCGCCATCCGTGAGGGCGGCCGGACCGTCGGCGCCGGTGTGGTGTCGTCGATCATCGAGTAACGAGGAATGCGGCACGGCGCGCCGCCTGATGCGGCGCGCCTGTCTTTTCTGGGACCATTGGGATGCAAAGCCAGAACATCAGAATTCGGCTCAAGGCCTTCGACCATCGCATCCTGGATGCGTCGACGAAGGAGATCGTGAATACGGCGAAGCGCACGGGCGCTGAGGTGCGGGGCCCGATCCCGCTGCCGACGCGGATCGAGAAGTTCACCGTGAACCGGTCGCCGCATATCGACAAGAAGAGCCGCGAGCAGTTCGAGATGCGCACGCATAAGCGCTTGCTCGATATCGTGGACCCGACCCCGCAGACCGTCGATGCTTTGATGAAGCTCGATCTGGCAGCCGGTGTCGATGTTGAGATCAAGCTCTAGAGCTTTAACTAGGGCGTTCGAGGAATTAGATCGATGCGATCAGGTGTCATCGCACAGAAGGTCGGCATGACCAGGATCTTCACCGAGGCGGGAGAACATATCCCGGTCACGGTGTTGAAGCTGGACAACTGTCAGGTTGTCGGTCAGCGGACTTCTGAGAAAAACGGCTATACGGCGCTGCAACTCGGTGCCGGTCTTGCCAAGGCCAAGCGTCTGTCCAAGGCGCAGCGGGGGCAGTTTGCCGCCGTCGAGGTGGAGCCCAAGCGGCGCATGGCCGAGTTCCGGGTGAGCCCTGAGAACTTGATCGATGTGGGCGCGGAGTTCACCGCCGACCATTTCGTCGAAGGCCAGTTCGTGGATGTCTCTGGCACCTCGATCGGCAAGGGCTTTGCTGGCGGCATGAAGCGGCACGGCTTTGGCGGTCTTCGCGCCTCGCACGGCGTGTCGATCAGCCATCGTAGCCACGGTTCGACCGGTAACAGCCAGGATCCGGGCAAGGTCTTCAAAGGCAAGAAGATGGCCGGCCATATGGGTGACGTGAAGGTCACCACGCAGAACCTCAAGGTCGTTCGGACCGATGTGGAGCGTGGCCTGATCATGGTCTCCGGTGCGGTTCCGGGCGCCAAGGGCGGCTGGGTGCTTCTGTCCGATGCGGTGAAGCGTTCGCTGCCGGACGAGGCTCCGAAGCCGGGCGCATTCAAGCCGGCCAACGGCGCAAGCCCGAAGGCTGAGGCCAAGGCCGAGCCGGAAGCTGACAGTGCCGAGGCTGCGGCCCCGGCAGAAGGCGGGAGCGAAGAGTAATGCAGGCGAACGTAACCACGCTCGACGCCAAGAAGGCGGGCACGGTCGATCTTTCCGATGCCGTGTTCGGTCTCGAGCCGCGCGAGGACATTTTGCATCGCATGGTGCGCTATCAGCTCGCCAAGCGGCGCGCCGGCACCCGTTCGGTGCAGGACCGCTCGGAGGTTTCGGCCACCGGCGCCAAGATGTTCCGCCAGAAAGGCACCGGCAACGCCCGTCACGGCAGCCGCCGGGTCAACCTGTTCCGCGGCGGCGGCAAGGCTTTCGGGCCGAAGCCCCGCAGCCATGCCTTCGACCTTCCCAAGAAGGTCCGGGCTCTGGCTCTGAAGCACGCCCTGTCGGCCAAGGCCAAGACGGGCGCGCTGGTGGTGCTGGACAAATGTGAGGTGAAGGCGCCGAAGACCAAGGAGCTGAAAGACAGCTTCGAAAAGCTGGGTCTGGGTTCGGTGCTGGTTGTCGACGGAAACGAGGTGCAGCTGGCATTTGCCCAGGCGGCACGCAATCTGCCGGGCGTGGATGTGCTCCCGGTTCAGGGCATCAACGTCTACGACATCCTTCGCCACGACAAGCTGGTGCTGACGAAAGCGGCGCTGGAAGCTTTGGAGGAGCGTCTCAAATGAACCAAGCTTCCATGTACGACGTGATCCTGTCGCCGGTGATCACCGAGAAGTCCACGGCGGCTTCCGAATTCAACCAGGTGGTGTTCAAGGTTCGCAAGGACGCCACCAAGGATCAGATCAAGAAGGCGGTCGAAAAGCTCTTCGACGTGAAGGTGGTCGGTGTCAACACGACTATCCGGAAGGGCAAGACCAAGCGGTTCCGCGGTGTGCCGGGACGGCAGAACGCCATGAAGAAAGCGATCGTGCGTCTTGCCGAAGGCGAGCGCATCGACGTGACGACGGGAATTTAGGACCATGGCCCTTAAGACGTTCAAACCCAGGACTTCGAGCCAGCGTCAGCTGGTGCTCGTCGACCGCCGCGGCCTGTGGAAGGGTAAGCCCGTCAAGGCGCTGACCGAAGGTCTGCCGAAGAAGGGCGGCCGCAACAATTACGGCCGCGTCTCGGCTTGGCATCGTGGCGGCGGACATAAGCGCAGCTATCGCCGGATCGATTTCAAGCGTCGTAAGTTCGGCGTGCCGGCCCTCGTGGAGCGGATCGAATACGATCCCAACCGCACGGCTTTCATCGCGCTGCTGAAATACGAAGATGGCGAGCAGGCCTATATCCTGGCGCCGCAGCGTCTGGCCGAGGGCGACACGGTGATTGCCGATGCCAAGGTCGACGTGAAGCCGGGCAATGCGATGCCGCTTGCTTCCATGCCGATCGGCACCATCGTCCACAATGTGGAGATGAAGGAAGGCAAGGGCGGTCAGATTGCCCGCGCCGCCGGCACCTATGTGCAGCTTGTCGGCCGGGACGGCGACTACGCCATCATCCGGCTGAACTCGGGAGAGACCCGCATGGTCCGTGCCGCCTGCATGGCGACGGTCGGCGCGGTGTCCAACCCGGACAATTCGAATACCAATCTCGGCAAAGCGGGCCGGAGCCGTTGGCTCGGGCGCAGGCCTACGGTCCGCGGCGTGGTGATGAACCCCCACGACCACCCGCATGGTGGTGGTGAGGGCCGCACCTCCGGCGGCCGGCATCCGGTGACCCCTTGGGGCAAGTCCACCAAGGGCAAGCGGACCCGGAGCAACAAGGAGAGCGATAAGTTCATCCTGCGCAGCCGGCACATGAAGAAGAAGCGAGGGTAAAGGCCGTGGCACGTTCGGTTTGGAAAGGTCCGTTCGTCGACGGATACCTGTTGAAGAAGGCGGAGAAGGCGCGGGACAGCGGCTCGAGCGCGGTGATCAAGATGTGGTCGCGCCGTTCGACGATCCTGCCGCAGTTCGTCGGTCTGACCTTCGGTGTCCATAACGGGCAGAAGCATATTCCGGTTCTCGTTACCGAGGACATGGTGGGTCACAAATTCGGCGAGTTCGCCCCGACCAGGACCTATTTCGGTCATTCGGCGGACCGCAAGGCGAGAAGGAAGTAAGCGATGGGTAAGCCGCATCGCGAGCGTAAACTGGCGGAGAACGAGGCGCAGGCGGTCACCCGTCTGCTGCGCGTCAGCCCGCAGAAGCTGAATCTGCTTGCCCAGCTGATCCGGGGCAAGAAGGTGGACCGCGCGCTCGCCGATCTCGAATTTTCGCGCAAGCGCATCGCTCAGGACGTCAAGAAGACGCTGCAGTCGGCGATTGCGAATGCCGAGAACAATCACGATCTCGACGTGGATTCGCTGGTCGTCAAAGAGGCCTATGTCGGCAAGGGGCTGGTGATGAAACGCATCAAGCCGCGTGCCCGTGGCCGGGCGGCGCGTATCTTGAAGCCGTTCGCGCAGATCACCGTTGTCGTGCGCCAAGCTGAGGACGCTGCTTAATGGGACAGAAAATCAACCCGATCGGGCTCCGGCTCGGCGTCAACCGCACCTGGGATTCCCGCTGGTTCGCATCCGGCGACGAATATGCCCGTCTGCTGCACGAAGACATCAAGATGCGCGAGCATATCTTGAAGTCCCGCAAGCAGGCCGGCATTTCCAAGGTCGTGATCGAGCGCCCGCATAAGAAGTGCCGTGTGACCATTCACACCGCGCGTCCGGGTATCCTGATCGGCAAGAAGGGCACCGATATCGACAAGCTTCGCAAGGAGCTGTCCGCGCTGACCGACTCCGAGGTTCACGTGAACATCGTGGAGATCCGGAAGCCCGAGATCGATGCCAATCTGGTGGCCGAGAATATTGCCCAGCAGCTGGAGCGCCGTGTGGCCTTCCGCCGGGCGATGAAGCGGTCGGTGCAGTCGACCATGCGCATGGGCGCGCTGGGCATCCGCATCAACTGCTCCGGCCGTCTCGGCGGCTCCGAGATTGCACGTATGGAATGGTACCGCGAAGGCCGTGTGCCGCTGCATACGCTACGCGCCGATATCGATTACGGCACCGCGCTGGCGCGCACCGCCTATGGGATCATCGGCATCAAGGTTTGGATCTTCAAGGGCGAGATCATGGATCACGACCCGATGGCGCAGGAAACCCGCGCGATGGACGCCCAGGAGGGTGGCCGGTCTGGCGGTTCCCGCCGGGACAACGCGCCGGCCCGGGCGTAACGGGCGAAAGGCTGAATTACGATGCTGCAACCGAAGCGTACGAAATACCGCAAGGCCCATAAGGGCCGCATTCACGGCGTCGCCACGGGCGGGGTCAGCCTGAACTTCGGCACCTATGGGCTGAAGGCACAGGAGCCCGCTCGCATCACGGCGCGGCAGATCGAGGCTGCACGTCGTGCCATGACCCGCCAGATGAAGCGCGCCGGCCGCGTGTGGATCCGTATCTTCCCGGATACGCCGATCTCCAAGAAGCCGACCGAAGTGCGCATGGGTAAGGGTAAGGGTTCGCCGGAATATTGGGCGGCCAAGGTGAAGCCAGGCCGTGTGATGTTCGAGATCGACGGCGTGAACGATGCTGTGGCGCGCGAGGCGCTGCGTCTGGCGGCTGCCAAGCTGCCGCTGAAGACCCGCGTCGTGGCGCGCGTCGAAGGTTAGGTGAGGATAGAAGTTATGAAGCCGGTCGAGATTCGCGACATGACGGCCGACCAGCTCGACGACGAGCTGATCAAGCTGAAGAAAGAGCAGTTCAACCTGCGCTTCCAGGCTGCGTCCGGCCAGTTGGAGAACACGGCGCGGATGCGGCAAGTGCGCCGGGATATCGCTCGCATCAAAACGATTGCGAGCGAGAAGACCGCCGCCGCGAAAGCTTAAGGACGAAGAAGATGCCGAAGCGAATTCTGCAAGGTGTCGTGGTGAGCGACAAAAACGACAAGACCGTCGTGGTGAAGGTGGAGCGTCGCTTCACGCATCCGCTGCTGCGCAAGACGGTGCGCCGGTCGAAGAACTATCAGGCCCATGACGAGGGCAATGAATACAAGATCGGCGATATCGTTCGCATCGAGGAATGCGCGCCGATTTCGAAGCATAAGAGTTGGGCCGTTCTGCCCCGCGGGGCCTCGGCGTAGGTAGGCGTTTCGAGAAGGATCAAGTTCGATGATTCAGATGCAGTCAAATCTCGATGTCGCCGACAACTCCGGTGCGAGGCGCGTCCAGTGCATCAAGGTGCTGGGCGGATCGAAGCGGAAATACGCTTCGATCGGCGACACGATCGTGGTCAGCGTGAAGGAAGCGATCCCGCGCGGCCGTGTGAAGAAGGGCCAGGTGATGCGGGCCATCGTGGTGCGTACCGCCAAGGGTGTGCGCCGTGCCGATGGCAGCTTGATCCGTTTCGACCGCAATGCGGCGGTGTTGGTGAATGCGCAGGGTGAGCCGGTGGGTACCCGTATTTTCGGCCCGGTCACCCGCGAGCTTCGCGCCAAGAAGCACATGAAGATTGTCAGCTTGGCGCCGGAGGTTCTGTAGCGATGGCGACGAAGATGAAAATCCGCAAGGGCGACAAGGTCGTCGTCACTTCCGGTAAGGACAAGGGCAAGAAGGGCGAGGTGCTGCGCGTGATCCCGTCGGAGAACCGCGCGGTGGTGCAGGGCGTGGCGATGATGCGCAAGCATCAGCGTCAGACCCCGTCCGAGGAAGGCGGTATCGTCGCCAAAGAGGCGCCGATCCACGTTTCCAACCTTGCGATCGAGGATCCGAAGGACGGCGAGCCGACCCGGGTTGGATACAAGTTTTTGAAAGACGGGCGCAAAGTTCGCTTCGCGAAGCGCTCGGGCGAGGTCATCGATGGCTGATAACGGTTATACGCCGCGCCTGAAAGAGCATTACAACGCGGTGCTCAAGGGCGAGCTGGTCAAGGAATTCGGCTACCAGAATCCGATGCAGGTGCCCCGGCTCGAGAAGATCGTGCTGAATATGGGTGTCGGCGAGGCGGTTGCCGATTCGAAGAAGGTCAACTCGGCTGCGGCCGACCTGTCGCAGATCGCCGGCCAGAAGCCGGTGGTGACCCGGGCGCGCAAATCCATCGCCGGCTTCAAGCTGCGCGAAGGTATGCCGGTCGGCGCCAAGGTGACCCTTCGCAAGGCCCGTATGTATGAGTTCCTGGATCGCCTGGTGAATATCGCGCTGCCGCGTGTGCGCGACTTCCGCGGGCTCAATCCGAAGAGCTTCGACGGCCGTGGCAACTACGCCATGGGTCTGAAGGAGCACATCATCTTCCCTGAGATCGACTACGACAAGGTCGACGAGATCCGGGGTCTGGACATCATCGTCTGCACGACGGCGGCGAGCGACGACGAAGCGCGCGCGCTGCTGAAGGGCTTCAACTTTCCGTTCCGTGGGTAAGGCTAGCGAGAGCCTGCTCTCGAAGGAGGAATGAATGGCAAAGACCAGCATGGTTGAGCGGGATAAGAAACGCCGCCGCTTGGCTAAAGAGTACAACACGCGCCGGACGCGTCTGAAGCAGATCGCTTCGGACCGCAGCCTTCCGGCCGAAGAGCGCTTCGCGGCGCGGCTCAAGCTCGCCGAGCTGCCGCGCAATGCTTCGCCGGTGCGGATTCACAACCGTTGCGAGGTTACGGGGCGTCCGCGCGGGTATTACCGCAAGCTGAAACTGTCGCGCATCATGTTGCGGGAGCTGGGCAGCAATGGCCTAATCCCGGGCATGGTGAAGTCGAGCTGGTAGGGGACCGGTCCATGAGCATCAACGATCCCTTGGGCGATATGCTGACCCGCATCCGGAACGCGCTTCTGCGCAACAAGTCCCGGGTGACGACGCCGACCTCCAAGCTGCGCCAGCATGTTCTCGACGTGCTGGTCGAGGAGGGGTATATCCGCGGGTATTCGGAAGTCGAGTACGGCACGGGCCATTCGGAGTTCGATATCGAGCTCAAATACTTCGACGGCGAGCCGGTGATTAAAGAGATCAAGCGGGTCTCCACGCCGGGCCGGCGAGTGTATTCCTCGGTGCGGGATCTTCCGACTGTCGCAAACGGTCTCGGTGTCGCGATTCTGTCTACGCCGAAGGGCGTGATGTCGGACTCGCGTGCACGCAACGAGAATGTCGGCGGCGAGATTCTCTGCAACATATTCTAGACACGAATTTTGGACGAAGAACCATGTCGCGTATCGGCAAAAGACCAGTGAGCATCCCGAGCGGCGTCACCGCCACGCTGGATGGCCAGGCGCTTTCGGTGAAAGGGCCCAAGGGCGAGCTCTCGCATGTGCTCGTCGACGATGTCCTCGCGAAGCTGGAAGACGGCGCATTGACCGTCACCCCGCGCGACGACTCGAAGCGCGCCCAGGCTATGTGGGGCATGTCGCGCACGATCGTCGCCAATTTGGTGGCCGGCGTGACCGAGGGCTTCACCAAGAAGCTGGAGATCACCGGCGTCGGCTACCGTGCCGCAGTGCAGGGCCAGGCTCTGCAGCTCAATCTCGGGTTCAGCCACGACGTCGCCTATCCGATTCCGGAAGGCATCCAGATTCAGTGCCCGAAGCCGACCGAGATCGTGGTCACGGGCATCGACAAGCAGCAGGTTGGACAGGTTGCGGCGGAGATTCGCGCGTACCGGCCGCCGGAGCCCTATAAGGGCAAGGGCGTTCGCTACGAGAACGAATACATCTTCCGCAAAGAAGGTAAGAAGAAGTAGCCATGAGCGGGACTTCGAGCAAATTCGACAAGCGTGCACGCCGGGTGCGTCAGACGCTGAAGCGGGCTTCCACGGGGCGGCCGCGGCTTTCGGTGTTCCGTTCCTCGCAGCATATTTATGCCCAGGTGATCGACGATGCGGAGGGCAAGACCATGGCCGCCGCGTCCAGCCTGGATAAGGATCTGAAGGGCTCTCTCAAGAAGGGCAGCGACGTTTCGGCGGCAGAGGCCGTCGGCAAGCTGGTTGCCGAGAGAGCGGTTAAGGCAGGTGTCAAGGACGTGGTCTTCGATCGCGGCGGCTATCTTTATCATGGCCGCGTGAAAGCGCTCGCAGACGCCGCCCGCGAAGCCGGCCTGAATTTCTAGGTTTAAAGAAAGGGTCTAAGACGTGGCACGAGGTCCTCAATCACGCGGTCCGCAGGGGCGCGATCGCGATGACCGCGACAACGAGTTTGTCGACAAGCTCGTCCATATCAACCGCGTCGCCAAGGTGGTGAAGGGCGGTCGTCGCTTCGGTTTCGCAGCCCTGGTCGTCGTCGGCGATCAGAAGGGCCGGGTCGGTTTCGGCCACGGCAAGGCGCGCGAAGTGCCCGAGGCGATCCGCAAGGCCACCGAGTCCGCCAAGCGGACCATGGTGCGCGTTCCTCTGCGCGAGGGACGGACGCTGCATCACGACGTCGCCGGCCATCACGGCGCGGGCAAGGTCGTGCTGCGTGCAGCGCCTCCCGGCACCGGCATCATCGCCGGCGGTCCGATGCGCGCCGTGTTCGAGACCTTGGGGATCCAGGATGTGGTGGCCAAGTCGGTCGGCACCTCCAACCCGTACAACATGATCCGGGCGACCTTCGATGCCCTGACCCGCGAAGACAGCCCCCGTGGCGTCGCCGCGCGGCGCGGCAAGAAGGTGTCGGAGATCGTTTCTCGCCGGCGCGACGAGGCCAGCGAGGGCGCTCCGGCGGAAGCTTAAGCGCTGAATTAGAAAGACAGGTTGGTCGAGATGGCCGAGAAGAAGAACACCGTGACCGTGGAGCAGATCGGCAGCCCGATCCGCCGCCCGGCTGTCCAGCGCCAGACCCTGATCGGGCTGGGGCTGAACAAGATGCACCGGCGCCGGACCCTGGAGGATACGCCCCAGGTCCGCGGCATGATCGCCAAGGTGAGCCACCTGGTGCGCGTGGTCGAGGACGAGCCGAAGGCGTAAGGCCTTAAAGGCGTGAAGGACTGAAACGATGCGACTGAACGAACTCAAAGACCGTCCGGGTGCGACCCACGCCAAGAAGCGTGTCGGGCGCGGGCCGGGTTCGGGCCTTGCCAAGACCTCCGGTCACGGCATCAAGGGTCAGAAATCCCGCTCCGGCGTGGCCATCAAGGGCTTCGAGGGCGGTCAGATGCCGCTCGACCGGCGTCTGCCGAAGCGCGGATTCAACAATATCTTCGCCAAGCGCTATAACGAGATCAATCTCGGCCGGGTGCAGGGCGCCATCGATGAAGGCAAGCTGGACGGCAAGAAGCCGGTGACGGCGGAAGCGCTGAAAGAGGCGGGTCTAATCCGCCGCCTGCATGACGGCGTGCGTCTGCTCGGCAATGGCGAGCTGAAGGCTAAGGTCAGCTTCGAGGTTGCCGGCGCAACCAAGAGCGCGATCAAGGCGGTGGAAGCCGCCGGCGGCAGCGTCACGGTGAAGGCTCTGGCCAAGCCGGAAGCAAAGACCAAAGAGATGGGCGCGAAGCCTGCGAAGAAAGCCGCGAAGGCGGCCAAGGATGATAGTGGCGCCGACGAGGCTAAGGCTTCCGGCGACGCGTCCAAGAAAGACGATTAAGGCCGGCGTGACGCATTAAGCGGTCCCTGGCCGCTTTCGTCGCGGGAAGGGAACGACCGCTCATGGCTTCTGCTGCTGAACAGCTTGTCTCGAATCTGAATTTCGCGGCCTTTGCCAAGGCCGACGAGCTGAAGAAGCGCATCTGGTTCACACTGGGTGCGCTTCTGGTCTACCGGCTCGGCACTTACATCCCGATTCCGGGTGTGAACCCGCAGGCTCTGGCGGATCTGTTCCAGCAGAACCAGTCCGGCATTCTCGGCATGTTCAACATGTTCTCCGGCGGCGCCGTGGGACGTATGGCGATCTTCGCCTTGAACATCATGCCGTATATCTCGGCCTCGATTATCATCCAGCTCCTGACCACGGTCTCGCCGCATCTTGAGCAGCTCAAGAAGGAAGGCGAACAGGGCAGGCGCCAGATCAACCAATATACCCGCTACGGCACGGTGATCCTGGCGGCGCTGCAGGGCTACGGCATCGCCGTGGGTCTGGAGGGCGCCGGCAATGCGGTGATCGATCCGGGCATGTTCTTCCGCATGACCACGGTGATCACCCTGGTCGGCGGCACCGTGTTCCTGATGTGGCTCGGCGAGCAGATCACCGCCCGCGGCGTCGGCAACGGTATCTCGCTGATCATCTTCGCCGGCATCGTCGCGCAGCTGCCGCACGCCGTCGCCGGCACGCTGGAGCTCGGCCGGGAAGGGGCGCTGTCGACCACGCTGATCCTCGCCATCCTGGTGATGGCGGTGGTGGTGATCGGCGTCATCGTCTTCATGGAGCGGGCGCAGCGCCGGCTTCTGGTGCAGTATCCGAAGCGCCAGGTGGGCAACCGCATGTTCCAGGGCGATGCCTCGCATCTGCCGCTGAAGCTGAACAGCGCCGGCGTGATCCCGCCGATCTTCGCCTCCTCGCTGCTGCTGCTGCCGATCACGGTGGCCAACTTCTCCGCTGGCCAAGGACCGGAATGGCTGACCACGATCACCACGGCTCTGGGCCGCGGCGCGCCGCTGCATATCGTGATCTATGTTGCGCTGATCGTGTTCTTCGCCTTCTTCTACACGGCGGTGGTGTTCAACCCGCAGGAGACGGCCGAGAATCTGAAGAAGTATGGCGGCTTCATTCCCGGCATCCGTCCCGGCGAGCGCACGGCCGAATATATCGACTACGTGCTGACCCGGATCACGGTGGTGGGCGCGATCTATCTCGCCGCGGTCTGCGTGCTGCCTGAGATCCTGATCGCCTATGCGGGCGTGCCATTCTATTTCGGCGGCACATCGCTGCTCATCGTGGTCAGTGTGACCATGGATACGGTGGCCCAGGTGCAGAGCCATTTGCTCGCCCATCAATATGAAGGCCTCATCAAGAAGGCGAAGCTCCGCGGGGCGCGCCGCAGATGAACCTGATCCTCGTCGGACCGCCCGGTGCCGGTAAGGGGACGCAGGCGGCGAAAATCGTGGAACAGCGCCACATGGTGCAGCTTTCTACCGGCGACATGCTGCGGGCGGCCGTGAAGGCCGGCACGCCGCTCGGCCAGGAGGCCGAGAAGATCATGGCGCGGGGCGAGCTGGTGCCGGACGATCTGGTGATCGGGCTGATCTCGGAGCGGATGGACGAAGGCAACGATGCCGGCTACATCCTCGACGGGTTTCCGCGCACCATTCCGCAGGCCGAGGCGCTGGACAAGCTGATGGCCGAGCGCGGCGATCAGGTGGACGTCGTGATCGAGATGGCGGTGGACGACGATAAGCTGGTTCAGCGTATCACCGGCCGCTTTGCCTGCGCCAAATGCGGTGAGGGCTATCACGACGAGTTCAAGCAGCCCAAGGTCGCCGGCGTTTGCGACCGCTGCGGATCGACGGAATTTGTGCGCCGCAAGGACGACACCGAAGAGGTGGTCCGGTCGCGGCTGAAGGCGTATCACGAGCAGACCGAGCCGCTGGTCGCCTTCTACAAGAAACAAGGGAAATTGCGTGAGGTCGATGGCATGGCCGATATCGACCAGGTGCAAGAAGAGATCGGCAAGGTGCTTGATGGCGTCGCTGACAAGGTAAACACGTAGTAAGCGCAAAGCTGATGTTGACCTTGTCAAGCGGAATCGTTAGAAGTGCCTCGATCCATCGCTGGAGAAGAGCCACCGATCCTGGGGTATCACCGTAGCCCGGATCGGTCTTTCTGTGCTTCACCGGAATTTTTAGCTTTGATTACAACACGCTGGGGCGTGTTCGAGGAGACAGCTTCGTGGCCCGAATTGCAGGTGTGAACATCCCGACCAATAAGCGGGTTGAGATCGCGCTCACATATATCCATGGCATCGGCGATACCTTTGCCCAGGAAATTTGCGCGAAGACGAGTATTCCGCGGGAGCGGCGTGTGAATGAGCTGACCGATGCCGAGGTCAGCCAAATTCGCGAAGTGATCGACCGCGACTATGTCGTGGAGGGCGATCTGCGGCGCGAAGTTGCAATGAATATCAAGCGGTTGATGGATCTCGGCTGCTATCGCGGGCTGCGCCATCGGCGCGGTCTTCCGGTGCGCGGTCAGCGGACCAGCACCAATGCGCGGACGCGTAAAGGGCCGGCCAAGCCGATCGCCGGCAAGAAGAAGTAACGAGGCCTTGATCGGGCGCTGATGACGCTTATTTCCGTCTTAGCGGCCCGAAGCATGCGGGATTTAAAGAATGGCTAGAGAAAAGACGCGTCTTCGCCGCCGCGAAAAGAAGAACATCACATCGGGCGTGGCCCATGTGCATGCGAGCTTCAACAACACCATGATCACCATCACCGATGCGCAGGGCAATGCCATCTCGTGGTCTTCGGCCGGTGCCATGGGGTTCAAGGGTTCGCGTAAGTCGACTCCTTATGCCGCCCAGGTGGCCGCCGAGGATGCTGGCCGCAAGGCGGCCGATCACGGCATGAAGAATCTCGAGGTTGAAGTGCGCGGTCCCGGCTCGGGCCGTGAATCGGCTCTGCGGGCGCTTCAGGCCGCTGGCTTCACGGTGACCTCGATCCGCGATGTGACGCCGATCCCGCATAACGGTTGCCGGCCGCGGAAGCGCCGCCGGGTCTAACGCCACGGGCGTTTGCTTAGGCGGTTTTGGCGCCGGTCCCGGACCGGGCGCCTGATATTTTGATCAAGAAAGGGCCTCCCAGGTGCTGCACAAGAACTGGCAAGATCTTATCAAGCCCACGAAGCTGGAAATCATTCCGGGCCGCGACCCCAACCGTTTCGCTATGGTGGTTGCAGAGCCTCTGGAACGCGGCTTCGGCGTGACGCTGGGCAATGCGCTTCGTCGCGTCTTGCTTTCCTCGCTTCAGGGCGCCGCCGTCACCTCGGTGCATATCGACGGCGTGCTGCACGAGTTTTCCTCGATCCCCGGTGTGCGCGAGGACGTGACCAACATCGTTCTCAACATCAAGGAGATCGCGGTCCGCCAGCATTCCGAAGGCATCAAGCGGATGATGCTGAAGAAGGAAGGGCCGGGCGTGGCCACGGCCGGCGATATCGAGACCGGCGCCGATGTGGAGATTCTCAATCCCGACCACGTGATCTGCACGCTGGATGACGGCGCCTCGATCCGCATGGAGTTCACCACCTCGGTGGGCAAGGGCTATGTTCAGGCCGAGCGCAACCGTCCCGACGATGCGCCGATCGGCTTCATCCCGGTGGATTCGCTGTTCAGCCCGGTGCGCAAGGTCTCCTACAAGGTCGAGCATACCCGCGAGGGGCAGATCCTCGACTACGACAAGCTGACCATGGACGTTCAGACCAACGGCTCGGTGAAGCCGGAGGATGCCGTGGCGCTGGCCGCCCGCATCCTGCAGGATCAGCTTTCGGTGTTCGTCAATTTCGAGGAGCCGAAGAAGGAGCAGACCCTGGAGCACCCGCCGGAGCTGGTGTTCAACGCGGCGCTGCTGAAGAAGGTGGACGAGCTGGAGCTGTCGGTGCGTTCGGCCAACTGCCTGAAGAACGACAACATCGTCTATATCGGCGACCTGATTCAGAAGACCGAGGCGGAGATGCTGCGCACGCCGAATTTCGGCCGCAAGTCGCTGAACGAGATCAAGGAAGTACTCGCCGGCATGGGCCTGCATCTGGGCATGGAAGTGCCGGATTGGCCGCCGGAGAATATCGAAGAGCTGGCCAAGCGCTTCGAGGACCATTACTAGGAACGGCTTTTCCGGCCTAACCCGCCGGAGCAAAGAAGAAGGGCGGGGCGGAAAGCGCCGCAAGGGAGTTAAAAGAGATGCGCCATCGTAAAGCCGGCCGGAGGCTCAATCGCACGGTCAGTCACCGCAAGGCGCTGTTCGGCAATATGGCGGCTGCTCTGATCAAGCATGAGCAGATCGTCACCACGCTGCCGAAAGCGAAAGAGCTGCGCCGTGTTGCGGACCGTCTGGTGACGCTCGCCAAGCGCGGCGACCTGCATGCCCGCCGCCAGGCGATTGCCAAGGTGCGCGACGAGGACATGGTCAAGAAGCTGTTCGAGGTGCTGGGCCCGCGCTATGCGGAGCGTCCGGGCGGCTATACCCGCGTGCTGAAGGCCGGTTTCCGCTACGGCGATTCGGCGCCGGTTGCGGTGATCGAGTTCGTCGATCGCGACGTGGAGGCCAAGGGGCAGGATTCCGGTCCGACCCAGGACTTCAGCGATGAAGAGGCCGCCGCGGCGTAAAGCCCGAAGCCTTTTCCATCCAAGCAACAAAAAACGCGCCGAGGGTTTCCCCGGCGCGTTTTGTTTTGTCTGGCCTCGGAGAGGCCCGATGAGGCCGTGCGCGGCTTACTCCTTACCGTGCACTTCGGGCGCGGTGTACTCGATGCCCTCGCGCTCGTCATAGGCCTTGATGGCGTTTTCCTTGATGCCCTTCAGGCCGGCTTTGAAGATGCCGGTGATGACCTTCTCGGCTTCCTTGTCGGTGGAACCGTCGGCAGCATCGAAATCGGCCGTCCAGTAGATCACGGTGCGGTCCGGCTCATCGTCCTTCTCGACCCAGAGCTTGGCCTCGTAATCCTTCACCGGCAGGGGGCTTTCCAGGATCTCGTAGCTGTAGCTGTGCGCGTCGGTGTCTCCGAGCTCCTCGACGATCTTGCCGCCATCGCCGAGGGTCAGGGTGCGGACGGTATCGTCGCCATCCTTCTTCTCGGAGCAATCGGTGACGGCGGGGTGCCATTTGGCGATGTCGCAGAAGGCGCCGATCTGGGCCCAAACCTGGTCGGGCAGGCCGGGGGCTTCGATGCGGGTCTTAACGTCGATCGCGTAAGCGGCGGAGCTGGTGGCGACCAGAACCGCGCCTGCGAGCAGAGCCCCTCTCAAAATGGGCATGTTTTTCCTCCATATTACCGTTGTTTCGTGTTTCGGCGTTATTCCGGCATCCTAGTAAAACGGGAAGTTGGGGCAAGCCTCTTGCTCTTTTTCCGTCCGGTTTCTGAGCCGGTTCGATTCTTGGTGCCGGTTGCGCTATAGACCATCCAGCAAAATCACACCAAAGCCCATCTCAGCAGCCCATGTCAGCCAAGCCTTACCTGCGATACCGCCTCTGCGCCGTCCTGATGGCGGCGTTCTTCGTTTCGGCGCCGGCCGTCCATGCGGAGATCCGCGTGGTGCCGAAGAGCCAGACCGCGCTGAAGCGCTCTTTCGCGCCGGTGGTCGAGCAGACCATCCCTTCGGTGGTGAACGTCTATGTGAAACGCGAGGTCGCCCAGCGGGTCTCGCCGTTCATGAACGACCCGTTCTTCCGTCGCTTCTTCGGCGGCAATCTCGGCGTGCCGCAAAAGCGCATCCAGAACTCGCTCGGCTCGGGGGTGATCGTCAGCCCCGAAGGCATCGTGGTGACCAACAACCATGTCATCGAGGGGAGCGGCGAGGCGGAGATCACGGTGGCGCTTTCCGACGGGCGCGAATTCCCCGCCGAGGTGGTGAGCAAGGACGAGCGCACCGATCTTGCCGTGCTGCGGCTCGATGCGGACGGGGCGAAATTCCCGGCCATCTCCTTCACCGATTCCGACAGTCTGAAGGTCGGCGATATCGTGCTCGCCATCGGCGATCCGTTTGGGGTCGGCCAGACGGTGACCAGCGGCATTGTCTCGGCCCTGGCGCGGACCCAGATCGGCGTTTCCGACTATCAGTTCTTCATCCAGACCGATGCGGCGATCAATCCGGGCAATTCCGGCGGCGCGCTGGTGGATGTCGACGGACATCTGGTCGGCATCAACACGGCGATCTTCTCCTCCAGCGGCGGCTCGCACGGCATTGGCTTTGCGATTCCCTCCAACATGGTGCGGCTGGTGGTGCAGGCGGCGCTGAAAGGCAACACGCTGCGCCAGCCCTGGCTCGGCGCCTCGATGCAGGGGGTGACCTCAGGACTTGCCGAATCCCTTGGCCTCGACCGGCCGCGCGGTGCGCTGATCGCTGAGGTGAAGCCGGACGGCCCGGTCGCCAAGGCGGGGCTGGATGCCGGCGACGTCATCGTCTCGGTGGACGGCAAGCTGGTGCAGGATCCCAAAGCGCTGAACTATCGGCTGTTCACCAAAGGCGTCGGCATGACGGCGACGCTTGGGGTGGTCCGCGACGGCAAGGCGATCAATGTGGCGCTGCCGCTGGTCCCAGCCGTTGAGGATCCGCCGCGCAATACGCTCGCCGTCGAAGGGCGAACCCCGCTGACCGGCACCGAGGTGGCCAATCTCTCGCCGGCCGTGGCGCAGGAGGTCGATGTCGACAATGAGGGCCCCGGCGTTGTGGTGCTGGATGTCTCCCGCGGCAGCATCGCGGCGCGGATCGGCTTGCGGAAGGGCGACATCATCGCCAAGCTCAACGACCAGGAGGTTCCATCGGTCAAGCGGCTCAAAGTGCTGCTGGCGATGCGGCCCGGCGCCTGGCGGCTGACGGTCAATCGCGACGGCCGCATGCTCAACGTGACCATCGGCGGTTAGGGACCAGATTTATGTCCAGCTTGTTTGAAGCGGCGGGGCTTGAGCAGGGCGCGCCGCGCCCGCTCGCCGACCGGCTTCGCCCGTCCAGCCTGGATGAGGTGATCGGCCAGGAGCATCTTCTGGGGCCGAACGGCATGCTGATCCGCATGGTGGAGGCAGGGCGCCTCGGCTCGGTGATCTTCTGGGGGCCTCCGGGCACCGGCAAGACCACCGTGGCGCGGCTCTTGGCCAAGCAGACCGATCTCGATTTCGTGCAGCTCTCGGCGATCCAGTCGGGGGTGCAGGATCTGCGCAAAGTGTTCGATGCCGCCAAGGCGAAGCGGGAGCAGGGCAGGGGCACGCTGCTGTTCGTAGACGAGATCCACCGCTTCAACCGCTCGCAGCAGGACGCCTTCCTGCCGCATATGGAAGACGGCACCATCACGCTTGTGGGGGCGACCACGGAGAACCCCTCCTTCGAGCTCAATTCGGCGCTGCTGTCGCGCGCCAGCGTGCTGACCTTCCACCGGCTGGACAATGCGGCGCTCTCCGAGCTGCTGGCCCGGGCGGAGAAGTTCGAGGGGCGCAAGCTGCCGTTGGACGAGGATGCCCGCCAGGCGCTGATCGATATGGCCGACGGCGACGGCCGGGCGCTGGGCAATCTGGCCGAGGATGTGTTCCTCGCAACTCAGAAGGGCGCCGAGCCGCCGCTCGACCGCGAGGCGCTGGTGAAGCTGGTGCAGCGCCGGGCGCCGCTCTACGACAAGTCCCAGGACGGGCATTACAATCTGATCAGCGCGCTGCATAAATCGGTGCGCGGCTCGGACCCGGACGCAGCGCTCTACTGGCTGGCGCGCATGCTGGCTGGCGGCGAGGACCCGCTCTATATCGCCCGGCGACTGGTGCGCATGGCGGTGGAGGATATCGGCATGGCCGATCCGGTCGCTCTGGTGCATGCCAATGCGGCGAAGGAGGCTTACGACTTTCTCGGCAGCCCGGAGGGCGAGCTGGCGCTGGCGCAAGTTGCGGTCTATCTCGCCACGGCGCCGAAATCCAACGCCGCCTACAAGGCGTTCGGCGCGGCAAACCGCGCGGCGCGGGAGAGCGGCTCGCTCTTGCCCCCAAAGCATATCCTGAACGCGCCGACCAAGCTGATGCAGCAAGAGGGCTATGGCGCGGGCTATGCCTACGACCATGATCAGGAAGAGGGCTTCTCGGGGCAGAATTACTTCCCCGACGAGATGGAGCGGCAGAAATTCTACAGCCCGACCGGATTCGGCTATGAGCGGGAGGTGTCCAAGCGGCTTTCCCATTGGGCCGAGCTCCGGGCGAAGCGGGGCGGCAGGTAAGGCGGAGCATCTATGACGATTCTTTACGTGGCGGCGGGCGGCGCGTTCGGCGCCAGCATGCGCTATCTGGTGGGCGTTATTTCCGGACGGCTTTTCGGGTTCGGGTTTCCTTGGGGAACCTTCGCCTGCAACGTTATCGGCTGTTTTGCCATGGGTGTTCTGATCGAGCTGATGGCGACGCGCTGGACAGTGCATAATGACCTGCGCGCTTTTCTCACCGTCGGGCTGCTCGGCGGCTTCACCACCTTCTCCTCGTTTTCCGCCGATTTCGCGTTTCTCTACGAGCGGCATCAAACCTTCCAGGCCGTGGGCTACGTGCTCGGCACGGTCGGTGTGGCGCTGATTGCGGTCTTTGCCGGCATGATGCTGGTGCGTTCGCTTTAGCCATGAGCGGGGTCGAGACAAAGGAGGTCTCCCGCGACGAGGACGGAATGCGCCTAGACCGCTGGTTCAAGACCCATTTCGCCGCGCTGCCCCATAGCCGGCTGGAGAAGCTGCTGCGCACCGGCCAGGTGCGGGTCGATGGCGGGCGGGCGAAATCCCATACGCGGCTGGAGGCGGGGCAGATGGTGCGCGTGCCGCCCTTGCAGGCGATGCAGGGCGGTAAGCCCCCCGCAGCCAAGGCGCAGCCCTTGAGCGCCGCCGACCGCAAGTTCCTGGCCGATATCACCCTCTACGAGGACGACGACCTGCTGATCCTCAACAAGCCCTCCGGCCTCGCGGTGCAGGGGGGCAGCAAGACGGCGCGGCATATCGATGGGATGTTGGCGGGGCTCGGCGACGGGCCGGAGACGCGGCCGCGGCTGGTGCACCGGCTGGACCGGGATACCTCGGGCGTTCTGGTGATCGCCAAGCGGCGCTCCATCGCCGCCAAGCTCGGCAAGGCGTTCCAGACCCGCTCGGTGCGCAAGATCTACTGGGCGCTGGTTTATGGGGTGCCGAAGCCGCCTCAGGGTAAGATCGATGCGGCGCTGGTGAAGGCGCAGACGCCGGATGGCGACCGGGTGCGGAAAGCTAGGCCCGGCGAGCAGGACGTGGCCCAGAGCGCGGTGACCTATTACGCGGTGGTGGACCGGGCCGGCCAGCAGGCCTCTTACGTCTCGCTGAAGCCGGTCACGGGGCGCCAGCATCAGCTCCGTGCCCATATGGCGATGAGCGGTCATCCGATCCTGGGCGACACCAAATATCCGCCGGAAGGCGAAACCGCGCTGCCGGAAGGGGTGCCGAACAAGCTGCATCTGCATGCGCGGCGGATCAGCTTTCCCCATCCCACCGGCGAGGGGGTGGTCGACGTCACCGCGCCGCTGCCCGCGCATATGGTGGAGAGCTTCTCGTTGTTCGGCTTCACCGAGAAGGGCGGCGATAGCGGAGACGATGAGCCCCGCGGGCGCAAGGACGCCAAGGGCGCCTGAGGCGGCGGAACCAGGAGTACAGGAGTATCGCGTGAGCGGAGCAAAGAAATTCTACGAGACCGTCTCGGTCGAAGAGGTGCCCTCCGGCGGCGCGGAGGTGCTGCTCGACGGAAAGCGGGTGAAGACGCCGAAGCGCGAGCCGTTGGCCTTTCCCAGCACGGCGCTGGCCGAGGCGGTGGCCGAGGAATGGCGCGGCCAGGGCGAGACCATCGATCCCGGCACCATGCCGCTGACCCGTCTGGCCAATACGGCGATCGACGGGGTAAGCGCCATGGAGGAGGCGGTCCTCGAGGACATCCTCAATTTCGCCGGCACCGATCTCCTGTGCTACCGGGCGAGCGGGCCGGACGGGCTGATCGCCAAGCAGCAAGAGATTTGGGATCCGGTGCTGGGCTGGATCGCGCAGCGCTATGGCGCAGAGTTCGCCCTTGCCGAAGGGGTGATCCATGTCGAGCAGCCGGCGGACTCGGTGGTGGCGCTGCGGGACGCCCTGAAGGGGCTCGATCCCTTCGGTCTTGCCGCTCTTCATGTGATGACCTCGCTCACAGGCTCGGCCTTGCTGGCGCTTGCTGTGGCGGAGGGCGAGATCGGGCCCGAGGCTGCCTGGGAAGCGGCCCATGTGGACGAGGACTGGCAGATCGGCCTGTGGGGCGAGGACGCGGAGGCGGCGGAACGGCGCGAAGCGCGCCGGCAAGACTTCGCCGCAGCGGCAAAAATGCTAAAGCTTTTGCGGTGTTGAGCGGCTCGAGGGTGCATGCGAGTGCAACTTGAGCCTTGCCTCGGCGCGCGACCATGCTATTGAGCGGGCGCTGTATGATGACCGGGTTGGGGAGCGTATTATGAAAGAAGTCCTGGAAGAGCTTGAAGTCCGCCGCGAGAAGGCGCGTGCCGGCGGTGGCGCGAAGCGTATCGATGCGCAGCATAACCGGGGCAAGCTGACGGCGCGGGAGCGGCTGGCGCTGCTGCTGGACGACGGGTCTTTCGAAGAGTTCGACATGTATGTCGAGCATCGCTGCACCGATTTCGGCATGCAGGACAGCAAGGTGCCGGGCGACGGCGTGGTGACCGGCTGGGGCACCATCAACGGCCGCGTGGTCTATGTCTTCGCCAAGGATTTTACGGTGTTCGGCGGTTCGCTGTCGGAGACCCATGCGCGCAAGATGACCAAGATCCAGGACATGGCGCTGCAGAACCGGGTGCCGATCATCGGCCTGTTCGATGCGGGCGGGGCGCGCATTCAGGAGGGCGTCGCGGCGCTCGGCGGCTATGGCGAGGTGTTCCTGCGCAATGTGCGCGCTTCCGGCGTGATCCCGCAGATCTCGGTGATCATGGGGCCGTGCGCCGGCGGCGACGTCTATTCTCCGGCGATGACCGACTTCATCTTCATGGTGCGCGACACCTCCTACATGTTCGTCACCGGCCCGGATGTGGTGAAGACGGTGACCAAGGAGGAGGTGACCGCCGAGGAGCTGGGCGGCGCTTCGGTGCACACCACCAAATCCTCCATCGCCGACGGCGCCTACGACAACGATGTCGAGATGCTGTTGCAGATGCGCCGCTTCATGGATTTCCTGCCGGCGAGCAACCTCTCCGGTGTGCCGGCGCTTCCCACCGAGGATCGCTGGGACCGGCTGGATCATTCGCTGGATACGCTGATCCCGAACAATCCGAATATGCCCTATGACATGAAGGAGCTGATCCTGAAGGTCATCGACGAGGGTGATTTCTTCGAGATCCAAGAGTCCTTCGCCAAGAACATCGTCACCGGCTTCGGCCGCCTGGACGGGCGGACCATCGGCATCGTCGCCAATCAGCCGATGGTGCTGGCGGGCGTGCTGGATTCGGACGCCTCGCGCAAAGCGGCCCGCTTCGTGCGCTTCTGCGACTGCTTCAACATCCCGCTGGTGACCTTCGTCGACGTGCCGGGCTTCCTGCCCGGAACCGACCAGGAATATGGCGGGCTGATCAAGCACGGCGCCAAGCTGCTGTTCGCCTTCTCCGAGGCGACGGTGCCGAAGGTGACGGTGATCACCCGCAAGGCCTATGGCGGCGCTTACGACGTGATGTCGTCGAAGCATATCGGGGCGGATGTGAACTATGCCTGGCCGTCGGCCGAGATCGCGGTGATGGGCTCCAAGGGCGCCGCCGAGATCCTCTACCGCTCGGAGCTGGGCGATCCGGAGAAGATCAAAGAGCGCACCGACGAATATGAGCGGCGCTTCGCCAATCCGTTCGTTGCCGCCGAGCGGGGCTATATCGACGAGGTGATCATGCCGCACAGCACGCGGCCGCGCATCGCCCGCGCCTTGCGCATGCTGGCCAACAAGCAGGCCGAAACCCCCTGGAAGAAGCATAACAACCTGCCGCTTTAGGTGATGGATATGACTTCAGAGGATGAGGACGCGGACAAGGCGAGTGAGGTTAGAGCACAGGTTGGAGCAATTGCGAAAGCTGAAGCACGGGCGAGCTACGAGCGAAGAACTGAGGTCTCAATTGACGTACCTCCCGATGTGACGAGGGCCAAGTCGCAGGCCTTTCTAGATGCAATTTCCCCTATCACTCATTCTCTTGGGTTGGCCGGTGACTATCTCGAAGATCTTCGCGAGAGACTCCGAATGGGGCGTGGCGCGACGCTTGGAGTGGTGGCCGCAAAAACGCGTGATCAGATAGAGCATCAGCAAAAGCCCCCCGGGGAAGTCCCGATCAAGGCGATGCTGCCAATCTTGGAGAGGGCTTCCCTCGAAGAACCCGATGACGAAGTGCTAACATCGGCGTGGGCTACTCTCATTGCCACCGCTGCGACGGACTACGATCCGGAAGTTATTAGTTTCTCACGTATCTTGGCGGAACTTACTCCGCGTGAATGCCAAATTTTGCAGCATATCTTTCAAGGTCGTTTCAAATGGGTGGACGGAAAGCGTCCAGTAGGCCCGATGACGAAGTTCTTCGAGAGCGAAGACGAGATTAAATCAAAGCTGCGAAAAGCGGTTCAAGCTGGGGATTCGAAGATTTTTTCCGAATTACTCACGTATGTCGATCCTGAAATGCCCATCCAATTTATTGCTGCCATAACGCGGGGAGTTTCAGTCAGAGCAAACTGGATCGACAAGCTCCTTAAGGAGCCGTTTTATACTGAGCACGAAGGTGGATATGAGATCCTGAAGGCTCAGGGGTTGGTTGAGCATCGGGGCCAGAGCTACTCTTGGCGTGATGGAGAAACGCCTGTCGCGGTGGATTGGTTTGAGCTCAGTGAATTGGGTTGTCGCTTTGTGGCCCGAGTGATCCCAAGGGCTAACTCCAGTGAGGCAGGCGACGGGGCCGCTGCGGAAGAAGCATAACAACCTGCCGCTTTAGGGCTGCCGCGTTTTCCGTCATGCCCGGGCGCAGACCCGGGCATCCAGCTGCGATGGGAGCTTCGTAGCTGGCGGTTCTGGATTGCCACCCGGGTCCGGTATAGCCGGACCGGGCGCAGGCTCAAGGCGAGCCTGTATTGACGTGCTGGCGTAAGCCTACGCCGTGTGCCCCTGCCAGGCATTGGCAAAAATCTTACCAAGTGCGGAGAATTCCCGGACATGCCGAGAAAAATCCCGGCATGGTCTGCCACATCGTAGAAACCTTCGCCGTTTTCCGACGTTTCGTTGGTCTGTGGAGGTCATGAAGGGAGAATTGCCGTGAAAAGAATTGCAGCGATTTTGACTATTGCCGGCGCAGTGACGGTAGCGGCGGGCGGTGCGGCATTTGCCGGCAAGGCCGCCGATGCCATCCAGGCCCTCGATCCCGATAAGGACGGCACCATCGATCTGAACGAGGCCAAGGCCGGCGCCAAGGCTGTTTTCGAGAAGATCAATCCCGATGGCGACGGCACGCTTGAGGTCAAGGAGCTGAAAGGCCGCCTGACCAAGAAGGAGCTGGATGCCGCCGATCCCGATAATGACGGGACCCTGGATATGCAGGAATACGAGGCGGTGGTGACCAAGCAGTTCGAGCTCGCCAACCCCGACAATGACGGGACGGTCGACGAGAAAGAGCTGAAGACCAAGGAAGGCAAGAAGCTGCTGAAGCTGATCTACTAAAGCCTCAAGCTTCCGACGCCAGAAACGAGCCGGGGTATTTTCGTGCCCCGGCTTTTCTATATCCCCAGCTTTTCTATGGCTATGAGGCGATGGCGAGGCGTCGTTTCGGCTTCGGGCTTGCCAGGAGGCTGGTGATCTCCGAGGCCGGGAGCGGCTTGCCGAAGAGATAGCCCTGGCCCAGCGTGCAGCCATGCATGGCCAGCCATTCGACGTCCTGCTCACTCTCCACGCCCTCGGCGGTGGTCTTCAGATCGAGGCTATAGGCCAGGCTGAGGATGGCGGCGACGAGCTTGCGGCTATCGCTACTGGTCCGCATCGAACGGATAAAGGAGCGGTCGATCTTGATCTTGTCGAACTGGATGGTGCGAAGCTGGGCCAGACTCGACTGACCGGTGCCGAAATCGTCCAGAGCGATGGAGATGCCGGCATTGCGCAGCGACGACAAGGTGTGCCGGGCGACGGCCAGATTGCTCATCACGGCGCTTTCGGTCACTTCGATCTCCAGCCGCCCCGGTGCCAGGCCGGTCTGGGTCAGTACGGCCAGGATGCGCGCCGGCAGGCTCGAATCGGCAAGCTGGAGCGGAGAGATGTTCAGCGCGATGGTAAGGTCGGGGCGCCAGTTCCGCGCATCGAGACAGGCCTTGCGCAGGATGCGGAAGGTAAGCTCGTCGATCAGCCCAACCTCCTCGGCGACGGGAATGAAGACATCGGGTCTGATCCGATGGCGGGCCTCCGGCCAGCGGGCCAAGAGCTCGAAGCCGTAGAGACTGCGATCGTCGAGATAGACCAGCGGCTGGTAATAGGGGACGAACGCATCGGCGGCGAGAGCGGCGCGGAGCTTCCGCTCCATATCGGCGCGCGAGCGGATATCGTCCCGCATTTGCCGCCGGAACACGTCGATATTGGTCTGACCGGAGCGCTTGGCGCGGTCGAGGGCGATATCGGCGGCACGCAGCATGCTCTCAGGATCGCTGTCGTGGTTGCTGACCGATATGCCGATAGTGACGCTCAAGTCGAACGAGGCATTGGCCACCTGAATAGATTCGCCGATGCGGGCGCTGATCCGCCGTGCCAGCTCCAGCGGGGGCATCTCATCCGCCATGTGGGGAATGACGACGGCGAACTCGTCACCGCCGACGCGGGCGATCGTGGCGTCGTTCGGCGTCACGTTGGCGAGGCGCTCTGCAACGATGCGCAAGACAGCGTCGCCCGTGGCATGTCCATAAAGCCCGTTGGCAACCTTGAAGCGATTGATATCGATTAGAAGGACGCCGCAATGTTCCCCGGCAGCCCTGGCCTTATCGAGCTGGGCCTGCAGCTCCTCGGCAAATACCGCGCGGTTGGGAAGGCCGGTCAGAGGATCGATCCGGGTCAGCGACTGGGCCAGGCTCTTGGCGCTGTTCAGTGCGGTGTAGGACCGGCGCAGCTTGCCGGCAGCATCGAACAGGAGCAGTGCCGGAGCTATCAGCGAGAGCGCGGCGAAAGCGGTGGAGGTGAGGATAAAGCGCCAGCGCTCCTCCGCCTCGAAAGCTTGATCGTATGGCAGCCCTACCGTCTCGCACAGCCATCGCTCCAGTCTGAACTCCCAAAAGGCCGAGAGGCAGAACATGGTGACGATGGTGAGCGACAGGATTCCTAGGACTTTTCCCCGGCTGAGAGACATAACCCAATCCCTTTGTGGAGTACGATAGCACCACAAACAGCCGACTATCTCGTTAAGGTCTTGATTTCATTTGTATTGATTTTGACTATTTGAAACTAACTCATACTTAATCTGGCTACGGACAGTCCCGAGACTGCGCGATGGCGAACACTCACGTCTTCTCGCTTCACTGGCGACACGTGGCGGTCAGTCCTGAAGGAAGTCCAGCATCAGCGCATTGAAGCGCTCCGGTGCCTCCAGGAAGGGCAGATGGCCGACGCCGTCGATGATCACGGCGCGGGCATCGGGCATTTCCGCGGCGATCTTCTTCGCGTTGTCGGCGTTGTGGCCCATCTTTTCCTGCAGCGGTTTCGGTGCCGCGGGCTTGCCGGGGGCGACATGGTCGTTCTCGCCCATGACGATCAGCACGGGCTTGTCGACCAGCGGCATCTCGTAAACCACGGGCTCGCGCAGGACCATCTGGGCGGAGGCAGCGAAGGAGCGGAGCCAGCGGGGATATTCGGCGCTGTCGCGCATTCCGGTGCGCGCCCAGACGAAGGGATCGAGATCCTTGTCGGGCAGGGTGAGCCGGTAGCGGGTTTTCAGCGCCTCGCGATAGCTTTCCGGCGTCACCTTGGCCTCGTTGGCGATCAGGGTCTCGATGGGGATCGGCGGGACGAACAGGCCGTAATCCTCAAGCCCGATAGGGCCGACCATCAGCACCCGGTCGACCTTGTCCGGATAATCGCGGGTAAAGCGCATCGACATCATGCCACCCATGGAATGGGCCACCACCTTCACCTTGCCGATATCGAGACTGTCGAGCAGCTTTGCCGTGTTGCGGGCGAGATCGGCGAAATGCAGGTCGAAATCCGGCTTGGCGGATTTGCCGAAGCCGATCTGGTCCGGCGCGATCACCCGGTAGCCGGCTCCGGTGAGCGTCTCGATGACGGGGCCCCAATAGCTGGAGGGAAAGTTGCGGCCGTGGAACAGAAGCACGGTTTCGCCATTGGCTTTGCCGGTCGGCGCCACATCCATATAGGCCATGCGCAAGGGCTTCCCCTCGCGGGTCAGCGCGAAGAGCTTGACCGGATACGGATAGGGATATCCCTCCAAAGCAGTGCCGATAGGCGGCTCGGTCGCGGCGGAGGCGGGCTGGGCAAGGCCGAGGAGGAGCGCGCAGGCGAGCATTGGCACGGCGAGCCGAAGACGGCTTGGAAGCATAAGTTTCTCCAGTCTTATCAAATGGTTATGTCGCATCTCGGCGGAATTCTCGCGACAGTCGTACAGCGGCCAAACTCTCGCCTTACGGTAACGGTTTCTGATCCTTGCAAATCGGCCAAACCCTGCTATCCCCGGGGCACGTGACGGTTGAGATATTGCGGGTGGCGAAGCGGCTCTCCGCCGTCGAGGGGAACGTCCAAACATGCTTCTGACATCATGATCAAACGGCTCGTTATCGTCGCCTTGATTTTCGGCATCCTGCTCGGCGGGCTGGCCTATTTCCAGTTCGTGTTCAAGCCGCAGATGATCGAAAAATTCGTGGCGCAGATGCAAGGCACCGCTCCGGTGGTGACCAGCGATATCGCCAGAGAAGAAGACTGGACCGCGAAGGTCCAGGCGATCGGCACGGTAACGGCCACGAAAGGCGTGAATTTGGCGCCGGAGATCGCCGGCATCGTCGCCGAGTATTTCTTCGAGACCGGCGACGATGTGAAAGAGGGCACCAAGCTGGTGCAGCTGGACGATTCGGTGCAACAGGCGGAGCTGCACAGCAATCTGGCAACGCTGAAGCAGACCAAGCTCGATTTCGACCGGCAGTCCAATCTGGTGAAGAAAGGGGCGGTTTCGCAATCCTCGCTCGACAGCGCCACGGCGGCGCGGGACACGGCGGCCGCGGCGGTGGAGCAGGTCGAGGCGGTGATCGCGCAGAAGAAGGTGCTGGCGCCGTTCTCCGGCCGGCTGGGGCTGCGCAAAGTGGAGCGCGGCCAATATGTCTCCGCCGGCGAGGGGCTGGTGTGGATTCAGGCGCTGGATCCGATCTGGGTGGATTTCCCGGTGCCTGAGAAGCAGGCCGGGCAGATCAAGGTCGGCGATCCGGTGACCGTTACCTCGGACGCTTTTCCGGACAAATCCTTCGACGGCAAGGTGCTGGCGCTCGATGTGCGGGTCAACGAGGAGACCCGCACGCTGACCATCCGCGCCGAATTTCCCAATCCCGACAAGCTGCTGCTGCCCGGTATGTTCGGCAACGTGGCGGTCTCGTCCGGCAAGCCGCAGCCTTACGTGACCGTGCCGCGCACCGCCGTTACCTATGGGCTTTACGGCGATAGCGTCTGGGTAGCGAAAAAGCGCGAAGATGCGGCGGATGCCTCTGGGCCCGATAGCGCCAAAGCCGATGAGACGGCCGAGGCTGACAAGTCCGATACTGTGAAGGCCGATGCGGCCGGAGCAGGGGGAGAGGCGCCAGCCGGGCCGGTTCTGATGGCCGAGCGGCGCTTCGTGCGCGTCGGCCCCGCCGAACAGGACCGGGTGGCGATCCTGGAGGGGATCGAGGCCGGCGAGGAGGTGATCACCTCCGGCCAGCTCAAGCTGGACCCCGACGGTCCCGTCAAGATCGACAATTCCGAACGGCTGAAAACGCCGGCGGAATTGCCGAGGCCGTGACGGCATGAAATTCACCGACATTTTCATCAAGCGTCCGGTGCTTGCCATGGTGGTGAGCGCTTTGGTGCTGCTGATCGGCCTGCAAGCCGGGTTCAATCTGCAGATCCGGCAGTATCCGGAGATGTCGAATACGACGATCACCATCACCACCACCTATCCGGGCGCCAATGCCGACCTGATCCAGGGCTTCATCACCGTTCCGATCCAGCAGGCGGTGGCGAGCACCGAGGGCATCGATACGCTCACCGCCTCGTCGAGCCAGAACGTCTCGACCATTACGCTGAATTTGAAGCTCAACGCCGATCCCGACCGGGCGATGACCGACGTGCTGTCGAAGATCGCCCAGGTGAAGAGCATCCTGCCGCGCGAGGCGAACGATTCCGTCGTCACCAAGCAGACCGGCGATTCCACCGCGCTGATGTATCTGTCGTTCAGCAGCGATGTGATGAACTCCTCGCAGATCACCGACTATCTGACCCGTGTGGTGCAGCCGCAGCTGCAGACCGTGGGTGGGGTCGCCAGCGCCGAAATTCTCGGCGGCGAGACCTTCGCCATGCGTATTTGGCTGGATCCCGACAAGATGGCGGCGCTCGGCGTGACGCCGCTGGATGTGAGCCAGGCGCTCTCCAACAACAACTACACATCGGCGCCGGGCCAGGTGAAGGGCCAGTTCATCCAGACCAATATCGATGCGCAGACCAATTTGAGCGATCCGGAGGCGTTCGGGCGTCTGGTGGTCTCGCATCAGGGCGATGCGCTGATCCGGCTGAACGATGTCGCCGAGATCGAGCTCGGCCCGCAGAGCAGCGACTCCTCCTCCGTGTTCGACGGGCTGAAAGCGGTGTTCATCGGTGTCTATGCCACGCCGACGGCGAATCCGCTGACGGTGATCTCCGATGTCCGCGCCGAGATGCCGAAGATCGAGAAGGCGCTACCCGAGGGGCTCAACGCGGCGATCGCCTACGATGCGACCAACTTCATCCGCGCCTCGATCTGGGAGGTGGTGAAGACGCTGGGCGAGGCGGCGATCATCGTCATCGTGGTGATTTTCCTGTTCCTCGGCAATTTGCGCTCCACCATCATTCCCATCGTCACCATTCCGCTGTCGCTGGTGGGCGTGCTGGCGCTTTTGATGGCGCTCGGCTACTCGATCAATCTGATGACGCTGCTGGCCCTGGTGCTGGCCATCGGGCTGGTGGTGGATGACGCCATCGTGGTGGTGGAGAATATCTACCGCCATATCGAGGACGGTATGAAGCCGTTCGATGCGGCGCTGCAGGGGGCGCGCGAGATCGTCTATCCGGTCATCGCCATGACCATCACCCTGGCGGCGGTTTACGCGCCGATTGGCTTCGTCTCCGGCGTGACCGGCTCGTTGTTCCGAGAATTCGCCTTCACCCTGGCCGGGGCGGTGATCGTCTCAGGGCTGATCGCGCTCACCTTATCGCCGATGATGTGCTCCCGGCTGCTGCGCCACGAGCAGGGGGAAGCCAAGGGGCTGACCGGGTTTCTCGACCGAAGCTTCGACCGGCTGAAGAACTGGTATCAGCGGCGGCTGCATTCGACGCTCAACTATCGTCCGGTGACTTTGCTGCTGCTGGCCTTCGTGCTCTTCGGCACCGGCTTTCTGTATATGACCAGCCAGAAGGAGCTGGCGCCGGAGGAAGACCAGGGCATCCTGTTCGCCATCGTCAAGACGCCGCTCTATGCCAATCTGGACTATCTGGAGCAGACCACCGGCCAGCTCGGCGCGGTGTTCGACAAGGTGCCGGAAGAGCAGCACATCTTCACGATCAACGGCATGGGCGATGTGCACCAGGCGTTTGTCGGCTTGCTGCTGAAGGAGTGGGAGGACCGCGACGCCGATCAGAAGGCGGTGCTGCAGAAGCTGCAGCCGCAGGTCAACAATGTGGCGCCGGCCAAGATCCTGATGTTCTCGCCGCCGGCCCTGCCGGGCACCACGGGCGGCGCGGCAGTGCAGTTCGTGATCACCACCACCAAGGACTTCCGGCAGCTTGCCGATGTGCTTGACCAGCTGGTGGCCGAAGCGAACAAGAGCGGCATGTTCATCTTCACCGATTACGATCTGCGTTTCGAAAATCCGCAGATCCAGTTCGATATCGACCACGACAAGGCCAACAGCCTCGGCATTTCCATGGCCGATATCGGCCAGTCGCTGGCGACCCTGCTCGGCGGTAACTACGTCAATCTGTTCGATCTCTACGGGCGCTCCTATCAGGTGATCCCGCAAGTGCCGCGCAAATACCGGCTCGATGCCGATTGGCTGACCCGCTATCAGGTGCGCACCCAGGCGGGCACGCTGGTGCCGCTGTCCAATGTCGCCAGCGTCAGCCAGACGGTGCAGCCCAATGCGCTGACCAGTTTCCAGCAGCTCAACTCGGCGACCTTCACCGCGGTGCCGTTCCCCGGCCGCACGCTGGGCGAGGCGGTTGACTATCTGGAGCAGACCGCCGACCGCATCTTCCCCGCCGGCTTCACCTACGATTGGGACGGGCAGAGCCGCCAATACGTGCAGGAGGGGAGCTCGCTGGTCTACACCTTCGGCTTCGCGCTGATCCTGATCTTCCTGGTGCTGGCGGCGCAGTATGAGAGCTTCCGCGACCCGTTCATCATTCTGGTCGCCTTGCCGACCTCGATGTTCGGCGCGCTTCTGCCGATCAATCTCGGCCTCGCCTCGATCAATATCTACACGCAGATCGGCCTCGTCACCCTGATCGGGCTGATCTCCAAGCACGGCATCTTGATGGTGGATTTCGCCAACAAGCTGCAGGAGGAGGAGGGCTATGGCCGGCGCGAGGCGATCGAGCATGCCGCCGCGATCCGCCTGCGCGCGATTTTGATGACCACCGCTTCGATGGTGATCGCCATGGTGCCGCTGCTGATCGCCACTGGCGCGGGCGCTGCGAGCCGGTTCGATATCGGCCTCGTCATCTTCGCCGGGCTGACCATCGGCACGCTGTTCACCCTATTCGTGACGCCGATGGTCTATACCTTCCTGGCCAAGGATCATCAGGCTTTGCGGGCCGAAGCTGCGGCCGAGACGCCGTCTGGATCTCCGTCCGAAGCTCCATCCGAACCTTGGCCGGATACCGATATCGGCGATGGCGAGCCGGTGAGCGCCGGGGAGAAGGCGGCGGATGAAACGGCTGCCGGCAAAACGTCCCGCCGCAAGCGCAAAAGCACCGGTTCGGCAGCCGAGTAGACCTGAGCGCGCAACCAGCTTATTTACTCCGCCCCGCCGAAGCTCTAGAAGCGAAGCGGAAAAACGGCCCTGGGGGAATAATGTTCTCGAAGATCCTGATCGCCAATCGCGGTGAGATTGCCTGCCGCATTATAAAAACAGCAAAAAAGCTCGGGATTGCGACCGTTGCGGTCTATTCCGAGGCAGACCGCGATGCGCTGCACGTCGATATGGCGGATGAAGCGGTGCTGATCGGGCCTGCCGCCGCGGCGCAGTCCTATCTGGTGGTCGACAAGATCATCGAGGCGGCCAAGGAGACCGGCGCCGAAGCCATCCATCCGGGCTATGGCTTCCTGTCGGAAAATGCCGAATTCGCCAAGGCGCTGCAGAAGGCGGGCATCGCCTTTATCGGCCCGAACCCGCACGCCATCGAGGCGATGGGCGACAAGATCGAATCCAAGAAGCTCGCTGCCGAGGCCGATGTCTCGACCGTGCCCGGCTATCTGGGGGTGATCGAGGATGCCGAGGAGGCGATGAAGATCGCCGAGGAGATCGGCTATCCGGTGATGATCAAGGCCTCCGCCGGCGGCGGCGGCAAGGGCATGCGCATCGCCTACAGCAAGAAGGAAGTCGAGGAAGGCTTCGACGCGTCGCGCTCGGAAGCCAAATCGAGCTTCGGCGACGACCGCGTGTTCATCGAGAAGTTCGTGGAGGAGCCGCGCCATATCGAGATCCAGGTGCTGGGCGACAAGCACGGCAATGTGATCCATCTCGCGGAACGCGAGTGTTCGGTGCAGCGGCGCAACCAGAAGGTGCTGGAAGAGGCGCCGAGCCCGTTCCTGGACGAGGAGACCCGCGCCGCGATGGGCCAGCAGGCCGTCGAGCTGGCGAAAGCGGTGGATTACGATTCCGCCGGCACGGTGGAGTTCATCGTCGATAAGGACAAGAACTTCTACTTCCTGGAGATGAACACCCGGCTGCAGGTGGAGCATCCGGTGACCGAGCTGGTGACGGGAATCGATCTGGTCGAGGCGATGATCAAATCCGCCGCCGGCGAGAAGCTCGGTATGGAGCAGTCGGATCTGAAGCTGAACGGTTCGGCCATCGAGGCGCGCGTCTATGCCGAGGACCCGACCCGCAACTTCCTGCCCTCCACCGGGCGTTTGGTGCATTTCAAGCCGCCGGAGGTGGGCACCGATGAGAACGGCGTCACCGTGCGTCTCGATACCGGCGTGGAAGAGGGCGGCGAGATCTCGATCTATTACGATCCGATGATCGCCAAGCTGATCACCCATGCGCCGACGCGGATCGAGGCGATCGATGCCATGGGCAAGGCGCTGGATGCCTTCGTCATCGACGGCTTCCGCCACAACATCCCGTTCCTCGCCGCGCTGATGCGCCACCCGCGCTGGCGCTCGGGGGATATCTCCACCAAGTTCATCGCCGAGGAATTCCCGGAAGGCTTCGTGCCGTCCACGCCCGATGGCGAGGAGCGCGACGTGTTTATCGCCGTCGCCGCGGCGATCGACCATCTCAGCAACAAGCGCCGCCGCTCCATCACCCAGCAGATGCTGGGCGAGCCGGTTTGCTTTGCGGTGGAGCGCGTGGTGGAGCTTGGCGGGGCGAGCGAGAAGGTCACCGTCTCGCCGGGCTCCGAAGGCTCGCTGGTCGTTGCGCTGACCGGGGAAGGCAAGGGGCGCAAGATGCACCTTGTCTCGAATTGGTGGTTCGGCGATACGGTCTGGCACGGCACCATCGACGGGCGCGAAGTGTTCGTGCAGACGCGGGCGATCCTCAATGGCTATGCGCTGACCTATCAGGGCATCGAGGTGCTGACCCGGGTTTATACCGACCGCGAGGCGGAGCTGATGGCGCTGATGCCCATCAAGGAGCCGCCGGACACCTCCAAGATGCTGCTTTGCCCGATGCCGGGCATGGTGGTCTCGCTGGCCGTCGAAGAGGGCCAGGCGGTGCAGGCCGGCGATACCTTGTGTATCGTCGAAGCCATGAAGATGGAGAACGTGCTCCGCGCCGAACGCGACGGGGTTGTCACCAGCATCCTGGCCGAGCCGGGCGACAGCCTCAATGTCGATGCGGTGATCATGGAGTTCGAATAGCCGCGCGGGCGAGAGCCAAATCCCATGACTGATGACGAAAGCACCCGCCGCACGGTTCTGACCAAGATCAAGGGGCGGGTGCAGGGCGTCTATTACCGGGTGTGGGCGAAAGAGAACGCCGAGGGTCTGTCCCTCGACGGCTGGGCGCGCAATCTGCAAGACGGCAGCGTGGAGGCGGTGTTCTCCGGCGCGCCCGAGGCGGTCTCCGAGATGCTGGAGCGCTGCAAAGAAGGGCCGCCCGATGCGATGGTGCGGGAGGTGGAGATCGTCGCCGAAGGCGGCGCGCCGCCTTCCGGCTTTCAGGTCATTGCGAGCGAGGGCTGGTAGCCTCGCTCAGGCTTTCCGGAAAATTCGCCATCAGCGCCCGGTCGACCGCGTCCATATCCGTCTCGATGCCGAGTGCCTTCAGGCTCGTGACCTTGCCGTCTTCCAGGCCGCACGGCACGATGCCGCTGAAATGTTCCAGATCGGGTGAGACGTTCAGGCTGACGCCGTGAAAGGTGATGCCGCGGCGGATGCGGATGCCGAGCGAGGCGATCTTCGCCCCGTCGACCCAGACGCCGACCTCGCCCGGCATAGGGCTCCCCGTCACGCCGAAGGTTTTCAGCGTCCCCATCAGCCAGTCCTGCAAGGCCTGCACAAAGGCGCGGACATCGCCGCCGCGGGCCGCCAAATCCAGCATCACGTAAGCCACGCGCTGGCCCGGTCCATGATAGGTGTAGCGGCCGCCGCGGCCGGTCTGGAACACCGGGAATTTGTCCGGCGCCAGCAGCTCCTTCGGATCGGCGGAGGTGCCGGCGGTATAGAGCGGCGGGTGCTGCAGCAGCCAGACGGTCTCCGGCGATTCGCCGCCGCCAATTTCGGCAACGCGCATCTCCATGGCGGTGAGCGCGGCCGGATAGGGCACCGGCTTGGCGCTGCGGTACCAGGCGAGGGCGCTGTGGGGCTTGGGCGCAGCCAGCGCCTCGGCGCCCAGCAGGGGCGCGATTCCGGTCATGCGTGCCAGATTTGCGGTCGGCATAATGTTGATCCGTTGGTCGAAATAGCGATGGACTCTATATAATCACGACATTCGCCGATTGGTCAGCTTGCGCGGCCCCCGCGAGTTTGCTAATGCAGCGTTCGCTTCAAGGACAGAGTGTCCTGATGTATGGGCCTTCGCTGGTTTCGGCGAAGGTCTTCGAGTTTCTTGCGGTCGTGGCGGAAATGGTAGACGCGCAGCGTTGAGGTCGCTGTGGGCTTAGCCCGTGGAGGTTCGATTCCTCTCGACCGCACCACTCTCTTTAGGTGCGCTATCGGCCTCTGGCCTACTTGAGCGCGGTTGTCTCTACCGCCCTCCGGGCTGCTTGAGGACCGGATGGGGCGCGCTAGACGCGCGGCGCCCAGTCGGGCGCTTCTGGTGCCTCGGAGTTCGCGCTATTGGCCTCTGGCCTAGTTGAGCGCTTGTTTCCTGGCGCTACCCGTACCTCTCTCTTTTCCCTGATCTCCCCACCGTATGCCGTGGGCGTTGTCTCCTGCTGGTTGCGTGTGGTTTAGTAATTGCACGCAACGTTTCGTTGCGGGTTCGTTTTTACGCGATGGGGTGGGGAGAGCCATGCGCGTCGTTATTCATGGCGGGATGCATAAGACGGGGACCACCTCGCTGCAGCACCTCGCCTTGAAGAGACGCAGGGCGCTGGCCTCCGAAGGCGTCTTCTATCCAGACAGTTCGGCCGGAGCGAATACGTTCCTCAATGCCAAGTCCCCGAAATGGGACGCCGAGCCATGCCGCGCTTTGCTGCAGAACTGCGAGGGGAGGGGCTTCGACACGCTGTTCCTCTCCAATGAGGTGGTCTCCACCTTCTCCACGGCGCAGTTCCAACGGCTTCTCGAACCCTTCGCGGGGGTTCCCGTGATCTTCGTATTCTGTTTCCGTCACTGGGCCGATTTTCTGCCCTCGCGCTGGAGCCAGAATTGCAAGCGGCGCGATTCCCAGACCTTCGACCGCTATATCGAAGCGGTGACGGCGCTCGAGTCAGGCCATGTCGATTTCTGGTTCGACGGTATTTTGGATCGCGTAGCGGCGCTGGATTGCGACGTCATCGCGTTGTCCTATCAGAATGCGAAGACCGAACCACTCGGCGTGATGGGCGCGGTCCTTCGCACGGCAGGGCTATCGGAAGATTTGATCGAAAGGCTGGTCTCCGGCGAGCAGTGGAGCCAGAAGCGGCTCGACTGGACGGTCAGCGAGCTGTCGCGGCTTTTGAACGGCGTGGCTGCGGATCGCCTGCAATTGCCTCAGGACGATCTGTGCCACGCGCTGGGTGAATTCCGGCCGGTCAAAGGCAATTTCGGTTTCGCGCAGCGCCTGCCGAAGGTGAATCGACGGCTGCTCCAGCCGCTGACAGAGGCGGTGGAGCAGTATAAGAGCGAGCGCATCGTCAAGGACCTGCCCAATATGGATGAAGCGGAGCGCCGGCTTCAGACCAAACACGGCCACCGCTTCGCCAATCTGGTGGACGGCAAGATCTTTCCCAAAGCCGCCGAGAGCAAGCTGACGCTCGCCGATGTCGAATGGCCGGCGTTTGCGCGCGAGCGGATGCCGGCGATCGACCCGGTGCTGGATCAGCTGTTCAGTCTCAGAGCGCCGCTTGCGGCCCGCGCCGAGCGCAACCGGACGGCGGTCTTGTAAGCGCGCCGTCCGGACTTATCCCAGCGTTCTTCCCGGTTGGCGGGCCAAATCCCACTTTTGGCTGGCGATTCCGGCCGAAGCAGCGTTTATTGCCCGCAAGCCGAACGATGTAAGCCCTCAAGGGGCTGATAGCATCGGCGCCTCCGGCCGGAGGCCGGGCCCCTTCGCTTTATGCGCGTAGACCTTTGGAATCGGACAGGCGATGGACACCGCACCTGACGACCAGATTGCCGTGCGCGACGAGGAGGGCGATTTCCGCGCCGATTTCCTGCATGCCGTCGAGGCGGCGCTGGAGGAAGGCAACAAGGCCGAAGTCAAATCCCTCACCGCCGATCTGCATGAGGGCGATCTCGCCGACCTGCTGCAGCTCTTGAGGCCGGACGAGCGCGAACAGCTGATCACCTCCTTGGGTCGCGACTTCAAGGTCGGCACCTTGCCGGAGCTGGAAGAGGGCGTGCGCGACCAGGTGCTGGAGCAGCTCTCGCCGGCGACGGTGGCGGCCGCGCTGAAGCAGCTGGATTCGGACGACGCGGTCTATCTGCTGGAAGACCTCGACGAGTCCGAACAGAAGGCGATCCTCGACAAGCTGCCGCGCTCGGAGCGGCTGGCGCTGACCCGCAGCCTGGAATATCCGGAGGATTCGGCCGGCCGCATCATGCGCACCGAGGTGATCTCGGTGCCGCCGTTCTGGTCGGTCGGCCAGACCATCGACTACATGCGCAAGGCCGACGATCTGCCGGACCGGTTCGACGAGATTTTCGTCGTCGATCCCGCTTATCACCTGATCGGCACCGTGGCGCTGAACCGGCTGCTGCGCTCCAAGCGCAAGGTGAGCATCGAGGAGATCACCGATCACGATGTGCAGCCGATCGAGGCCAATGCCGACCAGGAGGACGTGGCGCGCGACTTCGAGCGCTACAATCTCTACTCCGCACCGGTGGTGGATCAGGACAACCGCCTGCTCGGCGTGATCACCGCCGACGATGTGGTCGAGGTGGTGCAGGAAGAGGCCTCGGAGGACATCCTGCATCTTGCCGGTGTCTCCGGCGGCGGCAGCTCCATGGCCGATACGGTGTGGAGCACGACGCGGCAGCGCTTCGCCTGGCTGACGGTCAATCTTTTCACCGCGATCCTCGCCTCCGCTGTGATCAGCCTGTTCGACGCCACCATCGAGCAGATGGTCGCCTTGGCGGTGCTGATGCCGATCGTCGCCTCCATGGGCGGCAATGCCGGCACCCAGACCATGACTGTGGCCGTGCGGGCGCTGGCGACCCGGGATCTCGGTCCGGTCAACGCGGTGCGGGTGATCATGCGCGAATCGGCGGTGGGTTTGCTGAATGGGCTGCTGTTCGCTGCGCTGATCGGCACGGTGACCTATTTCTGGTTCGGCAATACCGATCTCGGCTTAGTCATCGCCGTCGCCATGGTGGTCAATCTGCTGGTGGCGGCGCTGGCCGGCATCCTGATTCCGCTGGGCCTGAACGAGCTGGGCGTCGATCCGGCTATTACCTCGGGCGTCTTCGTCACCACGGTGACCGACGTGGTCGGCTTCTTCGCCTTTCTGGGACTTGCCGCGATCTGGCTGCTCTAGGGCGCCCTCGGAAAGATGCGCGCGCGCGTTCTGCCTGATATGACTCCTTCCGCCGGGCGCCTCTCGCCGTCCGGCATGTCCTTCAGTCTGAAATCCCGTGTGAGCGATGTTCTTCTATTTGGCGAAGGCCGTCTGGTTCCTGCTGCAGCCCTCCTGCTTCATCGCCTTCCTGCTGCTCGCCGGCACCATCATGGTTTGGACCTATTGGGCGCGCTGGGGCCGCCGTATCGTGGCGCTTGCGGCAGGGCTTTTGCTGATCGCCGGGCTCTCGCCGCTGGGCAACGCCATGGTGCTGCCGCTGGAGGATCGCTTCAAACGCGCCGATCTGGAGAAGCTACCGGCCCCGACCGGCTTCATCGTGCTTGGCGGTTCGGAAAGCCGTCTGGTGGGGGAGGCGCGGCACGCGCCGTCGCTGAACGAGGCGGGGGAGCGGCTGGTCGAGGCGGCGATTCTGGCCAGGCAGTTCCCGGACGCCAAGATCGCCTTCTCCGGCGGCGATGCGGGCATCTTCTATCCGGCGAAGTCGGAAGCCTCGGGCGCGGAAAGCCTGCTCACGGCGCTGGGGGTTTCGGAGGACCGGCTGGTGCTGGAAGCGAACTCCCGCGACACCTACGAGAATGCCGTCTATCTGAAGCAGGAACTGACCTCGCTTGGGCTGGCCGGTCCGGATCGGCGCTGGGTGCTGATCACCTCGGCCTATCACATGCCGCGGGCGATGGGCTGCTTCCGCCAGGCGGGGCTGGATGTGGAGGCCTGGCCGGTGGATTACCGCACCCGCGGCCCGCAAGACCTCACCCGGCCGTTCGACAAGGTCTCCGAAGGCTTGCGCCGGGTGGACATGGCGAGCCGGGAATGGGTGGGGCTTTTCGCCTATTGGTTGACCGGGCGGACCGATGCGCTGTTTCCGGCGCCCGCCGCGACAAGCTGAGACGAGATAAGCGGGGAAAAGCGCCGCGCCGCCTTTGCGCAGCCGGTTTCGAAGCCTAGCTTTCCACCATCATGACCGTGCATCTCCTGAAACTTTGCGTCGGCGTCGACACGCTTTCCGATCTTCGTGATTGGCAGAAGGGGCGGCTGGCGCTTCGCCGCAAAGAGGGCCGGCCGCAGGAGATTTGCCATATCACCCGGCAGACGCCGAAACGGCGCGATGCGGTGTTGGATGGCGGCTCGCTCTATTGGGTGATCAAGGGCGTGATCCAGGCCCGGCAGCCGATCCTCGATCTGCGGCCCGAGACCCGCGAGGACGGCAAGGCGGCTTGCGCCATCGTGCTGTCGCCGGAGCTGATCCCGGTGCGGCCGAGGCCGCGCCGCGCCTTCCAGGGCTGGCGCTATCTGGATTCGGCCGACGCGCCGCCGGATGCGCGCGGGCCTGCCGACAGCGATCTGCCGCTGGAGATGGCCGGGGAGCTGCGCGAGCTCGGCCTGATCGACGTCTAGAGGCTTAGCCGAGCTCGGCCTTCTTCTTCGCCCGGACCTTTTTGGGCGCCACGGCGATATTGTCGATCAGCCGCGTCTTGCCGAGAAGGGCAGCCGCAAAAGCGCGGGCCGGCTGGGTGAGCACGCCGCCGAGCGGCTCCAGGCTCTGGCTGTCGGCGATCACCAGGTAATCCACCTTGAAGCCGCCGGTCTCGAGGCGGAAACGGCTCGCTTCCAGCGCATCCTCGATGGGCCGGCCTTCGCCGAGATCGGAGGCCATGTCCTGCAAGGTCCGCTGCAAGAGCGGTGCGCTCTCGCGCTCGGCCGGCGACAGATAGGCGTTGCGGGAGGAGAGGGCGAGCCCGTCCGCCTCGCGCACGATCGGCGCGCCGATAATCTCTGTCGGGATATCGAGATCGCGCACCATGCGCTTGATGATCTGCAGCTGCTGGTAATCCTTCTCGCCGAAGATGGCGCGATCGGGCGCGCATTGGATCAGCAGCTTGGCGACCACCGTCGCCACGCCGTCGAAATGGCCGGGACGGGATTCGCCGCACAGCCCCTTGCTGAGCCTGTCGACATGCACCGTGGTGGCGAAGCCGTCCGGATACATCTCCTCCACCTTGGGAAGATAGACGGCATCCACCGCCATCTCGCTCAGCTTGGCGAGGTCGGTCTTTTCGTCGCGCGGGTAGGCCTCCAGATCCTCGCCGGGGCCGAACTGGGTGGGATTGACGAAGACCGAGACGACGATGCGGTCGGCATTCTTCCTGGCCAGCTCGATCAGCGACAGATGGCCTTCATGCAGCGCGCCCATGGTGGGAACCAGGGCAATTTTCTCGCCCGCCTCGCGCCAGCGGGCAATGCGCCCACGCAAGGCTTTCACGGTCCTGATCTGGCTGAGGCGAGGGGCCATTTCGATGTTCGATTTTGCTGATGAGAAGCTGCGGACGATAGCGCCTTGCGGCGTGCAAGGCCAATATATGGGGCAAGACTTGTGGGACAAGATTTGGCGCTTTGCGCGGGCCTTTATCGGCCGTTCGATTCTGCCTGGCAAGACGCTAAGATCGTTCCGATGTCCCATGCATGCACCATGGAGACGCCAAGGCGAACGCCATGACCAATCTGGAGATCGCGCAAACCCACGCTGCCCGGATGCCGTCGCGCGCCGGGATCGCGGAATTGCTGCTGGCCGATGAGGATCGGCTGGTTTCGGAGCTGATCGAGAAGGCGCGATTTGCGTCTTCCGAACAGGCGCGGATCGAGACGGTGGCGCGCGGCCTGGTGCAGGCGGCGCGGGAAGGCCGCCGCGCCTATGGCGGGGTCGATTCCTTCCTGCATGAATACGGGCTGTTGAGCGAGGAGGGCGTGCTGCTGCTGTGCCTTGCCGAGGCGCTGCTGCGCATTCCAGACAAGGCGACGGCCGACCGGCTGATCGCCGGCACCATCTCCGCCGGGGATTGGGCCAAGCATATGGGCCGCTCGCCCTCGCTGTTCGTCAACGCCTCGACCTTTGGGCTGATGCTGACCGGCCGGGTGCTGGATTGGGGCACGCGAGACGGGGCGGAGATTAGCGCAAGGCTGCAGCGGCTGGTGTCGCGAAGCGGGGAAGGCGTCATCCGCGAGGCGCTGCGCCACGCCATGCGTATCCTCGGCGGCCAGTTCGTGCTCGGTGAGACCATCGAACAGGCGCTGAAGAACGGGGCGTCCGATGCCGCCAAGGGCTATCGCTTCTCCTTCGACATGCTGGGCGAGGCGGCGCGGAGCGAGGCGGACGCAAAGCGCTATTTCGAACGCTATGCCCATGCGGCCGAGGCGATCGGAAAATCCGAAGGCCGGCCCGAACCCCGCGACGATGCGAGCTTGCAGTCCCGCTCGGGGCTTTCGGTCAAGCTGTCGGCGCTGCATCCGCGCTATGTGCCCTCGCAGGAGGCACGGCTGCATTCGGAGCTGCTGCCGCGGCTGAAGGCGCTGGCGCTCGCCATGCGCGAGGCCTGGCTGCCGCTCACCATCGATGCGGAGGAGGCGGACCGGCTGGAGCTGAGCCTCGGGCTACTGCAGGCGCTGTTCGAAGATCCCGATCTTGCCGCGTGGAACGGGCTGGGGCTGGCGGTGCAGGGCTATTCCAAGCGCGCGCTCCCCGTCATCGAGTGGCTGGGAGCTGTGGCTGAGGTCACCGGGCGGCGCATTCCGGTGCGGCTGGTGAAGGGCGCCTATTGGGATTCTGAGATCAAATGGGCGCAGGTCGCCGGGCTTGCGAGCTATCCGGTGTTCACCCGCAAGGTGAATACCGACGTCTCTTACATCGCCGCGGCACGGGCGATGCTGGCGCTTCCCGATGCCATCTTCCCGCAATTCGCCACCCATAACGCCCATACGGTCGCGGCCATGTACACGCTGGGCGAGGGCAAGGCTTACGAGTTCCAGCGGCTATTCGGCATGGGCGAAGCGCTGCATGAGGCCGTGGTCGGCGAAGGGGGGCTGAACGTGCCCTGCCGCATCTATGCGCCGGTGGGCGGGCATGACGATTTGCTGGCCTATCTGGTGCGGCGGCTATTGGAGAATGGCGCCAATACCTCCTTCGTCAATCGCCTTGCCGACGACGAGGCACCGATTTCGGAGATCATTGCCGATCCGGTGGAAAGGGCGGCGAGCCTGGCGGAGAAAGCCAATCCGTCGATCCCGCTGCCCAAAGATCTGTTCGGTCCCCAACGGGAGAACAGTCTCGGCCTGCCGCTTTGGGAGGATAGCATCTGCGCTCCGCTCATGGCTGAGATGGAGCAGGCGCTGGAGCGGCCCTTCGCGGCGGCGCCGATCGTTGGCGGTGCGGTGCTCGAAGACGGGCCGGCGGAGACTGTGACGGCGCCGCATGACCGGCGAGTGGTGCTGGGCACATGCATCAGCGCCGATAGGGCGGCGATCGATGCGGCGCTGGACAAGGCGACAGCCGCCGCGCCCGGCTGGGACGCGCTGGGCGGCGCGCGGCGCGCCGCTATTCTGGAGAGAGCCGCCGACCTTCTGGAGGCGGACCGGCCGGCGCTGATGGCGCTTCTGGTGCGCGAGGCCGGCAAGACCCTGGCCAATGCCCAAGGCGATCTGCGCGAAGCGGTGGATCATTTGCGCTATGCGGCGGCCGAAGCGCGAGAGACGTTCGAGACGCCGCAGGCGATGCCGGGGCCGACCGGCGAAAGCAATCTTCTCTCCCTCCACGGCCGGGGCGTGTTCGCCTGTATCTCGCCGTGGAATTTCCCGCTGGCGATATTCCTGGCGCAAATCGGCGGCGCGCTCGGGGCCGGCAATGCGGTGGTGGCGAAACCGGCGGAGCAGACGCCGCTGATTGCCTTCCGCGCCGTGCAGCTTCTGCACAAGGCCGGCGTGCCCGGCGACGTGCTGCATCTTCTCCCCGGCACGGGCGCGCGCGTCGGGGCAGCCCTGGGGTGCGATCTTCGCGTCAACGGCGTCGCCTTCACCGGCGGCACCGAGACGGGGCTCGCCATCAACCGGGCGCTTGCCGCACGCGAAGGGCCGGTGACGCCTCTGATCGCCGAGATGGGCGGGCTCAACGCGATGATCGTCGATTCCTCAGCCCTGCCGGAGCAGGTGGTGGACGATGTGGTGGCTTCGGCCTTCGACAGTGCCGGGCAACGCTGCTCGGCGCTGCGCGTCTTGTTCCTGCAAGAGGAGATCGCCGACAAGACGCTGGCCATGCTGACCGGACTGGCAAGCGAGATGGTGATCGGCGACCCGCTGGACTTCGCCACCGATATCGGTCCGGTGATCGATGCGGAGGCCAAGCATATGCTGGAGGCCCATAAGGCGAAGATGTGCCGCGAGGCCAAGGAATGGCTGGATCTGCCGCTGCCGCCGGCATGCGCCCACGGCAGCTTCGTCACACCGGCGATCTACGAAATTCCGTCTCTCTCGATGCTGGAGAAAGAAGTCTTCGGTCCGATCCTGCATGTGGTGCGCTATGCCGCCGACCGGCTGGGCGATGTGTGCGAGGCGATCAACGCCACCGGCTACGGTCTGACGCTGGGGCTGCATTCGCGGGTGGAGCAGACGGCGGATTTCGTCGCCGCGCGGGTGCGGGCCGGGAATTTCTACGTCAACCGCAATCAGATCGGCGCGGTGGTCGGCGTGCAGCCATTCGGCGGGGAGGGGCTTTCCGGCACCGGTCCCAAGGCGGGCGGGCCGAACTATCTGGAAGCCTTCGCCACCGAACGGGTTCGCACCACGAACACTACCGCGTCTGGCGGCAATGCGGCGCTGCTGGCGGCGGGCGATGAAAGCCTATGATAAAGCTTACGCGGTAAGGCATTGCCGTGAGGCCTTCGAGGTTCCATTTATAGGGCGATCCAGGCGGAACCAGGAGATTAGATGGCGAAACCGCTCAGTCCCAAAGACGGGGCGAAAACCGATATTGAGGAGACCCGCTCCAGCGCGGCGGATGTCGCCGCCTTCATCGAGCGGACGCAGCGCGTTGCGCCTGCCCGCTCGGGGCGCGGACGGCTGATCTTCGCCATGGATGCCACGATGAGCCGCCAGCCGACCTGGGATATGGCGCTCGGTCTGCAATCGGAGATGTTCGAGGCGGTGGACGAGATCGGCGGGCTCGACGTGCAGTTGGTTTATTTCCGGGGCTTCGGCGAATGCCGCGCCAGCAAATGGGTCGGCGACGCCAAGACCCTGGCTTCGGTGATGGGCAAGGTGTCCTGCCGCGGCGGCTTCACCCAGATCGGCAAGGTGCTGGCCCATGCCAAGCGCCAGGCGGCGGCTGACAAGGTCAATGCAGTGGTCTATGTCGGCGATTGTATGGAAGAGAATATCGATATGCTGAGCCAGCGGGCCGGCGAGCTCGGCCTCCTCGGGGTGCCGATGTTCCTGTTCCAAGAGGGGCGGGAGCCGGCCGCGGCCACCGCGTTCAAGGAAATCGCGCGGCTCACCCGGGGGGCTTATTGCCCGTTCGATGCGGGTTCCGCCGCCCAGCTGCGCGAGCTTCTGAAAGCCGTCGCGGTCTATGCCAGCGGCGGACGCAAAGCGCTGCAGGCTTTCGGCGAGAGGGGCGGCAAAGGTGCCGCCTTGCTGCTTGAGCAAGTGAGCTGACCTATCCGATGTATGCTATTCTCGGCGCGATCGCGCTGTTCCTGCTGCTGTATTTCGGCAGCCATATCCTCGCCCGTATGGACGCACACGAGCTGGCCCGGCGGATCCGCCGCTTCGGCTGGATCGTGCTGTTCGTGCTGGCCGGGCTTCTGCTGATCCCGGGGCTTTTGGTCCTGTCCATTCCGCTGGCCATTCTCGGCTACACCATGCTGCGCCGGGGCGGCGGGGGTTTTCGCCTCGGCGGCGGTTTCGGCGGGCCGTTCGGCGCCGGCGGCTATGGTCAGCGCAGCCAGAAGCGTCCCGGGCAGAAATCCTTCGTGCGCACCGCTCATCTGGAGATGGCGCTGGATCACGATACCGGCCAGGTGGACGGGCAATGCGTGAGCGGTAAATTCGCCGGGCGTCCGCTCTCCTCGATGAATTTGGAGGAGCTGAAGGAGCTGGCGATGGCTCTGCAGCAGGGCGATCCGCAAGAGGCGGCGCTGCTAGCGGCCTATCTCAATCAGCGTTTTCCGGATTGGCAGGCGGGCGCGGCAGGCGCCGGTGCTGCCGGGGCCGGCGGCTATAACGGCGCGCGGGCACGGCGTGCGACCGGCGGCATGAGCATCGACGAGGCTTATGAGGTGCTCGGCGTCGAACGTTCGGCCAGCAAGGACGAGATTCGCAGCGCCCACCGCAATCTGATGAAGAAGGTGCACCCCGATCAGGGCGGCTCCACCTATCTCGCCGCGCGCATAAACGAGGCGAAGGAGGTGCTGCTCAGCGTGCGCTGAGCAGCGTTGGTTCGCCTTACGGGTTGGCTTTGCGCATGCCGTCGACGCTCCAGGCGCCGGAGCCGGCAAACACCAGATACAGGAAGACGAAGCAGAACAGGATCGCCCCGTCGCCGTGGTTCTGAATCGGGAAGAATGCCTCGGGTTTGAAATGGACCATCCAGTAGGCGATGGCCATCTGGCCCGACAGCAGGAAGGCGACCGGGCGGGTGAACAGCCCGATGACCAGGGCAAGCCCGCCGAACACCTCTAGCAGGCCTGCGATCAGGTGCAGCGTGTCGAGCTCCCCGCCGCCGCGGCCGGTGTCCGGAAATCCGAACAGTTTTACGGTGCCGTGCTCCATGAAGAGCAGAGCGGCAACGATCCGAAGCGCCGCAAGCGCATACGGCGCATACCGATTCAACGATTCCGTCATTGGGTTTTCGTCCCTCGCTTTTTGACCTCGGCTTCCCCCTAACCGTTGAGGTTATGCGGATATAGCGAGGTCGGCAAGACGAGGTCGAAGAGGCGAGGCCGAAGAGGCGAGGGCGCCGCCGAAAGGCGGCGCACCGATGGCAGGGCTTGTCTAGTCGGCCCGCATGGCGATGCATTCGACCGACAGGCGCTTCAGCTGGGCGCAGGCTTGCGCGGCTTCGTTCTGCGAGAAGCTGGCGAAGCGGGCGCGATACCAGCGCTGGCTGCCCTGATCGAATGTGGTGGTCAGGCCCGAATGCCCGTCGAGCAGGCTCGATGCCTTGCTGGCGACGAAATCCAGGCGGCGCTGGGCGTCGGCCTGGCTGGTGTAAGAGCCGACCTGGACCTGATAGGGGCCGGAGCTGCCGAGAAGCTTCGGCTTCATCAGCGGCATGGACGGCGCGCCTCCGGCGGAGGCCATGACGACGCGCGGCTTGGGCTTCTGCTGGGCCGGGGCGGGCGCGGGCTGCGGAATGCTCGGCTTCAGCGGCATCGAGGGATCGAAGGCGACCGGCTGCACCGGCAGATTGCTGCCCGTCGAGGCTACGGCATAGCTCTGCTGTCCCGGAGGCACCGGACGGCGCTCGGGCATGCCGGGGTTGGCGACCAGCATTTCGCGGACCGCGGCCTTCTTGAAATGCACGTCCAAGAGATAGCGCATGGTGGCGTCGCGGCCGCGGCTGGTGGAGCCGCCGAGCACCACGGCCAGAAGATGCTTGCCGTCGCGCTGCACCGAGGCGGTCAGGTTGAAGCCGCTGGCGCGGATATAGCCGGTCTTGATGCCGTCGGTGCCGCGATAATTGCCCAGGAGGTGATTGTGGTTGCGGTAGGTCACGCCCTTATAGCTGAAGCTCTTCAGCGAGAAGTAGTGATAGTATTCCGGATAGTCGCGCATCACGCGCTCGCCGAGGATCGCCATGTCGCGGGCGGTGGTGACCTGCGCGTTATTGGGCAGGCCGGAGGCGTTCTTGAACACCGTATTGTGCATGCCGAGGCGGTGGGCCTGCTCGGTCATGATACGGGCGAAATTGGATTCGGTGCCGGCGAGATTCTCGCCGATGGCAGCCGCCATATCGTTGGCGGACTTGGTCACCAGCGCCTTGATGGCGTCTTCCACGCGAATGGTGCTGCCGGGCTTCAGGCCGAGCTTGGTCGGCGGCTGAGCGGCGGCATGGGGCGTGATGGTGAGCTTGGAATCGAGGTCGATCCGCCCGGCGCGCATGTAGGAGAACAGCACGTAGAGCGTCATGATCTTGGTCAGCGACGCCGGATAGCGCTTGGTGTCGGCGGAACGGGCGAACAACACCTTGTTCGCGTTCAGATCGACGACGATCGCCGAGCGATAATCGGAAAGGGCATAGGCCGGCGCCAGCGGCGGCAGGCTCAAGGTGAGGGCCAAGAGCAGGGCCAGACCTACAGATGCGAGGCTACGCGGCCGGCTTAGGCGGCGCAGCGATGCGGATGTGAGGTTGTAAAACAACGCCAATTTCCCCGTCGACTAACCATCCCAGACGCATTGCCGGGCTGCTCGCTGTTTACAGCGATGCACCATCCCAAACCTGCGCTCCGCAGGACACCGGCGCGTCAAAGGGGGATGGTAAAAGACGGCAATTGCCAAAGGGTTAAGGCGAATTTGATTTATTGTGCGGTGCAAAATTCCAGTTGAACTTATTGTGCATTGCATATATAAGTTTCCATATGCAACAGGCTTTCCGATACGTGGTGAAAGAGGGTGATGATGCTGAAAGGATTCGAGGAGTACCAGAAGGTGGGTAAAGACGGTTTCGACGCAAGCATGCGCTCATTCGGTGAATGGACCAAGGGTTTCCAGGCCATCGCCGCCGAGATGACTGACTACTCCAAGAAGGCGTTCGAGGACGGGACTCGCGCATTCGAGCAGCTCGCCGGTGCGAAGTCCGCCGAGCAGGCTTTCGAGATCCAGTCCCAGTACGCCAAGAAGTGCTACGACAGCTACATGGCCGAGATGTCCAAGATCGGCGAGATGTATGTCGGCATGGCGCAGGATGCCTACAAGCCCGTCGAAGGGGCGTTCGCGAAAAAGACGTTCTAAAAATTCTGTCACAGCGACAGTATTTGGTTTGCGAAGGCCCGGGCTCGACCCGGGTCTTTTTTTGTTCATTCCCCGTTGGGCAAATCGGCTTATGCTAGGGGCGAGTCATCGCATAGCGCGCCGCAGCCTGAGGCAAAGAGGCCCCGTTCGCGGGCTTGCGCCCTCGGCCCGGATTGGCTCAGGATAGCCAGAGGGACGGTTCGGCTCGTAAGCCGGATGAATTCTCGTTTCGATCCCCGTGGTAACCTTGGCAGACGAGATACGAGACGCCACATAGAGGCAGGTAATGGCCCGCAATGGCGACAATCGCCGGGACGACGACGACTCCGGCACCCATATCATCACCAAGACACGGCCGAAGACCAAACGGCCCAGTCTCTACAAGGTGCTGCTCCTCAACGACGACTACACGCCGATGGATTTCGTCGTGTACGTCCTCGAGCACTTCTTCAACAAGGGGCAGGAAGATGCCACCCGGATCATGTTGCACGTCCACCAAAAGGGGGTGGGCGTTTGTGGGGTCTACACTTACGAGGTGGCCGAGACTAAAGTAGCTCAGGTGACGAGTTTCGCCCGCCAGAACGAGCATCCGCTGCAATGCACCATGGAGAAAGAGTGAGGACCTAGTGGCTTCTTTTTCGACCAGTCTGGAACAGGCTCTGAGGCGCGCGCTGCAATATGCCAATGAGCGCAATCACGAATATGCAACGCTTGAGCATCTGCTGCTCTCGCTGATCGACGACCGCGACGCGGCCGCCGTGATGCGGGCCTGCGATGTCGATCTCGACCTGCTGCGCGACAAGGTCACCGGCTATATCGAAGAAGAGCTGGCCGGTCTTGCCGGCAAGCAGAGCGCCGACGCTCAGCCAACGGCGGGCTTTCAGCGGGTGATTCACCGCGCCGTCGCCCATGTCCAGTCCTCCGGCCGCGAAGAAGTTACCGGCGCCAATGTGCTGGTGGCGATCTTCGCCGAGCGCGAGAGCCACGCCGCCTATTTCCTGCAAGAGCAGCACATGACGCGGCTGGATGCGGTCAATTACATCAGCCACGGCATCGCCAAGCGGCCCGGCATGTCCGAGCCCCGCACGGTGCGCGGCGTCGACGACGACGCGGCGACGGTGGAAGGCAACGAGGACAAGAAGCGCGGCGCCGATGCGCTCGAGGTCTATTGCGTCAATCTCAACGAGAAGGCCGAGACTGGGCGGATCGATCCGCTGATCGGCCGGGCCAGCGAGATCCAGCGCACCATCCAGGTGCTGTGCCGCCGGCAGAAGAACAACCCGCTCTTCGTGGGCGATCCCGGCGTCGGCAAGACCGCCATTGCCGAGGGTCTGGCGCGCCGCATCGTCATGGGCGATGTGCCGGAGGTGCTGCAGGACGCCACCATCTTCCAGCTGGATATGGGCGCGCTGCTGGCCGGCACCCGCTACCGGGGCGATTTCGAGGAACGGCTGAAGGCCGTGATGCGCGAGATCGAGAATTATCCCGGCGCGATCATGTTCATCGACGAGATCCACACGGTGATCGGCGCCGGCGCCACCTCGGGCGGCGCTATGGACGCCTCGAACCTTCTGAAGCCTGCGCTGCAGAGCGGTGGCTTACGCTGCATCGGCTCCACCACCTATAAGGAGTACCGGCAGCATTTCGAGAAGGACCGGGCGCTGGTGCGCCGCTTCCAGAAGATCGACGTCAACGAGCCTTCGGTCTCCGACGCCATCGATATTCTGAAAGGGCTGAAGCCTTACTTCGAGGATTTCCACAAGGTCCGCTACACCACCCAGGCGATCCGCACGGCGGTGGAGCTGTCGGCCAAGTATATTCACGACCGCAAGCTGCCCGATAAGGCGATCGACGTGATCGACGAGACGGGTGCGAGCCTGATGCTGGTGCCGGAGAAGCAGCGGCGCAAGGTGATCGGCGTCAAGGAGGTGGAGAACACCATCGCCACCATGGCGCGGATTCCGCCGAAGACCATCTCCAAGACCGATGCGGAGGTGCTGCGCCATATCGACCGCGATCTGAAGCGGGTGGTGTTCGGCCAGGACGAGGCGATCGAGGCGCTGGGCGCTGCGATCAAGCTGTCGCGGGCCGGGCTGCGCGAGCCGGACAAGCCGATCGGCTGCTACATGTTCTCCGGCCCGACCGGCGTCGGCAAGACGGAGGTCTCGCGCCAGCTCGCCGATCTGCTCGGCGTGGAGCTGCTGCGCTTCGACATGTCGGAATATATGGAACGGCACACGGTCTCGCGCCTGATCGGTGCGCCTCCCGGCTATGTCGGCTTCGACCAGGGCGGTCTTCTGACCGACGGCGTCGATCAGCATCCCCATTGCGTGCTGCTGTTGGACGAAATCGAGAAGGCCCATCCGGACCTGTTCAACATCCTTCTGCAGGTGATGGATCACGGCAAGCTGACCGACCATAACGGCAAGCGGGTCGACTTCCAGAACGTCATCCTGATCATGACCACCAATGCGGGCGCGACCGATCTGGCCAAGGCGGCGATCGGCTTCAACCGCACCAAGCGGGAAGGGGATGACGAGGAGGCCATCGCGCGGATGTTCTCGCCGGAATTCCGCAACCGTCTGGATGCGGTGATCCCGTTCGCGCCGCTTGGGCCGGAGGTGATCTCCAAGGTGGTCGAGAAGTTCGTCTTCCAGCTGGAGGCGCAGCTCGGCGACCGCAACATCACCATCGAGCTCACCGACGAGGCCAATCAATGGCTGGCCGAGCGGGGCTATGACGAGAAGTTCGGCGCGCGGCCGCTCTCCCGGGTCATCCAGGAGCACATCAAGAAGCCGCTGGCCGAGGAGATCCTGTTCGGCAAGCTGCAGAATGGCGGCATCGTCCGCGTGATCGTGGAAGACAAGGACGGCAAGAAGGGCCTCGGCTTCGAGTTCCTCGACGCCAACGCGCCAGCCAAGCCGAAGAGCGAGAGCAAGGCCAAGTCGCGGAGCAAGAAATCCCGCAGCAAGGAAAGCGCTTAACGCGTTTCTTGCCGCTCAGAACACAAAAGCCCGGCCATCGCGCCGGGCTTTTTTGTTTTTGAGGGGCATTACGACGTCCGTGGTTGGAGCGGGGCACTTAGCAGTTCCCCCGATCCCCTTCTTCACCCTCGGGCTTGACCCGAGGGTCCATGCCGTGACCGCGCAGCTAGCGACGGCGCGCCAAGAGAAACCGCGGCGCATGCCGAGAAGGAACGGCATGGATGCCCGAATCAAGCCTGTGCCCGGGCTGACCGAGCCAGACCCGGGTAGCCGGGCATGACGACGGAGTGTGGTGCGCTGTCAGGTGATCACAGCCTTCGCCCCACGTCATCCTGAGGCGCGCGCATTGCGCGCCTCGAAGGAGACGTGGCCCTGACGCCCATCCTTCGAGGCTCGCCGCGTTCCGCGCCGAGCGCCTCAGGATGACGCCCGTAGGGATCGGGAGGCGCGTCATGGCGCGGGTCCTGGGGCACGTCTTGCGGCGGGTTGAAGAGATGCGGTTCTCGGCCTTACCCCAAACACCTTCGTCACCCTCGGGCTTGACCCGAGGGTCCATGCCGTGACCGCGCAGCTAGCGACGGCGCGCCAAGAGAAACCGCGGCGCATGCCGAGAAGGAACGGCATGGATGCCCGGATCAAGTCCGGGCATGACAAAAGAGGGGGTGGAACCTCGGAGTGCCTACCGGCACGGGGTCATTCCGGCGAAAGCCGGAATCCAGCGACAAGGTCCGTGCAAACATGTGGATCCCGGCTTTCGCCGGGATGACGCCCGTTTTGTTGGGGAGGGGGCAAAATACGACAATCGCCGGACCCCCACCCGATCTAGCCCAAGGCCAGATCGACCTCCCCCTTCTAGGGGGAGGTTCGGTCCGCGGCTTTGCTACACCGCCGTGCGGATCTTCTCGGCCAGCGCCGCGAGCTCGTCCTGGTCGGCCATGTCGCGGGCGTGGCCTTTCAGGGGTTCGCCCTCTTTGCGCGGCACGATGTGAAAGTGGAGGTGGAAGACGGTCTGGCCGGCGGCAGCGCCATTATATTGCTGGATCAGCACGCCTTCGGCCCCGACCGCATCGCGGATCTTCGGGGCGAGCTTCTGCACCACTTCCATGGTCTTGCCCAGGGCCTCGGGCGAGACGGCATAGAGGTCCTCGGCCGGCTCCTTGGTGATCACCAGGGTGTGGCCTTCAGTCATCGGCATGATGTCGAGAAAGGCGAGGGTGTCGTCGTCCTCGTAGATCTTGTGACAGGGCACTTCGCCCTTCAGCATCTTGGCGAAGATATTGTCCGGATCGTAGGCCATTTTCCCTCCCTATAAGCGGCACTTGTGGCGCGCCATTCTTGTCATCGCTGCCACCCACACGCAATTCGCCGGGCGCTCAAATCTTGTCGGTATCGCTCTTTTTGAACGGGCTCTCCTCGGAGAGGAGGGCGATCTCGTGGCTGACGGCGCGGCGCTCGCGGCGGAGATAATCGGACACCGCCGCGGCCAGCGAGGCATCGCGGAAATAATGGGCGCTGTAGGTGGGCGTCGGCAGATAGCCGCGGGCGAGCTTATGCTCGCCTTGGGCGCCGGCCTCGACGCGGGCGAGCCCCCGTTCGATGGCGAAGTCGATGGCCTGGTAATAGCAAAGCTCGAAATGCAGGAAGGGGTGATGCTCAGCGCAGCCCCAATAGCGGCCGTAGAGCGTGTCGCCGCCGGCGAAGTTCAGCGCCCCGGCAATGTAGTTTCCGTCGCGCTTGGCGAGCATCAGCACGATCCGCTCCGGCATCGCTTCGCTGACAAGCGAGAAGAAGCGGCGGTTGAGATAGGGGCGGCCCCATTTGCGCGCGCCGGTATCTTGATAGAATTCGAAGAAGGCGTCCCAATGCGCCTCGGTGAGATCGGCGCCGGTGATCCATTCGGTCTCGATACCGTCCGCCACCGCTTCGCGGCGCTCTTTTTTCAAGGCTTTCCGCTTGCGTGAGGCGAGCACGCTCAGAAAATCGTCGAAGCTGGCATAGCCCTCGTTCTGCCAGTGGAATTGCTGGTCGGTGCGCTGCAGATAGCCGATCTGGCCGGCGAGCTTCCATTCCTCTTCGGTGAGGAAGGTGATGTGCAGCGAGGAAAGCTCCAACTGGTTGGTCAGGCTGGCGCCGGCCTGCAACAACAGGCTTTGCCGCTCTTGCTTGTCGGGGCAGTCGGGCACCAGAAGTCGTGGGCCGGTGACCGGGGTGAAGGGGACGGCGCTTTGCAACTTCGGGTAATAGGCGCCGCCCGCCCGCTCGAAAGCGTCGGCCCAGCCGTGATCGAAGACATATTCGCCCTGGCTGTGGGATTTCACATAGCAGGGCATGGCGCCTTGCAGCTCGCCATCGGGGCCTTGCAGCAGCAGGTGACGGGGCAGCCAGCCGGTCTCCATTGCGGCGGAGCCGGACTCTTCCAGCGCCTTTAGAAAAGCATGGGAGACGAAGGGGTTGTAGCCGCGCGATGCGTCCGGGGCTGAACTCCCGAAGGCGCAAGCATCCCAAGATTCGGCGTCGATCTCGGCTATGGAGGAGACGGCCTGGACTGTGACTTTCTCGATGTCACCCAACGCGTTACGACTCCGTCTTAAGGTTCGATCGTCTCGAAGATCATGGCATCGGCATGGGCTTTTGCCCGTGCCTTGTCGGCCTCGGTGCGGACCGTCCAGGTGAGGAGCGGCAGACCGAAAACCTTGCGGGCGATGGCCGGCGCGGCCGCAGGCAAAGCGCGGATATCGTAGGCAATAAAGGCCGGTTTGGCGATGGCGGCGGTGAGCAGACGGCGCATGGCGAAACGCTTGAACGGCGAGAGTCCGGGCCAATCGGCCTTCTCGAAGCGGCAGGCGACCAGCCCGCGCGGGATCTCCGGTGCGAGCCGTTCAAAGGCCCCCACCACGTAAGGATCGAACGACATTACCGCCACGGGGCCGCGATAGGCGGCGAGCTGCTCGGCGATCGCCCGCACGAAGCGCTCATCGCCGTTCCATTCGCCCTTGATCTCCAGCAGCAGCCCGGTGCGCCCGCGGACCCGATCCAGAAGTTCTGCGAGGGAGAGGATGCGGTCGGCGCTGCCGGTGAGGGGGATTTGGCAAAGCTCGGCCAGGGAGCGGTCTTTCACCGCGCCTGGCTGGCCGGTGAGCCGCATGAGTTCCGCATCGTGGAACACGATAGGGGCGCCGTCTCGCGCCGCCTGGAGATCGACCTCGATATTGTAGCCGCCGACGATGGCGGCCTCGACGGCGGAGGCCGAGTTCTCAATGATGCCGCGGGAGATATCGTGCAGGCTGCGATGGGCTGTCGGCTTCAGCAACCAATTCAGCTTGGCGCCGTAAGCCATTGGCTTTCGACTCTATTCGATGGCGAAGATAGCGCCGATCTCGACGCAGGCGCCGAGCGGCAGGCTGCTGCAGCCGACGGCCGCGCGGGTATGGCGGCCCTTATTGCCGAGGATCTCCACCATCAGATCGGAGGCGCCGTTGATCACCTTGGGATGGTCGGTGAAGTCCGGTGCGGCGTTTACATAGCCGGTAAGCTGCAAGCACTGCTCGATACGGTCGAGATCGCGCAAGGCCGCCTTGGCCTGAGCCAGGATATTGAACAGGCAGAGCTCGGCCGCCTTGGCGCCGTCCTCGACGCTGACAGTGTCGCCCAGCTTGCCGGTCACGGCGGCTCCATCGCGCATGGGAAGCTGGCCGGAAATGAAGAGCTGGTTATTGATGTGCAGGAAGGGCACGTAATTGGCGAGGGGGCTGGCCACCTCCGGCAAGGTGAGATCGAGGGCTTTCAGCCGTGCTTCGATTTCGCCTGCCATACCCTGTGTCTCCTTCTGCACTATCGTGTTCTGCAAATCGTGATGGGCCGCCCGCAAGAGGGGGCTCAGGGCCCGGAAATAAGTGCCCAGACCATCGGTCAAATCCCTCCCGACCGCAAGCGGCTTGAGGGCTTGTGGTGGGGGGCCAAGGGTGCGAAAAATCGTCTTCCGTCGGGATGTTGGCGCCACGCCGTCATCCGCGCCGGAGGTGCATTTAGGACGATGATGACTCAGTTTGGTTTCAGGCTGCTTCCGGTGCTCACCGGGGTTTTCGGCGTTTGGCTCGCATTGGCCCCGAGCGCTGCGCAGGCGATGGCATCCGGGGTTCCGGCGCTCAAGCCCCACCGCGCCGTCTACGAACTCTCCTTGGACGATGCCCGCTCGGCCTCCGGCATTACCGGGGTGGACGGGCGCATGGTGTTCGAGTTCTCCGGATCGCATTGCGAGGGCTACACGCTGAATATGCGCATGGTCACCCAGATGATGGATAGCCAGGGCCAGACCAATCTGACCGATATCCGTTCCTCCACTTGGGAGCAGGCGGAAGGCAAGACCTTCCGCTTCCAGTCGGCGCAATATCTCAACGACAAGCTCGACGACGTGACCATGGGGCGGGCGACGCGCAAGGACCCGGGCACCGATGTGGAGGTGCGGCTCAGCCGCCCGTCGCCGAAATCCATGGCGCTGCCGCCGAAGGTGCTGTTCCCGACTCAGCACAGCCTGGCCATCATCGAGGCGGCCGCCGCCGGCCAATCGAAGGTGGAGGCGGTGCTTTATGACGGCTCGGAGAAGGGTCAGAAGGTTTATGACACCACCGCCTTCATCGGCGAAGCGGTGCCGGGCGGTAGCGAGGAGCCGCCGGAAGCCCCGGCCAAGGAGCAGGGGCTGGGCGCGCTGCGGTCCTGGCCCGTCTCGATCGGCTATTTCGACACCGCGGGCGGCGACCTGACGCCGGCCTATCAGATCGATTTTCGTCTTTACGAGAATGGGGTTAGCCGGGACTTGCGAATCTCTTACGGCGACTTCTCGATCCGCGGCCGGCTGACCAAACTGGAATATTTGAGCGACGATAAGTGCGAGTAATAAACTTGCAATTTTTGCGTGTACAGTCGCCTGCAATCCAGATTTATTCGCGGTTTCCCCCTGGTTTCAAGTATTGGCTAAAGGGTTTGGTTACGGGTTCGGGTGTGAAATCCGCGACGAAACCGAGGGGATTTAGAACATGCACTGGACGCCGGGACCGGCTCCCAGCACCATGGGAGACAATAATCGCGTTGACGTTCGGGAGCAGTGCGAACCGCCGGGGCTTAAACTGATGAGCAAAACGGTTTTGATCGTGGAAGACAACGAGCTGAACATGAAGCTCTTTCACGATCTTCTCGATGCCCACGGCTATAAGACGCTGCAGACCAAGAACGGCATCGAGGCGCTGGCGCTGGCCAAGGAGCACCGGCCCGATCTGATCCTGATGGATATTCAGCTTCCCGAAGTCTCGGGGCTGGAGGTCACCAAGTGGCTGAAGGAAGACGATCAGCTGCGCGAGATCCCCATCGTCGCCGTCACCGCCTTTGCCATGAAGGGCGATGAAGAGCGCATCCGCGAGGGCGGGTGCGAGGCCTATATTTCAAAACCGATTTCCGTTTCCACCTTTCTCGGCACGGTGAAGCAGTTCATCGGGGAAGCGCAGTAATACATGACCGCCCGTATCCTCGTCGTCGATGATGTGGACACCAATGTCAGGCTTTTGGAAGCGCGGCTGACGGCCGATTATTTCGACGTCCGCGCTGCCACGAGCGGGCCGGAGGCGCTGCAGATCTGCGCGCGGGAGCGGATCGACGTGATCCTGCTCGATGTGATGATGCCCGGCATGGACGGGTTCGAGGTGTGCCGGCGGCTGAAGGCCGAGCCGCGCTCCCAGCATATCCCGGTGATCATGGTCACGGCGCTGGACCAGCCCTCCGACAAGCTGAAAGGGCTGGAAGCGGGGGCCGACGATTTTCTGACCAAGCCGGTGGACGATATCGCCCTGATCACGCGAGTGAAGAATCTGGCGCGGCTGAAGACGCTGACCGACGAGATGCTGATGCGGGTTTCGACCGAGCAGCAGATGGGGCTCGGTGCGCTCGCCGATTCGGAGCTGCAGGATCTGGCCAGCGGCGGCAAGATTCTGCTGGTCGAGGACCGGCCGAGCGCGGCGGAGCGTATCGTCGGCGCGCTGACACCCGATTACGAGGTGGCGCTGGAACCGGATCCCTCCCGGGCGCTGCTGGATTTGCCGGAAGGCGAGTTCGATCTGATGATCGTGAGCACCAGTCTGGAGAATGCCGACGGCTTGCGGCTTTGCTCGCAGGTGCGCTCGCTGGACCGCACGCGGCATCTGCCGATCCTGATCATCGTGGAGGAGGGCGAGGATGCCCGGCTGATGCGCGGGCTCGATATCGGCGTCAACGATTACATCACCCGGCCGATCGATCCGGCAGAGCTGCTGGCGCGGGTGCGCACGCAGGTCAAACGCAAGCGCTACATCGCCGTGCTGCGCATGCGGCTGGAAGAATCGGTGGAGATGGCGGTGCTCGATCCGCTCACCTCGCTGCATAACCGGCGCTACATGACCAGCCATCTCGGCACCTTGTTCGAAGAGGCGGCGCATAGCGGGCGGCCGCTTTCGGTGCTGCTGGTGGATATCGATTTCTTCAAGGCGGTGAATGATAGCCACGGCCACGATGCCGGCGATCTGGTGCTGAAGGAGTTCGCCTCGCGAATCCGCCGCGGCATTCGCGGCATCGACCTGGCCTGCCGGTTGGGCGGCGAAGAGTTCGTCGTGGTAATGCCGGATACCGATCTTGCCCGTGCCTTCCAGGTGGCCGAAAGGCTGCGCGACGGAATCGCCTCGTCGCCGTTCTACGTGGGCACTGAGGCCGATGCGCTGGATATTACGGCCAGCGTCGGGGTCGCCTCGTTCGAGTTCCCCGACGACACGCCCGAGATCATCCTGAAACGGGCGGATCAGGCGCTGTATTGCGCCAAGCGCGACGGCCGCAACAAGGTTGTTGCAGACGCAGCTTAGACTGCTACCTAGATCACCTTAGTTCTGCTTGATTCGCTGACGACTCTTCCGGAGATTTCTCCGGTGCGGGCCAGCTTGGCTTGGCAAATGAGGCGTTTAGCGCAACGCTTTACAATGACTAATATTTTAGCGTATTAAGCAAAAGAAAAAGATTGTTATCGATCGACCGGGGGATGGTTTAAGGTCGATCGGGTCCGGCTAAGGACGAGAGGAATTCTAGGGGTGAGGGGCTCCTACGGGCCTCCGTTGATCCCTAAACCTATTCAAAGTTAGCCCTACGGAATGCTCAGGTCCGCCGCATCTCCTGGGTCCGTGGGGTTCGGTCGGTCGAGGCGCGGTTGAGTGGCCTCCTCGTTAGCGCCGCGTTTCGGCCGACCACCAAGTCAAACGGCCAAGCCCTCTTTGGTCTTTGACTTGTCGACCAGCCCCGTAGTGCATGCAGGAGCTACCCCGCTTAACCTGTATGTCTGCGGGGTTGGTCACTTTTAGCGCCCATTTCCGGGCTTTGTTCTTCGACAATTCAATCTCGAAAGCCAAAACGAGCCCAGCCCCGCCGGGAGCCGGCGAGGAGGCTTAGACAGCTCTGAAGCTTGTCTATTTGATCTTGGCTTCCTTGAATTCGACGTGTTTGCGCGCGACCGGATCGTATTTCTTCAGGACGAGCTTCTCGGTCGAGTTCCGGGGGTTCTTCTTGGTCACGTAATAGAACCCGGTACCCGCGCTGCTTACGAGCTTGATCTTCTGGGTGATCGGCTTCGCCATTTTTCGTCCTTCATTCGGTCAGTTAGCGCCTGTGCGCCGGCGCACACTACTTATCGGCTGGTGGAAGTCAAGCCTGACTGGAGGGGAAATAGGAAGATCCGCCCGGTTCTCCCGTGTCGATGGGATCCTCTTCCGCATTGGGATCGAATCCGTGCATGAGAAGCGCCCATTGCAGGCCGACGAGGGCGCCTTTGATCGGCGGCAGGATGCACAGTGCCATCAGCACGGTCAGCGGGATCCAGAGGGCCGAATGGACCCAAAGCGGCGGGTGATAGGCCATCTCTACCGCCAGCACGAGGCTGACGATGACATGGCCGACGATGACGATGGTGAAATAGGGCGGGGCGTCGTCGGCGCGGTGATGATGCAGCGCTTCGCTGCAGGACGGGCAATGGTCATTCACCTTCAAATACTTGCCGAATATCGACCCCTTGCCGCAGGCCGGGCAGCGCATCAGGCCGCCGCGCCGCAAGGCCTCGGGCAGATTGCGCTCGCCGGTGGAGCGGCCGTCGATCTGGGTGACAGTCTTGGCAGGTGTTTCGGATGCTTGCGGCATCGCCATGTCCTTTCCGTTCCTCGTCTGTGAGGAAAACCTAGCGGCGGCGCTTTGCCCGCCCGCCGGTCTTGTTGGATGTCGTTTTAGCAGTCTTTTTCGCCGCGCTGCTTTTCTTTTTCCGTGACGGACCCGGCCCGCTGCGGGATCGAGCGACTCTGGCCCGGCTGGAAGGGCGGCGCTTGATGCCGAGCTTGCGGCCTTCGGTCAGAAGCTCGAAACGAAGCGCGCCGGCGGTGGGGATGGCTTCGACCAGCCGCACCGTCACCCGGTCGCCGAGCTGATAAGCGGAGCCGGTATCCTCGCCCACCAGGGCCTGATGGGTCTCGTCGTGATAATAATACTCCTCGCCGATGGTGGAGGCAGGCACGAAGCCATCGGCGCCTGTGTCATTCAGTCGCACGAACAGGCCGGAGCGGGTGACGCCGGAGACCTTGGCTTCGAAACGGGCGCCGACCCGGTCGGCCAGGAAGCTGGCGACCAGCCTGTCGACGGTATCGCGCTCTGCCGCCATGGCGCGGCGCTCGGTAAGGGAGATGGCCTCGGCGGTTTCGTCCAACCCCTCCATCTCCGTATCGCTCAAACCGCCTTCGCCGAAGCCCAAGCTGCGGATCAGCGCCCGGTGGATCAGCAAATCGGCATAGCGGCGGATCGGCGAGGTGAAATGGGCATAGCGCCGGAGGTTGAGGCCGAAATGGCCGAGATTACCGACCGTGTATTCGGCCTGCGCCTGGCTGCGCAGCACCACCTCGGCGACCAGCTCCGCCGACGGGGTCTCGCGGCTCTGGCTCAGGATGCGGTTGAAATGGGCCGGCTTCAGAACGCCGGCGCGGGCAAGCTTCAGATCGAGGCTATGCAGGAAGTCGGTGAGGCTGGCGATCTTGGCCTCGGAGGGGGCATCGTGCACCCGGTAGACCACCGGCACCTTCTTGGCTTCCAGCGTCTCCGCAGCGGCGACATTGGCCGCGATCATGAACTCCTCGATCAGCTTATGGGCGGTCAGCCGCGGCGGGCTGACGATGTCGGCGATCTCGCCCTGATCGTCGAGGAGGATCTTGCGCTCCGGCAGATCGAGATCGAGGGGGCCGCGCTGCTCGCGGGCCTTGGCGAGGCTGTCATAAGCGGCCCAGAGTGGCTTCAGCACCGGCTCCAGCAGCGGACCGGTCACATCGTCGGGCTGGCCGTCGATGGCCGCTTGCGCCTGCTGATAGGTCAGGCTCGCGGCTGAGCGCATCAGGGCGCGGGTGAAGCGGTGATCGCGCTTGTGGCCGTCCTTGTCGAACACCATGCGCACCGCCATGCAGGGGCGCGTCTCGCCTTCCACCAGGGAGCAGAGATTGTTGGAGATGCGCTCGGGCAGCATCGGCACCACCCGGTCGGGGAAGTAGACCGAATTACCGCGCATCTTGGCCTCGCGGTCCAGCGCGCTTCCCGGGCGGACATAGGCCGCCACATCGGCGATGGCGACGATGACGATATGACCGCCGGGATTTTTGGGGTCGTCGTCGGGCGCGGCATAGACCGCATCGTCATGATCGCGCGCATCCTGCGGATCGATGGTGAGCAGGGGGAGGGCGGTGAGATCCTCGCGCCCCTCCGGTCCAGGCGGGGTGGCGGCCTCCGCTTCGGCCAGCACGGCTTGCGGGAATTGATCGGGGATGCCGTGGGCATGGATGGCGATCAGGCTGATCGCCTTGCGGTCCTTCGGATTGCCGAGGCGCTCCACGACGCGGGCAGCCGGCACGCCATAGCCGCGCGAGCGGGCGATCTCGAAGCGCACCAGCTCGCCGTCCTCGGCCTCCTTGGTGTCGCTGGCCTGAACGCGCCATTCCTTCAGCTGTTTCTTGTCGATGGGATCGATAACCCCGCCGCTGCCCTGCTTGCGGAAGATGCCGAGCAGGCTGCGCGGGGCGCTGGAGAGCTTTTTGATGGGGCGCGCCTGATAGGCGTAGGTCTCGTCGTCGATCTTATCGATGCGGGCGAGCAGCCGGTCGCCGACCCCCGCGGCGGACTCCGGTCCTTTGCGCTTTCCCTGAACGATGATCTGGGGCGGGGCGCCGTCCTCGTCGGACCAATTGTCCGGTACGGCGACGAACTCGCCGTCCTGGTCGCGGCCGGTGATGCGGACCACGGTGACGGATGGCAGCTTGGAGGGCTGGCGCAGGCTTTTCTTGCTGCCGGCGATCAGGCCTTCGTCGGTCATCTCGCGCAAAAGCGCTTTCAGCGGGATGCGGTCGGCGCCCTTGATGCCGAAGGCGCGGGCGATCTCGCGCTTGCCGACCTTCTCGTCGCTCGACTGAATGAAGTCGAGGACGTCTTGCTTGCTGGGGAGGGCCCTGGTCTTTTGGTCGCTGCGGCTCTTAGAGTTCACCAATTGAGGTCTGGCCTAGCCGGCCGTCTCTTCGACGGCCTCCTTCTTCTTCGTCGACTTCTTCGCCGCGGTCTTTTTGGCGCCGGTTTTCTTGGTGGCAGTTTTCTTGGCGGTGGACTTCTTGGCAGCCGCCTTCTTCGGCGTTTTGCCGGTCTTCTCGGCGCGGGCGGCGATCAGCGCCACCGCTTCGTCCATGGTGATCTCTTCGGGGTTCTTGTCCTTCGGCAGGGTCGCATTGATCTTGCCGTGCTTGACGTAAGGCCCGTAGCGGCCGCTCATCACCTGAACCGGGCCTTTCAGCTCCGGATGCTCGCCGAGCTCCTTGATGGCGCTGCCGCCGCGCTTGGCGCGGGAGGCTTCCTTTTCGGCGATCAGCGAGATGGCGCGGTTGGCGCCGACGGTGAAGACTTCCTCCGGTCCGCTGAGATTGGCGTAGGTCCGCTCATGCTGGACGTAAGGCCCGTAGCGGCCGAAGCCGGCCAGGATCGGCTTGCCGGTCTCCGGATGGGTGCCGACCTCGCGGGGGAGCGCCAGCAGCGCCAGCGCCCGCTCGAGCGTGATCTCGCCCGGATTTTCGCCCTTGGGGATCGAGGCGCGTTTCGGCTTCTCGCCGTCCACCGCCTCGCCGAGCTGCAGATAAGGGCCGAAGCGGCCGTCGCGCAGCGTGACGTCCAGCCCGCTCTCCGGATCGGTGCCCAGCACCTTGCCGTCGGCGCCGGCCGCGGCCGTTGCCTCGTCCTTGTCGCCGGTATCGGCAAGCTGCCGGGTATAGCGGCATTCGGGATAGTTGGAGCAGCCGATGAAGGCGCCGAAGCGGCCGACCTTCAGGCTGAGGCGTCCGTTCTCGCAGGCCGGGCAGGCGCGCGGATCCTTGCCGGGCTCGGTGGCCGGGAAGATATGCGGCCCCAGAAGCTCGTTCAGCGCATCCAGCACCTGGGAGATGCGCAGATCGCCGATCTCGTCGACGGCGCCGATGAAGTCTTTCCAGAAATCGCGCAGCACGTCGCGCCAGGCGAGCTCGCCGGCGGAGATATGGTCGAGCTTCTCCTCCAGATCGGCGGTGAAGTCGTACTGGACGTAGCGCTTGAAGAAGCTCTCCAGGAAGGCGGTGACCAGACGGCCCTTGTCTTCCGGGTAGAGGCGCTTCTTATCGATGCGCACATATTCGCGGTCGCGCAGCACGTTGAGCGTCGCGGCGTAAGTGGAGGGGCGGCCGATGCCGAGCTCTTCCATCTTCTTGATCAGCGTGGCCTCGCTATAGCGGGGCGGCGGCTCGGTGAAGTGCTGCTTCGGCTCGATCTTGCGGCCCTGAAGCGCATCGCCTTGCGCAAGGCGCGGCAGGCGCATGCCGTCCTCGTCCTCCGCATCGTCGACGCCTTCCTGGTAGAGCTTCAGGAAACCGTCGAAGCGGACGACCTGGCCGGTGGCGCGCAGGCCGTAGGCCACACCGTCATTGCCGGTGACGGCGATATCGGCGGTGGTGCGCTCCAGCTCGGCGCTCGCCGCCTGGCTCGCCAGGGTGCGCTGCCAGATCAGCTTATAGAGCTTGGCTTGCTCGGCATTCAGGTAGCGGCCGATCTGGTCCGGATTCTTGCGGAAGTCGGTGGGGCGGATGGCCTCGTGGGCTTCCTGAGCGTTCTTCGCCTTGGTCGCGTAATGGCGCGGCGAGGGCGGCAGGTAGTTCTCGCCATAGAGCGATTTCAGCGTGCTGCGGCAGGCGGAGATCGCCTCGGGCACGATCTGCACGCCGTCGGTACGCATATAGGTGATCAGGCCTTCGGTTTCGCCGCCGAGATCGACGCCTTCATACAGGCCTTGCGCGATCTGCATGGTCTGGCGCGGGGAGAAGCCGAATTTGCGCGAGGCTTCCTGCTGCAGCGTCGAGGTGGTGAAGGGCGGGGCGGGATTGCGCTTGGCCGGCTTTTTCTCGACGGATGAGACGGTGAAGGCACCTCCTTCGAGGGCCTCCTTCAGGCGCATCGCCGTCGCCTCATCGGCGATATCGAACTTGTCCAGCTTCTTGCCGTCGATAGCGGCAAGGCGCGCAGCGAAGGTCTCGTTCGCCTTGGTGGCGAGCTCGGCCGTGAGGCTCCAATACTCCTGCGCCTTGAAGCTCTCGATCTCCAGCTCGCGGTCGCAGACCAGGCGCAGCGCCACGGACTGCACGCGGCCGGCGGAGCGGGCGCCCGGGAGCTTGCGCCACAGCACCGGCGAGAGGGTGAAGCCGACCAGATAGTCGAGGGCGCGGCGGGCGAGATAGGCATCCACCAGCGGTTCGTCGATCTTGCGCGGATGGGCGATGGCATCCAGCACTGCATTCTTGGTGATGGCGTTGAACACCACGCGCTCGACATCGACGCCCTTCAGCGCCTTCTTATGGTCGAGCACCTGCAGCACGTGCCAGGAGATGGCCTCGCCTTCGCGGTCGGGGTCAGTCGCCAGGATCAGCTTGTCGGCGCCCTTGACCGCCTTGGTGATGTCCGCCAGCCGTTTGGCCGATTTCGGATCGACCTCCCAGGTCATGGCGAAATCGTCGTCCGGCAGGACCGAACCGTTCTTGGACGGCAGATCGCGCACGTGACCGTAGGAGGCCAGCACGTGATAGTCCTGTCCGAGATACTTATTGATGGTCTTCGCCTTTGCGGGCGATTCGACGATTACGACGTTCATGCGCCTTCCTGCTATGGCCGTTCGGGCCGTATGCCAGTTCGTTTTGCTTGAGTCGAACCGGTCTCGTTACGCGCGAAAATGGTGTCTCAGCCGCGAGGTGTCAATTTCCGCTCTGGTTTGCCCCCGTTTTGGTTGACAACCTTAAGGGGTATAAAATACTCATCACAACTTAAGAGGGAGTCCAGACAGTCCTGCAACGTGGCGCAAAACCGCCGAGTAGGGAACTTCGGGAGGTCATGCTGAGTAACGGCCGGCGTAGCGACAAGACCCGCGGCGAGAAAGGGTCCAAGGACGAGCAGGGCGAAAAGGTAGACGAGGCGGTTTTCACGGAGAAGACCGATGCTGCCGAGTATATCGCCTCCCTGCTGGAGGGGTTGCGGCATGTGGCGGACGGTGCCGAGCTGTCGTTTCTTGCCTATCTGATCGGGGTTGCTTTGGAAGAAGCGCGCTCGGAGCAGGCGCGGGGCGACACCGCCTAGAACTCCTCCTGACGATTTTCCACCAACGAGACCAGCTGCTGGCCATGGCGCTGCAGGCGTCCGGCAAGATCCAGCTCCAGCAGCACGATCTGTACCGCGCGCGGCGCAATGCCGGTGGCGCGGATAATCTCGTCGATATCGACGGGCGAGGGGCCGAGCGCCGCCAGCACCTGCTCGCGCTCGGAACGGCCGATCTCCGGCATGGGCTCGGGCGTCGGCTGTTCGTCGGAGGCGGCCAGTTCATCCGGGAGGCTGCGCTTGCGGCCGAGCAGGGGGGCGATAGCCTCGAGAATATCGGCGGTCTCGGTGATCAGCGTCGCGCCCTGCTTCAGAAGCCGGTTGGTGCCGTAGGCGCGCGGGTCCATGGGGCTGCCGGGGACGGCGAACACCTCGCGGCCTTGCTCGCCGGCAAAGCGGGCGGTGATCAGCGAACCGGAGCGTTTCGCCGCTTCGACCACCACCACACCCAGCGAGATGCCGGAGATCAGCCGGTTGCGGCGGGGAAAATCCTTGCCGCGGGGGATCAGCCCCGGCGGACGCTCGGTGAGCAGCAGGCCGGTCTCGCCGATGGCGGCGTGGAGGTCTTCATTCTCAGGCGGATAGATGCGGTCGATGCCGCCGGCCAGCACCGCGACGGTGCCGCGCTCCAAAGCGGCGCGGTGGGCGGCGGTGTCGATGCCGCGGGCAAGGCCCGAAGCGACGACGAAGCCTTCCATGCCGAGCTCGATGGCCGTGGTGCGGGCGAATTTCTGACCGATGGCCGAGCCGTTGCGCGAGCCGACCATGGCGATCATCGGCCGCTCGGCGAGATCCAGCCGGCCCTTCACGTAGATCAAAGGCGGCGGGGCATCGATATGGGCCAGGGCCGGGGGATAACCGGTCTCGCCGGGGACCACGGCATGGGCGCCGAGCCGTTTGGCTGCCGCGAGCTCGCGTTTGGCATCGTCATAGCTGTAGATCTTCACCGCGCTGCGACCGCCCCGGCGCGCAAGTTCGGGCAAGGCCTCAACGGCGGCCTCGGCGCTGGCGAATTGATTGATCAAGGCACGGAAGGTCGTCGGTCCGACATTCTCGCTGCGGATCAGGCGAAGCCAGGCGATACGCTGCTCTTCGGTCAGCCGCCGGGCGGGCAAAATTTCGTCGGGCGGCTTACTTGCTACCAATACGTGTCTCCTCGCCACGCAACAAACGGCCGATATTGGCACGATGTCGCATATAGAGGATCACACTTAGGAACAAGGCGGCAACTGCAAGTTGCTGTTGCCCGGTGACGGCGAGGAAGACAGGCACGGCGGCCGCGGCGATCAGCGCGGAGAGCGAGGAATAGCGGGTCAGCACCGCAACGGCGATCCAGACCAGGCAAAACACCAGCGCCGCCGGCCAGTGCAGGCCGATCAGCACGCCGATATAGGTGGCGACGCCCTTGCCGCCGTGGAATTTGAGCCAGACCGGAAAGATGTGGCCGATGAAGGCGCCGAAGGCGGCGGCGATGGCGGCATTGGGCCCCCAATAGGCGGCGACCAGCACCGGCACGGTGCCTTTCAGCACGTCGCCGAGCAGGGTCAGGCCGGCGATCAGCTTGTTGCCGGTGCGCAGCGCATTGGTGGCGCCGATATTGCCGGAGCCGATCTGGCGGAGATCGCCGAGCCCGGCGGCGTGGGTCAGCAAGAGGCCGAAAGGAATCGAGCCCAGCAGATAGCCGCCGAGAAAAGCAGCCGCGTAGACGGCAAGCATAGTCCAGTCCTGCATGATTGGCCGTCCCCCCGGCGGCGCGCGTTCACAGCTTTGACGTTAGCTGTTCCGGTCCTCTGCGTAGCGATAGACGATACGTCCTGCAACCAGGGTGAGGAGCGGCCGGCCCTCCAGGCGCGCCTCGTCGAAGGGTGTGTTCTTGGACTTCGAATGCAGCGTTTCGGCATCGACCACCCAAGGTACTGCCGGATCGAAAATCACCAGGTCGGCCGGTGCGCCGATGGCGAGCTTGCCGGATTCCAGCCCCAAGATGCCCGCCGGGTTGCTGGTCAGGGGCCGCAGCAGGCTGGCCAGCGGAATGTCGCCATTGTGATAGAGGCGCAAGGCCACCGGCAGCATGGTCTCCAGCCCGATGGCGCCGTCGGCGGCCTCGGGGAAGGGGTGGCGCTTCACATCGGCGTCCTGCGGATCGTGGGCTGAGACGACGACGTCGATATCGCCGGAGGCGAGGCCTTCGGCCATGGCCTGGCGGTCGTCCTCGGTGCGCAGCGGCGGGCGCATCTTGAAGAAGGTGCGGTAGGGGCCGATGTCGTTCTCGTTCAGCGACAGGTGATTGATGGAGACGCCGCAGGTGACGGGGAGGCCCTTCTCCTTGGCCCGGCGGATGATCTCCAGCGAGGCGCGGCAGGAAATCTCCGCGGCGTGATAGCGGGCGCCGGTCATCTCCACCAGGCGAAGATCGCGCTCCAGCATGATGGTCTCGGCAGCGGCGGGAATGCCTTTCAGCCCGAGCCGCAAGGAGACCTCGCCGGAATTCATCACTCCTCCGGAAGAAAGCGTCGGCTCTTCCAGGGCGTGGATCACCAGCATGTCGAAATCATGCGCGTAGGCGAGCACGTTGCGCATAATGCGGGCATTGGCCAGGCTCAGCTTGCCGTTGGTGACGGCGATGGCGCCGGCGGCCTGCATCAGGCCGATCTCGGTCATCTCCTCGCCGGCGAGGGCCTTGGTCATGGCCGCCAGCGGATGGACGTTGACCTCCGCGGTATCGCGAGCACGGCGGAGCAGATAGTCGACCAGCGCGACATCGTCGATCACCGGATCGGTATCGGGCATGCAGATGATCGTGGTGACGCCGCCCGCGGCGGCCGCGCGGCTGGCATCGGCGAGGGTGCCGCGATGCTCCGCACCTGGCTCGCCGGTGAAGACCATCATGTCGATCAGGCCGGGGGCGAGTACGGCGCCGCCGCAATCGATCAGCGCGGTATCGCCGCCTATCTCGCCATGGATATGGCGCCCGACATCGGCGATCTTGCCGTCGGCCACCAGAACGCCACCTTGCTCGTCGAGGCCGGTGGCCGGATCGATCAGCCGGGCATTGATATAGGCGGTGGGCCGGGTCTCGGCCGCATGGGCTTTGGTGATCTCTTCCAGCAGCATCAGGCTTGGCTCTGCAAATGCGGGGCAAGGGCCTGCAACACCGCCATGCGCACGGCGACGCCCATCTCCACCTGCTCGTTAATGACGCTGCGCTGATCGTCGGCGATCACCGAGTCGATCTCCACGCCGCGATTGATGGGGCCGGGATGCATGACGATGGCATCGGGCTTGGCGAAGCTCAGCTTCTCGCGGTCGAGGCCGAAGAAGTGGAAATATTCGCGGCTACTGGGGATCAGCGCGGTGGACATGCGCTCGCGCTGCAGGCGGAGCATCATCACCACGTCGGCATCGGCGAGGCCTTCTTCCATGGAGCGGTAGACCTCCACGCCGAGGCGCTCGATGCCGCCGCCAAGCAGCGGCGAGGGGCCGATCACCCGGACGCGCGCGCCCATGGCGTTGAGCAGCAGGATATTGGAGCGGGCGACGCGGCTATGCAGGATGTCGCCGCACAGCGCCACGATCAACCTTTCGATGCGGCCCTTATGGCGGCGGATGGTGAGCGCATCGAGCAGCGCCTGGGTCGGGTGCTCATGGGCGCCGTCGCCGGCATTGATCACCGAGCAATCGACCTTCTGCGACAGCAGCTCCACCGCGCCGGCCGCCTGATGCCGCACCACCAGAAGATCGGGGCGCATGGCGTTCAAGGTGACGGCGGTATCGATCAGGGTCTCGCCCTTCTGCACCGAGGAGGTGCGGATCGACATGTTCATCACATCGGCGCCGAGGCGCTTGGCGGCGAACTCGAACGAACTCTGGGTGCGAGTGGAGGCCTCGAAGAACAGATTGATCAGGGTACGGCCGCGCAAGGCGTCGCGCTCCGCCGCCGGATGGCGGATGGCATGGGCGGCCTCTTCGGCGAGGTCGAGAAGAAAGGTGATTTCGGGAGGTTTCAGCCCTTCGATCCCCAGCAAATGCCGGTGGGCGAACGGTGGCGGAGACGTTAAGGGCGCGATGCTCATTAAAGGGAACGTATAGGCCTGGCCGCCGGTGGCGGCAAGCGCTGCAATCGGGTTTTTCCGGCAACAGTTTCTTAACCATTGATGAGATGTAAATGGCGCCAACGTAGCGGGCGATTTGCCGGGGGCGGCATTTACGTAACGTTGCGAATCAACGAAAATACAAGCAACGGTGAAGTCTTTACGGCTTTGTCAAAGGCAGTCTGGCGGAGACTGCAACAAGAGGGGCCAGGTTCAATCATGATGAGCTTGCCGTTTTTTCTATTCGCATGCGGTCTAGGTGCGGCCTGGACCCATTGGCGAAGCACGGCGATGGGATTTTGGGTGGCCGGAGTATTGGTGCTGCTCGTACTTTTCCGGGTTCATGCCAACGACGTGCTGAATATCGCGCTTTAGCGGAGCAAACATCTTGATTTCTCCGATGACGGCTTTGCGCCTGAATTCGCTCGGTTTGCTCGCCATCTGCGCGGTGTTTGGCTTCGCCTTCGCCGATCAGCTCATTTTCCACGATCTGCCGTGCCCGCTCTGCATTCTGCAGCGCGCCGGTTTCTTCGCTGCCGGGTTCGGCATTGCGCTCAATCTGACCTTCGGGCTGAAGCCCGGCCATTACGGTTTGGCGATTCTCGGCGCGATCCTCGGCGGGGCGATCGCCGTGCGGCAGGTGCTGCTGCATATCGTGCCCGGCACCGGCGCCTATGGCGACGCGTTTTTCGGGCTGCACTTCTATACCTGGGCTTTTCTGGTGTTTCTGGCCATGGTGGTGGGCTCGGCGGTGATGCTGCTGTTCGAAGAGCAATTCGCCGGGGTGAAGGAGCACGATCCTCTCACCAAGAACCTCGCCGCCTTCGCGGTACTGGCCTTCGGCTTCTTCGCGCTGGCCAACGGCGTCTCGACGGTGGCCGAGTGCGGGGCAGGGCTCTGCCCCGATAGTCCGACCGACTATCTTCTTCTGCAAAAACCGTAAGGTCGCTTAGCGGCCAAGATGCTGCAGCCGGTCCAGCGCGCCTTGCAGGATATAGGCGGCGGCCATGCGGTCGACGACCTCGCCGCGGCGTTTGCGGCTGGCATCGGCCTCGATCAGATGACGCTCCACCGCGGCGGTGGAAAGCCGCTCGTCCCAATAGACGATGGGAAGTTCGGTGAGCTTCCGCAGATTGCGGGCGAAGGCGTGAGTGGATTGCACCCGCGGGCCTTCGGTGCCGTCGAGATTGAGCGGGAGCCCTAAGACAATGGCGCCGACGCCATGCTCCTCGATCGCCGCCATCAGCTCGGCCACATCAGTGGTGAACTTGGTGCGCTTGATGGTCTTCAGCGGCGTTGCCACCGAGCGGGAGACGTCGGAGAGGGCCAGGCCGATGGTCTTGCTGCCGAGATCGAGGCCGATCAGCCGCATGCCGGGGGCAAGCTTCGGCGGCAGGTCTTCGATAGGAATGTCAGGCTCTGCGGCCACGGTGCCTCCGCATGGTTGTCATTAGGGTCAGCTTTCCTATAGTCCGCAGCAATCGGAATTAGCGAGACAAACTCGAGATAGGCTTATGAAAATCACCTGGTTCGGCCATTCCTGTTTCCGCATCGATCTGGAAGAGAGCCACATCCTGATCGATCCCTTCCTCACCGGCAACGGCGTGTTCGAGGCGGCCAATATCCCGGTTTCGGAGGTCGCGAAGGGGATCACCCATCTGGCGCTGACCCACGGCCATGACGACCACACCGGCGATACGGTTTCGATCCTGAAAGAATCGAATGTGCCGCTGATCGCCGTGTTCGAGCTTGCCGCCTATATGCAGGGCCAGGGCGTGGAGACGGCAGAATATGTGAATACCGGCGGCACGCTGCAGTTCGAGGATTTCTCGATTTCCTACGTGCCGGCCTGGCACTCCTCCTCGACCATCGTCGACGGCAAGCCGCTTTATCTCGGCGCCTGCTGCGGGATCGTGATCACGCCGAAGAACGGCAAGACCGTCTATCACATGGGCGATACCGATATTTTCGCCGATATGGCGCTGATCAACGAGATGTACGCGCCGGAAGTCGGCATCGTGCCGATCGGCGACCGGTTCACCATGGGGGCGAAATCGGCCTCGCTGGCTTGCAAGACATATTTCGGTTTCGAGACGGTGTTCCCCTGCCATTACGGCACGTTTCCGATCATCGATCAGACGCCGGATAAATTCGTCTCCGAGATGGAAGGGCAGAACGTGGTGGTGCCGAAGGTCGGCGAGCCGGTCGAGATCTGAGGCAAGGGCCGGGCTTTCGGCCCAATGGTCTCAGGCGGCTTGACCGGCCGGGCCAATTTCCCGATACCTCTGTTGCCATTATAAGGGCGCGACGCATCGAAAGCGCCTCACACCCCAACAGGTTCTTGCCAGACAGGTTCTTGAAAACATGTCCGTCGACCGCGCGACCGTTCACCGTATCGCCAAGCTGGCCCGCATCGCTATCACCGAGGAGGAGGCGGCGAAGCTGGAGGGCGAGCTTTCCGGCATCCTCGATTGGGTGGCGCAGCTCGACGAGGTGGATACGGCCGATGTGCCGCCGATGACCCGGGTGGAGGATGTCACCATCAGGATGCGCGAAGATAAGGTGACCGACGGCGATATCGCCGACGATATCGTCGCCAACGCGCCGGAAGCGGACGACCATTATTTCGTCGTGCCGAAGATTGTGGAGTAGGGCGCGATGACCGAGCTGACCGATCTCACTATTGCCGAGGCGCGGGCCGCGCTGGACAAGAAAGAGTTCTCCGCCAAGGAGCTTGCCGAAGCGCATCTCGGCGCCATCGAAGCGGCGAACGGGGCGCTGAACGCCTATGTGCTGGCAACGCCGGATCAGGCGCTCGCCATGGCGGCGCGGAGCGACGAGCGCCTCGCTAACGGCGAGGCCGGAGCGCTGGAGGGCATCCCGCTCGGCATCAAGGATCTGTTCTGCACCCAGGGCGTGCCGACCACCGCCTGCTCGCATATTCTGGAAGGCTTCACCCCGACCTACGAATCGACGGTGACCCAAAATCTCTGGAATGCCGGCGCGGTTATGCTGGGCAAGCTGAACAATGACGAGTTCGCCATGGGCTCGTCCAACGAGACCAGCTATTTTGGCCCGGCGGCCAATCCCTGGCGGCGCGAAGGCTCCGACGCCAAGCTGGTGCCCGGCGGCTCCTCGGGCGGCTCGGCGGCGGCGGTTGCGGCGCGGCTCTGCATGGGTGCGACGGCCACCGATACGGGCGGCTCGATCCGCCAGCCGGCGGCGATCACCGGTACGGTCGGCATCAAGCCGACCTATGGGCGCTGCTCGCGCTGGGGCATCGTTGCGTTTGCCTCCTCGCTGGATCAGGCCGGCCCCATCGCCCGCGATGTGCGCGATGCGGGGCTGCTGCTCAATGCCATGGCGAGCTTCGATCCGAAGGACACCACCTCGGTGGATCGGGCGGTGCCGGATTACACGGCGGAGCTCGATGCCGGTGTCAAAGGCCTCACCATCGGCGTGCCGAAGGAATACCGCATCGAAGGCTTGCGGCCGGAGATCGCCGCACTTTGGGATAAGGGCGTGGAGTGGCTGAAGGCGGCCGGCGCCAATATCGTGGAGGTCTCGCTGCCGCATACGAAGTATGCGCTGCCGTCCTATTACATCATTGCGCCGGCGGAGGCCTCGTCCAACCTCGCTCGCTATGACGGGGTGCGCTACGGGCTCCGGGTCGAGGGCGAGGATGTGACCTCGATGTATGAGAATACCCGCGAGGCAGGGTTCGGCGCAGAGGTGAAGCGGCGCATTCTGATCGGCACCTATGTGCTGTCGGCCGGCTATTACGACGCCTATTACCTGAAGGCGCAGAAGGTGCGCACGCTGATCAAGCGGGATTTCGACACCGCTTTCGAGAGCTGCGATGCGATCCTGGCGCCGGCGACGCCGTCACCTGCTTTTGCGATGGGCGAGAAGACCGGCGATCCGCTGGAGATGTATCTGAACGACATTTTCACCGTCACGGTGAACATGGCCGGGCTGCCGGGCATCAGCGTGCCGGCGGGGCTTTCTTCGGAAGGCACTCCGCTTGGCTTGCAGGTGATCGGGCGGCCTTTCGACGAGGCGACCATGCTGCGCGCCGGGCGCGCCATCGAGATCGCCGCCGGGCCGCTGGCGCGGCCTGAAGATTGGTGGAGCAAGGCCGCGTAAGGCCTTCAGGGAGGACGAAACACCATGCCGGTACCCGCGGGCAGATGCGCTAATATGGATGAGGTGCGCCAGGAGATCGACCGCATCGACAAAACCCTGGTCGATCTGATCTCGGAGCGCTTCGCCTATGTCGACCGCGCCTGGCAGCTGAAGGCCTCTCCGGCCGATGCCATGGTGCCCTGGCGGGTGCAGCAGGTGATCGACAAGGTGAAGGCGCGGGCCGAGGAGAAGGACCTGCCGCCAGAGCTGGTCGAGGCGCTTTGGCGCCAGATGATCGGCTGGTTCATCCAATATGAGGAAGAGAAGCTGCGCGCCAATGGCGCCAAATAGCTTCTGAGGCGGATAAAACGCGATGCAGGATACGCTGGAAAAGAACGAGCTTCTGATCGAGGGCGAGACCGGGCCCTGGGAGATGATCATCGGCATGGAGGTGCATGCGCAGGTGACCTCCAACGCCAAGCTGTTCTCCGGCGCCTCGACCGCGTTCGGCGGCGATCCGAACTCCCATGTCAGCCTGGTGGATGCGGCGATGCCCGGCATGTTGCCGGTGATCAACGAAGAATGCGTGGCCCAGGCCATCCGCACCGGGCTGGGGCTGAAGGCGGAGATCAACCTCTATTCGATCTTCGACCGGAAGAACTATTTCTATCCCGATCTGCCGCAGGGCTATCAGATCTCGCAATACAAGCAGCCGATCGTCGGCGAGGGCGAGGTGATCGTCGATCTGCTCGACGGCAGCCGCGTGGTCGTCGGCATCGAGCGGCTGCATCTGGAGCAGGATGCGGGCAAGAGCCTGCACGATCAGCATCCGAAGAAGAGCTTCGTCGATCTGAACCGCTCCGGCGTTGCGCTGATGGAGATCGTGTCCAAGCCGGATTTACGCTCCTCGGAGCAGGCCAAGGCCTATGTCTCCAAGCTGCGCACCATCCTGCGCTATCTCGGCACGTGCGACGGCAATATGGAAGAGGGCTCGCTGCGCGCCGACGTCAACGTCTCGGTGCGGCGTCCGGGCGACCCGCTTGGCACGCGCTGTGAGATCAAGAACGTCAACTCCATCCGCTTTATCGGCCAGGCCATCGAATACGAAGCGCGGCGCCAGATCGAGATTTTGGAGGAGGGCGGCGAGATCCATCAGGAGACCCGCCTGTTCGACGCCAAGACCGGCGAGACGCGCTCCATGCGCTCGAAGGAAGAGGCACATGACTACCGCTATTTCCCCGATCCGGATCTGCTGCCGCTGGAGCTGACGCAAGGCTGGGTGGATAGCCTGGCTGCGGATCTTTGCGAGCTGCCGGACGAGAAGCGCGAGCGGTTCATCGCCGAATTCGGGCTTTCGCCGTATGATGCGAGTGTTCTGGTGGCGGAGAAAGAGCGGGCCGACTATTTCGAAGCCGTTGCGGAAGGGCGCGACGGCAAGCTTGCCGTGAATTGGGTGAACAACGAGCTGTTCGGCCGTCTCAATAAAGAGAGCCTCGGCATTGCCGAAAGTCCGGTCTCCGCAGATCAGCTGGGCAAGCTGATCGATCTGATCAAAGACGGCACCATCTCCGGCAAGATCGCCAAGGATGTGTTCGATATCGTCTGGAGCGAAGGCGGCGAGCCGGCGGATATCGTCGAGGCGCGTGGGCTTCGCCAAGTCACCGATACCGGCGCCATCGAGGCGGCGGTGGACGAGGTGATCGCCGCCAACCCGGACAAGGTGGAGCAGGCGAAAGCGAAGCCGCAGATGATCGGCTGGTTCGTCGGCCAGGTGATGAAGGCGAGCGGCGGCAAGGCGAACCCGCAAGCGGTCAACGCGTTGCTGAAGAGCAAGCTTGGGGTGGAGTAGCCCCATTGCCGATGTCCGTCATTGCCGGGCTTGACCCGGCAATCCATTCCACTGGCCTCTCAGCGTGTTGAGACGTAACGGCATGGATGCCCGGATCAAGTCCGGGCATGACGAAGCAGAATGAGGAAGTCACCCATGACCCAGGCCATCCGCGTACATCACTATGGCGGGCCGGAGGCCCTGCAATGGGACGAGGTGGCGCTTGGGGCCCCCGGGCCGGGCGAGGCGGCGATCAGGCACAGCGCCATCGGGCTGAACTTCATCGACATCTATATGCGCACGGGCCTCTATCCGCAGGCTGAGTTTCCCTTCGTGCCTGGGGTGGAGGGCGCCGGGGTGATCACCGCGCTGGGCGAGGGCGTCAGCGATCTGGAGGTGGGCGACCGCGTCGCCTATGCCGGGCCGGTCGGCGCTTATTCGGAAGAGCGGCTGATCGCGGCCGACAAGCTGGTCAAGATTCCCGAAGGCGTCACCGCCGAGGAGGCGGCTGCCGCCATGCTGAAAGGCCTCACCGCGCAGATGCTGCTGCGCCAGGTCTATAAGGTCGGGCCGGAAACGGTGATGCTGTATCACGCCGCGGCGGGCGGCGTCGGGCTGATCGCCTGCCAATGGGCGGCTTCGCTCGGCGCTACGGTGATCGGCACGGCCGGCGGCAAGGAGAAATGCGAGCTCGCCGCCCGCCACGGCTGCACCCATGTGATCGACTATAAGAACGAAGACTTCGTCGAGGCGGTGCAGGCCTATACCGACGGTAAGGGCGTGGACGTGGTCTACGATTCGGTCGGCAAGGATACGTTTCCCGGCTCGCTGGATTGCCTGAAGCCGCGCGGGCTTTGGGTCACCTTCGGCAATGCCTCCGGTCCGGTGCCCGAGTTCAGCGCGCTGCTTCTGGGGCAGAAGGGCTCGCTCTATGCGACGCGTCCCTCGATGTTCACCTATGCGGCGGAGCGCGCCGACCTCCTGGCCATGGCGGAGGAGCTGTTCGGCGTGATCAAGGACGGTACGGTGAAGATCGACATCGCCCAGCGCTACGGGCTGAAGGATGTCGGCCGCGCCCATGCCGATCTCGAGGCGCGCCAGACCACCGGTTCCACGGTGCTGCTGCCGTAAGGCGGCGAAGTTTTTTCGCGATATCGGATTTGAAAAGAGTCCCATGGTTACGGGGCCGTGACCTGGAAGAGTCAACAGAGTCTTTCAAAATCGCCTAAGTTTACGAATAGACCCCGATATAGGCCTTTGCGTAAACCTAGATTACCAATCGGTATCCAGAAGGTTATTTTGCGTTAATACTGCCGTTTAGGAGTTATTCACTCGAAAAACCCCATGCTTCCCCTCGCTTTGATGTGCAAAACAAGCCCTCGCTCCGAAAGCACTGCGCAAGTATTTCGGAAGTTCAGGGGTAGACGTTACGGGGAACTATGAAATGGCACGTTTGGATATCTTTTCGGAGCAGATGGATCGCGCCAGCCAGAGCAGCGCACCGGACGTTCTTTTCCAGCTGGGCATCCAGTATTCGACCGGCCGCGATGTCGAGACCGATCTGGTGACGGCGCATAAGTGGTTCAATCTTGCTGCGGTGCGCGGCAACGATACGGCCAAGACCTATCGGGTCGAGCTGGCACAGCAGATGTCGGCCGATCAGATCGCCGAGGCTCAGCGCCAGGCGCGGGAGTGGCTCTCCACCCATTAAGACCTGAGGCGGCCGCGTTGGGGAGCGGCCGTCTCAGCTCTGAACTCTCGAGCTATTGGGCGTTCTTGTCTTCGCTGCCGCAATTGCGGAAGAACGATCGCATGCAGCGATAGGAGCGTCCGGCCCAGGATTCGCTGTCCTCGGGCGCGGCCTGCGGCGCGTGTTGCATCATCGCCGATGTGGAGGCGGAAGGCGGCGCTGCGCTGGGCCTTTGCGGGGCAGCAGGCGAGGGGGCATAGGCGGCGCCTTGCTCGGGAAGCGCCGATCCGTCCGCGCCATAGCCGAAGCGCGCCTTGGCATTGTCGATGCCCTTCTTGGACGCGCCGACCATGCCTTTGCCGAGATCCATCAGCGATTTGCGCTTATCGGCATCTTCTGGATCGGGGAATTTCTGTTGTTCGCGGCTGAGCCGCTGCTTGTATTCGCGCAGCTGCGGATTGGCGCTGAGCAGATCGTCGATCGGCGGCCCGTCGTAATTATAGACCTTCTCGATACCGGCACAGTTGGCCTTGCGGCTCGCCGAACAGCGCTTATGCCCGCCTTCCTTGCTGGTTTTCATCACGCAGAACAGCTTCACCGCATCGGAATAGCTGGCGCTGACTCCGCTCACCTTGCAGCGATAGGTCTGTTCGGGGCCGGTGCAGCGCACGCAGAAATCGACCGTTTCGGCGGCGGCGGGGAGGGTGGCGACGCATAGGCCGGCGGTGGCCAACCCGGCAGACGCCAAGGCTGCGCTACGCACATGCTGCAAGAGCTTCGTGCGGTTTCTTCGCACCAGCGGCATAGTTGCCAATCCCCCCTTCTTCGCCTGAAGTTATAGCACAAGAGAAGGGAGGTTGTGGCCCGTCTTGACGTGTTGTGTCGCATGCCAGCCCACGTTTGGCGCAAGGGCGGCGGAATCCTGCAAATAATTCACCCCGCGCCCCTCTCACCCATTCTCGCCTCTTGCGTGGGCCGGTTGGCGTCGAGTAGGAAGGGGGCTCGATTCTTTCAGGAGACGTATTTCAGGAGACGTGGCCGAGAGGCTTAAGGCGGCGGTTTGCTAAACCGTTATACGGTGATAAGCCGTATCGGGGGTTCGAATCCCCCCGTCTCCGCCATTTTTTATCTCACGCGAGTTCGCTTCGCTCACCGCTCCGATGGGGCGGCCTGACCGGCCGGCGCACGGTCGTGCGCTGGCTTCGCGGTTTCTTTTCGCTCACGGCAATTCGCTTCGCTCGCCGCCTCCGCGGGCGCGCCCTTCGGGCGGGGCGCGGTCGCGCCCTGGCTTCGCTTCTTTGTCGCGCGGGGGGCGATGGCTTATAGCCGCGAAGGGAGAGGTTGGTTGAGCAGGGCCATGAGGCCTTTCAGGCGACCGGTCTCCACCTCGCTGGCCTCTCCATCGGCCATGACGATTTGCGGGATCAGCGCCAGCACATAGCGGGCATCGGCCTGGTCGCCGCGCAGCAGCTTATCCAGCGCATCGGCGAATTGCTGGGTGTCCGGCACGGTCGCCGCCATCCAGACGTCCAGCGTGGTCTTGTTGACCTTGCCGGCGATGCCGCAGCGCTCCTTCTGCCAATCGAGATAGCGCCAGAGCAGGGCGGCTTCCGCCGGATGCAGCGCTTCGTCGGCATGGGCGAAGAACAGCAGGGCGATCAGCCCGTCCTCGGCCTCGGCGATGAGCCGGGCGGTGGCGTCCTCTTGCGTCTCTTTCGATTGGTTCACCGGCTTGCGGCGGCGCCCCGACCGCGCCTCGGCAATGCGGATCAGCTCGGCAAGAAAGACCGGCGGCTCTTCATGCACCTCGCCGGTGCGCGGATCGACGATCTCGATGATGCGGTCGATGCGGAAGGCGCGGATATCGCCGCGCGGCTCGCAATAGGCGCGCAACGATGTGGAGCCCATACGGCGCACGGCGTTCTCCACCACGATGAAATAGTGGCCGACGTCATATTTGTTGTCCTGGTATTTGATGCCGAGGCGGACGCCCTTGAGGCTGCCGACATCCTCTTCGTCCCGGCCGTCCAGCCGGGCGTCCCGCGCCGCGGCGCCGTCCACAGGCGCTCCCCCGGGCTGAAACCCGGGCGGCGGACCAATCCGGCGATCGCCAAACAAAGTGCGCAGTGAGAGCGACATGCAACCCTCCCGCGAAGAGAATAGCCCTATGCGGGAAGCGGATAAAGAGCGAAACGCGAGGGCGCCGGGCGGTCAGCTTGCGGCGGCGATGGTGGTGCCGGACGTACCGGCGAGCACCGCTTCCGCCTGATCCAGCGCGCCGATGGTGACGCTTGCCTTGGCTGCGAGGGCAAAGCGGCAGGCGGCCTTGACCTTCGGCCCCATGGAGCCGGAGGCGAAGCTGCTCGGGTCGCAGGTCTTCGCATCGATTTCGGTCAGCAGCCTGGCGTTCGGTGTGCCCCAATCGGCGAACACGCCTTCCACATCGGTGAGGATCACCAACCGGTCGGCGTCTAGCGCGATGCCGAGCTTGGCGGCGGCGAGGTCCTTATCGATCACCGCTTCGACACCGGTGAGGCGGCCTTCATTGTCCCGCGTCACCGGCACGCCACCGCCGCCGCAGCAGATCGGGGTCATGGCATCGGCGAGGAGATCGCGAATGGCGGGGAGCTCGACGATCTCCAGCGGCTCGGGCGAGGCGACCACGCGGCGGAAATACGCGCCGTCCTTGGCGATGTCCCAGCCTTCGGATTTGGCCAGCGCCTTCGCCGCCGCCTCGTCATAGATCGGGCCGATGGGCTTGCTCGGCTTGCCGAAGGCTGGATCGTCGGCGGCGACCACGGTCTGGGTCAGCACGGTGACGAATTGGCTCTTGGGCTGCGCGCGCTTCAGCTCCTGCTGGATGACGTAGCCGATCATGCCCTGGGACTCGGCGCTGAGCACGTCGAGCGGCATGGGCGGCGCCTCCTTATAGGCGTCCGCCTCGAGCGCCAGCAGCCCGACTTGCGGGCCATTGCCATGCACCAGAATGAGCTGATGCTCTGCGGCGATGCCGGCCAGGGCCGGCGCCACTTCGCGTAAGTTACGGCGCTGGTTCTCGGCCGTGAGGGGCTCGCCCCGCTTCAGCAGGGCATTGCCCCCGAGCGCCACCACGATCCGCATGAGGCTTCTCCGGCTTAGCCGCGGGGCTCGGCCAAGGGCTGCTGCTGGGTGATGCAGTGGATATTGCCGCCGCCGAGCAGGATCTCCCGTGCCGGCACGGCGATCACCTCGCGGTCGGGGAACAGCTTGGCCAGGGTCTCCTGCGCCAGCTTATCCGCCGGGTCGCCGAAGGCCGGCATCACGATGGCGCGGTTGGCGATGAGGAAGTTCACGTAAGAAGCCGCCAGCCGGTCGCCCGGCATGCGGGGCAGGGTGCCCTCGACGCTATCGACGCCGCCGCTCTCCTCCTCGGTGATTTGGATCGGGGTCGGCTGGTACAGCTTGTGGATCTCGAAGGGGCGGCCCTTGGCGTCGGTGGCCGCGGAAAGCCGCTCATAGGCGTCCTTGGAGATGGCGTATTGCGGATCGCTCTCGTCGTCGGTCCAGGTCAGCGCCACGACGCCCGGACGGATGAAGCAACACAGATTGTCGACATGGCCGTTGGTCTCGTCGAGATAGGTGCCGGCGCCCAGCCAGACGATCTTCTCGAGCGAGAGATACTCCTTCAGCGCCTGCTCGATCTCATCCTTGCTCAGCGAAGGATTGCGGTTCTTGTTGAGCAGGCATTCCTCGGTGGTGATCAGCGTGCCTTCGCCGTCGACATGGATGGAGCCGCCTTCCAGAACGATGGGGGCGGCATAGCGGTCCGTTCCCTCGATCTCGGCGACTTTCTGCGGCACCAGATCGTCCTGGTCCCAGGGGAAGTAGAGCCCGCCATCGAGCCCGCCCCAGGCGTTGAACTGCCAGTCGACCGCCCGCACGGCGCCCTTGTCGTCGACCACGAAGCTGGGGCCGCAGTCGCGCATCCAGGAATCGTTGTTGCTGATCTCCACCACCCGGATGTGATCGGGCAGCATGGCCCGGGCATTCTGGAACTGGCGGGGGGAGACTCCCATGGTGACCGGCTCGGATGTGGCGATGGCTTTCGCCACCGCCACGAAGGCGTCCTGCGCCGGCTTGGCGCCGAGGCGCCAATTATCCGGCCGCTCCGGCCACAGCATCCAGGTGCCGGCATGGGGCTCGAACTCGCCGGGCATGCGGAAACCGTCCGCGCGCGGCGTCGTCTCAAACGTCTTGACCATGGATACTCCTTAAGCGCGCTTGCCGCGGCTGATCAGAAACTCGCCGATAATCACGGTGACGATAACGCCGATGACGATCTGCGAGGCGTAGACGATGTCGAACTCCCCTGGCGTGTAGACGAAGAATACGATGGCCTGAAGGATGAAGGCCATGCAGATCAGCGCCAGGATCACCGCCGTGCCCCAGCCGCCCGGCACCTTATAGGGGCGCGGGCGGGCGCTGTCGGCGCTCCGCAGCTTCAGGAAGGCGCTGAAGAGCAGGAAGTAGGGCAGCAGGAAGATGATCGAGGAGAAGGCGAACAGCGCCCAGAACAGATCTTCCGCCGTCGCCGCCATCAGCCCGTAGACGATCATCACCACCGTGGTGATCACGCCGGTCCAGATCGCCGCGGTGGCCGGGGTCTTATGCACCGGATGCAGCTTGCCCAGCCCCTCGGGCAGATCACCGGCGATGGCCGCTTCCGAGGCGGAGCGATTGGCGCCGATGGTCCAGGTCACCATGTTGGAGAAGAAGGTGTACATGGCCATCAGCCCCAGCGCGGCGACCAGCGCGCCGCCGGCTCCGGTGGTGCCGAAAATCTGGCGGAAGGTGTCGATCAGACCCTCGATCAGGTTGATCTCCTCCAGCGGGATGGCGGCGAGGATGCCGAAGGTGCCGAGCAGATAGAAGGTGGCGATGATGACGCCGGCGATGAGGATGGCCAGCGGCACGTCGCGGCCCGGATTCTTCATCTCCGCGCCCGCGCCGGACATCAGCTCGAAGCCGAGGAAGTTGTAGACGATGACCGGCAGGAAGGCGAGCGAGGCATCCCAGCTCGGCGCCATGGTGCTGAACGAAATCTCGTTGGCCGGGCCGTTCTTCCAGGCCAGATAGAAGCCGCCGATGCCGATCAGAACCATGATCAGCGATTTGAACAGCGCGCCGAGATTGGGCACCCATTTGCCGACATCGAGGGCGATGATGTTGGTCCAGACGGTGATCCAGGTCAGCGCCAGGGCGATGCCGATCTGCGCCCACAGGCTGAGGCCGGGGAAGAACAGCGTGGCGAAGATGCCGGCGAACAGGATGAACACCGAAGGCTGCCACAGCGCCACGTTGATCCACCACAGCCAGGCGGTGCGGCCGCCCCAGCGGTCGCCGAAGGCGCGCTTCACCCAGGCATAGATGCCGCCTTCATCCGGGTAGGTGCTGCCGAGCTCTGCGGTGATCAGGCCGTAAGGCACGAAGAAGAAGACGAGGGTGAAAATCCACCAGAACACGGATTGGACGCCGATGGCGGCCGATGCGGGAAGCTGGTCGATGACCAGGATCGCGCAGACCGTGAACAGCGTCATGTCGAAGAGACGCAAGACTTTGTTGAAGCCGGTTCCCCCTGCAGCTTCGGTGTTTGCCGTATCAGCCATCTCAGATCCTCCCCTGGCTTTGGCTTTTCCGTCAGGTCGCGTTTGGTTGCTAGTTGGACAAGAAATCCTCGATCAGCCCTTCATGGCGCTCCTTGAGCGCCGGGGCCGGATGCCTGAGCCGCGGGTAGACGAAGGCGACCAGAAGCGCCTTCTCCGTGTGCAGCCGGTTCTCGGCCTGGTCGAAGATGATCGACTGCTTGGAATCGAGCACCTCGTCGGTGGCTTCCACGCCGCGCGAGGCGGGCAGGCAGTGCATGATCTGCACGGTCTCCGGCGCATGGGATAAAAGCTGCCGGTTGACCTGGTATTTCGGCATGAAGGCGGCGGTGCGCTCGGGAATTTCCTTCTCCTGGCCGACCCACCACCAAAGATCGGTGTAGATGAAGTCGGCATCCTTGACCGCGTCGATCGGATCGTCGGTGACGACGAAGCGGGCGCCTGAGCGCCCCGCATTCTCGCGGGCGATCTTCTGCGCGTCTTCGGAGACCTGATATTGCTTGGGCGCGGCATGGGTGAAGGAGATGCCGAGCGCGGTGCAGATCAACATCAGCGAGTAGCAGACATTGGTGGCGTCGCCCACGAAGGTGACCTTGAGGTCCTTCAGCCCTTTGGCCTTGGAGGCGTGCTCCAGCATGGTGAAGACATCGCAGACCACCTGGGTCGGGTGATTGAGATCGCTAAGGCCGTTGAGCACCGGCACATCGGAATATTTGGCGAACTCGGTGATGGTGGCGTGCTTGAGGGCGCGGATCTCCACCGCATCGACCATGCGCGAAATCACCCGCGCCGTGTCGGCGATGGATTCGCGGACCCCCAGATGAATCTCGCCCGGGCGCAGATAGAGCGCGTGGCCGCCGAGCTTTGTCATGGCGACCTCGAAGGAGACGCGCGTCCTCGTGGAGGGCTCCTCGAAGATCATGCCGAGGGAAGCGCCTTCCAGCAGACGGGGCACGGCGCGGTCGCGGTCGGCGTCCTTCAGCAGACGAATCAGCTGGAACAGCCAGCCGAGCTCGGCAGGGGAGAAGTCTTGGGTTTGGATGAAGTGGCGGAGTTTTGGGCGTTCGGCGGTGAAAAATTCCGCCGCGAGTATGTCAGACACGGTAGGTATCCATTCGAAGCAGTTTGTGGATCAATTTTACGCCTAAGCGCTTCTCAACAAAATGAAATTCTAATGATGCACAAGTGGCATTTCGTCTGTGACGTAAATGCAGGCTTAGCGGGATCGCGCGAATGCGCTAAATCTGTGCAAATACGCGCAACCAAAGCCTAGCCCGCACTCCGAATGGATCGGGACGCGGCGCTGTCGCCGGATGAGGCTCGATGCGAACTCTCCCGGCGCGCCCTCCGCTGGGGAAAGCGGCCAAGGTGCCTGCTAGCGATTCAGCAGGAAGGAGACCTTGGCGTTGATTCGGTATTTGGTGATCTTGCCGCCATCGACCGCCGCCTCGAAATTCTTGATGTAGATGGATTTTATGCCGTCGACGGTCTTCGAGGCATCCTTCACCGCATTGGCGGCGGCGTCTTCCCATCCCTTATCGGACTCGGCCAAGACCTCGATCACTTTGAGCATGCCCATCGCGGCGTCCTCCTTCGTGCGCTCGGAACTTCGATGTCAGGAGCATGACGGCCCCTTACACCTAAATGGAGAGCTGCGCGGCGATGTTCCGGCGATGTGCGAATAAAGGGGGAGGGGTGAGGGAGGCGAGCTGGCTCGCTAGTGCGGGTTGCCCGCGCCGCCGAAGACGCCGGCAGCGTTGTAGTTGCCGCCCCCGACATTCCAGGCGCCGAGCACGCCGCCGGCGGCAATGCCGTTGCGGTTGGCGAAAGAGCCGACAGCTCCACCAGTGAGATTATCGCCGGCGAGGTTGCCCTTGAAGCGATTGATTTGGCCGACCTGCTTCATGGTGCCGCCGAAGCTGCGGTGATCGAAATTCATGTTCATCTGGCCGGAGCGCAGGGCAAAATCCCAGCTCATGTTGAAATTGCCCGCCTTGGGATTGGATACGAACCCGTTCTGGCCGTGGGTGACGACGGTGCCATACATCTTGCCTGTGTAGGTCGCCGTCGCGTTCTGCACCGCAAGAGAGTCGATCTGAGCTCTGGTCGAGAGATCGTTGGAAGCCACGACCCAAATCGGATCGAGCGAGTCGATATACGTGGCTTCTCCGTAATTGCCGAAGCCGACATGCGCCCCTGCAGCGCCCCATTTCAGAAAGTCGCAACTCCCACAGCCGGGAGGATTAGGGTCTTCATCGAACCCGCCTGCAAACGGGCTCACGTAGGAATAGGGTTCTCCGTCATTATCGAAGACGCCAACACCGTCGAAGCCGAACACCTTCTCGCCTTCGACGTATTCTTGTTGGTATCTGAACCGATAGGCGGTCGTGGCCGGATCGTCATCGTTCACGTCATAGAGCACGACACGCAGCGAGTCTAAATCGCCGCTGGTATTGTAAACCGTGTCATCAGGAGACTGACTCATAACGCGGTTTACGAAACCTTCTTCCGGCACATCGGACGTTACCACGGCGGCCGAATAGCCCTTATAGACCTTCGAATCCGACACCGGCACGATGAACGGGTCGTCGCCGCCACCGCCGCCGGTTCCACCGCCACCAGTCCCGCCGCCGCCGGGATTGTTGGTGTGGTTTTCCTGGTTCTGGATTTCCTGATTGAGCTGGGTGGTGGTCGCGTCGCTCACCAGGGAGCCGAAGACCTGGACGTCGTTGAAGCTGTTGTTCTGGGCTTGCTGGGAGCCGGACTGGCCGCTGCCGCCGGTCGTGCCGCCCGCGCCACCGTTCTGGCCCCCGGCACCGCCGCCTTGGCCGCCGACGACCACGCGGCCGCGGCCCGAAAGCTGCTGGCTGAACAGGGCGGTGTCGGAGCCCGTGGTCGGACGGATGTTGGGTTTGCCGCCGGTCAGGTCGAGGGTGTAGCCCGGCTGATAGACCCTATAGGTGCGGCCGCTCGACGTGGTCAGCACCATCTGATTGCCGAACAGGAAGGAGAACAGGGTCTTGTTGCCGCCGATCATGCCCTGAAAGATGCCGCCGCGGATGGCCAGGGCGCCGGTCGGCGTCTTCACCGAAACGGAATCGGCATTCTTGGAGATCTTGCCGCCGACGAAGCGCAGCACGCCCTTGGAAAAGGAGGCGGCGATCTCGCCTTCCTTCTTGTTGGGATCGTAGACGAATTTGTCGATCACTAGGTCGGAGCCGGGGCCGACGGTGAAGGTGGAGCCGTCCACCAGCAACACCTGCACCAGGCCTTCGCCATTGGTGTTGATGCGCTCGTTGTAGAAGATGGATTTGCCGAGCTTGATCTGGGTCTTCTTGCCGTTCTCGGGCTCGCTGAAGGCGTCGGGACGCACGGCGGCGGCGACGCCCACCTTGCCGGCATCGGCCGCGCCCGCGCTAAAGCCGATGGCGGCGGCCAAAAGCCCCGCCGTCAGATAGCGCGTATTTCCCGCAAGATTCCCCATAGCGCAGCTTAGAACCTCTTCTGGATGCCCACCAGAGTCGACAGATCGTCGAAGTTGCGAATGTCATAGTTAGAATTCTGCTTGCGATATTCAAGCTGCGGGATAATCGACCAGGTCTCCGCAACCGGAATAATCAGCGCCGTACGGCCCCAGAAGGTGTCGTCCTCCTCGGTTTCGGTGCTGATGGTGTAGTCGGGCGCATCGTATTCGCGGGCGATCACGCTGGCGCCGATCTGCCAGGTCCAGGGAAAGCGATTGTTGGGCAGGGGGCTTTCGAAGCTCCAGGCAAGCCCGGCGGTGAGGGCGATCTGCCAGTTGGCGTAGAAATCGGCATCCGCCGCCTCGCGCTGGGCCTGGCCTTCCACGGTCAGGATCACGCCCGGCGAGAGGAAATAAGAATAGGTGGTGGTGGCGCGAGTCTGCCAGCCGGTCCACAGCGAGTTGGTTGGCAGCTCGTTGGAGTTCTGGAAGTCGCGGTAGCGGGTCTCCAGCCGGACATCGAGCAGGCTGCGCTCATTGGCGAAGGTGTAGAGGCGGGTGCCGGCGCCGGGCGCACCGAAATAATAGTCGCCGCCGAGATAAGTCAGGTCGCCGATGGCGTAGACATAGAGGCGGCCGTTATTCACCCCGAAGCGGCGCAGATTGTAGGAGGGGCCGGCGGTCACCTCCAACACGTTGAGATCGACGTCGGACAGCTCGAAATGGGTCGAGCTATAGGCCAGGAAGTCGAAATCGAACGTGTCGCCCTGGCGCTCGCGGTCGTAGGAATAGTGCACCGTGCCGACATTCAGCGAGCTCCAGTCGGACTGGCCCGAGGATTGCTCGTCGATGGTGAAGGGCAGGCCGTTCAGCGTCACGGTGCGGCTGGCCGGGCCGGCATTGGCATTGCTCTCCCAGCGGAGCGCGCTGAAGATCTGCGCTTCGAACGGGGCCGGCTCGACCGAGAGCGAGAGCTGCTCCAGATAAAGGCGCACCGTCTTGGCCACGTCCGGCGGGGTGGCCGGGTTGGAGAGGGTCTGCTCCAGATAGCTGCGCGAGGTCTCATAGGCGCCGAGCTTGTAATAGAGCAGGCCGGTCTTCAGCTGCAGCTGCGGCGTGTTGGGCGAGAAGATCAGCATCCGCTCCAAGGTGGTGACGGCGCCTTCGTAATCGCCCGCGGCCTCGGAGAGCTCGACATATTGGAAGGCGAGGTCGAGATCGTTGGGCCGCTCGAGCATCTGCTCCAGCAAGGCCTCGCGGCGGGCATCCAGCTGCTCTGGAGTCAGACGGGATATCTCGGCGTTGGACGAGCCGGCGGCGGCCGCGGGCATAGCGATACTCGCAGCTAAACCAAAGGCGGCTATCAAAGCCGCCAGATACGCGCCCAGCCTCATTACACCCGCCACCCTGTCTTGAAGCGGTAAAACTACCGAAGCGGCGGAGGCGCGGCAAGCGAAGGCAGGGTTCCACAAGGCGGGTTTGGCGGCTCTGTTGCCTCCGGAACACGCTGAAAAAGCGTCCGAATTTGAAACACTTCGGCCGGTTTCTTCAATGCTTAACGGGCATTAACGCTTTCTCAATGCTCCAGGCGTCTGATGAGGGCAAGCAGCGCAAGGCGGCCGACGGGCCGGAGCCTCGCGCGAGGGATGCTCCTTTCGTATCAGCGTAACCGGGGGCCAGACGTGAATAGGGTGGGTCTGCCCAGCGCAATGCCGGGCAAGAGCCATATGCTGCAAAGCCCGGCGGGTATTGCAGATGGCTTTCGCTATCTCATTGTCATTGCGTTGGTTTTTTGCCTGACCGTGTGGCTTGGCGCCTGCGGCAAGGGCAATGGCGAGAAGCTTGGCGAACGCATCGTGCCGTTGGGGCAGACCGCGCCGAAGGGCGGCGGGCGCCGTCTGGTCGGCGAGCCCTATAAGGTGGCCGGGCGCTGGTACACTCCAAAAGAAGTCCGCTCCTACAGCAAGGTGGGCGTCGCCTCCTGGTATGGCGACCTGTTCCATGGGCGCCGCACCGCCAATGGCGAGATCTACGACGTGAACCGGCTTTCGGCGGCGCATAAGACGCTGCCGCTGCCGGCCTATGCCAGGGTCACCAATCTTTCCAACAACCGGACCATCGTGGTGCGGGTCAACGATCGCGGGCCGTTCTCCAACGACCGGCTGATCGATCTTTCCAAGAAGGCGGCCGATGCGCTGGGGTTCCGCCAGCATGGGGTGGCGAAGGTGCGGGTGACCTATATGGGGCCGGCGCCGCTTTCCGGCGACGACAGCTATGAGCGGCGCTTCCTGGCCAGTCAAAGCTGGGTCCGGCATTACGCCTCGGCCGAACCGCCGCCGAACGCCGATCCGATAACCGTTGCGAGCGTCTCCAAGCCGGTCCCGGCACCGCTGCCCAAGCCTGCCGCGCTCGGTCCGCTGCCCAGCGAGCCGGCTCCGGCGGGCGGGGCGTTCTCGATTCAGGCCGGCTCGTTCAGCCAAGAGGGGAATGCCGCCAAGGCGCGCCAGACGCTTGGGGGCATTGGCCACGTTGATGTGGCGCCGGTGATGGTTGGCGATGTGCGCTATTATCGGGTGCGGGTCGGGCCTTTCGCCGACCGGGGACGGGCCGAAGCGGCGCTGCAGCAGATCACCGCCGCCGGTTATCACGGGGCGCGGGTGGTTTCGCAGTAACAGGGGTCCGCAAGAGCGCCTTGCCGCACAGTTGCACCGATTGATTTTTGCGCCTCAGGGCGAGATAGTAAACGCGGCTGTCCCGGGGGTGGGGTAGCGCGCCCCTTCCAGACCGATTGATGATGTCGCCCTTTCGAGGTTGCAAAAAACTGTCCCGGCGCCTTTTGAGCTTGAGCGCGGCATGTGCCGTGTTCTTGACCATGTTCTTGGCCGGGTTTGGCGTGGGCGTGGCGCCGGCGCAGGCGGCCGAGCCGTTCAAGACCGAGGCAGAGCACGCCATTCTGGTCGACAGCAATACCGGTCTCGTCCTTTACGAGAAGGACGCCGATACGCCGATGCCGCCGGCCAGCATGAGCAAGCTGATGACCTTGGCGGTGGTGTTCCGGGAGCTGAAGGCCGGGCGGATCAGTCTGAACAAGGAATTCGAGGTCAGCGAGCATGCCTGGCGCAAGGGTGGGGCGCCGTCCGGCACCTCGGCGATGTTCGCGCCGATCCATTCCAATATCAGCGTCGACGAGCTGATCCAGGGCACTGCGGTGCAATCGGGCAACGATGCCTGTCTGATCCTCGCCGAGGGCATCGCCGGCTCGGAAGAGGCGTTCGTCAAGATGATGAACGACTACGCCAAAGAGATCGGGCTGACCGGATCAGTGTTCAAGAACGCCACCGGCTTGCCGGAGGAGGGCCATGTGATGACGGCCCGGGATCTCGCCAAGCTGGCGCAGTATCTGATGGATACGTACCCCGAATATTATCACTATTTCGGCCAGCCGACCTTCGAGTTCACCAAGTTCACCTTCCGCAACCGCAACCCGCTGATCTTCGACGATATCGGCGTCGACGGGATGAAGACCGGCTATACCAAGGAAGCCGGCTACGGGCTGGTGGCTAGCGCCACCCGGGGCGGACGGCGGCTGATCGCCGTGGTCAGCGGGCTGAAATCGAAGAAGGCGCGGGAGAACGATCCCCGCCGCATGCTCGATTGGGGCTTCGACGGGTTCAAGCCCTATCTCCTGTTCGACAGGGACGAGAAGGTGAGCCGGGCGCTGGTCTGGGGCGGCGAGAAACATTACGTGCCGCTGGTCGGCGATGGCGATATCCATATCCTGCTGCCGGCCTTGGACGATCCGCAGCTCACCGCCACCATCGCCTATGAAGGACCGGTGAAGGCGCCGATCAAGAAGGGGCAGAAGGTGGGCGAGCTTCGGATCGTGTCGGAAGATTTGAACGCGACGAACGTTATTCCGCTTTATGCCGGCGAGGATATCGGCCAAAGCAATTTCGCCTGGCGGGGGCTCGATTCCCTGTTCGTCCTCGCGTTTGGCTGGGCGCTCTAAGCGCTGGAACGGATTTCGATATGGTGCGCTACGATCCTGGCAAATTGATCACGCTGGAAGGCGGCGAAGGCTCCGGCAAGTCGACGCAAGCGGAGATTTTAGCGACGCGTCTGGCGCGGGCCGGGCGGCGTATTCTGGCGACCCGCGAACCCGGCGGCTCGCCCGGCGCCGAGGCGATCCGCGACGCGCTGCTGCAGGGCGAGGTGTGGCGCTACGGGCCGTTCGCCGAGGCGCTGCTGTTCTCCATCGCCCGCAAGGATCACATCGACTACTCCATCGCCAAGGCGGTGACCGATGGGCGCTGGGTGGTATGCGACCGGTTCATGGATTCCACCCGCGCCTATCAGGGCGAGATGGGCGGCGTGAAGCCGGAAATTCTTCATGCCTTGGAACGCGTTACCATGGGCGAGTTTACGCCCGATCTGACCTTGATTTTGGACATTCCGGCCGAGCAGGGATTGGCGCGGGCCCATGCAAGGCGCGAGGAGAGTGAAGAGCCGGACCGGTTCGAGCGGGAAGAGGTCCGCATGCATGACCGTATCCGCCAGGCGTTTCTCGATATCGCCGAGGAGGAGCCGGAGCGCTGCGTGGTGATCGATGCTTCGCAATCGGAGGCCACGGTCTCGGAGGATATCTGGGAGGCCGTCAGCGAGCGGCTGGGGCCGTAATGGCGGCCGCCAAGAAATCCGCAAAAGCCGACGTCAAAACCGACGAGCCGGACCGGCTGGCCGGCTTTGCCGCGCCGCGCGAGGTGGCCAAGGTGTTCGGCCATGAGGGGCCGGCGCAGGAATTCATGGACGCGCTGGCCAGCGGCCGGCTGCATCACGGCTGGCTGCTGACCGGACCGGAGGGGGTCGGCAAGGCGACGCTGGCTTATGCGTTGGCGCGGCGGCTTCTGGCGCAAAATCATGCCGAACGGGGCGGCGATCCGGACGATCCGGGCGCGCCGCTTTTCGTGCAAATCGCCGGCAAGGCGCATCCTAATCTCTTGGTGCTGACCCGCACCTATAATCCGAAGACCAAGCGCTTCATGCAGTGGATCAGCGTCGACGAGGTGCGCCGCTTGCGGGGCTTTCTCGGCGCCACGGCTGCCGAGAGCGGCTGGCGGGTGGTGATCGTCGACCGCGCGGACGAGCTGAACCAGAGCGCCGCCAACGCGCTGCTGAAGGCTTTGGAAGAGCCGCCGCCGAACACGGTGTTCCTGCTTCTGGCCAATGCGGAAGGGCGGCTTCCCGCCACTATTCGCTCCCGCTGTCGCAGCTTGCGGCTTTCGCCTTTGGAGATGGCGCCGTTGCGCCAGGCGGTGGAGCAGGGCCTTGCTCTGAGCGACAGGGACGCCTCGCCCGATGCGCTGGAGACGGCGCTCTCTTTGAGCGAAGGCTCGGTGCGGTTGGCGCTGGAGCTCGCCACGGGCGAAGGGATCGGGCTTTACCGCGATATCCTCTCCGCCTTCGCCGGGCTGCCGGCTTTGGATGGCGTCTGGCTGCATAGCGAGGCCGACCGGCTTTCCAGCCCTGCCAATGTGGAGCGCTTCGAGCTGTTCTTCGCCCTGCTGCTGGGGCTGATGGAACGGCTGATCCGGCACGCCGCGACGGGGCACGGGGCCAGCAACGACGAAGAGGCGGCGATCGCGGCCCGTCTGCTCAGCAGCTCCAATCTCAAGGCCTGGGCGGAAGCCTGGGAGGCGATCACCAAGTCGAAGGCCGAGGTGCTGGGGCTCAATCTCGACCGCGGGCTTTTGCTGGTGGAGAGTTTTGGGCGGCTGCAAGCGCTCGCGAGCAAGGCCGCCGCTTAGGTTTTCTTGACGCTCCCGCCCTCAGCATGCTTGCCGGGAGAGGACGGCGCGGCTATTCCTGCCGCCATGTCAGACAGCGACGCTTACTACCTCACCACCGCCATCTCCTATCCCAACGATGTGCCCCATATCGGCCATGCCTATGAGGCCATCGCCACGGATGCGCTTGCCCGTTTCCGCCGCCTGCAGGGGCGCGACGTCTATTTCCTGACCGGGACCGACGAGCACGGCATCAAGATGGTGCAGACCGCAAAGGCGCAAGGCATCACCGCCGCCGAGCTCGCCGATAAGAACACGCCGCGCTTCCGCGCCATGGCCGAGGCGCTGAACTGCTCCAATGACGATTTCATCACCACCCGGGAAGAGCGCCATGTCCGCTCCGTCACCGAGCTGTGGAAGCGGATGGCCGATCATGGCGACATCTATCTCGACACCTATGCCGGCTGGTATTCGGTGCGGGACGAGGCCTATTACGACGAAAGCGAGCTGACGGAAGCAGACGGTCAGAAGCTCTCGCCGCAGGGAACGCCCGTCGAATGGGTCGAGGAGGAGAGCTATTTCTTCAAGCTCTCGGCCTATCAGGACAAGCTGCTGGCCCATTACGAGGCGCATCCTGAGTTCATCGGCCCCGACACCCGCCGCAACGAGGTGGTGAGCTTCGTCAAGGGCGGCTTGCGGGATCTCTCCATCTCGCGCACCAGCTTCGATTGGGGCGTGCCTGTGCCGGGCGACCCCAAGCACGTCATGTATGTCTGGGTCGATGCGCTGACCAATTACCTCACCGGGGTCGGCTTCCCGGACGAAGACTCCGACAAGTTCAAGCGCTACTGGCCGGCCGATCTGCACGTCATCGGCAAGGATATCGTGCGCTTCCACGCGATCTACTGGCCGGCCTTCCTGATGTCGGCGGGCGTCGCCGTGCCGAAATGCGTGTTCGGCCACGGCTTCCTCTATAACCGTGGGGTGAAGATGTCGAAGTCGGTCGGCAATGTGGTCGACCCGTTCACCTTGGCCGACGAGTTCGGCGTCGATCAGATCCGCTACTTCCTGTTGCGCGAAGTGCCGTTCGGCCAGGACGGCAATTATTCCACCGAGGCGATCTCCCAGCGCATCAATGCCGATCTCGCCAACGATCTGGGCAATCTGGCGCAGCGCTCCTTGTCGATGATCGCCAAGCATTGCGAGGGCGCGGTGCCGGCCCCATCTGACTTTACGGATGCGGACAACGCTATTCTGGTCGCCGCCGACGGGCTGCAAGCGCAAGTGACCAAAGCGATGGACGATTTCGCTATTCATCGTGCGCTGGAGGCGATCTGGACAGTGGTGGCCGAGGCTAACCGCTATTTCGCCGGCGAGGAGCCTTGGGCCAAGCGCAAGACCGATTTCGACCGGATGCAGACCATCCTCTATGTGACGGCGGAGGTGGTGCGCCAGGTGGCGATTCTGGCCCAGCCGGTGATCCCGCAAGCGGCCGGCGAGCTGCTGGATCAGCTCGGCGTGGAAGAAGGCGCCCGCGATTTTGCCAGCCTTGGGCAGAAAGGCCGGCTCAAACCCGGCACGGCCCTGCCGGCGCCGCAAGGCGTGTTCCCGCGCTATAGCCTGGAGACGACGGACTAAGCCCATGCCTGTGATCGACAGCCATTGCCATCTCGATTTTCCCGAGCTCGCCGCCGACCGGGAAGGCGTTCTGGCGCGCGCCCAGGCCGCCGGGGTCGATCTGATGGTGACCATCTCCACGCGGGTGAAGCGTTTCGACGAGATCCGGGCCATCGCCGAACAGAACGAGCAGGTCTTCTGCTCGGTCGGCACTCATCCGCATAATGCCGATGAGGAGCTGGACGTGACGGCGGAGGATCTGATCGCGCTTGCCGCCCATCCCAAGGTGGTGGCGATCGGCGAGGCGGGGCTCGACTATCATTACGACAACGCCCCGCGCGAGGCACAGGCGCAAGGCTTCCGCGCCCATATCGCGGCGGCGCGGGAGACCGGCCTGCCGCTGGTGATCCATGCCCGCGATGCCGACGAAGACGCGGCGGCGATCCTGGAGGAAGAGACGGCGAAGGGGGCGTTCCCCTTCGTGCTGCATTGCTTCACCGCCGGGCCGGAGCTGGCCAGGCGCGGCCTGGCGCTGGGCGGCTATATCTCGGCCTCCGGCGTGATCACCTTCAAGCGCTCGGACGAGCTGCGCGGCATCTTCGCCGATGTGCCGTTGGATCGGCTGCTGGTGGAGACGGATTCGCCTTACCTTTCGCCGGAGCCCCATCGCGGCCAGCCCAACGAGCCGGGCCGCGTGGTGCATACCGCGGCAAAGCTCGCCGAGGTGAAGGGGGTGAGCGAGGCGGAGATCGGGGCGATCACCACGGAGAATTTCTTCCGCCTGTTCAGCAAGGTGCCGCGCGAGGCGCTGCGCGCCTCCGACGCTGCGTAATTCAGAAAGCTCCGCGCCCTCGATGACCTTGAAGATCACGATCCTCGGCTGCGGCACCTCCGGCGGTGTGCCGCGTATCGGAAATTATTGGGGTGCCTGCGATCCCGCCAATCCGAAGAACCGCCGCCGCCGCTGCGCCATTCTGGTGGAGCAGGCGGGGCCGGAGGGCGTGACGCGCATTCTGGTGGATACGCCGCCGGATATCCGCGAGCAGCTTCTGGATGCCGATATCGGCTGGGTGGATGCGGTGCTGTTCACCCACGCCCATGCCGACCACGTGCATGGCATCGACGATTTGCGCATGCTTGCCATCAACGGCCGGCGCAAGGTGGAGACCTATCTCGACGCCACCACCGGGGCGGCCTTGCGCAACCGGTTTCAGTATTGCTTCGAGACCCCAAAGGGAAGCGAATATCCGCCGATCCTCAATGCCCATGAGATCGCGCCGGGGGAGGCGTTCACCGTCTCGGGGCCGGGCGGGGATATCCCCGTCATGCCGTTCCTTCAGCGGCATGGCTCGATCGATACGCTGGGCTTTCGCTTCGGCAATACGGCTTATTCACCCGATGTCAGCGATCTGCCGGAGGCGAGCCTAAAGCATTTGCAAGGGCTCGATCTTTGGATCGTCGATGCGCTGCGGCCGAGTCCGCATCCCAGCCATTTCAGCCTGTCGGAGTGTCTGGACTGGATCGCGCGGCTGAAGCCCGCCCGCGCCGTGCTCACCCATATGCATGTCGATCTCGATTACGAGACGACCAAGCGGGAGACGCCGGCGCATGTGGAGCCCGGCTATGACGGGATGGTGCTGACCAGCTCGTGAGCGGCCGGCCCGGCTATTTCCGGGTGCCGAGGGGCACGTTGACCGAGAAGCGTCCGGTCATCGAGGGATCGATATCGGAGTTCATGGTCTCGGTGTAATCCGCCGTCGCCCGGATGTTGTAGTAGTCGGTCTTGCTGATGGCGAGGCCGCCGCCGATGCTGTTCTGCGGCGAGGCCTCCGATCCGTCGGGCGTGTCGACATCGACGCTGCTTTGAAGATAGGCGAAGGGCTCGATGGTGTTGCCGTTCCAGCCGTCGATGGGCCGTCGGATCTCCGGCCGGATGGAGACTTTGGTCTCTTCCAGCTTGGTGGCGTCGGCGCCGGCAATGGGCGAGTTCGCATCCTCGGTCACGCGCGTGACGGTGCCGCTCGGGGTGAGCTTCCAATTGTTCTCCAGATTCCAATTGCCGCTGAGCCGCGCCTGGCTCAGGGTGCGGTCGGTGCCGAAACTCGCCACCGCATCCTCTCCGGCGCGGGCCCGGTCGTCGGCGTGACCCCAAGCGGTCTTGGCGTCGAAGATCACGTTGGAGGTGACCCGGTAGGCGGCGTAGGGGCCCGCCATAAAGGCTTTGCCCGACATCGATTCGGGAGTTTGAACCACGTTCTCGCGGGTTTCGTCCATCTGCACCATGCCGCCCATCAGCAGCCGGTCGTCGACCCGGTAATCGGCGCCGACATAGGTGGTGGTCGCTGCGCCATGGGTTTCGGTCTCGCCATCGGTTCCGAGATCCTGATGGCGGGTGCTCACCCAGACATCGACGGGCGCGGGGGCGCGTCGGACGGGTCCAGGAAGATGCAGCTCGTCATTGTCCTTGGCGATTTCTTCCAGCCGCTTGCGCTCGGCGGCGCTCAGCGCCGACTGCCATTCGGTCAGGCTGGTCTGCACATTGGTGACGGTGCCGCTCGGCGAAATGGTGAAAGGCGTGCTGACGGTGGTGCTGGGCGACCAGCTTCCCGAATTCAGGCGCTTGGTGACGCGGTCCTGGGTCGGGTTGCTGGAGAGCGTCCGGTTCAGGCGCTGCTCCATCAGCTCGGTGCCCATGCCCGGAATGGCTTCGCACCCGGTCGTGTCGGTGGTGGTGCATTGCGCGTTCGCCGCGCTCCCGGCAATCAGGAGCGGCAGGACGGTTAGAACGGTGTAGGCGAAAGACGTATGCCGCATGCTCATGTCCCTCGGAAGATGCGCTTTCTCGTCTATCTTCCCTCTTGAAGCAGCCTCTTTAATGAGGTCTTAAATCTAGGCGCTTCGTTGGCAGGTACGACCCGCCGCGACAATTGGCGCAGGGGGCCGGGCGGGCTCCGGCAATGATTTCAGCCTGTTACCCCGCATCTTGCGGCGCGGTTCGACCGGGTGTGGGGCTTCAATCGAAGGAGAGTGGCTTGTCACCGGAAGACTTTCTGAAACAGCGCTACGAAGCGGCGGCGGATGCGCATGATCTCGACGCGATACTCGCTTTGATTGGCGAGAATGCGGTTTATTTCTTCAGTAATGGTACGGCCTATCTTGGCAAAGATGAGATCGCCAAGGCGATTGCGGCCAATTTTGCAGCCGTTTCCAATGAGCAATTCGAACTCCGGGATGTCAGCTGCTTGCTCAATACCGGCGAGGTGGCGGTGCTGCTCTACGAGTTTCACTGGTCGGGCGACGTCAACGGCCGGCTGGTTTCCAGCGGCGGGCGCGGCACCACGGTGCTGGAGAAGGCTGACGGCAGCTGGATGGTGATGCACGAGCATCTGAGCCAGGGGCCGTTCAAGGGCGAGCGCTGAGGCCAGGCGCGGCGCGCGGCGTCAGACGTCGATGCGCTGGCCGGTCTCTGTGTAGTTGGGACCCGCCAGCTCGACGAAGGTCTCGGCGATGGCTTCCGGCGGGGTGAGGGTTTCCGGATCCTCGCCGGGAAAGGCCTCGGCGCGCATATCCGTCGCCACCACGCCGGGATCGACGATATTCACCTTCACATCGCTATCGGCGGTCTCGTTGGCGTAGGTCCGCGCCAGGGCCTCCAGCGCCGCCTTGGAGACGGAGTAGGGCGCCCAATAGGCGCGTGTGCTCTTGGCGGCGCCCGAGGTGACGAAGATGGCGCGCCCTGCATCGGAGCGGCGGAGCAGCGGATCGAGGGTGCGGATCAGCCGCCAATTGGCGGTGACGTTGATGGTCATCACCTTTTCCCAATTCACGGTCTGGATATGGGGCAGGGGCGAGAGCCCGCCGAGCACTCCGGCGTTGGCCACCAGGATGTCGAGCTTGCCGAAGCGCTCGTAAAGCGCCGGGCCCAGCGCGTCGATGGATTTGCCGCTGGCGAGATTGAGCGGGATCAGGCTCGCCGTGCCGCCGATCTGCTTGATTGCGTCGTCGACCGGCTCCAAGGCCTTCTGGCTGCGGGCGAGCAGCAGCACATGGGCGCCTTGCTTCGCGAAGGCGAGGGCCACGGCGCGGCCGATGCCACGCGATGCGCCGGTCACCAGCGCGATACGGTCTTTAAGACGGGCGGTCATAGCCACACCGTCTTATGCCGATTGGCACGGTAAGAGAAGGGAGATGCGCTTAGCCGACTTCGGCGAGCAGGGAGAGCTGCTTGTGCGGGGACGGGCCCTCGCGGTCGCGCAGCCGGGTCGGGTAGTCGCCGGTGAAGTGATGGTCGGTGAATTGCGGATTTTCGTTGTCGCGGCCTTCGAAGCCAAGCGCCCGATACATGCCGTCAACGGTCAGGAAGTTGAGGCTGTCGGCGCCGATGAAGTCGCGCATCTGTTCGACGGAGTGGGTGGCGGCGAGGAGCTTTTCCTGCTCCGGGGTGTCGATGCCGTAGAAATCGGGGTGGCGGATCGGCGGGCAGGAGACCCGCATATGCACCTCGGTGGCGCCGGCATCGCGCATCATCTGCACGATCTTGATCGAGGTGGTGCCGCGGACCAGGCTGTCATCGAGAAGGATGATGCGCTTGCCTTTGATGCGGGCCTGGTTGGCGCTGTGTTTCAGTTTCACGCCGAGCTGGCGGATCTGCTGTTCCGGCTCGATGAAGGTGCGGCCCACATAGTGATTGCGGATGATGCCGAACTCGAAGGGAATGCCGGATTCCTGGCTGTAGCCGATGGCGGCGGGCACGCCGGAATCGGGAATTGGTACGATCACATCGGCATCGAGGCCGCTCTCCTGGGCAAGTTGGCGCCCCATCTCTTTGCGCACGTCATAGACGGAGCGGCCGCCGACGATGGAATCGGGCCGGGAGAAATAGATGTATTCGAACAGGCAGAGCCGCGGCGGATGCGCGGGCACGAAACGGTGGCTCTCGAGGCGGACCTTGCCGGTTTCCTCGTCGCGATCGATGACGACGATCTCGCCATTCTCGACCTCGCGCACGAATTCGGCGCCGATGATGTCCAGCGCGCAGGTCTCGGAGGCCAGCACGTAGCTGTCTTCGCCGAGCTTGCCGAGCACCAGCGGGCGGATGCCGTACGGATCGCGCGCGCCGACCAGCTTCTTGTTGGTGAGGCCGACCAGGGCATAGGCGCCTTCGACCTGGGTCAGCGCCTCGACGAAGCGCTCGATGAATTTGTGCTTTCCGCTGCGGGCGACGAGGTGAAGGATCACCTCGGTGTCGGTGGTGGACTGGCAGATAGCGCCTTCGCGGACCAGCTCCTCGCGCAAGGTGAGGGCGTTGGTGAGATTGCCGTTATGGGCGAGGGAGAAGCCGCCGGAATTGAGATCGACGAAAAGCGGCTGGACGTTGCGGATGATGTGATCGCCGGTGGTGGAGTAGCGGACATGGCCGATGGCGGAATCGCCTTTCAGCCGATCGATCACGGAGCTGGATGCGAAATGATCGCCGACGAGGCCGAGGCGCCGTTCGGGATGGAAGCGTTCGCCGTCGAAGGTGACGATGCCGGCGCCTTCCTGGCCGCGATGCTGCAAGGCATGCAGCCCGAGCGCGGTCAGCGCTGCGGCGTCCTTGTGGTTGAAGATGCCGAAAACGCCGCATTCTTCATGCAACCGGTCCTCTTCGAACCAGTCTTTTGCGCGCTCGAGGTTTCCCATTTGCTCTGTCACCGCAACCCTCATCTCTGCCCTGTAGATAGGGCCCGTAAGATGCGCTTCAATGCTTTCGGACTGTTTGCGCTCTCCGAACCGTGAATCCTAGTGCGACCCTTCACCGCGTCTGGGTGTCATAGGACCGTTACGCAACGCGATTCCAGCAAATCCGGCCGTTAACCGACGGACTCGTTTTTTCTACTGCTGCGGTGCCGGTTCAGCCGGCGGCGTCGCAGGTGCGGCTTCCGGCGTCGTTTCCTGGGGCGCATCGGTGGCGCCCTCTGTGGATTGTTCCGACGAGCCGGGGAGTTGCAGATGCTCTTCCGGGTTTTGCGGAATGAGCGATTCGATGGCGATCTGGGTCTGCTGCAGCAGCGGGAAGGACCGCGCGTCGCGAATCCATTGCGGCTGGTCCTTGGCCAGAGCGCTGAAGATCACGAAGACGATGGCAACCAGCAGGAAGCCGCGGGCAAGGCCGAAGATGAAACCGAGGGTGCGGTCGACGGCGCCGACGCGGCTGTCCAGGACCCGATCGGAAATGCGCAAGGTGATCAGGCTCACGACGATGAGCACGATGATGAAGACACCGACGCCGAAGATGATTTGGGCTGCGGTGTCGGACGGGAAATACGGCTCGATGATGGTCCAGTATTTCGGCGTCAGATAGAGGGCGGCGACGGCTGCAACGGCCCAGGAAAAGATCGACAGGACCTCGCGGGTGAACCCGCGCACCATCGCAAGCAATCCCGAAACGAGCATGATCGTTACGAGGATGATGTCGAGCCACGAAACCGGCATGGATTAAGCCCCCTCCCATCGGTTTTCAGATTAGCATGATTCCCCGGCATGAAGCACAAATGGGGCGGAACGGCAATCATCGCGGGGCAAAGCCGCGGCGATTTTCAGCCCGCTGTTGCCGTTGCGGCATGGCGGGCGATGCGCTTTGCAACTTCCCCGGCTATTCGTCGAAAGGACCGAACTGGCTGACCAGCTCCACCAGCTCGCTCACTTCGGCATGGGCGAGGCCGGCGGATTTGGCTTGCGGCACGGCGCTGGCCGGCAGCACGGCGCGGGAGAAGCCGAGCTTGGCCGCTTCCTTCAGCCGGGTTTCGCCATGGCCCACGGGGCGAATCGCACCGGTGAGACTGACCTCACCGAAATAGACGCTGCCCTCGGGCACGGATTTATTGGCGAAGGAAGAAACAAGCGCGGCGGCGGCGGCCAGATCCACGGCGGGCTCGTTGAGCCGCAAGCCGCCGGCGACGTTGAGATAGACGTCATGGCCGCCGAGGCGCACGCCGCAGCGCGCTTCCAGCACGGCGATCAGCATGGCCAGGCGGCTGGTGTCCCAGCCGACCACGGCGCGGCGCGGCGTGCCGAGAGAGGAGGGCGCGACCAGGGCCTGGATCTCCACCAGGATGGGGCGGCTGCCTTCCATGCCGGCCAGCACTGAGGTGCCGGGGCTGGCTTCGTCGCGGTCGCTTAGAAACAAGGCCGAGGGGTTCTCCACCTCGTTCAGCCCGTCATAGCGCATCTCGAAGACGCCGATCTCGTCGGTGGGGCCGAAGCGATTCTTGACGCCGCGGAGGATGCGGAATTGGTGGCCGCTCTGGCCTTCGAAATAGAGCACGGTATCGACCATATGCTCGATCACCTTGGGGCCGGCGATCTGGCCTTCCTTGGTGACGTGGCCGACCAGAATCAGGGTCGAGCCGGTGCGCTTGGCAAAGGAGATCAGCGCCGCGGCGCAGCCGCGCAGCTGGGAGATGGTGCCGGGCGCCGAATCGATATTCTCCGCCCACAGGGTCTGTACCGAATCGATGATGATCAGCGCCGGCGCTTCGCCCTCGGAGAGGCTGGCGATGATATTGGCGGTGTTGGTCTCGGTGCCGAGTGCTACGGGCGCCTTGGAGAGGCCGAGCCGTTCGGCGCGCATGCGCACCTGGGCCGGGGCCTCTTCGCCGGAGAGATAGACCACCGGCTGGCCGGCAGTGGCGAGTTTCGCTGCGGTCTGCAGCAGCAAGGTCGACTTGCCGATGCCCGGCTCGCCGCCGACCAGGATGGCCGAGCCCGGCACCAGCCCGCCGCCGGTCACCCGGTCGAACTCGCCGATGCCGGAGGGGATGCGCGGGGCATCCAGGGTCTCCGCTTCCAGGCTCTCGAATTTCGCCGCGCGGCCCTTGCCGCCTTTGATGGAAACGAGATTGGCCGTGGCCGGCGGGGCCGGGGTCTCCTCGACCATGGAGTTCCAGGCGCCGCAGGTGACGCATTTGCCGGCCCAGCGGGTGCTGACGGCGCCGCATTCCTGGCAGATGAAATTGCGTGTCGCTTTGGCCAAGCCTTATCCCTCGCCCCCGATAAAGCGCCGGAGGGCGCGGCGGCAGATATTGGTCAGAACCTCGTAATTCACCGTGCTGGCATGGCCCGCAAGGGTCTCCAGCGGCACGTTGGGGCCGATCACCTCGGCAAAGGCACCGCGTTTGGCGTGAGTTTCCGGAATGCCGGTGACGTCTAAGGTGACGAGATCCATGGAGACGCGGCCCAGAATCGGCGCAGCGTGCGGCCCAAGATAGGCGTGGAGGCCATCGACAGCATCGCCGGCCGAGAGCAGCCAGGAGAGCCCGTCGGCGTAACCTGCTGCGATCGTTGCGATACGGGTCGGGGCTTGAAGCGTCTTGGTGGCGCCATAGCCGACCGTCTCGCCGGCTCCCGCCTCGCGGATCTGCAAGATGCGGCAGCTCAAGGTGACGACGGTCTGGAAGCGATGCTCGCACGCCTCGCTCGGCTGACCGCCGTAAAGTGCGATGCCCGGGCGGACCAGATCGAAATGATAGTCAGCTCCCATCACCACGCCGCCGGAATTTGCAAGCGATGCGGTGACTTGTGGCAGACGGCTGATGGCTTGTGCGAATCGCGTCTGCTGCGCGGCATTGGCCGGGTGCTCCGGCGTATCGGCGCAGGCCAGATGGCTCATGACCAGGGTGAGCGCGAAGGCGGAAGTGTCGGTTTTGCCGTCTAGAAACTGTTCCAGCTCATGGCCGGAGAGGCCGAGCCGGTTCATGCCGGTATCGATATGGATGGCGGCGGGATGCTTGGCGCCGGTTTCGGCGCAGAATGCGGCCCACTCGGCGATCTCGTCGGCGCTGTTCAGCACCGGGCGGATGGCGTTTTCGGCGAAGACCGGGGCGGTGCCAGGCAGCAGCCCGTCGAACACATAGATGATCGCTTCGGGGAGGAGGGCGCGCAAGGTCAGGGCTTCGCCGAGGGTGGCGACGAAGAAGCTACGGCAGCCTTCGTTCCAGAGAACCGGGGCGACCTTGTCGACGCCGAGGCCATAAGCATCGGCCTTGACCACCGCGGCGCATTCGGCCGGCGCGGCGCGATCGCGCAAGAAACGGTAATTGGCGGCGAGGGCGTCCAGATCGATGGTGAGAACGGCAGGGGCCGTCTTCACCGCATCGCCGTCTTCGCCTGTGATGTCGGAATTGGGGGCGTGTGCCCTCACTCCAACCGCTCCGGCAGCTGATCCTCCACCGCCAGATTGCCGAACTTGGTGTATTGCGACTCGAACTGCAGACCCACCGTCCCCGTGGGGCCGTGCCTCTGCTTGCCGATGATCAGCTCGGCCTTGCCGGTCACCATGTCCATCTCTTCCTGCCACTGGCGGTGCTCTTCGGTGTTCTCGCGCGGTTGGCGCCGTTCCAGATAATATTCCTCACGATACAGGAACAACACCACATCGGCGTCTTGCTCGATGGAACCCGATTCACGCAAGTCCGCCAGCTGCGGCCTTTTATCGTCGCGCTGCTCCACCTGACGGGAGAGCTGGGAGAGGGCCATGATGGGCACGTTCAGCTCCTTGGCCAGCGCTTTGAGCCCGGTGGTGATCTCCGAGACCTCCTGCACGCGGCCCTCCGAGGCGCGGCGCGAGGAGCCGGTCAGAAGCTGCAGATAGTCGACGATAATCAGGCCGATGCCGCGCTGGCGCTTCAGGCGGCGGGCGCGGGCGGCGAGCTGGGCGATGGAGATGCCGCCGGTCTGGTCGATATAGAGCGGCACCTCCTGCATCTCTTGCGCCACCTCGACGATGCGGTCGAACTCGCCCGGCTCGATACGGCCGCGGCGGATACGCTCGGAAGGAATCGAGGCCTGCTCGGAAATGATACGGGTGGCGAGCTGCTCGGCCGACATTTCCAGCGAGAACAGGCCGACCACGGCGCCGTCGGCGACTTTCCCGGTATTGGGATCGAGCTGATACGACTTCGCCACGTGATAGGCGATGTTGGTGGCGAAGGCCGATTTACCCATGGCCGGGCGACCGGCGAGGATGATCAGGTCGGAGGACTGCAAGCCGCCCATCTTACGGTCGACATCGACAAAGCCGGTGGAGAGACCGGAGAGGCCGCCATCGCGGGAATAGGCGCTCGCCGCCATGTCGATGGCGTCGGTGAGGGCGGAGGAGAAGGGGGTGAAGCCGCCGCCGTATTTACCGGTCTCGGCCAGCTCGTAGAGCTGCTGCTCGGCCATCTCGATCTGGGAGGCGGGCGGCGAATCGATCGGCGAATCGTAAGCGGTGTTGACCAGCTGCTCGCCCACCTGAATCAGCTCGCGGCGGACGGCGAGGTCGTAGATGGTGCGGCCGTAATCCTCCGCATTGATGATGGTGGTGGCGTTGGCGGCGAGGCGGCCGAGATATTGCGGCACGGTGAGGTCGTTCACCGGCTCTTCATTCTCGAAGAAGGTCTTCAAGGTGATTGGGGTGGCGCGCTTGCCGCCGAAGATCAGCTTGGTTGCTGCCTCGAAGATGCGGCCGTGCAGCGGCTCGAAGAAATGCTCCACTTTCAGGAAGCTGGAAACCCGGTCGCTGGCCTCGTTATTGACCAGGATAGCGCCCAAAAGCGCTTGCTCAGCCTCGATATTATGGGGCTGCTGGCGGAAATCCTCCGGCTCTTCGGCCGGCTCGCGCGAAAGAATCAGTGCGTTGCTCATTGGCCGGACACTAGCTCAAACGTGAAGTTTGAACAGGGGCAAGGACGTGGGGCCCGTGCCCTATGACATTGTCATCAACGCTATACACAGGAGGCGTGGAAACGCGGCTTAGAACGCGTCACAAACGAATCAGGTGAGCCTCAAACGCGACGAGGCGAAGGGGCCGGCTATTCCGGCGCGCCGGCGGTCTGCGAGCCGACGGCCCCTTCATCGGCTGCCCGAAGCTCCCGCTCGGTGTCGACCATATAGTCGCGGGTGAGGGGAAGGGCGTGCTGATTCCGGGTCAGCTGGATCTGGAACACCATCATGTCCTGATAGCGGAAGGCGGTCTCCGATCCGGCCAGATAGAATTCCCAGACGCGGCAGAAATGCTCTCCGAATCGCTCGGCCAGAATTGGCCAGGAGGCGCGGAAGCGCTGACGCCAATGGCGCAAGGTCATGGCGTAATGCAGGCGCAGGATCTCGATATCGGTGGTGTAGAGCCGTTCTCGCTCGATCGCCGGCAGCACCTCCGACAAAGCGGGGATATAGCCGCCGGGGAAGATGTATTTGGCGATGAACTTGTTGGTGGCGCCGGGACCGTCGAATCGACCGATGGAATGGATCACCGCGACGCCGTCCTCGGTGAGGAGCTCGCGGATGCGCTTGAAGAAGGCGCGGTAATGGCCGACGCCGACATGCTCGAACATGCCGACGGAGACGATGCGGTCGAACCGGCCTTGCAGGTTCCGGTAATCGCACATGCGGAAATCCGCCGCGCGGGAAAGCCCCAAGGTGCTGGCCCGCTCCTGCGAGACTTTCAGCTGCTCCTCGCTCAGGGTGATGCCGGTGACGTCGACATGGGCTGTTTGCGCTAGATAGAGGCCGAGCCCGCCCCAGCCGGAGCCGATATCCAGCACTTTCTGGCCGTCCTCCAGCCGCATCTTGGCGGCGAGGTGGCGCTTCTTGGCGAGCTGGGCATCCTCTAAGGACTGGTCGTCGCTTTCGAAATAGGCGCAGGAATATTGCCGGTCCGGGTCCAGGAACAGATCGTAGATATGCCCGTCGATATCGTAGTGATGGGCGACGTTCTTCTTGGAACGGGAGACCGGATTGAATTGGGCAATGCGCCGGGTCAGGTAGCGGAAGCGTTCCGGGACCTCGACGACGCCCGGCCATGAACCGGGCTCCAGATCCTGCAGCAGAACCACGAGCAGGTCGTAGACGGTGCCTTGTTCGACGGTCAGATGGCCTTCGGCATAGGCTTCGCCGAGGGCAAGACCGGGATCGAGGAGGATGCGCCATTCGGTTGCCGGATTGGCAACCCGGATGGCGACCTCCTGAGCAGAAGAATCACCAAACTCATACGCGCGGCCGGCAGGGTCGATGTACCGCAGATGGCCGCGGCGGACGAGCTTGTTTAGTACGTAGCGTAGCGGGCGAAGCATAGAATCCGCTGAAGTCAGTAATGGCAGGTTTCCAAAACGAACTCAGAACAGGTTCTGGAGGCGCGTCCCTAGAAACCCAGGAAACATGATAATCATGTCTCACATAGGTTCCTAGGATATTTACACGCGGATTTTTGTCGCCGTTACTACGGTTGTGGTCTCGAGCCTTACGCCTTCCCTAGGCTTTGGGCTCTTCGTCGCTCTCGCCGGCGTCCGTTTCGGTGTCTTCGACCTCCACGGTCTCCTCGATCTCGAGCTCCACCTCGGCGTCTTCCTCGAACAGCTCCTCGGCCGCGCGCAGGGCTTCGGCTTCTTCCTCTTCCTGCTCGTCCAGCGGACGGGTCACATCCTCGCCGCGGGCCTGGCGCTCCGCTTCGTCGGCAGAGCGGGCGACATTGATGGTGACGACCGGCTCGACCTCAGGATGAAGCGAGATATTCACGTCGGTCAGACCCAGCAGCTTGATGGGACGGTCGAGCATCACCTGGCGGCGGTCGATGGAGAAGCCATCGGCGACGATCTGCTCGGCAATGTCGCGGGCCGCGACGGAGCCGTAGAGATGACCGGTCTCGCCGGCCTGGCGGATGACCACGAAGGTCTTGCCTTCCAGATCCTTGGCGACGCGCTCGGCTTCGCTCTTCAGCTCCAGATTGCGGGCCTCGAGCTGGGCGCGCTCACGCTCGAAACGCTCGCGATTGGCTTTGTTGGCGCGGAGGGCCTTGCCTTGCGGCAGCAGATAGTTGCGGGCGAAGCCGTCTTTCACATTGACGAGATCGCCCATCTGGCCAAGACGGCCGATACGCTCTAGCAGAATGACTTCCATCTTTAGCTCCTATTTCAAAAGGTCGGTTTGTCAGTCGGTTTTGGTGTTGCTGCCGCCACGGGCGCGCAGGTTCAGCATCGGCTCGGCGAGGCCGATAATGGCGATCACGATGGCCACCCAGCCGAGCAGGAAAATGCCGGCATAGATGGCGGCCAGCAGCAGGCCGCGCATCGGCATGCCTTGGGTGGCGGCGTGAATGACGGCGAGCCCCTGCAGCACGAAGGCGAGGAGCAGGGCGCCGGCGAAACCGGTGGCGACCAGTCCGATCATGCCGGGCATAAAGGAGAGGATCAGCGTGACGACGAAAGCGAGGAAGAAGACATTCGGCACTTCCATCGCATTGAGCTTCGGCCAGGGGCGCATGGCGCGGCCCGAGGCGTGGCTGATCAGCCCGCCGATCCACAGGTTGAACAGGGTGACGGTCATCCAGACGATGGCAAAGGCTGCAGGCAGCGCCCGCGCCAGCACATCGCTAAGCCGTTCGGCGTTCTCCGGGGTGAACAAGGTGCCGTCGGGATCGAGCTGCTGGAAGGCGTCGCTCTGCAGCATCTGGCGAATCGATTCGCGCAAGGCATCCAGATCGTAGCCGAGGATCAGGATCATCAAGGCGCCGAGGGCGCCGGCGACCACCGCGGTCCAGCCGACCAGCCGTCCGATCGGATACCATTCGACCACCGGCAATTCGCCTTGTGGCAATTCGCCTTGGGTGGTGGAGCGCGACAGCAGCAGGAGATGGCAGAGGAAAGCGACTGGCGCGCCGATGACCAAGGCGAAGGCCAGTCCGACTATGGGGCCGAAGCTGAAGGCTAGCACGAGGCTGCCGGTAATGGCGGCGGCGATGGCGGCGCTTGCGCCCCAGCCGAGCCCGGCCAGGCAAACCGGCAGCGGCGCGAGATAGAGCAGCGCGCCGGCGAAAACCGCAGCGGTCGCGGCTGCGGCAAATAATGCGGAAGAAACCAGACCGGCGCCTGCGCCGATCAAATAGCTGGTTCGCATTTGCTGTCCCGCCTTCCTTTCAAGAAGGGGTTAGGGGCGGCCCGTCTGCCGGGCCGGCCCAACCGCGATATCGGCCTCAAAGGTGAGGCCGCGTGTCCTTACTGGACGAGATAGGGCAGGAGGCCCAGAAAGCGCGCGCGCTTGATGGCGCGGGCGAGTTCACGCTGCTTCTTCGCCGAGACGGCGGTGATCCGGCTCGGGACGATCTTGCCGCGCTCCGAAACGTAGCGCTGCAGCAGCTTCACGTCCTTATAATCGATCTTCGGCGCCTTATCGCTGGAGAAGGGGCAGGTCTTCCGGCGGCGATAGAAGGGGCGGCGGGCTGCTTGAGCGGCACTCATTCGGCCTTCTCCTCTTTTTCAGTCTTGGTTTCGGCCTTCTCGGAAGACCGGCTCTCGCTGTCACGATCCCGATCCCGATCCCGGTCCCGGGGCGGGCCACGGCGATCGCCGCGGCGGCCATCGCGATCGTCACGATCGGAGCGGCGCATCTGAGCGGAAGGCTCTTCCTCCAGCTCGTCGACGCGGATGGTCATGAAGCGGAGCACATCGGAGTTGAGGCGCATCTGACGCTCCATCTCGGCCACCGCCTCGTGCGGGGCGTCGATATTCATCAGCGTATAATGCGCTTTCCGGTTCTTCTTGATCCGGTAGGCGATGGTCTTCAGGCCCCAATACTCGGTCTTGCCGATGGAGCCGCCGCCATCTTCGATCAGTTTCTTGAAATCCTGGACCAGGGAATCGACCTGCTGGCCGGAGATATCCTGACGTGCCAGGAACACATGCTCGTAAAGAGCCATGGCTGCCTTTCCTTCTTATCGATGCTTCGGCGCGAAGCCTCTCTTGAGCACAGTCGAGGAAAGGCTCAAGAAGACGTCCTCAAGGAGCGGAGACACCGGAGGGCGGCTCAATCGCCTGGCCGCGGAAAATACGGCTCCTCCGTTCAGCCTCCGACCGAAGCTGATTTCTGTGGCGCGTTTATACGGTTTCGCCGCGCGAATGCAAGCGCTTCGACGGGCAGTTTGCCGCGGCTACATCTCTTCGTCCTGCAGCACGCGGGTGGTGCAGGGCACCTCTTTCTTCTCGGCAAGGCTGTAGGCGAGGCAATTCTCCTTGGCGAAGACCTCGACCACGTTGACGCTGGCAATCGGCGCGCCCTCGTAAGTGCCGCCAATGGAAACCGTCTCTGGGGCCTCATCGGTATTGGGCCGCTGCGGCGGGCGGCCACGCGCCTCGAAGGCGAAAATGCGGTCGTTGAGCTTGCCGGGACGGCCCACCAAGGTGAGATCGGTAAAGCCGGGATAGGGGGTGGCGGCCTCGATCTCGATCTTGACCAGCAGATTGTTCTCGTCCTCGCCGACAAGCGAGACCTTCAGCGTGTCGATCTTGGCGAGGAGGGCGAGGGCCGGATCGCGCGGGGATCGGGATTCGCCAAAGGGCCAAGCTAATGGCGCCGCGGATGCGCTCGTCACGATGGAAAAAGCGGCGACCAGTCCGGTAATCAGCGTCAGAATGCGGACGCGCGGGGTTTTCATCGACATTTCCTCCTTAGAACCTTGCTTTTTTCCGATCGCGGCGCGGCAGTTCGGCGATGGGGCCGTCGAGTTTGATGATTTGAACCGGCCGAGGGGGCCGATTCTCAATCGGCTAAACCCGGAAACCTGCGCTGGCGTTGCATCGGACACCGGTTGCCGTGTACCAATTCACGGCCCGCGATGCGGCGTTTCGCACCGGATTTTGGCGAAACCGGACTGTCAACTTGACAGCCGTGTCGCATTCGGTGTCTTTGGCGCGCTTCTGCGACAGGTAAATCCTCATTAACAATTTTCGGCACGACGTTTCTATGAGCAACGCATTCCTTTTTCCGGGACAGGGCAGCCAAGCCGTTGGCATGGGCAAGCAGCTTGCCGACGCCTTTCCGGAATCGAAGGCCGTGTTCGACGAGGTGAACGAGGCGCTGTCGCAGGATCTTTCCAACATCATGTGGGAAGGTCCGGAGGAGACGCTGACCCTGACGGAGAATGCGCAGCCGGCGCTGATGGCGGTGTCGATGGCTGCGATGGCCGCATTGCAGGCGAAGGGCGTGGACCTTGCCAAGTCCGCCGCCTTCGTGGCCGGCCATTCCTTGGGCGAATATTCGGCGCTTGCCGCCGCAGGATCCTTGAGCCTGGCCGATACGGCGCGGCTCCTGAAGACCCGCGGTAAGGCGATGCAAGAGGCGGTGCCGGTGGGGCAGGGCGCCATGGCGGCGCTGCTCGGGGCGGATCTTGCGCAAGCCAAGGCTCTGGCCGAGGCGGCTGCCGAGGGCGAAGTCTGCGAGGCGGCCAACGACAATGCGCCGGGCCAGGTGGTGATTTCCGGCGCCAAGTCGGCGGTGGAGCGGGCGGTGAAGATCGCGGCCGATTACGGCGCGCGCCGCGCGGTTCTGCTGCCGGTGAGCGCGCCCTTCCATTGCTCCTTGATGCAGCCGGCGGCCGAGACCATGGCCGCGGCGCTGGCCGATGTGGAGATCAAGGCGCCTGCGGTGCCGCTGGTCGCCAATGTGCTGGCCAGCCCGATCACCGATCCGGAAGAGATCCGCAAGCGGCTGGTCGAGCAGGTGACGGGCACGGTGCGCTGGCGGGAATCGATGCTATTTCTGCAGGAAAAGGGCATCGATGTGGTTTATGAGGTCGGTTCGGGCAAAGTGCTGACGGGCATTACGCGGCGGTTCGAAGGAATCGACGCCAAAGCCGTCGGCACACCGGACGATATCGAGGCGGCTGCGGCCGTGCTCGCAAGCTAGGATTTAGGAGAGACGCGCGATGTTCGATCTGAGCGGTAAAAACGCGCTCGTCACGGGCGCCACCGGCGGTATCGGCGGGTCCATTGCCGAGGCCCTGCATGCCCAGGGCGCCACGGTGGCGATTTCCGGCACCCGGGCGGAAAAGCTCGAGGAGCTGGCCAAGAAGCTCGGCGACCGTGTGGTCGTGCTACCTTGCGACCTGAAAGACCGGGACGCGGTGGCCAAGCTCGGCGAGGAGGCGGAAGCCGCTCTCGGCCAGGTGGACATCCTCGTGAACAATGCCGGCATCACCCGCGACAATCTCTTCATGCGGATGAAGGATGAAGAGTGGGACGACGTGCTGGCGGTCAATTTGACCTCGGTGTTCGTGCTGACGCGCAGCATCTTGCGTAATATGATGCGCCGCCGGGCGGGCCGGATCGTCAACATCGCCTCGATCAGCGGGGTGATCGGCAATCCGGGCCAGCCGAACTACGCCGCCTCCAAGGCGGGGCTGGTCGGCATGACGAAATCGCTGGCCCGGGAGGTCTCTGCCCGGGGTATCACGGCCAACTGCATCGCACCGGGTTTCATCCAGACGCCCATGACTGATGCGTTGACAGAGAAGCAAGTGGAGACTATTGCGGCTGCAATTCCGGCTGCGAAATTCGGTGTGCCAGAAGATATCGCAGCAGCGGTGGTCTTTCTTGCCAGCGACGAGGCCGGTTACATTACCGGTGAAACCATGCATATCAACGGCGGTATGGTAATGGCGTAATCGTTGATTTTTAGAGCTTGATGAAGGAATTTCAGCGGGGCAAACGGGGGTTCTCACCTTAGCCTTGGCTGCTGGCAATGTCCCACAAAGTGTGTTACCCAAACGCCGCTTTGTGGGATGAATAACAGGAAAAATCCCACTCGCTATCGACCCTATGATTTTACCGCTCGGAGGTTTCGTTAGGCCATGAGCCGGACTCGAGGGGAAGTGCGAGGCCTAAGGACTGACAGAAGGACGATGAGGCGGAAATGAGCGATATCTCGGAGCGTGTTAAGAAGATCGTTGTGGAGCATCTTGGCGTAGAAGCCGATAAGGTAACCGAGAATGCCAGCTTCATTGACGACCTGGGTGCCGATAGCCTGGATACGGTCGAACTCGTGATGGCATTCGAAGAAGAATTCGGATGCGAGATTCCCGATGATGCCGCCGAGACCATTTTGACGGTCGGCGATGCCATCAAGTTTCTCGAAAAGAACAGCTCCTAAGCACCTCTCGCTAGGCGCAGAGTTTCCTCGATTGTGCTAAATCTGGCCCTCCAGAAGAGGGTCCAAACCCGGAATCCGTGAAGCGCTCGATGCGACGTGTTGTCATAACAGGTATGGGTCTCGTCTCGCCGCTGGCTTGTGGCGTGGAAGAGTCCTGGAAAAAGCTCATCGCCGGTGAGAGCGCCGCTGCGCGGGTGGAGGGATTCGATACCTCGGATCTCGCCTGCCAGATCGCGTGCGAAATTCCGCGGGGCGATGGGTCCGACGGCACTTTCAATCCCAACGATTGGATGGAGCCGAAAGAGCAGCGCAAGGTCGACGACTTCATCGTTTTCGCGATGGCGGCGGCGAGCCAGGCGCTGGAGAATGCCGGCTGGAAGCCTACCGATTACGAAGATCAGATCCGCACCGGCGTGCTGGTCGGATCGGGTATCGGTGGCTTGCAGGGCATCGAGAAGAACTCTCTGCTGTTCCACGAAAAAGGACCGCGGCGCATCAGCCCGTTCTTTATTCCGGGACGGCTGATCAATCTCGCCTCGGGCTATATCTCCATCGAGCATGGGCTGAAGGGCCCGAACCACGCCGTGGTCACGGCGTGCTCGACCGGGGCTCATGCCATCGGCGATGCGGCCCGTCTCGTGGCCCTCGGCGATGCCGAGGTGATGCTGGCGGGCGGCACCGAATCTCCGGTCTGCCGTCTGGCGCTGGCCGGGTTCGCCGCCTGCAAGGCGCTCTCCACCCATTTCAACGATGAGCCGGAACGGGCCTCGCGCCCCTACGACCGCGACCGTGACGGGTTCGTCATGGGCGAGGGGGCCGGCATCGTGGTTCTGGAAGAGCTGGAGCATGCGCTGGAGCGCGGTGCCACGATCTATGCCGAGGTGATTGGCTACGGGCTTTCGGGCGATGCCTTCCACATCACCGCGCCGGCGGAAGACGGTGACGGGGCTTACCGCTGCATGGTCGCGGCGGTGAAGCGGGCGGGCATCGATCCTTCCGATATCGACTATATCAACGCCCACGGCACTTCGACCCCGATGGGGGACGAGATCGAGCTGCGTGCGGTGGAGCGTATGTTCGGCAATGCCGCCGGCAAGATCGCGATGTCTTCGACCAAGTCGGCGACCGGGCATCTGCTCGGTGCGGCAGGCGCGGTGGAGGCGATCTTCTCCACCTTGGCCATCCGCGACAATATCGCGCCGCCGACGCTCAACCTGGACAACCCGTCCATGGAAACGGCGATCGATCTGGTGCCGTACGAGGCGAAGGAACGGCAGATCGATACGGTGCTGTCCAACTCCTTCGGGTTTGGCGGAACCAACGCCTCCCTCATCCTGCGTCGCTACGACGGCTGACGGGCGTCCGCATTGGCTTGCCACGCCCACCCGCCTTTGGCCATATTTCGGCTGCAGTGGATAGGGGCTGCTGCGGCAAAACCGGGGCCGGTATTGCATGTCCATAAACAGCAATGGGTCGCAAGGATCGGATGATCGAGACTTGGCGCTACCGGACGAGCAAGGGGGCCATGGCCTCTCGCCGCGTGCGCGCAGCCCGCAAGAGGCGCTGCAGCCAAGACGGGTTCCGGAGCCTCCCAGAAGCGAAGCCAAGGCGGCGCAAATGCACCCAGTTCTAAGATTCTTCAATCGGCTTTTGACGCTCATCCTGCTGGTCACGGCGGTGGTGCTCGGCGGGCTGTATTTTCTCAAAGTGCAGTTCGACAAGCCGGGCCCGTTGCAGGCCGATGCGGTGACCGTGATCCCGCAAGGCAAAGGGGTGAGCGAAATTGCCGATCAGCTGGAATCGGACGGCATCATCGCCGACCGGCGGCTGTTCGTTGCAACGGTGCTGTATTTCAATACGCTGAAGCGCAAGATCAGCCTGAAAGCGGGCGAGTACGAGTTCGGGGCCAACGCCTCGATGCGCGACGTGCTCGACAAGCTGGTGGAAGGCAAGGCGATCCAGCACAAGGTGACCATCGCCGAAGGGCTGACCAGCCGGCAGGTGGTGCAGAAGCTGCTGGAGGATCCCGAGCTCACCGGAGAGATCGCCGAGGTGCCGCCGGAAGGCTCGCTGCTTCCCGATACCTATCTCTATACCCGCGGCACCAGCCGGCAGGCGATTCTCGACCAGATGCGGCAGGCGCAGCAGCTGTTCCTGGCCAAGGCCTGGGCGGCGCGTCATGACGGGCTGGCGATCGAGACCCAGCAGCAGGCGTTGATCCTGGCCTCCATCGTGGAGAAGGAGACCGCCATTGACGGGGAGCGTCCGCAGATTGCCGCGGTGTTCCATAACCGGCTGAAGAAGGGGATGCGGCTGCAATCCGATCCGACCATCATCTACGGCCTGGTCGGCGGGCAGGGCTCGCTGGGGCGGCCGATCCTGCAGAGCGAGCTGGATAAGAAGACCGAGTACAACACCTATCAGATCGACGGGCTGCCGCCGACGCCGATCGCCAATCCGGGGCGCGAGGCGATTATCGCCACCTTGCAGCCGGCGGAAACCACCGATCTCTACTTCGTGGCCGACGGGACGGGCGGGCATGCCTTCTCCGCCACGCTTAAGGAGCACAACAACAACGTCGCCAAATGGCGCAAGGTGCAGCGTCAGCTCGCCGAGGAAGCCAAGAAGAAGGCGGAGGCTGCGGCTGCCGCGGCGACGACCGACACGCCGGCCTTGGATGAAGACGCCGCGCGTTCGCTTCTGGATGCAGGCGGCGAGCCGCCTGCGCCGGTGCGCAAGCCCGATTCGGCCGGGCAGTAGCCGGGAGCGGAGCGTCTTTCCACGGACGGACGGCTCAGTTCGGGCTTTGGCAAAACCGGTGCGACTCGGCGTATAAGCCCCGGTGGGCTTTTTCTCGGCTCCGCTTTTCGCGCCATATCACGGTAGGATCATGACGCCATGAGCCTCAAAAGCATGACCGGCTTTGCCCGGGCCGACGGCGTCCATGACGGCGTGCATTGGCACTGGGAAGGGCGCAGCGTGAACGGGCGCGGGCTGGAGCTGCGCTTCCGCCTGCCGCCGGGATTCGATGCGCTGGAGCCGGAGGCGCGGAGCCTGTGCCAGAAGCTGTTGGCGCGGGGCAATTGCTCCATCAATCTGGTGATTCAGCGCGAGGCGGCTTCGGCCGAGCTGCGCCTCAACGAGGCGAGCTTGCGGCAAGCATTTCAGGCCGCGCGCCGGGCGAGCGAGATCACCGGCTTGCCCGACGTTTCCCTTGACAGTCTGCTGGCCATGCGCGGCGTGGTGGAGATTCGCGAAGGCGAGGAGAGCGAGACGGCGCGGGCGGCGCTCAATGCGGCGCTACTGGACGGGCTGTCGCAAATGCTGACCGGGCTATCGCAAGCGCGGACGCAAGAAGGCACGCGGCTTTTCGCGGTGCTGGAGGATCAGCTGGCGCAGATCGCGGAGTTGCGGGAACAGACATCGGAGGCCGCGGCGCGGCAGCCCGATGCCTTCGCCGCGCGGATCGAGGAGCAGGTCGCCAAGCTGATTTCGGGCTCGGTGCCGCTGGAGGCGGAACGGCTGCATCAGGAGGCGGCGCTGCTCGCCGCAAAGGCGGATATTCAAGAAGAGCTCGACCGGCTGCTGGCCCATATCGCGGCGGCGCGCGAGCTGATCGCGAGCGACGGGCCGGTCGGCCGCAAGCTGGAGTTTCTCGCTCAGGAGCTGAACCGGGAGGCCAACACCGTCTGCTCCAAGGCGGGCGATGTGGAGGTCAGCCATCTGGGGCTCGCGCTGAAGGGCGTGATCGACCAGTTCCGCGAGCAGGTGGCCAATATCGAATGAGAGGCAAATGACGGGGGAGATTGCACGACGGGGGCTGATGCTGGTGCTGTCCTCGCCTTCGGGGGCGGGGAAGACGACGCTGGCGCGCAGGCTTTTGGAGTCCGATGACGATATCGCCATCTCGGTCTCCTGCACCACGCGGGCGCCCCGGCCCGGCGAGGAAGAGGGCAAGGATTATTACTTTGTCAGCCGCGAGCGCTTCCTGGAGATGCAGGCGGAGGACGCCTTCCTCGAATGGGCGGTGGTGTTCGACAATTATTACGGCACGCCGCGCCGTCCGGTGGAGAAGGCTTTGGCCGCCGGGCGCGATGTTCTCTTTGATGTCGATTGGCAGGGCGCACGCAAGCTGCGCGACAAGGCGGCGGCCGATGTGGTCTCGGTCTTTGTGCTGCCGCCCTCGGCCAATGCCTTGGAGGAACGGCTGACCCGCCGGGCGCAGGATCACCCGGAAGTGGTGCAGAAGCGCATGCGCGGCGCCACCAACGAGATCCAGCATTGGGACGAATACGACTATGTGATCGTCAATTCCGATGTCGATCACTCGCTGTCCTGCCTGCGGTCGGTTTTGCAGGCGGAGCGGGTGCGTGCCGGGCGGCTCACCGGCCTGAAGGGGTTCGTGCAGAAACTGCTCAGCGAGCTTTAGCGCCGCGCGTCCAGCGCATTGGCGATCCGGCAGAAGGCCTCCACGGGCAGCTCTTCGGCGCGCGCCGTCGGGGCGATGCCGAGCCCCTCCAACACAGAGACGATGTCGGGATCGAGGCCGCGCAGCGCGCCGCGCAGCATCTTGCGGCGCTGGCCGAAGGCGGCCGCGGTTACCTTTTCCAAGGTCGCGATCTTGCAGGCCGGCTCCGGCACGTCGCGGGGAATAAGCTCGACGATCGCCGAATCGACCTTCGGTTTTGGGGTGAAGGCGCTGGCCGGCACGCCGAACAGGATCTTCGTCCGGCAGCGCCAATTGGCCAGCACCGAAAGCCGGCCGTAATCCTTGGAGCCGGGCTCGGCGACGATGCGCAAGGCCACTTCTTTCTGGAACATCAGCACCATACGGTCGAACCAGGGCGGCCAGGGCGCGGTTTTCAGCCAGCCGATCAGCAAGGGCGTGGCGACGCTATAGGGGAGATTGGCGGCGATGCGGGCCGGGGGTTCCAGCCCAAGCCCGCCATAGTCGATCTCCGTGGCGTCGCCCCTGACGACCTCCAGCTTATCCGGATAGGCGTCGGCGATCTGGGCCAAGGCCGGCAGGCAGCGCTCGTCCTTCTCGATAGCGATGACGCGCTTGGCGCCTTCCATCAAAAGCGCGCGGGTCAGCCCGCCGGGACCTGGGCCGACCTCGACGATGGCCGCGTCTTCCAGCGGGGCGGCCGCCCGGGCGATGCGCCGGGTGAGATTGAGATCCAGCAGGAAATTCTGCCCTAAGCTCTTGCGCGCCTGAAGGTCCAGCGCGGCGATCACCTCGCGCAGCGGCGGCAAGCCGTCTGGCGCGCTCACGCGGCGCTCGTCTTGGCTTCGGCGGCGTGTCCCGCCATGGCGCGGGCGAGCTTCAAGGCTTCGATCAGGCTGGTGGGATGGGCCTTGCCGGTGCCGGCGATGGCAAAGGCGGTGCCGTGATCGGGCGAGGTGCGGATGAAGGGAAGGCCGAGGGTGGTGTTCACGCCGGTATCGAAGCAAAGCGTCTTCACCGGGATCAGGGCCTGATCGTGATACATGGCCAGCGCCACGTCGTATTCGGCGCGGGCGCGCTCGTGGAACATGGTGTCGGCGGGAAAGGGGCCGGCGACGTCGATCCCTTCGGCTTGTGCGGCATCGATCGCCGGCATGATGATGGTCTGCTCCTCGTCGCCGAGACTGCCGTTTTCGCCGGCATGGGGGTTGAGGCCGGTCAGCGCCAGGCGCGGGGACGGGATGCCGAAATAGCGCCGGATGTCGTTTGCGGTGATGCGGATGGTCTTCAAGATCAGCTCGGTGGTGAGCTGCGCCGGCACCTCGCGTAGCGGAATATGGATGGTGACGGGCACGATCTTCAGCGCATCGGAGGCCAGCAGCATCACCGGCATCAGCGCTGCCTTCGGATCGGCGAGGGCGGCGAGATACTCGGTGTGACCGGGAAAAGGAAAGCCCGCCCGGTGCAGCACCTCCTTGGCGATCGGATTGGTCACCACAGCGGCGGCCTTGCCGCCCATCACCAGATCGACGGCCTGCTCGATGGCGCCTTGGATTGCCGGCGCGGCGGCCGGGTCCGGCGTGCCGGCTGCGATCTCCACCGAAAGCGGCACCGGAAGCACCGGCAGAGCACGGGAAAATACCGCAGATGCCTCGGCCGGGTCGTCGATCACGGCGATGGGGATATCCAGCCCCAAGGTCTCGGCGCGGGCGGCGATGAGATCGGGATCGGCCAGCAGCATGAAAGGCGGCAAGCCGCAAAGCTCCCGTCCCTGCCAGGCCAGCAAGGTGATATCGGGGCCGATCCCGGCGGGATCGCCCATGGTCAAGGCCAGAGGTTTGTCGCTCATGTGATTGCCTAAGGCGTTGGCGCCTCAGGGTCAATTAGCGGCGTTCGATGAACGCCTCCTTGCGCAATTCGGCGAGATAGTCGTCCGCCTTGTCCATCATTTCCTTGTTCATCAGCTCGCGCCGGGCGGTATCGCGCTCTTGCGGCGCTTCGGCCTTGGTGTCCTTGCCGCAAAGCGCATAGAGCTCGACCCGGCCGGAGGCGATGGAGGGCGCAGTCATCTGGTTGACCTCGGCATGCATCAGCATGGCGCGCTGCGGCTGACGCACCGCGGAGGCCTTGGTGGTGGAGACGCCGCCGACGGAGGCGCCGGAGAAATCCTTGGCGATCAGCGGCAGGGTATTGCAGCTGCGGAAACGCCGGCGCAGATCCTCCGCCTGGGCCAGACGCCGGGCGATGCCGGCATCGCCGCCGCCGCCGGAGAAGCTCACCCGGCGCAGCTGCAGCGTGGTGCTCTGGGCCAGGTTGATGGTGCCCGATTGGGCCAGCGCCGCATCGATGTCGCGCTGGCCGACCGTCACCGTATGGCTGAACTTCTTGCGGATCACATCCTGCCAGACCAGCTGTGCGCGAATACGGTCCTTGAGGGTCTTGACGTTGATGCCGGCCTTACCGAGGGCCTGTGCCAGGCCGGCGGCATCCAGCTTGTTCTTCTGGGCCATGCTCTCGACGACCCGGTTCACATCGCCTTCGTCGGCATAGAGCTTCTGCTCCTTGCCGGCCTCGATCTGCAGCCGCTCGTCGATGAGCATCTCGGTGGCTTTTTTCTGCAGCTCGGCGGAGGGCTTCTCGCCCGAGGTCACTGCCAGGAAGCGCATGCGCTGCTCGATATCGTAAGCCGAGATCGGGTTGTCGTTGACGATGACCTTGATGGATTGCTCGACTTGGGCGTGCGCCGGCAGCGACGCGGCAGGACTCAACGCAAGCCAAATGCCCGCGGCGAGACTGGCCCGCGCGGCGGTGCGAACGATACTGGAAATGAGGGCTGCCATCGCGGCGCTCCTCCTAGTTATCCGAATCCATCGCCGAGGCAGAGGTCTTCACGGCGTAGTCGCCCAGATATTTAAGCGAGAACTGGGCGATAATACGAGAGTCGGGCTCAATATCGCGGTCGATATAGTTGGTCCGCAGATAGGTGAGGGCGAAGGTAAAGCAATCGTCCTCATATTGCAGACCGATACCGTCCTGCAGGCGGAGGTCGTTGGCCAGGTCGTAGCGGAGCTGGCCAAGCACGGCCCAGTTGTCGGTCACAGATAGCGCGCCCCTGGTCCGGACTTCCTCGCGGCCGGAAGCGGGGTTGTGCTCTTCGTCGGCGGCGACATCGGCGTAGTCGACGGCAAGCTGGATCGGGCCGTAATTGGCGTTGGCGCCGAGATCGGTGCGCTGGATAGCCCAATCGTCCTGATCGAAGCGGCTCTGGGCGGTGAAGCCGAGATACTGATTGGCCTGGATATAGAGACCGCCGACATAGTCGGAGCTGTCGGTATAGAGGCCGGTGCCTTCGTCGAAGGCGTTGTCGCCCGCCAAGTGGAAGCTCTCGCCGAACACGGCGCGCAAGTAGGCGCCGGAGTAGAGCGAAGCGGTATAGCGGGCGCCCACATTGGCGGTGGTGCCGGTCTCGATCCGGTCGTAGCCGGAGAACTTGTCGATATCGAACAAGATGGTGTCGTCGAACACCAAGCTGTTGGCGTCCTCATTCGGGATCTTGGCCTGATTGCCGACTGAGTTGGGACGGGCAATGATCTGGCCGACCGGCTCCACCACATGGGTGATGTTGCCGGTGGTCCCGACGAAGGGATAGCTGTACTGGGCACCGGCGACGGCCTGGCCGCGCACCAGCGAGTCGTCGCCATTGGCCGAGACGTTATCGTCGTGCGAGAAGTCCTCGATGCTATAGGCATCGCCGCGCAGCTGGGCGAACGGCGTATAGACCTGGCCGAAGCCATCGATCATCTGGCGGCGCCAATTCGCCTCGATGATGGCCCGCGCCGAGTCCGGCCCGTCCTCGCGGGTCAGGCTCATGGCATTGGAGGTGAAGCTCAGCTCGCCACCGAGGACCGGCTGGTCGACGATGTAGTCGTAATCCAGGATCGGCAGCACCGAAGCCTGCGCCTCGTCGGAATCGTAATATGTCAGCCCGCCGACCTGATAGCCGCGCAGCGAGATGTAATTCCGGTCGTGCAGGCCTTCGATATAGACCTGCGAGACGCGGTCGGTCTTCAGGTTGCTGTCCAGCTTATAGTAGCGGCGGAAGGTGTCGTCGCTCTCAGCCAGGATATCCCAGCCCCAGGAGTAGTAGGGGTTGATGGCGAACTGGCCGGCGGTCTTGATGCTGCCGCGGAAATCCGAGGACGATCCGCTTTCTTCCTCGTAGCCCGGGTCGCCGACGCCGGCGAGCTCGATCTGAAAGCCGCCATTGGCCAGGCGCTGCCGCCAGGTGCCCATGAACAGCGTGCCGGCGCTCTCGGTGATCATCGGCTCGAAGGTGAAGTCGTAGTGATCCGACAGGGCGAAGTAGTACGGGACCGTCACGGTGTTCCCGAGATCGTCCGAGTGGCTGTAGCTCGGGATCAGGAAGCCGGATTTGCGCTTCACCGTCGGATCGGCGGTCTTGAAGTAAGGCGTGTAGGCGATCGGCACGCCGAACAGGTCGAACGCGGCACCCTTGAAGGTGATCGTCGCATCTTCCTTGTCGTGCTTGATCTCCTTGGCCCGGATGCGCCAGGTCGGCGCCTTGTCCGGGTTCTCGCGGCAGGGCTTACACGGGGTGAACCAGCCATTGTTGAACACGGTGACGTTGCCGGCCTCGCGTGAGGCGGTATTGGCGACGATGCGCGTGTCTTCCTGGGTGACCACCTTCAGCGCGTCGATGAAGCCGTCGCGGAAATCGTCGGTCAGCGTCATCTGGTTGGAGGTGATGACGGCGCCGTCGGGATCCTTGATGCGCACATTGCCGGAGGCCGACAGCGTGTTGGCGTTGCGGTCGTAGGTCACCTGATCGGCGAGCAGGGTGTAGTCGCCGTAATAGATCTCGACATTGCCCTTCGCCATGACCCGGTTGCGGTCGTTGTCGTAGACCATCTCGTCGGCCTGCAGCAGCATCGGCGCGTTCTCCGCTATCGACGGAGGGCTCATGATGTTGTTCAGATCGTCGGGCTTTTTCCGCTGCGCATGAGCTTGCTGGGGGAGGGCAAGCGATGCGCAAATCCCGAGCAGAAGAACGGCGGCAAGTCCCGGTAGCGACGACCGGACTGCACACGCGAAACGGCCTGCCTTAGACGCAGCAAGGCCGGGCAGGGCCCGGCTTGCGATACGCGGCATTTGGCGTACGGCTTGGTACCTGACTGGGTGTCTAAGCGCCATCACCCGTCCTCCTTGTACAAGAGCACGGTGAGGGCGAGGCTTGCGGTAATGATGACCGGCACCCACGCGGCCGCGACCGCCGATGTCAGTCCGGACATGGCGAAGTTGCGCGAGATCTCCGAAAACACGAAGAAGCCGAAACCGGCGGCAAGCCCGATGACAGCCTGGAGCTGGACGCTGCCGAAGCGGAAGGCGCTCAAGGAGCAGGTGGCGGCGATCAGAACCATGGTGGCAAGCAGGAACGGCCGGGACAGCAGCAGTTGGTACTGCACCCGGTATTGGGTGGCCGGAAGGCCGGCCCGCTCGGCAATCTCGATGAAGTTGGGCAGGTCCCAGAACGAGATCGAGAACACAGTGCCGAGACTGTCACGCACCTGGGTGGGGGAGAGATAGGTGCTGAGCAGATAACGCTCGTGCTGGGCCGGTTCCTGGCCGACGGCGCTGACCAGGGCATTCTCCAGCTCCCAGCGGCCGCGCTTGAGGATCGCACGGTTGGCGGAGATACGCTCCAGCAGATTGTTGTCGTGGTCGTATTGGAACACCGTCACGCTGCGCAGCTCCAGCCCCTGCCGCAGCACCCGGGAGGCATGCAGGACCGAGGGGCCGTCGACGCCGTCCTCGCGCAGCCATGCGCCGCCCTTGCTGCTGGTGAGCAGGGATTCGTCCTTGCCGAAGGCCGAGGTGTAGAGCTCCTCCGCTTTGGCGCGGGACGCGGCGGCGATGGGGTTGTAGGCGAGCACGAAAATCACGCCGAGCGTGAAGGCGACCAAAATCGCCGGCAGGGTGAACTGCCAGACGGAGATGCCGGCGGCGCGCACCACCACCAATTCCGACGACCGGCTCAGCATCAGGAACACCACGATGGTGCCGATCAGAACGGCGAAGGGCAGGGTGAGTTCGGAGAAAGACGGCATGCGCAGCAAGGTGATCCCCAGCAAAACGCCAGAAGAAACGTCGCCGCTGTAGTCACCAGCGCGCCGAAGCATCTCGATGAAGTCGACAAAGAAGATCAGCAGGCAGCAAAGGGCGAACATCGCCACCATTGCCACCAGGAAACGCACCGAAAAATAGCGCGCAAGCGTCCCTGCTGCACTGATGCCTGGCATCTGCGCTCTCACTTTGCCTTTATCCCCCGTGCGAACCAGTATTTTATCTTTGCTGGCTGGAACTTAACGTCCCAGCTTAATTTGGATCGCAGTTCTGGCTGCATTCTAACGTGTGCGACCCATGCCGCAACGAGAATCGCCGCTATCGGGATAGCATAAAGCGGTACGGCCGCCCATGGATTCAGGGCCACAAGGTTCGTCATTGTGATGCCGGCTAACCTCAAAGACACACATATCCCGACAACGAGCATAATCTGCCCCCAGCGACCCTGGCGCGTTGTTCGCGCGTGACCCAAAAAAGTCACCGCAATCAATGTGAAGAGGAAGGGGTAAAGGGGCGATGAAAGCCGCTCATGAAGCTCCGACCGTATCTTCCCCAACCCTCCGTCCACCTGCTTCGGGTCAAGCTCTGGATTTAAAAGCTCTCCCAAGTATAGCTGGCGAGGCTTTACATTCTTCTTACGCTTCCCGGGGGGTGCGAAGTCGGCAATGCTGATCATGTACTGGTCGAAAGCGATGATCTGCGCGCCTTTTTCTTTTTCCTTGGCGTCGGCGCTGTGCACTTCGCCGTCGAACATCACCAGATAAGAATCGTCACCCCGCTTCAGGATGCGGCTGCGCTCGGCGAGATAGGTCATCACCTTACCCGGATCGCGCTCGTCATAGACCAGGAGGCCGAGCAGATCGCCGTTTTTGTCGCGGTCGCGGATGTGGAAGGTGAGGCCTTGCTCGGGGCTGGAAAACCGGCCCGGCTGCAACACTTGCGAGATCAGATCGGTGCGCACCTGGGTCACCAGATTGGTCAGGGCGCGCACCGCCATGGGAGAGATGTAGAGGTTGATGATCAAAATCCCGATCGAAACCAGCACCCCCAAGACCAGAAAGGCGGAGCAGATGCGCCAGATGGTGGCGCCGGCCGCCGTCATCACGATGATCTCGCTGTCGCTGTTCATGCGGTCGAGCGTATAGAGCGCCGACATCAGCACGGCGTTGGGCGCGATCAGGCTGATCAGGCTCGGCAGAGAGAGCAGGGTCATCTTCAGGAAGAGGATGAAGCCTTGCCCTTGCGAGGTGATTAAGTCCAGCTGTCTCAACGCCATAGCCATCCAGACGATCATCGTCAGGGTGAGCAGGATGAGCGCGAAGGCATTCAAGACCTGCTTGAAGACATAACGGCTGAACAGCGGCGCAAAGGCCGGTATGGCGAGCGGAATATTAATGTCGCAAATCCCCGGGTCAGACGGCCCGAATCCCCTTCGCAAGCTCTCGCTTGCGAACCCCCACCGGACGCGCCAAGTCCGATAAGCACAGGGTAAAATGGCGGAAATTCGGCCAGCGCTGCGGCTTGCTTTCCACTGCGGCAGCCGGTACCACCGCCACTATACAATCCTTGCCGCTGTTGCGCATTTGCATCAATGTTCCGCGGGGGAGGGGCCGGCACCATCCGGCGCCGGTCCGTGTTTACTCAAATGCGACCTCCAGGGCCACTCTGGAGTCTTCTATATGCGGCATCCATGGAGCAGCAAGTGACAGATCAAACCGCCATTTCTTTTGCCAGTTTCACCGCCCGTGCCGACGGGACCGTCATCGTCTTCGCGGAGGAGGGGCCCAAACTGACCCCCGCCGCCAAGGAATTCGACAAAAAATCCAAAGGGGTTTTGACCAAGGCGGCGAAGCTCACCGATTTCAAGGGCAAGCCGGGCAGCTCGGTGGATCTGCTCGCTCCGGCGGGGATCGAGGCGGCGCGCCTCGTGCTGGCCGGGCTGGCCAAGCCCGCCGACATGAGCGGCGAGGATTGGCTCAATCTCGGCGGCGCCGTGCGCGGCGCGGTGACCGGCAAGGAAGCCCCGGCGGTGCATGTCTTCCTGCAGACGGTGCGCGGCGATGTCTCGCCGGAGCATGCGGCGCAATTCGCGCTCGGCGCCATGCTGCGCAGCTACAGCTTCAAGAAGTACAAGTCGCAGAAGAAAGACGCGCCCAAGGCGCCGGTGCTGAAGAAAGTGGTGATCCATTGCGCCGATCCGCGCGCCGCGCAGCGGGCCTTCCAGAAGGAGAAGGCGCTGGGGGAGGGGGTGATGCTCGCCCGCGATTTGGTCAACGAGCCGGCCAATGTGCTGACCCCGCCGGAATTCGCCAAGCGTGCCAAGGAGCTGACCAAGGCCGGCGTCGAGGTCGAGGTGCTGACCGAGGCGCGGCTGAAGCGTCTCGGCATGAACGCGGTGCTGGCCGTGGGGCAGGGCAGCGAAGAGCCGAGCCACGTGGTGGTGATGAAATGGAACGGCGCCGGCGAGAAGGGGGGCGCTCCCATCGCTTTCGTCGGCAAGGGCGTGGTGTTCGACACCGGCGGCATCTCGCTGAAGCCTGCCGCCGGCATGGAAGACATGAAGGGCGACATGGCGGGCGCGGCCTGCGTCGTCGGTCTGATGCAGGAGCTCGCCGCGCGCAAGGCCAAGGTCAACGCGGTCGGCGTGATCGGCATCGTGGAGAACATGCCCGACGGCAAGGCGACGCGGCCGGGCGATGTGGTGACCGCGGCGTCTGGCACCACCATCGAGGTGCTGAACACCGACGCGGAAGGGCGCATGGTGCTGGCCGATTGCCTTTGGTACGCCCAGGACAAGTTCAATCCGAAGGCGATGATCAATCTCGCCACCTTGACCGGCGCTATCATGGTGGCGCTCGGCAAGGAGCATGCGGGCCTGTTCTCCAATAACGACACGCTGGCCGACGAGCTTATCCAGGCCGGCAAGGAGACCGGCGAGAAGCTGTGGCGGCTTCCCATCGGTCCGAAATACGACAAGCTGATCGAGTCCAAGGTGGCCGACATCAAGAACACCGGCGGACGCTGGGGCGGGTCGATCACCGCCGCGCAGTTCCTGCAGCGCTTCGTCAAGCCGGAGACGCCCTGGGCGCATCTCGACATCGCCGGTACCGGCATGGCGTCGGGCGACACCGATGTGAACCGCAGCTGGGGCTCGGGCTTCGGCGTGCGGCTGCTGGACCAGCTGGTGCGCGATCACTACGAGAAGTAAGGCCGCAGAAGCGGGTTCGAGAGGGGGCGCCGAAATGGGCGTCCTAAGAGGGGGACGTGACGGCGCGCTTATCGGCGCGCCGTCGGCACGACAAAGACGGCGAACTGCCCAGATGCGCATAAGCCAATATTTTCCATAATATACCTTATGCGAATTTCGGATATGGGCTGCTCTGGGCGCCCTCGCGGCGTTTTCGCCAGCAATTGCAAACCCCTACACGATTTGGAGGTTGGAGATGCTCAGCGGCCGATGTGAGTGCGGCAAGGTTCGCTTCGAGGTGGAAACGGTCAGTGGGACGGTGACGGCGTGCCATTGCACCCAGTGCCGGCGGCTGAGCGGTCACCTTTGGGCTGTCACCCATGCGCCGATGGCGGGTCTGCACTTCTCTCATGACGAAAGCCTCGCCTGGTACGCCTCTTCCGACTTTGCTAAGCGCGGATTTTGCCGGTCTTGCGGCTCGAACCTGTTCTATCGCCTCAATGACGAGGACGAGATTGCGATCGCCGCAGGCTGTCTGGATGCGCCGACTGGGCTCAAGCTCGAAAAGCACATCTTCGTCAAAGACAAAGGCGACTATTACGAGATCACCGATGGCCTGCCGCAGATGCAGCGGTTCTGAGTAAGTAGGGGGCTTGCCCTGCCCTTTGGCGGTATGGCGGGAAGCGGGGGACAACGGCGCCCCCTGCTTGACGTCATTTTCTCCCCTCACGGCGTAACCTATTGCTGGGGGCGCGAAAAACGCTCTGCCGCTAGATGGAGCGGACGGCGCGATTGGGTTCCGTATGTAGCTGCAGCCTGGTTTTCTTCTTCCACGGATCGAGATCGAAAATGGCGGACGAGACTGAGCACGAAAAAGACGCGGCCGGCCGGTACACGCTGGCGGCGCTGCGCGCGATCATGGCGCGGCTGCGCGATCCGGAGACCGGCTGTCCTTGGGACGTGAAGCAGGATTATGCCTCCATCGCGCCCTACACCATCGAAGAAGCCTACGAGGTGGCGGACGCGATCCATCGCGGCGAATTCGAAGAGCTGAAGGACGAGCTGGGCGATCTCCTGCTGCAGGTCGTCTATCACGCCCAGATGGCCTCCGAAGAGAACCGCTTCGATTTCGACGATGTGACGGACGCGATCGCCGCCAAGATGGTGCGCCGGCATCCCCATGTGTTCGAGGATCCCTCGCTCCGGGACAGCTTCGAGGGCTCGCGCCGCTGGGAGGAGATCAAGGCCGCCGAGAAAGCGGCGAAGGTAAAACCGGGCGAGGGGGTCCCTTCCCTGCTCGACGACGTGCCGGCCGGGCTGCCCGGTCTCACCCGCGCGGTGAAGCTGCAGAACCGCGCCGCTAGGGTCGGCTTCGACTGGCCGGCGCTCGGCTTCGTGTTCGATAAGGCGGAGGAAGAGATCGGCGAACTGAAGGAGGCGGCGTCGAGCGGCGACCGGGCGCATATCGAAGAAGAGCTCGGCGACTTGCTCTTCGTGATGGCCAATCTGGCCCGGCATCTGAAGGTCGATCCGGAAGCCGCTTTACGCGGCGCCAACCGGAAATTCATCCGCCGCTTCACCTTCATCGAGGATGCGCTGAAGACGGACGGTAAGCGCGCCGAGGAGGTCTCGCTGGAAGAGATGGACGCGCTATGGGATGCGGCGAAGCGGGAGGAGAAGGCTTAGAAGCCCCTCCTCCGCTCGTAATCCTCCGGCTGAAGCGGCAGCCGCGGCGCCCTATTTCGGGGCGCTTTCCAGCTCTTTCTCGGCCGACTTTTCGGCCGTGCCGGTGCCGAGCGCGGCATGGGCCTCTTCCTTCTTCTCGAAGACATGCGGCTGCAGCCCGCGCTTGCTGAGCGCTTCCTGCATCTTCATGCGCATGAAGGCCGAGGTGGTGTAGCGCGTGGTGGACGCATAGTAGTGCTTCAGCATGTAGTCGATCATCTCGGCGTAGCGGTCGTAGAGGTCGCCGGCGATGCGGCAGCCATCGTGGTTGACCACGGCATTGACCCGCTTGCCCGCCTTCTTGGAGGCGTCGACCAGCACTTTCTGCAGATCGTCGACATCGGCAGGCTTGCGCACGCTCCAGCCCTCCAGATTGAGGAACAGGATATTGCGGTCCGGGTCGTAGGAGACGCGCTCGCAGAGATTGAGGTTGAGCAGATCGTCCAGCAGCTTCATCGGCTTGTCGAGGAACAGGCGCGGGTTCATCGGCACCGGCTTATGGATGATCGGTTTGAAATCCATATGGGCCAGAATATCGCGCTCGATATCGATGCCCGGCGCCACCTCAATCAGCTCCAGCCCCTCGGGGGTGAGTTGGAACACGCAGCGCTCGGTGACATAGAGCACCGGCTGAGACTGCTCGGCGGCGTATTTGCCGGCGAAGGTGATCTGCTCCACCGATTTGACGAATTTCCGGAACTTGCCCTCCTGGGCGATGACCAGCTTGCCGTCGTCGATCTCCACCTTCAGCCCGCCGGCGGTGAAGGTTGAGACGAAGACCACGGCGCGGGAGTTCTGCGAGATGTCGATGAAGCCGCCGCAGCCGTTCAGCTTGCCGCCGAAGCGGGAGGTGTTGACGTTGCCCTGCTCGTCGCATTCGGCCATGCCGAGGCAGGTCAGGTCGAGACCGCCGCCATGGTAGAAATCGAACATCTGGTTCTGGTCGATGATGGTGTCGGCATTGACCGAAGAGCCGAAGCTGGAGCCGCTGGCGAGCACGCCGCCAAGCGCGCCGGCCTCGGTGGTCATGGTGAGATAGGTGCTCACCTGCTCTTCGGCCGCGACCGAGGCGACACCGTCCGGCGCACCGACGCCGAGATTGATGACGCCGTTCATCGGCAGTTCGAAAGCGGCGCGGCGGGCGATGATCTTGCGCGCATCGAGCGGCATTTTCGGGATCGCATCGACGGGCACCCGGATCTCGCCGGACAGGGCCGGGTCGTACATCACGCCGTAATTCATGCGGTGCATTTCGGGGTCTTCGGCGACCACCACGCAATCCACCAGGATGCCGGGAACCTTGACGTCCTTCGGCTTGATGGAGCCCTGCTCGACGATGCGCTCGACCTGGGCGATGACGACGCCGCCATTGTTATAGGCGGCCATGGCCTGGGCCATGGTGTCCAGGGTCAGCGCTTCCTTCTCCATGGAGAGATTGCCGGACGGATCGGCGGAGGTGGCGCGGATCAGGGCGACGTCGATGGGGGTCGCCTTGTAGAACAGCCAGTCCGTGCCCTCGACATGGACCAGATCGACGATGTCCTCGGTGGTGATGTCGTTGACCTTGCCGCCGCCGAGACGCGGATCGACGTAAGTATGCAGGCCGACCTTGGAGAATAGGCCCGGCTGGCCGGAGGCGCAGGTGCGGTAGAGCTTGGAGATCACGCCCTGCGGCAGGTTATAGCCCTGAATCTTATTGTCGGTCGCTGCTTCGGCCACTTTCGGCATACGGCCGAAATTGGCGGCGATGACCCGCTTCAAGAGCCCTTCATGATGCAGCCGGCCCGTGCCGAGGCCTTTGCTGTCGCCGGCGCCGGCGCACATGATCAACGTCAGATCCTTAGGGGACTGCGTCTCTACGTAGCGCTTCTCGAGCGCCGCGTGCAGCGCTTCGGGGATACAGCTTTGCACGAAACCGGTCGTGCAGATCACGTCGTCGTCGCTGATAAGGGCGATGGCCTGATCGGCCGTGATGACCTTGTTTTTGTTCATGTCGAAGGCGTTTCCCAGGGCTTCCGCAGGGTTTTTCGCTCAAAACGACACGAATTGAGCGCATTGCGGCGTGTTTTGATCCCAACCGCGAGCGGCGGAACCGAAACTCATAGCCGGAATTTGCCTGTCGGCTCAAGTGGTCACCGTCGCCCAGCGCCAGGGGTGCGACATGATGAGGCCATGTTTTCGCCGCTATTCGGCAGCCGGAAGCAGTCTTTCCGGCCCGGCCAGCTTATCCAGACGCTGGCGCTTTTCGGGGGCCACGCGGATACCGAGATCGACAACGCCTTCGTCGAGCTCGGTGCGTTCCACCACCTCGCAATTCTCGTAGATCCAGTGGGTCAGCCGGCCTTCTTCGGGGCCGAGCTTGATATGCAGGCTCTCGCGGGCGGCATTCAGCCGGGCTTCGATCTCGGCGAGCAGGGCATCGAGCCCCTCCCCGCTCATGGCCGAGATCAGCACGGGGCGCGCCTGATCGCGCGGTGCCTGGTTCAGCACCTCCTGGCGGCGTCCGGCGTCGAGAAGATCGATCTTGTTCCACACCTCCAGCATCCGGTCGGGATCGGACTCGATATCGAGACCCAGCTCGGCAAGGACGGCGAGCACGTCGGCGCGCTGGGCGGCGCTGTCGGGATCGGCGATATCGCGCACATGCAGGATCAGATCGGCCTCCTCCACCTCCTCCAGCGTGGCGCGGAAGGCGGCCACCAGCATGGTCGGCAGGTCGGAGATGAAGCCCACCGTATCGGACAGCACGGCCTTGGAGCCACCGGGAAGCCGGATGGCGCGGATGGTGGGGTCGAGGGTGGCGAAGAGCTGATCTTCGGCCAGAACTTCCGCCCCGGTCAGCCGGTTGAACAGGGTGGACTTGCCGGCATTGGTGTAGCCGACCAAGGCAACCGTCGGATACGGCACGCGTTGGCGGGATTTGCGGTGCAGCTCGCGGGTGCGCTTCACATGGGCGAGATCGCCCTTAATGGCGGTGATGCGCTCCTGGATCATGCGGCGGTCGGCCTCGATCTGGGTCTCGCCCGGCCCGCCGAGGAAGCCGACACCGCCGCGCTGGCGCTCCAGATGGGTCCAGGAGCGGACCAGACGGGATTTCTGATAGGTGAGATGGGCGAGCTCCACCTGCAGCCGCCCTTCCCTTGTGCGGGCGCGGCGGCCGAAGATCTCCAGGATCAGCCCAGTGCGGTCGAGCACCTTGGCGTCCCAGGCGCGCTCCAGATTGCGTTGCTGCACGGGAGTGAGCGCGTGATCGACGATCACGAGGTCGATTTCCGAGGCGCGGACGAGGCCCTTGATCTCCTCGACCTTGCCGGCGCCGAACAGCGTTGCGGGCCGCGGCCGGGGCACCGGCACGAGGCCCTGTTCCTTCACGTCAAGGTCGATGGCTTGCGCCAGGCCGACGGCTTCTTCCAGCCGTGCCTCGGGCAGACGTTGGGAAATTTCCGGTGCCGGATGCCCGTCCTTATCGGGCCGGGGCGGCAGCACAGGCGTCAGCACCAAGGCACGAAGAATCTCGCCCGGGGCGCGGTCTTCCTCACCCCGGCGCGATTCGCCTTGCTCTAAACGTCTCGGATCGGTTCGCCGCAATTACTCGTTTGCGCTTTCCGCCTCGCCGATATCACTGAGCTGGACCGGCTGGCCTGGCATGATCGTTGAGATCGCGTGTTTATAGACCAATTGTGAGTGCCCGTCCCTGCGTAACAAGACGCAAAAACTATCGAACCAAGTCACAACCCCCTGAAGTTTAACGCCATTCACCAGAAAAATGGTGAGGGGGGTTTTTGCCTTCCGGACATGATTGAGAAACGTGTCCTGAAGGCTTTGCGCGCGCTCTGCTGCCATGGGCTTCCCCGTCCCTTTTGGTTTGGCTTGAGCCCAATTTGCTGGGCTTGTTGTCTCTCTCTCCCTAGACGCGCCATTAGACGCGAAGGAAGGCCGAATCCGCAAGAGAAGACTGTCTCTTGCTGACTCTAGGATGGTGGTTTTCGCCTAGCGAACCGCGGCGTTTCGGTCGGATGAATTAACCCCGAGGGCGCGCAATTTGCGGTGCAGCGCGGAACGCTCCATGCCAATAAACTCGGCGGTGCGGGAAATATTGCCACCGAATCGATTGACCTGGGCGAGCAGATATTCGCGCTCGAAAATCTCGCGGGCATCGCGCAGCGGCAGCGACATCAGATGCTCGCCGCCGCCGTTCACCGAAAGAGGGACCGGGGAAACGATCTCCTCGGGCAGCATTTCGGCGGTGATGATGGTTTCCGGCCCGCCGCCGACCAGAATCATCAGCCGCTCCACATTGTTCCGGAGCTGACGGATATTGCCGGGCCAGTCGTGGGATTGCAGCACGGCGACGGCGTCCTCGCCGATGGTGCGCGGCGGAAGTCCCGAGGCGTTGGAGATCTGGCCGATGAAATGGCGGATCAGCTCGGGGATGTCGTCGCGGCGCTCGGAAAGCGAGGGCACCTTGATCGGCACCACGTTGAGGCGGTGATAGAGATCCTCGCGAAGATTGCCTGCGGCCATCTCCTTCTGCAGATCGCGGCCCGTGGAGGAGACGATGCGGACATCGACATGCACCTTGGGGCCGCCGCCGATGCGCTGGAAGCGCTGCTCGACCAGGACGCGCAAGATCTTGCCTTGCGTCTCCAGCGGCATATCGGCGATCTCGTCGATATAGAGCGTGCCCTTATGGGCCTCTTCAAGCGCGCCGACCTTGCGGGGCCCGCTCCCCTCCTCGGTGCCGAACAGCTCCAGCTCCACCCTGTCCGGCACCATGGCGGCGGCGTTCATCACCACGAACGGGCCTTCGGCGCGGGCCGATTTCATATGCAGAACGCGGGCGGCCAGCTCCTTGCCGGCGCCGGAGGGCCCGGTGATCAGCACGCGGCTATTGGTGGGCGCGACCTTTTCGATGGCGTGCTTGAGCTGGGTGATGGCGGCGGAGTGGCCGACCATATCGTTGGAATGGGCGCTCTTCTCGCGCAGCTCGCGGTTCTCGCGGCGCAGCTTTGAGGCTTCCAGCGCGCGGGCGACGATCAGCACTAGCCGGTCGGCCTTGAACGGCTTCTCGATATAGTCGTAGGCGCCGCGCTTGATGGCGGCGACGGCGGTTTCGATATTGCCGTGGCCGGAGATGATGATCACCGGCAGATCGGGATGGGCATCCTTGATACGGTCAAGCAGGTCCAGCCCGTCGAGCTTGGAGCCCTGCAGCCAGATATCGAGGATGACGAGGCTGGGGCGCCGCTCTTCGATGGCGATCAGGGTCTCGTCACTGTCCTTGGCGAGGCGGGTCTCGTGGCCCTCATCCTCCAAAATGCCTGAGATCAGCTCGCGGATGTCGGCTTCGTCGTCGACAACCAGAATGTCAGACGCCATCGGTCACTCCCTCTTTCTCCTTGGCGGTCTCCGCTTGACTTTCGTCGCTGGTCGCGGGGCTGCTCTGTGATTGGGCCGGGGGCTCCTCGGCCGCCTCCTCGGTTTCAACGATGGGCAGATCGATGCGGATCGCCGCGCCGCGGGCGGCGCTGCCCTGCTCCGATTTGTCCTCAGATTTGTCTTTGGATTTGCCCTTGGACTTGTCCTTGGGGGCATCGGACAGGAACAGCGTGCCGCCGTGCTGCTCCACGATGCGCTGGACGATGGCAAGGCCGAGCCCCGTGCCTTTGGTGCGGGTGGTCATATAGGGCTCCACCAGGCGCTGGCGGTTCTCTTCCGGCAGGCCGCAGCCATTGTCGATCACGGTGATCTGGATGTGGTCGCCCTTGGGCACGTCCAGCTTGGCGGTGATCTTGCCCTTCTCGGTGCGCTCGGGATCGGCCTCGAAGGCGCTGTCGATGGCTTCGGAAGCGTTCTTCACCAGATTGGTCAGGGCCTGGGACAGAAGCCGCCGGTCGCAATTGGCGATCACCGGCTCGTCGGGCAGCTCGACCTCGAAATCGATCTCCGGCCGGCTGACCTGGAACAGGAAGATCGCCTCGCGCAGGATCTCGCGCAGATCGTGGGGCTCCATCACCGGCTTCGGCATGCGGGCGAAATCGGAGAACTCATCCACCATGCGGCCGATATCGGAGACCTGGCGGATGATGGTGTCGGTGCACTGCTCGAAGATCTCGCGATCCTTGGTGATGCTATCGCCGTATTTGCGGCGGATGCGCTCGGCGGAAAGCTGGATCGGGGTCAGCGGGTTCTTGATCTCGTGAGCGATGCGCCGGGCGATGTCGGCCCAGGCAGTGGAGCGCTGGGCGCTGACCAGCTCGGTAATGTCGTCGAAGGTGACGACATAGCCTTCCATGGTCTTGCCGGCGCCCTTGGAGGTGACGCGGACGGCGAAATAGCGCTCCTGGTCGCCGACCCGCAGCGTGATCTGATCGGTGATCAGCCGCCGCGATTGCTTCTGCTGGGCCCGCTTCAGGGAGGGGCCGAATTGCGGGATGATCTTGGCCAGTGGCTTGCCCATGACGCCCTTGGCCTTGAGGTCGAGCAAGGTCTCGGCGGAACGGTTCACCAGGGTGATGGCGCCTTCCAGATCGACACCGATGACGCCGGCGGTGACGGATGAGAGCACCGCCTCCATGAAGCGGCGGCGCTCGTCCAGCTTGGAGTTGGCGCCGACCAGCTCGTCATGCTGGCTCTTCAGCTCCGAGGCCATGGTGTTGAAAGTGGTGCCGAGGGTGGCGAGGTCGCCATCGGCCGGATTGACCGGCACCTCGATGTCGAGATTGCCCTCGGAGATCTGGTTCGCCGCGCTCATCAGCTTGCCGATCGGGGCAACCAAGCGGCCGGCGAACCACATGCCGATCCAGATGGCGGAGAGCAGCAAGGTGAGCGCGATGGCGACATACATCAGCCCAAAGGCGACCTGCACGCCGGCGCGGCGCTGCTCCAGCACCTGATATTCGGCAACGGAGGCCCGGGTCTGGCGCAGCTGGGTGAGCACCTTCGCATTCACCGGGCGGATCACGTAGAGATAGGTGTCGTTGAAATTGTCCAGGCTCTTCAGCGCGCCGACCATATTGGTGTGGCCTGGCGCGATGACGATCACCTGCCCCTTCTTGGCAAGGTCCATGGCCTGCTGCGGCGGCGGCCGATAGGGGAAGTCGGGCAAGGTGGAGGCGGTGGCGAGGATCTTGCCCTTCTCGTCGATGAGATAGGCGATGGGAATAGAGCGGATCGCGGCTTGCGCGGTGAGGAAATTGCCGAAGCCTTGCGGCCTTGAGCGGACCAGCCCCACCGCCTCGTCGATATCCTTGGCCATGCCGAGCGTGTCGGCGCGGATCACCTGGCCGTGCTCCTGCAGGTAAGCGGTGGCGACGTCGATGGAGTTCTGGATGATCGACTTGGTGCGGTCGGAGAACCAGTGATCGAGACCGCGGTCGAGCGAGATCGAGGCGAAGATCGCCAGCAGAATGGCCGGCGCCACGGCGATGACGCTGAACAGCCCGGCGACGCGGATCAGAAGCTGGGCGCCCGCCGCCTTCCTCCGCCGCGCCTTCCACAGCCCAGTGACCTGCCAGGCGAGGATGGCCACCATGGCCAGCACCAGGGCGGCGTTGATCAGCAGAACGCCGACCACAACGGTATGGGTCGGCACGATCGGCGTGAGGCCGGTGAGGATCAGATAAGTGGCAAGTCCCGAACACAGGGACAGCACCATGATGACGAGGCCGACAGTGAAGGTGATGCGCCGCCGGCTCCAGCGCTTGCGGCCTTGCGATGCGGCCGCGGGCGCCTCCTCTTCCAGAGGGTCGGCGTCGCTGGCGATGGACTCCGCTACGCCAGATGCGCCGGCTTCGTCGCTCGGCGCGTCAGCCGTCTTTGTGCCGTGCTTCTTCTTGGCGCTGTCGTTGCCGGTGCGGTCCTTGGAGGAGGTGTCCGAACCGCCGGCTCGTCGCGCCAAGGCTTTGCGCAGGCTGTCGAAAACGCTACTCACCGCTCCCCCGGACATTGCTAGAGGCTTTCAGCGTCGCTGTGGCCGAAGCGCACCGCCCTGGTGCATTAAGATCACATTGTGGCGCTTTGGCGACTAGACGCGGAAAAATCACATCCCAGGGCCGATATCTGGGGATAAGCGGGTCCGACTGCAAGACGAGCGGCAAGCCTCTAACTGCCCGGCGTGCGGATCACCTTGATGCCGAGGTCGCGGATCTTTTTACGCAAAGTGTTGCGATTGAGGCCAAGAAGATCGGCGGCACGGATCTGATTGCCGCGTGTTGCGGTAATCGCGGCGGTGATCAGCGGGAACTCCACTTTGCGCAGGATGCGGTTGTAGAGACCGGGCGGCGGCAGGTCCTGGCCGAATCCCATGAAGTAATCGGAGAGGAAGCGCTCCACGGATTCGGACAGATCGCTCGGCTGTTCGGACGGATCGGCGAAGGGCGGCCGCGTGGTGGTGGTGAGCTCGGCCTCGATCATGTCGCCGGTGATGGTGTCCTGGGCGTAGATGGCCGAAAGCCGCCGCACCAGATTCTCCAGCTCGCGGATATTGCCGGGCCAATGATAGCGCTTCAGCCGCTCGATGGCCGCCGGCTCCACGGTCTTGGGCGGCAGGCCCTCCTTCTCCGCGGTGGCCAGGAAGTGGCGCACCAGATCGGAGATGTCCTCCAGGCGCTCGCGCAAGGGCGGCAGGCGCAAGGGCACGACGTTCAGCCGGTAATAGAGATCCTCGCGGAAGAAGCCCTGGTCGATCTGCTGTTTCAGGTCGCGATTGGTGGCGGCGATGATGCGCACATTGGTGCGGATCGGGGTGCGGCCGCCGACGGTGGTGTATTCGCCCTCCTGCAGCACGCGCAGGAGACGGGTCTGGGCCTCCATCGGCATATCGCCGATCTCGTCGAGGAACAGGGTGCCGCCCTCGGCCTGCTCGAAGCGGCCGATATGACGGTTCTGGGCGCCGGTGAAGGCACCCTTCTCATGGCCGAACAGCTCCGATTCAATGAGCTCGCGCGGAATGGCGGCCATGTTGATGGCGACGAACGGGCCGGTTTTGCGCTTGCCGTATTCGTGCAGCGCGCGGGCGACCAGCTCCTTACCCGTGCCGCTCTCGCCGGTGATCATCACGGTGAGGTCGGTCTGGGTGAGCCGGGCCAGCACCCGGTAGATATCCTGCATCGCCGGGCTGCGGCCGATCAGCGGCAGGCCTTCGGCATGCTCCGGCCCGACGCGCTGCGCCTTGCGGCGCGGCTCGGCGAGCGCCCGGCCGACCACCGAGACCAGCTCGTTGAGGTCGAAGGGCTTGGGCAGATATTCGTAAGCGCCGCGCTCGGTTGCGGTGATCGCGGTCATGAAGGTGTTCTGGGCGCTCATGACGATAACGGGAAGCTCGGGACGGAGCTTCTTCACCCGCGGGATCAGCTCGAACGCATTCTCATCGGGCATCAACACATCGGTGATGACGAGATCGCCCTCCCCTTGGGAGATCCAACGCCACAGCGTGGAGGCGTTGCCGGTGGCGCGCGGCGTATATCCGGCCCGGGCCAAAGCCTGGTTCAGGACCGTTCTGATCGCTGCGTCGTCATCAGCGATAAGGATGTTTCCTTTCGCCATGGCTTATTCCTGTTCTTGTGTGGGTTGAGCGGCACCGGGTTCGGCTGCCGGCATCAGAGCGCGGAAGATCGTGCTGTTGGGACGGGAATCGCATTCGATGATGCCGCCGTGATCGTTGATGATTTTGGCGACGAGGGCGAGCCCGAGCCCCGATCCGCTCTGCTTGGTGGTGACGAAGGGGTCGAAAAGATGCGGGCGGAGATCGGCGGGGATGCCGCTGCCGTTATCCTCCACCGAGATGACCAAGGGTAAGGCGACCTTGGCGCGGCTGCCCGGCACGGAAAGCCGCACGCCCGGCCGGTAGGCCGTGGACAGGGTGATCTGCCCGTCGGTGCGATCGGCGCCGATGGCTTCGGCGGCGTTCTTGATCAGATTGAGGAAGACCTGCACCAGCTTGTCGCGGTCGCCCGGGACCGGCGGCAAGGACGGGTCGTAATTCTCCACAATCTTGATGTTCTTGGCGAAGCCGTTCTGCGCCAGCTGCTTCACATGGTCGAGCACGTCGTGGATGTTGACCGGCTCGCGGTCCAGCGGGCGCTCGTCGCCGAAGATCTCCACCCGGTCGACCAGCTTCAGGATGCGGTCCGACTCGTTGCAGATCAGCTGGGTCAGGGTGCGGTCGGCTTCGTTCATATCGCTCTCGAGGAGCTGCGCCGCGCCGCGAATGCCCGAAAGCGGATTCTTGATTTCGTGGGCAAGGATAGCGGCGAGTGCTGAGACGGAACGTGCGGCGCCGCGATGGCTGAGCTGGCGCTCGATCATCTGGGCGATGCTACGCTGCTGCAGCATGATCAGAGCGCGGCCGGGGCTGTCCGGCACCGGGCCGGCATAGAGGTCGACCAGCTTCGGGGAATCGAAGCGGAACGAGGACAGCTCCACGCCATATTCGTTGACCGTGCTGCCGGTGCGCTGCACCTGCTCGGCGAGCGAGATCACCGGGCTGCCGAAAGCGACAACCTCATCGAGCTTATGGCGGCACAGCACGGCCAAGCTCATTTGGAAGAAATCTTCCGCTGCGCTATTGGCATATTCGAGCTGAAGATTCTCGCCAACCACGAGCAAGGGATGCGGGAGAGCGCCAAGCAGAGCCTCGAACTGGAAGGTTGTTGATGATGGGCGGGAAACTGGTTCTTTCTCCAAGGCCTTCAAAAGGATATTTCCTCCTCGACCTATCTCTTATTACGTGCACATTTTTTGCGCAAATGATCCCGGTGAACTTTAATTGTGCAACATACGCAGGTTTGTTCCGCAGAGCAACATGTGAGATGCAGCGATGCGACAATCTGTTTGATCGCCGTTTTTCGGCTTATGTGAGGCCAAATTCTTGACTATCGCAGCTTTGATCGTGGCCGCGGGGCGCGGCCGCCGGGCAAGTCCCGGTACGGGGGCACCTTCAGAGACGGAAGCCGCGGCCGGCGAAGTGCCCAAGCAATATCGCGATGTGGACGGGCGGTCCTTGCTTGCCTATTCCATTGCAGCCTTTGTCGACCACCCGCGCGTCGACCAGGTTCTGGTGGTGATCCACGAGCAGGATGCCGCCCATTACGAGAGAATTGTCGGGGAATTCGGCAGCGGGCTGCTGCCGCCGGTGGAAGGCGGTGCGACGCGGCAGGATTCGGTCCGCGCCGGGCTGGAGGCGCTGAGTGCCTCAAATCCGGACAAGGTGCTGATCCACGATGCGGCCCGGCCCTTCGTCGATGCGGCGCTGATCCAGCGGGTGATCGACAGTTTGGATGCCCATACCGGCGCCCTGCCCTGTCTGGCGGTGACCGATACGCTGAAGCGCGGCAAGAACGGGATCGTCACCGAGACCGTCGACCGGGCCGGGTTGTGGCGGGCGCAAACGCCGCAAGGCTTTCATTTCAAATCGATTTTTGAAGCGCACCGGGCGGCGGTCTCGCTCGGCGGCGACTTCACCGACGATGCCTCGATCGCCGAATGGTACGGGCTGGACGTGGCCCAGGTGGAAGGCGCCGAGGCCAACCGAAAATTCACGACGGCTGAGGATTTCATCATGGCGGAGGCGATGCTGTCGGGCGGCGGCACTGTATCGGGATTGCGTGTCGGGTCGGGCTATGACGTGCATCGGACCGAGCCCGGCGATCGGGTGATCTTGGGCGGGGTTGCGATCCCGAGCGACAAGCAGCTGGTCGGCCATAGCGATGCCGATGTGGTGCTGCATGCGATCACCGATGCGTTGCTCGGCGCCATTGCCGACGGCGATATCGGGCTGCATTTCCCGCCCAGCGACGCGCGCTGGCGCGGCGCCGACTCCGTGGCCTTCCTCGAAGATGCCTTGGCCAGGGTGAAGGCCAAAAATGGTGAAATCCTCAATGTGGATGTTACGGTTCTGTGCGAGCGTCCCAAGATCTCCCCGCATCGCGATGCGATGCGCGGACGCATTGCGGAAGTTTTGGGACTGCCGTTGGATCGTATAGCGGTGAAGGCCACGACCCATGAAAAGTTGGGCCCGATCGGTAGAGAAGAAGGCATCGCGGCGATGGCCACGGTGATGCTCAATCTTGTATAGCGAACTGGACTGCGAAGAATCGGTCGAGATCGGCGAGACGCTGCGGGCCGAGGCGAAGGCGGTGCTGGAAGCCTGCCGGGCCGCGGGGCTGAAGCTTTCGGTCGCCGAATCCTGCACGGGCGGGCTGGTCGCCGGCACGCTGACGGCGATCCCCGGCTCGTCCGATGTGCTGGATCGGGCCTATGTCACCTATTCCAATACGGCGAAGACCGAGATGCTCGGCGTGCCGGCGGAGCTGATCGACGCCGAAGGCGCGGTGAGCGAGCCGGTGGCGGCCGCCATGCTGGAAGGCGTGTTCGAGCGGAGCCTGGCGGATATCGCCTTGTCGGTGACCGGTATTGCCGGGCCCGGCGGCCAGGAGACGCAAAAGCCGGTGGGGCTGGTCTATTTCGCCGCCGCCAAGCGGGGCGAAAATCCCAAGCATGAACGCGCGCTGTTCGGCGATGCGGGCCGCTCGGAGGTGCGCTCGCTCAGCGTCGACCGGGCGCTGAAGCTGCTACGCTCGGTGGTTTAGCCGGAACGGATATGGCTTGTTGGGGGCGGCTCGTCCCTTCCCTCGTCATGCCCGGCCTTGAGCCGGGCATCCAGGGGCGGTTATCTCCCGGCGGGTCGCTCTGGATTGCCGGGTCAAGCCCGGCAATGACGGAAGACGAGCTGTCGATACAGTCCTCTCCCCCCCCTCACCCGGTCCTTTGGACCGACCTCTCCCCAGCGGGGAGAAGTAAGACACTTGTCTAAGCGACAGGGCGCGGGGCGAATTTCGGCGCGCCATAGACCTTGTCGGCGCGCTCCTCGAAGGCCGCGGTGTATCGCTCCACCGCCTTGGCGAACAACCCCCCCATCAGCTTCTCCAGCATGCGCGAGCGGAACGCGTAGCGGATGTAGAAATCGATATCGCAGGTCTTCTGGTCGGTTTCGACGAAGCGCCAGCGGTTCTCCAGGAAGGAGAACGGCCCGTCGAGATACTCCACCAGGATCTGGCGGTTCTCCGGATCGAGCACCACCTCGGTGGTCAGGCTCTCGCGGATCAGCTTATAGCCGACCACCATCTTGGCGATCAGCACCTCCTTGCCCTCGCGCGTCTCCCGCTTGGTGATCTTCAGCTCTTCGCAGAGCGGCAGATAAAGCGGGTATTTCTCAACATCGGCGACGAGATTGAACATGTCCTGCGCCGAATGGCCGACATGATGGATGACTTCGTAGGTATGCATAGCGGAGGTTTAGCGCGTCTTCGTTCTCATTTGCTGCATGTCTGATTTTTCTTCCCCCGTCATTGCCGGGCTTGACCCGGTAATCCAGGGGCCGCTTGCACTGCGTTTTCCGTCCTGGATGCCCGGCTCAAGGCCGGGCATGACGCTGAGAATAATGCGGCGTATCTCCAAACGGCGGCCTCGCCGTTATTCCGCAAGACTCGCATTGCGGGCCGCTTGCAGGCGGGCGAAATCCTCGCCGGCATGGAAGGACGAGCGGGTGAAGGGGCTGGAGGCCACCAGCAAAAAGCCGCGCTCATAGCCCTCTTGCTTATAGCTCTCGAATTCCGCCGGGCTGACATAGCGGTCGATCTTGGCGTGTTTGCGTGTGGGCTGGAGATATTGGCCGATGGTTAGAAAGTCGATATCGGCCTGGCGCATATCGTCCATCACCTGCATGACTTCCGCCGCCGTCTCGCCGAGCCCGACCATGATGCCGGACTTGGTGAACACCGTGGGGCTGATTTGCTTGGCCTGCTTCAGCAGTGCCAGGGAGTGGCGGTAATCGGCGCCGGGGCGGATCGGCCTGTACAGCGAGGGCACGGTCTCCAGATTGTGGTTGAAGACGTCGGGCTCGGCCGCCAGCACGGTCTCCAGCGCCCCCTCTTTGCGGCGGAAATCCGGGGTCAGCACTTCGACGGTGGTTGCCGGCGCCTTCTCCTTGATGGCGCGGATGGTGGCGGCGAAATGCGCCGCGCCGCCGTCGCTAAGATCGTCGCGGTCGACCGAGGTGATGACGATATGGTGCAGGCCGAGATCGGCGGTCGCATCCCCCACCCGCTCCGGCTCGCTCCGATCCAGCGGGCCCGGCTTGCCGGTCGCCACGTTGCAGAAGGCGCAGGCGCGGGTGCAGATCTCGCCGAGGATCATGAAGGTGGCGTGGCGCTTGTCCCAGCACTCGCCGATATTCGGGCAAGCGGCCTCCTCGCAGACCGTGCTGAGGCCGTGGCCGTGGACGATCTTATGGGTGTCGGTGAAGGTGCGCCCGGACGGGGCGCGTACGCGAATCCAGTCCGGCTTGGGCAGCACCGGGGTATCGGGCAGCCGCGCCTTCTCAGGATGACGCGGCCGCCGTTTGTCGTTTCCGATCGTGTCGATCAGCGTTGCCATGGTCGCTCATGGCTCCTTTCAAGCTAGCTCCGGATTTTGCGCCAAACGAAGAGAAACAGGATGGCGCCCAAGGTGGCGACGATCAGCGCGCCGAGGAAACCTTGAAAATCGAGGCCGATGGCGCGGGCGAGAAAGCCGCCGATCAGCGCGCCGATAATACCGACCACCAGATTGGTCAGAAGACCGTGATTGCTGTCCGTCACCTTCTCCGCGATATAGCCCGCGATCAAGCCGATGACGATCATCCCGATAATGCCAACTCCAAGACCCATTGCTACCTCCCCAGTAGATCGAAGACCCTGACGCCTTCGGCGCCACTATAGGCGCTTCGGGCTTGCGGTGTAAGAAGCGCCACGGCAACGCACAGGCTTAATCTGCGACTTGCTATGACTTGCCGTGATTTGGGCATTCAAAGCGCTTTCACCAGCAGCTGCCAGGCGCCGTGATGGGAAAAATCGGCGAAGGGAATGGCTTCTTCTTCCGCCTCGAGCCGGAAGCCGGCGCGCGCGTAGAGCTTTGAAGCCTCCTCGTTCCAGCTCGCCACGATGACGGAGAGCGAGGATGCGTTGCTCTCCCAGGCCTTCTGGTCGGCGATGTCGAGCAGTGCCTTGCCGAGGCCGAGGCGGCGGAATTCGGGAAAGACGGCGAGCACGTTGACGTACCAGGAGCCAGGTGCCTGGGATTCCAGCTGCAGCAAGGGCTGCAGGAATTCGGGCAGCTCACTGAGGTCGCCGGTGTCGTACGGGTCGGGCTGGCGGTATCCGATCAGCGCACCGGCGGTCTCGCCGCCGATCTCGGCCAGGGTCGCGTTGCGGTAGGAGAAACCGCCCTCCTCGCGGCGGGCGCGCTCGCGTCCGACCTCCAGGATCGACTGTCCCGGCGTTTTCAGCTGGCCCCAGAGATAGGCGGCAAGGCCTTCGCCGGCGATATCGACCAGCACGGCGAGCGACGCGGTATCGCCGATTTTCGCGGGCCGAAAGCTGGCTTGCGGATGGCTGTCCACGGGCACCTCTAAAGCAGCATCAGGACCGGGTCTTCGACGTAAGTCTTGAAAGCGCCAAGCAGCTTTGCCCCCAGCGCGCCGTCGATCACCCGGTGGTCGCAGGACAGCGTCACCGCCATGACGGTGCGGGTGGCGACATCGTTGCAGACCGGTACGACACGGCGCTCGGCCCGGCCGACGGCGAGGATGCTGGACTGCGGCGGGTTGATCACCGCGGAGAAGCGGCGGATGCCGTACATGCCGAGATTGGAGATCGAGGTGACGCCGCCCTGATATTCGTGCGGGGCCAGGCGTTTGGACCGGGCACGATGGGCCAAGTCCTTCATTTCCATAGAGATTTCCTTGAGGCCTTTAAGCTCTGCCTGGCGCACCACCGGAGTGTGCAGCCCACCCTCTTCCAGCGCCACGGCAACGCCGATATCGGCATGGACGTGGCGCAAGAGGCCCGCTTCGGCCCAGGTGGCGTTGGCTTCGGGCACTTTCGCCAGCGCCATGGCCATGGCCTTGATCAGGAAGTCGTTGACCGAGACGCGGAACTTCTCCGGTCCTTCGGCAGGCGATCTGGCGTTGACCTCTTTGCGGGTCTTCAGCAGCTCGTCGATCTGGCAATCGACGCTGAGATAGAAATGCGGGACCGTCGCCTGCGCCATGGTCAGCTTCTCGGCGATCATCCGGCTCATGGTGCTGTGGGGCTCGAGCTCGTAGCTATCCGGCTCGTAAAGGGCGAAGATCTCCTTATCCGTCATGCCGCTTATGCCCGACGGTCCGGGCGCGGCGGCCTCGGCATGTTCGGGCGCGTCGCGGGCGACGATGCGGCCATGCGGGCCGGAGCCGGAGAGCGCGGCCAGCGGAATCTGCCGCTCGTTCGCCAGGCGCCGCGCATAGGGCGATGCGACGATGCGGTTGCCGGCTTTGTTGCTGCCTTTGTTGCCGCCTTGGATCCGTCCGTCCGTGCTCATAGGCCCCGCTCCACCCACCAGGCTTCGCTATGGAACTCTTTGGGCAGCGTGTCGATCTTCGGATCGAGCAGGCCGACATCCGGGCCGAAGCGCTTCTCGGCTTCGTCCATGAAGGCGTCGCGGAGCGAGGCCGGCAGGGTCTTGCCGGTCCAGGGGTCGAAGGGAATGGTTATATAGGACGGCCCGCCGTCGAAGACGGGATAGCCGAACTCGCGGAATACCGGATCGTAGAGGATCGGCTGCTGCGGATCGCATGCCGCGGCGAGCAGCTCGGGAAATTCGCCATAAAGCGCCGAGCGGCGCGGATCGAGCTCGAAGATACGCAGCACGGCTTTCTTGAAGTCGACCAGGATGGCGAAGCTGCCCTCCCAGATCTCGTCCCAGGCGGCCTCGTCGCGCTCGAAATCGTCGAATCTGCGGCAGGCCGCAAGATTGGCGGCAATCGCCTGGTCCAGCGCGTCGTCGCTTTCGCTCATCGCTGCCTCCTAGCTCCGATACGCGACCGCCTTGGCCGCGGCGACCACCTTCTCCGCCGAGGGCAGAGCCAGCTTCTCCAGATTGGCGGCATAGGGCATGGGCACATCGGCGCCGGCGACCAGGGTGGGCGGCGCATCAAGATCGTCGAAGCCCTCTTGCGCGGCGCGGGCGCAAAGCTCCGAGCCGACGGAGCAGACCGGCCAGCTCTCCTCCACGACGACCAGGCGGTGAGTTTTGGCGAGGGACCCAAGCACCGTCTCCAGATCGAGGGGGCGAAGCGAGCGAAGATCGATCACCTCCGCCTCGATTCCCTCGCCCGCCAGCGTGTCGGCGGCGTCCAAGGCGTAGGTGAGGCCGCGAGCGTAAGAGGCGAGCGTCACGTCATTGCCGGGGCGGAGGATGCGGGCGCGGCCGATGGGCAGCACCCAATCGTCGAGCTGCGGCACCGGCGATTTATGGCCGTAGAGGATCTCGTTCTCCAGGCAGATCACCGGATTGGGATCGCGGATCGCCGCCTTGAGCAGCCCCTTGGCATCGGCCGCATCGAACGGGGCGATCACCTTCAGACCCGGCACATGGGTATACCAGGCCGAGTAATCCTGGCTGTGCTGGGCGGCGACGCGGGAGGCGGCGCCGTTGGGTCCGCGGAACACGATGGGGCAATGCATGGTGCCGCCGGACATGTAATGGGTCTTGGCGGCGGAATTGACGATGTGGTCGATGGCCTGCATGGCGAAGTTCCAGGTCATGAACTCCACGATGGGCTTCAGCCCGGCGAAGGCGGCGCCGACGCCGATGCCGGCAAAGCCGTATTCGGTGATCGGCGTATCGAGCACGCGCTTTTCGCCGAACTCCTCCAGCAGGCCTTGGGAGACCTTATAGGCGCCGTGATACTGGGCGACCTCCTCGCCTATCAGGAACACATCCGGGTCAGTGCGCATCTCCTCGGCCATGGCGTCGCGCAGGGCTTCGCGCACGGTGAGCTCGACATAGTCGGTGCCGGGCGGCACGTCGGGATCGGGTGCGATCTCGGCTTTGGGGCGCGGCGTGGCGGCAGCTTCGGGCTTTGCTTGCTGCGCGGCTGGCTCGGCTTGCGGCTTGGCTTCGGCTGGCTTCGGTTCGGGCGCGGGCTCAGGCTCCGGGGCTTTCGCTTCCGCCGCGGCGATGGCGCTTTCGTCTTCGCCGTCTTCCAGCAGCACGGCGATGGGGGTGTTGACCTTCACCCCTTCGGAGCCTTCCGGCACCAGGATCTTGCCGAGCTTGCCGTCGTCGACCGCCTCCACCTCCATGGTGGCCTTATCGGTCTCGATCTCGGCGATGACGTCTCCGGTCTTCACCGCATCGCCCTCGGCGACCAGCCATTTGGCGAGGGTCCCCTCCTCCATGGTGGGAGACAATGCCGGCATGAGAACCTGGTGCGACATGGATCAGCCTAGCTCGCGCGATGGAAAGAACAGAGGACGGTCATGGGAGGTCAGGACACCAATACGTCTGTGTAGAGCTCGTCCGGATCGGGCTCCGGATCTTGCAGCGCGAAATCCGCCGCCTCGCCGACAAGCGCCCGGATCTCCTTGTCGATGGATTTCAGATCGGCCTCGGTGGCCTCGCCCGTCTCGACCAGATGCTTGCCGAGGAGATCGATGGGGTCGTGATGCTCGCGCATATCCTGCACCTCCTCGCGGGTGCGGTACTTGGCCGGATCCGACATGGAGTGGCCGCGATAGCGATAGGTCAGCATCTCGATGATGTAGGGGCCGGCGCCGGAGCGGGTATGCTGCATGGCGCGTTTTCCGGCGGCGCGCACGGCGTGGATGTTCATGCCGTCGGCCTGCTCGCCGGGAATGCCGAAGGCCGAGCCGCGGTTATAGAGATGATGCGCATTGGCACTGCCGCGCTCCACCGCGGTGCCCATGGCGTAGCGATTGTTCTCGATCACATAGACGACGGGAAGCTTCCATAGCGAGGCGATATTGAAGCTCTCATAGACCTGGCCCTGATTGGCCGCGCCTTCGCCGAAGAAGGTGACGCAGATGCGTCCATTGTCGCGATAGTGATTGGCGAAGGCGATGCCGGTGCCGAGCGGCGCCGGGGTGCCGACGATGCCGTGGCCGCCATAGAAGTCGCGCTCCACCGAGAACATATGCATCGAGCCGCCCTTGCCCTTGGCATAGCCATGGCTGCGGCCGGTGAGCTCGGCCATGACGTATTTTGGCTCCATGCCGGAGCTCAGCATATGGCCGTGATCGCGATAGGCGGTGATGATCTGGTCGCCGTCTTCCATCACCTGGCGCATGCCGGTGACGATGGCCTCCTGGCCGATATAGAGATGGCAGAAGCCGCCGATATGGCCCATGCCGTAGAGCTGGCCGGCCTTCTCCTCGAAGCGGCGGATCAGCAGCATGGCGCGATAGGCGTCGAGCTCGCTCTCATGGGCTTGCTTGGTGATCACCTTGTCGGCGATCTCCTGCGCCAAACCCTCGCCGACCGCTTCGCCATTGCTGGTGTCGGCGGGCATGGGCGAGGCGTCGTCCTGGTCTTGCGACAGGAAGCGCGGGATCGGTTTTTCGCCGTGGCCTTCAGTGCTCAAGCGGGCCTCCGTCTGCTTGTCTGCACCAGAGGCAAAGCTAGCACGGTTCGCCGAGCCCTCGCCAGATAAGCGGCCGATGATTCATAGGGAAAACGCCGCATGACGCGTGCGTCCGGCTCAGCGCTCGGAGCGCGGCATCAGCTCGGCGGTGGGCGGCTTTCGCTTCAGCATCACGATCTCGTCCTTATGGGCGAGATTGAGGATCGCACGGGCGCGCTCGTCCAGCATGTCGGGATCGAGGCTCTCGGGACGCAGCAAGGCGACGTCGCGCTCCAGGCGCTTGCGCACCTCTTGCAGTCCCGCCAGCTCGCCGTCCAGCACGTCTTTGCGCGACTGCAGCTCGGCCCGGGCCTTCAGCCCGTGGTCGCCGCTTTGCAGGCTATAGCCGAAATAGGCGCCGATCCCGCAAGCGATGAGCGGAAAGATCAGCGAGCGAACATGCAGTGCCAAGGCGGACACCCTCCCCGATTTGCGCGAATCGGCAGCATCGGGGAGGAGGCGTTAAGCCCTGGTTAGCGGCCGCGCTTGAGGATCGATTTTCCGGCGTAGCGGGCGGCGGTGCCAAGCTGCTCCTCGATGCGGAGCAGCTGATTGTACTTGGCGATGCGGTCGGAGCGGGCCAGCGAGCCGGTCTTGATCTGGCCGCAGCTCGTGGCGACGGCGAGATCGGCGATTGTCGCGTCCTCGGTTTCGCCGGAGCGGTGAGACATCACCGCGGTGTAGCCGGCATCGTGGGCCATCTTCACCGCATCCAGGGTCTCGGTCAGGGTTCCGATCTGGTTCACCTTGACCAGAATGGAGTTGGCGATGCCCTGGTCGATGCCCTGCTTCAGCCGGGTGACATTGGTGACGAAGAGATCGTCGCCGACCAGCTGGACCTTGTCGCCGAGCAGTACGGTCAGCGCCTTCCAGCCGTCCCAATCGTCCTCGGCCATGCCGTCTTCGATGGAGAAGATCGGATAATTGGCGACCAGTTCGCCGTAATATTCGGCCATGCCGGCGGCATCCAGCATCTTGCCTTCGCCGGCCAGATTATATTCGCCGTTCTCGTAGAACTCGGTCGCGGCCACGTCGAGGGCGAGATAGACATCCTCGCCCGGCTTGTAGCCGGCCTTCTCGATGGCGCCCACGACGAAGTCCAGCGCTTCGCGGGTGGATCCGAGATTGGGGGCGAAACCGCCCTCGTCGCCGACATTGGTGTTGTGGCCGGCGGCCTTCAGCTCCTTCTTCAGCGCATGGAAGATCTCCGCACCGCAGCGAAGCGCCTCGGAGAAGCGGTCCGCCCCGATGGGCATGATCATGAATTCCTGCACGTCGATGGGGTTATCGGCATGGGCGCCGCCATTGATGATGTTCATCATCGGCACCGGCAGCAGATTGGCGTCGGCGCCGCCGAGATAGCGGTAGAGCGGCTCGCCTTTGGCGGCCGCGGCCGCCTTGGCCAGGGCCAGGGAGACGCCGAGAATGGCGTTGGCGCCGAGGCGGCCCTTATTGTCGGTGCCATCGAGCTCGCAGAGAAAATCGTCGACGGCCTTCTGGTCGAAGGCGTCCTTGCCCTTCAGCTTGGCGGCGATCTCGTCATTGACGCCGGAAACCGCCTTGGTCACGCCCTTGCCGAGATAGCGGGAGCCGCCGTCGCGCAGCTCGTGGGCCTCATGGGCGCCGGTGGAGGCGCCCGAGGGCACGGCGGCCCGTCCGAAGGCGCCATCGTCCAGGGTGATATCGACTTCGACGGTGGGGTTGCCGCGGCTATCGAGGATTTCGCGGGCGTGCACGGTTGAGATAGCGGTCATGGCGTTTCCTCGCTCTCAAAAAGCCAGAATCGGAGACGGGCTTGGAATTTCGTGATTGAACGCGCGAGTGTTCACGCGAAAGGTCAGTTCAAGCCCTCTTAACAAAGGCCCGGATAAAGCGAAAGCGCGTTGTTACGTCGCTTCTGCGGGCGTGATGCATTTGCCGGCGAATTCGGCGATGCTTTTGCACAAAGAGCTTTGCGGCCTTCGACGGCGTTCATAGATGCAGGATGCGACATGTCTGTAACAGCAGGTAACACCGGCGAGACAGCGGCCTTGGTGCTGTTTTCCGGCGGGCAGGATTCGACCGTGTGCCTGGCGCACGCACTGTCCCGCTACGACCGGGTGGAGACGGTCGGCTTCGATTACGGCCAGCGCCACGAGGTGGAGCTTTCCTGCCGGGCAAAGCTTCTGGAGGCATTGCCGAAGGCGTTTCCCGATTGGGCGCCAAAGCTCGGCCCCGACCATATGCTGGATCTCAAGGCGTTGGGCGAGATCAGCGAGACGGCGCTGACGGGCGATGCCGAGATCGTCATGATGGAGAACGGGCTTCCCAGCACCTTCGTGCCTGGCCGCAATCTTCTGTTCTTCACCTATGCGGCGGCGCTCGGCTACCGGCGCGGGCTGAAGGTGCTGGTCGGTGGGATGTGTGAGACCGACTATTCCGGCTACCCGGACTGCCGCAACGAGACCCTGCAGGCGCTGCAGCAGGCGCTGCGGCTCGGCACCGAGGAAGATTTCACCCTCGAGACGCCGCTGATGTGGCTGACCAAGGCGGAAACCTGGGCTCTGGCCGACGAGCTCGGCGGCCCTCTCCTCGTCGATCTCATCGTCGAGCTGAGCCACACCTGCTATCGCGGCGATCATCAGACCCGCCACGATTGGGGCTATGGCTGCGGGGAATGCCCAGCCTGCCAACTCCGGGCTAGGGGATTTGCGGAGTGGCAGGACTTGGGCAATGCCCGCGATGCAGGCTAGAGCGGCTGCACCGTGGGACGGACGATCAGCTCGTTCACATCGACATTGTCGGGCTGGCCGATGGCGTAGGCCGCCGCTTCCGCAATCGCCTGGGCGGGGATGGCAAGATCGCGCAAGCCGTCGACCATCTTCGCGGTTTCCTCATCGGTGATGGTATTGGGCAGCTCCGATTCGACCGCGCCGGGCGAGATGATGGTGGCCCGGATATCCTGATTTTCCTGACGCAGCCCCTCGGTCAGCGCGCGGACGGCGAATTTCGTGGCGCAATAGACCGCGCTGGTGGGGAAGACGACATGGCCGGCGACGGAGGAGACGTTGATCACCTGGCCGGAGCCCTGGAACTTCATGATCGGCAGCGCCGCGGCGATGCCGTAGAGCACGCCCTTGATGTTGACGTCGACCATGCGGTCCCACTCATCTACCTTGAGGGCGGTGAGTGGCGAGAGCGGCATCAGCCCCGCATTGTTGATGATGACGTCGAGCTTGCCGAATTCCTTGTTGGCGGCATTGACGAAGGCCTCGACCGCTTCGCGGTCGGTGACGTCGACGGTCCGGTAAGCGGCGGTGCCGCCCTCAGCTTGGATTTCCTCGACCAGCGCTTTTAGCCGGTCCTCGCGGCGGGCGCCGAGCATCACATGGGCGCCGAGCGCGGCGAGATGGCAGGCAATGGCCTCGCCGATGCCGGAGCTAGCGCCGGTAATGGCGACGGATTTTCCTGCGATATTGCTCATAGGGGGAATTCTCCTTTGGTCACGAGGCGGGGCGCCCCCGCGTTCGACTAAAAGAGACAATGACGGCCAAAGGTTCGCGAACGGTAGAATGATGCTCCGGGTCTCTTGCCTAATCCTCCAAGAAACGCGTTTCCGGCCTGCGGCGGTCTTGGCATGATAAGATTGCGCACGTAGATAGGCGGAGCATGAACGGCCTGGAAAACCGGGTGTTTGAAGGAATTTGAAATGTCTGGCGAGCAAACGGAATTCGCAGCGCTTATTGATCGATACGCCAAGCGAGACGGGGTGAACCCCACGCCGATCCCCCGGCTGGCGCTGGTCCGCAGCGAGATGGCTACCATGCCGCTGCATGGGGTTTTTGAGGCTGCTCTATGCATCATTGCGCAAGGCTCTAAGCGGGCTTTGCTCGGCGACCAGGTGCTCACCTATGACGAGAACAAATTCCTTGTCATCTCCGTAGATGTGCCGGCGATCGGGCAGATCATCGAGGCGAGCCCGGAAAAGCCGTATCTTTGCGTGGTGCTCCATCTGGACCGGGAGACGTTGGCCAGCCTGCTGCTCGATGAGGCGAATGGGACTGCGCGGCCGCAAGCGCCGGCCCCTGCCCTTGCGGTGAGCACGGTCACGCCGGAATTCACCGATGCGGTTGTGCGGCTGCTGAAGCTGCTTGCCGCGCCGGAGGATATTCCGGTGCTGGCACCGCTCGCCGAGCGCGAAATCCTGTTCCGGCTGCTGCAAGGCGAGCAAGGCGCCCGGGTTCGCGAGATTGCCCTGGCCGATAGCCGGCTGCAGCGGATCAACCGAGCCATTCAATGGATCCGGGAGCATTACGCCGAGCCGTTTCGTATCGACGATCTGGCGGCGATGTCCGGCATGAGCGCATCGGCGCTGCATAGCCATTTCAAGGCGGTGACCACGATGAGCCCGCTGCAATATCAGAAGGAGCTCCGCTTGCGGGAGGCCCGCCGGCTAATGTTGATCGGCGAGCGCGATGCCGCCACGGCAAGCTTCGATGTGGGCTATAGCAGCCCGTCGCAATTCAGCCGCGAATATCGCCGCTTGTTCGGATTGCCGCCGCAGCGGGATATCGAGCGCTTGCGCGAGCTGCCGCCAGGTCTGGTCGCGGCTTGAGGCGTGGCGTGACGTGTGAAAGCGAGAGGCGACGGCGTCATACTGGCGAAAGCCGGTATCCAGCGGGTTTTCCATCGTTGGTTGCTGGATTCCGACTTACGTCGGAATGACTCCGCAGCGAAGCGCCGACGCCGACGTTCTACCTTGCGCAACTCACGCGAAATCGCCAATTTCCGCCCGAGATGACTTACGCCGTCAAAGAGATCTATTACACGCTGCAAGGCGAAGGGGTGCAAACCGGCCGGCCGGCCGTGTTCTGCCGCTTTGCCGGCTGCAATCTGTGGTCCGGCCGCGAGCAGGACCGGGCGACGGCCGTGTGCGATTTCTGCGATACGGACTTCATCGGCACCGATGGGCCGGGCGGCGGCAAGTTCAAGCAGGCCCCTGCTCTGGCGGAAGCCTGCAAGGCGGCCTGGAAAGGCAATTCCGGCACGCCGCCTTTCGTAGTGCTGACGGGCGGCGAACCGATGCTGCAGGTGGACGAGGCCCTGATCGAGGCCCTGCACGCGGCCGGGTTCGAGATCGCCATCGAGACCAATGGCAGCCTGCCGGTGCCGCGCGCCATCGACTGGATCTGCGTTTCGCCGAAAGCCGGCGCGAAGCTGACTCAGCGCTCGGGCGATGAGCTGAAGCTGGTCTATCCGCAAAGCGCCCTGCTGCCGGAGACGGTGGAGGCGTTGTGCTTCAGCCATTTTCTGCTGCAGCCGATGGATGGGCCGGCCCAGGCCGCCAATATGCAGGCGGCGGTTGACTATTGCCTCGCCCATCCCAAATGGCGCTTAAGCGTGCAGACCCATAAAGTGTTGGGACTGCGCTAATTCTGCTTAGCGATAATCGCCCTTTGCCTCTGGCTTGGGCTTAAGAAATCCCATAAACAGCGGCCATGCGTATCTATAAGGAATTCTATTTCGAGGCGGCGCACTTTCTGCCGAGCGCACCGGAGGGCCATCCGAATTCGCGGATCCACGGCCATTCTTTCCGCGTGCGGATCTCGATCGACGGGATGCCGGGTGCCGATACCGGGCTGATCGTGCATTTCGACGAGCTGGAGGCGGCAATCGCGGATGCGCGCGACGCCCTGGATCATCGGCTACTGAACGAGGTGGAAGGTCTGGAGAAGCCGACCCTGGAGCACATCACCATGTGGCTGTGGGACAGGCTGGACAACCGGCTGCCGGGCCTGGCCGAGGTCGGTATTTTCCGCGACAGCTGCCATGAGGGCTGTCTCTATTCCGGCCCGCGCCCCACAGAACGCCCTTTGGCGGCGGAGTAGGATCGTCTTATGGCCGATCTGAGCCAGCTTGGCAGTCAGACGCCGCTTCCCGCCTCCCCGGATGAAGCGGTGCTGGAGCGGGTGCCCAATCCGCATGCGGGCACGAATTATCTCGCCCGCTTCACCTGCCCGGAATTCACCTGTCTTTGCCCGGTGACGGGGCAGCCGGATTTCGCCCATCTCGTCATCGATTACCTGCCGGGCGATTGGCTGCTCGAATCCAAATCGCTGAAGCTCTATCTCGCCAGCTTCCGCAATCACGGCGCCTTCCACGAGGACACCACCGTCGCTATCGGCAAGCGCATCGTTTCTGAGATCGCGCCGCGCTGGTTCCGCATCGGCGGCTATTGGTATCCGCGCGGCGGCATCCCCATCGACGTGTTCTGGCAGGATGGCGTTTTGCCCGACGGGCTATGGGTGCCGGATCAAGGCGTTGCGCCCTATCGGGGGCGCGGCTGAGACTTTCCCGCTTGAGGTTTTATGGAACACGATCTGATCATCACCAATGGCGATGCCGCCGGCGAGCTTTTGCGCCGGAGCATTGCCGGGGCGGAGATTCTGCCGTGGCGCGATGTGCTGCATGACGGTCCGGTTCCCTTTACCGAGGATCTGGACGAGCTGAGCGCCATCCGCGCCGATTTTCTTGCCAGCCGCGGCTGGGGCACGTCGGAGCAGCTGCGCAACGATTTCGAGGCGCGGGACCGGGGGCTGGCGGTCTCCGAAGTGTTCGACCGGGTGGCGCTGTGGTTCGAGCACGATCTGTTCGACCAGCTGCAGCTGTTGCAGATTCTCGATTGGTTCGAGGCGCATCCGCCCGAGCCCGGCAAGCTGCTGCTGGTGCAGTCCTCCACCTTCCTCGGCACGCTGACGCCGGAGGATATTCCGGATTTTCGCGCTTCCGAACAGCCGGTGACCGACGAGCAGCTCTCCTTGGCGGCGCTGGCCTGGGCGGCGTTCCGCTCCGATACGCCGGAGGAATGGGCCGAGCTAATGCATCGGACCGACGATGCGCTGCCTTATCTGAAGCCCGCCGTGCTGCGCATGCTGGAAGAGCTGCCCGATCAGCGCGGGCTGAACCGCACCGAGCGGCAGATGCTGCAGCCGCTGCTGACGACCCCACTGAACCCGCCGCAGATGTTCGCCCTTTCCCAGCGCCAGGAAGAGGCGATGTTCATGGGGGATTGGAGTTTTTGGGCCTTGCTGGACGGCTTGGCGTTCGGCGAGACGCCGCTGGTCGAAGGGCTCGAGAACGCGTTCGCGGGGCCGGACGACGCGACTGCGACGCAGGTCTATCTGCAGAGCACGGTGGAGCTGACCGAGTTCGGCAAGGCGGTGCTGGCGGCCGAGGAAGATCGCTATGCGGAGAATACCATGGACCGCTGGTGGGGCGGCACCCGGCTCACGGACGAGAATCTGTGGCGCTGGAATGCCGATTCCCGCTCGCTGATCCCGCCGGGCGTGCTTTAGCTGGACGGCGACGAGGCTTTCGGTCTGCTGATACGACGGGCGTCATCCCGGCGTAAGCCGGGCGATGACGGATGAGGCGTCTCGGTTCACCACGCAATCCGACCCCCACCCTGGCTCTCCCCCTTTTAGGTGGAGGGAGACCGTGCGGCATCGTTCCTCCCCCCTAAAAGGGGGGAGCCAGAGGGGGGTCCTGTTTCGGCGCTGGAAGTCTCGCGCGGGTGCGCTGCCGCCTCGCCCTCGCCGCTAGCCCTCGTCCCGGGGCGTCTTCACCAGATAATCGATGGCAATGAGCTCGGCGAGCAGCGGCTCGAGCTCTTTCAGCGGCACCATGTTGGGGCCGTCGGACGGTGCGCTGTCGGGGTCCTGATGGGTCTCGATGAACAGGCCCGCCACGCCGACCGCAACGGCGGCCCGCGCCAGCACGGGCACGAAGCGTCGCTCGCCGCCGGTGGAAGTGCCCTGCCCGCCTGGCTGCTGCACCGAATGGGTGGCATCGAAGATCACCGGGGCGCCGGTCTCGGCCATGATCGGCAGGCTACGCATGTCGGAAACCAGCGTGTTGTAGCCGAAACAGACGCCGCGCTCGGTCAGCAGCACGTTCTGATTGCCGGCGTCGCAGAGCTTGGCGATGACGTTCTTCATGTCCCACGGCGCCAGGAACTGGCCCTTCTTGACATTGACCGCCTTGCCGGTTTCGGCGGCGGCGAGAAGAAGGTCGGTCTGGCGGCAGAGGAAGGCCGGAATCTGCAGCACATCCACCGCCTCGGCGACCGCGGCGCATTGATCCGGCTCGTGTACGTCGGTGATAACCGGAAGATCCAGGCTCTCGCGAATCTCGGCGAAGATCGGCAGCGCCTTCTCCAGCCCGATGCCGCGGGCGCTTGACGCGCTCGTGCGGTTCGCCTTGTCGAAGGACGACTTGTAGACCAGGCCGATATCCAGGCGCTGGGCCATTTCCTTCAGCGCCGTGGCCATTTCCATGGCGTGATCGCGGCTCTCCATCTGGCAGGGACCGGCGATCAGGGCGAAGGGCTTGGTGTTGTCGAAATCGGCCTTGCCGACGGCGACGGTCTTGTGGGGAGAATTCTTGAACAGAGCCATGCGCGCTTTCTGCCATCAATCGGCGCGGAAAGTCGAGATGGCAATTAGGCGGCCTTCGGTCCCAATGGAGGCTTAATGATCGGGGACGAATTCGACCCAAAGCGGGTAGTGATCGGAGACCCGGTGCTGCATTTGCGCCTTGGGCAGGTCGATATCGCGATAGAGCAGCGGGACGAAATCGATGCTGCCGGCCTTGGTGTGGTTCAGATTGAGCAGCCGCTTGTTGCCCTCTTCGAACCAGGCGATCTGGTCGTAATAGTGATCCTTCTTCGCGCCGTCCTTGGCGAAGATCGAGCGCATGACCTCATCCAAGTCCCTTGGAACGGTGAGGCCGGTATCGCTGAAAGCCCGCCAGAGCGGCGAATCGTGGCGCTCGATATTGAAGTCGCCGAGCACGATCAGATTCTGTTCCCACTCTGTGGTTTGCTCGGCCCAATCCGCCATCCACTTGGCGATGGCCCGTAATTCCGGAACGCGGCCGAGGACGTCGTCGCCATAGAGGACGTGCAGCGTGACCAGCACGAAGGTGATGTCGCCGGCGCGAAAGCCTACGGCATAAGGGGTGCGTGCGAACTGGGTGGTCAGCGCATCCGGGGAGATATCGTTGAGCTCCTCCTCCGGCACGACCAGCTCGCAGGCCAGTCCCGACAGACCGACCCGGCGTGAGTCGAACAGAAAGGCCAGGCGCTCGTTATTGCCCGCAGTGCCGCGGGTGACGTCGGTCATCAGAAGCTGCCAGTCCCGCCCGAGCGTCTTGAGCATGGTGCGGAGCGCTTTCAGATCGCCCTTCACCTCCTGGATGGCGATCACATCGAAACGCGAGACGATTTCGGTGATCGCCCATAAGGCGCGCCAGTCGCGTTTCGGCGAGTCGTCTGCGCCCGCGGTCCAGACATCGGAGAGCGAGCTGAACGCCTTCAGATTCCAGGTGGCGATAAGGAGATTAGGGACGCCGTCGCGCTTGGGGGGAATGGTGGCGTCGAGCGCTTCACGTAAGGCGAGGATTTCGGCGGTCACGGCCGGGGGCGTGTCAGTGCCATCGAATGGCCGTAGCGGACCTGACATGACGCGCCCTCCCTCTATGGTTGCAGAGAGAGGTTACACTATTTCTGCGGATAGGCGAGCCTTTAGGTGTCGGCTGGGGGTTAAACCAGCCGGCTCTGCTCCACCGCGGCCTCGATGAAGGAGGCGAAGAGCGGGTGCGGGGCGAAGGGGCGGGATTTCAGCTCCGGGTGGAACTGCACGCCGACGAACCAGCGATGCTCCGGAATCTCGACGATCTCCGGCAGCAGGCCATCGGGTGAGAGGCCTGAGAAGCGCAAGCCTGCCGCCTCCAGCGCATTGCGGTAGCGCATATTCACCTCGTAGCGGTGGCGATGGCGCTCGGCGATCTGGGTGCCGCCATAGATCTCGGCCACCTTGCTGCCGCCGGCGAGCACCGCGTCATAGCTGCCAAGCCGCATGGTGCCGCCGAGATCGCCGCCGGTCTTGCGGGTCTGCAGTTCCTCGCCGCGCATCCATTCGGTCATCAGGCCGACGACCGGTTCCGAGGTCGGGCCGAATTCGGTGGAGCTTGCCTCGGGGATATTGGCGAGATGCCGAGCGGTCTCGATTACCGCCATCTGCATGCCGAAGCAGATGCCGAAATAGGGAAGATTGCGGGAACGGGCGAATTGCGCCGCCTCGATCTTGCCTTCCGCGCCGCGCTCACCGAAGCCGCCGGGGACCAGGATACCATGCACATCCTCCAGATAGGCGGCGGCGTCCTGCTTCTCGAAGATCTGGCTCTCGATCCAGCGCTGATTGACAGTGACGTGGTTGGCGATGCCGCCATGGACCAGCGCCTCGCTCAAGGACTTATAGGCGTCCTTCATGCCGGTATATTTGCCGACGACGGCGATGGTGACCTCGCCGTCCGGGTTGGCGATGGTGTTGGAGATCTCGGTCCATTTGTCGAGATTGGGCGGCGGGGCATCGTCGATGCCAAATGCCTCCAGAACCTCGCGGTCGAGCCCTTCCCTATGATAGGCGGCGGGCACGTCGTAGATGCTGCTGACGTCCAGCGCCTGGATCACCGCCTCGGGGCGGACATTGCAGAACAGTGCGATCTTGCGGCGCTCGTCCTCCGGGATCTCCCGGTCCGAGCGGCAGAGCAGTACGTCGGGCTGGATGCCGATGGAGCGCAGCTCCTTCACCGAATGCTGGGTCGGCTTGGTCTTCAGCTCGCCGGCGCTGGGGATGAACGGCACCAGCGTCAGATGGATGAAGATCGAATCGCCGCGCGGCAGCTCGTTGGAAAGCTGGCGGATCGCCTCGAAGAACGGCAGGCCCTCGATATCGCCGACCGTGCCGCCGATCTCGCAAAGCACGAAATCGACGCCTTCATTGCCGGAGGTGATGAACTCCTTGATGGCGTCGGTGACATGGGGAATCACCTGCACGGTGGCGCCGAGATAGTCGCCATGGCGCTCGCGGGCGAGGATGTTCTGGTAGATGCGCCCGGTGGTGATGTTGTCGGCCTGGCTCGCCGGGCGGCCGGTGAAGCGCTCGTAATGGCCGAGATCGAGATCGGTTTCGGCACCGTCATCGGTGACGAAGACCTCGCCGTGCTGATAGGGACTCATAGTCCCCGGATCGACATTCAGATAGGGATCGAGCTTGCGTAGGCGGACTTTATAGCCGCGCGCCTGAAGCAATGCACCGAGGGCAGCCGAGGCAAGACCCTTGCCGAGGGAAGAAACCACGCCGCCGGTAATGAATATGTACCGCGCCATGGGCCTCGAACATACACCGGAATTGAAATGAGTCGTAGCGGAAACGGCCGTAAATCCACCGGCCATTCCGCGCAAAGTTGCCGCAAGCCTACTCGGATTGCGGCGGGGTCGGCGTTGCCGGAAGATCGGGCGCCGGCGCGGTGGCCGGAGCTGCGCTGGAGGGAAGCGCCGGAAGGTCGGAATCGGCGCCCGGAATGAGCGAGCTTCCGCCCTGATGGCCGGCGAGAATCGTGAGCAGCAGGCTGGTTGCGAAGAAGGCCGCGCCCAGGACCGCCGTGGCGCGGGTCAAGGCATTGCCCGCCGCGCGGCCGCTCATGAAGCCGCCGCCGCCTCCACCGCCGCCGCCTCCGCCGATACCGAGGGCACCGCCCTCGGAGCGCTGCAGCATGATGACGACGACAAGCGCCGCTGCGACCATCAGATGAATGACCAGTAGAACTGTGCTCATGAATCAGGTTTCCGGCGGTCTCCCGAATGGGGCCGCGTCTAACGCTTCGAATTTGCCAGGGTCTTAGCTAATTGGCGCGCGCTTGGCTAGTGGTGACTGAGGCCTTCACCTGGTTTTCGGCTTGCATCTTCGGCGGCTCGGGGCGCCGCAGAGGCATCGGCATGTAATTATTGTAATCGGTGATGTAGCGGCCGGTGCGGCATTGGAACTCGATTTTCGCCTCAAGCTCCAGATATTCGCGGACCATATCCAGCTTGGCGACGTCGAGATGCTCTTTCACCCAGTCGGGGCCGCGGGCCAAGGCGTCCTCGATTTCTGGGGTCAGCTGCTTGTCGTGCTGGGCCTTCAGCTCCTTGCAGGATTCCTTGTCGAGCGGCATGGCGGAGGCGCTGCCCATGCATGGCAGGGCCAAAGCAAGCGTCAAAACGGCCAAAGCGCAGTGTCGCAACATCGAAAAGCGTTCCGCGGAAAATCGCCTCAGAGTTGGCTGGTCTCAAAGAGCCGCGTCCGAGTTCAGACCGCTGCCTTGATAAGAGCTGTGTAAGATCAGGCCCCTCCGGCCGCCAAAATTCGCGGCCGATCTCTGCAACCAAAGCGGAGCATGGCGAAGAATCGGGCGCTTGCCAACTGCGCAGCAGCGCCGAAACGGGCTCCGGTTAACGGTTTTTAGGCATAAGTTGCCAGAATGCCATAGAAATCGTCGGCCCTGAGGCTGGCGCCGCCGACCAGGGCGCCGTTGACGTCGTCGACGGCCAGGAGCTCGGCGGCATTGGACGGTTTCACCGAGCCGCCATAGAGGATGCGCACGGCACTCCCCTGCTCCACGCCGAGCTTGGCGATGAGCTGCTTACGGATGAAGCCATGCACCTCGGCGACGTCCTCCAAGGTCGGCGTCAGGCCGGTGCCGATGGCCCAGACCGGCTCATAGGCGATCACGGTATTGGCGGCGGTTGCGCCCTCGGGCAGCGAGCCGGCGAGCTGGCCGCCGACGATATCCAGGGTGATGCCGTCCTTCCGCTGGGCTTCGGTTTCTCCGACGCAGACAATGGCGGTGAGCCCGGCCCGATGGGCGGCTGCGGCCTTCTTCGCCACCAGCGCGTCGGTTTCGCCGTGGTCGCTGCGGCGCTCCGAATGGCCGACGATCACCGCCTCGGCGCCGGCATCGGACAGCATCTCGGCGGAGATATCGCCGGTATGGGCGCCGGCGATCCCGGTATGGCAGTCCTGGGCGCCAAGGGCGACGGGGGCGCCGAACAGCGCGTCGCGGGCGCGGGAGAGCAGCGTTGCCGGCGGGCAGATCATGATGTCGGCGTTTGGCACCGCTTGCTTGGTCAGAAGATCGGAGAGGCTGCGCAACTCGCTTAGCGAGGCGCCGAGCCCGTTCATCTTCCAATTGCCCGCAACCAACGGTCTCACCACGTGCCCCCCTCTCCGGTCCGGCGCGTTCTGCGCGCCTTCTCTTTCGCTCGGTCTATCTTCGGAAACGGTGTCCGATTCTGCGGGTCAGCGGCATGGGCTTGAATGGCCTCTTAACGGCTTCTTGGCTTTACGCCTTCGTCTTGCCGGCCCGCGGCTTGCTACCTATGATGCCGCCGCCTCCCCGGAATGTCCAAAGATTGCGCTTGCATTCGGCGCTTCTGGCGTGGAAACCGGGCGGGCCGAAGACGATAAGAAACGAGACAGAACGAACAGGGCAGAGGAAACTCGACTGCCGGCGCTTTCCAGCCTTCGCGGCGAGCGCTCCCAAAGGAAGGTTTGAACCTGTGGCACTGAATACGTTGCGCAAAGGCGCCGGCCGTATGTTCGGCGTGATCCTGATCGGCCTCCTGGTGATCAGCTTCGCCGTGTGGGGCATCGCCGACATCTTTACCGGCTATGGCAGCCAGACCGTGGTCAAGGTCGGCGATATCGAGGTGGACCCGCAGGAATATCTTCGCGTGCAGCGCGAGGTGGTGCAGTCCATGAGCCAACAGGCAGGCGAGCGGCTGACCTTGCAGCAGGCGCGCGGCATGGGGCTGGATTCACGGGTGATGGATCAGCTGATCGGCGGCGCGGCGGTGGATAGTCACGCCCAGGCGCTGCATCTTGGCATTTCGGACGATGCGCTGCTCAAGGAGATCATGAAGGATCCGGGTTTGCAGGATTCGTCGGGCCAGTTCAGCCCAGCCATGTTCCAGCAGGTGCTGCGCGCTATCGGCATGAGCGAGCAGGAATTCCTGGAGACCCAGCGGCAGCGGAATCTGCGCCGCCAGCTTTTGTCCACCCTGGGCGAGGGCATCACCGTGCCGGAGGTGCTGATCAACGCGCTCGACACCTACAACAACCAGACCCGCACGCTGCGCTACATGCTGGTGCCGGAGGATTCGGTGCCGGCCTCGCCGGAGCCGACCGAGACCGAGCTGAAGACCTATTACGACAACCATGTTGCGGTGTTCACCGATCCGGAATTCCGCAAGATCGGCATCCTGTCGGTCACGCCGCAGACGGTGAAGGACCAGGTCGATCTCAGCGAGGACGAGCTGAAGAAGACCTACGAGGCGGAGAAGGCGAAGTTCGACAAGCCGGAGAAGCGCCATATCTGGCAGATCTCCTTCCCCAGCGAGGAAGCCGCGCAAGAGGCCTACGACAAGATCCAGGGCGGTGAGGATTTCGAAGCCATCGCGAAGGCGCAGAATCTCGACAGCACCGATATCGATCTCGGCGTGCTGGCGCACGATCAGATGGCCGACAAGGTGCTGGCCGACAAGGCGTTCGCGCTGGAGGAGAACAAGGTCAGCGAGCCGGTCAAGGGCCAGCTCGGCGCCATCGCGCTTCTGCGCGTGAGCAATGTCATCGCGGGCAAGGAGTCCACCTTCGAGGAGGCCAAGCCGGAGATCGAGAAAGCGCTGCTCGCCGACCGCGCCGAGAACGCCATTCTCGACCTGCACGACAAGATCGAAGACGAGCGGGCCTCCGGCGCCACCTTGGCCGAGGTGGCCAAGAAGCTTGGGCTCAAATATCGGGTGATCGATCAGGTGAGCCGCCAGGGTAATGCCCCGGACGGTAAGCCGGTCGCCGATATTCCGGACAAGGACAAGCTGCTCGGCGACGCCTTCGCCTCCGATGTGGGGATCGAAAACGATCCGATCGATGCCGGCGACGATGGCTTCTTCTGGTATGAGGTGGCCGAGATCACGCCGCAGCAGGTGAAGCCTTTCGATCAGGTCAAGGACGATGCCGCCAAGCTGTGGCGCCGCGACGACCGCCAGGCGCGGCTAGCCGCCTTCACCGACAAGATGGTCGACGAGCTGAAGACCGGAAAGTCGTTCCAGGATGTGGCGAAGGAGATCGGCACCGACGTCGAGACCACGGTTCCGCTGAAGCGGACCGGCATCGCGCTGAACGTGCTGCCGCCCGCGGTCAAGCAGGCCTTCGCCCTGCCCGCGAAAGGGTTCGGCTCGGCCGAGGCCGGCGTCCAGGGCGCGCGCATCATCTTCCAGGTGGATGCGATCCATCCGGCCGAGCCGCTGCCGGCACCGGCCAAGGCGCAGCTCGAGCAGCGTTTGAAGCTCTATGTCAGCGACGATGTGCTGGCGCAGTATTTCGATGCGCTGCAGGACCGCTACAACGTGAGCGTGAACACCGCCGTGATCGGCCGGCTCACCGGATCCGAAGGCCAGCCATGAGCGATCGGCTGACCGCGGCGGCTCAGGCGCCCGGAAACGCGGCCGGTTCCGCTGCGGTCCAGCCCGGCTTTGACGCCTTCTCGAAAAGCTATGAGGCGGGAACGCCACAGGTGGTCTGGACCCGGCTGGTCGCCGATCTGGAAACGCCGGTTTCCGCCTTTCTCAAGCTCGCCCATGAACGGCCCAACAGCTTCCTGCTGGAATCGGTGGAAGGGGGCGCGGCGCGCGGGCGCTATTCCATCATCGGCTGCGATCCTGACGCGATCTGGCGGGCCGAGAGCGAGAGCGCCACGATCTGCCGCGATCCGGAGACCGGTGAGTTCGAGGCGGAAAGCTTGCCGCCTTTGGATTCGCTGCGGGCGCTGCTGGCCGAGTCCAAGATCGCCCTTCCCGCCGAGCTGCCACCGATGGCGGCCGGAGTGTTCGGCTATATGGGCTACGACACGGTGCGGCTGGTCGAAAATCTTCCCAACGACAAGCCCGATCCGCTGGGCCTTCCTACCTCGCTGATGGTGCGGCCGAAGCTGATCGTGGTGTTCGATTCGGTGCGCGACGAGATGATCGTGGTCACGCCGGTGCGCCCTGCGGACGGTGTGGAGCCGCGCGCCGCCTATGACGCTGCCGCCGCGCGGCTGGACGAGGCGCTAAACCGTTTGGAGCAGCCGCTGCCGCATATGCCGGCGCCGGAGACCGAAGGCGTGCATCCGGAGCCAGTCCCGGTGACGGCGCCGGAGGCCTATATGCAGAAGGTCGAGCGCGCCAAGGAGTACATCACCGCCGGCGATATCTTTCAGGTGGTGCTGAGCCAGCGCTTCGAGGCGCCCTTCCCGCTGCCCTCCTTCGCGCTTTACCGGGCGCTGCGTCGGGTGAACCCCTCGCCCTATCTCTATTATCTGAATTTCGGCGATTTCGCCGTGGTCGGCTCCAGCCCGGAGATTTTGGTGCGGGTCAGCGACGGCGTCGCCACCATCCGCCCCATCGCCGGCACCCGGCCGCGCGGCAAGACGCCGGACGAGGATAAGGCGCTGGCGGAAGAGCTGCTGGCCGATGCCAAGGAGCGGGCCGAGCATCTGATGCTGCTCGATCTCGGGCGCAACGATGTCGGGCGGGTCGCCGAGGTCGGCACGGTGGAGGTCACCGACAGCTTCTTCCTGGAGTATTACAGCCAGGTGATGCACATCGTCTCCAATGTGCAGGGCAAGCTGTCCTCCGACTACGACGCGGTCGATGCGCTGATGGCGGGCTTTCCTGCCGGCACGGTCTCCGGCGCGCCGAAAGTCCGCGCGATGGAGATCATCGACGAGCTGGAGGACGAGAAGCGCGGGCCTTATGCCGGCTGCGTCGGCTATTTCTCCGCCGGCGGCGAGATGGATAGCTGCATCGTGCTGCGCACTTCGGTGGTCAAGGACGGCAAGATGTATGTCCAGGCCGGCGCCGGGCTGGTTGCCGATTCGGTGCCGGAAAACGAACAGGCCGAATGCGTAAATAAGGCGAAAGCCCTCTTCCAAGCGGCGGAAGAAGCTGTACGCTTCTCGGAACGGGCCAAGCGAGGAAGCTAACGTGGCATTGCGCGTCCGGCGTCCGCAGATCCCGTTCGGTGCAACGCCTTCGCTCGACCTCGTGCCATGCTCATTTTAAGCCTTCTGCGTCACGCCAAATCGAGCTGGAAGAATCCGTCCGTTTCCGATGCGGAGCGGAGCCTTTCGTCGCGCGGACGCGAGGCGGCGCCGGTGATGGGCGAGGCGATCGCCAATCGCGGGCTGATCCCCGATTTGGTGCTGTGCTCCACGGCGCGGCGGACGCGCGAGACCTACGATCTGGTGGCGCCGTTTCTGGAGCCGAAGCCGGAGGTCCGCTACGAGAAGGCGATCTACAATGCCGCGCCGGAGACGCTGCTGGCGCTGATCCAGGATCAGGCGCCCTCCACCGGGCATCTGATGATGGTGGGGCATAATCCCGGCTTCCACGAGCTGGCTTACGATCTGACCGGCAGCGGGCCGCAGCTTGCCCGCGACCGGCTGAGCGCCAAGCTGCCGACCTGTGGTCTGGTGGTGCTGACCTTCCAGACCGGCGATTGGCTGGATGTCGATTACCGCAAGGGCGAGTTGGCGCTGTTCCTAGTGCCCAGCGATCTGGGGCTGATCCCCTCGCCCATCGACCCGTGAGGGGTTTCCCGCAGGTGAGGCCTGGCGCCGCAAGCTCTCGAAATTGACCCTGGCAGTCGCCTTATCTTGACGGATAAGGAATGCAGGCCTAAGCCCAAGTTATGCTGACGCTGATCGATAACTACGACAGTTTTACCTACAATCTCGTCCATTTCCTCGGCGAGCTGGGCGCGCCTTGCCGCGTCTACCGCAACGACAAGATCACCGTCGAGGAGGTCTTGGCCGAGAACCCGGCGGCGATCGTGCTGTCGCCCGGTCCCTGCACGCCGAACGAGGCGGGGATCTGCCTGGACCTGATCAAACAGGCCGACGGCAAAGTGCCGATCCTCGGGGTTTGCCTCGGGCATCAGGCCATCGGCCAGGCCTATGGCGGCAAGGTGGTGAACGCGCCGGTCTTGATGCACGGCAAGCTTTCCACCGTGCATCACCAGGACCGGGGGCTATTCGCAGGCCTGCCGCAGGATTTCTCCGCCACCCGCTATCACTCCTTGATGATCGAGCGGGAGAGCCTTCCCGATGTGCTGGAGATCACCGCGGAGACCGCCGACGGCATTATCATGGGCGTGCAGCACAAAGAGTTTCCGGTGCATGGGGTGCAGTTCCACCCTGAGAGCATCGCCTCGGAGCACGGCCATAAGCTGCTCGCCAATTTCCTCGACCTTGCCAGGGTCGAGCGGCGCGGGCGCGAGACGTTGTCCAAGGACCGGGTCGGTGCCGTCTGAAGCGGTCGCCGAAATCCCCAGCATCGCCGACCTGAAACAGGCCATCGCCAAGGTTTCGGCGGGCGAGAGCCTGACGCGGCTCGAGGCGGCGGACGCCTTCGGTCTGATGATGTCCGGCGAAGCCACCCCTGCACAGATGGGGGCGTTTTTAATGGCGCTCCGCATGCGCGGCGAGACGGTGGACGAGATCGCCGGCGCGGCGCGGGCGATGCGGGCCAAGGTGCGGAAAGTCGAAGCCCCGGAAGGCGCCATCGACACCTGCGGCACGGGCGGCGACGCCAAGGGCACCCACAATATCTCCACCTGCTCGGCCTTCGTGGTGGCCGGCGCCGGGCTTCCCGTCGCCAAGCACGGCAACCGCTCGGTCTCCTCCAAATCCGGCTCGGCGGATGTGCTGGCCGCGCTCGGCGTCGATATCGAGCTTGAGCCCGAAGCCGTCAGCCGCTGCATCGAAGAGGCCGGGATCGGCTTCATGTTCGCGCCCGCCCATCATGCCGCCATGCGCCATGTGGCGCCGGTGCGGGCCGAGCTCGGCATTCGGACCATCTTCAATCTGCTGGGGCCGCTCGCCAATCCGGCGAGCACGCAATATCAGCTGATCGGCGTGTTCTCGAAGGATTGGGTGGAGCCGATGGCCGAGGTGCTCGGCATCTTGGGGCTGAAGCGCGCCTGGGTGGTGCATGGCGCCGATGGGCTGGACGAGCTCACCACCACCACGGTCAGCTATGTCTCGGCGCTGGATCGCGGCAAGGTGACGAGCTTCAAGGTCTCGCCGCGGAACGCCGGCCTGCCCGAGGCCAAGCCCGAAGATCTGATCGGGGGCGATGCGGCGGAGAACGCCGCCCATCTGCGCGCCGTGCTGGAAGGCATGGCGGGGCCGTTCCGCGATATCGTGCTGTTCAATGCCGGCGCGGCGCTAATGGTGGGCGGCAAGGCGAACTCGCTGCAGAAGGGCGTCGCCATGGCGGCGGAAGCCATCGATAGCGGTGCGGCCAAGGCGGTGCTGGAGAAGCTGATCGCCGTTAGCCAGGGCGAGCGTTAAGTCATGGCCGATATCCTCGATAAGATCATGGCCTATAAGCGCGAGGAGGTCGCCGCCGCCAAGGCGCGCGAGAGCTTCGATGCGCTGTGCAAGCGGGCGGAAGCCACGCCAGAGCCCCGCCCCTTCGCCGACCGGCTGAAAATCGGCGCCGAACACGGTTTCGCACTGATCGCCGAGATCAAGAAGGCGAGCCCCTCCAAAGGCGTGATCCGGGAGGATTTCGACCCTGTCTCCCTGGCCAAGGCTTATGAGGCCGGCGGGGCGAGTTGTCTTTCGGTGCTGACCGACGCGCCCTCCTTCCAGGGCAGTCCGCAATATCTGCGCGAGGTGCGGGAGGCGGTGAGCCTCCCGCTCCTGCGCAAGGATTTCCTGTTCGATCCCTATCAGGTGGCGGAGGCGCGCGCCTGGGGGGCGGATTGCATTCTCATCATCATGGCTGCGGTGGACGACGAGACGGCGCGAAGCCTGATCCGGGCGGCGAAGGCTTTCGGCCTCGATACGCTGGTGGAGGTGCATGACGCGGCCGAGCTGAAGCGCGCCCTGCGTCTGGATACGCCGATGATCGGCATCAACAACCGCAATCTGAAGACCTTCGAGACGACGCTGGCCACCAGCGAGGCGCTGGCGCCGTCGATCCCCGACGGTGTTTTGGCCGTCGGCGAGAGCGGCATTTTCGTGCATGACGATCTGGTGCGCCTGGCGGCGGCGGGGATTCGGACCTTCCTGGTGGGCGAGAGCCTGATGCGCGAGGCGGATGTGGCCGCGGCGACCCGAAAGCTTCTGAGCGGCAATGGCGCGGAGGCGGCGCTATGAGCGGATCGGAATTCTCCCATCTCAACGAGCGGGGCGAGGCCCGCATGGTCGACGTCTCTGCCAAGGACGTGACCAAGCGGATGGCCATTGCCGAGGGCACGGTGCTGATGGCGCCCTCGACCCTCGACCTGATCGCCGCCGGCAAGGCGCAGAAGGGCGATGTGCTGGCGACTTCTCGTATTGCGGGTATAATGGCGGCAAAGCGCACTCAAGAGTTGATTCCGCTTTGTCACCCGCTAATGCTGAACCAAGTGACAGTCGATTTCGCCATGGACCGGGATAAGGGCGCTTTGCGCGTGGAGGCCATGGTCAAGGTGGACGGAAAAACCGGCGTAGAGATGGAGGCGCTGACCGCAGTCTCGGTCGCCTGCCTCACCATCTACGATATGTGCAAGGCGGTGGATCGGAACATGGCGATCTCCGACATCCGCCTGCTGGAGAAATCCGGCGGCCGGTCGGGCCATTACCGGGCCGTGCCGGGCCCCTCGGCGGAGTAAGTCATGGCATTGCTGCCGGTCGAGGATGCGCTGGCCAAGGTCACGGAGGGGCTGCTGCCCCTGCCCGCCGAGCGCGCCTCGCTGGGTGCTGCCAGAGGCCGTGTGCTGGCTGCTGCCGTGCAGGCCAGCCTCACCCAGCCGCCTTTCGACTCTTCGGCGATGGATGGCTACGCAGTGCGCTCGGAGGATCTGGCTTCGCTTCCGGTCTCGCTGCAGCTGGTGGGCGAATCGGCCGCCGGCGGCGCCTATAACCACACTGTGGCGGCGGGCGAAGCGGTGCGTATCTTCACCGGTGCGCCGGTGCCGAGCGGTGCCGACAGCGTGGTGCCGCAGGAGAATACCGAGCGGAACGGCGAGACCGTGACGATCCAGGACGCCGAACCGCGCCGCCATATCCGGGAAATGGGACAGGATTTCCAGGAGGGCGAGACGGTGCTTGCCGCCGGGGCGGTGCTCGGCGCGCGGGAGATGATGCTGGCCGCCGCCTCCAACAATGCGGAGCTGGAGCTGCGGCGAAAGCCGTCGATCGCGATCATCGCAACGGGCGACGAGCTGGTGCCGCCGGGCTTCGATCCGGCGCCGGATCAGATCATCTCCTCGGTGCCTTACGGGATTTGCGCTCTGGCGATCCAGGCCGGCGCCGAGGCCCGCGTGCTGGGCATCGCTGAGGATCGCCCCGACAGCCTCGCCGACCTCGTCAATGCCGGCAAAGACGCCGATATCCTGGTCACCATCGGCGGCGCCTCTGTCGGCGACCGGGATTTGGTGCGGCCGGTGCTGCAGGCGCAAGGCATGACGCTGGATTTCTGGAAGATCGCCATGCGGCCGGGCAAGCCTTTGCTGTTCGGCAAGATGGAGAAGCAGCGGGTGCTCGGACTTCCCGGCAATCCGGTCTCGGCGATGGTCTGCGCCATGGTCTTCCTGAAGCCGATGATCGACAAGCTGCTGGGGCTGAAGCCGGCGGCGGTGCCCTGTGTTGGGCGGCTGGCGGAGGCTTTGGAGGCCAATGGCGAGCGCCAGCACTATATGCGGGCCACCTCGCAATGGAACGATGCCGGCGAGCGGCTGGTGCGTCCGCTTGCCTCCCAGGACAGCTCGCTGATGGCGGCGCTGGTCAAGGCCGATTGTCTGATCGTGCGCCCGCCGGATGCGTCGAAAGCGGCGCGCGGCGCGCGCGTGCCGATCCTGCCGTTCGATCTGTAGACCCAGCCCCCTATTAAGGCCTCGGCAACCGAATCAGCCCATAGACCGGAAGAGCATTTCGGGAACAGGCGGATGTTTTCGGGTTTTTCAGCCGCCGCCCTTGCGGAACACAACTAGAACATGTAGTGTTGTTCATGCTTTGTCCAATGCGGTGGCCCGAGGATTAACGATCGGGCGGGGGAATTTTCAGGGGCCTATATGCTGACTTCCAAACAGAAAGACCTCCTCATGTTCATTCATGAGCGGCTGAAGGAGACGGGGATTCCGCCCTCCTTCGACGAGATGAAGGAGGCTTTGGATCTCCGCTCGAAGTCGGGCATCCACCGGTTGATCACGGCCCTGGAGGAGCGCGGATTCGTGCGCCGCCTGCCCCATCGCGCACGGGCGCTGGAGATTTTGCGCCTGCCCGAATCGGTGCCGCAGCCCTTGGGCGCGGGCCGGCAGAAGGGATTTTCGCCGAGCGTGATCGAGGGGAGCCTCGGCCGCGTGCCGAAGGCGGATGAGGGCGAGGCCCTGCCCCAGACGGTCAGCGTGCCGGTGATGGGCCGGATTGCCGCCGGCGTGCCGATCGAAGCGATTCAACACCGCAGCCATTCCATCGACGTGCCGCCAGATATTCTCTCCAAGGGCGAGCATTTCGCCCTCGAGGTGAAGGGCGATTCGATGATCGAGGCCGGTATTCTGGAGGGCGATATCGTCGTCATCCGCAAATGCGACGATGCCAATAACGGCGATATCGTCGTGGCGCTGGTGGACGAGGAAGAAGCCACGCTGAAACGGCTGCGCCGGCGCGGCGATTCCATCGCCCTGGAGGCCGCCAATCCCGCTTACGAGACCCGGATCTTCGGGCCGGATCGGGTGCGGGTGCAGGGCCGGCTGGTCGGCTTGGTGCGGCGCTACTAGGCGCCGTTTTTCCTGGACCGCCTCGCGCGGCCTAGCGTTTTTTATCTTTGATGCGGGCGTAGTGCGACCAGGGTCTATCGCCTTGGGCGTCCGCCACAGTTTCCACTCTTAATCCTCCTTCTCTATCGTCACTGAGATAGACCGCCATGGCGCCTTCGCGTCGGAGCCGCCCCTTGTCGATGACAAGGCGTGGGGTCCGGCAGGCCGGCGGCAGATAGAGCGCGGCGATGACGATTGTGGCGCGCGCGCAGTCCTCTTCCGCCGCGGCCAGATGGTTCAGATAGGCCACGCGCAAGCCTGCGGCCTCCGTCATGCAGCCGAGGGAATCGCAGGCGAAGGCGCCGTTCGCGGCGGCGAAGGCCGGATTGCGGTCGTCGCCGTCGGCCTCCAGCCATTTCTGGGCGCTGTAATTGCGCTCGCTGCCGGGCGACAGGGCGAGCTCCCCATTGGCGCTGCGGACGGCAATCGCCTCCCCGTCCCGCTCGATCAGGAGATCGGGCCGTGCCGCCATGGTGCCGAGGAGAAGCCCGCCGGCAATGGCGGCAAGGCCCAATAGGCGCCAGGTTCTGGTCCACAGGCAAAGCCAGAGCGCGCCGATGGCGATCAGTGCCAGGCTCACCCCCGAAATTGCCGGCACGCGATCGACGGCGCCGGGCCAGGCGGAGACCGTCTTGCCGATGCTCACCATGAGCTCCAGCCCAAATCCCATGGCGGCAAGAGGCAAGGCCTCCAGGCCGAACGGCATGGCGATCAGCGCCAGCAGCGCCATAGGCATGACCAGCAGACTGATCAGCGGCGTCGCCAGGAGATTGGCGGCGAGGCCGTAATAGGCGATGCGGTGAAAGTGGAAGGCGGCAAACGGCGATGTGGCAAGGCCTGCGACAATGGTGGTGAGCGCCGCGCCGGCGATCAGCAGCGTGGCAAAGCGGAAATGCCGCCAGAGCGGGCTGACATCAGGGAGATCGGTTCCAGCCTTGGCGGCCCGCCGGGCGGATAGGGTCTCATAGATCGCCACCAGGGCGACCACCGCGGCAAAGGACATCTGGAAGCTTGGCTGGAAAATCGATTCCGGTGCCACCGCCAGGATAGCCAGCGCGGCCAAGGCGACGTTGCGCATGGTGATGGCCGGCCGGTCCAGCAGCACCGCAAGCAGCACGATGCTCATCATGATCCAGGCGCGCACGGTCGGGACCGCCGCGCCGGAAATCGCGAGATAGGCAAGCGCGGCGATGAGCGCGCTACCGGCGGCCCATTTGCGGATGGGAAAGCGCAAGGCCAGAGACGGGATCGTGGCAAGCAGCGCCCGGGCGGCCCAGAACACGGTGCCGGCCATCAGCATCATATGCAGGCCGGAGATCGCCAGAATATGGGCGAGGCCGGAGTCGCGCATGGCTTGCTGCACCTCGTCCGGCACACCGCCGCGGTCGCCGGTGATCAGTGCGATGGCAAGACCACCCTCCTCTCCCGGCAGTGCGGCTGCGATCCTGGCATTGATCGCATTTCGCACCCGGTCGATGGCCGCCCAGAGGCGAATGGTGAGGGGCAGCGGCGTTTGAAGCGCGATCTTCTCTACCCGGCTGACAGCATAGCCGGTGCCGCCGATGCGCTCGAACCAGGCTTTACGGGAAAAGTCGAAGCCGCCGGGCCTTGCCGGTGCCGGCGGCGGCATCAGCGTAGCGCGAAAACGCACCGCCTCGCCGGTGGCGAAGCCGCTTGCCGCCTCCCTTCCCGTGGTTGCGGTGATGCGGTAGGGCGTTTCGTCTTGCGGCAGCCGGTCCAGCGAGACGAGCCGCACGGTCAGCCGGCTTCTGCCATTCGGCCGCTGTTCGATTCCCTCGATCCAGCCGGTGACGGCGACGAAGGCGAGTTCGCGCTCCAAGACCGGCGCGCGCACCAGCTCGGTGCGCAGTTTGGCGGTGGCAAATCCGAGGGCGAAGCCGAGCAGCGCGATGCCGATTGCAGCGCCGAGCGGAGCCCTGCGAAGCGCGATCAGGAGACTTGCGCCAAGTAGTGTGAGAAGAGAGGCGAGCCAGATCCCCGGTTCTTGCGAAAGCGAGAAATAGGTGAGAATCCCAGCGCCGAAGACCACCGGAAGCCAAAGAAACAGGCGTGCGGCTTCGGCTTCCAGGGTCCCCACCAGGCGGCGAAAACCGGCCAGGCCGAAGCTTCGATGCCCCGGCGAAAACGCCGTTTCCTGTTCCAGCCCGCGAGTGGTCATCGCGCCCCTCAGCTGGGCGGCCGCAACGCCCTTTCCTGCCCTTACCCCGGCAGGCGCCCTATGCTAAATACGCCTCCATCGGCCCCCGGCCCTACCCCCATCTGTCATCTTAGGCTGAATCCATTCCATGAGCGATCAGGTCATCACGCGCTTTGCGCCTTCGCCGACCGGCTATCTGCATATCGGCGGCGCGCGCACCGCTTTGTTCAACTGGCTCTATGCCCGCGCCAATGGCGGCAAGATGCTGCTGCGGATCGAGGATACCGATCAGGTCCGCTCCACCGAAGGCGCGATCCTGGCGATTCTGGACGGGCTGCGCTGGCTGGAGCTCGATTGGGATGGCGAGGAAGTCTATCAGCTCTCCCGCGCCGAGCGGCACCGCGAGGTGGCCGAGCGGCTGCTCGAAGAGGGTAAGGCCTATCGCTGCTATGCCTCCGCCGAGGAGCTGCAGGCGATGCGCGAGAAGGCCCGCGCCGAGGGCCGCGCCCCCGGTTATGACGGGACTTGGCGGGACCGGCCGGCCCATGAAGCGCCAGAAGGCGTGCCGCCGGTGATCCGCTTCAAGGCGCCGGAGGATGGCGAGACGGTGATCGACGATCAGGTGCAGGGCAAGGTGACCTTCGCCAATAAGGATCTCGACGACCTGATTCTGCTGCGCAGCGACGGCTCGCCGACCTATATGCTCTCGGTGGTGGTCGACGATCACGATATGGGGATCACCCATGTGATCCGCGGCGACGACCATCTCACCAACGCGGCGCGCCAGACCCAGCTCTATAAGGCGATGGGCTGGGAAACGCCGGTCTTCGCCCATGTGCCGCTGATCCACGGGCCGGACGGGGCCAAGCTTTCCAAGCGCCACGGCGCGCTCGGCGTGGAGGCCTATCGCGAGATGGGCTATCTGCCGGCGGCGCTGCGCAACTATCTGGTCCGGCTCGGCTGGAGCCATGGCGATGACGAGATCATCTCCCCCGAACAGATGATCGAATGGTTCGAGCTTTCCGGTATCGGACGCTCGGCGGCGCGGTTCGATTTCGCCAAGCTGGAAAATCTCAACGGCCATTATATCCGCGAGACGGACGACGAGACGCTGGTGACACAGATCGAGGCGCTGCTGCCGCTTCTGGCCGATAGCGAGCCGGTTTTGGCAGCTTTGCGCGAGGGCGGCCGCGACAAGCTCCTGCGCGCCATGCCGGGGCTGAAGGAACGGGCTAAGACCCTGATCGAATTGATCGATAGTGCCGGCTTCCTGTTCGCCGTGCGGCCTTTGGCTTTGGACGAGAAGGCGGCTAAACTGCTGGACGATGCGGGACGGGAGACCTTGGGTGCCCTGCTCCCCGATCTGGAGAACATCGAGACATGGACGCCGGAGACGCTGGAGGACGCGGTTCGCGGCTTCGCGGAACGGACCGACCGCAAGCTCGGCAAAGTGGCGCAGCCTTTGCGCGCCGCGCTGACCGGGCGGACCACCTCTCCCGGTATTTTCGATGTGCTGGATGTGCTCGGTAAAACGGAATCGCTGGCCCGGATTTTGGACCAAACCGAATAGCGCCAGTTTGCCTAGAGTTTGGGCGTGCGTCTTTGCTGCAATGCAGTAAAATACTGCGGTAAATTCTTGCGGTGCAATATATGTTCCTACGCGCCGTTCTAATATCGATGAGTTGAGGGCTTGGCGGTGACGACCGATTGAGCCCGGGTCGGGGAAAATCCCCAGGGAGGCGAAAGATGAGTGTTGCAGAGACCTATGCGGCCCCGCCGGTATCGGAAGCGGCCCTGACGGCCGATGGCGAGCAGTGTCAGCTGCCAATCCGCAAAGGCACTCTGGGACCGGACGTGATCGACATCACGTCGCTCTATTCCAAGACCAATCACTTCACCTTCGATCCGGGCTTCACCTCCACCGCGAGCTGCGAATCGAAGATCACCTTCATCGACGGCGACGAAGGTGTGCTGCTGTATCGCGGCTATCCGATCGACGAGCTGGCCGAGACCGGCAAGTTCCTGGAGAGCGCCTATCTGCTGCTGAATGGCGAGCTGCCGACCCAGGATCAGTTCGACGATTTTTCTACCCGCATCGCCTACCACACCATGGTTCACGAGCAGATGAGCCAGTTCTACAAAGGGTTTCGGCGCGATGCGCACCCGATGGCGGTGATGGTGGGCGTGGTCGGGGCGCTCTCGGCCTTCTATCACGACTCCACCGATATCCGGGATCCGGAGCAGCGGGAGATGGCCTCGATCCGGATGATCGCCAAGATGCCGACCATCGCGGCGATGGCGCATAAATATTCCATCGGCCAGCCTTTCGTGTATCCGCAGAACCACCTGGATTACTCGGCGAACTTCCTGAACATGTGCTTCGCGGTGCCGTGCGAGCCCTACAAAGTCGATCCGGTGCTGTCGCGGGCCATGGACCGCATCTTCATCCTGCATGCCGATCACGAGCAGAACGCCTCCACCTCCACGGTGCGGCTGGCCGGCTCGTCGGGCGCCAACCCGTTCGCCTGCATCTCGGCCGGCATCGCCTGTCTGTGGGGCCCGGCCCATGGCGGCGCCAACGAGGCGGCGCTCACTATGCTGCAGCAGATCGGCACGGTGGAGCGCATCCCGGAATTCATCGCCCGGGCCAAGGATAAGAACGATCCGTTCCGGCTGATGGGCTTCGGTCACCGGGTCTATAAGAATTACGATCCGCGGGCGAAGATCATGCAGAAGACCTGCCACGAGGTGCTCGAGGCGGTCGGCCATGGCGACGACCCGACCCTGAAGGTCGCGCTGGAGCTGGAGCATATCGCGCTCAACGACGACTACTTCATCGAGAAGAAGCTGTATCCGAATATCGACTTCTATTCCGGCATCACGCTGCGGGCGCTGGGTTTCCCGACCGAGATGTTCACGGTGCTGTTTGCGATTGCGCGTACCGTGGGCTGGATCGCCCAGTGGAAGGAGATGATCGAGGATCCCTACCAGCGCATCGGCCGGCCGCGCCAGCTCTATACCGGCGCCAAGCAGCGCTCTTACGTGCCGATTTCGGAACGCGTGTAAGTCAGAACGGGGCTAAACCGGAGCGTGCATAAGTGAGAGCGCGCCGAAGGGCGCGAGGCTAGCCGGCGGCTTTGGCCGCCGCTTCCGCGGCAGCGCGGGTATCGCGATAGTCCAGCACCACCTTGGTGGCTTCCAGCGCCGGCGCCCGGTGTTCCTTGGCCACTTTGGCAATCACCTCATCGAGGCTTTTGAGCTGGGCGTCCCGTTCCGGCCCGCCTTGCAGCAGCGGCAGCAGCGCCTCGGCGAGCGCTTCCGGGGTGCAGTACATCTGCAGCAGCTCCGGGAAGGCCTTGCGGCCGAGGATCAGATTGGGCAAGGCCACCATATCCACGGTCATGAAATAGCGGATATAGGCGGCGAGCGGGTCGACCTTATAGGCGACCACCATGGGGATGCGGGCCAGCGCCAGCTCCAGAGTGACGGTGCCGGAGGCGGCCAGCGCCGCATCGCCCAGCTTGAAGCTCTGGAACTTGGCGTCGCTGCCTTCGACGATATGGGGCGCGATGGGCCAGTCTTTCGTGGCGGCCAGCACCCTCTCCTTCACGCTTTGCATGGTGGGGAGCACCACGGCGAGATCGGGGATCTTCTCCTTGATCAGCGCCAGCGCTTCGCCGAAGGGCTGCATCAGCCGCTCCACCTCGCTGCCGCGGCTGCCGGGCAGCACGGTCAGCACCTTGACGCCTTCGGGAATGCCGAGCTGCTCGCGCAGCGGCGCGCCGTCGAGCTGCTTAAGCCATTCGATGCGCTCGGCCAGCGGATGGCCGACATAGGTGCAAGCCGGCCCGCCGAGGCGGCGATGCGCCTCCGGCTCGAAGGGTAGGATGGCGAGGATGTGATCGACATAGCGGCGCATCTTCTTCGCCCTGCCCGGCCGCCAGGCCCAGACGCTGGGCGAGACGTAATCGATAATCGGAATCTGCGGTGCTTTCTTGCGCACGCGCTTGGCCACCTGATGGGTGAATTCCGGGCTGTCGAGAATGATCAGGATGTCTGGATCGAAGGAAAGCGCATCGCGCGCCGTCTCGTTGATGCGCCGGAGCAGGAATGGAAGCTGGCGCAGAATGGCGATGGGGCCCATCACCGCGATATCGCTCAAGGGAAACAGGCTGGGGCAGCCTTCGGCCTGCATCAGCTCGCCGCCGACACCGGCCAGCTCTAGCGGCACGCCCGCCTCTTCACGTAAGGCCGCGATCAGCCTTGCGCCGAGGGCATCGCCGGAATGCTCGCCGGCGACGAGATAGAGGCGCAAGGGGCGAGCCGTGTCAGCCATCGCTGGGCGCCTCGGCAATGAGAAACAGGCCGTGCTTGTTGGCGGCGGCGATGGTGGCCTCCCGGTCGACGATCAGCACGCGGCCGGCGCCGATGGCGATGCCGGAGAGTCCGGCTTCCGCCGCCCGCTCTATCGTGCGCGGTCCGATGGTGGGCAGATCGATGCGCTCCTCCTGGCCGGGCTTCGGCGCCTTGACCAGCACGCCGAGGCGTTTGCGGCGGAAGCGATAGCGGTTCTTGCGCAGATCGGCGCAGCGGGACAGCATGGCGTCGGTGCCTTCGGCGGCTTCGACCGCCAGCACATGGGCATTCACGATCACCGCGGCCTGGCCGATATCGAGAGCGCCCAGGGTCTCCAGCACGCGGAAGCCGACGGCAATATCCTCGCGGTCGTCGCTGCTGGGTGTCTTCTTGCCGAGAATCCCCTCGCCCGCCAGAAGCTCCGGCGCGACCTGACCGACGCCGAGCACGCGGAAGCCCTTCTCCTCGAAGAAGTTGACGATGCTGGAGAGGATCTTGTCGTCGCCGCCAGTGCCGAGGGTGATTAGGAACGGCAGGCTTTTCAGAGCACCGAAATCGACGCTCAGATTCTTCACATCGGGGCGTGTGACCTTGCCGATCATCACCAGGTCGCGGCAGCCGTTCTTTTCCAAGATCGAGAACAGCTTGCCGATCTCGCCCCATTTCATCCAGCTATGGGGATAGCGGGTTATCGCCTCGTCCGCCTCGCCTACCAGGCCAATGATATGCACCGGGCGGCCGCGGCCGAGGGTGATGTCGGCCAGCACGCAAGGCAGCGGGCCGCCGCCGGCAATAATGGCAAGGGGGCTGTCGCCGTCCGGCGCCTGCGCGCCGTCCTCAGTCCTGGTCTTGCGTAGCGCCATGGGCCGGCACGCAGAAGGATCGGTCGGAGTTGGAGCGGATGAAGGCGATGACCTGAGCGACAAGCGGATTGTCGGCGAATTCGGCCTCCACGGTCTCGCAACGCTCCATCAAGGTGCCCTCTTCGGCGAACAGCGCACGATAGGCCTGGCGCAGGCCATGGATCTGCTCGCGCGGCAGCTTGCGGCGCTTCAGCCCGACCAGGTTCAGCCCGCCGAGCACGGCGCGGTTGCCGATGGCCATGCCGAAGGGGATCACATCGCGCTCCACGCCGCTCATGCCGCCGATGAAGGCGCCGGCACCGATACGGACGAATTGGTGGATGGCGGAAAGCCCGCCGACGATGACGTGGTCTTCCACCGTCACATGGCCGGCGAGGGTCGCGTTGTTGACCAGGATGACGTGATCGCCGATGCGGCAGTCATGGGCGATATGGGCGCCCACCATGATCAGGCAATGGGAGCCGACCGAGGTCAGAAGCCCGCCGCCTTCGGTGCCCGGATTGATGGTGACGTGCTCGCGGATCACCGTGTCTTCGCCGATGGTCAGCCGGCTGGTCTCGCCGCGGTATTTCTGATCCTGTGGGCTATGGCCGATGGACGAGAACGGATAGATCTCGCAGCCGGCGCCGATTGCCGTCTTGCCTTCGACCACGACATGGGAATGCAGCCGGACGCGATCGTCCAGCTCCACTTCGGGACCGACAACGCAGAACGGGCCGATTTCGACATCCGCCCCGATTTTCGCGCCGGGCTCGATTACGGCCGTCGCATGGATTTGAGCCATGCCTATTCCGGAATTTCGGATTCTTCGACGATAACGGCGCTGACTTCGCCTTCGGCGACCACTGCCCCATCGACGACGGCTTCGGCGCGGAAGCGCCAGACCTTGCCGCGATTGCGCACCTTCTTGACGCGATAATAGACGGTATCGCCAGGCACCACCGGACGACGGAACCGCGCCCGGTCGACCGCCATCAGATAGACGATCGGCGGCTGCGTGATGTCGTCGACAAAGCGCATGCACAAGGCGCCTGCGGTTTGCGCCATACCCTCGATCAACAACACGCCAGGCATCACCGGCCGCTCAGGGAAATGGCCTTGGAAATAAGGCTCATTGGCGGTCACGTTCTTAATGCCGGTCGCGGACCGATCGCCGTCCATATCGACGATGCGATCGACCAGAAGAAAGGGATAACGATGCGGCAGGAGCCTCATGATCTCGACGATATCCGCCGTCCCGAGCTCCTCCTTAACACCGCTCTTTTCCATGCGGCCTCACTCCTATAACGAAAAAATCAAGGACTAGCCGGCTTCGCCGCTTCCCTTGTCTTCCTCAACCTTCAATTTTCCTTCGGCGAGCTGGCGCAAAATCGTCACCTCGCGGAACCAGATCCGAACCGGTTTTGCCGGCACGCCGCCCCAGCGGACGCCGGGCGGCACATCGCCCCGAACCACACTGGTGGCGGCGATCTGAGCGCCGGTTCCGACCTTCACATGGCCTTCGACACCGACCTTGCCGCCGAGGGCGACGAAGTCTCCCAGCTCAGCGCTGCCTGAGATACCGGTTTGGGCGACGATAATGCAATGCCTTCCGATCGCGACGTTGTGCCCGATTTGGACCAGATTATCAATTTTTGTCCCCTCGCCGATGACAGTATCCTTTAGAGCGCCCCGGTCGATGGTGGTATTTGCACCGATTTCAACGTCATCCTGGATCACAACACGGCCGATTTGCGGGACTTTTGCGTGTCCTGCGGGGCTCATAGCGAAGCCGAAACCATCCTGGCCGATGGCGACGCCCGAATGAATCACCACGCGGTTTCCGACCAGCGCATGGGTCAGAACGGCGTTCGGGCCGATATAGCTGTCCCGGCCGACATGGACGCGATAGCCGATCACCGCACCTGCGGCGATGCGGGTGCCGGCCCCGATATTGGCTTCCGGTCCGACGACCGCGCCGGGCTCGACGATCACGCCGTCTTCCAGCGTTGCGGTGGGATCGACGAAACCGCCGGCTTCGCCGCTCGACGGCGCCGTCTTGGGCCGCATGGAGTCCGGATAGAAGATCTCGAGCGCCTTGGCGAAAGCGCGATAGGGATCCTTGGTGATAAGACAGGCGACGCCGCTCGGCGCCTTCTCCGCAAAGCGCGGATTGACCAGACAGGCGGCCGCCTTGGTGGCCTCGAACATCGGCAGATATTTGCGATTGTCGAGGAAGGCTAGATCGCCCTGCCCGGCCTCTTCCAACGGCTTGATGTCGGAGATTTCGGTGCTGGGATCGGCGCCTTCGGCGAGTTCGGCTCCGAGCCGTTCGGCAAGCTCGCCGACGGCAAACGGACCCGCGCGATGGAAAAAGCCGGGATGTTGCATGGTTCGTTATCCACCGACTGGATGCCGAGGGCAAGCTGCCCCGGACGGGGCAGCCCTTATGAGTAACGCCGGCTTGACCTAGAAGTTGGTCGAGGCGCCGAAGCGGAAGACCTCTGTCTCGTCGTAGTCGGTCTTCAGGAAGGCCTGGGCGATATCAGCCCGCAATGGCCCGAGCGGCGAGGCCCAGATCACACTGAAGCCGGCCGAGGCGCGAAGATCGTTGCCGTCGGCAATATCCACCGCGACGTTCTTCGCAAGAGAGCTGGCGTCATAGAGCGAGCCGGCATCGACGAAGAAGGCGCCCTGCATGCCGAGATTCTCGGGGATCAGCGGCATCGGGAAGCGCACCTCCGCGGTGGCCGCATAGTAGACCTTGCCGCCAAGTGCGTCGTGGTTGGACGAGCCCAAGTCACGTGGGCCGATACCAGCGCGCTCGAAGCCGCGGATGGTCTCGCCGCCCTTGAAGAACAGGTCGGTCAGGCGCAGACAGCCCGGATCGGAGGTCGAGAGGCTGTCGCCGCAATGGGTATCGCCCCAGCCCTCGATCACACCACCCTGCAGGCGGCCGGCCAGGGTGATCTTCTTGGTCAGCGGGTAGTAGCCGCGGGCGTCACCCACGGTCCGGATGTAGTTCACCGTGCCGCCGAGACCCGCCATATCCTGGCTGAAGGAGACGAAAATACCCTGGGTCGGAGACTGCGGAAGGTTCCGGGTGTCGTAGGCCAGCGTATAGCCGATGCTGGAGACGTCGGCGGTGCCTTCGGAGGCCTTGATCACAGGCGACGCATTATTGGTAACGTCGTAGATCTCTTCATGCTCGTAGGAGTAGCGCAGGCCGAGGCGGGTATCCTCCGCCACCGGGAAGCCGAGGCGCAGCGTGCCGCCGGAGTTTTTCTGCGAGAACGAAGCGACGTCGGAGTAATCGACATCCTTGTGGAACAGGTCGAAGCCTGCCGCCAGATTGCGGCCCAGGAAGTGCGGCTCGGTAAAGCTGAAGTCGACCTGCGAGCGCTCCATACTGCCGGACACGCCCAAGCGGACATACTGGCCGCGGCCCATGAAGTTGCGTTCGGAGATCGCGATATCGCCGATGATGCCTTCGCTGGTGGAGTAGCCGACACCGAAGGAGAGCTCGCCGGTGGGCTGCTCTTCGACGCGCACAGTCAGCACCACGCGGTCGGGCGCGCTGCCGGGGCTGGTATCGATGTCGACGCTCTTGAAGAAGCCGAGCTTGCGCAGGCGTCCGCGCGCCGCTTCCACCAGGAGGCGGTTATAGGCATCGCCTTCCGACAGGCGGAACTCGCGGCGGATGACGGAATCGTGGGTGCGGTAATTGCCGACGATGTCGATACGCTCGATATAGACCCGCGGCCCCTGCTCCAGGAGATAGGTGATGTTGACGATCTGATTGGTGGGATCGCGCTCCAGCCGCGGCTTGACCTGGCTGAACGCATAGCCCTGCTGCGAGACGTCCACCGTCAGCGCCTCGACGGTCCGCTCCACCTTGGAGGCGTCATACCATTTGCCGGTGCGGGTTTTGATGTCGCCGCGCAAGGCTTCGACGTTCACCGCAGGCAGATGGGATTCGATATCCACTGCGCCGATCCGGTAGCGCGCACCCTCATCGATGGTGAAGGTGATGACGAAGCCGTCCTTATTGGGATCGACCTCGGCGATGGCGGAGACGACCTGAACGTCGACATAGCCTTCCTTCAGATAGAACTGACGCAGCAGCTCCTTATCGAGGTTCAGGCGGTCGGGATCGTAGATATTGGTGTTTTTCAGGAAGCTCAGCCAGTTGGTCCGCGTGGTGGAGATCACATAGCGGAGCTGGGAGTCGCTGTAGGAATTATTGCCGACGAAGTGGATGGCGCGCACCTTCGTGGTTTCGCCCTCGCCGATCTGATAGGTGACGTCGATCCGGTTATTGGCGACGTTGGTGACGACCGGATTGATCGACACCGAATACATGCCCTGCCGCTCATAGAGCGTTCGAATGCGTTGAACGTCAGCCTGAACCCGCGCCTGAGTGAAGACGGTCCGCGGCTTCAATGACACTTCGGCCATGAGCGCGTCGTCCTTGATCTCCTTATTGCCCTCGAAGGTCACCCGATTCACGATCGGGTTCTCGACCACGTAGATGGTCACCACCCCGGCATTGCCGCGGATGCGGACATCCTTGAACAGGCCGGTGGAGAACAAGGTTTTCAGGGATTCATCGACTTCGGCGGGGTCGTAGGTGTCGCCGACAGAAAAGGTCAGGTAGGCACGAACGGTCGCCGCTTCGACGCGCCGATTGCCCTGGACCTGAATGGAGGTGATGGTTTGTGCCTGAGCCTCGTCGCCGACAACGAGGCTGATCCCGACGGAAAGCGGAATTGCGCTAACAATCGTCAGGACGGCGAAGACCAGTCCTTTTAACAAGCTACAGCGCACCATTTCTGGTGTTGTCCCCCTCACGCCGATCCCCGTTGACGCAGTACTCGAGATCGAAGCTGGCCACTCTTTATGGCCGTAATTTGTTGACAGTCCCCCGCGGTGCGCTGGGTTCGTCTACTGCCTGGCTACACCGCAATGCGTCATACGACGACTATGAAAAGCTAATGTGAATCAGATCATTCCAAGTAGCGAAAATCATTAGCATAAGAACCAGTGCGAGGCCAATGCGGAAACCCACTTCCTGGCTTCTTTCGCTCAACGGCCGCCCCCTGATTGCCTCGATCGCGTAGAACAGAAGATGTCCCCCATCCAACATTGGAATTGGGAACAGGTTGATGAGGCCAATACTGACCGAGATGATAGCTGCGAGATTGATGACCGCAAGAATTCCGAGACTCGCAGCTTGGCCAGAGACTTGCGCAATACGAATAGGCCCCCCGAGTTGATCGGGCTTCGCCTTGCCCGTCACCACCTCGAAAATATAACCCAAGGAGCGGCTAACAACCAGATAACATTGGTTAACCGCCGAACCGAGGGCGCTAATTGGGTCTTGCCGTTGCAGGGAAACCTCACCTGCCCCGGCTTTTCGCTCGATTCCCAAGATTCCCATGGGAATCTTATTGCCGAAGCGGTCTTCGATCTCTTTCAGCTCCGGCGTGGCGGTGAGATTGACCAGATCGCCATTGCGGTCGACCACGAATTGCAGGGCATTTCCGGCGTTCATGCCGACGATCTGCTGCAGCTCGCGGAAACTGTCGATCTTGCTGCCGTCGACTTCCACGACCATGTCGCCGGGCTGGAAGCCGGCGCGCTCGGCGGCACTGTCGGGCCGCACCACATCCACCTGAGGTGCGGTGACCTGCTGGCCGAAGACGCTGAACATCACCGTGAAGATGGCGATGGCGAGGATGAAATTGGCGATCGGACCGGCAGCCACGATGGCGGCGCGCTGAGCTAGGGTTTTGCCCTGAAAACTGCGCTTTTTCTCCGCTTCGGAGAGGTTTTCGAAGGCTTCGCCGCCTTGCGCTTGGGCGCTCGCGGCGTTCTCGTCGTCGATGAATTTCACGTAGCCGCCAAGCGGGATCCAGGAGAGCCGCCAGCGCGTATCGTGCTTATCGGTGAACCCGCAGATTTCCGGGCCGAAGCCGATCGAGAATACCCGGACATCGACGCCGCACCAGCGGGCGACCAGGAAATGGCCCAGCTCGTGGAAGAAAACGACGATGGTCAAAACCAGGAGGAACGGCAGCAGGTAAGACAGGAAGGAGCCGCCATAGCCGAGAAGGCTGGTGAGAATGTCCATGGGTATCCCTTAAGGTTTTGATTTTCTTAAACGGCGGAGGCGCGCGATGCAAACCTCTTGATTGCGCTTTGAGCGCTTGCCCGCGCCGCCCGGTCGATTGCTGTGACGTCTTCGAGGCGCATGGCCGGCGTCCCGCCGCCGCTGCCCTGCTCGGTCAAGGCCGATTCGACCACCTCGGCAATCGCCAGAAAGCCGATTTCGCCGGCGAGAAAGGCTTCGCCTGCCACCTCATTGGCGGCATTGAGCACGGTGCCGGCATTGCCGCCCGCGGCCAGCGCTTCGCGGGCCAGACGCAGGGCCGGAAACCGGGCTTCGTCGGGCGATTCGAAACTCAGCGTGCCGAGCTTGGCCAGATCCAGCGGCGCCATGGGAACCGGCATGCGCTCCGGCCAGGCCAGGCTATAGGCGATGGGGGTGCGCATATCCGGCGGGCTCATCTGGGCCAGCACCGCGCCGTCGCGGTAATAGACCAGGCAATGCACCACCGATTGCGGGTGAATCAGGGCGTCGATGCGATTGGGTGCGAGGCCGAACAGATGGTGGGCCTCGAGCATCTCCAGCGCCTTGTTCATCAGCGTCGCCGAATCGAGGCTGACTTTCCGCCCCATGGACCAGGTCGGATGCTTGATCGCCCGCTCCGGCGTGACCTTGGCCATCTCATCGCGGCTCAAATCGCGGAACGGGCCGCCGGAAGCGGTCAGGCAAAGCCGCTCGATGCCCTTTTCCTCGGCCAGATTGAAGCTGCGTCCTGGTGCCGGCGTCTCGGCGGTCATCAGCTGGGCGGCGGCGGCATGCTCCGAATCGACGGGAATCAGCGTTGCGCCGTGACGGGCCACCTCGGCCATGAACAGGCTGCCGGCCGAGACCAGGCATTCCTTGTTGGCCACGGCGACGGCGTTACCTTGCGCCACGGCGGCCAACGTCGGCTCCAGCCCGGCGACGCCGACGATGGCGGCCATGGTCCAGTCGGCGGGGCGGCCGGCCGCCTCGATCACGGCCGCGCGCCCGGCGGCAGCCTCGATGCCGGTGCCGGCAAGACGGTCCTTCAGCTCCGCATAGCGGGTTTCGTCGGCGATCACCGCCAGCTCAGCCTTATGCAGAATGGCCAGCTCGGCAAGCCGCGCCACCTTGCTGCCGGCGGTCAGCGCGACGACCCGATAGGCTTCCGGATCGCGGCCGACCAGGTCCAGCGTATTCTCGCCGATGGAGCCGGTCGCGCCCAGAACCGTGACGCTCTTCGGCGCGGCGGGCGCGGAAGATACCGGAATCGGCTCAATGTGTTGGCGCAGGACGCTCATATCAAATCTCGAATTCGGGTGAGGCTACCATAGCAGAAGCCCCTGCCCCGGATGAGGGATGTTTCGCAATGCGATCAGCGCCGCAACGATGCCGGCGAGCATCAGACCGTCGATCCGGTCGAGCAGCCCGCCATGGCCGGGAATAAGCTTGCCGGTGTCTTTGGCACCAAAAAGGCGCTTCACGCCGCTTTCGGTGAGATCGCCGAGCTGACAGGCGAGCGCCAGCACCATGGCGATCAGGGCAAGGCACACCCATGAGGTGTCAAGACCGAGCGCGAAAGCGATGCCGACAAGGGCCGGCAGACTGACGCCGCAGAGAAACCCGGCCCAGGTCTTGTTGGGCGAGATCTTTGGGGCGAGCTTCGGTCCGCCGATCAGCTTGCCGCCGGCATAGGCGCATGTGTCGGCGGTCCAGGCAATGGCGAACAAGAAGAGCAAGGATGTGATGCCGTAGGCTTCGCCGGTGCGCAGCCAGATGAAGGCCGCGGCGGCGGCGCTGAAATAGACCAGCCAGCCGGTGGACCATATGAGGGCCGGCTTGCCGCGGCCGATAATCAGGGTGACGCCGAGGGCGACGGCGAGCACGAGCGCCGCTTCCGCCGGGCGGTCCACCGCCATGAACACCACCACGGCGAGAATGGTGGCGGCATGAATGACGGCGAGGCGGTCGGCCCCCTCGCCCCGCACCAGGCGCGACCACTCCCAATTGACGATGAGAGAGCCGGCGATGATCAGCAGCGCGAAGGCCCAGACGCCGACAAGCACCGCGGCGATGGCGCCGGCGGCCATGACCACGGCGGAAAAGGCCCGGGTTGCGAGTTCCCTAGAGCTTTTATTCTCGGTGGGCAGGTTCGCCTTGGCGAGATCTGGCTTGGCCGGGTCTGACTTGGCGCCGTTCGGGTCGCTCACGCGGTGGATCTCGCCGAAACGCCGCCGAAACGCCGGTTTCGCTGCTGGTATTCGGCGAGTGCGCCCTCAAACAGCTCCCTGGAGAAATCGGGCCAATAGGCGTCGACGAAGACGAATTCGCTATAGGCGAGCTGCCAGAGCAGGAAATTGCTGAGGCGCTGCTCGCCGCTGGTGCGGATCAGGAGGTCCGGATCGGGCAGACCGGCCGTGTCGAGATATCCGGCAAACGCGTCTTGCGTGACGGCGTCCGGCTCGATCCTGCCGGCGGCGGCGTCTTCGGCCAGACGCTGGGCGGCGCGGGCAATCTCGTCACGCGCGCCGTAATTGAGCGCGATGGTCAAGGTCAGCGCGGTGTTGTTCTGGGTCAGGGCGACGGCATCGTCGATCATATGCAGCACGTCGGGATCGAGCCCCTCGCGCGCGCCGATCATCTTCAGCTTGATGCCATGCTTGTGCAGATCGGCCAGATCGCGGCGGATGAACATGCGCAACAGGCCGAACAGATCGCGGATCTCGCTTGGCGGCCGCGACCAGTTCTCCGAGGAGAAGCTGAACAGGGTGAGATGGGTCAGTCCGAGCTCGAGAGCGGCCTGCACGGTCTTGCGCACCGTGTCGACACCGCGGCGGTGCCCTTCGGTGCGCGGCAAACCGCGCTCGGCGGCCCAGCGGCCGTTGCCGTCCATGATGATTGCAACATGGAACGGTACGGCTCCGTCTCCGTCGGCGAGCGAGGGCTTATCCATCGCAAGGGTCACGTCGTGCTCCTCGTTGCAGTTCGATCAGCGGCCCGGACAGGCCGCAGGCAGTCTAGACCTGCATGATTTCGGCTTCCTTGGAGGCCAAGGATTCGTCGATCTCTTTGATGACCGTATCGGTCAAATCCTGCACCTTGGTTGAGAAACCGTGGTGCTCGTCTTTGCCCATTTCGCCATCTTTTTCCATGCGCTTCAAATGTTCCATGCCATCGCGGCGCACATTGCGCACAGCAACGCGGGCTTGTTCGGCATATTTATGGGCGACCTTGGCCAGGTCCTGGCGGCGCTCCTCGTTCAGCTCCGGGATCGGAAGCCGCAGAAGCTCGCCTTCTATCACTGGATTGAGGCCGAGATCGGATTCGCGGATCGCCTTCTCCACCGCCGAGACCAGGGTTTTGTCCCAGACCTGGATGGTGAGCATGCGCGGCTCCGGCACGTTCACCGAGCCGACCTGGCTCAGCGGCATGGAGCTGCCATAGGCGTTGACGGTGATCGGGTCGAGCATGCTGGCGCTGGCGCGGCCGGTGCGTAGCCCGGCGAATTCGTGCTTCAGCACGCTCAGCGCGCCGCGCATCCGCTTCTCGATGTCATTTAGGTCGAAATCGGCCATCACACGCTCTCCCCGCGCTTCTCATCCCGGTGCGGCCGGAGACCGGATGCGCACCTTTTATATCGTTCAACCGTCTTATCCCGGCCGCGATGGCTTGCGGAATCCGCAAAAGCCGCCCGGCCGGGTGCCGGAACCGTTACCGGCCCTCGCCGCCAATGGTGGTGAAGGCCCCCTTATCCTGCAAAACGGCGGCGATCCCGCCTTTCTGCTTCAAGGAAAAAACAACTATCGGAATCTCGTTGTCCCGGGCAAGGGCGATTGCAGCCCCGTCCATGATGCGCAGGTCCTTCTCCAGCACCTCATGGAAGCTCAAGGCGTCGAAGCGGGTGGCATCGGGCACTTTCTTCGGGTCGGCACTATAGACGCCGTCGACCTGGGTTGCCTTCAAAAGCGCATTGCAGTTCATCTCCGCTGCGCGCAAGGCGGCCGCCGTATCGGTGGTGAAAAACGGATTGCCGGTGCCGCCGGCAAGAATGACGATGCGGCCCTTCTCGAGATGCTGCAAGGCGACGGGGCGGATGAACGGTTCGCAGACCGTCGGCATCGGGATCGCCGACATCACCCTTGCGGCGTGGCCGCGGGCCTCGATGGCGCTGCCGAGCGCCAGCCCGTTCAGCACCGTCGCCAGCATGCCCATATAGTCGCCGCTGACCCGGTCCATGCCCTGGGCCGCCCCGGCGAGGCCGCGATAGATATTGCCGCCGCCGACGACGAGACAGATCTCGGCGCCGAGATCGACGGCCTCGGCAACGTCGGTGGCGATGCGGTCCAAGGTGGCGACGTCGATACCGCCCTGGCGGTCGCCCATCAGGGCTTCACCGGAAAGTTTGAGAAGGACGCGCCGGTAGTTCAGAGCTGCCTGTTTTGCGGCCATAAGGTTCCGACTCCAGCGATGCGCGCCGGCGGCTTAGCGCCAGCGGTGATCCTCCCGCGAAATGCGGGAGAATCGGCCAATACACCGCATGTTTCTAAAAGCCGGAGACGGCGGCTGCAACTTCACTCCTCGCCGTCGCCCTGCTCGATCCCCTCGCCGAGGGCAAAGCGGTAGAAGCCGGTGACCTTGATCGGCGCGCCGACGGTCTTTTCTGCCTCGGTGACGGCCTTGCCGACGGACAGGTCGGTGTCCATGACGAAGGCCTGGGACAGAAGCACGACCTCTTCGTAGAACTTGCGCAGGCGCCCTTCGACCATCTTCTCGATGACGTTGTCCGGCTTGCCGGATTCCTTGGCCTGCTCGACCAGCACGGCGCGCTCGCGCTCGACCAGCGCCGGATCGAGATCTGCGGTCTCGACGGCCTGCGGATTGGCGGCGGCGATATGCATAGCGATCTGGCGGCCGAGATTGGCAAGGGCGTCCTTGTCGCCGGTGGATTCCAGGGCAACGATGACACCGATCTTGCCGAGCCCGTCGCTCATGGCATTGTGGATGTAGTTGGCCACGGTGCCGTTATCGACCGAAAGATAGGCGGTACGGCGGAGCTGCATGTTCTCGCCGATGGAGCCGACCATCTCTTTCAGGGTCTCGGCGACGGAGCTGGAACCGCCCGGATAGGCAGCCTTTTCCAGCGCGTCCAGATCACCCTTCGCGCCGAGCGCGGCTTCGGCGATCTTGGAGACCAGCTCCTTGAAGGTGTCGTTGCGGGCGACGAAGTCGGTCTCGGAATTGACCTCGACCAGAGCGGCCTCGCCATCCTTGGCGGAAAGGCCCACGAGCCCGTCCGCAGCCACGCGGCCAGCCTTCTTGGCGGCCTGGGCCAGCCCCTTGGTGCGGAGCCAATCGGTTGCCGCCTCGATGTCGCCGCCGGCCTCGTTGAGGGCCGCCTTGCAGTCCATCATGCCTGCACCGGTCTTTTCGCGCAGGTCCTTCACCATGCTCGCGGTAATCGTCGCCATTCCTTAGCCTCTAAATAGATGTTGGCGGCCCCGGGCGCGTTGCTCGGGGCCGCGAATGGGAGCCGAGTTACTCGGCCTTTTCGGTTTCGCTGCCTTCGGCGTCGCCGGACTCGTCCTTGGCGGCCGCCTTGGTCTTGGCAGGAGATTTCTTGGTGGCCGGCTTCTTGGCGGATTTGGCAGCCGTCTTGGCCGGCGCCTTCTCCTCAGCCTCGGCCGGAGCGGCTTCGGCGGGGACTTCCGCTTCGGCGGTCACCGTTTCCTCGACCACGACTTCCTCGGTCTCGAGGGCCGGCTCGGCGATGGGCTCTTCGGATTCGCCGATATCGACGCCGATCGAGCCCTGAGCACGCTCGATACCGTCAAGCGCGGCACGGGCCACCAGATCGCAATACAGCGTGATGGCGCGGCCGGCATCGTCGTTGCCCGGGATCGGATAGGTGATGCCGTCGGGATCGCAATTGGAATCGACGATCGCCACCACCGGCATGTTCAGCTTGCGGGCTTCCGCAATGGCGATGCTTTCCTTGTTGGTGTCGATCACGAACATCATGTCCGGCGGAGCACCCATATCCTTGATGCCGCCCAGCGCCCGCTCAAGCTTGTCGCGCTCGCGGGTGAGCTGCAGCAGCTCCTTCTTGGTCAGGCCGTGCGTGTCGCCGCCAAGCAGTTCCTCGAGCGATTTCAGACGCTTGATGGAGTGCGAGATGGTGCGCCAGTTGGTCAGCGTGCCACCGAGCCAGCGGTGATTGATGTAGTACTGGGCGCAGGAGCGGGCGGCTTCGGCGATGGCCTCGGAAGCCTGGCGCTTGGTGCCCACGAAGAGCACGCGGCCGCCGCTGGCCACCACATCGGAGATCTGAACGAGCGCCTGATGCAGCAGCGGGACCGTCTGGGTGAGGTCCATAATGTGGATGTTGTTGCGGTCCCCGTAGATATAGGGGGCCATTTTCGGGTTCCAGCGATGCGTCTGGTGGCCGAAATGCACGCCAGCTTCCAAAAGCTGACGCATGGTAACGTCGGGCAGTGCCATGGGCCTGCGTCTCCTTTTTTCCGGTTCTTCCTCCGCGGGGCTTGTGAAACCGGCTAAATCCGAGCGTTTCGGAGCTATCCGGCCACCGGAGCGAGAGCTGGCCCGTTGTCGTGGACCCGCAACGCATCTCCCCGCGTGTGAGATGAAGCGGGTTATAGGCAGCGATTATTTCGTTGGCAAGACATGCAGGGCAGAAAAGACAAGACATGCGGGGCAGAAAACCGTGCCCCTCGGGGCCGGCTTTCGGCGCAATCCGCCGCTCAGAGCGACTGGATCTGGCGCACCCCTTCGATCACCGACAGGGCGCCGCGCTGTTTCGGCGTGGCGCTGATGCCCTGCGGCAGGGTCAGTTCCACCTCGCGGTCCATATCGTCGAGGCGGACCAGGAGGCGAAGCGGCCCCCGGCCATTGCCGTTTCCGTTCTTGGCGAGAGTCTCGGCGATGGCCTTCATAGCGGCGTGGCTGTCCAGCACGAGACGCAAGCCGGTCGGCACACGGGCGGCGGCTTTCTCCAGCGAGGAGACGCCGAGGATGCGGGCCTTGACGGTGTCGCCGTCCATCTCCGCCTCCAGATCGAACAGCACCACATTGCCGGTCTCCAGCATCGGGCGGGCTTCGTTCAGCGCTTCGGAGAAGATCACCGCTTCGAACTGGCCGGTGCGGTCTGAGGCGCCGACGAAGGCGAAGGCATTGCCGGCGCGGCTCTTGCGCTCGCGTTTGGAGACCACGGAGCCCGCCACCTTGCCGACCACCTTCTGGGATTTGGCCTTGGCGGCAAGAGAGGACCAGCTCTCTGCGCCGATGGCATCGAGAATTTCCTGATAGTCGTCGAGAGGATGGCCGGTGAGGAACACGCCGACGGCGTCGAACTCCCGTGCCAGCCGGTCGGTGGGAAGCCAGGGCGTTACTTTGCGCAACGGCACGGGCGGCGGCGGGCTGTTATCGCCGCCGAAGAGATTGTTCTGGCCGTCATTGGCATCCTGCTGGCTTTGATTGCCGATGGCGAGGATGCGGTCGATATTTTCGAACGCTAGCGCCCGGTCGATATCCAGGCAGTCCAGAGCGCCTGCGGCGCACAGCATCTCCAGTGCGCGCTTATTGACGTGGCGCGGATTGATGCGGCGGGCGAAGTCGGAAATGTCCTTGAACGGCCCCTTCGCCTGCCGTTCGGCCGCAATATGCTCCACCGCCGATTTGCCGACATTGCGCAGCGCCGCCAGGGAATAGCGGATGGTGTCCTCTCCCGGTATGAACGGAACGTCGGAGTGGTTCACCGAAGGGGGCAGAATCTCGATGCCGAGGCGGTGGGCCTCCTGCACGAAGCCGGCCAGCTTCTCCGTGTTCCCCATATCCAGCGTCATCGAGGCGGCGAGGAACTCGACCGGGTAGTTCGCCTTCAGATAGGCGGTTTGATAGGTCAGGAAGGCGTATGGCGCGGAGTGGGATTTGTTGAAGCCGTATTCGGCGAACTTGGCGCAGGCGTCGAAGATCTCCTGGGCGGTGATCTTCTGGATGCCCCGCTCCTCGGCGCCCTTCATGAAGCGGCCGCGCTGCTTGTCCATCTCCGACTTGATCTTCTTACCCATGGCGCGGCGGAGGAGATCGGCCTCCGCCAGGGTGAAGCCGGCCATGTCGCGGGCGATCTGCTGCACCTGCTCCTGATAGGTGATGACGCCGTAAGTCGGGGCCAGGATCGGCTCCAGCTTGGGATGCAGATATTGGATGCTCTCCTGGCCGAGCTTGCGGGCGCAATAGACCGGGATATTGGCCATCGGACCCGGACGGTAGAGCGCGACCAGGGCGATCAGGTCTTCGAAGCGGTCCGGCACCATGTCGACCAGGGCGCGGCGCATGCCGAGACTTTCCACCTGGAACACGCCGACGGTCTCGCCATGGGCCAGCATCTCGAAGGTGTTCTTGTCGTCGAGGGGGACATGGAGCATGTCGATCTCCTCCCCCTTCTCGCGGATGAAGTTCACCGCCTGCTGGATGACGGTGAGGGTCTTCAGCCCGAGAAAGTCGAACTTCACCAGCCCGGCATTCTCCACCCATTTCATGTTGAACTGGGTGGCGGGAAGCTGGGCGCGCGGGTCGCGGTAGAGCGGCACCAGATCGATCAGCGGCCGGTCGGCGATCACCACGCCCGCGGCATGGGTAGAGGCGTGGCGGTAGAGCCCTTCCAGGCGCTGGCCGATATCCAGCAGCTTGGCGACGATCTCTTCGGAATCGCGGGCTTCCTGCAGCAGCGGCTCGCCTTCGATGGCCTCGGCCAGGGTCACCGGATTGGCCGGATTGTTGGGCACCAGCTTGCAGAGCTTGTCGACCTGGCCGTAGGGCATCTGCAGCACGCGGCCGACATCACGCAACACGGCGCGGGCCTGCAGCTTACCGAAGGTGATGATCTGAGCGACGCGGTCGGCACCGTAATGATCGCGCACATAGGCGATCACCTCGTCGCGCCGGTCCTGGCAGAAGTCGATATCGAAGTCCGGCATCGACACGCGGTCCGGATTGAGGAAGCGCTCGAAGATCAGGCCGAAGCGGATGGGATCGAGATCGGTGATGGTCAGCACCCAGGCGACCAGAGAGCCGGCGCCGGAGCCGCGGCCCGGACCGACCGGAATGCCATGGGCCTTGGCCCATTGGATGAAGTCGGCAACGATCAGGAAGTAGCCCGGATATTTCATCCGGATGATGACGTCGAGCTCGAACTCCAGCCGCTCGGCATAGTCCTGCTCGGTATGGCCGGGGGCGAGGCCTTGCGCCTCCAGGCGTTTGGCCAGGCCGGCCTTGGAGCGCTCGCGCAAGGTCTGCGCCTCGGCCTCGGCCTGCGCTTCGGGGGATGCGGCATCGGCGACGAAGCTCGGCAGCATCGGCGCCTGCTTCACCGGGCGGTAGGCGCAGCGCTTGGCGATCTCCACCGTATTGGCGATGGCCTCGGGCAGATCGGCGAATAACGCCGCCATTTGACTTTGCGTCTTGAAGTAATGCTCCGGGGTGACCCGCCGCCGTTCGTCGACGGCGATATAGCTTCCTTGCGCGATGCAGAGCAGCGCGTCATGGGCCTCGAAATCGTCTTGGCTGGCGAAATAGGATTCGTTGGTGGCGACGATGGGAAGCTCCAGCCCATAGGCGAGCTTCAGGAGTTCCGGCTCGACCGCCCTTTCCTTCTGGGTGCCGTGGCGCTGGATCTCGACATAAAGCCGGTCGCCGTAGAGCCGGTGCAGCAGGCGCAGCCGTTCCTCGGCCGTGTCCAGGTTGCCCTCGGCGATAGCGCTGTCGATGGGCCCCTCGGGGCCGCCGGTCAGGGCGATCAGCCCTTCGGTGCAGGCGGAGAGCTGGTCGATGCCGACGACAACCGTGCCGGTGTCTGCTGCCGTCTGATAGGCGGTGCTGGAAAGCCGCATGAGATTGGCATAGCCAGTCTCGTCCTTGGCCAGCAGCGCGATGCGGCCGGAAGGCTCCGGCGCTTCGATCTCGCCGCCGGGTCCCTCTTCCGCCGCTGTCTCGAGGCTGACGGCGAGGCTGGATCCGATGATGGGTTGGATGCCGGCATCGGCGATGACGCTGGAGAATTCCAGCGCGCCGAACAGGTTGTTGGTGTCGGTGAGTGCCAGGGCCGGCTGCGCATCGCCGAGGGCCAGATCCTTCAGCTTGCCGATCTTCAACGCCCCTTCCAGCAGCGAATAGGCCGAATGGGTGCGAAGATGGATGAAGGTCGGCTGGCCAGAGTCAGGCATGTAAACTGTTAATTCCACTGTGAGAATTCGAGCGAACGGCGCTCTTTAGCCCTCCCAGATTCTAAGGGAGCGGTGAAGCGATAGAGTGCTGCGCTCGACCGGTTATCCAGAGAGTATCCACTGAAACTGCGATGTTCGCACTCTGTTCTTACATCAAACTGTTAGATTGAAGTTATACTTTAACTGCAACCATAGGGCGGCTAAGGTTGCGAAATGGCACGGTTGAATGGGGATTTAGACTGCTACCTTAAGATGGAAATGGAGTTGCGCGTGTCCCGGACCACCCAATTTTTCATCGTGTTCAGCGACAATGCTTGGCATGTCACCGTGAATGGCGGGCGTTACGGACCGTTCCGCCAGCAGGAAGCGGCGGTGCAGGCGGCGGTCGATGCAGCCTATAGCGTCGGCAGCAAAGGCGAGGCAGCAGAAGTCCTGGTGCAGGAGCCGGAGAGCGAGATTCGCACGGCCTGGATCTACGGCCAGGATCCCTACCCGCTGGCAGCGTCCAGCCGCGCCGAAGCCTCCTAAGCGCTGACCCCTCTCCTAAGCGGGAGCCTCTACGGGCTATTCCGAGACGATCTCGGCTGAGATCACGGTTTCTTCGATCAGCTGACCGTCGACGACTCGCAGCACGCGGTCCATGCGAGCTGCGAGGTCGAGGTTATGGGTGGCGATCAGCGCCGCGACGCCGGTCTCGCGCACCAGAAGCAACAGCTCTTCGAAGACGCGTTCGCCGGTCGGCGGGTCGAGATTGCCGGTCGGCTCGTCGGCCAGCAGCAATTTCGGCGTATTGGCGACGGCGCGGGCGATGGCTACGCGCTGCTGCTCGCCGCCGGAAAGCTCTGCCGGACGGTGCTCCGCCCGCTCCGCGAGGCCGAAGGTCTCCAGCAGCGTCTGCGCCCGCGTCGCGGACTCGCTGCGGGAGCGGCCGAGGATCATCTGTGGGATGATCACATTCTCCAGCGCGGAAAACTCCGGCAGCAGATGATGGAACTGATAGACGAAGCCGATCTCCCGGCGGCGCATGCGGGTGCGCTCCTGATCGTTTAGGCGTCCGCAATCGGTGCCGCCGATGATCACCTTGCCGTCGCCCGGCTGCTCCAGGAGCCCGGCGATATGCAGCAGAGTGGATTTGCCGGCGCCGGAGGGGCCGAGCAGCGCGACGGTCTCTCCCGGATAAATTTCCGCGTTCACGCCATCCAGCACGGTGAGCGCGCGCGGGCCCTGCTTGAAGCTGTGGGTCAGCCCTTCCAGCTTGAGGGCGGGTGTTTCGGATGACGAACTCAAGGGAAACCTAGCCGTAACGAAGCGCTTCGACCGGATCGAGCCGGGACGCTTTCCAGGATGGATACAGAGTGGCGAGCACGGAGAGCGACAGCGCCATGATGACCACGGAGACGGTCTCGCCCGGATCCATATCCGCCGGCATCTGCGACAGATAATAAAGCTCCGGCGAGAACAGCTCGGTATTGGTCGCCCAGGCGATGAACTCGCGCAAGGATTCGATATTGACGCAGACCAGCACGCCGAGGATCAGCCCCGCCAGCGTGCCGACGACGCCGATACTGGCGCCGGTGATGAAGAAGATGCGCATCACCGCGGCGCGCGAGGCGCCCATGGTGCGTAAGATCGCAATGTCCGAGCCCTTATCCTTCACCAGCATGATCATGCCGGAGATGATGTTCAGCGCGGCGACCAGCACGATCAGGGTGAGGATCAGGAACATCACGTTCCGCTCCACCTGCAGCGCGTTGAAGAAGGTGGCGTTCCGCTGCCGCCAGTCGCTGATATAGATGGTGGGGCCGCCGGCATCGAGGATCTTAGGGCCGAGCTCGCCGACCTCGTCGGGGGAATGCAGCACCACTTCCAGCACCGTCACGCTGTCGGGCTTGTTGAAGTAGAGCTGCGCCTCCTTCAGCGGCATGAATACGATCGAGGAATCGTATTCGGACATGCCAAGCTCGAAGATCGCCTTGACGGGATAGCGCTTCACCCGCGGCGCGGTGCCGAGCGCGGTTGAGGCGCCGCGCGGGGTAAGCAGGCTGACCTGATCGCCGACCTTCACATTGAGGCTGCTGGCCAGCCGGGTGCCGATGGCCACGCCGTCGCCCTTGTCGAAACCGTTCAGCGTGCCGAAGCGGATATTGCCGGAGACCGATTTCAGCTCCTTCAGATCCTTCTCGCTGAGGCCGCGCACCAGAGCGCCGGTGGCGGTTGAGGGCGTGGAGATCATCACCTGGCCTTCAATCAGCGGCAGCGCATAGCGCACGCCGGGCACGGCGGCGATATTCTTGGTGACTTCGGCGTAGTTGGTGAAATCGTCGCCGAGGCTGTGCACCACGACATGGCCGTTGAGGCCGAGCATCTTGTCGAACAGCTCCTGGCGGAAGCCGTTCATCACCGCCATGACGATGATCAGCGTGGCGACGCCGAGCACGATGCCGAGAAACGAGAAGCCGGCGATGACGGAGATGAAGCCCTCCTTCCGCCGCGGCTTCAGGTAGCGCAAGGCCACAAGCCATTCATAGGGCGCAAAGGCCCCGCGGCTTGTGGGGGCATCGCTGCCGGATACGCTCATGCGTCCTCCTTGGCCTCCGCGACGGCGCCCGCCACGAGCTGGCAGGCGGCATCGAGACTGAGATTGCTCTTCTGGCCGGTGGCGCGATTCTTTACCTCGATCTCGCCGGCGGCCAGTCCCTTCGGCCCGACGATGATCTGCCAGGGCAGCCCGATCAAATCCATGGTGGTGAATTTGGCCCCTGCCCGGTCGTCGCGATCGTCATAGAGGATGTCGAGCCCGGCATGGGTCAGTCTCTCGTAGATCTGCTCGCAGGCAGAATCGGTGGCGCTGTCGCCAGATTTCAGATTGATCAGCCCGGCATCGAACGGTGCCACGGCCTGCGGCCAGACGATGCCCGCATCGTCGTGATGGGCCTCGATGATGGCACCGACAAGGCGGGAGACGCCGATGCCGTAGGATCCCATCTCGACCGGCACCAGCTCGCCGTTGGGGCCCTGCACCTTGGCATTCATCGGCTCCGAATATTTGGTGCCGAAATAAAAGACCTGACCGACCTCGATGCCGCGCGCCGACAGGCGCTTGTCTTCGGGCACTTCTTTTTCGAAGCGCTCCGGCTCGTGCACATCCTCGGTGGCGGCGTAGAGCTCGGTCCGCTGACGCACATAAGGGGTGAGATCGCCGGAATAATCGACGTCCCTCGGCGGGGCCGTCATCTCCACCAGATCCTTGTGGCAGAACACCGCCGATTCGCCGGTCTCGGCGAGAATGATGAACTCGTGGGAGAGATCGCCGCCGATCGGGCCGGTCTCGGCACGCATCGGCACCGCCTGCAGCCCCATGCGCGCGAAGGTGCGCAAATAGGAGACGAACATCTTGTTGTAGGACTTCACCGAGTCGTCCTTGGTGAGGTCGAAGGAATAGGAATCCTTCATCAGGAATTCGCGGCCGCGCATGACGCCGAATCGGGGCCGGACCTCGTCGCGGAACTTCCACTGGATGTGATAGAGGATGCGCGGCAGCTCCTTGTAGGATTTGACGCCGGCGCGGAAGATCTCGGTGATCATTTCCTCGTTTGTCGGGCCGTAGAGCATGTCGCGCTCGTGGCGGTCGGTGATGCGCAGCATCTCCTTGCCGTAGGCCTCGTAGCGCTTGCTCTCGCGCCAGAGCTCGGCCGGCTGAATGGTCGGCATCAAGAGCTCCAGGGCGCCTGCCCTATTCTGCTCCTCGCGGACGATCGTTTCGATCTTGTTCAGCACCTTGTAGCCGAGCGGCAGCCAGGAATAGATGCCGGCGCTGGATTGGCGGAGCATACCTGCGCGCAGCATCAGCCGATGCGAGACGATCTCGGCTTCTTTGGGGTCGTCGCGCAGGATGGGAAGGAAATATTGGCTTAGACGCATGAGGGCCCGTCTGAATCAAAATGCGGCGTGTCGGTCGCTGTTGTACCCGCCGCGCCGCGCCGCGAATAGTTCAATTTCGGTTTGTCGAAGAATGGGGCGCTCATACATCACTTTAGCGAAACGGTGCAATGTTAGGCGAAGGACTCGCGAGCAGCCGTCGAAATTGCACAAGCGATAAGCAGAATGATGCGAAAATCCAAAAAGATGCGGCGTCCGGTCACAATCCTTGGTGACATTTTGGCGCGGCTGGGATAGTGTCCTTTCACAACGTGTTGGAAGACGGGACTGAGAACGATCTCGTGTCACCGCGTTGAGATTGGACCCGGTCCAAGTCTTGGGAGGAAAGAGCTCTAGGCGCGCACCAACGACATAGACGCAGCCTTTTCGGTCCACCTTTCCTTTGTGCTCATACGCGGGCACGGCATGGCCAAGGACCGGGAAATCGGAGCCTAAAAAACAACTTCAAAAGGAGCGAGGCGCGCCGGCCTTGCTCTTTTTTTTGTCCGGATTCGGGCCTGCCGGCTTGGCGGGATTCGCGCCTAGCGGACGGTCTCGTAGCGCGGCAGGAACGGGATATCGTCGAGGCTGAAGCGGCCGCTGAAGACGAAGAAATAGACGGCGCCGAAGACGATGGTCGCGACCACCGTGGTGGCGATGATCTTGGGCAGGAAGCGCGGATTGGTCGGTGCGCTGGCCGTGGTGCCCGGCGGGATCTCGCCCTCCTCGCCTTGCGGCTTCACGCCGAAGGGCAGCATGGCGAACAGCACGATCCACCAAATCACAAAATAGATTGCGATGCCGAAGGCGAGGGTCATTGCTCTTACGCCTGTTCCAACTCGACCAGGGTTCCGGCGAAATCCTTCGGATGCAGGAACAGCACCGGCTTGCCGTGGGCGCCGATCTTCGGCTCGCCCTCGCCCAGCACCCGGACGCCGTCGGCAACCAGCTTGTCGCGGGCGGCGACGATGTCGTCCACCTCGTAGCAAATGTGGTGGATGCCGCCGCCGGGATTGCGCTCCAGGAAGCTTGCGATCGGGGATTTGTCGCCGAACACGCCGAGCAGCTCGATCTTGGTATTGGGAAGCTCGATAAAGACGGTGGTCACGCCATGCTCGGGCTGATCCACCTCCTCCGACACCTTGGCGTTCAGGGTGTTGCGGTAGAGATCCGCGGCGGCTTTCAGATCCGGTACGGCGATGGCGACGTGATTCAAGCGTCCGATCATGGGGAGAGATACTCCTTCACAAATGAGCTTTTGGCGGGGATGGCCCCGATATTGCGGCCAGTTGTACTGGGGTTCTGCGGCTTTCGCTAGGGGCCGTGCGTTCGCGATTTTCCTCTTACGTCATGCCCGGGCTTGACCCGGGCATCCAGTGCGTCAGCCCTGGGGCGCTTGGCTCTGGATTGCCGGGTCAAGCCCGGCAATGACGAGGAGGTATTCGCCTGAAGTTCTCAGAGCCGCGTCACCAGCACCGAGCAGACCGGCTTCTTGCCGAGCTTCTGGTTGACCGCGGCGCGGATCGCCCGGCGGAGCGCATCGGCCACCATCTTGGCGTCTTTGCGCCTGGGCCGCGGGATGCTTTCCAGCGCGCCGATGGCGGCATCGATCACCAGATCCTCGACGGGTTCGCCTTCTGCGGTCTCCTCGGCAAGGCCGATCACTGCGGCCTCCGGCTCGGCCACCAGCGTGCCCTTGTCGGAGAGAACCACGGAAAGCGCCACGGTGCCGACGAAGCTCAGCTTGCGGCGGTCGCGGACATGGCTCCCCTCCTCGGAGACGACGACGCTGCCGTCGCGATAGAGCCGGCCGCAGGGAAGCTCGTCGATGATGCGCGGCTCGCCGGGGGCCAGGCGCACCAGGTCGCCATTGCGGATGCGCAAGACCTGGGGCACGCCCATCTCCTCGGCGAATTCGGCATGGGCCTCCAGATGGCGCCCCTCGCCGTGCATCGGGATGGAGAGCTTCGGCTTCACCCAGCTATAGAGCTGTTTCAGCTCGCCGCGGCGCGGATGGCCGGAGACGTGCACCAAGTGATCCTGGTCGGTGATCACCTCGATGGCCCGGTCCGACAGGCTGTTCTGCACCCGGGAGACCGCCCGCTCATTGCCGGGAATGGTGCGAGAAGAGAAGATCACGTGGTCGCCGGCATCCAGGCTGATATTGGGATGGGATTCTTGCGCGATGCGCGCCATGGCGGCGCGGGGCTCGCCTTGGCTGCCGGTGCACAGCGCCACGATCTTGGAGGGCGGCAGGGAGGAGAATTCCGTATCCGGCACGAAGCGGAAATCCTTGTCCAGATAGCCGGTCTCCTGCGCCGCCTCGATCACGCGGTACATGGCACGGCCCGCCACCACCAGCACGCGGCCGGCATCGCGCGTCGCCTTGGCGACGGAGATGATGCGGGCGACGTTGGAGGCAAAAGTGGTGACCGCCACGCGGCGCGGGGCTTCGCGAATCAGCCGTGCCAGATGCTGGGCGACATCGGCCTCCGAGGGCGAGATGCCCTCGCGCATGGCATTGGTGGAATCGCAGATCAGCGCATCCAGCCCGGCATCGCCGATATTGCGCAAGCGCGGCTCGTCGGTCGCTGCCGAGGTGAGCGGCGTCTCGTCCAGTTTCCAGTCGCCGGTATGCAGCGCATTGCCGAGCGGCGAGCGGATCAGCACCGCGGACGGTTCCGGGATCGAGTGGGACATGGCCACCAGCTCGATCTCGAACGGGCCGATCTTGCGCGTTCCGCCCACCGGAATGACGTGGATCGGCACGTCGTCGGCGAAGCCGGTCTCCTTCAGCTTGGCTTTCAGCATCTCGGCAGTGAAAGGCGTGGCGTAGATCGGCACCTGCAGGCGCGGCCATAGATCGACGATGGCGCCGTAATGGTCCTCATGGGCGTGGGTGAGCAGCAGCCCGGCGATATTGCGGCGCTCTTCCTCGAGGAAGCCGACATCGGGAAGGATGACGTCGACGCCGGGCTCGACCTCGGTCGGAAAGGTGATGCCGAGATCGATCATCAGCCAGTCGCGGTCTTCTTCCGGACCGAAACCATAAAGATAAAGGTTCATGCCGATCTCGCCGATGCCGCCGAGCGCGGCGAACACGAAATCGGTCTCTTGGCGGGATTTACGTGAAGCCATGAAGAACTTTTACTTGAAAATGAACGCCGTTCGGAGTGGCACAACGGCGCGAATGTGACAATGCGGCCGGTTGTAATGCGCTTTTATGCGCTTGGGAAGAAGACGTCGCCGGCGGTGAGCCGTCGCTCGTCTCCGTCCTTGGTCTTGAGGCGTAGGGCACCGCCCGCATCGAGGCCAGCAAAAACCCCTTCTAAGGTTTCCTGCGGCAGCTTCACCTGCAGCGGCGTGCCGGGCGGCGCAGACCGCTCCAGCCAGGCGCGGCGGATGGCCTGAAACGAGGCTCCCTCGTCCCAGCGGGAGAGCCAGCGCGCGGTATGGGCGGCGAGCGCCTGCAAGGCGTGGCCCGGATCGGCGCCGATGCCTTGCGCGGCAAGGCTGGTGGCGGGCTGGGGAATATGATCGGGATAGGAGGCCAGGTTCAGCCCGGTGCCGATCACCACGGTGGAGCGGTTATCGGCCGGCGCGCCGACGCTCTCGATCAGGATGCCGCCGAGCTTCATATGCTCCAGCATCACGTCGTTGGGCCATTTCAGCACCAGACCGTCGGGTTTTCCCGGATCGCCCATCAGCTCGGCGACGGCGTCGTAGGCGGCAATGCCGGCCAGCAGCGAGAGCTGGCTTGCCACCCCGAGCGGCCCTTCGATGGTAAGCAGCAGGCTGGCGAAGAGATTGCCGGGGGCGGATTGCCATTCCCTGCCCTGGCGGCCGCGCCCCGCCGATTGGCGCAAGGACCAGATCCAGAGCGGCCCCTTCTCGCCGGCCTTGGCGCGGCGCTTGGCTTCGGCATTGGTGGAATCGACGGATTCGAGGCGAAGCAGGCGAAAGCCCGGGGGCAGCTTGGGTTCGGAGACCGGGCTTGCGGCCATCAGAACAGCGACTGGGCGCTTGCCCCGGCGATGGCGACCAGCGGGGCCGGATAGAGGAAGAACAGCAAGATCATCAGCCCGCTTACCGTCAGCACCGCGGCCAGGGACCGGGGCATGGGATCGAAGCTCTCGGCCGGATCGTCGAAATACATGATCTTGACGATACGCAGATAGTAGAACGCGCCGACCACGGAGAGCAGCACGCCGATGACCGAGAGCGCATAGAGCCCGGCATTGATGGCGGCGAGGAAGACGTAGAACTTGGCGAAGAAGCCGGCGAGCGGCGGAATGCCGGCCAGCGAGAACAACAGCACGCCGAACATGAAGGCCATCAGCGGGTTGGTCTGGGAGAGGCCGGAGAGCTGGTCGATGCGCTCGATCTTCTGGCCGTCGCGGCGCATCGCCATGATGAAGGCGAAGGAGCCCAGCGTCATCACCAGATAGACCGCCAGATAGACAATGAGGCCGGTGACGCCCTCCTCCGTGCCAGCGGCAAGCCCGACCAGCGCATAGCCCATATGGCCGATGGAGCTATAGGCCATCAGGCGCTTGATATTGGTCTGGCCGATAGCGGCGAAGGAGCCGAGCGCCATGGAGGCGATGGCGAGGAAGACGATGATCTGCTGCCATTCCGGCGCGATGCCCGGAAAGGCGGAGAAGATGGTGCGGGTGAACAGCGCCATGGCGGCGAGCTTGGGCGCGGCGGCGAAAAATGCCGTCACCGGGGTCGGCGCGCCTTCATAGACGTCCGGCGTCCACATATGGAAGGGCACAGCGGAAATCTTGAAGGCGAAGCCCGTCAGCAGGAAGACCAGGCCGAAGATGACGCCGAGGCTCGCTTGGGTGCCGCTGAGCGCCGTGGCGATCTCGGAGAAGCCGGTCGAGCCGGTGAAGCCGTAGATCAGCGAGGCGCCATAGAGCAGCATGCCGGAGGACAGCGCGCCGAGGACGAAATATTTGAGCCCCGCCTCGCTGGATTTCACCGAATCGCGCTGGAAGGCGGCGACCACATAGAGCGCCAGGCTCTGCAGCTCCAAGCCGACATAGAGGATGATCAGATCATTGGCGGAGATCATCAGCATCATGCCGGTGGTGGCGAGCAGCACCAGCACGGGGAATTCGAATTTCAGCGTGCCCGAACGGTGCCAATACTCGGCCGACATATAAAGGGTCACGCCGGAGCCGATCAGCGTCATGATCTTCATCATGCGGGCGAAGGGATCGGCGATGAAGGCGCCGTTGAAGGCGGTCTCGGTGCCCTGCCCCATGGCCACATAGAAGCCGGCGATCACCAGCACGACGATCGACAGACCCAGCACCAGCATGCCGGAATCGCGCCGCACAAGCACGCCGACCATCAGCAGCGCCAGCGCGCCGACGGGCAGGATCAGCTCCGGCAGAATGGTGAGAAAATCGGCGGACGACACGGGGGCGAACTCCTACGGCACCAGGGCGTAGCGGGCCTGGTCGGCCGCCGCCAGCGCGGAATGATACTGATCCATCAGCGCCGTCACCGAGACGGTGCTGAGATCGAGGATCGGCTTGGGATAGAAGCCGAAGAAGATGGTGAGCAGGATCAGCGGCGCCATGATCGCGATCTCGCGCCAGTTCATATCCTGGATCGCCGCAAGGCTCGGCTTCTCTAGCTTGCCGAACACCACCCGGCGGTAGAGCCACAGCGCATAGCAGGCCGAGAGGATCAGGCCGAAGGCGGCGAAGAAGGCCACCCAGGTGTTGACCTCGAAGCTGCCCAGCAGGGCGAGAAATTCGCCGATGAAGCCGGACGTGCCGGGCAAGCCGACATTGGCCATGGTGAACAGCATGAAGCAGAAGGCGTAGATCGGCATGCGCGCCACCAGGCCGCCGTAAGCGGCGATCTCGCGGGTGTGCATGCGGTCGTAGATCACGCCGACGCAGAGGAACAGCGCGGCGGAGACGATGCCGTGGGACAGCATCTGGAAGATGCCGCCTTGCAGCCCCTGCATGGTGACGGTGAACAGGCCCATGGTGACGAAGCCCATATGGGCGACGGAGGAATAGGCGATCAGCTTCTTCATGTCCTCCTGGGCCAGGGCCACCAGCGATGTGTAGATGATGGCGATCACCGAGAGGGCATAGATCAGCGGCGCGAAATCGGCGCTTGCCAGCGGGAACATCGGCAGCGAGAAGCGCAAGAAGCCGTAGCCGCCCATCTTCAGGAGAATACCTGCCAGAATCACCGAGCCCGCGGTCGGCGCCTCGACATGGGCGTCGGGCAGCCAGGTATGCACCGGCCACATCGGCATCTTCACCGCGAAGGAGGCGAGGAAGGCGAACCAGAGCCAGCCTTGCATCGAGGCCGGGAAGTCATGCGCCAGCAGAGTCGGGATGTCGGTGGTGCCGGCGTCCCAATACATCGCCATGATGGCGAGCAGCATGAGCAGTGAGCCGGCCAGCGTATAGAGGAAGAACTTGAAGCTGGCATAGATGCGCCGCGGCCCGCCCCAGATGCCGATGATCAGGAACATCGGGATCAGCCCGCCTTCGAAGAACAGGTAGAACAGCACCAGATCCAGAGCCGAGAACACGCCGATCATCAGCGTCTCCAGCACCAGGAAGGCGATCATGTATTCCTTCACCCGCACCTTCACCGAGATCCAGCTCGCCAGGATGCAGAGCGGCATCAGGAAGGTGGTGAGCACGACGAAGGGCATGGAGATGCCGTCGACGCCCATATGGAAAGTGATGGCACCGAGCCATTCGCGCTTCTCGACGAATTGGAAATCGGCGGTGGTGGGATCGAAATCGCGCCAGATCAGCAGCGAGATGGCGAAGGTAATCACCGTGGTCCACAGCGCGATCCAGCGGGCATTGCGCTGGGCGCTGGCATCGTCGGTGCGCAGCAGCGCGATCAGCAGCGCGCCGAGGATCGGCAGGAAGGTGACGGTGGAGAGGATCGGCCAGCTATAGCTCATCGCGGCAGCCCTCCCCCGGTGAACATGAAGTAGGTAATCAGGATGGCCACGCCGATCAGCATCACGAATGCGTAGTGGTAGATATAGCCGGTCTGGATCTTCACCACGCGGTTGGTGATGTCGATCACGCGGGCCGAGACGCCGTCCGGCCCGATCCCGTCGATGATCTTGCCGTCGCCCACCTTCCAGAGCTTGTAGGCGAGCCATTTGGCCGGACGGACGAAGATCCGGTCATACAGCGCATCGAAGTACCAGGCGTTGAGCAGGAACTGGTAGGCGCCGCGGAAACGCTTGGAGAGGCCGAACGGGATCAGCGGCTTCACCATGTAGAAGTACCAGGCGACAGCGAGCCCTGCGAACATCACGATGCTCGGCGACAGGAAGACCAGCCAGGAGACCTCGTGATGCCCGGTATGCTCGGGCAGGAAGATGGCGTTACGCCAGAAGCTGTGCACGTCGATGCCGATGAAGTCGTGCATGAAATAGGCGCCGGCGAGCAGCGAGCCGATGGCAAGCACGGCGAGCGGGATCGCCATCACCATGGGCGCATCGTGGGCGTGCTCGTAGACGTCCTTCGGTCCGCGATTGCGGCCCTCGAAGGTGAGGAACATCAGCCGCCAGGAATAGAACGAGGTCAGCGCCGCGGCGAGCAGCGTCATGACATAGCCGTACATGGCCATGGAGCCATGGGCGAGCCAGGCGCCCTCGATGATGGCGTCCTTGGAGACGTAGCCGGAGGTGAAGGGGAAGCCGGTCAGGGCCAGGGTGCCGACCAGCATCATCGCCCAGGTGAACGGCATCTTGGCGCGCAGGCCGCCCATGCGGCGCATATCCTGCTCGTCATGCACGGCGTGGATAACGGCGCCGGCGCCGAGGAACAGCAGCGCCTTGAAGAAGGCATGGGTGAAGAGGTGGAACACGCCGGCATTGAACGCGCCGATGCCGAGCGCGGTGAACATGTAGCCGAGCTGCGAGCAGGTGGAATAGGCGATCACCCGCTTGATGTCGGTCTGCACCAGAGCGACGGTCGCGGCGAAGAAGGCCGTGGTGGCGCCAATGAAGGTGACGACCTCCAGCGCGAAGGGCGAGTGCTCGAAGACCGGCGAGAACCGCGCCACCATGAAGACACCGGCGGTGACCATGGTCGCGGCATGGATCAGGGCGGAGACCGGGGTCGGGCCCTCCATGGCGTCTGGCAGCCAGGTATGCAGCAGGAACTGGGCCGACTTGCCCATGGCGCCCATGAACAGCAGCAGGCAGATCAGCGTCAGCGCATCGACCTGCATGCCGAGGAATTCCATGGTGCTGCCGACCTTGTCGGGCGCCGCGGCAAAGATCGGGTCGTATTGGATGGTGCCGAACAGGGTGAAGGTGGCGAAGATGCCGAGCGCGAAGCCGAAATCGCCGACGCGGTTGACCACGAAGGCCTTGATGGCGGCGGCGCAGGCGCTTGGCTTCTCGTACCAGAAGCCGATCAGCAGATAGGAAGCGAGACCCACGCCCTCCCAGCCGAAGAAGAGCTGCAGCAGATTATCGGAGGTCACCAGCGTCAGCATGGCGAAGGTGAACAGCGACAGATAGGCGAAGAAGCGCTGCTTGTGGGGGTCGTGGTCCATATAGCCCACCGAATAGAGGTGGACGAGGGCCGAGACCGTGTTGACCACCACCAGCATGACGGCGGTCAGCGTGTCGACGCGGATATCCCAGGATGAGGTGAGCTCGCCGGACTGGATCCAGGTGAACAGCTCGATGCGCACATCCTGGCCCTGCACGGTGACGTAATAGAAGGCGATCCAGGACAGCGCACAGGCGACCATCATAAAGGTGGTGGTTACGACCTCGCAGGCGCGGTAGCCCACGAGGCGGCCGAAGAAGCCCGCGAAGATTGCGCCGGCAAGCGGCAGGAAGAGGATCGCCTCGTACATCTCTAAGCTGTCCCCCTAGCCTTTCATCGAATGGATGTCGGCGACGTCGATGGTGCCGCGGTTGCGGAAATAGACGACGACGATGGCCAAGCCAATGGCCGCTTCCGCCGCAGCCACGGTGAGCACGATCAGCGCGAAGACCTGGCCGATCAGATTGCCCAGGAAGGACGAGAAGGCGACCAGGTTGATGTTCACCGCAAGCAGAATGAGCTCCACCGACATCAGAATGACGATGATGTTCTTCCGATTGAGGAAGATGCCAACGATGCCGAGGGTGAACAGGATCGCCGCGACGGTCAGATAATGGGAGAGACCGATGGTCATGAGAGTACCTCCCATGCGGTAAGCCGACCCCCTCCCCGGCCCTCCCCCTTGCAGGGGGAGGGAGAGAGAGCCGATAGCCCGGAATTCCCTCCCCCTAGAAGGGGGAGGGTTAGGGTGGGGGTCAAATCAGTGGCCTGCATCATGAGAGCCCCCTCCCCGATTGGACTTTGACCACTTCGATCGCCTTCTTCGGATCGCGCGCCACCTGATCGGCCGGCTTCTGCCGGCGCACGCCTTCCTTGTGATGCAATGTGAGCACGATGGCGCCGATCATGGCGACCAGCAGAATCAGCGAGGCGGCCTCGAACAGATAGACGTAGTCGGTATAGAGAATACGGCCCAGCGCCAGGGTGTTGGTGACGTCTTCTGCTTGCGCCGGCACGGTTGCGATGGTTTCCGGCGCGGTGATCCAGGCGGTGACGACGAAGATCAGCTCCAGAGCCATGATGGCGCCGACGGCGACGCCGACGGGCAGATAGCGCAGGAACCCGGCCTTCAGCTCGGCGAAATCGACATCGAGCATCATCACCACGAAGAGGAACAGCACCATCACCGCGCCGACATAGACCACGACGAGGATCATGGCGAGGAACTCGGCGCTGAGCAGCACGAACAGCCCGGCGGCGTTGAAGAAGGCCAGAATCAGGAACAGCACCGCGTGCACGGGATTGCGCACGGTGATGACCATGAAGGCCGAGCCGATCAGCACCGCGGCGAAGAGATAGAAGAACAACGCCGAGATCATGAGCGGTCCGCCATCGCAAAGTGCAATCCGCCGAGCAACCGACTTTTAATCAGTCGGTCTGCAGTGCGGACTGCCTTGGGCGCCAAAGCCGGTATTTGCATCCGACCCCCTCCCCGGCCCTCCCCCTTGCAGGGGGAGGGAGAGAGAGCCGATAGCCCGGAGCTATCCCCTCCCCCTAGAAGGGGGAGGGTTAGGGTGGGGGTCTCAAAACGTCGACGCGCAAACGCAGCCAGCCGACTCTTCATCAGCGGCTCCAAGCGTGTCTGTGTTTGCGAAGCGTACAAACCTTCCCCCAATTGATGCGGCTTACCGGTAGGGCGCATCTAAAGCAATGTTCTGCGCGATCTCCCGCTCCCAGCGGTCGCCATTGGCGAGGAGCCGCGCCTTGTCGTAGTAGAGTTCTTCGCGGGTTTCGGTCGCGAATTCGAAATTCGGTCCTTCGACGATGGCGTCGACCGGGCAGGCTTCCTGGCAGAAGCCGCAATAGATGCATTTCACCATGTCGATATCGTAGCGGGTGGTGCGGCGCGTGCCGTCATTGCGGCGCGGCCCCGCCTCGATGGTGATGGCCTGGGCCGGGCAGATCGCCTCGCAAAGCTTGCAGGCGATGCAGCGCTCCTCGCCATTGGGATAGCGGCGCAAGGCATGCTCGCCGCGGAAGCGCGGGGAAAGCGGCCCCTTCTCGAACGGATAGTTCAGGGTCGGCTTCGGCGACACGAAATAGCGCATGGCGAGCCAGAAGGCCGAGATGAACTCCAGCAGCAACAGGCCCTTGGCGGCTTTCAGCAAGCGCTTCACAGGCAGGCTCCTTGTCGGATGGCGGCGCTCATGAGCCGGTCCCCCAGAATTGCAGGACGGCGGCCACGATGACGACCATTGCCAGAGAAAGCGGCAGGAAGATCTTCCACCCGAGCCGCATCAGCTGATCGTAGCGGTAGCGCGGCACCATCGCCTTCACCATGGCGACGAGGAAGAACAGGAAGCAGACCTTCAGCACGAACCATATCACGCCGGGAATCCAGGTGAAGGGCGCCACCGGGAACGGGGCCAGCCAGCCGCCGAGGAACAGCACGGTGCCGAGGCCGCAAAGCATGACGATGGCGACGTATTCGCCGAGCATGAAGAGCAGATACGGGGTGGAGGAATATTCCACCATGAAGCCGGCGACGAGTTCCGATTCGGCCTCCAGGAGGTCGAAGGGCGGCCGGTTGGTTTCGGCCAGGGCCGAGATGAAGAAGATCACGAACATCGGCAAGAGCGGCAGCCAATACCAGCCGAACAGGCCGTAAGGGCTTTGCTGCGAAAGCACGATGTCGGAGAGGTTCAGGCTGCCGGCGCAAAGCAGCACGGTGACGATGACGAAGCCGATGGAGACCTCGTAGGACACCATCTGCGCGGCGGAGCGCAGCGCCGAGAGAAAGGCGTATTTCGAGTTCGACGCCCAGCCGGCCATGATCACGCCGTAGACCTCGAGGGAGGAGACGGCGAAGACGAAGAGAATGCCAACATTGAGATTGGCGACGGCCCAGCCCTCGTTCACCGGGATCACGGCCCAGGCGGAGAGCGCCAGCCCTGCGGTGACCAGCGGAGCGAGCAGGAACAGCCCCTTATTGGAGCCGGCCGGAATGATCGGCTCCTTGAACACGAATTTCAGAAGATCGGCGAAGGACTGCCACAGGCCGAACGGGCCGACCACGTTGGGTCCGCGGCGCATCTGTACCGCCGCCCAGACCTTGCGGTCGGCATAGAGCAGGAAGGCGATCATCACCAGAAGGATGACGATCAGCGCCACGCTCTGCACCACGATCAGCGCGAACGGAATGCCGTATTGCTGCCAGAAATCAGCCATCGGTACCGGTCGCTCCTGGGTCGGCGCCCGCATGCAGAGCGCTCAAATTGGCCATGATGGCGCTCGCCCGTGCGATGGGGTTGGTGAGATAGAAATCGGCGATCGGCGACTGGAACCGGGCCTTGTTCAGCTTGCCTTCGGTCTTAGCCAGGCTGTGCAGCGCATCGGTGCCGGCCGGGCTCACCTGGCCGAGCATAGCAAGATGGGGATGCGCGGCGAACATCGCGGCACGAAGCTGGCTCTGGCTGTCGAAGGGCAAGGTCTTGCCCAGCACGCCAGACAGCGCGCGGATAATGGTCCAATCCTCACGGGCATAGCCGGGCGGGAAGATGGCGCGCATACCTTCTTGCGGGCGGCCCTCGGTGTTGACGTAGAGGGCGTCCTTCTCGGTATAGGCGGCGCCGGGCAGGATCACGTCGGCGCGGTGGGCACCACGGTCGCCATGGCTGCCCTGATAGATGACGAAGGCCTCGCCCAGGCGGTCGACTTCCAGCTCGTCGGCGCCGAGGAGATAGACCACCTCGATATCGCCCTTCTCCGCGGCGTTGAGGATGCCGCCGACGTCCTTGCCGCCCTTGCCCGGGACGAAGCCGAGATCCAGGGCGCCGGTGCGGGCAGCCGCGGTGTGCAGCACGCTGAAGCCGTTCCAATCGTCGGTGAGCGCGCCGATCTTCTCGGCGGCCTTGGCGGCAAGCGCCAGCACCCCTGCCCCTTCGGTCCGCGCCAGAGCGCCCTGGCCGATAACGATCAGCGGCTTCTTGGCGTTCTTCAGAGCTTTCGAGAAATCATGGCTGCCATCGGCGATCTGGCCCAAGGTCTCCGGCCCTGCGCCGAGATACTCATACGGGTAAGTGAGATCGGCCTCTTCGCCGATCACCCCGATGGGGACCAGGCCTTCGCCGGACTTATAGCGCTTGCGGATGCGGGCATTGATGATCGGCGCTTCGATGCGCGGATTGGTGCCGACCAGCAGGATGGCGTCGGCCTCGTCGATCCCGGCAATGGCGGAATTGAACAGATAGCTGGCCCGGCCGAGGCTGGGGTCGAGCTTGGCGCCGTCCTGGCGGCAATCCATATGCGGCGAGCCGAGCGCCTCGGTCAGCTCTTTCAGGGCATAGACCTCTTCCAGGGCGGCGAGATCGCCGGCGATGGCGGCAAAACGCTTGCCGTCCAGCCCGTCGAGCTTCTTGGCAATGGCGGCGAAGGCCTCGTCCCAGCTGGCGGGCTGAAGCTTGCCGCGCTTGCGCAAATAGGGCTGGTCCAGGCGCTGGGTACGGAGCCCGTCCCAGACATGGCGGGTCTTGTCGGAAATCCACTCCTCGTTCACCGCATCGTTGATGCGGGGCAGGATGCGCAGCACCTCGCGATCGCGGGAATCGACGCGGATGGCGCTTCCCACCGCATCCATCACATCGGTGGATTCGACCTTGGACAGCTCCCAGGGCCGGGAGACGAAGGCGTAAGGCTTGGAGGTCAGCGCGCCCACCGGGCAGAGATCGACCACATTGCCGGAGAGCTCCGACATCATGCCCTTCTCCAGATAGGTGGTGATCTCCATATCCTCGCCGCGGCCGATGGCGCCGAGCTCCTCGACGCCGGCGACCTCGGTCATGAAGCGGACGCAGCGGGTGCAGTGGATGCAGCGCGTCATATAGGTCTGGATCAGAGGCCCGAGATATTTCTCCTCCACGGCGCGCTTGTTGTCGGCGTAGCGGCCGGCATCGAAGCCGTAGGCCATGGTCTGATCCTGCAGGTCGCATTCGCCGCCCTGATCGCAGATCGGGCAATCCAGCGGATGGTTGACCAGCAGGAACTCCAGCACGCCCTCGCGGTCTTTCTTCACCGCCTCGTTGTCGGTGTAGATGGTCGGCGGGGTACCGTCGCGCCCCGGTCGCAGATCGTTCACGCCCATGGCGCAGGAGGCCACCGGCTTCGGCATGCCTTCGACCTGCACCAGGCACATGCGGCAATTGCCGGCGATGGAGAGGCGCTCGTGATAGCAAAAGCGCGGGATCTCCACGCCCGCCATCTCGCAGGCCTGGATCAGGGTGATGCCGTCGGGGACCTCGATCTCGGCGCCGTTGATGATCAGCTTAGGCATGGGCGTGCCTTCCAGTTTCGTCGTCATTGCCGGGCTTGACCCGGCAATCCAGGGTCGAGAGCGTGGCGTTTGCAGCTCTGGATCCCGGGGTCGCGCTGCGCGCGCCCGAGGATGACGTCATAAAGTTCCTGGCCATCATCATCGCCCTACTCCGCCGCCACCGGCACCGAGGCCGGAATGGGCTTGGCTGCGTATTGATCGATGCGCTCCTCGATGACGTGGCGGAAATGGCGAATCAGCCCTTGCACCGGCCAGGCGGCGGCATCGCCCAGGGCGCAGATGGTGTGGCCTTCGACTTGGCGTGAGACGTCGAACAGCATGTCGATCTCGCGCTTCTCGGCCTTGCCTTCGGCCATGCGCTCCAGCACGCGCCACATCCACCCCGTGCCCTCGCGGCAGGGCGTGCACTGGCCGCAGGATTCGTGCTTGTAGAAATAGGAGATGCGGGCAATAGCGCGGACGATGTCGGTGGATTTGTCCATCACGATCACCGCCGCGGTGCCGAGGCCCGTCTGCAACTCCTTCAGCGTGTCGAAATCCATGTCGAGATCGTTGCACTGATCGGCCGGCAGGCACGGCACCGAGGAGCCGCCCGGAATCACTGCGAGAAGATTGTCCCAGCCGCCGCGCACGCCGCCGCAATGCTTGTCGATCAGCTCGCGCAAGGGAACACCCATCTCCTCTTCCACATTGCAGGGCTCGTTCACATGGCCGGAGATGCAGAACAGCTTGGTGCCGGTGTTGTTGGGCTTGCCGAGTGCGGCGAACCAGGTCGCGCCGCGGCGCATGATGTCCGGCACCACAGCGATGGATTCGACATTGTTGACGGTGGTCGGTGCGCCATAGAGGCCGACATTGGCGGGGAATGGCGGCTTCAGCCGCGGCATGCCCTTCTTGCCTTCCAGGCTCTCCAGCAGCGCGGTCTCCTCGCCGCAGATATAGGCGCCAGCGCCGTGAGCCAGGTAGAGATCGAAATCCCAGCCGTTTTTGTTGCCCTTGCCGATGAGCTTCGCCTCATAGGCCTGGTCGATGGCGGCCTGCAGGCGCTCGCGCTCGCGGATGAACTCGCCACGGATATAGATGTAGGCGGTGTGCGCCCGCATGGCGAAGGAAGCGATCATCGCCCCTTCAATCAGGAGATGCGGGTCGTGGCGCATGATCTCCCGGTCCTTGCAGGTGCCGGGCTCCGATTCGTCGGCGTTGATGACCAGGTAATTGGGGCGGCCGTCGGACTCCTTCGGCATGAAGGACCATTTTAGCCCGGTCGGGAAGCCGGCGCCGCCGCGTCCGCGGAGGCCGGAGCTTTTGACCTCCTCGATCACCTCTTCATGGCCGCGCGCCAGGATCTCCTTGGTGCCGTCCCAGGAGCCTCGGGACATGGCGCCCTTCAGCCCCCAATCGTGCAGGCCGTAGAGATTCTTAAAGATGCGGTCCTTATCGGCGAGCATCAGCCCTCCTCCCCATCTTTTTCGGCTTTCGCATTCATCAGCGCCGGATCCATCGCCGAGGATTCGATCGAAGCGGCGTAAAGCTCAGAATCGGTCAGGCTGCTCGGGCCGCTGAGGGGCGCGGAGAATTGCCGGCCGTTCTGGGGACCGGGCACGACCTCGCGGCCCTCGCGCAGCTCGGTGAGGATAAAGGCGAGCTTCTCGCCGTCGAGATCCTCGTAATAATCCTTGTTGATCTGCACCATCGGCGCGTTGCAGCAGGCGCCTAAGCACTCCACCTCAATCCAGGACAGCATGCCGTCCTCGGTGACGTGGCCGGGCTCGCCGATGATCTCGCGGCAGGTCTTCTTCAGCTCGTCGGAGCCGCGCAGCATGCAAGGCGTGGTGCCGCAAAGCTGCACGAAGTATTTCCCGACGGGAGCGAGGTTGAACATCGTGTAGAAGGTGGCGACCTCGTAGACCCGGATATAGGCCATATCCAGCATGTCGGCGACGTAGCGGATCGCCGGCTCGGGCAGCCAGCCGCCCATCTGCTCCTGGGCGCGCCACAGCAGCGGAATCACGCCAGAGGCCTGCTTGCCTTCGGGGTATTTCTTCAGCGTCGCCTCGGCCCAGGTCAGATTCTCCGGGCTGAAGGCAAAGCCTTCCGGTTGGTCGGTCGTTAGGCGCCGGACGCTCATCGGGCAGTCTTCTTTTGCTTCGCCTTACTCTGCACCGAGCCTGCACCGGGCGCGGCCACCAATAGACGCCGGAGGGGCGATACGCCCTCCGAGCGAAAATCGATGGTTGCCCACAATGAAGCTCTCCACAGACAGGGTCGAACCGATGCGGTTCCCCGCATCTTGCCCTCCCCCAGCATTCTCATCTCTCAACTTCGAATCTTGCCTGCATGGGCCATTGAATCAAGAGGCCGAAATATCGCGCTTCTCCTCGGTTCACCGATCGACCTCGCCGAAGACGATGTCGATGGAGCCGAGGATGGCGGAGACGTCGGCCAGCATGTGGCCCTTGCAGAGAAAATCCATGGCCTGCAGATGGGCGAATCCCGGCGCCCTGATCTTGCAGCGATACGGCTTGTTGCTGTCGTCGGCGACGAGGTAGACGCCGAATTCGCCTTTCGGCGCCTCGACGGCGGCATAAACCTCGCCTTTCGGGACGTGATAGCCCTCGGTGTACAGCTTGAAGTGGTGAATCAGGGCTTCCATCGAGGTCTTCATCTCGCCCCGGCGCGGCGGCACCATCTTGTGATTCTCCACCAGCACCGGACCGATCTCGGTGGAGAGCCGCTCGCAAGCCTGCTTCATGATTTTGACCGACTGGCGCATCTCCTCCATGCGGATGAGATAGCGGTCGTAGCAGTCGCCGTTCTTGCCGATGGGGATGTCGAAATCCATGTCGGCATAGCATTCGTAAGGCTGGGATTTGCGCAGGTCCCAGGCGGCGCCGGAGCCGCGCACCATGACGCCGGAGAAGCCCCAGGCCCAGGCATCCTTCAGATCGACGATGCCGATATCGACGTTGCGCTGCTTGAAGATGCGGTTCTCGGTCAAGAGCCCTTCGATATCGTCCAGCACCTTCAAGAAGGGATCGCAGAAGGCGTAGATATCGTCGACTAGCTTGGGCGGCAGATCCTGATGCACGCCGCCGGGCCGGACATAGGCCGCATGCATGCGGCTTCCCGATGCGCGCTCATAGAACACCATGAGCTTTTCGCGCTCCTCGAAGCCCCAGAGCGGCGGGGTCAGCGCGCCGACATCCATGGCTTGCGTGGTGACGTTGAGGAGATGCGACAGGAGCCGGCCGATCTCCGAATAGAGCACACGGATCAGCTGGGCGCGGATCGGCACGGTGACGCCGACGAGCTTCTCCACGGCCAGGCTGTAGGCATGCTCCTGATTCATCGGCGCGACATAGTCGAGCCGGTCGAAATAGGGCAGCGCCTGGAGGAAGGTCTTGTATTCGATCAGCTTCTCGGTGCCGCGATGCAAGAGGCCGATATGCGGATCGACGCGCTCCACCACCTCGCCGTCGAGCTCCAGCACCAGGCGCAGCACGCCATGGGCGGCCGGATGCTGGGGACCGAAATTGATGGTGAATTTGCGGTCCTCGGTATTCGCCTTCTCGTCGGCGGCGTCCTCGGCCTGGAATTCGGTCTCGATGCTCATGCGTTCACCCCCTCGGCCGGCTTGGCCGATGCGGCTTTGGCGTCGATGGATTTCTGAAAGCGGTCCCAGGAGACGACGAATCGCTCGTGATGGCCCTTGCCGATCTCGTGCACCCCGTCATGGGCGATGACGGCGAATTTCACCCGCGGACCGCGCACCTCAAGGCACTCGGCATCGACGGTGACAGTCATCCCGGGTGGCGTGGCCGAGGTGTGGGAGACGTCGATATGGGTGCCGAGGCTCCCCTCGCCTTCGTCCAGATGCGGCTGCAGCAGCTTCAGGCAGGTCCATTCCATCAGCCCGACCATGAAGCCGGTGGCGAAGACTTCCGGCATTGCCTGGAACTCCGGCGCTTCCGGATAAAGATGCGGCACGGTCTTGGTGACGGGCACCTCGAAGGCGAATTGCTGCTTGAGGCCTGGCGCGAGGGTGGACTTCATTTACGAATCCTCCCGCTTCTCGGCGGCAAGTCCCGCCTTCTCGTCGCCGGGAATGGCGTCGTCCATGCCTTCCCACGGGCTCATGAAGTCGAAATTGCGGAAGCCCTGCATCAGCTTCACCGGCTCGTAGACCACCTTCTTGGCCTCGTCGTCGTAGCGCACCTCGACATAGCCGGTGAGCGGGAAATCCTTGCGCAAGGGATGGCCCTGGAAGCCGTAATCGGTGAGCAAACGGCGCAAATCCGGATGGCCGGAGAACAGCATGCCGTAGAGGTCGTAAGCCTCGCGCTCGAACCAGTCCGACGCCGGATAGACGCTGACCGTGCTCGGCACCGGGGTCTCCTCGTCGGTGGTGACGCGGATACGGATGCGCGTGTTCATCTCCGGGCTGAGCAGATGATAGACCACGTCGAAGCGGCGCTCGCGCTCCGGATAGTCGGCGCCGCAAATATCGATGAAGCAGACGAAGCGGCATTTCGGGTCGTCGCGCAGGAAGGTCAGCACCTTGACGATATCCTCGCGGACCGCCTCCAAGGTGAGCTCTTCATGAGCGACCGCGAAGCCGCTCAGCGAAGATCCGAGGCTATCTGAGATATAGCCGCCTAGCTCTTCCAGTGATTTCGCCATAGGTCGGACTAGCGCTCGATGGTTCCGGTTCGCCGGATCTTTTTCTGCAGCAGGAGGATGCCGTAAACCAGCGCCTCCGCCGTGGGCGGGCAGCCCGGGACGTAGATATCGACGGGCACGATGCGGTCGCAGCCGCGCACCACCGAATAGGAATAGTGATAATAGCCGCCGCCATTGGCGCAGGAGCCCATGGAGATGACGTAGCGCGGCTCGGGCATCTGGTCGTAGACCTTGCGCAGGGCCGGCGCCATCTTGTTGGTCAGCGTGCCGGCGACGATCATCACGTCGGATTGCCGGGGGCTGCCGCGGGGCGCGAAACCGAATCGCTCGACGTCGTAGCGGGGCATGGAAGCCTGCATCATCTCCACCGCGCAGCAGGCGAGACCGAAGGTCATCCACATCAGCGAGCCGGTGCGGGCCCAGTTGATGAGATCGTCGGCGGTGGTGAGCAGAAAGCCCTTATCGGCGAGCTGATCGGAGAATTCGTCGAATCGGGAGACCTGCGGCGTCAGCAGCTCATTGGCGCTGCGCGGCCGGGCGGAGCTGCGTGCCTGATCGAGAATCGCTTCGTCGCTCAATCCCATTCCAAGGCTCCCTTCCGCCATTCATATATGAAGCCGATGGTGAGGATGCCAAGGAAGACCATCATCGCCCAGAAGCCGAAGGCGCCGACATCGTCGAAGGCGACGGCCCAGGGGAACAGGAAGGCGACTTCCAGATCGAAGATGATGAAAAGCAGCGAAACGAGATAGAATCGCACGTCGAATTTCATGCGCGCATCGTCGAAGGCGTCGAAGCCGCATTCATATGCGGAAACCTTCTCCGGATCGGGATGCTGCGGGGCGATGAAGAACGGAACGATCAGCAGCACCGCGCTGATTGCGAAGGCGATGCCGATGAAAATCACCAACGGCAAATACTCTAACAGCAGCTCGTTCATACGCTCTGCCTTCTCCCCATCTCTCAACCCGCTCCCAGCACGGGGTTGGACCGACAGCAAAAGCCATTCGTCAGTCCACCCTTCTGGCTTACCCCAGCCGGGCGTCGATGCGCAAGGCTCCGGGCGTCGCAGGTGGCGGCTTGCACGGCGCTTTCACCCGAAAAATCGGGTGGTGCGTTTCGGAATGGAAAAATGGGGAAAGTGGCGGGAGTGACGGGACTCGAACCCGCGGCCTCCGGCGTGACAGGCCGGCGCTCTAACCAACTGAGCTACACCCCCATGCCGCCCCGCTTCGGCGCTCAACGCGCGGCGGGGTCTCAGCGTGTAAGACGTCCGATTCCCCAAGTCAACACAGCAAAGCGAAGCTTTATGAGATATCTGCACTCTCGTGCGATTCGGTTAAGAAAAACCGCACCTTGAGAGGTCCCCAAAAAGACGAAGCGCTGCGCAACGGGTAGCCCAAAGGGCGACGGATGAGACCTCTTCAGGTCAGCCTTTTGGCGGTAAATGCGCGTCCCGAATGGGACTTGAGATATTTCTCAAAGTCCAGCGCGCGCTGCTTATGGCTAAACGCGCAATACCAGATGAGTTCCCACGGTATGTATTTTGCTGTGTGGGTCGATTTTCCCGCATTGTGATCTGCTAATCGGCGGCGAAGGTCAGAGGTCGCACCGATATAGTCTTGTTCGGGAGCAGCGGAGCTTCGGATGATGTAGACGTACCACATGGTCCAGCGTTGCCCGTCGTCACTTTCGCTTCGCTCAAGTTATGCCGGGCACTGCTTCGGCCTAATGGTCTAATCGTGGCTGCGCCACGCATAGCCCAAAGGGCGAAGCGTGGTGGGCGGTGAGAGGCTCGAACTCCCGACATCCACGGTGTAAACGTGGCGCTCTACCAACTGAGCTAACCGCCCCTTTTTGCTGGGGATAACAGTCGCGGGAACGGCGGCAAAGCTGATTTGCGCCGGTCCCCGCGAGGGTTTTAGCAATTTTCATAAAATATGCGAGGCCGGTATGCCGAAAATCGGCAACGCCGAAATGGGCGTCAGAACTGTCTGGCCTCGCGCCGGGACTCCTCGAAGCATCGTGGCGTCCCGAAAAAGGCGCGGCGCCCGGACGAGCCGGGCGCCGACGAGAAACTAGCTGTTGCAGGCTTCTTTAAGAGCCTTGCCGGCGCGGAATTTCGGTACGCGCGATGCCGGGATTTGCACGGTCTCGCCCGTACGGGGATTCCGACCCGTGGACGCCTTGCGATCGGCGACCTGGAAGTTGCCGAACCCAACGATACGCACCGTATCGCCGTTCTTGAGCGCCATCTCGATAGTCTTGAAGGTGGCGTCGACGGCCTTCTCGGCGGATTCCTTCGAGATCTCCGAATCCTTCGCCACTTCGGCGACGAGGTCAGCCTTGTTCATGGGTCTTTCCTTTCGTTCGGCCCCTAAGTTCCGATGCGCTTCCCGGGGCCGTGAGGAAGCGTAACCGATTCACACTCTAAAGCGTAATGACTGGCCTAAAAGCCCAGTAAAATCAACAAAAATGGTCCGACCAACATCGTTGGCCGGACCATAAAAACGCGTCAAATTTTGGACAATTTGAGTCTGGTCGAAAGCTCAGTGCGCGGTGACGCCGGTGGTCGTCTCCTTCGCCGCCGTAACCACGGAGCTGTCGTCCTGACCGCTGTCCTCGCTCCACTCGATCGGTTTGGGCTCGCGGACGAAGGCAATCTTGATCACCTCCTCCATGCGCGAGACCGGGAGGATCTCCAGCTTGTTTTTGATCTCATCGGGAATTTCGGTGAGATCCTTGGTGTTCTCCTCCGGAATGACCACGGTCTTGATGCCGGCACGAAGCGCCGCCAGCATCTTCTCCTTCAGGCCGCCGATGGGAAGCACCCTGCCCCGCAGCGTAATCTCGCCGGTCATGGCGACATCGCGGCGGACCGGAATGCCGGTCATCAGCGAGACGATCGCGGTGACCATGGCGACGCCGGCGGACGGACCGTCCTTCGGCGTTGCGCCCTCGGGCACGTGGACGTGGATGTCCCGCCTCTCGAACAGCGGCGGCTCGATGCCGAACTGAACCGAACGGCTGCGCACATAAGCGTTCGCCGCCTGGATCGATTCCTTCATGACATCGCGCAGGTTGCCGGTCACGGTCATCTTGCCCTTGCCCGGCATCATCACGCCTTCGATGGTCAGGATCTCGCCGCCGACCTCGGTCCAAGCCAGACCGGTGACGACGCCGACCTGGTCCTCCAGCTCCGCCTCGCCATAGCGGTATTTCGGCACGCCGAGGAAGTCCTCGAGATTATCCTTGGTGATCTCGATCGACTTGACGTCGGAGGTCAGCAGCTCCTTGACCGTCTTGCGGGCAAGCTTGGCCAGCTCCCGCTCGAGGTTACGCACGCCCGCCTCGCGGGTGTAACGGCGGATCACCTCAAGCAGCGCATCGCGGGTGATGCTCCACTCATTCTCCTCCAGACCGTGCGCCTTGGTCTGGGCGGGGATCAAATGGCGCCGCGAAATCTGGAGCTTCTCCTCCTCGGTGTAACCGGCGAGGCGAATGATCTCCATACGATCCATCAGGGCCGGCGGAATGTTCAGCGTATTCGCCGTGGTGACGAACATCACGTTGGACAGGTCGTAATCGACCTCCAGGTAATGGTCGGCGAACGAGCTGTTCTGCTCCGGATCCAGGACCTCGAGCAAGGCCGATGCCGGATCGCCGCGGAAATCGGCGCCCATCTTGTCGATCTCGTCCAGCAGGAAGAGCGGGTTGGTCTTCTTCGCCTTCCGCATGGACTGGATGACCTTGCCGGGCATCGAGCCGATATAGGTGCGGCGGTGACCGCGGATCTCGGCCTCGTCGCGCACGCCGCCAAGGCTCATGCGCACGAACTCGCGCCCCGTCGCCTTGGCGATGGAGCGGCCGAGCGAGGTCTTGCCGACGCCGGGCGGGCCGACCAGGCACAGGATCGGGCCTTTCAGCGTGTTGGTCCGGTTCTGCACCGCCAGATACTCGACGATGCGGTCCTTGACCTTCTCAAGACCGTAGTGATCCTCGTCCAGAACCGCCTGGGCTTCGTCCAGGTCGCGCTTGACCTTGCCCTTGACGCCCCACGGGATCGACAGCAGCCAATCCAGGTAGTTGCGGACGACGGTGGCTTCCGCCGACATCGGGCTCATCTGGCGCAGCTTCTTCAGCTCGCCGAGGGCCTTCTCCCGCGCTTCCTTGGACAGCTTGGTCTTCTCGATCTTCTGCTCGAGCTCGGCCAGATCGTCCCGGCCTTCGTCGCCGTCGCCGAGCTCCTTCTGGATCGCCTTCATCTGCTCGTTCAGATAGTACTCGCGCTGCGTCTTCTCCATCTGGCGCTTGACGCGGCTGCGGATCTTCTTCTCCACCTGGAGCACGGAGATCTCGCTCTCCATCAGGGTGAAGACGCGCTCCAGCCGCTCGGAGACCGAGGTGATCTCCAAGACCTGCTGCTTTTCGGCGATCTTGATGGCCAGATGCGAGGCGATGGTGTCGGCCAGCTTCGAGTAATCCTCGATCTGGCTCAGCGTTGCCAGGACCTCGGGCGAGATCTTCTTGTTCAGCTTCACATAGCCGTCGAACTGGGAGATGACCGAACGCGCTAACGCCTCGATCTCCTCTTCGGAGCCCATTTCCTCATGGACGCGGCTGATGCGAGCCTCGAAGTAATTGTCGTTCTCGGTGAACTCCTCGATGGACGCGCGCACGGTGCCCTCGACCAGCACCTTGACGGTGCCATCGGGCAGCTTCAGCAGCTGCAGCACAGAGGCGAGCGTGCCCATGCGGTAGATGCCGTCATGCTCGGGCTCGTCGTCATTGGCGTTCTTCTGCGCGGCAAGCAGAATCTGCTTGTCGGAGCGCATCACCTCCTCGAGGGCGGCAATGGACTTCTCGCGCCCGACGAAGAGCGGCACGATCATATAGGGGAAGACGACGATGTCCCGGAGCGGCAGGACCGGATAGACCTCCGGGACTTCGGAGCCCGTTTCTGGTTTGTTGGTGTCGTCTGTCATGGCGTTCCTTTACGCAGTCCGTCTGCTTTGTGGCTGCGGGCGCCGTTCCCGGCTCCTGCGGCCTCTGGTTTGATCCTCCCCCAAGGACCGGATGTTTTTGGGCGGTTATTCCAAGATCCCGCCTGGAAGCCATTTCAGTTGTGGCTTCGGTGGCATGGCAAGCTTAGATGGCGACCGAGCGGGCCAAATTCAAGGGCCGTCCGGCCGCCGCAACCTGTTCTGAGTCAATCGGTTGCGGGGCCTTTCCGGCGCGATCCAAGCTCGCAATACCATTAAGTCAGCGCCCATGTTGCGGTGGATTCGCAAGCATGGGCAAGCCTAAAGGCTTACGCGCTGGTGCCCAGCTCCTCGTGCCGTTCGGAATAGATGCGCAGAGGCCTCGCCTTGCCCTCGACCACTTCGGGGCTGATGACGACCTCCTCGACACCTTGCATGCTCGGCAATTCGAACATGGTGTCGAGCAGAATGCCCTCCAGAATGGAGCGCAAACCACGGGCACCGGTCTTCCGCTCGATGGCCTTGCGCGCAACGGTGCGCAATGCCTCGTCGGCGAAGGAGAGCTGGATGTCCTCCATCTCGAACAGCCGCTGATACTGCCGGACGAGCGCATTCTTGGGCTCGCGCAGGATCTCGATCAGGGCGTCCTCGTCGAGGTCGTCCAGCGTCGCAATGACGGGAACACGGCCGATGAACTCGGGGATCAGGCCAAATTTCAGCAGATCCTCGGGCTCGACCTCCTTCAAGATGTCACCGGTGCGGCGCTCGTCGACATTGCCGACCTTGGCACCGAAGCCGATCGAGGTGGATCGGCCGCGGCTGGAGATGATCTTCTCCAGGCCGGCGAAGGCGCCGCCGCAGATGAACAGGATGTTGGTGGTGTCGACCTGCAGGAATTCCTGCTGCGGGTGCTTGCGGCCGCCCTGGGGCGGGACGCTGGCCACCGTGCCTTCCATGATCTTCAGAAGCGCCTGCTGAACGCCCTCGCCCGACACGTCGCGGGTGATCGAGGGGTTGTCCGCCTTGCGGCTGATCTTGTCGACCTCGTCGATATAGACGATGCCGCGCTGGGCGCGCTCGACATTATAGTCGGCCGCCTGCAGCAGCTTCAGAATGATGTTCTCGACATCCTCACCGACATAGCCGGCCTCGGTCAGGGTCGTGGCGTCGGCCATGGTGAAGGGCACATCGAGGATGCGGGCGAGCGTCTGGGCGAGCAGCGTCTTGCCGCAGCCCGTGGGCCCGACCAGCAGGATGTTGGATTTTGCCAGCTCGACATCGCCGTTCTTGCCGGAGTGATTGAGCCGCTTGTAGTGGTTGTGCACAGCGACCGACAGGACGCGCTTGGCGTAATCCTGGCCGATGACATAGTCGTCCAGCACCTCGCAGATTTCCATCGGGGTGGGAACGCCATCGCGGGATTTCACCAGCGAGGATTTGTTCTCCTCGCGGATGATGTCCATGCACAGCTCGACGCATTCATCGCAGATAAACACCGTCGGCCCAGCGATCAGCTTACGCACCTCATGCTGGCTCTTGCCGCAGAAGGAGCAGTAAAGAGTGTTCTTAGAGTCGGATCCGCTCACCTTGCTCATTCGCCTATCCAGTTCTTAGCTGCTGTGTGGCAGACGGGATCGGTCAGCCTGCAACGATTCGGCATCATACTCCTGAAAAAGCCCCATTTCTGGGAAGGAGATTGATCTGCAACCCCCACCATAACAGCAATCTGATCATGGTAGGTTGCACTGATCAAGGATTGATTAATCGGACATTTGAGCTATAGGCCGCGCAACGCGGGATTCGCAAAAGCCCGATTTTCTTCCATGATTTGCCGGTTTTTCGGCTTGCCGAACGATGCCGCTCCCGCCCCGGGAGCCACGCCCTATTGTGACGGAATACCGCGTCTGAAGCGGCTACTCCTCGGGCGTGTCGACTTTGGCCTCGAGAATCTCACGGTCGGTGATCACCTCGTCGATCAGGCCGAAGCTTTTCGCATCGTCGGCCGTCATGAAGTAGTCACGGTCGAGCGTCCGTTCAACCGTCTCGTAATCCTGGCCCGTGTGCTTCACGTAAACGTCGTTGAGACGCTTCTTCATTTTCAGGATGTCCTCGGCATGGCGCTCGATATCGCTCGCCGTGCCCTGAAAACCGCCGGAAGGCTGGTGCACCATGACGCGGGCGTTGGGCAGCGCATAGCGCATGCCGGCCTCGCCTGCGGCCAAAAGAAGCGAGCCCATGGAGGCGGCCTGGCCGATGCAAAGTGTCGCGACCGGCGGACGGATGAACTGCATGGTGTCGTAGATCGCCATGCCCGAGGTCACCACGCCGCCCGGCGAGTTGATGTACATCGAGATCTCTTTCTTGGGGTTCTCGGCCTCCAGGAAGAGAAGCTGGGCAATGATGAGCGAGGCGACATTGTCTTCGATCGGTCCGGTGACGAAGATGATGCGCTCCTTGAGGAGCCGCGAATAGATGTCATAAGCCCGTTCGCCGCGGTTGGTCTGCTCGACGACCATGGGAACGAGGGTGCTCATATGCATATCGTGCAGGTCGCTCATCGGTATCCTTAAAAGCTTTGGTGCAAGACGCTTCGAGAGATCGCTTCGAGATGTCTCGCCAAGATGGCTCGTGAGCGGCGGATCGCGTGAGGACTCATCCCGCCGCCCGATGTCTTGGCGCTACACTATATGGGAGGGCAGACGCAAGCAGGGAAGCCCAAAAGCGTTAGCCCGCCGCCTTAGTGGTCATGATCGTGGTCGTGATCATGGTGATGATGCTCGCTCTCGCCGCCTTCCAGATCGGCGTAAAGCTCCTCTGGCGTCACCTTCTTCTCGCTGACCGTGGCGAGCTCGGCGATATAGTCGATCACCTTGTCCTCGTAGAGCGGCGCGCGGATCTCGTTCAGGGCCTGCGGGTTGTTGCGGTAATACTCGAACACCTCGCGCTCCTGGCCCGGGAACTGGCGGACGCGCTCGATCAGCGCCTGGTTCACCTCTTCGTCGCCGACCTCGACCTTGTTGCGGCTGCCGACCTCGGAGAGAAGCAGGCCTAGGCGCACGCGGCGCTCGGCGAGCTCGCGATACTCCTTCTTGGCTTCCTCTTCGGTCTTGCCCTCGGCCTCGAAGCTCTTGCCGTGATGCTCGATGTCGTGAGTGACCTGCTGCCAGATCGCGTCGAACTCGTTATCCACCAGCTGGGCCGGCAGCTCGAAATCGTGCTCCTTGTTGAGCTCGTCGAGGATCGCCCGCTTCAGCTTCATGCGGGAGGCCTCCTTGCGATCCTGCTCCAGACGCTGCTTGGCCATGTCCTGCAGCTGCTTGAAGCTCTCCAGCCCCAGCCCCTTAGCGAACTCGTCGTCCAGGGTCGGCTCGGCGGGGGCTGCGACCTCGTTCACCTTCACATCGAACTGGGCCGGCTTTCCGGCCAGGCTGGCTTCCGGATAATCCTCCGGGAAGGTGACCTCGACAGTCTTCTCGTCGCCGGCCTTGGCGCCGATCAGGCCTTCCTCGAAACCGGGGATGAAGCGGTTGCTGCCCAGCACCAGCGGCGCGCCTTCCGCAGCCCCGCCCTCGAACGGCTCGCCGTCGATCTTGCCGACGAAGTCGATGGTGACCTGATCGCCGTCGGCCGCGGCGCCATCCTTCGGCGCATAGGTCTGATTGGCCTTGGCGAGGCGCTCGATGGCCTCCTCGATCTCCTTGTCGCTGACCTCGGAGACCATGCGCTCCACCTTCAGCTTGGAGAAATCCATCGGCTCGAAATTGGGAATCACCTCGAAGGACATGGTGTAGGCGAGATCGGCGGCGCCTTCGAAGATCTTGTTGATCTCGGCCTCGTCCTCGGGCAGCTCGATCTTGGGCTGATAGGCCGGCTGCTCCTCGCGATCGGCAATCGCCTTCTGGCTGGCCTCGGTGACGGCCTGCTGCACGACCTCGGCCATGACCGAGCGGCCATAGACCTTGCGCAGGTGGTCTTTCGGCACATGACCGGGGCGGAAGCCCTTCAGACGCACCTGGCCCTTCAGCTGGTCGAGACGGTCGGACAGGCGCTGCTCCAACTCATCGGCGCCGATGACGACCTTCAATTCGCGGCGAAGGCCTTCGTTGTTGGTTTCGGTGACATTCATACGGGCTGATCCATTCGCTTATGAGTGCGGCCGGCTCGATGGCCTCGGCCGGCATTGGCAAGGTCGTGCCTTTACGGGTTGGTGCGGGCGGAGGGACTTGAACCCCCACGGCCGAAGCCACCAGAACCTAAATCTGGCGTGTCTACCAATTTCACCACGCCCGCAAGACGGATTGGCTTAAGTCACGCGCGCTATATCATAGGGTTGAAGCCCGCCGCTAGTGGGAGAAGCGGCGTTCTGGTCTCAACCTAGCGGGGCGCGACAGCGCACCCTGCTCGCATCGGCGCCGGCCTCTATTGTGGATTCCGGTTAGAGCGCTTAGCTCTCCTTGCGGACAGGCTTACCGCTAAAGTAGGTTGCCGCACCCACCTTGCAAGCCGGAAGACGCCACGTGGATTATCGAGACGGGATTATCGAGGCGATCGGCAATACCCCGCTGATCAAGCTGAAACGCGCATCCGAGGAGACCGGATGCACCATTCTCGGCAAGGCCGAGTTCATGAACCCTGGCCAATCGGTGAAAGACCGGGCCGCCCTGTTCATCATCCGCGATGCGCTGGACAAGGGCACCTTGCAGCCCGGCGGCACCGTGGTGGAAGGCACGGCCGGCAATACCGGTATCGGGCTTTCCCTGGTCGGCAATGCGCTGGGGCTGAAGACGGTGATCGTTATCCCTGAGACCCAGTCCGACGAGAAGAAGGACATGCTGCGCCTTTCCGGCGCGGAGCTGATTGAGGTACCGGCGGTTCCCTACAAGGACCCCAACAACTACGTGAAATATTCCGGCCGCCTGGCCGAAGCGCTGGCCGCCACCGAGCCCCACGGCGCGATCTGGGCGAATCAATTCGACAACACCGCCAACCGCCAGGGCCATATCGAGACCACGGCGGTAGAGATTTTCGAGCAGACCGACGGCAAGGTGGACGGGTTCATCTGCGCGGTCGGCACCGGCGGCACGCTGGCCGGCATCTCCATGGGGCTGAAGGCTAAGAATCCGGAGGTCACGGTCGGGCTCGCCGATCCCATGGGGGCGGCGCTGTACAATTATTACAAGCATGGCGAGCTGAAATCGGAAGGAAGCTCGATCACCGAAGGCATCGGCCAGGGGCGCATCACCGCCAATCTGGAAGGTGCCGAGGTGGATACGGCGTTCCAGATCCCCGATGCCGAAGCGCTGCCGGTGCTGTTCGACCTTCTGCAGCATGAGGGGCTGTGCCTGGGCGGCTCGTCCGGCGTCAATGTCGCCGGCGCCATTCGCCTGGCCAAGGAGATGGGGCCCGGTCATACGATCGTCACCATCCTTGCCGATTACGGCTCCCGGTACCAAAGCCGGCTGTTCAACCCCACCTTCCTGAAGGAGAAAGGGCTTCCGGTTCCGCCGTGGCTCGATGCGGCACCTGAGCCCGTACCTTCAGTCTTTGTTTGAATAGGATCGTTATGGACACTCTCTCCAAAGGCGCCTTGTCGACCACCTGGCTGATGGAGACCGACGAGCTGGCGCGCGAACTCGAAGCGCCCGATCTCGTGGTCGTGGACGCCTCCTGGCATATGCCGGCCGAGGAGCGCGACGCCTATCAGGAGTATCTCGCCGAGCATATTCCCGGCGCGGTGTTCTTCGATATCGACGAGATCGCCGACAGCAACAGCCCCCTACCCCATATGCTGCCCTCGCCGGAGAAATTCTCTTCCCGCATGCGGGCCATGGGTATCGGCGACGGCGCCCGGGTGGTGGTCTACGATTCGGGCGCGCTGTTCGGCGCCGCCCGGGTGTGGTGGACCTTTCGGGTGATGGGCGTGGAAGACGTCTTCGTGCTGAATGGCGGCTTGCCGAAATGGAAAGCCGAGGGGCGCCCCCTGGAGGACGGCCCGCCGCCGGTGCGCACCGCCCGCCACTTCACCGCACGGCGCCATGCGGAGCTGGTGCGCGATGCCTCCGACGTGCTCGGCATCGTCAAGGACGGCTCGGCGCAGATCGTCGATGCGCGTTCGCCGGAGCGTTTCGCCGGCAGCGCGCCGGAGCCGCGCGAAGGCTTGCGCTCGGGCCATATCCCGGGCTCGCGCAACCTTCCCTACAAGACGCTGCTCAACGAGGACGGCACGCTGAAATCGCCGGACGAGATCCAGGCGGTGTTCAAAGCGGCCGGCATCGATGTGGCCAAGCCCGTGGTGACGAGCTGCGGCTCGGGGGTCAGCGCCAGCGTGCTTGCCTTGGCGCTGGCCTTGATCGGCAATCGCCGCACGGCGGTTTATGACGGGTCGTGGACCGAGTGGGGCGGCAATGCCGATCTTCCCATCGAAACGGGCGAGAGCCGCTAGATGAGTAAGCGCTCCGCTGCCGGCAAGAAGCCGTTCACCAAGCTCGGCCATTTGGGCCGGGATCCTGAGCTCTATCGCGGCTTCGTCAATGCGCCGGCCTATCGCGGCTCGACGGTGATCTTTCCGACGCTCGATTCGCTCCTCGCCGACGATCAGGAATTCTCCTATGGGCGGCAATGCACGCCGACGGTCAAGGAGATGCAGGAGGCGTTGGCGGATCTGGAAGGCGGCGATGCCTGCTTTCTGAGTTCGTCGGGGCTTTCGGCGATCGCGGCGGTGCTGCTCGCCTTCGTCGAAGAAGGCGACCATCTCTTGGTCACCGACAGCATCTACAAGCCGACCCGGCGCTACTGCAACGATGTGCTGAAGCGGCTGGGCGTTGAGACCACCTATTACGACCCGACGATCGGCGCCGATATCGCCGAGCTGCTGCGGCCGAACACCAAGCTGGTGTTCACCGAATCGCCGGGCTCGCAGACCTTCGAAATTCAGGACATTCCGGCCATCGCCGAGGCGGCGCACAAGGCCGGCGCGCTGGTCGCCATGGACAACACCTGGGCGACGCCGCTGTTCTTCAAGCCGTTCGAGCATGGCGTCGATATCTCGGTGCATGCGGCGACGAAATATATCGTCGGCCATGCCGATGCGATGCTGGGCGCGGTGATCGCCAAAGGCGACGACCCGGTAGAGCGACTCGCCGCAATTCACGATGCGAGCGGCATGTGTCCCGGACCGGAAGACGTTTATCTCGGTTTGCGCGGCATGCGCACCATGGGGGTTCGTCTGGAGCGCCATCAGGCCTCGGCCATCGCCCTGGCCGAATGGTTCGCCGCCCGGCCGGAGGTGGAGCGGGTGCTGCACCCGGCCTTTCCCTCCTGCCCGGGGCACGAACTTTGGCGACGGGACTTCACCGGCGCCTCGGGTCTGTTCTCGGTGGTGCTGAACCCGATGTCGAAAGCGGCGCTGGCAGCCATGGTGGACGATATGGAGCTGTTCGGCATGGGCTATAGCTGGGGCGGGTTCGAGAGTCTGATCCTGCCCTTCAATCCGACCAGCTACCGCAGCGTGACGCCATGGGATGCGGCCGGGCCGGCCTTGCGCATTCATGCCGGGCTGGAGGATATCGACGACCTGAAGGCCGATCTCGAAGCCGGTTTTGCCCGCGCCGCCGAGGCGTAATACGGCGCTCCCGCCACGACCTGTTGAACACCTGCCGTTGAACACCTGCGCCCTACTGGCACGCCCCCTTCAAATCTTGCGTCTGCGCGCAGATATGCGGGGCGGGAAAGGAAGGTGCATCAATGGATTTCAAGCTCAACGATAAGCGCGCATTCGTCTCCGGCTCCACGCAAGGCATCGGCTATGCCATCGCCAAGGGGCTTGCCGAGGAAGGCGCCGATGTGGTGATCAACGGCCGCCGCCAAGACAAGGTCGATGCGGCGGTGGCGAAGCTGAAAGACGAGACCGGCGGCAAGGTCTCCGGGGTCGCTGGGGATCTCGGCACGGCGGAAGGCGTCGATAAGGTCGTCGCCGCGCTCGGCGATGTCGATATCCTGGTCAACAATGCCGGTATCTTCGAGCCGAAGCCGGTTCTGGAGATTACCGACGCGGACTGGCAGCGCTTCTTCGACGTCAATGTGATGAGCGGCATCCGCCTCACCCGTGCCCTGCTCCCGGCCATGCTGAATAAGGGCTGGGGCCGGGTGATCTTCATCTCCTCCGAATCCGGACAGAACATCCCGGCGGAGATGGTGCATTACGGCGTGACCAAGACGGCGCAGCTGGCGCTGACCCGCGGCTTTGCCGAGAGCTTTCCCGGATCGGGCGTCACCGTGAACGCCGTGCTGCCGGGTCCGACCCGCTCCGAGGGCGTGGTCGACTTCCTGAAAGAGATGGGCGGCGACGGCGATACCAGCGCCGTGGAGGCCGACTTCATCAAGCAAGGCCGCCCGACCTCCATCATCCAGCGCTTCGCCGAGCCGGAAGAGGTCGCCAATATGGTGGTCTATTTGTGCAGCGAGGCGGCCTCCGCCACGACCGGCGCCCCGGTCCGGGTCGAAGGCGGGCTGCTCCGCAGCATCGTCTAGCTCTGCCTTCGTCCAGACCTGTCGCAAACGGACAGGCGTAGCCCCCCGAATAATGCTATGAGGTGGCGATTTGGGGGGCAGCCGTCTTGCATCTCATCAAGACCATCACCGCAACGCACGCTCGGGCATTGTTGCAGCCGGGTGTCTTGGTTTGCCTGCTTTTCGCGGGGCTGTTGGCGGCGTTCACCGTGCCGGCCGAGGCGCGCAAAGCAGACATTCCCTATGCGGTGGCCCAGGCGATCGCCGAATCGCCCGCGCCTGACGGGCCGGAGAAGGTGATCGTCGGCGCCTATATCAACGATATCCAGCAGCTCGACTTCAAGACCAACAATTACACCCTTGATCTCTATGTCTGGTTCCGCTGGCGCTCGCCCGAACTCGACCCCTCCAAGACCATGGAGTTCATGAACCGCTATGCCTCGGACGACAATCTGCGGCAGGAGCTGATGGACGCGCCGGAGCGCATGCCCGACGGCAGCCTCTATTCGATCCTGCGCTATGAGGGGCGCTTCTCCACCAAATTCCACCTGGAGAAATATCCCTTCGACACCCAAGGCATGACGGTGATCATGGAGGACACGCTCTCCGGTGCCGACAGCCTGATCTATGTACCGGATGGGGAAAGCCCCATTGCCATCGATCCGGTGATCACCCTGCCCGGCTTCACCGTGGGCAAGCCGGTCATGCAGGTCACCACCAAGACCTATCCGACCAATTTCGGCGATCTTTCCGTGGCCGATGCGGAGCCCTATTCCCGCGTCGTCCTCTCCGTGCCGGTGACGCGCCCCGTGGTGGCGATGTCGATCAAGGCCTTCGTGCCCATCGCCCTGATCATCGTCTGCGCCTCGCTCGTCTTCTTCGTGCGGCCGCTCTATGTGGAGGGGCGCATCGGCCTCGGCATCACCGCCCTCCTCACCCTCGTGGCGCTGCAGCTCTCCTCGACCTCGTCGCTGCCGGATGTCGATTATCTGATGATGCTCGATAAGATCTATCTGCTGGCTTACCTGTTCATCATCCTGGCGCTGACCCGCATCGTCGCGACCTCCTGGAAGGGCGAGGATGTCAGCTATCAGGACGCCATCACCCGCACCGACCGGCGCTGGGTTTTCTGGCTGCTGCTGGCTTATGTGGCCGGCAATGTCATCGTCGCTGGCACCACGCTTTGGGCGTAGGTGCCTGGCGAAACGCATCCATATTCAGGAAATGGCGATCCCGGCAGGACTCGAACCTGCAACCCCCTGCTTAGAAGGCAGGTGCTCTATCCGGTTGAGCTACGGGACCGGTGTGTTTGCCCGCCAGCTTCGTCCCGCCGGCGGGGCGCTTAATGGGTCCAGCGGTCGGGCCGGCCGTATTTGAAATTCTCCGCATAGGATTTGGGGCGGATCTTGCTCACACCCGGCTCTTCCAGCCGGAAGGCGATGCCGTGGCGCGTGGCGTAGGCGATGGCCTCTTCCTTGGTGTCGAAGCGCATGCGGATCTGGCGCTTGGTATCGTAGGACGAGGTCCAGCCCATCAGCGGCTCGATGACGTTGGGCGTCTCGGGCTCGAACTCCAGCACCCATTCGTTGGTGCCGGCACGCCCCGACTGCATGGCGTTCTTGGCGGGTTTGTGAATCCGAGCGACCATGATTTCCCCATTCTCTTGCGGCGATGGTCGGGGCAGCAAGATTCGAACTTGCGACCCCCTGCTCCCAAAGCAGGTGCGCTACCAGACTGCGCCATGCCCCGATCGACCGCAATTGCGCAAAATGCACATTCCGCAGCCCCGCGAAAAGCAGATACAAGCTTCGCCGGCCCACGGCAAGATTGGCCAAGAGGCTTAATACCCAAACTGGCTTAAGCGAAGCTTATCCGGCGGGCGGCGCTCCGGCTAGCGAATGGCGGCGCTTCCTGGCTGAAGCGGCGTATAGTCCACCTTATCGCCCTTTTTTATGCCGGTTTTGCGAATGGTGCCGGCGGCGAGCTCGACAATCCCAATGACCGGACCGTCGGAGGGGATCGGCGTCAGCGAGAACGGCTTGGCCCGCTCATGCACACGGTTCACCCGCCAATCGGCGCCGATGAACACCATGTCCAGCGGGATATAGGTGTTCTTCATCCACATCTGGATCGGCTGGGATTCGTCATAGAGGAACAGCATGCCGGCATCGTCGGCGAGCGCCTGGCGGAACATCAGCCCCTTGGCGCGCTCTTCCGGCGTGACGGCGACCTCGACATTAAAACGGTAGGCGCCGGTCGCGGTGTTCAGCACCAGCGTGCCGTTGTCCATGGCGAAGCCTTGCGCCGGCCATAAAAGACCGAGGCCAAGAAGCACCAGGACGGCGAGCTGTGCCAGGCGCGGCGCCGCGAACGCGAAGCGCCGCGGCCCGATGCCGTTCACCTGTGAAAGGCTCAGTGAGAGGATGGACCGGCCACGCCCTCGGGGCGCAGCTCGGCGGCTGAGAGCCCCTTGGGCCCGTTGCCGTAACGAACCAGAACCACCTGCCCCGGGCGAAGCTCGGCGAAGCCGAAGCGCCGCAGCGTCTCCATATGCACGAAGATGTCCGAGGTCTGAGGACCGCGAGTCAGAAACCCGAATCCCCGTTGGCGGTTGAACCACTTTACGACGGCCCTTTCCCAATCGCTTTCCGGCACCACCGAGACGTGGGTCCGGTCCGGCAATTGCGACGGATGCACCGCGGTGGAGTCATCCATCGAGATGATGCGCAAGGCCTGTAGGCCCTTGTCGCGCCGCGCCGCTTCGCAGACGACGCGGGTGCCTTCATAAGCAGTCTGGTAATTGTCTTTTCTGAGGCAGCTTACGTGCAGCAGCACGTCGGGCAAACTCTCGTCTGGGACGATAAACCCGTAGCCCTTGGATGCATCAAACCACTTGATCGATCCGGAGACTTCAATGACCTCGAGGGTGGCGTCCTCTTCACCTCGGGTTTGATCCTCCAGATGTGGCGATTCTTTCGCCCCCATTGCCGCACTCCCCCGCTTTACACTTGCAACTTCCGGCCCTTCGACGCCCAAACGAATCGACCAGATTGCCTTCAGCGAACATAGCATCGAGGCGGTGCCTGGCCAGTGGAAAGTTCCCGGAAACCCTTGCTTCTCCACAAAATCTCGGCGAGTTCCACGAGGCGCAGAGCGTTTCGCTTTAACCGCATGATCGGCAAGCACTATCGCCGGTTTCGCAAGGATCGCGCCAAGCTTCGGTGCGGCTGTGAGACGGTTTTGCGGGGAAGGATGCAAGCGCTTCTGTAACCAGATAAAATTTCGGTTACGGTGAGGCGCGCCGCGGCCCTAAGGCGGTTGTGGATGTTGTGCAACAATATCGGGGAAAACGCCCGGCGCGATCGTCGGAGCTTCGTGCCGACGTCACGGCATTGTGCTTACCGAGCGCCCCAGTCGCGGACGCGCGTATCGTTTGAATTGAGAGATTGGAGGAACGGCCAATGAAATATCTGCACACCATGGTGCGGGTGTCCGATGTGGACCAGTCGATGGACTTCTACTGCAACAAGCTGGGGCTGAAAGAGGTCCGCCGTATGGAGAGCGAGAAAGGCCGCTTCACGCTGATCTATCTGGCCGCGCCGGGGGACGAGGGTGCCCAGGTGGAGCTGACCTATAACTGGGATCCGGAGACGTATTCCGGGGGGCGCAATTTCGGCCATCTCGCCTATGAGGTCGAGAATATCTACGAGACCTGCCAGAAGCTGATGGATGCCGGGGTGACCATCAACCGGCCGCCGCGGGACGGCTATATGGCGTTTATCCGCTCCCCCGACGAGATCTCCATCGAGCTGTTGCAGAAGGGCAAGCCGCTGCCGCCGCAGGAGCCCTGGAAGTCGATGGAGAACACTGGAGAGTGGTAGGCGCGGAGCCGTTGTCTCGAGGTCTGGGGCCGTTCAGAAGGACAAGAACAGCTGGATGATGACGGCGTTCATCAGGTCCACGAAGAAGGCCGAGACAAGCGGCAAGACGATGAAAGCGAGCGGACTGGGACCATAATGCTTGGTCACTGCGCTCATATTGGCGATTGCTGTCGGCGTGGCGCCGAGGGTGAACCCTGCGAAGCCGGCCGACAGCACCGCCGCGAAATAATCCGCCCCCATGACCCGGTAGAAGATCAAGAGGACAAATGCGGCGGTCACGGCGACTTGCAGCGCTGTGGTCGTCAGCAGGACGCCGATGGAGTCGCCGAGAGTCCAAAGCTGGAGACTCATAAGCGACATCGCCAGAAAGACCGACAGGCTGAAATCGGAGACCAAGGCCAAGGCTGGCGTGCGGCAAGGCCAGTTGAGCTTCGGCAGAAGCGCGGTGCCGAGATTGGTGATGAGTATTCCGGCCAGCAGGCAGGGAACGAAGAGCGGCAGCATGAGGCCGGCTTCGTCCAGCAGGTCCGAGGCGGCAAAGCCGATAATGATGGCGACGTGGACGACCAGCAGCGAGCGAATGACATCGACATAGTCGAAGTGATCGCTGCGTGGCTGCTCTGCGGTGACGATAAAGGCCGCTTCGTCCTTGGGGTCGGGCTTCAGCGCGTCCTTTTCGACGAGATATTTGGCGATCGGGCCGCCTAGAAAGCTCGCGGCGATGAGGCCCATGGTTGCCATCGCGACGCCAAGCTCCGAGGCGCCGGTTACACCGAATCTGTCGGCGACCGTCGGTCCCCATGCGATTGCGGTGCCATGGCCGCCGATCAGGGAGGCGGTTCCCAACAGGATGCCGGCTTGGGCCGGCAAGCCCCAGAGTGCGGCTCCGAGGAGGCCGACCGTTTCCTGAAGCAGCATGAAGACGACGGTCAGCACCAGCAGCAGGACGAGCGGACGTCCGCCGCGCGCCAAGTCCGAGAGCCGGGCGTTCAGGCCAACGGTGGTGAAGAAGTAGACCAGCAGCACATCCCTGGCGCTCAGATCGAAGACCACTTCACGGGAGAACAGAGTGTGAAGCGCCCAGGTGATCAGGGCGATCGCGATCCCCCCGCTGACTGGCTCAGGAATATTGTAGCTGCGCAGGAACGGGATCCGTTGCGTCAGATATTGGCCGACGAAGAAGACGACGAAGCCGATGGTCAAGGCGAGGAAAGCGCCGATTTGGGTCGTCTCGGTCATGAGCTGTGCCCGCTTGCCATGAGGCTTGCGCATTCGGCATGCCGCCGTCCCGGCAACGTCCGACTCGTGTCATGCCATCATGACCGATGGCGGGGATTTGGCCAGCGCAGAGGCAAAGCTTACGGAGAGATCGGCGTGAGGCGCGTGGTACCCCCTAGGGGAATCGAACCCCTGTTTCCAGGTTGAAAACCTGGCGTCCTAACCGTTAGACGAAGGGGGCGTACCGTACGCGTATGGCCCGGCGGGCAAAGCGCCCGGAGCACATCAAGGCGCCTCATATAGAATCCTTGAGCGCGGGCCGCAAGATGGCAGACGGCTTTAGAGCCGGTCAATTTTACGCGGCGGCGCTTTAAAGGGCCGCTGCGTCCTCGATGGAAAGCTCCACCGTCTCCCGGCCCTGCCAGCGATTAAGGCGGAGGCTGCCGGCGAAATGCAGCGGTTTTCCTTGCGATGCAAGCAATAGCTCGCCGAGCGGCGTCTCGGCGGCGCGGAAGGCGCAGGCCTCCAGCCGGCTGCCGTCGGGTGCGGCAAGGCTGACCCGGACATGGCCGCTGCCGACGACGCGAAGCCGGGTGATTCTGTGGGCGGCGAAGGCGAATCGCGGTTTCGGCTGGCCCGGGCCATAAGGTCCTGCCCGGTCGAGCAGGTCTAAGAGCTCCGGCGTCGCGCCCGATGCGCTCAACGTGCCGTCGAGAGAAAGCCGGCGACGCTCCATTGCGGCGGCATAGCTTTCGGCGAAGCTCTGGTTCAGAGCGGCGTGCAACGCCTCCAGCTTTTCTTGGCTTAAGCTGAAGCCCGCCGCCATGGCATGGCCGCCGCCCTTGGTCAGCACCTCGCTGTCGACCAGATCGCGGATGGCGCGGCCAAGATCGATGCCGGGAATGGAGCGGGCGGAGCCGGTGCCCTCCCCGTCGGCGCTCCAGGCGATAACCAGGGTCGGCCGCTCGAAGCGTTCGGTGATGCGGCTCGCCACCAGGCCGAGCAGGCCCTTGTGCCAATCCGCGGCCCCCAGCACCAGGCAGGCGGTGTCGGGCGTCTCGGCCACCGCCATCTCGGCGAGCTGGGCGGCCTCTTCCAGCATGCGGTCCTCGATAGCCTTGCGCTCGGTGTTGAGGGCTTCCAGCCGGTCGGCGAGGCCGCGCGCCTCGACATCATCGTCGGTGCAAAGCAGCTTGGCGCCGAGGCCGGAGAAGCCGGTGCGGCCGCCGGCATTGATGCGCGGGCCGAACACGAAGCCGAGCGTATAGGAGCTGGGCGCGGCTTCCAGGCGGGCGACATCGGCCAACGCGCGCAGGCCCGGCGTCTTCCGCTGCTGCATGATCTTGAGGCCCTGGGTAACGAAGGCGCGGTTGACGCCTTTCAGCGGCACCACATCGCAGACCGTGGCCAGGCCGACCAGATCGAGGAAGGACAGGAGATCGGGTTCGGCCAAGTCCTTATAGGCACCGCGGGCGCGGAGCTGGCGCAGCGTTGCGACGAGGAACAGGAACACCACACCGGCGGCGGCGAGATGGCCTTGGCCGGAAAGATCGTCCTCGCGGTTCGGGTTCACCACGGCATAGGCGTCCGGCAGCTCCTCGCCGGCCTGGTGATGATCCAGCACAAGCACTTCGGCGCCGGCGGCATTTGCCGCTTCGACGGCCGCATGGCTGCTGATGCCGCAATCGACGGTGAGGATCAGCGAGGCGCCCTCCTCGGCCAAGCCGCGCATGGCCCCAGGCGACGGGCCATAGCCTTCGGTCAGCCGGTCGGGAATATAGGCGCTCGCGCTTTGGCCGTGATGGCGCAAGAATCGCTCGACCAGCGCCAGCGAGGCGGCGCCGTCGACGTCGTAATCGCCGAAAACCGCCATCGGCTCGCGGGCGAGGATGGCATCGGCGAAGCGGCTTGCCGCCTTGTCCATATCCTGTAGCGAGGAGGGATCGGGCAGCAGCGCACGCAAGGTGGGGTTGAGGAAATCGGCGACCATGGCCGGCTCGGTGCCGCGGGCGGCCAGCACCCGGCCCAAGATCTCCGGCACGCCGCCTTGCTGGGCGACGGCGAGCGCCAGGTATTCGCGCTCCGGGCCGAGTCGCTCCACCCAGCGCTTGCCCAGCACCGAGCGCGCGACGCCGAGCAGCGGCTCTGCTTCGTCGGCTGTCTCGCTGGCGCGTGGAAGTGCCGTCACGGCCCCCGTCCCTTTCGTCTGACGTGTGATTTTAACACCCCGTTGCCGGGGCAAACGCCGATTTTAGCCGATTCGGCCCGGATTTCCGGCTTCGGAGCCTTCCGCGTCCAGACGTTCGGTGCGGATCCAGCGGATGGTGTGGTTCAGCGCGCGCATCACCACGGTGTGGGTGGTGACGGTCTTGGAGGTGAAGCGCACCCCTTCGATGAAGCTGCCGGAGGTGATGCCGGTGGCGGCGAAGCTGACATCGCCGGAGGCCATGTCGGAAAGCTCGTATTTGCGCTTCAGATCGGTGATCTCGGCGGCGGCGGCCTTCTCGCGCTGCTCGTCGCTGGTGATGCACAGGCGCCCCTGCATCTGCCCGCCGATACAGGCGAGTGCGGCGGCGGCCAGCACGCCCTCATGGGCGCCGCCCACCCCCATATAGACATCGATGCCGGTGGCGCGGGCGGCGGTGGTGTGGATCACGCCGGCAATGTCGCCATCGCCGATCAGGCGGATCGCGGCGCCGGTCTCGCGCACCTCTGCGACCAGCTTGGCGTGGCGGGGACGGTCGAGAATGCAGGCGGTGACGCCGGAGACGGGCACGCCTTTCGCCTCGGCGATACGTTCCAGATTCTCCTTCGGGGTGGCGTCGAGATCGACCACGCCCGGCTCGTAACCGGGGCCGACGGCGATCTTGTCCATATAGACGGACGGGACCTTGAGCAGATGGCCGCGCTTGGCGACGGCCATCACCGACATGGCGTTGGGCAGCGCCTTGGCGCAGACGGTGGTGCCTTCCAGGGCATCGACGGCAATATCGATCTCCGAATTGCCGTTGTCGTCAGTGCCGACCTCCTGGCCGGTGAAAAGTTGGGGGCTCTCCCCTTCTTCACCCTCGCCGATAACGATCCCGCCCTTGGCCGGCAGGCGCTGCAGGGCGGCATAGGCGGCGAGCACGGCGGCCTTGTCGGCGGCGGCTTCGTCGCCCCGGCCGCGCCAGCGTGCGGCCGCAACGGCCGCCGCCTCGGTCACGCTTCCGATGTCGAGATTCACGGTGGCCCAGGACTCGGCCATGTTGGCACTCGGCAGCATTGGCGGATCCTCCCAACGATCCTTGTTATCGGCCCGATTCTTTTTTCTTATACGGGGATTATAACCCTTCGATACGGATCATCTGCGGTTTGGTCACGATGTGACCGTCCTTTTCGATATCCGTCAGGGCCGCGTTGACCGCCGCCTCATTGGTCTCGTGGGTGATCATGACAACGTCGATGGGGCCGGAGGTCTCTTCCTCCTCAATCCCCGGAATCTCGGTCTTGTTGCGGTGCTGGACGATGCTTTCCAGCGAAATATGCTGTTCGGCCATGCGGGTAGCGATGGCGGCGATGACGCCGATACGGTCGAACACCGTCAGGCGCAGGTAGTAGCTGCCCTCATGGCTGCCCATCTCGGCCTTCTTGAACGGCGCTAGGGCCGAGGTCGGCACTGCGAGCGGGGGCAGGATCTGGCCGCGGGCGATATCCACCAGATCGCCGACCACGGAGGATGCGGTGGGGCCGGCACCGGCGCCGGGGCCGCTCAGCATGACGCCTTCGATGAAGTCGCCCTCCACCATGACGCAGTTTTGCGGTCCGTAATTCTCGGCGATCGGAGTGTGCTTGGCGACCATGGCCGGATGCACGCGCTGCTCGATGCCGCTTTCGGTGGCGACAGCCACGCCGAGCAGCTTGAGGCGGTAGCCGAGCGTGTCGGCGGCCTCGATATCGGCCGGGGTGATGCGCTCGATCCCCTCGACATAGATCTGGTCGAAGGCGGTCTCCACGCCGAAAGCCAGGCTGGTCAGCAGAGCAAGCTTATGGGCGCTGTCGAAGCCGCCGATATCGAAGGTGGGATCGGCCTCGGCATAACCCTTGAGCTGGGCATCCTTCAGCGCGTCCTCGAAGGTGGCGCCCTCCTCCTGCATCAAGGTGAGGATGTAATTGCAGGTGCCGTTGAGGATGCCGTAGACGCGGGAGACGCGATTGCCCTGCAGGCTTTCGCGCATCACCTTGACCACGGGGATGCCGCCGGCGATGGCGGCCTCGTAATTCAGCGCCCGGCCATGCTCTTCGGCGAGTCTTGAAAGCGCGGTGCCGTGATGGGCGAGCAGCGCCTTATTGGCAGTGACGACATGCTTGCCGGCGATCAGGGCCGCTTCGACCGCCTCTTTCGGCGTGCCGTTCTCGCCGCCCATCAGCTCGACGAAGACGTCGATCTCGGGATCGGCGGCAAGCGCAACCGGATCGTCGACCCAGCGCAGGCCGGACATATCGGCATCGCGGGGCTTGGTCTTGTCGCGGGCGGTGACGGCGACGACGGAGATCGGCCGGCCGGCGCGCTCGGCGAGCAGGTCTTTATGGGCGGCAAGCAGGCGAAGCACGCCGCAGCCGACCGTGCCAAGGCCGGCAAGGCCCAATTTCAGCGTATCGGACATAAGAAGCGGCTAGCGTGCGCGGTTAGCGGTGGAAGTCATGGGGACGACGTTATGCAGCGACTGCGCCGAGTCGGAAAGCAATTTCCGAATGTTGCGCGCAGCCTGACGAATGCGCTGCTCGTTCTCGACCAGCGCGATGCGCACGTAGCCCTCGCCATATTCGCCGAAACCGACACCCGGCGAGACCGCGACACCGGCCTTCTCCAGCAGCAGCTTGGCGAATTCCAGCGAGCCGAGATGAGCGAACATCTCCGGGATCGGCGCCCAGGCGAACATGGTTGCCGGCGGAGACGGGATTTCCCACCCGGCCCGGCCGATGGAATCGACGAGGCAGTCGCGGCGGCTCTTATAGACCTGCCGGATCTCGTCGACGCAGTCCTGCGGCCCGTTGAGCGCGGCGGTGGCGGCCACCTGGATCGGCGTGAAGGCGCCGTAATCGAGGTAGGATTTCACCCGGGTGAGCGCCTGGATCAGCCGTTCGTTGCCGACGGCAAAGCCCATGCGCCAGCCCGGCATGGAATAGGTCTTCGACAGGCTGGAGAACTCCACCGCAATATCCATGGCGCCGGGCACCTGGAGGATCGAGGGTGGCGGATCGCCTTCGAAATAGATCTCCGCATAGGCCAAGTCGGAGAGCACGATCAGCTCGTGCTTCTTCGCATAGGCCACGATCTCCTTGTAGAAATCGAGATCGGCGACCAGCGCGGTCGGGTTGGACGGATAGTTCAGCACCAGGGCCGAGGGCTTGGGCACCGAATGGCGCATGGCCCGGTCTAGCGAGGTCATGAAGGCGGAATCGGTGGAGGCCGGCAGATGCCGGATCACGCCGCCCGACATGATGAAGCCGAACTCGTGGATCGGATAGGTCGGGTTGGGCACAAGGATCACGTCGCCTGGCGCGGTGATGGCCTGCGCCATATTGGCGAAGCCTTCCTTGGAGCCGAGGCTGGCGACGATCTGGGTGTCGGGGTTCAGCTTCACCCCGAAGCGGCGCTCGTAATAGGCGGCCTGGGCCTTGCGCAGGCCCTGAATTCCCTTGGAGGCGGAGTAGCGGTTGGTGCGCGGGTTGCGCACCGTCTCCACCATCTTCTCGACGATGTGGGTCGGGGTCGGCATGTCCGGATTGCCCATGCCGAAATCGATGATGTCCTCGCCATTGGCGCGGGCCTGGGCCTTGAGCTTGTTGACCTGCTCGAAGACGTAAGGCGGAAGCCGCTTGATCCTATGGAAATCGGTTGTCATCGGTTTGTCCCTGACGCTGCTTAAGCATCATCAAAACGCTAATTGATTAAGTATCGCCTATTGAGCGCCAAGGGGCCAGCGGCGCAAGGGAAAAAGCTCAATTCTTGGCTTGAGCTTCGGCTTGCTTGGCCTCGTTTTGCAGGTCGGAGATCACGTCCTGCTGCTGATCCTTGGTCAGCGTGTCGTCATAGCTGCGGATCAGCTTGGAGATCGGCGGTGCGGTGGCGATGCCCTCCGAACAGCCGCTGACGGCGAGCGCTGCCGCGGCGAGAACGGCGAAGGGAACGAGTCGTGATACGGCCCGGCTTACCCGGCTGGAATGCACGGCTATTTCCTTTTGGTTGAAAGGCAGCGCTTAAGCCTCATATCACGCGATGCTGCGCTGCGAAAGCGACAAGAGAACCCCCCGCGAGAACCGCATAAATGTGCCATCCGATTGGGGATAAAAAGCGGATTTTGGCGCGGCGTTTCGCCTCTCCCAGACGGCGAGGAACATCTGCCTCTAGGACACAGTTTTTCTCAAGAGGTGCCGGCCGGCGGCGGCTCGCCGGCCATACAGTCCTTGTAGTCCGTGGTACGAAAGGAGATGGCGATGACGCGGCAAACCCGGCGCTCCCACGCGAAAAAGGACGGACGGACGATTTCTGCGCGGAATGCCCGGCAAGGCGAGATCATCCTGACGACGCCCTCGATGCGGGCGGTGTTTATCGCCGGACTGATTCTGGCACTGCTGGTCGCCCTCGCGGCGGGGCTCCTGACCTAACCGCCGATTTTTCCTGGAAAAAACGTCTGCAGCTCTGGACGATGCGTTTTTTCGTCCGCAGGCTGGAGTGGCAGTGGGTAATATTCCTATAGTCCAAGGCCGCTAAGAGTCGAATTCGGGTCTAGGGATGAACGGTTATGGATCAGCGGACTGACGGGACGGGGCCGACGGACCCGCCTCAGCCAGATGTTGAACGTATGGACGCATTTGCGCAGAACCTGATGCGTCTTTGCGGGGAAGGCGCGCGGGTGATGAGCGCCGTGGCCGAACGCACCAAGAGCGAGGGGCCGTACAGCGTCGCCACCGAGATGAGCGAAGCGCTGAAGGCGCTGGGCGAGGTCGCCAAGCAATGGGTGAGCGAACCGGCCAAGCTGGCCGAGGCGCAGCGCGACCTGATGCAGTCCTACAGCGAGCTTTGGGCGCGTTCCATGCGCCGCTGGCTCGGCGAAAAGGTCGATCCGGTGATCGCGCCGGATCCGACCGACAACCGCTTCTCCGACCCGGAATGGACCGACAACCAGCTGTTCGATTTCTGGAAGCAGGCTTATCTGCTGACCGCGCGCTGGGCGGAGGGGCTGACCGAGAAGACCGAAGGTATCGACGAACAGACCCGGCATAAGGCGATGTTCCATCTGGAGCAGATGCTGAGCGCGATCTCGCCGTCGAATTTCCCGGTGACCAATCCGGTGGTGGTGCGCACCACGCTTGAGAGCAACGCCGAGAATCTGGTGCAGGGCATGCAGCACCTGGCCGAGGATCTGGCCCGCTCGCCGGATATCCTACGTATCAGCCAGACCGATTATTCGGCCTTCGAGGTCGGCCATAACCTCGCCACCACGCCGGGCAAGGTGGTGTTCGAGAACGATATCCTGCAGCTGATCCAGTATCAGCCGACGACGGAGCAGGTCTATGAGCGGCCGCTTCTGATCGTGCCGCCCTGGATCAACAAATATTACGTCCTCGATCTGGTGCCGCAGAAATCGCTGATCAAATGGGCGGTGGACCAGGGCTTCACCGTGTTCGTGATCTCCTGGGTGAACCCGGATCAACGCCTGGCCCGAAAGACCTTCGAGGATTACATGCGCGAGGGCATCCTCGCCGCGCTGGAGGTGGTGAACCGCCAGCTCTCGCTGCATTACGTCAATCTCTTAGGCTATTGCGTCGGCGGCACGCTGCTCTCCGCCACCCTCGCTTATCTCGCCAATAAGGGCGACGACCGTATCGCCTCGGCAACGCTCCTGACCACCCAGGTGGATTTCACCAGCGCCGGCGATCTGATGGTGTTCATCGACGAGGCGCAGCTTTCGGCGCTGAACGAGATGATGAGCGAGCAAGGCTATCTCGACGGCTCGCGCATGTCGGCAGTGTTCAACATGCTGCGGCCGCGGGATCTGATCTGGCCCTATGTGGTGAACAACTATCTGCTGGGCAAAAAACCCCTGCCCTTCGATCTCTTGTATTGGAACTCGGATTCGGCGCGGCTGCCGGCGCTGAACCACGCCTTCTATCTGCGGGAGTTCTACCAGCTCAACAAGCTGAGCCGGGGCGAGATGACGCTTGCCGGCGAGAAGCTCGATCTGAAGAAGGTGACGATCCCGATCTATCAGCTCGCCTGCCGCGACGATCATATCGCGCCTGCGGCCTCGGTGTTCCTGGGCTCGCGGCTGTTCGGTGGGCCGGTTCGCTTCGTGGTCGCCGGTTCCGGCCATATCGCGGGGGTGATCAACCCGCCAGCCAAGCACAAATATCAATATTGGACCGGACCCTCGGCCAATACGCTTGCCGAATGGCTCGGCCAGGCGACGGAGATGCCCGGCTCCTGGTGGCCGGATTGGGCGACTTGGCTTGCGGGGCTTTCCGGCGAGAAGGTGCCGGCGCGCGATCCCACGCATGGCCGCTACCGGCCGCTGGAGGATGCGCCGGGCTCCTACGTCAAGGTGCGGACTTAAGCCTTGGCGCAGCTTTCCCTCGACGGGCTGACCATGTTCGGCCTTGCCGCCGTCAGCGCTATGCTTCTGTTCTATGCGCTGGAAGACCGCAGCCCTTGGTATGTGCTGGCCTTCGCCGTGGCGTGCCTGTTCGCGGCGCTTTATGGCTATCTGCAAGGCGCCTGGCCGTTCGCGCTTGTTGAGACGATCTGGGCCGGCGTTGCTTTCCGCCGCTGGTGGCTGCGCCGGGCAGCGTAAAGCGCTGCTCGCCCTTACGGGAAGAGCGGCAGCTGCTCGAGCCCGGTGGTCTCGTCGAAGCCGAACATCAGATTGAAGTTCTGCAAGGCCTGGCCGGCCGAGCCCTTCACCAGATTGTCGATGGCGCCGATGACGATGGCGCGGCCCGGCACCCGGTCGGCGAAGACGCCGATCTGGCAGAAATTGGAGCCGCGCACATTCTGGGTCGCCGGCACCAGCCCTTCGGCCAGCACCTGGATAAACGGCGCATCGGCATAGGCCTCTTCGAGGACGGCGCGTAAGTGGGCCGCCTCCGTGCCGGGCTTCATGGCGACATAGGAGGTGGTGAGCTCGCCCCGGCTCATGGGCACGAGATGCGGGGTGAAGGTGATGGTGACGGGGGCGTTTGCCGCCGCGCCGATCTCCTGCTCCAGCTCCGGCAGATGCCGGTGGCTGGCGATGCCGTAGGGCGAGAGCCCCTCGCCCGCCTCGGCGAACAGCGTGTTTTGCTTCAGGCTGCGGCCGGCGCCGGTGACGCCGGATTTGGCGTCGGTGATGATGCCGTCCGCTTCGATCACCCCGGCCTTCACCAAGGGGAGCAGCGACAGCAGGATGGCGGTCGGGTAACAGCCGGGGCATGCCACGATGCGGGCGTCCTTGATGGCCGGGCCGTAATGCTCGCTCAGGCCGTAGACGGCCTGTTTCAGCAGCTCAGTGGCGCCGTGGGTGCCGCCATACCATTTGGCGTAAAGCTCCGGATCGCGCAGCCGGAAATCGGCCGACATGTCGACGACCCGGATGTTGTCGGGAAGCTTGGCGATTTCCTGATGCGCGGCGGCGTGAGGCAGGCCGCAGAACACCACGTCGATGCCGTCCCAATCCACCTCGTCGGAAGAGACCAGATCGGGCAGCCCTAACGATGCAAGATGCGGGAAGACGGCGCCGAGCGGTTTGCCCGCATGGCTCTTGGCAATCAGCGTGGTCAGCTTGATGCCGGGATGGCGCGCGGCAAGCCGGATCAGATCGGCGCCGGTATAGCCCGATGCGCCGAGCACGGCTGCATTGACGATGGGATCGCTCATAGGTCGCATCTCCTAGGGTGCCGCCAGCTTTCGGGCTTTGGCGCACCGGTTATGCACGGATACCGGCCCGAAGGCCGGTATCCAGCACAATGACCTATGAGTCTCAACTGGATTCCGGCCTTCGCCGGAACACGTCGCCGACGATTAGCGCTTGGAGAACTGGAAGCTACGGCGGGCCTTGGCGCGGCCGTATTTCTTACGCTCCACGGTACGCGCATCGCGCGTCAGGAAGCCTTCCTTCTTCAGCACGCTGCGCAGCTCCGGCTCGTAGCGGGTCAGCGCCAGCGAGATGCCGTGACGGACGGCGCCCGCCTGGCCCGACAGGCCGCCACCGGAAACGGTGCAGACGATGTCGAACTGGCCCTCGCGGTTGGAGGTGACCAGCGGCTGCTTCAGGATCATCTGCAGCACGGGGCGCGCGAAATACTTATCGTGCTCCTTGCCGTTGATCTGGATGCGGCCGGGCCCCGGCTTCACCCAAACGCGGGCGACGGCGTCCTTCCGCTTGCCCGTGGCATAGGCGCGGCCTTGCGCGTCGAGCTTCTGGACGTAGGTCGGCGCCTCGGGGGCGGCGTTCTCGGTCTGGAGCGCGCCGAGATCCTCCAAAGTCTTCACCTCAGGATCGGCCATTATTCGCTCCTCGCATTCTTGGTGTTCAGGCTCGCAACATCCAGCGTCTGCGGCTGCTGCGCCTCATGCGGATGCTCGGTCCCGGCATAGACACGCAGGTTCTTCAGCTGCTTGCGGCCGAGCGGGCCCTTGGGAAGCATGCGCTCGACGGCCTTGTGCAGCACGCGGTCGGGATGCTTGCCTTCGAAGATCTTCTGGGCAGTACGGCTTTTGATGCCGCCCGGATAACCGGTGTGCCAGAAATATTCTTTGTCCCAATACTTATTGCCGGTGAACACGGCCTTGTCGGCGTTGATCACCACGATATTGTCGCCGCAATCCATATGCGGCGTATAGGTCGGCTTGTGCTTGCCACGCAGACGCGTCGCGATCAGCGCTGCAAGACGGCCGACGACAAGCCCCTCGGCGTCGATCAACACCCAGGACTTCTCGATTTCGCTCGCTTTGGCGGAATAGGTTTTCATGTTCCTCGCCTCTTTAAGATCGGCGCTTCTAACCGGAACAGCGCGCGAGCGTCAAGCATCGCGTGTTAAAAAAGTGCATTTGTTTTAGTGCATTAGCTGAGCGGTAAAATAATACCACATCGCGCGGGTTGCGACTGAGACGGGATGCGCCCTTGTGTCATAAAGAGGAATGTCCCCTAATCAAAGGCTTAGCGGCAGGGGTGGGAAATGGGCGAGCTTCAGACCAGGGATAAACAGGAGCAGCCGGCGGAAGAACCGCTGGTGCTGGAGGAGATTCGCGAGCGTGTCGCGATCCTCACGCTGAACCGGCCGAAAAAGCGCAATGCGCTGTCGGAAGCTATGATTGGGGCGCTGCAGAAGGCCGTCAGGCGCGCCGGGCAGCAGAGCGATGTGCGGGTGATCGTGCTCACCGGGGCCGGGCCGGTGTTCTCCTCAGGGCACGATCTGAAAGAGCTGACGGCGTATCGCAGCGAGGCGGATAAAGGCCGGGCAGCCTATCAGCGGATCATGACCGCCTGCTCGCGGCTGATGCTGACCATCGTGCATTCGCCGAAGCCGGTGATCGCGGCGGTGAACGGCATCGCCACCGCGGCGGGCTGCCAGCTGGTGGCAAGCTGCGATCTTGCCGTGGCGAGCTCCGAAGCCGCCTTTGCCACGCCTGGGGTCAATATCGGCCTGTTCTGCTCAACGCCCATGGTGGCGCTGTCCCGTAACGTGCCGCGCAAGAAGGCGATGGAGATGCTGCTGACCGGCGAGATGACGAGCGCGGAGGATGCGCTGGCCATGGGGCTGGTGAACAGGCTCGCCGCGCCGGACGCCTTGCTCGAGGAGACGCTTGGCTTCGCCGCGCTGGTCGCCACCAAGCCGCAAGCCACGCTGAAGATCGGCAAGGAGGCGTTCTACCGGCAGATCGACATGCCGCTGGAGGAGGCGTACGGCTATGCCTCCTGCGTCATGGTCGACAACATGCTGCATGCCGAGGCAAAGGAAGGCATTGGCGCCTTTCTCGATAAGCGCAAGCCGGTCTGGCCCAAGAACGACGAGTAGCGATACGTAGCGAATGAGCCAGGCAGAGGGCTATCACGAGCATTATAGCGATGCGGAGATCCGCGCCGTGCTGAATGGGGTGCGCAGCATCGCCATTGTCGGGGCGAGCCCGAATCCGTCGCGCCCGAGCTATTTCGTGACCAAATATCTCAAGGCCAAGGGCTATGAGGTGCTCCCGGTCAATCCGGGCCATGCGGGCAAGGAAATTGCCGGGGCGAAGGTCTACGGTTCCCTTGCCGAGATCGGCCGCCCGGTCGACATGGTCGATATCTTCCGCAATTCGGATGCTGCTTTCGGCATCACAGAAGAGGCCATCGCCATCGGTGCCAAGGTGGTGTGGATGCAGCTCGGCGTGCGCAATGACGCGGCGGCCCGGCTTGCCGAAGAAGCCGGGCTCACGGTGATCATGAACCGCTGCCCGAAGATCGAATATGGGCGCCTGTCCGGAGAGATCGGCTGGACCGGCGTCAACTCCAAGGTGCTCTCCTCCAAGCGGCCTTCGATGCGGGGCGGCACGATACAGCAGCGCATGCTGAAAGAGGACTGACGTCCCTCCCGGCTTGCTAAGATTCGCACTGCCTCCGGGCATGTCCGCCATTCTTCCCGCCCGTCTGCACTGGTAAAGTCGCGTGCGATTTATAGGGAGGAAATGCCATGAGCGATGAAAAAGCGCCCGGGTTCGACACGTTGGCGATCCATGCCGGCGCCCGGCCGGATCCGGCGACGGGGGCGCGGGTGACGCCGATCTATCAGACCACGTCCTATGTCTTCGACGATACGGAGCATGCCGCCTCGCTGTTCAATCTGGAGACCTTCGGCAACATCTACAGCCGGATGATGAACCCCACCAACGCGGTGCTCGAAGAGCGGGTCGCGGCGCTGGAAGGCGGCACGGCGGCGCTTGCCACCGCCTCGGGCCATGGCGCGCAAACCCTCATCTTCCATACGCTGTTGGAGCCGGGCGACGAGTTCATCGCCGGCCGCCAACTCTATGGCGGTTCTGTCAACCAATTCGCCTACTCCTTCGCCAAATGCGGCTGGAGCGTGAAATGGGCCGATGTCACCGATCCGGAGACTTTCCGCGCGGCGCTCAGCGACAAGACCAAGGCGATCTTCATCGAGTCCATCGCCAATCCGGGCGGGGTTGTGTCCGATATCGAGGCGATTGCCGAAATCGCGCATGAGGCGGGCGTGCCGCTGATCGTCGATAACACCCTGGCGACGCCCTATCTGATCAAGCCGAAGGAGTATGGCGCGGACATCATCGTGCACTCGCTGACCAAGTTCCTCGGCGGGCACGGCAACTCGATCGGCGGGGCGTTGGTCGATTGCGGCACGTTCGATTGGCAGGGCAGCGGCGGCCGCTATCCGACGATGACCGAGGCTTGCGAGAGCTATCACGGTATCAAGATGGCCGAGACGTTCGGCGATTTCGCCTTCGCTATCGCCGCGCGGGTGCTGGCCTTGCGCGATCTCGGCCCTGCCCTCGCCCCGTTCAACGCTTTCCTGATCCTGACCGGCATCGAGACCTTGCCGCTCCGCATGCAGCGCCATTGCGACAATGCTCTATCCGTGGCCAAGCATCTGGCGGCGCACGACAAGGTCGCTTGGGTGAATTATGCGGGCCTGCCGGGCAGCGCCTCACATGCCCTTGCCGAGCGGTATTGCCCGAAAGGCGCCGGCGCGGTGTTCACCTTCGGGGTGAAGGGCGGCTATGAGGCTGGGGTGAAGCTGGTGGAAGGGCTGGAGCTGTTCAGCCATCTGGCCAATATCGGCGATACCCGGAGCCTGGTGATCCATCCCGCCTCGACCACGCACCGGCAGCTCTCAGACGAGGCGCGCGAGGTGGCGGGTGCCGGGCCGGATGTGGTGCGGCTTTCCGTTGGTCTGGAGGATAAGGCCGATCTGATGGCCGATCTGGATCAGGCTCTGGCGAGAGTCTGAGCCCGCTCTTCCGGCACGCCGTTGGTGGCGAGCCAGAAATGGAACACGGCGGCGCCGAACAGCACCACGGCGCCGGCCTGATGCGCCAGCCCCAGCGTGATGGGTACGGCGAGCAGCAAGGTCCAGACACCGAGCGTGGCCTGCAGCATGGCGATGACCGCGACGGTGAGGCCCGATCCGATCAGGAGCTGGGGTTTCTTCGTCGCGGCGAGCCAGACGGCCTGGGCGATGGTGGCGGCGAAGACCAGATAGGCGACCATGCGGTGGTCGAACTGCACGGTGAGCGGGTTGTCGAAGAAATTGCGGATCCAGGGGGTCGCTTCCCAAAGCCCGTCCGGGATAAAGGCGCCGGCGATCAGCGGCCAGGTGTTGTAGCCGAAACCGGCATCGAGCCCGGCCACCAGGGCGCCGAGCAGCAGCTGCAAATAGATCAGCCCGAGGATAAGACCGGCGACCCAGGGGACAGCGCGGGAGGTAACGGGCTCGCGCTTTGCCGGGCCGAGGCCGAAGATCAGCCAGAGCGTGTAGCCGAAGATCAAAATGGCGAAGCCGAAATGGGCAGTGAGCCGATATTGGCTGACATCGACCCTGTCGATCAGCCCGCTTTTCACCATGTACCAGCCGACGGCGCCCTGCAGCCCGCCGAGCACAAAAAGACCGATCAGCTTGGGCCAGAGCTTCTTCGGGATATAGCCCGCAGCCCAAAACGCCAGGAACGGCAGGAAGAAGACGAAGCCGATCATGCGGCCCAAGAAGCGATGTCCCCATTCCCACCAGAAGATGCCCTTGAACCCGGCGAGGTCCATATTCGGGTTCACGCGGGAATATTCGGGAATCTGCTTATAGGCCTCGAAGGCGGCGTTCCAATCGGCATCGGAGAGCGGCGGCACGATACCGACGATGGGCTTCCACTCGGTGATGGAAAGGCCGGAATCGGTCAGCCGGGTCGCACCGCCGACCAGAATCATCGCCACGATCAGGAGCGCGACGGCCCAGAGCCAGATCCGCAAAGCGCGGATATGGTGGGGTTTGCCTGCGGTCTCGACCGCGGGCGCCTCTAGGCTATGGGCGGCGGCTGTAGCCATGGCAGATGTGTTAGCGAGCCACGGTGCGAAACTCAATGAGAAGCTGCCGCGATAGTGCCGCAGGGCGGGAGGCCCCTAGTGCCGGTCCCTGCTTCCCGCATTTGGCCCCTTCGGCTACGATGCGGCCATGGGCATACGGGTGCGCAAGCTGATCGGTACGGTAGCCATTTTGGCCTTCGTGCTCACCTATGTGCTGATCGTTGCGGCGATCGGCTCCGGCCATATTGCCGAGGCCGGGCTATGGGCGCGTTTCTTCTTTTTCCTGATCGCCGGGCTGATCTGGGTGATTCCTGCGGCGCTGATCATCCGCTGGATGCAGAAACCCGATCCCCTGCCCGGGTCTAAGTAACCACAAGTCATACTTGGCCGTTCAGGCCGCATTGACCTCGCGGAAGCGGTTCCACAGGGCGAACGGCGCGCCGGAGAGATAGAGCGCGGTATAGGTCAGGGATTGGTAGTCGCCATTGAGCGAGACCCGCGGCAGTGCGGTCAGATGCTCGCGATGGGCCGGGAAGATCATGCCCTTTCGCGTGGTGACGGCGGTCTTGAAGCCGCACTCCTTGGCCAGCCAGAAATCGCGCGGGCCGGCGCTCAGCTCGTCGCCGTAAGGATAGGCGAAATGCTCCGGCCTTGTGCCGAGCTCGGCCTCGATGCGGTCGGCCCCGCCGATCATCTCTTCCTTGGCATTGGCGGCGGAGAGCTTGGCGACGGCGTAATGGCCTTTGGTGTGGCCGCCGATGGTGACCAGCGGATCGGCGGCGAGCTCCCGCAGCTCGTCCCAATTCATGATCAGCTCGCGGCACCGCGCCATCATGTCGATGCCGTGGCGTTCGGCCAGGACGCGGACGACCTGGCGCTGCAGCACCTCGTCGATCGAGCGAAGCCACCAATAGATCTGATCGAAGCTCTTCTTCTTCTCCGCGATGGTCGCCGTGGGAAGCTGCCAGAGCGCACCGTCGCGGCAGAGCTCGATTCTGTCCGCCTGGCGGACCACCTCCTCCAGCGCGAGCCACCAAAGCTCGCCGCGGCCGTCGGCGTAATCGCTCGGCACGTAGATGGTCATCGGGATGTTCCGCTTCTTGAACAGCGGATAGGCGTATTCGGCGTTGTCCTTATAGCCGTCGTCGAAGGTGAAGCTGACGAAGCGGCGTTCATCGCCCTGTTTCAGCCGGCGTACGGCCTCGTCGAGGGTGACGACATCGAGCCCCGCCTCTTCCACCTGGTTGAGCACGGCTTCCAGGAAGTCCGGCGAAATCTCCAGGATGCGGTTGGGCGCGAACTCTTCGGGCTGCTCGGGGTGCACGCGGTGCAGCATGTAGATGAGACCGCTACCTTGGGTGTAGGGGGCGAGGAGCTTGGTGGCGCCGGAATGATACAGGCCCGACATGGCGGCCTTGAAGACGGCGGTCTTTACCTTACTCACAACAATTCTCCCCGCGCCATCAACCATTAATGCTTCTATGCCATCTACGCTTGGCAAGCCGGCCCAACATGCATTGCGGTTTCTTTCGAAAGCATTGCTAGGTGCGGATTTTGCTTAAAAAACGGTTGGGGGTTCTCGGGTCGAAAAGATGGGTCATTTTATGACATCTACAGTGTTGCAGCGTACCAGTCCGGAACGTCTTGAGCCGCTATTTGGGACAACCGAGCCGTTTCAGGTCGAGACCGGGATGGGGCCGATAACCTTATACGTGACGGACGAGATCGAGCCGCTCGAAACGGTCTGGGAGGCGCTTCAGAGCGTCTCGCCCTGCAGCCCCAGCCAGACCTTTAATTATGCCCGGGCCTGGCAGCGGCACGTGCTCCAGCCGGAGGGACGCCGCGCCATCATTGCTATCGGTTACGACGCCGACCGGGCGCTGTTTCTGTGGCCGTTCGAGCTGCGGCGGAAATTCGGTCAGACCGTGCTGGTCTGGCTCGGCCAGGATCACGCCAATTACAATATGGGCCTGTTCACGCCCGGCGTGCCGGCGCAGCTCAAGGGCCCCGATATCGCGCGGCTGCTTAACCATATCGGCGCCTGGGCCGGCGCTAGCGCGGCGCTGCTGGAAGCCCAGCCTTTCGAGTGGGGCACGTTCCGCAATCCCGTTGCCGAGCTGAAGCATCAGCCGCATCCGAGTGAGGGCTATGCGGTGAAGCTCGGCGATTTCGAAGAGCTCTACCACGCGAAGTTCAAGAAGGCGTCGCGCCGCAAATATACAACGCGCGAACGTAAGCTTGGCGAGGAAGGCGAGCTGGTCATCGGTTGGGCTTCGAGCGATGCGGAGCGCAAACACGTGCTGGAGACCTTCTTCGCCCAGCGCGAGACCCAGTTCGCCGCCATGGGGGTGGAAGACCCCTTCACCCCGCCGATCCGGGATTTCTTCCGCGAGCTGGCCTTTCTTCCCGACGACGATCCGGCGCGGTTGCGTTTGGGTTATATCCGCGTCGGCGACTTCATTGCCGCCACGTTCAGCGGTTCGGTCTGCCAGGACACACTGGCGGTCTGCATGTCCTCGCTCGGCGAAGGCGACATGCAGCGCTATTCGCCCGGCCTTGTGTTGCTGCGGCGGCAGATCGAGTGGGCCTGCAACGAAGGACTGGCCTATTACGATATCGGCGTCGGCGGCGCGCGCCATAAGGAACGCTGGTCCGACGTCGTCCGCGAGCTGTTCGACAGCTATCAGGCCTTCACGCCCCAAGGGTATCTGCTGACCCTGCCCCTGACCGGCTTCATCTGGGCCAAGCGCCGGGTGAAGCAGAACAAATATCTGTGGCCGCTGGCCAAGAAGGTGCGCAGAGCGCTGTTCGGCAAGCAGCAGGTCGAGGACGAGGACTAGGTCCCCTTCCCCGAAACGACTCTAAGTGGCGGCGACACGGCCGAACGGATGCCGCGCGCCCGCTTTGACGGTCTGGGCGCGCCGTTCGTAGATCAGCACCGGGCAATCGAAGCTGGCAAAATCGGCCAGGGCTTCGTCGGCCATGCTCTTGGCGGTGTCGGGAGCGAACAGCGCCACCATGGCCGAGAGCATGCCTTCCAGCGCCGGCTGGAACGTAACCGCCTGTGGCCGGTCGGCATGGATCACCACGCAGTCATAGACATGGCTCAGGGCATCGAAGATGCGCAGGAAACTGGCCTGGGCATTCTCCGGCGTCACCTCCGGATCGCCGGCCGGGATGACCTGCAGCTCCGATTCCTGATCGACCTGGATGACGTCCTCGAAGGCCGCCTCGCCCGCGGCCAGCTCGCGATAGCCGGGGATGCGTTCTAATCCGAGAAAATCGGAGACGGTGACCTGTCCTTGCGCGATATCGAGCAGCACGACGCGCTCTTCCTCGGCGCGTTTGCGGGCGATCTGGATCGCCTCGGGCAACGCGTTCATGGCAGTGGCCGGCACGATCAGAATGGAGCGCGGGCTTACGCCTGCGAGCTTCGCATCGAGCTGTTCCGACACGGCGTCGACGGAATGAACAACGGCGCCCTTCTCGCCCACCGTCTTACGCTCGCCGCTTGTATCGCCGGCGTGCTCGCCTTGCCGACGCTTGCGGAGATAAAGATCGAGCGCCGAAGGCGTTCCCATAGCCGCTTTGGCTGCGCTCTCGGCGCTCAGCTTGCCATTAGGCTGTGCGGCGGTGGCGGTAGTTTGGCCCTGGCGGATGCGGGAGGCCAGACTGTCGCTTTGCGGGCTTTCGTCGGTCTGTTTCCGGCGGGCAGCAGCCGGAACCGGAGGGCGGCTTCCTTGCCCGAAGAGCGATGGGGCACTTGCCGCAGCAGGCTCGGTGGCCGCTTCCATCGCCGGCTCCACCGGTACGGGATACGCGGATCTGCGCCCGGATGCATTCGGTGTGGCACGGATCAGCTCGCGGGCCACGATAAAGGCGAGCATCAGCAAGCCGACGGCCACGGTGACCAAGAGGGTGATCGGAAGCTTCTTCGGGAAAGACGGCTTCAGCGGCGGATAGGCTTTGGAAATGATGGACGCGTTGCTCGGCACTGCCCCGATATCGTGGCGAGCGCTCGCATCGCTATAGCGGGCCAGATAGGATTCCAGCAGATCGCGTTTGGATTTTGCGTCGCGTTCCAGGGCGCGCAGCTTGATCTCGGCGGCGCTCTCGCCCGAGGCCTCGGTCTTCGCCTGGCCCAAGCTTGCCGATAGCGAGTTCACACGGACGCCGGCGACTTGCGCCTCGCTCTCCAGCCCTTTGACGATCTTCCTGGCTTCGTCGCGAATCTGACGGCGCACGTCGGCGAGCTCGGAATTGAGCTGCTCGATGCGCGGATGGGAGGGCAGCAAGGTGGCGGAGAGCTCTGCGAGCTGGCGCTGCACCTGGACGCGCTGCTCGATCAGGCGCGAGATCAGCGGAGATTTCAGCACTTCGGGGGTGGCGTCGATATCGCCGTTGTCCTGGAGCATCTGGCGGATCAGCCGGGCGCGGGCTTCGGCTTCGGATTTCTGCGCCTTGGCCATGATCAGCTGGCTATTCAGCTCCGAAAGCTGCTGCGCGCTGAGATCCACATTGTTGCTGCCGGCATAGATGCCTTCCTTGGCGCGGAAGTTCTCCACGGCGGCTTCCGACTCGGCGACCTCGGTGCGCAAGGAGTCGATCTGCTTCTGCAGCCAGGCGGTGGCGTCCTTGGTCTGCTCCAGCTGAGCGTCGCGCTGCCAATTAATATAGGCCTCGGCCAAGGCGTTGGCGGCATCGGCGGCGAGCTGCGGATCGCCGGAAGTGTAATTGATGGCGATGACGCTCGATTTCTCACGCTGATAGACGATCAGGTGACTCATAAAGGCGTCGGCGGCCTTCTCGGCTTCCGACTTCTTATCGGTGCCGGTGAGCCCGATCTGTTTGAGAATCATGCCGATCAGCCCGACGCCGGAATCCTTGGCGAAGGTCGGATTGTTGATCAGGTCGAGCTTGCGTACGACTTGAAGCGCGAGATCGCGGGAGGTCAGCACTTGGACCTGGCTCTGAATGGCCTGTTCGTCCAAGCTTCGAACCGGCGCCGTGGAGCCTGCCGGCTGCCGATAGACCGATTGCTCATTCTCGATGAGGATGCGGGTTTCGGCCGTGTATTGCGGCCGCATCATCGAGAGGCTGACGAAGGTCAGGAAGCCTACGGCAAGCGAAATGCCGACGATCCAGCCTTTGGCGCGCCAGATGGCGCGGCCCAAGGTGACCAGATCGATGTCGTCGGTCACGGGTTGATTTTGCTCAGGCGGCATAGACTCAGAAACTCCCTGGAAATCCTGGCGACATTACACCCGAGCTCAGTAACCAAATGCTTAAGTGGTGGCCGGCTTCAGGACGGCTGGTGAGTATTCGTTAACTATAGAGGCTCTAAATCGAGTCCTATGGAATCGCACCTCACCAAAGGATTCGGCTGGGTCCGTATGTTGTTGATCGGACTCGCTGTTTGCACCGCCCTCGGCGGTTGTAAGATGAATGGCCCCCGGCTGAACGTGCCGGGCGCGTCGTTCTTGAACACCCCCTCGCCTCTGCCTCCGCCCGGCATGGGATTGAGGCCGGCCCGGAACACCGTTCCCGGCGCGCCTGTGGTGCAGAATGCGACGTATACGCTGGATGCGGGCGACCAGGTGCGTGTCGTCGTGTTTGGACAGGAGAATCTCTCCAATGTCTATGCGGTCGATACCAGCGGCTATATCTCGATGCCGCTGATCGGCCAGGTGCATGCCCGCGGGCTGACCACACGGCAGCTTTCCTCGGTAATTACCCAGCGGCTCGGCTCCCGATACATCAAGAATCCGAAGGTTAGCGCCGAGGTACAGACCTATCGTCCGTTCTTCATACTCGGCGAGGTGCGCACGCCCGGGCAATATGCTTACGTCAACGGTATGACGGTGGAGACGGCGGTGGCGATCGCGCAAGGCTATACGGAGCGGGCCAACGAGCGGAAGTTCCGCCTGAGCCGGAAATTCGGCGGGGTGCAGAGCACGGTCATGGTTCCGCCCGATTATCCGGTGAAGCCGGGCGACACGATCTATGTGCTTGAGCGCTTCTTCTAAGCCAAGCTTCGAGAATCAAGTCTACAAACTGAAGTCGAGGGTCCAGTGACTGAGGCTGTCCGTGTCCTTCATTGCCTCCGTGCCCCGGTCGGCGGGCTGTTCCGCCACGTGCACGATCTGGCGAAGACGCAAGCCGAGCTGGGACTGGATGTCGGCATCGTTTGCGATTCGCGCACCGGCGGCGAACGGGCCGAGACCATGCTGCGCGAGTTGTCGGATGTCTGCCGCCTCGGGATTACGCGCTTTTCCATGGCGCGCCAGCCGGGGATCGGCGATTGGCTGGCGACCCGCAAGGTCGCCAAGATCGCGGCCGAAACGGGCGCGCATATTTTGCATGGCCACGGCGCCAAGGGCGGCGCCTATGCCCGGCTCGCCGGACGCCGTTTGCGGCGTAAGCGGCCGTTTCCGCTGGTGATCTACACGCCCCATGGCGGCAGCCTGCACTATTCTCCGAAGAATCCGATCGGGCGGATCTATATCGCCGCGGAGCGCTGGCTGGCGCGGATGACCGACGCGATGATCTTCGAAAGCGAGTTCGCCGCGCGGACCTATGAAGAGATGATCTGTGTGCCGCCCTGCCCGGCCCGCATCGTCCATAACGGACTCTATCCGTATGAGTTCTACGAGGTGGAGGTGGTCGACGATGCGGCGGATTTCCTGTTCGTCGGCGAGCTGCGCGAGCTGAAAGGCGTCGATGTTTTCCTCAAGGCGCTGGCCAAGCTGCAGCAGGATCGGCCGCGGGCGGAGCGTGATGCGCGCGCGGTGATCGTCGGCGTCGGCGCCGATGCCGCCAAATTCCACCGGCTAGCCAACCGGCTGGGCTTGCGCAAGCGTGCGATCTTCGCCGGGCCGCAGCCGGTGGGCATCGGATTTGCTCGCAGCCGCTGCCTTGTGGTGCCCTCGCGGGCCGAATCCCTTCCCTATGTGGTGCTGGAGGCGGTCGGGGCGCGCATGCCGCTGATCGCCACCGATGTCGGCGGGATTCCGGAGATCACGGCCGGCGTTCCCATGCCTCTGGTTCCACCCGGAGACGTCGATGCGCTGGCGGTGCAGATGGACAGCTTCCTCGTCGATCCGCATGCCTTTGCCGAGCGCGCCGCGGCCCTGCAAGGGGTCGCCAGGCAGCGTTTTACCGTGCAGGAGATGACCGAACGCATCACCGGTCTCTATTTCACCTTGCTGGAAACCGAACCGGACGCCTGAATTAAGGCAAATCCTTTTTAACCAAGCTTGCAGGCAGAGCTTTTGCTTTGCCGCGTCTTCACTCATCCCAAAACCTTCTATGCCAAGACTGGCACCGTCTGGGAGCGGCCGCCGGACTGTGCTTGCTCGGCCTCGCGCCTGCCGCCCCGGAAGACAACGAACAACGATCCTCAAGGCCGTCCGCGGTCAAGGGGGCGCAAATTCGGTCTGGGTGGAATGCCAGGAAGCGGACGGTGGGTCGTCGGATGAGCATCATGGAACGCAGTGGGGAGTTCCCTAAGAACAAGAAGGCGTCTTCGGACCGCCGCCGCAAGAGCGGCCAGCCGCCGTTCAAGGAACGCCGCAAGGTGCCGCGGCCGCCCTTGGCGGAGATTCGCCGCGGCGCCAATCTGGATCTGCTGCCGGCGCCGGTGCTGACCGGCATCGTCCGTCTTATGGAATTTCTGCTGATTTCCGGGATCGGCTTCCTGATCTATTTCCTGCATGTGGAGTGGGAGGGACGGACCACGCATCTGGTCTATCTCGGCACGGTGCTGGCCACTGGCGCTCTCTTCACGGGCGTGGTGCAAAGCTTCGGGCTGTACCGGGTGCAGGCATTCCGCGATTTCGCGGTGAGCTATGCCAGGCTTGCCGTGGCCTGGAGCCTGGTTCTCGCCGGGCTGATGGCCTTGGCCTTCTTCGCCAAGGTCGGGGCCGAGTTCTCACGGCTATGGCTCGGGACTTGGTATTTCTCGGTGCTGGGCGCCCTGCTCGCCGAGCGCGCCACGCTCACGGTGCTCATGCGGCGCTGGGCGCGCGAGGGCCGGCTCTATCGCCGTGCCGTCATCGTCGGCGGTGGTGCGGAGGCCGAGGATATGATCAAGTCGCTGGAGGCCTCGCCGAATACCGATATCCGCATTGCCGGGATTTTCGACGATCGCGGCAACGACCGGGTTTCGCCGGTGGTGGCCGGCTATCCGAAGCTCGGCAAGATCGCCGATCTGGTGGAGTTTGCCCGCAATTCGCGCGTCGATCTCTTGATCATCTCGCTGCCGATGCGGGCGGAGAAGCGCGTGCTGGAGATCCTCAAGACGTTGTGGGTTCTGCCGGTCGATATTCGGCTTTCGGCCAACAACAACGCGCTGCGTTTCCGGCCGCATACCTATTCCTATATCGGCAATGTCCCGTTCATCGATATCGCCGACAAGCCCATCGCCAATTGGGACTTCGTCAGCAAATGGCTGTTCGACAAGATCGTGGCCGGGCTCGCGACGATCGTGCTGGCGCCGCTGATGGCGCTGATCGCAATTGCCATCAAAGTAGACAGCAAAGGGCCGGTGCTGTTCCGCCAGACCCGCCAGGGCTTCAATAACGAGCCGATCAATATCTACAAATTCCGCTCCATGTATCAGGAGAAGACGGATGCGGAAGCCGACAAGCTGGTGACCAAGGACGACCCCCGCGTAACGCGGGTCGGGCGGATCTTGCGCAAGACCAGCCTGGATGAGCTGCCGCAGCTCTTCAACGTCTTGAAGGGCGAGCTCTCTTTGGTCGGGCCGCGGCCGCATGCGCCCAAGGCCAAGGCGAAGGACCGGCTCTATGCCGATGTGGTGGATGGGTATTTCGCCCGCCACCGGGTAAAGCCCGGGGTGACCGGCTGGGCGCAGATCAATGGCTGGCGCGGCGAGACCGACACCGAGGAGAAGATCCGCCGGCGCGTCGAATACGATCTCTACTACATCGAGAATTGGTCGGTGATGCTGGACCTCTACATCCTGCTGATGACGCCCTTCGCTCTGCTCAAAACGGAGAACGCGTATTGAGTGCCGTCGCCGACCAGTTTGGCGTTGCGCGCCCGCCCTATGGCGGCAGTGCCGGGGGTGTGTTGAGTCCCGGCCTGATGCGCCTGGTGCTCGCCTATGTCTGGATTTCGGTGGCGAGCATCTCGGTGGTGCTCGCCGATCCGGCGCCGCCGGATATCCTGATCATGGGCTTGGCGCTGCTGCTGCCGGTGGTCGGGCTGGTGCGCTATACGCCGGGCCTGGCGCTCTACATGATGATCTGGTGCCTGATCATCGTCGGCGGGCTGATCGCCACCACTCAGGCCGGCATTTTCGATGTGCCGGTCAAGCATACGGTAATCACACTTTATCTTGCATTCACCTCGGTGGTGCTGGCCGGATTTATCTCATCCGATCCGCCCCGCTACATCCGGCTGATCATGTCGGCCTATCTATTTGCGGCGGTAATTGCGGCGATCGCCGGCATCATGGGCTATTTCGGCGTGGCGGGGACATATGACCTGTTCACCGAGTATGGCCGCGCCAAGGGCACCTTCCAGGATCCCAATGTGTTCGGCGCGTTTCTGGTGCCGGCGATCCTGTATTGCTTCAACACGGTGCTGCGCAGCAAGGCGCCGAAGGCGCTGCTGACCATCGGCATCGCCGCCATCTTGATCCTTGGCTGTCTGCTTAGCCTCTCGCGCGGCTCTTGGATCAACCTGATCGTCTCGATGGCGATCTTCAGCTATCTGACCTTCATCACCGCGCAGCAGAACCGCCGCCGGGTGCAGCTGCTGTTCTATCTGCTGCTTGGGATCCTGTTTGCCGTCGGACTCGTCGTCGCGGTGTTGAGCGTTCCGAGCTTTGCCGATCTGTTCGGCCAGCGCTTCGCCTTCGAGCAATCCTACGATGCCGGGCCGGAGGGCCGCTTCGGCGGGCAGTTGCGGGCGATCGGTGTCATTCTCGATCATCCGCTGGGGTATGGCGCGCTGGAGTTCGCCCGAATTTACAAGAAGGGCGATGTGCACCAGGTCTATCTCAGCATGTTCCTCAATACCGGATGGCTCGGTGGCGTCCTGTTTATCGGGCTGGTGCTCGGAACCGTGTTCTTAGGTATCCGGCGCGTGCTCGGCGGCGGAAATGCCGACGGTCTGGGCGCCGTGGTGGTGGCCGGATTCACCGGCGCCGTGCTGGAAGGCGTGGTGATCGATATCGACCACTGGCGCCATCTCTTCCTGCTGATGGCGATCGTTTGGGGGATGGCGCTCGCCAGCCCGCCGGGCGCGAGCGCGGCGATGCGGCGAGATTAGCGGGCCTCTGTCCGGAAGCGGCACACGCTTTTTCAGAAGACAATGCTTCAGAAGGCAGGGCTTCAAAAGGCAAGGCTGGTCGGAGCGGCGAGATTTGAACTCGCGACCCCCGGTCCCCCAGACCGGTGCGCTAACCGGGCTGCGCCACGCTCCGAGCCGAACCTTGAAGGGTGTGGGTATACACGCTCAGCCGCGCCAAGCAAGCGGCGTGTTCACTTCATTGACGACGAGAGGCAAATTGGTCCTCTAATCCTCGGCTAAAGCCCCCGGCCTCACTCTTTGGCTTCGGCGAGAATCCTCTGACAGGCATCGATTTCGTCGAGCAGTCCGTGGATGAATTTGCCGTAGTCGAACTCGCCGTTCGGCGCTTTCACAAATCCCACACTGCTGGCTGCCTCGGCTGCGAGATCGGGAATCAGGTGCCCGGGCGCCGACTGCCCGGCTTCGGCCGATTCGCTGGTCGACATCACCGAACGTGGACCGTTCTCGCGCAGGATCTTTTGCACGCCGCGGATGGTGTAGCCCTCGCTGTAAAGCAAGTGCCGGATGCCCTTCAGCAAAGCGACATCCTCCGGCCGGTAGTAGCGCCGGCCGCCACCGCGTTTCATCGGCTTCAATTGTGTGAATTTGGCTTCCCAAAACCGCAAGACGTGTTTGGGAACGTCGAGGTCATCGGCGACCTCACTGATAGTGCGGAATGCCTCCGGCGCTTTCTCCATGCTCTTACCCCCGCTTCGGGGCTTGAGCCTAATCCCTCAATCAGCGCAAGCCCGGTTGCAAATCTTAGCGCATATTACAACTGTCTTTCAGGTACTTGCTACGTTGCGCTCACCCTATTCCGCAGCCTTCCTCCGAGACAAAGCATTGTTGATGCTTTGCTTCATGATGTTGCTGGCCCGGAACACCAGGACGCGCCGTGGTGTGATCGGGACTTCCTCGCCGGTTTTTGGATTGCGGCCAATGCGTTCGCCCTTGTCGCGGATCCCGAAAGACCCGAATGAGGACAGCTTGACCGACTCTCCGCGCTCAAGGCTGGAGACGATCTCACGCAACACCAATTCGACCAGTTCGGCCGACTCGTTACGTGGTAATCCGACTTTCTGAAACACGGCCTCCGCCAAGTCGGCGCGTGTTAGTGTTTTCCCGCTCATACAGCACTTCCCCCAGATCGCGGGCCGAGGGAAAATGCTAATCGAGTAACTAACCTCCGGTCAATGACCGTTCGTTCAAATTCCTGATTTTGCGTTCTTTTCGACGGCGAAGTGTGGCCAAAGCGGCACGCAACTTACGATATCACCAGCGCACCAGCAGCGCGCCCCAGGTGAATCCCCCGCCCATCGCCTCCATCAGCACCAGATCGCCCGGCTGAATGCGGCCGTCCTTGACGGCGGTGTCGAGCGCGAGCGGAATCGAAGCAGCCGATGTGTTGGCATGCTTGTCGATTGTGACCACGATGCGCTCGGGCGGCAAGTTCAGACGGCGCGCCGCGCCGTCGAGGATGCGTTTATTGGCCTGATGGGGCACGAACCAGTCGATATCGGACGGCTCCAGCCCAGCCTTTTCAAGGGCTTCGTCGATCGCTTCGGCGATTTTCACGACGGCGTGGCGGAACACCTCGCGGCCATCCATACGCAGATGACCGACGGTCTTGGTCGTCGCCGGGCCGCCATCGACATAGAGCTTGTCGCGGTAGCGGCCGTCGGAGCGGATGCAGGCGGCCAGGATGCCGCGATCGGTGGCGTCGCCCGGCTGCGGCTCGGCCTCGACAACGACCGCGCCAGCGCCGTCGCCGAACAGCACGCAGGTGCTGCGGTCCTCCCAATCGAGGATGCGAGAGAAAACTTCAGAGCCGATGACAAGTGCGCGGCGGAACTGGCCGCAACGCAACATATTATCGACCGTAGCAAGGGCGAAGACGAAGCCTGAGCAGACCGCCTGCATGTCGAAGGCGGCGCCGTTGGTGATGCCGAGTTCGGCCTGGATGGTGGCTGCGCTGGCCGGGAAGGTCTGGTCCGGGGTGGAGGTGGCGAGCACGATGAGGTCGATATCCTCCGCCGCCATACCGGCATTGGCGAGAGCCGCCTTCGCCGCCTCGACGCCCATGGACGAGGTGGTCTCCCCCTCGCCGGCGATGTGCCGTTGCTTGATCCCCGTGCGCGTGGTGATCCAGTCGTCGGTGGTGCTGACGAGTTCGGAAATTTCTGTGTTGGTCATCACGTGCTTCGGAAGATATCCGCCGCACCCTTTGACAACCGTCCGCAACACACTCACGTCGACCTACACTCCCATGCCTTACGCCGCACCGCTGAGTTCAAGCTCGGCATGGAAGCGGGCGACATCGTCGGCCAGACGGTTGACCACGCCGTTGGAAGCCATGTCACAGGCCAGATCGATCGCACTGGCAAAGCCAGTCGCGTCGGTCCCGCCGTGGCTCTTCACGACAATGCCGTTTAGACCGAGAAATATGCCGCCGTTGAGCTGGCGCGGATCCATCTTTTCCTTGAGAGCGCGGAACGCGCCCTGTGCCAGCACGGCTCCAATTCGAGCGAGTAGCGAACGGCCCATGGCCGCCCGCAAATATTCCGCGATCTGCTTAGCCGTTCCTTCGGCGGTCTTCAAGGCGATGTTGCCGGTGTAGCCGTCGGTGACGACCACATCCACGGTGCCGCGGCCGATATCGTCGCCCTCCACGAAGCCGTGATAATGGATCGGAAGCGGGGCGTCCTTCAGGGCAACGGCGGCTTTCTTGATCTCGTCCAGCCCCTTCACCTCTTCCACGCCGATATTGAGCAGGCCGATATTGGGGCGCTCCAGGTGGAATACGGCGCGGGCCATGGCGGCGCCCATCAGCGCGAATTCCACCAGCTGGCGGGAATCGGCACCGACATTGGCCCCGATATCGAGGACGATGCATTCGGATTCGATGGTCGGCCAGATCGCGGCGATGGCGGGCCGGTCGACCCGCTCCAAGGTGCGCAGGCAAAATTTGGCCATGGCCATCAGCGCGCCGGTATTGCCAGCGGAGACTGCCGCCCCCGCCCTGCCGTCCTTCACCGCCTCCAAGGCAAGCCACATGCTGGAATGCCAGCGGCCCTTGCGCAGCGCCACGGAGGGCTTCTGGTCCATGGTGATGGCGACGTCGGTATGAATGATCTCGGACCGACGGCTCAGCGCCGGATGCTCGGCCAGCACCGGCTCGATCACGGTCTGGTCCCCGACCAGGATAAAGCGCAGGTCAGGATTGCGGACGAGCGCCTCCGCCGCGCCGGGAATAACCACGGCGGGGCCATAGTCTCCGCCCATCGCATCAAGCGCTATGGTGACTGGCGCACCCATACTTCCGTACCGATTAAGATGAAATAAGATGAAATAAGATGAAACATGTCTCTTGGCCGACCGGCCTTGAAGAGCCCCCGAAGCGGCCCCAGAACATACCCAAACGCGCTCGGCTTACAACCCATTACCATGCGGCGTCTGGCCCTGGTCCGATCAGCGTTTGAGCCTTTCCAAGATTGAGAATGGGTTCTCTTTAGCGGATTCTTCCGGCTCGTCCCCCTGTTCTGGCTCCCAATCGAGGTTTGCGCCTTCCTTACGGGGATAGGGATCGAGGGCGGTGGCGAAGGATTCGTAGATCAGCGGGCCGATATCGATCTTGCCGCCTTGAATCGGCTCCGGCCACTCGGCCAGCGGATCGCTCAGCGTCTCCTCGTCGAGCTCGGCCTGCCAGCGCTCGATGGCGCTTTGCGGCAGATAGTCGGCCTCTACGGGAATTTCCAGCGATGCCGGGACGGGATCCAGGCTGACCACGCAAGTCTGCGTGGCATCGGCGGTGAGCTTGCCCTTGAGAGTGACGCCACCGCCGGAGACCCGGTTCAGCGTGTAGACGAATCCGAAACGGTCAAGTGACTGAAGATCTTGAAGAGTTTTGATCTCTTCCAGCTCCGCAGGGGTGAAGCTGGCGGTTTCCTCCAGCCCATCGCGAATGGAGTCGACGGCAATGACGCGTTTGAGCGGCGACGGCGGCTCTTCGGACGGGATTTCGGGCTGGTTTCGGTCAGTTTTGCGTTTGGCCATGGTCAAGCCATCTCCGGGAATTGCACGTTGCCGGTTTCCAGTGTCTCCAGCGGCTGGCTGCGCAGATGCGCGACCGTCTGCTGCAGATATGGACTTAACAGACGGGCGGAACGCATTGCTTCTGTTTGCGGAAGCGGCAAAACCTCGGCAATGGTCTCTTCCAGCGCCGCGTTGCCTTCAGCCAAGGCTTTTTCGAAGGCAAGCGCCAGGCCGTGATTGGTGGCCGAGACGCCGCGGACCCGCTTTGGGATACGCAGATCGCTGATGCCGAGTTCCCGCAGCACGGTCTCCATATCGGCGCTGAAGCGGTCCACCAGCTCTTGCGCCAGCTCCTGGGCGGCGGGGCCCTCCTGCTTGAGCCGGTGCAGCAGCGCGAAATAATGCATCGACAGCATGACGAATCGGCCCTCGAGGGTATCGGGGACGCCGGCCTTGGCATAGAAATACGGCAGCCGCGCCTGCGCCACAATCGCGCTATAGAGTTCTTCGGCGTTGTCACGGGCGGGAGGCGTCTGCCATAACCGGCTGATAATGTTCATGGAGTTGGCCTTCGGGTAAGGTTCCACTGTAACGCGGACCAGCGCTCCGCTATAGAGTTTTTCAAGACCTTTGAGGGAGCCTGACCCTCCATGCTGGTGCCCCGCGTTTTTTGCGGATGCTCGGCGCCGGGGGCAAGCGATTTTCGAATGACGGATTGTTGGGGGCAGCCTCAGTGAAAAGGGTTACGTCGAGAGACGCCGTATCGTCAATCTCCGGGCTGATGGGGCTGGCATTGCTGGGCCTTGCCGCCGTGCCGCTATCCGGCTGTGGCGGGCAAATCGATCATCACGGCCATGTCTTCACCGATGTGGATACCAGCCTGGTGCGTCCCGGCATGACCAAGGAAGACGTCAAGCTGACGCTCGGCTCGCCCGACACGATGGGCACCATCGGCGGCGATACCTATTATTACATCTCGAGCACCAAGAAGACGGTGGCCTTCCTGAAGCCGAAGGAAATCGACCGCCAGGTCATGGCGGTTTATTTCAATAGCGCCAGTCGGGTGCAGCGGGTCGCTCATTACGGGCTGAAGGACGGTATCGTGGTGGATTACGCCAGGGACGAGTCCCCTGCCCGCGGCAAGGATATGAGCCTGGTGGAAGAGCTGTTCGGCAATGTCGGTCAGCGCAGCATGTTCAAGAAGAGCCACGAAAACCGGTCGACGCCTGGGCCTGGCTTGTAAGAGCCGGCGGCGGAGCTGGAAGGCCGAGCGCTTGCTTGGCACTCACGGACCGACAAAGAAAAAGGCCGGACCCTTCTTGGGATCCGGCCTTTTCTTTCGTCTATGCGCTTTCACCTAGTGGGCGAGAACCGCCAACAGCAGCAAGGCCACGATATTGGTGATCTTGATCATCGGGTTCACCGCAGGGCCCGCGGTGTCCTTGTAAGGATCGCCGACCGTATCGCCGGTGACGGCGGCCTTATGGGCCTCGGAGCCCTTCCCGCCGAAATTGCCGTCCTCGATATACTTCTTGGCATTGTCCCAGGCGCCGCCGCCGGCGGTCATGGAAAGGGCCACGAACAGGCCGGTGACGATCACGCCGAGCAGCATGGCGCCAAGTGCCGAGAAGGCCGCGCTTTTGCCGGCGATCAGGTCGATCAGAAAGAAGAAGGCGATCGGGCTCAGCACCGGCAGCAGCGAGGGAACGATCATTTCCTTGATCGCCGCCTTGGTAAGAAGGTCGACGGCGCGGCCGTAATCGGGCCGCTCGGTCCCCTTCATGATGCCCGGCTTCTCCTTGAACTGGCGGCGCACCTCTTCGACGATCGAGGCGGCGGCGCGCCCCACCGCGGTCATGGCGATGCCGCCGAACAGGTATGGCAGCAGCCCGCCGAGGAAGAGCCCCACCACCACGTAAGGGTTGGACAGGGTGAAGGCTGGATTGACGCCCTCAAAGTATGGGAACTCAGCCGGATTAGAGGCGAAGTAGTTCAGATCCTGGGTATAGGCTGCGAACAGCACCAGGGCGCCGAGACCGGCGGAGCCGATAGCATAACCCTTGGTGACCGCCTTGGTGGTGTTGCCGACCGCATCCAGCGCGTCGGTGGTTTTGCGGGTCGCCGCCGGCATGTTGGACATCTCGGCGATGCCGCCGGCATTGTCGGTGACGGGGCCGAAGGCATCCAGCGCCACGATCATACCGGCCAATGCCAGCATGGTGGTGACCGCAATGGCGATGCCGAACAGGCCGGCGAGCCCGTAGGTGACGAGGATGCCGGCCATGATCACCAGCGCCGGGAGCGCGGTGGATTCCATCGAGATGGCGAGGCCTTGGATCACATTGGTACCGTGGCCGGTGACCGAGGCCTGAGCCACGGAATGGACCGGGCGGTAGCCGGTGCCGGTGTAATACTCGGTTATCACCACGATCAGCGCGGTGATGACGAGGCCGACCACGCCGCAGAAGAACAGCGATTGGCCGGTGAAGGAGACATCGCCCACGGTCAGCGTCGTATCCATGCCGACGAGATAGGCGGTGAGCGGCCATAGCCCGATCAGCGAGAGCACCGCGGTGGCGATCACCCCCTTATAGAGCGCGCCCATGATCGACTTGCTCTGGCCGAGGCGAACGAAGAATGTGCCGACGATCGAGGTGACCACGCACATGCCGCCGATGGCCAGCGGATAGAGCATGATGGCCAGGATATCGGCGCTGTCGCGGAAATAGATCGACGCCAGCACCATGGTGGCGACGACGGTCACGGCATAGGTCTCGAACAAATCGGCCGCCATGCCAGCGCAGTCGCCGACATTATCGCCCACATTATCGGCGATGGTGGCGGGATTGCGCGGATCGTCCTCCGGAATGCCGGCCTCGACCTTGCCCACCAGATCGCCGCCGACATCGGCACCTTTGGTGAAGATGCCGCCGCCGAGACGGGCGAAGATGGAGATCAGCGAGGCGCCGAAGCCGAGCGAGACCAGCGCGTCGATCACCACGCGCGAGGTCGGCGCGTAGCCGTAGAACTGGGTCAGGACCAGGAAGTAGACGGAGACGCCGAGCAGCGCCAGACCGGCCACCAGAAGACCGGTGATGGCGCCGGAGCGGAAGGCGATGCTCAAGCCCTCCGCCAGGCCCTTCTTGGCGGCCTGGGCGGTGCGGACATTGGCGCGCACCGAGACATTCATGCCGATATAGCCGGCTGCGCCCGACAGAATTGCGCCGATGGCAAATCCGATGGCTTGCGGCAGGCCGAGCAGGAACAGACCGGCAAAGAAGATGACGACGCCGACGGCGCCGATGGTCATATATTGCCGCGAGAGATAAGCCCTCGCGCCTTCTTGGATCGCTGCGGCGATCTCTTGCATTTTTTTGGTGCCGGCATCGGCGGCAAGCACCGCCCGTGTCGTGGCAAGACCGTAAACGATCGAAAGCGCTCCGGCGGCGATGATCGCGTAAAGAACCCAATTCATGTGGACTGCTCCCATTCGATGCAGTTTCAACATTATTTTGGGGAGCGAGCAGGAACGATCGCCCCTGCTCAAATACACGCCTGTCCTCCCCCGTGTCAGGCGCGATTCTTAGCGGGACAAAAAAAAATGCCAAAGTTAAGGGGGAGGCGCAACAAGTGCTTCTGTGCTGCAATGCAGCATAAGCGTTGTTGTTCTGCAAAAAGAACTTGCGCTTATTTGTTGTTTTGGCCACCGAAATGGGTATAGCCGCGCTGCGATACCGGGAGTGTTTTACCGCCCTCCCCGAGGAAGCGGACCATCCCGCCCGCCTCGGTGACGGTGCCGATCCGGCGGACCGGGACAATGGCACGGGCGGCGGCGGATTCGAAGGCGACCGCTGAGGTCTCCGGCACTGCTGTCAGGATCTCGTAATCGTCGCAGGCGGAAAGGATCTGCGAAAATGCGTCCGGCTCCGCTTTACAGGCCTTTTTGGCTGCCTCGGAGAGCGGCACGGTCGTCGCATCGACTTCAGCGCTGACACCGCTTGCCGTGCAGAGCTTGGCGATATCTCCGGCCAGCCCGTCGGAGATATCCATCGCGGCGGAGGCAAACTCGCGAAGCGCCGAAGCAAGCTGCAGCCGCGGTTCGGGATAGCGGTAGCGGCGGATCAGCGCCTCGACCTGCATGGGATCGAGCTGCCAGGTGGCGGCGAGTTTCGGGTTCCGAAGCAGCCGCAGGCCGAGGGCGGCATCGCCGATGGTGCCGGAGACATAGAGCCGGTCACCGGGCTTAGCGCCGCGGCGCAACGGCGTCTTCCCCTCGGTGCCTTGGCCGAACGCCGTAATGGAAATGGTCAGCGGCCCCGGAATCGCCGAGGTATCGCCGCCGATCAGGGCAATGCCGGCAAGCTGCTGCATGGCCCTCAGCCCGTCGGCAAAGCCCTGCAGCCAGTCGGGTGGTATCGCGGGCCGGCCGTCTTCGGACGGAAGGCAAAGGGTGAGCACATAGCCAACCGGCGTTGCGGCCTTGGCGGCAAGATCGGAGAGGTTTACCGCAAGCGCCTTATGGGCGATGGCGTCGGGCGGATCGCCGGAAAGGAAATGCACCGTCTCGACGATCACATCGGTGGTGACGATGAGCGTGCTGCCGTCGCGGCGCAGGATCGCCGCATCGTCCATTAGCCCCAGCGCGGCGTCTGAGCTGGCGAGGGGCGCGAAGTAGCGGGCGATGATCTCGAACTCGCCCTCCGGTTCCGACCCCTTGGCCATGTCAGGTTTCCCGCTCTTTCAGATCGGCTGAGGCTGCGGTCTCCGCTGGCGTTTCGGTACGCGGCGGCAGATCTTCGGGCCGCACTTCCCGGGCAATGCGGTCGAGCAGCCCATTCACGACCTTGCGCTCGTCGCCTTCGAAGAAGGCCTTGGCGAGATCGAGATATTCGTTGATCGCCACTTTCGGCGGCACGTCGTCCCTGAGCAAGATCTCATAGGTGCCGGAGCGCAGGATGGCGCGCAAGGTGCTGTCGATGCGGCTGAGATGCCAGCCCTCGGCCAGGCGCGCATTGATCAGCGGATCGATGCGGCGTTGCTCGCGCACCACGCCGCGCACGATATCGTCGAAGAAGGCGAGTTCCGCCTCGTGCAGCTTCTCGCCTTCGATCTCGCTGCCGAGCCGGTGCTGGGCGAACTCGGTCACCACCTCATTGAGGTCGATGCCGGTCATGTCCATCTGGTACAGCGCCTGAATGGCGGCGAGGCGCGCAGCGCTTCGAGCCGATGCGCGCGACGGGGCTGGTTTGGTTTCGGCCATGGCTTACCGCCGGCTCGCTTGCGAGAAATGCTGTTCCAGCTCCATCAGGGCGAGACAGGCCGCGGCGGCGGCCCCGCCCTTGTTGCGCTTGTCGACGCTGGCCCGGTCCCAGGCTTGCTCCCGGCTTTCGCAGGTGAGGATGCCATCGCCGATGGGAACGGCGTGGCTGACGGCAATCTGATGCAGCCCGGCGGCAGACTCCTTGGCCACGATATCGTAATGGGTGGTCTCGCCGCGGATCACGCAGCCGAGCGCAATGGCGGCCCGGTGGCGTCCGGCGCGTCCGACGAAGCCATTGGCCAGTGCCAGGCTCAAAGCGAGCGGAATCTCTAGGCAACCCGGCACGAAAATACGTTCGTACTCGACGCCGTAACTATCGAGCTCCTCGATCGCACCGCGGGCGAGTTCCTCGGCGATGTCGTCGTAGAAGCGCGCTTCGACGATCAAGACGGACGGTGAGAATTTGCGAGCCATGCTGCCCCTACTCCAAGGTACGGTGTCCGGCTACGGTGAGGCCGTAACCTTCCAGCCCGACGATCTTGCGGGCCGGCGAATTGCTGAGCAGCACCATCTGCTTGACCCCGAGATCGAGCAGGATCTGCGCACCGATACCGTAATCGATCAGGCGCTGCTGACCGGCATCGCCATTTGCCTTGGCTTTGATGCGGCTGGCAATGGGATGAGGGTTGCCGTCCTGGATCAGCACGATGACACCGCGCCCCTCGCGGGAAACCGCCTCCATGGAGCGGTGAATCAGGCTTTCGCGCTCGCCGCCGCCGGCGAGAAGGTCGTTGAGTGTGTTCACCGCATGGACGCGCACCAGAACGGGCGAGCCGTCGGAGACATCCCCCTTCACCAAGGCGACATGCTCTGCATTGTCGACCCGGGTGGCGTAGACCTTGAGATCGAAATTGCCGCCGAAGGCACTGTCGATACCGGTCTCTGCAGCCACTTTGACCAGTTGGTCGTAGCGCAGGCGATAGGCGATCAGATCGGCGATGGTGCCGATCTTGAGATTATGGCGTTCGGCGAAGCCGATTAGATCGGGCAACCGCGCCATGGTGCCGTCGTCGTTCATCACCTCGCAGATGACGCCCGCGGGGATCAGCCCGGCGAGGCGAGCAATATCCACCGCCGCCTCGGTGTGGCCGGCGCGGACCAACACGCCGCCTTCGCGTGCGACCAGCGGGAAGACATGGCCGGGCGTGACGATATCGCGATAGTCCTTCGAAGAGTCGATGGCGACGGAAATGGTATGCGCCCGGTCATGGGCCGAAATACCGGTGCTGACCCCTTCGCGCGCCTCGATTGCCACGGTGAAGGCGGTGGCGTGGCGGGATTTGTTATCCCGCGCCATCAGCTCCAGGCGAAGCTGGTCGGCCCGGTCCTGCAGCAGCGATAGGCAGATCAGGCCGCGCCCGTGGGTGGCCATGAAATTGATGGCGTCAGGGGTGGCCATCTGCGCCGGGATGATGAGATCGCCCTCATTCTCGCGCTCTTCGGCATCGACCAGGATGAACATGCGCCCGTTACGGGCATCCTCGATCACGTCTTCGATCGGCGAGAGAGCCTGATGGGGACTCGGCTTGGCTAAGGTCACTTCGGTTTTCTCTATCCTGCCGCCTGCAAAATCTTCGGCGCGGTCCCGGAGGCTTGGACGTCGGCGCCGCTGAGGCGCTCTGCATAGCGCGCCAGACGATCGACCTCCAGGTTCACAAGGTCGCTGGCCGACAGATGCTGGAACGTGGTGTGGCTCAGGGTAAAGGGAATCAGGTTGACGCCAAATTGGCTTCCCGCCACCTCGTTAACAGTGAGCGAAACGCCGTTCAGGGCGACGGAGCCCTTGGCGGCGATATAGCGGGCAAGCTCCTGCGGCGCCTCGAAGACGAAACGGCGGCTGTCACCGTCCGGCGTAATCGAGACGATCTTCGCCAGCCCGTCGACATGACCGCTGACCAGGTGACCGCCGAGCTCGTCGCCGACCCGCAAGGAGCGCTCCAGGTTGATCTTGCGCCCCGGCTGCCATGCACCGAGCGTGGTGACGTCCAAGGTCTCGTTGGAGACGTCGACGTCGAATTCGGCTCCCTCGCCCGCTTTGACGATGCGAATCGCGGTGAGGCAGCAGCCGTCGCAAGCGATCGAGGCGCCAAGGGCGATGCTGTCTGCCGGAGAGTGACAGGCAATGCGAAAACGTCCCGCCTCGCGGGATTTCAGCTCGCCTATGTCTTGGATGAGTCCGGTGAACATGGCCTGTTCCGTTTCCACTCGGTCATGGTATCGCGGCCGAAGGAGCGGGTATGGGTGGGGATGAAGGCGCCGTTGCCGGTGAGCTTGTCGATGCCCTCGTCGACGAAGGGGAGCAGCCCCTCCTCGCCGACCTCTTCGGCGCCCTGATAGATGATCGCCTCGTCGACTAGATCGGCGTCGAGGAAGCTCTTGGCGACGGCGGGGCCGCCTTCCACGAGGACACGGGTGATCCCGGCCAGGGCCAGGCCTTCCAGCGCCTCGCGGACGCAAGGATAGCCTTCTTCGTCGCAATTCACGCGGATGATCTCGGCGCCGCGCTCCTGCAGCGCGCTTTCGTTGGTCTGGGGTTCGTCGGCACAGACGAACCAGACCGGCACCATCTCGTCGTCGAAGAGCTGTGCCTTCTTCGGCGTGCGCAGGCGGCGGTCGAGGATGACGCGGACCGGAGAGCGGCATTCCAGGCCGGGCAGCCGGCAGGTGAGGCTGGGATCGTCGGTGGTGACGGTGCCGCGGCCGATCAGGATGGCATCGCAGCGGGCGCGCTGCAGATGGGCATGGGCGCGGGCCGCTTCGCCCGTGACCCAGACCGGGCTGCCATTGCCTTCCGGGATACGTCCATCGGAACCGACGGCAAGCTTCAGGATCACCTCGGGGCGGTTCTCCGCTACGCGAAGAATGTGGCCTCGGGTAATCTCGGTGGCCTCCTCGGCCAGCACGCCTTCATCGACGGCAATCCCCGCAGCGCGGAGCTCTTCGATTCCCTTGCCGGAGGTGCGGGGATCGGGGTCGCGGATGGCGCAGACCACGCGGGCCGGGCTGGCGGCGGCAAGTGCCGAGGCGCAGGCCTCGCCCCTGCCCTCATGGGCGCAAGGCTCCAGGGTGACATAGACGGTGGCGCCCATGGCCCGCTCGCCGGCTTGCGCCAGGGCGATCGCTTCGGCATGGGGCCGTCCGCCCGGCGCGGTGACGCCGCGGCCGACGATCTCGCCTTCGGGGGTGACGATTACGCAGCCGACGGAAGGGTTCGGCCACGTGGTGCCAAGGCCGCGCCGCGCCATGGCGAGCGCCTGGGCCATATAGTCTTCATCTGTCAGTGTCATGGACCGGTAACAGCGCCGCTTTTTCGGGCGTCGCCCTTAGTCGTCTTCGAGGATCGGACCGATGTCGTCATCGGGATCGGGGCCGGTAAGCTCTCCAAGTACCGCCTCGAAATCCTTGGCCTCTCGGAAGTTCTTATACACGGAGGCAAAGCGTACATATGCAATGTCATCGAGGGTCTTCAAGGCCTCCATTACCAACTTGCCGATGGTTTCCGATTGGACATCGCTTTCGCCCATATTTTCCAAGCGGCGGACGATGCCGCTGACCAGCCGTTCCAGGCGCTCCGGCTCCACCGGGCGCTTGCGGGCGGCGATCTGAATCGATCGCATCAGCTTGTCGCGGTCGAACGGAACGCGCCGGCCGCTTCGCTTGAGCACAGTCAGCTCGCGAAGCTGGACACGCTCGAAAGTGGTAAAGCGGCCGCCGCAATCTGGACAGACGCGGCGGCGCCTTATCGTGGTGTGATCCTCGCTCGGGCGCGAGTCCTTCACTTGCGTGTTGGTGCTGCCGCAATACGGGCATCGCATGAAGGACGGCCCCCCTCTTCGGCTTCAGCAGCCTTAAGCGTTAGCGATAGATCGGGAAGCTCTCGCAAAGCGCGATGGCACGCTCCTTGACCGCTTTCTCGACCTCGGCATTGCCCTCCTCGCCATTGGCCGCGAGACCGTCGAGAACCTCGAGGATCATATTGCCGATGGTCTGGAACTCGGTGACGCCGAAGCCGCGGGTGGTGCCGGCGGGCGAGCCGAGACGGACGCCAGAGGTCACCATCGGCTTCTCCGGATCGAACGGCACGCCGTTCTTGTTGCAGGTGATGTGCGCCCGCTCCAGCGCCTTCTCGGCAACCTTGCCGGTCAGGCCCTTGGGCCGCAGATCGACCAGCAGCACATGGGTGTCGGTGCCGCCGGTGACGAGGTCCAGGCCGCCGCCGACCAGGGTCTCGCCGAGCGCCTTGGCGTTATCGACGACCTGCTTGGCGTAGAGCTTGAACTCGGGCGACAGCGCCTCTTTGAAGGCGGTGGCCTTGGCGGCGATGACGTGCATCAGAGGTCCGCCCTGCAGACCCGGGAAAACGGCCGAATTGATCTTCTTGCCGATCTCCTCGTCGTTCGACAGCACCATGCCAGAGCGCGGGCCGCGCAGGGTCTTATGGGTCGTGGTGGTGACGACATGGGCGTGCGGCAGCGGGCTCGGATGCATGCCGCCGGCGACCAGGCCGGCAAAATGCGCCATGTCGACCATCAGATAGGCACCGACGGAATCGGCGATCTGACGGAAGCGGGCGAAATCGATCTGACGCGGATAGGCGGAGCCGCCGGCGATGATCAGCTTCGGCTGGCACTCCTTGGCCAGGCGCTCGACCTCGTCATAGTCGATCTGCTGGGTGTCCTCGCGGACGCCGTACTGCACGGCGTTGAACCATTTGCCGGACTCGTTCGGCGGGGCGCCATGGGTGAGATGGCCGCCAGCGGCGAGCGACAGGCCCATAATGGTGTCGCCCGGCTTGATCAGCGCCAGGAACACCGCCTGGTTGGCCTGGGAGCCGGAATGGGGCTGCACGTTGACATAGGCGCAATCGAACAGGCGCTTGGCGCGGTCGATGGCCAGCTGCTCGACGACGTCGACATACTGGCAGCCGCCGTAATAGCGCCGGCCCGGATAGCCCTCGGCATACTTGTTGGTCAGAAGCGTGCCGGCGGCATCCAGCACAGCCTGGGACACGATGTTCTCCGAAGCGATCAGCTCGATCTCAGTCTGCTGGCGCTCGGCTTCGTCTTCAATGGCGCTCCAGAGCTCCGAATCGGAATCCTCCAGATGCTTGGTGAAAAAGCCAGATCCGCGCGTTTCGCTGCTGGTTTCGCTTGCCGTCATCTCTCACGCTCCTCGAACTAATGCCAGCCAATCGGCGGCCCTGCTTCTGCGATTGGGGCTCGTTTTCCGGCTCAAGAACCCTGCCGGGACCCATAGATTGCGCTGCCCTTAGCATATGTCGCCGGGTCAGGCTAGCTGCTGGCGCAGCAAGACCCACAGGCCGGATAGCATGGCCGATTTCGTCAAGAAAAGCGATATGAGCCGGCGCGCCCTGCCCGGAATCGGCAGTTACGCAGCGCGGGCGAGATCCATCTCGCTCCACAACACGTTCAGCGCATCCATCAGATAATCCATGTCCGCGTCGCTGTGATACGGCGCAGGCGTGATGCGGATGCGCTCGGTGCCGCGCCGGACGGTCGGATAGTTGATCGGCTGCACATAGATGCCGAAGCGGGTAAGCAGCGCATCGGTCAGCTGCTTGCAGCGGACCGGATCGCCGACCATCACCGGCACGATATGGCTGGGATTTTCCAGCACCGGCAGATTGGCCTCGGCCATGCGGCGTTTGAGCTCGGCGGCGCGCTCCTGCAGCTTCTCGCGCTCCGCCTGGCTCTCTTTCAGATGACGCACCGATGCGATGGCGCCGGCAACGACGGCCGGGGCCAGCGAGGTGGTGAAGATGAAGCCCGGCGCATAGGAGCGGACGGCATCGATCATATTGGTGGAGGCGGCGATATAGCCGCCCATCAGGCCGAAGCCCTTGGCCAGGGTGCCCTCGATAATGTCGAGCCGATCCATCAGCCCTTCGCGGTCGGCGACGCCGCCGCCATGGGGGCCGTAAATGCCGACGGCATGCACCTCGTCGAGATAGGTCAGAGCACCGTGACGCTTGGCGATCTCACAAATCTCGGCGATCGGGGCGATGTCACCATCCATGGAATAGACCGACTCGAAGGCAACCACTTTCGGTGCGTCGTCGGCATATTCGGAAAGCTGACGGTCGAGATCCTCCAGATCGTTATGGGCGAAGATGCGCTTCGGCCCGCCGCCATGGCGGATGCCCTCGATCATGGAGGCGTGATTCTGTTCGTCGGAGAAGATCACGCAGCCCGGCAGGATGCGGGCCAGCGTGGAGAGCGTCGCCTCGTTGGAGATATAGCCGGAGGTGAACAGCAGGGCCGCCTCTTTGCCGTGCAGATCGGCAAGCTCGGCTTCCAGCTCGACGTGATAATGGGTGGTGCCGGAAATATTGCGGGTGCCGCCTGCCCCGGCGCCGGCGGTGTCGATCGCCTCGTGCATGGCAGCGAGCACCTTGGGATGCTGGCCCATGCCGACATAATCGTTGCTGCACCAGACCTTGATTTCGGCCGGGCCCTCGGCCTGAAAATGCTCGGCGTGGGGAAAGTTGCCACGCTTGCGGCGGATATCGGCAAACTCGCGATATCGGCCTTCTTGCCGGAGCGCGTCTATAGCCCGCGCAAGCTCCGCTTCGTAATCCATCGGCTCTGTTTCCACCCTGAAAGGCTGCGGCCCAATTGGAAAGGACGTTCCGCTTACCCCCCTGATTACATCATAGGCCGTTCGCTCAAGGATTGGGCGAGCCTATGGTCGCAGGGTCCCTGCTGTTTGGCATAGCACAGCGATATGGGAAACGCCTATCTCCAAGGGGAGATAACCTTTCCGGCGAAGGCTTCAAGATCGGCGACCTGCGTATTTAGTACGCAGACGCCGTCGTGGAGGTGGTATCGACCTGATAGATGTCCGGGCGGAAATTGGCCATGCCGTCGGGCGTGGTCCAAGCCGAGACATAGATGAACATCACCGGCACCGGGCGCTTGAGCTTCACGATCTGCTGCTCGCCGGTCATCTTCATCTGCTGGATGCGGTTGATGTCCCAGCCGGGATTGTCCTGCAGCAGCCAGGCGACGAGATTCGAGACATTGTGCACGCGCACGCAGCCATGGCTCTCATAGCGAAGCTCCTGGGAGAAAATCGCCTTTTCCGGCGTGTCGTGCATGTAGACGGCGTGCCGGTTCGGGAAGTCGATCTTCACGAAGCCGAGGGAATTCTCCTCCCACGGAAGCTGACGGAAGCGATAGCCGTAGACCGCGTCGGAGTACCAATCCACCTGCCCCGGCCCGAGGATCTGGCCCGAGCCGTCGATGGCCTGCATGCGGTAGGTCGCCAGCATGTCGACGCCGCGTGCCTGCAGCTCCCGGGCCTTCGGCACCAGGTCGTTGCGCACGATGCTGCGCGGCACGTTCCAATACGGGTTGAAGCTGATCTGCATGATCTTGCTTTCAAGCGTCGGCGTGGCGAGGTTCGCCTTGCCGACCACCACCGTATAGCGGTCCACAACCTGGCCGTTATCCACGGCCTCCGACTGCGCCGCCGGAATATTCACGATGACGTAGCGGCCGTGCGCCTTCGGCGCCAGCTTGCGCAGGCGGGTCAGCGAGGCTTTCAGCTGCTGCAGGCGGACCGATGCCGGCACGTTCATCGCATCGACGGTCGGGCGGTCGAGCACCCCCGTCGGCGGCAGGCCGTGACGGACCTGGAATTTCTGCACCGCGCGGGTGACCGCCTCGTCATAGACGTTGGGCACGCTGGTGCCGACGAGGTCGCCGCTGATCTCGAGCCGCTGATGCAGCGTGATCACCGCCTGGCCGCGCGAGCCGGGCTTCAGGGCAAGCTCGGGCACCCGGGGCCAGCCGCCGCGGGCAACGATATTCTCGTATTGCTCGACGGTCTGACGGGTCAGCTCGATATTCTGCGAGGACAGGGTCGGGAAACCGGGGCGCGGGTTGGTGACCCATTGCGCCTTGAACGGATCGTTGCCGTCCTGATCGGTATCGCCGCGGCGGAACCAGCCCCAGCCGCGCCGCTGGCTGCTTTCCGCTGCCGGGCTGCCGCTGCTGCTGTCCTTATTGCCGAGGAATTTCTGCAGGCCGAGAAACTGGGCATGGCCGGTCGTCGGCGTATAAGCACAGAGAACCGCGCCAGCCAATGAGGCGGCGATGAGGCGCGTTGTATTGCGCTGCCAAATTTGCATTTACCGCTTCCCCCGTATTGCGGCAACCGGGGTCCCTAATTCAAAGCATAGACCCGATGGGTGCGCCACACTAGTCCCTTCGGCGTTAATGAAAAGCCAACCGGCATGCCCAACCGGGAGACCTTACGCGGACGTATCCACGCAATAAGCTTCGGCCAACATGTTGACCGGATGCGATGACTTCAAGGCCTAGCGGGGGATTGGGGCGATTTTTAGCGGAAACCGCGTCATTCGGGCACCAGAACGCCACTTTAGACGCCGAAAAACACCAATCGCCCGGACGGTTTCCCATCCGGGCGATCAAATCTCGTGGTGAAGCTCTTCGCGAGTATTCCGGCGAAACGCCGCTCGTCCTTAGAGCTGGTAGCGGATCTGATCGGTCCAGAAGCGCTCCAGCCGGATCAGCGACTGGTTCAGCACATCCAGATCGTCGCCGCCGATGCCGCCAACCTTCTGCAAGGACTTGAGCTGGCGGTCGTAGAGGTCGTTCACCACCTGAGAGACGGTGCGTCCCTTCTCGGTCAGGCTGACCCGGACCGAACGGCGGTCGGTGGTCGAACGCTCATGGCGGATATATCCGGCTTCCACCAGCTTCTTCAGGTTATAGGAGACATTGGAGCCGAGGTAATATCCGCGGCTCGTCAGCTCTCCTGCTGTCACTTCAGCATCGCCGATATTGTAAAGCAGCAATGCTTGGACGCCATTGACGTCGGAGCGACCCATACGGTCGAACTCATCCTTGATGACGTCGAGCAGAAGACGATGCAAACGCTCAACTAGTTTCAAGGAGATCAGGTAGCGTCCTTTAAGATCTTCTACCTCACCGGCGCTTTCATGCGCGCCCATATCCAGGGCTACATTCATCACCTACCCTCAGTTGTTTTTGTTCCCCAACTTTATGGTGATGACTATAGGGGCGTTGCGCTAAAGACAGCTTAAGCAAGACGCTTAAGATTGCATGAAATACCATGTTTAACTTTTGGTGATTTCACCCGGAAATTGAAGCGTATCAAAGGCCCGGCGTTAGCTCCTCCAAATGGAGCTCTTCGGGGGCCGGTTCGTCGAATAAAGAATCGATCGCCTTATCGTCGACATCGGCGAGGGTTTCGGGGTTCCATTTCGCAGGGCGCCCCTTGCCGTTGATGCGGGCATCGATGCCCTCGGCATAGTCGCGGCTGCGGATCACCTTCTGAACCAGGCGGTATTCCAGCTTCAGCGCCTCGTCGAGGCTGAGCGTCTTGCCGCGGCGCATCTGCTGCAAGGCGATCTTCAGCGAGGTGGGCGACTTCTTGCGCATTTCGGCGGCGGTTTCCTTGGCCCAGTCGGCGTAAGGCCCCTCCTCGGCGTCCAGCCGCTCCAGGATCTCTTCGACCGAGCCGAGACAGAAGATCTCGTTGATCAGCGGGCTGAGCCTTGCCAGCTCGCCCTCGCCTGGATCGCGGTGCAGCCCGTCGAGCAGCCGGTCGATGGGGTGATTATATTGCATGCCGTCGGCGATGACGTGGAAATGCGCTGCTGGGATGCAGTGGCTGACCAGCTCCAGCCGGTAGGCGTCGGCGCGGCTAAGGGTCTTGCCGGTCAGAGCCAGATAGACGCCGGTCTGGTGGCGCAGCCGCGGCAGGAAGTAGGTGCCGCCGCTATCGGGCACATGGCCGATGCCGACCTGCGGCATGCCGAGAGCATAGCCCTCGCCGGCGATGCAGTGGGTGCCGAGCAGGCTGATGCCGACCCCGCCGCCGAGGCAGAGCCCATTGATCAGCGGCACGTTGGGGCGGATGAATTTCTCCAGCACCCAGACATGCTCATAGGCCTTACGGTAGAAGGCGGCGAGACTTTCGAAGTCGCCGGCCTGCAAAAGGCCATGAACCAGCTTCAGATTACCGCCGGCACAAAACACCTTGGGATGGGTGGATTGGGTCACCACGCCGTAGATATGCGGCGCGGGCGTCCAGCGCTGGTAATGCTCGCTCAAGGCGTCGAACATTTCCGGCGTGAGGGCGTTGAGGGAGGCCGGGGAATCGAGCGTGATCATCCCGGCGCGATCGACTTCTTCGAAGGTGATGCCGAGGGTCTCGCTCACCATATATCCTCTTGATCGGATGGTCGGCGTTTGGTTGGAAGGTTGGCGGGCAGCTAGCATTTCAGAGAAAAAACCACAAGAGCGACCGATCGCCGTGCTAGACGGGAGAGGATGATCGGGAGGGAATGAAGAGTTGCGCAAAGTTCAGCCGATTGCGGTCGCTGCTTTCCTGTTCGCTTTAAGCGCCAGCGCGTTCGCCGACGAGGTTCCGCCGCTTCCCGAGCGCAAACCGACCGGAAATGCGTGGAGCGACCTGGTGGACAAGTTCAAAGCCGCGGTGCCGAAGCCCGATCCGGGACCGGTGCTGCCGGAGGATCGCCCGGCCGTCGCCTGGACCGACGAGGAGGTGAGCACCGCCAAGGCGGAATGCGATCAGCTGCTCTCTGAGTTCAAGATCGACTACGAGCCGCTTCCACCGATCCGCCAAGGGGCGTGCGGCACCCCTGCGCCGATCCTGGTGAAATCCATCGGCGACAATCCGAAGATCGACATCGTCCCGCCGGCGAAGCTGCAATGCAAAATGGCGGCGCATCTCAATAGCTGGTTCAGCGAGGTGGTGCAGCCCAAGGCGAAGAATCTGTTCGGTGCGCCGGTGGTCAAGGTGCGCAATGCCGCCGATTACGACTGCCGCAACCGCTATGGCGCCAAGGTCGGCAAGCTGAGCGAGCATGCCAGGGCGGATGCGCTGGATATCTCCTCGTTCACGCTGGAGAGCGGCTCGACGGTGGCGCTGGCCAGCAATTGGCCGAAATTCGTCACGCCTACGACGCCGCCCTTGCCGGTGCGCAATCCGAAGCGCCTCGCCGACGAGGCAGCGGCCGCCAAGCAAGCGGCCGAACGGAAGGTGCAACTGGCGCGCGCCGAATCCTCGATGATGCGGCTGGTCGGCGACAGCATTCTCGAAGTGGTCAAGATGCCGGCACGGGCGGAAGCCGCCGAAGCGCCGGGAGGCGCTGCGTTGACGCCTGCCGTCGCCGACGGTTCGCTGAAGCCGACTTTGGCCGTGGCCGGTCCGCCGAGCGAAACCAGCAAGGGCCAGTTCATGCGGGCGATCCACAAGGGCGCCTGCGCCTATTTCGGCACCGTGCTGGGGCCGGAAGCCAATGCGGCGCATAAGAGCCATTTCCATCTCGACGGCATCGACCGGGCCTCGAATTACTGCCAGTGACGCCAAGGACGTATTGCCGCTGGGCTTGGCAATGAGATGGCAATGAGGGCTCGCAAACCTTATTTCAGCCCTATCCTGGCGCTCCTGTGGCGCGGGTGATAACGTCCTGAGATTCACGGTTTTCCTCTCGTTACCCCAAGAAAAGACGTGCAGCACTCCGACGATAAAACCATTTCGCTCCGCAATGCGCGGATCAAGCGCGCCGGCACTCTCACACCGGAGATGCCGCAGCCCGGCTTTCCCGCAACGCGCCTCCGCCGCAATCGCATGGACGACTGGACCCGGCGCCTGGTGCGCGAGACGACCTTGAGCGTCAACGATCTGATCTGGCCGCTCTTCGTCATCGAGGGCGAAGGTCAGCGCAAGTCGGTCGAGACCATGCCGGGTGTGGAGCGGCTTTCCATCGACTTGGCGGTGCAGGCGGCCAAGGAAGCGGCTGAGCTTGGCCTGCCGGCGATTGCGCTGTTTCCCTACACGGAAGATGCCTTGCGCGACGAGGTGGCGAGCGAAGCGGTCAATCCGGCCAATCTGATCTGCCGGGCGGTGCGCGCCATCAAGCAAGAGGTGCCGGAGATCGGCATCATCTGCGACGTGGCGCTGGATCCCTATACCAGCCACGGCCATGACGGCATCATCATCGACGGCGAGATCGACAATGACCGCAGCGTCGAGGTGCTGGTGCGCCAGGCGATGGTGCAGGCCGAGGCCGGCTGCGATATCCTCGCTCCCTCCGACATGATGGACGGGCGCATCGGGGTGATCCGCATGACGCTGGAAGATGCCGGCTTCGTGAACACCAAGCTTCTATCCTACGCGGCGAAATATGCCTCCGCGCTGTATGGCCCGTTCCGCGATGCGGTCGGCTCCGGCCAAATGCTGAAGGGCGACAAGCGGACCTATCAGATGGATCCGGGCAACACCGAGGAAGCCATCCGGGAAGTGGCGATGGATATCGCCGAGGGCGCCGATATGGTGATGGTGAAGCCGGGGCTCGCCTATCTCGACGTGCTGCACCGGGTGAAACAGACCTTCGGCCTGCCCACCTTCGGCTATCAGACCTCCGGCGAATACGCGATGATCATGGCCGGCATCCAGAATGGCTGGGTCGACCGGCAGAAGGTGGTGCGCGAGATTTTGATCGCTTACCGCCGCGCTGGGGCCGATGCGGTGTTCACCTATTTCGCCCGCGAGATGGCCGAGATCTTGCGCGAAGAAGGCTAAGCCCGGCGGTAATCCCAGCGCCCTGCCCGTCTCTCATCGCTCAGCTTGCCTAATCGGTGACCTTGACCGAGGAGAACACGATCTTCTCGCTCGCCTGCTTGTCGAAATTGTCGCCGCTGAGACCGAAGCGCCAGCCGCGGGCTGGCGGCTGGCCGCGCAGCTCGCGCAGTTCGTCACCGTTGACGAAGAAGCTGACATGGTTGCCGCTGGCCTTGACCCGGAGCTGATTGGTGCTGCCGGGCTGCACCTTGATGGCGTCGGATTTCATGTTCTGGACGATGACCTGCCAGCGGCCGTCCTGCCGCCGGGCGATCCAGTATTTGCCGTTATTGAGGATGCCGAACTGAAAGAAGTTCGACGAATCTTCGCCCCAGAACAGGATGCCGGCGCCGAGGATGCCGTTCTCCTCCTTGGGCCAGACCGCATCGGCGCAGATATCGACATTCTCCTCGACCGTGTGGCTGATATTGAGATTGGCCTGCATATCGTCGGGCTCGAGGGCGAAGGTGAAGTTGCCGTCGGCAATCTCGACCGCGTTGTTCAGCGCCCAGCCGCCGGCGTCGTCGTCGAAATCGTCGCTGAATTTGAGCTGTGTGCCTTCGCAGGCCTGCGCGGCGGGGGCGAGCCCCAGAGCGACAGCGGAAACGAGAAATGCGAGCAGAGCGATGCGACGCGTGTTCATGGATGGCCCCTCTTCTCCAAGCGCGACAGCGTGACTTTGCAATCTCTAGCCGCTCCCCCTCTTTCCGGCAACCATACGTCGCAAATGTCCGGTAAAAACACGAGGCGTTTCATCGTTTATCCCCGTGGGTCCGCGCCGGGCTCGCCCGATGATTGCATTCGGGGCCGCAATGCCCATGTTGTAGCGTGAAGACGGGCCGCGGCTTTTATCGGCGGCGCATGGTCAGCACAGGCGAAACGAGAGGCAGATGAGCGACACCAGCAACGCATCGGACGAGATGGGCACGCCGTTCAATCCGGCATTCGACGCCGCGACGCATCCGGAACTGTTCCAGGGTGTGCTGAGGCGGCGCATCGCAGCCTTCATTCTCGACGCGCTGATCATCACCCTGTTGTGGATTTTAGCTGTCGTCGTGGTGCTGGTGCTCGGCGTGCTGACCTTGGGGCTGGCCTGGCTGCTGATCGGTGCGATCTTCCCGATCGTCGGTCTCGGCTACAACGCCATGACCGTCGGCGGGCCCAACCAGTCGACCATCGGCATGCGCCAGATGGGGCTCACGGTGAAGATGTGGCATGGCGGAACCGTCTCGCCGCTGATCGGGGCGTTCCATGCGCTGCTTTTCTGGCTGTCGCTGACCATCTTCTTCCCGATCCTGCTCTGGCCGATCATCGACCGGCAGAAGCGCTGCCTGCACGATATTTTCGCCGGTGTGGTGCTGGTTCGCGACCGTTAAGCCGGTTTTAGGGGCCGCGCGCTTCAATTCTTGGCGGGCGCCGCATCGCCAATTGCTCTCAAGGCGGACTATCCACTAGACTGCGGCTAAGGTCGAATTTTCGGGGCGAGCCTTGCGTGACGGAGCATAAGAGCAACTTTCCGGAGTTCTATATCACGGCGCCGCAGCCGTGCCCGTATCTGGCTGGGCGCTTCGAGCGCAAGCTGTTCACCCATCTCACCCCCGACAAGCCCGACGTCCTTATCGACAATCTGCTGAAAGGCGGTTTCCGGCGCAGCCAGAACATCGCCTATATGCCGTATTGCGATTCCTGCGCGGCCTGCGTGCCGGTACGGATCCTGGTGGACGAATTCCAGCCCAGCCGTTCGCTGAAGCGCATCGCGCGGTCCAACCGCGATCTGATGATGTCGCGCTGCAATCCGGTGCCCAATAGCGAGCAATATTCGCTGTTCCGCAGCTATATCGATTCCCGCCACGCGGACGGCGGCATGGCCGAGATGTCGGTGCTCGACTATTCGCTGATGGTCGAGGATAGCGTGGTGGACACCTTCCTCACCGAATACCGGGTGAAGCCCGATCCGGAAGGCGACGGTGAGACGCCGCTGGCCGCGGTGTGCCTCTGCGACCGGCTGAGCGACGGCATTTCCATGGTCTACAGCTTCTACGATCCGGAGCAGAACGCGCGCAGCCTCGGCACCTATATGATCCTGGAGCATGTGGAATACGCCAGGAGCCTCGGGCTGCCATACGTCTATCTCGGCTATTGGATCGAGGGCTCGCGCAAGATGCGCTACAAGAACCGCTTCCACCCGCAGGAGCATCTGACCTCCAAGGGCTGGGTGCGGTATGACGGCACCTCGCCGTGCGAGGAGAGCGGGCCTTGCGATGGACGGCCGCGCAAAGTCGCCCCCGCCATCACCGATTTCTAGAAAAGCCGCTTAAACGCCGATTCGCTCAGCCCTGGTTGTCGAAACGCGGGCCGAAGCTGTTCGACTTCGGGAAGCCGCGCGGTGCCATGCGGCCGGCCTGGGCGCGGTCGCCCCACCAATCGGCAAGCTCCTCGCCGGCCAAAGTGAAGGTGCGGCCTGCATTGCTGTAGGCAAGCCCCTCGGCTTTCGAGAAGGTCTTGGCATCGGCGATGCCGCCATCCTTATAGCGCTGCAGGCGGACGCCCTTGCCGCGGGGCATTTCGGGCAGGTCCTGCAGCGGGAACAGCAGCAGCTTGCGGTTCTCGCCCATCACCGCGACGCTGTCGCCGACCGCAGGCGCGCAAAGCGCCGCCTCGCCGGTGCCGACATTAATCACCTGCTTGCCCTTGCGGGTCATGGCAACGACGTCGGCCTCGGGCACCACGAAACCGTGGCCCGTGGCGGCGGCGACCAGAAGCTTGCGCTCCTTGTCGTGCACGAAAAGCTCCACCGCGTCGGCGGTGCCTTCGACATCGATCATCAGGCGGAAGGGTTCGCCATGGCCGCGTCCGCCGGGCAGCTTATTGGCGGGCAGCGCATAGAAGCGGCCATTGGTGGCGAACAGCAGCAGCGTATCGGTGGTGTAGGCTTTGACCGCCCGCTTCAGCCGGTCGCCGTCCTTGAAGCTCAGGCTTTCGATGCCGTTCTGGTGGCCCTTGATGGCGCGGATCCAGCCCTTCTCCGATAGGATGACGGTGACCGGCTCCTTCTCGATCATGGCTTGCGCCAGGTCGACTTCGGTTTCAGGCGCATCCTCGAAATTGGAGCGGCGCCGGCCGAGCTCGGTATCGGGGCCGAAGGCCTTGCGCACCTCCCTGATCTCGCCGGAAATCTTCTTCCATTGCAGATCTTCGGATTCCAGCAGCGCTTTCAGCTCTTTGCGCTCGGCCGTCAGCGCCTCGTGCTCCCGGCGGAGTTCCATCTCCTCCAGCTTGCGCAAGGAGCGCAGCCGCATATTGAGGATCGCCTCGGCCTGCACCTCGGTCAGCTCGAAGGTTTGCATCAGGGCGGGCTTGGGCTCGTCCTCCTCGCGGATGATGCGGATCACCTCGTCGAGATTGAGGAAGACGATGATGTAGCCGTCGAGCACCTCCAGCCGGTGATCGATCTTGCCGAGACGGAAATTGGTGCGCCGGATCAGCACTTCGAGCCGGTGATCGAGCCATTCGCGCAACACCTGGCGCAGGCTCAGCACATTGGGGACGCGGCCGCGGCTCAGCACATTCATGTTGAGCGAGAGCCGCGATTCCAGCTCGGTCACCTTGAACAGGGATTCCATCAGCACGACCGGATCGACGGTGCGGGTCTTGGGCTCCAGGATCAGGCGGATCTCTTCGGTGGATTCGTCGCGGATATCGCCGAGCAGCGGCAGCTTCTTCTGCAACAGAAGTTCGGCGATGCGCTCCACCAGGCGCGATTTCTGCACCTGATAGGGAATCTCGGTGATGACGATCTGATAGGCGCCGCGGCCGGTGTCTTCCTTCTCCCAGCGGGCGCGAACCCGGAAGGCGCCCTTCCCGGTCTTATAGGCCTCGACGATATTCTCGCGCGGCTCGACGATGATACCGCCCGTCGGGAGGTCCGGCCCCGGCACCAGCTCCACCAGCTTCTCTGCCGTGGCATTGGGAAATTTGATCAGATGCAGCGCCGCATCGCAGAGCTCGGCGGCATTATGGGGCGGGATGCTGGTTGCCATGCCGACGGCAATGCCGGAGGAGCCATTGGCCAACAGGTTGGGGAAATTGCCGGGCAGCACGACCGGCTCGTGGTCCTCGCCGTCGTAAGTGGCGCGGAAGTCGATGGCGTCTTCGTCGATGCCTTCCAGCAGCAGAGCGGCGACCTCGGTCAGCCGCGCCTCGGTGTAGCGCATGGCGGCGGCGTTATCGCCGTCGACATTGCCGAAATTGCCCTGCCCGTCGACCAGCGGATAGCGTACCGCGAAATCCTGGGCGAGACGCACCAACGTGTCGTAGACGGCGCGGTCGCCATGGGGATGAAACTTGCCGATCACGTCGCCGACGACGCGAGCGCATTTCTTGAAGCCGCCTTGCGGGTCGAGCTTGAGCTGCCGCATGGCGAAGAGCAGCCGCCTATGCACCGGCTTCAGCCCATCGCGCACATCGGGCAGCGCCCGCTGGGTGATGGTCGACAGTGCATAGGCGAGATAGCGCTCTTCCAGCGCCTCGCGCAGATTGATCGGCTCGATCGGCCCCGAATCGGGGGGCGGTGCTGCTTTTCCCATGAGAGTCGGTTAGCGCATCGCTCCGGCGCACTCAAGGCGGGGCATCGCTGCAGGGGTTTTGCAGTTGCCTGACGCGGGTATTGTCATCACTATTGCAATCCTGAATAGCAATAAACATCTCGATCCGGGGGGGACGATGAGTGATCAAGAATTCGGGAAGCGAAATCAGACGCCCGCAGTAAGGCCCAACCCGCCGCCGCCACATCCCTTGGATCGGCAATGGTTCGTGCATTCCAATGGAGCTTCATCGGGGCCGTTTTCCGGCCATGAGATCAAGCAGATGAAGCAAGACGGCAGCTTATCGGCAAGTGACTATCTTTGCGCTGTCGGCGCGTCCCAATGGAGCCTCGCGAGCGAGGAGCCGGTCCTAGGCAAGCTTTTCGCACCGCCACCGCCGGATCCTGTCGCCCCGGTCTCTGGCAATAGCGGGACGGTGGTCCAAGTTACCAACACCGTACAGGCCGCGCCGGCAATCAATCCGGATGGTACGTTTGGTCCGAAATCGCCGGGCGTGGCCCTACTGCTCTCGTTGCTGTTTTGCGGTGCCGGTCAGCTTTATAACGGTCAGGTCGGCAAAGGTATCTTGATGTTCGTCGGCTGCGTCTTGCTTTGGTTCGTGTTTATGGGATGGGCGATTTGGATATGGTCGGTAATCGATGCCTATACGACCGCCAAGCGGCTGAACCTTGCCTATCAGCAGCAAATGGCAATCAGGACCGTCTAGGGTGAGTGACTCTTACCATCCGGCTTCGTGCCCCTCTTGCGGCACACTACTTCGTGGTCGGTCGATCTGCCCGCAATGCGGCGCGCTCGTCCCTTTGGAATCTGGCGCTCTCAATTTCTGGCTTTCGCTGAAAGACCGAATGAGGAACCTCGGATACGGCGTTTCCCAGTCTGCACGGCGTCGGATATTGCTATGGACGGGCGCTCTGGTCCCTCTGTTGGTTTGGCCTGCCTTGTTCAGCCTTGCCTACGCGTCTTGGAAAACACGCCGCGGCGAAGGTGCCACGGAAGAATATCGCTGGATCAGCCTCATTGCGCTGGCGAATGTGGTGATAAGTTTTGTGCTTCTCTACAGCATCCACGGATGGCTAGCGGACCATTTTCTTCAATTGGTCTCCGGGCTAAAGGCCACTCTGTTTGGCGGTCAAACAGATTCCTCCCACATCTCGCCAGGCGTCCGGAAACTCGATATCTGAGCTGACTCGTATGGAATCGTTTTTGGCGACTGATTTTGCGTTTCGGAGCGAAAATTCGCGCGATCTAGGTCGCACTAAGCCGGCGCCGGCTTCTTCCGGTTCAGAAGCGTGATCATCCGCTCGCGGGCTTGCGGCATGGCCACGCCTTGCGGGCCGAAGATATGCCGGTCGAGGAAGAAGCCGGTGAGCTCGAAGCCCGAGCTGAGGTCGTTTGCCGTCACCTCCACCTGGGCATCGCGCAAAAAGGCCGGCAGCGGCAATAGCTTCTCCGCATATGGCTCGCCGGCCTCCGCGGAGACGGCCCGGCCGGAGCGCGGCGAGACATAGGTCAGCGCATCGGTGACGCCGGTGGCGGCGCAGGCGCTGAGGTCCAAGCCAAACCCCATATCGCCAAGAAAATCGAGCTCCCAGCGGACCAGCTGGGCGGGCCAGATCTCGCGCTCATCCAGATTGGCGAAGACGGCGAGCGCGGAGCGATACAGCGCCGGATGGGGATCGCGCTCGGGCAGGAGCCTAGCCATAGATGTGAGGGATTCGATGGCGGCGAGCGCCACCGGATCGTCCAGCACGCCGGCGGCATTGGCGTCGATCAGCTCCACGGTCATAGAGCCGAGATGCTCGGCCAGCCGGGCGCGCCAGGTGATGTGAACGTGATTGCTCGGCTGCAGCAGCGGACGCAGACGGCGCGAACGGCCGCCGCGCACCAGGCCGAGATGGCGGCCATGCTCGGCGGTCAGCATTTCGGCGATCACATTGGCTTCGCCCAAAGGCCGCACCGAAAGCACGATAGCGTCGTCGCGCCAATCCATGGTTTTTCACGTCCATGCCGGCAGGGGGCTTCTTGAGCCCCCATCAAACCCAGCTCTGACCCCCTCCCCGACCCTCCCCCTTTTAGGGGGAGGGAGGCCGCTGTGCCTTTGCTCTCCCCTCCCCCTGAAAGGAGGGCAGAATTCGAGATAACAGTTCTGCCTTATCCCTTGGGATAATCCAGCCCCATTTCGCGATAGCGCTCCGGATCCTCGGACCAGCGCTCGCGCACCTTCACGAACAAGAACAGATGCACCGGCGTGCCGGCGATCTCGGCAATCTCTTTGCGTGCGGCCTGGCCGATCTCCTTGATCGTCGCGCCCTTGGCGCCGAGCACGATCTTCTTCTGACTATCGCGCTCCACATAGATGGTCTGCTCGATGCGGGCGCTGCCGTCGCGCAGGGTCTTCCATTCGGTGGGCTCGACGGTCAGCGAATAGGGCAGCTCCTCGTGCAGACGCAGAAACAGCTTCTCGCGGGTGATCTCGGCGGCGGCCTGGCGCAGCGGTGCGTCGGTGAGCTGATCCTCCGGGAACAGCCAGGGGCCCGGCGGCACGCTCTCGGCGAGATAAGTCTTCAGATCGGCGACGCCGTCGCCGGTGAGCGCGGAGATCATGAAGATGCGGTCGAAGCTTCCGGTTTCGGAGAGCTTGGCCACCAGCTCCAGAAGCTTCGGCTTCTTGACTAGGTCGACCTTGTTGAGCGCGCAAGCGACGGGGCGCTTCACCTCGCCGATATGTTCGAGCACCGCTTCCAGCCCCTCGTCGATGCCGCGCTTGGCATCGATCACCAGGAGGACGAGATCGGCATCCCCTGCCCGGTCCCAAGCCGCCGCGGTCATGGCTCGGTCCAGGCGCCGCTTGGGCTGAAAGATGCCGGGCGTATCGACCAGGACGATCTGCGATTTGTCCTGAAGCGCCAGCCCGCGCACCGGGCCGCGCGTGGTCTGGGCCTTGTGGGTCACGATGGAGATCTTGGCGCCGACCAGGGAATTGGTCAGGGTGGACTTGCCGCTATTGGGCGCGCCGATCAGAGCGACGAAGCCGCAGCGGGTGCCGGTCTCGGATTCAGGCATATCGGGCGTCTCGGCCATATCAGCCATGGGCGCGCTCCCAGATCTTTTCGCGAAGCAGAAAGGCCAGTGCGGCGGCCTGCTCGGCGGCGCGTTTGCTGGCCCCCTCGCCGCGGGCCGGCTCCTCGCCCTCGATGCAGACTTCGGTGGTAAACAGCGGGGCGTGATCGGGGCCGGAGCGTCCGGCTTCCACATAGCGGGGAAGCGGCAGGCCGCGCCCTTGCGCCCATTCCTGCAATGCCGATTTGGCGTCGGCCGCGGCCTCTTCCAGCTCGTGCAGATACGGCTCCCAGAAGCGGTGGATCAGATCGCGGGCCCTCTGATAGTCGGCATCGAGGAACACCGCGCCCAGCACCGCCTCGCAGGCATTGGCGAGGATAGTCATCTTCTTGCGCCCGCCGCTGCCGGCCTCGCCGCCGCTCATTACCAGCACATTGCCGAGCTCCCAAACCTGGCCCACCTCGGCGCAAGTGTTGGCGCGGACGAGATGATTGAACCAGCGGGCGAGCTGACCTTCCGGCGCATCGGGAAAGGTGGCGGTCAAGAGTTCGGCGATGGCGAGGCCCAGCACGCGGTCGCCGAGGAATTCCAGCCGCTCATTGTCCTTGTCGGCCTTGGCCACGGCACGGGCGCTGGAATGGGTCAGCGCCAGTTTCAGAAGGCCGGGATCGCTGAAGTGGTAGCCGAGCCTATCGCAAAGCTGTTTCAGGCCGTGGTCGTTCTGCTTGCCCAAGCCTAACGCACCAGATCGAAGAGGCGCGAGCCGCGCACCGCGGTCGGCCAACGCCAGAGCTGCCAGAAATGAGCGCCCTCGCCGAGGGAGAAGAAGATCACCTGAGCATGGCCGATCAGATTCTCCACCGGCACATAGCCGACCTCGGAGAGGAAGCGGCTGTCGGTGGAGTTGTCGCGGTTGTCGCCCATCATGAAGAGATGGTTCGGCGGCACCTTATAGACCTCGGTGTTGTCGCTAATTCCGTTCTGCACCAGGTCGAGGGTGCGATAGCTCACCCCGTTGGGCAGGGTCTCGCGATATTGCGGCAGGTGCCGTTCGGCGCCGGTCGGCGTGTAGGAGGTGAAATCCTCGATGCGCTCCTTCTTCACCGGCGTGCCGTTGATGTAGAGCACGCCTTTGCGCATCTGGATCTCGTCGCCGGGAAGGCCGATGACGCGTTTGATGTAGTCGGTCTTGTTGTCGGTGGGCAGCTTGAACACCACCACGTCGCCCCGCTTCGGCAGGCTGCCGAAGATGCGCCCGGAGAACAGGTCCGGGCTGAAGGGGAAGGAATATTTGCTGTAGCCGTAGCTGTATTTCGAGACGAACAGATAATCGCCGATCAGCAGCGTCGGAATCATCGAGCCGGACGGGATATTGAACGGCTGGAACAGGAAGATCCGCACCAACAGCGCAAGCAGCAGGGCCGGAATGATGACCGTGAAGATACTGCTTCGCGGCTCGGCGTCCTGCTTCTCGACGTCGGCCGACGCCTTCTCCTCGCTGGATGATGTCATAACCGGTGCTGACCTTTCGTTGGAGAGAGCCCTATAGACCCTCGTCGGGCGCGAGGCAAACGCCTCAGCGAAGCGCCCCCTCTGGGACGGCGGAAATTATCACGATGGCCTGCGCCGTCGGGAAATCGTCGGTGATGGTGAGATCGATTCGGGTGGTGAGGCCTTCGGGCGTGATACGTTCCAGCGCCTGCAGTGCCCCGCCGGTGAGTGCCATGGTGGGGCGGCCCGAGGCAAGGTTCACCACACCCATATCGCGCCAGAACACGCCTTCGCTGAAGCCGGTGCCCAGCGCCTTGGAGCAGGCCTCCTTGGCGGCGAAGCGCTTGGCATAGGAAGCGGCGCGCAGCGCGCGGGCGTCGGATTTCGCCCGTTCGATATCGGTGAAGATGCGGTCGAGAAACCGGTCGCCGTAGCGCTCGATGGTCTTCTCCACCCGCCGGATGTCGATAATGTCGTTGCCGAGGCCGATGATCATGTCGTTTCGCTAAAGTGCGCCCTCTTCCGCCTGCGCCGCCGCCTGTTTGCGGGTGCGCCGCATGATGTCGTGCATATGGCGAATGGATTCGCGAAGTCCCACGAAGATGCCTTCGCTGATCAGGAAGTGGCCGATATTCAGCTCCACCACTTGCGGGATCGCCGCAACCGGCTTGACGTTGGTGTAGGTGAAGCCGTGGCCGGCATGGACCTCCAGCCCCTTCTCGGCGGCGAAGGCGGCGGCGGTCTCGATCCGCGCCAGCTCCCTGGCGAAATCGTCGGCCCGGCCGTCGATCTCCGCATTGCAATAGGTGCCGGTGTGAAGCTCCACCGCATCGGCGCCGACATCGGCGGCCACCGCGATCTGCTCAAGATCGGGATCGAGGAACAGGGAGACACGGATACCGGCGGCCCGCAAGGCGCGGATGAAACGGCTCAGCCCCTCGCCCTGGGCAGCAGCATCGAGGCCACCTTCGGTGGTCAGCTCCTCGCGCCGCTCCGGCACCAGGCAACAGGCATGGGGGCGATGCTGCAGAGCGATCGCCTGCATCTCCGGCGTCACTGCCATCTCCATGTTCAGCGGAATGGGCATTTCGGCGAGCATGGCGATATCGGCGTCGCGGATATGGCGCCGGTCCTCGCGCAGATGGGCGGTGATGTTGTCGGCGCCGGCATCGATCGCCACCTGGGCGGCGCGTTTGAGATCGGGATAAGGCGCGCCGCGAGCGTTCCGCAAGGTGGCGACATGGTCGATATTCACGCCGAGGCGTATGGGAGGAAATTCGGGCATTACGGTTTGTCCATTGGACGGTGGCCCTTGCGGGCCGCATGAGGCGGTTACGGTGCGCTGACGATCTCGCCCTGGGGACGGCGCAAGGCGAAACGGCGACGGCGGCGCTCCTGATAGACCTGCACGGCGGTCTTCATCAGGAAATAGGCGATCGCCGCGACGAGAAGGCCGATAGGAATACTGCCGAGCAGCGTCGGCTTGAAGATCGGCCAGATCTGCTCCCAGGAGGCGCTGAACAGGTTCCTGGAGAAATCGGCGTGGAGATGGTTTGGCGGCAAGCCGAGCAACACGGTGCCGACCTTGTAGCTGGCGTACCAGGCAATCGGATAGGTCACCGGATTGCCGACGAAGGTGCCGAAGAAGGAGGCGACGATGCTGCCGCCCATGGCCCAAGCGACCAGGGCGCTGAGGATGACATGGCAGCCGAGCAGCGGCGTGGTGGCGATGAAGCAGCCGATCGCGAAGCCCAGCGCGATGGCATGGGGGCTGGCGCTCAGGCGTTTCAGCCTGTGGGTCACGTAGAGAGTCGAGCGGGTCCAGCTCCGCCGCGGCCAAAGATGCACTCTGGCCTTGGTCAGCAAGGGCTCTTCCTCACGGCGTTTGAACAGCATGAGCAACCTCAAAGCATGCAAACGGGCTGGAAAAATGGCAGCCACTGCACGTTTCTAAGCCCTATAAAGGTAAGAAATGAACCAACGCAACCAAGTCCGCGGACGATGCGCCGCAGGATTGGGCTCCAGCGCCCGAGGTCTCGGCCAAGGTTACGGCCAAGATCACGCTTCAGCCCGTTTGACGTCGCTGACCACATCGACCGCCCGCAACTGCGAGATGAGGCCGTTCAGATGCTTCAAATCCCAGATGTCGACATCGATCAGCATTTCGGTGAAGTCGGGTAGCTGATTGGTCATCTTGATGTTGGTGATATTGCCGTCCGCCTCGCCGATAATCGCGGCGATCTTGGCCAGGCTGCCCGGCTCGTTGAGGGCCACCAGCTCCAGCTGGGCCGGAAAACGCTGTGGGTTCTCCTCGTCCATATCCCAGGTGACGTCGATCCAGCGGTCCAGCTCCTCGTCGAATTGGCGTAGCGCCGGGGCGTGGATGGGATAGATGGTGATCCCCTCCCCGGGGGTGAGAATGCCGACGATACGGTCGCCCGGGACGGCGCCGCCTTCGGCGAATTTCACCGGCAGATCGCCAGACAGGCCGCGGATCGGAATGCCGGCGAGCGGGTCCTTGCGGGACTTGCCGGAGCCGGGCCAGCGGAATTTCAGCCCCATCACCTTGCCGAATCCGAACCAGCCTTCCTCGTCGCCCTTCACCTTCTTCTGCCTGGATTTGCGCTTCGGCGCGGGCGGTGACGTGGTCTCGGCGGTCTCGTCGGGGAACACGGCCTTGACCACATCGGCGGAGGACAGCTCGCCGCGGCCGACGGCGGTGATCACGTCCTCGGCGGTTTTCTGAGACAGGCGGTCGAGGGCGCCGGCAAGGGCTTCCTCGGCGAACTCCCTGCCCTGGCGGGCGAAGGCACGCTGCAGGATCATGCGGCCCAGCCCGCCATATTGCTCGCGCACCGCCACTTTGGTGGCACGGCGGATATTGGAGCGGGCCTTGCCGGTGATCGCCAGCTTCTCCCAGGCGGGCTTCGGGTGCTGGCCGGCGGAGCAGATGATCTCCACCTCGTCGCCATTGCGCAGCGCGGTGGCGAGCGGCATCGGCCGGCCGTTGATCTTGGCGCCGACGCAGGTGTTGCCGACATCGGTATGCACCGCATAGGCGAAGTCGATGGCGTTCGCCCCGCGCGGCAGCGCGATCAGGCGGCCCTTGGGGGTGAAGCAGAACACCTGGTCCTGAAACAGCTCCAGCTTGGTGTGTTCCAGGAATTCCTCGGAGTTGTCGCCCTCCTGCAGCATCTCCACCAGATGGCGCAGCCAGCGATAGGCATTCGAGTCCTTGGACGGCACGATGGCGCCGGAGCCGTTGTCCTTATAGAGCGCATGGGCCGCGACGCCGTATTCGGCGACTTGGTGCATGCGCTCGGTGCGGATCTGCAGCTCGACGCGCTGATGGCGCGGTCCGACGATGGTGGTGTGGATCGACTGATAGTCGTTCTGCTTCGGATTGGAGATGTAGTCCTTGAAGCGGCCCGGAACGGTGTGCCAGGTGGTGTGCACCACGGCGAGCGCCCGGTAGCAGTCGACCAGATCGTCGACGATGATGCGGAAGGCGTAGATGTCGGACAGTTGCTCTAGGCTGATCTGCTTGCGCTCCATCTTGGCCCAGATGGCGTAGGGTTTCTTCTCGCGGCCGACCACCTTGGCCTCCAGCTTGGCCTCTTCCAGCTTGGCCTTGAGCGCGATCTCGATCTCGTCGATGAGGCCTTGATTGGCCTCGCGCAAGGTCTCCAGCCGGTTGACCACGGCGCGGTAGCCCTTCGGGTTCAGCCAGCGGAAGGCGTGATCCTCCAGCTCCTCGCGCAGCCATTGCATGCCCATGCGGCCAGCCAGCGGCGCATAGATATCCATGGTCTCCTGGGCCACGGTCTTGCGCTTCGGCGCCGGCATGTGCTTCAGCGTGCGCATGTTGTGCAGCCGGTCGGCCAGCTTCACCAAAAGCACGCGGATATCGGAGGAGATGGCGAGCAGCAGCTTGCGGAAATTCTCCGCCTGCTCGGCCTTCTTGGTGACCAGGTCCAGCTTCTTGATCTTCGTCAGGCCCTCGACCAGCGAGCCGATCTCGCGGCCGAACAGACTGTCGATCTTGTCCTTGGTGGCGTCGGTATCCTCGATGGTGTCGTGCAGCAGCGCGGTGGCGATGGTGGCATCGTCCAGGCGCATATCGGCGAGGATCGCAGCAACTTCGAGAGGATGGGAGAAGAACGGCGCGCCGGAGGCCCGCTTCTGATTGCCATGGGCGCGCATGGCATAGACATAGGCGCGGTTCAGCAGCGCCTCGTCTGCGTCCGGCTCATAGCTAAGGACGCGTTCGACAAGCTCGTATTGGCGCATCATGGGCGGCGTCCTGGACGAAACCGCGCAGGCGCAATGGCAGCTGCGCAAACTTGCGACGCGCGCCGCTTGAGATTTGTGGTGTGCGTTTTGGGTTTCAGGGTCGCGCCCGCACTGTAGCGGGCGCCCCTAAAATTTCGAAGCTCAGCGCGAGCGCGGTCCCGCATTGGAGCCATCCGACGGTGCCTGGGTGGCCATCCTGCGAAGGAGTTCTTCCTCGCTCATCTTATCGATCTGCGTATCGATAGACGGATCGTCCTGACCCAGCAGCGGAACGCGGCCCTCCGAATGCATATCGGGAACGGCATCGGCCTCGGGCTCATCCACCTCGACATATTTCTGCATGGAGTGGATGAAGTCCTCTTTCAGATCGTCGGTCGAGACCTTCTCGTCGGCGATCTCACGCAGAGCGACAACCGGGTTCTTATCGTTGTCGCGATCCACGGTGATCGGCGCGCCAGCCGAAATGGTGCGCGCGCGATGGCTGGCGAGGAGAACCAGCTCGAATCTGTTTTCGACCTTGTCGACGCAATCTTCGACGGTAACGCGTGCCATCGAGTCTTCCTTATTTTCGGGCTTTGCTTCTGCGCTTTATTTAGGCGTTTAAGGCCGCTAACGCAAGCGACGTCAAGTATTTCCGGGGTTTGAAGCGGGCCAATTCGCAGGCAGTAGCCCGCCATCTTGGCCCTGGCGCAGCAAATCCCGCCATAACCGGGATGCGGTCTTATGCAGCACCGGGTGGCGCCAATGGGGCGCGATATCGGCCAGGGGTCGAATCACGAAGGGCCGGTGCTGAGCTTGCGGATGGGGCAGGATCAGCGGCCGTTTACCAGCTCTGGCGAAAGGCGATGCCTCTCCGTCCCAGCCCCGAACCTGCCCGGCATAGTCCAGCAAATCGAGGTCGAGGCTGCGCGGCCCCCAGGGGGCGTGCTCGCCGCGCCGGCCGGCTTTCGCCTCGGTTTGCTTCAAAAGCCGCAACACCGCCTCGGGCGGCAGCGCGGTTTCGAAGAGGGCCACGGCATTGGCGTAGGGCTCCTGCCCCGGCTGGCCGATGGGATCGCTGCGATAGAGCGGCGAGACGGTGCTAAGGCGAAAGCGCGGGGATTGAAGCGTCTTGAGGGCTTTGGCCAGGGCGGCGTCCGGCGCGCCCCAACGGCCACGGATATTGGCGCCGAGGGCAATCAGGACCTTGGCCATGCCGCACCCCGCGGATTCGCGCTTGAACAAGCGATCGAAGGTCGCGCCTGCCACCAGGATGCCGCACTCGCGTCCGAACAGTGAACCTGTTGCGCTTTCTTGCGTTTAGCCAGTTTTGACAGGTTTGATAAATGCATTTCTATCCTGATGAACGGATGGCCTTGTTTGTCGACGGGGCCAATCTCTACGCCGCCGCCAAGGCGCTCGGTTTCGATATCGACTATAAGCGGCTGTTGCAGGTGTTCAGCGGCGAGGCCCGGATGATCCGGGCGCTGTATTACACCGCGCTTGCCGACGAGCAGGAATACTCCTCCATCCGGCCGTTGATCGATTGGCTGGACTATAACGGCTACACCATGGTGACCAAGCCGACCAAGGAGTTTACCGACGCGGCGGGCCGGCGGCGGATCAAGGGCAATATGGATATCGAGCTTGCCGTCGATGCCATGGAGCTCTCCGAATTCCTCGACCATGTGGTGCTGTTCTCGGGCGACGGGGATTTCCGCTCGCTGGTGGAGGCGCTGCAGCATAAGGGCAAGCGGGTGAGCGTGGTCTCCACGCTGGTCACCACGCCGCCCATGGTGGCCGACGAGCTGCGGCGGCAGGCGGACCACTTTATCGATCTGGCCGATCTGCAAGCCGAGATCGGTCGCAAGCCGAGCGAGCGTCCGCCGCGCGAGGCAAGGGCGCACACCGAGGAGGAAGACATGGGAGAGCAAGACATGGACGAGCAAGACATGGGCGAGCCCGACGACTTCATGGAGCCCTAGCGTATCGGTTAGGCTGCTGCGCAGCGCATTTCCCCCGAATCGCCAAGTCTCGGCGTTTACAAGTCTCGGCGTTTAGACGCCTCAGCTTTTGGATCATCGTTTCATGAAAATCGGTTTTGTCGGCCTCGGCGCGATGGGAAGCGCCATGGCCCCGCATCTTCTTTCCCTGGCCTCGCCCTTGAGCGTGCATAACCGCACCAAGGCGAAGGCCGATTTCCTGATCGCGCAAGGTGCCGAATTCGCGCCCACGCCGGGTGACGCGGCGCGCGGCGATATCGTGGTGTCCATGCTCTCCAACGACGCGGCGGTGGAAGCTGTGGTGTTCGGCGAGGACGGGATCCTGGCCGCCCTGCCCCAAGGTGCGCTGCATATCTCCATGAGCACGATCAGCATGGCGCTGGCCGAGAAATTGGCCGAGGCGCATAAGGCGGCCGGCCAGCAATATCTCTCCGCGCCGGTGTTCGGGCGTCCCGATGCCGCCGCGGCGGCCAAGCTGTTCGTTGTCGCCGCCGGCCCGGAGGATGCCTTGGCCAAAGCCCAGCCGGTGTTCGACGCGCTGGGTCAGCGCACCTTCCCCTATGGTGCGGAGGCCGAGAAGGCCAATCTGGTGAAGCTCAGCGGCAATTTCCTGATCACCGCGGTGATCCAATCGCTCAGCGAAGCGATCACGCTCGCCTCCAAGGCGGGCATCGATAAGCGGCAATATCTGGACATGCTGACCGAAACCCTGTTCACCGCGCCGGTCTACAAGACCTATGGCAATATGATCATCGAGGGGCGCTATGAGCCTCCGGGCTTTACTGCAACGCTCGGCCGCAAGGATCTCGGGCTGGTGCTGGATGCGGCAGAATCCCTGCAAGTTCCGATGTCGACAGCAAGCCTGATCGCCGACCGTTTCCTGACCTTGATGGCGACCGGCGATGGCGATCTGGACTGGGCCGCGTTGGGGCTTCTGGTCGCCCGCAATGCCGGCGAAGCGCCTGCGAGCGGCGGTCAATGACAGCGGAGCTGGCGGCGGAAACCTATGCCGCATGCGGTGCGGAGCCGCCGCCCGACTGCCGTATCTGTCCGCGGCTGGTGGAATTCCGCGAGGAGAACCGGGCGGCCCATCCCAACTGGTTCAATCATGCGGTTCCTTCATTCGGGCCGGACGATGCGCGGCTGCTGATCGTCGGGCTGGCGCCCGGGCTGAAGGGCGCGAACCGCACCGGGTTTCCGTTCATGGGGGATTTCGCCGGCGATCTGCTCTATTCGACCTTGCTGAAATTCGGCCTCGCCACGGGCCGTCACGCGCCAGAGACGCCGCAAGCCCTGAGGCTGGTCGATTGCATGATCACCAATGCGGTGCGCTGCGTGCCGCCGGCCAACAAGCCGACGCCGAAAGAGATCAGCGCCTGCCGGCCCTTCCTCGTCGAACGCATCGCAAGCCTGCCGAAGCTGATCGCGATCCTGGCGCTGGGGCGCATCGCCCATGACAGCACGCTGCGGGCCTTCGGGCTGAAGCTGAAGGATTATCCGTTCGGCCATGGGGCAAGCCACGCCCTGCCCGGCGGGCTCCACTTCTTCGACAGCTATCACTGCTCCCGCTACAACACGAATACCGGCGTGTTGACCGAAGAGATGTTCGAATCCGTCTTCGCTTCGATCCGCGAAACGCTTCGGGGAAGCTAGGCTTCGAGCTTGGCGAGCAGCTCTGCCGCGTGGGCGCCGGGATCTCGGATCTTGTCGAACACGCGGGCGACCGCGCCGTTTTCGATCAGCAAGGTGACGCGGGTCAGATAGGTCTCGCCGCCGGTCTCGAATGTCTCGAGGCGAAGCGCCGGCCAGACCCGATCCTCCACATCGCTCAGTATTGGAAACGGCAGGCCGAGCCGCGTGACCAGCTCCTGCTGATAGCCGGTGGCCTGGCGGCTGAGCGCCAGAAGCGCGATGCCCCGGGCGGCGAATTGCACGGCGAGATCGCGAAACGCCTCCAGCTCCGGGGTGGAGCCATGGGCGCCGGGAATGTCGTCCCAATTGGGCGGGTTGGGCGCGCCCGGCTGTCCGGTCCAGGGATAGACGATCAGCAGCACCTTTCCCGGCAAGGCGCCAAGATCGATGTCGCGCCCGTCGGTGGACGGCAGGGCGACGTCCGGCAGAGTCATCCCCGGCTGCATGTCTTCACCCGCGCTCACGCATGATGCGGGCCTTCTGGCGGTCCCAATCGCGCTTCTTCTCGGTCTCGCGCTTGTCGTGCAGCTTCTTACCCTTGCCGACGCCGAGCTCCACCTTGGCCACGCCGCGATCGTTGAAATAGAGCCGCAAGGGAATGACGGTGATGCCCTCGCGCTGGATGGCGCCGGAGAGCCGGTCCATCTCCTTCTTGTGCAGCAAGAGCTTGCGCCGCCGGCGCGGGTCGTGATTGTCCCGCCCGGCCTGCACGTATTCGGGGATATGGGCGTTGATGAGATACATCTCGCCGTCTTCCGCCGAAGCGTAAGATTCGGCAATATTCGCCTTCCCCGTGCGCAAGGACTTCACCTCGGACCCGGCTAGGACGATCCCCGCCTCGAGCTTGTCGCCGATCTCGTAGTTGAAGCGGGCCTTACGGTTCTCGGCGATGGTTTTGCCGGTCCCGTGCTTTGCGGCCATGACATGTGCCCTTCCCGGCTAAAGCAGCCCGGCTTTTTCGAGCGCCGCATCCACGCGCTTCGCGGTCTCCGGCATGATCGGGGCGAGCGGCAGCCGCGTCTCGCCGCTGCACAGGCCAAGGCGTTCGGCGGCGTATTTCACCGGGCCGGGATTGGATTCGACGAACAGCGCCTCGTGCACCGGCAGCAGCCGATCCTGGATTTCCAGCGCCTTCTTGTAATCCCAGTTGAGGCAGGCCTCCTGGAACTCGGCGCAAAGCGCCGGCGCGATATTGGCGGTGACCGAGATGCAGCCGCGCCCGCCATGGACGTTGAAGGAGAGCGCCGTGGCGTCCTCGCCGGAAAGCTGAATGAAGCCCTCTCCCATGGCGGCACGCTGCTGGCTGACCCGGGCGAGATTGGCGGTCGCGTCCTTCACCCCGACGATATTGGGCAGCTCGGCGAGCCGCGCCATGGTCGCCACCGACATGTCAATCACGCTGCGCGGCGGGATGTTGTAGATGATAATCGGCAGATCGACGGCATCGTTGATCGCCTTGAAATGCAGATACAGCCCTTCCTGGGTCGGCTTGTTGTAGTAGGGCGTAACCACGAGCGCGCCGTCTGCGCCGGCGGATTTGGCGTGTTTGGTCAGACGGATCGCTTCGGCCGTGGCGTTGGAGCCGGTGCCGGCGATGACCGGCACGCGGCCCGCCGCGGCCTCGATACAGGCCTCGATCACCTTGTCGTGCTCGGCATGGGTGAGAGTCGGCGATTCGCCGGTCGTCCCCACCGGGACCAGCCCGTGGGACCCTTGCGCAATCTGCCACTCGACGAATTTCTGAAACGCGTCGAGATCGAGAGCGCCGTTCTTGAAAGGCGTGATCAACGCCGTAAGTGAGCCGCGAAAAGAAGCCGTAGACACGCGGAGAAACTCCTGAGCTGAACGAGGCGCCGCCTAGGCGCCTTAGGGACCTTGGAAAAATACGGCGGACAATAGGGATTTGCGCTCAGGCCAGCAAGCATGACGATACGGCCAAGCGGTCGCATCTCTCCTCGGTTTCCCGCATTCCTTGAAACTGGTGCGGGGGACACACCATGTTTCCGACGTATTTTGGCACATTGATGGGAACGCCTCGTCGAAAATTGGTAAGGTTGTGGGGGTGTTCCGCTTCCGGTGGCGCCGGTGTTCCGGTGCTTCGGCCAATGTTCAACAGAGAGACGCAAAGATGAAACGCAGCGGCGTGTCCGCTTTCTTTGTGCTTGCTGCCGGGCTTGCGGCGGCCCTGCCCGGCACCGACGTCCTCGCCGGCAGCATCGGCATGCCGGAGCGGAACCCGACTCTGCTCGCCCCGCCGGACGTGATTCCCGAGAAGAAGAAGCCGGAGCCCGAAGAGCCCTCTCCGGTGCCGGGGATGGATTTTTCGAAGATCCTGAAACCGATCCTCGAATACAAGCTCAGCGATTCCGACAAGGCCCATTTGGGCGAGGTCGTGCGCAGCGCCTATGCCGGAAACGGCAGCGAGGCGGCGAAGGCGATCGAGCGCATCCAGGACCCGGCGGCGAAGAAGCTCGCCACCTGGTACGCCTATAAGAGCGATAACGCGGCCGCCAGTGCCCAGACCATTGAGCGCTTCCGGCTGGAAAATCCGCTTTGGCCCTCGCGCGACGATCTGCGGGAAGAGGCCGAGGCGCGGCTGTTTTTCGGCGAGGCGCGGGCGGATGAGATCGAAGCCTTCTTCCAAGTGAGCCCGCCGGAAACAGGCGCCGGCAAGGCGGCCCTGGCGGAAGCCTATCTTTCGGAAGGAAACAAGGACGAGGCGCAGAAGCTGATCGTGTCCGCCTGGCGTCAGCACCGCATGAGCGAGCGCGCCGAGAAGAAGATCCTCGAAGATTTCGACGGCATGCTGAGCGAGGCCGACCATCAGGCGCGCGTCGACATGCTGCTCTACCCGGACAAGAACAGCCTTCTTGGCGATGCGGAGCGGACCGCCAAGCTGCTGCCCGAGAAAAAGCAGAAGGTGATCGAAGCGCGCATCGCCGTGGTGAAGCGCAGCTCCAATGCCGGCAAGCTGCTGGAGGCTCTGCCGAAGGATGGCCAGGACGGCGATGTCGGGCTACTGTTCAACCGCATCCAGTATCTCCGCCGCAACGACAAGGAGGAGGAAGCCTGGACGCTTCTGCTCTCCGCCCCGCAGGATCCCGCCAAGCTCATCGACATGGAGGAGTGGTGGATCGAGCGGCGGATCAATTGCCGCGCCGCGCTGCAGGCTCATAACTACGAGGCGGCCTATCGTATCGCCGCCGAGCACGGGCCGCTCGAAGGCGAGGATTTCGACGAGGCCGAATTCATGGCCGGGTGGATCGCGCTGCGCTTCCGCAAAGATCCGAAGACCGCGCTGACCCATTTCGTGGCGCTGAAGCGGGCCGCCGACGATTCCAACAGCATGTCGCGGGCCGAATACTGGCTCGGCCGCACGGCCGAAGCGCTGGGCGACCGCAACACGGCGATCATCCATTACGCGGCGGCGGCGCGCTTTCCGCAGCATTATTACGGGCAGCTCGGCCGCCAGGCGCTGGATGCCAAGCCGGCGCGTCTTGCGGTGACCGGCACGCCGCGGCCCTCCGAAGCCGATATTCAGCGCTTCTTGCAGCGGGATTCGGTGCGGGCGATCGGGGTGGCGATGGCGGCGGATTCCGATTACCTGGCGCCGCTGTTCTACATCTCGCTGGCGCGCACGCTGAACAGCCCCGAAGAGGTGGTGCTGCTGGCCGAGCTGGCGAAACGCTGCGACCACCGGCAGATGAGCATTCGCCTCGCCAAGATCGCCTTCAACCGGGATATGCCGGTCGGCGATTACGCCCTGCCCGTCGGCATGCTGCCGGATTTCGTGCGCCTTGCCGACAAGGTGGATGTCGCGCTGGTGCATGCGCTCTCCCGCCAGGAGAGCGAGTTCAATGCCGAGGCGAAGAGCCCCGCCGGCGCCCGCGGTCTGATGCAGCTGATGCCGTCCACGGCGAAGCTTATCGCGCGCCAGTTCAAGGTGAAGTACAGCCTGGCGAGCCTCACCAACGCCGCCTACAACGTGCAGCTCGGCGAGGCCCATCTCGGCGATCTGATCAACAATTACGACGGCTCCTACTTCATGGCGCTGGTCGCTTACAACGCCGGGCCCGGCCGAGTGCGCGACTGGGTGGAGGCATATGGCGATCCGCGTGATCCCAATGTCGATCCGGTCGATTGGGTGGAGAGCATCCCCTATACCGAGACCCGCAACTACGTGATCAAGATCATGGAGAGCCTGCAGCTCTACCGCTCGCGCCTGCATGGCGAGGACGGCGCCTTGCAGCTTTGGCAGGACCTCAATCGCGGCAAGCGCGACGAGGCGGAAGAGGCCGAGGCCATGCTGTGGGTAGAGGCCGATTCCAACTAGCCGATCACCGGCGCTTCACGTTTCTCCGCTAACAGCTGTTTCCTCGCGACCAAAGCGTGGCAAAGTGGATGCGTGTGTTTTCCGCTTCGCTCCTTTCGCAACAGGACCTGTGCGAGTTTCCGATGTTCTCTTTCCGCAAACGATCAGAGCCTGCTCCGGTGCCGAAGCCGACCGTCGAGATCGACGGCTATGAAGAGATCTTCTACCGCTCCAACGACGATCTGCAGCTTTATGCGCGGGTCTATCCAGCGGCCGGCGCCGAGAAGGGGCGCCCTGCCCTTTGCCTTCCCGGGCTGACGCGGAATTCGCGCGACTTCCACGATCTGGCGATGTTCCTCTCGCAGCATCCGGAGCATCCGCGCGACGTCTATGCCGTGGATTACCGCGGACGCGGCCTGTCGGACCGCGATTCCGATTGGGAGAACTACAGCCTGCTCGTCGAGGCGAATGACGTGCTCGATCTGATGGCCATTGCCGGGTTGCATAAGGCGGCGATCGTCGGCACCTCGCGCGGCGGGCTGATCGCTATGACCTTGGCCTGCATCCGCCCCGCCGCCATCGGCGTGGTGGTGCTTAACGATATCGGGCCGGTGATCGAGACCCGCGGGCTCGCCCGCATTGCCAGCTATGTCGGCAAGATGCCGCTACCGGAGAGCTGGGACGATGCCGCCGAGATGATGCGGGAGGTGAACCAGAAGGCGTTCTCCGCCATTGGCGATGCGCAATGGATGGAGGTCGCTCGCGCCGCCTTCAACGAGAAGGACGGCAAGCCGGCGCCCGGATACGACCCGGCACTGGAGAAGGATTTCGAGGCGCTGGATCTCAGCCAGCCCGTGCCGCCGCTATGGAACCAGTTCACGGCGCTGACGCCCTTCCCGGCTTTGGTGCTGCGCGGCCAGAACTCCGATCTTCTGTCGGAGGAGACGGTGGCCGAAATGGCCAGCCGTCATCCGAACCTAAATCACGTCACCATCCCCGGCGAAGGGCATGCGCCGCTTTTGAAGGACCAGGAGTCGGTCGAGGCCGTCTCCCAATTCCTGATCGCCAACGACTAGGCTTTGGCAGCCTAGCTCTCTTCCGGGGTGTTGCTTTCCGGCGTGGTCTTGCTGGCCGCAGTGCTGCGGCTACGGCTCGACGTGGTGCGCCGCCGTGTGGTGCCCGACTTCGCGGTCGTCGATTTGGCAGCAGTTTTGGCCGTGCCGCGCTTTGCCGCCGTGGTCTTTGTTGTCGTGGTCTTGGTTGCCGTCGACTTCGTTGCGGTGGATTTGGCTGCCGGCTTCCGCGTAACAGGTTTGGCCGCCGGCTTCGCGGCGGTTTTTGCGGCTGCCGTGGATTTGGCCGCTGCCGGTTTCGCGGCGGCGGTCTTGGTGTCCGCGGCTTTGCTGGTGGTGGATTTGGCAGCGGTTTTCCGGGCGGTGGTTTTGCGCGCTGCCGGTTTCTTTGCAGCGGGCTTCTTTGCAGCGGGCTTCTTGGCAGCAGGTGTCTTGGCCGCCGGCTTTTTCGCCGCTGCAGGTTTGGCGGTGGCGGATTTCGTCGCCGTGCTTCGCGCGGTGCGCGGCTTCGCTGCCGGTTTCGGCGCTTCCGCCGCGGCCGTGCTTGCAGGCGTCTCGGTCTTCTCCGGCGCAGCAACGCTTTCAGCCTTCACGGCGCTCACCGCAGCTTGCGCCGGTGCGGTTTCCGTCTTGGTGGCAGTTGCTGCCGTGCTCGCAGCGGTGGTGGTGGTCTTATCGCCGCCGATCGGGCCGCGCTTTCGCTGCTGCCGGGCATAGAGCCAGCTGACGAAAACCAAGGCCACGATTCCAGCCGCCAGAATCAATGTGGTCGTAGAAAGATCGCTCATGAGCTTCCATTCATTCTTTGAGTTATGCGTGTGTGAGGAGCGGCTCCCCCGCCGCTTGGACAGCTATTCAGTTGTATATTGCAGCAGTATTGCAAGCGCGCAGGCCCGCGCTTGGCCGACTAACGCCCCCCGTTCCCGCCGAAGGACGGCAGAACGCGATCCAGGGCGAGACCTTCAGTGTCGGCAATCTCTTTTATGCGGGGAAGAATCGTGTTGGCAACGTCCCCTTGCGTCCCGGCTTCTTTCCACCGGATCGTCTCGGAGGAGTGGAACACCGAGGGCAGATCCTTACGCAGCTGGAAGGAGAGCTCAGTCGCCGTGCTGCGGTCGGGCGCCATACCGTCGATGGTCAGCTCCGAGCCGGACAAGGTGACCTTGCCCTCATTGAGCCGGCTGAGCGCCGCGATCGCGGCGAGTGCCGCATCGTCCCAGCGCTTCGGCGCGCCGGAGGCGACCATCAGCTTGTCGTTCAAGGTGGCGCCGCCGAAGGCGGCCTCGGCGAAATCCAGAATGCGCTTATGCATCTCCTCGCTCGGCACATTGCCGGCAAAGGTGAGGATGTTCGCTTCCAGCGCGGCGGAGAAGACGAAGGGATCGGCAACCGGGGCTTTGACCTTGCTACCCTGAATGCTGAGGCCGGTCGGGAACGGTCCGGTCAGCGCCTGGCGGAGCTGCTTATAGTCTTCGGCGCTCTTGGCCGCGCCATCGACCTGAAAACCGCTATCGGTGAGCCGCACGCCGCCGTCGCTCAAATGGGTGAGCTGTTTGAGGGCGAAGCTGACCGCGCCGAGCCATTGCTCCTTCGGCGGGCCGCCGGCCTTCACCTTCTGCTGGTCCTCGATCTCAAGATCGGCGAAATGCGCTTTGGCCATACCGAGCACCGTGCGCCGGTCCTCTTCGGAGGGCACCGAACCGCGCAGCTTGATCTTGGCGCCGTCGCGCACCGCGCTCCAGCCATAGGACTGGCTGGCCGCGTCTTTGTCCGAAGCGGCCTTGTTGTCGGCGGCGGATTTCGCTTCGTCCGGCGTCTGCTGCTTGGCGTTTTTCTTCTCTTTGGACTCGCTTGCCGCGGCCGCTTCGCCGCTGGCTTGGTCCGCACGGCAAGCATCATGCATGCCGGCAAGACCGACCGCGGCCGCCAGCAGCATGGCACCAGCAATGGACAACAGGGTCGGGCGCACCGACATGGATCTTCCAGCCCTCCGCGAGCGCAATGTTTTGGCTTGGGCCCCTGCCGTCCAAACCGCGAAACCGATGCAACCTTCGGCGCAGATGAGGAAGAGATGGCTGCCGTCTTGCTTCATGAGCGGAGCTCATGGGCGAAGCGGCGCAACTCAACCGATTTTCATTGCCTCTACGCCTCGCGCCCTGTCGCGGGGTCATCGTCAAGCGACGATTTTTGCTAAGGGCAGCGCGGCGCAGCCTGCGCAAAGATGTTGCGTTGCAGAACTATAGGCCAAGCCCGCCCCGCGAGCTAGGCAGCTTCTTGTTACAAAACATTTCGCGGCAATGGGCGGTTTGCGCGGCTTTGTCGCGGACGAAGCCGGTGCCGCCTACATTTGGCCGGTCAGGCCGAGAATGCCGAAGATGATGAGATAAGCGGCGACGATGAAGTTCAGCAGCCGCGGCATCAACAGGATCAGAATGCCGGCAATCAAGGCGATGCCCGGGCTGATCAAGGACGGGTCCAAGCTCATGGATATGTCTCCCCCTGGGGTTGGTTTGCCGCACGGATGACGAATCTGCCGGCAGCGAGCGGTAAGATAGGTGAGCCATCGCGCCTTGTCGCGTTTCGTCAGCGCCTTGTGGATGTTTCATTCGATGTCTGGCGCCGCCCGGCAACAGGTGGGAATCGGACGGTTTTTGCCCGCTTCCTTCAAACTTGGCGCCGAAACCCCCATATCGGTCATACCCTTGCTGTCTTCGCCTGCAGCCGGTAGGCACGGCAAGGGATCGGGCCAAGAGATCGAGCCTTGACCCGGTGGCGAGGGGAAGACGCTAGAATGATATTCGACGATCCGACTTTCCTGCTGGCCGTCCTGCAGATCATCTGGATCGACCTTCTTCTTTCGGGCGACAACGCCGTCGTCATCGCCCTCGCCTGCCGCAACCTGCCTGCCAATCAGCGTCTTTGGGGCCTGGTGCTCGGCACACTGGTGGCAATCACCATGCGGATCGGCTTCGCCGGCGTGGTGACCACGCTGATGACCGTCCCCTATGTGAAGATCTTCGGCGGGCTGCTGCTGGTCTGGATCGCCATCAAGCTGCTTTCGCCCGATTGCAGCGAGGAAAACGATCACGTCGAATGCGGCGACACGCTATGGCGCGCGGTGCGCATCATCGCCGTCGCCGATATCGTGATGAGCCTCGACAATGTGATCGCCATCGCCGCCGCGGCACGCGGCAGCATGGAGCTTCTGGTCTTCGGGCTCATCGTCAGCATCCCGCTGATCATGGCCGGCGCGGCCATCGTCATGGCGGCGGTGGAGCGTTTCCCCATCGTGGTCTGGGCCGGCGGCGCCCTGCTCGGCTGGATTGCCGGCGAGATCATCGTCTCCGATCCGTTCATCGCCGAGCAGCTCGACGCGGCGCATCACCACAATGTCTGGCTCTTCGGCGGGCTGATCGGTGCGGCCGCGGTGCTGAGCCTCGGCTATCTGCGGCGGCGTCACTCCCGGCGCGAAAATCCCGATCTTATCTAGCCCGGCGTGACCCCGCGCCCATCCTCCCGCCATTCGCCGGCTTCCGGATTATAGGGGCGCATGGCACCTGTCGGCCCGCCGGCCACGTGATCGGCGACGAAGGCGCCGCGCTCGCCCATGGGCTTGGGCGTGCCGGAGGTGGTGTCCTTGGCGGTCTGCAGCTCCAGCTCGGCGTTGATCTCGGCGCCGAGGATGACGATGAAGAACGACAGGTAGAACCAGAACAGCAGGATGATCACCGCGCCGAGCGAGCCGTAGATGCGGCCATATTGGGCGAAGTCGGCGACATAGAGCGAGAAGCCGGCCGAGGCGGCGAGCCACAGCACCGTGGCGATCACCGAGCCGACGCTGGCCCAGCGCCAGCGCGCCGGTTTGCGGCACGGGCCGTAGCGGTAGAGCGCGGTCAACAGCACGAAGGCGACCAGCGCCAGGAACGGCCAGCGGGCGAGCCGGACGATATAGTCGAAGAAATCGGAGAAGCCGAAGAAGGCGAAGATGTTCGGCACGTAGACGATGGCGAGCAGCATCAACAGCCCGCCGAGGATGCCGACCAGGCTGAACACCGTGGCGGCGAAATAGAATTGCAGAACTGAGCGCCGCTCCGGCTCCTCATAGGCGATATTGAGGGCGGCGAACATGGCGAGCGCGGCGTTGTTGGTACTCCAGAAGGCGAGCCCCAAGCTGAGGCCCAGCCCCCAGCCCAGCGATTGGCCGGAGGCCCCCGCCAGGCGCTCGATCTGCTGCTGCACGATGGCATAGGCCGCATCGGGCAGCAGCGTGTTGAGGAACTTGAAATGCTCCTCAATGGTATCGGGGCTGATCATCAGACCGTAGAGCGCGATCAGGGCCGCGAGCGCGGGGAAGATCGCAAACAGCGCATAGAAGGCGCAGCCGGCGGAGACGACCGAGATATTGTCCCGGCTGCTTTCATACCAGACGCGGTGGAAGATCTGGCCCCAGCCGCGCAAAGGAATCTGCACCGGCCAGGTCGCGTCCCGCCCATAGAGGTCTTCGCCCTTCGCCCCCTTCTTCGCGGCCTTGGTGGCGGCGGCAGTCTCTGTGGTCATGGGCGGCGCTTACTTTCGGTCCACTGGTCTGGCGCGCCAAAGTCTGCCATATCGGGCCGGGCTTCGCATCGGCCTCGCGCATAATCGGGGAAAAACGCCTCGCGCGGCAATTTCTGCACAGCGCGTTTTGCGCAGATCTTTTGCGTGGGTCTTTTTGCGCAGCTTTTGGGCCCTGCCCCCGGCTTTTGCTTGACGTTAAGCGGGGCGCGGCAGTGTAAAGGGCCGTTGCGTTAAGGATGGGTGGCCGAGCGGTTGAAGGCACCGGTCTTGAAAACCGGCAGGCGCGAGAGCGTCTCGTGGGTTCGAATCCCACCCCATCCGCCAAACCGTGGCCTCAGGGGACGCTTAGTGGCGGCGGTATGGAGGTCGTTCCAGTTTGACTACGATTCGAACAAGGTGATGAGGTCAGACCTCTGAGACCACTACAGCTCCTCCACCGGCGTTCAAGATCGTCTTGAGGTCGGTGACGCGGCTCTTGGGCGTGGCAATGGCGAGCAGGCGCTCCGCCCGGGATGCTGCCACATAGATTTTGCGCGCGTTCTCGACGTCTTCTTGCGCGGTGTTTGCACCAGTCAGGACACCGATAATCTGGCCGGAAGTTTGCGGTGACAGGACCACGCAGATAGCCGGAAATTCTAATCCTTTCACATCATGGATGGAGCGGGCGGGCAGGTCCGTGGCTCGTTCTGTGGACAGAAGCGACGCGAGCGAGGCATGGTTCCTCAAGCGCCGGTTGATCGTGGAGGTTCCGACCAGATCCTTGTCGAGCAGCGTCCGCGCACGCTTCAGCCATTGGTCCGCGGCCTCTCCAGACTTAGGCTCGAGCGCCTGGCCAAGGGTGATGATATCCGGTCGCCAATCACTGCCCTCGACTTCGAGCTCAGTGATATAGTTGCCATAGTCTCCTAAATTCGCAATGTGACCGCGAATTGTCAGAACGGCGCGATGAAGGCGTCCCAGTGCCTCACGACGGTTACCGGCCTCGAAGGCGTTCAGAAAGCGCATGATCGACTGCGCAAGAAGCAACGTCTTGTTGTTGCGTACATCGACGGCGCGACGGCCGGCAGCATTGCTCGCGCTAGCCCAGGTCGCTGCGAGGATCTGCGCCTCGTTCGGCCTAAGTTTGAGGTTCATAGCCAGTGCCTGAAACGCCGACCCGATCTGGGGAGACACGCCTTGCCCGCCATAGGACAGTAGGTAAACAGGCGTAGTCTCGCTCTTGTAGCGGCCGAGCGCCTTGTCGGGCGTTCCCCGGGAGGACGGGGGACGCAATTGACTGATCGCGGCACAGATCGCCGGCGAGGACCGAAAGTTGCCGCTCATCGGAAGGTGATCGACCTGGTCGAACGTGTCGGCGAACGCCTCTAGCTCACCAGTCACGCCGCCGCGGAAGCCGTAAATTCCCTGGTTGGGGTCGCAGATAATCTTAATGGTCAGGCCTGACCGTCGAAGCCAGGCGATGATGTCCAAGTCGGCTGGATTGCAGTCCTGGGCCTCGTCGACCACGATCTCGCGAAACCGGGCGGCAAGCGCAGCGCCGACGCGATCAGCGAACGTCTTGTCCGCCAATCGCTTTCGAACAACGGCGCGCACATCGTCAAAGTCCACGCGCCCTTCCTGAACGGATCGCGCTATGATGTTACGAGCGATTGTCTCCCATGCGCCAGGGCCATTCTTCGGCTTGAAACCGATGTCGTTCGCCTTGCTCTTAATCAGCGCACCCGTTTGACGGTTAAAATAGTCGAGGGTCAGGGCTCGTGCTTTGTTGTATGGCGGCTTGACGACCCAGTCCTTCTTGTCCGGCACCAACCTGGGCGCCGCCGAACACCCATCGACGCCGAAGGGCACGATGAAGAATTGCCAAAGAAAGCGATCAAAGGTTCCGATGAAGTTTGGGAATATCGGAGTGGGCAGCGCGCCGAACATCGCCAGACGCGCTGTTAACTCGTCGACAGCGGCATTCGTGAACGACAGAAACGCCACGCTTCGGTGACCAGCCTGGTCGGCGAGCAGGGCCCGGGCTCTTTCGACCATAGTCCTAGTCTTACCGGCTCCGGGGCACGCCCGCACGAACGCATGGCCGTCGCGTCCGATAATCGCTGCCTGCTCGGACGTCGGATTAAAAGCCGTTGCTGTCATGCCACCACCGCCAGGATCGCGTCTTCGATATATTGGGGAACGGTGAAGGGGTATTTAGGATCATTGGATTCGATCAGATCCGCCAGGATCTGCGCAAAGTCGCCCTTGCGGGACGCTTTGAAGATCTCGTCCAGCTTCTCCGCGCGCGTATCGCCTTCGAGTTGAACCGCCGCGTCCCACTTCTTCGCCGAGCGCTCATGAAGGGTCAGGAACGCCTTACGGAGGATGGCCGCGTTTCCGACCTCCAATAGCTCAGTTTCCAAGGTGTAGGTCGAGGTGATCGCCGTGAGACAGTCGGACGCTCGGTTCTTCACCGCTAGCTTTTCGAGGTCGACCTTGCGTTTTTCGCCGGGCAAGAGTGCGGATTTAGCTTCAGCGGATGCGTCTTCTGGGACCTGATCTTCCTTGCTGCCGAGCGGGCCGGCTTCGGCATCTTCGGCTTCGTTTTCCTGGTCCTTAATGTCGTCTGCGTTTTCGCCCTCTTTCTTAATTTTCCCCTTATCTCCGTCGGTCATGATAACTACCCGCTCCGATATTCGGGCGCCGTTCAAAGTTGCTGTCAGAAGTTTGGCGTAGGGAAGGAAATCGACCCCATCGATGGGAACGAATACGGCCGACCGGAAGAGGCGCAGTTTGTCGGGTGTATCCTTAAGTGTATGATGTTTGGCGATGACTGGCAGAAGCAAGGCTTCAGCGATACCTTCGACGAGCAACACCCTGCCGCCGAACAGAAGCGCGGCCTTGGTGACATCGAGATAGCGATCAATCTTCCTGCGATCCGTTTTGGCAAGAGCGACATGCGCCAGCGGAATGCACCGCGTCGATCGCCGCGTCATCGCCTTAAATCCTTCGAGCAGCTCCTCATCCACTGCCGGATCAGCCTTTCCTGATGACCGCATTTCGAATGCCGCGGCGTCGACTTGGGGTGGCTGGTCCGGCTCCGCAGCTTCCTTTGCAGTTGGCGCTTCGGCCTTAGCAATTGGGGCGTTGACCGACTTGAACACCACCAGCTGCTTGCTGCTGACCCAGGCCGAGAGATTGGGAGAGTGGCTAGCGACGATGACCTGTACTTGGCCGGCGGGCCCCTCTTTGGGCTTGTTCGCACGAGACTTGACGGCTTGTTCGTTCAGGAACTCCAGGACGGCAGCCTGCAATTGTGGGTGTAGATGTGCCTCGGGCTCTTCAACTAGGAAGAGGGTCAGGTCCGATTTACTGACATTCTCTAGTTCAACCGCGATCGTCGCCATGAAGAGGAGATTCGCAAAGCCGTGTCCCGAGTACTGCAGATCTTCAGGATCAACACCGTGATCAGCGAGCTTGAAGCGCAGGTCACGGGCGATTTCGACGAGATCTTCGTGCGAGGCAAAACCGAGCGCCGCTGCTTGTGGGCGCACCCCTGCTGTCAGTGCTGACAGTCCCTTTGCCACCGCTTTATCGATTTTATCGAGGACCTTATGGGTTGTGGGACGGGCAAGATGCTTAGCTAGATCCGCGGCGTCCGCGTCATCAAGAAAGTGATTGAGCAGGGCCATGATTCGGGTCGGATTGCCTGACGCCAGGACCCGCTTGGCGTCGCGTAGTGGCGGCAGGTAGACGTGCCGGATCATGTCGTGACAACCGGGTTCGGGCGTGTTGCCGAACTTCCCGGCCCAAAGACTGGGGCGATCTCCTATTGTGCCGCCAAATCGTAGCCCAAAGAGTGCTTCGATCAGACTAGCGTCTGTCGCGGCTGTGATCAGGCGCCCCTGCTGCCCCGCGTCGAGCCCGGCGAAGAGGGCCTCGAGTTCGAACCCCTTTTTGGGACTTTGGAATCGCACGTCCGTCGGTTCGCAATAGATCTCCCGACGGCCACCAAGAGGTTGTGTCAATAGGCGTATGGCATCAATCGCATTGCTTTTGCCGCTGTTGTTCTCGCCGACAAAAACCGTGAGGTCCTCCTGAAGTTCGACTTCGCCTTCATCAAACGAACGAAAATTTCGTAGCGTGATATTCTTTAAGTACATCCTCCCCCCTCGGTGCATTCCTTCCGCAACGCGCCGGCGATGGCACCTGTTAGTTATTGCAAATAACGGATAGCGGCTTTCGTAGCCGCCGAAATTGTATCTCCAATAGCTGACCTAAGGCGCAACACCTCCGTTGCAACTTATGGATGAAGGGCGGCTTACGTCTTTTCGTCAGAACCAGATCAACTGTACTGTCCCATATTGCCGCCACGGCGCTCAAGACAATCCGATAGCCGCTTCCAGCCTCTTCGAATAACACCCCGGAGTTCTGGAATGGGGCGTGAGTATTCGCTCAACCCCTGAATGTATTTCGTGTTGTTACGGCACCATCAAGACGGTATCCGGCCCCTCCTTCCTACGGTCTATGGCGTAGTCTTCGTTCTCATCGCTATCCCGCGCGCAGCCCTCCGCCTTCGGTGCCGTGACTTCCTCGCACTGCTAGATCCCGCAAAACCCCGATCCCGCGACGACGTGGCCGTCGCTTGGGTCTTGCGCTGCGGCGTGAAATCGCAAGACTGCAGCTGTTCTCAGGGCGGGGCGAAATTCCCCACCGGCGGTGAGCGGCCATGGCCGCAGAGCCCGCGAGCGCCTTCCTCTTAGGAAGGGTCAGCAGATCAGGTGCAACTCCTGAGCCGACGGTCATAGTCCGGATGGAAGAGAATGTGCGGCGCGCCCCTGCTTTGTCTTGCGGGCGCGCTTGCATGTGATCGCCTTGGGTGACGTGTCGTTCGACAAGGAGATCACATGACACACACCCGATATGCCTTCCTCAAAGCGAGCTGGCAGTCCGAAATCCTCGATCAGGCGCTTGCCGGATTTTTGGAGGTCGTGCCCGAAGACCGGGTCGATATCTTTCAGGTGCCCGGCGCATTCGAGCTGCCTTTGCTGGCGAAGACGCTTGCTAAAAGCGGCCGCTACGGTGCGATTGCTGCGGCGGCGCTTGTCGTCGATGGCGGCATCTACCGGCACGAATTCGTCGCCCAGGCCGTCGTCGACGGGCTGATGCAGGCGGGGCTGGAGACCGGGGTTCCGGTGCTCTCGGTTTCGCTGACGCCGCACGCCTTCCAGGACACCGAGCACCACCGCCGGATCTACAAGGAGCACTTCGTCCAGAAGGGCAAGGAGGCCGGCGAGGCCGCTCTCCGTGTGGCGGAACTCTATCGGGAGCTCGCCTAGGCTCTTGGCGGCGCTGGGCCGATGCGCCCCTGCAGCCGCCAAGTCGCAACGCGTTTTGAGATGCGCCCCTATTTCGACGGGCGCAGCCCTTCCCGCAGCTGATCGAGCCAGGCGAGCACGCTGCCGGCGAGCGCGCTGCCCTTGCCGAGAAGCCGGGAGAGCTCGGCTTCGGCATGGGCGCGGAGGGTCTCCTGTTTTTCCGGCAGCGGCGGCAGGATATGGGCGTAGTAGGTCTTGCCGAGGAGCCAGTGCAGCAGCCGTTCGCCGGGGAACGGCTCGTTGTTGTTGAGCGCCCGGGCGCCCTTCAGAAGATTGCGGATATCGTATTGCGTGGGGCTGATATCGGCGACCTGCTTGGGCAGGCCTAGAAGCGTGTAGACGCCGATGCGCGCTGTGCGCACCGAGCATTCCATGGTGAAGATGATGTCGTTGCTGGTCTCCACGAACTGGCCCAGCAGCGCCAGGTTGGTGCAGCCTTCGGGCACGACATGGGGGCGGTCGCCGGCTGCGCGCGGCATGAATTGCGCGGTGATATAGGGCATCAGCGCCAAGCGCACCTTGGTGTTGGCGGCGATCTCGTCGAGCCGGTCGGCGATGCCGAGGTGATAGCAAAGCTCGGCCAGCACCTCCTTCCCGGTGCAGGCGGGCATCGGCTTCTTGACGTAATTGCCCTCCTTATCCATCAGCAGCGCATAGACCCAGATCACCAGCACATCGTCCGGCTGGTCCGGGAAATGCGGTTGCCGGTTGCAGGTGAAGCTCAGCACCCAGTTGGAATCGGTGAAGGTGATGACGCCGCCGGTGACGGTCTTGCCGGAATAAGGATCGTTGACGGAAAGCTGTTTCAGCTTGTCGACGAAGGGCGAGGGCTTGCAGGTCAGGGTCGCCGATTCCCACATGGAGCCAGCGACATTGCCGTAGAATTTCTCCGGCTTGCCGAAGACCGGGGATTTCTTCGCCAGGTTCTTCCAGAGCGTCCAGTCGCTATCCTCGCCCGGATCGGTGTTGCCGCGGTCCAGCACCGGCGCGGTGTCGCTATCGCCATAGGCGGTGCCTTCGGTCATCGAGCCGGTGAGCGCGAAGACCATATCCTTCGGGCCGACGGGGATGATCTCGTCCTTGCTGCCGACCTTGCAGCGGATCGCGGTGACGGTGCGCTTGCCCCCCTCCTCGGCCATGTCGAGGTCGTAGCCGCGCGTGTCGAACTGGATCTTCACGCCCTTTGATTTCAGCAGCCGGGTGAGCGGCACGACGAAGCTGTCGTATTGATTGTATTTCGGGAAGACCAAGGCCGACATATCGTGCAGCCCGTCGATCGCATCGAGGAAGCGATGCATGTAGAGCTTCATTTCCAGCAGGCTCTGCCAATTCTCGAAGGCGAACATCGAGCGCCAGAGGAACCAGAAATTGGTCTCGAAGAAGCTGTCGCTGAAATATTCCTCGATGGTGATGTCGTCGAGGTCTTCCTTGCGCTTCAGTAGCAGCTTCAGGAGATCCCATTGGTGGGATTTGCTGAGACCCAGGGTCGAGAAATCGCGGATCTCGCCCTGTTTGTGCATCAGCCGCGACTTGGACCAGTTCGGGTCGTTGTCGTTCACCAGCCGGTATTCGTCGAGAACGCTATAGCCTTCGGGCAGCTCCAGCGCCGGCACGTCCTGGAACATGTCCCAGAAATTGTCGTAGTTCCAATTCATCTCCCGGCCGCCGCGGACGATATAGCCCTCCTCCGGACTGCCGGCGCCGTCGAGCGAGCCGCCGGCGATATCCAGCGTATCGAGGATGGTGATGTTCTCGCCTTTCACGCCGCCGTCCCGGATCAGATAGAAGGCGGCTGCGAGCCCTGCGATGCCGCTTCCGACAATCCAGGCCTTGCGCCCGTCGACCGGCTCGGTGGGAACGGGACGGTTGCGCATATAAGGCCCCATCATGTCCGGCGGGGGCAGCGTGACCGCCGGACCCTTGTGCCAGAACCCCTCCCCCACATTGGCCTCCACTTGGAATTTGGCCGGCCCCGATGCTTCTGTGGTTGAGGCTTTCTCAGTCATGCTGGTTCCTTCGTTTCGGCGAGATGTCGTCGGTGCCGGATTTGGCTCCGGCACTTTCAGATGGTGATCCACGTCTGGCTTTTGCCTGCGGCACGCAGGCTCAGGGCCGGTCCCTCGACTCCATGCTTCAAAGATGGAGAAGAGGTGAATCGCCCGCAGGCGGACATGGCTAATAGGCCAAGGCCGGATCGGGCTCGCTCCAGATCAGGAACTGGCCCACCGCTTCGACGGCCAGCGAGCCTATGGCCACTGGCAGACCGCCACTGGCAGACCGCCGAGACGATCGGGAAGATGACCGAACAGGATCCGCACCAGAACGAAGCCGCCGCCAAAGGCGGTGAAGCCGAGACCGGCATAGCCGCGCGTCGCGATAGTGGCGAGGAAGGCAATGCCGACGGCAAGCCCTGCCCAGACATTGCCCAGGCCGAGAGTCTCGGTCACGTAGACCGGGACGACGGGGAGCGGAATCGCGACGCAAAGATAAGAAACGAAGAGAATGGACGTCAGCAGATAGAAGCGCCCTGGCGTCTTGTCGCGTGTCGATTGGAAAGCCACAAGAGTCTCCTGGCTCTTCCCCGGGCCGGCGGCACAAAAAACGCACTCCGACCGGCGAGGATCGTTGAGTGCGTTGCTTGACGTGAGACGCTTACGGCCAGTTCGACTGACATCGGGTAGATAGGCGGTCCGATATTGCGTCTCAACGTCAGGCACTGTCTCGGAACCGTCTTCGGAGCCTCGTGCCGCTTCGCATCATCTAGCCTTCGCCGATGGCCGAAATCCGAGGCCGAGAAGGCCCCGGATTTAGCGATCGGACAGCTGTTCTATTTGCCGGCTTTGGTCAGCCGGCTGAGATCTTGCTCGGAGAGCGACAAAGACGCCGCTTTGGCGAAGCTCTCGACTTGCGTCACATTGGTGGCGCTGGCAATCGGCGCGGTGACGCCGTCTTGCGCCATCAGCCAAGCAAGCGCCACTTCGGCCGGCTTGGCGGAATGGGATGAAGCGACATCTTCCATCACGTCGAGAAGCCGCATGCCCCGTTCGGTCATATATTTTTCCACGCGGCTTGCACGCTTACGGCCCTTAAGGTCGGCTTCGCTGCGGTATTTGCCGCTGAGGAAACCAGAAGCGAGGCTGAAATAAGTGACCACGCCGAGCCCCTTCTCGATGCAGAGCTTCTGAAGCGCCCCTTCATAGGCGCTGCGGTCGTAGAGGTTATATTCCGGCTGCACCACCTGATAGGCTGGCAATCCTTCGGCCTCTGCCGTGGCCAGAGCTTCGCTCAGCAGCTTGGCGTCGTAATTGGAGGCACCGATGGCGCGGATCTTCCCCGCCTTCAACAGCTTGTCGTAAGCGCCAAGGGTCTCGGCATGGGTCGCTTCGGGATCGGGCCAATGGGAGAAGTAGACATCGATGGTGTCGGTCCCCAAGCGCTTCAGCGAGTGGTCGACGGCTTTGAGGATCCAGGCCTCCGAAAGTCCCTTCTCGCCGGGTCCGCCCATATCGGAGCCGACCTTGGTGAACAAGGTGATCTTGTCGCGCATGCCCGGCCGGGCGGCGAACCACTTACCGAGCATGGTTTCGGATTCGCCGCCTTTATTGCCGTCGACCCAGGCCGAATAGACATCGGCGGTGTCGATGGCGTCGAAGCCGTGATCGACAAAGGCGTCGAGCACGCGAAAGCCTTCCGCTTCGTCCATGGTCCAGCCGAGCACATTGCCGCCGAATACGATGGGGGCAATGTCGAAACCGGTATTTCCAAGTTTTCTCTTTTCCATTTTCGGTCTCCTTCTGGTTCGGACCGTGGCGCCGGTCCCGCGGCAAAGGCGGTGGCGACGGTCCTCGTTTAGGCTTGGTGTGGTCTTGGAAGGCGCTAGCGCGGTGCGGGCAGCCAGCGAGTTGTGCTGGCGCCCTCGTCATAGGTCATCGGTGCGGGGAGCTGCTCCAACTCGATGAGCAAGCCCCAAGGGGCAAGACCGAAGCGGCCGCGATTGCCCGGCCCCTCTTCCTGATCGGTCAAGGGGTATGGGCCTTCGAGAAGCGTGCCGCCGGCTGCGGCGAAGCTTTCCGAGGCGGCGTCGATATCCTCAACGGTGATGCTGAAATGGCTGATGCCGATATCCGAAATGCTCGCATTCTGCGTGCTGCGCGGACGATCGATCTCGAAGAGCTCCACATTGGGACCGTTGCCGAAGCGGAGCATGGAGACCGCGACGATGGCGGTGCTCTTGAGCAGTCCATTTTTGGACCCGATAGCGTCGCCGCTGAGGGGCGGCCGGCTCTTATCGGTCAGGGAATAGAGAACCTCGGCGCCGAAGGCCTCGACGAAGAAGGCGACCGCCTCGGCGTGGTCGGGCACGGTGATGCCGATATGTTCGATGCCGCGAAAGTTGGTTTGCTGGCTCATGTCTTGCGCGCTCATGGGATGATCTTCCTTTCGCGAAACTCGTCGATCAGGCGGAGAAACATCGCCTCGCTATCGACGACGCTTCCAAAGCCTGCTTGCCGGATGCGGGTGGTCGAGGAGATCACGTCCCAGTCGCAGTTGAAGATGAAGTCGCCGAAGCCCCACGCCGCGATCTTGTCGAAGGGCACATCGACAAGGCCGTATTTCTGCTTGATGCGATCCCAGAGCGGGCCCTTATCGGCCATCATCTCGGAGAGAGAGATCGGCATCGGCTCGGCCGGATCCATCTGCAGATGGGATGCGATACGCTTCCACAGATGGCTCCAGCGAAAGATGTCGCCATTGGTAAGGTTGTAGGCCGTGTTGCCCGCAGCCTCGGTCACGGCCCAGGCCGAACCACGCGCGAGCTGGCTCGCATCGGTCACCTGGGCCAGCTTGCCGTAGCAGATTGGCGAGCCGGGAAAACGCAGCGGCAGGTTCAATTCCTTGCAGATGGCGGCATAGACGGCGATCACCATGGCGAGGTTCATGGGATTGCCGATGGCGAAACCGCAGACCACGTCCGGGCGCAGCACCACGTAATCCCAAGCTTTGTCTCGAGGCTTGTCTTCGGCGAAGCCGGTCAGCCAATCCTCCTGGTCGTAATAGAACATCGGCGGCATGACCCGCGGATCGTCCTCATGGGCGGGCGTCGGAAAGGCGCCGAGATGAGCGCCGTAATATTTCGCCCCTTCATAAAGCAGTACCCGCTGCAGATCGGGCGATGCCGCATCGGCCGCGGCTACGAAATTGCGCAGCATGGCGAGATTGACTGCCACCTGCTCGCCCGGATCGGCATGCTCCTGATAGGCGGCGTAGAAGACATGGGTGAAAGGCCCTGCCCCGGCGAACGCGGTACGGGTCGCCGCCTCGTCGAGCAGGTCGACGGAGAGGTATTGCGCTGCGGTCTCGAAATTGGGCTTTCGCCGCGAGACGGCGGTCACCTGCCAGCCGAGCTCGTCGGCGAGATGGGTGACCAGATTGCGGCCGATCACGCCGAGACCGCCGGCAACCAGGGCGTGGTTCTTCAACATAAGCTTCTCTTCAGATGCTGTGCTGTGGGTCATTTGAGGCTGTAACGCCTCAGATATCTTTTTAGTGCCAAATAATAATACTCTATGATTTGCAATGACTTTTCGACTGGAATGAACAATGGACGATCCGAAGCTGATGCGGCTTTTCATGGCCATTGCCGATCGCGGCAGCCTGTCGGGCGTTGCGCGCGCTTGGGGCATGGCGCCCTCCACGGTGACCCATGGGCTGAAGCAGCTCGAAGACCGGCTCGGCACGCAGCTGGTGCTGCGCACCACACGGCAATTGTCGCTGACGCCGGAGGGGGAGCGCTTTCTCGGCGATTGCCGCCGCATCCTTGCCGATCTCGACGAAGTGATGACCGGGTTTTCCGAGCAAGGCCCGCTTGCCGGCGAGATCCGCATCACCGCGACGAACGATCTGGGACGCTTACGTATCGCACCGCTCATCGATCGGTTCATGGAGGCGCATCCCGATCTCCGTATCCAGCTCTTCCTCAGCGATACGGTGGTCGATCTGGTGGATGCCGGTTTCGACGTCGGCATCCGCACCGGACCGTTGCGGGATTCCGATCTCAAGGCACGGCTCTTGCTCAGAGGCAGCAAGCGGGTCTGCGCCGCGCCCGGCTATTGGCGCCGCCGCGGCAAGCCCAGCCATCCGCGCGAGCTGACGAGCCATAATTGCCTGGTGCTTAGCTCACCCGGAGACAGCCAGGCGTTCTGGTCGTTTCGCGACGGGGCGAACCGGTTTCGCGTCCGGGTGGCCGGAGACCGCACGGTGAATGACGGTCAGGCGGTGAAGGATTGGGCGATTGCCGGCGCCGGGGTGGCGATGAAGTCGGTGTTCGACGTTGCCGACGACATTGCCGCCGGACGGCTGGAAACCGCGCTTGAGAGCTACACCGCCGAGCCCACCAATCTCTATGCGGTGTTTCCGCCGCGCGGCCGGGAATCCCGCCGGGTGCGGGCGCTGCTGGATTACCTGGGCGAACAGCTCGCCAGCACCGAAGAATAGCGGCTCTTTAGACGCCGGGCGGGAGCTTTTCCAGCATCATCTCTTTGCGGTCGAGGATCTCGCCATCGACGACGAAGTTGCCGTCGCCCACGGCATGAAGCGTGCGCTTCTCTTTGCGCTTGCTGTCGTAATAGGCGGCAACGCCCTCCAGCACGATGATTCCGTGACGGTCGACGGTATCGACGACGCGGCATTCGATATTGGCCAGGCACTCCTCGATCAGCGGGGCTTGCACATGGCTCCCCTCGACCGCCGTGAGCCCGAATTTCTCGAACTTGTCGGTGTCCTCGCCGGAGCACATGCCGATGCCGACCGCCGTATCGAGCATGTCGACCGTCGGAATGGAGAGCACGCATTCCTTGGTCTCGGTGAGCGCCGTGTAGGAGTAGTTCCAAGGCCCGGTGGTGAGGGCGAACTCCGCCGAAAAGCCCATCACCATGGTCCAGGTGATGGTCATGATATTGTTCTTCTCGCCGTCATTGGTGGTGACCAGCACCACCGGTCCCGGCTCCAGCAGTGTGAAGGCCTTGTTCAGCGGCAGCGTCTCCATAGGTGTTTCTCCCGTGCTCGCTTCGTTTCGTGTCGCGTCGTCTCCTAATCTCCAGGGACTATAACGCGCCGCGATGCTGCGAGAGAGCTAGCGGGCCAGCAGCGCGTCGATATGTGCCGGGCCGATGGGCACGATGCCGGTCGGGTTGAGCGCCTTCACCGAATAATAGCCGCGGGTGATGTGCTCCATATTGACGGTCTCGCGGATACCCGGAAGCGCCAGGATGCGCTCCATATAGGCCTGAAGCTTCGGGTAATCCTTGATCTGCCGGCGGTTGGTTTTGAACAGGCCGTGATAGGCGGCATCGAAGCGGATCAAGGTCACGAAGATGCGCAGATCCGTCTCGGTGATCTTATCGCCGAAGATGTAGTCGCCGGTCAGCCTCTCCTCCAGCTCGTCCAGCATCCGAAAGACGCCCGCGACCGCCTCATCATAAGCCTCTTGGCTGGAGGCGAAGCCGGATTTGTAGACGCCGTTATTGAGCAGGTCGTAGATGCGCGGGTTGAGGGCATCGATCTCTTCGGCGAGGTCCGCCGGATAGAGCGTCACATCGGAGGGCGCGATCGCCTCGAATGCCGTATCGAACATGCGGACGATATCGGCGCTCTCATTGTTGACCAGCACATGCTGCTTCATGTCCCAAAGCACCGGCACGGTCGCGCGCCCGGTGAAATGGGGATCGGCGCGGGTATAGAGCTCGTGCATATAGGTCGAGCCGAAGAGCGGATCTTCGTCGGCGCCGTCATAGCTGCCGAAGCGCCAGCCCTGATCGGTCAGGGTCGGATTGACCACCGTCACCGGGATCAGCGTATCGAGTCCTTTGAGCTTGCGGGCCATCAGGGTGCGCGAGGCCCAGGGGCAGATATAGGCGACATAGAGCCGGTAGCGTCCGGCCTCCGCCTTGAAGCCACCCTCCCCGGTCGGCCCGGGCGCACCATCGGGGGTGATCCAGTTGCGGAAGCTGGAGACCTGGCGCACGAAGCGACCCTTTTCATCGGCCTTTTGCACCGGGTCCCAGTCTTTGGTCCATTTTCCGTCGACGAGCATTTTCGCTCTCCTCAGTAATAGATGAAGCTGCGCATGGAGACCGAGGCGATATCGATCGTCTCGTTCATGAACAGCAGCCGGTCCTTCGGATCGGCGGCGCCGGCTACGGTCAGCGCCGGGACGTAATGCTCCAGCGAGGGATGGGCGACGCTGAGCAGCGAGCCCAAGCCTTCCCGGTCGGAAAGCGCTCTGACATCGCCCGCCCCGAGCCGCTCGGCGAACAGCGCGTCGAACTCCAACGCCCAGTCGTAAGGCGTGCCGTGGCGCATGGCGCGGAGGTTATGGACGATATTGCCGGAGCCGAGGATCAGCACGCCGCGGTCGCGCAGCTCCGACAGGGCCCGGCCGATCTCTAGGTGATGGCTCAGGTCTTGCGTCATATCGATGGAGAGCTGAAACACGGGCACATCCGCTTCCGGATAGAGGTGCTTCAGCACCGACCAGGCGCCGTGATCGAGGCCCCAGCTCTCGTCGCCCTCGGCGTGATGGCTGGCAAGGATGGAGACCACCTCCTTGGCCATCTCCGGCGCGCCGGGGGCTGCGTATTGCTGGGCGAACAGCTCCGGCGGAAAGCCGTAGAAGTCGTGGATGGTCTCCGGCATGGCCGAGACGTTCACCAAGGTCGTGCCGCGCGTCATCCAATGGGCGGAGACCACCAGCACGGCCTGCGGGCGCGGAAGATTACGGCCGAGCTCGGCCCAGCTGCGGGAATAGGCATTGTCCTCGATGGCGTTCATCGGGCTGCCATGGCCGAGGAACAGCACGGGCATGCGGTCGGAGGCTTTGAGGCTGTCTTTCAGCGTTTGCAGGGATTGGGCGATACTCATAGCGACTCTCTCAAATCGAAATGTGGGGGTCGCCGCCGCGCCGTCGCCGCGGCGGCCTTGCGTCATTTGCGCCCCGGCGAATAGAGCGCGAAGGCGCCGCCACCGAGCAGGGCCAAGGCAGCCTGCACCGAGGCCCACATGACGGGGTATTCCCAGCCGCCGCCCTCATTGGCCCAGCCGAAGCCGTGGGGAAGATGCGCGCTATAGGCGGCACCCAGCAGCAGCGCGACGAAGACGGCGGAGACGATGCGCGTGGCGAAGCCGAGGATCAGGGCGATGCCGCCGGCGATCTCGAAGATCATGGTGGCGATGCCGAGCCAGCCCGGCAGGCCGAGCGATTGGAAGAAACCCGCCGTGCCAGCCGGGGTAAACACGAAAAGCTTGGTGAGCCCGTGCGCCAGAAACAGGGCGCCGGTGGTGAGGCGCAGCAGGAGCGCGGCATACGGGGCGGTCTTCATATCGATCATCGGTTTATTTCCGTCTCAGTGAGTTTGCGGCCGCTGGCCCCCATCGTAGCGGTGTCCGATGCCGCGTTGCTTGCGATGAGACGAAGGTGGGGCTTGCCGATAGAGAATGAAATGCCGATATTTGCGAAAGACCTTCGTCATTTTGTTCGTAGTAGCCAGCCATGGATCTGATCGACGGAATACGCGCCTTTGTCGCCACGGCGGAAACCGGCTCCTTCACCGGCGCGGCGGAGCGGCTTGGCATCTCCAACCGCCTGACCTCGAAATATGTCGCGGCGCTGGAACGGCGCCTCGGGGTGCGCCTGCTTCAGCGCACCACCCGCAAGGTGGGCATTACGGCGGCCGGCGAAGAGCTGCTTGCGCAAGCCCCGGCCCTGCTCGACGAGCTCGATGTCATGTTGTCGGCGGTGAGCGAGGACGCCAAGGGCTATTCGGGGGTTTTGCGGATTTCCGCGCCGATGACCTTCGGCGAGATTTACGTGCAGGAGATGCTCAGCCGGTTTGCCGCGCCGCATCCGGGCCTCACCATCGATCTTCGGCTGAGCGACACCCATGCCGATCTTGCCGCCGAGGGGATCGACCTCGCCTTCCGTATCGGCGAGGCGGCGGTCTCGTCGCTAAAGCGGCGCAAGCTGGGAGCGATCCAAAGCCTGCTTGTGGCTTCGCCGGACTATCTCAGCCGTCACCCGACCCCGAAATCGCCGGAGGATCTGATCGAGCATATCTGCATCGTCGATACCAACCGGACCAATGCCAGGCGATGGGTGTTCCGCAAAGGGGAAGAAGAGACGGCAGTCAGCGTGCCGACGCGTTTCCTGGTGAATAGTGCGCGCGTGACCCGAGATCTGGCTCTCGCCGGGCATGGCATCGCCTACCCGCCGCACTTCGTGCTCGGCGACGATCTGGAAGCCGGCCGTTTGGTGCGGCTTCTGCCCGATTATGAGAGCCCGCTGCATCCGCTCAGCGCCGTCTATCTGGAGGGCCGCACCCTGCCCCGCAAGGTCCGCGCGCTGATCGACTTCGCCTATGAGGATATCCGCCGCTCGGGGCTGGTGTGACGGAGATTTATCCTTCGCTTGGCGTCGCCGGGGCCGGTCAATCGGCGGAATTCCCCTCGACCCGATACTTGGCCGGGATATGAGCCGGCAGTTCGCCCTTTGCATCGGCCCTTGCGAGAACCGATGCGTGAATGCGAGCGTTATGCGGTATGGTACGGCCCTTTCCCCGCGTAATCGACATGCCCGCCATGCCTCTGAGCTTTGTCGGTAGCGGCACATATTCCAACGTCCGCCAGCCGAAGGTCATGGAGTCGTGCGGGGCGGCGAAGGCATCCGGCGGCGCATAGCGCTTGGGCGCGTCCGCGTCCGTGCCGAGAACGATGCGGTTGATGGTGCGGGTCTTGAACTTCAGCCCTGTGGCTTTGGCCTCTTCGATCATCCACTGAAGCGGGATCTTTGCGAGACCCGACTCTGCCTCAGCATGGCCGCCGCCGACATCGCCGTGACTGCCGGTGAACCAAACCTCGCGGGCATCTTGCCGGACGCTCTCATCATTGCTGAAGCGGTTTCGGCGATAAGGCTGATCCTCCGGCCAGAGCGTGGCGCCGAACATCCGGCGCCGTTCCGCCAGGGCCACGGCATGGCGCACCGCCTCGACGCTGGCGTTGTTCGACGTCGAAGCATGACTCTTGAGCTGCGGCACGATGCCGGGGCCGGGCTCGATCACCGAAGCCACGGTGTCGAACAGGCCGAGCAGACGGATCGGCGGACGTTCGGTTTCGAGGATGCGCTCATAGAGCTGCACCTCGGCGAAGGGCGCCTCGCGGTTGGCGCCGATGCGCTTATAGGCGCGATAGGCATAGTTCAGCAGATTGAGATTGCGCGGCGCGATCAGGCCGATCTCATGAATGAAGCCGGCAAGCATGCGCGCGGTATAGGCGCCGCGGGAAAAGCCGAAGATATAGATACGGTCGCGCTCCGTGTCGGCGGCCTTTCCATCATCGTAATGCTCGATGAGGAAGCGGTAGGCCTCCTTGACGTTCTGGTCGACCCCGAAGCCGGTGGCCATGCCCCATAGCTCTGCCGTGTGCTGCTTTGTGCGCGACCAGATGCCGTCCGGACCGATGGTGCCGACGCCGGGATCGTAATAGACGAGCTGTTCTTCGGATTTCTTCAGGCAGCCGTAAAGGCGAAGGATGTTGGTCCGCTGCAAGGCGATTCCATTGGTCGTGCCGTCCATCAAGATGACGATGTTCTTGGCCATCAGCGATCTTCCCCCAGAAAGGCCCTGCGGCGCATAGCGGCAATGCGCGCATAGGTGGCGCCCGTCCGCACCACCCGCAGTCTTGCCGGGATCGATTTGCATGGCAAGCCGAGAGAGGCGACGCTGCTCTGTCGGGGGATTGCGTTCAAGCGTTCAGCCCGGATGGCGCCAAAGGGTCTTCATTCCGGAATAATTGGCCGGTATCACAAGGCCCGTGCCGCCTGATCGTACGGCGCCAGCGAACCTGCATCTTTTCCGGAGACGTCCTCCATCATGTTTCTCAGCCCTCACATTCTCTCATTGGCTTCGGCCTTTGCGCTCTTCCTTAGCGTTTCGAGCGCGGCAAGCGCCGCTTCGTCCAAGCCATGCTCCGATGGCAGCGCGCGGCTTCCGGCGACGGGTATCTGCAGCGGCGAGGCGATGCAGCGGCTTGCCTTTGGCGGCGCCAAGAAGGCCCCGCCACCTGGCTGCGAATGGGGCGTCAACGAGACCCCGATGCCGGGCGGGGCGTATCTGCTGTATCTCGCGGCCAAATGCGGCGGGCAGGTTTCCAAGCTGAAATTTTCCGGCGGGGCACAGTCGGGGCGCTTGAGCCTCGCGACCTCGGCGTTGGGGCAAGGCAAGACTGGCGCCACCGTGGCCACGGCTTTCGCCGCCAAGGGCTCGCCCGAAAAAGCCATCTTCAAGCTCGCCGCTGCCGCGATGCCGGCTTCGGAGAAGGCGAAATGTGAGGTGCGCGAAGTCGCGCTGGATGGCGGGTACGGGTCGGATGCCTATGAGGTCGACTACAAGCCGAAATACCGGGCCGCGCTTCCCACCGACAAGTTGAATTGGGTCTGCGGAAAATACGGGCTGAACGAGGGGCGTGCCTCGTTCTGGCGGGTGTTCGGCGATTTCTCCTGGTTCTTCGATATGGGCCAGGCCTCCTATTGGGATGTCGACCCCTCGACCATCACGCTTTTGACGGCGCGGGATCTGAAGCACTGAAGCAAGCGCCTTGTGGCAACGGGCAATATTCGCCCCGCCGGTCTTGCCGATGTAAGTTGGAAGGGTGAGCGAGCAGCGACCATCGACGGGGATCAAGCGCGGCGTGTTCCGCGCAGTGGGGCTCTGCATGGTCGCCATCGGAGCGCTCGGGGTCGCCCTACCCGTTCTGCCGACCACACCGTTTCTGATTATCGCCGCCGCCTGCTTCGCCCGCTCATCGCCACGCCTCGAGGCTTGGCTGCTCGATCACCCGCAATTCGGTCCGTTCTTGCGTGAGTGGCGCGCACGCGGCGCGATCCCGCGCAGAGGAAAAATCCTCTCACTGGTGGGAATGACCTTCGGCTTCTTCCTGTTCTGGCATTTCAGCCATCCGGGCTTGCTGTTGAGCCTTGCGGTGCTTGGGCTGATGGGTATCGGCGCCGGCTATGTGCTGAGCCGGCCGTCCTGAGCCGCGCAGGCTCCCCGATGCCCTAAAGAAACATGCCGCCGGAGACCTCGATGCACTGTCCGGTGAGCCAACGGTTCCGACCGGTCAGAAGATCGGCGATCATCGGTCCGATATCATCCGGCACACCAGCCCGGCCCATAGCCGTGACCGAGGCGATGAAGGCGTTGTGGTCGGGATTGTCGCGCACGGCACCGCCGCCGAAATCGGTCTCGATGGCGCCGGGAGCCACGGTGTTCACCGTGATGCCGCGGTCGCCGAACTCCCGTGCCATATAGCGGGTCATCACCTCGACCGCGCCTTTCATCATGGCGTAGGCGGACATGCCAGGGACGCAGAAGCGGGCAAGACCCGAAGAGAGGTTCACGATGCGGCCGCCATCGCTCAAAAGCGGCAGTAGCTTCTGCGTCAGGAGATAGGGTCCCTTTACATGGATGGCGTAGAGCCGGTCGAGATCGGCTTCGCTGGTCTCGGCGATGGGCATGAGCATGCCTATGCCGGCATTGTTCACCAGATAGTCGAAGCGCTCCCTACCCCACGCCTTCAGTGTCTTACCGACCTCGGCGACGAAGCCGTCGAAAGAGGACGGGTCGGCGGTGTCGAGCTGAAAGGCGACCGCTTTCCGTCCGAGCTTCTCGATCTCGGCGACGGCGCTCTCGGCCTCCTCCTTGTTCGAATGATAGGTGAGGATGATATCGGCACCGCACGCCGCCAGATTGAGCGCGGTGTTGCGGCCAAGCCCACGGCTAGCGCCGGTAACGATCGCCGTCTTCGCGGCGCTCTGTCGGTTTTCTTGCTGTGTCATCGTACAACTCGTTTGTCATTACGTCCGTGGCTTGGATGTAATGCCTAGGCGCGCGGATTCCTTTGCCGGAAGCTCGTCGCCTCTTGCCCGATCGTCCAGATTTGGCGCGTTTTGCGCTGTTCGACGATCAGTGCGGTTCTTCGCCGTCGCTCTTGCCGGCGACCTCAAGCGCCGTCACTTTGCGCACCCAGTCCTGCCAGACCGGGTCTTGCACGATATGTGCACCGGTACGCTCCGCGCCGAGGGGCGCGAGATGGCCGCTATCGATCAGCAGCGGCGTTCCCTCGACGAAGGCCACGCAGCGTCCCGCTGCATTGCCGCAAAAGCTAAGCCGCTTGCTGATCACGGTGATGTTCGGGCTTTCGGCAAGCCCTTGCAGGATGGTGTCGATCCTCGCGAGTTTTTCGCGGTCGTAGTCGATATCGGTCAGGGGCGCACCATGCAGTGCATGGGCTGCGAGCCGCTCGCGAAGATAGGTGAATTCCGGCATCTGGCTGAAGATCAGGATCGGCACGTCTGCCTGTTCCCAGAAGGCAGTCATCGCCTTGAGGTTGTCAGGCTCCAGATCCTCCTTGCCCCAGCTATTGGCGAGCAAGATGCCGGACACCTTACCCGCCTTGGCCAGACCGACAGCCTTGCGCATCATCGCCAGGCATTCGGGACGTGTCGGCGTCGGATAAAGCGGACAGGCCACCCCGCCAATATTGCCGACCGCCACGCCTTGCGTACGGAGCGACCAGGCCGTGTCGGCGCCATGGCTGTCGCCATAGAGCAAGAGGCTCGGATGGCTGCCCGACAGGCAATCCCAATCGGCGAGGAATTCCGGGAAGGGTCCCGAATGGCTGGGATTGTAATGGCAGGTGCCGAGCCGCACCCCTTCGTAGCGGGTCCGCACGCCGTCTTGGATCTGCGCGAAGATCCGCTGCGCCTCGGGGCCGAACCGGCCGGGAAGACCGTCGGCCTGCTGCAGCCCCAAGCCGACCGCCAGGGGAAGCGCCAGGAAGACGACCGAGACCTGAACCAACCGCGGCCGCGGGATCCACTCCCGATTGCGGAACGGCCGCTCGACAAAACGCCAGCTGAGATAGGCGAGAAGCACTGAAAGCGCGATCAGCGGCAGCAGCGCGACCGGCCCGACCGGTTGGCCGAGATAGAGGCGGTAGAAGGCGAAGAGCGGCTGATGCCAGAGATAGAGCGAATAGGAGATCAGCCCGATGCCGACGAGCAGCGGCGTCGCCAACAGCCGGCCGGCGGCATTTTCTTTTGCGGCGAAAGCGACGATCAGCCCGGCAGCGCCGACGGGCACCAAACTGATCAGCCCCGGATGCGGCGTCTCTGCGTCGAACACGGTGAAACAGACGATGCTGACGGCGAGGCCCAAAAGCGCCAGAGCGTTTCGTAACCGTTCGGGCACGCGTGCGAGGCTTTCGGCGCTCAAGGCGATCAATGCGCCGAGCAGCAGCTCCCAGCCCCTTGTATGCAGGGCGAAGAAGTCGAGCGCGGGATTGGTCCGAACCGTATAGGCGGCCGAGGCAAGCGAGATGGCGGCGAGCACCAGCAGCGCCGTCCGCAGCCCGATCCGGCGGATCGAGGTCAGCGCGATCAGCAGCACCGGAAACACGATGTAGTACTGCTCCTCGACGGCGAGGCTCCAGGTGTGCAGCAGGGGCGTCAGTTCGGCGGCCGTGGCGAAATAGTCGGTCCGCAAATAGAAATAGACATTGGAGAGGAACAGCGAGACCGCGACCATGCTCTCGCCGAGCTCGGTCAGCGCGAATGGGCTCATCACCAGATAGCCGAGCACGGTGCTTGCCGCACAGATTAGAAACAGCGCCGGCAGGATGCGCCGGGCGCGGCGTTCGTAGAACCCGGCGAAGGAAAAGGTGCCGGCCTCGATGTCCTTGGCGATGATCGAGGTGATCAGATAGCCGCTGATCACGAAGAAGATGTCGACGCCGAGATAGCCGCCTTGCAGGTACGGAACCCCGGCGTGGAACAAGATCACGGGGACGACTGCGACGGCACGCAGACCGTCGATCTCCGGCCGATAGCGAAGCGGCTGCATCCCGATGTCAGTCCCCCTGCCCGGCTTTGCGGCCGCGGCTTACCACTCCTGCCTGCTTCGGTTGCAGGCAGGCCGTTGCGTTTCTTTAGCTTAGGGGAACTGAGCGGATCTGCCTCGGGTATTCTTCCGTGTACGCACAAGTTTCTCGCGCCGGCGCCGCGAGGCTATCGCTTGTTGCCGGCGGGTCTGTTGTTGGCGGTAGACTTGCCGCCCTGCTCCTTCGCAGCTGGCCGCCAGACCATCCAGGCGATCACGGCGACCGGCACGGCGAGTGTCGCCCAGGACAGCACGTCCCAGATGTCGTCGCCGAGCAGCGCAGAGGTCAGCCCTATTGCGCTGACGACGGCAATCAGCAATGGCACGCCGAAGATCCCGCCAAGGCTTTTGGCGGCTACAGGTGAGCGTTTGCGCGTCATTCTGCTGGTTGTGGCGCGGAGCTGCCGTAGCCCCGTTCAAGTTCGGCGACTTTGACGTCGGAGGTAACCTTGCGGCGGGCCAGCCACAGATAGAGGCCGCTTCCGAGCACGATGATGGTGACGATGTCCAGGATGGCCCAGAGGATCTTCAGCGGCATGCCGCCGTAATCGCCAAAATGCAGCGGCTGGGAGATCAGCAGCGTCTTCGCATACCAGGGCAGATCGCGCATATCGGTGAGCTCGCCAGTGCTGGAATCGACTAGCGCCGGTTTCAGCAGGCGCGAGGTGAGTGGCGTGTCGCCGTGCAGGAAGATGCCGTAATGGTGGCCGCTGGAGAAAGGCGATTGCGGAAAAGCGACGAAGGACGGCGTCATGCCGGGGGCGGCCGCCTCGGCGGCCTCGATCGCACTTTGCAGCGAAGCCGTCGGCGCTTGCGGCGGCTGGCCGGCATACGGCGCCACCATCTCTGCGAGCTGGCCGTTGCGCCATGCGGCAAAGACCACATCGGCGAGCGTATTGACCACGCCGGTGGCACCAACCAGCAGCGCCCAGGCCAAGGTCACCACGCCGAGAAGATTATGCAAGTCGAGCCATTTCACCCGTGTCGCCTTGTTGCGGCGGACGGTGCCGAAATCGAGCCGCCGCATGAACGGGGCATAGATCACCACGCCGGAGACGATGGCGATCACGAACAGCAGCCCCATGAAGCCGAGGAACAGCATGCCCGGCAGGCCGGCGAACATGTCCACATGCAGCCGGAACAGGAAGTACATCACCGTGTTCTGGAATTTGTTCTCACCGAGCACCTCGCCGGTCCGGGCATCCGCCACCAATCGGCGGTTGTCGGTGCCCGGTGAATCGGGCGCCGTCGCCATGCTGACGAAGACTTCGTTGGGGTGATCCTCGTCCCAGCTGACATATTGCGGGACCCAGCCCGGCATGAAGTCCTTGGCCGCGGCGAGCGCTTTGTCGACCGCGGCCTTCGGCGTGCCGGCCGGCATTTCCGGCGCTTCGATGCTGTTGCCGAGTGCCTCTTCGATCTCGTGATAGAAGATCAGCGGCAGTCCGGTGATGCACAGCATCAGCAGGAACAAGGTGCAGATCAGGCTGGTCCATTTATGGATCCAGCACCAACGTTTGATGGTTTGCGGTGTCATGACCCTCGCTGCCGCATGTCTAGAGCCGGTGGCGCCCCGATATGGCCTTATCGCGCCCGCCAGTGTTTTGTCGACTCCAACAGTCAAATTTGTGCGACGTCAACAGGGCAAGCCGCGGCACCGGCCGGAACCGGCGCCGCAGCCCTAAATTTTCGTTCAAAACTTGTAGGTGACCTGGCCGAGAACCGTACGACGTACGCCCAGGAAGCAGTCGCCGCGTGCCAGGCAGGTGCTCATATACTTCTCGTCGCCGAGATTGGTGCCGTTGATCTGATAGCGCCAATGGTCCGTCTCAAAGGACAGCATGGCGTCGTACAGCGTATGAGACGGCGTCTCGATCGTGTCCACACCATCCCAGGACGAGCCGACGTAGCGAACACCGCCGCCGACAGCGAAGCCGGAGATACCCATCACCGAGAAGCGATAGGTCGCCCAAGCGGAGGCCTGATGTAGCGGCACGGAGGCCACCTGATTGCCCTTGTTGTCGCCCTGCGTGATCTCCGCATCGGTGTAGGAGTAACCGGCGATGACATCGAGATTCTTGTTCAAGGTGAAGATGGTCTCGATCTCGCCACCGCGGGAGCGCGCCTCGCCGAGCTGGATTTGATTGAACGGATTGTTCGGATCGGTGCTCTGACGGTTTTTCTCCGTGATGTCGAACAGGGCGGCATTCACGGCGAGTGGCATGCTGTTGGAGCGGTATTTGAAGCCGACCTCCCACTGCTCGCCTTCCAGCGGCTCATAGGGCTGGTTGTAGAAGTCCAGACCCAGCACGGGTTCGAAGGACTGGATGTAGCTGACATAGGGCGTGAAGCCGTTGTCGAAGGCGTACATCAAGCCGGCGCGATAAGTGGTGGCATCGTTATTCTCATCGGCCGATCCCTCGGTCGAGTTGGTCACGTCGTCATAGCGGATGCCCAGCACCGTGATCCAGCGCCCGAACTCGATCTGATCCTGTGCATAGACGCCGGTCTGGGTCGTCCCGCTTTCCGGTACGTAAGACAGGGGCGGTGGCGTGAAGCCGTTGTTGTAGACCGGGCTGTAAAGATCGAACGGCGTTGCGACGTAGCCATAGCCCGCGCTGTTGCGCTCGGTGAAGTGGGTGTAGTCCACGCCGGTCAACAGCTTGTGGGTTATCGGCCCGGTGTTGAAGTCGGCGATCAGGTTGGTGTCGGAATTGAAGACATGGGTGGTCGGATGGCTGGAATAGCTATAGCGCGTCACGGTCCGCCGTGCCGGATCCAAGAATGGATTGAGCGGGTTGGAATAGACGTTCGGGTATAATGACCGGTAGTCCACCTTCGTGTGCGTGTAGCGCATGTTCTCGCGGAAGGTGAAAGTGTCGTTCAGCTGGCGGTCGAACAGCACCGTGACGGATTGGGTCTCGGTCTTGTACTGATCCCAGCTCGGCTCGCTGGTCATGCGTCCCCAGCGGATCTTACCGTTGGGTCCCTTGAACAGCGTTCCCTCCCAGGGAAGGAAGGCGGTGGTCGAACCGCTGTCATCCTTCTGGAAGTTGGCCAGGATGGTCAGGTTGGTGCGATCGTCCGGGCGCCAGGTGATCGACGGCTGGATCACGTAGCGATCGTAGTCGGTGTAATCGACCTGGGTGTTGCTCTCCCGGGCCACGCCGACCAAGCGATACAGCCACTTGCCGTCCTTGGTGATCTTGCCCGTGGAGTCACCCTGGACCTGCTTAAAATCGTTGGAGCCATACATCACGCCGATCTCGGTATGGTTCTCTTCCTGAGGCCGTTTGGAGATCATGTTGATGATGCCGCCAACCGAGCCGGCGCCATAGAGCACCGACGCGGGGCCTTTCAGCACCTCAATACGCTCCAGCGTATACGGGTCGACATTGCTGTTGTTGTAGTAGCCGTAGAAGCGGCGCAGCCCGTCGAGATACTCCACCGGGGCGACACCGCGCACCAGGGCCGCATCGCCGCGAACGTCGAAGCCATAAGCCTCGGCGTAGACGCCCGGCACATAGCGCAAGGCCTGCATCACCGAGGTGGCGGCCTGCTGCTGGATCTGCTCGCTGGTGACGACGGTGATCGATTGCGGGATCTCATCCAGCGGCGTGTCGGTCTTGATACCCGTGGAGCTGTTCTGAGCAATGAGGCCATCGACCGGACCCCAGGCCGATTCGACGGCCGGCTCGCTCTGCGCCGCCTCCGTCTGCTCGTTGGATGGGACGGTCGCGGTCGCTCGCACCGGCGTGGCAGTCGGTGTGGGCGGCGCTACGGGCTCGGACGGGGCCTCGACGGTGATGGCGGGTAGATCGGCGCTCGGCTCGCCGCTACTGCCATCTTGCAGGGCCGCAGGCTGTTCTTGTTCCTGCACGGGCAGCGGTGTCTGCTCCTGCGCTATGGATTCTTGTGCATAGGCGGAGCTCGCTGGAATCAAGGCAGCCGCAACGGTCAAAACGGCCAGGCGCGATGCCTGCCGCGTAAATTCGCACGCCATATCAAGGTCCCCCGGTAACTGGCGGTGTTTTCGTTCTTTTATGGCTGGCTACTTGACCGGGTTTTGGCCTTTGGCTTGCGGACGTGGCTGCCTCGTTATCCCCCGGGCGGCCAATCGTTAACGACTTGGATAGATTTCCTGACTGGAGGAGTCAACATTGTCAGCGGGACGCGGATTGCCATCCTTCGCCCCCTCGGGGACAGGTCTTGGCGATTTCTTTAGCGCGCTGAAAGAATCTTCCAACGAGCGTCGCTGCAGCAGATAAATCTTCTCAACCCTGGAACGTCGGCGCGATTCCGGCAATACTGCGTGCCGTCTTCATGCCTTAGAGAAGCAAGTCTCAATCACGAGAGAATTTTCGATGGCCGCGAAGATTATAGCTGTGGCGAACATGAAAGGCGGTGTCGGCAAGACCGCCACCGTCGTCTGTCTCGCCGAGGCGCTGGCCGCCACGGGGGCCCGTGTGCTGGTCATCGACGTGGATGCCCAGGCCAATGCCTCCCTCGTTATCGGCGGCGACCATCAGCTCGCCGAACTGATCGAAAACCGCCTAACCATCGACGGCTATCTCGACGACTATTACCTCGGCGAGAAGAAGCTCACCCTGGCCGACTGCATCATGCCGAAGGCCAGCGATGTGACCCATGGGCCCGACCATCTGGCGATCTCGCTGCTGGCGTCGAGCCCGGAGCTGCGGCTGCTGGAGCGCGAGATCATGATCGCCCTGACCGAGCGCGGCATCGGGCTGAACGCGGTGATCGGGCGCCTGTCGCGTCTGCTGGAGACCCAGCTTGCCAAGGTCTCGCGGCGCTACGACTACATTCTGATCGATTGCGCGCCGGGCATTTCGGCGATCACCGAGGCGAGCTTACGTATCGCCGATCTGGTGTTGGTGCCGACAATCCCGGATTTCCTCTCCACCGCCGGATTGCAGGCCTTCTGCAACAGCGTCTGGAAGGGTTCGCGCTTCGGCAAGGGCGTGGCCAAGGAAGGCGTGCAGCCGCGGGTGCTGGTGACGCGCCGGCGCGAGACGCGCGAGCATCGCCGCTTCATCGAGGAGATGGCGAATGAGCGCTACAAGCCGGAGCCGGCTTTCAAGCTGATGAAGACGCAGATCCCGGAGCGCACGAGCATCGCCGAGGCGATGGGCAAGACTGGCAGCGAGCCGACCTTCACCAATAAATGGGGTCCGGAGGTGGTCCCGATCCTGGAGGCTCTGGCAAAGGAAACCAAGGAGGCCGTCAATGGCACTTAGCTTGAACGGGATGGCGGTGCTCGGAAAGATTTCCGCCAATGCGAAGCTGTTCGGCGACGTCAAGGCTGATGCCGACAAGCAGGCCCGCAGCATGGTGGTGAAGCAGCTGAAGGCCAAGGCCGACGATGTGGATCAGCTTCGGGCGGTGAAGAAGGCGATCGGCCCGGCCGCTTTCGAGCATATCGTCGATGGGCTTTCGGATAACGACATCAAGTCGATGCTGAACAAGGCCGACAAATACAATCCGGCGATGAAGAAGGCGCGGCCTGCGGCACGGCGAGAGCATTTCCGCGAACTAGCCGCGGGCAAGGCGAAGCCGGTGCCGGCGCCCGAGACGCCGGCGAAGCGTCCGGCCAAGCGGAAACCCCGCCGCACGCTCAATCTGGAATCGATGAAGGCAAAGCCGCGGGCGAAGAAGCGCTAACCTCTCCGCCCGCCATCCCTCGCGGTAGTGCCTTACGCTGGCTGTTGCTCCGGCGGCATTTCCTTATTCAGCTGGCGCACGAAGCGGTCAATGATCCGCTGGATCTCGTAATGGCCGCCGGGCGCCCATTCGCTGAAGAACTCCTCCAGGATAGCTTTGCGCGCTTCGCCCATCTTCCGAAGCATCGCCCTGCCCTCGTCGGTCACGCCTAGGCTTTCATCGCCTTTGGTGACGAGACCGGCGACCTGTAAATTGGCGAGCGGCCCGGCCAGGCGATTAGGGCTAAGGCGCAAGGCTTCGGGCAGATCGGCCTCGGTCGCACCGACGATCACCTCCAGGCGCTGCAGCAGCCACATCTCCTGCGGATTCAGGGCGACGCCGGCGCGCTCTGCGAATTGGATATAGGCGAAGGCCTGGTTTTCCGGCTTGGACAGATTGCGGAAGATCCGGTTGAGGTCGCCGATGGAATTGGCGCTGCGGGGCTCGGGAAAGCCACGATTGCCGCCGCCCCCACCGCTTTCCGCGGCGCCCATCATCGGATTGGGGCGCCCGCCCTGCATCGCAGGAGCGTTTGCCCGGATCAGCGCCTTGGCGCTCCAGGCTGCATAGAAGCCGACGGCTACGACCAGAGCGAGGCTCCAAGTCGAGGGCTGGTGAACCAGGCTGGAAAGCTCGGAAAGCGAAAGCTGCGAAATCATCGTGCGCGGGCCTCCGACCGCTATGGGGTTACGCGACTTGAGCGGGGCTTTTCGACTTGCCTTGCGCCCAAATAAAAAGAGCCGTCCATTGGACGGCTCTCCAAACACTCAAAAACGATCAAGACGCGTGAAGCGCTCAACCGCCGATCCGAGCCGTCCCGGATCGTCCGTCGTTGCGGACCCAACGTACGTTGCTGCCCGACTTGGTCAGGCGGTAGCAGTAGGAGCGGCCATCCATCCAATGGCCCCATTGCTGGCAGAGCTGATCGCCCTTGACCCACCACTTGCCGGTGTCGGATGCGCTCTCGCCGCGGGCGAAGCTGGCCGCCACGGCACCGAGCGTGCCGGACATGCGCCCGCCGGTGTTGTAGCGGATCGGGATCTCGAAGCCGGAGATGCGCAGATATACGGTCTTGCCGGAGATCGCCTGGCGAAGCTCGTCGCCGGACAGCGCCGCGTTGGCAGCCATCGCAGGGACGGAAGGAAGGGCGACACAGGCGGCCAAGAGAACTGCCTTGAGTTTCATTACTACCCCATGGGATTTCGTCAGATTTGACGTGCTTTTGACTGACGGGATATGGCGCTCAGAAATTGGTCAATTCTGGGCTCGTATAAGGAGAAGTTGCGGCGCGCCGATTCTTAACCTTACCGGGAAATGAAAACCGGCCGTGGACGGCGGCTATTTCTGGTGGCTTCTCTGCCGCCGGCGCCGCGAAGCCAGCACATTGATGAACTCCACACAGGCGGCGAAGGCCATGGAGGAGTAGATGTAGCCGCGCGGAATATGGAAATCGAGGCCGTCGGCGATCAGCGCCGCGCCGATCAGGAACAAGAAGGACAGCGCCAGCATCTTGGTGGTCGGGTGGCGCTCGATGAAGGCGGCGACCGGCTCGGAGGCGAAATACATCACCGCGATGGCGACCGCCACGGCGGCGATCATCACCCCGAGATGATCGGCCATGCCGACGGCGGTGATGATGGAATCCACCGAGAACACGATGTCGATCAGGGCGATCTGCAGAATGGCCGAGGTCATCGAGCCGGTGATCGCCTTGACGCCCTCATTCGCCTCGTCGGCCTCTTCGATATCGTGATGGATCTCCCGCGTCGCCTTGACGATCAGGAACAGACCGCCGGCGATCAGGATCAGATCGCGCCAGGAGAATTCGTAGCCGAAAGCCGTGAAGGCGGGCTTGGTGAAATGCATGAACCAGGCGATGCCGGCGAGCATGATCACCCGGAAGACCAGGGCCAGCATGAGCCCGACGCGGCGGGCCATCAGCCGGCGATGCGGCTCCAGCCGCGAGACCATGAGCGAGATGAAGACGACGTTGTCGATGCCGAGCACGATCTCCATCGCGCTTAGCGCGACAAAGCTCGCCCAGGCATGCGGGTCGGTTAGCCACTCGAACATCGTCAAAGCCGGAAGACACTCATGGATGGTTGCCGCACCGCTAATAATGCAGCCAATGCGTCAGGTCCATGTTGAAGTGGGATCTGGCGGGCGCGTTTCCAGCGGCCGCGACAAAATGGTAACGGGTGGACGCCGGATCGCGCTTCAGAAGCGGCGCTTGACCTTGCCGACGACCCCGACATCCTCGCCGGAATTGAGATCGCTGCCCGGCTGCATCTTCAGATCCTCGCCCTTCTGGCCGTAAAGCACGTCGAGCCCGAAATCGAGACTCGGCAGCACGCCGAAGCTGAACACCTCGACATCCTTAGTCGTGCCTGCGTCGTTCGTGGGCGCTGTGGGCGTGCTGAGATCGGCATTGGGCGGCGCCACGGCGAGACCCGGCGCGGCCGGCTTCGCCTTATTCTCCGGCTGCGGCACCTCGGTGGTCTCAGGCGGTTTCATCTCCTGAAAGGCGCGCGCTGAAGGAGCCCCTGCCAAGAGCAGAAGGAAAGCTCCTGCAATTCCCAGAACGACCCTGCTCATTTTCCGTTCTCCAGCCTTCAGACTAACACGCCCGATAGGGCAAAACCCTGGCGGAAGCGGGTTACTCGCGGGCTAAACTTGTCGCATCGGTGCTTTTTCCGGCAAGGCGTTGCATTTGAGCAACGAAAATCGCCGTAAGCTCCCGGCGCTATTGATATTTTTCCGACAGATAGCCGATCGCGGACTGCGGTGCCAGCGGCAAAAAAGAAGCCGCCCCGAGGGGCGGCTTAGCAGGGACTGCGGCACTCGCATGGAGGCCGCTAAGGAAACTCTATGGTGCGACAGTCTTTGCCTGGCCTTCTTCAAGAGAAAGGCCGCCGCCCCTTTCGGGGCGGCGGTGGTCAGGCGAAAGGGGACTGACGCTTTCGCTTTCCAAGAACTAAGTCGTCGACACCAACTACCAGTCGACCTGGGCACGCATACCCACACCGGTGATCTGGGCGCCGTCATTGGCACCGCCGTCGATCTCCGACTGGTTCACGTTCAGCATCAGACGGGTGTAGTTGTTGAGGTGCCAGTTCAGGCCGATGAGCCAGGTGTTCTGCTCACCGCAATCGGCGCAGCCACCGTCCGACAGGTCGATGACGTCATAGCGGGCAGCGATCTGCCAGGCACCGGGACCGCCCTCGTTGACCGGACGCAGAACCTTGGTGCGGCCGAACTCACCCTCGTCGTAGTTGCGCATTTCACCGGTGATGAACCAGCTCGCATCGACATACCAACCGTCATAGGTCGGGGAGCCAAGACCGACGGAGGTCGGCGTATCGGCATTCAGCTGCATGTACTCAGACTGGACCGAGAAGGAGCCCAGCACCGCGGCGAATTCCAGACCCCAGAGGTTGTCGGCATCGGCGATCTCGCCGGTGTCGACGAAGCGGTCGGTCAGGTGGAAGTCAGCGGCGCGCTGACGGTAACGGTACAGGCCAACCTCGTTCGGGTTGCCGTCGTCACGCTGACGAACGTGGGCACCCAAATGCACGACCTTGCGGTCGGTCAGGATCGGGGCGACGGTGACACGAGCGGCGAAGGTGCTGCCCTCGTCATGGGCGTCGTCGTTGATGTTGCCGCTATAAAGACCGGCGGACGCCGTCCACTGCTCTTCCTTCTTGGAGAGACCGATACCGATCTGACGCTGAAGATCGAAAGCGTCGGTGATGGCGGCACGCTCCATAAAGGTGATGTAGCGGGAGCTGGTCTGCTCTTCGAGGGAGTTGTAGGTCTTGAACTGACCGATGGTGATGCCGACCGGCAGCGACTTGTACTGCAAGTAGGCGTCGGTCACGTCGGTCTCGCCGTCGGCGAAGTCGACCTCGAACTTGTACTTGATGTTGGTGTAGACGACACCCTCGACACCCAGACGGCAGCGACGGCATTCCGTGGCGTTGACGTCAGGCTCGCCGGTGATCGGCTGGTCCTGGTCGGCGCTGACATAGTCGGTCATCACGCGGCCGCGGACCTTGAACTTGAAAGAGCCATCCTTGCTGGAAAATTCCGGCGCACCCTTCCACTTCACCTTGAGGTCGAGATCGTCGTCCTCGGCATGCGCCATGGTGGCGCTGGTCGCGAGGATAGCGAGCGCGCTCACCCCGGCGATTAGAAATCTGTTCATTTTAAACAGTCCCCCAGTCATAACCCCTGTTCTCCTCTGAAAATGCTCACCCCATTCCGGCAGGGATCTACCGGCTGGGGCTTCTTTGCTTCCGGCTGGCACGTTCAGACGGCGTTGCACCTTTTCGCGCCAGCGAATGGTTACCGTTCTATTTCCCGGCCAATGACGGGCTTGTGACACTCAGACGACAGACAGGTTTTCAAAGGGGGACTGTGGCGCAACAAACACAGTGCGGCGGAGGCGCGCATCCACGCCTCCGCCGCATACTGAGAAAATGGCGGTATTCGCCTGTTTTTATGCGAGATTTACGCGCACGGCTGGCGCGTGCAGGACTGCGCTATTCGCGCAACGCGAAGCCTTGGGCTTCGAAAAGGGCGGCAGCTTCGGCGCCGGCCAGAAAATCCAGGAACGCCGCCGCATCGGGCGAGCTCGCCTCTTTTAGCATCGTAACCGGATAAATGATTGGCGGATGGGACTCATCCGGGAATGCGCCGACGATTCTCACCTTCGGCTCGGAGGTGGCGTCAGTCTGGTAGACGATGCCGAGCGGTGCCTCTTTCCGCGCCACCAGCGCCAGGGCAACGCGCACATTTTGAGCCTGGGCAATCTTGTCGGCGACGCTGTCCCATACGCCGAGGGACTGCAAAGCGGCCTTGCCGTATTTGCCGGCCGGCACGGAATCGACATTGGCCATGGCCAAACGCCCGTCTCCGAGAAGTTTGGCCAGGGGGAATCCCGGTGCGATCTCCGCCGTGACCTCAGAATCGGCGGGCGCCACCAGGACGATTTTATTGCCGAGCAGATTTTTCCGGGTTTCCGGATCGATCAGTCCTGCCTTTTCGACATAGTCCATCCAGTCCAGATCGGCGGAGAAGAAGATGTCGGCAGGTGCCCCCTGCTCGATCTGCTTGGCCAGGGCCGAGGTGCCGGCATAAGAGATCGCGGCACGCTTGCCGGTCTCCTTCTCCCAGGCATCGTTCACCTCATCCAGAGCGTTCTTCAGACTGGCTGCGGCGAAGACCGTCGGCCCTTTCGCATCCGCCGCCATGGCCGGCAGCGTTGCCAGAGAGACTGCCGTTATAAGAAGTGCGGCGGCGAGCGCCCGAAATGGCGCGGCTAAGACGGAATGGCGGTCCGGCATGCTTTATTCCCTCCTGGATACAGCGTTCTCCCTCATCGATAATCGGCTGCGTCATTCCCGTCCAGATACAACGCTGTCATATTCGGCCGGCCTGCTTTTACTCCGCTCTGCGAAAGCCGGTGCAGAGCGGCGTCGCGCCACTAGGAAAGCGCATCGTGCAGTGCCAAACTCAGCCCCATGACCAACTTCGGAAATAGCAATGCCATGGGCTACGATGCGGCGATTATCGGGGCCGGACCTTCGGGGCTCGCGGCGGCCTTGGCCCTGGCGCATATCGCGGAGGGTACGGGACGCCGGTTTTGCCTGATCGGGCCGCCGCCGCTTCCCGGCAGCGCGCAGGCCCGCGATACGCGGACGGCGGCGCTGATGGACAGCTCTATCGCCCTGCTGCGCCAGCTCGGGGTCTGGGAGATGCTGGCCGCCCATGCTGCGCCGCTAAAGGCGATCCGTATCGTCGACGGAGCGACGGCCGAGGGGCATACGCCGGAGATCCTGTTCAAGGCGAGCGAGATCGGGCTTGGCGCCTTCGGCTACAACATTCCCAACGCCATCTTGGTGCAGGCGCTCTATGAGCGGCTGCAGGGGCGCATGCAAGGCCGTATGGAAGTAATCCCGGTTCCGGCCGAGGCGGTGCGCCTGAGCGAGAGCGAGGCGGAGATCCGCCTCAATGACGGCCGCACGCTGCGCGCTCAGCTCGTCGTCGGCGCCGACGGGCGGCGTTCGGTCAGCCGGTCAGCCGCCGGAATCCCGGTGCAGGAATGGCGCTATCCGCAAGCGGCGATCGCGGCGAGCTTCGCCCATGAACGGCCGCATGAGAATGTCTCGACCGAATTCCACCGCCGCCAGGGCCCGCTCACCACGGTGCCCCTGCCCGATCAGCAGCGCTCCAGCCTGGTCTGGGTGACGGACGAGGCGGAGACGGAAGAGCTGATGGGGCTGGACGATGTGGGGTTTGCCGCCCGGCTGCAGTCGCATCTTTCCAATATCACCGGTGCCATTGGCGCGATCGGCGCCCGGGCGAGCTTTCCCGTCGCCGGTCTCACCGCCAAGGAATTGATCGGCGAGCGTACGGCGCTTGTCGGCGAGGCGGCGCATATTCTTCCCCCGATCGGGGCGCAGGGGCTCAATCTCGGCTTCCGCGATGCCGCCTGGCTCGCCGAGCAGCTGAAATCCGCCGTGGCGGAGGGCAGCGATCTTGGCGCGCGCGGGCCGCTCTTACGCTACGCCGACAGCCGCAAGATCGACGTAATGACCCGGACTGCCGGGGTCGATCTGCTCAACCGCTCGCTGCTGACCGAATTCCCGCCGGCGCAACTGGCGCGCGGGGCGGTTCTGCTTGGGCTCAAGGCCTTTCCGGCACTGCGGCGCCTCGCCATGCGGGCGGGGATTTCCCCGCCGCCGCCCTTGCCCCCTTTGATGCGGCAGGCCAGTTGAGACCGGGAGCGCGGCAGGACAAGTTGTCCGGCGGATCGCCGCAACCAGGGCTTCCAGGCTTGACGATCGCCGCGGCACCTGCCACGAGAGCGCGCCAGAGCGCAGTTTATCTCCCACATTCGAAACCTTGAGTTCCGTGGCCACTCCTCCTCGTATCCCGTTCTTCCGCGACCTGAAATACCGGCTGGAATATGTCGTGCTGCGGCTGTTGATCGGCTTCGTGCGGCTGTTTCCGATCGATCTCGCCGGCACGATTTCGGGCAAAACCTGGCGGCTGATCGCGCCGTATAACCGGCGACACAAGCGGGCGCTGAAGAATCTGGAGATCGCCTTCCCGGAGAAGACGCCGGAGGAGCGCGAGAAGATCGCGCTGGCGATGTGGGAAAATCTCGGCCGGGTGATGGCCGAGACCATGAATATCGACCGCATCCTGAAAGAGCCGGAGCGGCTGCACGTGACCAACGGGCACGTGATCAAGCGCTACAAGGACAAGATGGGGCCGGTGCTGATCGTCACCATGCATATGGGCAATTGGGAGCTCGGCATGTGGCCGGTGACGCTTGCGGGCGTGCGTCCGGCCGGCGTCTACCGCCTGGTGAAGAACCCCTATGTGGACCGCTATTTGCGGGCGCAGCGCAAGGCGCTCTATCCGGGCGGGCTGTTCGGGCGCGGCCGCGCCGACGGCACCCAGGAGGGCCAGAAGACCGCGCGCCTGATCATGGATTATGTGCGCCAGGGCGGCCGGCTGGGCTTCATCTCCGACCTTTACGATGCCCAAGGCATCGAGGTGCCGTTCTTCGGCTATCCGGCCAAGAGCATGCCGATCACCGCGATGATCGCCCGCCGCGTGGGCGCGCGGATCTGGATCGGACGCTGCATCCGAATCGGCAACCGGGCCTGTTTCGACGTCAATGTGAACGAGCTGCGGGTGCCGCGGACGCAAAACCAGGCCGAGGATATCCGCGAGATCACGGCCGCGATTCAGCGCTGTTTCGAGGGCTGGATTCGCGAAAATCCCGAACAATTCATGTGGTCGAACCGGCGCTGGTTCTGACCCGGCCCTGCGCCAGATGACGCCGTTGACAGCTCGGAACAGATGCGCTCATCATTTGGCTAAAAGCGAAATAAAGGGGACTGCGCCATGGCGATGGTGAGCAATGCGAAGTTCCAGATCGGCCAGGTGGTTCGCCATCGGGTCTATTCCTTCCGAGGCGTGATCTTCGACGTCGATCCCTCATTCAGCAATACGGAAGAATGGTACCAGTCGATCCCGGAGGATGTCCGGCCGTCGAAGGACCAGCCTTTCTACCACCTGCTGGCGGAGAATTCCGAGACCGAGTACATCGCTTATGTCTCGGAGCAGAATCTCATTGCCGACGGCTCCGACGAGCCGTTGCGCCATTCGCAGGTGCCGGAGCTGTTCGAGGATCTGCAGGACGGCGTGTTCCGCTTCCGCTTCGTGCAAGAACATTAGATCGGCATTAGATCGGCAATAGATCTCGGTGCTGCCGTAAGGGGCTTAAGAGCCCGCCTGCCCTGCCCCGCAGACAACCGCATCCAGATACGAAAAAGGCCGCGCGCCCTTCCGGGTCACGCGGCCTTTGAATTTTTGCGGCGCCTTCTTGCTGCGCGCTGGAGGTCCTACTGGACCGGAACGGCGGTCTTCGGTGCCACGGAGCTTCCGCCGCCGCCTTGCGATTCCTTCTGCTGCTCGGCCTCGGCTGCCTTATTGGCCAGCTCCATCTGCCGCTTGCGGATCATCTCCATCAGCTTGCGGCGGGCTTCCTGGTATTTGGCGGTATCCACCGGCGGGCCGTCATAGGCCTTGGTGAAGCCCTCCAGCGGAACCGGGAAACCGATCGCCTTGCCTTGCAGATTGACCGCCGCGACGACGATCTGCTTGCCCTTGCGGAAGCTGTCGAGCAGCTCCGGGGTCAGCTCGGTCTCGGCCTGGCAGCTGGTGGCGTAGCACAGGGTATATTGCAGACGGATCGGCTCCTGCTCGTCCACCTTGATCTGCACGCCGGCGGGAATCGCCAGGGCGATCGCGGTGGGCAGACGGACCAGAAGCGTCTCCTTGTCCTCGCCTTCCACCTTGCGGATCGCGGCGGCGACCAGCACCATGCCGGAATTGCCATCGAGTCGCTCATGGTGGGTGAGGCAGATTTCCTTGTCGTTGGTCTTGGCGGTCTTCTCGCAAAGCTTAACCCAGGCTGCCTGCGGCTGGACGGCTTCGCCGTTGGCGGCACCTTGCTGAGCAGGTTGTGCTTGCTGGGCCATTGCGGGAGCCGCGGCCAGAACAACCAGTCCGGCCAATGCACCCAGCGCCAGCGACCGCAGCGCGTTCCCCCGGGGCTTGTTCCATTGATCGTTCGACCCAAGCATAGTGAAACCCTTCCTTCATTTCGCATGTTGCAGCGATTGCGGCGAGATCGCCGTGACGCTGCCATGTTCGCGCGCCGGTCTTTGGCTACCGGTCAATACCCGAATTGAGGCGTAGACGTGACTAGAGGCATTATTCAAGAGGCTTGGCGGCGTCTGGAGCTGCATGCTGTGTTTTTTTCGCCACAGATGACCAAATGGACACAGCTTTGTGCTTCGAAAAGAGCAGCAAGCCTGAAGGCCCTTGACCGTTGCAGCATCTATAGCCAGAGGCCTTGCCGGTTGAAAGTCCTAATTGCATCCCGTGCCGCGCTTCTCGCTACAGGGCTGTTCGTCGTGATCGGCGCCGCCTCCGGTGCCGGCGCAGCCGAGCCGCAGACGGGCATCGCCATGCACGGCCAGCCGCTGCGCCAGGGCGACTTCACGGCGTTCCCTTACGTCAATCCGGATGCGCCGAAAGGCGGGCGGCTGGTGCTTGCCGAGCAAGGCTCGTTCGACAGTCTCAACCCGTTGATCGTGAAGGGACAATATGTCGAGGGCATCCGCGACTACGTCTACGAATCGCTGATGGCCCGGGCCTATGACGAGCCCTTCACCCTCTATGGGCTGATCGCCAAGACGGTCGAGACGCCGGAGGATCGGAGCTATGTGGAGTTCCAGCTCGATCCGCGCGCCAAATTCTCCGACGGCGAGCCGATCACGCCGGAGGACGTGCTGTTCAGCTTTGCGTTGTTGCGCGACCACGGTCGGCCGAACCACCGGAGCTATTACAAGAAGGTCGAAAGGGCCGAGAAAGCCGGGCCGAACGGCGTGCGCTTCACCTTCGATAGCAGCGGCGACCGGGAGATGCCGCTGATCATGGGGCTGATGCCGGTACTGCCGAAGCACGCCATCGATCCGGACCGTTTCGAGCAGACCACGTTCAAGCCGCTGATCGGCAGCGGTCCCTATACGGTGGACAAGGTGGAGCCGGGCAAGAGCATCACTTACGTCCGCGATCCCGATTATTGGGGCGCCGATCTTGCGGTCAATCGCGGCCGCTTCAATTTCGATAAGATCCGCATCGATTATTACCGCGACACCGGCGCCATGTTCGAGGCGTTCAAGTCGGGGCTGGTGCAGTTCCGTTACGAGGAAGACCCGACCCGCTGGACCGAGAGCTACGATTTTCCGGCGGTGCATGACGGCGAGGTGGTGAAGGACGCCCTGCCCCTCGGCGTGCCGGCGGGCATGTCGGCATTGGTGTTCAACACCCGCCGCCCGGTCTTCCAGGACGTGCGGGTGCGGCAGGCTTTGATCGCGCTGTTCGATTTCGACTGGATCAACCGCACGCTCTATCACGGCCAATACGAGCGCACACAAAGCTACTTCTCCCGTTCGGCGCTGAGTTCTCATGGCAAGCCCGCCGACGCCCGCGAGCGGGAGCTGCTGGCGCCCTACCCCGATGCGGTGAGCCCGGAGATCATGGATGGGAGCTTCAGCTTCCCGGAAGGCTCTCAGAGGGGGCAGAACCGCCAAAGCCGTCTGGCGGCCCTGAAGCTTCTGCAACAGGCCGGCTATACGCTGAAAGGCGGGCGGCTGGTCGATGCGAAGACCGGCACGCCCTTCACTATTGAGATCTTGGCGGCGACGCGGACCCAGGAGCGTTTGCTGCTGACTTATGCCAGAGCCTTGAAACAGCTAGGCATTCAGGTGCGAATCCGGCAAGTTGACTCGGCGCAATATCAACGGCGGAAGCAGACTTTCGACTTCGATATGATCCAGTATTACTGGCCGGTCTCTCTTTCACCCGGGAATGAGCAATCGTTCCGCTGGGGCAGCGATGCGGCCGTGACGGATGGATCTTTCAACTATCCCGGGGTGACATCGCAAGCCGTCGACGCAATGATCGCCGCACTGCTTGAGGCCAAGGACGAAAAATCCTTCGTCTCCTCGGTCCGCGCATTGGACCGTGTGCTGCTCTCCGGCGCCTATGTGGTGCCGCTGTTCCATCTTCCAAAACAATGGGTTGCCTATTGGCGCCCGCTGCAACGACCAAAACAGACCTCGCTGTTCGGCTATCTACTGGATAGCTGGTGGATCGCGCCGGAGGGAGAGGCATCGCCAGAGCCTTCCGCGCCATGAGCCCGCTTCCCGCCGAGGAACTGCAACGACCGGGGGCCGGGCCGAGCGAGTCCGTTGCCGTCGGCGGCCCGGCGCTGTTCCGCCAGCGGGCCGAACGCCGGCCTGATGCGCTGGCGCTTGCCGATACCGGCGACCGGGCGAGCTTCGGCTTTCATCCGGGCCGGAGCTACACTTACGCGCAAGGCGAGCGGGTGATCGACCGGCTGTGCGGGTTCTTTACCGATCACGGGCTGGCGCCCGGCGATATCGTGGCGATCCAAATGCCCAATGTCGCCGAGACGGTGCTGACCTATCTGGCCGCCTCGCGGGCCGGGCTCACCATCGCCGCGCTGCCCTATCTTTGGGGCGCCTTGGAGGTCTCGGAGGCCTGCGTGGCGCTGGAGCCGGCGGCGCTGATCGGCGGCGGCAAGGTTACCGACAAGACGATCCCCGAAACCCATCGCGACGTGGCGGCGTTGCATATGTGCGTGCGGCTGGTGGCGGGGCTCGGGCCCGACCTTCCCGACGGCATTGCCGGGCTCGACGCTCTGTTCGACGACGAGGCGGCGAATACAGCGGAGCCGTTCCAGCCGCAAAGCTCCCATGCGCCGGTGATGTACACCTTCACGGCGCGCCCCGATCATCCGCTGCTGCCGGTGCCGCATCGCTGCGACGAGCTGCTGGCGCTGGGCGCCATGGCAGTTCTTGCGCTTGGGCTGACCGCCGAAGACAGGCTGCTGAACGCTTTTCCCCTGACCGGGCCTGCCGGGCTCGCTCTTGGAGTGATGCCGTGGCTGGTTTCCGGCGGCGCCTTGATCCAGCATCAGCCTTTCGATCTTGAGCGCTTCAAGCATCAAGCCTTGCGCGATAAGGCGACCGTCACGGCCTTGCCGCCGGCCTATTTGGCGGCTTTCGCCGAGGACGAGGCGCTGCTCGCCGATCCCGATCTGTCGCTGCGCTGGCTGGGCCGTGTGGTGTTCGCCTGCGGTCAGGTGCTCGAGGCGCCGGATCTGTCGCGCTCGCGCATCTCGCTATTCGACGCCCATCCGCTGGGCGATCTCACCTGCGTGCTGCTGCGCTATGCCAAGGGGGCCGATCCGGCCTTGCTGCCGCGGGGCAAGCTCGCCCTCGGGCCGAAGCAGGACGACAGCATGGTTTTCGTGGAGACGGCGCTCAGCAAGAGCACCGATGCGGAGGGCGCCGAGCTTCTGTTGCGCGGGCCTGCCGTGCCGAAGGCGCAAGGGCCGGGTCTGCTCAGCGCCGATGCGCGCGGGTTCGTCGGCTCGGGGCTTCCCTGCCTTCCGGAAGAGGCCTCCGAGCCGCTGCTGCGTCTGAAATGCGATAACGAGCTAATCCAGCTCGGCGGGTTCTCGATTGCCGCCAGCGAGCTGGATACGCTCTATACCGCCTATCCCGCCTGCGAGGACGCCGCCGTCTTCACCCTGCCCGATCCGCTGCTTGGCAACCGGCTTTGCGCGGCGCTGGTGCCGAAGCCGGGTCAGGAGTCAAATTTGGTCTCGCTCAACTGGTATCTGGCCAAGCGCCAGGCGGCGGTATTCAAGCAGCCGGACCGGGTGATCACGGTGGATCGGATTCCGCGCGACCGCGAAGGCCGCGTCCTGCGCCACGAGCTGGCGGAGATGGCGGAGGCTAAAACGACCGAGACCGAGACCGCCTCTTAAGCGGCCTCTTTCACCTCGCCGGCGATTCTGGCGAGCTGCTTCAGCACCTCGCGTGCGCCGTTCAGCCGGTCTTCCGGCGTCGGCCAGTCTTCGTAATAGACCAGCTTGTGATCAGGCTGCAGCTTCACGCCAGCGCCTTCCTTGGCGATGAAGGCGATCAGCCCTTCCGGATTGGCGAAGCTCTTATTGCGGAAGGCCAGCACCGCGCCCTTGGGCCCGGCATCGATCTGCTCCACGCCAGCCTGGCGGCAGAGGCGCTTGATCTCCACCACGTCGAGAAGATGGCGCACTTCCAGCGGCAGCGGGCCGAAGCGGTCGATCATCTCGGCGGCAAAGGCCTCGATGCTGGCGGAATCTTCGGCGGAAGAGAGCCGGCGATAGAGACCGAGGCGAAGCTGGAGATCGGGCACGTAATCTTCCGGGATCAGCACCGCGGTGCCGAGATTGATGCGCGGCGACCATTGATCCTCGACCTCGCCCTCGTCGCCGCCCTTCATGGCCTGGATCGCCTCTTCCAGCATCGACTGGTAGAGCTCGTAGCCGACCTCGCGGATATGGCCGGACTGTTCCTCGCCGAGGAGGTTGCCGGCGCCGCGCAGATCCAGATCGTGGCTGGCCAGCATGAAGCCAGCGCCGAGGCTATCCAGCGATTGCAGCACCTTGAGCCGCTTCTCGGCGGCCGGCGTTAGCCGCCGGTCGGACGGTACGGTGAAATAGGCATAGGCGCGGATCTTGGAGCGGCCGACGCGGCCGCGCAGCTGATACAGCGCCGCCAGGCCGAACATATCGGCGCGATGCACGATCATGGTGTTGGCCGAGGGAATATCGAGGCCGGACTCCACGATGGAGGTGGAGAGCAGCACGTCGTATTGCCGGTCGTAGAAGGCGTTCATCACCTGGTCGAGCTCCTTGGAGCCCATCTGGCCATGGGCCTTGCCGACTTTCAGCTCCGGCACATGCTCGGCCAGGAATTCGCCGGCCTCCTCCAGATAGGAGATACGCGGCACGACATAGAAGGTCTGGCCGCCGCGATAGCGCTCGCGCAGCAGCGCCTCGCGCAGGATCACCGGATCGAACGGCGTCACATAGGTGCGCACCGCCAGGCGGTCGACGGGCGGGGTGGCGATGATCGACATCTCGCGCACGCCGGACAGCGCCAGCTGCAAGGTGCGCGGGATCGGCGTCGCGGTCAGCGTCAGCACGTGCACATCCTCGCGCAGCTGCTTCAGCCGCTCCTTATGGCCGACGCCGAAATGCTGCTCCTCGTCGATGATCAAGAGGCCGAGATCGCCGAACTCTATGCTCTTGCCCAGCAGCGCGTGGGTGCCGACGACGATATCGATATCGCCGGAAGCGATCTGCTTCTTGGTCTCGTTCAGCTCCTTGGTGGAGACCAGGCGCGAGGCTTGGGCGATCTTCACCGGCAGGCCGCGGAAGCGCTCCACGAAGGTAGCGTAATGCTGGCGGGCCAGAAGCGTGGTCGGGACAACGACCGCCACCTGCTTGCCGGCGAGCACGGCGATCAACGCGGCGCGGAGCGCCACCTCGGTCTTGCCGAAGCCGACATCGCCGCAGATCAGCCGGTCCATGGGCTTGCCCGAGCCGAGATCCTCCACCACCGCCTCAATGGCATTGGCCTGATCGCCAGTCTCCTCATAGGGAAAGCGCGCGGAGAACTCCTGATAGACGCCCTCGGGCGGATAAAGCGGCGTGGCGGAGCGGAGCTCGCGCAAAGCCGCCACCTTGATCAGCTTCTCGGCGATATCGCGGATGCGCTTCTTGAGCTTGGCCTTGCGGCTCTGCCAGCCGACGCCGCCGAGCTTATCGAGCTGCACGCCCTGCTCTTCGGAGCCGAAGCGGCTCAGAAGATCGATATTCTCCACCGGCAGATAGAGCTTGTCGCCGCCGGAATAGGTCAGCTCCAGGCAGTCATGCGGCTGGCCAACCGCCTCGATGGTGTTGAGCCCGGCGAAGCGGCCGATGCCGTGATCGGCATGGACGACGAGATCGCCGACGGTGAGGCTGGAAGCCTCAGTGAGAACGTCGCTGCCCTTCTTGGGGCGGCTACGGCGGACCAGGCGGTCGCCCAGGATGTCCTGCTCGCCGATAACGGCGAGGCCCGGCGCCTCGAAGCCGGTCTCAAGCGGCAGCACGCCGAAGGCGGCGATGTCGCGCGGAATGGCAGCGATCTCGGCAAAGCTATCGATGCTGCGGGTCTCGCTGAGCCCGTGCTCTTGCAACAGTGTCGACAGGCGCTCGCGGGCCCCCGGCGTCCAGCAGGCGATCAGCGCCCGTTTCTTGCCCTGGCGCAGCAATTTGATATGGCTGACCACGGCATCGAAGACGTTGCCGCCTTCGGCCTTTCGCTCGGCGGCGAAGGAGCGGCCATGGCGGCCGCCGAAGGAGATCACCTCGGCGCCCTCCGCGCCGTCGGGCTGCTCGAAGGGCGAGATGCGCACCACGCTGCGGTCCGACAGTGCCGCATCCCAATCGGCGCCGGTCAAATAGAGGCTCTCCGGCGGCACCGGATTATAGGGCGCCGCGCCGAAAGCCTTGCGCTCCAGCGCCTGCTCGCGGGCCTCGTAATGGTCCTGGATCTGCTCCAGACGCTTCTCCTTGGCGTCCTCGTCCAGCGGATCGAGGCTCACCGCGGCGTCGGGCAGATAGTCGAACAGCGTCTCCAGACGGTCGTGGAACAGCGGTAGCCAATGTTCCATGCCCTGGTGCTGATGCCCGGCAGAGATCGCCTCATAGAGCGGGTCCTCGCTGGTGACGGGACCGAACAGCTCGATATAGCGCTGGCGGAAGGCACGCCGCGTCTCCGGGGTGAGCGCCAGCTCGCTCATGGGCCGGAGCGTCAGCTCCTCCAGCGTGGCAGTGGAGCGCTGGGTCTCCGGATCGAAGCATTTGACGGTCTCGAGCTGATCGCCGAAGAAATCCAGCCGCGCGGTCTGGCCGCCCGGCGGAAACAGATCGACGATGCCGCCACGCACCGCATATTGGCCCGGATCGGTGACGGTGCTGGCCCGGGCATAGCCGGACATCTCCAGCCCCTCGACCAGCTCGGCCATCTTCACCACCTGGCCGGGCTTCAAATGCTGCACCGAGGCGGAGACGAAATCCTTCGGCGGCACGCGCTGCATGGCGGCGTTCACCGTGGTGAGCACGATCAGCGGCTTATTGCCGGCCTCGCGCTTGGCCAGAGCGCTCAAGCTGGAAATGCGCTCGGCGACGAAGGCGCCGTTGGGTGCCACGCGGTCATAGGGCACGCAATCCCAGGCGGGAAAGACCAGCTGCTCCACATCGGGGGCGAAGAACGAGATCGCCGCCTGCAGGCCGGCCAGGCGCTGCCCGTCGCGCGCGATATGCAGAAGCGGCTTGCCAGCGGTGCCCGCAGCGGCGGCCAGCGCGCCAAGCAGCATGGCGTCGAAGCCTTCCGGCACGCCGCCGGCGATCACCGGCTTGTTCTTCAGAAGCTCCGTCACCGGCGCGGAGAGATAGGGCGATTTTGCAGTCACGATACGAAACTCGGGCGGTTCAATCAGTCTTGTGGCGACCCTTTACGGGGTCTCTTCAGTTTTTGGTCAGCTCTTGCGGCGGCTCCGCCGGGAAGCCATGGAAACGGCGGATCTCGCCCAGCAAGCTGTCGAGCTCGGCGTCTCCGAGGCGCGTTCCCTCATAGATGCATTCGGCGAGCAGCGGGTCCGGCGCGTCGATCAGCCGTTCCAGCACGGTCAGATCGCCGTCGTCCATGGCGCCAATCGCCTCGCCGGCATAACGCCCGAGCAGAAAATCCATCTCCTTGCTGCCGCGATGGGTCGCCCGGTAGAGGGCACGGCGGCGGCGAAGCTCAAGGGTCTCGGACATGATCGGCTAGAAATCGCTTTCCTGGCGGCCCGGCGCTGCTCAAATTGGGCGTTGTCCCGGCAAATGCCAAGGGCTGATGCACCGAAGCGCGTCTCGGCTTGCCGCGGCAAGGGGCCGATGGTTAGTGCCGAGACGGCCTTCATCTGTCAAGCCAAGCGGCGCTACCCTGCGAACCGACGCAGCGATTCTCGCCATTTGCGAGGTCTTATCTTCGAAAGCTCATGCGCCCCTACGAACTCGCCCCTCTGTTTGCTCCGGTGGAAACGCTGAAAGGCGTCGGTCCGCGGGTTGCCAAGCTCCTGAAGACGCTTCTGAAGCCAAGGCGGCAGCCGGAGAGCGTGATCGTGCTGGATCTGCTGCTGCATCTGCCGGCGGGGCTGATCGACAGGGGCGAGATCGTTCCGATCTCTGAGGGGCGTATCGGCGAGGTCGCGACCTTGAAGATCCGCGTTGCCGAGCACCGGCCCGGTGGCGGCAGACGCTATGGGCGGGCGCCCTATCGCATTCTGGCGGAGGACGAGACCGGGGCACTGGAGCTGGTCTATTTCAATGCCGACAAGCGCTATCTGGATCGCATGCTGCCGGTCGGCGCGGAACGGCTCGTCTCGGGCAAGCTGGAAGCCTATGACGGGCTGTTGCAGATGCCGCATCCCGACTATATCGCCACGCCCGAGGACGGGCTTCCGGCGCTGGAGCCGGTCTATCCGCTGACGGCGGGGCTGGGCAACGCTTACGTGCGCAAGCTGATGGCCGAGGCGCTGCCGCGGGTGCCGCAGCTGCCCGAGTGGATCGATGCGGCCTGGAAGGAAAGACAGGCCTGGCCGAGCTTCCCCGAGGCGATCCGGATCGCGCATGCCCCGGAAGCGGAGAGCGATCTTCTTCCCACGGCCAAGCCGCGCGAGCGCCTGGCCTATGACGAGCTGTTGGCCAATCAGCTTGCTCTGGCGGCGATCCGCAGCCGGATGCGGCGCGCCAAGGGGCGCTGCATCAAGGGCGACGGGGCGCTGCGCGACAAGATCCTCGCCGCCCTACCCTTCGAGCTCACCAAGTCGCAGCGTTTCGCTCTGGCGGAAATCGACGGCGACATGGCGGCGGAGACCCGCATGCTGCGGCTGCTGCAAGGCGATGTCGGCAGCGGCAAGACGGTGGTGGCGCTGCTTGCCATGGCGACGGCGATCGAGGCCGGCGGCCAGGCGGCGCTGATGGCCCCGACGGAGATTCTGGCGCGGCAGCATGCCAAGACTATCGGCGATCTGGCCGAGACGGTCGGGCTCAAGCTTGCGATCCTCACCGGACGGGAGCGTGGCGCGGCGCGGCAGGCGGTTCTCGATGCCCTTGCCGCGGGCGAGATCGATATCCTGGTCGGCACCCATGCGCTGTTTCAAGAAGGCGTCGAGTTCAAGGATCTGGCCTTGGCCGTGATCGATGAGCAGCACCGCTTCGGGGTGCATCAGCGCCTTTCCTTACAGGGCAAGGGCAATGCCGCCGGGGCGGAGCTTCTGGTGATGACGGCAACGCCGATCCCCCGCACGCTGCTCCTCACCACCTTCGGCGATATGGACGTCTCGCGGCTGACCGAAAAGCCGCCGGGACGGCGCCCGATCGCCACCCGCATCGTTCCCGACGAACGGCTGGAAGAGGTGATCGCCGCGGTCTCCAGGGCGCTTTCCGACGGGGCGCAGATTTATTGGGTCTGCCCGCTGGTCGCTGAGTCCGAAACCCTTGACCTTGCCGCCGCCGAAGACCGCTATGCCGATCTGAAGGACCGGTTCGGCGACAAGGTCGGGCTGATCCACGGCAAGCTGAAAGCGGCGGAGAAGGATGCGGTGATGGCCGCTTTCGCCGGCGGCGAACTCTCCATCCTGGTCTCCACTACGGTGATCGAGGTGGGGGTGGACGTGCCCAACGCCTCGATCATGATCATCGAGCATGCCGAGCGCTTCGGCCTATCGCAGCTGCATCAGCTGCGCGGCCGGGTCGGCCGCGGCGCCAAAGAGTCCGCCTGCATCCTGCTCTACCGGGCGCCGCTCACCGAAACGGCGCGGCAGCGTTTGGCGGTGATGCGGGACACCGAAGACGGGTTCGTGATCGCGGAAGAAGATCTGCGCCTGCGCGGCGGCGGTGAGGTGCTGGGCACGCGGCAAAGCGGCCTGCCCGCCTTCCGGGTGGCGCGTCTGCCGGAACATCAGGAGCTGCTGGCGGCGGCCAGCGACGAGGCCCGCCTGGCCCTGACGCGCGATCCGACCCTGAAGGAGCCGCGCTCGGCGCCCTTGCGCACCCTGCTCTATCTGTTCGAGCGGGACGATGCGATCCGCTTGCTGCGGGCCGGATAAACGTCCTTAGGAGGCAGTCTCGTCCTCCGGAGCCGTGGCATCCTTGGTCGCGGTATCCTTGGCGGCTTCGGCCTCGAGGGCCTTCTGCTTGCGGCGCCGGCGCCCGCGGGTCTGTTCGACCAGCGACTCGATGGTGTGTTCCTTATCGGGCGAGACCAGTCCGGCCGAGATCACCAGCTTGACGCCGTCCTCGATCGGCATGTCGAGAACGGTCACGTCCTTCTCCGGCATGAACATGACAAAGCCGGTGGTCGGGTTCGGCGCATTGGGCATGAAGACGGTGATCAGCCGGTCGCCATTTCCCGCCTTCTGCTTGATCTCGTTGGGGGTCTCACCGGAGATGAAGACCACGGCGAAGACACCTTTGCGCGGAAACTCGATCAGCCCGACCTTCTTGAAGGACTGGTCGGTATCGGCGAACACCGATTGGAAGATCTGCTTCAGCAGGCGATAGACGCCGCGGACCACGGGCATACGGTCCAGCATCATCTCGCCATAGCTGAACAGCGTGCGGCCGAAGAGATTGGCGGTGAGCGCACCGATCAGCATCAGCGCCACGATGCCGACGATCAGGCCGACGCCCGGCACGTTGATCGGCAGATAGGTCTCCGGCAGATAGGCCTTTGGGATCAGTGGCTTGACCCAGGTGTCCACCAGATTGACGAAGGACCACACCACGTAAATGGTGATGGCCACAGGGCCGACGATGATCAGTCCGGTGAGGAAATAGCCGCGCAGCCGGGCGCCGAAATGCGAGGAATGACGCTCACCCGCAAGACGCAGGCGTTCCAGGCGGCTCACGTCGTCTTCGTCTTGTTCTTCCATTTGCGCTTTCTGTGTTGGCGGGCGCCCGCTGGATGCGAAACGATCTTAGGCTTGCCGCTCCTGTCGAAGCCGCGCGCCCATGCACGTCAGGGTATCTAGTCTGTGCAGCAGCCGCGCGACAATAGGCTGACGCGAATCAATTTGCACGGCTTGTGGGGCGGCGGCGGGCGCTATTCCGAGGACACCAGGAAGCAGTCGATGCCGGAGCGCTTCAGGCTGTTGCAGGCGGCGTCACTCTCCGCCTTGCTGGCAAACGGGCCGACCTGCAGCCGGTAGAAGGTGCCAAGATTGCCGAGATCGGCTTTTTTGACGCTTGGCGTCTTGCCGGCAAGGTTCGGATTGGACTGAACCTGACGCCACAACGCCATCGCCTCGCTATTCGATTTTCTCGGCGCGAGCTGGATATTGTAGGTGCCGCCCGTGGAAGCCACCTCATCCTGCTCCGGCGGCTCCGCCGAGGTGCCGCCCCAAGAGCCGAACCAGCGCGTGAAACGATTGCCCTTGGGCTCCGGCTCCGTTGCTGGCGGCGGCGCCTCCTGGGTCAGGACGGCGCGGGTTTCCGCGCTCATGCCGCTGGTGGCTGCCGGCTTAGGCGGCGACGGTCCGGCCGGCTTGCCGGGGATCAGCTCCGGGGTGGCGCTGCCGCCGCCGACGCCGAAACGGTTGAGCCAGCTGCCACTCGCCGCTGTCGGGGCCTGAGCGGTCAGTTGGCCGATCGTGCCGCCGTCCTTGATCAGGCGGCTGGCCTGGCTGGGGGCGGCTTTCTTGGCATAGCCGAACTCGATATCGGCCTCTTTCTGCAGGCCGAGCGCCTGATAGGCAAAGCCGCGATAGACTTGCGCCTCGACCCGCTGGCTCGACGGAAGGCCGAGCCAGATGGCGGCGCCGAGATCGGAGATGGCTTGCGCGGCCCGTCCCATCTTGCGGTAGGCAATGCCGCGGTAGAACAGGATCTCGGCGGCATCGCGCGAGGAAATCTCGTTCTTGTTCAGGGCGGAGCTGAGCCGCTGGGTGGCGCCGGAATAATTGCCCTGATTGATATCGACGACCGCGCCGCTCACCGCCGGATCGGTGGCGAAAGCCGGAGCTGCGGCAAGCACGGCGAAGACCGCAGCCAATACCGGCGCCAGAAAAAGGCGTTTCAGCCCTTGGCGGCGGGGTGTGCTTTGCAAGGTCTTCATCGGAGCGTCGTTCATCACCGTGCTCAAACAGTAAAAATCGGGCGAATCCGAGGCTTCGCAGCCTATTCCACGGTGACCGATTTTGCCAGATTCCGGGGCTGGTCGACATCGGTCCCCATCACCACCGCGGTGTGATAGGCGATAAGCTGCACCGGAACGGCATAAACAAGCGGTGCCACAAAGGGATGCACCGCCGGCACCGGAAGCAGGGCTTCGATTTCGCAGCCTGCCTCAGAGGCGTCGGCATCGCTCATCAGCACGATCTGACCGCCGCGGGCGGCGATTTCCTGCATATTCGATACGGTCTTTTCGAACAGATCGTCCTTCGGTGCAATCACGATGACCGGCATATTCTCGTCGATCAGCGCGATCGGCCCATGCTTCAGCTCACCCGCGGCATAGCCTTCGGCATGGATATAGGAGATTTCCTTCAGCTTCAGCGCGCCTTCCAGGGCCAGCGGGTAATTCATGCCGCGGCCGAGATAGAGCACGTCATGGGCCTTGGAGAGGTTATGGGCCAACTCCTCGTAAGCGCGTTCGTCGCGGAGCAGCGTCACCATATGGCGCGGCACCTCGCTTAAGGCGCCTACCAGCTCGCGCTCCTGGATCTCGTCCAGATGCCCCCTCGCCTTTGCCGCCGCAATGGCGAGACAGGCCAGCGCCATAAGCTGGCAGGTGAAGGCCTTGGTGGAGGCGACTCCGATCTCCGGCCCTGCCAGCGTCGGCAGCACCACCTCCGAATCCCGCGCGATGGAGGATTCCACCACATTGACGATGGAGACGATGTGCTGGCCATGCTCGGCGCAGTGGCGCAAGGTGGCCAGCGTGTCGGCGGTCTCGCCGCTTTGCGAGATGAACAGCGAAACGCCGCCCGGCTGCAGCACCGGATCGCGGTAGCGGAACTCCGAGGCGATATCCACCTCGACCGGGAGACGTGCGATCTTCTCGAACCAATATTTGGCGACCAGCCCGGCATAATAGGCGGTACCGCAGGCGGAGATATTGAGCCGGTCGATCTTGGCGAAGTCGAAGGGAAGATCGGGGATCTCCACCTGCTCGGTCTCGAAGCGGACGAAATTCGCCAAGGTATGGCCGACGACTTCTGGCTGCTCGTGGATCTCCTTGGCCATGAAATGCCGGTACTTGCCCTTGTCGACAAGCAGGGTGCGGGCCTGGGAGCGGGAAACCGGCCGCTCCACGGGGCGGCCTTTGCGGTCGCGGATGGCGAGGCCCTTGCGGGTCAGCACCGCCCAGTCGCCATCTTCCAGATAGACGATCTCGTCGGTGAACGGGGCGAGCGCGATGGCGTCGGAGCCGACATACATCTCGCCCTTGCCGAGGCCGACGGCGAGCGGGCTGCCCTGGCGGGCGACGATCATTAGATCCTCGAAGCCGGCGAAGATGATGGCCAGGGCGAAAGCGCCTTCCAGCTTCTGCAAGGTATGGAAGACGGCGCGCACCGGATCGTTGCCGGCGGCGAGCTCGCGGGAAATCAGATGGGCGATGACCTCGGTATCGGTGTCGCTGGAGAAACGGACTCCACCGGCCTCCAGCTCGGTCTTCAGCTCGCGGAAATTCTCGATGATGCCGTTATGCACCACCGCCACATCCTCGGTCATATGCGGATGGGCATTGGGCACGGTCGGGCGGCCATGGGTGGCCCAGCGGGTGTGGCCGATGCCGGTCTTGCCGGAGAGCGGCTCGGCGGCCAGCAGCGCCTCGAGATTGCGCAGCTTGCCTTGAGCGCGCCTGCGATCCAGCTTGCCGTCCTCGACAGTCGCGACGCCAGCCGAGTCATAGCCCCGGTATTCGAGGCGCTTCAATGCATCGATAAGCTGGTCTGCGACCGGCTCCTTGCCCAGAATGCCGACGATACCGCACATATTTTCTTCAAACCTTTTGGAGTTTCGCCACGATAGCTAGCCCGCGAGGGTAGCCGTCGCAATTCAAACGCTATTTCCCATTGTTTCCGTCTTTTTTGGCGCGGGCGCGGCGGGCGCGGAAACGGGTGGCCCAATCGGCGCGCTCCTCTTGCGGGGCGCGGGTGAGCGCCAGAGCGCCCGGCGCAACATCGCTGGTGATCACGCTACCCGAACCGACATAGGCGCCATCGCCGATCTTCACCGGCGCGACCAGCGCACTATTAGAGCCGACGAACGCCTCCTCGCCGATCTCGGTCAGATATTTGTCGAAACCGTCGTAATTGCAGGTGATGGTGCCGGCCCCGATATTGGCGCCCTGCCCGATCACCGCATCGCCGATATAGGTCAGGTGGTTGACCTTGGCGCCGGTTCCGACGCGCGCCTTTTTGATCTCCACGAAATTGCCGACATGGGCGCTCGCGGCGAGCTCCGCACCGGGCCGCAGCCTGGCGAACGGACCGATGGTGGCGCTCTCACCGATGGTTGCCCCTTCGATGCGGCAAAAGGCGCGGATCACCACGCCATCGCCGACGCTGACGCCGGGGCCGAACACCACATTGGGCTCGATCACCACGTCGCGGCCAATCTCGGTGTCATAGCTGAAAAATACCGTCTCCGGCGCAATCAGCGTGGCGCCCTCGGCCATGACGCGGGTGCGAATGCGCTCTTGCAGCACCGTCTCGGCGATGGCGAGCTCGGCACGGGAATTCACCCCGAGCACCGTGTCGGGATCGGCGGTGACGATACGGGCCGTCAGCCCCGCTTCGGCGGCAAGCCCGACGGCGTCGGTGAGGTAATATTCGCCCTTGGCGTTGTCGTTACCGATCTTGGAGAGCAGCTCCAGCAGCGTCTTGCCGGAGCAAAATCCCATGATGCCGGAATTGCACAGGCGGATCTTGCGCTCTTCCTCGCTGGCATCCTTGTCCTCGCGAATGCCGATCAGCGCCCCGCTGGGCTCCAGCATCAGCCGGCCATAGCCGGCCGGATCGTCGGGCTCGAACCCCACCACGACGATATCGGCGCCGTCTTTCAGCGTCTTGCCGACCTCGGACAGGGTGGCGCTGTGCAGCAGCGGGGTGTCGCCATAGAGCACCAGCACCGGCCCTGCGGCCTGCGCGATCGCGTCCTTGGCCGCGGAAACCGCATCCGCCGTGCCCTGCTGATCGGCCTGGATAAAGCTCGCGATGCCCGGCGCCAACGCTTCCGCCGCCTCAGTCACATCCTCCATACCGGGACCGACGACCAGCGCCTGCTTGCCGATTCCGGCCTGTTTCACCGCCGCCATGACATGGGCGAGCATCGGCGCGCCGGCCAGAGCGTGCAGCACCTTCGGCAGGGCCGATTTCATGCGCGTGCCCTTGCCGGCGGCGAGGATCACGGCGGTCAGATCGCTTTCAGGCGTGGCGGAGTCGGTCATGGCTTGATCTTGCATGGCTTGATCTTGGCTCGATCTTGGTCGCTTGATTTTGGCAGCTTCGATATGGGCAAACCCGGTTCCGGCCGGCCCAGTTGTGACGTATTCTTGCGCTAAATACGGTTGTAAATGCTGCGCTGCTTAACGAGTGGCGCGCCTGTCTTCCTAATGCAAACCGGTTTGAAGAGCCATAACAGGAAGATTTCTTTTGCAGCGCGGTGTGAACAGCCGCTTGGCGTTAATTGACGTTAACCGTGAAGCAGATAATCTCCCGCTTTCAGCGGCGGCATAGCGTCCGGATCGCGAGGCTGCGGCCCATTCGCCGGATCCGGATCTTAGGGCGGCAATTAGGAGGCTTACGAGTTCGATGTTTGTGAAGGATCGCGGCAGCGGTGCCCGGGGGATGGCCTCGAGCGTATTCGCAATATTCTGGGTTGTGCTTGCGGGGTTTGCCGGCGCCTATCTGTTCAGCGTGATGACCGAGCTGCCGAAAGCGGCCGCGACCGCGCCGGTGATCCAGCGCGTCACCGTCCCCGACAAGAAGGAAACCGCCGAGCTCAAGGAAGCCCTGAAAGCCCGCGAAGCCGAGGTGGCGGAGCTGAAAGCCCAGCTCGCCACAGTCACCGAACAGCTCGGCAATGTGGATCGCCGCCTGGCACCGATCGAAAAACTACTCGGGCCGGTTGCCGCTATGCCGGAGCACGACTCCGCGGTGACCACCGCGCCGCCGACGCCGGACCCGGCACCGATAGAGACGCCCGCTTCGCCGCCGCCGCCCGCACCCAAGCCGGATGCGCCCGATCGCAGCGAGGCGGAGACGCCTGCCCCGGCCCCGCAGGCCGAAGCCGAGGTGGAGCCGGAACCGGCGCCGGCGCCGAAGCCCAAACCGGAGCCGAAAGAGACCGCAGTGCCGTCGGGCAACGTTCCAGAGCCCGCTTCCGAGCCGGTGGAAGAAGCCGAAGCGCCGGCAGTTGCACCTCCGCCTCCCCCGCCGCCTGGCGGCGAGCTGACCGAGGAGCCGACCCGGACCGCGGCGCTTAACGTCACCGATCTGCCGCCCGGCACCAATCGCTTCGGCATCGAGCTCGGTGCGGTGGACTCGGCCTCCGGTCTGCAGCCCATGTGGCGCAATCTTCTGACCAAGCATGCCGCTCTGGTCGCCGGGCTGGAGGCACGGCGCGTCAAGGCGCCGGACAATCAGTGGCGTCTGGTGGCCGGACCGTTCTCCAGCGCCACGGAAGCCTCGCGCGCCTGCGCGCTGTTCAAAAAGGCCGAGCTTCCCTGCGAGCCGACCGTGTTCGCGGGCGACGCTCTGTAAGCGCCGAGGCGCGCATCCCAAAAATTCGGGCGGTTGGCACCGCAGGTATTCGCCTTGCTAAGGCTGAATGACCACGTGCCGGCCGCCTACCACTCTGGTGACGACCATCTCTTTGGCGATATTCTCGCCGCTCGGGCCGAAGGCCACGGGGCCGTAGAACGTATCGAGCTTGGTGTCGCCGACCTTATCCAGCACCTCTTCGGTCTCGATACTTTCGGCGCGCTCCAAGGCATCGGCATAGACCACCACCGCTGCGGCGCTTTGCGCGGCATGGTAGGGCGGTTCATACCCGTATTTCTGCTCAAAATGCCTGGCGAAATTCGCCGCCGAACCGAACCACTTGCCGCGGTAAGCGGCGCTCTTGATCCATTGCATCGGGCAATAAATGCCTTCGGCGGCCTTGCCGGTCTGCTCGATAATCTTCGATGAATCGCAATGGCTGACGGCGAGGATCGGCACATCGATATCGGCGGCGTCGAACTGATTGACCGCCTCGATCGCACCCCGCTCTCGGCCGGAGACCACCATGATGTCGGGCTTCAGCACACGGACCCTGGCCAAGGTCGAGCTGAGATCAGTCGGCGGGTCGGGAAGCCGGTCGTCGAGGACCAGCCGCATCCCGTTTTTCTCCGCATCGGCGAGCACGCTCGCGCGCACATCCTGGCTGAACCTGTCGCCCCGGGTGGCAATGGCCAAAGTGATCGGCCCGCTATGGGACCGTTTTTCCGTCTTGAGGATACGTTTTGCCGAGGCGAAGAGCGCGGTGAAATACCGGTCGGTGCTGGAGAGCACCGCGAAGAAGCAGCAATAATGCTTGTCGTAGAGGCTGCGTCCGGCGGCGTTTCCGGAAATCAGCGGCACGCGGTACCTTTCGGCGACCGGTGCGACGGCTTCTGTCAGATCGGTCGAATACGGGCCGAGCAGAAACCTCACCCTGTCTTGTTCGATCAGCTTCTCTGCGATTGCGGCGCTGAGATCGGGGCGCGAGCGGTCGTCGTAGAATTTCAGCTCGAGCTTATAGGGCTTGCCGCGGACGACCACGCCGCCGGCGCGATTGATGCTCTGCACGGCGAACTTGTAACCGTCGCGCATAAAAGCACCATTCTTCGCATAGCTGCCGGACAGGGAAATTGGCGCGCCTAAGACAATCACTTCCGCCTTGGCCGCATTGCCGCTCAGTGCCGCCGCGCTCAAAAACGCAGAGGCAATAGCAACAAGGACCACGGCCCAAGAAAGGCACCGCCGCATCGCTACCCCAACCTTTTCGGGAGCCTACAAAGCACTCCCGCCCTCAGCACCCGGAGCATACAAGCTGGGGGCTTTGCCGTCCATTGACGCCCAGTTGTGGTACGGGTGCGGCTCGAGCCAATACGGAAACGGCCGAAACCCTAGAGCTGCTTGGCCTGGAAAGTATCGCAGTCGGAAAACCGGCCGCTCTCGTAGCCGCGCTTGAACCAGCGCACACGCATCGCCGAGGAGCCATGGGTAAACGAATCGGGCACCACATATCCCTGGCTTTGACGCTGGAGTCGGTCGTCGCCGATGGCACTGGCCGCCTGCAACGCCTCATCGATATCGCCCGGCTGCAGGATATCGGACATCCGGTCGGCCCTATTGGCCCAAATACCGGCAAAGCAATCCGCCTGCAGCTCCATGCGCACTTGGAGCGCATTGGACTGGCTCTTGCTCGCCCCGCGCTGGGCCGCGGCCACCTGATCGGCGATGCCGAGCTGCTTCTGCACGTGATGGCCGACCTCATGGGCGACGACATAGGCTTGTGCGAAATCGCCCGGCGCGCCGAAGCGCTGCTTTAGCTCGCGGAAGAAGGACAGGTCGAGATAGACCTTCTGGTCGCCCGGACAATAGAAGGGCCCCATGGCCGCCATGCCGAGACCGCAGGCCGAACTCACCCGGCCGGAATAGAGCACAAGGGTGGGATCGCGGTAGCTGCGGCCGTTATCGGAAAAGATCTTGTTCCAGACATCCTCGGTATCGGCCAGCACAACAGAGACGAATTGCTTGAGATCGTCGTCCTCGGCAGTTCTCGGCGCCTGAGTCTGCGGTGCGGGCCCCTCGCCGGACCCCTGCAGCAGGACACTGGGATCGATGCCGAGGAACAGCATTAGCCCAAGCAGGATCAAGATGCCGACGATGCCTATTCCGCCGCCGCCGCGTCCGCCACCCATAGGTATGCGCAGCCCGCCGCCGCCGGGAAACCCGGCGCGGAAACCGCCCTGCCCGCGGCGGTCTTCGACATTGCTGCTTTGCCTGCGGCCGCGCCAGCGCATGAGAACTCCTCGGTTGTATCCGGCCCCTTTGACGACCGGAAGCCGTCATTTTGCATGGCGGGCCGCAACGCACAAGCATCCGCGGCGCCGGTCAGAGAAGCTTCAATGGACCGTCAAAATTCTGCAACATGCGCAAGGCATGTTCGCTTTGCCCGCGGCCAAAGAGCCCGGACGTATCTGCGTTCACAGTATAGCGTTGAGCCCTGGCAATCCCCGCGCCGGGGCTCGTTTTTTTTGCATCGGACCGCAGAATTCCCTGCACAAGCGCCCATCCCGGGACTCGAGCCGCCAACGAAAAGGGCGGCCAAGCGCTATGCCGGCCGCCCCGATCTCGTTGATCCGTCTTGAAGCCTCTTGAAACCTTACGGGCTGATCGAATCCGACGGCTCTTCGGAGTCCATCGACGGCGCAGCATTGGGCTCCGGCGCATCGCTTTCCATCGAGGAATCGTCGGGCATCGCGCTATCCTCCTCCGGAGGCGTCGCGTTCGGCTCGGGCTCCGCCGGCGCCATCGTGTCGGACTCCGACGGCATGGTGGATTCTTCTTCCGGCGCCGCCGCGTTCGGCTCAGGCGCGGGCGCAGGTGCGGATTCTTCCACCGCGGGCTCTTCGGTCATGGTGCTTTCGCCACCGCCGAAATATCCCATGAAATACGCGGCGATAATCAAGGCCAGGATAATCCCGCCGAGCACTATCGCCAGAAAGGCTTTGCCGCCCCCATCGCGATCACTTGCCATCTATGCCTCCCTAATAGGCTTGGTTCAGTCGCAAAACGAGCCTAGCCATGAATTGAGGCGCGGTCGAGTGACGTTTTTCCGGATTCTTCTTGCGCAAACTTCACGCTGTTTGGGGTTTGGTTTTGAAGAAGGGAAGAAGTTGCAAGAGAGCGACGGCGGCAAAATTGAGCAGAACCGAATAAAGCGCTGCATAAGCCGGTATCTCTAGGCCAAACACCTGCAACGGATAAACCGAAGAGGAAAAGCTTTGCGTTGCAGCCATATAGCTGCCGGTGGCGATACCGACCAGCCAGCCGCCGAAGATCGGCATGGCACGGAAGCTCTTGGTATAGAGCCCGAACAGGATGCCGGGGAGAAGCTGGATGATCCAGATGCCGCCGAGGAGCTGAAGCTGAATGGCGTATTCCTGCGGCAGCAGAAGGATGAACAGAACCGCGCCGACTTTGACCACAAGCGACACGATTTTGGCGACTTGCGCTTCTTCGGCATCGCTGCAATCGGGCCTGAGATAGGCCTTGTGCAGGTTGCGGGTATAGAGATTCGCGCAGGCGATCGACATGATCGCCGCCGGCACCAGCGCGCCGATTGCGATGGCGGCGAAGGCCAGCCCGACGAACCAGGACGAGAAACTGTCCAGGAACAGCGCCGGCACGGCGAAATTCGGCCCGTATTTCTCGAAACCAAAGCTATAGGCCGGGTTGTCGCCGACGCCTGCGGCAATGGCCATGTAGCCAAGCAGCGCGATCAGCCCCAGCACGAAGGAATAGGCCGAGAGCAGCCCGGCATTGCGGCGGATCACATTGCCGTTGGACGAGCTCAAAATGCCGGTCATGCAGTGGGGATAGAGGAACAGCGCCAGAGCCGAGCCGATGGCCAGGGTGACATAGACAGAGTAGCGGCCAAGGCTGTCTCCGTCCGGGACCGGCAAGGTCAGCTTGTCGGCCGGCACGGCGTCGAAGATCGCGCCATAGCCGCCGAGCTTGGCCGGGATAACGATAATCGCGGCGAACACGGTGATGAAGATCAGGAGATCCTTGACGATGGCAATCAGCGCCGGGGCCCGAAGCCCGCTGGTGTAGGTGAAGGCGGCGAGAATGACGAAGGCGATGATCAGCGGCATATGCCCCATCAGCCCATCGGCATGAAAGCCTAGCGCGCCGATCACCACCTCCATGCCGACGAGCTGCAGCGCGATATAGGGCATGGTGGCGAACAGGCCGGTGAGCGCCACGGCCAGCGCCAGCAAGCGGCTGCCGAAACGGTCGCCGATATAATCCGCTGCCGTGACATGGCCCTTCTCATGGGCGATGCGCCAGAGCCTGGGGAACACCAGATAGAGCACCGGATAGATCAGGATGGTGTACGGCACGGCGAAGAAGCCGAGAGCGCCGACGCCATAGACCAGGGCCGGAACGGCGATGAAGGTGTAGGCGGTATAGAGATCGCCGCCGAGCAGGAACCAGGTCACGACGGTGCCGAAGCGGCGGCCGCCGAGCCCCCATTCATGCAGCGCGTTGAGATCGGCCTTGCGCCAGCGGGCAGCGACAAATCCGACCCAGGTGACGAACAGAAATAGGCCGATGAAGACGGCGGTGGCGGTGATATCCACGATGCGGCGCTCCCCCTAGAGCCTGGCTATGCTTTCGGCTCGCCGCCCCGCTCCAGGGCGTAGACCAGTCCGACGATCGCTGCGCCGACCAGGACGAATCCGAGCTGAAACCAATAGAAGAAGGGAATGCCGAGAAGTGCCGGCTCGACCCGGTTATAGAACGGAACCGACATCACCACGATAAGCGGGATGGCGAAGAGAAGCCGCGGCCAGTAGCGCCGCCAGCCGGTCTTCGGCGCCTCGTTGCTCATGGTCTCCCCCCTTCTTGCAGCGGTTTTTACGTCTTTTGCTTGCCGCCTTTGACTATGGCCTTGCGCCCTTCCCGTCAAAACCTTATTGCCGGTGTGCGCGGCGCGCTTCGCGCCGATTCACCCGCATTGCCGCCTGAAGCGCAAAACCTGCCTCTATGCCCTATCGCGGCATAGACAGATGCCAGACCCGGTGATAGGCAAACCCACGCCTTTACGGGAGCCGATAGCTCAGCTGGTAGAGCAACTGACTTTTAATCAGTAGGTCCAGGGTTCGAATCCCTGTCGGCTCACCATCCTCCCTTCGCCAGCACCGCATCCACACTTCTGTTGACTTCCACATTTATGTGGAGCACCCTATCTTGCGTGAATGCGCAAGAGCTGAAGAAATGGCTGGCCAAGCAAGGTTGCACCTTCGAGACCAAGAAGGGAGGATCCGGCCATATCGTCGTTCGGCGCGGGGACCGCAAGTCGGAACTCCCTATGCATGGCGGCCGAAAGGAGCTCGGTACCGGGCTCGTGAACGCAATCAAACGGCAGCTGGGATTGAAGTGATGCTCGAATATCGGATCGAATTGGCGCCGGACGACAACGGCACCCTTCTGGTCACCTGCCCGCAAATTCCGATGGTTGCGACGTTCGGGGAGAGCGAGGCCGATGCTCGTCAGCATGCCGTCGACGCGATCGAGACCGCGCTCGCAAGCCTGATCGACGATGGCGAGGAGATTCCGGTGCCTGACGGTTCCGCCGGCCCGGCGGTACGTCTGCCCTTGCTGACCACGCTTAAGGTGCAGCTTTACTGGGCGCTTCGTTCGGCGGGGATCACCCGTGCCGAGCTCGCAAGGCGGCTCGGCTGGAATCGCGAATCCGTGGATCGGCTATTCCGCCTCGACCACCGCTCTCGCCTGGAGCAACTCGAGGCCGCGTTTGGCGCGCTCGGGCGAATCGTCGATCTGCAAGTCAGGGACGCCGCCTAGCCGGCCGCCGCATCAAGCCATGGTGAAAATGCTCGTCGTTGGCCGGGAGGGGCAGCTCGGCCGGTCTCTGGCCGAGGCCGCCAAAACCTCAAGCGATATCGAAGTGCTCGCCCTCGGTCGGCCGGATCTGGACATCACCAAGGCCGAGACCATCTCCGCCGCGCTTGACCGCTTCTCCCCCGACATTGTGGTCAACGCTGCCGCCTATACCGCGGTGGACAAGGCCGAGAGCGAGGCCGAGCAGGCCTATGCGGTGAATGCGGAGGGCCCTCGCCTTCTGGCCGAGCTTTGCGCGGCGCGGAACATTCCGCTGGTGCATATCTCCACCGATTACGTGTTCGATGGAAGCAAGGACGGGTTCTACGCCGAGACCGATGCGGTGGCGCCACTCGGCGTCTATGGGGAAAGCAAGCTCGCCGGCGAACGGAAAGTGGCCGAGGCCAATCCGAAGCACATCATCCTACGCACCGCTTGGGTGTTCAGCCCCTATGGCGGCAATTTCGTGAAGACCATGCTGCGCCTGGCCGAAACCCGGCCGGAGCTCGGTATCGTCGATGATCAGCGCGGCAGCCCCACCTATGCGCCGCATCTGGCAGAGGCGATTTTGGCCATGGCAGCGCCGATCGCCGAAGCGGATGCATCGAGCGATATCTGGGGTATCTATCACGCCGGCGGCGCGGGAGAGACGAGCTGGCACGGGCTGGCGGCAGAGGTCTTTCGCCGCTCCGCCGAACATGGCGGACCGGCGGCGGCGACCAAGCCCATCACCACCGCGGACTATCCGACGCCGGCTGCCCGCCCGGCGAATTCGCGGCTGAACTCAGGCAAGCTGGCCGAGACTTTCGGCGTGCATCTGCCCGACTGGCATGACGGCGTCGCCGAATGCGTTGCCGCGTTGGCGGCGGCGCCCGCACGCTAGAAATCGCGCTAATTTCGCGCAATCCGTTGGGGTTTGCGGCTTATCGTGCTATCGGCGCCTGCATCGTTGAGACGGGACCGGCTTCCTTGGCACTTCGTACCGCCCTCGGGCTTGGCAAAAACGCATTCGAGATCGGCGGCATCCGCGCGCCGTGGCTGCTCGCCCGCTATGGCAAGCTGGCGCTGCTGCACCGCATGGCGGATGCCTTCAACGTCACCGTGGCGCCGCGCCCGCTCGAGCCGAGCAGCGATGCGCCTTCCGGCGGGGACGCGGACATTATCGTCCCGGTCTACGACAATTACGACGACACGGCTGCGCTTCTGGAGGCGCTCCGGGGCGAGGCTCCGGGTCAGCGCAGCATCATCCTGATCGACGATTGCAGCCCCGATCCGCGCATCGTTCCGCTTCTGGAGCGGTTCGCCGCGGAGGTACCGAATGCGGTGCTGCTCAAGAATGACAGCAATCTCGGCTTCGTCGCCTCGTGCAATCGGGGCTTTGAGCAAGCCACCGGCGATGTGGTGCTGCTCAACACCGATATCGAGCTTCCTTCAGGGGCGCTTTCGCGCCTGCTTGCCCGGCTGCGATCGGACGATGATATCGCCAGCGTCACGCCCTTCTCCAACAGCGCCTACGGCGCCGGCGTGCCCGATCCGATCCGGTCCAATCCCCGCCCCTTCGGCGCATCGACGGACGAAATCGACCGGGCCTTCCAGAGCCTCGCCGGATTTGCCTCCATCGATATTCCCCGCGGGGTCGGCTTCTGCATGGCGATCTCGCGCAAAGCCCTGGACGAGGTCGGGACGTTCTCGCCGGTGTTCGGCAAGGGCTATGGCGAAGAGGCCGATCTTTGCCGCCGCGCCGCGGCCTTCGGCTACCGCAATATCGTCGCCCCGGACGTCTATGTGTTTCACAAGGAGGGGCAGAGCTTCGGCGATCTCTCCAAGCCGCGCGCCCGCGAAGGGTTGATGCTGTTCCTCGACCGGCATCCCAGCTATCCGCCAGCGCAGGAGAGCTATTTGCGCGCCGGCGATATCCGCGCTGCAGGCTTCATGGGGCTGGTGGCCCTCGCCCGGTCGCTGGGCGGCGTCGAGGATGGCAGCGACAGCGAGGATGCCCCGAAGATCTCCATCAACAAGCGCAAGCGGCACAAGGGCTATCGGCTCGGTCTGCGCTACCGGGACGAGGCCTATTTCTGCTTCGTGGAGGATGCGGAGATCGCCAAGCTGGTGTTGCAGGCTGCCGGCGTGCCGGTGCAAGACGGCTTCCTGGAGTGAGAGCGGGCCGCGCCGACATGACGGCTTGCAAGCCTGGCTTCCCAAGCGATACTAGCGGCGTTCCGGATGCGCGTGGCGAGGGTTTCACCCGCATTGCGGCCGGATTTCCGCGTGGCGTGTTTTGGGTAAGGGGTTAGGCGTGCTGCTTGTGTTTGCCGGCGGACATCGTATGGGCTCGACCTATCAGTATCTGATCGGGCTCAACGCGCTGAAGCAGCTTCGCATCCCGATTCGCCATACCGACAACCCCGCTCTCAATGTCTTCCATTTGCAGAAGATCCGCGACGGCTTCGCCAAGGCGGAAGAGACGCCGGAAACCTATTTCATGGCCAAGACGCACCCGGCCTTTCCCGAGCAGGCGGAGGCAGTGCTGAGCGCCGAGCATGCCCGGGTGTTCCTGGTCTGGCGGGATCAGGAGGATGCGCTGGTCTCCGACTTTCATTTCGCCCAGCGCCATGCCGGCCATATCTACCGCGACTTTGACGACTATTTCGCCCGGCGCGGCCGCAAGATCCTGCTGCGCAACTGCCTGCAGAAGGTCACCTGGGATGCGATCGACGACCTGCGCGTCCGGGCCTGGGATTATCTGGACCTGGTGCACGAGTTCGACCGGTCGGCGGCGGAGATGCTGGATTTCGCCGGGCTCGAAGGCGTCGACCTCACCGCGCTGAAAGACAGCGTTTCCATCGAGCAACTGCGCAAGACGCGCAACGATCCGACCGGCACCTTCTTCCGCAAAGGCGGCAAGCAGGATTTGACTGCGCTCAATCCGAGCCCGCAGGTTTTAGCGGAGATCGAGGCAATCACCTCGGAGACGGACGGCGCCAAGCTCGCCGCCGGGTTCGAGCGCGAGGACTGGCTGCGGGTGCTGTTGTTCGGCCGCGAATGCCGCGAGGCCGGTCCGCGCAAGCTTTTGCATTGGTGGCTGCAGCAGCCCCATCGGGCGAAATATTTGCGCGAGACGCTGCTGCCGAAATTCTATCGCCTCTCGCCGCGCCGCTTCATTGGCGCCATACGTAGCCGCTAAGACGCCGGCCATCACCAGAAGGACCCCTCACCCCAGATGAAGGAGCTGATCCTGCATATCGGCCTGGCCAAGACGGGCACCAGCACGCTGCAGCATTATCTGACCCAGAATGCGCTGCGGCTGGCCGATTTCGGCATCTGCTATCCCAAGACCGGACGGCGCGGCGTCGCCCATCACGGCCTCGCCGAGGTCTGCCGCATGCCCCTCACCCCGCACTTCCCGACGCTGCGCAAGAAGCTCGCCGCGGAAATGGCGCCGTTCGACCGCGCCATCATCTCCAGCGAGGGTTTTCAGAGCGCGCGCTGCTATCCCGGCGTCGTCCTGATGTTCGGCTTTCCGACACGCAAGCGACCGGTGATCCGGACAGTCTGCTATTTGCGGGAATTCCTGGAGACCGCCTGCAGCAGCTATGCGCAGAAGGTGCAGAACTCCAATCTGGCGACGGGGCTGGATGCCTTCTGCGAGCGGCGTTTCCGTGGGCTCGTCATGCAGCGCCTCTCCTTCTGGCGCTGGTTCTCCGACGATGCCCGCTTCGTGCTGTTCGACCGCGGCGAGCTGCAGGGTGCGGATATCGTGGAGGATTTCTTCTGGCAGGCCGAGGCCAAGATGCCAGGGCCGGTCTCGCAGACCGATGCGAACCCGTCGATCTCGGGCAATCTGCTTGGCTTCAAGCTGCTGCTGAACGCCCGAAAGCTGCATAATCAGGATTATTACCGCGCCTTCCTGGCACTGGCCCGGGAAGACGCCGCCTATCGCGGCCGCTTCCGGCTCTCCGATGAGGCGGCGGCCGGCCTGCGTGCCCGTTTCTCCAGCTACAATGCTTCGGTGGGTAAGCTTGCGGGCGATGTGACCTGCCGCAGCTTCGATGGAGAAAAGCCTGTCTTCGACCCCGCGACATGGGATGCCGATCTGGAGCGCTTCCTTTCCCACCCGGCCCTGGCCGAGATGCGCGAGGATGCGTCCCTAATGGCGACGCTCCGCGACAAGGCCGGGATCGCCGCCTTCACCCGAAAGCTCGGCTTCTAGAGCGTCCCGATCTCGCCGACGATCTCGCGCAGGAACCGCTCCATCGAGCGGTTCTCCGCCGTCTCCGTCAGATGCGTGGTGATGTGCTGATAGAGGCCGGGCTCGGTCGCCAGACGCTTGACCGCCTCGGCGAAGCCTTGCGGCGTCATGCGCCGGGAGAGCACGCCAGTCTCGCCATCGACCACTTGCTCGGCAATGCCGCCAACGGGCATGGCAACGACGGGCATGGCGGTGCCGAAGGCGGCGCAGACGACGCCGGATTGGCTCGCTTCCATATGGGAGCAGGCCATGGCGTCATAGCGGGAGAGGATGCCGTGAATCTCCGAATCCGGGATCCAGCGATTGATGATCTCTGCGCCGAGCCTCTCCAGCCGCGTCCGCTCCGGGCCCAGATCGCCGGAGCCGGCGAGGCCGACCTCGATGGGCACACCCTGCTCCCGCAGGATCTCCATGGCATCGACGAAGAGCGGCAGGCCCTTGTATTTCATGATGCGGCCGAAGAAGAGCAATCGAAGCGGGCGCTTGCCGTCATAGTCGCGCTCTGGCGGCATATCGCCGAAATGAAGATCCGGGTGATAGAGCGGAAAAACGCGGCGCGGATCGGCCAGGCCCCGTTCGATCAGCCGGTCGGCCACGGCATGGCTTAAGGTGATCGTGAGATCGGCCGTTTTGGCTTCGCTGCGCATCCAGCGCGTCATCCAGCCGGTCTGATCGCCGGGATGGCGCACCGCGTCGTGGATGATGGTGAGATATTTGACGCCCATCTTCTGGATTGCCGGTGCCAGCGCCGGGGTCCAGATATGGGGCATCAGCGTCACCACGGCGGCGGGCCGGTTTTTGGCCAGCCAGTCGGTCAGCTCGCGCTTCGCCTCGAAGAAGCCTGTGACGAGATCGGGAGACGCGGCCCGCTCGAAGGTCTTGATCTTGGTGACGGGAAGCCCGCTGCCTTCGAATTCCGGCGCGATCTCGCTATTGGCCGAGATGACGAAGGCGAAATCGGCGTCGTCGATCTTCGCTGCCGTCTCGGCCAGCGCATAGGTGAAGCGGCCGAGCGCACCCCGCCGGCCGAGATACATGAAGGCAACGAGGGGCTTGCTCGGGGGCGTCATCGCGGGACCGCCCCTAAACGGCGTCGATTGCTGCCGGGCGGCTCAAAGCTCGCCCCGGGCTGCGGCCAGCAGATATTTGCCGTAATCGGATTTGCCCAGCGCCGTGCCGAGCTTCTCAAGCTGTTCGCGTCCGATGAAGCCCATATGGAAGGCGATCTCTTCGGGGCACGAGATGCGGTAGCTCTGGCGCTTCTGCAGGGCGGCGACGAAATCGGCCGCATCGTTCAGCGCATCGGGCGTGCCGGTATCGAGCCAAGCATAGCCGCGCCCCATGGTCTCCACGAAAAGCTCGCCCTTCTCCATATAGGCGGCGTTGACGTCGGTGATCTCCAGCTCGCCGCGGGCGGAAGGCTTAAGATTGGCGGCGATCTCCACCACGCTCGGATCGTAGAAATAGAGCCCGGTCACCGCCCAGCGGGATTTCGGCACTTTCGGCTTCTCCTCGATGGAGAGCGCCTTGTTGTCGGCATCGAGCTCGACCACGCCGTAGCGTTCCGGATCGGAGACGTGATAGGCGAAAACCGTGGCGCCGGTGTCGCGTTCGCGCGCCCGGGTCAGTATCTCCGGAAGGCCGTGGCCGTAGAACACGTTATCGCCGAGGATCAGGCAGGAACTCTCCCCGCCGACGAAATCGGCGCCGATATGATAGGCCTGGGCCAGGCCTTCGGGCTTCGGCTGCTCGGCATAATGCAGCTCCATGCCCCACTGGCTGCCATCGCCGAGAAGACGCTGGAAATTCGGCAGATCTACGGGCGTGGAGATGATCAGCACCTCGCGGATCCCCGCCAGCATCAGCGTGGTCAGCGGGTAATAGATCATCGGCTTGTCGTAGACGGGCAGAAGCTGCTTCGAGGTGACCAGCGTCATCGGATGCAGCCGCGTCCCGGAGCCGCCAGCGAGAATGATGCCTCTCATGAAATCCCCCTAACGCGAAACTTTTAGGCCGACTGCGCCACTTTCCCGAGCCGCTCGCCGGCATAGCGCTTGTCGCGGATCGGGCGCCACCAATCCTCGTGATCGAGATACCAGGCGATGGTCTGGGCCAGCCCTTCCTCGAAACTGCAGGACGGTGTCCAGCCAAGCTCGCGCTCGATCTTGGAGCAGTCGATGGCATAGCGCCGGTCGTGGCCCGGCCGGTCGGTCACGAAGGTGATCAGCTCACGGCGCGGCGTACCATTGGCGCGCGGGCGGACTTCGTCGAGAATATCGCAGATGGCTTCCACTACGCCGAGATTGGTGCGCTCGGAGCGGCCGCCGACATTATAGGACTGGCCGACCTCGCCTTCGGTGACGATGGTGGCGAGCGCCCTTGCGTGGTCCTCCACATGCAGCCAGTCGCGGACATTGTCGCCCTTGCCATAAACCGGCAGCTCTTTCTCCTCCAGCGCATTCAGGATCACCAGCGGGATCAGCTTCTCGGGGAAGTGATAGGGCCCGTAATTGTTGGAGCAGTTGGAGAGCACGATCGGCAGGCCGTATGTGTGGTGCCAGGCACGGACCAGATGGTCGGATGAGGCTTTCGAGGCCGAATACGGCGAGGACGGCGCGTAAGGCGTGGTCTCGGTGAACAGGCTGTCGTCGAAGGGCAGATCGCCGAACACCTCGTCGGTGGAGATGTGATGGAAGCGGAAGCGGTCTTTGCGCTCGCCCGGCAGGCCGTTCCAATAGTCCCGCGCCGCCTCGAGCAGCTGATAGGTGCCGGTGACATTGGTCTCGATGAACACTGCCGGCCCGTCGATGGAGCGGTCGACATGGCTCTCGGCCGCCAGATGCATCACCGCGTCGATATCTTCTTTCCGCATGATCGCGAGCAGCGCGTCGCGGTCGCAGATATCCTGCTGATAGAAGCTGTAATTCGGGCTGTCGGCGATGGGATCGAGCGAGGCCAGATTGGCCGCATAGGTCAGCTTGTCGACATTGACCACGGCATCGCCCCGGTCGGCGATGAGATGCCGGCAAACCGCCGAGCCGATGAAGCCTGCGCCGCCCGTCACCAGTATCTTCACAAGCTTACCCTCGTCTCGTCGAAGAAAAACACCGCCTCGCTATCGGCCAGGCTCGGCGCCTCGGCGTCCTTTCCCGATAGGACCGGCTCGCCTTCGAGCGGCCAATCGATGCCGATATCGGGATCGGCGTAATGGATCGAGTGCTCAGTCTCCGGCGCGTAGAAGTCAGAGACTTTGTATATGACTTCGGTGTCCGGCTCTATGGTCAGAAACCCGTGGGCGAAACCTTTCGGGATGAAGAGCTGGTTCCAGCTTTCCTCCGACAGGACGCGGGAGCACCATTTGCCGAAATTCGGCGAGCCTTTGCGGATATCCACGGCGACATCGAAGATGGCGCCCTTCACCACCCGGATCAGCTTGTCCTGGGCGTGGGGCGGCGCCTGAAAATGCAGGCCGCGCAGCACGCCCTTAGCGGCGGAATAGGAGTGGTTATCCTGAACGAAGGGGACGGTGATGCCCGCTTCGGCCAGCTTTTGGGTGCTGAAGGTCTCGGAGAAAAAACCGCGGCTATCGCCAAATTTCCGTGGTGTCACTTCGACCACTTCCGGCAGCCCCAGCGGCGTCACCTGCATAATGGACAGGCCTTCTTTTGTTGGAGTACGGCGCCCTTCGACAGCGCGGTCATCTAACGTATGGACAATGTTGGCGTCAACCAGCAGCACGGGCTACAGAGCATGTGCAGCATTAAGGGGCAAAACGGCGGCAGGACGGCAGCAGGCCCAGCCCGCGACTTGAGGGAAATGCGGTGAAGAGTTTCAAGCGTTGCATCTTGCATATCGGCACCGCGAAGACCGGCACGACGACGCTGCAAGCCTCGTTTGCCGCGAACCGGGCAAGGCTCGCCGAGCATGGCATCCTCTATCCTCAGAGCCCCGGCGAGACCAACCACACCAAGCTTGCCGCCTATGCCACCGACGCTGGCCGGATGACACCGCAGAAGCGCTTCGCGCTGCTCCGCTTCGGCGGGAATGTCGACGCTTTCCGGCGCGATCTGGAAGAGAAGATGGCGGCGGAGTTCGAGGGAGCGAGCCAAGACACCCTTCTCTTCTCCAACGAGCATCTGCAGCTGCACCTGGCCAGCCAGGCGGAAAAGCAGCGGCTGAGGCAGCTTTTGGACCGCTGGTGCGAAGACTACCGGGTCGTCGTCTATCTCCGCCGTCAGGACAAGGCGGCCGTCAGCCTCTACAGCTCACGGCTGAAAGCGGGCGAGACGGATTTCGACCAGGTGCTGCCGAAAATCGGCCGCCGCCTGCCGGCTTTCTACGATTACCGCAAGCTTCTGGAGGAATACGGCGCTGTGTTCGGAATGGACCGGCTGGAGCCGGCGATCTTCGAGCCCGACGCACTGAAGGATGGAGATATCGTCGCCGATTTCTATGCCCGGCTTGGGATTGCAGATTTGAGCGGCTTCAAGACGGTTACCCCAGCCAATGAATCCCTGAACGTGGAAGCGCAGGCATTCCTCGCCAGCTTCAATCGATTTGTCCCCAGATTTGTTGCCGGCATTCCCGTTCCCGGGCGGGCGAGTCTGATCAATGCTCTGGGACGGGACTTCACCGGGCCGGGCCGCACCGTTTCCCGAGCAGAAGCGGAAGGCTTCTATGCCCGCTTTGCTGACGACAATGCCTGGATCCGGGAGACGTTCTTCAACCCTCGCAACACCTTGTTCGACGAGGATTTCAGCGCCTATCCGGAACACGCTGCGTATGAGCTCGCACGGGGTAACACCCTGAAAGTCGGGGCAAGTCTTGCAAGACGCGTTTTATCCAACGCCATAGGTAGGCCGACCGGGTCATAACTTCGCCAATCTGTTTTCTCCCGCGCAGCGCCAGTTGCAATCCGGCACTTGACCCGCCTTCTCCCCCTGTTACGCTCCTGGCGATTACCGGTGGGGCGCCTGCAATTTGGCCGTGTGCCGCGGGCTGCCGGTCATAAGGGCGGACAACCGCCTGATTTTGGTTGAGTGGAAGGGCGACAAGCGGAAATGGGGCGGTCCGCGAGGACGGGCGTTGGGTCCCTGCTCCGCTGCGATGTATGCCGCAGGCGGCGGCTTTGGGGGGCACGATGCCGACAGTCTATATTCATGCGGGGTCGCATAAGACCGGCACCAGCACGCTTCAGCAATTCTTGCTGCAACATTCGAATTGGCTCGCCGCGCGCGGGCTTTACGTGCCGAAAACGGGTCAAACGACAAGCGGCGCGCATCATGTCTTGGGGCGGGGGCTCGCCGAACTGCCTGGACCGCCACGGCATGCCAAGATGGGAAAGCTGTTGGCGCGGGAGCTGCGCAAGGCCGAATTGCCGGACGTGCTGATCTCCACCGAATCGTTTTCCCATATCTTCCAGACGCCGGAGCTGCTCGACCGGGTGGTGCAGTATTTCGACGGGCTGGGCTACGAGGTCGCGATCCTCTATTACCTGCGCCACCTGCCCGCCTTTCATAACAGTGCCTATAGTCAGGTCGCCAAATTGGTCCGAACTCCCGGCAGCCTGGAGGATTTTATCGGGCTTCCCGATCTCCGCCGCTCGACCGTTTGGCGGAATATCCAATCGGCCCAATCCTTCCGTCCCATGCTCCGTCCGTTCAACAAGAAGGTCCGCTCCGAGGGCATCGTCCGCTCGGTGCTTGGCGAGCTGGGGATCAGCGACCAGCCGCCGGAGGTTTTGTCCGTCAATGAAAGTCCCGGCCCCCTCACGGTGCATCTCGGCCGCTGGCTCTGCCGGGCCTTAGAGGAGGACGGCACGCAACTGATACCGCGCCAATCCAAACAATGCAGCAAGGCGATCGAGACCGCCGTCAAGGCTTATGGCGGCGAGACCGAGCGCTATATGGGGCTTACTTCTGAGCTCGCCGGGACGATCGAGGCGGTAATGGAAGAGGAGCACGAGGAGATGGCGCAGCTCCTCTGGGGCACCTCCTACGTGGAGAGCTTTCCCGGCGAAGTTGGCCGCGACTATGACTGCAACGATTTCGACGTGACGGATGCCGCTAAGCCGCCCGCCGACGAGCTGCGCGCGTTGGAACAGACGGTTCTGGACCGGTCCAGGCCGATCCTGGCCGACAGATCGCTGCAACAGCGCAACGCTTGGCCCGTTAATCTGAAGGCCTCGCTTGCAAGGATCGGGTCGTCAGTCTAGCGCACCCCACGAATGCAGACAGATTCACCGGTTGCCATCGTACCGACGCAATGGAGGCAAACGCTCCCGGTTTCTGCACTGGAAAATGCGTAAAACGGTCAGAGAAAGGCCAAGTCCGGCGGCTTGCCTTTAAAGGGCGGAACGGCTAAAGCCCACTTAAAGTCGTGGACGCAACCTCCCACGGTCTAATGTTATTACGGGTGATAGGGTTATGGGGCGTATGGGGCGCGGCAATCCACCATCCGGGCCCGGCAAAGGCTCCAAGGACGTGAAGTCAACCGCGCCGGGCGCGCGCACGTGCATTCTTGTGCTCGGCATGCACCGCTCGGGCACGAGCGCCCTAACCCGACTCCTCAACTTTGGCGGTGCGGCTCTCCCGCAAAGACTGCTCGGCGCCGGCGATGGCAACGAAACCGGGCATTGGGAACCGCAAGCCCTGGTCGATTTCCACGATCGCCTGCTGCAAGAGGTCGGCGCCACGTGGCACGATTGGGGCAGTCTCGATTTTTCGCGCCTGTCGCAAGAGCGCGTCGGTCAGCTCCGCGGCGAGCTTCTGTCGATCATCAAACAGGATTTTGGCGAAGCGCCTCTCTTCGTCGTCAAGGATCCCCGCATCTGCCGCTTCGTGCCGTTCTTCACCTCGACCTTGGCGGAAGCCGGCATCCGCGTCGCGCCAATTCTGATCTTACGCAACCCGCTGGACGTGGTGCGCTCGTTGGAAGCGCGCAAAGAGGTCTGGCCGCCGGAGTTCGGCACGGCCGACGGGGCTCTGCTCTGGCTGCGCCACGTGCTCGATGCCGACGAGACCACGCGCAAAACGCCACGTGCCGTCATCACCTATGACGACGTGCTGCAGGATTGGCGGGGAACATTCGCAAAGATCGCCAGAGACGCTAAGATCGCCTTCCCCAACGCGGCCGACGATTTCGCCTCCGACGCCGAAGGCTTCTTATCGCAGGGCCAACGCCACCAGCGCCATAGCGATGCCGAACTGCTCCTCGATCCGATCATGCGCGGCTGGGTGAACGAGACCTATAGCGCGGGCGAAGAGTTGGCGCGCAAATCCGGCTCGCCGGCGGCCCTCGCCAGGCTCGACGCGGTGCGGACCGCGTTCTACGAAGCCCTGCCCTTGCTGGCCCAGATCAGTTCCATCCGCCAAGGCGCCCTTGGTCTGCTCATCGAACGCAACCGGCAGCTGGAAGAGGCGCAATCCAGGCTGGATACCCTGGCGGAAGAGCTCATCGAAACTCCGGAGATTGAAGAACTGGAGCTGGGTGACGACGACTCGGCTCTGCCCGAGGTGCAGCAGATCCGGGCCGGAATTTCAGCGTTTAAGGCCCTCGCAGTCGGCCAGAAGGAAAAGATCAGGGAGCTCAATCGGCTGCTCACCGAGCATCAACGCGATCTTCAAGACGCCCGAAACAAGCTTAGCGCAATGCGGCGCAACGCGGCCCAATTCGATAGCCAGCTCGCCACTGCGAATGCCGAGATTGCGGCCATGAAGAACTCGGCAAGCTTTCGGATCACCGCCCCACTGCGCAAGGCAAAGACGGCGGTGAAGACCATGGCCGTCAGCAGCGCTGCGATCCGGACCGGCATCAAGCGCCGCGGCGGTCTGATCCCCACTGCCAAGAAAACGGTTCACGTCTTGCGGCATCACGGCATTTCGGGAATGCGGCTCCGGCTGCGGGCGCTTACCGACGCCCAAAAGCAGCGCACCTCAATTCGCCGGACGCTGAATTCCTATCCGCTGGTTTCGATCATCGTCCCCAACTACAACCACGCGGCGTTTCTCGAGCAGCGCTTGAAGACTATCTTCGCCCAGGCTTATCAGAACTTCGAGTTGATCATGCTCGACGACTGCTCCACCGATGGCAGCATGGCGATCATGAGGCGCTTCGAGGAGCAGTATCCCGGCAGAGCGCGTATCGTCGCCAATATCGAGAACTCCGGCAGCGGCTACCGGCAATGGGCCAAGGGCATCGCCATGGCCAGGGGCGACCTGATCTGGATCGCCGAGAGCGACGACTGGTCGGATCCGCGCTTCCTGCAAGCCCTGGTCCCCTGCTTCGAAGACGAAAGCGTCATGCTGGCCTATTGCAACTCGGCCTTCATGGATGCGGAAGGCGAGAACGTCATCTGGTCGACGCCGGAATATCTCAGCGATCTCGACAAGACGCTGTGGACCAGGCCGTTCTCGATGACGGCACCGCAGCTGGTCCGCAAAGGCTGGGCGCTGAAGAATATCGTACCGAATGTCAGCGGCGCGGTATTCCGCAATCCGCGGCTCGACACCGAGCTGTCGGCGATGCCGTGGACCGAGATGAAGATTTGCGGCGACTGGCTGTTCTATCTCGGCCTGGTGCGCGGGGGCTCCGTCGCCTATCTGCCCGATACGCTGAACTATTACCGTATCCACGAGGCCAGCACCGCCAAGGGCACCTTCCGCAAGGACGTCTATTACCGCGAGCACGAGATGATCGCGAAATATGCACTCGAGCATTTCGACGTGCCGGACGACTTTATCGAGAAGCAGCAGGAGAACCTGCAGCGCCACTGGAAGAGCTATCGCGACGACTATAGCGACGATCTGTTTGTGGCCTGCTACGAGCCGGAGCGCCTCCGCGCGGCCATCGGCCAACGCAAACCTTCGATCATGATGGCGGGTTTTGCGTTTTGCGCCGGCGGCGGTGAGACCTTTCCGATCTTCCTCGCCAATCTTCTGAAAGAGCGCGGTTACCCGGTCACCTTTCTCTCCTGCGAGATGGAGGACCGCGAGGAAGGCATCCGCAGCCTGCTGCGGGCCGATATCCCAATCGTCACCGATCTGGAGAATATTGCCGAGGTGGTCGAGGATTACGGGATCGACATCATCCACTCGCATCACGCTTCGGTGGATCACAGCATTGCCACTCAGCTTCCCAAGTCATGCAGCGCCAAGACGGTGGTTTCGATGCATGGCATGTATGAGATGATGGAACCCATCGACCGCGACGCGGTGCTGCCGCGGGTGATGGAGCGGGCCGCGGCGCTGGTGTTCACATCGCAGAAGAACCTCGAGCCGTTCGAAAATCTCGGCGTTCTGGACCATCCCAAACTGGTCGGCATTCCCAACGCCCTGCCCGAGGTTGCGTTGGCGCCCGTCAAACGCGCCTCGCTCGGCATTTCAGAAGAGGCATTCGTCGTCTGCGTCGTCACGCGGGCGATCCCGGAAAAAGGCTGGGCCGAGGCGATCGAAGCGGTGTCCCTGGCGCGGGAGAAGAGCGGGCGCGACATCCAGCTCCTGATGATTGGCGAAGGTCCCGAATACGACCGGCTCAGCAAGCCCGGCGCTGCTGGAGATTTCGTCAAATTTCTCGGCTTCAAGCAGAACCTGCGAGACTATTTCGCTGCTGCCGATATCGGACTACTGCCTTCGCGGTTCCGCGGCGAGAGCTTTCCGCTGGCGCTGATTGATTGTCTCGCGGCAGGACGGCCGATGATCGCCTCCGATGTCGGCGAGATCCGGGAAATGCTGGACGCCGATGGCGAGCTCGCCGGTGCGGTTTACAAGCTGAACAACTGGCAGCTTCCAATCGAAGACATGGCCGACTTGATCGCCGAAGCCGCAATGCGCGGGGATACGTACGATCAGATGGTCGAGGCCGCCCCGGAGGCCTATCGGAAGTTCGATCCCGATCTCATGGTCGATCGCTATATCTCCGTCTACATGACGATCCTGCGCGGCGAGGCGCCGCTCGCCGCCGCCGGGCACAGCAGCGCGGTGCCCCCCCCCGAAGAGACGGGGGCCGGCTTGTCGCGATGATTGTCTTGGTCACAGGCGGGTCCGGCTTCTTGGGCCGCCATCTGGTGCAGCGTCTGGTCGATGACGGCCATCACGTCCGCGTGCTGGATGTTGCCGATACGCGCTCGCGCGATCCGCGGGTGGAGTTCGTCGCCAGCTCGATGACCGATGAGAGCGTGCTGAACGCCGCCGTTTCGGGGTGTGAGGCGGTGTTTCACCTCGCCTCCTCGGTGGTACCGAAGACCTCGAACGACAACCCGATTCTCGATGCCCGCTCCAATCTGATCGGCACCCTGCAGCTGATGGATGCCAGCATCGATGCCGGGGTGAGCCGCTTCATCTTCGCCTCCTCCGGCGGCACGGTCTATGGCGAGCCCACGGTGGTGAAGGTGAAGGAGAGCCATCCGACCGAGCCGATCTCCTCCTACGGCATCGTCAAATTGGCGGTGGAGAAATATCTGGCTCTCTATGCGCGCCTCTACGGCCTCAACAGTATCGCGTTGCGCATCTCCAATCTCTATGGCGAGCATCAGCGCCACGATACCGGCCTTGGCGTGATCGCCTCGTTCTGCCACGGTGCCGTCACCGACAACCCGGTGAAGGTCTGGGGCGACGGCTCGGTATCGCGGGATTTCATTTATGTCGGCGACGTCGTCGATGCGATGGTCGCGGCGCTTCGTTACCGGGGCTCGCATCTGGTGGCCAATATCGGCTCCGGCGAGACCGTGAGCCTCAGCGAGATCCTGGCGCTGATCGAGGAGCTGACCGGCCGGGAGGTGGCGAAGGAGTATCTGCCCGGACGTCCGTTCGACGTCCACCGCACCTGCCTCGACGTCACCCTCGCCGACGACGCCTTGGGCTGGCGCCCCAAGACCAGCCTGCGGGACGGTATCTCCCGCGTGCTTCAGACGGTCGAGCAAGAAGAACGCTCAAGCTGACGGCACGCCTTCGCAACAACGACAACAACAAGATCTGGCTCACGTGGCAAAGAAACAGCTCTATCTTCATATCGGTCTAGGAAAGACCGGAACGACGTCGCTCCAGACCTTTTTCTGGGCCAACCGCAAGCCGCTCGCAAAGTACGGCATCCTCTATCCGACGACCGGCGCCGTGGCCGGCGCACACCATCTCTTGTCGCCGCACATCCCGCCGTTTTTGAAAGATGTCTGGGATTTCGTGCCGACCTCGAAATGGGCCCCGGAGCTGGCCCAGGCGGCAAATATGCCGGTGCTGCTCTCCAGCGAGCTCACCTCGAGCGCCAAACCCGACGTGGTCGCCCGCTTCGGCGAGGAGCTGCTGCCCTATTTCGATACCAAGGTGATCATCTATCTCCGGCGCCAGGATCACCTGATCGTCGCCGGCTACAGCCAGCAAATCAAAGCCGGCACCCAGAAGATGGATATTGGCGGGGCATTTGCCCGGCTGTTCGGCCAGTTCGACTTCAAGGCGCGGCTGATGCCCTGGATCGAAGCCTTTGGCGCAGAGAACCTCATCCTTCGCCCCTATGAACGGCGCCAACTCATAGGCGGCGATATCCGCAAGGATTTTTTGAGCGGCATTCTCGGCATCGACGATCTCAGCGGTTTCCAGACATCGACCACCAATGAGAACCCGCGCTTCGCCTATCCGGCGCTGGAATATAAGCGCATGATCAACAACGTGATCCCGGACACGCAGGCTTCGACGCGGTTCAACGAGCCGCTGCTCGCCTATTCGGCGGCGATCGACAGCAGCTCGACCGCGATCTTCCACGAATCCGATCTCTTGGCCGCCGCGGAACGGAAGATGGTGCTGAACCGGGTCCGCCCGGTGAATGCCTGGATCGCCAAGGATCTGATGGGGCGCAATGACGGGATCCTTTTCCAGGACCCGGAGCCGGATGTCGATCTTGAGCGGATCGCTTCGCTGAAGGACGTAAGCTGGTCGGCGCCGAGCGTTACGGATCAGGATCTGGCCGAGATCGGCACATTTCTAACGTCAAAGAAATACGATAAGGAATTGCTGCAGCACATCGAACAGGCGCTGCGGGAGAATAGGTTCGAGGCCTATCGCTATGCGGGCAAGCTCGCGGCCAGTGTTGGGACTTAAGGATTGAGCTAAAGAGCGCAATACCGCGGATGCATACTGGGGAATGCCAATGACGCAACTCGAATGGATCGACTCGGACAGTTTTTCGATCGGCGATTGCCGTTTCACCATTGACGTCACGCCGGGACCTAAGCGGCGCCTGTCGACAGAGAACAACTTCACGCTGGTGAAGACGAAGCGGTTTCTGTCGCTCTACGACGAAATCGAAGAAGATCTTGCGGGCAAGAAGATCCTCGAACTCGGTATCTTCGAGGGCGGCAGTCTGGTGTTCTTCGACAAGCGCTTCCGGCCGAGCAAGCTGGTGGGGCTGGATATCCGCGAAGAGCCGATCCCGGCGCTGGATGCCTATACGGCCGGCCGCGGCGACGCGGTGAAGGTCTATTACGGCACCTCGCAGGCCGATCAGGGCGCGCTGGACAAGATCTGCCAGGACGATTTCGACGGACAGGTCGACGTGGTGATTGACGATGCCTCGCATCTCTATGATCTCACCAAGGCGAGCTTCGAGATCCTGTTCAAATGGCTGGCACCGGGCGGCACCTACATCATCGAGGATTGGGCCTGGAGCTATCAGGTGCCGACCCAGGAGCGCAAACATCCCTGGTACAAGAAGACCGGCATGGCCACGCTGCTGTTCGAGCTGATCGGCGATCTTGCCGCCAATAACGCGATCGACTTCATCAGCATCGACCGCACCATGGCGATCATCACCAAGTCCAAAGCGCCGAACTCGCAGCTAACCTTCGGCAAGGATCGCCTGCGGGGCCGGTCGAGCCCGGAGGTCTAAGACGGTCCATTTCGCGGCGTCCGATGGCCACCCGCCTCGCGCATAAGCACGGCCGCCACCGTATTGGGAGACGAGAGCCACCAGTGATGAATGGGCAGAACAAGAAACGGGCGATCGTGCATGCCGGGTTGCCGAAGACGGCGACGAGCACGATCCAGAACGCTTGTTTCGAAGAGCGCGAGATGCTGCGCAAGCATGCCGGCATAGTTTATCCCGGCAGCGACCCGGCGCAGCAGCTCGCCTTGCGCACGATCTTTTCCGATACGCCGCACAGCCATCCCTCCAGTATCAACAAGGGCAAGCATAACCGTCGGAAGCTTCGGGCGGAGCTGGATCAGACTCTCGCCGCGCTGACTGCCGAAATCGAGCAGTCGGATGCGCCGGTGGTGCTGCTGTCCAACGAGGCGCTGACCAACTTCAATGCCGGCGAACTGACCCGCTTCCGCGAGTGGCTCGCCCGACTCGTGGACAGTATCGAGATCTTCTACGTGGTGCGCGAGCCGGTGGCCTACGCGACCAGCGCCATGCAGCAGATCCTCAAGCAGGGCCGCGTGCTGGAGGAGATGTATGTGAATCCGCCGAAGCCGCTTTTTCAGCAGCGGCTGAGCCTTGCCATGGAGCTGTTCGGCGCCGACAACGTCAAGGCGCTGAGCTTCGAGGCGATGTGCGCTCATGAAAAAGGTGTGATGGGCGCATTTCTCGACTTTCTCGGGGTGACGGACGGAACTGCCCGCAGCGCTCTCATGGATGCCGCTCAAAGCAAGAATAGCTCGCTCTCCGACGAGGCGGCGCAGATCCTCAGCAGCCTGAACCGGCAGCGCCCCCCAATCGTCAACGGACGGAAGGCGCGAAACCGCGCTTTGCCGAAAGAGATCCGAACCCTCGGCCGTATCGGCAGCGCCAAGTTCCGCCCGCCACGCGCGGTGGCCAAGAAAATCTTCGACGAGACCCGGGCCGACGTTGCCTGGCTGAAGGAGAATTTCGGTGTTGGCGGCTATGACGAGATCGATCTCGACCGGTACCGCGACGGGCCTATCCTGACGCCTGAGCTCGCCGATAGCCTGGCGCTCACAATCTCCGATCTGATCAACCGGCAGAAGGTTCTGTTCGATCCCGATCGCGGCATCGCACGGATGGTCTCCGAGCGCCTGCATAAGCTGGATTTTTGGGTGAGCGGCAATCTGCCGGGGCTGAAGCGCTGGTACCGATAGGACGGCTCGAACTCCGTTTTGGCAGCCGATTTCCATACCATCGTCGTCGGAGGCGGCGTTGTCGGCCTCGCCATCGCCCATGCGCTCGCCAAGCAAGCGCCGTCGGTTCTGCTGCTTGAGCGGCATGAAGCGCTCGGCACCGAAACCACCTCCCGCAATTCCGAAGTTATCCATTCGGGCATCTACTACCCGCAAGGCTCGCTACGCGCGGCGCTCTGTGTGCGGGGGCGCCCGCAGCTTTACCGCTTCGCCGCAGAGAACGGCGTCGCGACGGAGCGCTGCGGCAAGCTGATCGTCGCCACTAGCGCGGCCGAGACCGATGCGCTGAAAGCTCTGAAGGAGAACGGCGAGAAGAATGGCGTCGAGGGACTCGCCCTGCTTTCGGCGACCGAGGCAAAGCGGCTGGAGTCCGCCCTTGCCTGCAAGGCGGCGCTTCTGTCGCCGGTCACCGGCATCGTCGATGCGCATGGGCTTGTGGTGGCGCTGGAAGGCGGCTTCACCTCTGCCGGCGGCGAAGTGGTGCTGAATAGCGCCGTCGATGCCATCGCCAAAGAGAACGGCTCCTTCACCCTCGATGTCGCGGACCGGCAAGGTGGCACGGCCCGGATCACGGCCGAGCGCCTGGTGCTCGCCGCCGGGCTTGAAGCGACGCGGCTTGGCCGCATGCTGCGCTATCCCTCAGGCTACCAAGTTCCGGTCACGCGCTACGGCAAAGGGCATTATTTTGCCTTCAGCGGCAAGGCGCCGTTTCAACACCTGATCTATCCAATGCCGAGCGGCGCATGGCTCGGCACCCATTTCACCCGCGATCTTTCCGGGCGCGGCAAGTTCGGTCCCGATCTGGAGTGGACCGATCACGTGGATTACAGCTTCGACGATGCGAATGAGGCCCGCAAAGCGGCTTTCGAATCGGCCGTGCGGCGCTACTGGCCGGCTCTACCGGAGGGTGCGCTTACCCCCGACTATGTCGGCATTCGGCCGAAGATCTACGCCCAAGGCGAACCGGCTGCGGATTTCGCCATAGATGGGCCGGAAACCCATGGCATTGCAGGATTGATTGCGCTTTACGGTATCGAAAGTCCCGGCCTCACCTCATCGCTGGCGATCGGCGATTTCGTCGCCAAAATGGCCGCCAGCGGCGCGTAGCGCTAGCCCGGGACAGACAAAATGTGTATAGGGACGGAACTCTTATCGCGCCCTTGCAAGCCCGGGCGAGATAGGGTCTAAAAGCGCGCAACGCATGCGAAAACAGCCCAGAAGCGACCCCTTTTCTCGCCCACGGTTGATTTAGCTGGGCAGCCCTTACGGGCGGCCTCTTCGGGCTTTGCAATACGCGTAAGCCATGGATTTCGGTTGAGCTATTCGATGAGCGACCAGACAAGCACGGCTGCCAGTTTCAATCCCGGCGGGATCGGCGCAGGCGCAGCCGATTTCCTCAAGGCCTGGAAGCGTTGGCCCGACTGGCTGATGCTCGGCTGGTACGATTTCTCCATCAAACATCGCCGCACGCTGATCGGCCCGTTCTGGGAAACGCTGCAGGTGGGAATCTGGGTTGGGGCGCTGGTCTTGATCTTCGGCGCGATGCGCGGCGGCCAGGACTATTACCCAGTCTATGTCGCGGCCGGCGTCACGGTCTGGAATTTCATCTCCAGCAATCTGACGCGCGCTACGGCGGTGTTCTCGAAGAACTCCAACTTCATCCTGAATGTCGACAATCCGCTGATGTTCTACGTGCTGCGGCAGGTGGCCTATAACGTCTTCCGCATGGCGTTCCAGCTGCCGGTCTACATCGTCTGTGCGCTCTGGTTTCAGCCGCCGTTCGGACTGGTCACCTTGATGGCGATCCCGGGGCTGATCGCGGTGATCCTTACCGGCGTCTTCATCGCGCCTCTGATGGGCCTGATCGGCGCGCGCTACCGGGATTTCGGTCAAGCCATGTCGACGGTCACGCGGTTCTTGTTCTTCACCACGCCGATCTTCTGGTCGCCGGGCAATAACGCGATCAAGACGGCGGCAGCGGCCTATAATCCGTTCAGCTATTTCATCGCCGTGGTGCGGGAGCCGCTGATGGGCAACATGCCCTCGCTCCTCGCCTGGGTGGTGGTCCTCACCTGCGCCCTCGCCTCGCTGCTTGTCACGCTGTGGCTGTTCGGCCGCTATCAACGCAACATCGTATTCTGGCTCTAGCCATGTCCGAAGAACCTATCGTCATCAAAGCGGACAAGCTCGGCCTCAAGCTGCCGATCTTCGGTTTCAGCGGAAAGCGCCGCAAGAAGAAGAACGCCAAGGCCACCGTCGGCGGCCAGATCAAGCGCGGCAACAATCATCATGCCGCGGTGATTCCTCTGGACGGGGTCTCGTTCGAAATTCGCCGCGGCGAGCGCGTCGGGCTGATCGGACGGAACGGCGCGGGCAAGAGCTCGCTACTGCGTGTGCTGGGCGGCATCTACCGGCCGACCTCAGGCTCTGTCATGGTGGAGGGCAAAGTCTCCACCTTGTTCACCAACCAGATCGGGCTCAGCCACGAGGCCACCGGCTACGAGAACGTGTTTCTCTATGGCCGCCTGCTCGGCTACTCCAACGCCCAGATGCAGGAGATCGCCGAGGACGTGGCCGAGTTCTCCCAGCTCGGCGACTATCTCGATCTTCCGATGCGCACCTATTCGGCTGGCATGCGCACCCGGCTCGGATTTGCGGTGGTGACCGCGATGCAGCCGGACGTGCTCCTGATCGACGAGATTTTCGGCGCCGGCGACCGGCAGTTCCAGGACCGGGCGCGGGAGCGGATGAGCAACATCATCGGCCAGTCCAATACGCTGATCCTCGCCTCCCATTCCGACGATATCCTGCGCCGGTTTTGCGACCGGGTGCTGTGGCTCGACCACGGCCGCCTGGTTCAGGACGGGCCGATCGACGAAGTCCTGGCGCGATACGAACCGCCGGAGGAGGACGAGGACGAAGACGACGGTCGGAAACCGCGCGCACGGCGTGCTTCGAACAAGCCGCAGAAGCCGCGCGATCCGAACAAGCCGCAGCGCAAGAGCCGTGCCCGCAAGGATGACAAGGCGCAGCCGGAGCCCGACGCCGGCTAAACGGATTTTCGCACCTGTTATTCCCCTAAATCGCCGCTAAACATTTGCCCCGCTTTCCGGGGCTGCTAAGAAGCCTGTCTTGGGGATCGGTGCGCAGGGGACGCCGCTCGGCTCAAGACGACTTGGAAGACTTGACCCAAAGCCTGGCTCAGACTGCGCCAAGCGACTTCGTCCCGCCGCTGCGGAGAGTTTCGGAAGGATAAGTCGAGGTATGAGCGTTTGGCCCGTAATACTTTCCGGCGGCGCCGGCACACGCCTTTGGCCGCTTTCCCGTTCGCTCTACCCCAAGCAGTTCCTGAAGCTCTGGCCCGACGACGACCGCTCCATGCTGGAGGCGACGCTGGCGCGGCTGCCCAATAGCGAGGCTGTGAAGCCGCCGCTGGTGGTCTGCAATAACGACCACCGTTTCCTGGTCTCCGATTGCGCCGAAGAGGCTAGCATTCCGCTATCGGAAATCGTGCTGGAGCCGGTGGGCCGCAATACCGCACCGGCCATCGCGGTTGCCGCGCTGCTGGCCACGGAAAGCGATCCCGACGCCATTCTCGTGGTGATGCCGAGCGATCACGTGATCGCCGGCGAGGCGCAGTTCCGCGTCGCGGTGGCCAAGGCGGTCGAGGTCGCGGCGACGGGCAAGCTGGTGTTGTTCGGTATCAGCCCGGACCGGCCCCATACCGGCTACGGCTATATCGCCAAGGGCGAGGCCCTGCCCGGCTTCGGCGAATCCTACAAAGTCGCCCGCTTCGTGGAGAAGCCCGACGAGGAGACCGCTGCGGGCTATCTCGCCGAGGGCAACTACTACTGGAACAGCGGCATCTTCGTGCTGCACGCACAGACCTTGATCGACGAGCTGACCCGCGAGCAGCCGGAGGTGATCGGCGCGGCACGCGATGCGCTGGACGGGGCGGAGCGCGATCTCAACTTCCTACGGCTGGACGAGCCGAGCTTCGCCGCCTCCCCCTCCATCTCCATCGACAACGGGGTGATGGAGCATACCGGGAAAGCGGCGATGCTTCCGATCGATGTCGGGTGGAGCGATGTCGGCTCCTGGTCCTCCCTCGCTGAGCTCGGCAAGGCCGACGCGCAAGGCAATGTCCTGGCCGGTTTCGCCGCGAGCGGCGAGCAGACCGTGCTGCAGGACACCTCCAATTGTTTCGTCTACTCCACCGGTGCGCTGGTTTCGACCATCGGGCTGGACAATCTCGTCATCGTGGAGACACCGGATGCGCTGCTGGTCGCCGACAAGGCCCGCGCGCAGGAGGTGGGCAAGATCGTGGAGCGGCTGAAATCCGGCGATGGCCGCCAGCACGAGCAGCATCTGCGCCATTACCGGCCCTGGGGCTATTTCGAGCAGCTCAATCAGGGCGACCGCTTCCAGGTCAAGCTGCTGCACGTCAAACCCGGCGGCAAGCTCTCCATGCAGATGCATCATCACCGCTCCGAACATTGGGTCGTGGTGCGGGGCACGGCGCTGGTGAGCGCCGGCACCGAGGAGAAGCTCGTGCACGAGAACGAGTCGTTCTATATCAGCGCGACGGAATGGCACCGGCTGGCCAATCCCGGCAAGCTTCCGCTGGTCATCATCGAGGTGCAGTTGGGCTCATATCTCGGCGAGGACGACATCATTCGCGAGAACGACATCTACAATCGCGGCCAAGACGAGACCAATTAGCCGGCGCGCAGCCTAGCGACAAAAATCCCAAGGCATTCAATGAGCTGCGGCCATATGCGGTGGCGGTCGCGACCGTCATGGAACCGACTTGCTTCTCGTTTATGGGGACCTTGTTTATCCTGCGAAAGCATCCAAGGGAGGGAGGCAGGTTTATGCGCGTTGTGGTCTTATTGATTATCGTCATTGCGGCGCTGGTGATCGTGCAGCATCAGCGCAATGGCTGCGAATGGGGCGAATCGGGCTGGGCCCAGTGCATCCTGAGTTTCGACAAAGACGAAGCGCCGGCAACGGACGCGCCAGTCGAGCCGCAGCCGGACGTTTCTCCGTAACTTTTTCAGCTTGGCGAAGACGCGGCGCATTGCCTGCATCGCGTCTTCGCATCTCTTTGCTTCCGCCGGAGAATATTTTCCGGCCCTGCCCTTCGCCTCAGCGGGCGCGAATCAGCCAATCGGGATTGAACCAGCGATCGGCCTCGCCATCATAGGGAAGCCGGTTGATGTCCCAATGGCGGATATAGGGGGCGTAGACATCCCACACCGGCGGACCGCCGCCGACATAGACGACGCGATCGTTGAATTGCGCCAGCACCTTCTCCGGGTCCATATGGGAGCGAATCTCGAACACGGTCCGGTCCTTGCGGGCATAATCCGGCACCGCGGAGACAGTGGTCGGGCCGGCGATCAGCACATGGCCGCGGGTAACATCGAAGAAACGGGCGACGTCTTGAACGAATTCCCTATCCTTGCAGCCCTCCCATGGAAGGCGCCCGTGCAGTCCGAGCTGGCCGCGCAGGCCAATTGCAATGATGGAGCGGACATCCGCCATATCTTACCTCGCCGAGTCACTCTATTTGTGGCGGCGCATCATGGACAGATTGTCCGCCGCAGTGAAGTGCCTCGCACCCGCCCTATTCGATAAATGACAACAAACTCTCACGAGGCCGAATCCGGGCGGGAACGGCTGATGGCGATCGGGCTGATGCTCTGTGCCGTCGTCACCTTCACCTGCCTCGACACCACGGCGAAATATCTGGTCACCACGGCCTCGCTCCCGGTGAGCGAGGTCGTCTGGGTCCGCTTCACGGCCCATGCGCTGTTCACCTTCGTGCTGCTTCGGGGGCTGGGCCGGCGCGCCACGCTGAAGTCGAAGAAGCCGGGCCAGCAAGCCTTGCGTTCGCTGTTCATGTTCGGCGCCACGGCGCTCAACTTCCTGGCACTGAAATATCTGCAGCTCGACCAGACGGTGACGATCTTCTTCCTGACTCCATTGCTGGTCGCGGCTCTGGCGGGGCCGCTGCTCGGCGAATGGGTCGGCTGGCGCCGGCTGCTGGCCATTCTGGTGGGCTTCGCCGGTGTGCTGATCGTGATCCGCCCCGGCTTCGGCGGTATTCATTGGGCCGCCAGCCTCTCCTTCCTCGCGATGATCTGCTACGCGCTCTACAATATCTCCACGCGCTATCTCTCCCGCTACGACCCGCCGGAGGTCACCCAGCTCTATACGCCGCTTGCCGGCATCTTGCTGATGGCGCCGCTTGCCTTTCTCGATTGGCAAATGCCGTCCGGGCTTACGATTTGGCTGATCCTGGCGACCCTCGGCTTCTGGGGCGGCCTCAGCCATTGGCTGCTGATCCTGGCCCACCGGCACGCCCCCGCCCCAGTGCTGGCGCCGTTCATCTATATCGACCTGCTGACCAATTCGGTGATGCAGTATTTCGTGTTCGGCGACGTGCCGAGCCCGTGGACGCTGGCCGGCGGTGCGGTGGTGATCACATCGGGACTCTATCTCCTGGCCCGCGAGCGCAAGGCTGAGCCGGGCAAGGATGGCGGCCCGGCGTCCGATATCGCCGCGCTGTAGGCGTCTCCCGCCTTTTCCGATCCGATCTTCTACCCCTGCGCATTTTTCTGCGCGACACCGCGAAACTTATCCGGGGCTAAAAGGTTAATGAGGCCCAGAGGGCGTTTTGTATCGGGGGAGTAACTTTAGCGAACGTAGGGAGACGTTCGATGAAATCGCAGAAGAAGAAAGTGTCGGTATTGGCGGCGTTTATGTTGTTTTTCTCAACGACGCTCGCAATCGGCCAAGAGGCAACGGCGCAAGATCTAGCATCGACCGAGCCTGGCGTCACATCCCCCGAGCTCAAAATTGCCAAGCGCATGCCTTCGAACGTGACAATCGTTCCGAAGACACCTCTACATGCCACTGTTTCACAAGCCATTCCTGTCATCACCGGCAAAGAAAAGGCGGTCATCGAGGATACGGTGCGGATGCAGATCAAGGCGCTCAGCAAGGGCGATGCGGAAGGCGCGTTCGCCAACCTTTCGCCAAGCACGCAGCGCTATTTCGGCGGGGCGACGGCGTTCCTGACCGAGGTGCGCCACGAGGCGGCGCCGGTCACCAAGACCCAAAGCTTCAGCTTCCTGAACCTGGAGCGGCGCGATGCCGAGACGCTGCAGCCGGTACTTCTCACCGACAAGCGCGGGCAGAGCTGGCTGGCCAAGTTCCGGCTGGAGCGCCAGGGGGCTGGCGACTGGCGGGTGCTGAGCTGCGAGATCGAGGCGATCCCGGGCCAGCAGGCCTAACCCGCCGGACTTGAGCGAGGGACAGTCTAAGCGTTCCCCTCGCCGTAGCGGCGATTGAGATCGTCGGCGAAGGCTTCGTAGCGGCCTTCGCTGATCGCCTCCCGGGCCTGGGCCATCAGCTCCTGATAGAAATGGACGTTGGCCCAGCTCAGAAGCATGGCGCCGAGAATCTCGCCCGATTTCACCAGATGGTGCAGATAGGCGCATGAATATTGCGCCGCCGGGCAGCTGCTCTCAGGGTCGAGCGGGCTGTCGTCCTCGGCATATTTGGCATTGCGCATATTCTTGCGCCCGGCCCAGGTGAAGGTCTGGCCGTGGCGGCCGGATCGTGTCGGCATCACGCAATCGAACATGTCGACACCGCGCCGCACCGCTTCGACCAGATCCTGCGGCGTGCCCACCCCCATCAGATAGCGCGGCTTGTCTTCTGGGAGAAAGGCATTGGTCACCTCCACCATCTCCAGCATGGCCGCCTGCCCTTCGCCCACGGCGAGGCCGCCGATGGCGTAGCCGGGGAAGCCGATCTCGATCAGCGCGCGGGCGCTTTCCGCGCGGAGATCGGGATAGGTGCTGCCCTGCACGATGCCGAACAGCGCCTGGCCCGGCTTGGACAGCTTTCCGAAGGCGGCCTTGGAGCGGTCGGCCCAGCGCATGGAAAGATCGAGCGAGCGCTTGGCCTCTTCACGGCTAGCCGGGAACGGGGTGCATTCATCGAGCACCATCTGGATATCGGAGCCGAGCAGGCACTGAATCTCGACGGCGCGTTCCGGGGTCAGCTCGTGGCGCGAGCCGTCGAGATGGGATTGGAAGGTGACGCCGTTCTCGGTGATCTTGCGCAGCTTCGACAGGGACATGACCTGATAGCCGCCGGAATCGGTGAGGATCGGCTTTTCCCAATGCATGAAGCGGTGCAGCCCGCCGAGCCGGGCGATGCGCTCCGCGCCGGGGCGCAGCATCAAATGATAGGTGTTGCCGAGAATGATATCGGCGCCGGTCGCCTCCACCGTCTCCGGCAGCATGGCCTTCACCGTCGCCGCGGTGCCGACGGGCATGAAGGCCGGCGTGCGGATGACGCCGCGCGGCGTGGCGATCTCGCCGCGGCGGGCCGCGCCGTCTTTTGCCAGCACCGAGTATGAGAATGTGTCGGTCACGACGTTGCTCCTTCACCTCTCCCCTTTGGGGAGAGGTCGGCATGCGACGCATGCCGGGTGAGGGGTATCAGGAGATCGCGCGTTCGGTCCCCCCTCACCCCAGCCCTCTCCCCGCCGGGGAGAGGGAGCAGGCCGTGCGATTTGGATGGCCCGGTCCTCATTCGATCTCTGTCTTTCCAGGGCTAAGCAGGCAGGCATCGCCATAGGAATAGAAGCGATAGCGCTGGCGAATAGCATGGGCGTAGGCCGCTTGCATCGCCTCCAGCCCGGAGAAGGCCGAGACCAGCATGAACAAGGTCGAGCGCGGCAGGTGGAAATTGGTCAGCAGCAGATCCACGGCGCGGAAGCGATAGCCGGGGGTGATGAAGATATCCGTGTCGCCGGTGAAGGGATGGATGTGCCCCGTCTCGTCGGCGGCGCTCTCCAGGAGCCGCAAAGCCGTGGTGCCGACGGCAACGATACGCCCGCCCCTCGCCCGCACGTCATTCAAGGCCTCGGCCACGTCCTCGCTCAGCACCCCGGTCTCCGAATGCATCACGTGATCCTCGGTGTCATCGGCCTTCACGGGGAGGAAGGTGCCCGGACCGACATGCAGGGTCAGCCGGTGGGTGGAGATGCCCTTCCCCTCCAGCTCGGCAATCAGATCGTCGGTGAAATGCAGCCCGGCCGTGGGCGCCGCGACGGCGCCTTCATGCGCGGCATAGACGGTCTGATAGTCCTTCACATCGCTGGCGTCGGCCCGGCGGCGCGAGGCGATATAGGGCGGCAGCGGCATGGCGCCTATGCTGGCGATGGCCTCGTCCAGCGCGGCGCCTTCGAGGTCGAAGCGAAGCGCGATCTCGCCGCCCTCGCCTTTCCCCTCCACCGTCGCGTCCAGACTGCCGGCAAGACAGGCGCCGTTCCCGGTGCCGAATTGGATGCGGTCGCCGGGCTGCAGCCGCTTGGCCGGGCGGGCAAAGGCCTGCCAGCGCGTGGCGTCGAGCCGCTTGGTCAGATTGACGGAAATCTCGGCGACCGCCTCGCCGCGGGTGCGCGTGCCGTGCAGCTCCGCAGGGATGACGCGGGTGTCGTTGAACACCAGCGCATCCCCCGGCCGCAGCAGAGCGGCCAGATCGCGGAACTGCTTGTCCTCAAGCGCGCCGGTCGCGCCATCGACCACGAGCAGCCGCGCCGCATCCCGAGGGACGGCGGGCCGCAAAGCGATCAACGCTTCGGGAAGCTCGAAATCGAAGGCGTCGACGCGCAAATGAGGACGGTCTGCTAGCTGGCGTCGGCGGCGATGCGCGCGGAGACGATATTGTCGGGCTGGGCCGGCGGCTCGCCGCGGTTCAGCTGATCGACATTCTCCATGCCTTCGATCACCTGGCCCCAGACGGTGTATTGCCCGTTGAGGAAGGAGGCATCGTCGAAGCAGATGAAGAACTGGCTATCGGCGGAATCCGGCGACATCGCCCGCGCTGCGCCCACCGTGCCGCGCCCGAAAGGCGCGTCGGTGAACTCGGCCTTGATGTTCTGGCCAGAACCGCCCGTGCCGTTGCCCTTCGGGTCGCCGCCTTGGGCCATGAAGCCGTCGATGACGCGATGGAACACGGTGCCGTTATAGAACCCGTCGCGCACCAGCTCCTTGATGCGGGCGACATGGTTCGGCGCCAGATCGGGCCGCATCTCGATGGTGACGGGGCCGCGGCTGGTCTCGATGATCAGGGTATCTTCAGGGGTTGCCATGATGTCCTCCTCTACTGGCCGAGCAGCTCGGCCGCTTTCGCCTTGGCGGCGGCATCGCTGCTGTCGGCCGCAATTTCCATCTTCACGATCTTGTCCGGCCCCTGCACGGCGCCGGACTGCGGATCGCCCTTCTTGATCTTGTCGACCACATCCATGCCGTCGATCACCTCGCCCCAGACGGTGTATTTCCCATTCAGGAAGGACGCATCGTCGAAGCAGATGAAGAACTGGCTGTTGGCGCTGTCGGGATCCTGGCTGCGCGCCGCGCCGACCGTGCCGCGCACGAAGGGCGTGTCGGTGAACTCGGCCTTCACATCGGGATAGTCTGAGCCGCCCATGCCGGTGCCGGTCGGATCGCCGGTCTGGGCCATAAAGCCGTCGATGACGCGGTGGAACACGATACCGTCATAGAAGCCTTCGCGGGTGAGCTTTTTGATGCGCTCCACGTGCTTGGGCGCCAGATCGGGGCGCAGTTTGATGATCACGGTGCCGTCCTTGGTCTTCAGGAAGACGACATTCTCCAGATCGGCGGCGGCGGATGCGGGCTTGGCGGCAAAGGCCGGAACCAGCGCGAGCATGAGCCCGGCCAGAAAAGCGATTTGAGCTATTTTCATTTGGGCAGTTTCCTCTTGAATGCGTCGGCAACACAGGCCGGCACGAAGGCGGTCACATCGCCGCCCATTTCGGCAATCTGTCGGACAAGGGTGGCGGTGATGTGTCTGGTGCCCGGCGAGGAGGCCAGGAACACCGTCTCCAGGCTCGGCATCAGCGCCGCATTCATGCCCGCCATCTGCATCTCGTAATCGAAATCGCCGGCATCGCGTAAGCCCCGGATCAGGATGGTCGCCTTCTCGGCGCGGGCGGCGTCCACCACCAGCCCGTCGAAGGTGGCGAGCTTGAGCTCCAGCCCGGCATCCTCAGCCACGGGACGCAGCGCCTGGCCGGCAAGATCCAGCCGCTCGCCGGTGCTGAACATCGGCGTCTTCTGATGATGGGTGCCAACAGCGATCACCAGGCGATCGACCAGCTTGGCGGCACGCCGCACGATATCGACATGGCCGTAAGTGATGGGATCGAAACTGCCGGGATAAAGAGCTGTACGCATACGGGCGGGAACTCCAGACCTCTGACGGCGCCCTCCCCGATGGAGACGCCTCAGGATTCGTGAGGCCCCCTTCTAGCCGTGCGGCGGCGCTGTGGGCAAGCCCCGCGCTGCCGATGGTGAACGGTGTACTGCGCGCGGCCCCGCAATGACAAAGGGCCCGGCAATGCCGAGCCCTTAAATCGAAGTCTTTTGTTCCGTCGTCGGCGCTTCGGAGCGCTAGAAGCGCGGCCCCAGAACGTCGCTCAGATTGAAGCGATAGCCGGCACCGGCGGAAACGATCCAGGGATCGATATCCACGTCGGCGCGCACGCCGGCACCGTTCCAATGGACGTCGGTGTCGATGAAGGTCTTCTTCACGTCGGCATTGAGATACCAGCCATTGCCGAGGGAATAATCGAAGCCCGCCTGCAGGGTGAAGCCCAGCGCATCGTCGATGCTGACGCTTCTGGCGCCAAGGCGGTTCTTGCCGGTGCCTTCATCGAAGAAGGCGATATATTGCAGGCCCGCGCCGACATAAGGCTTCCACGCACCGAACGAGGTGAAGTGGTATTGCGCGGTCAGAGCCGGCGGAAAGATCCAGGAATCGGCGATCTCGCCAAGCCCTGCAATCGAGCCTTTGCCGTCGACATCGATCTTGGCGAAGCAGCAGAACAGCTCAACCGCCAGATTGTCGTTCAGAAAATAGGTCAGCGTCGCCGCCGGAATCACCTCATCGTTGACCTCGGCGTTCGCTCCCGGAATTCGCGAACCGCCGGCAGAAACCGATGCATCGGTGTCGGGCAGAACGCCGGACACCAGGCCGCGAATCATGAAGTCGCCGTGCTCGTCGCCGGCAGCCGCAGGCTGAACCGCGAAAGCGCCGCCGGCCAGGGCGAGCGCCGCGACGATGAAGGTGCTGATTTTTCTCATTTGAATGTCTCCCAGTCCCCCGCGCGACTCGCGTGTTGAGTCTCGCGTAAGTCACTCTAGTAACCGGAAGTACCGCAAATCGAGCGGCAGAGGGCCGCAGCGGTGAGATCGCGCGCCGACCGTTGCGCGGATGCAACGCTCGGCCCGCGCTAACCCCTTGAGGCTGCGGTTAGAATTGCTGTGAGAAACCGGCGTGCTGCAGCGCGCGGTTCATCCACAATGTTACGCCTCGGACCCGTCTTCGGTGTCGTCCGGGCCGACATCGTCATCGCCGTCCTCAGCGTCCTCGTCGCCCTCGCCATTCTCAATATCGGCGGGGATATGCTCCACAGAGACCACCTTCTCGTCGGCGGCGGTGTCGAACACGATGACGCCCTGGGTAGAGCGGCCGACCACGCTGATGTCGGCGATGGGGATGCGGATCAGCTGGCCGCGATTGGTCACCAGCATGATCTGGTCGCCTTCCTCCACCGGGAAGGACGCGATCAGCTCGCCATTCCGCTTGTTCACGGTCATGGCGATGATGCCCTTACCGCCGCGGCCGGAGACCCGGTATTCATAGGCGCTGGAGCGCTTGCCGTAGCCGTTCTCGGAGATGGTGAGCACCAGCTGCTCATGGGCGCTCAGCTCGGCGTAGCGCTCCGGGCTCAGGGCAACGGCTTCGTCGCTGCCCTCCTCCGGATCGGTCTCCGGCTCCACCTCGGCGCTGCCGCGGCGGATAGCATTGGCCTGGCGCACATAGGCGGCACGCTCGGCGGGGCTGGCCTCGATATGGTTGAGGATAGCCATGGAGATGATCCGGTCATCCTTGTCCAGCCTGATGCCGCGCACGCCGATGGAGTTGCGGCCCTTGAACTCGCGCACATCGTCTACGGGGAAGCGGATGGCCCGGCCGGCGGCCGTGGTCAGCAGCACGTCCTGCGCCACGCTGCAGGTCTCCACGTCGACGATCCAGTCGCCCTCGTCGAGCTTCATGGCGATCTTGCCGTTCTGGCGCACATCGGTGAAGTCGGAGAGCTTGTTGCGGCGGACGGTGCCCATATTGGTGGCGAACATCACATCCAGCTCGGCCCAGGTCTCCTCGTCCTCGGGCAGCGGCATGATGGTGGTGATGTTCTCGTCCTTGCCGAGCGGCAGCAGGTTCACAAGCGCCTTGCCGCGGGCCTGCGGCAAGGCAACCGGCAGCCGCCAGACCTTCATCTTGTAGGCCATGCCGCGGGAAGAGAAGAACAGCACCGGGGTATGGGTGTTGGCGATGAAGATGCGAGTGACGAAATCCTCGTCCCGCGTCGCCATGCCGGAGCGGCCCTTGCCGCCGCGGCGCTGGGCGCGATAGGCGGAAAGCGGCACGCGCTTGATGTAGCCCTTATGGGACACGGTCACGACCATGTCCTCGCGCTGGATCAGATCCTCGTCCTCGACCTCGCCTTCGGCCTCGACGATCTCGGTGCGGCGCGGGGTGTCGAACTCTTCCTTGACCGCGACAAGCTCATCCTTAGCGATCTCGATGATGCGGGCGCGGGAGCGCAGGATGTCGAGATAATCGTTGATCTGATCGCCGAGCTTCTTCAGCTCGTCGCCGATCTCGTCGCGCCCCAACGCGGTGAGGCGCTGCAGGCGGAGATCGAGAATGGCGCGGGCCTGCTCCTCGGAAAGCCGGTAGGTACCGTCGGCGGCGACCTTGTGGCGCGGATCGGCAATCAGCTCCACCAGCGGCGCCACATCGGTGGCCGGCCAATCGCGCTCCATCAACTGGGCGCGTGCCGTCGCCGGATCCGGCGCCTGGCGGATCAGCTTGATCACCTCGTCGATATTGGCCACGGCGATGGCCAGACCGACCAGGATATGGGCCCGCTCGCGCGCCTTGCGCAGCAGGTATTTGGTGCGCCGCCCGATCACCTCCTCGCGGAACTCGGTGAAGGCGACGATCATGTCCTTCAGATTGAGCTGCTCGGGGCGGCCGCCATTCAGCGCCACCATGTTGCAGCCGAAGCTCGATTGCAGCGGCGAGAAGCGATAGAGCTGGTTCAGCACCACGTCGGCCATGGCGTCGCGCTTCAGCTCGACCACGACGCGCATGCCCGAGCGGTCGCTCTCGTCGCGGATATCGGAAATGCCTTCGATGCGCTTGTCGCGCACCAGATCGGCGATCTTCTCGATCATCGAGGCCTTGTTCACCTGATACGGGATCTCGGTGATGATCAGGGCCTCGCGGTCCTTGCGGATGGTCTCGACGGCGACCTTGCCGCGCATCAGGACCGAGCCGCGCCCTTTGTGATAGGCGGAACGGATGCCGGTGCGGCCGAGGATGATGCCGCCGGTCGGGAAATCCGGCCCCGGCACGATCTGATTCAGCTCGTCGATATCGATGGCCGGATTGTCGAGATAGGCGATACAGGCATCGACCACCTCACCCAGATTATGGGGCGGGATGTTGGTCGCCATGCCGACGGCGATGCCGCCTGCGCCATTGACCAGCAGATTGGGGTAGCGCGCCGGCAGCACCACCGGCTCGCTCTCGGAATTGTCGTAGTTGTCCTGGAAGTCGACCGTGTCCTTGTCGATATCCTCCAGGAGATTGCTGGAGATCTTCGCCAGGCGGCATTCGGTGTAACGCATGGCCGCCGGCGGGTCGCCGTCGACCGAGCCGAAATTCCCCTGCCCGTCGACCAGCATGGCGCGCATGGAGAAATCCTGCGCCATGCGCACCAGCGCGTCGTAGACCGCGCTATCGCCATGAGGGTGATACTTACCGATCACGTCGCCGACCACGCGGGCCGCCTTGCGGTAGGGCTTGTTCCACTCCAGCCCCATCTCCTGCATCGAATACAGGATCCGGCGGTGCACCGGCTTCAGACCGTCGCGCACATCGGGCAGCGCACGGGACACGATCACGCTCATGGCGTAATCGAGATAGGACCGCTTCATCTCGTCGACGAGAGAAATGGGCCGGATATCGGATGGGCCTTCCGGGCCCCCCGGCAAGTCAGTCTGATTGTCGTCAGTCAATGCCCGAAAACCGTGTGGTTGGGTGGTGGCGGGGATCGCATTTCAGCGCCGGCGCCGCGTGTCGAAAACGGCCTCAAGAGCGGTGCCGGCGAAGGCGATGTCGGTGGCCTCTGTATAGCCGATATGACACCTGCGTCGCAACTTTTCCCCTGCGCTTTTTCGACCGCCATATTCGGGCCATTATCACAGCAATTACAATTGCTTACTCAGCCCTTCAGAGCACGGCACAAGGCATTGGGAAAGCCGGCTGCCATCCGGCTTCGAAAAACGCCGAATCTCGGCTCTGCGGGCGGAACGATTGAAAGGGAATCACGTTGGTTTTTGGTGGCCCCTGCCCAAGGGGCCGCTGCTGCGCAATAGGCGGTTCTGCCGCTTCACATTCAACTGGAGATATCGATGCGAGGCATCCTGATTTGCTCGGTTGCCGGTCTCATCGCGTGTACGGCGCCGTGCTACGGGGAAACGGCACAGCAAGAGCCGCTCGACACGCAACACCCCACCGAGACCATGGCGCAATCCCGAACGCCCGGACAGATCAACGGTCTGCCGAGCACACGACCGCGATTCCTCACCGAGCAGGAAAGCGGCGATTGGCGCGCCGGCGATCTGATCGGCTCGGCGGTGGAGACACCGGCGCATGAGACCGTCGGCGAGATCAACGATCTGGTGTTCGACGATAACGGGCGCGTGGTCGCCGCGGTGGTCGGCGTCGGCGGGTTTCTCGGCATCGGCGAGAAGAACGTCGCGCTGCGTTTCAAGGATATCCGCCTCGACCGCTCCGACGATGGCGGGGTGACGCTGATGGCCAATGTCACCCGCAACACGCTGTCCGCCGCGCCGAGCTATCGCACGCTGGAGCAGCAAGCGGTGGTCCCTGTGCAGCGGGAAGAGTGAGGCGGGCAAGGCAACAGTCTCGCCTGCTATGCGCCGACGGCGCATTCTGTCTCCCTCGTAATCTGTCTCCCCCGTAAGATGGGTTCGCGTTAAGCTCGACGCGAAACAGCACGTGGTTTTCAGGAGGGGTTCGTGGCTGCCGGCTCGCGCAAAGTCATCTTCGCCGCATTGGGCGCCAATACGCTGATCGCGCTCAGCAAGTTCGCCGGTGCCTTCTACACCGGCTCCTCGGCGATGTTCTCCGAGGCGATCCACTCGGTGGTGGATACCGGCAATCAGGGCTTGCTGCTGCTCGGCATGAAGCGAGCGCAAAAGCCCCCCGACAGGCATCACCCCTTCGGTTATGGCGCGGAGGTGTTTTTCTGGGCCTTCGTGGTGGCGATCCTGATCTTCGCCGTGGGCTCGGGCATCTCCTTCTATGAGGGGATGGTCAAGATCCTCGATCCGCACCCGGTCACCGATGCCTATGTGAACTACATCATCCTCGGCGGCGCGGCGGTGTTCGAAGCCTTCGCCTGGATCGTCGCCTTCCGCGAGTTCCGCCAGGCGCAGGACAAGCAGCGGCCGTTCCGGCTGCTTTCGGCTGTGCGGCAGTCGAAAGACCCGACCATCTTCACCGTGCTGTTCGAAGATACCGCGGCGATCCTCGGCCTGCTTGCGGCGGTGACCGGCATCGCCGTGGCCGATATCTGGGGTATTCTGTGGGCCGACGGGGCGGCCTCGCTGGTGATCGCCGCCATCCTCGCCGGCGCCGCCATCATGCTGGCCTACGAAACCAAAGGACTGCTGATCGGCGAAGCGGCGAGCCGCACCGTGACCCGCGCCATCCGCGATCTGGTCGCCGCCGAGCCGCGCATCATCAATCTCAACGAGATGCGCACCATGCATCTGGCCCCGCATGAGATCCTGCTGGCACTCAGCGTCGATTTCGCCGACCGGCTGTCCTCGCAAGAGGTCGAGGAAGCGGTGAGCCAGCTGGAGATCAAGATCAAGCAGGCCTATCCGGAGGTCTCGCGCATCTTCATCGAGGTGCAGTCGCAGAAGCGGCACGAGCAATTTGCCGCAGAAGAGGCGAAAGCGCAGGGCGCCTCTTAACGCCGCCCTGCCCGCTCCCCACCTTGGGCAGAACGCCTGGCACCCGCCGGGCGCCGTTACACCCAAGATGTTGGCAATTCAGGAGATTTCACTCATGCGTCACGCATTGTTCGCCGCAGGCCTCGCGCTCGCCCCGATCTTCGCGGTGCTTCCCGCCCAGGCTACCGAATACACGCTTGATCCGGGCCATACCCAGGTGCGGTTCGGCTGGACCCATTTCGGGTTCTCCGGCCCTGAGGCGAATTTCGACGACGTGACGGGCACGCTGAATGTCGACGAGGACGATCCGGCCAAATCGACCGTCGAGGTGACGATCCCGGTGAAGAGCATCGACACTCATGTGCCGGCGCTGGACGAGCATCTGCTGACCAAGCCGGAATTCTTCAAGGTCGAAGAGTATCCGGAGATCACCTTCAAGAGCACCAAAGTGCGCAATATCAGCGACAACAAGAAGCGCTTCGAGGTGGTCGGCGATCTGACCGTGAACGGCATCACCAAAGAGGTGGTGCTGAAATCGAAGCTCAACAAACATGGCGAGCATCCGATGTATGGCGGCGCCGAGGCGGCCGGGTTCGACGCCACCACCACGCTGAAGCGCTCCGATTTCGGCATGGACGCCTTCGTGCCCAATGTCAGCGACAAGCTGAAGGTGCGCATCACCACCGAGGCGATCGAGGCTGATGCCTATGCCAAGAAGCTGGAAGAGATGAAGGCGAAGGAAGAGTAGCCTTCGTCTAACGGGTGGGGGTCTCCGGCGGCATGAGCTTCGGCGCTTGGCGCACTTGATGCCTTTCGCCGCGGAGACCTGCGACCCGTTTGTTTAGCCAAACCACCGTCGCGTCAGCCTTGCGCATGGCCCTCTCCTTCTGGCGCAGCGCCGGGTGCTCAACGAGGTGCCACGACAGGGCCGCGAGCGCCAACGTCACTGGAAAGCTGACGGCGAAGAGCACGAGCGCGCTGGCCTGCGGCATCGCCAGGATCAGGGTCTGCTGCACCGGCCAGCACAAGATATATAGCCCGTAGGAATAATCCCCCAGCCGGTTGAAGCCGCGGATCGCACCGCCGGGAACCAAGGCGAGCCAGATCACGCCATAGGCGAGCGCGATACGGAAGGTCAGCTCGGCGAACACGGTCTCCCGGGTGACCCAGGCAAGCGCGGCCGCCCCCAAAACGGCGAGCCAATGCAGCCGGATCTTCTCGGCAAAGACAAAGAAGAAGCCGCCGAGGAAGAAACTCAAGACAAAGCGCGCGGCGCTGTCGATGGCGGCGACCTCTCCGCGCCATGGCGTGGCGAAGGTGACGAGAAGATAGGCGGCGAACAGGCCTGCAAAGCTATAGGCGATACGCCGGTTAATCAGCGCGCCGACCATCGCGAGCCCGGCCAGAAGCACGTAGCAGATCGCCTCGTAGCGCAAGGTCCAAAGCGGCGAGTTGATAATGCCGGGCGCCGGTCCGGTCTCGAACACCCCCGGCAGCGGGCTGTTATTGTCGGCCAGGCTGGCGGTGATCGGCCCGTAAATCCAGGTCTTCAAATCGGTGAAATAGGCGCTCAGCGGCAATGTCGTGACCAGCGGGCCGAGTAGCAGGGCCACGGCCAAGGAGACGACGATCAGCGCCGGGAACAGCCGCAAGGCGCGCGCCACAACGTAATCGGTCACGGTCGGCCGGGTGAGCGCGCTGCGGGTGACCAGAAAGCCGGAGACGACGAAGAACACATCAACCGCCATACGGCCGATAGGGAACGCCGCGAAATCGAATGTGAGCGGCCCCAGCTGGAGCAGACGCGGGTGGCCACCCGCGCCGAGCGCCACGCAATGATCCAGCAGCACGGCGCTGGCCGCGAGAAAGCGGATCAGATTGAAGTTGTTATCGCGCCCGTTAAAACGCGCAGCAATTGTCGGCGTCATGGGATTTCGGCGGATTTCGGCTGTTCCAACACATCCCACCCTGCCCCCGAATTGAGACAAGGCTTTGGACGCAACAGCTTACGCCACGCCGTTAAATCCCGACGATACAATTAAATTTAGCGTTAAATAATCAGAGGCGAAATTAACCAAGACCGGTCAAGATACCGGTTTAGAACGGAATTTCGTCATCCAGCTCTTTGTCGAACGAGCCGCCGCCCCCGCCGAGCGCGCTGGTCTGGCCGAACGAGCCGCCGGAATCGGGCGTATCGCTCATGCCGCCGCCGCCCTGGCGGCCATCCAGCATGGTCAGAGACGAGTTGAAGCCCTGCAGCACCACCTCGGTGGTGTAGCGGTCCTGCCCCGACTGATCCTGCCATTTGCGGGTCTGCAGCTGGCCTTCCAGATAAACCTTGGAGCCCTTGCGCAGATACTGCTCGGCGATACGGCAGAGCCCTTCATTGAAGATCACAACGCGGTGCCATTCGGTGCGCTCGCGCCGCTCGCCGGTCGACTTGTCCCGCCAGCTATCGGTGGTGGCGACGCGCAGATTGGCAATAGGCCGCCCGTCCTGGGTTTGGCGGATTTCGGGATCGGCACCCAGATTGCCGATCAGAATGACTTTATTGACCGATCCGGCCATGATGACACCTCCAGCTCGCGCATTTGGTCGGGTTTGTTTTCGTCCAGCCCCGTTCGGGCTCGCCGAGCCTTATTGAGACCGCTTGGTCTTCCGACCGCTTTATCTTTCAACCGCTTCGCCGCCGCGCAAGCCACACCTCTCTTAGGGGCGCCTGACAGGGCACGTCGTCTACCGAGGCATCGTCAGGCGAAGCCGCACCGAATCGATGCCGCCACCGCCGCCCTCTGCGATTAAAGACGCACCCTAACGCGCCGGCCGCCACCCCCGCCAGCCCGGTTTCGAGCTATCCACAGGCGCCGCAGCGTGGCTTTGTCGCGGCCATTCGCGGGCTACTGTACTCGTTTTGTTCTCATCTATCCAGCGGAAAATGCGCCTCTTTAGATTGCTCTTTAGATCTTCTATGCCTTATGAAACGCCACAACATGCCGAGATGTTATGTCGGGAGGTGCAGCTGAGCCGCGAGTAATGGCCAGCTCCTCCTGTCGGATTGAGGATTATATGCAGCGTAACGTGCAAACCCATTCTGCGCCGTCGCGGACCAAGCGCCGCCGTAAGCGCCCGGACCCCCGCAAGAAACATTTCGGCTTCACGTCGCATCAGTGGCCGTTCCTCCTGGTGCTGGTGAGCAACTGGCTGTTCGCCCTCGTCTTTCTGATCATCTGCAAGCTGGTCTGGCATTGGGTGCCGGCGGAGTGGAACACCATGGGCGACAGGATCGCTCTGGTGATCAAGGATTCGGTGTTCGCCATCCTGCCCGGCGTGATCGCCATCTGTATCGTGGCTGCGGAGCGCCTGGATCCGAAGATGTTCGTCGGGCGCATGGCCAAGCCGAACTCGGCGCTGGATATCAACACGCGCTTCATCCTGAACACGTTCGAGCAGTTCACCGCCTATTTCATCGCCCATTGCGCGCTGGCGATCTATTCGCCGCCGGAAGAGGCCCGCACCGTGGTGATCCTGACGGCGCTGTTCGTGCTGGGCCGCATCCTGTTCTGGATCGGCTATCACAAGAACCCGTATTTGCGCGCGTTCGGCTTCGGCATCACCTTTTACCCGACGGTGGCGGCGTATTTCTGCCTGGTGGTCTATATGACGACGGGCATCCGGGTTCCGCTTTAGGGGCTTCCGGCTCTCGGATCACCGCAGAGCTTTGTCAGCATCCCGATTAGGGTCTGCATCCTTCGAGACGGCGCCTTCGGCGCCTCCTCAGGATGAGGATCGAGGCGGTGCCTTTCGCCTCATGGTGAAGGGCTCGCTCGTCGCGCTCAAGTCATGCGAAGCGCGGTAGCGTCTCAAAGATAGCGAGCGTCTCGAACCGTGAGGCCCGCTTTTGCTCTTACTGAAACGCGCGGGATTGCCATTCGACCACGGAATCCAGGGGCCAGACGAACATCAGCACGTTCAAGGTGAGGTTGTCGCGGGTCATCACCCCGGTGAACAGCTCCAGCGCCACGGCGACGGCGACCGTCACCCAGACCGGCCATTTGGCGGCGAGGAAGAAGCCGACCACCATGGCCAGGATATCCATCACCGAGTTGAGCACGCTGTCGCCGTAATAGGTGTGGGAGATGGTGCCTTCGCGGTAGCGGTCGATCGCCCAGTTGCTGTTCTCGACGAGCTCCCAGCTGCTCTCGATCACAAGCGCCAGAATCAGCCTTGTGCCGAAGGAAAGCCGCCGGCCGAAGGCGAGCCACAACACGCCATAGAAGATGAAGCCGTGGATGATGTGGGAGGGCGTGTACCAGTCGGTGAGCTGCTGCGAGTTGCCCTCGCTCATCACTTCGCCTTCCCAAAGTTTCACATAACCGCATTTGCAGATCGGCAGCCTTCCCATGGCGAGCAGGATGGCGGCGGTGCCGACGATAATGCCGAAGGCGATGAGAAGCTGGGTCCGGGTGAGTCGCATGGCTGCGGAGTTTGACCGAAGCGGCGGGGCGACGCCACGGGCATCCGTATTTGGCACGACGTCATGCCCGGCCTTGTGCCGGGCATCCATGACCTCCGAGTTCACGATGAGACGAAGGTGTTCATGGATCACCGGGACAAGCCCGGTGATGACATCGGAGGGCGCGACAGGCTCGGAAGCTTATCTCTCCCTCGGCGGAAGGGAGTTCGCCATGCCATAGGCGCAATGGCGCGTCTGCTCGCTCGTTCGAGCGCTTCAAGGGAAAGCCGGGTCCTCCCCCCTAAAAGGGGGGAGCTAGAGGGGGGTCCTCTCTAGCCTCACAAGACGAGACCCTTCGCCCCCCACCCCAACCCTCCCCCTTCTAAGGGGAGGGAGTGCGCCGTGCCGCATCGCCCCTTTCGCCGGCGGCGCAGGCCCCCTATCCTTCCCCGCAAACCTCAAATCGGAATCGCGATGAAACAGACCGACGCCCTGGCGCTGCTGAAGACCGGGGCCAGCATCTTCCTCACCGGCGAGCCGGGAAGCGGCAAGACCCATACGGTCAACCGCTATATCCGGACCTTGCGCGAACACGGCGTTGCGGTGGCCTATACCGCCTCCACCGGCATCGCCGCGACCCACGGTAACGGCATCACCATCCATGCCTGGAGCGGTATCGGGGTGAACCAGTCCCTGTCGCGGCGCGATCTCGACCGCATCAAGGCCAACCGGCGCGTGGCCGGTCGGATCGAGAAGACCCAAGTCTTGATCATCGACGAGATTTCGATGCTGCCGGCCTATGCGCTGGATCTGGTGGATCAGGTCTGCCGCCATGTGCGCGAGAATCCGGCGCCGTTCGGCGGGCTGCAGCTGGTGCTGGTGGGCGATTTCTTTCAGCTGCCGCCGGTGGTGCGCCGGGAGCGGAGCGATCAGTATTTCCTCGGCGATATGGAGAGCGATTCCGGCCCGATCTTCGCCTATGGCTCCTCGGCCTGGCGCGATCTCTCGCCCGCCATCTGCTATCTCTCCGAGCAGCACCGCCAGAGCGACCGCGACTTCGTGGAGCTGCTCGCCGCCATCCGCGCCAATCGCTGCAACGGCGCCTTCCGGGAGCGGCTGCAGCAGCGCATGGCGCCGCGCGAAGCTCTTCCCGCCGATTGTACCCGGCTGTTCACCCACAACGCCTCGGTGGACGAGATCAATGCCCGGGCGCTGGATCGCCTGGAGGGCAAGCCGCACAGCTTCGCCATGGTGAGCAAGGGGCCGGAAGCCTTCGTGCGCACCTTGCAGCGCGGCTGCCTGTCGCCGGAACGGCTGGTGCTGAAGCTCGGCGCCGTGGTGATGTTCACCAAGAACGACCCCAAGGGCCGCTATGTGAACGGCACGCTGGGCGAAATCGTCGATTTCGAGCCGGAGCATGGCTACCCCGTGGTGCGGGCCCGCGACGGACGCCAGATCGTGGCCGAGCCGGCGAAATGGAAGATCGAGGAGAACGGCAAGGAGCGGGCGAGCCTGACGCAGCTGCCGCTTCGCCTTGCCTGGGCGATGACCGTGCATAAGAGCCAGGGCATGTCGCTGGATGCGGCGGTGATCGACCTCTCCCGCGCCTTCGAATACGGCCAGGGCTATGTGGCGCTGTCGCGCTTACGCGGTCTTTCCGGGCTGCATCTCCTCGGCCTCAACGACCGGGCGCTGCAGGTGCATGGCGCGGCAGTGGAGAAGGACGAGGAGTTCCGCCAGCTTTCGAAGATGGCCGCCAAGGCGCTGACTGCGGCGGAGCCGGAGGCGCTTGCCCTGCGTCAGGAGACATTTCTCGGCTCGGCCCGCGAGGCGGAGGCCCCCGCCGGCGGCTCCTTCGCGGAGCTGCGCGAAACCCATGCCAAGGCTTATATGCCTTGGAGCAAGCAAGAAGAGGCCGAGCTGGTGCGCCGCTATCAGGGCGGCGACACGGTGAGATCCATCGCCGAGAGCTTCGGCCGCAAGCCCGGCGCCATCCGCTCGCGGCTGAAGAAGCTGGAGCTGATGTAGAGGGGGCACCAACGAGCCTCCTCTCCGTCATCGTCATGCCCGGATCAAGTCCGGGCATGACGAAGTGCAAGACGGCGCGGCAGGGCCTGCCCCCTCCCCTTGAAAGGGGGAGGGTTGGGGGGGGGGGTCGGCCGGATGCGTAAGGGTCGGCAGGGGAATAGCAAGGCGCCAACGGAAGATGCTAGGAGACCCCCACCCGGCTTGGGGAAGCCCCCAAGCCGACCTCCCCCTTCTAGGGGGAGGTGCAAGGCCGTGCCCTACGCCCCTGCGCCCCCTCCCTGCGCCCACTTGCCCCTTGGAGACAACGGGCTTAAGCCTTGTCTCTGGCCCGTAGCCCCCCGACATTGGCATTCATGACATCGAAATCCATTTCCGTGCGCGGCGCGCGGGAACACAATCTCAAGAACGTCTCCGTGGACCTGCCGCGGGAGGAGCTGGTGGTGATGACCGGCCTCTCCGGCTCGGGCAAGTCCTCGCTTGCCTTCGACACCATCTATGCCGAGGGCCAGCGCCGCTATGTGGAGTCGCTCTCCGCTTATGCGCGCCAGTTCCTGGACATGATGCAGAAGCCCGATGTCGACTATATCGAGGGGCTGTCGCCGGCGATCTCCATCGAGCAGAAGACCACCTCGAAGAACCCGCGCTCCACGGTCGGCACGGTCACCGAGATCTACGACTATATGCGGCTGCTCTTCGCCCGCGTCGGCGTGCCCTATTCGCCCGCCACGGGTCTACCCATCGAAAGCCAGACGGTGAGCCAGATGGTGGACCGGGTGCTGGAGCTGGAGGAAGGCACGCGGCTTTATCTCTTGGCGCCGGTCGTGCGCGGCCGCAAGGGCGAGTACAAGAAAGAGCTCGCCGAGCTGATGAAGAAGGGTTTTCAGCGGGTCAAGATCGACGGCGAATTCTACGAGACCGGCGAGGCCCCAGCGCTGGACAAGAAGTTCAAGCACGATATCGACGTGGTGGTGGACCGCATCGTGGTGCGCCCCGACATGGCCTCGCGCCTGGCCGACAGTTTCGAGACGGCGCTCGGCCTTTCCGACGGCATCGTCTTCGCCGAGTTCGCCGACAAACAGGACGACAAGGGCGAGCCGGAGCGGATCACCTTCTCCTCGCGCTTCGCCTGCCCGGTCTCCGGCTTCACCATCGAGGAGATCGAGCCGCGGCTGTTCTCGTTCAACAATCCGTTCGGCGCGTGTCCCGCCTGCGACGGGCTGGGTACGGAGCTTACCTTCGAGGCGGAGCTGGTGGTGCCGAACCCGCTGCTGAGCCTGGACCGCGGCGCGATTCTCCCCTGGGCGCGCACCTCGGCCACCTCGCCCTATTACCGGCAGACGCTGGAGGCGCTGACCCGCCATTACAAGCAGTCCATGACCATGCCGTGGAAGGATCTGCCGGAAGAGTTCCGCGCCGTGCTGCTCTACGGCTCGGGCGACGAGGAGATCACCTTCACCTATGACGACGGGGTGCGGCGCTACTCCACCACCAAGCCGTTCGAAGGGGTGATCGTCAATATCGACCGGCGCTGGCGCGAGACCGAGAGCAGCTGGGTGCGCGAGGAGCTGTCGCGCTATCAGTCCAGCCAGCCCTGCCAGGTGTGCAACGGCTACCGGCTGAAGCCCCAGGCGCTGGCGGTGCGGGTCGGCGGCATGCATATCGGCCAGGTCTCGGACATGTCGATCCGCGAGGCGGCGGCGTGGTTCGAGGCGCTGTCGGGCACCCTCTCGCCGAAGCAACAGGAGATCGCCACCCGCATCTTGAAAGAGATCCGCGAGCGCTTACGCTTCCTCAACGATGTGGGGCTCGACTATCTGACCCTGTCGCGCGGCTCCGGCTCGCTCTCCGGCGGCGAGAGCCAGCGCATCCGGCTTGCCTCGCAGATCGGCTCCGGCCTCACCGGCGTGCTCTACGTGCTGGACGAGCCCTCCATCGGGCTGCATCAGCGCGACAACGACCGGCTGCTGGAGACCCTGAAGGCGCTGCGCGATCTCGGCAATTCGGTGATCGTGGTGGAGCATGACGAGGACGCCATCCTGCAGGCCGATTACGTGGTCGATATGGGGCCCGGCGCCGGCGTCCATGGCGGCCAGGTGGTGGCGCAAGGCACCCCGGCGGAGATCATGGCCAATCCGGACAGCCTCACCGGGCAGTATCTCACCGGCATGAAGCAGATCCCGCTGCCGAAGAGCCGGCGCAAGCCCGGCAAGCGCAAGCTCAGGGTCGTCGGCGCGCGGGAGAACAATCTGAAGGACATCTCGGCGGATATTCCGCTGGGCCTGTTCACCTGCGTCACCGGGGTCTCCGGCGGCGGCAAATCCACCTTCCTGATCGAGACCTTGTACCGGGCCGTCGCCCGAAAGCTGAACGGCGCCCGCGACATCCCCGGCGCGCACGACGCCATCGAGGGGCTGGAGAATCTGGACAAGGTGATCGATATCGACCAGAGCCCGATCGGGCGCACCCCCCGCTCCAACCCGGCCACCTATACGGGCGCCTTCACACCGATCCGCGAATGGTTCTCCGAGCTGCCGGAGGCGAAGGCGCGCGGCTACAAGCCCGGGCGCTTCTCGTTCAACGTCAAGGGCGGGCGCTGCGAGGCCTGCCAAGGCGACGGGGTGATCAAGATCGAGATGCACTTCCTGCCCGACGTCTACGTCACCTGCGATGTGTGCAAGGGCAAGCGCTATAACCGCGAGACGCTGGACATCAAGTTCAAGGGCAAGTCCATCGCCGACGTGCTCGACATGACGGTGGAGGAAGCGGCGGAGTTCTTCAAGGCGGTGCCGGTGATCCGCGACCGCATGGAGACGCTGAAGCGCGTCGGCTTAAGCTACATCCACGTCGGCCAGCAGGCCACCACCCTCTCCGGCGGCGAGGCGCAGCGCATCAAGCTGTCAAAGGAGCTGTCGAAGCGCGCCACCGGGCGCACCCTCTATATCCTCGACGAGCCGACCACGGGCCTCCATTTCCACGATGTGGCCAAGCTCCTGGAGGTGCTGCACGAGCTGGTCGAGCAAGGCAACACCGTGGTGGTCATCGAGCATAATCTGGAGGTGATCAAGACGGCAGACTGGATCATCGATCTCGGCCCGGAAGGCGGCGACGGCGGCGGCCGCATCGTCGCCCAGGGCACGCCCGAGGATGTCGCACGCGTGCCGGAAAGCTATACCGGGCAGTATCTGAAAGAGGTTTTGGGCCGGCGGAAGAAGGCTGGTGGGGCTGGTCGTGGGGCTAAGGCCGCTGAGGCGGCGGAGTAACTCCTTATTGCAATAGACGCCTTCGTGCCAAAAGCCTGCTTTTTGCGTTTAGAAGGCCCGCACGAATTTGATTTGCTCCCGTCGCCGCCTTTTCTTCCACTGGAAGGAAGTCGAGATTTTCTCGTAGTAGGTCGATATTGTAAATCAACGATTCAATCTCGGATGGTCCAAACGAAGATAGTCGCTGAGATACAAATGGTTCAATTGCATCCAAGACCTGTATCGCGTGAAATCGTCGACTTTGATCACGGACCATCGACCGAACACGTTCTATCTTACCAAGAATCTCATCAAAGCGTTTTACCGGCTCCTCATCGTCGACGCGCTCCTCAATTGTCAAAAGTAATCGAAGAGCATAAGTGTCAATCTGAAATGTCTGGAATCCCGGGCTTGCCGCCGCCCGCGCATAAGCCGTCCTGATGAAGTTCTCGGCAGCAGGAAGATTATCGGCGGCCGTCATTAAAATCGAATACTGAAGCCAGAATAACGGCTCCTTATTGACATCGACATCTCGATGAAGCCTATCAAAAAGTTCTGTGATCGCAGTAAGTCGATTTGGATCGCGCGAAAGCACATCCTCCAATATTGTAAATCTCATAAGGCTGCTCAATGCCGCCTGATACTGCCTTTCACTTTTTCTCCGTACTGCTTCAACAATAATCGAGTACGCGCTATCGACAATGTCATCGGTACTGAGGTGATTCTTAATCACGTACTCGCAGAATACTGATGACCTTACTTGAAGTATATCATCATCTAGCGCAGCAGGTCTCCAACAACCTCCCTAAACCGTGCGACGGCAGAATACGGATCCATCCTGGTCACGCTTCTCAAAAACGCCGGATCGGCCTCTTGACCGATCCACTTGAGAAGATGAATTGCAACAAACACCTTTCCGAACTCTCTATCCCCAAGCAGAGGAACCAACTCTCTATGTATCGCCTGCCTTATCTCGCTATTGTCGTATAACTGTACGACCACTTCCCTGACGTCTTTACACTGGGATATGACATCTTCTAGATTCGATGCTCTAACCCCTGATCTATCTAGCAAGCTAAGAAAATCACCTACGTCTTGTGCCCGAAATCCATTTAGATTAACGCGTTCAAGCGGCATTGGAAGCTTCTCTTGAATCTCGTGAAGCCGCACTTCTTGAACGCCAGTTCGTACCGTTACGATATATTTCGTATCGTCTGGAAGATCCGTAAGCTGCGGAATCGTTTCGACCGCTGCATTATATGAATCAAATATTATAATTATCTTTTTAAACTTCTTTAACAGCTCTATATCCTGTTGCAGCGTAACCGCGTTCGGACGGCACATAAAGCATCTATACCCATGTTCTGATAGCGTATTCGATAGTATATACAGAAATATTGTTTTGCCGTTTCCAATCCTTGAATGTATTAATAAACACTTTGATTTGGAAAGCGCCTCAACTGATTCAGAAACGATTTCTTGCCGTGCCACTACGTAATCTGACTTTGGAAGCGTTGACAGGCATCGTTTATAGTTGAAGGTGCCAAATGTAACGAGATTTCGGATTTCCAATGCGGTGGGCGGCGCAAGGGTATGCTTGTCTTTATGGGGATCGATAAATTTGAAACACTTAAGATTATACGGATCGATCGAAGGAGCTGGTTCAGGTAATGAATAGCAAAGTCTAGTGAAATTTTCTGCCCCAATCGGCAACACCTTTCCAAACGGTTTAATTCGATTCGCAAATATTCGATCTGGCTGTCCATTCGTTACAAAGAATATCTTCTCACGGGTGTTTGGATTCTGCATGAGAAGCGCTGATATATGATAATCATTCAAGCTATATCCTACAAAAAAACACGCGTCAGCGAATCTTATGTCTCGTACAAAGTCATCATACCAAATAGATTGCTCAAAATGCTGGCGTATATACGATGTCTCATTCAATACAATTTGGTCTAATACATTATCTTCTGTCGCGTTTCTTATAGTTCCGTGCAAGTGTATGACTGATCGATTTTTTAATCGTCTTGGTTTTACATCATTGTAACTATAGCTTACGGCATTTATTCGTTTAGATGAATAAGAAAATTCAACAGAATCATCGTAATTTGTAGTATAAAGTCGCATCCACGGGAGGGACACGAGATCGGACTGGTATTTCGCAACCTCTGTAACGGTAAATAGCTCGTATAGGATTTGGTATAGATTGTGATTTGATGAGTTTAATTCGTCAGCCAATACTTTTAAGTCATAGCGATCAGCCGGTACTGAAAGGATGTTTTCAAGTTCTCGTTTTAACGCGCTGCCAGCAGGAAGATGCGTTTTTCTGATATTTTTTGCTTCCTTCGAAAATCCCGACCCGAGAAACAGAATTGACCCATTTGGATTCAGCTCGTGCGGGGAATCCGAAAATGCGGGTTCTTCGATCGTGGTAGAACTCATGAAGCGCATCCCCCTAGCGAACAATAGCGTTAAGTGTGTTCAGCTAGTTAAGCACACGTAAAACGTGCCGCGCTAGTCCTACAGCGAAGTCAAATGTTGAAATCGCGGTGCCTGGTATGCCATGGGCTAGCTTCACTTGGCCTCAGCATGAGGCTTTGAGCTTGAGCTTAGGACGTGGCGATTTCGCTCGGCTCCGTCGTCATGCTCTCCCCTGCATCCGGCTAAGTCGCGTCGTGCATGCCTCCACGCACGTCTTCGGACATCCTCTGCACACAGGCGCCGACCTTCAGGATGCGGAGCGTTGCAGGACGGCGCGAGCTAGCGGTAATCACAGCCGTCACCCCGCACTTGATCCGAGGTCCAGGTGCCGGCGTGGCGCGTTTCTGTAGACCGCAGTGATTACCGGATTGCCCGGTCAAGTTTATGCTCGGGTCCGCGATGCGGGACCCGGATGCCGGGCAATGACGCCGTGGTGAGGGTTCCGGACCTCGATCCTTCGAGACGCGCGCTTTCGTTATCGCCGTGCCCCTTGGCAAACCGACTGCCATGCGCGCCCTCGGGATGAGGCGGTGGGGTGATGGTTCGGGCTTACCTGGGTGGTGCCCGCTCGGATGCTCCCCTGAACCGTTTGCCTCCACCCGCCCGCTTCGGCCTTCCCTCCCTGCGTAACTGGCTTCGTGGATGGCCGGGACATGCCCGGCCATGACGCCCTGCGTTAGGGCGACCCGCCCGGCTCGCGAGGCAACGCCTCAACACAAACAGCAGCCGTCACCCCGGACTTGATCCGGGGTCCAGTAGCCGGCGCGGTGCGTTGCGGTAGGCGGCGGTGATTACTGGATTGCCCGGTCAAGTTTATGCTCGGGTCCGCGATGCGGGACCCGGATGCCGGGCAATGACGGTCGGAGAGAGGCCTCTAACGCGCGGACTCAACATTCCGTCGTCATGGCCGGGCGTGTCCCGGCCATCCACGTATTGTCGCAAAAGCCGTTCGTGGATCCCCGGGTCAAGCCCGGGGATGACGAAGTAGAGACTGCGCGTCCTTGCCCGGAAAGGCGCCCCCCCTCAATAAATCGCCGGCACCCAGCGCTGGCTGTCGATGGGCGGGCGGACATAGCCGGGATCGGGCTGGCGCGGGGTGAGCTCGATATGCGGCCGCTCCACCTCCTCGTAATCGATCATGGAGAGAAGGTGCGAGATGCAGTTGAGCCGCGCCTTCTTCTTCACATCGGCATTGACCACATACCAGGGCGAGACGCCGGTATCGGTGTGGTGCAGCATGACGTCCTTGGCCTTGGAATATTCCACCCAGTTCTCGCGGGATTTCAGATCCATGGGCGAGAGCTTCCAGCGCTTGATCGGGTTCTCGATGCGCTCCTTGAAGCGCTTTTCCTGCTCCTCGTCGGAGACCGAGAACCAGTATTTGAGCAGGATGGTGCCGGATTTGACGAGCATCTCCTCGAACAGCGGACAGGCGCGCAGGAACTCCCAATATTCCTCGTCGGAGCAGAAGCCCATGACGCGCTCGACGCCGGCGCGGTTGTACCAGGAGCGGTCGAACAGCACGATCTCGCCCTTGGCGGGGAGATGGGGTACGTAGCGCTGGAAATACCATTGGCCGCGCTCGCGCTCGGTGGGCGTGCCGAGGGCCACGATCTTGCAGACGCGGGGGTTCAGGCTCTCTGTGATGCGCTTGATCACCCCGCCCTTGCCGGCGGCGTCGCGCCCCTCGAAGATCACCGCGACCTTCAGCCCCTCCTTCTGCACCCATTCCTGCAGGCGGATGAGCTCGAATTGCAGCTTCACCAGCTCGTCGATATAGCGGTATTTCTTCTTGGCCTTGGTCTTGGTCTTTTTGGCCTTCTTTTTCTTCTTGGGCGGCTCGGGCTCCGCGGGGGCTTCGCTGGCGCCATTGCGCAAATGCCAATGGGATTCGCGTTTCACGTCCTCGATCACGTCCTCGCGGACCTCGCCGTCATCCGGCGAATCCCCGTGCGCGGCTGCATCTCCGTTGACCTTCTTGTCCATGAACTCCATCCCCTTCGATGACGCGCGCCCTAAGCAATCGGCACGGATGCGATGCGTTTTCGCCGCCCGTTTTGCGCGATCCTGACACTGTCACAAAGATTCCATATCCCTCTGCGAAAGCAGTCAAGCTGGCCCAACGAAAGCTCGGCGAGATATTCTCTGTTTCGTCCGAATACTGCCGACGCATTGGGCGGTTTTTTCGCAATATTCCGGTTTCCCCGCTTCTCGCGCCGGGTTTTTCCCCGCATCTGCGCAACCGTTGCGCGGTTTGACCAGGCGGTACGCAACCGTGAATAAATATGCGGCAGGTCTTCGCGCGCACCGCGAAGGCGCCGGGCCGGCCGGGATTTCGCGCCGCTGTCGCAGCGCGCCCTCGGCTCTTCAGGCTTGAGACGCCGGCGGCTTGGCGCGTATTGTGCCGCGCGCCCGGGATGCGGGCGGATTATGGACGAGGCCCAATGACCGAAGATCTTTCCCTGGCGGAAATCGAACGCCGCATTCAGATCGTGGAAGACAATTTGCGCGAGCTGCAGGAGCAGGCCGCCGCCTTCTCCGGCGCGGCGGACGAAGAGCGCAGCGCGCAGCGCATCGCCGAGCAGCAGGAGAAGCTGGACCAGCTGCGCGCCCGCCGGGCGGAGCTGGTCGGCGAGGAATAGTCGCCTCGCGTCTCCGGCCTGATAGCCCTCTCCTTCGTCATGCCCGGACTTATTTGAGTGCGCTATCGCTCCGCTACTTGAGCGCGGCCCGGGCATGCATGCCGTTCCCGTGCAGCGCGATCAGGGGCCTAAGACAGGTCGCGCGCAAGCGGCGACGAAACGGAATGGATCACCGGGTCAAGCCCGGTGATGACGGTGTGCGTTGGAACGCAGGTGCCCAGCGCACTCGCCTTTTGTCATGGCCGGGCGTGTCCCGGCCATCCACGTATTTCGTCGAAGGCCATGCGTGGATGCCCGGCACAAGGCCGGGCATGACGAAACTTGAGGATTGCCGTCCCGGCCCCCTAGACCTTGCCGATCTCGGTGGCGGACGGCACCTCGATCAGCTTACCGGACTTCACGTCGTAGATATAGCCGTAGATCGGCACGTCGGCGGGCACCAGCGGGTGGGCGCGGATCACGGCAACATCCTCGGTCACGCTCTCGGCCTGGTCGGCAATAGTGAGCCAGTCGATCTGCGCGCCCATATCGGAGCCCGGCCCCTGCCCCACATCCTTCCAGCCGTCGGGGCCGATCTCGGCGGTGTCCAGGCTCTTGCTCAAGAGATCGCCCATGATCTCGTTGGTGAAGGTCTCCATGCCGCAATCGGTGTGGTGGATGACGAACCACTCCTTGGTGCCGAGCAGCTTGTGGGAAATGACGAGCGAGCGGATGGCATCGTCGCTGGCGCGGCCGCCGGCATTGCGGATGACATGGGCGTCGCCCTCGGCGAGCCCTGCGAATTTCGCCGGGTCGAGCCGCGCATCCATGCAGGTGAGAATGGCGAAGCGGCGCGCCGGCGGCATGGCGAGATCCGCCTTGTCGCCGAATTCCGCCGCATAGCCTTCATTGGCCGACAGGACCTCGTCGTGAACTTTGCTCATTGCATCTCCTCCCCAAGATTGACGCGTTTTTCTGGCGCCGGAGTGGCACGAGGCCGGGCAAGCGTATAGGCCCGGCGCGCGGCAAAGCCACCGGGGAGCTGTCTCTATTTCGGGGGAGAGTTTTGCCCTATTGGGCGGGCGTCACCGACACCACAGCCTCGTCTCCGCAATCGCCAAAGGCCGGTGCATCGCCATAGCGCAGGCAGGTGCCTTCAGCGGACTCGCTCGGCCCCAGCGCCATAGGCAGAGCCGGCTGCTGCTCCGTCACGCAGCCGCCAAGGGCCAGCGGGATAAGCAGGATGAATAGCCAACGCATCGGGTCTCGCGCTCCTCACATGATAGGCGGCAAGCGAATCGCCTGCCCTAGAGATATTGCCCTAAAACCCGTTTACAAGACGTTGGCCCGCCTCCTTGCATTGAAGATTGTCGAATTCCATTCGGCCCGCGATAGTTGCAGGTATCGAATAAGATTCCGCTTTAGCGCATATCCGACGCCGCAAGCGCCGATTTCCGGCGCACGATGACCGAAGCCATCGCCGCCGAAAATGCAATTCGCTTCTAAGGGCGGCCGGAGCCTATTCCGCGCCGGGCTTCAGCACCAGCGGCAGCACGGTGCGGCCGGGCGGGTTGCCCTCGCCGCCGGAGACGTCTTCTTCGTAGACTTCCAGATGGCCGAGCTGCTGGGCATCGGTGGAGAAGGTCACGGTGAAGTCGAACGTGCCGGGCCCGTCGGACCCGCCGCCCTGGGTATGGCCGCTGGCGAGCTCGGAGCCATCCGTGCCGGTCAGCTTCCAGTTCACGGTGCCCTCGAAGGTGCGCGAGCATCCGGTCACCTGGAAGCCGCTCTCGACGCGGGCGCCGGCGCGCGGCACCGTCACCATGACGAAGGCGGCATCGTTCAGCGCACCGTCGGAATTCTCGCAGTTATCGGGATCGGGATTGGGGGAGTACCAGCCGCTCATCGCGGCTGCCGGTCCAGTCGGCAGCAGCAGCGCAAGCGCGAACAGCCCCATGAGAGCGCTTGCCGCGCCCAGCCCCTGTCGTTTCCTCATCGCCAGCTCCTTATCGTTGAAATCCGTTGCGACCGATTCCTCAGCCGAGCGGCGCCAATTTACGCGGGCGTGCGGCGGCTGACAATTGCACTTGCGGGCAAGATTGGCGGCAGCGCCTTGCCATGTGGCCGATCGGCCCTGGAACGAGGCGGCTTTAGTCGAGGGCGCGCAGCAGGGTTTCGAGCGCGGCTTTCGCTTTGGCGTAAATTCCCGGCGCCTCGCTCTCCCGCGGTCCGCCGATGGCAATGCGGAAATGCTGATCCACGCGATGGGCGGTGGTGAGCTCGGTCAGCCATTCGATGGCGCGTTGCAGCCCGTCTTCCGCATCCATGTCCCAGACCATGACCGGCGTCCGATAGGTCTCGGCCAGCCGCTCAGCAAGCTGCGAGCCAGGCGAGACGGCAAGCCCGCTGGCATCGGTCAGGAACAGCGCCGCGTCGGCATCGCGGATATTCCATTCGGTGCGCATCGCCGGATCGGCGCTGGGCGTTTCCCGAAGCGCCGGATAGTCCTTCAGCACGCCGGGCGGCTCCGGCTTATCCTCGGCCCAGCCGCCTTGCGGGCACCAACCGCCATAGGGCACCTCATGGGCAACCGCCACATCCAGCGCGGCACGATCCACCCCGCTCTGCCCGCCGGAGATGATCTTGAGCATGTCTGGTCCTTTCACGGCGCGGCGCACGCGTCCTCGACATATTGGCAAGGTGCGGCGAATAGGCTAGAGGGCTGCAAAGCTTATCGAGGAGCGGGCTTTGCGCGAAACATTACGACTGCTGTATTACGGCCGCAGCCGGGCCGCGCACCGGTTCCGCTATGCCCTGCTGGCGTTCGATATCCTCACCATCTTGTTCATCGTCGGCACCTCGTTCGTTCCGCGCGAGCCGTGGATCGAATGGGTCGATGTGGCGTTCGGCGTGCTGATCCTGATCGAATTCGTCACCCGGATCGCCGCCACCGAAAAGCCGCTGAAGGAATTCACCCATCCCTCCACCTGGGCGGACATGGTGGCGATCGGGTCGTTCCTCGCGCCGGTCGCCGGCGAAGGGCTCGGCTTCCTGCGCATCCTGCGCACGCTGCGGCTGCTGCACACCTATCAGCTGGTGTCCCGGCTCAGGGCCGATAGCAGCTTCTTCCGGCGCAACGAGGAGACCATCATCGCGCTGGTCAATCTCGCGGTGTTTCTGTTCATCATGACCGGCGTGGTCTACGAGACCCAGCATTGGCGCAATCCGGCGATCACCAATTACGTGGACGCGCTGTATTTCACGGTGACGGCGCTGACCACCACCGGCTTCGGCGACATCACTCTGGAAGGCTCGATGGGGCGGCTTACCGCCGTCATCATCATGATCTTCGGCGTGACGCTGTTCTTGCGCCTGCTGCAGACGCTGCTCCGGCCGCGCAAGGTGCGGTTTTCCTGCCCCTCCTGCGGGCTGCAGCGCCACGAGTCGGACGCCGTCTACTGCAAGGCTTGCGGCGAAAAGCTGAATATCCCCGATGAGGGGCGGTATTAGAGATCGAGCTTGCTCTGCTGCTCGTCCTCGGCGAGCGCGGCATCGATAAAGCGTTCCGGATCGTTCAAGAAATCCCGCATCAGCCGGAAATGCTCGGTCTCCTCGACCGCGGACGGCTCCAGCCCGGCGGGGGTGAGACGCATCAGCGCCGCGCCGGGATAGGCCATCAGAATCGGCGAATGGGTGGCCATGATCACCTGACAGATGCGCGAGCGCTCCATGCGGCGCAGCAGCTTGAGGAATTCGATCTGGCGCGAGGGAGACAGCGCCGATTCCGGCTCGTCGAAGATGAAGAGGCCCTGGCGGCTGCAGCGCTCCTGAAAGAAGCGCAAGAACCCTTCGCCGTGGGAATGGGAGAGGAAGTCCGGCGGCGGGCCGCCGAGAGGCTCCCGCGCTGCCTCGTCCAGATAGCGGGCGACGGAGAAGAAGCTCTCGGCGCGGAAGAACCAGCCATTGGTCAGCTTGGGCAGCCAGCTGGCCCGCAAGGCCTGGGCCAGCTCGCCGCCCGTCGTCTCCAGCGCCTGGGAATGATCGACGGGCATATAGCCGTTGCCGCCGCCGGCCTGGTCGAAACCGGCCAGCGCTGCAATGCCTTCCAGCAGCGTCGATTTCCCGGTGCCGTTCTCGCCGACGATGATGGTGATCGGCTGTTCGAAGCGAAGCTCGAAATCGCCGCGCAGGAACGGCAGGCAGAACGGGTAATCGATCTTCGACGGCACGCGGGTATCGTCGAGCCATATCTGCTTCAGATACGGCGCCGGTAGCTTGGTACCAGATCTTCGACGGGCCATGATTCGCGTTCCCTCCGGCCGGTGTGGGGGCAGGGCCACGCTCGGCGCAGGCGTGTCCGCTGCCCAATCTGCGGCGGCTTATTCCGCTTGCGCGGTCTCGGCCTGCTCAAGCTGCAAGGTACGCTGCAGCGCCGGGCGCTGCTCCAGCCGGGCCACGTAGTCTTTGAACTCGGCGCGCTCGGGCAGCAGCTTGAACAGCGTGCCCCAGCGGAGCAGCGAGCCGATAACGATGTCGGCAGCGGTGAACTCTTCACCGAACAGATATGTGCCCTTCGACACGGCCTCGGCGGTGACATTGGTCACCCGGTCGAAATTGCCGTAGCCGAGGGTGCCCTCGCGCGGCTCCTCCTTGCGCGGGAAGGCCCGGTCGAACATGGCAGGCTCGATGCAGCTTGGCCCGAAGAAGAGCCATTTCAGATAGGCGCCGCGGTCGGGATCGCCGATCGGCTTGTTGAGCTTGGCTCCTGGAAATTCATCAGCCAGATAGGTGCAGATTGCCGCCACTTCGGAGACCACAGCATCGCCGTGGCGGAGCGTCGGCACCTTGCCCATGGGATTGAGCGCCAGATAGTCCGGCGTCATTTGCTCGCCTTCGAAGACATTGAGCAGCACCAGATCATAGGGCTCGCCCAGCTCCTCCAGCATCCAGCGGACGATGGAGGACCGTGTGGGAATGGCGTGATAGAGGGTCAACTCAGCCATGGCGTGCAAGCTCCTAGAAAAACATGGGAGGCGGACTTTACCCATTTTCCGCGACATGAAAACGGCAATCGGCGCGGCCTGCGCGCGTGCCGAAACCGGCTTGAAGCGCAAGGGCTTTCCCGATAGCAGAAAGCCATGAAACAGGTTCACATCATCGGCGGCGGGCTTGCGGGCTCGGAGGCCGCCTGGCAGCTGGCGCAGGCCGGGATTCCGGTCGTGTTGCACGAAATGCGCCCGGTGCGCGCCACCGATGCGCACGCCACCGACCGCTTTGCCGAGCTGGTCTGCTCCAACTCGTTCCGCTCCGACGATCACGAGGCGAATGCGGTGGGGCTGCTGCATGAGGAGATGCGCCGGGCCGGCTCGCTGATCATGGCGGCGGCCGATGCCCATAAGCTGCCGGCGGGCGGTGCGCTTGCCGTGGACCGCGAAGGCTTCGCCAATGCGGTGACCGAGCGGCTGGAGGCCTGCGAGACGCTGACGGTCGTGCGCGAGGAGATCGATGGGCTGCCGCCGGAGGATTGGGATAGCGTGATCGTCGCCACCGGCCCCCTCACCTCCGAGGCCCTGGCCGGCGCGATCAAGCAGCTGACTGGCGAGGACGAGCTCGCCTTCTTCGACGCCATCGCGCCCATCGTGCATCGCGACAGCATCGACATGGATATCTGCTGGATGCAATCGCGCTACGACAAGCCGGGGCCCGGCGGCGGCGATGCCGATTACATCAACTGCCCGCTCTCCAAGGACGAGTACGAGCGCTTTATCGATGCGCTGATCGTCGGCGAGAAGACCGCCTTCAAGGACTGGGAGCAATCCACCCCCTATTTCGAGGGCTGCCTGCCGATCGAGGTGATGGCCGAGCGCGGACGGGAGACGCTGCGGCACGGGCCGATGAAGCCGGTGGGGCTGACCAATGCCCATAAGCCGGAGGAGAAGTCTTATGCCGTGGTGCAGCTTCGCCAGGACAATGCGCTTGGCACGCTGTGGAACATGGTGGGCTTCCAGACCAAGCTGAAATACGGCGCGCAGACGGAAGTCTTCCGCATGATCCCGGGACTGGAAAGGGCCGAGTTCGCCCGGCTCGGCGGGCTGCACCGCAACACCTTCCTCAACAGCCCGAAACTGCTGGATGGCGCGCTCCGTCTGAAGGCGGCGCCGCGGCTGCGCTTTGCCGGCCAGATCACCGGGGTGGAAGGCTATGTGGAATCGGCGGCGATCGGGCTTTTGGCCGGACGCTTCGCCGCCGCCGAGCGCAACGACCTCCCCTTCGCACCGCCGCCCGAGACGACGGCGCTGGGCGCCCTGCTTACACACATCACCGCCGGGCATCTGGCCGATGACGCCAAGGCCAGCTTCCAGCCGATGAATGTCAATTTCGGGCTGCTGCCGCCTTTGGCCGAGCTTCCCAAGGTGAAAGGCCGCAAGAACGCCCGGACCCTGGCTAAGAAGCAGGCGATGACGGCGCGCGCCTTATCGGATCTCGAGGCCTGGCTTTCCGGAGCGCGTGCAGTCGCCGCCGAATAGGCTTCAGGCGCGCCAGCTGGCCAGACGCCAAAGCCGGTAGAGCGGATTGATGCCGGAGCCGGCTCTGCTCCCTTCCCGCCGGCTCTCCATGGCATTGAGATAGGGCGCGACCAGCGAGAGCGGCTGGAAAGCGAGCTGGATATCGCTCGGCAAAGCCCTGATCGCCGGCCGGGCGCGCCGAAGCTCGGTGCGGGCCTGACGGCGCATCTCGGCGATCAGCCCCAGCATCTCCGGATCGGGTTTTTCCTCCAGGGCTTGGCTTGCCCCGCTCACTGCCACGGCTTGCGCCCTTTGCTCTCCCTCCCCGCCGCGCCGCACATGGGCACAGACGGCACGGGCCAGTCCGGTGAGCCCATAGGCGCGGCCGGCCGAGCGCGCGGCAAGCTCCACTTGGGATTTTCCGGCACCGAGAAACTCCGCCGCCAGGGTGAAGACCTCGCCGGCGGTATTATCCAGAAAAGCGATCAGACCGGCGCTGTAAGGCTCAATCTGCTCCATGGCATCAACCCGCCGGGCATCGATCATCGGGGCTAGACGCTCCGGCGCGATATCGTGCTTGCGCAATGTCTCACCGAAGGCATCGGCGACGGGGTGACCGGTCTTCTCCTCGCCGGCACGCGCCACGACAAGGGCATCGCGCCACCATTGCAGGCGGATCTCGGCGAGCGGCATCTCGCTCACCTCTTCGGGGATGCGGGCGATCTCGGCATTGAAGGCGTAAAGCGCGAACAGATCGTCGCGCGCCTCTTTGGGCGCGAACAGAGCCGACAGATAACGGTCCGGATCCTCCGTCCGAACCATCTGCCGCACGGTCTGGTGCAGCTCGGCTTCGTTCACGGCCTCTTACGCCTCACGCTTTGCTTCGAAATGCGAGGGAAGAGCTTGCCACGACAATCCGGTTTTCTAAACCCCGACCGGACTTCCGGACTTGGCGCGTTTTGTCGTCGCCGTCGCGCCCCAGTCGCGGCGCATGCCGAGCACAAGCAGCAAGGGCGAGGCCACGAAGATCGACGAATAGGCGCCGACAACGATGCCCCAGAGCATGGCGATGTTGAAATTCTCGATCACCTTACCGCCGAACAGATACAGCGCCAGCACCGCCAGGAAGGTGGTGAAATGGGTCAGCGTGGTGCGCGACAGGGTCTCGTTGATCGAAAGATCGATGAGATCGGCCATGGGCAGCTTGCGGTATTTGCGCAAGTTCTCGCGGATGCGGTCGAACACCACCACGGTATCGTTGAGCGAGTAGCCGATGATGGTGAGGATGGCCGCGAGCGCCGCCAGGTTGAACTCCAGCTGAAAGATGCAGAACAACCCAATGGCGCTCACCACGTCGTGGGTCAGCGCGGCGATGGCGGCCACGGCGAACTGCCATTCGAAGCGGAACCAGACATAGAGCAGGATCGCGCCCATGGCGACGACCACAGCGATGGTGCCCATATAGATCAGCTCGGTGGAGATGGTGGCGCCGACCGTCTCGATGCGGCGGTACTCCGCCACCTGATCGCCCAGCGCTTCCTTCACCTTGCCGACCGTCGCCTGCTGCGCGCCTTCGCTATCCTGCTCGCCGATACGGATCAGGACGTCGTTGGGCTCGCCGAATTGCTGGATCTGCACTTCGCCGAGATCGAGATCGTTCAGGGTGGAGCGCAACGTCGCCAGATCGGCCTGGGGCGCCTTGGTGCTGATCTCGATCAGCGTGCCGCCCTTGAAGTCGATGCCGAAATTGAGCCCGTAGACCTGCGCGGCCACCAGCGACAACACCATCACGAGGGCAGAAACGAAGAAGCTGATCCCCCGCATGCCGATGAAATCGATCTTGGTATTGGGGGGAACGAAGCTGAAGCCTCGAAACATCGCGCGTCTCCTAAATCGGCACGTATTGCGGCCGCGTCCAACGCAGCCAGAAGGACACGATCATCCGCGAGAAGGTGACGGCCGTGAACATCGAGCACAGAATGCCGATGCACAGGGTGACGGCAAAGCCGCGCACCGGACCCGATCCCAGCCAGAACAGCACCAAGGTCGAGATCAGCGTGGTCACGTTGGAGTCGATGATGGTGGCCATGGCCCGCGAATAGCCCGCATCGATCGCCGCGAGCGGCGATTTTCCCGAGCGGACCTCCTCGCGGATGCGCTCGAAGATCAGCACGTTGGAATCGACCGAAATACCGATCACCAGCACGATGCCGGCGATACCCGGCAAGGTGAGCGTCGCGCCGATCAGCGATAGCGCCGCGAAGATCAGCACCGCATTGATCATCAGCGCCAGATCCGCGAACAGGCCGAATAGCCCGTAAGCCAGCACCATAAATACGGCGACGGCAATCAGCGCGATGATCGCAGCGCTCTTGCCGGCGGCAATGGAATCAGCACCAAGGCTCGCACCGACGGTGCGCTCCTCGATCGGGGTCAGCTTGGCCGGAAGCGCACCGGAGCGCAGCAGAATGGCGAGGTCGTTGGCTTCCTCGACGGTGAAGTTGCCGCTGATCTGGCCGCTGCCGCCGAGAATCGGCTCGCGGATCACCGGTGCCGAGATCACCTTGTTGTCGAGCACGATGGCGAAAGGCAGCCCGACATTCTCCTGGGTCACCCGGGCGAAGCGCTGGGCGCCGGTGGAATCGAAGCGGAAGGTCACGATCGGCTCGCCGGTGCGCCCGTCGAAGCCGGGCTGGGAATCGACCAAGCTTTCGCCGCTGACCAGCGAATCTTCCTTCAGCACGTAGGGAACCGGCGGCTCGTCGGCGGAATAGACCAGCTCGTCGCCGGCCGGTGGCCGCTTGCTGGCGGCAACCTCTTGGGCGTTGGCGGCGGGATCGACCAGCTTGAAGTCGAGCTTGCCAGTCTCGTTGATCAGGCCTTTGAGGCGCTGCACATCCTGAATGCCGGGAAACTGCACCAGGATACGGTCGGCGCCCTGGCGCTGGATGCTGGGTTCGGTGGTGCCGAACGCATCGATACGGCGGCGGATGGTCTCGATGGACGATTCGATGGCGCCGTTCATGCGCTGGGTCAGGCCGGCATCGGTGATGGTCAGGGTGATCTGGCGGTTGTCCGCCTGCTCGACATCGAGATCCTTGCCGCCGGACATGCCGCCGAAAGCGCCCTGATTGATGGGCGCGGCGAGCTCGCTCAGGGCGTCATAGGCTTTGTCGAGATCGAAACCGTCGCGGATGCGCACCGAGACCTGCTTCTGACCCGGCTTGACCCCAAGATTGGTGTAGCCGATGCGCGCGGTGCGCAAGGCCCCGCGGACCTCGCCGCGGATATTGCCCAGCCAGTCGTCGATCAGCTGTTGCTGGTCGATCTCATAAAGCAGATGGGCACCGCCCTGCAGATCGAGGCCGAGATTGACCTGCTTATGGGGCAGCCAATCGGGCAGCTCCGCCACGGTCTTGGACGGGAAAACATTGGGCAAGGCGCACAGAATACCGACGATGACCACGCCGAGAATCAGCACCACCTTCCATCGTTGGAAATGCAGCATCGCCGCCGAAGCTCCGGATCGTTAACAGGGCTGGCCAGAAATTTGGCGAAACGTCGTCACGAGGTTTTGTCCTCGGATTTCGCCGGCGTCTTGGAGCCGGATTTCGAGCCGCCGGAGGCCGGCTCCGGCTTGCCGCGGACCTCGGAGATGGTCGAACGCAGCACCCGGATCCGGACGCCTTCGGCCACTTCGAGGGTCAGCTCCTCCTCGTCGGCCTTGGACACCTTGCCCAGAATGCCGCCGGCCGTCACAACATTGTCGCCGCGGCGGATGGCACCGATCATATCGCGGTGCTCGCGCATGCGCTTCTGCTGCGGGCGGATCATCAGGAAGTACATGATGCCGATGATCAGAATCGTCGGAATCAGGAGGCTGTTAAAGAAGTCCATGGCGCCACCCGGCGCCGCTTGGGCAGTGACCGCGTCGATCATTTGCTCCCGTCCCTCGATATCATTAAGGATGGCCGCCCTGGGCCAAAATGGTGTGTTTCCTCGTGCAGGGGCTTATGCCCTCTCGCTTTGGGCGCGACTATAGCCAGCTCGCCCGCCTTTGCAACGGCTGTGAACGCTTCCGAGGCGGTTTCGAAAATTTAGCTTTTGGACGGCATTACAACAGCATGAGTAAGAAAGACGTGTTGCGCCGCATCGCCGGCGCGCTGGAGCGGCTTGCGCCGGCTCTCCCCGAGGCTCCCGATTTCGCGGCGGCCGACGCCTTCGTCTGGCAGGCCGAGCCGGAGGGCTTCGTTCCCGTTTCCGCCGTCAACCGCGTGCCGCTGCCGCTTTTGAAGGGCATCGACACCATGCGCGATACGCTGGTGGAAAACACGGAACGCTTCGCCCAAGGCCTGCCCGCCAATAACGCCCTGCTTTGGGGCGCACGCGGCATGGGCAAGAGCTCGCTGGTCAAAGCGGTGCATGGCGACGTCGCCGATGCCACGGCGAAGACTGGCGGCGCGGCGTTGAAGCTGATCGAGATCCACCGGGAGGACATCGCCACCCTGCCCCATCTCCTGGGGCATCTGCGCAATACGTCTTACCGCTTCATTTTGTTCTGCGACGACCTCTCCTTCGAGACTCAGGACACCTCCTACAAATCGCTGAAGGCGGTGCTGGAGGGCGGCGTCGAAGGGCGGCCGGAGAATGTGCTGTTCTACGCCACCTCGAACCGCCGGCATCTGCTCTCCCGCGAGATGATCGAGAACGAGCAATCGACGGCGATCAATCCGTCCGAAGCGGTGGAGGAATCGGTTTCGCTCTCCGACCGGTTCGGGCTGTGGATCGGCTTCCACAATTGCAGCCAGGATCAGTATCTGCAGATGGTGAAGGGCTATGCCGCCCATTACGGGCTGGAGATCGGCGAGGAAGAGCTGCGCCGCGAGGCGCTGGCCTGGGCCATGGGCCGCGGCAGCCGCTCGGGCCGCGTCGCCTGGCAGTATATCCAGTCGCTGGCCGGCCGCCTCGGCAAGAATTTCGACGCAGCTTAGGCCGGTCCTCCCCCTTAAAAGGGGGGAACTAGAGGGGGGTCGTATCGGAGACGCAGCCGTCTCTCGCCACCGCTTCTTGACCCCCACCCCGGCCCTCCCCCTTCCAGAGGGAGGGAGCGGGCCGTGCCAGCCGGAACTCACTCGCTATTGTCATGCCCGGCCTTGTGCCGGGCATCCATGACCCCGGAATTTCGGCTCTAGCAGAGGTGTTCATGGATCACCGGGCCAAGCCCGGTGATGACGCCGTGATGTGACGCGTGATGCGTAAAGCTGCGGCCGGTCCTCCCCCTTGAAAGGGGGGAGTTAGAGGGGGGTCAAAGGCCTATGTGAATGCCGTTCGGCTTCTTGACCCCCACCCCGACCCTCCCCCTTTCATGGGGAGGGAGCGGGCCGTGCCAGTCTCAGCCGCCAGAAACGCGAATGGCCGGGACAAGCCCGGCCATGACGTCTCGCTGTAATCGATAACGCTAGTTCGCGTTGGCGGTGGCGCTGCTCATATATTGCAGCGGATCCACGGGCCGCGAGCCCTTGCGCAGCTCGAAGTGAAGCTGCGGCTGGCTGACCGAACCGGTGGCGCCGGCCTTGGCGATGACCTGGCCGCGGGTGACCTTGTCGCCGCGCTTGACCAGCAGATCCTCGTTATGGGCGTAAGCCGTCACCCAGTTGTTGGAGTGGCGCACCAGAACCAGGTTGCCGTAGCCCTTCAGCTCGTCGCCGGCATAGGCGACGACACCGTTCTCGGCGGCTTTGACCGGCGTGCCCTGGGGCACAGACATGTCGATACCGTCGTTATGACCACCATCGGAACGGGCGCCGAACTTGGAAACGATGCGGCCGTTGACCGGCCAGCGGAAACGCTGCCCCGACATGGGATCGGGCGCAGGCAAGGTCGTGGAGCTGGCCACGCTGCTCGCGCTCGAAGCACTGCTCGAGGCTTGCGTCTGGGCGCTGGACGAAGCGCGCGGTGCCGGGGCGCTCTGGCTCGCCGTCTGCTTCGGCTCGTCGAATTTCGGCGCTTCCACCTTGGTGGTGGTCACGACCCGCACATTGCTGTTGCTGGCCGAGGTGGAGGGCGCGGGAGCCGGCGTCGATGCAGGCTTGGGCGCAGGCGCCGGTTTGGGCGTGCTGCTTGCGACCTGAGACGGCGCGCTTGCCCCGCCCTTCGGCAGGATCAGCTCCTGGCCGATCTGCAAGGAGCGCACATCGGTGATGTTGTTGACCTCGGCGAGCTTCTGCTCGCTGACGCCTTGCGACTTGGCGATGGAGTTCAGGCTGTCGCCGGCCCTCACGATATAGGAGTTGCCGTGCACCGTGGTGCCGCTGGCCGGGATCAGGATCTTCTGCCCGGCGGTCAGGCGGATATCGTCGAGATTATTGGCTTTCTGGATCGCCTCGACCGACACTTTATAGCGCAGCGAATAGAGATACAGGCTGTCGCCCGGCTGTACAGTGATGGTCTTGGAGCCCGGACCGGCGAAAGCCTGATTGGTGGTAGAGGCGACACGGCGCGTCGGCTGCGGCGCAGGCTTGGGGGCCGGCGGCGGAGACGGCGGGGTGTAGACGGCCTGCTGCACCGGGTACCGGTTCGACGAAGACGAATAGCTTCCGCTTTGCGGCTGGTAAGAGGCCGGCGTCGGCCGGGTGCCGTAGGAATTTGACGACGTGTTGCCGTATTGGCGCGGCTGGTTATACGAGCCGCCGCCATAGGAGCCGGTGCTCGCGTAGCGGTTGTTGTTATAGCCCGCGCCATAGCTCTGCGAGCTGGCGTAAGCGCCGCCCTGCCCGCCATAAACGGATTCCGGAGGCACGGGGATCGAAGCTGTGGTGGCAGGATCGGCCGCATAGCCGCCATTGGAGGCCTGCGGATTGCCGGTCATACCCATCGCCGGCATATCGAAACGGGAGCCCCCAGAGCTGCAACCGGCCAGCGCGGCCGCCGCACCCATGGCAGCAGCCAGCACAGCGCCGCGGCCAAAACTCGACCAAAACGCTGCTTCCCTCATCACTTGAGACCCCCAAACACAATACGCAGAACGAAGAGGCTCAGTTAAGCGCCGCTTGGGTAAACAGGACTTTAACACGCACGCCTCCATGCACAGTTTGCCGGCCGGACGGTCATCGCCGCTTCACCCGCCCCTTGACCAAGGGAACGAAGCGCACCGGCAAAAGCGGCGTCTCGCTGATCCCTTCTGCGTATTTGTCGATTTGCACCAGGGATTGGGAATCCCGGTTCTCGCCGATCGGAATGATCATCCGCCCGCCATCCTTCAGCTGATCGATCAGCGCTTCGGGCGGCTCGGGCGCGGCAGCCGTGACGATGATGCGGTCGAACGGCGCCTGGGGCGGCCAGCCGATCCAGCCATCGCCGATGATGGTGGAGATGTTGTTGATGCCGAGCTCTTCGAAATGGCGGTCGGCGATCTGCTGCAGCTCGCGATAGCGCTCAATGGTGTAGACCCGGCGGCAGAGCTGCGACAGCACCGCGGCCTGATAGCCGGAGCCGGTGCCGATCTCGAGCACCTTGAAGCGCTCTTCCACCTCCAACTTCTCGGTCATGAAGGCGACGATATAGGGCTGAGAGATGGTCTGGCCGCAATCGATGGGCAGCGCGATATCCTGATAGGCATGCTTCAGAAAGGCGGGATCGACGAAGATCTCGCGCGGCACGCGTTCGATAGCGCGCAGCACCCGCGTATCGCGAATGCCGCGGTGCCTGAGCTGCATGATCAGGCCGATCTGGTCTTGGGCGCTCGCCATGTGGAACCGCCGATGAGCTGCGAATTCCGGAATATCGACTGATTCTAGGGCGTTACGCCACTTCCGCGGGACTTACGGCGCAAGCATCGCGCGCAAGCTGTCGCAAGTCGGCTGGTGGGTGAAGTCGAGGCAGAGCGGGGTGACCGAAATCCGCTGATGGGCGATGGCCCAAAGATCGGTGCCTTCAGGCGGTTTTGAGCTTTGGCGGCCCATCCCGATCCAGTAATAGGCGCGACCCCTTGTATCCATTCGGCCATCGATATTCAGAAGGCCCGAATCGCGCTCGCCCTGACGGGTGATCTCGATCCCCTCCACGGCATCGGGCTGGCAGTCGGGGAAGTTGATATTGAGCATCACGCCTTTCGGCAGCTCCGCCTTGAGCAGCTTCTTCACCACATCGGAGCCGTGGGCCATGGGCGTATCCCAGATCGGAACCCCCTGGTCCATAGGACCGGTGACCAGGCTCAAGGCCATGGAGCGCACGCCGAGCAGCGTGCCCTCGATGGCGCCGGCGACGGTGCCGGAATAGGTAATGTCGTCAGCGAGATTCTGGCCGCGGTTCACCCCGGAGAGGATCAGATCCGGCGGCTCGTCAAGCAGCAGCGAGCGCACGGCCATGATCACGCAGTCGGTCGGGGTGCCTTTCACGGCAAAGCGCTTCTCGCCGATCTGACGCATGCGCAACGGCTCGGCGAGGGTCAGCGAGTGCGCCGCGCCGCTATTGTCGGTCTCCGGCGCAACGATCCAGACATCGTCGCTGATCTCGGCGGCAATCTTCTCCAGCACATCGAGGCCCGGAGCCTCGATGCCGTCGTCATTGGTCAAAACAATCCGCATCTCGCTTCTTCCTTATCGCGCCGGGCTCGCCTGACGCCCAATATACGGCGCCGGCCGTCTGGCTCAACGTGCCGGCGCTTCGATTTTTTCCAGGCCGCCCATATAGGGCTTCAGCACGTCGGGAATGCGAATGCTGCCGTCTTGCTCCTGGTAATTCTCCAGCACGGCGATCAGCGCGCGGCCGACAGCGACGCCGGAGCCGTTCAGGGTGTGGACCAGGCGGTTCTCCTTTGCGTCCTTCACCCGGTAGCGGGCATTCATGCGCCGCGCCTGGAAGTCGCCGCAGACCGAGCAGGAGGAAATCTCGCGATAGGCACCCTGCCCGGGCAGCCAGACCTCGATGTCGTAGGTCTTGCGGGCTGAGAAGCCCATATCGCCGGTGCAAAGCGTGATGACGCGATATGGCAGGCCGAGGCGCTTCAGCACCTCTTCGGCGCAGGACGTCATGCGCTCCAGCTCTTCGAGCGACTGTTCCGGCGTGGTGACGGTGACCAGCTCCACTTTCGAGAATTGATGCTGGCGGATCATGCCGCGCGTGTCGCGCCCGGCGGCGCCGGCCTCGGCGCGGAAGCACGGGGTGAAGCCGGTCACCCGCATCGGCAGCTCGTCCTCCGCCATGATGCTCTCGCGCACCATATTGGTCAGCGGCACCTCGGCGGTGGGGATCAGCCAATGGCGGTCAGTGGCCTCTTCGCCGACACGGACGGCGGCAAACTGATCCTCTTCGAATTTCGGTAGTTGCCCGGTGCCGAACATGGTGTCGTCGCGCACCAGCAGCGGCGGATTGATCTCGGTATAGCCGTGCTCACCCGTATGCAGGTCGAGCATGAACAGGCCGAGCGCCCGCTCCAGCCTTGCAAGCGCGCCTTTCAGCAGCACGAAGCGCGATCCGGACATCTTGGCGGCGGTCTCGAAATCCATCAGGCCGAGGGCCTCGCCGAGCTCGAAATGCTGCTTGGCCTCGAAGCTTAGCGCAGGCGGCTCACCGATTTTGCGAATCTCGACATTGGCGCTCTCATCCGGCCCCACCGGCACATCGTCCAGCGGCATGTTGGGAATGGCGGCAAGCATCTCGCGCTGCTCGGCATCGAGTTCGCGCTCCTTGGCCTCGCCTTCCTGGATGGCGCTTTTCAGCCCGGCCACCTCATCCATCAGCTTTTGCGCGCCGGCCTCGTCCTTGGCGGCCTTGGCCTTGCCGATCTCCTTGGAGGCGGCGTTGCGCCGGGCTTGCGCTTCCTGCAATTGCTGAATCGTTTCGCGGCGTTGCTCGTCGCGCTTCAGAATTTGAGTCAGAACCCCTTGCGGGTCGTCGTATTGCCGCTTCTTAAGCCCGTCGAGAAATGCGTCCGGGTTTTCGCGAATCCATTTGATATCGAGCACGTGTCACCTGCCGCTGGTGTGGTGGCCTTGAAGGCTTCCCCTAATAGCGGCGAAGCCCGGCTTTGTCATGGGGGCTCATTGGGGGGGCAGGCCCGCTATTGCGCCGCCGCGCTCGATCCCTTGGTACTGGATTGCCGGGTCAAGCCCGGCAATGACGTGGAGAGAGGAGCACGGCCGTGGGATACCCAAGCTCCGTCATGCCCGGCCTTGAGCCGGGCATCCAGGACAACACGACAGGCCATCGGGCGAGTCGAAGCTGGCTCGGCTGTGCTCATCGAACACGGCCCTTCCGAATGACGGGCGTGGCCCCCGCCCGTTAGCTGCTCTCGTCATCGCCATCATCCGCCTTTTTCCGCTTCTTCTCCGACATGGCGACGGCAATGATCGAGATCTCGTAGAGCAGGATGGTCGGCAGGCCGAGAGAGATCTGGCTGACCGGGTCTGGCGGGGTGAGAACCGCGGCGACCACGAACACGGCGAAGATGGCATGGCGGCGATAGCGTTTCAGCCCGTCGGAAGAGACGATGCCGGCCCGCGCCAGAAGCGTCAGCAGCACCGGCAGCTGGAAGCAGACGCCGAAGGCCAGGATCAGCGTCATGATCAAGGTGAGGTACTCGCTGACCTTGGCGGTGAGCGAGATATGCACCTGCCCCTCTCCGGTCTGCTGCATGGAGAGGAAGAACTTCATCGCCAGCGGCATGGCCACGAAATAGACCAGCGCCGCGCCGAGCAGGAACAGAAGCGGCGTTGCGATCAGGAACGGCAGGAAGGCTTTGCGTTCGTTGCGGTAGAGGCCGGGCGCCACGAACATGTAAATTTGCGAGGCGATCACCGGAAAGGCGATGAAGATGGCGCCGAACAAGGCGAGCTTCATCTCGGTGAAGAAGAATTCCTGCGGCGCCGTATAGATCAGCTCGATCGGGGTATCGACGCCGGCCGCCAGCCGGTAGGGCCACAGCAGCAGATTGTAGATATCGCGGGCGAAATAGAAGCAGACCGCGAAGGCGGCGGTGATCGCCAGGACGGTCCAGATCAGGCGGCGCCGGAGCTCGATAAGATGCTCCATGAGCGGCGCTTTGCTTGCCTCGATATCGTCCTCGGGCGCCTCGCCGGCCTCGTTCGGCTCATTCGGCTCGTTGGTCTCCGCGCTCATGACGTCTCGCCTTCGGGCGCGGTCGTCTTAGATGCGGCTGTCTTGGACGCAGCTTTCTTGGTTGCGGTCGATTTAGCCGTCGTCGTTTTGGCAGGCGTTTTCCTGCGCGCCGCGGTTCCGGTCTTCGCCGTGCTGCGGCTCGCCGGCTTTTTCGCCGCCGCGGGTTTGCGCGCCGTCGTCGACTTGCGGGCCGCTGTCGACTTGGCCGCGGCAGGCTTGGCGGACGTGGTTTTGCGCGTGCCACGGGCGGCAGGCTTCTTGGCCGACGCCTTGGTGGACGTCGTGCTCGAAGGCTTGCTGGCAGTTTTGGCCGAAGTTTTGGGCTTGGCCGGGCTGCGCTTGCGCGCCGTGCTGCTGGCGGTCTTCGGCTTGGCTGCGGGTTTTGCCTTATCCGTCTCGGCTGGCTCTGCCGGGGCGGCCTCCGCCGACGCATCTGCCGTCTTTTTCGGCGCCTTGTCGGCCTTCTTGTCCGCGGTCGTATCTGCCATCGGCTTGGGCAGCATGGCCGGCGCGCTCACCGAGCTGGCGACCTTCTCGGCCGACTTCACCGCGTCCTGATAGCTGCGCTGCATCTCCTCCAGCTCGCTATCGGACATGGCCTGCTCGAATTGCTGCTGGAAGTCGCCGGCCATGCGTCGGGCCATGCCGATGTAATGGCCGATGGTGCGCATCAGCTTCGGCAGGTCCTTCGGGCCTACGACGACAATGGCCACCACGGCGATGACCAGAAGTTCGAACCATCCAATGTCGAACATGGGTTTGACTTACGGCCGAGGGCGAAAGCGGCGCTTCGCCTTCGCCAATGGGGCCTAACCGGAGCTGCGGCTGCGCGTGGTCTTGGTGGCCGCGCTCTTGGAGGAAGAACTCTTCGCACGCGACGTCTTGGTGCTGGCCGTTTTGGCGCTAGCGGTTTTGGCGCGCGAGGCCGCCGCGGGCTTGCGGGTGGTGGTTTTCGCCTTGGTTGCCGGTTTGGCAGCAGCCTTGGGCTTCGCCTCGGGAGCCGGCGTCACAGGCTTGTGCTCCACCGCCTTGATCTCCGGCTCAGCCTCTTCGTCGGGCTCTTTCTCGTCCTCGGCGAGCCCCTGTTTGAAGCTCTTGATGCCCTTGGCGACGTCGCCCATCAGATCGGAAATCTTTCCCCGACCGAAAAGCAGGACAAACAGCACCAGAACGATGAGGATATGCGACCAGCTCAGTCCCATAGACGGATTCCACTCCCCTTAATCTTGCGCGTTTCGCGCGATCGAGCGGGCACTATTGCAGCAAGCACGCGATGCCGCAAGCAGAGCGCCCGTGTCAGTTCGTTCCAGGCTGTTTTGGCGGCTACCGGTTGGCGCTTTTCGGAAAAATCAGGTCGCTATCGGCTTCGACCTCGATGGCGATCTCCGTCCCCGCCTGCGGCACCGTATCGGCATCGAGGCGGGCAAGCAGCGGCTGCGCGATTCCTTCCACACTTAGCTCGGCCAAAGCGATCTCGCCCAGAAAGCGGATACTGCGGATTTCGGCGCGGGTACCCTCCCCCAGCGCGCAGGGACGGAGGCTCGTCTGGCGCAAGCAAACGATCGCCGTCTCGCCCTCGGCAATGCCGGGCGCGGCGAAGGCACCGAGCGGCGTGACGGCCTTGCCGTTTTCGATCCTCGCCTCGATCTCATTCAGCTCGGAGAAGAAGCGGGCCGCGGCGAGATCCTTGGGCCGGCGATAGAGCTCCTCGGCCGTGCCTTGCTGGATCAGGCGGCCATCCCGCATCAGGGCGATGCGGTCGCCGAGCTGCATCGCCTCTTCCGCATCGTGGGTGACGAGAATGCAGGTGGCGCCGGTACCGCGCAGAATCGCATGAGTCTCGCCCCGCATTCTTTCGCGCAGCCGCGCATCGAGATTGGAGAACGGCTCGTCCATCAGCACCACGGCGGGCCTCGGCGCAATGGCGCGAGCGAGCGCGACGCGCTGCTGCTCGCCGCCGGACAGGGTATGGGGACAATCCTCCGCGTGGCGGCTTAGACCGACGCGTTCCAGCGCCGCCAGGGCTTCCGCCGCCGCCGCGCGCTTGGACATGCCGCGCAAGCCATAAGCGACGTTCTGCAGAACGGTGAGATGCGGGAACAGCGCATAGTCCTGGAACATGAAGCCGATGCCGCGCTTCTCCGGCGGCACGAAACGCTCCGGTCCGGCGATCTCGGTTTGCCCCAGAAGCACGCGGCCCGAGGCGGGGCGCTCGATGCCGGCGGCGATGCGCAAAAGCGTGGTCTTGCCGCAGCCGGAGGGGCCGAGCAGGCAGAGGATTTCGCCGTCGCCGACCTCCAGGCTGACATCGGCAACGGCGCTGCTTCCATTGAAATCGCGGCTGACGGACTCGAACTTCAAGGACATGGTGCCGGCTCACATCCGGCGGACAGGGCTATCAGCCCCGCGCCTCTTCGTCGGCATCTGCCCCATCGTCGGCATCGGACTCTTGGGCGCTCTCTTGCGCGTCGACTTCCGATTCAGCTTCGGCCTCGGGCTCAGAGTCAGCTTCGGCGTGCGACTCGGCTTCCGACGAGACGTCGTCCTCAGCCTCGGCCCGCATCTCTTCGCCGGCTTCCTCGTCGTCGAAAGCCTCGCCCTCATCCTCGTCCTCGAGCGGATCTTCGTCCTCGCGCAGCTCGGCGGAATCGGAGGGGCTCGGCATGGCGAAGCCCGGCGGCAGGTTGGAATCCAAGAGCCCTGCCCCTTTCAGCTCGCCGAGGCCCGGCAGATCCTCGATGCAGTCGAAGCCGAAATGCTCCAGGAAATACGGCGTGGTGCCATAGGTGACCGGACGGCCCGGCGCCCGGCGGCGCCCGCGCAGCTTGATCCAGCCAGTCTCAAGCAGCACGTCGAGCGTGCCCTTGGAGGTGCTGACACCGCGGATCTCCTCGATCTCGGCGCGGGTCACCGGCTGGTGATAGGCGATGATGGCCAGGGTCTCCAGGGCGGCGCGGGACAGGCGCCGCTGCTCCACGGTCTGGCGCTCCAGCAGATAGGACAGATCATCGGCGGTGCGGAATGCCCATTTGCCGGCCACGCGCACCAGATTGACGCCGCGGCTGGCATAGACGCCTTTCAGCTCCTCCAGCAGCGCAGGAATATCCTCGTCGGCGCCGAAATGCCGGCCGAGCTCGGCCTCGTCCAGCGGCTCGTCGGCGGCAAACAGCAGCGCCTCGATAATGCGCAGCTTCTCGCCCCGGTCGGCGGACGGCAGCGAGGTTACATTGGAGGAAAACGGCAGCGGCAGCCCAAGCTCGGGCACCTCGTCCCTTTCCTCTTCGTCTTCTTCCATTTTCGCTGCTCTATCCAAGTTTTCCGCTGTCATGTTGCGACCTCTTGTTATCTTTCTAGAGCGTCTCTTCGGCAGTCTCGTGGCGGCGGCGCACCAAAAGCGGCGCGAAATTCTTAGACTGGCGCAGCTCCACTTGGCCTTCGCGCGCCATTTCCAGGCTAGCGTTCAGCCCGCTCGCCAAAGCGGTCCGGCGCAGCTCCGGCTCCACGAGGAATTCGGCAAATAGATCGTCGAGCGGCGCCCAGTCGACGGCAACCCCGAGCAGACGTTCCAGCTCGGTGCGCGCCTCCTTGATCGACCAGACGGTGCGCTTCTTCATGTGAATTGTGGTCACCGAATTGCGCTGGCGCTGCTGGGCATAGGCCTTCAGCAGGTCGTAGACATTGGCGTCGTAGATGCGCTTGCGCAGGACGGTGATGGGTTCGGGCATGCCGCGGGGGAACACGTCGCGGCCGAGACGCTTGCGGGTCATCAGCGTTGCGGCGGCATCGCGCATGGCATCCAGGCGCTGCAGGCGGAAGGCCAGAAGCGCGGCCATCTCCTCGCCGCTCGGCCCGTCCTCTTCTTCCTCTTCCGGCGGCAGCAGCAGCTTCGACTTGATGAAGGTCAGCCAGGCGGCCATCACCAGATAGTCGGCGGCAAGCTCCAGCCGTACCTTGCGGGCCGCGTGGATGAAGCCGAGATATTGCTCGGCCAGAGCCAGCACGGAAATCTTGGCAAGATCCACCTTCTGGGTGCGGGCCATGGCCAGCAGCAGATCGAGCGGACCTTCGAAGCCTTCCACGTCGACGACCAGCGCCTCGCCCTCGGGCAGCGCGCGGGCCGGATCGTCCTCCCACGGGTCGCTGGAGGTCTCGGCGGTGCCTTGCGCCGTGGCATCGGACGAGGCAGCGGCCTCGCCGACGGCGGCCTGTTCTGTTTGCTCCTTCGGCGCCTCTTCCTCAGGCGCCGGATTTTGCTCTTCGTCGGACACGTGGCTCATCTCTCAAGTTCGGTGCTCAAGCGACGGGGCGGGCTTCGACCTCGCCCAGAAGCGCCATGGCCTCGGCACGATCGAACGGCTCCGGGGCGTGCAGCTTATCGACGGCGGCGCTGAAGCGAGCTGCCGCCTCCCCTTCGAGCAAAGGCACCGCGCCGGCCGCCTCTTCCATCTCGGACAGCACGCCGCTGCAATGAAGCGCGACGTCGCATCCAGCTGCAATCGCGGCGGCGGCCTTTTCCGCCATGGTGCCGGACAGCGCCTTCATGCCGAGATCGTCGCACATCACCAAGCCGGTCAACCCAATCGTCTTGCGAATCACTTCTGCCATTATAACGGGAGAGATGCTGGCCGGTCGGTGCGAATCGAAGGCCGGCAGAAGCACATGGGCGGTCATGGCGAGCGGCGCATCCTTCAGGGCCTGGAACGGCTTGAAATCGGTCGCGGCCAGCTCTTCGGCATTCGCATCGATCCGCGGCAGGGAGAGATGGCTGTCGGCAAGGGCGCGGCCGTGGCCCGGCACATGCTTGATCACCGGCAGTATGCCGCCGGCGAGATACCCGTCCATCACGGCGCGGCCGAGATTGGCGATGGTCTCCGGATCGCTACCATAGGCCCGGTCGCCGATAATCTCATGAGCGCCGGGCTGCGGCACATCGAGGACCGGTGTGCAGTTGACGGTGATGCCGAGGGGCTGAAGCTCTTCGGCGATCAGCCGTGCGCCATAGAAGGCCGCCTTGCGCCCCAGCTCCGCATCCTTGGCATAGAGCGCGCCGTATTTCCGGGCCGGCGGCATCTGCCGCCAGTGCGGCGGCTTGAGCCGCTGCACCCTGCCCCCTTCCTGATCGATCAGGATCAGGGCATCGCTGCCGGCAAGCGTCTTGAAGTCGTCGGTCAGGCGCCGGATCTGATCCGGGCTCTCGCAATTGCGGGCGAACAGGATCAGCCCGCAGGGACGGCTCTCGGCGAAAAACCGGCGTTCCGCCTCGGTAAGGCTCAGCCCCGAACAGCTTGCGATGAAGGCGCGATAAGACATGACGCCGGGCTAGCCGCGACAAGAGCCGCGGTCAAGCCCGGTTTCGCATGTGAGGTGCGGCGCTATTGCGCCATCACGAGGCAGTCGCTCAGACCTTGCGCTTTAAGATCGCTGCAGAGCTTGGAGGCGGTGGCCTGGTTGGCCATCGGACCGATCTGCAGGCGGTACCAGACGCCCTTGGAGCCGAGATTCACCCGGTTGACCATGGGCCGGTAATTGCCGAGCAGCGAGGGATATTTCTGCTGCATGTCGGCAAAGGCAGCGAGCGCCGAGGTCTGGTCCTGTTTGGAGGCGACCTGCACCACATATTTGCTGGCAGCAGCGGCCGGCGCCTGAGCCGGGGCCGGCGGAATGGCGGCGGTGGTGGCCGGAGCCGTCGCCGCGGCAGCTGCCGTCTGCAGCTCGTTGGCGCCCGCAGCATCCACGGTGCCGTCAGGACGGATCGCCAAGGTCTGCACCTTGCGAGGGCCCGTATCGGCACCGGCGGCGGCCATTTCGGTCGGGGCCGGGGTGCCGCCAGCACCGGCGGCGAAGTCCGGAATATCGGTGGCGGCCGGCATGTTCGGCAGAGCCAGCTCTTCCTGGCGCGGCACCAGCTTATCGGCTTCCGGCTGGTCGCCATTTTCGAGCCGGTCGTAGATCAGCTTGTTCTTATGAGGAAACTCCTTGCCGCCGGGGGCGTCGGGCGCCTCCTTCACGGGAGAGTTCTCCGCCTGGATGATCGGCGGTGCGCCATCGGAAAGCCCGCCGCCGGTCTGCTTGTAGACGAAGGCGAGCGCACCGCCCAGAGCGATAGCCCCGACCAGCGCGGCAGATACCATCGCCATGTTGCGGGCGGCGAAGAGCGAGCGCTTCGGCTTCTCCGCGACCTCGGCCGGGGCGACTTCGCCATCGGATAGGAAGTCGGCATCGACTTGCTCGGCGCCTTGCGCATATTGCGGCGCGGCCTGCTGCGGCTGCGGTTGGCCAAGGGCGATCTCCGGCGGATGATCGTAAGTGGCCTCGTAGGGCTCGACGGCGCGGTGCGGATCCTGCGGGCCGGGATACTGCCCGTCGGAATAGGCCGCCTCGCCATTCACCGGCTGGGCGTAATCCTGCCCCGCATAGGCGTCGCCGTTATAATCCTGGCCATTGTAATCCTGACCTTCGTAGCCCTGACCTTCGTAGCCTTGGCCGTTGTATTGCTGCGGGTCGTAGCCCTGCTCGGCATAGGCCTGAGCGTTATAGTCCTGCTGCGGCTGACCGTTGTAATCTTGAGCCGCGTAATCTTGGGCCGCATAGCCTTCGCCGTTATAGGCCTGCTGCTCGGGCTGATATTCCTGCCCGGCATAGGCCTGCTGATCGTAACCTTGCGCGTCGTAAGGCTGCTGCTGCCCCTCATAGGCCTCGAAGCTCTGCTCGACGGGATAAGCCTCGGTCCCTGCCCCATTGTCGGTGCCGAGATCAAGCGGCTGATCCTGATAGGCCGGCTCCTGGTAGGCGGCAGCGTCATAACCTTGCGCGGGCTGCTGATAGCCCTGCTCGGGATAAGCGCCGTTCTGATAGCCGGGCTGCTGCTCGTAGCCCTGCTGATCGTAGCCTTGCCCCTCATAGCCCTGGCCGTAGTCGTAGCCCTGCTGAGCCTCGCCCTGATACGGCTGCTCGGCATATTGCGGCTGCTGCGGCTCTTGATACTGCGGTTCTTGATATTGCGGCTCTTGCGGATAGGCCGGTTCGGGCGCGCGGGTCACGGGCGTGTAGGCGGGCATACGCGCGAACATGGACGAGCCGCCGCCAAGACCGGTCGCCGCCTGAGGCCTCGGAGCCCCGTGCTGAGCGGCTTGCGCACGCTGATCCGGCTGAGCGTAATTCTGCTGTCCCGCAGCGGGGTTGGCAGACGCGCCAAACCGCTGATCCTTCATAGACATAGCTACTCCCTCGACCCCACCGTGCCCCGGCTTAATTCAACTCTTCAACGGCATGAACGCCCAGAATGCCCAGTCCGGAGGAGAGGACACGTCTTAAAGCCTCGACAAGCATAATGCGTGCTTTGGTCAACTCTGGGTCGTTTTGGTGAATAAATCGTAATTGTGGCGAGTCTTTGCCTCTATTCCAAAGGCTGTGAAAGTCGCTCGCAAGATCATGAAGATAAAAACTGATGCGATGCGGCTCATGAACGGCAGCGGCAGCATTAACGATACGCGGAAAATGCGCGATGCGATGCATCACCGCCGATTCTGCTTCGTCGTCCAGACGATTTATTGCCGCGTCCGTCAACTCTACGCCCTCTAGATCAAGATCTGGAAAGACCTCGCGCACATTACGCAAGACTGAACAAGCCCGGGCATGGGCATACTGAACATAAAACACCGGGTTGTCGCGCGACTGCTCGGTCACCTTTACAAAGTCGAACTCGAGCGGCGCATCATTCTTGCGATACAGCATCATGAAACGAACCGGACCTGGGCCCACCTCGTCCACGACGTCCCGCACAGTCACGAACGTCCCGGCACGTTTTGACATTTTTACAGGGGCGCCTGCCCTAAACAAGCGAACAAGCTGACATATCTTAACGTCGAGATCGGCGTCGTCTCCGACCAAAGCTTTCAGCGCCGAAATCATGCGTTTGACATGGCCGGAATGATCGGCGCCCCAGACGTCGATCATGGTCTTAAAGCCGCGTCTGAACTTCTCGCGGTGATAGGCGATGTCGGCTGCGAAATATGTCGGCGAGCCATCGGACTTCAAAAGCGCCCGGTCGAGGTCGTCGCCGAATTCGGTGGAGCGGAACAGGGTCTGTTCGCGGTCTTCCCAGTCTTCGTCGACCACACCCTTGGGCGGCGGCAGGCGTCCCTCATAGACCAGGCCTTTGGCCCGCAGATCGGCGATGGTCTCGCCCACCAGGTCCTGCCCCTCGCTCATCCAGCGCTCGGAGAAAAACACTTCATGATCAATGCCTAGCTCGGCGAGATCATCCTTGATCACAGCGAGCATGGCGTCGATGGCGAACTGCCGAACGATAGGGAGCCAGTCGGCCTCCTCCATTTTCAACAGCTTATCCCCATATTTCTCGGCCAGAGCGGTTCCGACGGGCTTCAGATAGTCTCCCGGATAGAGACCTTCGGGGATTTCGCCGATTTCCTCGCCCAGCGCTTCGCGGTAGCGCAGGTAAGCGGAGCGGGCCAGCACGACGACCTGGGCGCCGGCATCGTTGACGTAGAACTCGCGGGTCACGTCATAGCCGGTGAAGTCGAGAAGATTGGCCAGCGCATCGCCGAACACCGCGCCGCGGCAATGGCCGACATGGAGCGGGCCGGTCGGGTTGGCGGAGACGAACTCGACATTGACCTTCTGACCTTTGCCGAGATCGCTACGCCCGTAGGCCTCGCCCTGTTTCAGCACGGTGCGCACCACGCCCGGCCAGAAGCTCGGCTTCAGGGTCATGTTGATGAAACCGGGACCGGCGATTTCGACCTTCTCGACCAGCGGGTCCTCGGCGATCAGCGGCATCAACTTTTCGGCGATGGCGCGCGGCGCCATCTTGGCGGGCTTGGCCAGCACCATGGCGGCATTGGTGGCGAGGTCGCCATGGCTTTCGTCGCGCGGCGGCTCGATGGTGACGGCGGTCAGCTTGGCATCGGCCGGCAAGACGGAGTCCGCCTGAAGCTGCGCAACCGCGCCCAGCACACGATCGTAAAACGGGGCAAACACATCCATGGAATCAGTCCGAAAAAGGCGGGGGCACCTAACGCAGATCGGGAGTGACGTCAAATAGGCGCCGGTGCTCGGCCAGCGCGTAGCGGTCCGTCATGCCGGCGATGAAATCGCAGATATGGCGGGCATAAGCAGGCGAGCCCTCCTCCGGCGCCTGGTCGCTCCAATTCGGCGGCAGGGCTTTGGGGTTCCGGTTATAGAGATCGAACAGATCGCTGACCACCTGTTCCGCATCGCCCATGATCGCCATCACCCGCTTGTGGCGATAGACGCGCTGTTTGAGGAAGTCGCGCAGCACTTGCAGCTCCGCCACCATCCTTTCGGAGAAGGCCGCGGTGGCCATCGGCGCATGGCGGATAGCCGCCGAATCGGCGGGGGCGAGAAATTCGATGCGCCGCATGGTCTCGCTGCGGGCATCCTCGATCATGCGGGTGATCAGCCGGCGGTTCAGCTCGTTCAGCATGCGGGAGGCTTCCAGCCCCGGATAGCGCAGCTGCAGCTCGGCCAGGATATCGCCGACCAGCGGCACCTCCCCCAGCTCCTCGAAGGCGAAGCAGCCGAAGCGGTAGCCGTCCTCCACATCGTGATTGTTGTAGGCGATGTCGTCGGAGAGCGCGGCGAGCTGGGCCTCGAGCGAGGCGTAAGTGGCAAGCTCCAGATCGTGCTTGGCGTTATAGCCGGTGATGGGGCCCGGAATCGCGGCCAAGTCGAGCATCGGCCCGTTATGCTTGACCAGGCCCTCGAGGGCCTCCCAGGTGAGGTTCAGCCCGTCGAACTCGGCGTATTTCCGCTCCAGCTCGGTGACCACGCGAAGGCTTTGGGCATTGTGGTCGAAGCCGCCGGCGCCTTGCATGGCGCGATGCAGCGCCCGCTCGCCGGAATGGCCGAAGGGCGAATGGCCGAGATCGTGGGCCAGCGCCACCGCCTCGGTCAGGTCCTCGTCCAGCGCCAGGCTGCGGGCCATGGTGCGGGCAATCTGGGCCACCTCCAGGCTGTGGGTCAGCCGGGTCCGGTAATGGTCGCCCTCGTGATAGATGAAGACTTGCGTCTTATGGGTCAGGCGGCGGAAGGCGGAGGCGTGCACGATGCGGTCGCGGTCGCGCTGAAACGGCGAGCGATGCGGGCTCATCGGCTCCGGCACCAGCCGGCCGCGGCTCTCGGACGCATCGGCCGCATAGGGCGCCGGACCCGAATAGAGGGCCGATTCCTGCGGCATTTCGCGGTCGTCGCGGATGTTCAGACTATAGGTCAGTTGCGTCTCATCGGGCCCATCACGATTGACAAGCCGGGCCGCCACCTTATCTCTTCGCTATATATGTAGAATACGCGCCGGCTTACAGGCGCCGAACATCAATCGATCTACGAAAATCAGACCTAACCCAGTATGAGCAACGCGTCCATTACCATAAGCGAGAGCGCCGCAAAGCGCATCGAGGAGATCCTTGCCAGCGAAAACCCGGAGACCATGCTCCGCGTCACGGTGGAAGGCGGCGGCTGCTCGGGATTCCAGTACAAGTTCGATCTGGTCACCGACCGCGAGGCGGACGACCTCCTGATCGCCCGCGACGGGGCGAAGGTGGTGATCGATCCGATTTCCATCGCCTATGTCGAGGGTAGCGAGATCGACTTCGTCGACGATCTGATCGGGGCGCATTTCACGGTCAACAACCCGAACGCCACCGCCTCTTGCGGCTGCGGCACCAGCTTCTCGCTGTAGCGGGGGCTTCTCCCTTGTCATACGTCATGGCCGGGCTTGTCCCGGCCATCCACGTTGGCCCTCACGTTCAGAAAGTCGTGGATGCCCGGCACAAGGCCGGGCATGACGGTCTCTAGAGTGCTACGACAGTCGTCCCATGAAGATCGCCACCTGGAACATCAACGGCATCAAGGCGCGGCGCGACACGCTGCTGACCTGGCTCGGCCAGGACGCGCCGGACATCGTCTGCATCCAGGAGATCAAATGCATGGACGAGGCCTTCCCGTCGGAGGCCTTCGAGGATCTCGGCTATAACGTCGCCGTGCACGGGCAGAAGAGCTTCAACGGGGTTGCGACCCTGTCCAAGCTGCCCTTCGACGAAGTGACCCCGCGGCTTGATGGCGACGAGGCCGACGAGCAGGCCCGCTATCTGGAGACGGTGGTCTCGGTGCCCTCCGGCGTGCTGCGCATCGCCAATCTCTATCTGCCCAACGGCAATCCGGTGGACAGCGAGAAATACCCTTATAAGCTCGCCTGGATGGCACGGCTGCAGGCTCGCGCCGAAGCGCTGCTGGCGCTGGAGGAGCCGTTCGTGATGGCGGGCGACTACAACGTCATCCCGATGCCGGACGACGTGCATAATCCGGCGGCCTGGACGGACGATGCGCTGTTCAAGCCGGAGACCCGCGCCGAATTCCGCAAGCTGCTCAATCTCGGCCTGACGGACGCTTTCCGCGCCTGTCACGACGAGCCGCACCGCTATAGTTTTTGGGATTATCAGGCCGGCGCCTGGCAGAAGAATAACGGCCTACGCATCGACCATCTGCTGTTGTCGCCGCAAGCCGCCGACCATCTGGTGGCCTGCGATATCGATTCCACCCCGCGCGGCTGGGAGAAGCCGTCGGATCACGTGCCGGTCTGGATCGAGCTGAAGCTTTAAGCCGGTTCGGGCTTTACGGCGCCGGGCTTCCGCTGAACCCCATGGACATACCGCCCATGCCTGCGCCTGTGCCGGGGAAGGAAAACCCGCCGGACGCGCGCTCGGCCGAGGCGGCGGCTGCGGAGCTGGAACTCGGGACCGGCGCCGGCGGCGCATCGGTGCCGAAGCCCAGAATCGTCTCGCTCTGACCTGCGGGCCGGAAATCTTCGGCAAACACCTCCGCCGGCGTGCCCTCAAGTGCGGTGGCGGTGCCGGCGGCGACCGGGACATGGTCTACAGCGCTATTGGCGGCGTCGCGCACCGCATTGCTGGCGGCGGAGGCCGGTTCGGCGTTGCCAAGCAGGAAGCCACCAAGCGACGCTGCTGCCGGGGTCTCGACGCTGACCACCGGTGTCTCCACCTCGGTCGGCAGCAGCGCGATCTGCGGGCCGCCCCAGCGCGGGATGGCCGCTTCGGTCGCTTTCAAGACCCGCGGGTCGGCATCCTCGAACGCCTCGTCGTAAAGCTGCTTGATCCAGGCCGGCTCGGCCTGGCCGTGCTCGCTGGCGTTGTGATGGGCCAGCGCGATCAGCGCGAGGCCGCGCACCTGGCGCGATTGCAGCTTCTCGCCGCGCCAGATCATCTCGCCGAGGGTCGCCTGCGAAGCGGCGTGCTGCTTGCGCGCGGCGGTGGCGAGCCAGTTGGCGCCGAGGCGGAAATTGCGCTCAACGCCGGTGCCGGACAGATAGAGCTTGGCCAGCTCATACTGCGCATCGGCATCGCCGAAATAGGTCGCCGCATGCTGGAACAGTCCCGCAGCGTGACGCGGATTGGGCGCCAGCTCGATCTCCGGGATGCCTTCGAGCTGATAGCGGCCCAGGGCCACGAAGCTCTGCGCCACATATTTGGAAACCGGATTGCGCGGCGTGATCTCCGCATAGGTGTCGGCGATCTGCCGGTAATAGTAATAGGCCTTGCCGTCGTCCTTCGGCACCGAATCGCCGGCCGCATAGAGCTCGGCGAGACGGAGCTGAGCACCGAGCACGCCGCGATCGGCGGCGAAGCGCAAGGCGGGAAGCCCCGCCTTGATGGCACCGGAGCGGAAGGACGAGATGCCTTGCCGATAGGCGGCGGTCGCGGAGCTGAAGACACCGGTTTGCGTTGCCGCCTCGCCTGCCGCATCGACCTGCGCCAGGGCGGGCGTCCCGCAAAATGTCATCAGCGCGACCGCGCCCAGGGCAAGGCGTTTACACATCGGCGTAACAAGAGACTTCCGCCTCTGCCCCTGGATGGGTCACCGCGCCGTCGCGCGCCGCCCCGACCTGATCGGAGTACTTCCAGATGGCGCCGCTGCGAACGTCGTTTTCCCGCGGGGTCCAGCTCTTCTTACGCTCGGCCAGCTCCTCGTCGGAGAGCTCGACCTCCAGAGTGCCCTTCTCCGCATCCAGCACGATGATGTCGCCGTCGCGCAAGAGGCCGATGGGACCGCCGATGGCGGCTTCCGGCCCGACATGGCCGACGCAGAAGCCGCGGGTGGCGCCGGAGAAGCGGCCGTCGGTGATCAAAGCGACCTTGTCGCCCATGCCCTGGCCGTAAAGCGCCGCGGTGGTGGCCAGCATCTCGCGCATGCCTGGACCGCCGCGCGGCCCTTCATAGCGGATGACCAGCACCTCGCCTTCCTTGTAGTCGCGGCTGGAGACGGCGGCGAAGGCCTCCTCCTCGCAGTCGAAGCAGCGAGCGGGGCCGCGGAATTGCAGCTTCTTCATGCCGGCGACCTTCACGATGCCGCCCTCGGGCGCCAGGTTGCCGCGAAGCCCGACGACACCGCCGGTCTTGGAGATCGGCTTGTCGGCCGGATAGATCACGTCCTGATCCGGGTTCCAGGCGACCTTGGCCAGGTTCTCGGCGATGGTGCGGCCAGTGACGGTCATGCAATCGCCGTGCAGATAGCCGTGATCGAGCAGCGTCTTCATCACCAGCGGGATGCCGCCGACCTCGAACAGATCCTTGGCAACATAGCGGCCGCCCGGCTTCAGATCGGCGATATAGGGCGTCTTCTTGAAGATCTCGGCGACGTCGAAGAGATCGAACTTGATGCCGCATTCATTGGCGATGGCCGGCAGGTGCAGCCCGGCATTGGTGGAGCCGCCGGACGCGGCGACCACGGCGGCGGCATTTTCCAGCGCCTTGCGGGTGACGATGTCGCGCGGGCGGATATTCATGGCGATGAGGTCCATCACCTTGGCGCCGGCGGTCATGCAGAACTGGTCGCGCATCTCGTAGGGCGCGGGCGCACCGGCCGAATAGGGCAGCGCCAGGCCGATCGCCTCAGAGACCATGGCCATGGTGTTGGCGGTGAACTGCGCCCCGCAAGCGCCGGCCGACGGACAGGCCACCTGCTCCAGCGCCTCAAGATCCTCGTCGGACATATTGCCGACGGAGTGCTGGCCGACCGCCTCGAACACGTCCTGAACGGTGACCGGCTTGCCCTTGAAGGTGCCGGGCAGGATCGAGCCGCCATAGATGAAGATCGAAGGCACGTTGAGACGGCACATGGCCATCATCATGCCGGGCAGCGACTTATCGCAGCCGGCCATGCCGACCAGCGCGTCGTAGCAATGGCCGCGCATGGTGAGCTCGACGGAATCGGCGATCACCTCGCGGGAGGGCAGCGAGGCCTTCATGCCCTGATGGCCCATGGCGATGCCGTCGGTGACGGTGATGGTGCAGAATTCGCGCGGCGTGCCTTGCGCCGAGGCGACGCCCTTCTTCACGGCCTGAGCCTGGCGCATCAGCGAGATGTTGCACGGGGCCGCCTCGTTCCAGCAGGTGGCGACACCGACGAAGGGCTGATGGATCTGCTTACCCGTCAGCCCCATGGCGTAATAATAGGAACGGTGCGGGGCCCGGCTCGGGCCCTCCGTGACATGCCTGCTCGGCAGGCGCGATTTATCGAAAGTCTTGGCGTCCATGGAACCTGTACTACTCACCCCCCAAAGACGGCGGCAGAATGGCGCACATTAGGCCATTTCGGTATCCGAAATCGTAGTCTTCGCCGCACATGGCGAAGAGGCAATTACGGAGCGTGCTCCACCGTCTTCCGTTACCCTTACGGGCATGACTTATGGGGGCGAGCGGTAGCAAGGTTTTATGGCGCAAACGGGGCGCAAATGCCGCACTGCGTTGCCGATCCGCCACAATGGCACGCAATTACGGCCGGTCGTCCCTCACAGCTCATGTGAGGTCCAACCGGTTATGTCATTGATTTCAGTGTCTGTTTTGACCTAAAGCGCGGCCTGAAGCCGCTCCAGCGCCTGATTGAGGCGCGCGGCGGTGGCTTCCGCATCGGTCTTGCGCTCGCGCTGCTCCTCCACCACGTGCTCCGGCGCGCGGGAGACGAACTTCTCGTTGGCGAGCTTGGCGGTGAGCTGCTTGATCTCGCCCTCCACCTTGCCGATCTCTTTTCGGAGCCGGGTCTGCTCGGCGTCGACATCAATGATGCCGGCGAGCGGCAGCGCCAGCACCGCCTCGTCGAGAACAACCTGAACTGCGCCTTTCGGGGTCTCGCCGAAATCGATGGTCTCGATACGGGCGAGACGCTTCAGGGTCGCCTCGTGGCGGGCGATACGGGCTTTGGTCTCCTCGCCTGCCCCGGAGATCACCAGCGGCGCGCGGGCGCCGGCAGGGACGTTCATCTCGGCCCGGACCGAGCGAATCTCGGAGACGAAGCGGATCACCCAGTCGATCTCGGCATCGGCGTGCGAATTCTCCAACCCCTGATGGGTGGGCCAGGCGCTGAGCATCAGCAGCTCGTCGCGGGTCTCGCCTTCGGCAACGCGCTTCTCCCATAGCTCCTCGGTGACGAAGGGCATGAAGGGATGCAGCAGCTTCAGGGCGCGGTCGAGCACGAAGCTCGCCATGGCGCGGGTCTCGGCCTTGGCCGCCTCGTCCTCGCCATTCAGGATCGGCTTGATCAGCTCCAGATACCAATCGCAGAAGATGTGCCAGACGAAGTGATAGATCGCGCCGGCGGCATCGTTGAAGCGGTAGGTCTCCAGCGCTTCGGTGACCGCGGCCGCGGCCCGCTCGCTCTCGCCGGCGATCCAGCGATTGACCGTCTCCTTCGCCGCTGCGGGATCGAAATCGGGCTTATGAGCGCAGCCGTTCATCTCGGCGAAGCGCGCCGCGTTCCACAGCTTGGTGGCGAAGTTGCGATAGCCCTCGACGCGGGAGGTGGCGAGCTTGATGTCCCGCCCCTGGGCGGCCATGGCGGCCAGGGTGAAGCGCAGAGCGTCGGCGCCGTATTGGTCGATCAGCTCCAGGGGATCGATGACGTTGCCCTTGGATTTCGACATCTTGGCGCCCTTCTCGTCGCGGACGAGCGCATGGATATAGACCTGATGGAACGGCACCTCTTCCATGAAGTGGAGGCCCATCATCATCATGCGGGCGACCCAGAAGAAGATGATGTCGAAGCCGGTGACCAGGACCGAGGTCGGGTAGTAGCGCTTCAGCTCCGGCGTCTGGTCGGGCCAGCCCAGGGTGGAGAAAGCCCAAAGCCCGGAGGAGAACCAGGTGTCGAGGACGTCTTCGTCCTGGGTCAGTTCGACCTCGCTGCCGAAATGCTCTTTCGCCTTGGCGTGGGCGGCCTCTTCGTCTCCGGCGACGAAGATTTCGCCGTCCGGTCCGTACCAGGCCGGGATCTGGTGGCCCCACCAGAGCTGGCGCGAGATGCACCAGGGCTGGATGTTCTCCATCCAGTGGAAATAGGTGTTCTCCCAGTTCTGGGGGACGAAACGGGTGGCGCCGCCGCGGACAGCCTCGATGGCCGGCTTGGCCAGGGTCTTGGCGTCGACATACCACTGGTCGGTGAGGAAAGGCTCGATGACGACGCCGGAGCGGTCGCCATGGGGCACCGCATGGGTGTTGTCCTCGATCTCCTGCAGGAAGCCGCGCTCGGTCAGCATGGCGACGACCATCTTGCGGGCGGCGAAGCGCTCCTGACCCTCCAAAGCCTGAATCGTCTCAGAGAGTTCGGGCGTCTCCTCAAGCCCCTGCATGAACTCCGGATTGTCCTTCAGGAGGATATTGGCCTCCTTGTCGAGGATGGAGATCATCGGCAGGTCGTGACGCTTGCCGACCTCGAAGTCGTTGAAGTCGTGGGCCGGGGTGATCTTCACCGCGCCGGAGCCCTTCTCCGGATCGGAATATTCATCGGCGACGATGGGAATGCGGCGGCCGACCAGCGGCAGGACGACGTGTCTGCCGACCAGATCGGTGTAGCGCTCATCTTCCGGGTGAACCGCAACGGCGGTGTCGCCGAGCATGGTTTCGGGGCGCGTCGTGGCGACGACGATATAGGTCGACGGATCGCTCGGATCGAAATTCTTGCCCTCGAGCGGATAGCGGAAATGCCAAAGATGCCCCCTCACCTCCTTCTGCTCGACCTCGAGGTCGGAGATGGCGGTGAGCAGCTTGGGGTCCCAGTTGACCAGGCGCTTATCCTTGTAGATCAGCCCGGCCTCGTAGAGCTCGACGAAAACCTTGCGGACGGCCTTCGAGAGCCCTTCATCCATGGTGAAGCGCTCGCGCGACCAGTCGCAGGAGGCGCCTAGGCGCTTCAGCTGCGAGAGAATGGTGCCGCCGGATTCCTGCTTCCAGGCCCAGACCCGCTCGATGAACTTCTCGCGGCCCATGGCGCGGCGGCCGGGCTCCTGGCGCTCCATCAGCTGGCGCTCGACCACCATCTGGGTGGCGATACCGGCGTGATCCATGCCCGGCTGCCACAGCACGTCCTTGCCGCGCATGCGCTCGAAGCGGACCAGCACGTCCTGAAGCGTGTTGTTCAGGGCGTGGCCCATATGCAGCGAGCCGGTGACGTTCGGTGGCGGAATGACGATGGCGTAGGATTGGCCGCCAGTATCCCTGGCTGCGAAGGCGTTTTGCTCCTCCCACGCGGCGTAGATCTCGCCTTCAATCGCGGCAGGGGAATAGGTTTTTTCAAGCATGATCGGGCGGAAGTTGATAAAGGCCGGTCGCCGGCGCAGCCGGTCTGGCCACGCCGTGCGTGTCAATCGAGACCTGTCAATAGAACGGCTGGCCCCGGAAGGGAAGACCAGGCGGGGCGAGACTTAAAAGCCCGCCCCTTTTGCCGAAGCCGATTGTCGTGCTGGAGGCTAGTTCTTGCCTAGTTTTTGCGCCGCGTCTGAGCTGCGAGCTCTTCCTTCAGCGTCTCTTCCAGGATGCGCGACATGTTGTGGTCGAGCCAATGGCGCAGCATGGGCCGCAGCATCTCGCGTACGGTCTCTTCCATGGACTTCTCGGTGTCGTCGTCCGTATAGGACGCGAAGCTCGAAGACGGACGCGAGGCAGCGCCGTTGCGCGAGGTCAGCTCCGGCATCGGGCTCGTCGGGAAGGCAGCGGCATCCTGAGCGATGCGTGCGTCTTCATCCTCGGCCGTGGAGACCTCTACGCTCTCCTCTTCCGCACTTTCGGCCTCGCTAGAGAGGTCGGGTGCGGACGGGGCCTGGGGGGCCAGGCTGGACTCGATATGGCCGCCGCGCAGAGCGGCGATCGCCGCCTCGAGGGCCGAGCCCTGCTCGACCACCGCGGCAGCGGCGCTCGGGGTCTCTTCTTCCTCGAAGGCAAAACCGAATTCTTCGCCAAGCTCCAGCAGCTCGTCTTCGCCGCCAGCGCTCGGTGCCTCGGCCGGCTCCTCGCTTGCGGCGCCGACCGGCTCAGCAGGCTCAGCCGGAGCAGGCGGCTCGACCGGCTCGGGCTGCTCGAGCTCCAGAGGCTCGGCCTCGCCTTCGCCGGAAAGATCGAGAATCTCCTCCTCGGCCTCTTCCAAGCTCGGTGCTTCCTCGCTCGAAGCTTCCGCCGCCGGCGCGCCGAGCTCCATGGGCTCCTCCTGTTCGGGAGAAGCCGCAACCGGCTCTTCTTCGCCAAGGACCAGCTCTTCTTCTGCCGTGTCCTCCGGCGGCGTCGCCGTCTCCTCTTCGGAAATGATTCGGCGGATGGAAGCGAGGATCTCTTCCATCGTGGGCTCGGGTGCCCGATCCGTACTGCTCATCACAAAACCTTTCGCCGCAATTCAACCTGCATCATACACCTCGATGCAGTACGCCCCCGCGCGAGCGCAGCTTAACATAGGCTTAACTTACAAGTCTCGGCCTGGTTGGGGGAAGAGTCGCGCTAACTATGGTTAAAACGAGGCAGGCCCCTACTCGTCCGCCATGGGCGGAGACGGCGGACGCAAGCCGAACCACTTGTTCTTGACCGTGTCATAGTGCTCGAACGGATCGTAGTAAGGCACGTTCAAACCTAGGGTTTGTGCGTCCATCCGTCCGATCGAGGAGTACAGGGAGTACTCGGCAACCACCCGGTCGCGCAAAGCCTCCACCAGACTGATCTGCGACTGCAGATATTCCAGCTGGGCGTTCAACACATCCAGCGTGGTGCGCTGGCCGACCTGGGCCTCCTCGCGCACACCGGCCAGAGCGATCTTGTTGGCCCGCACGGCGGACTCCGCAGATCGGATCTGTGCGGTGGTGGATTGCAGCACGCCCCAGGACGAGATCACGTCGGAATGCACCGCAAGCCGCGCTTCCTCGACCTGCTTCTTGAACTGGTGATTCTGCTCCTTGGCCTGGCGAACCTGCGCGGCCACACCGCCACCCTGATACAGCGGCACGGTCACGCGACCGGTCACCGTGGTGGCTTCCTGATCGGTGATGGAGCTGGAAAGACCGAAATCCTTCTCGTAGCCGGCCTCGATCGAGACCTCCGGCAGGAGCCCGCCCGTCAGCTGATTGACGTAATATTCGGAGGCTTCCTCCTGATACACCGACGTTAGGATCTGCGGGTTCTCGCCATCGCCGAGGGTCATCGCCTCGCTGAGGCTGGTGGGCAGCAGATGCAGGATCGAGGGCGGCTTGATCAGGTTGCTGGGCGGATGACCGATCAGTTGTTCGTAGGTCGCCCGCGACTGCTTCAGGTCGGCCTGGGCGATGCTGAGCTCCGACAAGGCATCGGCATGGCGCGCCTCGGCCTGAGCGACGTCGGTCCGGGTGACCTCGCCGACCTCGAAACGGTCTTGAGTCTGCTTGAGCTGCTCGGCCAACACCTTGACGTTGTTTTCGCGCAAGCGCACGACCGCCTCGTTCTGCACGACGTCGACATAGGCCGTGGCCGACTGAAGCAGCACCTGCTGCTCGACATAACGCAGATATTCGCGCTCGGCCTGGACCGTCGACTTGGCGTTGCGGACGGCATTGAGGTTCTGGAAGCCCTGGAACAGCGGCTGGCTCAAGGTGATGCTGTAGCCATAGGGCCGGGTCACACCGTCGCCGGTCAGCGTCGAAACACCGCCCGTGCCCGTGCCGATCCCGACGCCGACTCCGGTGGTGCTGTTCTGGTTGAGGTAGCTCTTATAGGCACCGCCGAAAACTTGCGGACGCATGCCGGATTTGGCGATGGACACATCTTCGTCCGTCGCCCGAAGCGCGGCGCGCTGAGCGTTCAATGTCGGATTGACGACATAGGCGTTGGCGAGTGCGTCCCGCAGCGTCTCGGCGCTCACCGGCGAAACCGGAAAAGCCAAGAGCACGGAAAGCGCAACTGCACCGTAGCGAGACAGGCGACGAGCGCCATGCCCCGCGCGAGATTTCATCCGCCTTACCCGCCGCATACGGGACATGGCGTATTGTTTGGTCGCGCGACCCACGTTGTGGTCTCCTGCAAAATGAGACGCCCCCCGACCCTTTCTGCAGCCTGGAGCATAGAGCAGCGCGGCTGAGATGGCACACGGTCGTGGCACGAGAAAACCCGATTCTTGAAAAATTTCAAAGTGCTGTGTGAAGCCTGCAACAGTGCAGAACGAACGGAATACAGCCTAGAAACTGAACGTCGTTTCCAGCGAAAATCCAGGCAGCGGCTTGGCTCCCGCAGCGAATTGCGGGAGCTTCGTCAACGCGCCATCGGCTTTGACGAAGAGATTGGCCTGGCCCTGGCTTCCCTGCTGGATGATCCCGGCGATTCGTCCCCCTTCCTTGAGTTGCGCAGCTAAACCGTCAGGAACGGCGGGGACGCTACCACTCAGAAAAATAAGATCATAGGGGCCGTCTGCCGCAGCGCCTTGGGCCAGCGGCCCGGTGACGATTTTGGCGTTGGAGATGCCCAGCGCCTGCATATTGGCGGCGGCGGTTTCGGCCATCCTGGGGTCCGATTCGAGCCCGACGACGGAAGCTGCGTGGCCCGCCAGCACCGCGAGGGAATAGCCGGTGGCGCAGCCGATATCGAGGATATGCTCGCTCTCGCCGATCTCGGCCATCTGGATCAGCTTGGCCAGCACCATGGGCTCCATCAGATAGCGCGTGGCACCGTCGGCGCCGGTTCCGGCCGGCACCGCGCCATCCATATAGGCGAGCGGCTGGGCCTCCGGGCTGACGAAAATCTCCCGCGGCAAGCTTTGCATGGTGGAGAGCAAGGTGCGGTCGGTGATCCCTGCCGTACGCAGCTGGGATTCGACCATGGTCTCCCGTGCATGGGTAAAGTCGATCATCTGCCCCGCTTTCGTCCCCTCATCGCGTCCGGAACTTACGTCTACGACCGGCCCGCCGAGCCCACGACGATGCGGCCTTAGCGCCCCCGCGCCGCTCCGATCGATCACGACCATAACCGCGCGCAGGGTTTTTGGCGATGATTTTGCGCCTCCCGCAAGAAGGCTTGTTGACGCAAGCGCGGCTGCGACTTACTAACACGATCTCTTGTCCCGCTTGCTTCGCGGGCATTTTGGCCACGTGGCGGAGTGGTGACGCAGCGGACTGCAAATCCGTATACCCCGGTTCGATTCCGGGCGTGGCCTCCATGTTCCCAACATCTTCGATCTGCGCAGCGGATTTGCCGCCATAGGCAGCGCTTCATGGGCGGTGCTTCATGGGCGGCGCTTTGCGCGCAGCTAGCCCGCGGCCTGATCGGGCTTGGCTCCCTCCTTCGGCGCGCGCCGCCTGTTCCACCAGACCACGAAGCGGCGGCGCCAGCGGCGCACGATGGGAATATCCACAGACAGGATAAGGATGCCGAGGGGAATCATCCAGAAGCCCAGCACCGGCAGAAAGCCCAGGCAGCCGAAAACGATCAGCAAGACGCCGATGGTGATTCGCAGCAGCCGGGAACCGGGAAGATGGACGTGGCGGTCGCCAAAGCGCAGTTTGTGGGCCATTATCGCTATCAACGCCTGTGGGGTCTGGGTGAGTTCCGGCGCGCCGGGTCTCCCCCCTTGCTATAGCCTCGCCGGATTGGCTGCGAAATCGGGTTTTGCATCTAAGATTTCAAGTTGATGCGTAAAGCCCTTTAAAGCGGGCGCGGCTTTTGCTATGACGCCCCTCTCGCGAGCGCGGATCGACCAAATCCGCACCGCTGTTCCCCGGTAGCTCAGTTGGTAGAGCAAGCGGCTGTTAACCGCTGGGTCGCTGGTTCGAGTCCGGCCCGGGGAGCCACTCTTCTTCTCTTCAAACAAGTTCGCTGGCTTTTGTTGCGAGCATAGTACAGGCGGTCCGCAATTGGGCACCGCTCCAGGCGCCAGCTACTTTAGCCAATTATCCGCACCCTTGTTTTGCGAGGCCGGCTCCGCTCTTGGCGGAAATTGGCTCCAACACTTGACCGATACACCTTATGGTTGCAATCTCGCCATTCACCATGTGGAGGATGGCATGGCAACGAGAATTCGTATCCGCTGCATAAACAAGACTGACAGATATAGTCCTTACGATCGCATCTCTCATGTGGGGGGCGGCACTGGCGACCACCGCTGGCGACAAACTCAAGAGCAAACAATCCGCGAGATTGAGAACGGGGAATATGAGTACTACGTCGAGGTGGACGGCGAGACGGCGGACGTTATTGTCGCTACGAAGGACGATCGAAAATACATTAAAACAAAGCCCGACGGAGAGCAGCCGAATAACCTTTTGAGCTTACCTGAGTGCCCCAAAAACTAGCGTCCGCAGATATATATTGGCGGAGTTATAGCTAAGCGCACGCGGCGATCGCCCGGTCGAGCTCGCTCAGCTCCCGGATGATGGTGCCGCCGCTGGCGCGGATGAAATATTCCACCTGCAGATTGACGATGCCGCCTTCATTGTCGGCCGAGAGGCGGAAATCGCCGCGATAGCCGACGATGGGCTTTTGGCGGGCGAAGGCATAGCCGATCTCCGCCGCGGTGCCGCTATCGACGTCCACCCCGTCGAGCACCGCGAAGACCACATCGCAGCCATCGATCAGATCCTGATTCTTCCTGCCGATCTTCAGATTGGCGGCTTGCCAGGCGGCACGCTTCTGCGCGCCATAGGGCATCGCGGCAATGCGCGCGATCTCTTCATCCTCTTCCCAAGGATCGTGCAGCACATGGCCGAGCCGCTCCAGACGGGCGACGATCTCCTGCTGGTGAAAGGCCCGGCCGGCTTCGGAGAAGCCCAGCGGCCCGGCGAGATAGATTTTGATGGTGCTCTCCTTCAGTCCATCATTCGGCGTCGCACTGGGCGGTCTTCAGCCGCTCGATGAGCCAGCGGCCGGCGGGGCCGGGCGGGGATTGGCTGCGATAGGCGGCGACCATGGGCACGGTAAAGCCAGTGCCCGCCTCCTCCAACTCGATGCGTTTTAAGCGCCCGGCCTTGAGATCGTCCTCCACCACAGCCGCAGGCATGCTGCCGAAGCCGAGCCCGGCGAGAAGGAAGGCATGCTTGGCGCCGAGATCGGCGAGGCGCCAGCTGCGCGGCGAGTAGACGCCGAAATCGGTGCCGGCGGAGAGCGCCGAACGGTCGGAGAGCACGAGCTGGACATGCTCGCCGAGAATTTCGGTCGGAATCGGCCCATTGCGCTTGGCCAGCGGGTGCTCCGGGGCGCAGGTGTAGATCATCTCCACGCTAAGCAGACGCTCGCGGCTGATTCCCGGCGGCATCAGGTCGAGCGAGCCCATGATGGCGAAGGCGCAGCGGCCATCCAGCACCGGCTCGATCACCGCGCCCAGCGCCTCGACGTCGAGACGCAGCGGCGTGTTGGGAAACGCCTCCTGAAACCCGACCACGGCGCAGGTCAGCCCGCGAATCGGAAAGAACACGTCGACGGCGACGGAAAGCTCCGGCTCCAGCCCTTCCGCCAGGCCCTTGGCGTGGGCCTTGAAGCTGTCCATGCGGCGGGCGACGGCATGGGCCTCGGCGAGCAGCACCCGGCCTTGCGCGGTGAGCACCGGATAGCGGCCCTGGCGTTCGAACAGGCGCACGCCGAGCTGGTTTTCCAGATTGGCGAGGCTCTGGCTCACCACGGATTGGGCGCGGCCGAGCTTGCGGCCGGCGGCGGAAAAACTGCCCTCCTCCGCCGCGGCGATGAAGGTACGCAATTGATCGAGGGAAAGACCGTCGAGCATCTATCGTCTCACGCGATGGATATTATCGAGAAATATAGTCTACCCCGAGAGGCTAGCGCTTCCTAAATCTGGTGCAAAGCAGGCGGACATAAAAGGAGAGAAGACCATGAAACTGCTGCATGTCGATTCCAGCATCCTGGGCGAGAATTCGGTCAGCCGGCTGCTGTCGTCGGAGATTGTCGCCGCGGAGCGGGCCAAGCATCCGGGGATCGAAGTCACCTATCGGGACCTCGCAGCCAAGCCGTTCCAGCATCTTTCAGGGTTGCATCTCGCCGCGGCGATGGGCGCCGAGCCCGATGCTTCGATCACGGACGATCTTGCCGACGGGCAGCAGGCGCTGGAGGAGTTTCTGGCCGCCGATATCGTGGTGGTCGGGACCCCGATGTATAATTTCGGCATTCCGAGCCAGCTCAAGGCCTGGATCGATCGGCTGGCGGTGGCGGGCAAGACGTTCCGCTACACCGAGAACGGGCCGGAAGGGCTCGCCGGCGGCAAGCAGGTGATCGTCGCCTCCTCGCGCGGCGGGTTCTACGGGCCGGAGACGGATATCGCCTTCCTCGATCACCAGGAAGCGTACTTGCGCGGCATCTTCGGCTTTTTCGGCATTACCGACGTCGTCTTCATCCGCGCCGAGGGACTCAATCTCGGCGAGGAGCAGAAGACCAAGGCAATCGCCGAGGCAAGAGACGCGATTTCCGCCTTCGCCGCCTAGGCGGCGAAGGCACTTCATTGTGCGATCCGCGAGGTGTCCCCCCTACTCCACCTTGCGGATCGCCACGTTGATGCGCGGCGCGACGACGCCGGTGAGCTGCAGCAATACCGGTTTGGCTTCGACCTCGAAGCGTACGCTCTTCTTCACGCCGCGGCAGTGGGGCGCGCCGGAGTGATCGCTGGATTCGATGGCCTTGCCGTCCTGCACCAGCTCGATCCAGCCGCCCGACGAGATGGTGACTTGATAAAGCCCGGGGCTTTCCGGCGCCGCAAACCGGACCGTGCCGGCGTAATCCCCGACGAGATAGGTCTCAGGCTTTACCGCCAGCTCGACCTTGTCTTTCCGCTCCAGGCCGAGCTGGAAGGCGGTCTCATGCAGCGCACCTTCTTCGGCCCCGGAGGCAAGCTTCGGCAAGTCCTCCGCCTGGAAGGCCGCCTGCTCGGCCGCGAGAGACCATTTCATGCCCTCGCAATCGCCCGCCTCCTCGGCCAGGACACCGCTGCTACCGGCAAAGCTCAGCATGGCGAGGCCGAGCCCGACCAAAGCGGATCGTGTTTTCCCGTTGATGCGCATCAGAAGGTCGCTTTGAGGTTGGCATAGAACATACGTCCGGCCTCCGGGAAGCCTTCGGTCAGCTCATAATTCTGATCCAGAAGGTTGGTGGCGCCGAGGCCTACCGTCACAGTGTCGGAGTAACGATACTCCGCCTGCAGGTTGACCAGGGCGTAGGAGCCGAGGCTGGCATAGTTCGGCGTGCGTGGCAGCGCGCCCGAAAGCAGCGAGCTCGAAGAGCTTGTGATCAGGCTGTAGCGGCTGGAGGCGAGCTCCAGATTGGGCGTGATGGTCAGCTTGTCGGTGGCATCCCAGGCCAGATAGACGAAGCCCTCGTGCTGGGGCGTACCTTCCGGTTTAGCGCCTTTGGTCTCGTAGTCGAAATCGCGGTTCAGATACGTGTAGTTGCCGCCGACACGCAGCCGCTTATTGATGGTCCAGTCGACAGAGAATTCGACGCCCTTATAGGTGCCATCGATATTCTGGTTCTGGATTGCGGTGCTGCCGCTGCTGGAGACATAGACCGGCTGAATCGAATCCTTCAGGTCGGAATAGAACACCGCGCCGGAGAGCTTCACCGTATTGTTGAATAGCGTGTCGCTCGCGCCAATCTCGTAATTGATCGCCCGCTCCGGCCCCAAATCGGGGTTCGGGTCGACCAGGCCGAAGCGCGTGCTGAAGCGCTCGAACATGGTCGGGAAGCGGGTCCGGTCGGAGACGGTGGCGTGCAGCTTTCCGGTGTCGGAATAGCTGTAGATGGCGCCGCCCTGATAGTCGAAGGCGTGGGTGGTCGAGGTCGGGTAGTTGAACAGCCCGTCGTCATAGTCTTGCGCCTGCACCACTTCGAGCTGGTTGAAGGCGATGCCGCCGATGAAGTCGAGGCGCGATGTGGCGTGGAAGGTGTTCTCCGCCGCGACCGACCAGGTATCCTCGACATTCTCCTGCACCGGCTCGACGAAATTGGAGCCATCCGGTGCATCGTGGGACCATTCCTTGTGGTCGTCGCGCCGGTAATGCACCGCGGTCTTGAAGGTGTTCATCGGCATCAGATCCGTGCCGAACTCCACCGAGCCGCCATAGGCGTAATCCTGATAGTAGCTGTTGAAGGTGCGGAAGCCTTCCTGCGTCGTGTAGCTCGCATCGTCATAGGACGAGAGCAGATTGTCGAAGGTGTTGTAGTAGGCGTTGGTCTTCACATAGGACTTGTTGCCGAGCTTGGTCTTCGACAGCCAAGCCGCGCTCTGCATGTCCCAATAGGGCCAGCTCCAATAGCGCGGGCCCTGCACCACCTGCCCCTTCACATGCAGAGGCGCGCTCTTGTCGCCGGATTGCTTGGTGTAGTTGAAGCTGTATTCGTCGGTGGCGTTCGGGGTGATGCCGAACTTGGCGTTCAGCCGCCAATCCTTGGCGTTGGAATGATTGCGCGCGCCGCCATCTTCGTTCGCCCGCAGCACAGGATCGAAATCCTCCGACATCCACCAGTGATCCTGGTCGCGGATGGTGCCGCTGACCTGCGCGTAATAATGCTTCTGCCTCGTGCCGGTGAAGGCATAGCCGTTCCAGACCGCCAGCGAGCCGAGATCGCCGTCGAACTCGAAGCCGGTCCGGGCTTCGATCTCCAGCGGCTTGGTGGGACGGCGGGACACCATGTTGATGGCGCCGCCCATGCCGCCCGGTCCGTCGAGCACCGAGACGTAGCCCTTCTGCACCTGGATCTCGGAGAGGTCGGGGGTGAGGAAGCGGTTATAGTCCAGCCGGTTGTCGGCGGGCAGGTAAAGCCGCACGCCGTCCATGTAGAGCGGCACGCGATAGCGATTGAAGCCGCGCACGAAGATGTCGCGCTCGTTCCGGCTGCCGCCGGTATTCTGCATGGTCACGCCGGGCACGATGCTGAGCGCCTGATCGAGCGTGTTCTTGTTGTAGGTCCACATCGTCTTGTTGGTGATGACGCTGCCGCCGATCTGGTCGAGCTCGCCGAGGGTGAAGATGCCCCGTGCGCCCGGATCGCCTGCGACCGTGGCCTCGCTCCCCTGCTCGGCGGTGCCCGGCGCCCCGCCGGTGGCCGGCGCGGGCGTGCTGGCCGGCGCATAGGTTCGCGGCCTCGCCGGTGCGGGCGGTTCGGCCACCACCACGATGGGCGGCAGCACGCTAACGTCGGAGGCGGAGTAATCGCCGCCGGAGGTCAGGTCGGCCGGTACGCCAGCGGCGCCATTGATGATCGAGGTCTGAGACGATGGATCCTGAGACGCCTCTTGAGCGTGCCCGGAAAAAGGCACAACGAGACTGGTCGCGGCGCTCAGCAGCGCCACGCGCGAGAATTGCAACACGGAAAGCCCCCCGGCTATGTATGTTTTATGACGGCGTTATATCGTTAACGATATAGCGAGTCGAGACGCTAGGAGGCAAGCGCGAATTTACGCGCCCTGCGGCGCTGTTATATTGGCCGGCGAATCCGATGCGCTAAGAGGACGAAGCATTTGAGCGCGAAAGCAAAGCCTGCTGCCGAGACGGCAGCGCAAAAGCCGAAGCCGCGCAAGCGCAAGGCGAACCCGAACAGGGTGCCGCGTTTGCGCATCCGGATCGGCGAAGGGCTGGTGCTCGGTCCCGGCAAGGTCGATCTGTTGGAGACCATCGATCGGACGGGGTCGATCTCGGCGGCGGGGCGCGAGATGGGCATGTCCTACCGGCGGGCCTGGCTTCTGGTCGATGCGCTGAACCACATGTTCGCCGAACCTTTGGTCGTCGCTTCCCCCGGCGGGGCGAGCGGCGGCGGCGCTTCGGTTACCGATTACGGGCGCGCCGTGGCGGCCGCCTATCGCCGCGCCGAGGACCGCACGCAAGCGATCATCGAAGAAGAGCTCGGCACGCTGCCGCAAAGCGCAAAAGACTAGCGGGCCGCAATCGCGCCTTCGCTTTACCTCGAAAACGCCCTCAAAGCGGCCGCAATGGCGGCTAGGCAAAACGTTCGGCATCGCTGCGGTGCCGGAACTTGCTGATTGCTGCGCGGTTTATGAGGTGCTCGTCGACGGAACGGGGGGCTTGGGCCGTTTTTTCAGTATCGGTCCTTTGCACTTCCCTCTCGTTTTGAACGTTCCGCGGCTGCCTTGTTGGGGCACCTCCTTGGGGCATGGCTGAGTGAATGGAACGCGAAGACCAGAATACCGATTCGAGTCCGCCCGCTAAGACGGGCACCGAACACCACACCGTCATCGACCGGATTTTCGGCTGGGCCGCATTGGCAGGGGGGCTGGCGCTCGCGTTTATCGCCGGCAGCTGCCTCACCGCGGCCGACACTTTTCCGGGCAAGCAGATCGCCAACGCCTATCAGGGCGGCAAGGCGCTCTACGAGCAGGCTACCCGCTATGCCGACGTGTTCAAGACCGACCTCTGGTACGAGGCGCGCACGGCGGAGCGCGGCGTGGTGGCGAACCAGCCCGACAGAATCGCGCCGGGCGTGACGCTCTATACCTCCGGCGAAGAGGCGAAAGCGGTTCTGCTCGGCGCCGATGGCGAGGTACTGCATGAATGGCACCGGCCGTTCAGCACGGTGTGGGACCCCGCACGATCGAGCATCAAGCAGCCGCAGCCCGATTCCCACGTCTATTTCCGCAAGGCGAAGATGTTTCCCAATGGCGATCTGCTCGCCATCTATGAGGGCAGCGGCGACACGCCTTACGGCTATGGCATGGTCAAGCTCGACTGGAACTCCAACGTGCTGTGGAGCTTCTTCGGCCGCACCCATCACGATTTCGACGTCGGGCCGGACGGGCGCATCTATGTACTGACCCACGGTTTCGAGACCAAGAAAGACCCCTACTTCACCAATCTGGCGGCGACGCGCCTGCTCGATTCCCTGGCGATCCTGTCGCCGGACGGCGCGCTGCTCGACACTATCCCGCTGTTCGATGCGGTGGTGAACTCCCGCTACAAGCAGCTGATCCACACCGTGTCGAAATACGCCGTCGCCGATCCGCTGCATGCCAACGACGTGGATGTGATCACGCCGGAGATGGCTAAGAACTTCCCCTTCGGCGAGCCGGGGCAGCTTCTGGTCTCCTTCCGCGAGCTCGGCGCGGTGGGTGTGCTGGACCCGAAGACCAAGACGATGGTCTGGGCGACGCGCGGCCCGTGGCTCGGCCAGCACGATCCCGACATTCTGCCCAACGGGCACATCCTTCTGTTCGACAATTACGGCCAGTTCGGCACCCCGAAATCCACCACCCGAATCCTCGAATTCGATCCCGCCACCATGGAGATCGTCTGGCAGTACGGCGGAACCGCCGATCATCCGCTGGGTTCTCTCATACGTGGGTCGCAGGAACGCCTCGAGAATGGGAACACCCTGATCACCGAATCGAGCGCCGGACGCATTCTCGAAGTGACGCCCGAGGGGCGCATCGTTTGGGAATATGTCGTGCCGGTGCGCGATGGGCCCGCCGGTCAGCCGCCCAAGCTTCCGATCACCTGCTGGGCGCAACGGCTGGATCCTTCCAGCTTCGATCCGAAGCTTCTCACCACCGAATTGAGCCAGGTGGAACATAAGGAGGAAACGCAATGAAACGTCTTGTCTCCGTCCTTGCTTTGACGGCACTCGCCGCGAGCTTCTCGACCGCCGCGAGTGCCTATGTCGGCCCCGGCGCCGGGCTCAGCATGCTGGGTGCGTTCTGGGCACTGATCGTCGCGCTCGGCACCGCGCTGTTCTTCGTGGTGGCCTGGCCGGTGCGCAAGATGCTGCGCCGCTCGCGCAATTCCGGCGCGGCCGAGACCGGAGCTGCGACGGACGACGCGCAGCGCCCGGACGCCGCGTAAGGCGGACGGCTCGCATGGGATTGTTCGATCTGCCATCGCCGGTTTTCGATTATGTCGACGGCGCGCTGCTCGGCACGCTGGCGCCGGCTTTGCGCATCGTGATCTGGGCCGCGCTCGGCGCCCTGCTCTCGATGGAGCTGTACCGGGTGCTGTCGCCGCAAGCCAAGGCCAAGGCGCTGAAGTTGGAACTGCGCGAAGCCCAGCAGAAAGTCGCAAGCTTCGACGGCGAGTTCGAAGATGCCTGGCCGCTGATCAAGCGGATGCTGGGGCTCGCCTTCAAGCGCATCTTTCTGATCTTCCCCTCCACGCTGATCGCCTCGCTGCCGCTGCTGTTCCTCGTGGTCTGGCTCGATAGCAGCTACGGCCACCGCTTCCCGGAATTCGGCGAGCCGGCCTCGGTGGAAGCGCCGGCGCCGTTCGAGGGAAAATGGATCGACCGGGGGGAGGACGGCACGCCGCGGGCGCAAGTCCTCGACAAAGGCAAGGTGGTGGTGGATACACCGCTGAAGGCCGCGATCCCAGTCGTCCACAAGTGGCATTGGTGGAACTTGCTTCTGGGCAATCGGGCCGGTTACCTCACAGGCGATGCGCCCATCGAGCAAATCTCGATCGGCCTGCCGCAGCGCGACATCTTCACAACAGGGCCGGATTGGGTGCGTGGCTGGGCGCCCGCCTTCTTCTTGGCCGTACTGCTTTTCGCGATGACGTTGAAATGGATCAGACGAATAGAATAGATGCGCCGCGCGCGGCGCCCGCAGCTCCCGACACCGCCCCGGAGATCAGTCTTTGGACCGATCGCCTGGGCGGTTTTATCGAGCGCCATCCGAAACTGATGCGGAAGCTGGCGTCGTGGGAGAACAAGGCGCTTGGCGAGCAGCTCGCCGAGACGCAGATTCGCGCGCCGGTCTACGTCACCGGGCTTGCCCGCTCCGGCAGCACGATTCTGCTGGAGCTGCTGAACGCGCATCCGGCCTTCGCCAGCCACCGCTACCGCGATTTTCCGGCGGTGATGACGCCGTGGATGTGGAACTGGTTCGTGGACAAGGCCTCCCGCCGCGAGGCGGCGCCGGCCGAGCGCGCCCATAAGGACCGGCTCAAGGTCACGCCGGAGAGCCCGGAAGCCTTCGAGGAAGTCCTCTGGATGAACTTCTTCGAGGGGCTGCATGGCGGGGGCGCCGACGAGGTGCTGGACGAGGAGACCTCCAACCCCGAATTCGAGGCGTTCTACCGCGACCATATCCGCAAGATTTTGATGATCCGCGGCGGGGCACGCTATCTCGCCAAGGCGAATTACCACGTCACCCGACTCGCCTATCTCCACAAGCTGTTTCCCGATGCGCGCTTCGTGGTGCCGATCCGCGACCCGGTCTGGCATATCGCTTCGCTGATGAAGCAGCATTCGCTGTTCACCCGGCAGCAGGCTTACGATCCGCGGGTGTTGGATCATTTCCGGCGCGCCGGGCATTTCGAGTTCGGCCTGGGGCGCCGGGCCATTGCCGTCGGTCCGGAGGGCGGCGAGGACATCGAGCAGCTCTGGAAGACAGGCGAAGAGGCCGCCGGATGGGCGGCGCTGTGGAACCTGGTCTACGGCCATCTGGCCCATCAGCTGCAGTCCAATCCGGAGCTTCTGGCGGCCACCGTCATCGTCCGCTACGAGGATCTTTGCGCCAATCCGCGGGCGACGTTCGGCGATATCCTGGCCCATTGCGGACTGAAATCGGGTGGGCTGGCCGATCTCGCCGCCTCCACATTGAGCGCGCCGGATTACTATCAGCCCAAATTCAGCCGGGCCGATCTGGACGAGATCGAGGCGCGCACGCGGGCCACGGCACGGCTGTTCGGCTATCAGGTCAGAGAGAAAGCGGCGGCCGGGAGCTAGGCCGCCGCACGGCAGATGCGATTCCCCGCTTAGGCGGGGATGAATTTCAGCGCCACGCCGTTGATGCAGTAGCGCAAGCCCGTGGGCTTCGGCCCGTCCTCGAAGACATGGCCGAGATGACCGCCGCAGCGGCTGCAATGCACCTCCTGGCGCACCATGCCGAGGGACATATCGGTGTTCTGCTCCACGGCGCCCTTGATCGGTGCCCAGAAGCTCGGCCAGCCGGTGCCGCTGTCGAATTTGGTGTCGGAAGAGAAGAGCGGCAGGTCGCAACCGGCGCAGGCGAAGGTGCCTTTGCGCTTCTCGTCATTAAGCGGGCTGGTGAAGGGACGCTCGGTGCCCTCCTCCCGCAATACGTAATACTGCGTTGGCGTCAGCAGCTCTTTCCACTCTTCCTTGCTGTGAGTCACTTCGAACTCCTTGGTCTTGGCGAGGCTCGCGCGGGGCAGCAGATTGGCCGCACCGGCCGCGACCAGGACCAGCGCATTCCATCCAAATTGGCGTCTCGTGATGGTCATTGTTTTGTCCTCTCGCGCTTTAACCGCTTCGCCATTGTTGGCTGAGATTAAAATGGGCATTGTGGCAGCGCAGGTTCAAATCAACTTCAGTGCACGGGCGATCACGAGAGGTTTATAGGACCGGAGGGCTCCGCCACGGAGTTCGGCTTTAAGGGAATTCGCCGTCAATGCGTGCACTGGTTCTGGTCAATCCCAACGCCTCCCGGGCCGAGGCGGCGATGCCCTGGTTGGCCTATTGGGCGGCGCACGATCCCCGGGTCTCGCTGATGGAAGTGTCCTCGGCCAAGGCCATGGCGGATGCCATCGAGGTCCATGCCGACAACGCCGACCGCATCGTCCTCGGCGGCGGTGACGGCACGCTTTCCAGCATGCTCCCCTCGCTGCTGCCGCTCGGCAAGCCGCTGGCCGTGCTGCCGCTCGGCACGGCGAACGATTTCGCGCGCACCTTGAGCATTCCAGAGAACCTGCAGCACGCCGCGGCGCTGACCCTTGGCGGGCGCGAGCACCGGATCGATGTCGGCATGGTCAACGGGCATCCGTTCTTGAACGTTGCCAGCGTCGGGGTCGCCTCGACGGTCAGCGAGATGCAGAACGAGGACCTGAAGAAGCAGTGGTCGGTGCTGAGCTACGGAATCAGCTTCCGCGAGGCGATCCGCCGGGCGACGCCCTTTCACGTGCATCTGAAGTTCGACGGCGACGTCACCTGGCGCGGCATGGTCTATCAGGTCAGCGTCGGCAATGGCCGTTTCCATGGCGGCGGACTTGTGGTCGGGGAGAATGCGGCGATCGACGACGGCAAGCTCAATGTCTATGCGGTGCGCCCGGGCACGGCGCTGCAGCTCGTCGCCTGTCTGGCCACACTGCGGCTGGGTCTTGCCGGCGAGTTGCGCACCTTGAAGCGCGGCTTTGCGCAAGACGTGGTGATCGCCACCGCCCATCCCCGGCCGATCAATGTCGACGGCGACATCCGCACCGAGACACCGGCGCATTTCTCGATCCACCCGCGCGCGCTGAGCGTGGTGATCCCGGAGCGCCTTCCCCTGCTCCAGCGCGGTCTGGTCAATCTGCAGGAGACCGGCACTTAGACAGCAAACGGCCGGCATCCTTGCGAATGCCGGCCGAGGCAAGAGATCGAATGCTGTCGCTTGGTCCGGCTCTTATTTGGCCATCATATTTTTCACCATGCCCGCCAGGACAGTCAGAATGGCGCCACCGGCACCGCCGCCGACCACCTGGCCGATGATGGAGCCGATATCGAGATCGCCGCCTGCGGCCGCGGTGGCCAAGGCCGGTACCAGCACCTGAAGAAGCTGCCCGCCACCGACACCGCCGATCGCGCCGGCAATGGTATTGCCGACACCGCCCAGCGAATAATTGCTCGCCGCACGGCCTGCTGCCTGGCCGCCGATAACTCCGGCGACCAGCTGAATGATCAAATTGATAACTGCACTCGACATGGTTTCCCTCCCGTTTTTCCGACGCCTGAAGCGGGTTACTTCAGGCTGTCGGGAACCTTGCCGCCGCTTTCCGCCAACTTCTCCATGACCTCTTTATGCAGCCAGATATTCATCTCCGCTGAGCCGTTGAGCTCGCCGGTATAGCCGAGTTCCTCGGCCAGCTCCTTGCGGGCGCTGAGGCTGCTGTCGAGATCGAGCAGCTTCATCAGATCGACGATGGATTGCTTCCAGTTGTACTGCCCCGGGCGCTCGTCGGCGATCTTGGCGATCTTGACCTCGACCGCTTCGATGGTGATCGGCTCGCCGGCGCTCGGGCCGAGCGGCTCCGCAGTGGCTGCGCTCTCTTCTGCCTTGGCCTCGTCCGAGCCGAAGATCGACGATACGATTTTTCCGAATATGCTCATTTTTGTCTCCTTACTGGCCGCAACAGAACGGCATACGGGTACCGGCCCGATTCGGGCCAGCATGGCTACCAAACATATGGAGTCTGCGTGTTGATGAAGGCTGCGCCGGCCGCTCTCCCCCCTTCCGACCCCGCTATTGCATTCGCGGAGCGGCCACACGCCATGATGGTATGGCACAGCCGGGGTGGCTGTCGAGAGATCTAGGCTGGGGTGCCGGGCTCGCCGTCGCCGTTGGGAAGCACCTGATTGGGCGGAATGTCGATCTCGCAGCGGACGCCTTTGGGATCGAACGCCAGGTCCACATGGCCGTCCAGCGCCTTGCCGACGACGTTCTCGATCATCATGCGGCCGAAGCCCATACAGTCGGGCCGCGGCACGCGCGGGCCGCCGCTCTCCTTCCAGGTGATCTTCACGCCCTCGCCGTCGGCGACCTTCCAGCGCAGATGTACCTGGCCGTCTTCGGTAGAGAGCGCCCCCCATTTCTGGGCGTTGCTGAACAGCTCGTGCAAAGCGAGGCCGACATTCTGCACGGCGTCGGGCTTCAGCATCACGTCGGCGCCTTCGATATCGATCCGGTCCAGGGCGCCATCGCCGCGGGCGGAAAGCTCCGCCTCGACCAGGGATTTTAGCGGCGCGCCTTTCCAATCGTCGGCGACCAGAAGATCGTGGGCCGCGCCGATGGCGATCAGCCGGGCGTTGAAATTGTCGATGAAGTCGGTCACCGAGCTGGTGCGGCTTGCCGTCTGGCGGGCAATGGCGTTGATCACCGCCAGCAGGTTCTTGGAGCGGTGGGTCAGCTCGCGCAGCAAGAGGCGGAGCTGGACTTCCTGCGCCCGCCGGTGACTGACATCGACGGCAACGGAGATGGTGCCCGCCGGGTCCTTCAGCGGCTCGATGCGCAAATAGAGCGAGCGCTGCTCGCCCGCCAGCTCGAAGTCGATTTCCAGCTCTTGAGGCTTCAGGCTCTCGATGGCGGCGCGCTTGGCCACCATGATCTTGGCGGCGGCGGTGGGGGGAAACACCTCTTCGTCGGATTTCCCGAGCAAAGCCTCGGGCGCCAGGCCGAAGGGCGGGTTGTGCACCCAGGTGAAGCGCATATCGGCGTCCTGGGTGAAGACGGTGATCGGCGAATTGCGCAAGGCGATCTCGAAGCGCTTCTCGACTTCGCCGAGCTGCCTTTTATGGCTGGCAATGCGGCTCTTCAATTCGGACCGGGCATCGGCCAGCTCTTCCTTGGTCATCAGATGGGCGGCGATCTCGGTCTCCAGCCGGCCCTGCGATTGGCGCAGCCGCGGCAGGTGGCGCCACAGCAGCACCGCACAGCCAATCACGAGCAGCGCCGTAACTACCTTGAGCAGCCCCTCTACGCCGCTCATCGGCGTCCACAGGTCGAAGAACGAGGCAAAATGTTCCAGTCCCGCCGCCAGCATGGCCACGCAGCCAAGCACGAGCAGCGCGCGGATGCCGCGGTCGCCGCCTTCGCGCTGCGTGGATGTCGTGCTCACCAGGCGGGTGAGCAGCACCACGGAAATGAAAAGCAGGGAAGCGGCGAGCAGGAGATTGCCCGCGACGTGCAGATAGGTCAGCTCCAGCGACCAGCGCACCGCCCGGGCCGCCGCACCTTGCGAGCCGAACAAAGACGAAATCCAAGGCTCCATCGCCTAATATCCACCCGGATTAAACAGACTCGGCTTGGCCAAGACACGTACCGCGACACGCACGGCGACACCCCTAGCGACCCTCATGTGACGCGACCCAGCAATGGCGGACGCGCTGCATCCCCTGATTCAATCGCCAGCCAGTCCCGGTATCACGGTCCCGGTATCGCCGTCTTGGACCCATAGCTTTGGCCTCGCAACGCAGAGACTGTTCGCTTAACCCCCCGAAGAGAATTTCGTTCTCGCGGTGCTGTCGTTTTGCCACGGTTTTTTGACAGCGGGGCCTGAATCACAGCCCGCCCGGCCGCCTAAGATGCGATGGTGCATTTTTTTGTTAATCAAACGGGAACCGGTTGCGGGGTGCCGCGTTATCTCGCCGTTCGAACGCTCGCGCCCCCTATCCCCCCCGCCCCTCCGCGGCGCTCGAATGCAACGTCCGTATCCGACTCTTCGGGTGCGGACGTTTTGCTTTTGGCGCCCGTGGCTTCGCCGATTTCCGCGAACGGATATGTGAACCCCGCGTCCCGCAACTTTCGCCGCGGCCTCTGCGTTTTCCATCCAGTCCCGCCGGCAACTCCGGCGGACTGCATCCAGAACTCCATTGGACGAAGGCAAAGGAGGTTTTCAAAATGAATTGGGATCGTGTCGAAGGAAATTGGAAGCAGCTGCAGGGCAAGGCCCAGCAGGAATGGGGCAAGCTGAGCCATGACGATCTCGAGCGGGTGAAAGGCCGCCGCACCGAGCTCGTCGGCAAGATCCAGGAGCGCTACGGCATCGCCAAGGACGCGGCGGAGGCCGAGGTCAATCGCTGGGCCGACAGGCTCTAGCGTCACAGCCGGATTTTCCGGGCCCGCCCCTTGCTATGGGGACGGGCCCGTTGGGGGGCTCGAACAAACGTCGCAATGCGGCGCGCGCTATTTGCTTGCAACGGCCAGCTTCGACAGCCCTGATGCGTTCGAGGTTTTAGGCGCGAGAACACATCTTGGGAGGCGACAATGCTGGGCACAGTTCTCATCATCATTTTGATCCTGATCCTTGTCGGCGCATTTCCGGCTTGGCCCTATAGCCGGGCATGGGGATACGGCCCGACCAGCGTCGTCGCGCTGATCCTGGTGATCTTGATCATCCTGATGCTTCTGGGGCGGATCTGACGATCCGGCGATCGATGCCAAAAAGGGCGCCGCTTCGGGCGCCCTTTCGTTTTCGCAAACAGGTTGGCTGCGGCGCGCGTCAGGCGCGCATCGAGGATTGATCGCGCAAGCGCGCCTTGCGCTCGAAGAACAGCGCCTGGCTGACGATCGCCTTCACCGTATCGGGCTGATAGGGCTTGGTGATCAGGAACGCCGGCTCGGGCCGCTCGCCGGTGAGCAGCCGGTCGGGATAGGCGGTGATGAAGATCACCGGGACCTCGAAACCGCCGAGGATTTCGTTCACCGCATCGAGGCCGGAGCTGCCGTCGGCAAGCTGGATATCGGCCAGCACCAGGCCGGGCCGGTGTCTCTTCACCGCCTCGACCGCTTCGCCGTGGGTGCGGGCAACCTCGGTGACGGAATGGCCCAGGGTTTCGACGATGCCTTCCAGATCCATGGCGATCATCGGCTCGTCCTCGATGATCAGCACATCGGTGGCCACCTGCTGGGCGATCTCCTGCCCCGCCTCCTCGACCAGCCGGTCGAGCTGATCCTCGCTAACGCCGAGGATCTGAGCGGCTTCGGCGGGCGTGAATCCCTCCACCGAGCAGAGCAAGAACGCCTGGCGCGGTAGCGGGGTGATGGATTCCAGCTTGCGATCGACGACATTGGCCAGGTCGGTCGAAACGTCCGACTGAAGATTGACGTCGAGGGAATTCCAGAGCCCGGCGAAGGTGCGGTAAAGCGCGATGCGGGGCTCCAGCTTGGTATTGAAAAGCGAAGGGTCTTCGACAAGAACCTCGAGGGTTGCGGCGACATAGGCATCGCCGGCTTGCTGGGACCCGGCAAGCGCCCGAGCAAAGCGGCGCAGAAACGGAAGATGGGGCGCGATGGCCTTGGATATGGACATCTCAATCCTGAATTTTGGTTTGGCGTTCGCAGGTTAACCCGGTTCCCCCAATGGCATGGCCGGGTGAAGGGGTGCAACTCAATTCGACTACGGGTTAATCAACACATATCTTTCGACCGAAGTTCCGCAATTCGGGAACTGATAAAGATTTCAAACGTTTTTTCGGCAGTGTTCAGCGTGTCCGCTGTCGGGGAGCGGCAATTGGGGCGGATAGGGATTCAGTGTGAACGAGAAGGAAAAGTCAGAACGCCGGGACGAAAAGCCGGCGGGGAACGAGATGGATATCACCAGCGCAGAGACCGAGAGCGCAAGTCATACGGAAGAGTTGGAGCGCCAGGGAATGTCCCGGGATCTTCAGGGCCATATCGGACGGCAGCTTCGGGCGTCGTTCGACGAGGTCGCCCGCGAGCCAATTCCAGATCGCTTTCTTCAGCTCCTGCAAGAGCTTGAGAAGAACGGGCAAAATAAGTGAAGCAACAGGTATCTGCCAGCCTTCGAGACGCCCTGGTGGGCGAGATGAGTTCCTTGCGCGCCTTCGCCGTGTCGCTTTGCGGCGACAAGGAGCGCGCCGACGATCTCGTGCAGGAGACGCTGTACAAGGCGTGGAACCATCTGGACTCGTTCCGCGAGGGCACCAATCTCAAGGCTTGGCTGTTCACAATTCTGCGCAACACCTATTTCTCCGAGCGGCGCAAGCGCCGGCGCGAAGTCGAGGACGCCGACGGCAGCTATGCGGCCAAGCTCTCCACCCGTCCCGAGCAGGACGGCCATATGGATCTACAGGATTTCCGCGAAGCTCTGGCGCAGCTGCCGGACGATCAGCGCGAGGCGCTGATCCTGGTCGGCGCGGCCGGCTTTTCCTACGAGGAGGCGGCCGATATTTCGGACTGCGCCGTGGGCACCATCAAGAGCCGGGTGAATCGCGCCCGCAACCGTCTTGGCGATCTGCTCGACACCAAGGATGCGTCGGGAGACGACTCGACCTTGCGGGCCGCCATCGCCTCGGCCGGCCCATCCGGACGCTGAGCGCCGCAACGTTGCGAGACGCCCGCTTGCTTTAGGCTTGCGCTGTTCCCCTACCCGCGCCGCAACACATTGGCGAGAATGGAAAGCGCGAACAGCACCAGCGCCACGACGAAAATGATCTTGGCGATCCCGACTGCCGTTCCGGCGATGCCGCCAAACCCAAGCACCGCGGCAATCAGGGCGATGACCAGAAATGTGAGAGCCCATCCCAACATCATTCAATCTCCCTTATCGTTGCTTCGGTATACCCATGAGAAACGCTGGGATCGGCGCAAGGTTGCGCTAATCTGTCCCGCATCTGTCTCGAACGCCCGAACGGCGGCAACAAGGAGTCCAACGATGACGTCGGTGACGAAGGAAGAACTAGAGCAGGCAAAGCTCGATCCGGCTTCGGTGTTTCATAAGCCGGCCGATGTTCTGGCCGCCGACATTGCTAAGGACGACAAGCTGGCCATTCTCAAACGCTGGGAGCTCGATGCCGATGCGCTGCTGCGCGGCGGCGACGAGGGCATGATGGAAGATCCCAGCAGCGCCGAGCTGGTCCGTGCCGTGCAAGCGGCGATGGAAGAGCTGGACGCCCTATAAAGCTCCCGCCTTCACCTCCCCGATCATCGCGACATCAGCCAGCCGGGTCCGGCCTGTTTCGGAACATCGCCGCCCGGCTCTGCGTTTGTCCCTCAGGCTCCGGCCAGAGGCACGCTGGCGAGTCTCCGTCGGCATATGCCCAAAGCTGAGCGTTTCAATTTCCGGCCGCGAGCCTTGTGATCGAGACTTGCGATATAGAACCGCAGTTTTCCAGAGGTGATCTTATGGCCGAACAGAGTACATCCACCGAGTTGAACCCCAAGGAGGCCCGCCAGGGCACCCGGCCCAATGCTATGGTCTGGGTTCTCGGTATTTCGACCGTGGCCGCCGCCGTGCTGCTCTATCTGATCCTCGCGGTCGGCTGGACGGGCGCGCCCTAAGCGGTGCATCTTGAAACGGGCACTGATCGAGGGAGGCGGATTTTGCGCGAATTAAGGCGTCACGGCCGGCTCGCCGGCATGCTTGCCGGTGCGATGTTGCTGCTTGCGCCGCTCGGCGCAGGCGCGGCGGAACCGATGCCGGACTCTGAGCCCGCACCCCGCGCCGCGGAGGATCCGGAGCGCAGCTTCGCCGAGAAGCTCAGCGAGGCCCAGGCGCTTGCCGCGACCCGGCTCGCGGAGGGAATCGCGGCGCTGGAGCGCCAATCGCAAGAGGCCGCCGACACCCTGCAGGATTGGCAAGACGACTTCGCCGCAACCTGGTCCGATATGGAAGCCAGCTTCGATACGCTCGGCGAAGAGCTGTCGCGCTCCTTCACCGAAATGAAGCGCCTCACCGAAGAGACGCTGGATACGCTGTCATACTGGATGCACGGCTCGCCGGCCGAAGAGTCGCCGGAGCGGGCCCGCCCGAAGACGCCCTCCGAGAAAAACAAACCCGTCGGCGAAGGCCCGCCGATCCGGATCTAGCTGCCCCGGCAGCTCCCCTGCCCTTCGTTCTTATCGCTTAGCTCTCCGCGGCGACGGATTCGCCTGCCGCGGTTTCGCCGCCGGCGTCCTGCAGCTCGGCGAGAATCAGGCCGCGCACCGAATTGCCGAGATAGATGCGGTCGGCGCGGGCAAGGTCTTCCAGGGTCAGGATCGCTTCGGAGGCTTCCACCCGCGGCAGATCGAGCAGCTCCTCTCGCAACGTGCCCGGCAGCAGCCCGCACGCAACCGCCGGGGTATAGAGACGTCCGTCCTGTTCCAGGAACAGATTGGTGCGAGTGCCTTCGGTCAGCTCGCCCTTGCTGTTGACGAACACCACCTCGTCGCAGCCGGTACGCTCCTTCTGCCGCGCCAGCTCGCCATCGTAGAATTGGCGGTGGGTGGTCTTGTGGAAGAAGAACGGATCGGTCTCGTCGACCGGCTTGTCCGAGACCACGAAGCGCCACACCGTGCCTTTCGCCGGCAGCGCGATCTCGGTGGAGGTGACGGTGATTGCGCCATCCTCGGCGAGCAGCAGCCGCACCATATGCACCTGGCCTTCCAGACGCTCCGCATGAGCGGCCAAAGCGGCACGGATATCGTTGCGGTCGAAGGGATAGCCGAAATGATGCGCCGAGGCCTGCAGCCGGCTCAAATGTCGGTCCAGCAGGTAGAAGCCGTGCTCGCGCTCCCAGCGGATGGTCTCGATCAGCTCGAAGCTCTCGGCGGGCTTGGTGAGGAATTCGCCCTTCAGCAGGCATTCCTCATATTCGGCATCGGCCTTGGAATCGGCGACGACACCGCTGCCGATGCCCATCTCGCCCTGATAGTGCCCGTCATGGCCGTGCAGCATCAAGGTGCGGATGGCGACGTTGAACTCCGCATCGCCGGTCGGTGCGATGGTGCCGACGGCGCCGGTATAGACGCCGCGGGGCAGAGCCTCCAGCTCGCGGATGATCTCCATGGCGCGCACCTTCGGCGCACCGGTCACCGAGCCCGAGGGGAACAGCGCTTTCAGCATCTGGGCAAGGCTCAGCTCCGCGCGCAGCTTGGCGCGAATGCCGGAGGTCATCTGATGCACCGTGCGGTAGGTCTCCACGGTGAAAAGATCGGTGACCTCGACGGAGCCGATCTTGGCCAGACGGCCGACATCGTTGCGCAGCAGATCGACGATCATCAGATTCTCGGCGCGCTGCTTCTCGTCCACGGCGAGCCAGGTCTTCAACCGGCCGTCCTCGCGCGGGGTGCGGCCGCGCGGGGCGGTGCCCTTCATCGGGCGGGTGGCGATCTCGTCGCCCTCCTGCTTGAAGAACAGCTCCGGCGAGAAGGAGAGGCACTGAAAATCCTCGGCGCTGATCAGGGCACCATAGGAGACGCGCTGCTTGCGGCGGAGCGCCGAATAAAGCGCCACCGGATCGCCGTCGAAGCCGAAGAAATATTTCAGGGTCAGATTGATCTGATAAACATCGCCGGCGGCAATGTACTGCTTCACCTTGGCGAAGGCCTCGGCGTATTCCTCCTGCTCCCAGGACAGACGCAGATCGTGCACCTCGGCCGGCTCGCGCCCGCCATGGCGGTCGAGCCAATCCTTGGTCTCGGCATCGTTGAAGCGCTGGGGTCCGCGGAACAGGCCGATCCAGAACAGCGGCTGATTGCGGTCCATGGGCATGAGACCGGCGAGCTTCGGCTCCATGCAATAGCCGAGCTCGTAGGAGAAGAAGCCGGCGGCGTAGAGGCCGCGCTTCAGCCCTTGCGAGACCGCTTCGATCTTCTCCTCGACCTCGTCCGGGCTATTGCAGACGATGATCTCCAGCGGCTCGCGATACAGCAGGCAGACCCCGCCCGGGGTCAGGCTGTCATCCAGTAAGACGTAAGGGGATGTGCTCATCTAACAATAGCGGCCTTCGGCTGTCCGCCCATAAACGATCATAGGGACAAACGGGCCAAGATCGAGGCGCTGCCCTTCGAAATCCGGGGCGAAAGCACTCAATATAGAGGCTTTGTCAGCGCAGGATAAGCATTTCGCCTTTGCCGAGGGCGGCCATATCGCCCATCAGCCGCTGGGCTTCGCGCCCCAGGCGAACCTTGATCCCATCGGCTTTCAGCGCGCGTTCCAGCAGATTGAGATAGGTGAACTCGATCACGCCGCAATCGGCATAGGTCGGCAAAATCTGCTTCGGCTTCTTCTTGAAGATCAGCGAGCCGCGCTTCAGCCCATAGCCGGCATTGCGGCCGACCTTGCCCTGAAACAGGATGGTGCCGGCCACCACGCGGGCGCCAGCATATTCGCCGGCATCGCCGCCGACGGTGATCAGGCCGCGGCGCATGCGCTCGGCAAGATACGGGCCGGCATTGCCGCCGATAAACAGGCGTCCGCCGCGCATACCATGCACCTCACCCACGGTGAGGCCACCTGCCCGCTCGCCGACATTGCCCTTGATGTCGATGGTGCCGTTGGACATGGCCGCGCCGGCATAGGCGGCGGCATTGCCCGTCACCTCCAGCGTGCCGCCCTTGAACTTAGCGCCAAGATAAGCACCGGCATCGCCGTCGACCAGGATCTCGCCCTCGCTCGAGCCGGCGCCGATACGGTCGCAGCGGTCGGTGGTGCCGAGGAAGCGCAAGCTGGCGGCGTCCTTGCCGGTCACCTTGAAATAGTCGCCGACAGAGGCTGTGCCGGCCAAGGTCGGGAGCGCCAGGCCGGCGATATCCTTCGCCTTCATCCCGGCCAGGCGGTCGGGGATCAGCGCTGAGAGGTCGAGCGGCTCTTCGGGAGCCTGCTTCAATTCGAAAGTCAGGGCGCTCACGCGATGACCTCCTTCAGATGAAAGTGGTGGGGCCCGAGATTGCCGCCGTAATTGCCGGCCGCAATGCGCAGCACGCCGTCGCGCGTGCCGCCATCGACAATCGCCTTGATGCCGGCACCCATGGCCTTGGCAATGGCCTCAGGCGTCAGACCGTCGATAACGATCTCCAGCACCGCCTCGGCATTCATCGGCAGCTCGCTCTTCACCGCGCCCTTCAGGGTCGGGCAATAGGCATCGTTGGTGGAGGCCATCTGGCCCTTATATTTCGAGCCCACCTTGGAGCCGGAGCGGACGATACCGCCGGGGAACGGGGTGATGATATCGGGCATCGGCGCCATCGCCTTCACCGCGCGCTCGCAAGCCGCCAGCGCGCCGGCATGGGACTTCGCCACCACCAGCAGGTTGCCGCCGCCGACCGCATCGCGGGTATAGCCGGTGCGGTCCTCGCAGACGAACTCGCCGTCCATCACGGGCACGCGCCAGAAGCGGCGGCCGTTCAACACTTTCGACATCTGCCAGCCATCGCCGAAGAAGCGCAGCGAATGGCCAAGCTTCAGCCCCTTCTTGGGCGGCAGCCCGGCGAAGCAGGCGGTTCCGGGACAGGTCAGCACGCATTGGCCGACGCGGTCGCGGAGCTGGGTCTGCAGCTTGCTCTGGCTCATGGTGAAGAGCAGCACGGAGACGCCGGGGCGTCCGTCATAGGTCTCGCTGCGCGAGAGCGTGCGTTCGATGCCGCCCTCTGCGCCGCAGGCGATCACCGAGGTGGCGAACCCGGTCATGGTGCGCGCCGCGATATCCGCCCATTTCGCGGTCGGGGCGGTGATGATCACCCGGGTTCCCACCATGGGGAAGGCCTCGGCGAACGTGTCGACGATCGTGACGCCTTTGAGCTTTATGTCCGACATGGCACCATCTGGAAGCGATCTTCAGTGTTGGCGATATCTTCCGGCACACCGAAGACCTTGGGATCGATACCGTAGCTTTCGCCGTAGAAATCTTTGACGCGGCGCTCGATCTTGGAATCGAAGCCGGGATCGGCCTGGAACACCTTGCCCCAGGTGACCTCGACGACGTCGCCGTCGCGCATGATCAGCTTGCCGTCCTTGAACACGTAAGATGCGCGATCGAACATCTCCGCCTTGTTGGGCTTGTCGGTATAGACCGCCACGTCGCCCACGGCGCCGGGGCTGAGATGGCCGCGATCGGTCAGGCCGAGCAGCTTGGCCGGTGCGGCGCGGGTCATCACGGCAAGATCGGAGAGCGTGATCTCACGCTCGATCTCGGCCAGGTTGGTGGCCTCCTTGACGCCCTCGGGCAGCTTGTCCAGCCAGCGGGCCCGCTCGTCCTTGTCCATCAAGAGCTGGAAGATCTCCGGATAGCGGGTGAACAGCGCGCCGTTCGGGTGGTCGGTGGAAAACAGCACCTGCCAGTAGCTGTCGGCGAGGAGGAAGATCTCCAGCCCGATAGCCCATTGCACTGCGTTGATAAAGCTCTTGGCCTTGTATTTGTAGGGCACCACGCCGGTGCCGTTGCCCTCGCCCTGATACAGCGCCCATTTGCCGGGGCTGGCGGCCTTGCGGCCGTCGAACTGGCGCAGCACGTCGCCGGAAATGGTGACGGTCTGGCCGAATAGAGGCTGGCCGACATCGACGGTGACATTGGGATGGGCCTTGAGCGCTTCGACCAGGCGTGGCGCAGCGGAGGAGAAGCCCTTCTCGCCTTCCTTGCCGTAGCTGTAGAACTGGATGTGGGCGAAATGGATCGGCACGCCGTCCGAAGCTTCTATCGTGGCGATGGCGGTATCGATATTGCCGGCGATGCCGAGATTGTTGCAGTGGACATGGGCCGGGTGCGGCACGCCGAGATCCTGCACCGCATGCTGCATGGCCTGCACGATCTGCCGCGAGGTAGTGCCGTATTCGGGCACCTCGTCGTCGAGATCGAAGGTGCGGGCATTGAACTTGAAGGCTTCGGCGCCGCCGGCATTGATCACCTTGAGGCCGATGCCGCGGGCATGCTGCAAGGTCCAGGCGACGTAGTCTTCGATCTCGTTCTTGCTCGCCTTGCGGTGAAGCTGGCGCAGCGCGAAATCGTCATTGCCGAGGATGATCAGCCCGCCGGTGTCGATCATCGGGATCTGGGCGAGCTCCAGATGGGTCTGGATGGCATGGGTCGGCTGCACCGCCGGCTCGATCACCGTTGTGTAGCCCATCTGCGCATAGCGCAGGCCCGTCGCGTAAGCGCCCCAGGAGGACGGGTTGGGCGGGATCGCCACGCCGCCGGATGCGGCGAGATAGGGAAGCTCCGGCATGAGCTGGCGCGCCAGCGTCACGTTGGAGCCGCCGATATGGGAATGCACGTCGACGGCGCCGGCCATCACCACCTTGCCCGAGACATCGTAAGTCTGATCGGGCTGGCGGCCTTCCGGCGCTTCGACGATACGGCCATTGTCGATAAACACGTCGCCAACCGCGTCGCGGTTATTGACGGGATCGACGACCCGGCCGCCCTTCAAGCGAATAAGCATGCTTACGCGGCCTCCTTGGCGTTCAGCTTGGCGCCGATGGCGTCGAGGATGTCGGAGACTTGCGGCAGGCCGCTGGCTTTGCCCTTGCCGGCGATCATGCCGATACCGGAAATCTCCGGAAGATACAGCGCCGCGTCGTGATCCTCGCCGGGAACGCCGACCTCGATGACGATCTTGGCGGCGCGCGGAGCGGCCTGGCCCGGATTGGTGATCAGGATGGTCGGCACACCTTTCGGCGGCTTCACGTCGGAACCGCCAAGCGCATCGACCCAGACCAGCGCATCCCCCTCGCCCGACTTCACCAGACGCTCGGCGCTGTAGCGCCAGGCGTCGTGCTCCGGCTTGCCATGAGCGAAGCTGGTGCGCACGGGCAGCCCGCAGGTCCAGACCGAGCAGAGATTGACGCCGTCGCCATTGCCGGGCGCGGCCACGGTGTAGCCGCCGGCGCGGGTGTCTTTGCAAAGCTCGCGGATCATATCGAGCACCACATGCAGGCTCGGCTCGTCGAGCTCCAGCGGCGAATAGACGAATACGGCGAAAGCGGAATCCTTCAGCTTCTTGGCCGCGGTGGCGATGGACTTGCCGAGCGCCGACTCGCCATCGCCGAACGAACGCCCCGCAACCGCGGCGGCGAGCATCGAGATGCCGGTGGCCAGCGACTGATTGCCGAGATCGACCTTGCTCGACTTGGCCGAGGACGGCACGCCCTTCGGCTTGCAGCCGATGGCGATCAGCTCGCGCGGATTGTCGCCGGGCCGCGGCAAGGTCTTCTCGGGGAAAATCTTGGTGAGCAGATCGGGATCCGCCTGCAGCGGGGCCTCGCCGAGAACCACCACCCGGTCGGACCGGTTGCGCAGCTCGCCGAAGCTGACGGGGTTCATGCCCCCTTCGCGCATCAGCCGGCTCGCGCGGGCAATCCCTTCGCCAGCGGCGTGATCCACCACGCCGCCAATCTTCTGAGCAAGCGCCAGAGCACTCTGCGCGCCCGCAATATCGGTCATCAGGCCTGCGATGACGGGTAGCTTCGCCTCTGCCAAAAGCTCGGCAGCGCGCTCCAGCCCGTCCGCTTCCTCAACCTCAGTACCGTCTAAATATACCGCCATGGGGCCGCACCTTTACGAGGAAGCAGATCGCCGCGCAAGCGCTGCGGTGACACAGCTCGGCGAGCTCCTCTTCCCGCCGGACGTCGCTCCGGCTCGAACCTTAAGATTTCTCTTTGTCGTATTTAATATAAGCGAAACGCTGATCGTCGCCCGGCGTGCCTTCGAGGGTGTTGTCCTCCAGCCGGGGCTGCCAATGCACCACATCCTCGATCTTCTTCGCCAGGGCAAAATCCTTGTCTGTGATTCCCTTGGCGTGATGATTCTTCAGCCGCACCTCGACCCAGGCATAAGAGGCCGTGATGTCGGGGTGGTGCCAGGCGGCCTCGGCGAGATGGCCGACCGTGTTGATCACCATCAGTGTGGATTTCCAGCTCGAGGTCTTATAGCGCCGGCGGATCCAGCCGCCCTCGAGTTGCCAATGGGGAAGCTCGGCCTTGAGCTTTTCCTCAACTTCTTCGTCGGTATAGACGCGTTCTGAATCTGCCATGAGAATTTGTCTTTTCGAAATAAGGTGGCGCCGCTGAATGGCCCTCACCATATCGAGAGGCTCCGGGGCCATCAATGGACGCCTCGTCTATCGAATAGCCACACAGCAGCAACGCGACAAGCCGACAGTGGTTGCATTCGACATCTTCCGATTGGATGAAGGGGGCAAGATCGACGACGAGTGGGACAGCCCGCCAATCGCGCCGCAGACGCCGGCGCCTGCGAGCGGGACGTTCCGAGGATTTGCATGACGTTGGCGACTCTGCTTCTCAGCGTCCCTGACTTTCGTATTTGGTAGTTTCGTTTTGGCCGAGCTTCACCCGACACTCACTCCCGCCCCCGACGGCTCCGGAACGCCTGGCGGCCCATCCGGCGCCGAACGCGTCACAGTGGATACCGCCGCGCGGGTGCATTTCGGCTTTTTCGATCCGAGCGGGAAAAGCGCCCATCCCTTCGGCAGTTTCGGGCTCGGGCTCGATGCGCCGCGCACGCGGCTGACGTTGCGCCGCGCCGAGCCGGATGCCGTGGAAGACAAAGACACCGGCCGTGCGGGGGAATATTTGCGCGATCTGGCAAAGGCCTACGGTACATACCGCACCTATTCTCTCAATATCGACGAGGCGATTCCGCGCCATGCCGGGCTCGGCTCCGGCACCCAGCTGGCCCTGGCGGTGGGAACCGCCTTCGCGGCGCTGGAAGGCATCGAATTGAGCCTGGAGGAGATTGCCATGCGGCTTGGCCGCGGGCGGCGCTCGGGCATCGGGCTCGGCACCTTCACCACTGGCGGGGTGGTGATCGATGGCGGTTCGGGGCCGGACAGCTTGCCGCCGATCCTGGCGCGTGCCGCCTTCCCGCAAGATTGGCGGGTGCTTCTGATCTTCAATCCGGGCTGCAAGGGGCTGCACGGTTCGGGCGAGCTGGCTGCCTTCGACCAGGCGCCCGCCTTTCCGGACGAGGCGGCGGCCGAGCTTCGGCGGCGCGCGCTCGAGGTCGCCCTGCCCGCGCTGGAGGCCTGCGATTTCAAGACCTTCTGCGCCGAGGTTGGCGGTTTACAGCAAATGATGGCCAGCTATTTCGCCCCGTATCAGGGCGGCGGCTTCGTCAGCACGTCCGTCGGCGCGGCGGTGGAGTGGCTTCGCGGCGAAGGCCTCACCGGCGTCGGACAAAGCTCCTGGGGCCCGACGGGATTCGCCCTGGTCGAGAGCGCGGCGGAAGGGGAACGCTTGCTGGCGAAAGCGGCGGCGGATGCGCGCTTTGCCGATCTGCGCTTCCAGCTGGTCTCCGGCTCGGATCGCGGCGCGTCGATCGAGACGAAATAAGCGTTACGTCGTCGCGTGACCTTTGCAGGTTTCGCCTTTGGGTTTACCTCTCACCCGGTTTTCAGCGATAAGGCTGATGGGGAGAGGCCGGCCGGGCCGTTCAAAACCGGCAAGGGATGAGAGACGCGATAACTGGCTTCAAGGAGATTTTGGCACGATGGCGCACCGCCACATTCTGCATATGCTGACCCCGCTGAAATATATGAGCCCCTTCGACGTCAACATGGCGGTCGATGCCGGGTTCGACGTGGTGATTCCCTATACCAGCGTGACGGTGAGCGACGTCGCCGGGCTGGTGCAGGACGCGATCTTCTCGCGCGGGCCCGAAGGGGTGAAGCGCACAGGCGTGTTCATCGGCGGCAAGAAAGCCATCGAAGCGCTGGACATGATGGACAAGGCCAAGGCGGCGATGGTGCCGCCCTTCGAAATCTCGGTGTTCGCCGATCCGGCCGGCTCCTTCACCACGGCCGCAGCCATGGTGGCCTGCGCCAACAAAGCGCTGCAGGACAAATTCTCCACCAATCTCTCCGGCAAGCGCATCGCCATCTATGGCGGCACCGGCGTGGTCGGCTTCGCCTCGGCGGTAATCTCCGGGCTGAACGGCGCGACCCCGGTTCTGGTCGGCTATGACGGGCCGGAGCGCGTGCGGCGTCTGGCGGAAGAATCCAACGCCCGCTTCGCCGCCAATCTGCAATATGCCGACGGCAGCACCGAGGAGCAGAAGACCGAGATCCTGAAAGAATGCGATCTTACCTTCTCCGCCGGTCCTGCCGGGCGCCAGCTCCTCACCACGCGGCAGCTGCATGAGGCCAAGGACCTCTTGGTCGCGGCGGATGTGAACGCGGTGCCGCCGGCCGGCGTCGAGGGTGTCGGCATCAACGACAATGGCGAGCAGATCGGCGATCTGAAGACCGTCGGCATCGGGGCGCTGGCCATCGGCAATGTGAAGTACCAGACCGAGGCCGGGCTGTTTAAGAAGATGATCGAGTCGGACAAGCCGCTCTATCTCGACTTCCGCGACGCCTACGATCTGGCCCAGACGCTTGCCCCTTAAGGACGCCTCCGTCCTGATCGCGAGCGTTTCGGCGCGGAGCCTTGCCGCCGCGGCGCGCGCGGCGGGGCTCGTCCCGCTCACAGCCGATTTCTTCGCCGACCGGGATACGCAAGAGCTGGCTGCCGCCAGTCTCAAGCTGCCCGGATCGCTGTCGGTCGGCTTTACCGAAGCGCCGCTGATGGAGGCGCTTCAGCAGCTTGCGGATAAGGCCCCCTCGCCCGTTCAAGGCGTGATCTACGGCTCCGGCTTCGAGGATAAGCCGGAGCTGCTGCGGCGCATCTCCGAACGCTGGCCACTGCTCGGCAACGACGCCGATACGGTGGACGCGATCAATTCGCCGGATATCTTCTTCGGCGCGCTGGAAGCCCTCCATATCCCGCATCCGGAAACCTCGCTCACCCCACCGCCCGATCCGGAAGGCTGGCTGGCAAAACGCATCGGCGGTGCCGGCGGCAGCCATGTGGTCTGGGCCGGTTCGGCGCATGGCTCGCATGGGCTCTACTATCAGCGGAAGATCACCGGGCGCCCGGTTTCCTGCCTGTTTGTCGGCAATGGCGAGGAGGCGCGTATCCTCGGTTTCAGCATGCAGTGGGCGGCGAGCACCTCGGGCAGGCTGTGGCGCTATGGCGGGGCGGCGCAGCCCGCCGAGCTCGATGCACCGATAAAGGACGCGATGTCCGGCTGGGTGGCGCAGCTGGTCTCCCATTTCGGGCTGCAGGGCCTGGGAAGTGCCGATTTCCTCGTGGATCGGGAGGATGCGCAGCTTCTGGAGATCAATCCACGGCCCGGCGCGACGCTGGATATCTTCGCCGCGACCGAGGCGCCGCTGCTGAGTTTTCACCTTGACGCGGTAACGACGCGAAAGCTACCCAGCCTTCCTGTCCCACCGGGCGCGGCGGCCTCGGCGATCGTCTTCGCACCGCGCGCCCTGACCATACCGCCGGACTTCGATTGGCCGCCCTATGCCGCCGACCTGCCGAAGCCCGGCGAGCGAATTGAACAGGACCGCCCCATCTGCACCGTGCAGGCGGACGGCTCCGATGCCGAGGCGGCACGCCGCCTCGCGGAAAAACGAGTTTCGTCTATTCTAGCCGCGCTAGCGGCCCCCTAGGAGGAGAGCAAGTGACAAAGATCAAGGCGCCCAGCGTGAATGCCAATGTGCAGCCCTTCATCGAGGACATGATCGAGGAGGCCGACGACCTTCGCGTCATCGTCTCCAAAGGCTCTCTCGGCGAGACACTGATCGATTGCGGCGACAAGGCTCCGGGCGGGCTGGAAGCCGGCCGGCGCATGGCGGAGATCTGCCTTGGCGGTCTCGGCTCGGTGACCTTCGAGGTTGCCGATGCGGCAAGCCCCTGGGCCTTCAACATCACGGTGCATACCAGCCAGCCGGTGCTGGCCTGCCTCGGCTCGCAATATGCCGGGTGGAGCCTTTCGGCCAAGCTGGATAACGGCAAGACCTATTACGTGCTGGGTTCGGGCCCGGCACGCGCGCTCGGCTCCTCCGAGCCGCTGTTCGAGGAGCTCGGCTATCGCGACAGCGCGAAGACCGGCTGCCTGGTGCTGGAGGCCGATTCGCCGCCGCCGCCCGCCGTGGTCGAGCAAGTCGCCGAGGCCTGCAAGCTGAAGCCGGAAGACCTCACCTTCATCTATGCGCCGACCTCCAGCATCGCCGGTTCGGTGCAGATCGTCGCCCGCAGCCTGGAAGTCGCCATGCACAAAGCGCATGAGCTGCACTTCCCGCTGGAGAATATCGTCGACGGCATCGCCTCGGCGCCGCTCGCTCCCCCTGCCCCGGATTTCATCCAGGCCATGGGCCGCACCAACGACGCCATCATCTATGGCGGCCGGGTGCAGCTCTATGTGAATGGAACGGAAGACGCCGCCAAGGAGCTGGCCGAGAAGCTGCCGAGCTCGGCGTCGAAGGATTACGGTGCGCCGTTCGCCGAAATCTTCTCCGCCGTGAAGGGCGATTTCTACGCCATCGACAAAATGCTGTTCAGCCCGGCCAAGGCGATGGTCACGTCGCTGGAGAGCGGCAAGAGCTTCGCTGGCGGCGGCATCGACGAGGTGCTGCTCGAGCGCTGCTTCGGCTAAGCCGCAGCCCTCTCGGATCGACGCCATGACTCACACCGGCGCGCCCTTACAGCCGATCGCCGCCGAGGATACCGGAACCCCGGCGCCTCAGGCGGCGGCGGACAATGCCGTCCTCGTTTTCGGGGACGGCAAAGATTGGCATGGGCGCCAGCTTGCCAAAGCCTTCAAGGCACGGGGCATCACGCCGCTCAACGTGCCGCTGATCTCGTGCGGCTTCGATACGGCACAGCCGCACGGGCTGCATATTCCGGGCCTCGGCGGGAAGCTGCCGCGTGCCGCCTTCGTGCGCTTCGTTCCGGGCGGCAGCTTCGAGCAGGTGACGGTCTATCTCGGCGTGCTGCATGCGCTTCGCGATCTCGGCGTCATGGTGTGGAACGATGCCCGCACCATCGAGGCCTGCGTCGACAAATCCACCACCAGCTTCCGGCTGCAACGCGCGGGGCTTGCGACACCGCGCAGCTTCACCACATCGAATCGCCAGGCGGCGGAGGAATTCGTCGCGGCGCTCACCGCTGAGGGCGCCAAGCTGGTGCAGAAGCCGCTGTTCGGCGCGCAAGGGAACGGACTTCATCTGATCGAGCATGCCGGCGACCTCGTCGATGACGAGGAGATGAGCGGGATCTACTACCTGCAGGAATTCGTAGCCCCGGCTTTCGACGATCTCTATCAGGATTGGCGGCTGTTCATCTGCCGCGGCCAGGTGGTCGCCTCGATGCTGCGCCACGGGGTGAGCTGGATCACCAATATCAAGCAAGGTGCGCGCGCCAAGGCGGCGATCCCCTCGCAGGAGCTCGCCGAGATGGGCTTGAAAGCCGCCGCCTGCGTCGGCGCCGATTATTGCGGGGTCGACGTGATCCAGGGCAAGGACGGCGCCTTCCAGGTGCTGGAGGTGAACAGCATGCCGGCCTGGAACGGGCTGCAGCGGGTCACCAAATTCGGCATCACCGAGCATGTGGTGGACCGGTTCCTCGATGCCGCGTTCGGCAGCGCCGTACCGCAAAGCCAGGAGGGCGTTTGAGCGCCCCGCTCCCAGACGACGTGGTTGCTGAGGCCTTCCGGCAGGCCTGCCTCGCCGAGCTCGATGCGCTGAAGCCGGGCAATGTGCATCGCCATGCCGGCGGTCATAGCCTTGATGTCGTAGATTTCGAAAAAAGTGCCGATGTCGCAGCCCCTTCGATCGGTGCCGATCTCAGCGTCGGCGCGCGCATCAAGGGCGCCGCCGAAGCCACCGCCAAGGCGACCGGCACCAACACCAATCTCGGTATTCTCTTGTTATGCGCGCCCCTCGCCGCGGCGGCGCAGAAGGACAGCAAACACAGCCTGCAGACCCGTCTCGCCAAGGTGCTGATGAAGCTCAGCCGGGAGGACGCCATCGCGGCCTATGCCGGTATCCGGGCCGCCAATGCCGGCGGGCTCGGCGAAGTCGCCGAGCACGACGTCGCCGACGAGCCTGGGATCACGCTGCTCGAAGCGATGGCCGAAGCGCAAGGGCGCGACCGCATCGCATGGAACTATACCCATGATTTTGCCGACATTTTCGAGCTCGGCCTGACGCGGCTGGACGAAGGTATGCGGCGCTGGGACGATCTGTCCTGGGCGATCTCCTCACTCTTTCTCGGCTTTCTCGCCGCCCATCCGGACAGTCTGATCGCGCGGAAATTCGGGATCGACGTGGCGGCCGCGTTGCGCAAGGAGGCTGTCCCCTTCGACGAAATGCTGGCCGAGACCAACACGCCGGACGAGGTCAGGCCGCAGCTTCTGGCGTTCGACCGCTCCTTGAAGGCGCGCGGCTTCAACCCCGGCACCTCCGCCGACCTGACGGTCGCGACTTTGTTCGCTGCCTCTTTACAGAGGCTGGAAACCCCGAAATGATGCCGCACGGTGCGGCGAAACAACGGGCTTGCCGATGCGTTGCGCACCGGACTATGTTCCTGCCCGTGGCTCGATGAGAGTTGTGGACAGGGGTCATTTTGAATACCTCTTTCGTGTGTGGACCGACCGGTTGCCCAAAGGTGAGCGGCGTCGGTTTTTGTTATGGTTGCTCTAACTAGGGAGGACTTGGTTTATGGCCAAGATCACCAATGTATGTGTCGGCGAGTCGCTCGTCGGTGAAGGTAACGAGGTCGCTCACATCGACCTGCTGCTCGGCCCGCGCGGCAGCGCCGTCGAGACGGCTTTCTGCAACGCGCTGACCAACAACAAGGATGGTTTCACCACCCTGCTCGCCGTGGTCGCTCCGAACCTGCTGTGCAAGCCGAACACCCTGCTGTTCAACAAGGTCACCATCAAGGACGCCCGTCAGGCCGTTCAGATGTTTGGCCCGGCTCAGTACGGCGTTGCTAAGGCCGTTGCCGACTCCGTCGCCGAGGGCGTGATCCCGGCTGACGAGGCCGACGATCTGTATGTCTGTGTTGGCGTGTTCATCCACTGGGAAGCCAGCGACGACAAGAAGATCCAGGACTGGAACTACCAGGCCACCAAGGAAGCTATCGCCCGCGCCGTCGCCGGCGAGCCGAAGGCTGCCGAAGTGACCGCCAAGAAGGATTCCGCTGCGCATCCGTTCGCCGCGGGCTGAAAAGAGACGCCCCCCGATCGGGGCAAATCCGGCACTTCACCGGGCCCGATACGGCGGTGGTTACAAAAGCTGGGTTTTTGAGTTCTTTTCCGGTGCTCGTATGAGCGCCGATTGAGGCCACTAGAATCGCCGCCTTCTCCGGAAGGCGGCGATTTCTTTTTGGGTGAGCGCCCCGCTATGCAGCGCGCTGGCAATCAGTGCCCCCGACACCCCCGCCTCGCGCAAGCTTTCCAGATCGGCGATCCCGCGCACGCCGCCGGCGGCGTAGAGCTTGGTGCCTTCTGGCGCGTTTCGAGCGATCTCGGCGAGACGAGCAAGATCCGGTCCGCCATCCATCCCCACCTTGGCCAAGGTCATGACGATGACCCGGCCCGGCCAGTATGCCGGATCGAGCAGCTCCACCGGGCCACGGAAGCCTTGGGCATCGAAATCCAGCGACAACACGCTGGCGCCCTCCTGGCGGAGGTCTTGCCATTGTTCCAGGGTGCTCAGGCTCTCGCTGCCGATCACCGGCACCGCACCGAGCGCCGACACCTGACGAAACGCCTGCACGCCGCTCACGCCCGAATCGAGCCAGAGCTCTGCCGGGCGCAGCGCCTCGGCAATAGCGGCGGCGATATCCGCCTGCAGCATCCCCTCCTGAATGGCATCGAGATCGGCGGCGTAGAGGATCGGCGCCTCGGCAAGATCGTGCAACGCGAGGCCAAGCGCCACGGGCTGGTCCGCCGGCCCGAGCGGCGTCTCAATGGAGCGGTATTCGGCACGGTTTCCGGCAACCCCCCGCACCACCTGGCCGGCTTTCAGATCCAGCACCGGGATGGCGGCAAAATCGGACGTGACAGGATCAGACATGACAGGACCAGATATGACAGGACCAGACATGGCAGCGCTTTCTTAGCAGCGCGGCGCTAAGCCATCTTGCGTCACGGTCCGGTTTGGCGGAGAGAAGAGGCATGAGCGATATCATCGGTTGGGATCTGGGCGGCGCCAATCTGAAGTTTTGCCGGCAGGTGGACGGTCGCCCCGTTGCGATCATGCAGATTCCCTGCCCCATCATCCCGGACCGGCGCAAGTTCGACGACGCCGCAGAGGCGGCGCTCGCCGCCATGCCGGAGATTGCGAAGGCCCGCCGCCACGCCGTCACCATGACCGGCGAGTTGTCGGACGTGTTCGAGAGCCGGCCCGAGGGCGTCACCTATCTGGTCGACTTGATGCTGGGCCTGGCCAAGAACGCTCCGGTCTGCGTCTATGGCGGCCGGGCGGGCTTCCTGAAGCCGGTGGACGCGATCAAGCGCTGGGAAGACGTCGCCTCGGCCAATTGGCACGGTACGGCGGCGTTTGCCGCCTCGGTGGTCGGCGACGGGCTGCTGATCGATATCGGCACCACCACCGCCGATCTGATCCCTCTGCGCAAAGGCGTGCCCTGCCCCCGCGGCTATAGCGACGGCGAGCGGCTAACCGAGGGCGAGCTGATCTATCGCGGCGTGGTGCGCACGCCGGTGATGGCGCTGCGCCCCACCGCTCCCTTCCAGGGCCGCATGCAAGGCGTCGCGGCGGAGAAATTCGCCACCCTCGCCGATATCTACCGGCTGACGGGCGCCCTGCCCGGCGATGCCGATCCCTATCCGACGGCGGATTCGCGCGGCAAGAGCGGCCCGGAAAGCGCCGCCCGCCTTGCCCGCATGCTGGGTCGGGATCTGGAAGATGCCACCTATGCCGAATGGGTGGCTCTGGCCGAGTGGTTCGCCGCCTGTCAGTGCGAGGATTTCGTCAACGCGGCCTTCGCGCTGATCGACCGCGACGGCATTCCCCCGGACGCCCCGGTGATCGGCGCCGGATGCGGCCGGTTCGTGGCCGAAGCGGTAGCAAAACGGCTGCAGCGCCCGTATCGCGATTTCGGCGCATTGGCCGGTGCACCGGCGGATTTACGCGGAAAAGCCGCCGATTACGCCCCCGCCGTGGCGATGGCGCTGCTCGCCGAAAAATCCTCTGCAACCAATCCGCTGCCCGAAAGTTGTCTCTGACGAGGAAACGCCCACGGAAGGGCTAAGGCCTTCTGTCGTGGCTGTTGTTAAGTCGTTGGAGTGACAGATGGGCCGATTCTTCATTGGGACCGCTTTTGCTGTGGGCGGTCTGCTTGTTCTCGGCGTCGGGCCTGCAATGGCCGCGCCGGGACAAGCGTTGGGCGGTTGGGGGCAAAGCCCCGATCTCCTGATCCAAGTCGACAGCACCACCCGGCAAATCCGGCGCTTGGAGCGCAAAGGCTTCACGGTGATTCCGCCCGTTCCGCCCATCGTCGTGCGAGAACCGGCGATGGTAGCGCCGGCAGCGGAGCGCCCGACCTCGTGCGGCGAGTATCACTTTTGGGACGGAACCCAATGCCTGGACGCCCGCTATCACGACCCGGATCTCAGCCCAACGCCTTAGCTGGATTGTACAGCGTCATGCCCGGGCGAAGACCCGGGCATCCAGGGGCTGGAGGACTCAGAGTGCGTAGCTCTGGATTGCCGGGCTATTTCCTATGCGCTACCGCGCTTCGCGCTGCTTGAGCGCGATACCCGGCAATGACGCGGTAGAAGTTTCCCCTATTCCACGGCGACGTAAAACGCGTCGATCTTCGCCATCAGTAAATCCCAGGCCTCGCGCTCGCGTGGGCCGGCGGTCTTCTCGATGGCGATGGTGAGATAGGCAATCTCCTGCTCCACCTTTTCGCGCGGCAGCATGGTCAGACGGCTGGCCAAAATCGCCGCTTCGATGACGGCGGATTTGGCGCGGTTCATGCCGAAGAACGGGGCGTGATTGACCACGCGCACCACGCGGCAGAAGAAGCGCGGACGAAGCTCGTCCTCCTCGATCCGCTCCACCGCAAGCTCGGCATGGGCCAACGTCTTGGCCAGGCGCGCACCGGGGATCTCTTCGGCCGGCACGGTCGGCCAGTCCTTATTGCCGGTGAGGCAGGCGGCGAAGATCAGCGCATCGTCGGTGAAATTGGCGACGGCGTAAGGCACCGCGCGGAGATTTTCCAGCGTGGTCGAGGGGTAGAACGGCGCAATGCTCCAGCCGTCCTCCTCGGCGGTGATACCGAGCGGCGTGACATGCAGCTTCCCTTCCGCATTCATGGTGGTGAGGATGGTCTCGCGGATCATCGGCATATCAGCTCGCCGGCTCCTTGGAAGATTTGGAGGTCTTGCCGGTGCCCTTATCGGTACGCTTGGCGGTCGCCTCCTGCTTCTTGGTGATCAGGGTGTGGCCGGCCTGTTTCAGCCTTGTGCGATCTTCCTCAGGCCGCTCCACAGCAACGCCGAAGCCCAGCGGCTCGTCCTGGGCGTAGCGCTTGCCGAGACGCCAGGCGATCTCCGCCTTGGCCAGCTCAGCGGCGAGATAGAAGGCGTGGGCGCCATCGGTATCGACGCCGAGCTTCGGGAAGAGATCGAACACATCCTGGGCGACCTCGTGCATATCGCGGTTGTAGATATGCACCCCATCCTCGGCGACCTCGATACGGAAATTCTTGTCGCGCACCTCGGCGGCGATCTCGGCGATCTCCTCCGGGGTCTGCACGAAGGGGCGCCGGTCGTGCAGCCCCATCAGCCCGTCGTCGTAATCCTTGGGTAGATCGTGCTCGGCGCGGGCGGCATACATGATGCGGCGGGCGAGATCGTGCTCCTCCACGGTGCGCCGCGTATGGGGGCTGACATGCACCACCAGCACATTGCGGATGGCGAGCTCGGCGCAAATCCCCATCAGCATGGCGGTGACGCCACCGGAATCGGCATCCGTCAGCTCGGTGAGATTGCCGGTGCCCATCAGGATCTCGCATTCCGGATAGTCGCGGCGGGTTTGCGCATAGCGCTCCAGCGAGGTCATGAAGCCGAAATTGATCGGATCGAGCACCGGGTCCGCCATATAGGGCAGCCCCTTCTTCTCCATGGCGTCCATGGCGCGATACAGCGATTGCAGATCGCCGTGATCCTTGGGGATCAGCACCGGGACCGAGGAGACTTCGTCGGCGATATGCAGCGTCTCCTCGTTGAGACTGAGCAGGAAGTCGGCGCCGGCCTTGCCGCCGCGCAGCAGTTCTTCGGGGTTCGCCGAATCCACGCTGACCTTCATCCCTTCCGCCTGCAGCGCATGGATGGCGTCGGCGAGATGGGGAAACGGCGTATCGGGCAGGCAGCCGAGATCGATCACATCGGCCCCGCCCTTGGCGAGCGTCGTGGCCCGGCGGAGCAGCGCCTCGATGGTGAGGTCGGAGGCATCGACGATCTCGGCGAAGATTTTGAGGTCGTATTTGCTCATATCGGCCTGGCGCTTGGCACGACCGAAATAGCTCGGCAGATCCTTCAGCTCGTCGGGCCCGCGCAGGAACGGCACGCCAAAGCGTTGGCTCAGCGCGTCGAGATCGGCGCGGCAGCGGCCGGGCACCATCACCTTGTCGGCGGTGATCGGCGTCGGCAGGCGGCGGGCGATGATCTCCTCGGTCATCAGCGCGGCGACTTTCACCCCGATATCGAACACCTCGTAGTCGAAATCGGGCTCCATGCCGGCGAGCACCGATTCCAGCCGCGGCTTGGCGATATGTCCGGTCAGGAAAAGAATGACGTCATCCACCACGTAAAAGGCACCAGTTCCGCCTTGCGGGAGGTTTTACCCCGCAACAGGCCGGTGCGCGAAGGTTTAGGCCGCGATCCGCGTGCCGCAGGTCGCCGAACGGGCAAGCGCGGCGCCAAAGACGGCCCGGTCCTCGGGACCGAGCAGATAGGCCGGCACCGCCGTGCCGCCCAGCATCTCCGGGAAGGCCTCGTCGACCACGCCATCCGCCGCCAGCATCGCAGCGCTCACCGCACTGCCGGTCCGCGGCACTTGCTTGATCATATAGCAGCACTCAGCGCCGAGCTGGCCAGCAAGCCACAGCGCCAGGCTGTCGGAAGTGATGGCCCAGGAGGGGGCGATATCGCTGCGCTTGCCGATATGGGCAAACGGCGCCCAGACGGCGATGCGGTTTTGGCCCAAGCTCTGCAGCAAGGCCTGCTCGCTGTCGCCGACCTCGAAATCGGGACGCAGCCCCGCCACCGCCCAGGCAAGCTGATCCATGGCCAGAAGCGCCATGCGATGGGCGGCGAGATCGTCGAAGCCGAGCGAGGTTTGGCAGTCGCGCACTTCGTCGGCAAGTGCCCCACCCCCCGGCACCACCACGATGGGGCGCGCGGCGGTGGCGACGGCATTCAGCCAGTCTTGCAAGTAAGGCGAGCGGACGACGCTACCGCCAAGCTTGACGACCACCGGGCGGATCATCTCGCCGCCATCGGGCGCGATCGCGTCCTGCCGCTTGAGGCCGGTTTCTGCCATCAGCTGCCGACCCGCTGGCGTACGATCTCCACGCCCACGGATCCCGGCGCCTTGTCCAGCTTCTCCACCTTCACCTTCACCAGATGCGCGCGCGGATGGGCCAGGCAATGAGCGGCGATCTCCTCGGCGATGGTCTCGGTGAGATTGATATGGCCGTTCAGCGCCACATCGCGCACGCCGTTTATGATCACGTCGTAATCGAAGGTATGGGCGATATCGTCGTTCAGCGCCTCGTCGGTGGCATCGATCTCGACATCCACCGAGATGCGCACCCGCTGGGTGACGCCCTTCTCGTTGGTATAGACGCCGATCTCGCAATCCAGCACGTAGTCGCGCACGAAGATGACGTCGCGCCGCGGCGCCTCGACGCCCGCGCTGCCGCCTGCATTCTCCTGCTTGCCCTTGCGGGGCATCGTCTTATCGGCAACGTCGTTCATTCAACCGCACTCACTACGCACAACAGCTGCATTCAAAACATTCGCTCCTAATGAAAAGCGCCTTCTCTCTAGCATATCGGGGCCGCCCCGCCGTCCGGCAATGGCGATTGGGTTAGCGGTTCCTGCCGCACCTCTTGCGGGATCAGCGCGCGGATCTTGGCGCAGCGCGCCGCATCCATCGCATTGTTTCGGGTTTCGCCATCGCAAAGTGCGCCGCGGAAGCCGAGGAGATCGGGCTGCAGCGGCAAGAGATATTGCAGATGGTGCGGTTTCAGCGACCCGGCAAGACCAGCCATCACCCCCTCCTGCTGCACCGTCTCAACGAAGCGGCGGAGCGATGCAAGATGCAGGTGGTCGAGCAGCGAGCCGTGCCCCTTTCGCCGCGTATCCAGCATCACGCCGGCCACGCCGATATTCTTCAGGATCGGCAGATATTCGAATTTGGGAAGATCGTCGGCGAACAGCACAGCGACGAGCCCCGCCCCGCCCGCAGGCGGCACGAGCGCGCCGAGACATGCTTCCGCTCCGGGGCCCGGGAAGACGCCGAACTTGACGTAATCGGCGCCGGTCTTCGCCGTCGTCTCGATTGCCGCCTGCACGCTCTCAGGCACCATAGGGAGATCGCCGATGGTGGCGCTGACCTTGGCCCGGCCGCCGATCTGCGCGACCACCACCGCGGCAGTTTTCGGGGAAACGGCACCAAGCGCCCCCCCGTCCGGCTCCTTCAGATCGATGATATCGGCGCCCGCCTGAAGAGCGGTTTCGGCCTCATCGGCGTTGCGCACGCTGGCAAGAAATTTCGTCATCGATGTCTGAATCTCAAAAAGCTGATCAATTGGGACGGACAGTATGCCAGACCGGCATCGCTTGCCAGACGGTGCGGCTAGCGAAGCAGCCAATCGAACAAGCCGCCACCTCCGCCGCTCCGGCGCCGCCGCTGTCGCGGGCGTTCATACTCGCGCGCGGTTTGCGACACCGCCGGGCGCGGGCGCCGAAGCTGAACTTCGTTGGTATTGCCTGCCGGATCGGTCACCGCCACCGAATACGGCGCCCAAGTCCAATCGGCACTGTTGGAGCCCCAACTATAGGGCTCTACCGCCACCACCTTCTTGGCCCAAAGATCGACGATGGCGACATAGACCAGGTCGCTGTCGCTGCCACTTGAGAAGCTGCCGGCATAGTAGCGCAACAGGCCGATGCCCTTCAGGCCGCTTTCCAGAAGCGACCATTGCAGGATCTTCGGCTTGCCCGATCCGAACATCTCGATCTCGGCGCGAACCGCCGGATACTCGTCGTTCACCGCCACGTAGCGGCTCGGCTCCAGCTCCTTGATCACCCAGCCGGAGACCGGCGGTCCCAGCGGGGTGCCTTCGGCGGGCGGCACCTCCTGATCCATAGCCAGCAGCGCCTCGCGGGCATCCTCGTCGAAAGGATCGTGCTTTAGAGCGGCACGGTAGGCGTCGATGGCATCGTTGTCGCGCTCCAGCGCCCGGTAGACATCGCCGCGCATCCGGGAGGCGAAGGCATCGTCGGGCGCCAGCGAGACGGCTTCCAGCGCGTCGGTCAGGGCTTGGTTAGGGCGCTCTGCCTTCAGCTTCGCTTCGGCCCGCAAGGCATAGGCCTCCGCCGTCGGCGCAAGGGCGATGGCGTGGGTCAGATCCTCGATCGCGTCTTCTTCCTTGCGGTAACTGGCGGTGCGCACCTTGCCGCGCTCCATATAGGCGGCGACCCGGTCGGGCTCCAGTTCGATGAGCTTGTCGAGATCGGTCTCGGCTGCGCGGTAATTGTTGGCCCCGTTATAGGCCTTGGCCCGGGAAAGCAGCAGATCGGGATTGTCCGGCTTGATGCTGAGGCTTTGGCTGAAGTCGGCCGCCGCTTCCTTGTATTTGCCGATAGCGAGGTAAGCCTCGCCCCGGTTGGTGTAGCAAGGCGCACAGCGCGGATCGAGCTGCAGCGCCCGGCTATAGTCGCGGATACCCGCATGATAGCGCTTCAGCTCGGCATGGGATTTGCCGCGGCCGTTCAGCACCACGGCGCTGTTCGGCATCAGCTCGACGGCCTTGCGGAAGTCCTGGAAGGCAGCATCGTGCTCGCCGAGCGCCTCATGGGCATTGCCGCGATTGTTATAGGCGACGCCGTAATTGGGCGAGAGCGCGATGGCGCGGTCGAAATCCTTCACCGCCTCTTCCGGATGGCCGAGATCGAGCAGCGCATTGCCGCGATTGTTGTAGACGGTGGCGTTTTCCGGCGAGATGGCGATGGATTGGTTGAAATCGTCGATCGCCTCCTTGGTCCGCTTCAGGCGCCATTTGGCGATGCCGCGGTCGCTATAGATGCTGGCCTTCACGAAGTCGGCGATCTCCGGCTCGCTCAAGGCCCGGTCGAGGATTCCGATCGCCTTCTCATACTGGCCGCGCAGCAGCGCCGCGGCACCCTCGCGCGCCCGCAGCAAGGTGACGTCCTCCTTGGCTACGGCTTGCGGCACAGGACAAAGCGCCAGAGCCAGAAGGCCGGCGAGGCAAGCGGTGCCAAGGGCTTTGCAGGTCAGTCCGCGGAGCATGGCCTTAATCCGAATGCACCACCCCCTATCGGCGGCGCCTCTCCTCCCGTGATCGATCGCAGCTTGCTAGACAAGCTGCTGCAGCTCGCGAAGCACTTTCGGAATCATCTCTGGCACGTCTTCGGAGATCAAGCCAGGACCAAACGCTTCGGCCGCCGCGCCGTGGAACCAGACCGCCGCGCAGGCCGCCTCGAAACCGGACATATGCTGGGCCAGCAATCCGCCGATCATGCCGGAGAGCACGTCGCCCGTGCCGGCGGTGGCGAGCCAGGGCGAGGATGTGGCGTTGACCGCCGCCCGGCCGTCCGGCGCCGCAATCACCGTATCGGAGCCTTTCAGAACGACGATGGCGCCGGAGAGGCTGGCCGCCTGGCGCGCCCGCTCCAGCTTGGAGACCTCCGGCTCAGTCTTCTCGCCGGCGATATCGGGGAACAGCCGGGCGAACTCGCCCTCATGCGGGGTAAGCACCACGGGCGCCTCGCGGCCCTTGATCTCGCCAAACAGCGTTTCCGGCACCTCGGCGAAGGAGGAGATGCCGTCGGCATCGATCACCACGGCGGCCGGGCTGGCGAGCGACGCTGCCACCAGATTGCGGGTGCGCCGTCCGACGCCAAGGCCCGGGCCGAGCACCACGGTATTCTTGCGGGTATCGGCCAGAAGCTCGGCCAACTCGTCGGCGGTATCGGCGGGCCGCACCATGATGGCGGTGAGCTGGGCGGCATTCACGGGAAGCGCATCGCGGGGCGAGGCGACCGTCACCAGCCCTACCCCGATGCGAAGCCCGCCGCGGGCGGCGAGCCGCGCCGCGCCGGTAGCGTCTTCCCGGCCGGAGACCACGAGAAGATGACCGCGGGAATATTTGTGACCGTCGGGCTGGGGCCAGGGAAACGCGTCGAGCCAAAGCGCCGGCTCATCGAGAAAGGCGTCCGGGTCGATGGTCTGCAGCACATCGCCATCAATGCCGATCTGCGCCAGGGTAACGTCGCCACAGCAAAGCCGGCCCGGCAACAGCACATGGCCGGGCTTGAGCCGGAAGAAGGTCACGCTGGCGATCGCCTGAACCGCGATCCCCCGCACCTTGCCGGTGCTGCCGTCAATGCCGCTCGGCACGTCGATGGCGATCACCGGCAGTCTGCTGGCATTGACCGCCGCGACCAACTCGGCCAGCGCGCCTTCGATCGGCCGGGCGAGCCCTGCCCCGAAAATACCGTCGATTAGGATTTCGGCGCCGTCCAGGAGATCGGCCGAAAGCGGCTCGATCGTGCCCTCCCAGGCTTTCGCATTGGCCGCCGCGTCCGCCGGCAACTTGCCGGCATCGCCCAGCAGCCCCACGCGCACGGTATAGCCCTGACCGGCCAGAAGCCTGGCGGCGACAAAGCCGTCCCCGCCATTATTGCCCGGCCCGCACAAGATGCTGACCTTGACGGCGTCGGGAAACCGCTCGGCGACTTCGGTCGCGATGGCGTCGCCCGCCCGCTCCATCAGCGACAAGCCCGGCGTGCCGGCTTCGATGGTCAACCGGTCCGCATTGCCCATCTCGGCGGAGGTCAGGAGTTCCAGCATAATTTTCCGTCTCCGTTGTGATTAGTTCTTAAGCAGTTTGATGTTTTCATGTGCAGTCCGCCCACTTGACTCCGCCAAAAATTTGGGCGGTTTTAGCTACCCCTTTGAACCACAACGGATAATGCGTCGCATCGAGATTGGCACAGGGCATGCTTAGACCTGTGCCTTAATGACTTCAAAGGGCGGAGCGTGTTGTCAACCGCCCATATCCGTTTAACGGGAGAGGTGCCCACCGGGATGAAAAAAGTTGAAGCTATCATCAAACCCTTCAAGTTGGATGAAGTGAAGGAAGCACTGCAGGAAATCGGCCTGCAGGGTATCACCGTCACCGAAGCGAAGGGTTTCGGACGCCAGAAAGGTCATACCGAACTCTATCGGGGGGCCGAATATGTGGTGGATTTTCTCCCCAAAGTGAAATTAGAACTCGTAGTCGACGACGGTATGGTCGAGAAGGCCATCGAGGCAATTTCCGCCTCGGCCAAGACCGGCCGCATCGGCGACGGCAAGATCTTCGTATCGGCCGTTGAGGAGGCGGTGCGTATTCGCACCGGCGAGACAGGATCCGAAGCCATTTAGCCAATTGACGCACGCTGGCTGGAACGACGGGATTAGTCATCGTTTTGCCGTGGGTCGGGACTAAGCGGCTTGTCCTGCATTGCCAAACCTACAGGGGAGAAACATGGCAGACGCTGAAAGCTTAGTGAAAAAAATCAAGGACGAGGACATCAAGTTCGTCGACGTCCGCTTTACCGATCCGCGCGGCAAGATGCAGCACGTGACGATGGACGCCAGCGTGATGGATGCGGAAGCCTTCGCCGAGGGCGTCATGTTCGACGGCTCCTCCATCGCCGGCTGGAAGAGCATCGACAAATCCGACATGAAGCTGATGCCGGATTGCGACAGCGCCTTCGTCGATCCGTTCTTCGCTCAGAGCACCCTTGCGGTGATCTGCGACGTGCTGGAGCCCCTCACCGACGAACCCTATGAGCGCGATCCGCGCGGCATCGCCAACAAGGCGATGAACTACCTGAAGCAGACCGGTGTCGGCGACACCGCGGTGTTCGGTCCGGAGCCGGAGTTCTTCGTCTTCGACGACGTGCGCTTCGTCGCCGATCCGTATTACTGCATGTACAAGCTCGACTCGGTTGAGCTGCCCTCCAACATGGGCACCGAATACGATATGGGGAACCTGGCCCACCGTCCGCGCACCAAGGGCGGCTATTTCCCGGTTCCGCCGATCGATTCGGCTCAGGACCTGCGCGGCGAGATGCTGAGCGTGATGTCCGAGATGGGCGTCACCGTGGAAAAGCATCACCACGAGGTGGCCGCCGCCCAGCACGAGGCCGGCATCAAGTTCGGTCCGCTGGTCAAGACCGCCGACCACGTGCAGCTCTACAAGTACGCTGTGCACATGGTGGCCCAGGCCTACGGCAAGACGGCGACCTTCATGCCGAAGCCGGTGTTCGGCGATAACGGCTCGGGCATGCACACACACCAGTCGATCTGGAAGGACGGCCAACCGACCTTCGCCGGCGACAAATATGCCGACCTGTCCGATACCGCGCTTTGGTATATCGGCGGCATCCTGAAGCACGCCAAGACGCTGAACGTCTTCACCAACCCGTCCACCAACTCCTACAAGCGTCTGGTGCCGGGTTACGAGGCGCCGGTGCTGCTGGCCTACTCCTCGCGCAACCGTTCGGCCTCCTGCCGTATCCCGCTCGGGTCCGGTCCGAAGTCGAAGCGCATTGAGATCCGCTTCCCCGATGCCATGGCCAATCCGTATCTGGCCTTCGCCGCCATGCTGATGGCCGGTCTCGACGGCATCGAGAACAAGATCGATCCGGGCGAGGCGATGGATAAGAACCTCTACGACCTGCCGCCGGAAGAGCTGGCCGGCATCCCGACGGTCTGCGGTTCGCTGGCCGAGGCCTGCGAGGCGCTGGATTCGGACCGCGAGTTCCTGAAGAAGGGCGGCGTGTTCACCGACGATGCGATCGACGGCTATCTGGAGCTGAAGGCCGAAGAGGTCGACAAGCTGCGCCTGATGCCGCATCCGATCGAGTTCGAGATGTACTACAGCTGGTAGTCGCGAACTGAGCTATCGCTTCGGCGGCCTCGCCGCCGGAGCAAAAAATTGGGGCGGCTGTCTGCGCTATGACAGCCGCCCCTTTTTTAGCCCGACCTGCCCTTTCAAGGCCGTTTTCCGCATCCCCCGTCGAACACGGGGCCTAATCTCAAGAGTTGCGGCCGGGCTCCCCCAAACTCGAAAGCTCTTCGCCTCCTACAGCCAGTAGAAGACGATGATCACCAGCACGCCGAGCAGCGCCCACCCCAACCATTCGCGGTTGTCGGTGCACCACTCCGTCAGCATCGACGGCATGCCGAAAATCATGAATCGGAACAGGGAGACGGCCGAGAAGGCGACGATGCCGGCGAGCGCCCACAGGCTGTATTCGGGCGCAGCGGCGCTCATGCCCGCATCGACGAGCAGCACCTGGCCGGTACTCGCCCCGGTGATCAGGACCCCATAGAGCGATCCCAGCACCATGGCGACCAGTATGGCGTAGCGAAACAGCATCGCTCGCGTCTTCCCCCTTAATTTGAGACAAATTTTAGAGGGACGCCGTAAAGGAAACGGAAAAGAGTAGGCTTAGCGGCGCGTTAAGCGGCTCGCCTTTTTGAGACGGCTGGGTTGTGGAGGCGACGCTCCTTCACCTCGTCATGCCCGGCCTTGAGCCGGGCATCCAGAGCAGCCAACTCAGAGCGGGCGTCTCTGGATTGCCGGGTCAAGCCCGGCAATGACGAGTGGGATTATGGGGCCAGCCTAAGCCGCCTTCCACTTGATCGAGCAGCCAATGGAGGCGGTCTGCTGTTTCGGCCCCTCCCCGGTCTCAGCGACCTGCTTCATCGCCTCGAACAGATCGCGGCGGACGTCCGGGCCTGCCGGTGCCTTGCCGCTCTCATCCAGCCGCCCGCGATATTGCAGGCCGAGATCCTTGTTGAAGCCGAAGAAGTCCGGCGTGCAGACCGCGTCATAGGCGCGGGCCACCTGCTGGGTCTCGTCATAGAGATAGGGGAAGGTGAAGCCGTTCTCAGCGGCGAAAGCCTTCATGTTGTCGAAGGAGTCTTCCGGATAATGCTCCGCGTCGTTGGCGGAGATGGCAACGGCGCCGATGCCGTAGGGCTTCAAGGCCTCCACGTCGCGCACGATGCGGTCCGCCACCGCCTTCACATAGGGGCAGTGATTGCAGATGAACATCACAAGAAGACCGTTCGGCCCCTTCACATCGCCTAGGCTGTAAGTCTTGCCGTCGACGCCGGGCAGCTCGAAATCCGGTGCCTTCCAGCCAAAATCGCATAGCGGTGTCTCTGCGGCCATGTCTCCTCCGTGACGCTCTTCGACATTCAAAAATGTGCAATGCGCTGGGACTAGATTTCGCGCCCCTACTCCCATTGCACGGTTTCAACAGATATGGCCAAGAGCCCGTTTTACTGCAACCGCTCCGAAGCCTTCGAGGCGCATGACGATATCCCGCTGAGCCCGAAAGACGCCCCGACCATCGGCGAGGTGGTGTATCGGCGCTATAGCCGCCGCGATGTGATCCGCGGCAGCTTAGGGGTCGCCGCCGCGGCGGCGCTGTTCGGATCCGGGGCGCTCGGTGCAGACACTGCGGCGGCGAAACAGGCACCCGAAAGCCGCTTCGATTTCGACGAGGTGGCGGCGGGGATCGACGAGACCCATCACGTGGCGGACGGCTACGAGGCGCAGATCCTGTTGCGCTGGGGCGATCCGCTATTTCCGGATTCGCCGCCTTTCGATCCCAACAATCAGAGCCCCGCGGCGCAGCTGAAGCAGTTCGGCTACAACAACGACTATATCGGCTTCATCCCGCTGAACGAGGACGGCAGCCAGGCCCTGCTCTGCGTCAATCACGAATACACCAATGAAGAGGTGATGTTTCCGGGGCTAGGGCGGCAGGACAAGGAAGCCTGCTTCAGCGGCATGACCAAGGAGCTGGTCGATATCGAGATGGCGGCCCATGGCGTCAGCATCGTGGAGATCGCCAAGCAGGACGATCTCTGGAAGGTCCGGCTCGACAGCCCCTATAACCGCCGCATCTCGTCGCTGACGAAAATGTCGGTGGACGGGCCGGCGGCGGGCCATGCGCGGCTTCATACGAAGGACGATCCGGACGGCCAGACCATCACCGGCACGCTGAACAATTGCGCCGGCGGCGTCACGCCGTGGGGTACCTATCTCGCCTCGGAAGAGAATTTCCACGGCTATTTCTGGACCGAAGATCATGACGGTGCCTGCACCCCGGCGGAGGGGCTTGGCGGCGATCAGGCGGAAAGCTATGCGCGCTATGGCGTGCCGGCGCTCTGGTATGCCTGGGGCCGGTATTACGACCGCTTCAATGTCGACAGGGAACCGAACGAGGCGAACCGCTTCGGCTGGGTCTGCGAGATCGATCCGTTCGATCCCGCCTCCACGCCGGTGAAGCACACCGCGCTTGGCCGCTATCGCCATGAGGGCGCCGAATGCCTGCTCAACAAAGACGGGCGCGCCGTGGTCTATTGCGGCGACGACGGGAAGTTCGACTATGTCTACCGCTTCGTCAGCAAGGGCACGTACGACCCGGACGACCGGGCTGCGAATATGTGGCTGCTTTCGGAAGGCACCCTGTCTGCGGCCCGCTTCAACGATGACGGCTCGGTGGATTGGCTGCCGCTGGTGTTCGGCGAGAACGGGCTGACGCCAGAGAACGGCTTCGCTTCCCAGGCCGATGTGGTGATCAATGCGCGGCTCGCCGCCGATAAGCTGGGCGCCACCCGCATGGACCGCCCCGAGGATATCCAGCCGAATCTCGAAAACGGCCGCGTCTATCTCATGCTCACCAACAATACCAAGCGCGAGGCCGACGACACCGACACCGCCAATCCGCGCGGCGACAATGCCTTCGGCCATATTATCGAGATGACGCCGCCGGACGGCGACCACGCCGCGGCGCATTACGCCTGGGACATGCTGGTGCAATGCGGCGACCCCAGCGTCGCCGGCATCGGCGCGGTGTGGAATCCGGACACTTCCGAGTCCGGCTGGTTCGCCTGCCCCGACAATGCGGCGGTGGATAGCGAGGGCCGGCTGTGGGTCGCCACCGACCAGGGCGAATATTGGGACCGCACCGGCAAGGCGGACGGGCTCTACGCGATGGAGACGGAGGGCGACGGCCGCAGCACCGCGAAGCTTTTCTTCCGTTGCCCCGTGGGGGCTGAGATGTGCGGCCCCTGCTTCGCCCCGGATCAGGAAACAGCGTTCGTCGCCGTGCAGCATCCGGGCACCGATGGGACGGACAAGTATCCGGGCTTCGAGCGGGCCTCGACCTTCGAGGACCCGGCCACCCGCTGGCCGGATTTTGATCCCGCCATGCCGCCGCGGCCTTCGGTGGTTGCGATCACCAAGAAGGGCGGCGGCAAGATCGCCTGAACGGGCGAGACCAATATTCGGCGTCATGCCCGGCCTTGTGCCGGGCATCCATGATCACTGTGCCCATAAATGAAACGCGGGTGTTCATGGATCACCGGGACAAGCCCGGTGATGACGGATGCATGTGTGACGCGCTCTGAGCTTCAGCCTCAACCCCCTCACCCCAACCCTCTCCCCACCGGGGAGAGGGAGGAGGCCGTGCCTTCATTCCTCGTCATTGCCGGGCTTGACTTTAGCCTGTACCCGGGTCGGCGAAGCCGAACCCGGGTGGCAATCCAGAGCCACATGCCGCGTGCCAGCCGCCCTGGATGCCCGGGCCACGCCCGGGCATGACGCAGAGCATAGCGCCCTCGCCCGCGGCGCGGGGCGCTCTTGAAAAAGCCATGGGCCCGTGTAACCAGAGACGATGCACGGGAGCGGACTGATTCTCGTCCCCCTCCCGCCAAAACCCAACTCCGAAACGTCCCGTATATGGCTTCATCTCGCGACCTTTTCGCCAAGATCGACGACGGCGCGGACAAAGCGCCGCGCAAGAGCAAATCCGCGCCTTCCAAGGCGACTGCGGCCAAATCTGCGCCGGCGAAGGCCGCGGCCGCGCCGCGGGTGCAATCGGCGGAGGAGGCCTACAGCGCCGCGGATATCGAGGTTCTGGAGGGGCTGGAGCCGGTCCGGCGCCGGCCGGGCATGTATATCGGCGGTACCGACGCCACTGCCCTGCACCATCTCTTCGCCGAGGTGCTGGACAATTCCATGGACGAGGCGGTGGCAGGCCATGCCAGCCGCATCGAGGTGGAGCTTCTGGCCGACGGCTCGCTGAGCGTTGCCGATAACGGCCGCGGCATCCCCGTCGACCCGCATCCGAAATTCAAGAGCAAGTCGGCGCTCGAGATCATCATGACGACGCTGCATGCGGGCGGCAAGTTCGACTCCAAGGCCTATGAGACCAGCGGCGGCCTGCATGGCGTCGGCGTCTCGGTGGTGAACGCCCTCTCCGAAGATCTGGAGGTCGAGGTCGCCCGCGGGCAGCAGCTCTATCGTCAGAGCTATTCCCGCGGCCTACCGCAAAGCGGGCTGGAGAAGCTCGGCGCGGTGAAGAACCGGCGCGGCACCAAGGTGCGCTTCAAGCCGGATGCGCAGATCTTCGGGCAAAGCGCCGCCTTCGAGCCGGCGCGGCTGTTCCGCATGGCCCGCTCCAAGGCCTATCTGTTCGGCGGGGTGAAGATCGAATGGTCCTGCGCCCCGGAGCTACTGGAGACCGATTCGAAGACGCCGCAAAAAGCGGTGTTCCACTTCCCCGGCGGACTGAAGGATTTTCTGGAAAGCCGCATCGAGGGCGAAGAGCGGGTGGTGAAAGACCTGTTCAGCGGGCGCGTGGAGAAGGCCAAGGGCCACGGCACGGTGGAATGGGCGATCAGCTGGATCGCATCCGCCGACGGCTTCCTCAACTCCTACTGCAACACCGTGCCGACCCCCGACGGCGGCACCCACGAGAACGGCCTCCGGGCCGCCCTGCTCAAGGGCCTGCGCGCCTATGGCGAGATGGCCGGGCATAAGCGCACCGCACAGATCACCGCCGATGACGTCTTGATCAGCGCCGGCGCCATGCTCTCAGTGTTCATCCGCGAGCCGGAATTCCAGGGCCAGACCAAGGAGAAGCTCTCCACGCAGGAGGCTGCCCGCGTCGTCGAAGGCACGGTGCGCGATGCGTTCGATCACTGGCTGACCGGCAATCCGGCCCGCGCCAGCCAGCTGCTAGATTGGGTGGTGGAGCGTTCCGACGAGCGGCTGCGCCGCCGCAAGGAGAAGGAAGTCAGCCGCCAGAGCGCCACGCGGCGCTTAAGGCTTCCCGGCAAGCTGGCCGATTGCTCCTCCAAGGGCTCGAAGGGCACCGAAATCTTCCTGGTCGAGGGCGATTCCGCCGGCGGCTCGGCCAAGCAGGCGCGGGACCGGGCGACGCAAGCCGTGCTCCCCTTGCGCGGCAAGATCCTGAACGTCGCCTCCGCCAGCTCCTCCAAGCTCGCCGACAATCAGCTGATCTCCGATCTGGTGCAGGCGCTGGGCTGTGGCACCGGCAGCCGCTTCCGGGAAAGCGACCTTCGCTACGAGCGGGTGGTGATCATGACCGACGCCGACGTAGACGGCGCCCATATCGCAGCGCTTCTGATCACCTTCTTCTACCGAGAGATGCGGGCGCTGATCGAAAGCGGGCATCTCTTCCTTGCCGTGCCGCCGCTCTATCGCATCAGCCAGGGCGCCAAAACGCTCTATGCGCGGGACGATGCCCATAAGGACGAGCTGATGGAGAGCGAGTTCACCGGCAGGGGCAAGATCGATATCGGCCGCTTCAAAGGTCTTGGCGAAATGCTGCCGCGGCAGCTGAAAGAGACCACCATGGACCCGAAGCGGCGTACCCTGCTCCAGGTCGAACTGGAGGAGGATGAGGAGAAGCTCGTATCCAAGACGGTGGAGCAGCTGATGGGCAATAAGGCCGAGGCGCGCTTCAAATTCATCCAGGAGCGGGCCGAGTTCGCCACCGCCGACGACCTGGATATCTGATCTTTCCCACCCGATTCGGCCCAAACGCGTTAGATTTCCTTAATTTCTCTTTGGACTGTGCGCGATTGTCACTTGCGTCCAAACGCGCACCGGCTTATCTGGGAGAGAGTGGAAGATCGTTTTGCGCTCTATGGTTTTGCGAGACTTTCGTAAACAGCGCAAAGCCTTGCAGCACAAACTGCATGCAAACAAGAAAGTAGAACCGCGGCGCGGGGCTCCGCCCGTGGCATCTTTGCTAACGTATGAGCTTTGCAGACCTTGGCTTAAGCCCGAAGATTTTGTCAGCCGTCGAAGCTGCGGGCTACGACAAACCCACACCGATCCAGGCCGAAGCCATTCCCCACGCCATGATGGGGAAGGACGTGCTCGGTATCGCCCAGACCGGTACCGGCAAGACGGCCTCGTTCGTGCTGCCGATGCTGACCAAGCTGGAGCGCGGACGGGCGCGGGCCCGTATGCCGCGTTCGCTGATTCTGGAGCCGACACGCGAACTCGCCGCCCAGGTGGCCGAGACCTTCGAGGTGCTGGGCAAGAATCACAAGCTGACCGTGGCGCTGCTGATCGGCGGCGTCTCCTATGACGAGCAGGACCGCAAGCTGGACCGTGGCGCCGATGTGGTGATCGCCACGCCCGGCCGCCTGCTGGACCATTTCGAGCGCGGCAAGCTGCTGTTGAACGGCATCGATATCCTGGTGGTCGACGAAGCCGACCGGATGCTCGATATGGGCTTCATCCCGGATATCGAGAAGATCTGCAAACGCCTGCCCTTCACCCGCCAGACCCTGTTCTTCTCCGCCACCATGCCGCCGGAGATCCAGCGCCTGGTCGACAACTTCCTGCACCAGCCGGCCCGGGTCGAGGTGGCGCAGCAAAGCTCCGCCGCTTCCACCATCGTGCAGCGCCTGGCAAAAACGCCGGACGAGCCGAAGGCCAAGCGCGAAGCCTTGCGCGAGCTGATGCGGGCGTCCGACGTGAAGAACGCCATCGTGTTCTGCAATCGCAAGAAGGATGTCGGCATCCTGCTGCGCTCGCTGATCCGCCACGGCTTCAATGCCGGCGGGCTGCATGGCGATATGGACCAGCGCCAGCGCACCGCGACGCTGGAAGGCTTCCGCAACGGCACCATCACCTTCCTCGCCGCTTCGGACGTGGCGGCGCGCGGGCTCGACATCCCCGATGTGAGCCATGTGTTCAATTACGACGTGCCGGTGCATCCGGAGGATTACGTGCACCGTATCGGCCGCACCGGCCGGGCGGGCAAAGAAGGCTTCGCCGCCACCTTGGTGACGCCGAAAGACGCCAAGGCGATCAAAGCCATCGAGTCGATGCTGAAGCAGGATATTCCCTGGATCGACGGCGAAGGCCTGAGCGAAGACGAAATCGCCGAGGCCGAGAGCGGCCGGGGTCGTGGGCGCGGCCGGGGTTCGCGCTCCAAATCGCGCGGCGGCCGGAAGTCTGCGCCGAAGGACGGCGCCAAATCGGAAGCCAAAGTCGAAGCGAAGGCTGAGACCAAACCGGAAGCGAAATCCGAGAGCAAGCCCGACTCCAAGCCCAAGCCGGAAAAGAAATCCGGCGATGCGCCCTCCCCGAAACGGGAAGCCAAGAAGGGCAAGCCGGCGGCAAAGGTTTCGGGCAAATCGTCCGGCAAGGGCCGTAAGGACGAGAAGGACGACGGCAAGGTGCGCGGTATGGGCGACCACGTCCCCGCCTTCATGATGCGCTCGGTCCGGCCGGAATAGTTCCCAGCTCCAAACGATTTCACCGACATTGAAGACTTACGAGGAGGTGTGCCTCCTCGTCCGAGTCATGCTCGGCCTTGTGGCGGGCATGACGACTGAGAATTGCGGGGCGCTCTAATTGAAGGCGTCATACCGGCAATAGCCGGTATCCAGCCCAAAACGACTTCGCGCGCTACTGGATCACCGGGACAGACCCGGTGATGACAATGGAGTGGGACGCGCGCTCGGTACACGACGCCCGTGGATGCCCGGGTCACGCCCGGGCATGACGCTGAAAAGTGATGCCATGCACGGCGCCTCACCTCTCCCTTAGGGAGAGGTCGGATCGCCTGCCCTCAGCGAAGCGGTAGGGCGCTCGAATAGCGATCCGGGTGAGGGGTTCCGGCATCTCGATAGGGTTCTCCCCCCTCACCCCAACCCTCTCCCCACCGGGGAGAGGGAGCAGGCCGTGCCGAAGGCACGCAGTGACGCCCCCCGAAAGCGTCATCCTGAGCTGTGCGCTTGCGCGCCTCGATGGAGGGGCCGCGTGCTTCGAAGCGCGCTTTTGGCGTGCGCCTCAGCATGGCGGGTATAAAACGCGTGGAAAGGCGTATTGCCTAGGAAGCGCGGGTGGTCGGCTCGAAGCCTTTGCGCGCGGCTTCCGAAGCCGGCGACAGCATAACGGATTCGCCGCAACCGCAGGCGGAGGTCTGGTTCGGGTTGTTGAACACGAAGCCCGAGGTCAGCCGGTCGGTCTTGTAATCCATCTCCGCGCCGAGCAGAAACAGCACCGCTTTGGGGTCTATGGCCAAGGTCACGCCCTGATCTTCGACCACCTCGTCCATGGGGTCGATCGCATCGACATACTCCATGGTGTATTCCATGCCTGCGCAGCCGCCATTCTTCACGCCGACGCGAAGCCCGGCGACGGACTTGGTCGAGGCGGCCATCAGCTTGCGGACGCGGTCTGCAGCCGCATCCGTCAGGGTCATCACTTTGGGTCTCGGTCGTGTGCTCATGGTGCTGAGTTAGGACTTAAAACGGCGCGCTGCAAGGGATCGTGCGCGGGCCAAGCGACGCGGGCGGCCTAAAACATGTTCAGGGCGACGCGGGCTTCCTCGCTCATCCGGCTCATATCCCAGGGCGGATCGAACACCAGATTGACCCGCACCTCGCCGACGCCGGGGACGGAGGAGATGGCATTCTCCACCCAGATCGGCATTTCGCCGGCCACCGGGCAGCCCGGCGCGGTCAGGGTCATATCGGCCTCGACATTGCGGTTCTCGTCGATATCGACGCGGTAGATCAGGCCGAGCTCGTAGATATCGACCGGGATTTCCGGATCGAACACCGTCTTCAGCGCCACCACCAGATCGTTGCTCAGCCGCTCGATCTCCTCAGGCGGCAGATCGGTATGGGCATGGGTGACGCCGCTGGCGACGACATCGGCGCTGGCGCTCTGGCTCGCTTGCGCTGCCTCGGGGGCCGGTGCGGCCGTCTCGGTTTCAGGTGTCTTGTTCGGTTCGTCTTGCATGGCTCACCTCAGGCGAACATCTGCCGGGTCTTCTTCAACGCCTCGATGAAGGCGTCGATCTCGGCTCGGGTATTATACATGGCGAAAGAGGCGCGGCATGTCGAGGTCACACCGAAGCGCGCCATAAGCGGCTCGGCGCAATGGGTGCCGGCCCGCACCGCCACGCCATAGCGGTCCAGGATGGTGGAGACGTCGTGGGCATGGGCCCCGTCCATCTCGAAGGAGATGATACCGCCCTTCCCCGGCGCGGTGCCGATCAGGCGCAGCCAGTTCAGCTTGCTAAGCTCTTCCATGGCGTAATCGGTCAACGCCGCCTCATGGGCGGCAATGGCCTGGCGGCCGATCCCCTCGACATAGTCGATGGCGGCGCCAAGGCCGATGGCCTGGGCGATCGGCGGGGTGCCGGCCTCGAAACGATGCGGCGGCACGGCGTAGGTCACCTCGTCTTCGGTGACATAGCCGATCATCTCGCCGCCGCCGCGATAGGGCCGCATGGTCTCCAAGAGGTGTTTCTTGCCGTAGAGCACGCCGATGCCGGTCGGCCCGTACAGCTTATGGCCGGTGAAGGCGTAGAAGTCGCAATCCAGCGCCTGCACGTCGACGGGAAGATGCACTGCGGCCTGGGCGCCGTCGAGCATCACCGGGACCCCGTGCGCATGGGCGATATCGATAGCCTGCTTCACCGGCACCACGGTGCCGAGCACGTTGGACATATGGGTGAGCGCGACCATCTTGGTGCGCGGGGTAATCAGCTTCTCGAACTCATCGAGCAGGAACTCGCCCGTATCGGACACCGGCGCCCATTTCAGCACCACGCCTTGGCGCTCGCGCAGGAAATGCCAGGGGACGATATTGGAATGATGCTCCATGACGGAGAGCACCACCTCGTCGCCTTCCTTGAACTCGGCGCCGAAGGACGAGGCGACCAGATTCATCGAATCCGTCGCATTTGCCGTGAAGATGATCTCTTCCTCGTGGGCCGCGTTGAGGAAGCGCTGCACCGTCCCCCTCGCCTTCTCGAAATTGGCGGTGGCGAGGTTGCTCAAATAATGCAGCCCGCGATGGACGTTGGCGTATTCCTCGCCATAGGCGCGGGTGACGGCGTCCAGCACCGCTTTCGGCTTCTGGGCCGAGGCGCCATTGTCGAAATAGACCAGCTTCTTGCCCTGCACCTCGGTGGCGAGGATCGGGAAATCGGCGCGGATGCGCTCGACATCGAACGCCGTCCCGGTCTCGGTTTGGCTCGCAGGGCTGGGCATTACGGACATAGCAGCCTCAATCGAACGCGACGCCGAGCCAGTCGGCAGTGGCGGCGGTGAGCGCTTCACGAACCGGCTCGTCCTCGATCTGCTCCAGCGCCTCGCCGACAAAAGCCTGGATCAGCAGCGCCCTTGCGGTGGGCTCGGGAATGCCGCGCGCCTCCAGATAGAACAGCAGATCCTCGTCGATCTGGCCGGAGGTGGCGCCATGGCCGCAGACCACGTCGTCGGCGAAGATCTCAAGCTCCGGCTTGGTGTCGAATTCCGCCCCTTGCGACAAGAGCAGCGCCTGGCCCATCTGCTTGCCGTCGGTCTTCTGAGCGTCGGGGGCGACGATCACCTTGGCCTGGAACACGCCGCGGGAGTCGCCGTCCAGCACCGCCTTATAGAGCTCGCGGCTGGTGCAATGGGGCACCATATGCTCCACCACCATGGTGGTGTCGCAATGCTGGCTGTCTTTCAACAGCGCGGCGCCATTGAAGCTCATGGTGCCGCCCTCGCCTTCGAACAGCACCCGCACGTCGTTGCGGGAGAGGCGCGCACCGAGCGAATACTGGAAGCCGTTATAGCGGGCCTCCGCGCCCATGGTGACGATCAGATTGGCCAGATGCATGGCCTCGGCATCTTCGAGCTGCAGCTTGCTGTGCTCGATGGCGGCGCTTTCCCCGAGGACGATCTGGGTCATGGCATTGCGTTGCAGGCCGCGGCCGCCGAGGCTGGCATAGCTCTCGATCAGATCCAGGCTAGTGCCCTTCTCCAGCACCACGATGGCGCGGGTCACCGAGGCAGACGGCTCGCCTTCCCCATCCAGATTGATCAGATGCACGGGCTTATCCAGCGCGGCGCCCTGTTTCAGGCGCAAGATCACGCCGCCGGTCATCAGCGCCTTGTTCAGGGCGATGATCGGGTCGGGGATCTGCTTCGTCGCGGTGGGCGCCACCTCGAAGCCTGAGCGCTGATAGCCGCTCTCGGCGAGCAAGGGTTTCAGCTCCTCCGGCAGATGCTCCAGCGTCTCGGCCAGAGAGTGCAGCTCCGCGCCCTTCTCCTTCAGTGCCGTGACATCGGAGAGCTCGGGGCGGAACTCGCCCTCGGCCACCACCAGGCGGTAAGCGTCGATCCCGGCGATCCGGGGCGACAGCGCGGTCTCGATCTCCGCATCGCTGATCGCCCGGCCGCTCGCCTGCACCAGGGGAAAGGCCTCCGGCATCTGCGAGCGCAGATCGGTGTATTTCCAGGCTTCGACGCGGCGGTGGGGCAGCCCCACCGAGGCATAATCGGCCAGAGCATCGCTCCTGATCTTGGCGACGGTCTTGTTCTCAGCGCCGGGCAAAGCCTCATTCACCGCGCTGAACACGTCGAGTAGATCCTGCTCGGCCTTGGACCGAAGCTGCTTGACGGGCAAATCCATCTTTACGTCCTCACGCGGCAGATCACGCCGCCTCGCCGCGGAATTCTGCATAACCGGTTTTCTCGAGCTCCAGCGCCAGATCAGCATCGCCGGAACGGGCCACCTGGCCTTGCGACAGCACATGCACGCGGTCGGGCACGATATAGTTCAGAAGCCGCTGATAATGGGTGATGACGATCATCGACCGGTCGGGCGAACGCAGCCGGTTCACGCCGTCGGCGACGATGCGCAGCGCGTCGATATCGAGGCCGGAATCGGTCTCGTCCAACACGCAAAGGCTCGGCTCCAACAGCGACATCTGCAGGATCTCGTTGCGCTTCTTCTCGCCGCCGGAGAAGCCCATGTTCAACGGGCGTTTCAGCATCTCCGGATCGATCTTCAGCTCCTTGGCATGCTCGCGCACCACGCGCATGAATTCCGGCGTGGAATATTCCTCTTGGCCGCGGGCCTTGCGCACCGAATTCACCGCCGTGCGCAGGAAGGTCATGGTGGCGACGCCGGGGATCTCGATCGGGTATTGGAAAGCGAGGAAAACGCCGGCGGCGGCGCGCTCGTCGGGGCCCATCTCCAGCAGGTTCTGGCCGTTCCAGGTGATCGAGCCTTCGGTGACCTCGTACTCCTCCTTGCCGGCGAGCACATAGGCCAGCGTCGACTTGCCGGAGCCGTTCGGGCCCATGATGGCGTGCACCTCGCCGGCCGGGACCTTCAGATCCAGCCCCTTGAGGATCTCGCGGTCGTCGATGCGGGCGTGAAGGTTCTTGATCTCAAGCATTGGTGTTTTCTCTTCGCCTCAAAAACTCATTCAATTCGTCATGCCCGGAATGCCAGGCGCTCGTCCGTCCTATTCCGTCTCGGCGGGGCTTTCGCCTTCGTACGCGCCGACTTTGCGAACCCTGTCCGGCAACTCGCGGTCGAGCGACTGTCGATACTTGATGCAGCCGGCCATGAATTCCGGCCACTCCGGCACCACGGGCATGGACTCGCGCGGATCGGGCAACAGGCCCCAAAGCTGGGGGTGATGCCAGCAAAGATCGTGGCCGGTGGAATCGCGGTGTTCGCGGATTCCGGCGCGCAGGCGCTTCACCTCCGCGATCAGCGCCTCGCGGGACATCGCCTCCAGATCGGCATCCAGCTCCGCCGCCATTAGCCGACGCTCCCTTCCAGGCTGATGCCGATCAGCCGCTGGGTCTCGGCCATGAACTCCATGGGCAGATGCTGCAGCACGTCGCGCACGAAGCCGTTGACGATCAGCGCCACCGCCTCCTCCTCCGACAGGCCCCGCTGCAGGCAGTAGAACATCTGGTCGTCGGAGATCTTCGAGGTGGTCGCCTCGTGCTCGAAAATGGCAGTCGCGTTCTTGGCCTCCAGATAGGGCACGGTATGGGCGCCGCATTTGTCGCCGATCAGCAGGGAATCGCAGCAGGTGAAGTTCCGCGCATTGGTGGCCTTGCGATGCGCCGAGACCAGGCCGCGATAGGTGTTGTTGGAATTGCCGGCGGAGATGCCCTTGGAGATGATCCGGCTGGAGGTGTTCTTGCCCAGATGGACCATCTTGGTGCCGGAATCGATCTGCTGATAGCCGTTCGAGATGGCGACCGAGTAGAACTCGCCGCGCGAGTTATCGCCGCGCAAAATACAGCTCGGATATTTCCAGGTGATGGCCGAGCCGGTCTCGACCTGGGTCCAGGAGATCTTGGAGTTCCTGCCCCGGCAATCGCCGCGCTTGGTGACGAAGTTGTAGACGCCGCCCTTGCCTTCGGCATCGCCCGGATACCAGTTCTGCACCGTGGAATATTTGATCTCCGCATCGTCCAAGGCGACGAGCTCGACCACCGCGGCATGGAGCTGGTTCTCATCGCGCATCGGCGCGGTGCAGCCTTCCAGATAGCTCACATATGCGCCCTTATCGGCGATGATCAGCGTGCGCTCGAACTGGCCGGTCTGCTTCTCGTTGATGCGGAAATAGGTGGAGAGCTCCATCGGGCAGCGCACCCCTTCGGGCACGTAGACGAAGCTGCCGTCGGAGAACACCGCCGAGTTCAGCGTGGCGTAGAAATTGTCCGAGGTCGGCACCACGGAGCCGAGATATTTCCGCACCAGCTCCGGATGCTCGCGGATCGCCTCGGAGATCGAGCAGAAGATGACGCCGGCCTTGGCCAGCTCCTTCTTGAAGGTGGTGACCACGGAGACCGAATCGAACACCGCGTCCACAGCGACGCCCGGGGCGCCCGACGCGGTCTCGTACTCGGCATCCTCGACGCCGGCCAGGATCTTCTGCTCGGAAAGCGGAATGCCCAGCTTCTCATAGGTCGCCAGCAGCTCCGGATCGACCTCGTCCAGGCTCTTCGGCTTATCCATGCTCTTGGGCGCGGCGTAGTAATACAGCTCCTGGAAGTCGATCTTCGGATAATGGACGTTGGCCCAGCTCGGCTCGCTCATGGTGAGCCAGCGGCGATAGGCCTCCAGGCGCCACTCCAGCATCCAGTCCGGCTCGCCCTTCTTCTCCGAGATGAAGCGGACGATCTCCTCCGAAAGCCCGCGCGGGGCCTTCACCATCTCGATATCGGTGCTGAAGCCGTATTTGTATTTGTCGACGTCGATCTCGCGAACGCGTTCGACTGTCTCGTCAACTGCTGGCATCGATCCTACCCTCGGCTGGCCCTTTCGGGCCTTATTCTGGCGTTACGCGGCAACCCGCTGCTGCTGTAAGCGCTTCACCAAAGCGGTCCAAGCGCCAAGAAACTTCTCCACATCGATTTCTTCGCTCTCCCATCCGAGGGAGACGCGAATGGCGCCTTCGGCCACCTCCGGGTCGAGCCCCATGGCGGTGAGCACATGGGAATTCTCCACCTTGCCGGAGGAGCAGGCGCTTCCTGCGCTGACGGCGACACCTGCGAGATCGAGACCGATCACCAGGGTCTCGGCCTTGGCGCCCGGAACGGCGATGCACACCGTGTTGGGAAGCCGGTCCACGGCGCCGGCGATTACCACAGCATCGGGGATCGCGGCCATCGCCTCTTGCTCAAGTATTGCCTTTAGGGCGCCGATCCGGTCCTCTTCGGCCAGCTCGGCAGCCGCGGCTTCCGCCGCCGCACCGAAACCGGCGATCCCAGCGACATTCTCGGTGCCGGCCCGGCGGCGCGTCTCTTGCGCCCCGCCGCGGATCAGCGGCTTCACCTTCAGCCCTTCACGGACGACCAAGGCGCCGATGCCCTTGGGGCCGCCGATCTTATGGGCCGACAGGCTCATCAAATCGGCGCCCGTCTCGTCGAAGCGAAGCGAAAGCTTTCCGGCCGACTGTACGGCGTCCGTGTGCAGCAGGCCGCCCGCCTCATGCACCAGCGCGGCAATCTCCGCCACCGGCTGAATGGCGCCGGTCTCATTGTTGGCGGTCATCACCGAAACCAGGAACGGCGCCTTCCCGTCTAGGTGGTGGCTTTCGATAAGCTCCGCAAGCGCCGCAACGTCCACGATTCCCTCGCTGGTGACGGGGATAAGCACCGCATCTTCAGCGCTCAGAACCGAGGGATGCTCGATGGCGGAGATGAAGCGCGGCCCGTCGACGGCGCCGAGCGACATGGCATTGGCCTCGCTGCCGCCGCTGGTGAAGACGATTTCGCCGGCAGAGGCCCCGACCAAGCGGGCCAGCTTGCCGCGGGCGGCCTCGATCGCGGCCCTCGCCTCGCGGCCCTCGCCATGAACGGAAGACGGATTGCCGACCAGATCCAGCGCATCGACCATAGCGGCGCGGGCTGCCGGCCTCAGGGGCGCAGTTGCATTATAGTCGAGATAGGAGCGTCTTTTCATGCTCTCCCCGGAGCCTTTCGGCCGAACTGCGTCGCTTAGCGCTTGCACCGAACCCCGCTCTGCATGCTATGTAGCGCGGCCTGTGGAACAAATGCGCGCCCACCTTCAGCGCATCTTTCCGGGCGCGGTTTGGAACAATTCTAAATATACGCCCGTAATAGGATTCCTGAACGGCAGAGTCAAGTTTACGGCACCGTTTCCGACGGGTTTTTCGCTGTTGCAACTCTGCAGGCGGCCGCGGCGCCAATCCCGGCCCTTACCTACCTAACATCAGAACGAGGTTCGTGTTTCATGCCCGAGGTGAATATCAGCGGCCCGGCCGGCAGGATCGAAGCCCGCTATCACCACGACAAGACCCCGAATGCGCCGGTTGCGCTGATCTTGCATCCGCATCCGCAATTCGGCGGCACGATGAACAATCAGGTGGTCTACCACCTTTACTACGCCTTCCAGCGGCGGGGATTTTCCGTCCTGCGGTTCAATTTCCGCGGGGTCGGACGCTCCGAGGGGCTGTTCGATAACGGCCCCGGCGAGCTTGCCGACGCGGCGACGGCGCTGGACTGGCTGCAGACCTATAATCCGGATGCGCGGACATGCTGGATTGCCGGCGTCTCGTTCGGCGCCTGGATCGCCATGCAGCTTCTGATGCGGCGGCCGGAGGTCGAAGGCTTCATCTCGGTGGCCCCGCCGGCCAATCTCTACGATTTCAGCTTCCTCGCCCCCTGCCCGTCCTCCGGGCTGATGGTCAATGGCGAGAACGACCGCGTGGTGCCGACGGATTCGGTGCGCGGCCTGGTGGAGAAGCTGAAGACCCAAAAGGGCATCGTCATCGACCACGCCGTGGTGCCGGAGGCGAACCACTTCTTCGAAGGCCGCATGGATGCGCTGATGGAAGCGGTGGACGGCTATCTCGACAAGCGCCTCGGCAAGGCGCCGGAGCCCGCCGAGGAAGACTAGCGCCGCTCGTTGCCGGTCCGTTTTCTGCGTCCGCATACGGGCCGGTTCTCCCCCTTAAAAGGGGGGAGCTAGAGGGGGGGGCAAAATCGGGGCTCTGTTTCGCGAAGCGATGCCCCCCACCCCGGCCCTCCCCCTTTCTGGGGGAGGGAGAAGCAGATCTCGTAAAATCGTTTTTTTCGGCTAACGCCGCGGCGCCCGGATCAGGCGTCCGCCGGTCAAAGGCTGGCGCACGCCTGTGGTGCCCGGATAGGTCAGCGGCAGCTTGCGGAGCGAACGCACGGCGAGGAAGGCGAAGGCCTCCGCCTCCAAATGCTCCGAGGAAAGGCCGATCTCGTCGGCCAGCACCACCGGCGCGCTGACGTTCTTGCTGATGGCCTGGACCAGAGCGGGGTTCTTCGCTCCGCCGCCGGTCAGCACCCAGAGCCTCGGGGCATGCGGCAGAAAGCGGGCGCTTTGCGCGATCTCGCGGGCGGTGAATTCGGTGAGCGTCGCCGCCCCGTCCTGCACCGAGAGGCCGGCCTCTTCCAGCGGCGGAAAATCATAACGATCGAGCGATTTCGGCGGCTGCCGCATGAAATAAGGATGCGCGGCGAGGCGTTTCAGCACCTCGCGGTTCACCCGGCCGCGAAGCGCCAACGCACCGTGGCGGTCGAAGGGCTCGCCGGTGTGGCGCTGCACCCAATCGTCGAGCAGCGCATTGCCGGGACCGGTATCGAAGGCGACGACGCTGCCGTCGGCACCGATGAAGGTGATATTCGCCACCCCGCCGATATTGACGATGGCGACGGGGCGGTCGAGCCCCACCTCCACCGACAGCGCGCGGTGATAGGCCGGCACCAGCGGCGCGCCCTGCCCGCCGGCGGCGATATCGGCGGCGCGGAAGTGATGCACCACATCGAGGCCGGTAAGCTTGGCGAGCAGCGCTCCGCTGCCGAGCTGGCGGGTGATACGGCGGGAGGCATCGTGATAGACGGTCTGGCCGTGAAACCCGACCACCTTGATCTCGCTGCGGGGAATGCCGAAGGAATCGAGAAAGCGGTTGACCGCGTCCGCATGGGCCCGGGTGAGTTCGTCCTCGACCTGCTCCAGCAACGCCATATCGGCCGGATCGGGGTGACTCCCGCCCGACCTTGAGCCCCAAATGCGCCAAGCGGCCTGTGCGGCGGATTTCAGCCTCTCGCGCTCCTCGGCCGAATAGGGATAGCTGAGCCCCTGGCCGCGCGCGAACAGGTGCTCCCCATCGGTCGAGATCACCGCGACGTCGATCCCGTCCATGGATGTGCCGCTCATCAGGCCGAGGGCTGTCATCCCTTCATGCATAGACGTTCCCTTCCGTGCAATTTGCCGGCAAAGCTGCTAGAGGCTCTTGGCGCTTCCGGCACCGCTTCCTAAACCAGATATGCGGCAGCCTTACAGACGAAATTTTGCAGACAAAAATTACGACGAATGAGCGACTTTCAATCCGACTTCTTAACGACGCTTGAAGCCCGCGGCTATATCCACCAATGCACCGACGAGAGCGGGCTGGACGAGCTGCTGCAAAAGGAGGTCGTGACCGGCTATATCGGCTTCGACTGCACCGGACCGAGCCTGCATGTCGGCCACCTCCTGGGTATCATGATGCTGCGGCGCCTGCAGCAGGCCGGCCACAAGCCGATCGTGCTGCTCGGCGGCGGCACATCGAAGGTCGGAGATCCCTCGGGCCGGGACGAATCCCGCAAGCTGCTGACGACCGAGGATATCGAGGCCAACAAGGCCAGCATCCGCAAGGTCTTCGCGCAATTCCTCAGTTTCGGGGACGGCGAGACCGATGCCATCATGGTCGACAACGCCGAATGGCTCGACAAGCTGAAATATATCGACTTCCTAAGGGATTACGGCCGTCACTTCAGCGTCAATCGCATGTTGGGCTTCGAGTCGGTGAAGCTGCGCCTGGACCGTGAGCAGCCCTTAAGCTTCATCGAATTCAATTACATGGTGCTGCAGGCTTACGACTTCGTCGAGCTTTACCGGAGCCGCGCCTGCCGCCTGCAGATGGGCGGCTCCGATCAATGGGGCAATATCGTCAACGGCATCGAGCTCGGCCGCCGCACCGAAGGCGTTGAATTGTTCGGCCTGACCACCAATCTGCTCACCACCGCCTCCGGGGCCAAGATGGGCAAGACCGCCAAAGGTGCGGTCTGGCTCAATGCGGACATGCTAAGCCCTTACGATTATTGGCAGTTTTGGCGCAACACAGAAGATGCCGATGTCGGGCGCTTCCTCAAGCTGTTCACCGAGCTGCCGCTGGACGAGGTCGCCCGGCTGGCTGCGCTGCAAGGCGCGGAGCTGAACGAGGCCAAGAAGGTGCTGGCGACGGAAGCCACCGCCATGGTGCATGGCCGCCAGGCCGCCGACGAGGCCGCGGAGACGGCGCGGCAGACCTTCGAGCAGCATAAGACGGCCGAGAGCCTGCCCACCTTCCCGGTCGCTCAGGCGGCGCTGGATGAAGGCTATGGTGTGCTGACCGCTTTCGTCGATGCGGGGCTCGTCGCCTCCACCAGCGAGGCGCGGCGTCAGATCAAGGGTGGCGGCCTGAGGGTCAATGACGTGGTGGTGCAGGACCCGAAGCGGGAACTCACCGGCGAGGATCTCACCCCGGAAGGCGTGATCAAGCTCTCCTTCGGCAAGAAGCGCCACGCGCTGCTGCGCCCCGAATAGCGCGGTGCGCTCTCGCGGCGCTGGGACCTCGCGGCTTAGCGGATACTGCCGCTTCGCGTCGCGCTGCCGTTGGGCGGCTGGCCGTTGAACTCGAAGATCTGCCGGAAGATGCCGGGCGCCACCACCGACATCGGATTCACCAGCACCGCGGGGTCTTGCAGCTTGCCCTTGATGGCGAAGGTGATGCCGACGATGCCCTCACCCTGGCGGCCGACCAGAATATTACCGAGGATCGGAATCTGCCCCAGCGCCGAGTTGAGCCCGTAGAGCGGCACATAGGTGCCGCCGAGATCGACGGTCTGGGCCTTGAAGTTGACGCTGCCGCGCATGGTGGCGCCGAGGATCGGCCCGTTCATATAGGCATCCTGCAGCAGGAACTGGTTGTTGCCGACGGCAAAGGGCGCGCGGAGGCGGTCGAAGCGCAGGCGGTTGCGCAGGCGCTGGCGGTTGTTGGGGCCGAAGGCGGCCTGGGATTGCTGGTCGGTCAGAAGATTGCTGACCACGTCGTCGCTGACCACCTCGAAATTGCGCACCCATAAGGTGCCGCGCTTCATGTCATTGCTGCCGGCATCGAGATTGACCAGCAAGGTCCCCTCGCCGCCCTGCACCTGGCGATAAAACCCGACTAGGCGGAAGGCATCGCCGGCATTGCGGGATTCGGCACGGATGACGCGCGAGCCGCCCTCATTCTCCAGCCGCACGCCGACCGGCGACTTGCCGTTCAGATTTCCCTTGGCATCGAGCGCCACCAGATCCCCTTTGCGGGTCTTCAGGTCGACATCGACATTCTGCAGTGTGGTGCCGTAATTGCCGATCACGGTGCCGAAATGCGCCGTCATATCCATGCCGGCGGACTCATCGGATTCAGCCGGCGCATCGGCCGCCAGCTGACCGGCGGAGAACAGCGATTTGAAGAACTGCTTGCCGTCATAGGTCGGGCCGTTGGCCTTGACCTTCAGGATGCCGTCCGCGCCCGTCTCGCCGGTGATCTCGACATGGGTCAGCGAGTTGAACGAGAAGTCGGGGAAGTGGAAGGATTGCAGCTGCTTGTTCTTGTCGAGCGCCACCCAGCCCTGGATATCGATCTCGTTCTCGCCGGTGATGGCAAAGTTCTCGAGGCGGGCCGAGCCATCCTTCGCCTGATTGACCTTGAACTTGGCGACGGCGCGCTGGCCGGCCGGCTTGATCCAGCCCATGCTGGAGACGGTCAGCTCGGTATTGGTGAGATCCGCCTCGAACTGCATGTTCTGCATGGCCTCATCCCCGCCCCCGTCGCCATTCGGGAACAGCAGGGTCACCGGCAGCACACCCTTGACCAGATGGTTCACCTTCATACCGAGCTTGTCGCGCTCGGCGGCATCGAGATTGGCGGTGAGCCGCACCGGAGGCTGGCTCTCTTCCGGCAGCTTGAACAGGCGCTGCCAGGTGACCTGGGCCGGCACGCCCTCGAAGGCGACCTCGCCGCTCACCTCGACCGACTGCTCGGTGAGGCTGACGTCGTAAGTCCCGCCCTTGATATCGAGATCGCCCACCACATCGTTTGCGACGACATTCTCGATCTGGGCTGAGCCGTTCAGCCCGATATCGTCAAAGGTTAGATCCGGCTTCGCCGGAATGCTCACCGCGAAATCGCCGGTCATGATGCCGCCGAAGCTGGTCGGGTCCCGCCCCAGATCGCTGATCAAATGCAGCGGCGGATGATCGAGGAGCTGCAGCACGGCGGAGGTGCCGGCGCGGCCGGAAAAGGTCAACACGCCGAGATGCGGCTTGGGCCTTAGATCGGCAACTTCATAGCGCCCCTGGTTCAACGCGATCTGGTCGCCGGAGGGCAGCGTGATGGTGCCTTTCGGAACGTCGGCATAAAACGTCGTGCCGCGCATATGGACCGATGCCGTCGGCAGCGAAACCGGCGGCAGCCCATCGATATAATTGATGCGCAGATCGGCGGCATCCATGTCGAAGCTGACGGTGCCGGCATAATCGGCACCCTGATTCTTGACCGCGTCGAGCTCGCCCGGCCCCATATTGATATCGACCTTGCCGCCCACGACGCGCCCGGCGAGCACGTTTTTGCCGGCCCATTCCTTCGCCCCCGGGGCGATGAATTTGGGCCAGATCTGTTTGAAAATATCCGCTGGCATAGGGCTGATCGTGCCTTGGATATGCATCTCCGGCGATTTCGGCGCATGGATGAAGCTGCCGGTCAACTGCACGGAGGCCTCGCCCAGCTTGGCGAGGAACTTGGAGATATCGATGCGCCCCTGTTCCGGGGTCACGACACCGGTCGCCAGAAGCGTATCCACATTCACCGGCGGGATGCCGAACTCATCGGCGGCGAGAAAGGCTTTGTCTCCATCGAGCCTGAAATCCCAGCGGTCGGGCTGGCCCGCTTGCGGCTTCTGGGGGGTAAAGGCGCCGCTGATGGCGATCTTGCTGCGTCCCCAACTCAGGCTCGAGGGCAGCAGCCGGACGATACGCTGGTCCTTCTGATAGCGAACATGCAATTCGCCCTCGTCGACCTCCATGGGATGCTCCTTCTCCCATGGCACGGTAATCAGGCCGTGGCCGACATTGAAATCGGCGGACCATGCGAGAAATTCCCCGCTATCGGCCAGCTCGACATTGGCCTCACCGGTGATGGGGATATCGATGCCGGCGAGCCCTTCGGCCTCCGGCAAATTGCCGGAAAAGGCCGACGGCTTCAGATCCTCCACATTCACGGTCAGGGCCATACTGTTCTGCCGCGGCCGCTGGGCGACCTTGAAGTCGAAATGCCATTGCGCATCCGGCGCGCCGACGGTCAGAGCGCCAATCAGAATGCTACGTCCGCTGCGGTGATCCAGATTGGCGGAGAATTCCGGCACCTGGACAAAGGTCTGCCGGCCATTATGGCTCAACACCACCTCGGCATCCTTCACGCCAAAACGGGTCAGATAGGAATTGTCGCCGGTGCGTGCCTCGTCGAGCACATGACCGACCATCTGGGTGACGTTGAGCTTGGCCCCGGATTCGGCCAGTGCCGCCTCCTGCGAGGGCTGGGTGGCGATAGCCGGGGCGGCGGGGTCGCGGGTCAGAGGACCGAAGGGCGAGGCCTGGGAGGCGTCTCCGCCAAGTCCATCCTTCTCCTCCGCCTCGGAGAAGGTGAGCGCCAGCCCCTGCTCGTCGCTATAGAACAGCAGCAACCTCGGACCGATGAAATCGACGCTGCCGACAGCAATACGGCCGGTGAGCAGCGCGCTTCCGCTCAACCCCACGGCGGCGAAGGGCGCCTGAGCGACGACGGAATCCTCACGGTCGATGAGCCGGATATTCTTCAGTCGGAAAACGATCCCCGGCCCATCCGGGCTGCGCATCAGAACCGCATTGTCGATATCGACGTGGAGATCGGTGAGCTCGCCATTGATGGAGGCCTCGATCGCCGGCACCAGATTGGGCAAGAAGACCGGTCCGTGGGAAAGCCGCGCATAGCCGGCGACGATGGCGATGAGGCCGCCGACCAGAAGGCCGGCAAAGATTTCACGGCTGAGACTGACGCCGCCGGAAGAGAGCTTCTTCAGCTCGTGTTGTACGGGTTCGGGAACCCGCTTCACCAAGGCGCGCCCTTGGGCAGGCAAGGTGAGGAGGACCTTCCCCTTCGAGGTCCATTTCACAAGAGCAGTTGACGTCCGTTTCTTCATGTAACCGAGATCGACAAACTGCCTCGCGCAAAGATGGCGGTCGCCTCGCGTATCCCGTCACACCGATTCCCGTCAACCGTAGACGGACCACGCTTGCCGACATTCATCGCCACCGGCCCACCGCGTTGCTTCAATGGCCGAATTTTTCGATGTCCCCCTCGCCCGGCACCGTCGGTTTCTCAACATGCGCCGACTCTTTGTGCACGCCGCTCATAAGACGGGCGAAAATCGGCCAAAGGAAGGCATTTCCGGCGCTCCGACTCACTGTGTAAGCCGCGAAAAATTGCCATGCCGAATCAGAAACTCCAGGACAAGTGCGCACAAGCGCATTAGTGTGGAAAACAGCAGGACGCTGGGGGCACGCTTCTGGCGATAAGGTGCAATTTGCTTTGGAGAGGGGCGAGTTATGTTTACGAAAAAACCAGAGCGGGGAACACCGGGCGACAAGCAACCGTCCTTCGGATCGAGCGCCGAGAAGAGCCGTCCGTTCGGTGAGCGCGCCAGCCAGGCGGCGCCGAAGCCGGCAGCGCCGGTTGCCACACCGAGCCCGAGCAGCGCTTCCAAATCCTATTCGAAGGCCGTGCCGTCGATCATCGGCGAGGACCTGACCATTATCGGCAACGTGATCTCGAAGGGCGAAATCCAGGTCGATGGCGAGATTCAGGGTGACGTGAAATGCGTCTCTCTGCTGCTCGGCGAGAAATCCCGCGTCTCCGGCGGCGTGATCGCCGACGATGTGGTGGTGCGCGGCAACGTCAGCGGCTCGATCCGCGGCTTGCGGGTCACCTTGCAGGCCGAATCCCATGTCGAGGGCGACATCTACCATCAGAGCCTGGCGATCGAGCAAGGCGCCTATTTCGAGGGTAAGTCGCGCCGCTCCGAAGATCCGGTCAACGTCTCAGTGGGCGAAACGCCGAAGCCGGCCGCGAGCAGCCCTGCCCCGTCCTCTTCGCCGAGCGGGTTTTCCTCCGCACCGGTCAAGGCGGTGAGCAGCGAGCTGGAAGCGGCCAAGCCCGATCCGGCGGCGCCGGAAACCAAGGCGAGCGCCGCAGAGTAAGCCGCCCCGCGAAGACGAATAGACGTTTTTAGATTTGCATCGGCGCCGGCAAGCACTTGCCCGGCGCCGATTGCGTTTGGAAGGGCCCCTGCCCGTTAGGCGTCTTCGCTGGCCTGCAGCTTGCCGGCCAGCGCCGCCTCGATGAAGGGATCAATGGCGCCGTCGAGCACGGCGTTGGGATTGGTGCTTTCCACACCGGTGCGCAGATCCTTCACCAGCTGATAGGGCTGCAGCACGTAGGAGCGGATCTGGTGGCCCCAGCCGATCTCCGATTTCGATTCGGCCTCCGACTGGGCCTCCTCCTCGCGCCGCTTCAGCTCCGCCTCGTAGAGCCGGGCCCGCAGCATCGACCAGGCGGTGGCCCGGTTCTTGTGCTGGGAGCGCTCGCTCTGGCACTGCACCACGATGCCGGTGGGCAGATGGGTCAGGCGCACCGCGCTATCGGTGGTGTTGACGTGCTGGCCGCCGGCACCGCTCGCCCGGTAGGTGTCGACCCGGACATCCTTGTCCTCGATCTCGATCTCGATGGCATCGTCGACCACCGGATAGACCGAGACGGAGGCAAAGCTGGTATGGCGCCGGGCGGCGGAGTCGAACGGCGAGATGCGCACCAGGCGGTGCACGCCGTTCTCGGTCTTCAGCCAGCCATAGGCGTTGGTGCCCTTGAGCAGCAAGGTGGCGGATTTGATGCCCGCCTCTTCGCCGGCACTCTCGGCGATGACCTCCACCTTATATTTGCGGTCCTCGGCCCAGCGAAGATACATGCGCTCCAGCATCTGGGCCCAGTCCTGGCTCTCGGTGCCGCCTGCGCCGGCATGGATTTCCACATAGGTGTCGTTGCCGTCGGCCTCGCCTGAGAGCAGCGCCTCGACCTCGCGGGTGTGGGATTCCTTGCGCAAGGCCTCCAGGGCGGCGGTCGCTTCGCCGATCACCTCCTCGTCGCCCTCCTCCTCGCCGAGGGTGGCAAGAGCGATATTGTCCTCAAGGTCGCGCTCCAGCGCGGCATAGGCCTGCAACGCCGAATCCAGATGGGTGCGCTCGCGCATCAGGCCTTGGGCCTTTTGCGCATCGTTCCAGAAGTTCGGATCCTCGACCTCGCGATCAAGCTCGGCTAGACGATTTTTCGCGGCAGCCGGGTCAAAGATGCCTCCGTAGCAAAGACATGGATTCCTTGATGTCGTCGACGATTGCCTCGATTTCCGCGCGCATCGTTTCCTCTAAAACTCGAACCGTGAAAAATAAGGGTGTGGAGAGCGCGGCATTCAAGGCTCAACCGCCGCTCCACGGAACGGAGCGGTGCTCGAACGCCGGTCGCTTGATTATGCTGTCCTAATAGAGGCCGCCAGTACCGGAATTCAAGCCCTGGCCGCCGCCGAAGCTCCGCTGGCCGGGGTTCTGGTAGCCGGGCTGCGCCTGAGGCGCCTGCCCGCCATAGCCGCCACCGTCATAGGGTTGTTGGCCGCCATAGGGCTGCTGCCCCCCATATTGCTGCGGGGTGCCGTATTGCTGCTGCTGGCCGTATTGCTGTTGGCCGTTATAGCCGCCGCTATTGTTATAGCCGCCGGTGGTCGAGGCCACCGCGCCCAAGGGCTCCTCGCCCGGCTTGAAGGCTTCCATGATCGCGTAAGAGTCGCCGCCGGTGGTCGGCAGGCCGGTCTTGCGGTTGATGCGCACCAGCTTGATGCCCGGGGGCGCCCGGAACGGAACCGCCGGCGTGCCCTTGGTCGCCATCTTCATGAACTCGAGGAAGACCGGACCGGCCACGCGGCCGCCGGTCTCGCCATGGCCCATGGGCTTGGGCGTGTCGAAGCCCATGAAGACGCCGGCGACGAGGTTCGGCGTGAAGCCGATGAACCACGCATCCTTCTCGTCATTGGTGGTGCCGGTCTTGCCGGCCACGGGACGGCCGAGCGCGGCGATGCGGCGGCCGGTGCCGCGCTTGACCACGCCTTCCAGGATCGAGGTGATCTGATAGGCCGACATCGGGTCGACGATCTGCTTGCGGTTCTCGATCACGTCGGGCTCGGGCTGGCCGCGCCAAGCCTTGGCGGCGCATTGCGGACATTTGCGCTCGTCATGGCGCCACACGGTGCGGCCGTAGCGGTCCTGGATGCGGTCGATCAGGGTCGGCTTAATCTGCAAGCCGCCATTGGCAAACATGGAATAACCGCCGACCAGCCGCATCAAGGTGGTCTCGCCCGCGCCGAGCGACATGGAGAGCACCGGCATCAGATTGTCGTAGACCCCGAAGCGGCGCGCATATTCGGAGATGATCGGCATGCCGAGATCGCGCGCCAGACGCACCGTCATCAGATTGCGCGAATGCTCGATGCCATAGCGCAAGGTTGACGGACCTGCGGCGGAGCCGGCCTCGTAGTTCTTCGGCTGCCATGGCGGCAGGCCCGGCCCCTGATCGATGGAGATCGGGCCGTCATAGATGATGCTGGCAGGCGTATAACCGTTATCGAGCGCAGTGGTGTAGATGAACGGCTTGAACGAGGAGCCCGGCTGGCGGCGCGCCTGCACCGCACGGTCAAACTCGCTCTGAGCGAAACTGAAGCCGCCGACCAGCGCCAGGATACGTCCGGTATAGGGATCCATGGCGACGATGGCGCCGCCGATCTTCGGCACTTGCTGCAAGGCCCATTCACCCTCGACGACCTTGCCGTCGTCATCCTCGCGCGGCGAGACGTAGATCACGTCGCCCGGCTTGACCACATCGGTCATCGCCCGGGGCGAGCGGCCGAGGCCGCGCTCCAGCACAGGGCGCGCCCATTTCGCTTCAGAGAACGGAACGACGCCCTTCTCCCGGTCTTCGCGCAGCTTGCCGTAATCGTCCTTGGTGGGGCGCAGACCGACAGTCGCCTTGTCGGAGGAGACCTCCAGCACGACAGCCAGGCGCCAGGGCTCGATATCGGACCAGACGTCGATATCGGCGAGTTCCTTGCCCCAATCGCCATCGATGGCGATGGTCTTCTCCACGCCGCGATAGCCATGACGATGGTCGTAGGCGACCAGCCCGTCGATCAGCGCCTTGCGCGCCATGCGCTGCAGCTTGGGATCGAGGGTGGTGCGGACCGAGAGGCCGCCGCCATAGAGCTTGTCCTGGCCGAACATGTCGAGCACTTCGCGGCGCACCTCTTCGGCGAAGAACTCCGAGGCGAAGATGCGCGGACCGGTCGGGCGCTTGGTGACACCGAGGGGCTGGGCCTTGGCCTTCTCCCCCTCCTCCGGGGTCGCGTAGCCGTTTTCAACGATGCGGTCGATCACCCAGTTGCGGCGGGCGAGCGCGCGGTCGGGATGGCGGAACGGATCGTAATTGCTCGGTGCCTTGGGCAGCGTGGCAAGATAGGCGGCATCGGCCAGGGTGAGCTCATTCAGGGATTTGTCCCAATAACTCTGGGCCGCCGCGGCCACGCCGTATGAGCCGACGCCGAGATAGATCTCGTTCAGATAGAGCTCGAGGATCTGGTCCTTGGTGAAGGCGCGCTCGATACGGATGGCGAGAATCGCCTCCTTGATCTTGCGCTCGATGGAGACCTCGTTGGTCAGCAGGAAGTTCTTGGCCACCTGCTGGGTGATGGTCGAGGCACCGACCATGCGCCGGCCGGACTGAATGTTGTTCAGATTGGTGACGACGGCACGGACGATGCCTTGGATGTCGAGGCCGCCATGCTGATAGAAATTCTTGTCCTCGGCGGAGATGAAGGCCTGGATCACCCGGTCGGGAATCGCGGTGATTGGCACGTAGATACGGCGCTGGCGCGAATATTCAGCGATCAGGCTGCCGTCATTGGCGTGAATGCGGGTGGTGACCGGCGGCTCGTATTTGGCCAGCACCTCGTAATCGGGCAAATCCCTGGAGAATTGCCACAGCACGAAGGCAACAGCGCCCGCACCGGCGACGAAGACGATCATCCCGGCTGCGAAAAGAAATCCAATAAAACGGAGAAAGAAGCCTCCGCGACGCCGCCGGCGCCCGTTCTCCGGCGGCTTAATCGGCGCTGTAATGTCCATGAACCCGTCCCGTTCCGCGTTCAAAGCGGTCTGCTTGGACCCTAGTCAAGAATATGGCAACAAAAGGCTGATGTCGCGCCGAATATTGCCGCGACCAGCCGCTATGCCACGACTCGGCTAAGGCTTCAAAGGCTCAAAATGGCATACGCGCGATGCGCTGCTCGAAATAGCCCTCCACCGCCTGGGTGACGGCGTCGGCGGTGTTTTCCCGCCATTTGTCCGAAAGCAGCAGCTTCTCGTCCTCCGGATTGCTCAGATAGCCGAGCTCCAGCAAGACGGACGGAACATCCGGGGATTTCAACACCAGGAAGCCGGCCGATTTCGGCTTGCGGCTATGCAGATGCACCTGGCCTTCGAAATTCGACATGATCGAGCCGGCGAACACCACGGAGCGGTTCTGGGTCTCGCGCTGGGCGAGATCGATCAGAATGTCGGTGACCACCGCGTCGGGCTCTTCCGGCAAGGTCACGCCGGCCATGGCATCGGCGAGATTCTCGTTGGCGGCAAGTGCCCGCGCCTCCTCGTCGGAGGCCTTCTCTGACAGGGTGAAGACGGTCGCGCCGCGCGCCGCCTCCGCCTTCTTCGGGTAATAGTCGGCGTGGATGGACAGAAACAGGCTCGCCCCCTTCTTGTGGGCGAAGGCGACCCGGTCGCGCAAGGTGAGGAAGGTGTCGTCGTCCCGGGTGAGCACCACCTCGAATTTGTCGGTCGCCTTGAGCTTCTTGCTCAGCAGCTCGGTGAAGGCGAGCACCACATCCTTCTCCTGGGTGCCCTTGGGGCTCACCGCACCGGAATCGATGCCGCCGTGGCCGGGATCGAGCACCACGATAGGCTTGGCATTGGCCGGACGGTCTGCGGTGGGCGGCAACGGCTTGGGCGCGACGGCGATCTGGGTGCCCGCATCCTCGGCATGCTCCAGGAAGGTCTTGCGGTCGGTCGGCACCAGATCGACGACCAGCCGCGCCGGCTGACCGTTATTGGCATCCAGCACGAAGCTTTTATCGACCAGCACAGGACCGTCGACATCGAGAACGATACGGGATTTGCCGGGGGCGAACAGGCCGTAGCGGTAACCTCTCACCAGCCCCTTGGTCTCCTTGCCGATCCCGGTGGGAAGCTGAAAGCGCACATCAGCGAGGTCGATGATCACGCGATACGGATCGTCGAGGGAGAAAACGTTGATCCCCACCTTGCTGGAGAGATCGGCGATAAAACGGGTGCGCTTGCGGTCGCCGGCCAGCCTTGCGTCATTGGCAATGCTCGGATCGGCATGGACCGGCGCCGGCTGGCCGAAAAACATGCCGCAGAACAGCGCCAGAAGCAGCGTCGCAATGGCGGCACGCCCTACCGCCGTCATCCGCTTTCGAGCTGGAAAGCCAGGCACGCTACGCATTTCTCCCCGCAGAATTCGACCAAAGACGTGTTGTGGACGTGCCTTCAACCGACGGTCGGCGACACAATCCGGCCTCAACGCCTTGCGAACATGCCAAAATTCCGGAAAGGGATAGTTAAGGAAACCCAGTTGCGCTTCGACGGCAAAAATCGCGTCAGACTTGCCAAATCTCTTTGCACCACACTAAATAGAGAGGTTCGAATCTTTCGAACCGGCAAGGCCTTCCAACGCGAAGGGGCGATATAGGCCTTTAGAATCAACATTTTCATGCGTCCGAGCCGCAAATGGTAGCGGCGACGCAGAATTGGCGGCGGGTGAGAGACGACCGCCAGAACGGATGATCCCGAGCCGCAGATGCGGCTTTCCGGAGATTATTTATGCAGATCGTGAGCACAGAACGAAGCCTCGGACGAAGCACTGCTTCGCCCAAGCCGTCCACGGCATGGCAACCGAGACCGGTTGTGCCGGGATGCCTTGCGCTTCGCGCCTCGCTCACGCGTTCAAATACAGTATCTATTCCAGATAAGCGCGCGCAGGGCCTCGGGTCATTGCTTTCGCGGCGGCAGCACATGCCGCCCTTCCCGTCCCGCGCGGCGGAGAACCTACAACATGCCAAGCAAAATGCTGATCGACGCGGCCCACCCGGAGGAAACCCGGGTGGTCGTCGTGAAGGGGAACCGTGTAGAGGAATTTGACTACGAGTCAGCCAACAAGAAACAGCTACGCGGAAATATCTATTTGGCGAAGGTCACACGTGTGGAGCCTTCGCTCCAGGCGGCCTTCGTCGATTACGGCGGGAACCGGCACGGTTTCCTCGCCTTCAATGAAATCCACCCCGACTATTATCAAATTCCGGTTGCCGACCGTCAGGCCCTCCTAGAGGAGGAGGCCGAGGAAGAAAGCCGGGCGCAGGCGGCCGAAGACGCCGAGGACGAGGCGGTCAGCGGCAAGCGCCGCAGCCGGCGCCGCCGTGGCCGCGGACGCGGCAAGTCCGAGGTGCAAGAAGCCGAGGCACAAGAAACCGAGGCGCAGGACGGCGAGACGCCGGAGATCGAGGCTCAGGACGCCGACGCCCAAGAGGCCGAGGCGGAGAGCGCCGAGGCGGCCGAGGGCAAGACTGAGAAGGCCAAGCCGAAACGTGCCCGGTCCCGGTCCAGGTCCAAGGCGACCGCGCCCGAGGAGACAGAAGAGGCTGCTCCGACGGAGGGCGAGGAGGACGATACCGATCTCGCCCTGGCTAAGAGCGACCTGAACCACGTCATCACCAAACAAGCCCCGGCGCCGAAAGACAGCGACGAGGATGACGACGAGGACGAGGAATCCGAGGACGCACGCGGCGAAAGCTCCGACGAGGATGAGGAGTCCTCCGAGGATGCCGGCGAGACGCGCGGCCGCAAATCCCGCGGACGCCGCACCAAGGCCAAATCCAAGGACGACAAGGAGTCCGGCGAGGAGAGCGTCGAATCCGTCGGCTCCGAGGACGCCATGGAAGAGGTGCCGGAGCGTCCGCGCCGCCGCCGCCGGTCCTACAAGATCCAAGAGGTGATCCGCCGCCGTCAGATCATTCTGGTGCAGGTGGTGAAGGAAGAGCGCGGCAATAAGGGCGCAGCTCTGACCACCTATCTTTCGCTTGCCGGCCGCTACACGGTCTTGATGCCCAACACCGCACGCGGCGGCGGCATCTCCCGCAAGATCACCCAGGCGCCGGACCGCAAGCGGCTCCGCGAGATCGCCGACGATCTGGAAGTGCCCCAGGGCATGGGACTGATCATCCGCACGGCTGGCGCCCAGCGCACCAAGTCGGAGATCAAGCGCGATTACGACTATCTCCTGCGTCTGTGGGAGACGGTGCGCGACCTCACGCTGAAATCCACCGCTCCCAGCCTCGTCTACGAGGAAGGCAGCCTGATCAAGCGATCAATCCGCGATCTCTACAACAAAGATATCGACGAGGTTCTGGTCGCGGGCGAGGACGCCTATCGCGAGGCGAAGGACTTCATGCGCATGCTGATGCCGAGCCATGCGAAGAACGTGAAGCTCTACAAGGAGCCAGACCCGCTATTCATCCACTACAAGGTGGAACGACAGCTGGCGGCGATGTTCAGTCCGCAGGTCACGCTGAAATCCGGCGGCTATATCGTCATCAACCAGACCGAAGCGCTGGTCGCGGTCGACGTGAACTCCGGCAAGGCGACGCGCGAACACAATATCGAGGACACGGCGCTGCGCACCAATCTGGAGGCGGCGGAAGAGATCGCCCGCCAGCTGCGGCTGCGCGACCTCGCCGGTCTGATCGTCATCGACTTCATCGACATGGACGAGCGGCGCAACAATCGCCACGTCGAGAAACGGCTGAAGGACTCCTTGCGCAACGACCGGGCGCGCATCCAGGTGGGCCGTATCAGCCCGTTCGGCCTGCTGGAGATGTCGCGCCAGCGCCTGCGCACCGGCATGCTGGAAGGCAGCACCAGCCCCTGCCCGATGTGCCAGGGCACCGGCATGGTCCGCTCCGTCGAATCGGTGGCGCTGGATGTGCTGCGCACCTTGGAGGACAAGCTGATCTCCGAGGGCGTGACGGCGCTCACCGCGACCACCGCGCCGGAGGTTGCGCTCTACATCCTCAATCAGAAGCGCAGCCATCTTAAGGATATCGAGCAGCGCTTCGCCGTGCCGATCATGGTGACGGCGAGCGAGGCAATGCACGGGGCGACCTTCTCCATCGAGAAGATGGCCGAAGCGGAAATGGCCACGGGCGAAGGCGCCGTGGTGCAGATGGATTGGGCGCATCATCAGCCCTCCTCCAGCGAGGACGGCGAGGAATCGGGCGAGTCCGGCCGCCGCCGTTCGCGCCGCCGGCGCAGACGCCGCCGCGGAGGCGGTGGTGACGGCGATGGCGAAAGCATCAGCGCCGAGAGCAGCGCGCAGGACGAGACCGAGGACGAGGCCGTTGCTGCCGTCAGCGACAGCGAGGACGGCGAAACGGACGATGAGGAGCAGAGCAAGCGACCGCGCCGGCGCGGTCGCCGCGGCGGCCGCCGGGGACGGCGCGGCGGTGCCAACCGGGCGGCCGAGGCCGATGCAGCCTCGGAGAACGATGTAACGGGCGAGACTTCCGAAACCTCGGAAGACTCTTCGGAAGAGACCGTAACGCCCGAACCGGCGCCTGCGCCGCAGGCCGAAGCCGAGACCGAGGACAACACGCCTGAGCCCGTAGCCGTGGAGGCAAAGCCGGAAGAAGAAACGGTAGAGCCGGTGCTCGCGGCGCACAGCGAGGAAACCGAGGCGGTGAGCTTCGAGGTCGAGGAAGAGACCGAGACCCGGGTCTATGCCGAGCCGGAGACGGCCGAGACCGAGACCGCCGTCGCCGAGGAAACCACTGAGGAGCCGGACGACGACCGGCCGCGGCGCCGGGGCTGGTGGCAGCGCTAAGCGCCACGCTCGGAAATCGACAAATGCAAGAGGCTCCCCTTTCGGGAGCCTCTTCGCTTTTTGGGGCGGTGTTTTCGGGCTAGTTGCGGGTCTTCAGCCAATCGGCCAGCCGCTTGGCCGCTTCGGCCATCTCCGCCTCGCTGCCGGCATAGGAGAAGCGCACGAAGCGGTTGCCCCGCACCGGATCGAAATCGATGCCCGGCGTGGTGGCAACGCCCGCCTCGCTCAGCATGCGGCGGCAGAACCCGGCGGCATCGTCGGTGAGATCGCCGACATCGGCATAAAGGTAGAAAGCCCCGTCGGCCGGCAGGATCTTGTCGAAACCGGCGCGCGGCAGCGCGTTCAGCAGAAGCGTCCGGTTCTTGGCATAGCCGGCCTTGATCGCCTCCAGCTCCTCGATGCCATCGAACGCGCCGAGCGCGGCATGCTGGGAGATGGTGGGGGTGGAGATATAGAGATTCTGGGTCAGGCGCTCGATGGGCCGCACCAGGCGCTCCGGCACCACCAGCCAGCCAACGCGCCAGCCGGTCATGCTGAAATATTTCGAGAAGCTGTTGACCACGATGGCCTCGTCGGAGGCGGCAAGCGCGGTCTCCGGGGCGCGGTCATATTCCAGCCCGTGATAGATCTCGTCGGAGATCAGCCACAAGCCGCGGCGGTCGCAGTCGCGGGCGATATCGGCCAGCGTGCCGCCTTCGCACATGGTGCCGGTGGGATTGTTGGGGCTGGCAACCAGAAGGCCCCGCGCCCCCTGCCCGGCCAGGCTTTCCACATCGGCGAGGGTCGGCATCCAGCGTCCCGCATCGCTGGTTTCGATCTCGACCGGACGGCCGCCGATGGCGCGCAGGATATTGCGGTAGCAGGGATAGCCGGGCGACGGCAGGCCGAAGCCATCGCCTGCTTCCAGCAGCGCCAGGAAGGCCAGCAGAAAGCCGGCGGAAGAGCCGCTGGTGACGATCACCCGCTCCGGCGACAACGACAGCCCATAGCGCTCCTTGTAGAAGGCCGCGATCCGCTCGCGCAGCGCCGGCAGGCCGAGCGCCAGGGTATAGCCGAGCTTGTCGCCGGCAAGCGCATCGGCCGCCCGCTCCCGGGCCGCTTTCGGGGCCGGGGTGGCCGGCTGGCCGACCTCCATATGGATGATATCGGCGCCCTCCGCCTCGGCCTTGGCCGCCGCGCTCATCACATCCATGACGATAAACGGATCGATCAGCCCCGCGGCGGAAGAGATTCGTTTCGCCGTGTCGTCGTGGTTCGGAAACGGCTTGGCTTGGCTGGTCGTCTGGCTGGTCACGCGCGTCCTACTCATATCCGAAGACTCATCTAACGATTCATGGCAGAAGAGTTTTTCGCCGAATTTCAGGGCTCCCGGCGCGTCTCCGGCGCGGGCCGGTCACGCTGTCGCCGTATTCACAGCCCTGAATTGCGTGAGGGTGGGCATCGCACGAAACCGGTTTCCGCGCCATAGGCTACGAAGCGCCATTTTACCGCGATCAATTCGCGGTGATCTCGGCCGGAATCGGATTGGCCGACGGCTCTTCGGTGTGCGATATGCAACCTAGTCGCTAAGGCGCATTGACCCTTAGAATACCGAACTATGGTTGAGACAGCGGCAAGATCGATCCGAACGCGGCTCCTCGGGAGTTGGAAGGCACTGGCGGTCGCCACGCTTGCCTTCTCTCTGGTTGCCACCGGCCAGGCGCAAGCGGCGGGGCTGATCCGCGATGCGGAGACCGAGAAGCTGATCCGCGACTACGCCAAGCCGATCTTCAAGGCGGCAGGGCTCGGCTCGCAAGGCATCGAGATCCATATCGTCAACGACCGCGCCTTCAACGCCTTCGTGGTCGACGGCCACAACATGTTCATCCATGCCGGCACGCTGATGATGGCCGATACGCCGAACCAGGTGATCGGCGTGATCGCCCATGAGAGCGGCCATATCACCGGCGGCCATCTGGCCCGGCTGCGCACGCAGGTCTCGCGGGCGAAATCCGCGGCGCTGATGCTGCAGCTGTTGGGCCTTGCCGCCATGGCGGCGGGCGCCGTGGCGGGCGACGGCAATATCGGCCAGGCCGGCGCCGGCATCGCCTTCGGCGGCACCGAAGCGGCGATGCGCTCGGTTCTCGCCTACCGGCAGGACGAGGAATCCTCGGCCGACCAGGCGGCGGTCACCTTCCTCAATGCCAGCCATCAATCGGGCAAGGGCATGCTGCAATCCTTCGAAAAGCTGGCCACCAAGCTGATCGGCATCGAGGGCATCAACCCGTTCCTGCAGAGCCATCCTTTGCCCACGCAGCGCCTGTCGCAGCTGCGGGCCCTGGTGAGCTCCAGCCCCTACTACAATGTGAAGGATCCACCGGAGCTGCAGTTCCGGCACGATCTGGTGCGGGCCAAGCTGGTCGGCTTCCTGGATAAGCCGGAAGTGGTGTTCAACAAATATCCGGAAAGCGACCGCAGCTATCCGTCCTATTACGCGCGGGCCATCGCCACCTATCGCGACAAGGGCGTCGATGCGGCCATGCCGCTGCTCGATGCGCTGACCGAATCGCAACCGGATTGGCCGTATTTCCACGAGATTAAGGGCCAGTTCCTGTTCGAGAGCGGCCGGGCGAAAGAGGCAATCCCCTCGCTGAAGCGGGCGGTGGAGCTTTCGCCCGACGAGCCGCTGATCCGGGTGATGCTGGCGCAAGCCCAGCTCGGCGACCCGACGCCCCAGAATGTGGACGACGCCATCACCAATCTGCAATTCGCCCTGGCGCGGGAACGCACCTCCGCCATGGGCTACCGGCAAATTGCCATCGCCTATGGCCGCAAAGCGGACAAGCTTTCCGGGCAAGCACGCATTACATATCTCGCCAAGGCTGACCTCGCCTCGGCGGAAGCCTATTTCTATGAAGGGCAAATCGGCCTCGCCAAGCAGCAGGCCAAGCGTGCCCAGCACGGATTTGTCGAAGGGACGCCGAACTGGATCCAGGCCGACGACATCCTGCGGTTCGAAGTCCCTCAAACCAACTAGGACCGTCCCGGTCTTAAGGAGAAAATTATGAACGTGAAAACTGGCCTTGCCGTAGCCGTTGTGGCGGCGGTCGTCTCCGCCGCAGTGACGGCGGCGGGGCTGATGCTGACCGGTGTGATCGGCGAGAACAAGATCGAGATGGCCGGCGGCGGCACCGTTACCGCCACCCCGGGCGGCCTCGATCTCAGCAAGGAAGAGGACCGTCAGGCGCTTCTGGACGTGGTGCATGACGATCTGATCGCCAATCCGGAGATTCTGGTGGATATGTCCACCGAGCTCGATAAGCGCCAGCAGGACGCGCAAGAGGCGATGCAGAAGGAAGCCATCGGCAAGAATGCCGAGAAGCTGTTCCGCTCGCCGCGCAGCTTCACCGCCGGCAATCCGGAGGGCGACGTCACCGTGGTCGAGTTCTTCGATTACAATTGCGGCTACTGCAAGCGCGCCCTGCCCGACGTGATGCGGCTTGCCGAGACCGATCCTCACGTCAAGCTGGTGCTGAAGGACCTGCCGATCTTCGGCGAAGATTCCGAAGCTGCCGCACGCGTCGCCTTGGCCGCCGGCAAGCAGGGCAAATATCTGGAAGTGCACCAGCGGCTGTTCAACGATCCGGGCAAGGCCAATGAGGAGAAGGGCCTGGAAATCGCCCGCGATCTCGGCCTCGACATGGACAAGCTCAAGGCCGACATGACCGATCCGTCGATTGGCGCCACGCTGAAAGAGAACGAGGAGCTGGCCCAGGCCATCGGCCTGCAGGGCACCCCGCTCTATCTGATCGGCGACAGGATGATCGCCGGAGCACCGACCGATCTGTTCGATCAGCTGGAGAACGAGGTCGATCAGATCCGCGAAAACGGCTGCACCACAACGTGCTAACACGATCTTCCGCCGGAAGGCCGGTTTCCACCGGCTTTTCCGGTTTTTTTGCTACGCTTAGAAAAATTTGATAAGTAGCCGCGCAGCTTGGCTCTGCCCCTGGTGATCGGGGCTTGCAGAGCGCCGCCAAGACTATCTATCGTCCCGCTTCATTTTCACGTCACCCATTTCTCAGCCGGTGCTGCCTGCCCCATGGCCAAACCGATCTTCATCTTAAACGGCCCCAACCTGAACCTGCTCGGTACGCGGGAGCCGGAGATCTATGGGCATGAGACCTTGGCGGACATCGCCAAGCGCTGCGAGGGGCGCGCGGCGGATTTCGGCCTCACGATCGATTTCCGCCAGAGCAACCACGAGGGTGAGCTGATCTCCTGGATCCAGGAAGCGCGGGAGAAAGCCTCAGGGCTTATTGTCAACGCCGGCGCGCTATCGCATACATCGGTCGGGCTTCTGGACGCCCTGATGGCGGTTTCGCTGCCGAGCGTGGAGGTTCACCTCTCCAATATTTTTGCGCGCGAACCGTTTCGGCATCATTCCTATATCTCCGGCGGAGTATCGGGAGTGATCTGCGGTCTGGGCGCATTGGGTTACGAGCTTGCGATCGAGGCGCTCGCCGCCGCTATCGCCGAAGGCAAGGCAAGGTAATGTCCGACGAGAACAACAGCGGTAGCGGCTTCGACGAAGCCTTCATTCGAAAACTGGCCGAGCTCCTTACCGATACGGAGCTGACCGAGATCGAGATCGAGCAGGACGGACGGCGGATCCGCGTCGCCCGCAATCAGACGGTGATCGCCGGCGGGTTCGCGCCGGCTGCTGCTGCTCCGGCCCCTGCCGCGGGCGAAGCGGAGAAGCCCGCCAAGGCCGAGGCCGGCCCGCATCCGGGCACCGTCACCTCGCCCATGGTCGGCACCGCCTACCGGGCGCCGGAGCCGGGCGCGCCGCCTTTCGTGGAGGTCGGCACCCGGGTCAGCGCCGGCCAGACCCTGCTCATTATCGAGGCGATGAAGACGATGAACCATATCCCCGCGCCCCATGCCGGCACGGTCATCGCCATTCTCGTGGAGGACGGCCATCCGGTCGAATACGGCGAGCCGATCGCCATCATCGAAAGTTAGCCCGCGTCGATGTTCGACAAGATCCTGATCGCCAATCGCGGGGAAATCGCGCTGCGTATCGAGCGCGCCTGCAAAGAGCTCGGCATCGCCACCGTGGCGGTGCATTCGACGGCTGACGCCGACGCCATGCATGTGCGCCTCGCCGATGAGAGCGTCTGCATCGGCGGCGCCGCGGCCAAGGACAGCTATCTCAACATTCCGCAGATCGTCTCGGCCTGCGAGATCACCAATGCCGATGCGGTGCATCCGGGCTACGGCTTCCTAGCGGAGAACGACCGTTTCGCCGATATCCTGGATGAGCACGAGATCGCCTTCATCGGTCCTAGCGCCGAGCATATCCGGCTGATGGGCAATAAGATCCAGGCCAAGGAAACCGCGCGGAAGCTCGGCATTCCGGTGGTGCCCGGCTCCGACGGTCCGGTCTCCGATGTGGAGGAGGCCAAGCTGCTTGCCCGCGAGATCGGCTATCCGGTGTTGATCAAGGCGGCCTCCGGCGGCGGCGGGCGCGGCATGAAGGTCGCCAATTACGAGAGCGAGCTGGAGCTGGCTCTGGCCACGGCCCGCACCGAGGCGCAGGCGAGCTTCGGCGACCCGACGGTCTATATCGAAAAATATCTGGCCAAGCCGCGCCATATCGAGGTGCAGGTGCTGGCCGACGGCAAGGGTAACGCCATTCATCTGGGCGAGCGCGACTGCTCCTTGCAACGGCGCCACCAGAAGATCTGGGAAGAGGCCCCCTCGCCGGCCCTGAACGCCGCCGAGCGCGCGCGGATCGGCGAGACCGTGGCTCAGGCCATGCGCGACCTGAAATACAAGGGCGTCGGCACGGTCGAGTTCCTGTACGAGAACGGCGAGTTCTATTTCATCGAAATGAACACCCGTCTGCAGGTGGAGCACACCATCACCGAGATGATCACCGGCATCGACCTGGTGATCGAGCAGATCCGGGTCGCCTCCGGCGCGCCGCTGACCATCAAGCAGGAGGACGTGACCTTCAACGGCCACGCCATCGAATGCCGTATCAATGCCGAGGATCCGCGGACTTTCCGACCCTCCCCCGGCAAGATCACCCATTTCCACCCGCCCGGCGGGCTCGGGGTTCGCGTCGATTCCGGTGCTTACGCCGGCTACACCATTCCGCCCTATTATGACAGCATGATCGGCAAGCTGATCGTTCACGCACGCAACCGGAACGAATGCCTGATGCGGCTGAAACGGGCTCTGGGCGAATTCGTCATCGACGGGATCGATACGACGATCCCCCTGTTCACAGCGCTTCTTTCAGAGCCGGACATCATCAATGGGATGTATGATATCCATTGGCTGGAAAATCATCTGGGTCAAAGCTGAGTCGCGCTGACAGGAGGGGTCGATGAGTTCCCTCGACGACATCATGATCGAGATCACGCCGCAGGTTTTGCTGAAGGCCTACACCTGCGGCATCTTTCCGATGGCGGAGAATGCGCGGGATAACGCGCTGTATTGGATCGAGCCGGAGCGGCGCGGCATTCTCCCCCTGGACAAGGTGCATGTGCCGAAGCGGCTTGCCCGCACCATCCGCCAGCAGGTTTTCGAAATCCGCGTCGACAACGATTTCGATGCGGTGATCGAGGGCTGTGCGGCGCCGGCGGAAGGCCGCCGCTCGACCTGGATCAACGCCCGCATCCGCAGCCTCTACAAAGAGCTGTTCGAGCTCGGCTATTGCCACACGGTGGAGGTCTGGAAGGACGGCGAGCTGGTGGGCGGGCTCTACGGCGTGCATCTGGGCCGCGCCTTCTTCGGCGAGAGCATGTTCAGCCGGATGCGCGATGCCAGCAAGGTGGCGCTCGTCTATCTGGTGGCGCGGCTGAAGGCGGGCGGCTTCACCCTGCTCGACACCCAATTCGTCACCGATCACCTGGCGCGGTTCGGCACCATCGAGGTGGAGCGGACCGAATTTCAGGGATTGTTGGACGAAGCGTTGTCCGACGGGGCCGGCGAATTCGGCGCGCTCTCGGCGGCGGAATCGCCCGAGGGCGTCTTGCAATTGGTCAGCCAGACGTCGAACACCGGGTGCTCCACGGCGTGAAGCCCAGGGCTTTCGGCGAACATCCAACCGGTGAAGATACGGCTGGTCTCGCCTGAGAGCTTGGTCTCGTCCACTTCCACGAAAGCGGCGGTGCGCGGCGGCTCGGTCGGCGGGCGCGTATCGCAGATGCGCGGCGTCACGGTCAGGGCGCCGAACTTCACCGTCTTGTTGATGGGGATCTCCAGATGGGAGATGCGGCCCGTCACCTTATCCAGCGCGGCAAAGACGGCGAGCTTGTTGTGAATGACCTCGGCCGAGGCCTGCCCCGCCCAAAGCAGCCCCGCCGCAGGGGTCAGAGCCAGCAAGACAATAAGGCTGGCGCGCAAGCTTACGATTCGCGTTGGATTGATCATCGCTAGGCACTTACCGGATGGCGCTGGAGCCGTCCATATTCCTCTGGCCTTTGGGTGGGGCAGGAATTTGACCCTCATATGACGCAGGCGCCCGCCGATTTGCAAGATTGCGCGCCGGCATCGGGAAATTTCCGTCTTTGCCGTCTTACGAGGCCCGCTCGGCGGCGAAACGCAGGCGGGCATAATCGGCCACCCAAAGCCCGTCGCTGTCGCATAGCGCCGGCTTCAGCAGGGCCGCGGTCTCGGCCACCGCATCGGCGCGGGTCTGCTCAGGCAGCTGCTCGAAGAACGGTGCGCTGAAGGTGGCAAGCCAGCCTTCGATATCGCCCGGCAGCGGCGTCGGGCGCGAGAACAGCTTCATCTCCTGCACCAGAAAGCCGCCCTGCTCCAGGCGCTGGGCATATTCGTTGGCGCTCGGAAAATACCAGGGCGCGGCGAGGTCCGGATCGGCATCATGGGCTTTGGCGACCGCACGCAAGGCCGTCGCGATAGCGGCGACATTGCCGTGGCCGCCAAGCTCGGCAACGAAGCGCCCCTTCGGCTTCAGCGCCCGGAAGACACCTTCGATCACCTTGTCCGGCTGGTTCATCCAATGCAGCGCGGCGTTGGAGAACACGGCATCGAACTCGTTCTCGAACGGCAGATCGTGACCGTCGGCCCAGACCACGTCCAGGCCGCGCGCCTTGGCGGCCGCCAGCAGGTTCTCGCTCATATCGGTGCCGAGCACATCGGCGCCGGTGGCAGCAATCTTCTCGGTCAGGGCGCCGTCGCCGCAGCCCAGATCCAGAATGCGCTCGCCTTCGCGCGGGGCAAGCAGGCCCAGAAGCGGCGTGCCGAGCTCGGCGACGAAGCGTGCATTCTTGGCATAATCATCGGCCGACCAGCGCTGGGCCGGCTCGCTCGGACGGGCCGAGGAACGAGACATTTGGCTTCCTTCGTGGAATGCGTCGCGGGATCGCGGCGCGAAATGCCAGATCAGCTCGGCTGCCAGGGCTCGTAGGCCCGGGTGGCGGGACGCGGCTCATCGAGCGGCCGCAAGGTGCTGCCCGGCGGGTGATAGGCTTCCGGCGTTCCGGTCATGTTGGGCCGGGACGGCTTCTGCCAGGGTTTGGCGTGATAATCTTCTTCCGTCGGCGGCACGTCGACCACATGGTGCATCCAGCCATGCCAGGCGGCGGGGACTTGTGTCGCCTCCCACCCCTTTTTGTAGACGACCCAGCGGCGCTCGCCGGTCTTGTCCTGGTAATAGGTGTTGCCGTCTTCGTCGGTGCCCACCTTCTTGCCGTAGCGCCAGGTCCAAAGACGGGTGCCGATGGTGTTCCCGGTCCACCAGGCGAAAAGCTCTGTGAAAAGCGCCACGGGCTCAGATCCGCTCAAATTCGAATGGGTAAGCTCGCCGGACTATGCGGCCAAAGGCTTTCCGCTGTCCAGGGGGAGCGGCAATTCGCAACTGAAATAGCGGGGAAATCTATGCCCTCCCCCCTCCACTTAGGGCATCAGAATCACCATATAGTTGAGGCAGGGGCAGCGGGCTTTGTACCGGGCGAAACCGCTTTGCTAATCCACAGGTATAGTGGATAATTAACTTCTGGCCACTAGATATAGCGTTTGTGTTGCAGTGCACGACGAATCGAAACACCGTGGCCGGCTCGAATTGACAACACCTGACGACGCTGGGGGAGCAGATGCGGATCGAACGACATTTTACGCAACAGGGCCAATCGCCTTACGAGACCATCGAATTTCGCGATAGTGCGAGCGAGATTCGCAATCCCGATGGCTCGCTGGTCTTCTCGCTGGAGCGCTTCAGCGTGCCGGCGCAGTGGAGCCAGGTTGCGGCCGATATCCTGGCGCAGAAATACTTCCGCAAAGCCGGCGTCGCAGCACGTCTGAAAAGGATCGAGGAAAACGACGTCCCGTCCTGGCTATGGCGCTCCGTGCCCGACGAAGCGGCGCTTGCCGAGCTCCCCGAAGACGAGCGCTACGGTTCGGAGACCGATGCGCGACAGGTGTTCGACCGTCTCGCCGGCACCTGGACCTATTGGGGCTGGAAGGGCGGCTATTTCTCCTCCGAAGAGGATGCCCGCGCCTTCTTCGACGAGCACCGCTACATGCTGGCCAAGCAGATGGCTGCCCCCAACAGCCCGCAATGGTTCAACACCGGCCTGCACTGGGCCTATGGCATCGATGGTCCGGCACAGGGCCATTACTATGTCGATTTCCGCACCGGCACGCTGACCCAGTCCGACTCCGCCTACGAGCATCCCCAGCCGCATGCCTGCTTCATCCAGTCGGTCGAGGACGACCTGGTGAACGACAGCGGCATCATGGATCTGTGGGTGCGCGAGGCACGGCTGTTCAAATACGGCTCCGGCACCGGCTCCAACTTCTCCGCGCTGCGCGGCGAGAACGAGCCGCTTTCCGGCGGCGGCAAATCCTCCGGCCTGATGAGCTTCCTGAAGATCGGCGACCGGGCGGCCGGCGCGATCAAGTCGGGCGGCACCACGCGCCGCGCGGCGAAGATGGTGGTGGTCGATATCGATCACCCCGACGTCGAGGACTTCATCAACTGGAAGGTGGTCGAGGAGCAGAAGGTGGCGGCGCTGGTCGTCGGCTCCAAGGTGCTGAGCGAACGGCTCAACGCCGTCATCCGGGCCTGCGTGAATTGCGAGGCCGATGACGATCATTGCTTCGACCCGAAGCGGAACCCGGCGCTGAAGCGCGAGGTGAAGGCGGCGCGCAAGCTGAAGGTCCCGGACAACTACATCAACCGGGTGATCCAGTTCGCCCGCCAGGGCTACACCTCTATCGAGTTCCAGACCTACGACACCGACTGGGACTCCGAAGCCTACCGCACGGTCTCGGGTCAGAACTCCAACAACTCGGTGCGCGTCACCGACGATTTCCTCAACGCGGTCGAGGCGGATGCCGATTGGGATCTGATCCGGCGCAAGGACGGCACGGTCGCCAAATCGGTCAATGCGCGGGAGCTGTGGGAGCAAGTCGGCAACGCCGCCTGGTCCTGCGCCGATCCGGGCATCCAGTTCCATTCCACCATCAACGACTGGCACACCTGCCCGGCGGCCGGTCAGATCCGGGCCTCCAACCCGTGCTCGGAATACATGTTCCTGGACGACACGGCCTGCAATCTCGCCTCGCTCAATCTGATGAGCTTCCGGCGAGAGGATGGCGGCTTCGACGCCGATGCTTACGAGTATGCGGTGCGGATGTGGACCATCGTTCTGGAGATCGCGGTGACCATGGCGCAGTTCCCCTCGCGGGCGATTGCGCAGCTCTCCTACGAGTACCGCACGCTCGGTCTCGGCTACGCCAATATCGGCGGGCTCCTGATGGCGAGCGGCGTGCCTTACGACTCCGACGAGGGCCGTGCGCTTTGCGGCGCGCTGAGCGCGATCATGACCGGCGTCTCCTACGCCACCAGCGCGGAGATGGCACGCGAGCTGAACCCCTTCCCCGGCTTCTCGGCCAACCGCGAATCCATGCTGCGGGTGATGCGCAATCACGCCCGCGCCGCGCATGGCGAGACGGAAGGCTATGACGGACTGGCCACCACGCCGGTGCCGCTGGACCATGCCTCCTGCCCGCATCCGGAGCTGCCGGCGCGCGCCGTGCAGGCTTGGGACCGCGCGGTGCTGCTGGGCGAGATGCACGGCTACCGCAATGCGCAGGCCTCGGTGATCGCGCCGACCGGCACGATCGGCCTGGTGATGGATTGCGACACCACCGGCATCGAGCCGGACTTCGCCCTGGTGAAGTTCAAGAAGCTGGCCGGCGGCGGCTATTTCAAGATCATCAACCGGATGGTGCCGGAAGCCTTGCGCGTGCTCGGCTATGACGAGGCGACGCGCCAGGAGATCATCGATTACGTGGTCGGCTACGGCACGCTGAAGAACGCGCCGCATATCAACCACGAGAGCTTGGCGGCCAAGGGCTTCACCGAAGAGAAGCTGGCCGGCATCGAGAAGGCGGTGGAGACGGCCTTCGACATCAAGTTCGTGTTCAACAAGTGGAGCCTGGGCGAGGATTTCTGCACCGAGGTGCTCGGCCTCGACGCGGCGCGCCTCGATGCGCCGGACTTCGATCTCCTGGCCGAGATCGGCTTCTCGCGCAAAGAGATCGATGCGGCCAACGAATATGCTTGCGGGGCGATGACCCTGGAAGGCGCGCCGCATCTCGATGCGGAGCATCTTCCCGTTTTCGATTGCGCCTCGCCTTGCGGCCGCAAGGGCAAGCGCTCCCTCTCCACGGAGAGCCACATCCGCATGATGGCGGCTGCGCAGCCGTTCATCTCCGGCGCCATCTCCAAGACCATCAACATGCCGACCGACGCGACGGTGGAGGATTGCAAGGAGGCCTATCTGCTGTCCTGGCGTCTGGCGCTGAAAGCCAACGCGCTTTACCGCGACGGCTCGAAGCTGTCGCAGCCGCTGAATGCGCAGCTCCTCGCCGACGACGAGGACGAGCAGGACGAGGTCGCCGCACAGCTGGCGTCCGATCAGCCGACGTCACAGCGGGCGACGGTCGTCGCCGAGCGCGTCATCGAACGCATCGTGGAGCGTGCCCGGGTGAACGCCGAGCGCGAGCGCCTGCCGCATCGGCGCAAGGGCTACACGCAAAAAGCCGTGGTCGGCGGCCATAAGGTCTATTTAAGAACTGGCGAGTACACAGACGGTCGCTTGGGTGAGATCTTTATCGATATGCACAAGGAAGGCGCCGCCTTCCGCTCACTCATGAACAACTTCGCGATCGCGGTTTCGGTTGGACTGCAATATGGCGTTCCGTTGGAAGAGTTCGTCGATGCATTTACATTCACGCGCTTCGAACCGGCCGGCCTCGTTCGCGGAAACGAAGCAATCAAGAATGCAACTTCCATTCTTGACTACCTGTTCAGAGAGCTTGCCGTCTCCTATCTTGGACGGTACGAGCTCGCGCATGTCGATCCTTCGGAGATCGGCAGCACGACGCTCGGTTCGAGTGACGAGAACGGCGATGCCGATGCAACGGAAGCTCTCGTGTCTCCTGGCTTCACGCGCGGACTGCTCAGCGAGTTCCGCCGTGCAGCGCAAGCGAAGGGGCAGCAGCCCAATGCGTTCAGGAACGACAGCAATGACGAGCCTGATCCACGAGTCGAAACCGTGGCAGTCTCACCCGCCTCTGACTCTGTTCCCTCCCAGACAACCTCGGAGCAAGTTGCCCGAGCTGTGGAAGCTCTCGCCGATCGCGGAGCAACCAGCCTTATCGCCGAAGCGCGCGTTAAGGGGTATGAAGGGGAAGCGTGCTCAGAATGCGGGAACTTCACGCTCGTCCGAAATGGCACATGTCTCAAATGCGACACTTGCGGTGCGACGAGCGGTTGTTCATAGACCAACTGACACCGACCCCCATAGGAGGGACTAAGTGATGGCCATACTGAAGACTCCGAAGAAGAAGCCGGCGGCCAAGAAGCCGACGGCGGCGGCAAAGCCCGCAGCCAAGAAGCCGGCTGTGAAGCGTACGGTCGCCAAGGCAACCACCACTGCCCGCAAGACGGCCGCCGCCAAAAAGCCGGCCACCACCGCTCGTAAGACGGCCGCCGCGAAGAAGCCGGTAGCCCGCAAGACGACGACCACGGCGCGGAAGGCGACGACCACCGCCCGCACCGCGACCGCGGCACGCAAGACGGCTACGGCTCGTAAGGCGACCACAGCTAAGAAGCCGACCGCAGCCCGCAAGACGGCTGCGGCGCGCAAGCCGGTGACGGCTAAGACCACCACGGCGAAGAAGCCTGTGGCCAAGAAACCCGCAGCGAAGAAGCCGGCAGCGAAGAAGCCCGTCGCGCGCAAGACCGCTACGACGGCGCGCAAGACTGCCACCGCCCGTAAGCCGGCGGCGGCGAAGAAGCCGGCCACCACCGCGCGCAAGACGGCAGCCGCCAAGAAGCCGGTTGCCCGCAAGACCGCCACCACGGCCCGCAAGACCACGACTGCCCGTAAGCCGGCGGCCGCGAAAAAGCCCGCCGCCAAGCCTGCAGTCCGCAAACCTGCCGTCCGCAAGGCTGCCGCGGCACGCAAGCCGGTGACGGCCAAGACCACCACGGCGAAGAAGCCTGCGGCCAAGAAGCCGGTGGCGAAGAAGCCCGCGACCCGCACGGCTGCGGCCAAGAAGACCACGCCGCGCAAGACCGGCGCTGCCAAGAAGCCGGCAGCCCGCAAGACCACCAAGGCGTAAGCTCCGCAAGAGGCGGCGCTTCGGCGCCGTTTTCCTCTTCTGCCTTTTCCAACACGGCGCTCTTCGGGGCGCCGTGTTTGTTTTGGCAGAGCGTTAACCCGCCGCCTCTAGGCTTTGGGGCAAAGCAAGACTCGCAAGCTGCCGAGGGAGTATCGATGGCACTTTTCCGACTGGCCTATATCAGCACGTCGACGATCAACGGTTCGCCAGAGGACCATCGGCGCGAGCTCGGCGCTATTCTGCTGTCGGCGCGCACGAACAACGAGAAGGCGCAGATTACCGGTGCGCTCCTCGCCACCAAGGATCGTTTCACGCAAGTGCTGGAAGGCGACCGTGTCGCCGTGGAGCAGACCTATGCGCGCATCGCCGCCAATCCCCGGCACAAGGATCTGACCTTGCTGCTAGCCGAGGAAATTCAAAAGCGCGAATTTCCGCAATGGTCGATGGCCTATATCGATCCCACCCATACGGCGGAACAGGCCGTCGCGGAAGTGGCGCAAGGGCTGCCGGTGGCCGGCGGGGCATCCAAGCTGCGCGGATTACTGGCGATGATGGCCGACATGGTGTCGGAGGAAAAAGCACCGGACGTAAAAACCAACGCCGCTTAAGCTTCGTCTATTTCTTCCCGTCGTCGGCATCGCTGGCGGCAAAGCCTTGCTCGGCGATGAGACTCCAAAGATCCTCCAGCGCACGCGTCAGGTCGCTCGGCTCGACGCTGCGCAGCACCACATAGGTGCCGACGGAACCTTCTTCGTAAAACGGATAGCTGCCGATCTGGACGCTTGGGAAAGCGGTCTGCAAGGCGGCGAGCCCGGGGGCGACATCGCCCTCCGGCGCATCGACGCGGACCTGGCGCGCGGCGATCTTGCGGCCCTTCTCCAACCGCGGCAGCACGGCCTGCATCATCGCCTGCATGATCCTGGGAATGCCGGCCATGACGATGACGTTCTCCAGCATGTAGCCTGGCGCACCGGAGACGATATTGTCGACCAGCGTTGCGCCTTCGGGAATGCGGGCCATGCGCATGCGGCGGCCGGAGAGCTTGGCGTCGGGGGCATGCTTGCGCATCGCTTCGACCGCTCTTTCGTCCTCGTTCACCGCCACGCCGAAGGCGCGGCCGATGGCGTCGGTGGTGATGTCGTCATGGGTGGGGCCGATGCCGCCGGTGGTGAAGAGATAGCGATAGCGCCGGCGCAAGCTGTTCACCGCATCGATAATCTCGCACTCGACATCGGGCACGATGCGCACCTCGCGCAGCGAGATGCCGGCCTCGCTCAGCACATTGGCGATATGGCCGATATTGCGGTCTTGGGTGCGGCCGGAAAGAATCTCGTCTCCGATGATCAGGAGCGCGGCGGTTACGCTGCCCGGCTGTTTGGGCTCGTCATTTGTCATCACGGTCTCGCTACGCATTTTTCCGGCAAGCAGCCGACGAAAACCACACGCCCGCCTTGCTGCCACAGGCCCACGTGCTTACCCTCTCCAGCCATGCTTGTCAGTTTTTCCTCACCCTTGATCGAAGGCACCCTGCTGCGCCGCTATAAGCGCTTCCTCGCCGATATTGAACTAAACACGGGCGAGATCGTGACGGCGCATTGCTGCAATCCCGGCGCCATGCTGGGGCTCAATGCGGAAGGCGCCAAGGTCTGGCTGTCCAAGTCCAACAATCCGGCGCGCAAGCTGCGCTATTCCTGGGAGCTGGTGGAGGTGGATTTGGGCGACGGGCCGGCGCTTGTCGGCATCAATACCGCCCATCCCAACCGCGCTGCGGAAGCGGCGATCGCCGCCGGGCTCATCCCTGCCCTTGCCGGCTATGACGAGATGAAGCGCGAGGTGTCCTATGGCACCGGATCGCGCATCGACATTCTGCTGCGCAGCGAGGACAAGCCGCCCTGCTATGTGGAGGTGAAGAACGTGCATCTGATGCGCAAATCGGGGCTTGCCGAGTTTCCGGATTCGGTGACATCGCGCGGTGCCAAGCATCTTCGCGAGCTCGCCAATGTGGTGGACGCCGGCGGGCGCGGGGTGATGCTGTTCCTGATCCAGCGCGACGATGCGCAAAGCTTCGACATCGCGCGGGACATCGATCCGACCTATGCGGCGGCATTCGAGACGGCGCGCGCGCAAGGCGTCGAGGTCTTTGCCATCGCCTGCCCGATGAGCCTCAAAGGCATCGGGCGCCCGCGCGCGGTGCCCGTGAGCGAGCCTCCGGCGCGCTCGAATCGTCTCAGTGCCGTTGCACAGGGAGAGATTACGCCTTAAGTCAGCAAGGGGCCGACAGCGTTTACTGCCCCCAAAGGCCCGGTTGGGGCCGAAAACAAACGCATTGGAACAGCATGACAAATCTCGATTTCGCATCGGCGCGCGCCGCCAATATCGAACTTCACGGCCCTGAGGCTTTCGAGGGCATGATGAAGGCAGGTCAGCTTACCGCCGAGGTGCTCGACCTATTGGTGGACATGGTCAAGCCGGGCGTGACCACCGGCGAGCTCGACGATTTCATCTATCAGTTCGCCATCGATCGCGGTGCGCTTTTGGCGACGATGAATTATCGCGGCTACACCAAGGCAAGCTGCATCTCGCTGAACCATGTGGTCTGTCACGGCATTCCGGGTAAGCGGGTGCTGAAGGAAGGCGACATCCTGAATATCGACGTGACCTATATCGTCGATGGGTGGCATGGCGATTCCAGCCGCATGTATGGGGCCGGCAAGATCTCGCGCGCCGCGGAACGGCTGCTCGAGGTCACCTATAATTCCTTGATGCGCGGCATCGCGGTGGTGAAGCCAGGCGCTACCACGGGCGAGATCGGCCATGCGATCCAATCCTACGCGGAAGCGGAGCGCTGCAGCGTGGTGCGGGATTTCTGCGGCCATGGGCTTGGCCGGGTGTTCCACGACCGGCCCAATATCCTGCATTACGGCGAGCCGGGCGAAGGCCTGAAGCTGCAGCCCGGAATGCTGTTCACCATCGAGCCGATGATCAATCTCGGCAAGCCGCATGTGAAGATCCTGTCCGATGGCTGGACCGCGGTGACCCGCGACCGCTCGCTCTCGGCGCAATACGAGCATTCGGTCGGCGTCACCGAGACCGGGGTGCAAATTTTCACCGAGTCGCCGCGCGGCCTGTTCCGCCCACCGGTCGAAACCAACTAACGCAGCCGGCACAGGCTTGGTAGGTCATGGGGTTCAAGGACGCTGGCAAGCCACATTATCTCGGCCACCGTCAACGGCTGCGGCAACGTTTCCGCGAGGCCGGGGCGGATGCCCTCCCCGATTACGAGCTTCTTGAGCTGATCCTGTTCCGCGCCGTGCAGCGCCAGGACACTAAGCCGCTGGCCAAGGCGCTACTCTCCCGTTTCGGCAGCTTTCCGGAGGTGATCAGCGCGCCGAAGGAGCGCCTGCTAGAGGTGCCGGGGATTGGCGAATCCGCCGTCACGGAGCTGAAGCTGATCGGGGCCGCGGCGCTCCGCCTGGTGCGGGCGGAGGCGCTGGAGCGGCCGGTGCTGAACTCCTGGAGCCAGCTTCTGGATTATTGCCGCGGGGCGATGGCTTTCGAGCCGAAAGAGCAGTTCCGCATCCTGTTTCTCGACAAGCGCAATCAGATCATCGCCGACGAGGTGCAGCAGACCGGCACGGTCGACCACACGCCGGTCTATGTGCGCGAAGTGGTGAAACGGGCGCTGGAGCTTTCGGCGACCGCCATGGTGCTGGTGCATAACCACCCTTCCGGCGATCCGACGCCCTCGCGCGCCGATATCGAGATGACCAAGCAGATCGTCGAAGCGGCGCGCAATCTCGGCATCGTGGTGCACGACCACATCATCGTCGGCAAGCAGGGCCATGCCAGCTTCAAGGGGCTGGGGCTGATCTAGGCCCTCTTCTCTAAGCCCTCTTCCGCCCGCGGTTTGCAGCGATCGCCGCGTCCGGCCCGGTCTTCTGCCCGCACCGAGAGCGCCCTTGAGCGCCCTTGCCGCCCCGCCGCCGTCACGCGCGGGCCGCTTTTATGCGAGGCCGCTGTTGCTCCACCGCGGTGTCATAGGCAGGCGACGCTTCCGCCCATCTACTCGAAAAAACGCACTTGGATTCGAGTACTACTCAGGCATTCGCCCGAGGAAAGCCGGAATAGGCCATAATGTGCTGCGTTTTGACGATACCTTGCCTCGCAAGACGGTCCAAACTTTGATTAATCGATCAACTATTACTTATCGGCACCGCAGATCCAGTTCCGACCTCGCCTGCATTCGCCGCTCGCTTCTGCCGGTCGCGTTCGAGCTGCGCCCTCACGACCCTCCCGATAGGCCGCGCAAAGCTGCACCCACGAACCTCCGCCGGACCTCCAAAAATCGTTGCTTTTTCGAGCGAATCATTTGCTCCCGACAACGAAAAACCCGCCCGACGCGGCCCTATGCGCGGCATTCGATCACGGCCCATGCTCGTAAAATTTGCCAACACACGCGCGTAAGTTGTTGATCCGAAATTCCTCACCCATCGCCCTCTTACTCGTTAGGAAATAATTAATACTTGGAGTCCTCACTTACTCGGACAACCCCCAGAAGCTTGTATTCGTTCAAGTATTTCTTGGTCTCGCTTTCAGTTCCGGTCCTGGGAAAAGGATTGATCTAAAGGAGGTGAGGCAATGAGCCCTACTCATGCATATGGCTCGATACTCGAGCGGACTTCTTCGAAAATCGGATCGGCGACGGCCTCCGAGCATCTGCAACCGACAGTCCTGCGCGGCGGCAATGCGCGCAGAGCGGGACTGAACCGAAATGCTGCCGGCAATCGGACGGCCGGTGCAGGCATCGCGGGTCTGGCCTTGGCCGCCTTGCTGGCGGCGGCGGCGCCCAACAAGGCCCTGGCCGCCGATGAGTGCGGAGCCCCAGCCACGGAAAACGACTGTACTAGCGCCAGCTATGCGTCCGGCATCACCTATACCGGTGTGGATGGGCTCCAGCTCAACCTGAAGAATTCTTCGATGGTTGTCGGCGATCCCGGCGTGTCGGTCGAAACGAGCAGCGGATCGACCGAAGGGATTAACGTGTATGGTTTTGGCTTTTCGTCGATTACGACGTCGACAGATAATACCTCGGGCATAAGCGCGATAAGCAACGGTCCTGGGTACGCTCAGGTGCAGGTGGGGAGTGGGCTAGGCTTCACAGCGGGAGACATCACCACGACGGGCGACAACGCTCACGGCGTCTATGCGGAATACACCGATACGACCGCCGCCGCCAACCTCAGTTCGGCGAGTGTTTCATTCAGCGGCGGAGATATCACAACATCCGGCCAAGACTCCTACGGTCTCTACGCCCTCAATGCGGGACTGGGACAAACCAGTGCGCAATGGACCGCATTCACCTCGACATTAACGACCGCGGGGTATTGGGGCGTGCTCGCGGAGACCACCAACACGTCGAACACCGGCGGTGTGTCAGCGTACGCCGCGGGCGGCGTAATCAATTCCATCGGCAGCGGGAGCACCTACTAAGGCGGCGTGATGGCGAAAAATGCTGGCCTGGGCGAGACCGACGTCTTTATCACCGGGACCTCAATCACCACCAACAGCGACTACGGCTACGGAGCCGCTGCATCGAACGACAATCCACTTAGCACAGCAGACGTAACCGTGGATCTCTATGACGGAAGCGTGACGACGTCGGGGGAATACGCCCACGGAGTCTATTCTTTCGCCAGCAGGGGGGCCGCAAGCGCAGACGCCGGAAGTGGGAATGGAGCGGCGATCGAAACAACTGGCGACAATGCCGTTGGCGTATATGCCACTACGAACAGCGGCAGTGCGGCTGCAACCATGTGGGAGGGGACGATCGTCACAACAGGCGCAGGGAGTGCGGGTGTCGAAGCGTCCACCGGCGGATCTTCTGATTCGACAGCGTACGCGGGCCTGCGTGGAGGGAAAATCACCACGAGCGGCGGATTGGGAGCGGGCAATTATTCAGCCTATGGCCTCTTCGCGACCACGGATGGCACGGGTGAAACCTATGGCGACAATCGCGACACGATCGAGACTTCGGGCGAAAGCGCACACGGCATTTTCTCCGACCGCACATTCGGCGGAGGAAGCGCGCGTGCAATCGCGGTCAATAAAGGGTCCGTCACGACATCGGGCGACGGCGCTTACGGCGTCCATGCGGTGCAAGGTTCCGGCATCTATTCGGCAGGTCCCAACACCGGCGACGCGATTATTCAGATGGAAACTTCGGGCTCTTCTGTGACGACGACGGGTGCCAATGCCTACGGGCTCTATGCCTACAACTTCTCTACGGGCAAGGCCCAGGTCGGCATGACGGGCGGAACGGTCACGGTGTCGGGTACCGACAGCATCGCCGTCAGCGCCTACGGGCAAGGCGGCGGCAAGGCCACCCTCGGCCTGTCGGCAGGCCGCATCGTCGCCAAGGGCGATGCCCAGGCCGCGATCGGCTTCGCAGACCGGTCTTCTCTCGGCACCTCCGTTGCAACGGATGCCACCGTCACCATCGGCTCGGGTATGACCGTCGATGGCTCAGGCACGGCGAACGGCTACGCCATCTGGAACGGCGACGACCGGGCGGCGACCAAGATCGAGGTCACCTCCCATGGCACGGTAAAGGGCCATGCGATGATGGGCGGTGGCGATTCCACCTTCACCCTCGCCGGCGGCTCCTATACCGGCAACATCTACGGCGACTACGACGAGATCAACGGCTCGCCCTCCGATACCGTCAACCAGGGTGCGGATGCCTTCGTCTGGACCGGGGGCTCGCTGCATAGCGGTTTCTACGGCCAGGGCGGCAACGACACCGCGACGATCTCGGTCGGCACGTCGGGGATGAACTACTCCGCCGCGCTGTTCGACGGCGGCGTGGGAACCGACACCATCACCTTCACCGGCGCGGACAATGACGGCGTCGTGGGTGGCAACATCACCAATTGGGAGAAGCTCATCGTCAACGGCGCCAATATCGCGTTTACCGATAACGCATTGACCTTGAATGGCTATTCCGGCTCCGCCAACGGGGTCGGTGACTTCACTGTCCAAAATGGCGGCAGTGCGACGACCAATGCGCACGGCGGCAACTTCAGCCTGACCGGCAATCTGGCGATCGCCGATGCCAACAGCACCTTCCTGTCTCGCGGCAAGGGCACCACCAGCATCGCTGGCGACGTCACCAATGCCGGTCTTCTGTCGATGCAGGACGGCACCCCTGGCGGCAGCATCGCCATCCGCCATAACTACACCGGCAAGGGCGGCAAGGTCGCCATCGACACGGTGCTTGGCGGCGACGGCTCGCCGACCGACCGGCTGCAGGTCTCCGGGAACACATCGGGCAAGACCGGCCTCTTCGTCGTCAATCAGGGCGGAACCGGTGCCCAGACGTCGAAAGGCATCCGGGTGGTCGATGTGCGCGGCCAATCCTCCGGCGACTTCACCCTGGCCAATCCGGATTACGTGATCAAGTCGACCGGCGAGAAGGCTCTGATCGCCGGCGCCTATGGCTATGCTCTGCGTAAGGACGGCAAGGATTGGTATCTGCAGTCGCGGTCGACCGGCGGCGGTGGTGGTGGCGGCGGTGGTAGGACGCCGCATTATCAGCCCGCGACCGCCGTCTACGAGGTCTACGCCCCGGCGCTGCTGGCGACAATGCAACTGCCCACCATGCGGCAGCGTATCGGCAGCCGCTGGGACGGCAGCAGGGGATGGGCGGTTCCGGCCCTGGAGCCCGGCGTCAACAGCGACAGCCCGCTTTGGGTGCGGGCCGAGGGGACCCATGCCCATCGCGAGCCCACCACCTCCACCGTCGACGTCTCGTCCTTCGACCAGAATATCGGCGGCTTCCACGCCGGGCTCGACGCCATGCTGCATGAGGACGCGGCCGGCAACCGGCTGATCGGTATGCTGACCTCGCACTACATCAACTCCTCGGCGGATATCGAGGCAAAAACCACCGGCAACGGCAAGATCGACACGGACGGTTACGGGTTCGGCCTAACGGCAACCTGGCTGCAATCGAACGGCGTCTATGTCGATACCCAGTCGCGCTTCAGCTGGTTCGAGAGCGATCTCTCCTCCGATGTCCTGGGCTCGCTGGCGAAAGACAATGGCGACTTCGCCTTTGCCTTCAGCGGCGAGATCGGCAAGGAGCTGCCGCAATCGGGTGATTGGACCTACATCCCGCAGGTTCAGCTCACCTATGCTTCGGTGAGCGGCGACAGCTTCACCGGACCGAATGGCGAGCGTATCTCGGTGAAGGATGGCGATAGCCTGACCTTGCGCACCGGTATCGCCAGCGACAAGGCGAGCTACTGGACCGGCGCAAGCGGCGGCGAGAGCATCCATGCCTACGGGATCGCCAATCTCTACTACGACTTCGAGAGCGAGACCCTGGTCAATATCTCCGGCGCACCGCTGACCCACGACCTCGGCGGATGGGCCGGTGAAATCGGCCTCGGGCTCACCCGCAACTTCAGCGACGACAAGTACTCGCTGTTCGGCGAGGTCAACACCGCCACGGGGCTGGAGAATTTCGGGGACAGCTATCTCGTCACCGGCAAGGTCGGCGCGCATATCTACTGGTAGCGCGTCGCCACACGCCTAGAAGATCAGAAAGCCGCGGTGCCCCCGTTCTCACGGATATCGGCCACCGCGGCTTTCAGCTTGTCGTAGAGGTCGTCGCCTTCGGTGACGCGTTTGTCGCCGACAAGGAAAAACGGCACGCCGGGAACGCCGAGGGCCTCGGCAAGGCGGCGGTTCTTATCAAGCGCATCCAGCACCGCCTGACTGTTCGCCGTCTCCACCAGAGCCGGCAGATCGAGGCCGAGTTCCTTGGCATAGCGCTGGGCGCGGGTGGGCGTCGCCCTCCCCTTGGTCTGGAACAGCTTGCGATGCAGGGATGCGTATTGGCCTTGCGCGTCGGCAGCCAGCGCCAGCCGGGCCACCATCTCCGAATCCTGCCCCATGATGGGGAGCTCCTTCATCACCACCCGGAGCTTGCCGCCATCGGCCAGCAGCTTCTCCACGGCGGGATCGGCCTTGCGGCAATCGGGGCAGTTATAGTCGGAGAAGATCACCAGCGTGACGTCGCCGTCCGGATCGCCGAGCACCGGCGTGGCGCTGTCGCGATAGAGCGCCTGGCTATTGGCGGCGATGGCGGTTTGCAGCGCCGATTGATCCCGCGCCGTCATGGCGAGGGACCCGAAAACGGCAATCGCGCCCACCGTAACGATGAGCGCGATTGCAATCAGGATCGATTTTCTCACGGGAGACCCCGCGTTCGCTGGCTTTACGCCGGCGCCGGACCGAACACCAGAACGGCGTTGAGACCGCCGAAGGCAAAGGAGTTGGACATCGTGTAGGTGACGTCGCGCTCTTTGCCGACATTCGCCGTGTAGTCCAGATCGCATTCCGGATCGGGATCGTTGAGACCGATGGTCGGCGGCACGAAATTGTCTTCCATTGCCTTGATGGCGGCAACGGCTTCGATACCGCCGCCGGCGCCGAGGCAATGGCCATGCATGGATTTCGTCGAAGAGATCGAAACCTTGTTGGCCGCGTTGCCGAACACGCGCTTGATGGCACGGGTCTCGTTCAAATCGTTGGCGGACGTCGCCGTGCCGTGGGCGTTGATATAGTCGATATCGCTGGCCGACAGGCCGGCATCGTCCAGCGCCATCTGCATGGCGGCGGAGGCACCGTCGATCGACGGATTGACCATATCGGCGGCATCGGCCGTGCAGCCATAGCCGGTCAGCTCCGCAAGAATCGTCGCACCGCGCTCTTTGGCGTGCTCGTATTCCTCAAGCATCAGGATGCCGGCGCCTTCAGCCAGAACGGTGCCGTTGCGCTCCTTCGAGAACGGGAAAATCCCGTCGGGGCTCAGCACGCGCATCGCCTGCCAGGCACGGGTGGCGCCCCAGTTCAGCGACGCTTCCGCTGCACCGGCAACGCCGATATCGACCAGACCTTCGCGGATCATGCGGTAGACATTGCCGATGGAGTGGCTCGCGGTGGAGCAAGCGCTGACCAGACCGTAGGTCGGGCCCTTGATGCCATATTCGATGGAGACATGGGCCGAGGCGGAAGAGCCGATGGCCTTCAGCAGGGTCAGCGGATGCGTGGCCCGCTTCTTCTCCTGGAACAGCATCTTGTAGGAGAATTCCAGCGTCGTCAGACCGCCGACACCAGATCCAATCACGCAGGCGGAGCGATAGGCCTCGTCGTCGCGGATCGGGGTCTCGATCCCGGACATCTCCACCGCTTCGGTGGCGGCACAGCCCGCATATTGGGAGTATTTGTCCGCCATCATAAGAGCTTTGCTCTTCAGGCGCGTGCGCGGATCGAAATCGGGAACTTCACCGGCGATGGTGATGTAGAGATCCTCGGTCTCGAATCCCTGTACCTCCCGGATCCCGCATTCTCCTGCTTTGAGAGCGGACCAGAATTTATCAACCCCTGTTCCCACAGGAGTAACAACGCCGTGGCCTGTGACCACAACGCGTCTGCGACCATTGGTTTTTGTCATAGAGTGCTAAGCCGTGTCTCCAGACCGTGCAACAACCCGAGGACACCCCCGAGCGGAAGAGCCTGGTCTAAGCTGCTGCGCCCGAAGACTTCGTCTCGGAAATGATGTTCTTCACGCGATCGACAACAGATCCGACCGTCGCAAACGCCTCGACTTCTTCGTTGGCATTATACGGAATTTCGATACCAAAGGTATCTTCAATATCGAACACGATCACGGCCAGGTCGAGCGACTCGATCTCCAGCTCGCTGAGCGGAGTCTCCAGCGTGACGTCCTTCGTCGGATCCTTCATGTTCTTGCGCAAAATCTCGATGATTTTGTCAGCCACATCGTCCATAATTACTCTCCCTGCCCCGTCTACGGGGTCCGATCGAATGGGTCCCTGAGCTAATTCATAGCTAATGCAAGGGCAAGTCGCGGAATGGAATAGACTTAAAATCTTTTCCAGTCTACCGGCTCGTGTTGCAATCGCTCCCTAGCCGAGGGTTCTCATCCCCAACAAAATTGGCGTTTTTACGCCTCGCTGCGCCACGGTTTCAGCATATTTGCTACCGTTCAGCAGATTGGCTCGTTCCGGTTGTCCCGTCCTTTGTATACTAATTCTCCAAAGCGGGCCCAACAAGAGTCTGCCTTGCACCCGCTCAACGCGTTAGACGTAACAGCCTACGAGTTAGACCAAAAAGTCTTTAAGAAAGAGCCAAGAGCTCATGGAGAGGAACATAAAGACGGAGGGTCGACGCTCGCCTCTAAAGCAGAGCGCCCCTGGATGCAAGGGGCGTCCTGACGCACCTATAGAGGCGAATCGCAAACCCTGGCTGAAACATTACCCGGACGCTATCGACTGGGAAATGCCGCTGAAGCCTGAACTTCTGACCGATATGTTTGATCGCTCGGTAGCGACATATCGGTCACGGTCCTGCACATATTTTCTAGGGCGGCGCCTCAGCTACGGCGAAATCGGCGACTTGGCCGATAAAGCGGCAAAGGGTCTGCAAAGCCTCGGAATCGGCAAGGGCACGCGTGTCGGACTGCTTTTGCCCAATACGCCGACCTATCCGATCTATTATTTCGGCGCGCTGAAGGCTGGCGCCACGGTGGTCAATTTCAATCCGCTCTACAGCGACGAGGAAATTGCCAATCAGATCGCCGATAGCGGCATCGATCTGATGGTGACGCTGGATCTCGCCCTCACCTTTTCCCGGGTGGAGACGGCGCTGGCCAGCGGCGTCTTGAAACGCGCGGTGATCGCCTCGTTCACAAAATTGCTGCCGGCACTGAAATCGGCGTTTGCGCGCATTTCACCGCACATTCGGCTGGCCAAGCCGAAGACATCAAAGATGCGTGATCGCATCGTTCTGGAGGCGGAGCTGCTGGATAATGACGGGCGCTACCAGGTCCCCGCCCTCACGCCGGACGATATCGCGGTGATGCAATATACCGGCGGCACCACCGGCACGCCGAAGGGGGCGATGCTCAGCCACGCCAATCTCACCATCAATGTGGCGCAGGTGAAGGCTTGGGCACAGCTGGAGGGCGACGACCAGAAGCGCATCCTTGGAATTCTGCCCTTCTTCCACGTCTTCGCCATGACCGGGGTGATGAATTTCGGCGTCTCGGAGGGAATGGAAATCATCCTGGTGCCGCGCTTCGATCTGGTCGGCACCTTGAAGCTGATCGACAAGCTGAAGCCCAATCTGATGCCGGGGGTGCCGACGCTGTTCGGCGCCATGATCCGCTTTCACGGCATCGGCAAATTCGACCTCACCTCGCTGCGGCTCTGCATTTCCGGCGGGGCGGCACTGCCTTTGGAGATCAAGCACGATTTCGAGAGGATCGCCGGATGCCATCTGATCGAGGGCTACGGCTTGAGCGAGACTTCGCCGGTGGCCACCTGCAATCCGATGGACCGGCCGCCGAAGGAGGGCTCGATCGGCCTTCCCCTCCCCGGCACCGAGCTTTCCATCCGCTCGCTGGAGGATCCGGCGAAGGAGATGCCGCAAGGCGAGAGCGGCGAGATCTGCATTGCCGGGCCGCAAGTGATGGCGGGGTATTGGCGGAACCAGGCGGAAACCGAGGCTACCTTCACCGGGCGATTCTTCCGCACTGGCGATGTGGGCTATATGGACGAAGAAGGCTTCGTCTTCATCATCGACCGGATCAAGGACATGATCACCTCCTCCGGGTTCAACATCTATCCGCGGCGGATCGAGGATGCGCTTTATACCCACCCGGCGGTCCAAGAGGTCACGGTGATCGGCATTCCCGATACGTATCGCGGGGAAGCGCCGAAGGCCTTCGTCAAGCTGAAAGCGGACCAGGAGGTCAGCGAGGAAGCGCTGGTCGGCTTCCTCAAGACCAAGCTGGCGAAGATCGAGATCCCGACCGAGATCGAGTTCCGCGACGAGCTGCCCAAGACCATGGTGGGCAAGCTCTCCAAGAAGGAGCTGGTGGCAGAGAGCGCCGGCAAACATGCCGGCGCTCAAAAGAAAAGCGGCGGCCCGAAGGACCGCCGCTCGTCTTAAACCGTCTTTTTCAGACTTTCCCGGCTACTGCTGCGCCACCGAGGTGATGGTCTGCGACGTCGCCGCCTGTTGCGGCTGCGGCTGCAGCAGCCAAGGCGCCTCACGCCGGATCCGCTTCAGCCGGCGCCGGTCGCGCCAGGACAGATGATCCTGCTGCAGAAGCGCCTGAGCCTCGGCATAAGCCTGAGCGTAGGCATCCATCTGGGCAGGACGCTGATCGGGCATCGGCACGGAGTCGGCAGTCGCCGTGCGCGGGATCGACTGGGTGCTCACCGGATCCATCGGAGAGCCAGCAGCGGACGCCATCACCGGCCTGGGGGCCGGTTTGGGTGCGGCCTGGCGCGGAGCCGGGGCGACAACCTGCTGATAGGCTACCGGCTGCACCATCGGCTTGGTGCTGACCAGATACATGTTGGAGGGATCGCCCTCCATCACCTGGGGCGGCGAATCCGGGCTCGCCGTCGTCAGCACGAACCCGTAGCCCGCCGTGGCGTCCTTGTGGGACGGCGGCAGCGAAGGCCGCAGCACATCGGCATTGGCGCTGTGGGTCTTCGTGGTGAAGGTCGGCACACCGCCCGCGCTGGCCTCAATCGTCTTGGCCTCGATTGCCTTGGGCTCGGCTGCCGGCGCGCGATTGACCGCAGGCTCGACCGCCGGCGTCGCCGGCTCCTCGTTCTTGACCTCAAGCTGCTCCGGCTCGGCCGGCGTCTCGGGCTCGGGATTGAACGTGGTCCGGGTCCAGGTCTTCTGGCCGCACAGGAACATCGCCAGGCAGCCCTTGAGCAAGATCTGGTTGGAGGAGACGAGCGTCAGGGTCGCCTTGTATGTTCCGCCGTCTTCCGGGTTGTAGATCTGGCCCTTCCAGCTGTTGCGGCTGTCGGGGACAAGGCCCTGGAAGATCGGCAGGCCGATAATCGTCCGACCGCGCAGCGCAGGATTTTCGTTGCGCGCATCGTGCAAGGGCTCGCCCCTGCTGTTGGTCGGATCCCGCAGCCAAACGATCTTGCTGCAGAGCTGATTGTTGCCGCAGGAGCTAATCTGCAGCTTGGCGGCACCATCCTCCTTCAGCCAATAGCCGACAGGAGTCGCGGCCGAGGCTTGGGCGGATAGGCCAAATAACGCCAGGACCGATAGGCCCAAGGTCGCAGCGAACCATTGATGCTTCATAAGCACCTCCTCGAATTGGGCACCGCCAACGCTTTGCAAGCGTCAGCATAACTCCGAACCCCCTGTTCCCTGCAAGTCCCGTTACCCGGGCTATAGGCTCTTTTTATGACCGGCTTGGGCCGGTTCTTAGCCTTTTGGCAGTGGAGCGCCATCATACAGCCTCCGTGCCGGCCCCTGCGGCCGTGCTTTCTGCCGAATTCGCCTGTGTCGCTCCGGTCATTGCCGGCTCCGCGTTTTGGCTCTTTGGGTCAGTCTCCACCCCTTCGAGGATGGCTGCAACCCCCATTCCGCCTGCGGTGCACACAGAAATCAGGCCCCGGCGGCCGGCGCTTTCGCTCAGCAGCTTGCCCATAACCGGCAAGATGCGGCCGCCCGTGGCAGCAAAAGGATGCCCGAAAGCGATGCTCGAACCCTTAACGTTCAGCTTTTTACGATCGATTTTCCCCAAAGCCGCGTTCCGCCCCAAACGCTCCCGGCAATAGCCGTCACTTTCCCACGCAGCCAGGGTCGCGAGGACCTGCGCTGCAAACGCTTCATGTATTTCATAGTAATCGAAGTCTTGCAGTTCAAGGTTGCAGGCCGAAAGAAGTTCGCTAACGGCGATGGTTGGGGCCATTAAAAGCCCTTCGCCGGCGGTAAAATCCACAGCCGCGGTGCGCCCGGTGGTCAAATAGGCCAGAATCGGCAGGTTGCGGGCCTTGGCCCAGTCCTCCGAGGCGAGCAGCACGGTGGAAGCGCCATCGGTCAGCGGGGTGGCGTTGGCCGCGGTGATGGTGCCGCCCTCGCGGTCGAAGGCCGGCTTCATCTCCGCCATCTTCTCCAGCGAGATATCGGGGCGGATATTGTTGTCCATGAAGATTCCGGCGCAGGGGACGACCAGATCGTCCATAAAGCCTTCCTCATAGGCGGCGGCCGCCTTTTTATGGCTCTCATAGGCGAGCTCGTCCTGGGCTTCGCGGGTGATTCCCCATTCCTTGGCCATCAGCTCGCAATGCTCGCCCATGGTCAGGCCGGTGCGCGGCTCGGCGGTGGATGGCGGCTGTGGGGCGAGTTCGCCGGGGCTGAAGCCCTTGAAGGCGGCCAGCTTGTCGCCGACGCCCTTGGAGCGGGATTGGGTGATCAGGCGGCGGGCGAATTTGCGGTTAAACACCACCGGCGCATCGCTCACCGTGTCGGCGCCCATGGCGATACCGGATTCGATCTGCCCTGTGGCGATCTTGGCGGCGATTCCAAGGGCGGCCTGAAGGCTGGTGCCGCAGGCCTGCATCATGGTGGTGGCCGGGGTGGTGGGGCTGAGCTCTGAGCCGATCACCGCCTCGCGGGCCAGGTTCCAATCCTTGGCGTGAGTGACCACGGCGCCGCCGGCCACCTCGCCGATATGGGCACCATGCAGCGCGTATTGGTCGACCAAGCCTTTGAGGGCGGCCTCCAGCATGTTCAGATTGGTGAGCTCGGCATAGGCGGTATGGGACCGGCAGAACGGGATTCTGATCCCGCCAACGATCGCCACACGCCGCATTTCGGTTTGCATCGCGCCTTTCCCCTTACTCATGCCGCCACGCTCTGCTTGTTGTCCTCAGTCGCGCGGTAATGCAGTGGCCCGCCGAGGAAGGGCGCAAAGCCGGTTCCGAAGATGACGCCGGCATCGACCAGATCGGCACTCTCGACGATCTTCTCGTCGCGGGCGCGCTCCGCCTCCTCCAGCATCGGCTTGATCAGCTCGCGCCCGAGCTTGTCGAGATCCTGCGGCGGATATTCGGCTTCCTTGTCGTGCTCGGCCTTGCCGTCCTTCCAGACATAGAAGCCCTCGCCCGATTTCTTGCCGAGCTTGCCGTCCTTCACCAGCCGGGCCAGCACATGCTCGCCATCCTCGCCGGCCAGCCCCAGCGTCTCGCCGACATGCTTGCAGATATCGAGGCCGACCATGTCCATCAGCTCCAGCGGCCCCATGGGCATGCCGAACTTCACCGCGGCCTGATCGATCTTCTCGCGCGGCTGGCCGTGCTCGAACTGCTTGGCCGCCTCCATCATGTACGGGGCGAGCACGCGATTGACGAGGAAGCCGGGGCAGCTCTTCACGATCAGCGGCATCTTGTTGATGGCGACGACGAAGAGGCAGGCTTTCTTGACCTCCTCCTCGCGGCTCTGATCGCCGCGCACCACCTCCACCAGGGGAAGCTGGGCGACGGGGTTGAAGAAATGCAGGCCGATCAGCCGGCCGGGATCGGACAGCCCCGCGGCGATATCCTCGAGCTTCAGCGAGGAGGTGTTGGTGGCCAGCACCGCACCGGGCTTCAGCTTGGTCTCCAGATCGCGGAACAGCGCCTGCTTGACGTCGAGCTTCTCCACGATGGCCTCGATCACCACGTCGGCGCGGCCGATATGGGCGCCTTTGGGATCGGCGATCAGGCGGCTCATCGCGGCCTTTTGCTCGGCGCGGCTGCGCAAGCGCTTCTTGAACAGACCATGGCCGCGGGCGATCCCCTTTTCGATCTGAGCCTCGTCGAGATCCTGCAGGCTCGCCTCCATGCCGGAGACGACGCACCAGGCGGCAATATCGGCGCCCATGGTGCCGGCGCCGATGACATGCACCCGGCGGGGCACGAAGGCGCCAAGACCGGTCTCCTGCTTCGGCGCTTCGGCCTTCAAAAGCTCGGAGAGCTTGAACACGCGGCGCAAGTTGCGGGAGGTCTCGCTCGCCATCAGCGGGGCAAAAGCTTCCGTCTCAGCGGTCTTCATCTCGGCGAGATTGTCGCCGTGCTCCTCGAACAGGTCGATGAGGCGGAACGGGGCGGGATAATGATCCTCGCGCACCTTGGCCGCCGTCTTCTCGCGCATCTTCTTGACCAAAAGCCCGCGCGCCGGCGACTTGGCCATCAGCCGCTTGGTTAGGCCTGCGCCCTTGGAGCGGCGATTCTTGAGCACCGCCTTGCGAGCGGCCCAGCGCAGGCCATGGCGGCTCGGCACAAGCTGATCGACCAGGCCGATAGCGCGGGCGGCGCTGGGGCGCAGCATCTTGGCGGTCAGCATGGCGGTCATGGCATCCAGCGGACCGGCGGCCTTGATGGCGCGCACCGTGCCGTTGAGGCCGGGGAAAATGCCGAGCTTCACTTCCGGAAAGCCGAGCCTCGTCGCCTCGTCGCGATCGGCGATGCGGTAATGGCAGGCGAGCGCCAGCTCCAGACCGCCGCCGAGGCAATAGCCGTGAATGGCGGCGACCACCGGCACTTTCATCGCCTCGATCTTGTCGAGCAGCGCCAGCGGGCCGGACAACGCCTCCTTGACCTTGTCCTCGGTGTCGAAGGCTTCGAACTCGCGGATATCGGCGCCGACGATGAAATTGTCCTTGGCGCTGATGATGACGAGGCCTTTGACCTCGCCCTTGGCGGCAAGCTCCTCGGTTTTATCGACGATGGTCGCCAGCTCCTCGAGGGGCCGGCGGCCGAGGGAGTTCACGCTCTCGCCTTCGCGGTCGAACGTCGCCCAGGCGACACCCTCGTAGTCGACCTCGAAGCGCCAATCCTTCAATTTGCGGAGCGGGTGTTTCACATTCATGCTCATTCGGCTGCCATATGCTGGGAGGATTTATCGGGGCCGGGACGAAGCTTGGCGTTGCCGGTGAGCTCGGCGGGATCGAAATCGTCGACGGCAATGGCGCGGGCGACGCGGTCGTACATGACGCGCAGCTTCTCCCCCTCCTCTTCCGTCACGATCCCCTTGGTCACGGCCTCGCCGATCCAATCGGTTTCGAAATTGCGCGTCACCGCGCCCTTGCGGATGGCGCTTTCCAGCTTCCGCTCCGCCGCCTCGCAGGCGGTCACCTGCAAAAGCGCATCCTCCAAAATGCCGGTTGCATTCTCCGGGTCGTAGCTGACGAAGATGTCCCGGGTGAGACGGTCGCGGAAGGCTCCGGGTGTCAGTGCCTGGCGGACGATTGCCTTGGCCTCGCGGCCGGGCGCGCCGCGGCGCTTGAAGCCGAAGGGGAAGACGAATTGCCGGAGCGCCGGCCCGACACCCGGAACGGGATAATCGGCCAGCGCCGCATCGAGCGCGGCATCGAAGCGGGCGAGCGTATTCTTCGCCGCGTAGCCCATCAGCTTAATATCGGCCGGCTGGGCGCCGTCATCCTCGAAGCGCTTCAGCAAGCAGGTGAGCATGTAAAGCTCGGCCAGGGCATCGGCGAGATGGCCGGTGAGGCGCTGATGCTTCTTCAACCCGCCACCGAGGGAGGCAATGGAGACATCGGCCACCAGTGCAAAGCTCCGCGAGGCGCGCGCCAGCTGGCGCCACCAGCGGCGGGTGAGCCCGGTCTCGGCGGGTGCGCCGGCGAAGATGCCGAAGGTGGCGTTGTGGAAGAAGGCGCCGAACAGATTGCCGTGGCTGAAAGAGAGATGGCCGTCGAACGCTTTGGCAAAACGCTCGAAGCCCCGCTCCTTGTCGCTGTCGGCCAAGGCCTCAAGCTCCTCCAGCAGGTAGGGATGGCTGCGGATCGAGCCTTGCGCGAAGACGATCAGGCTGCGGGTCAGGATATTAGCGCCCTCCACGGTGATGCCGATGGGCATCATCTGATAGGCGCTTTGCAGATAGTTGGAGGGGCCGTCGCAGATGCCGCGCCCGCCATGGATGTCCATGGCATCGTTCAGCGATTGGCGCATGCGCTCGGTGGAGACGTATTTCAGCAGCGCCGAGATCACTGCCGGTTTTTCGCCGGAGGAGACCATGGAAGCGGTGACGGCGCGGGCGCCTTCCAGCACATAGGCGTTCTCCACCATGCGGGCGAGCGGCTCCTCGATACCTTCCATATAGCCGATGGGAAGGCCGAATTGGCGGCGCACCCGGGCGTAAGCCGTGGTGTTGCGCAGCATGGATTTGGCGGCGGCGGCCCCCATGGCGGGAAGCGAGATGGAACGCCCGGCGGCAAGGCAGCTCATCAGCATGGGCCAGCCCTGGCCGATACCGGCTTCCCCGCCGATGATCCATTCCAGAGGAATGAACACGTCCTTGCCGGAGGTCGGGCCGTTGGGGAAGGCCGCACCGGTCGGCGCATGGCGGCGGCCGATCTCAACCCCCGGATGACCGGTCGGGATCAGGCCAAGCGTGATGCCGAGATCGGTGCCCTTGCCGAGCAGATTCTCCGGATCCTCGAGGCGAAAGGCGAGGCCGAGCAGCGTCGCCTTGGGGGCGAGCGTGATGTAGCGCTTGTTCCACGTCAGGCGGATGCCGAGGGTGGCTTTGCCCTCATGTTCGCCCATGGTCACGGTGCCGACATCGCGCATAGCGGCGGCGTCGGAGCCGGAGAACGGTCCGGTGAGCGCGAAGCAGGGAATCTCCTCGCCGCGGGCAAGCCGCGGGAGATAGTGGCTCTTCTGCTGCTCGGTGCCGAAATTCTCGATCAGTTCGCCGGGGCCGAGGGAATTCGGCACCATGACGATGACAGTGCCGTCGGCACTGCGCGAGCCGATCTTGCCGAGCACCAGGGATTGCGCCTGGGCGGAGAAGCCGAGACCGCCATGGGGCTTGGAGATCAGCATGCCGAGGAAGCCTTCCTCGGCGATGAAGCGCCAGACATCCTCCGGCAAATCGCGCTGGCGGCGGATCTGCCAGTCGTTCAGCTTGGTGCAAAGCTCCTCCGTCGGTCCGTCGAGGAAGGCGCGCTCCTCGTCGGTCAGCTCGAGGCCCGGCACATCGCGGATCTTGTCCCAATCGGGCGTGCCGGAGAAAAGCTGCGCATCCCAGCCGACCGTGCCGGCCTCCAGCGCCTCGCGCTCGGTGGCGGAGATTTTCGGCATGGCGCCTTTCAGGGCGCGGAAGGCGGGCTTGGTGACGAAGCGGCGGCGAATATCCGTAAAGGACAGCGCGAACAGGCCGGCGGCGATCAGCCAGCCAATCCAGGCCCAGAGCGGGAAGACCGGCGCATGCAGGGTCCCTACCCCGAGGCCGAGCTGCAATGCGAAGGTGTAGACGGCCAGGCAAGCCGCCCAGAGCACGAGCGGCGCGCGCGTCATCGCAAGCGCGAAGACGCCGGCAAGGCCGATAAAGAACAAGATCAAGCCGGGCAGCATTGGGACCTCTCAATAAGAGCTTTTGCCCTGTGCCCCCCGCATCTCAAGGCGTACGTCAACATTGGCACCATACAGCAATGGAAAGCCCGGCCAAGCGGCGGGCGCTCCCATGTTTATGGTTAACAATAGTTGTGGAGTTATCACCAGGCGATTAACGCGCGTGCCGATTTCGCACGTCTTTTGCGCGCTGCGCCTTTCGTCGCCCCTTCCTTGTGCGCTTACGGCGAATTCGCTAAGCAGAATCCCTGGGATTTTCAAAGCACGGTTGGATTACGCCGCCTATTCGGCGGCGCGGAATAGGGAAAAAGCGGCATGGACGAACCAGAACGGCCCCAACTCAATCCGTATCAAGTCGAGCTCGTGGAGGGTAAGCGCTACGCTTGGTGCGCCTGCGGGCTGAGCAAGCGTCAGCCGTTCTGCGATGGCTCCCATGCCGGCACCGGCTTCGAGCCGGTAATGTTCACGGCGGAGCGCACCGAGACGGCGCTGCTTTGCGGCTGCAAGGATACCGACACGCCGCCGTTCTGCGACGGCTCGCATATGCTGATCTTCTAGTCGATCGTCCGTTGATCTTCTCATGGCGCCTGAAGGCAAGCTGTCGCCTTCAGGCAACTGGCGCCCGCTGCAGAGGCGCCTCGCGGTGTAAAACCGCCTTGCCTGGCTTGCCAAGCCCCGCGCAATCCTTTCTTGTTGAGCACATCACATCGGATATAGGCGCGGGGCAGCCTCGCGTTACTTCTCTCAGGATCGCCTAAACGTTCGGGGGCAGCAGGCAGCACTGGGCAGATGGAATATTTTCTGCAGCAACTCATCAACGGGATCGCGCTGGGCTCGATCTACGGGCTGATCGCCATCGGCTATACGCTGGTCTACGGCATTATCGGCATGATCAACTTCGCCCATGGCGATGTGTTCATGGTGGGATCGTTCATCGCGCTGATCGCCTTTATCGGGCTTCTCAGCATCGGCATAACCTTCATTCCGCTGGCGCTGATCCTGGTGCTTCTGGTGGCGATGCTGCTGACCGCGGTCTGGGGCTGGACCATCGAGCGGGTGGCCTACCGGCCCTTGCGCGCCTCCTTCCGCCTCGCCCCGCTAATCACCGCCATCGGCATGTCCATCGTGCTGCAGAATTTCGTGCAAGTCTCGCAAGGCGCGCGGGTGAAGACGCTGCAGCCGGTGATCACCGGCGGCTACGAGCTGATGCATGCGGAGAATTTCGCGGTCAGCCTGTCCAACATCCAGATCCTGATCGTGGTCACCACCATCGCGCTGATGACCGCCTTCTGGCTGCTCATCGACCGGACGCCCTTGGGCCGGTCGTTGCGCGCCTGCGAGCAGGACCGGATGATGGCGGCGCTTTGCGGGGTGAATGTCGACCGCACCATCTCACTCACCTTCGTCATGGGCGCCGCGCTCGCCGCCGTGGCCGGGCTGCTCTACCTGCTCTATTACGGGGTGATCGACTTCTTCATCGGCTTCATCGCCGGCATCAAGGCCTTCACCGCCGCCGTGCTCGGCGGCATCGGATCGCTCCCCGGCGCCATGCTGGGCGGCATGATCATCGGCCTGATCGAGACCTTCTGGTCGGCCTATTTCACCATCGAATATAAGGACGTCGCCGCCTTCTCGATGCTCGCCTTGGTGCTGATCTTCTTCCCGTCCGGCCTGCTCGGCCGGCCTGAGGTGGAGAAGGTATAATCTTGGACACGCCGGAGACCACAACAGGCCGCCGGCTCGGCCCCGCGCTTCTGGATGCCACGATCTCGGCCGGCATCGCCTTCCTGCTGTTCTGCCTACTGCTCGGGGTGCGCACCGTCGACAGCGTCACCGGCATCACCTTGCAGCCCCGGCCCATCCTTCTCGCCGTCGTAGTCGGGCTGGTGTTCTTCGGCCGGCTGGCGCTGAACCTGTTCTGGTGGGACCGGGATTGGACATTCCCCGCCCTGCCCTTTTTGCCGAAAAAACAAGGCGATGGCGCTTCGAGCGCAGCAAACGAGGCCAATCGGCTCGGGCTGATCCTGGTGGCCTTCGCGGTGCTGTTCCCGATCGTCGCCTATTTGCTCAATACCGCCTTCGGCCTGCATCTGCCGCTGCGCTACTGGTTCGATCTCTCCATCCTGGTGCTCACCTATGTGATGCTTGGCTGGGGGCTGAACATCGTGGTCGGCCTCGCCGGGCTGCTCGACCTCGGCTATGTCGCGTTCTACGCGGTGGGCGCCTATTCCTTCGCGATCATCTCGGCGCATTTCGGCTGGTCGTTCTGGATGTGTCTCCCCATCGCCGGCATTCTCGCCGCGCTCTGGGGCATCATGCTGGGCTTTCCGGTGCTGAGGCTTCGCGGCGATTATCTCGCCATCGTGACGCTGGCCTTCGGCGAGATCGTGCGCATCGTGCTGCAGAACTGGACCGATGTGACCGGCGGGCCGAACGGCATCTCCAACATTCCCGGGCCGAGTTTCTTCGGCCTGGATTTCGGGCTTCGCGCCGAAAACAGCTTCCACGCCTTTTTCGGCCTCCGATACGACCCGCTCTACGGCACGATGTGGCTCTACTACATCATCCTCGTGATGGCACTGATCACCAATTTCGTGACCTTGCGCCTGCGCCGCCTGCCCATGGGCCGGGCTTGGGAGGCGTTGCGCGAGGACGAGATCGCCTGTCGCTCGCTCGGCATCAATACCACCGTCACTAAGCTCTCCGCCTTTGCCACAGGTGCCCTGTTCGGCGGCTTCGCCGGCAGCTTCTTCGCCGCAAGACAGAGCTTCATCAGCCCGGAATCTTTCACCTTTATCGAATCGGCGATCATCCTTGCCATCGTCGTGCTGGGCGGCATGGGCTCGCAGCTCGGCGTGGCGATCGCCGCGGCGGTGATGATCGGCGGCTTCGAGGCGCTGCGCCACACCGACAGTCTGCAGCTGATCTTCGGCCAGGGTTTCGATCCGGCGCTCTACCGCATGCTGTTCTTCGGCCTCGCCATGGTGGCGATCATGATCTGGCGCCCGCGCGGGCTGGTCTCCACCCGCGCCCCTTCGATTACGCTGCGCAAGGGAAAGGCCGCCATTGCCGGCGAGCTGGTCGGCGAGGGCCGCGCATGAGGGGGCGCCGATGAGCACCGCGCCGCTTCTGAATGTCGAGCACCTCACCATGCGGTTCGGCGGGCTGGTGGCGGTGGACGATGTCTCCTTCGCCGCCGAGCGGGGGCAGATCACCGCGCTGATCGGGCCGAACGGCGCCGGCAAGACCACCGTGTTCAACTGCATCACCGGGTTCTACAAGCCGAGCGAGGGGATGATCGCCCTCACCCATGCTTCCGGAAGGCGCTTCCTGCTGGAACGGCTGGACGACCACGCCATCAATGCCAAAGCCAAGGTGGCCCGCACCTTCCAGAATATCCGGCTGTTTCCCGGCATGACCGCGCTGGAAAATCTGATGGTGGCGCAGCATGAGCGGCTGACCGCCACGGCCGGGCTCACACTCGGTGCGCTTTTCGGGCTGAAGCGGTTTCACGCCGCCGAGCGGCAAGCGGTAGAGCTCGCCTCCCATTGGCTGGAGCGGATCGGGCTGATCGACCAGGCCGACAATGCCGCCGGCAATCTGTCTTACGGCGACCAGCGGCGGCTCGAGATCGCCCGCGCCATGTGCACCCGCCCGGAGCTGCTCTGTCTGGACGAGCCGGCTGCGGGGCTGAATGCGCGCGAGAGCGACAGTCTCAACGCCCTGCTGCGCACCATCTGCGCAGAGGAGAACACCGCGATCCTCCTGATCGAGCACGATATGAGTGTGGTGATGACCATCTCCGACCACATCATTGTGTTGGATCACGGGGCGATCATCGCCGACGGGCCGCCTCAAGCCGTGCGCGAGGACGAGGCGGTGATTGCCGCCTATCTCGGCGTGCCGGACGAAGAGGTCGAGGACGCCGAACGCGAGGTCGGGCTATGACCGCGCCGCTGTTCAAAATCGACAAGCTGGTCGCCGGCTACGGCCACCTACCTGTTCTGCATGGGATCGACCTGGAGGTGCAGGCCGGTGAGATCGTCACCATCATCGGCGCCAACGGGGCCGGCAAGACCACGCTGATGATGAGCATCTTCGGCGCGCCGGAACCGACCTCCGGCCATATCCTGTTCGAGGGCGAGGACATCACCGCCCTTCCCGCCTTCGAGGTGGCGCAAAAATCTATCGTGCAGTCGCCGGAAGGGCGGCGCATCTTCGGCCGCATGACAGTGATGGAAAACCTGCAGATGGGCGCGATCATCGCCAAAGAGCCGGAGCGCTTTGCCGCCGATCTCGATCACGTGTTCGCGCTGTTCCCGGTCTTGAAGGAGCGCCAGGCCCAGCGCGGCGGCACGCTCTCCGGCGGCGAGCAGCAGATGCTGGCCATCGCTCGGGCGCTGATGGGGCAGCCGAAGCTGTTGCTGCTGGACGAGCCCTCGCTCGGCCTTGCGCCGCTGATCACCAAGCAGATCTTCGCCGCCATCAAAGCGCTGAACGACGAAGGGCTCACCGTGCTTTTGGTGGAACAGAACGCCTATCACGCGCTGAGCCTGGCCGATCGCGGCTATGTCATGGTCAATGGCAAAATCACCCTGTCCGGCACGGGCAAGGAGCTTTTGGCCTCCGACGAGGTGCGACGCTCCTATCTGGAAGGCGGTGCGGCGCCGGAGAAGAAGCCGGCCCGGAAGCGCTCCAAGCCAAAGGGAGCAGCGCAATGAGCTGGCTCTCCGACGACGGTTTGGTGGTCTTTCTCGTTCTCACCGTGGCGATCGGCGGCGGGGCGGCGTTTCTCGCCGGACGCGGCCTGGCGCGAAGCTGGCGGCCGTTCTGGCGGGTTTGCTTCTATATGGCGCTACTCGCCGCTGCGGTGCGCTTCTTCCACTACGCGCTGTTCGATGGCGCCCTGCTCTCGGCCTATTACTGGCTGGTCACCTATCTGGTGCTGCTCGGCTCCGCCGCGCTCGGCTACCGGCTGATGCGCACCACCCAGATGGTGACCCAGTATCGCTGGCTGTATGAGCGGACCAGCCCGCTCACCTGGAAGAGCCGCTAGGCCGAAGCTTCTTGGTATTCAGCGCCGTCATGCTGAGGTGCCCGCCTTGGCGGGCCTCGAAGCATAAGCGTCATCGGCCACGCCTCCTTCGAGGCGCGGCTTCGCCACGCTCCTCAGGATGACGTGGCCTGGCCGTGTCCCTCAGTGACGTGGCCTTGCCGTGTTAAGGTGCATTCAGCGCCCGATATTTGTTCAGGAAATGCTCGAATCCCGAGCCCGAATCCGTTGGGTTCAGGGCATTTTGCGATAGAGTGCGGCCCAGTTTCAGCGGATTTCGAGATCGGAGGACGCCCATGCGACGGCTCACATGGATCATCGCGACGCTTGCCGCCCTGGCGGGGCTCACGGCCCTCACTGGCTGCGGCGACGGTAGCGACGACAACACCATCCCCGTCGCGACGGTCGGACCGCTGACCGGGCAATACGCCTCCAACGGCCAGCAGATGAAGCAAGGCGCTACGCTGGTGGTGGAAGACCTCAACGCGGCAGGCGGCGTGCTGGGCAAGCAGCTGAAGCTGGAGATCGGCGACGATGCCTGCGATCCGAAGCAGGCCGTGGCGGTCGCCGGCCAGATGGTGGGCGAAGGCGTTCCCTTGGTGGCCGGGCATTTCTGTTCCGGCTCCTCGATCCCCGCATCGCAGATCTACGGCGATGCCGATACGGTGATGATCTCCCCCGCCTCCACCAATCCCGCCCTTACCGACGACCGCGCCGGGCCGAATATCTACCGCGTTTGCGGGCGCGACGACCAGCAAGGCAAGGTGGCCGGCGAATACATCGCCAAGCATTTCGCGGGTAAGAATATCGCCTTCGTCCACGATAAGACGGCCTACGGCAAGGGGCTAGCGGACGAGACCAAGAAGGCGATGAACGCCGCCGGGCTGCAGGAGAAACTCTACGAGGCGATCTCCGCCGGCGAGAAGGACTATTCGGCGCTGGTCTCCAAGCTGAAGCGCAACGATATCGATCTGATCTTCCTCGGCGGCTATCACACCGAGGCCGGGCTGATCGCCCGTCAGATGCGCGGCCAGGGGATGGATACCGTGCTGATGGGGGGCGATGCGCTGGTGAACCAGGAATACTGGTCGATCACCGGCAAGGCGGGCGAAGGCACGCTGATGACCTTCTCGCCCGATCCGCGCAAGAACCCGGCCGCCAAGGATGTGGTGGCGCGGTTCGAGGCCAAGGGCATCGAGCCTGAGGGCTATGTGCTCTACACCTATGCCGCCATGCAGGCCTGGGCGCAGGCGGCCGAGAAAGCCGGCTCAACCGCCTCCAGCGATGTGATCAAGGCGCTGAACGACACCGAGTTCGACACGGTGATCGGCAAGTTTCGCTTTAACGAGAAAGGCGATCCCAGCCTGCCGCCCTATGCGGTCTATCGCTGGCACGACGGCGACTACGCCGAGATCGAGAAGTAGCGGCTAACTTTCGCTCTTCTTCTTGGCCGCGGCGAACTCCGCTTCCAACGCCTCTTCCAGATCGACCAGGTCCTGCGGCAGCGGCATGCCGTAGGCGCGCATCTCGTTGAGCTTTTCGCGAATCTGCAAATAAAGCTCATGCCGGTCCTCAGGCTGATCTTCCATCTGATTGATTAGCAAGGCGAGTTCCGCCTGCAGATCCTCGAATGCCATACGCGCCACGCGCCTCCTCAATTGACTTCGCCGGATGGCAGCACAAAGCATGCCCCGCGGCAAGGGCGGGATTTCGCGCCTCTCCCGCCCTTGCGCCATTGCGGCCATCCGCAATCGCTTGCATAGTCGGCTCGAGGCGACGGCTCGATACGTAGGCTCGATACGAGGCTTGGGGCAGCCTTAAGGACCGGGGGGCTTGGATGGGCATCACCATCAACACGATCGTGGGGTTTGTACTGGCGCTTCTGTTCGCCGCGGTGATGGGAATTTCCATGCAGGGGATCCTCATCGGCGATTACCTGCAATCGCAAATTGATAACCAGACGGTGTTGATCACCCTACGCACCGCCGGTTTCGCCGGGGCGTTGGCCGCCCTGCTCGCCTGGTGGGCGCAGCGCTTCGCTGCCTCGCGCGGGCCGGTTGTCCGCTTCCTGTTTGGCCTCGTGATCTTCGTGCTGGCTTATTTCAGCTTCGGCGGGCTGCTGCGGCTGATCTATAGCCACGTCACCTATCCGAGCCAGCAAGATTGGTCCTTGTCCGGGCTCTATTTCGCCTCGATCAACGATTTTTACTCCTTCGTTTTGTTCATGCTTGGGCCGTCCCTGCCGGCCCTGATCGGGCTGATCGTCGCGGCCGGACTCTATCTGGCCCTGTTCGGGCCGGTGGAGCGGCGGCGGGCGTAAAGCCGCTCTCACGCTTTGCGAATTGAGGCGCGGTCCCGGCTCTGCTAGACCCTCGGCATTCACTCGCCTCGCCTACGCGCTTTAGCTTTTTAAGGTTAGACTATGATCCCTCGTTACAGCCGGCCGGAGATGGCCAGCATCTGGGAGCCGGAGAACCGTTTCCGCATCTGGCTCGAAATCGAGACCTCGGCCGCCGAGGCCATGGCCGAGCTGGGGATGATCCCCGAAGAGGCGGCCAAAGCGGTGCGCGAGCGCGGCGGGTTCGATATCGACCGGATCGACGAGGTCGAGCGGGAGGTGAAGCACGATGTGATCGCCTTCCTCACCTCGGTCGCCGAGCATGTCGGGCCGGAAGCCCGTTTCCTGCATCAGGGGATGACCTCCTCCGATGTGCTGGATACCTGCTTCAACCTGCAGCTCACCCAGGCGGCGGATCTGCTGATCGCCGATCTGAAGGGGTTGCTGGAGGCGCTAAAGGCCCGCGCGTTGGAGCATAAATACACCGTCACCGTCGGCCGCAGCCACGGCATCCATGCCGAGCCCACCACGTTCGGGCTGAAGCTCGCCTTCGCTTACGCGGAGTTCGACCGCAATCTGGCGCGGCTGGAAGCGGCGCGGGCCGAGGTCGCCACCTGCGCCATCTCCGGCGCGGTCGGCACTTTCGCTCATCCCGATCCGCGCATCGAGGAGATGGTCGCCGCCAAGCTGGGGCTGAGCCCGGAGCCGATCTCCACCCAGATCATTCCGCGCGACCGGCATGCCGCCTATTTCGCGACGCTGGCGGTGATCGCCGGGTCGATCGAGCGGCTGTCCACCGAGATCCGCCATTTGCAGCGCACCGAGGTGCTGGAGGCGGAGGAGTATTTCTCGGCCGGCCAAAAAGGCTCCTCGGCGATGCCGCATAAGCGCAACCCGGTGCTGTCGGAGAACCTGACTGGTCTCGCTCGGCTGATCCGCGGCTATGCCATGCCGGCGCTGGAGAATGTGGCGCTGTGGCACGAGCGCGATATCTCCCACTCCTCCGTGGAGCGGGTGATCGGGCCGGACGCCACCATCGCGCTGGATTTCGCCCTTGCCCGCCTCACCGGCCTAATCAAGGGGCTTGTGGTCTATCCGGAGCGGATGCAGGCCAATATGGATAAGCTCGGCGGTCTGATCCATTCCCAGCGGGTGCTGCTGGCGCTGACCCAGGCTGGGGTCTCCCGCGAGGACGCTTACCGCCTGGTGCAGCGCAACGCCATGAAGGTGTGGGAGCAAGGCGCCGACTTCTTGACCGAGCTCCTGGCCGACCCGGACGTCACCAGGGCGCTGGACGAAGAAACGCTGCGCGCCCAATTCGACCTCGGCTATCACACCAAGCATGTGGATACGATCCTGGACCGGGTGTTCGGCTAAGCCGGAAGCCCGCGAGACCAGGGCGAAACGAAGACGGGCCGGATGCTGCGATCCGGCCCGTTTCTTTTTGGGGTTCGATCGGCGTGAAGGCCGGCCGATCAGCGGTTGCGGTTTCCGCCGCCGCCTTGCTTGGGCTTGTTGCCGCCGCCACCTTGCTTGGGCTTATTGCCGCCGCCGCTGCGATAGTCGCCGCGGCCGCCGTGGTATTGGCCACTGCTAGGCTTCTTCTTGACGCCGCTCTGGTAGCCGCCGCGGCTTGGCTTCTTCTTGAAGCCGCTCTGGTAGCCGCCGCCGCTGCGATAATCGCCCCGGCCGCCATGATACTTGCCGCCGTCGGACTTTTTCTTCTTGCCGCCATCGTGATGACCGCCGCCGCTATGGTGGTGGCCGTGATGATGGTCGTGATCGTGATAGGGACGGCGATAATACGGGTATGGCCGCCGATAGCCTCCGTACGGATAGACTCCGATATAGGGGTATGGCCGCACATAGGGATAAGGCCGGACATAGGGGCCGCTGTAAGGATAGCGCGGTGCGTAACCGCCGCCGAAGCTCAAATAGCGGGATGAGGCATAGCCGCCCCGGACGCTGCACCAGCCGCTATAGCAATTGGTGGCGTCCACCACCGTGCCGGCGCGAAGCACGCCGATCACCGGCGAATAGACGGTGCGGCCGGCACGGACATTCAGATCGGCGGTGGTTACGGCCTGCGCCGCCAGAGCGGCAGCGCTCGAGGCCAGCAGCAATCCGGCCGCCAGCCCAAATCGGGCAAATAACAATTTCATGGGGTACACGTCTCCTTCGCCGCCGAAGGCGCTATCGCACCTCCGGGCAGCTTCGTTCCTCGGCAACTCCCCCTTATTCAATCGCCCCCTATGTGGTGACCGGTTATGGCCAGACCGAGGCAGACCGCCCTAATTGTAGGCGGCGGCAGCTTCGGCGGGGCTGAAGATATGCGGCCGGTAGCGATACCGGTTGCGCTCCCGCGGCGAGAGCAGGAAGCGCCGCCGATAGAAGTGCGGCGGCTCGGCCGCATAGGGCGGCAGGTCGAAATAATCATCCGCCGTGGCGTAATGCCCGGCGTGCCAGGGATAGCGCGGATCGATCACCACCACTTCCGGCGCGCGTCCCCGCTTGCCGGCCTCGGCCAGCATGGAGGCGGCGGCAAAACCTTGCGTGCCGCGCCAGCCGACCTCGCACCAGCCGCCGGAGCAGCCGCCGACATCGACCTTGGAGCCGTTCGGCATGGTGGCGATGATGGGATAGCCGGTGGACGGCCCCTGACGCAGATTGAGATCGGCCGTCGTATAGGCGGTCCAGGCATGGGCCGGGGCGCCGGCAAGGCCAAGTCCCGCCAGCAGCATGGCGGCGAAAAGCGCAGCCTTCCGGAGCGGGCGGACCCGGATTGGGGTTTGCCTGATAAATCGTCTCATACCGCTTCTACCTCTTCTTCGTCGCGGATTCGCGCCCCGCGCCATGATGCACCGGCAAAGGCTCCCCGCCTAGCCCCGCTCATTCGGAGGCTTTCCGTTTCATTTCCGCCGCCGTGGCGCCAAGCCAGGAGGCATCGGAGCCAACCGCGACCATATCCCAGCCGGCTTTCACCGCATCGCGCGCAAATTCCACGTCATTGGCAAAAACGAAAGCGATCACACCGTGTTGCTTGGCCTTGTTCAGAACCAGAGTCATCGCATCGGCCACTTCCGGCGCCCGGATATCCAGCCGGCCGGTGAGGGCAACGGAGAGATCGTTGGGGCCGAGGCAGATCATATCCAGCCCTTCGAGCGACAAGATGTCGTCCAGCGCTTCCAGCGCGCCTCGGGTCTCCACTTGCGCACAAGCGATGGTCCAGCCATTGGCGATGGAGAAATAATCGCCTTCGAATTCCAGCCGCGCCCGGTACGGGCCCCAGCTCCGCATGCCTTGCGGCGGGTATTTCACCGCGCGGATGAAGTCGGCGGCATCGTCCAGCGATTCGATCAGCGGGCAGATCACGCCTTGGGCGCCAGCATCCAGCGCCCGGCCGACCAAGCCCATATCGTTATCGGCGACACGCACCAGCGCCGGCAGCCGGGCCGCCTTGGCGGCGGTCAGGCAGGCGACCATCTCGCTATGGCCGCCCAGCCCGTGCTGCTGGTCGATGGTGACGCAATCCCAGCCGGCCTTGGCGACCAGCTCGATGGCGTAGGGAGAATTGAGGGTGAGCCAGGCGTTATAGAGCGGCCGCCCGGCCTTTTGCGCGCTCCTGAAGCGGTCCTCGCTCACCGGCGCCCCATCGGGTGTCCCACCCGGTGTCCCTTGGGGTAGGCGTTGGAGGCCCGGAGCGCGGCCACCTTAGTTGCCCTCGTTCTCGATCTGATTGACCGCCTCGGCCATCAGCTCGAGCATATGACGGCGAATCTGATGATCCGACTGGTCGATGCTCTTGGCGTCGAAATCGGCGCGGATCTTGCGGAACACGTCCTCCTCGCCCGGCTCGTCGAAATCGGCCTTCACCACCGCTTTGGCGTAATCTTGCGCCTCGTCGCCGGAAAGCCCCATCAAATCGGCGGCCCATAGCCCCAACAGCTTGTTGCGGCGGGCAGTCGCCTTGAACTTCAGCTCTTCGTCATGAGCGAATTTTTTCTCGTAACCCTTTTCGCGATCGTCGAAACCGGCCATTTCGGGGCAATCCTCCAACAAAAGCGGCCTCCCCGCTCAGCTTTCGGGGAATCGCCGGAAATTCCTTAATTTCGAGCCGGAGACATAGCCTTGCCCGGCCACAGAATCAATAAACGCCAGGGCTATTCCGCCACATCCGACAGTCGTTGTGTCGCTTTCGCCCTTCCGCTAAGCTCCGGGGAGATTTCCGCTAGGCGATTCCGACCATGGCAATTAGCTAAAGCGCGCGCGGCTTTTATCGTTTTCGCCTCGCGCCGTTTCGTGCTTGTTCGGTCAAGAAGCCCGTTCGAAAGGACACACATGAACCGCCGCCGCCGTGTCTATGAAGGCAAAGCCAAAATCCTCTACGAAGGCCCCGAGCCCGGAACGCTGATTCAGCATTTCAAGGACGACGCCACCGCCTTCAACAATCAGAAGCATGCCAAGATCGAGGGCAAGGGTGTCCTCAACAACCGCATCTCGGAATATCTGTTCCAGAAGCTGGGCGATATCGGCGTGCCGACCCATTTCATCAAGCGCATGAATATGCGCGAGCAATTGGTGCGCGAAGTCGAGATCATCCCGGTCGAGGTGGTGGTGCGCAATGTCGCCGCCGGCTCGCTGTCGAAGCGGCTCGGACTCGACGAAGGCACCCAGCTTCCGCGCTCGATCATGGAATTCTATTACAAATCCGACGAGCTCGGCGATCCCATGGTCTCCGAAGAGCACATCACCGCCTTCAACTGGGCGGCGCCGCAAGAGATCGACGACATGATGTCGGTGGCGCTGCGGGTGAACGACTTCCTCACCGGGCTGTTCCTCGGCATCGGCATCCGCCTGGTCGACTTCAAATGCGAGTTCGGTCGGCTGTGGGAGAACGACACGATGCGTATCGTGCTGGCCGACGAGATCTCGCCCGATTGCTGCCGGCTGTGGGATATCGAGACCGAGGACAAGCTGGACAAGGACCGCTTCCGCCGCGATCTCGGCGGGCTGGTCGAGGCTTATCAGGAAGTCGCAAGGCGGCTTGGCCTGCATGTCGACAATCCGACGCAGAACCAGGGCGGCCCGGTTCTGGTGCGCTCGCAGTAAAAGGCGCGGTCAAGGCATGAAGGCGCGCATCACCATCACCCTGAAGCAAGGGGTTCTCGACCCGCAAGGCAAGGCCATCGAGGGCGCTTTGCATGCGCTGGGCTTTGGCGGCGTGGACGACGTGCGCCAGGGCAAATATATCGAAGTGGCGCTTTCGGAGAGCGATCCGGAAGCGGCAAAGGCCGAGGTGGAGCGGATGTGCGAAGCGCTGCTCGCCAATACGGTGATCGAAAACTATTCCTACGAGCTCGAGGCGGCGTGACTAGCTCATGTTCGAATGGCTCCGCCGATTTTTCGGGACTAAGGCGCCGATCTCTTCGGAAGCGGAAGCGACGCGATATCTCAAGTCGCGGGGCTACCACGTAGCCCCGCCCGACGACTGGGATAAGAAGGCTGAAGGTCCCTACGTCACCGAGGAAGAGCGCCAAGAGTGGCGAAACCGTATGGAGACGATGGAGTTTCCACCCGCGGATTATAGCGAGCCTACACCTCAAGTCGGGATGCTGTGCACATACTATCGACATCCCATACTCCAGGCGGCAGAGATTGTGAAACTGAACAGCAGCGGGACTGAGGTCACAGCTCGCCTGGAATACCGGAAGGCTGAGCGAGTGTTCACCTATCGGAAAGACAAGACCTATCGAGAGCAGTGGATCCGCGGTCGGGATGCGCCTCGTCTCGTTCTTGGGATTTGTGAATCCAATTTCACGGCGTTCAAAAGACACTGGAAACAAGCCGAAGTGAATGCGGGGCCGATAAGATGAAAGCAGCCGTTATCGTCTTTCCCGGATCGAACTGCGATCGCGACGCGGCCGTGGCGCTGGAAGCCGCCACCGGCGCCCCGCCGGCCATGGTTTGGCACGGCGACGCGGAATTGCCGAAGACCGACGTCATCGTCGTTCCCGGCGGGTTCTCCTATGGCGATTACTTGCGCTCCGGCGCCATGGCAGCCCATTCGCCGGTGATGCGCGAGGTGGTGGCGCGGGCCAAGGCCGGCACGCCGGTGCTCGGCATCTGCAACGGGTTTCAGGTGCTGACCGAGACGGGGCTGCTGCCGGGCGTTTTGATGCGCAACCGCTCGCTGCGCTTCATCTGCAAAGACGTGCATCTGAAGGTTGAGCGGGACGATACGCTCTACACAAACGGCTATGCGGCCGGCAGCGTGATCCGCATCCCCGTCGCCCATAAGGACGGCAATTATTTCACCGACGACGAGACGCTGGCACGGCTCGAGGGCGAAGGCCGCATCGCCTTCCGCTATTGCTCGGCCGAAGGCACGGTGGACGATGCCGCCAATCCCAACGGCTCGCGCAACAATATCGCCGGGCTCTACAACGAGAGCGGCACTGTGCTCGGCATGATGCCCCATCCGGAGCGCCTGGCCGATCCGGCGCTTGGCGGCACGGACGGCGCGCCGATCTTCTCCTCCATCGTGGAGCGTCTGCAATGAGCGGCGGTGCACCGGCAAAGAAATCCGAGGGCGGGCTCTCCCCTGCCCTGATCGCCGAGCATGGGCTTTCGCAAGACGAATATGCGCGGATCCTGGAGACGCTGGGCCGCGAGCCGACCCTGACCGAGCTCGGCATCGTCTCGGTGATGTGGTCGGAGCATTGCTCCTACAAATCCTCGCGTATCTGGCTGAAGACCCTGCCGACCGAGGGGCCGCAGGTGATCGAGGGTCCGGGCGAGAATGCCGGCGTGGTGGATCTCGGCGACGGCCAGGCGGCCGTGTTCAAGATGGAGAGCCACAACCACCCCTCCTATATCGAGCCCTATCAGGGCGCGGCGACCGGCGTCGGCGGCATCATGCGCGACGTGTTCACCATGGGCGCGCGCCCCGTCGCCAATATGAATGCCTTGCGCTTCGGCTCGCCCGAGCATGCCAAGACCCGGCATCTGGTTTCGGGCGTCGTCTCCGGCATCGGCGATTACGGCAACTGCATGGGCGTGCCGACCATCGGCGGGGAGACCAATTTCGATTCCCGCTATGACGGCAATATCCTGGTCAACGCCATGTGCGTGGGACTGGTGGACGCGAACCGCATCTTCAAATCCGCCGCGCGGGGTGTCGGGTTGCCTGTGGTCTATGTCGGCTCCAAGACCGGCCGCGACGGCATTCACGGCGCGACCATGGCCTCGGCCGAATTCGACGATGCCTCGGAGGAGAAGCGCCCCACGGTTCAGGTGGGCGATCCCTTCACCGAGAAGCTGCTGCTGGAAGCCTGTCTGGAGCTGATGGCGGAAGACGCCATTGTCGGCATCCAGGATATGGGCGCCGCAGGGCTCACCTCCTCCTCAGTCGAGATGGCGGACAAAGGCGGGGTCGGCATCGAGTTGAATCTCGATCACGTCCCCTGCCGCGAAGAGGCGATGACGGCCTACGAGATGATGCTGTCGGAGAGCCAGGAGCGCATGCTCATGGTGCTGAAGCCTGGCGCGGAGCCCATCGCGGAAAAGATCTTCAAGAAGTGGGAGCTGGATTTCGCGGTGATCGGCATCACCACCGATACCGGCCGCTTCATCATCAAGCATGACGGCGAGGTGGAAGCCGACCTGCCGCTCTCGGCCCTGGCCGACGGGGCGCCGATCTACGAGCGGCCGCACGCACCGAAGCCGAAGCTGGCCACTGTCACCGCCGACGACGTTCCCGCCCCCAACAGTCTGCTGGGTGCCTTGCAGGAGATGATGGGCGGCCCGCATCTTTGCTCCCGCCGCTGGATCTGGGAGCAATACGATCACATGGTGATGGCCGATACGGTGGCGCGCCCCGGGGGCGATGCCGGCGTGGTCCGCGTACACGGCACGAGCAAGGGCCTGGCGGTCTCTTGCGACGTCACCCCCCGCTACTGCGCAGGCGATGCCTTCGAGGGCGCCAAGCAGGCGGTGGCCGAATGCTGGCGCAATCTGACCGCGGCCGGCGCCGATCCCCTGGCGATCACCGATTGCATGAATTTCGGCAGTCCGGAGCGCCCGGAGATCATGGGCGAGTTCGTCGATGCGGTGAAAGGTATGGGCGAGGCTTGCACTGCGCTCTCCTTCCCCGTCGTCTCGGGCAATGTCTCGCTCTACAACGAGACCAACGGCACCGCCATTCCGCCGACCCCGGCCGTGGGTGGCGTCGGGCTGATCCCGGATATCGCGCATATGGGCCAGATGGCTATCGCCGAGGGACAGGCCCTGGTGGTGCTGGGCGAGACTAAGGGCGCGCTGGGCATGAGCCTCTACCAAGAGCATGCCACGGGCGCATTCACCGGTGCGCCGCCGCCGGTCGACTTGGAGTGCGAGAAGCGCGCCGGCGATCTGGTGCGCGATTTGATCCGCAAGGGCACGGTTTCTGCCGTGCACGATGTTTCCGACGGCGGGCTGCTTGTGGCGGTGGCCGAGATGGCTTTGGCCGGCAAGACCGGCGTGACACTGCAGGCCGAGACGCCGCTTGCGCCGCACGCCTTCTGGTTTGGCGAGGATCAGGGCCGCTATGTGGTCGCCGTGGAGGCTTCGCGCCTGCGCGAGCTGCTGCTGCAGGCCGCCTCTTCCGGCGTGCCGGCCCTGGCTATCGGCACCAGCGGGGGCGATGCGCTGCAATTGGAGGGCGAGCCCCCCTTGCCCCTCGGCGGTTTACGGTCCACTTATGAAGAGTGGCTGCCGGACTATATGTCCGCCGGCCGGGGCTAACATTTCGAGATCCAGGAGTTTGGCCGAATGGCGATGGAGCTGAATGCGATCGAGCGGATGATCCGCGATGCGTTTCCGGATGCGGAGATCAAGATCGAGGATCTGGCCGGCGACGGCGATCATTATTCCGCGACCATCATCTCGGAGGCCTTCCGCGACAAAACCCGCGTACAGCAGCACCAGCTCGTCTATGACGCCCTGAAGGGCAATATGGGCGGGGAGCTGCATGCGCTTGCCCTCAAGACCTCGGCGCCGGCGGTGGCGACGGTCAGCGAGGAGGAAAAGGAGCTGCATCAAATGGACAATCAGGAGATCCAGGACTGGATCCGGCGCAAGGTCGCCGATCACGACGTCGTGCTGTTCATGAAGGGCACGCGCGAGATGCCGCAATGCGGCTTCTCGGCCCAGACCGCCTATATCCTCGGGCATCTCGGCCTCGACTTCGACGACATCAACGTGCTCGAGGACCAGGGCTTGCGCGAAGGCATCAAGGTGTTCAGCAACTGGCCGACCATCCCCCAACTCTATGTGAAGGGCGAGTTCGTCGGCGGTGCCGATATCGTGCGCGAGATGTTCCAGGCGGGCGAGCTGCAAGAGCTTTTGACCTCCAAGGGCATCAGCCACAACAATCAGACCCTGACGGCATAGGGGCGCATTCCACCGCATAAGCCTCCTCTGCCGCAGGCCCTTTGGTTGTCCTCGGAGTTTCCTTGAATCTTCCTGGGACGTTCGGCGTGGAGGTTGCGATGACGGAATGGGAGATCAGGGGCCGCGAGTTCGGCAACTGCAATTGCGACTATAGCTGTCCCTGCCAGTTCAACGCCCTGCCCACTCATGGCCATTGCCGCGGCCTGTCGGTCTATGAGATCGACGAGGGCTATCACGGCACGACGCGGCTGGACGGCTTGCGGGCCGGCGGCGTGTTTTTATGGCCCGGCCCGATCCATGAGGGCGGCGGCGAATATTTCCACATCATCGATAGCCGGGCGACGCCGGAACAGCAGCAGGCCTTGCGCCGGATCCTCCGCGGCGAGGACACCGAGCCCTTCGCCACGGTGTTCCAGGTCTTCTCCTCGACCTGCGATGTCGAGCACGCGCCGGTCTTCGCGGAGATCGATTTCGTGGTGGATATCGACGGCCGCACCGCCGAGGCCAAGATCGACGGCATCCTGGAGATGCGCGGCGCGCCGATCGTGAACCCGGTCACCGGCGCACCCCACAGGGTCCGTATCGTGCAGCCGAGCGGCTTTGAGTTCGCCGAGGCGGAGATCGGGCGCGGCTGGTCGAAGGTCACCGGACCTGTCGCCTACGAGCTTGCCGACAGCTATGGCCAGTTCGCCGAGATCCATCTTTGCCAGACTGGCGTGGTTCGTCCGAACGGGTGACCCCGGCCATGCTGGCGCTTCTGTTCAAGCGGGAAAATGCCATTGTTCTGCTGGCGCTCTGCCTGCTGATCGCGCTCGCCTGGCTGTCGCTGCTGACCGGCGCGGGCACGGGCATGGATCCGCGCATGATGAGCGGCTGGTGGCTGCCCCTCTCCGCCCCGGCAAGCCCTATGAGCGGCTGGAGCCCCGCCTACTGGCTGATCGCCTTCTTCATGTGGGTGGTGATGATGGTGGCGATGATGCTGCCCTCCGCCTCTCCTGCGGTGCTGCTGCACGCCCAGGTGCTGCGCCGCTCGAAGCCTGACGCGCCCGGGCAACGCGCCGCCACGGCCGCCTTCGCCGCCGGCTATATCGCGCTCTGGGTGCTATTCAGCGCCGCGGCCGTTCTCCTGCATTTCGCGCTTGAGCGCGCCGGCCTGCTATCGGGGACGATGAGCTCGCGCAGCGCCCTGCTCTCCGGCGGGCTGCTTGTCGCTGCGGGGCTGTATCAGCTCACCCCGCTGAAAGACGCGTGCTTGCGCCATTGCCGGGGGCCTGCGCACTTCCTGACCCAGCACTGGCGTCCGGGCCTTCTGGGCGCGTTCCGCATGGGGCTCGCCCATGGCGCCTATTGCCTGGGCTGCTGCGCCGTTCTGATGCTGCTGTTATTCGTCGGCGGGGTGATGAACCTGGTCTGGATCGCCGGGCTCACCCTGTTCGTGGCGGTGGAAAAGCTCGCACCGCACGGCGCCGCAATCTCCAGGCTAACCGCCATTTTGCTGATCGCCGCGGGGCTCGCGCTGATCGGTGCCAATCTCGCCGCCGCCTTCAGCTAGCGCCGGCGCCAAACGAGAAAAAGGGCGCCTGGGAAAAACCCGGCGCCCTTCTTCATCATGCGCTGCGTTCCGTCTCGACCGTCACGCAAAACGCGTGTCCGGGAGACGTTAGCCGCTAGCGCGAATAGAATTCGATGACGAGGTTCGGTTCCATCATCACCGGATACTGCACATCGGAGAGCGCCGGGATGCGGGCGAGCTTCGCCGTCATCTTGTTGTGGTCGACATCCAGATAATCCGGAATGTCGCGCTCCGAGCTCTGGGCAGCCTCCAGAACGATGGCGATGTCCTTGGCCCGGTCGCGGACCTCGATGACGTCGCCCTCGCGGCAGCGATAGCTCGGGATGTTGACCTTCTTGCCGTTCACCAGGACATGACCGTGGGAAACGAACTGCCGGGCGGCGAACACCGTGGTGACGAACTTGGCCCGGTAGACGACGGCATCGAGACGCGATTCGAGAAGACCGATGAGACGCTCGCCGGTATCGCCCTTCAGGCGCGCAGCCTCATGATAGATCGCCTTGAACTGCTTCTCGGTGATGTTGCCGTAATAGCCCTTCAGCTTCTGCTTGGCGCGAAGCTGCACACCGTAATCGGACAGCTTCTGGCGGCGGCGCTGGCCGTGCTCGCCCGGTCCGTATTCCCGCTTATTGATCGGGCTCTTCGGACGACCCCAGATATTTTCGCCAAGACGACGGTCGATCTTGTACTTGGCCTGAATGCGTTTGCTCATCAAAAACTCCAAAGCTCGTATCGCGCTGGCCCGCTGCGTTTTGCGTTTCTACGGCCTTTTGAGACGGCGGGGGCCCCAGGCGAATACGCAATTTTCGCGGATTCGCCAAGCCCCGAAAACGGCACCGGCTCGTGAAAATCAAGAAACGCGCCCAAGAAACGCCCGGGGTCTAGCCTCATCCAGCAGGCGTCTTGCGCGCAAGCACAGCTTTCGCTGGCGCTCTGTTACACGCAAATTGGAGAAAGTGTCAATTGGCGCCTGCAGTTTCCGGCGCAATTGGCTCGGCGACCGGCGCCTGGGCGGCCCGCACCGAGGTGACGAACTGGTTGATCGCCTCGATCACGTTTTGCTTCTTTTCGGCGGTGCAGCTCGGCCGTTTCGGCTTGAATCCCTCATCCTCGGACGGCGAGGCCTTAGCGGCGGCATCGCCCGACCCTTCCCCTGCGGGGGCTTTTTCCTCGAATTTCAACGTTCCGGTGAAATACGAGACCGAGAAACTATAGAGCGCATCGATGAATTGAAGCTGCTCGAAGCTCCAGACATTCCGATTCTGCTCGCCTTCCATCAGGGCGACATAGTTCTGCTGCTCCAGATCGGGCAAATCGCAGACCTGGGCATAAGTGGAGCGCATGGCCGCACGGATCACCATGCGGGCATCGTCCAGCGGAATGAAGAATTTCTTGGGGTCGCGCTTATCGAGCTGCACCGTGGCGCCGCCCGGCATAGCGACCGAGTCCGGGAGAATCGAAATGGCGTAGCTGCTCATGACGCGGACGGCGCTGTCGCTGAGGCCGTCGTTATCCTCGGAGCTGGAGGCCGGCGCCTTGGTGCGGGAGTTCAGCTCCTCGGAGACCATGGTCTCCGTTTGCTCGGCTGCCTTGGCCGGAAGGGCCGCCAGCACCGCCAACATCAGGGCCGCGCCGGTACTCCACTGGACCAAACAAACCTTCATTGAACATCCCTCTCCCTACCGCGCGGAAGCTATCATTGTTCTTAGCCATCGCAATAGGAGAAAGCGGGCGGAACTATGACAGTTCTGTCTTGCGTCTCAGGACCGCCGGTCGCCGCCCGTCAGCGCCGAAACGATGCCGCGCCAGGTGCGGACATCCTGTTCAGTCAATCCCATACGATGGAACATGTTGCGGATATTCCGCACCATGGTGGGCCGCTTCTCCGGCGGCCGCAAGAAACCGGCCTGATCCAGCTCGCGCTCCATATGCTCGAACAGGCCGAAAACCTCCGCCCGTTCCGCCGGGCGTGTATGCGGCAGGGTTACTCCTTCCTTGGCCGGGCCGTCAAATGTCGTGGCGCGGCCGAGGCCCTTTTCGGCGCCGGCTTTGCGCCATTCATAGCTGATCAGCAGCACGGTCTGCGGCAGGCTGAGGGAGGCGAAGGCGGGATCCACGGGGGCGGTGACGATACCGTCGGCAAGCGCCAGCGCATCGTTGTCGAGCCCGCTCCGCTCGGCGCCGAAGAGGATGCCACAGCGTTCCCCCTGCCCTGTGCGGTAAGCGAAATCCTTCGCCGCGCTCTCCGGGGTGAGCACCGGCTTGACCATATCGCGGGGCCGCGCCGTGGCGGCCAGCACGTGATGCAGATCGGCGACCGCCTGCTCGGTGGTCTCGAAGAGACGCGCGGCCTCGGCGATGGCCTTGCCGCCGGCCGCGGCGGAGAACGCCTTCTCGTTAGGCCAGCCGTCGCGTGGGGCGACCAGACGCAGATCGCCAAGGCCGAAATTCGCCATGGCGCGGGCGGCGAAGCCGATATTCTCGCCGAGCTGCGGGTTGACCAGAATCACCGCCGGCCCGGGACCGCCCGCCGCGCCCGTCTCTCGTTCTGCCTGTTTCCGCTCCAACGTCTTGCTTCCGCTCACCTCGGTCTCCATTCCACCTGCCCGCTATGCCGCGGACACGCCCGCTTTCAGGATCGGCGGCACGATGGTATAGGAAGGGCTTGCCCGTAAAGAGCGCAAATCGGTGGCGCGGGTTTTTCCGCGGCCATCACGGGTGGGCTTACGTTCATTTCCGGAGTCGTTTCCTTGCAAAAGATCGTCGTTGAGAACCCTATCGTGGAGCTGGATGGGGATGAGATGACCCGCGTCATCTGGCAGCTCATCAAGGACAAGCTGATCCATCCCTATGTCGAGGTTCCGCTGGAATATTACGACCTCAGCATGGAGAACCGCGACGCCACCGACGACAAGGTCACGGTGGATGCGGCCGAGGCCATCAAGGCCTGCGGGGTGGGCGTGAAATGCGCCACCATCACGCCGGACGAGGCGCGGGTGGAGGAATTCGGCCTGAAGAAGATGTGGCGCTCGCCCAACGGCACGATCCGCAACATCCTCGGCGGGGTGATCTTCCGCGAGCCGATCATCTGCAAGAACGTGCCGCGGCTGGTGCCGGGCTGGACCAAGCCGATCGTGATCGGCCGCCATGCCTTCGGCGATATCTACCGGGCGCAGGATTTCGTGGTGCCGGGCAAGGGCACGCTGTCGATCCGCTTCGTCGGCGAGGACGGCACCGAGATCGAGCGGGAGGTCTACGACTTCCCCGGCGGCGGCGTCGCCATGGGGATGTTCAATCTCGACGAGTCGATCCGCGACTTCGCGCGCGCTTCGCTGAATTACGGTCTGGCGCGCAACTATCCGGTGTTCCTGTCGACCAAGAACACCATCCTCAAAGCCTATGACGGCCGCTTCAAGGATCTCTTCCAGGAGATCTACGATGCAGAGTTCCGCGAGGAGTTCGAAAAGCGCGGCCTCACCTACGAGCACCGGCTGATCGACGACATGGTGGCCTGCGCCTTGCGCTGGTCGGGCGGCTATGTCTGGGCCTGCAAGAATTACGACGGCGACGTGCAGTCCGACACGGTGGCGCAAGGCTTCGGCTCGCTGGGGCTGATGACCTCGGTGCTGATGACGCCGGACGGCAAGATCGTGGAGACGGAGGCCGCCCACGGCACCGTCACCCGGCATTATCGCCGGCATCAGCAGGATCTGGAGACCTCCACCAACTCCACTGCCTCGATCTTCGCCTGGACCCGGGCGCTGAAGCACCGGGCCAAGCTGGACGGCAACGAGCTCCTCGCCAGCTTCGCCGCGACGCTGGAGACGGTGGTGGTGGACACTATCGAGTCCGGTTCCATGACCAAGGATCTGGCGCTGCTTGTCGGCCCCGATCAGGGCTGGCTCTCGACCACCGGCTTCCTGGACAAGATCGACGACAATCTGAAAAAGGCGATGGCGGCGTAAGCCGCTTTCGCTTACCGGCGCGGCGCGGCTTTTCGTTTCGCAGTCCGGGCTTTGCCGGGCGCGGCGGCGGCCTGGCGCTGCTGTCTTTCCCGGCGCTCGGCTTCGGTCCGGATCGTGGTCAAGAGCTCCGGATGCCGGTGCACCAGCTGCGCCAGCGCCACCGAATCCAACACATAGACCCGGCACGGCGTCTTGGCGGTGACGGTGTGCTGGTGGCGGCGATGCTCCAGAAGCGCCATCTCGCCGAAGAAATCCCCCTCCTTCAGCAGACGCTTTCTGCGCCCTCTCTGGGAGAGCTGGGCTTCGCCGCTCTCCAGAATGAACATGGCGCCGCCCGGATCCCCCGCCGAGACGATGGGAGAGCCCGGCGCGAAGACCTGGGTGAACACCAGCTTGGTAACCTCGGCGATCTCCGCCGCATCCAGGGTGGCGAAGAGCGGCACCCGGGCGACCTTGCCCCAAGTGGCGACGAAAGCATGGCGGTTCACCTCCTGGCCGAAGCCGGCGGCGAGAATGGCGACGGGCATGGCGAAGGCGGCAAGGCCGAGCACCATGACGAAGCTGCCGAAGATCTTGCCGAGGGGGGTGATGGGAACGACGTCGCCATAGCCGATGGTGGTGATGGTGGCGAGGCCCCACCACAGCGCGGCGGGAATCGAGCCGAACTTATCGGGCTGGGCGTCGCGCTCCAGGAAATACATCATGCTGGCGCAGAACAGCAGCATGACCACGAGCACCAGCAGCGCGCCGAACAGGGCGCGCCATTCCTGCACAAAGACGCGCTGCATGGTTTGCAGCGCCGGCGAATAGCGCGCCAGCTTGAGCAGCCGGAACAGGCGGATGACCCGCAGGATGCGGAGATCGAGGGGGATGAACGCGCCGAGATACCAGGGGGCGACGGCGAGGAAATCGATCACCATGATGGGACGGGCGGCGAATTTCGCCCGCGCGCGCCAGGGCCGCTCGTTGCGGAAGAGCGGGATCTCCACCGCGCTCCAGAGGCGCAGGATGTATTCGATGGTGAAGACGACCACCGAGATGGCATTGAAGTGCCAGAGCGCCCGGGCATGCTCGGTGGCGAACGGCTCCACGGTCTCCAGCGCGAAGGACACCGCATTGGCGACGATCAGCGTGATCAGGAAGGCATCGACGAAGCGGGCCGCGGGATGGGCGGTGCCGCCGACCTCGAGAATGTCGTAGGTCTTCCGGCGCCAGCGGCGCCAGAGCGACCCGTCGCTCATATGGCCTCTTTGGCGACGCCGGCGGAGGCGGCTTGCAGCTCCGCGGCGATGGCGGCCAGCGCATCGTCCGCCTTGCTGCCATCGGTGCCGCCGGCCTGAGCCATATCCGGGCGGCCCCCGCCGCCCTTGCCGCCAAGGATGGAAGCGCCGAGCTTGGCGAGATCGACGGCATTGGCGCTGGCGGTGAGATCGTCGGTGACGCCGACCACAAGGCTGGCCTTGCCTTCCTCGCTGATGCCGATAATGGCGACAACGCCCGAGCCGAGCCGCTTCTTGGCCTCGTCGACCAGGCCGCGCAGCTCCTTCGCCGGCACGCCCTTGGCGGTGCGGCCGAGAAATTTCAGCCCGCCGATATCCTGGACGGCATCGCCGCCGGAGGCGCCGTCTCCGCCGCCGCTAAGCGCGAGCTCCTTCTTGGCCTCGCCAAGCTGGCGCTCAAGCTTGCGGCGCTCGTCCACCAGAGCGGCAAGACGGGTCAGCAGATCGTCGGGGCCGACCTTCAGAAGCTCGGCCGCCTCGCGCACCTTGTCGTCCTGAGCGGTGAGATAGTCGCGCGCCGCCTCGCCGGTCAGCGCCTCGATGCGGCGCACGCCGGAGGCGACGGCCGTTTCGGCCACGACTTTCAGAATGCCGATCTCGCCGGTGCGGCCGACATGGGTGCCGCCGCAAAGCTCGATGGAATAGGCATTGCCGGCTTTGCTGCTGTCCGGGCTCGTGCCCATGGAGACGACGCGGACCTCGTCGCCGTATTTCTCGCCGAACAGGGCCAGCGCGCCCTTCTCGATGGCCTCGTCGGGGGTCATCAGATGGGTCTCGACGGCGCTGTTCTGCAGGATCATGCGGTTGGCCAGGGCCTCGACCTGCATGATCTGGTCGTGGGTCATGGGCTTGGGATGGGAGAAGTCGAAGCGAAGCCGGCCCGGCTGCACCAGCGAGCCCTTCTGGGCAACATGGGTGCCGAGCACCTCGCGCAAGGCCTCATGCAGCAGATGGGTGGCGGAATGGTGCGAGCGCGCGCCGCGGCGCCAGTCGTGATCGACCTCCAGCTCCACCGTGTCGCCGAGCTTGAGGCTGCCCTTCTTCAGCGCGCCCTCATGCACGAAGAGGCTGCCGAGCTTCTTCTTGGTGTCTTCCACCTCGAACAGAGTGCCGTCTGCGGCGATGACGCCGTGATCGCCGACCTGGCCGCCGGATTCGGCGTAGAACGGGGTCTGATTGAGGATCACCGCGCCGCGATCGCCGGCGTTCAGGCTGTCGACGCTGGTCCCGTCCTTGACCAGGGCGACGATCTCGCCGGAAGCGTTCTCGCTGTCATAGCCGAGGAATTCGGTGGCGCCGGTCTTCTCCTTCAGCTCGAACCACAGTGTCTCGGTGGCGGCCTCGCCGGAGCCGGCCCAGGATTTGCGCGCCTCGGCACGCTGGCGCTCCATGGCGGCCTCATAGCCTTCCGCATCGATGCCGATGCCTTTGGCCTTCAGCGCGTCTGCTGTGAGGTCGACCGGGAAGCCATAGGTGTCGTAGAGCTTGAAGGCGACCTCGCCGGGCAGCGTGCCCCCTTCCCCGATGCCGCCGACCGCTTCGTCGAGCAGCTTCAAGCCGCGGTCCAGGGTCTCGCGGAAGCGGGTCTCTTCCAGCTTCAGGGTTTCGGTGATCAGGGCTTCGCCGCGCTCCAGCTCCGGATAGGCGCGGCCCATCTCTGCGTTCAGCGCCGGGACCAGGCGGTAGAGCAGCGGTTCCTCGGCGCCGAGGATATGGGCGTGACGCATGGCGCGGCGCATGATGCGGCGGAGCACATAGCCGCGCCCCTCATTGGAAGGAAGCACGCCGTCGGCGATCAGGAAGCTGGAGGAGCGCAAATGATCGGCAATGACGCGGTGGCTCGCCTTGGCCTCGCCTTCTGCCGGCTTGGCGGTGAGATCGACCGAGGCCTCGATCAGATGGCGGAACAGGTCGATATCGTAATTGTCGTGGGTGCCCTGCAGCACCGCGGCAATGCGCTCAAGCCCCATGCCGGTATCGATGGAGGGTTTGGGAAGATCGGCGCGGGGGCCGTCCTCGCGCTGGTCGTATTGCATGAAGACCAGGTTCCAGATCTCCACGAAGCGGTCGCCGTCCTCGTCGGGACTGCCGGGCGGGCCGCCGGGGATCTCCGGACCGTGATCGTAGAAGATCTCCGAACAGGGGCCGCAGGGGCCGACATCGCCCATGGACCAGAAATTGTCGGAAGTGCCGATGCGGATGATCTTGTCGTCGGAGAAGCCGGAAACCTTGCGCCAGATCTTGGCCGCCTCCTCGTCCTCGGCATAGACGGTGATCAGCAGCCGCTCGGCGTCGAGGGCGAAATCCTTGGTGAGCAGATCCCAGGCCAGCGCGATCGCCTGCTCCTTGAAGTAGTCGCCGAAGGAGAAATTCCCCAGCATCTCGAAGAAGGTGTGATGCCGGGCGGTGTAGCCGACATTGTCGAGATCGTTATGCTTGCCGCCGGCGCGGACGCATTTCTGCGACGAGGTCGCGGTCTTGTGATGACGGGTCTCGGCGCCGGTGAAGACGTTCTTGAACGGCACCATGCCGGCATTGACGAACATCAAGCTCGGATCGTTATGGGGGACGAGCGGGGACGACGGCACCACCTCGTGGCCGTGCCGTTTGAAATACGCCAGGAAATTCGCCCTGATATCGTTGACGCCGGTGTTGTGAGCCAAGCTTTGTCGTTCCGTCGGTTGGTGGTTTTCGGCATCGCACCGCTTGCGGCGCGAAGGCGTTTATCCGGATTTTCCGGCCTTCGCCCATACGCCTTCAGCTTACGGCAAAAGCCTTAAAAATTGGGCTGAGACATAGGATGGCGAGGAAAAGCTGTCCAGGCGTCTACGTCAAGAAAAACGCGACCGAAAAGCGCCGCTTCGCGTCATCGCCTGGTGTCAAAACGCAAGCGGGCGACCTTGAACCCAAGGCCGCCCGCAAGACTTTTCAATTCGATTGCCGTCTCAAGGCGCTTTTCCCGACGCCTTTCCAGGAGCCTTGCCCGGCCCCTTGCTCGGTCCGTTGCCCTTGCGCGGCTTAGCCGCGGCGGCGGCGTTTGCCGGCGGCACTGGCGATGGAGGCGATGCCCTCCTCCTCGTTCGCAGCGGCCGGCTCTTTCACCTCGCCGGTCTCTTCGTCGATCTCGGCCCCGTCATCGTCGAGGATGCGTTCGGCAATCAGCCCGGCATTCTGGCGCACGGCCTGCTCAATCTTGTCGGCCATCTCCGGATGCTCTTTGAGATAGGCCTTGGCGTTCTCGCGGCCCTGGCCGATGCGCTCGCTATCGAAGGAGAACCAGGAGCCGGATTTCTCCACGATGCCGGCCTTGACGCCGAGATCGATCAGCTCGCCCATCTTGGAGACGCCCTCGCCATACATGATGTCGAACTCGACCTGCTTGAAGGGCGGGGCCACCTTGTTCTTCACCACCTTGACGCGGGTCTGGTTGCCGACCACCTCGTCGCGCTCCTTGATGGCGCCGATGCGGCGGATATCGAGACGGACGGAGGAATAGAATTTCAGAGCGTTGCCGCCGGTGGTGGTCTCGGGCGAGCCGAACATCACGCCGATCTTCATGCGGATCTGGTTGATGAAGATCACCATGCAGCGGGATTTGGAAATCGAGGCGGTGAGCTTGCGCAGGGCCTGGCTCATCAACCGGGCCTGGCTGCCCATCTGAGCCTCGCCCATCTCGCCTTCCAGCTCCGCCTTGGGCGTCAGCGCCGCCACGGAGTCGACCACCAGCACATCGATGGCACCGGAGCGGACCAGGGTATCGGCGATTTCCAGCGCCTGCTCGCCGGTATCGGGCTGGGAGACCAGAAGATCCTCCAGGTTCACCCCGAGCTTGCGGGCATAGACGGTATCCAGGGCGTGCTCGGCATCGACGAAGCCGCAAATGCCGCCCTTCTTCTGAGCCTCGGCCACGGCATGCAGGGCCAGGGTCGTCTTGCCCGACGATTCAGGCCCGTAAATCTCGATGATCCGCCCCCGGGGCAGGCCGCCAATGCCAAGGGCAATATCCAGCCCCAGCGAGCCGGTGGAGATCGCCTCGACCTCGACCACCTTCTCATTGGCGCCCAGGCGCATAACCGAGCCCTTGCCGCAATTCCGTTCGATCTGGGAGATCGCGGCCTCGAGGGCTTTTTCCTTATCCATATCTTCTCCCTCTACGAGGCGCAGCGCAGCGTTCGACATCCGATTTCTCCCCTATTTCACACGCGATTCGGCGTGGGTAAACGGTTGAATTGCGATTGCGTGGCGATTGAGCCAATCGTACCCGGTTTGTTCTCTGTTCGCAAGATGTTCTTTTGGGTCGATGCAGCAGGGTTAGTCGAAATGTCTTAGCTGGCTCGGTTGCGTGAGCGGCTCCCGATCACCATTCCGACCGCGTACAAAAGTGCTCCAATCGGAATTAAAATTGCCGCGTGTATGTGCGGCCATTCTATCCCCGGGAGCGCCCTAGCACCCAGGATGATCCATATTAAAACGGTGAAATCGCTTAGAGCTATAGCGAGCCGAGAGACTGAGTAATGAGATTTGCGCGAAAGAACTCCCCACCAGTGCGCATCATCCTCTCTGGGGGTAATAGCTTCGGTAAACAGGCCTTTGACTAGGACATCTTCATACGTCTCCAGCTTGGCCTCCCATGCCATCTGCCAATATTTACTCCCGCGATTGGCAAGGGTCCATGCCACGCTACACACAAAGCCAAAGCTGGAAATGGTGAGCAACAATACAGCGTCATCTTGAGGGCGACTACCTAACGCTCCGTAAGCCAGAAATGCCGCAGCGATAAACCCCCAAAAAAATAGAGATCTTTTCCAGAATAGATCGATCTCAAATTTCCGAGTGTCCGCAGCAATTTCGAGAATCTTTTCTTTCTTTTTGCGTTCTGCGCTCTCTGATTCCGACATACCCCCACAACCTCTTGGATGTCCCTTCTAAAAACACTACCCGTTTGCTTTTTCCAAGTCGAGCATTCGGACATCTCCCTTGGGCGTGGCGGCGATGCTCTACCGCTACCGCCAGGGCGATTCCAACATGCGCTCGGTGTGGATCTGCTCGCGCAACGATGCCTATAGCAATCTGGCGGTGCTCGCCGCCGCGCTCGGCGTGTTCGGCACCGGCAGCGCGCTTCCCGATATCGGGGTTGCCGCAGTGATGGCGGGGCTGGCCCTGCATGGCAGCTACAGCGTGATCCGCCATGCCTTTGCCGATCTCAGACGCGACCGGGCAGCGCAAGCGGACGCCGCCTCCGGCCAGGAGCCGGCGCTGTAATCCCCCTACCCCGCCTCGTCGTAGCGGCGCGAAGGGTAGTGATCGCGGATATGCTCTTTGAAGTAGGTGCCCCTGGATGGGGCCTCGGCGAGCGCGCGATAGACCTCTTCGGGCACCTCGTCGTAGACATAGAGGCCGCCGCTTTGGAAGCGGACGGTCAAGCTACGGTCGGCAACATCGTAGAAGAAGGCGCGGATGACGTCGGAAGGCATAAGGCGAATTCCAAGGGCTCGCCGCCCCGGAACCCGCCCGCAGCGGCATTGATCCCTTAGGATATGGTTGTTTTCGCCGTTTGTGCCAGTGCGAAGCGCAGTTAATCCCCTACGCGGTTACAAGAAGGTTTCGGCTGCAGCCCGCGCATTTGGCTTTCGCGCTCGGTTTGCGCGCCGGGCCTAAGTAGCGAAGCTCGGCGCGGCCGCGAGCGGCTCAAGCACGTCGCCCTGGAAGGTGGAAGGGTAGTTCTGGCGGATATGGTCGTTATAGAAGCGCCCCTGAGAAGGCGCCTCGAGAAAGGCCTGATAAACCGCCCCGCTCACGCCATGAAAGCTATAGGTGCCGGCATCGCGGAAGGTGATGCGAAGCTCGGAGGATTGCGCATCGTGCTCAACATGGACGATGCTCCCCGAATTCACGTAAGGCATGGTCGTCTCCGTTTCCCCGTCTTTTCAAATGGGGGATTGGCTTCGGAGCGCACTTGAGAAAAGCGCGCACCACAAAATACGCCAGGTGAACCCAACGCTGCACAAAAACGCCTGGGTTGGTTGACGGCCCGTCTCCGGCCTTTCCCCCGTCTTTGCGGCGTGGAAATCGCAAGGGAGCTGCCGGCTGTTGCCTGCGCTGCTCGAAGGCGGCCCTCTGCGTTTCTCAAGGCCGCTTGCGATCTGCCGCACCCTTGAAGCCGTTCTTGTCCGACTCAGGAATGCGGTGCTGAGTCGCGTGCGACCTTGGGTGCCAAATAGTGATCTGGAAGAATTCTACGCGTCAAGCGCTTATGCGGCCTACTCCGAAGCCGCTTGAGCGGGCGCATCTTGCGCCTTGTCTTTGCTGGCTTCTTCGGCACTGTAGCCGTAGCGGTCCATGAGCGGCTTCATGCGCTCGACGATGCGGGCCTTGATGTCGGCGGGCAGCTCGTATTCGGAGGTCTTGTGCTCCGAGCGGCTGTCCAGATAGGCCTGCATCTTCGGCTCGGCGGCGGAGAAATCGCCAATGTCGAGCTTCTCGTAGGTCTCGCGCAGCCGGCCGATCGGGTCCTTGACCAGATCCTCGTAGCGGATTTCCACCAGCTTCTCTTCCGGAATCAGGTGCTTGTCGGCCTCGAAGCGCTCGGTCAGGCGCTGCATCATGTCGAGCACGTAATCGTCCAGCCAGCCGCTGACATAAGGCGGGTTGTGCAGGCCTTGGGTGGAATAGAGCGCGCGCCACAGCTTCACCGTCGAAGGGAAGACGTGCAGCGGGTTGCGGGTGATGTAGATGAAGCGCGCCTCGGGGAAGCGCTCGACCAGATAGCGCACCCGCGCCGAGTTGGCCGGCGATTTCATGATCAGCGGCTTGTTATGCTTCACCATGAGGCGGCGGTAGAACCACATGTAATGGTCGAACCAGCGCTCGCGCTTCTCCGCCGGGACGCCCTCGAAATCGAGATATTCGGTGTCGGCCGGGCCGTGGCGCGGCCAGGCCATGGTGATCAGCGGGCTCCCTTCGCCCAGCATGATGACGCCGAACTCCTCCTCCTGCGGGCGGTCGAAACCGACCGGCACATCGTCCTGCGGGCGCTTCTTGGGCAGCAGCACCTTCATGATGCGGGACAAGATTCGCTCGGTGATCAGGAAGTGGTGCGGGAAGAAGCACTCATAGGTGGTCGGGTAGGCGGTGTTCGGATCGGAGGCCAGAAGATCGTGCAGGAAGGTGGTGCCGGTGCGCCAATGGCCGATGACGAAGACCGGCGGCTGGTCCAGCTTCACCTGCTTGATGCGGCGGCGATAGATCAGCTCGCTCAACAGATAGAGCGGCGTGTTGATGGGACACCACAAGATCAGGGTGAGCACATCGGGAATGCAGTTGGAGGTGAAGTCGAAACGGCCGCGGGCAAACAGCTTCATCAGCGTGCCGAAGCGCATGCCGTACCACATATAGAGCAGCTTGCCGCCATAGCGGTGGATGCCTAGGAATTTCGCCTTGGGCTTCCGCTTGGCGAGCTTGGTCGCGGCCTTTTGCGGGTCGTCGGGAATCTTCTCGTAATCGGACACGAAAGAGCGCTCCAGATGCTGTCTGACCGGTGTCTGTCAGCACGGGGTGTTAAAGGGGATTGGGGCTGAAGGGAACCCCTAAGGCAAATCGAAGGTCGATGCCAGGGAAACAGCGGTAATGCGGTGAGGAAAACGCCGCCGAACCGGCGTTTCGCTCAAGCCTCGAAGGCCTCTTTCACCGCCGCGGCGAGGCTTTTGAGATCGAAGGGCTTCTGCAGGAACATGAAGGCCTCGTTCTCGTCCAGATTGCGCTTGAAGGCATCCTCGGCATAGCCGGACATGAAGATGATCTTGAGGTCCGGATGGGTGGCGCGCAGCTCCTTCATCAGGGTCGGGCCGTCCATCTCCGGCATCACCACGTCGGAGACGACGAGATCGACCTCGCCGTTCTGCTCCTGGAACACCTCCAGCGCCTCGGCGCCGGTGCCGGCTTCGAACACCTTGTAACCGCGCTGGCCGAGCGCCCGGGCGGCAAAGCTGCGCACGGCATCCTCGTCCTCCACCAGAAGCACCGTGCCGCGGCCGGTCAGGTCCTTGGCGCTCTCCTTCTTCTCCGGCTTCTCGACCGGGATCTCCTCGGGCGCGGCGATATGGCGGGGCAGATAGACCTTCATGGAGGTGCCCTTGCCCTCCTCGCTCTCGGCGAAGATATAGCCGCCGGTCTGCTTGACGATGCCGTAGACGGTGGACAGGCCAAGACCGGTGCCGCGGCCCACCTCCTTGGTGGAGAAGAACGGATCGAAGATTTTTTGGATGACCTCCGGCGGCATGCCGGTGCCGGTGTCGGTGACCTCGATCAGCACGTATTCGCCGGGCTCCAGATGACGCTGGCCGAGCTCTCGGGAACGGCGCTCGGAGACATTGGCGGTGTGGATGGCGAGCTTGCCGCCATCGGGCATGGCATCGCGGGCATTCACCGCCAGATTGATGATCACCTGCTCCAGCTGATGCTGATCGGCCTTCACCGGCCACAGGTCGCGGGATTGCTCCAGCTGCAGCTCGATATTCTCGCCCAGCAGGCGGCTGAGCAGCGCCGAAAGCTCGGAAACGAGCTCGCCCGGCTGCAAGACTTGCGGCCGCAAAGTCTGCTGGCGCGAGAAGGCCAGAAGCTGACGCACCAAGCCGGCCGCCCGATTGGCGTTCTGCTTGATGTTCATGATGTCCTTGAAGGCCGGATCGGTGGGCCGGTGGTTCTGCAGCAGGAAGTCGGAGAAGCCGATGATCGCCGTCAGCATATTGTTGAAGTCGTGGGCGATGCCCCCGGCGAGCTGGCCGATGGCCTGCATCTTCTGGCTCTGGGCGATCTGCAGCTCCAGCGCCCGCTGCTCGGTGGTGTCCACGGCATAGGCGATGGCGATGTCGTTTTCGCCGTCGACCTGCTCCACGGGGCTGAGATAGAGCCGGCCGCTCTTTTCCTTGTCGGCCTGGAGGGTGAAGTCGATGGGCTCGATCAGCCCCTGGCCGCCAGCCGCCAGCTCCAGCGCATTGGCAAGCGCGCCCTGGCCCTCGTCGTCGATCAGGCTGCCGATGGCGACCTTGACGGATTTGCCATTGGCCTTGCCTTCCACGGCCTGGCCGAACAGGCGCGCGAAGGCGGCGTTGGCGGCGCTGATCTGGCCTTGCCGGTCGAGGGTGGCGATGGCGATGGGCGAGGCCTGGAACAGCCGCGTGAAGCGGAGCTCGGCGGCGCCCGCCTCGACCGCCTCGCCTGGCGCCCGGTTCAGCACCAAAGCCTGGGCCCAGCCGGCCTGGCCGCCGCGCGGCAGACGATGCAGGATGCGCACCGGCAGGGTGGTGCCGTCGGCCTTGACCAGATCGAGATCGAATTTGCGGGTGATCGGGCTGGAGGCGCGCTCGCGCCCCGCCCCCGCCAGGAGCGCGGCGCCATCGCGCGACATGATCTCGTCGAGCTTCAGACGGCGGGTGGCCAGATCCGACAGATCGAGGCCGAGCCACTGGGCCAGCGTGGCGTTGAGATATTCGATATTGCCTTGCGCATCGGCGGTGAAGAAACCGGCCGGCGCATGATCGAGATAGGCGATGGCCTGCTGGATCTTCTCGAAGCTCGCCTCCTGGTTCTGGCGCTCCTCGGTGATCTCCTCCACGCCCCAGACGGTCAGCGGCGCTCCGCGGTCCGACTCGGGGTGGGACGGCATCGCGCGCACCGAGATGCGGAACCAGCGCGGGGCGAGCCCCGGCTCCTCGTAACTCTCGCCAAGCGGCGGAATGCGGAACTCTTCGCTCAAGGCCCGGCCCTGCTGGGCGGCGCGGGTGAGGCGGAAAATCGGCTCGGCCAGATGCACATTGCCGGCAAAGGCGCGGTCGGGCGCCGGCACGGCTGCGCCCTCCTCCAGCCCGACCAGGGACCGGTAGGCTTCGTTGGCGTAGAGCACGCGACCGCTATTGTCGGTGATCAGCGTGCCGCTGGGCAGATTGTCGAGAAAGGACTTGGCGATATCGTTGCGCGCGGCGCGCTGGCCGAAATGCAGAATGCCGACAGCGCCGGCGAACAGGCAGAACACGCCGACGACCGCGAGGCCGGCCAGAATCGCCAGCACGACGGGCTGGGCGATCTCGCGCGAGACCAGGGCGAGGCCTACGGCCACGGCGGCGAGGCCCAGCGCGAGCAGGACCACGAGGCCGACGCTGCCTTCGCGTTCGGTCCGGTCGGTTACAGGCTCCACATAGCGCATTGGCGCTCCAATATCGGACATGGCAGGAAAATAGCCGATTCGGTTGCAGGTCAGCCGCGGATAATGCGCAAGGAGCGGCTGGCGCAAATGCTTACCGATTCGGTGTTAACGTCTTCTGAGGACCGAAATATCTTGCGCTTTAGACGAGGATAAGGCTATCGCAGCGGCCCGCTGGCCTGTGCCTGACCGCAATCCTTTGCTAGAAGAGGCGCCGGGGCGCAAGGTTAACGGCTGCAAGATACGGCCTTCTTACGAGTGGTTCGCCAAAGTGATGGATACCAGCAACCTCATCCTCGCAATCGCCCTCTTCCTGTTCATCATCGCGCTGATCGCGTTGCTGGCCTGGGGGTTCAAGGCGTTCTTTTCCAGCAGCAATGCCGGTCCGAGCTTCCTGCGCAGCCGCGAAAAACGGCTCGGCGTCTCTGAGACCTACAATATCGACGGCAAGCGCCGGCTAATGCTGGTGCGGCGCGACGACAAAGAGCATCTTCTGATGATCGGCGGCCCCGTCGACGTCATCATCGAGACCGAGATCGAGGCGCGGCGGCCGCTGGAGCATCCGCTGGAAGACGTGGTCATCGATCCAGGCGAGCGGCGCCAGGCGCCGCCGGAAGACTACCCGCAATCCTAAGCGCTTAAGGCGGCTTCGGCGCGCCTTCCCCTCACCGAATGCGGTCGGCATCCGGGCAGCCTCGTCTGCGCGGCTCATAAACTGGTGCAGGATTGCCGCAAATCGACGTGACGGGTTGAACGAAAGGTCGCAACCCATTTGATTCCTTAGCCTATTGACTGATGCAGAAAGGCCACGCCAGTTTTGCTTGTCGAGGGGCAGAAAATAGGCTAAAAACAAAACAGTACTTACGGTGTGCTGCGCCAAGTCGTAGCAGGTAGATGGGTGTCGCCGGTGCTTTCATCTGCTCTCGCCGTAAGAACGCCGGCAGTTCCCTGCTAATGGTCCGACATCGGCTGGTTTTCCAGCCCTGTCAGTCCCCCAAAAACCTCTCCACTCCCCGCTTCCCCAGCGGGGAGTTTTTTTATGCGGAATCGGCTGTGCTCTGGGGAAGCGGGGTTCTCGCGTTCAACGCCCACTGACGCGGGCTTTTGGCTTCCCCAGCGGGGCGTTTTTATGCGGAATCGGCTGTGCTCTGGGGAAGCGGGGTTCTCGCGTTCAACGCCCGCTGACGCGGGCTTTTGGCTTCCCCAGCGGGGCGTTTTTATGCGGAATCGGCTGAGCGCCCGGGCCTGTCATTCCGGCGTCAGCCGGAATCCAGCTCCATATGCCAAGCTTCCCGCTGGATACCGGCTTTCGCCGGTATGACGCCGTGCCTTGCGGCCACTCTCTCCCCCACTCGTCATCACCGGGCTTGTCCCGGTGATCCACGACTTTCTAGGCATGATCGCGCGCGCTGTGTTCGTGGATGCCCGGCACAAGGCCGGGCATGACGCCTTGAGTGTGTCTGGCGAACGCGGACTTCCCTCCAGCGTTGACCGCAAGCCGGCCTTCCTGAACATTTGGCGCATCATGTTCGCACGCCGCATCATTCGGCTCGGAGTCGTCTTCGCCGCGCTCGTAGCTTTGGCCTGTGCGGCCAGCGCAGACGAAGCCGCCATGCCCAAAGGCTTCGTTTATCTCCGCGACGTGGATCCAACCATCCAGCAGGATATGCGCTATGCGGGGCCGGACAATTTCACCGGCCGGCCGGTGCCGGGCTATGAGGCCGGCGAATGCATTCTGGTGCGGCCAGCCGCCGAGGCGCTGAAGGCGGCGCAGGCCGAGCTCGCCGCCAAAGGCCTCTCGCTCAAGGTCTATGACTGTTACCGCCCCACCCGAGCGGTCGCGGCTTTCGTCGCCTGGGCCAAGGAGCCGGACGACCTGCGCATAAAGCGCGTCCATTACCCGGACTTGCAGAAAACCGCGCTGTTTCCGGCGTATATCGCCACGCGCTCGGGCCATTCCCGCGGCGCCACAGTCGACGTCACCCTGGTGCCGGCCGGCTCAACGCCGATGGGAAACGCTCCGCCGGAGACGGCCGCCTGTACCGATGCGGCGCCGCGCGACAACAGCCTCGATATGGGCGTCTCCTTCGACTGCTTCGACCCGAAAGCCAATAGCGATACGCCCGGTCTGACGCCGGAGCAGCGTCGGAACCGCAAGCTGCTGCTAGATGTCATGGCCCGCCATGGCTTCCGCAATTATCCGAAGGAGATCTGGCATTACAGCTTCAAGCCGGAACCCTACCCCGGCACCTATTTCGACTTTCCCGTCCGCCCGCGCCAGACCGCCGGCACGCCGTGACCGAGCATAGGCACGGCCCCATCATCGAAAGCGATATCCCGGCGCGGCTGGAGCGTCTGGCCTGGGGCTTGTTTCATTCCAAGGTGGTGCTGGCACTCGGCATCACCTGGGTGCTGGACGGGCTGGAGGTGACGCTGGCCGGGGCGGTGGCCGGCGCGCTGAAACAGAGCCCGGCGCTCGATCTCGACAATGCCGGAGTCGGCATCGCCAATAGCGCCTATCTCGCCGGGGCGGTTCTGGGGGCGCTTGCCTTCGGCTGGCTGACCGACCGGCTGGGGCGCAAACGCCTGTTCTCCATCACCCTCGGCGTCTATCTGATCGCCACCGGCGCCACCGCTTTTGCCTGGGACGCGCCGAGCTTCATCCTGTTCCGCTTCCTCACCGGGGCCGGGATCGGCGGCGAATACACCGCCATCAACTCGGCGATCCAGGAGCTGGTGCCGGGGCGGTTCCGCGGCTGGACCGATCTGGTGATCAATGGAAGCTTCTGGATCGGCGCGGCCGTGGGGGCAGCCGGCTCGCTGATCCTGCTCGACCCGGCGCTGCTGCCTGCCGATATGGGCTGGCGCGCCTGCTTCTTCATCGGCGCGCTGCTGGGGCTGATCATCCTGGTGCTGCGGCAATGGATTCCGGAATCGCCGCGCTGGCTGATGACCCATGGGCGCCCCGAGGAGGCCGCCACGGTGATCGCCGAGATCGAACGTCAGACCAAACAGGTGCCGCCCGGCGCCGCAGGAGATGGGCATCCGCCGGTAAAAATCCGGCCGCGCAGCCATACGCCTCTGCGCGAGGTCTGGCACAGCCTGTTCGTCGGCCATCGCCGGCGCACGCTGGTGGGCCTCAGCCTGATGACGGCGCAAGCCTTCTTCTACAACGCGATCTTCTTCACCTATGCGCTGATCCTCACCGATTTCTACGATATCGCAGCCGATCGGGTGGGCTGGTACATCCTGCCCTTCGCGGCGGGGAATTTTCTCGGACCCCTGCTGCTCGGGCGGCTGTTCGATACCGTCGGGCGGCGTCCGATGATCGCCCTCACCTATGGCATCTCGGGCATTCTCTTGGCGCTAACCGGCGCGGGCTTTGCTGCCGGGCTGCTCTCGGCAACGACGCAGACGCTGTGCTGGTCGGTGATCTTCTTCTTCGCCTCGGCCGCGGCGAGCTCGGCCTATCTCACAGTGAGCGAGACTTTTCCGCTGGAGATCCGGGCGCTGGCCATCGCCTTCTTCTATGCCATCGGCACCGGCATTGGCGGGGTGTTCGCGCCGGCGCTATTCGGCGTTCTGATCGACACTGGATCGCGGGTCAGTGTGTTCTGGGGGTATCTGTTCGGCGCGGCGCTGATGCTCGGCGCGGTGGCCGTGATCTTGCGCTGGGGCGTCGCCGCAGAACGGCGTTCCCTGGAAGAGGTTGCAAAGCCGCTTTCATCCGCCGACTGAGCCGGCGGGCAAACGCACACCCTCCCACTGGGCGGCGGCTTCGGCGTCTTACCCGTCCCGGTAAACGCGTTCGCGTTTCTCGTGACGCCGGTCTTTATTCGTCCCGGAAGACGCGTTCGCGTTTCTCGTGACGCCGGTCTTTAGCGTTCGCGTTTCTCGTGACGCCGGTCTTTATTCGTCCCGGAAGACGCGTTCGCGTTTCTCGTGACGCCGGTCTTTACTCGTCCCGGAAGACGCGTTCGCGTTTCTCGTGACGCCGGTCTTTACTCGTCCCGATAAACGCGTTCGCGTTTCTCGTGACGCTCTTGCGCCTCGACGCTCAACGTGGCGATCGGCCTTGCATCCAGCCGTTTCAGGCTGATCGGCTCGCCGGTCTCCTCGCAATAGCCGTAGGTGCCTTCGTCGAGCCTGGACAGCGCCGCGTCGATCTTGGCGATCAACTTGCGCTGCCGATCGCGGGCGCGAAGCTCGAAGGCACGCTCGCTCTCCGAGCTCGCCCGGTCGGCGATATCGGCATGCTGCTCGGATTCGTTTTGCAGATGTTCGAGCGTCTGTTTGGTGGAGCGGAGAATCTCTTCCCGCCAGTCCAGCAGCTTCTGCCGAAAATAGGCAAGCTGCCTTTCATTCATGAAGGGCTCGTCGTCGGTGGGACGATAGTCCTTGGGGATCGCATTCTTGGGCCGCATGACAGCCTCATTTTTCACAACGAGTTCACCTGCTTGGGGCGACTAACTTTGCCCCACCTGCCAGCACTGACCGTTCATAGGTCACGTTCCCCCCGCTGGCCGCCCCTATTTACGGAAGCGGTGTGCCAAGTCAAGCGGAGAGGTTGGGTTGACAGTGCGGAGTTTTGTTAAGTGTGGGAAATCGGTCGCGCTGCGAAACTCGTGCTAGAGCTAGCGTTGCGCATGCCAGAGGCCAGGCAGGCGCAAGCGACGAAGACGGCAAACGAAGGTTCATTTTCCGTGGCGATCTCCCATATCGCGCAAGATACCGCCGATGCGTTCCGCAATGTCGGCCATTTCGCCTCCGACCTGACGCACCCGACCTTGCGGCTCGGCGTCACCGGGCTGGCGCGCGCCGGCAAGACGGTTTTCATCACTGCCCTCATCCACAATCTTTTATCCGGCGGGCGGCTTCCCTTCTTCGACGCGGTGGCCGAGGGTCGGGTGACGCGGGCTTTTTTGGAGCCACAGCCGGACGATACGGTGCCGCGCTTCGATTTCGAATCGCATCTGGCGGCGCTGACCTCCGAGCCGCCACACTGGCCGGAGAGCACGCGGCGGATCAGCCAGCTGCGCCTGGCGCTGGAATACGAACCGCAGAAATTCTGGAAGCGGCAATTCGGCTATGACCGGTTGCATGTCGATATCGTCGATTATCCCGGCGAATGGCTGCTCGACCTGCCGCTGCTCAGCCGCGACTTCGCCGAATGGTCGGCGGATTCCCTGGAGCAGAGCCGGCTTGCGGGCCGCACGGGCATCGCCAAGGACTGGCACCAAGCCTTGAGCGCGGTGGATCCGGCAGCACCCGCCGACGAGGCGCTGGCCGTCACCCTCTCCGATCTGTTCAAGGATTACTTGCGCGCGGCGCGCTCCGATCAATATGCGCTGTCGACGCTGCCGCCGGGGCGCTTCCTGATGCCGGGCGATCTGGAAGGCTCGCCGGCGCTGACCTTCGCTCCGCTGGATGCCAAGGGCGAGACGCGGTTTCCGCGCAATTCGCTGTGGGCGATGATGGCGCGGCGCTACGAGGCCTATAAGACCCATGTGGTGCGCCCGTTCTTCCGCGATCACTTTGCGCGGCTGGACCGGCAGATCGTGCTTGTCGACGTGCTGGCGGCGCTGAATGGCGGCCAGGAGGCGGTGGCCGATCTGGAGCGGGCGATGACCGATATTCTCGGCTGCTTCCGCACCGGCGCCAATTCGCTGTGGTCGAGCCTGTTTCGGCCGCGCATCGACCGCATCGTGTTCGCCGCCACCAAGGCGGACCATCTGCACCATTCCAGCCATGACCGGCTGGAGGCGATCTTGAAGCTACTGACCGAGAAGGCGATCGATCAGGCGCAATTCGGCGGGGCGGAGGTAAAGGCGCTGGCCATGGCGGCGATCCGCGCCACGCGCGAGGGCGAGGCCAAGCGCAATGGCGAAGTTCTCCCTTGCATCATCGGCAGCCCGCTGGCCGGCGAACAGATCGGCCGGCGCAAATTCGGCGGCAGTGATGAATTCGCCATTTTTCCCGGCGACCTTCCCGAGGATCCGGAGGAAGCGCTGCGCGGCGGACAGATCCAGCCCGACGCGATGCGCTTCGTCCGCTTCCGCCCGCCCGATCCGGTGAAGCTGCCGCAGGGCGGCTTCGCGCCGTTTCCGAATATCCGCCTGGACCGGGCGCTGCAGGCTCTGATCGGAGATCATTTGGGATGAGCAACAACCGCCGCAAGCCCGCCTCCTTCCGGGTCGAGGAGGTGGAGATCGTCACCCCGCCACCTTCCGCGCCGCCGCCGGGCCAGGCGCTGTCAGAGCCGCCCGCCAAAGTGCCGGGCCTGCCCGAGCTGCGCAAAGGCATCGCCTGGGGCAGCCTGTTTCTGGCCGCCGCCACGGGGCTTGTCGGCATCGCCGCGGCGATCTGGTTCGATGCGCTGATCAAGGATCTGCTGGCCCGCGACGACTGGATCGGCTGGGCCGCCATCGGGCTGCTCGGGATCGTGCTGTTTGCGCTGCTGATGATCGTGCTGCGCGAGGTGGCCGGTCTGTTGCGGCTGCGCCGTCTTGGGCTCCTGCGCCACGAGGCGGACAGCGCCATGCGTCAGGACGACAAGAAGCTGGCCGTCGACGTGACCCACCGGCTGAAGCAGCTCTATCACCGGCGCCAGGACATGGCCTGGGGGCTACAGCGCCTGTCCGAGCACGAGAACGACATCATGAATGCCTCGGAGTTGATGCTGCTGGATGAGCGCACGCTGGTCGCGCCGCTGGATGCGCCGGCCCGCGCCATCGTCGCCGATGCGGCCAAGCGGGTCTCGGTGGTAACGGCGGTGAGCCCTGCGGCGCTGGTGGATATGATGTTCGTGGCGGCGGAGAACCTCCGCATGCTGCGCAAGCTGGCGACGCTTTACGGTGCGCGGCCCGGCACCCTCTCCCTGATGCGTCTCGCCCGCATGGTGATCAGCCATATCGTGCTCACCGGCGGCATCGCGCTCGGCGACGACGTGATCCAGCAGGTGATCGGACACGGGCTGACGGCACGGCTTTCGGCGCGGCTCGGCGAAGGCGTGTTCAATGGCGCGCTGACCACCCGTATCGGCATCGCGGCGATCGATGTCTGCCGCCCCCTGCCCTATATCGAGGCGAAGCGGCCGCGCTTCCGCGAGCTGGTTGCCGAGGTCGCCGGGCTCAGCTGAGCTTTGCGGCGCGCACGCTTACTCCGTGGTCGTGAGGGGAATGGCCTGAGGCGGGTCCATCGGCGGCGGCTGGCTGGCGGCTTCCGACTTGTTTGAGACCTTGGGCTCGACCTTCTTCTTCAGCGGTGCTCCGGGCACCGGCTCAAGAAGCGCAGAGTCGGGATCGATGGCGTCCCAGGGCAAAGCCTCGGAGCTTGCGCCTGCCTCTGACGGCGCTGCCTTGCTGCTCTGCTCGGCGCCCTTCTCCTCGTTCTTCTTGTCTTCTTCGTCCTTCTCCGGCTCGGCGTTGAGCTCGTTCACCGCGTCGTTGATGTTGAGCTGGATCGGACCGTCGAGGGGCGGCGCATTGCTTGCGTCACCCTTGCTTGCGTCATCCTTGGCCATTTCATCCTCGCCCGGCGCCAAAGTCGCATCGCTGCCGGCTCCGTCTGGGCCTTGCCATCCGACCGGGCCGTTTGTGGGCTTGTTCGTGCCTGCCGCCTCGGGCTTCGGCGGCGGCGCCATCAAGTCATCGTCGGGCTCTATGGCATCCCAGGGCAGCACTTCGGTGGTGACTTCGCCCTCACCGCTCGACTCGCCGGGTTCGGGCGGCATCTCGGGCGGGTTGGCGGCGGAGGCATCGTCTCCGGGCGCCGCGCCAGGCGGCGGAGAAATCCGCGTGGCGGTGCTGGGCGCGATATCGCTATGGCGGAGCGGCGCAGAGATCGCCTCTTGCCCGTCGCGGGGCTTGCCGCGGAGCTCGACCAGATAGACTCCCGGCACACCCGCCACGCCTGCGACCGCCACGAGGATGGCCTGGAACAGGAGGAGCGCCAGAACCCCGCCCGCAACGATGCGGCCGGTGCGGCTTTCGAACAGAATGGCCTTCATGCCTCATATGCCCTTAGCACCGCTGCGGCCCCACGCACGGCACGGTGGTATAGCACAGGCTTTACACGGCAGGATAATGGCCAACTCGATAGGCAAATGGTCACGGCCGTCTCTCTTCTACACCCCGTCCGAGGCGCCCCACTCGGCCCCGAATATGGGGGCGATGGGTGCGAAAGAGAAGTCGTGAAAAACGGGAGTTTCGCTTTTATCCGCCTGAAATCGCTGCAAGATCACCGGGACTTCCGGTGCCCTTGCAGGCCTTGGCGTTCCGCCAAAAATGCAGCCAGCCGGTGGATATCGGGGATAACATGCGCGGCATGCGTGCACTAAAATTCGCACCATGTATCATCAAATTTGTGAGCGGCCCGGTTGTCTCGGGCGCCAGCGGAAAGCTCCAAAAAGGCGAGCGGAGAAATCCGGGAGGCTCGGCGGAAGGATCCGAGGACGCTCGAAGCTTCTGGAAAGTTCATAGGGCACGGCAAGCCTAGGTCGTCCATTGCCTTGGACGGCTGAAGGCGGGGTTGCCAGAGGGTGTGAAGGGCCAACGGCCTATCGGCTTTGCCGAACTGCCGTTTTGGCTTCGCCGGTAGGGTCTTTCGCATCGGACGCCTCACCGCCGGCCGGGTTCCGGTAGGGCCAATACCGGTTCCGCGTCGTTGCAGCGCGACGTTAAATAAGTGGCTGAAGCCAGGTCACACTGGCGATGTGCGGGCAACCGCGCAGCACCGGTGTGGCACGAGACCGGAAGGTCTCGCGGCGCCGAGCCAATCGTTCCGAACGGGCGAGAGGATCGACATCGCAAAGGAAGGCGGAGCTGGCCAGCTCCGCCTTTCCTGGTTTCAGGGTCCGGTTACGGCTTCCTTTCCCCTCACTTGGGTGCTGCCGATAGCAGGCTTATGCGTCAGCGCCAAGTCATTCTAAGTGTCATGTCATTCGACATGTCGGCCCGAATGTCGGCTTCCATGTCGGCCTACATGTCGGTTTACATGTTGACCTTCCTGCCGGCCTCGATACCGGCGGGCGATCGGCGCTCTTGCTCCGGCCTTGCGAAATCCGCTAATCGGCTACGGTGAGGCCGGCCAAGATCGGCCCCGGGGTTTGCGTAAACGGGAGGATTGGCTTTGCGGACAATTCGGCGAAGCTTGGCGATAGGTGCCGCGGGATTATGTCTTGCGGCGTTCACCGGCTGCAGCGCCATGAAAGGCGGGAGCAGTCCGGAAGGCGGCGTGAAGACCGAAGATGCGGCCTGGAAGGCCGATGCGAAGGATCCGCTGTCGCGGCCGGTGCAGGTCGCCTGGACCTCGGCGCGGGCGCGCTATTGCGGCTTCGTGTTCGATCCGAACCAGCTCAGGACGAGCTATCTCAGCGCCGAGCAGCGGGCGGGCAATTCGGAAGCCCAGATGCGCAAGATCGAGAAGGCCTACGACTATACGGTCCAGTCGGTGACGGATTCGATCAAATCCAACAGCCACTACTGCACCAAGGACCGCACCACGGCGATCCGCAAGGATCTGAAGCAGTATCTTTCCGGCAATTTCACCCACCGGGCGAGCCCGGCGGATTAAGCGCTATTCGGCCGGCACGGTCTCGGCGGCCGGCGCTTCGTCGGTAGCATCGTCGGCCGCTTCGCTATCCGGCGTGCGTTCGGGCATGGGCGGAGTGGTCTCGTCTGCGCCCGCATCCGCTCCGGACTCATCGGCTGCCGGTTCGGCGCTTGTCTCAGCGCCGGTGTCGGACGCTGCCGGCTGAAGCTCCTCGCTCGATGCCTCAGGCGCCGCGGGCTGCTCATCCGTAGCGTCGGGCGCCGGCTCGCCCGCCGGTTCCTCGACCGCCGGGCTCTCATCGGCCGCATCGTCGCCGGGCTGCGCCGCCGGCGTCTCGGGCGATGCCGCTTCGGGCGCAGTCTCTTCTGCCACGCTGTCTTCTGCCACGCTGTCTTCTGCCGGGCTCTCTTCTGCCGGACTCTCTTGGGCTGCCGCATCGGAAGCGGGGCTTGCCGATTGCGTCGCGGCCGCTTGCGTGCCCTCTTCCGCCGCCGCCGCTGCCGCATCCGGCGCAGACGTCTCGAGCTCGGGCCGCGGCGCGTTGCGGATCTTCTCCGCCATACGCATCAGCACATCTTCCGGCACTTCCGCAGCCAGCAGATAGGACACGTCTTCCTGGGTCCAGCTCACGGCGCCGACCGCGCCCTCTTGCAGGAATTTCGGATCGCTGTCCTCACCGCCGGGCATGGCATAGAGGGCGAGCGGTTCGCCGGTCTTGGGCAGATAGAGCATCTGCGCCATGGGCTTGTCGCCGTAGCGCAGCACCTGGGCGCGGACGAAGCGATAGCCTTCGGGGCGAAGATCCGGGCCGCGCACCGATTGGCCGATCTCCTTGGTGAGCTGGAAAGCCAGCAGATAGGGATTGCCCTGGCTCTCCAGGCTGACCTCGAGGCTCTCGCGGCTGACCAGCGCATGGGCGCGCGCGGTGTCCTCCTGCCAGGTGGGTGTCGGCGGCGGCGGAGGCGGCAACGGCACCTCGACGATTTGCGGCGGCGGCGCGGGTGGCGCTTCCGGCGCGGGCATGGCGAAATAGCCGAGCGCGCCGCCAACCAGCCCGCAAGCCAGGCCGACGCCCGCAAGCGCCGATTTCGGGAAACCTGAGGACGCCTGTTCCGGCTCGCTCCAGCGTTCCTCGACTTCCGTTTGCAGCGGCGGCTCTTCCGCCGGCGGCGCCAGAGAAACCGGGACCAGCTCTTTCAGCTCGCCGGCGAGAATGGAGTCGAAAGCGAATTCCAGCCGCTCATGGGCTTCCTGCAGAGCTTGCGCGCGGCGGGCGACGACCTCGTCGTCCTTGAGCACCTTCTCCACGGCGCGGGCCTGGTTCTTGGCAAGCTGGCCGTCGACATAGGCGACCAGTAGCTCGTCACTCAGCTCGCTCATTGCGCAGCCTCGCTGGTTTGCGGAAAGGATTCGACCTCGGCCTCCATCGGCGGAAGTTTCTCGTCGTCGGACAGCGCATCGGCCAAGGTCGCGCTGGCGCGGATCAGCCGCGCCTCGATGGTTTCGGCCGGGCAGTCGAGCACCTGAGCGGCCTCCTCGTGGCTGAAATCCTCGCCATAGACGAGCAGCAAGGTGCAGCGCTGCTGCGGGGCCAGCTCGGCCAGGAAGGTGACGGTCAGATCGTCGGGCGTGACGTCCTGGTCTTCGCTGATCAGCTCCTCGAAAGCCCGAAGCCCGCGCGGGCGGCGCATCGGATCGGCATGGCCGCGCAGCTCGTCCAGCCAATGCCGGTAGATCTCGCCGAAGGCCCAGCAGTCGAAGGCGACATCACCGGAATAGCGGCGGTCTTCTTCCAGGATCTTGGAGAGCGCCCGCCCAAGCAGCGCCGTGCCCCCTTCCCGCTCGCCGAGCAGGACTTCGGCAAACCGCTTCAGTCGGGGCAAAATAGCGACGAGACCATCCCGAACGGAATCGTCAACTGACTCTTGCAGCACCGATCAAATCCCCCGCTTAACTCTCGCGGGGCCCGCCGTGGCCCCGACGACGCGAATCAAACGTTAGCATAGCCTGATTCCGTCCAACTTCATGAGACGGTACAGACTGTTAGGGAAATTCGGTAGAATTGGCGGGCGGGGCGTGGAAAACGGGCCTCTGCACCAGGTCCATCTCCTTCACCGAAGACGACGATGATGCAAACCCAGAAGCAATGCCAGGTCGAAGACGAGATGGCGGAAACACCGGACGAGACCGAGGCCAAGAAGGCGACGAAGAAGGAAGCGCGCGCTTCCGGCAAGGCGCACAGCAAAACGTCTGCCAAAAAAACGCCCGAGCCGATTGAAGCCGAGGCCGCAAAGACGGACGAAAAATCCGACACCGACACGAAGCCCGGGACAGAGTCCGAGACCGCCGACGGCGACGAGGCGCCGCTCTTCACCACGCTCAGCTCCGACGCAGTGGCGGCCCGGCTTGCCACGGCCGGCGTTGTGCAGCGGACCCGGGAGACCCTGGCGCGAGTCGCCGAGCTGGAACAGGCCGCCGCCAATTCGGCTGTCACGCAGCAGCTGAAAAGCGTCTCCGGCATGGCGGGCAAGCAGGCCTTACGGCTCGGCGAAGGCGGGCTGAAGGTCAGCCGCAAGGGCGCGGGCCGCGCGGCGGAAGCCTCACGGACGATGCTGTTGCCAAGGCTAAAAACGGCTGCCCTGGCCCTCGCCCGGCAGCTTTCGCCGAAACAGATCGCCCGGGATATCCAAGCCATCGTCGTCTTCGGCCATCGGATCACCGCCGACCGGCCGATCGAGAAACTGATGTTCCGCCCCACGGCGGCGGCGGTCTCGCTCGATGCGCTGACCATCCGCGGCACCGGGCGGCAAGAGGCGCATAACTACCGACCGACCCCGCATCTGGTTTTCGACTGGGCGATGTCGGCAATCACGGACGATCTGCAGCGCTTCGCCTTCATCGATTACGGCGCCGGCAAGGGGCGCGTCTTGCTGATGGCCTCGCTTTATCCGTTCCGCTCGATCGGCGGTATCGAATGCACCGAGGAGCTGCATGAGGATGCGCGGATGAATATCGCGCAATTCCCGCGCTCGCCGATGCGCTGCCGGCGGATCGAATGCGTGCTGGAGGATGCAACCCATGTGGCGACGCCGCGCGGGCCCGGCGTGCATTACTTCTTCGACCCGTTCTCGCGGGTTGCCTTCGCGCAGGTGCTGAACGGGATCGCGGCCTCCTACCGGGAGGATCCGCGCCCGCTCTATCTGGTGCTGGTCGATTGCAAATACGGCGATCTGGTGCGGCAGACCAAGCTGTTCCGCCGCGCCCGGATGCCGTTCCGGGCGCAGCTTGCCAGCTTCTTGTTCAGCCCCTACCGGATCGAGGTCTACAAGACCGATCCGGCGTAGCTATTTGACGCCGAGCTTCTTCTGCAGGTTGGACGAGGAGGTGGTGTACTGGAACACCAGCTTCTGGTCCGGATGCACGATCTGGTGCACCTTCTGGGCCATCAGCGCCGCCTCGTGGAAGCCGGAGAGGATCAGCTTCAGCTTGCCGGGATAGGTGTTGATATCGCCGATGGCGAAAATCCCCTCCTCGCTGGTCTGAAACATCTCGGTGTCCACCGGGATCAGGTTCTCCTCAAGATTGAGGCCCCAATCGGCGACGGGTCCAAGCTTCATGGTCAGCCCGAAGAAGGGCAGCATGACTTCGGTCGTCTGCTCGAAAGTATTGCCGTCCGGCCCTTTCACGGTGACCGAGGTGAGCTGGCCGTCATCGCCATGCAGCTCGGTGACTTGGCCGAGCTCGAACTTGATGTCGCCGCTCTCCACGAGCTGGAACATCTTGTTGACCGAATCCGGCGCGGCGCGGAACTGGTCACGGCGGTGAATCAGGGTCAGCGACTTGGCGACCGGCTGCAGGTTCAAGCACCAGTCGAGGGCGGAATCGCCGCCGCCGACGATCAGCACGTCCTTGTCGCGGAAATCCTCGATCTTCTTCACCGAGTAGAAGACGGAGGTGCCCTCATAGCCCTCGATGCCCGGAAGCGGCGGACGCTTCGGGGTGAAGGAGCCGCCGCCGGCGGCGATCACCACGGCCTTGCATTCGAGCACGACGTCGCCATCGGTGGTCAGGCGGAAGCCGCCATCGTCCAGGCGCTCCAGCTTGTCGACGCGGTGGTTGAAATGGAATTCGGCACCGAAGGGCTCGATCTGCTCCATGAGTCGGTCGGTCAAATCCTGTCCGGTCACCGACGGCAGGGCCGGAATGTCATAGATCGGTTTTTCCGGATAAAGCTCGGTGCACTGCCCGCCGGCACGCGGCAGGATATCGACAACGTGGCATTTGATATCGACCAGGCCAAGTTCGAACACGGCGAACAGACCGCACGGCCCTGCGCCAACAATAACGACATCGGTCTTGATGGGTTCTTCCGACATTGCTTCCTACTAGAATTGTTTTTCGGGAACACGGACTACAAGTCCGTCCATCTCTTCCGTGACCTGGATCTGGCAACTCAGCCGGCTTTCGTCGCGTACGTCGAAAGCGAAATCGAGCATGTCCTCTTCCATGGGCTCAGGCGTTCCGACCACCTCGCGCCACGGCTCCTGCACGTAGACATGGCAGGTTGCGCAAGCGCAGGCGCCGCCGCATTCGGCGGCAATACCGGGAATCGAATTCCGGACGGCGGTCTCCATCACCGTCATTCCGGGCTCGGCTTCGACGGTGTGTTCGGTGCCGTTATGCTCAATAAATGTTATCTTAGCCATGGCGTTGGCTGAGTACCGGTTTCATCGTTCAGTGGGAGGCGGGCTCAGCTGTTCCGTACGCCCGCAAGTAAAGACGCTTAGGTAGCCTAAAGCTGCCGTGTAAGCGTTGCTCTATAGGGCAATTGGCCCACAGACTCCAGCCCCTTCGGGCGAATTGCAGGAGCGACCGTTTAGCGCTCCGCTAGTAGAGACTTAACGTAGGACTTGGTCTCTTCTAGCAAGCGTTGCAACCGATCCAGCGTGTCTTTGCGGTCCTGCATCAGCGCCTCGCCGCTCAGGGCCTCCGCCGCAGCCGCAGCTTCGGCCACACGCCATGCCCCGACCGCGCGGGCGGAACCCTTTAGAGAATGGGCCGCATCGGCCCAGGCCTTGTCGCTATCGGCGTTGGCCAGGCGGTCCAGATACACCATCGACTGGCTACAGAACAGCTCCAATGCCTCCTGCTCCAGGGATCGGTCTCCCAAGGTATAGCGGGACAGATGCACCAGATCGATCGGCCGGCTTGTGTTCCGGCCTGTGGATAACTTTGCCCGATCCGGGGTCGCCGATGCGTTTAACTGCATTTTGTTTGGGCTCCGCTTGCTGTCGTGCCGTGACAGGGCTGCCTTCCTGTCGGCAAATTGAGACGGTTTTTAGGTAGGTTGGGCGCCAAATTTGGGCGCAGCTCTGAAGCTGCGCGGCTATCCCGCTGTGCGGGATAGAGCTTGTCTCGCAACGTTGCGATCTGGCCATCAGAGTTCAGCACGGATTTCCTGAAATCTTGGCGCAAAATAGCGGTTCTTGTCCGCGTTAGGGATATTCACCGATTCACCTTCCCTTGCCATTAAATTTTCGCTAACCATGAACAAGCGGGGAATGAGATCGGAAGATTGGGCTGGCCTAAACAGCCCTATGAGGGGTCTTCCGAGAGACGCCGCTTTGTAGCGGGTCGTTTTGAGTTGGGCGGCGCTAAGTTCTCTCGTGAGTGTTAGAAGTACGAGGAATGCGTTATGGCGCAGGAACGAGCCCAGTCTGGGAGTCGCAAGCTCGACACCGCCGAAAACGAGGCCGAAGCGGTCGAAACCGGCGAAAAGACGTCCCGGCTCAGCTTTATCGAACGGCGCAAGGCCGCAGCGGCCGAAAGCGCTTATAGTCCGGACGCTCCGCGTAAGCGCGGCTCGCTAAGCGAGCGTCTGCAAGCCCGCAAATCGTCCGACGGCAAATCCGAAACTACGCCCGAGCCGGATTTCGGCAGCGAGCCGAAATTCGGGATGTCGTCGTCCTCATCTTCCAAGACCGACTCTATCGCGAAAACGCCCGAGCCTGCGGAGGTCGAGAAGCCGGCCGCGCGCACGGTGACGTTCGATCCCCCCTCCCCGGCACGCAGCGAGCCTGCATCTGCACCGCGCAGCTTCGAGAGCGCCTCTTCGCCGCGCCGCTTGGAGATGTCGGCAACGCCGAGAACCTTCGATGCCAAGGCCTTCGAGACGGCTGCACCGCAAACCGAGGCGATGGCAAAGGCCGAGCCCGCGCCGGAACCGGAGAGCGACGATCCGAGCGCGTTCCGGCGCCGTCCTGCCGGCCCGGCGCCGCGGCGCCTGGCGACACCGGCCAATGACGATCTTCCTTCGATCGGCGGGCTGATCTTCGCCCTGCAGCAGAAGCCTTCGCGCACGCCGTTCCTGATCGCGCTGGTGGCCTCGCTGGTGTGGTTCGTGATCGGCGGGCTGTTCGCCTACGGGCTGATGTCCTCCGACACCAATCCCGGCGGCATGCTGTCCAGCCCCACCACGCTGACCTCGGCGATGGCCATTATCGTGCCGATCGCCATTTTCTGGTTCCTGGCGCTGCTGATCTGGCGCGCCCAGGAGCTGCGCCTGATGGCCTCGGCGATGACGGAAGTCGCGGTGCGGCTGGCCGAACCCGACAAGCTCGCCGAGCAGTCGGTCGCTTCGCTCGGCCAGGTGATCCGCCGCCAGGTCGCGGCGATGAATGACGGCATCTCCCGGGCCATCGGCCGGGCGAGCGAGCTGGAAGCGCTGGTGCACAACGAAGTCGCCGCGCTGGAGCGCTCCTATAACGACAACGAGACCCGGGTGCGCGGTCTGATCAGCGAGCTTGCCAGCGAGCGCGAGGCGCTTGCCAATAACAGCGAACGGGTCAGCGCGGCGCTGGAAGGCGTCGGCGCGCGCGTCTCCAAGGACATCACAGCGGCCACCAACGAGATCGACCGGAGCCTGGCCGATCGCGGGCTGAAGCTGACCGAGCTTCTGGTCGCCCGCTCCAACGAAGCGGCCTCGGAGGTCTACCGCGCGCAGGAGACCATCGCGACCAACGTGCCCCGGCTGATGCAGCAGCTCGGCAAGGAGCAAGCCGGGCTGAACAAGCTGGTGGAGGATGCGGTGTCCAATCTGGCGGCGCTGGAGAATGCCGTCGGCTCGCGGACCCAGGCGTTCCACGAGACTATGCAGACCAGCTCCGTCGCCTTCGCCAACTCTTTGAGCGATCACACCAACGCATTCGATCAGGTGATGCGGGCCCATAGCGAGGGCTTCACCAGCCGGCTGGCGGAGCGCATCCAGGCGCTCGAGGGTCTGGTGACCCACGGCACCTCGATGATCGACCAGACGCTGGAATCGCGCACCGATGCGTTGAGCGCCCAGATCGACCGCGGCGCCCAGACCCTGGTGAAGACGCTGGAAGACGGCACCGAGGTGTTCGCGGTGGCTGCCGATACGAGCGTGACGGGGCTGGAGGGCGCGTTGAAGAAGCGCACCGACGCCTTCACCACGGCGATCAATCAGGGCGGGGTCGCCATCGACAAAGCGATGGCGGAGCGCACCGGCGCCTTCGCCAATGTCATCAACCGCAGCGCCGATGCGCTGGATCAGACCATCGCCGAGCGCACGAGCGCCTTCGCCAGCACCATCAACAAGGGCACCGAGGCTCTGGACCACACCATGGCGGAGCGGACCGGCGCATTCGCAGGCGCGCTCGATCAGACGACGCAAGCGCTGGACAAGGCGATGGCCGAGCGCACCGGCGCGTTTGCCAATGTGCTCGACGAGAAAACGCAGGTCCTGGACAAGGCGATGGCGGAGCGGACCGGCGCCTTTGCCAATGCGATCGACGAGAAGACGCATGTGCTCGACAAGGCCATGGCCGAGCGGACCGGCGCCTTCGCCAATGCCATCAACCACACGACCGAGGCGCTGGACAAAACCATCGCCGAGCGCACCAGCGCCTTCACCCGCGCCATCAACTACAATGCCGAGGCGCTGGACAAGAGCTTGGCCGAGCGCGGCGAAGGCGTGATCAAGTCGCTGCAGGACCGGCTGAACGCCATCGACACCACCTTCCGCCATCGCGGCGAGGAGGCCGACAAGCTGCTCGCCCGCCATGCCCAGGCGGTGGAGGAGACCTTCGGCCGCCAGACCGCGCAGCTGCATAAGGTGCTGGCGGAGAATTCCAACGTGCTGCGCCAGACCGCCGATGTGGTCGGCAACCAGTCCGGCCAGGCGGTGGAGGTCCTGACCAAGCAGACCGAAACGCTGCGGCAGGTCTCCTCCGGTCTTCTGGAGCAGATCCACGCCCTGACTCAGCGCTTCGAGAATCAGGGCCAGGGCATCCTGACCGCGGCCAAGGCGCTGGAGACCTCCAACACCAAGATGGATTCCATCCTGGAGAGCCGGCATCAGGCGATCATCGGTCTGCTGCATGCGGTCACCGGCAAGGCGCGCGATCTGGACAGCCAGATGCAGAACTACGTCACCGTGATCAACACGGCGATGACGGAGGCCGAGTCGCGGGCCAAGCAGGCCAGCCAGCTTCTGGCGCGGGATACCTCCACCCAGGCGCAGCAGGCGGTGGCGCAGATCGAAAAGATGCGCGCCGAGGCCCAGGCCCATACCGCGCGGGCGGTGGACGATCTGAAGACCAGCTTTGCGCGGGTGATCGGCCAGATCGGCCAGCAGCTCGATCAGATGCGCGGCCAGTTCGACACCACCTCGCGCGGCATGCGCGAGGCGGCACAACAGACCGCGACGGATCTGGATCAGCTGCGCACCGAGATGCAGACGCGCATGGACGCCCTGCCCGAGCACACCGCCCAGGCCACCGCGGCGATCCGCAAGGCTCTGGCCGAGCAGATCTCCGAGATCGAAGCGATCACCCCGGTGCTCACCAGCGCGGCGAGCCAGGGGCTGGAGCAGAACTTCAAGCCGGCGCCGTCCACTCCTGAGCCGGCCCCGTCCCTGGCCTCTTCGCCGGCCCCTTCCGCGCCTGCGCCGGAACCGGAGCCGCGCTTCGAAGCGCCGTCCGCGCCGTCGCGCAGCGCGCCCGAGCCGAGCCCGGATTTGGATTATTCCGCATTGCCGCAATTCGACGCTTACGGGCGCCCGGCCGGCGGGGCGGATAACGACGACGATCTGGGCGAAGTCGCCGGCAATCTTGCCGAGCAGCTGAGCGGGGCGACCTCCGGCGGCACCCAGCCGCGCAACGCGCCGCGTGCCGGTCAGCCGGCCCCTGCCCCGCAGCAGCAGGCGGCAAACGCGCCGAGCGGCAGCGGCGGGCTTCGTCTCGACGAGCTGGCCCGCGCCGTCGATCCGCGCACCGCGGCGGATGTGTGGGCCCGCTATCGCGGCGGCGAGACCGGCGTGATGGCCCGCCAGCTCTATACCCGCGAGGGGCAGCGCACCTATGACGAGGTGAGCCGGCGCTATACTCGCGATCAGGAGTTCCGCGGCACGGTGGACCGTTACATGTCGGATTTCGAGCGCCTTCTGGGCGAGGCCGAGCAGGCCGATCCGGAAGGGCGGATGCTGGACGATTATTTGGTCTCGGAAACCGGCCGCGTCTATCTGCTACTGGCCCATGCCAGCGGACGGCTTCGCTAGCCTGCCGCGATCTAAAGACTGCCAAGAGACACGGCCCGCGCGTAGACTTCTACCCGCGGGCCGTTTCGTTTGAAGGCCCGGAAAAATTCGAAGGAGTGGTTCAGGCATGGAGTTGGAGCTTGCCGTCGAGCGCTGGCCGATCGCCGGTGGCTTCACCATCTCCCGCGGCTCCAAGGACGAGGCGGAGGTGGTGGTCGCCACCTTGCGCGAGGGCGATCTGCGCGGCCGCGGCGAATGCGTGCCTTACGCCCGCTATGGCGAGAGCGTCGCTAGCGTGAGCGAAGAGATCGAGGCGGTGGCATCCCGCTTCGGCGATGCGCTGAGCCGCGTTTCTCTCAGCCAGCATATGGCGGCGCCGGGCGCGGCGCGAAACGCACTCGATTGTGCGCTATGGGATCTGGAGGCGAAGCGCCAGGGCGTGCCGGTGCATGTGCTGGCCGCGCTGCCGCCGCTGCATCCGGTGCTCACCGCCTTCACCATCTCGCTTGGGTCTCCCGCGGAGATGGCATCCGCGGCACGCCGCGCCGAGGAGCGTCCGCTTTTGAAACTGAAGCTCGGCGGCGATGGCGATGCGGAACGTCTGGCGGCGGTTCGCGAGGCGGTGCCCTCGGCCCGTTTGATCGCCGATGCCAACGAGGCCTGGCCCATCGAGCAGCTTGAGATGCTGATGCTGGCGGCGGAGGCCAATGGCATCGAGCTGATCGAGCAGCCGCTGCCGGCGGAGGAAGACGCGATCCTCGCCGAGATGCCGCGCCCGGTGCCGATCTGCGCCGATGAATCGGCCCATGACAGGACCGGGCTGGAAGAGCTCGCCCGCCGCTACGATGCGATCAATATCAAGCTCGACAAAACCGGCGGGCTGACCGAGGCGCTGGCCATGGCCGGCAAGGCGCGCGAGCTCGACCTGGAGATCATGGTCGGCTGCATGGTGGCGACGTCGCTGGCCATGGCTCCTGCCCTGCTGCTGGCGCAAGAGGCCGAATGGGTTGATCTCGACGGGCCGCTTCTGTTGGCCGAAGACCGCGAAGCGGGCCTCGCCTATGACGGCGCCCTGCTCTACCCGCCCGACCCGGAGCTTTGGGGCTAGCTCTTCCCCTCCCAAGTCCCCTGCCAAGCCACCAAAACCTGCTCGAATCAGCTAGCTTCGTCGCAACTTGGCGGATTGAGGGCATGCGCCCTTGGGGCAGAGGTTCATGGGGCAGAAACTTTCGCTGACGGAATTCTCGCTGATCGAGTCGGCGCTTCAGGACAGTCCGCGCGGCCGCTGGTTCCTGGCCGAGTTCGCGCGCCGCAACCGCAGCGCCGATACCGAGGTCCTGCTGCGGGCGATCGCGCGGCTGGAAGCAGCGATGATCCGGGCCGGCGGCGGCGGGCGTGTCGGCTTGCAGCCGAAAAAGCCTGCGGCGGCGCGAAAGCCATCCGCCTCGAAGCCCGCCACTCAGCCTGCACCGTCCGCCTCGCTGGCGCCGGTCGCGGCGCAGGTGGAACGGGTCGCGGCGGAGCTGGAAGCGCTGACCGCCTCCGGCGCCAAGGCGACGGAGCAGATTCTTCTGGCCGCCGAAACCCTGCAGGACGTCGCCTGGGAGATGCGCGACGGTGCCCCGGATACCCGCTATTGCGAGCGGATCGAGACCGGGGTGCGGGACATCTTCGGGGCATGCACGGCGCAGGAGGCGATCTTGCGCAAGCGCCACCGTGCGGTTTCGGTGCTGCAGGAGATCCGCGCACATCTCATCGCCATGGCCGAGGGGCGCGTGGTGAAGCCGATGGCCTCACCGACAGCTTCGCCCGCATCTTCGCCTGCACCGGAGAGACGTGCCGAGACGCCCCCTCCCGCCGAGACTTCTCCGGCAGCGGCCCCCGCTACGCCGCAAGCCGCAGGGCATGAGACGGCCCCGCCGGAGCCAAGCGCGGCAGTCGGCGAAGCCGCTCTCCCCGGGCTTCCAGAGATGCCGGAAATCGCGCCCGAGGCGAAGCACGATGGCGGCATCGAACAGCCCCCAACCGCGGCGTCGAACGAACCGGAAAAGGCCCCGGCCGCGACCGCCACGCAAGCGCTGCAGAAGCTGCATGCGGCCAAGCGGGCGGCCATGTTCGGCTAGGCAACCGGCATTCACGCGACGTATTCGCGTGTAATATCAGCGGATTACAATTTTTTGCTAGGGACGCGGCTGGGGGGCCTTGACTCCCGGCTGGGATGTTCCCATTTCCTGGGAGACGCACTTTCCCCCAAGCGTCCCCCACATTGACGCGCGAGTGCGAGACGGCCCGGTTTCCCCCCAACCGGGCCGTCCTTTTTTGCGCCTCAGCAAGCGCCTGCGGCGGCGCGGCGGAACGTCGTTTGCCGCCAGCACATTGTCGATGAACTGCTCCGCGGCGCGTTCCCAGCTATAGGTGAGCGCATGCGAGCGGGCCGCGGCGCGGTCCAGCTTCATGGCCTTCAGGATCGCATCCTTCAAATTCTCGCTCAGCGCGCCGACCGCCGGATCGGTGATGATGTCCTTCGGCCCGCAAACCGGGAAGGCCGCGACGGGAACGCCGCTCGCCAACGCCTCCAGCAGCACCAGGCCGAACGTATCGGTCAGGCTGGGGAAGACGAACACATCGGCGGAGGCATAGATCTCGGCCAGCTCTTCGCCGTGCTTCGGCCCGGTGAAGGTGGCGGACGGGTATTTCTTCTGCAGCTCGGCCAGCTGCGGGCCGCCGCCGGTGACCACCTTCTGGCCCGGCAAATCGAGCTCCAGAAAGGCCTCGATATTCTTCTCAACCGCCACGCGGCCGACATAGAGGAAGACCGGCTCATCGCCGAACAGCCGCACCGGGCGCGGCCGGAACAGCTCGGTATCGACGCCGCGCGACCAATGCATCAGCCGCTCGAACCCGTGGCGCTGCAAATCCTCGGCAATGGAATCGGTGGCGACGAAGGTCGCTGCGGCGCGGCCGTGAAACCAGCGCTCCATGGCATAGCCCAAGGCCAGCGGCACCGGCAGCCGGGCGCTGATATATTCGGGAAACCGCGTGTGATAGCTGGTGGTGAAGGGGATGCGCCGCTTGATGCAATATTTGCGGGCGCCGAGCCCCACCGGCCCTTCCGTGGCGATATGGATGAAATCCGGCGCCAGCTCGTTGATGCGCTTGGCGACCTGGCGGCTGCCGGTCATCGCCAGCCTGATCTCCGGATAGGTCGGGCACGGCACGGTGCGGAAATCGGACGGGGCAAGGAACAGCAGCTCATCGCCGCGCGCGGCGATCTCTTCGGCCAGCCGTTCATAGGTGCAGACCACCCCATTCACCTGGGGATGCCAGGCATCGGTCGCGACGAGCACCTTCATCAGGCTGCTGCCTCGAGCTCCTTGTCGGATACCGTTCTGGGACCTACCCCGGAGTGTGCGGGATTCCAACGAATGATCTCGAAGGTCCCCGCATGGGTCTCTGCGATCGCGGTGCAGCTTTCGACCCAGTCTCCGGTGTTCATATAGGTTATCTCGCCGATCGGACGGCTGGCGGCATGATGGATATGGCCGCAGATAACCCCTTGTGTCCCACGGCGGGCGGCCTCTTGGACCAGCGCCGCCTCAAACTCTCCGATATAATTCACTGCGCGTTTCACCCGATTTTTCAGATAGGCCGAAAGCGACCAGTAGGGCAGACCGAACCAACGCCGCATGGTGTTGAAATGCGTGTTCAGCCAGAGCGCGAAATTGTACCCCCAATCGCCAAGGAACGCGATCCACTTGGCGTAACGCACGACCACATCGAACTCGTCGCCATGCATCACCAGGTACCGCTTGCCGTCCGCGCCTTCGTGGATGGTGTCGCGTTCGATGGTGATGGCGCCGAAGGAACTGCCGCAATATTCGCGCAGCACCTCGTCATGATTGCCGGGAATCATGATCAGCTTGGTGCCCTTGCGCGCGCGCCGCAAAAGCTTCTGCAGCACGTCGTTGTGCAGCTGGGGCCAGTAGACGCTCCGGCGCAGGCGCCAGAAGTCTACAATGTCGCCCACCAAGTAAATCTTCTCGGCTTCGCATGACTTCAGGAAATCGAGAAAGGCTGCCGCCTGACAGGCTTTCGTCCCCAGGTGAATATCGGAGATGAACAAAGCCCGGTAGTGCTGGGTTTGGCCGGGTTTATTGAGATTTGAGACCTGCATATCCATAGCGAGTTCCGCAGTTAAGCTGATTTTGTATCAGGGTTGTGACAGAGCGAGAGCTGTACAAGAAACGGAGGAAATGCGCCGATGCTGGAGAGCGAGCTGGAAGTCCTTCTCGGCGCGAAGATCGCAGCCTCCCGCTCCTTGGGGGTGGGATTCGGCCTTCAGGGGCTGGTGCTGACGCTGGAAGACGGGCGCAAGCTTGCGGTGAAGGCGGCGCGGGACCGCGCGGCGGGCGATGGGGCCGGGTTTCAGATCGAGGCCTTTATGCTCGCCGAGCTGGCGCGGCTTTCCGATTTTCCGATTCCAAACGTGGTGCATGCCGAGCCCGGCCTCTTGGTAATGAGCTATATCGAGAATGACGGTGGTGCGATCACCCCGGCGGCGGAGCGCGATGCGGCGTCTTACGTCGCGGCGCTGCACGGCATTCCCGGCGAAGCGTTCGGCTATGCCCGCGATACGCTGATCGGCCCCCTGCCCCAGCCGAACCGGCAGATGGCAAGCTGGACCGCCTTCTTCGCCGAGGAGCGGCTGCTCGCCATGGGTCATGCCGCGCTGGACGAAGGCGTGCTGCCGGCGGCGGAGTTTTCGCGGCTGGAACGGCTTGCCGGCAAGCTCGACCGCTATCTCACCGAGCCGGCCTATCCCAGCCTGCTGCATGGCGATCTTTGGGGCGGCAATGTGCTGGTGAAGGAAGGGCGCATCGCCGGCTTCGTCGATCCGGCGATCTATTTCGGCCATCCGGAGGTGGAGCTCGCCTTCACCACCATGTTCGGCACGTTCGGTGCGCCGTTCTTTTCCGCTTACGAGGACTTGCGGCCGCTGGAGCCGGGGTTCCACGAGCTCCGCCGGGAGATCTACAATCTCTATCCAACGCTGGTGCATTTGCGCCTGTTCGGCGCCGGATATCTGAACGGAATCACCCGGGTGTTGAACCGATTGGGCTTCTAGGCGTTTAAACCTTCGCACCCCAAATCGCAGACCACGGCACAAAAAAAACCGGCCCGCCAAAGCGGGCCGGTTTTCCCTGCGAAACGAGTCGGGCTCCGAGGCTTTCGCCTCATCGTGGCCTCCAACTCGCCCCCCCAATGTTATCCGGATCCAAGTCTCTTCTTGATTGGCGGATCCGTTTAACTGTCCCTCGAACCTCTCGGCTTTTCCGTTCGGTTCATGGAGCCGCATGTCCCCCATTTGGCTCCCGTCTGACGCCTCTTGAGGCATTGGCCCCCCAGCCCGTGCCCCCGTCGTGTGTGAGCTAAAGCTAGCTGACCGGCGGGCGCTGCTTCAAGTTTGGGCAACAGCCGAAACGCAAATCGTCCGCACCCTGTTGCAAAAATGCACACACGGTCTTTGCGGTCATGCGACAATCAATTTTTCTTCTTTTAAAACAATTAATTACCAATCCTCCTTCATAAGGTGTCGAGCTCTCCCCCTCCGCAAAATCCGCCTTCCGAAGGCCGATCGAGGGACGCGATAGAGCCCGTATCGACCGTCTTCGCGTGGCTTTTGCGCAACAGGGGTGTCATTTGCCCTGCCAAGCGGTGGATTTGGAGACTGCATTTCCACGGCGGGCGGCGGAAAAAACCACCAATTTCCGCCAATCTCGGAAAGCGGCCCGGTAGAACCGAATCAAAAGGGCGGCCGACGCCGCCCTTTCCAGGTCCGATTGGCTAGCGTCCAACAGAGCCGGCGCCAGCACCGTTTGCTCAGATCGCTGCAATGACCGCTTTCAATCTCGTGGCCTAGCCAACGCGGATTAACTGGATCAGCTGATCGATGGATCGCGCAAGATGGTCAGGCCTTCCGGTCCCTCTGGCGATCATCATGGCGCCCTCCAAGCCAGAGATATATGTCTCCGCAAACACATCAGGATCGATCTCGGGCTTGATGTCACCGTCTTGCTTGCCCTTTCGCACGACATCAGTCAGCCATGACCGCTGCTCTTCGAAAAAGCGGCCCACTTCTACCGTGATGCGCTCAGGCAGGGTCGATGCCTCGGCGGCGAGGATCCCACAGAGGCACACGCTGCCCTGATCGCGCAACGTCGCGACGAAAAGATCGCCGTAAGCCGCCAGCATCGCTGGCGCATCGGTTTCCGGCAGCATCGTTAGCGCGTTGCCGCAGGCTTCGCGATAACTGCGGACTGCCGCTTCCGCCAACTCAGCCTTGGTCGGATAGTGATGGTGAATGCTCGCACTCTTGATGCCGACTTCGGCCGCGACGTCCCGGAAGCTGAATCCGTTATAGCCCCGATCCATCATAAGCCTGCGGGCGGCGTCTAGAATTTCGGTGGCTTTTTGGCTCTGCATATCTGCGACCCGTCCAATTCTACCAAGTACTAGATAGGGGGTTGACGACCGCGGGGTCAACCGGACATACATCCTACCAAGTACTAGATAGGCTCTCCTGCGGATCGCATTCATGACGAAGCTCTCGACCGAAAACACCGCAATGCTGGCGGTGGCTCTCTCCGGGCTGGCCTGGGGCCTCTTCTGGATACCCTTGCGAGCCCTGGATGTAGCCGGGATCATGGGCGTTTGGGCTGTCGTCCTGTTCTACGTTCTGCCGGCTCTCTTTCTGTTACCGGCCATTATTCTGCGCCGTCGCCGGATCATCGCAGGGGGATGGCGGCTTCACCTGGCGGGCCTCCTCGCCGGGACGTCGCTCGTTTGCTATGCGGGGGCGCTCGTCTTCACGGACGTGGTTCGGGCACTCCTCTTCTATTACCTGACGCCTGTCTGGAGCACGTTGCTCGCCCGCGTCCTGCTCGGCGAGCGCATCACGATGCATCGCTGGGCGATGATCGGCCTGGCTCTGACCGGTCTGATGTTCATCCTCAGGGTCGATGAGGGGCTGGGCGGCGCTTTCAATATCGGAGACTGGATGGGGATTGCGGGCGGACTCCTGTGGGCCGTCGCCGCGGTCGTGATGAACTCGGACGAGGGCGGCAACGGCATCGATTTCACACTGTCGTACTTCGTCTGGGGTAGCGTCGCGGCGCTCTTGCTGGCGTTACTGCCGATCGAAGGCGCGACCTCGGCGCCGGATTGGGAAACGATACGGAGCGTATTGTGGTGGATCGTTCCCGTCGCGATTGTCCTCGTCATCCCGCCAGCGTTTGCCATCATGTGGGGTGCCACTGTGCTCAGCCCCGGCCTGCTTGCGATCCTGTTCATGACGGAAATCAGCGCAGGGACGGTGACCGCGGCGATCTGGGCAGACGAGCCGTTCGGCTTGAGACAGATCTTGGGCGTGCTCTTGATCACGGCCGCAGGCGTTTTGGAGCCGGTCACAAATCTGCTTCGCGGCAAAACCCTCGAAAGCCGACCTTGATGCCATCTCCAGCCTCATGAAGCGTGGGTTCGAACCGGACGTTCGCGTCGTAAGCTTTGAGTGATTGAGATAGATCGGCTCCTCCCTGTCGGCAAAGACCTGTTTTCCGACAGGTCCCTCGGCGCGCCGTCAATGCCCTGATGGCGATGCTGCCAGGCGAATTGGAATTCCGAATCAAAAGGGCGGCCGAAGCCGCCCTTCACTCTTATCTGGCTGCCCTATTGGCTGCGTTCCGAAAGGCGCAAGCCGCCTTCTCTCTAAAGACCGTTGCCGCCCAAGGTGAGCTTCAGCCCGCCATAGACGGCTGCGCCCGCCGTCTCGTAGCCGAACACCTCCTGATAGTCGGCATCGAACAGGTTTTCGGCACGGGCGAAGACCTCAAGCCCGGGCCGCAGCTCGTAGCTGCCGGCCAGACGCACGGTGGTGTAGGAATCGAGCGTGGTGATGGAGGTGTACGGGGCGTAGGCCGTATAGACGAAGTCGTCCATCGCGCCGTTATAGATGACGCCGAGCCGCAGATGCGCCTTGTCGTCGGCAAAGCGGTAATCGACATCCACCCGGCCGGCATGCTCCGGGCGGCGCACCTCGCGGATCCCGCTCGGATCGGTGGCGTGCAGATGGGTGTAGGCGCCACTCAGGGTCAGCCCGTCGACGATCTCCCAGGCGGCGGAAACCTCCTCACCGTCCCGGTCGCTGGTGCCGGGCATGTTGACCGGCGAGGAGGTAAAGTTCGGCAGGAAGGCGGTGGTGATCTCGTTCTCCAGATCCTGCTCGAAATAGGTCACGTCGACGACCAGCCGCCCGCGCATCAAGCTCACCTCGATACCGGCATCCCAGCCGAAGGATTCTTCCGGCTTCAGGTTGGGATTGGGCGTGAAGGTGTTCGGCACATAGCCGTAGAGCTCGTACATGGTGGGCGCGACCACGGCGGTGCCGACGCTGGAATGCAGCCGCATCGGCGTGTTCGGCACGGCGAGCGAGCCGGCCACGCGATAGGTGGTCGAATCCTCGAAGCTGTCATTGTCGTCGTGACGCAGCGAGGCGGTCACCCCAAGCAGATCGTAGAACTCACCGCGATATTCGGCGGCGGCCGAATCGGTGCCACGGGTGCGCTCGATCCGGTCATGGCTCGGGGTGAAGTTCTCGTCGGTGGTCTCCAGCATGCCGGTCACCGCGTGATGGCTGTCGAAGAAGCCGGGCGTTTCCCCTTTCAGGGTCGAGAAATAGGAGAACCTGGTCCGGTCGCCGTCGTATTTGGAGAAGCCGTTCGCCTCGCTGCGGTTCTCCGACTCGGTGTCGCTGTAATCGGCATGGAAGCGCTGCACCCAATGGCCGTCCAGCAAGGTCGCGGTGACATTGGAGCCGGCCATCTGGTTGGTGAGGTCGAAGCTCGAATTGGAATCGAGCGGCAGGTAGACGCCGTTGAACGGAATCACGGCGCCCGCATAAGGAAGGAAGTCGTCGATATCCGACTCGTTCTCATCGCGGCGAAAGACGCCGTCGACCTTCAGCCAGGGCAGGATCTGGAGCCCGCCCTTGGCCACCGCATTGCTGATATCGGAGCCCTCATCCTCATTGCCGAACATCGAGGTGTTGAACCCATCGGTCTTGCGCCGCTGGAAGCTCAAAATGCCGTGGCGCTTGTCGTCGCCGCCGGAGACGCTGGCGGCGATGCCGCCCGTGTCGAAGCTGCCACCCTCGCCGCGCAGTTTGACTTGCGCCGGGCCCTTGCCGGATTTGGTAACGATGTTGATCACGCCGCCGAGCGCATTGGCGCCGTAAAGACCGCTCTGGGGCCCGCGGATCACCTCGATCCGCTCGATATCGTCGGCCAGGAGGCTGGCGAAGTCGAACTCGTCATTGGCGAGGTCGTTGGCCTCGATGCCGTCGATCACCACCAGGGTGTGATTGCCCTCGGCGCCGCGGATGCGGACTTGCGTAAGGCTGCCGAAGGCGCCGGACTGGCTGACGGCAACGCCGGGCAGACTGCGCAAGGCATCCGCCGCATGGCGAATCTGCTGAGCACGGAGATCCTCGCCGGTGACCACGGTCACCGAACTGCCCGTGGTGCCGAGGCCGAGCGTCCCGCCGCCGGGTGCGCCGGCCGCACCCTGATTGGCGCCGGCGGTTGCCGCTTCGGTTCCCGGCACAGGCGCGGCGGTCCGGGTCGACGTCGTCGTGGCGCCAGGCTGGCTTACGCGCTGCGGCGTCCGATCCAGCGTTGCACCCTCGACCACGATCGGAGACAGGACCAGCGCGTCAGCTGCGTCCTCTGCCCGCGCCGTCGAGATTTCTGCGATAAGTGAAAAGCAAGCGAGGCAGCCGACAAGGCCCCCGCACAAAGATTTGGTTGTCATTGACACCCCCAACTGTCCCAGTGGTTGGGCTGGGATAGGAGGCGCAGCCGGACGACAACCGTTTGCCCCGATGGCAAAGGCTACTATTTCGCAAGACGACCCCCCTTTCACAGCCCGAGGAATCGTCACCACTCCGGGGGTAACTCCGTTCTTACGAGCCCCACGCACGTAAGATGGGTGACGCTCGCAGGCAGGTCTCCTGGCTTACAGCTCGTTTCGCCTGTCCCTGCCTTCCCAGCCTTTCCGGCCAGTGGCATCGTTGGGGCAGACAGCGCTGCTTACAGTTGCGGGGGCAGCCGCGGATTGGAGGGAGAAAACCTCTTCACCGCGTTCCCTTTTCACCTTCGGACGGAATGTCTTCGGGAACCTACGAAGCGCTCATCTAAACGGAGCATTAACCACGGCGTCAAGCGGCTTCCGCTAAGCCGTTGAGCGAAGGGGCATATTCCGCCGGTCAGCGCCGCAAGGTGACATTGGCGACGTTGGAATAGCGTCCGGTCTTCTTATTCAGCTGGTTGATGGAGATGGTGTGCTGCCGGCTGGAGACCGCGATGTTCATATTGCCGGAGAATTTGTTGCCGGCGATGTTCACGCGGATGGCTCGGTCGCTGGCCGTGCCGGAGACCGTGCCGTTGGCCTCGTAGGTGTTCTCCTTCCAGGTGCCACGCACCCGGCCGTTGCCGTAGGTGAGCGCCGAGGTGGCCCAGAACTTATAGTCCGTGCTGGCGCAGCGGATATTCTGCTTCACGTTGGGGCCGGTGACGAAATAGGTCACCTTGCAGGAGACCCGCTCCGGCTGGCCGTTGACGGCGATCAGCGTTCCGCCGCCGCTCCAATAGCCGGCGAGGGTCTGAAACGGGTTGGCGGCGGCCGGCGCGGAGGTCGCGGCGACGACCGAAAGCACGGCAAAGACGGCGATAGCCGCGGCGGCGGCGCGAGGCGCCGCTTTTATTGCGAACGAAGTCAAGCGTGTGAGCATGGTTGCTTGCCCTATTCCTGAACCTGGTCGTTGGGAGATGGGGTGAAGCACGCGTCGAAGCAAATGAATTTCACGGCGGCCCATTGCCGCCCCATAGGCCGATGTGCATCATGCAGAAAATTTTCGGCAGGGGAAAGTTGCGATGAAGCTTTTGCGTTTTGGTGACAAAGGGCAGGAACGCCCAGGGATCCTCGATAAAAATGGTAAAATCCGCGATCTTTCGGGGATCGTGGACGACATCGCCGGCGATGTGCTGACCTCGGCGGGGCTGGCGAAGATCGCCGAGATCGACCTGGAATCGCTGCCCTTGGTGGAGGACAACCCGCGGATCGGCGCGCCCGTCGGCGTGGTGCAGAAGTTTCTCGGCATCGGCCTGAACTATCGCGATCACGCCGAGGAGACCGGGCTCGACATCCCCGAAAAGCCCATCGTGTTCTTCAAGGCGAGCTCCTGCGTCAACGGTCCCGACGACGAGGTGCTGATGCCGAAGGGCTTCGAGCGCATGGACTGGGAGGTCGAGCTTGCCGTGGTGATCGGCGATCCGGCCAAGAACGTCTCCGAGGAAGACGCCCTCTCCCATGTCGCCGGCTACACGATCTGCAACGACGTCTCGGAGCGGCGGCTGCAGGTGGGCGGTTCCGGCGAATGGTCGAAGGCCAAGAGCTACGATACGTTCGGCCCGCTCGGCCCCTGGCTGGTGACGCGGGACGAGATTCCCGATCCGCAGGCGCTCTCCTTAAGCCTCGATATCAATGGGGAGCGGATGCAGACCGGCACCTCCTCGACGATGATCTTCAGCATCGCGCAGCTGATCGCCTATATCAGCCGCTTCATGACCTTGATGCCCGGCGACGTGATCACCACCGGCACCCCGCCCGGCGTTGGCATGGGCCGCAAGCCGCGCATCTTCCTGAAAGCCGGCGATGTGATGCATCTGGCCATCGAAGGGCTCGGCGAGCAGACCCAGACGCTGGTGCCTGAGGCTTAGAGGTCGTCTTACGCACTTCGCCAAAGTGACCCCCCCTCCGGCTCCCCCCTTTAGGGGGGAGAGACGAGACGGCTCGCCCCCCTCCCCCTGCAAGGGGGAGGGTTGGGGTGGGGGTCATTCGTTATCTCCGCAGAAGATCAGCGCTATTCTTCCGGCCAGAGCCGGTAAAAATGGTGCACCGGCCCGCAGCCCTTGCCGATCTTGAGTTGATCGGCAGCGGCGATGGCGCCGGTCATATAGCGCTTCGCCGCAGCCACGGCATCGCCCAGATGGGCGCCCTTGGCCATCTCCGCGGCGATGGCCGAAGACAGGGTGCAGCCGGTGCCGTGGGTGTTCTTGGTGTCGATCTTGGTCTCGGCGAAGCACCGCACCTCCCCGTCATAGAGGATATCGACGGCCCGATCGCCCGGCAGGTGGCCGCCCTTGACCAGCACCGCCGGGGCGCCGGCGTGAAACAGCTGCTCGGCCTGGGCAATCATTCCCGCCTCATCCTCCGCCGGAGACGCACCCAGCATGCGCGCCGCTTCGTGCAGGTTCGGCGTGATCAGATTGGTCAGCGGAAATAGCCGGGTTTGCAGGCTCTCGACGGCGCCGTCATCCAGCAGCGGATCGCCGCTCGCCGCCACCATCACCGGATCGAGGATCACCGGGATACGCGGCAGGTTGGGCAGAGCGCGAAGCGCATCCGCCACCGCACCGATGGTGGGCACATCGCCCAGCATGCCGATCTTGATGGCGGCGATATCGAGATCGCTCGTGACCGCCTCGATCTGGGCGGTGACGAAATCCGGCGGCGCGATCAGCACCCCCTTCACCCCTTCGGTGTTCTGGGCGGTGAGCGCGGTGATCACGCTGGCGCCGTAAACGCCGAGGGCCGAGAAGGTCTTCAAATCGGCCTGGATACCGGCGCCGCCGCCAGAATCGGAACCGGCAATGGTGAGTGCGATCGGAATCATGACACTTGCAGACAAAGCGCGCGCGAATGGAGCCTCATCTTAGGCCCCGCTTAGCGGTTTGCGAATCGTGTGAATCGGTTAGCCGATCGTAGTGAGACCCGGGAACAAGTCTATCAGCCATCCGGCGATCAGCGTCATGGAGTTCGTCAGGAACAGAACACCGGTGAGGATGAGGAAGATGCCGAGCACCTTCTCCATCCGGGAAAGATGCTTCCGGAAGCGCTGCAACACGTCGAGGAAGGGGCGGATGGCGACAGCCGCCAGGATGAAGGGAATGCCCAGCCCCAGCGAATAGACCAGCAGCAGGCTCACCCCCTGGCTCACCGTCTGCTCACCGGCCGCAACCACCAGGATCGCCGCCAGCACCGGACCGATGCACGGGGTCCAGCCGAAGGCGAAGGCAAGGCCGATGACATAAGCGCCGACCAGCCCCGCGGGCCGCGATTCATGCTGGTAGCGCGCTTCGCGATGCAGCAGCGGGATATGGAACAGGCCGAGGAAATGCAGACCGGCGATGATGATCACCACGCCGGCAATCTGGCTCAACAGCTCCAGATGGCTGGTGACCAGCTGGCCGAGGCTGGTGGCAGTGGCACCGAGGATGACGAACACCGTGGTGAAGCCGAGCACGAAGGCGATCGCCGACATGACGATGGTGCCGTAGACATGGGAGGGGGTCTCCTCCTCGCCGGCAAGCTGGTCGAAGGTGGTCCCGCCGAGGAAGCAGAGATAGGGCGGCACCAGCGGCAAGACGCAAGGCGAGAGGAAGCTCAAAAGCCCCGCGATAAGCGCTCCGACATAGCTGACAGTCATGGGTTTATCCGCCGTTTCCGTGTTCCTTCAGCGGCTGATTTTCCGCTGCATATTCATAGGCTTATTCTTAGGCTTGCCTAGGCTCTTTGCGATAACACCGCAAGGCAGCGCGGCAATTCGCTCAAGCTGTCCATGACCAGATCTCCGCCGAGCTCGGAGGCCGGAAGCGGCGTATAGCCGAAGCTCACCAGAACCACTCCGGCGAGCGAGGCGGCACGTGCGGTTTTCACGTCGGTCATGCTGTCCCCAACCATAACGGTTTCGTGCGGCGCCGCGCGTAACTTCGACATCACATGTATGAGAGGGCTGGGATCGGGCTTCTTGGGAAAGCCGCTATCGGCGCCCTGGATGAAGCCGAAGCTGCCGGCAAGGCCGAGGCCGTTCAGCACGTCGTCGGCGATGGGTTGCGGCTTGTTGGTGCAGATACCGCATTTGATGCCGGCCTCGGTCAGGGTCTGCAGCAGGTCGACCGCGCCTTCGTAAGGCTTGGAATGGACCACGGGGCGCGCCGCGTAAAGCGCCAGCAGCCGCTCCAGCATCTCCGCCCTCGCCGCCTCGTCGCGCTCCACCTCATGGGCGTAGAGTGCCCGCTGCAGCAGCTTGGCCAGCCCGCCGCCGACCATCTTGCGCACATCCTCGATGGCGTGCGGCGGCAGGTCGAACTCGCTCAGAGTCTGGTTGAGGGCGGCGGCAATATCCTCCGCCGTATCGACCAGCGTGCCGTCGAGATCGAACACCACGGCGCGGGGCCAGATGCCGCCCGGTTTGCGCAGCTCCGGCAACACGGAGGCGAGATAAGCGTCGGCAATATGGTGCTGGCTGCTATCGGGCATTATGCGGCGGCGATCCGGGCATTGTCGGCGCCGGCTCTGAGCGCGGCGATATTGGCTTCGAGCGCGCGGTCCTTGAACACGGCGGAGCCGGCGACGAAGGCGTTGGCGCCGGCCTTGGCCGCCTCAGCCACGGTCTTCGGATTGATGCCGCCATCGACCTCCAGATGGATCGGGCGGGCGCCGATCATGCTGCGGATATTGCGGATCTTCTGTAGCTGGGAGTCCAGGAAAGCCTGGCCGCCGAAGCCGGGATTGACGGTCATCACCAAGATCAGATCGACCTTGTCGAGGAGATATTCAAGATGCGATTCCGGCGTTCCCGGCGTGAGGGTCACGCCGGCCTTCTTGCCGAGGCTGCGGATCAGCTGCAGCGAGCGGTCGATATGCGGGCCCGCCTCGACATGCACGGTGATGATGTCGGAGCCGGCCTTGGCGAAAGCCTCGATGTAGGGATCGGCGGGCGCGATCATCAGATGCACGTCGAAGGGCTTTTGCGAGTGGGGCCGCAGCGCCTTCACCACATCGGGACCGATGGTGATATTGGGCACGAAATGGCCGTCCATGACGTCGACATGGATCCAGTCGCAGCCGGCCGCATCGATCGCCCTCACCTCTTCGCCGAGCTTGGCGAAGTCCGATGATAGGATCGACGGGGCAATGATGGTCTCGCCGGCCATGGTTTTCCTCTTCTCTCAACCCTTGGCGCGCGGGCGCGCTTATTGTGTCTCGTCGGCCTTGGCCGCGCGGTCGATCTCGAACACGCGGCTGGCCAAGATGTCTTCCGGTTCGATGGTGATCAGGTCTTCGGCCGAAAGTTTGGCGGATCTGTTCGCCACCAGCCGATTTGCCTGGCGGAGCCGGGCGCGGTCAAGCGCATTCCGGATCGAACGGCCATTGGCGAAAAGCGGCTGGGCTTTCCGCGCTTCGATATAGCGGGCGAAGGCGGCGCGCGCCTCCGGGCTGAAGCGGTAATTCATCTCGTGCAGCAGCAGATCGGCAATGCTCATCAGCTCCGCATCGGAATAGTCGGGAAAGTCGATGTGATGGGCGATGCGCGAGCGGAAGCCGGGATTTGAGGCGAAGAACGTCTCCATGCGGTCGGCATAGCCGGCCAGAATCACCACCAGGTCCTCGCGCTGGTTCTCCATCACCTGGAGCAGGATCTCGATCGCCTCCTGGCCGTAATCGCGCTCGTTTTCGGGCCGATAGAGATAATAGGCCTCGTCGATGAACAGCACGCCGCCCATGGCCTTCTTCAGCACCTCTTTGGTCTTGGGCGCGGTATGGCCGATATATTGGCCGACGAGATCGTCGCGGGTGACCGAGACGAGATGGCCGCGGCGGACGAAGCCGAGCCTGTGTAGGATCTCCGCCATGCGCAGCGCCACGGTGGTCTTGCCGGTCCCCGGATTGCCGGTGAAGGACATATGCAAGGTCGGCGCCTCGACGCTGAGGCCAAGCTGGCGGCGCATGCGCTCCACCAGCAGAAGCGCCGCGATCTCGCGGATGCGCTTCTTGACCGGCGCCAGACCGACCAGCTCGCGGTCGAGCTCGTCCAGCACCTCCTCGATGCCGCTCTCGGCGATCTCCTTGTTGAGATCGATCTCGCCTGCGGCGTCGCTCGACGCAGGCGCGGCGGCGGTCTCTTCGGTCTCGCTCATCTCATCCGGCACATCGTTATCCATCTTCGTCGTTGCCCGGCTCGACCGGGCAATCCAGTAACCGGCACTGACGCGAAATCGCCAAGGCTGGGAATACCGGATCCCTGCTTTCGCAGGGATGACGCCCGCGGAATGTTTCGGCGTCTCGCTACGCCTTATACCACACCGAGCTTAACCAGGGTTTGCGCCGATGGGTTGCGTTTTGCCGCCCTGGCGCTGTGGTTTGCCGGCGCAAAGCGGGACCAAATGAAGCACAACGCCCCCGCGCCATTGCATGGCACAGGACTCCGCCTTAACTCGCGCTATCGGGCAGAGGCCGCGTTTTGAGCCGTCTGCCCGCGCCATCTTCAAATCGCCGGGCATGCGGTCCGGACAAAAGGACAAGCCCGGCGTGGGGCGCGCCGCCGCTTCTCCCGCCAGCGACGTGACAGCATGAGCCTTACGACCGAGAGAACCGGCGCCCCGCTGGGGCTGATCCTTTTCGCGCTTGCCATTGGCGGCTTCGCCATCGGGACGACGGAATTCGCCTCGATGAGCCTGTTGCCGTTCTTCTCCAAGGATCTCCAGCTCGACGAGCCGACCGCCGGCCATGTGATCAGCGCCTATGCCCTGGGCGTGGTGATCGGCGCTCCGGTGATCGCGGTGCTGTCGGCACGTCTCCCGCGCCGCAGCCTGCTGGTCGGGCTGATGCTGGTCTTCGCGCTCGGCAATCTCCTCTCGGCGCTGGCCGACAGCTATCACTTCATGCTGTTCGCCCGCTTCCTTGCCGGCCTGCCCCATGGCGCTTATTTCGGCGTCGCGGCATTGCTTGCGGCCACGCTGGCGGGGCCGGAGAAGCGCGCGCAAGCCTTCTCCCGGATCATGCTCGGGCTGACCATCGCCACCATCGTCGGCGTGCCGCTGGCCAACGGCATCGGCCAATATTTCGGATGGCGCTGGGCCTTCGTGCTGGTGGCTGCGCTGGCACTCCTGACGGCAAGCCTGGTCGCCATCTTTGCGCCGGGCGGCGGACATGACCAGGGCGGCGATCCCCTGACCGAGCTCAGCGCGCTGGCCCGGCCGCAAGTCTGGCTGACGCTTGGCATCGGCGCGGTCGGCTTCGGCGGCATGTTCGCGGTCTATACCTATCTCGCCTCCACCATGCTTGAGGTGACCCATGCGCCGGCCGCCGCGATCCCCTTCGTCCTGGCGGTGTGCGGCATTGGGCTGACCATCGCCACGCTGATCTCGGGCTGGGCGGCCGACCGGGCGCTGATGCCGACGGCGGGCGCCTTTCTCCTCTGGAGCATCGTCGCGCTCGTCATCTACCCGTTCGCGACGGGCAGTCTTTGGACCCTGGTGCCGGTGGTGCTGGCGGTGGGCTGCAGCGGCGGGCTGGCCGCCGTGCTGCAGACCCGGCTGATGGATGTGGCCGGCAAGGCCCAGACCTTGGCTGCGGCGCTGAACCACTCGGCGTTCAACGTCGCCAATGCGCTCGGGCCTTGGCTCGCCGGCATGGCGCTCACCGCCGGATGGGGCCTGCCCTCGACCGGTTGGGTCGGGGCGGCGCTTGCCACGGGCGGTCTGGTGTTCTGGGGCTTATCGCTTGCGCTGGAGCGCCGGCAATTGGCGCTGGCGCCGGCGGAGTAACCGACCGGCTCTGCTTCGAACCAAAAGGTCCGCCGCCTACCCCTTGCCGTTATAACGCTTTCCTTCGGGAAGCTCGGCGGCGTAGGCGTGGGTGGTGTAGCGGATGTTGCGCCCTTCGGTCTCCTGCCGGTCGAGGCGGAAACCCGGCTCGTTCTCCGGCCGGTTGACGATGAAGGACAGGCGCAAGGATTCCCAGCCCGGCGAATTGTCGAAGGCGGAGATGCGGATATAGCGCTCGCCGTAAATCTCGCGGCATTTGCCGAGCTCGGCCATGACGCCGGCCGCATCGGCCAGATCGAACATCGGCTCGCCCCACATATCCCAATAGGTGTTGCGGGGATGGGGATCGTCGGTGAACTCGATATTCACCGCCCAGCCATTGTCGATGCAGTACTGCACCTGAGCGGCGATCTGGCTATCGGTCAGATCGGGCAGGAAGGAGAACGTGCCTTGGGTGAGACGCATGGAGACTTCTCCTAATAGGCCACGTCTGGCGTCGGCACGAAGTCCGGCGTGTCGGTGGAGGTGTAATCGAAGCTGACGTCCTTCCAGGTCTCCAGCGCCTGGGCCAGCGGGGTGCAGCCGCGCGCCGCCTCTTCCAGGATCTCCGGGCCTTCCGCGAGATAGTCCCTGCCCTCGTTACGGGCGAGGATCATCGATTCCAGAGCGACGCGGTTGGCGGTAGCACCGGCGGCGATGCCGCCCGGATGGCCGATGGTGCCGCCGCCGAACTGCATGACGCAATCCTCACCGAGATAATGCAGCAGCTTGTGCATCTGCCCGGCATGGATGCCGCCGGAGGCGACGGGCATGACTTTGCGCAAGCCGCCCCAATCCTGATTGAAGAAGACGCCGTTGCCGAGATTCTCCTCGACATGGTCCTGACGCAGGATGTCGTAGAAGCCGCGCACCGTGGCGGGGTCGCCCTCCAGCTTGCCGACCACCGTGCCGGCATGGATATGGTCGACGCCGGCAAGCCGCGCCCATTTGCAGATCACCCGGAAGGAGACGCCGTGGCTCTTCTGGCGGGTATAGGTGGAATGGCCGGCGCGATGCAGATGCAAGATCATGTCGTTCTTGCGCGCCCATTTGGAGATGGACTGCATCGCGGTCCAGCCGATCACCAGATCGATCATCACCACCACCGAGCCGAGCTCCTTGGCGAACTCGGCGCGCTCATACATGTCTTCCATGGTGGCGGCGGTGATATTGAGATAGGTGCCCTTGATCTCGCCGGTCTGGGCCTGCGCCTTGTTCACCGCCTCCATGCAGTAGAGGAAGCGGTCGCGCCAATGCATGAAGGGCTGCGAGTTGATGTTCTCGTCGTCCTTGGTGAAGTCGAGCCCGCCCTTCAGCGCCTCGTAGACGACGCGGCCGTAATTGCGGCCCGAAAGGCCGAGCTTCGGCTTGACCGTGGCGCCGAGCAGCGGACGGCCGAACTTATCCAGCCGCTCGCGCTCCACCACAATTCCGGTGGGCGGGCCGTCATAGGTTTTCACGTAAGCGACGGGGAGGAACATATCCTCCAGGCGCAGCGCCTTCAGCGGCTTGAAGCCGAACACATTGCCGATGATGGAGGCGGCGAGATTGACCACAGAGCCGGGCTCGAACAGGTCCAGGTCGTAGGCGATATAGGCGAAATACTGGCCTTCGGCGTTGGGCACCGGATCGAGGCGGTAGCATTTGGCGCGGTATTTCTCCGAGGCGGTCAGCCGGTCGGTCCAGACCACGGTCCAGGTGGCGGTAGAGCTTTCGCCGGCCACCGCCGCGGCGGCCTCAGCCGGATCGACGCCGTCTTGCGGGGTGACGCGGAACAGCGCGATGAGGTCGGTCTCTTTGGGCTGATAGTCGGGCTCCCAATAGCCCATGCGCTTATATTCGAGAACGCCGGCTTTGTAGCGCTCTTCGCCGCGCAGGGTTTGAGAACCGCCCGCGCCGTCGCCCTTATCGGCCTTGGCCTCTTTCATCTGCTTCTCTCCTCCCGCAGCTCCCACTGCTGGGATGTTTTCAAGCGGCCCCGTGCCCGATCCGCTTGAAGGCTGCCGGTTACTCGGCCGCCTTCACGCCCTTGGCGGCGCCGACCTTGGGGTCGAGCTCGCCGGAGGCGTAGCGTTCGGCCATGGTGGCCATGGGGATCACCTTGATCTTGGACGCCCAGCCGGCGGTGCCGAAGGCTTCCAGCCGGTCGACGCACACCTTCTTCATCGCCGCCACGGCAGGCTTGAGGAACTTGCGCGGGTCGAACTCCGACTTGTTCTCGGTGGCGACCCGGCGCAGCGTCGCCGCGCAAGCGATGCGAAGGTCGGTGTCGATATTGATCTTGCGCACGCCGTGCTTGATGCCGCGGACGATCTCCTCCACCGGCACGCCGTAAGTCTGGGGCATCTCGCCGCCCCATTTGTTGAACTCGTCCTGCAGGTCCTGGGGCACCGAAGAGGAGCCGTGCATCACCAAAGGCGTGTCGGGCAGACGCTCGTGGATCGCCTCGATGACGTCCATCGCCAGCACCTCGCCGGTCGGCTTGGCGGTAAACTTGTAGGCGCCGTGGGAGGTGCCGATGGCGACGGCCAGCGCATCGACCTTGGTCTCGGCGACGAACTCGGCCGCCTGATCCGGATCGGTCAGCAGCTTGTCGCGCTCCAGCTTGCCCTCGAAACCGTGGCCGTCCTCGGCCTCGCCCGAGCCGGTCTCCAGCGAGCCGAGGCAGCCCAGCTCGCCCTCCACCGAGGCGCCGACCATATGGGCCATGTCGGTGACCTTCTTGGTGACGCCGACATTGTAGTCGTAATCGGTCGGGGTCTTGCCGTCCTCGCCCAGCGAGCCGTCCATCATCACCGAGGTGAAGCCGTGCTGGATGGCGGACAGGCAGGTGGCGGCGTTGTTGCCGTGATCCTGATGCATGCAGATCGGGATATTGGGATAGAGATCCTCAAGCCCCTCGATCAGCTTGGCCAGCATCAGATCACCGGCATATTGGCGCGCGCCGCGGCTCGCCTGGATGATCACCGGCGCGTCGGTCTCGGCCGCGGCCTGCAGGATCGCGAGCCCCTGCTCCATGTTGTTGATGTTGAAGGCCGGCACGCCGTAGCCGTGCTCGGAAGCGTGATCCAGAAGTTGTCGCAGGGTGATCAGCATGTTTCCTACCTCTTAGCTATCCGTAGCGGCGAGTTCGGACGCCTTCTTTGTGGCCCCGCTCGCCAGGGCTGCGACAGCCGGGAGCTCCTTGCCCTCCAGCCACTCCAAAAATGCGCCGCCCGCCGTCGACACATAGGTGAACTTGTCGGCCACGCCCGCCGCTTTCAGGGCAGCCACCGTGTCGCCGCCACCGCCGACGCTGACGAGGTCTCCGGCCTCGGTCAGCCGCGCCGCCTCTTTGGCGATCGCCATGGTGCCGGCATCGAAGGGCGCCGTCTCGAAGGCGCCGAGCGGGCCGTTCCACAGCAGCGTGTTGACCTCGCTAAGGCGGCGCTTCAGATCGGCGACCGTCTCCGGCCCGACATCCAAGATCATGCTATCGCCGGCGACCGCGGAAATCGAGCAGGTCTCGGTCTCCACCCCCGGCTCCAACGCCTTTGCGGTTACCGCATCCTGGGGCAGCACGATCTCGCAAGCCGCGTCTTTGGCGTGCGCCTCGATCTGTTTCACCGTGGTCACGGCATCCTTCTCGCACAAGGACTTGCCGACATTGAGGCCGTCGGCGAACAGAAACGTGTTGGCCATGCCGCCGGCCACTACGATGACATCGACCTTCTTGGCCAGATTGTCGAGCACCGCGATCTTGGTGGAAACCTTGGATCCGCCGACAATGGCCATCACCGGCCGGCGGGGATTTTCCAACGCCTGCTCCAGCGCCCGGATCTCGGCGATCATCAGCAGCCCCGCATAGGCCGGCAGCAGCTGGGCGATGGCCGCCGTCGAGGCATGCGCACGGTGCGCGGAGGAAAAGGCATCATTGACGTAAATGTCGCCCAGCTTGGCAAGTTCCCGGGCGAAATCGGCATCGTTCTTCTCTTCGCCGATGTGATGGCGGAGATTTTCCAGCAACAGCACGTCGCCCGGCTCCAGCGCATCGACCGCTTCGGCCGCGGTCTCGCCGACGCAATCGGCAGCAAAGCTCACCTTGGCATCGGGAACCAGCTTGGCCATGGCCTCGGCGATCGGGCGGAGCGAGGTCTCCTGGCTCGCCGTGCCCTTCGGGCGCCCCCAATGGGAGAGCACGATCACCTTGGCGCCCTTCTCCCGCAGCAAGCGGACGGTCGGCAGAATGCGTTCGATGCGGGTGGTGTCGCCCACCACCCCCTCGCGCATCGGCACGTTCAGATCGGCGCGCAAGAGAACGCGCTTATCCTTCACATCTGCATCCTCGACCGACCGGATGCGGGAGAGATCGAAGGCGCTCATATCAGGCGATCCATCTCCACGGCGACGTCGCTCATGCGGTTGGAGAAGCCCCATTCATTGTCGTACCAGGCGACGATGCGGCAGAAGGTGCCGTCGATCACATGAGTGCCATTGGCATCGAAGATCGAGCTCATCGGGTCATGGACGAAATCGGAGGAGACCAGCGGCTTGTCGTTATAGCCGAGGACCCCCTTCAGCTTGCCCGAAGCCGCCTTGGCCATGGCCTCGTTGATCTCTTCGGCGCTGGTGGCGCGGGAGGCGACGAAGGTGAGGTCGACCATGCTGACATCCGGCGTCGGCACGCGGATCGAAGCGCCGTCCAGCTTGCCGGCGAGATCGGGCAGCACCAGGCCGATGGCCTTGGCGGCACCGGTCGAGGTCGGGATCAGGTTCACGGCGCTGGCGCGGGCGCGATACGGATCCTTATGGAAGGTATCGACGGTGCGCTGATCGCCGGTATAGGCGTGGATCGTCGTCATATAACCGCGCTCCACGCCGACCAGATCCTGCAGCACGCTGGCCACCGGGGCCAGGCAGTTGGTGGTGCAGGAGGCATTGGAGACGACGAGCTGATCCTTGGCCAGCTTCTCGTCGTTGACGCCATAGACCACGGTGAGATCGGCGCCCTTGCACGGGGCGGAGACCAGCACGCGCTTGGCGCCGGCTTTCAGATGCCGGGCCGCCGCCTCGCGGTCGGTGAAACGGCCGGTGCATTCCATGACGATATCGATGTCGAGATCACCCCAGGGCAGATCCTCCGGGTTCGCCTCGGACAGCACCTTGATGGTCTTGTCGCCGGCGCGGATGGCGTCGCCCTCGACGCTGACATCCATCGGCAGCGTGCCATGCACGCTGTCGTATTTGAGGAGATGCGCGTTCATGTCGGCGGGGGCGAGATCGTTGATGGCGACGAACTCCAAATCGTCCCTGCCGGATTCCAGGAAGGCACGAAGGGTAAGCCGCCCGATCCTGCCAAAGCCATTAATGGCGACGCGCTTGTTGGACATATCTCCTCACTGATTGTGTTTGTTATGCAATCTTGGCTTCAAATTTATGGCGTCAGGCTTTGCCGAGAGCGCTGCGCGCAGCAGCACTGACGGCCTCGGCCGTGATTCCGAAGTGGTTATAAAGCTCTTTGGCGGGAGCAGAAGCCCCAAACCCGGTCATTCCGATGAAAGCGCCGCCCTCGCCTAGCCATTCCGACCAGCCGAAGCCGATGGCGGCCTCAACGGCGATGCGCGGGCAGTCGCCCAGCACTTCATTGCGGTAGACTTCGTCTTGTGCGGCGAACAGCTCCCAGCACGGCATGGAAACCACGGCGGCCTTGATGCCCTCCTTCGCGAGGGTCTCGGCGGCTTCCGCCGCCAGCATCAGCTCCGAGCCGGTGCCGATCAAAGTCACGTCGCGGCCGCCTTCGGGCTCCGACAAGACATAGGCGCCCTTGGCGGTGAGGTTCTCGGCGGTGGGCGCGGTGCGCAGCAGCGGCAGCCCTTGCCGGCTCAGCGCCAGGATCGACGGCCTCTTCGGATTGAGCAGCGCCAGCTCCCAGCATTCGGCCACTTCGACGGAGTCGGCCGGGCGGAACACGTTGAGATTGGGAATGGCCCGCAAAGCGGCGAGATGCTCGACCGGCTGATGGGTCGGACCGTCCTCGCCTAAGCCGATGGAATCATGGGTCATAACGTAGATGACCCGCTGCTCCTCCAGAGCCGAAAGGCGGATCGCCGGACGGCAGTAATCGGTGAACACCAGAAAGGTGCCGCCGTAAGGCACGATACCACCATGCAGCGCCATGCCGTTCATCGCCGCGCCCATGGCGTGCTCGCGCACGCCGTAATGGATGTAGTTCCCGGAAAAATCCTCCGGAGTCACGGACTTATGCAGCTTGGTCAAAGTGCCGTTTGAGCCGGTCAAGTCGGCCGAACCGCCGATCAGATCGGGCAGCACCGCGACGAGCTTCTCCAGCACCTTCTGGGAGGATTGCCGGGTGGCGAGCTTCTCGGCACCTTCGGCGAATTCGGTCTTGGCGGCGTACACCGCATCGGCGACAGCGGCGGCAAGATCGGCATCGATGGGCTCGACCAGCCGGTTGCGGGCGGCGGGCTCGAGCTGATCGGCCCGCGCGGTCCAGGATTCGAACGCTTCGCGATTGCGGGTGCCGGCGGCGCGCCAGGCGGCGAGGATGGGCTTGGGGATCTCGAAGGGCGGGTACGGCCATCCCAGCTTCTCGCGGGTGGCGGCAATCTCCTCATCGCCCAGCGGCGAGCCGTGGGTAGAGGCGGTGCCCTGCTTATGAGGGGCGCCGAAGCCGATGATGGTGCGGCAGGCGATCAGCGAGGGCCGGTCGGCGACCTGACGGGCATTCTCGATGGCCACCGCGACCGCTTCGGGATCGTGGCCGTCGACCCGCGCCACATGCCAGCCGGAGGCCTCGAAGCGCTCGAGCTGATTGTCGGAAACGGCCAGATCGGTGTCGCCGTCGATGGAGATGTGGTTGTCGTCGAACAGCACGATCAGCCGGCCGAGCTTGAGATGGCCGGCGAGCGAGATTGCCTCATGGCTGATGCCTTCCATCAGGCAGCCATCGCCAGCGATGGCGTAGGTGAAGTGATCGACGATTGTCTCGCCGTAGCGGGCCTTGAGCAGCCGCTCGGCCATAGCCATACCGACGGCATTGCCGACGCCCTGCCCCAGCGGGCCGGTGGTGGTCTCGACGCCCTTGGTGTGGCCGTATTCGGGATGGCCCGGGGTCTTGGAGCCCCATTGGCGGAAATTCTCGATCTCCTCGATGGTCATCTCCGGCGAGCCGGTGAGGTAGAGCAGCGCGTAGAGCAGCATCGAGCCATGGCCGGCCGACAGCACGAAGCGGTCGCGATCGGGCCAGTCCAGATGCTCGGCATCGTATTTCAGGAACCGGGTGAACAGCACCGTGGCGACATCCGCCATACCCATGGGCATGCCCGGATGGCCGGATTTCGATTTCTGCACCGCGTCCATGGCGAGGGCGCGGATGGCATTGGCCATATTTTCGTGGGTAACGGCAGGCGCCGCCTGCTCGACATCGAGGCTCTCGGCCATAAAATTCTCCAAACGCTGCTCTTGCGGCTAGTAGGCCCTCACGCCCATGGCCGCTTTCACGGCGTGGTATCCCACAAGTAGCTGGGTCAGCGCTAGGGGATGACTGACTCGAGCACCATTTGCTACGTCGATGCGCCCTACCTGATCGCGCAAATGCCCGGCCTCGGGGATTAGATCCCAAAGCAGATCCTCGATTTTCTCGGCCCGCGCGTCGGAAATATCGCCGTTGATTTCCAACACGTCCACCGGCTTGCCGTCGCTGTCGCGGGCCAGTTCGAGCTTCATCCCGGCCGGATTGTTGGCGTCGAACAGCGGCGAGAAATCCGGATGCGGCAAGGTCGGGCGCAGCAGATGGCGGACATCGAGATGGGTGTCGGAGCCGTTGGCATGGGCCGGGAGCTGAAACCGAATCACGATATCGGCGAAAGTGCGCTGGGGATGGATGAAGATCGGACTGTCCTTCTTCCGCTTCTCCAGGGACTGGGCCACCTCTTCCTTGGTGTAGCCGCGCTTGGTTGTGTCGCGATGCATCTTCCACTTCACGCGCAGATCCTCGATCGGGTCGAGATAGATCTTCACGTCGTAGCAATCGCGCATGGCGCGGGTGGTGTAGCCGAGCAGCCCCTCGGCGATGACGAAATCCTTGGGCTGGACATAGACCGGCCGCTCCAGCGTGCCGTGGGTGTGATTGTAGATCGGCTTGAGGATCGGCTGGCCGTTGCGCAGCAGGCGTAGATGCTGCTCCAGGATATCGACGTAATTGGCGCGCGGATCGAGAGCCGAGAGGCCGTACTTAGCCCGCTCGGCGCGGTCATAGGCGTGATAATCGTCGGTGCAGATGACGGTGCAGCGGTCTTCACCCAGAATCTGGGCGACGCCCGCCGACAACGTCGTCTTGCCCGACGCCGAGTCGCCGACGATGCCAAGAATGATCGGATGATCGACCTGCTTGGGCATTCCTACTCCCCGCACTCCTTCTTTTTGTTGTGTGACATCCTATGTCATGTCGCCTGCGATGTCTCAGAGCAAGCCTTGGGCGCCCAAAAGACTTAATCGGGGGCGCCCCTGTTAGGCGACATCCCGCGCCGTAACCGCTTGCGCGCGGGGCGGGAGAGGAAGGTAACTGGTCATCACCTGACGTTCGCCAGTGGCACCGGTAATCATCATGGTTTGCAGCGTATAGGAGTTCTTGCTGTGGGACACGCCCTCCAGCAGAAGGCCCGAGGTGATGCCGGTAGCACAGAAGAATAGCTCGTCTGAGCCGACCAGCTCGTCGCGGTCGAACCAGCGATCGGTATCGATGCCGGCCTGCTTCACGGCGATGGCCTCGGTCTGCAGCTGCGGCGCCATGCGGCCTAAGAATTCGCCGCCCATGGCGCGGATCGCCACCGCCGAGATCAGCCCTTCGGGCACGCCGCCGATGCCCATTAGCGCATCGATGCCGGATTGTGGAATGGCGGCCATCAGCGCGCCGGCGACGTCGCCTGCCGGATAGAGCGCGACGCGGGCACCGGTGGCGACAATCTCCTCGACCAGCTGGCGGTGGCGCGGCTTCTCCAGTACATAGACGGTGAGATCGGGCACCGCCTTGTTCAGCGCGCGGCCCAGAACCTCCAGCTTCTTCGCCGTCGGCCAGGTGGGATCGATCTTGCCGCGCGCCGCCGGCTCGGCGACGAACTTCTCCATATAGAAGGCCGGGCCCGGATCCATCATGGTGCCGCGGGGTGCGACGGCAATCACGGCCAGCGCGTTGGTCTGCCCGCGGGCGAGATAGCTGGTCCCCTCCACCGGGTCGGCGGCGACATCGGCTTTGAAGGCGGCGCCGGGCTTGCCAACGATATCGCCGCGGGCGAATTGCGGCGCCTCGTCCTTGCTGACCTGGCCGCTGACCGCGGCACCTTCGAAATCGAGCTTGGCGAGGCTTTCGCGCATCGCATCCAGCGCCGCACCACCACCGCCTTCGCGGTCGCCGCGGCCGATCCAATCATACGCCGCCAGGGCCGCGCTCTCGGTGGCGCGCCGCAGCGAAAACACGAAGTCCGGACTGACGGACTGCGCGCTATCCATGGCTCTCTCCTCTGAAGGCTCGCTTGCTTGCGTTCACTTCCTTCGGGTCACTTCCTTGGGGTTGCTTCAATTGGGCAGTTAGGGACTGCCGAATCGAATTACAAACGCCCGCTCAACCGTGCTCCCACCCTAACGCAGCAGCGTTTCGATCAAACCCCCGCTCGGCGGTTTGGTTGACGGTGTGTGAGGAAAGGACGGGCTAGAGGGCGCCCTCGCCCGCACCCCGCTTGAGGCGCGGATCGAGCGCATCGCGCAAGCCGTCGCCCAGAAGATTGACGCAGAGCAGCAGCACGACAAGCACGGCACCTGGGATCAGCGTCACCCACCAGGCGCCGGCGAAGATCAGATCGTAGCCAGAGCGGATCAGGGTGCCGAGAGAGGGCTGGGTCGGCGGCATGCCGAGGCCGAGAAACGATAGCGCCGCCTCGGCCATGATGGCGTTGGCCATACCGATGGTGGCGACGATGATCAGCGGCGCGCCGATATTGGGCAGGATATGGCGCAGCACGATGGTCGTGCCGGTGGCGCCGAGCGCCCGACTGGCACGGACGTAATCCTTCTGCTTCTCCACCAGCATGGCGGCGCGGGCGGTGCGAGCGAAGAACGGCCATTCGGCAAGCCCGATAACGATCACCAGCACCGGCACCGCGCTTGCCCCCAGGGTTTGCCCTCCGAGCGCGGCCCGCACCAGGGCCAGGGCGACGATGGCCAGCATCAGGGTGGAGAGCGCGAGCTGGATATCGGCGATGCGGGTGATCAGCGTATCGAGCCTGCCGCCGAGATAGCCGGCGAGCGCCCCTAAAGTGATGCCGATGGCGGCCTGGATCGTCACGGCGAGGATGCCGATGATCAAGGAGATACGCAGCCCGTAGAGCACGGTGCTGAACAAGTCGCGGCCTTGCGCGTCGGTGCCGAGAGGAAAACGCGCCTCGCCGCCGGGCAGCCAGCTTGGCGGGATCTCCGAATCCAGCACGTCGAGGCTGGCCAGGTCATACGGGTCTTGCGGCGCGATCACCGGGGCAAAGGCCGCCGCCAGCGCAATAACGGTCAGAACGGCAATCACCAGCCCCATGCCCGGATGGCGCTTGATGCTGCCGGTCAGGCTGCGCGGCAGCGCGTAGGTCCCGGCTGCGGTCCGGCTCATGCGTCCGCCTCCGAGAACGTGACCCGCGGATCGAGTGCCAGGCTCAACAGATCGGCGATGGTGTTGGCGATGACGAAGATCGCGCCGACCGCCACGAGATAGGTGGTGATCAGCGGGATATCGGCGCGGGTCACCGCCTCTAAGAAGAGAAAGCCCATGCCCGGCCATTGGAACACCGTCTCGGTGAGGATGGTGAAGGCCAGGAGATTGCCGAATTGCAGCGCGCCTTGAGCGACGATGGGCAGCATGGCGTTGCGCAAGCCGTGGCGCAGCCAGATGCGCGGCGGTTTCAGCCCCTTGGCGCGGGCGGTGCGGATATAGTCGCGGCCGAGCTCGTCCAGCATGGCGGAACGGATCAGCCGCACGAAGAGCGGCAGCATGATCGAGGACAGGGTCAGCGCCGGCAGCAAGAGATGGGCGAGCCCGTCGAGGCTGAGGAAGCTGGTCTCCCAGCCGCCGATGGAGACGACCTCCCCGCGCCCGAAGGCCGGTAGCCAGCCGAGCAGCACCGAGAACAGGCTGATCAGCAAAATGCCGGTCAAGAACACTGGCACCGAAACGCCGAGCACGCTGACGCTCAGGATCAGCTTGGCGGTCCAGCTGCGCGGCCGCACCGCGGCGGCGATACCGCCGGGCAGCGCCAGCACCGCGACGATCAGGCTTGCCGCCAGCACCAGCTCGAAGCTGGCCGGAAACTTGTCGAGGATCACCGCAACGGTGGGGCGCTTATAGATATAGGAGGTGCCGAGATCGCCTTGTGCCGCGCCCTTCAGATAGTCGAGAAGCTGTGCCGGCCAGGACCGGTCGAGCCCCAGCTCGTGGCGGAGCGCGGTGCGCTCAGACTCCGAGGCCGCCTGCCCGGTCAGCTCCCGGACGGGATCGCCGAGGGAAGAGCGGATGGCGAAGGCGATCACCAGGATCACCAGCATGACGCCCAGGGCTTGCAGCAGGCGTTGGATGACGAAGACTGCGGCGTGCCGGGCGGCATCCATAAAGGCCAGATCCTATTCGATCACCAGATCGCCGAGATAAGGCATGCCGAGCTGGTTCAGCACGGCGCCGATATCGACCCCTTTGCGCGCGCCCCAGGACAGATGCTGCCATTGCAGCGGCACCATCGCCCCGTCGTCATAGAGAATGTGCTCGACCCGCTGCAGCAGCTCCGCGCGCGCCTCGCTATCGATGACGGTCTGGCTCTCCAGCGTCAGCTTATCGACCTCGGGGTTGGAATAATCGCCGGCATTATATTGGCCGTAGCCGGTCTTCGGGTCCGGGGTCATCGCCAGGAACTCGAAGAGGTTGGCAGAGTCCTGCGTATCGGACTGCCAGCCGATCATCAGCATATCGCCCTCGCGGGCATCGAAACGCTGCCAGTATTGCGCTTTCGGCATGGCCTGCAAATCGACCTTGATGTTGATCTTGGCGAGCATGGCGGCGACCGCCTGGGCGATGCGGTAATCGCCGGCATAGCGGTTGTTGGGCGCGATCATGGTGATGGAGAAGCCATCCTCGTAGCCCGCCTCGCGCATCAGATCCTTGGCCTTGGCCAGATCGTAGCGCGGGGTCAGCGCCGGATCGTGGCCGGCATAGCCGTCCGGGCTCAGCTGTCCCGCCGGGGTGGCGAAGCCGCGCATGATCTTGGCGACGATGCCTTCGCGGTTGATGGCGTAGTTCACCGCCAGCCGCACCCGCTTATCCTTGAAGGCCGGCACGCGGTCCTGATTGAGCTCGAAGGTCAGGATGCGCGTGCTTTCCATGGTGATGAGATCGCAACAATCGGCGGCGCGCAGGCGGTCCAGATCGCCGGGCGGCACGGGCGCGATGAAGTCGACGTCGCCGGCCAGCAGTGCTGCGACGCGGGTCGCCGGCTCGCGGATTGGGGTGAAGACGATGCGCTGCACATTGCCGGGCGACTGCTTGTCCCAGTAATCGTCGAAGCGCTTCAGCACCAGCTTCACCCCCTGCTCGCGCTTGACCACCATGAACGGGCCGGTGCCGGAGACATGGGTGGAGGCGAAAGAGGCGCCGTGCTTGACGATGGCGTCCTTGGCCTCGCCGCGCTCATCCTCGCCGGAATAGAAGGCCTGATCCATCGGGAAGATGTAGGTGGCGAGATTCAGCACCAGCGGATACGGCTTCTTGGTGATCAGATCGACGGTGAGATTGTCGATCACCCGCGCGCCCTCGAACGGCTCGAACAGCGCCTTGAAGTCGGGGCTGCGCTTCAGCCGGTTCAGGGTCCAAACCACGTCATTGGCGGTCAGCTCGCGCCCGGAATGAAACTTCACGCCGGGACGCAGATAGAAGCGCGTGGTGCGCTCGTCGATCTGCTCCCATCGTGTGGCGAGCCGCGGCTGCAGCTTCATCTCCGTATCGAAGCGCAGCAGCGGATCGAACAGAAGATGCGACATCTGCAAGGTGGCGCCGGAGAGCTGTTCGTGAGGATCGAGGGAGACGGGATCGGCGTCATAGGCCATGCGCAGCGTCTTGCCGCCCGCCGCAATGGCAGGCGAGACACCGAAGCTTTGTCCCGGCGCAAGCAGCCCCGCCGCGGTAACAGCAAGGACAAGGCTGGTCAGGAGGAGGAGACGCGTCAGAAAACCCATTTCACCAATTCAATACTCCGGGAGCGGGCAGCCGCATAGCCTGGACTAAGCCTATGGTTGCGGGCAAAGGGGCAATTGGCCGCTTTTTCTACCCATGTCGGTTCCCTCGCCGGTATCCCTTGTCGCTGCCCCTTGTAACGCGGGGCGAGCCGGATAAAGTCGCGGCGCGGCGCGAGAGCGCCCCGTTGAGAACAGGAGCGCGCATCGCAGTGCAAGGATTTTTCGTCACCGGAACCGATACGGATATCGGCAAGACAGTGGTCTCCGCCTGGCTGACGACGCATCTTGGCGCCAAATATTGGAAGCCGGTGCAGGCGGGCATCGAGGGCGAGACCGACACCCAGAAGGTGACGCGGCTCGCCGAGCTTTCCGCCGACCGGGTGGTGCCGGAGACTTACGTGCTGCCCGACCCGCTCTCCCCGCATGAGGCGGCGCGCCGGGCCGAGACCGAGATCGACCTCACCACCTTCAAGCTGCCGGAGACCGACGACTTCATCGTCGTCGAGGGCGCCGGCGGCCTCTTGGTGCCGCTCAACGACAGCGAGCTGGTCGCCGATCTCGCGGAGGACCTGCATTTGCCGCTGATCGTGGTCGCCCGCTCCGGCCTCGGCACCATCAACCACACTTTGCTCACCCTGGAGGCGGCACGCCGGCGCGGCCTGACCATCGCCGGCGTGATCATGGTGGGGCCGGAAATGCCCCATAACCGCGCGGCGATCGAACGCTACGGAAAGACCCAAGTGATCGCCGAAATTCCCCTCTTCGAGACTCTGGACCATGCCGCGCTTCGCGCGATACAGCCCGAGCTCGATCTCACCAAGCTTGCTCAAATTACTCAATGACATACTCCATCGAAGAACTCCTGGCGCTGGATAAGCGCCATCTCTGGCATCCCTTCACCCAGCACGGCACCGAATCCGCGCCGCTGCCGATCGTCGGCGCCAAGGCGGCGACCCTCACTCTCGGCGACGGCTCGGAGCTGCTCGACCTCGTCTCGTCGTGGTGGACCTGCACCCACGGTCACGCCCATCCGGAGCTGAACAAAGCCCTCGCCGAGCAGGCGGAGAAATACGAGCATGTGATGTTCGCCGGTTTCACCCACGAGCCGGCGGTGGAGGTGGCGGCCCGCGTCTGCGCGCTGATGCCGGGCGACCTCAACAAGGTTTTCTATTCCGACGACGGCTCCACCGCGGTCGAGGTGGCGCTGAAGATGGCCTATCAGCATTGGGTCAATCGGGGCGAGCCGCGCACCGCGTTCCTCGCCTTCGACGGCGCCTATCACGGCGACACGGTCGGCGCCATGGCGGTTGGCCGCGGCTCGGAGTTCTTCACCCTGTTCCACGACCTCCTCTGCGAGGTGAAGGTGGTCCCCTACCCCTATACCTGGAACAACGATCCGGACGTGCAGGCGAAAGAGGATGCCGCGGTCGAGGCGCTGGAGAAGCTGATTGCCGAGATGCCGGGCAAATTCGCCGGGATGATCATCGAGCCGCTGATCCAGGGCGCCGGGGGCATGCGGGTGTCGCGGCCGGAATTTTTGAAGCGCATCGTGGAGACGGCGCAAGCGGCCGGCATTCTGGTGATCCTCGACGAGGTCGCCACCGGGTTCGGCCGCACCGGCACCATGTTCGCCCATCAGCAGGCGGGCATCACGCCGGATATGGTCTGCCTCTCAAAATGTCTCACGGCCGGCTATCTGCCGATGGCGGCGACGGTGGTGCGCGACGAGGTCTATGACAGCTTCATCGGCGAGAGCTTCAACAAGGCGCTGGCCCACGGCCATTCCTTCACCGCCAATCCGCTGGCTTGCGCGGTGGCGCGGCGCTCCTTGCAGCTTTTCGAGGAGGAAGGAACGCTCGCTCGCATCGGCGAGATCGTCGCCAAGCACAAAGCCTTCCTGGAGAGCATCGCCTCGCGCCCCGATGTGGAGAAGACCCGCCAGGCGGGCACCATCATGGCCTTCGATATCGTCGGCACCGGAAGCTATCAGTCGACCCAGAGCCGGAGCTTGCGCGATTGGTTCTTGGGCAACGGGCTGAATATCCGCCCGCTCGGCACCACGGTTTATCTGATGCCGCCCTTCTGCATCACCGATGCGGAGCTTACCCGCGCCTATAGCGGCATCATCGAGGGGCTGGACCGGCTGGCCGCCAACGAGCTCTCCATGGACGACAGGCGTCCGTAGACAATCTCCCAGGTGACCTTGCCGCCATGGGATCTCTCCAGGCGGCGAAGCGCCCGGCGCAGCGCGCCGGGCGGCAGGGAGCGATACCCTTCCGCCGGGGTGATCCCGCCGATGGCTTTCAGCCGGCGCAGGAAGGCGAGCCCGTCCTGCTCCATGACCAGGGCCTCGCTGTCCTTCACGCCGGGCAGAGGCGGCAGCGGCACGATCCCATCGGGCAGGCCTTCGGCGGCGAGCGCGGCGCGCCATTCGGCGAAGCAATTCTCGCCGAGCCCGGCATAGACCAGCGCGCCGCCGGGCTTCAGATGGGCGCGCAAGGCTTGCAGGGAGGCGGCCGGATCGGCGAGCCAATGCAGGCTCATGCTGGTGGCGATGAGATCGTAGCGCTCCAGATCGCCCGGCGCGTTAGCGTCGACCTCCACGAACCGCCGCGGCGCAGTGCCGATATGGGCGATATTGCGCTTGGCCTCGGCGAGCATCCCCTTCGACAGGTCGCTGAAGGTGAAGTCGCCATCCGGGTACTCAGCAAGAAGATAGCGGCTGAACAGGCCGGTGCCGCAGGCGAGCTCCAGCACTTTCGGCGCCTCGAGCTGGGGCAGCGAAGCAGCGAGCTTTGCGGCGACCATGCGCTGCAGCTCCGCATGGGTCTCGTAGGCATGCGCATTGCGGCCGAAGCTTGCCGCCACACGGGCGGGCTTCGGAGCGGTCTTTCGCATTCTGTCGGCGCTCGATGCCATATCAGCCGTCGATACTCTTCGAAAATTCCAAGATCTTTTCCGCACACCATTTCGGATGGCGCAGCGGCAATGCGTGCCCGGCCTCCGCCGACCAGACCACCGCATCGCCCCAAATGGCGTCGCTCATGGCTTGCGGCACGATCGGATCGTCCTTGGAGGCAAGCGCCAGAACCGGCGCTTTGAGGCTTTCTCGCGCCTCCGTTTCCTCCCATTGCATCAGCCAGTCCAGCCCTTCGGCCAATCTTTCTTGCCGGAGCGCTTCGGCGGGCGCGAAATCCGGGACGCCGCAGCTTTGCCAGAACATCTGCATCAGGGAGAGCGGATCGCGGGACAGCGCCTTCTGCATGGAGCGGACGCGGGCCATCCCGACATGGGCGGCGAAACGGTCGAAGCCCTGTAGGCTGACCAGGCCGCGGAAGTTTCTACGTCTTTCATGCAAGAGCCAAAGCACGCCCAAAGAATGGCCGACGGCAATGGCGTCTTGCGGCCATTCGTCCGAGGGGCTCAAGGCTTGCCCGCCGCCTGCGACGAAGCCGAGATCGACGCGCGAGACTTCCGCGTCATCCGGCAGATGGGCGATGAGCGGATCGAAAATGCCGGGGTGGAAGCCCCAGCCATGGACGAGAACGAAGCGCATGGAGGTCTATTCCGCCGCGAGCGGCCCTTCGGGAAGCGTGTCGCGCTCCCGCGCCAGCACCGAAAGAAGTCCGTCGATATCGGCCTCGGTATGGGCGGCGTTGAAGGCGAAGCGAAGCCGCGCGGTGCCGGCCGGCACGGTGGGTGGGCGGATGGCGGTGACCCAATAGCCGTTGGCCTTCAGGCTGCGGCTGAGATTATTGGCGGCCTCGGCGGTACCGACGATGACGGGGACGATCTGGCTGGCCGAAGCGCCGGTCTCCAGCTTCAGCATCTTGGCGCCTTCGCGGAAGCGATTGGCGAGGTTCGCGACGTGGGCACGCTCGGCGGAAAGCTGCGGGATCAAGTCGAGCGCCGCATCCATGGCGCCGAGCACCGAAGGCGGCAGCGCGGTGGAATAGATCAGCCCGCCGCAGCGATTGATCAGATAATCCTTCACCGTCTCGGAGCAGGCGATATAGGCGCCGAACCCGCCCAAAGCCTTGGAAAACGTGCCGATGACGATATCGGCCCCGCCACTGAGGCCCTCGCCCGCCTCGCCCATGATGCCGGTGCCGTGGGCATCGTCGACCACCAGCGTCGCCTCGTGCTTGCGGGAAAGCTCGGCGATCGCATCGATATCGGCGATATCGCCATCCATGGAGAAGACGCTCTCGGTGAGGATAAATTTCGGGGCCTCGTCCTCGCTGCGCTTGTCCAGAAGCTCGGCGAGATGGGCGGTCTCCAGATGGCGGTAGCGCTGCTGGCGGATACCGGCCGCGGCGCAGCCGAAATGCATCGAGGCATGATTGAGCCGGTCTGAGAAAACGGTGGGCTCGGCGCCAAGCACGGCGCGGTCAAGCAGCGCCTGGAGCCCGGCAGCATTGGCCTGGAAGCCCGACGCCATGACAAGCGCGGCAGGCTTGCCTTTCAGCAAAGCGAGCTTTGCCTCCAGATCGGCGAAGGCGGGCAGATTGCCTGTCACCAGACGCGATGCGCCCGATCCCGCCCCGTAGGCCTCCAGCCATTCCTTGGCGCGAGCGATCAGCTCGGGCCGGAAACGCAAGGCCAGATAGTCGTTGCTGGAAAAATTGATATAGCTGCGCCCGGCCACATTCAGGCTGCGGGCGCCCTCCGGCGCACTGTCGATCAGCTGGCGCCAGAGCCCTTCGCCCGCCCGGTCTGCGAGATATGCGCCGTAGCGGCTTTCACTCCTGCTCATCATCCTGTATTAGCGAAGGCTTGTCCTTGCAGCAATGAAGAGCGCCAATCGTGCTTGATTTCCCCGAAACGCCGAATTCTGCCAACCCCCTAGCCGACGAGGCTCAGTCCCGCGCCGAGGCCATCGAGTCCGCCGATCTCCGCCATGATTGGGAGACGGCCGAGATTCTGGACCTTCTGACCGCGCCGCTGATGGAGCTTCTGGACCAGGCCCGCGCCACCCATCGCCGCTTCCACAAGGACGGCACGGTGCAGCTGGCGAGCCTGCTGTCGATCAAGACCGGGGCCTGCCCGGAAGACTGCAAATACTGCCCGCAGAGCGCCCATTACGCCAAAAAGACCGGGCTGCCGCGGGAGACCTTGCTGGACGTAGACGACGTGCTGTCCAAGGCGGCGCGAGCGCGCGAGGCCGGCGCCAGCCGCTTCTGCATGGGCGCCGCCTGGCGCCAGGTGCGCGACGGGGCGGAGTTCGACAAGGTTCTGGAGATGGTGCGCGGCGTGCGCTCCATGGGTATGGAGGCTTGCGTCACCCTCGGCATGTTGACGGAAGAGCAAGCCGAACGCCTGGCCGAAGCCGGGCTCACCGCCTACAACCACAATCTCGATACCTCGCAGGAATATTATGACAAGATCATCACCACCCGGACCTTCCAGGACCGGCTGGACACGATCGGTCATGTGCGCAAAGCCGGCGTGGAAGTCTGCTGCGGCGGCATTATCGGGATGGGCGAGACGCTAGAAGACCGCGCCAGCCTGCTGCGCAGCCTCGCCGAGCTGGAGCCTCATCCCGAAAGCGTGCCGATCAACGCGCTGGTGCCGGTGGACGGCACGCCGCTGGCCGGCCGCTCCAAGGTCGATCCCATCGAGCTGGTGCGGATGATCGCCACGGCCCGCATCGTGATGCCGCTGTCGCGGGTCCGGCTCTCGGCGGGACGCGCCAATCTCTCCAAGGAATCGCAGCTGCTCTGCCTGATGGCGGGCGCCAACTCGATCTTCTACGGCGAGAAGCTGCTGACCACCGACAATAACGACACCACCGAGGATCTGGCGCTGATCGAGCAGGCCGGCCTGGTGGTGGAAGCGCCGGATGCCTCGGAGGCCTGCGGCTGCGGCAAGCCTGCCGGCTCTTGCGGCGACCATTAGAGCATCCGAGAGATGGGCCGCACGGTCTATGTGAACGGCGCCTATCTCCCGGAGGAAGACGCGACAGTTTCCGTCTTCGATCGCGGTTTCCTGTTCGCCGACGGCGTCTATGAGGTTTGCGCGGTGCTCGGCGGCAAGCCGGTCGATTTCGATTATCACCTCAGCCGCCTCGCCCGCTCCTTGGGCGAGCTGCAGATCCCAGCACCGCTCAGCGACGACGAACTGCGCGTCCTGCATGCGGAGCTGATCGCGCGGAATGCTCTCGACGAGGGTATCGTCTATCTGGAGATCACCCGCGGTGCGGCGGATCGCGACTTCGCCTTCCCCAAAGGGCTGACGCCCACCGTCGTCGCCTTCACCCAAGCCAAGACATTGGCCGATAATCCGGCCGCCGAAACCGGCGTGAAAGTGGTGACCATCCCGGATATCCGCTGGAAGCGGCGGGATATCAAATCGGTGGCGCTGCTGCCCCAGACCATGGGTAAGCAGGAGGCGAAATCCCGCGGCGCTTACGAGGCCTGGATGGTGGAGGACGGATTCGTCACCGAAGGCACCTCCTCGACGGCGTTCATCGTGGATGCGGAGGGTGTGCTGCGCACCCAGCCGCTCGGGCATCAGATCCTGCCCGGCGTGACGCGGCGGCAATTGCTGGAAATGCTGGCGGCGGAAGATATCCGGATCGAAGAGCGCCCCTTCACCGTGGACGAGGCCAAGGGCGCCCGCGAGGCTTTCCTCACCGCGGCTTCGGCCTTCGTGCTTCCCATCGTGGAGATCGACGGGGTGACGCTGGGCGACGGCAAGCCGGGCCCGATCTCAACGCGCTTCCGGGCGCTTTATCTGGCGCATGCCCGAAGCATCGGCTGAGATCCGGCCGAGCACTCGCGTCGCTTTCCACCCGCGACCCGCAAGAAAAAACGCTATCGCCGGAAACCGGTCGCCAATATCGGCGTTAACCGGCCATGACAAACTTACTTTATTGGCTCGTCTATCATGTGGATCTCGGTCCCTTCGGCCAGCGCGCGATGCGTATGGCCGTGCAGAGCTGGCTCCGGCGCGACGCCAGGGCCAACGAGCCAAATCCGCTGCGCGTTGCCTTGAATGGAATAAATCCCGCCCGCATGCAGAAACTTGGCAATTAGGCGCCGCAACAGAGCCGTATACCAGCGTCGCCCGCGGCGCGTCAGACGTTTGACCCGGCAAGATCTTCGACGATATCCGCCAGGCGCTGCATGCCCTTTCCGGTGAGCTCGACGGACTCGCCCTCCAGGATCTTGGCCTCGGTGATCGCGCCCCGGAACAGACCCGCATTGTGCTTCAGCGTCTTGTTGAAATTGCCGTCATAGAGGCCGGCATCTCTGACCGCGTCGCGCAACTCTGGGTAAGCAATCTTGATCCTGTCGTTGCGCAGGCCGTTCTCCAGCAACACCATCATGACCTTCTGCAGCTGGGCCCGCGATTTGACCTTCGTCTTGATCTTGTAGACGGCCAGAATTGGATCGTGATCGATCAGGAACAGCTTGTGCAGCTGCGCCGACGAAACCCCATACTTGCGCGCGAAGACCGCAACGCTCCCCGGCAGTTCGCGCTCGCCAGTCTCCTGCAAGCTCCCATTCGCAGCCAGACCGACATTCGAACGCGGTATCGGAACCTTGCCCTGAGGATTAACCTTAGGCAGGTCCGCAAATGCGACGCCAAACAGAAGTTCAAAGCATCTTGCTTTGAGTGGTTCCGGGCATTCCTCCACAATAGAGAGAATCTCCGTTACCTGTCGCCTCGCGGCTTTGAAATCGAAATCCCTCACGATTCACCTATCAATTAGAACCACCCCGGAACACGGTTTACGTGCATATCAGGCTAAAATAAGGCCTGTAAAGCTATGGTCTTGCCCCCAAACATCACAACCAATCTCTACTTATAATTGTATTTAAACTTGCCGCAAAGTACCGGAATTACAAATGCCTGATTGCGCGAATAGTTTCATCGCCTCCGCTCAAAACAGGAGCGAACTCTTGGACGGAATGGCTGCTCCGGCGCAGCTCTTCTGCTTGTTCGCGTTAAGGTTAAATGGGCGCCCGAAAAGCCGATACGAACGGCACCGAGGTGCGTACACCCGACCATCGGGCGGCCGACCGCGTGGGCAAAGCGCACCGCCAGGCTGAAACGATGCGGCGGAGTCAGGGCGCGCTATTTACTGTCCGCCACCCGGCGCGGCGGCGGAGTCGTCTGGTCCTGCCGCTTGGTGAGGCGACGAGCTCCTGCAGCTTCTTGAAGCTCAGCGTGCCGTTGGACATCACCACCTGGATCGCGTCGCCCGTGAACGATACATCATCGTCGCTTGCAACTTATCCGCGTTTTTCTTTCGGCGAGGCTTCCCGCGTCGGCGAAGGGGCTTGGGCTCGGCTGCCAGGGCCGGATATGACACGCCACGCCATCGGCGCATTCGGCACAGTCTCCGCAAGCACCTCGATGGATTTCCCCATCCCGGCAATTTTTTTACCACGCTTGGCAATGGTGCACCCCTCAAAAACATTTCGGCAGGGCATCGGAGCGGCCGATATCGGCGATTTTCAAGAGCAGGCGCGGAAGCATCGCGAAGCCGATTATCGCGGCTAGCGCGGATCCACCTCAGCATGCGGCGGAATCCCCTTCACCGCCTCGGCGAAGGGGCGGTCGGAGATTCGGACCGGCCCCGTGAAGGGGTAGTTCAACAGCAGGGTCGGCAGCATCACGAAACCAACCATCGCGGCCATCGCCGCGGCCATGGCGATCTGGGCGGTCTGGCTCGGCGTTCCGAAAATGGCCGGATAGCCGAGCACGATCATCGCTCCGCCGAACAACGCAAGCCACAGGATCGGCGCAACGGAGCCTTCCGAGTTCTCCACTCTCTCGCTGCGGTTGTCGTGCACCACCGCCAGCAGCCGCACAGCCTCTTGATAGAGCGCCAGCTCGCGAAAATCCTCGGCCTTGAGGTTGAGGATCGACTGTTCCAAACGGGCCAGATGATCGGCCGGCGTCTCGTGCAGCCTCCCCTCCGCCATGGCGGGCCATTCCCGTTTGCGGACATGCTCGGCATAGGCGACGAGCGGCGCGCGGATCTGCTCGGCTTGCGCCTTCGGCATCGCATAGGAAAGCTGGAGGAGATCGCGAACGGCCGCCGCCTCGTCGCGCACCGCCGATGCGGTGTCCTTGTAGTCCTCCCAGACGGCAATCGCCACGAAACCGAGGAGCACCGCGTAAAGAACGCTGATGGCGGCGAATTTGAGCCCGCCGACCTCGTTATTTAGCTTCAGCCGGTGCGGTCCCCAGATGCGCCGGAAAAGAAGAATCAGGCCGATGCTGTAAGCCTCGACGAGGGCCAAGGTGAGCAAGACCGCCAATAAAATCGGCGCTTGATTGAGGAGATGCAGCAGGCTCACGGGGCACAGGTCTCCGCTGTCGTTCGGCAGGATTCCCCTACAGGAAACAGAGTCCGCTGAACAGTTGGCGTCTACTTCGCCCTGCTCGCAGGACGCGGCGCCGGCTTCTGGTCCTGCCGCTTGGTGTAGGCGACGAGCTCCTGCAGGTTCTTGAAGCTCAGCGTGCCGTTGGACATCACCACCTGGATCGAGCCGTCCTCGAACAGCACGTAATGGCCGTTGGCAACTTCTCCGCGTTTCACCACCCGGCGCGGCGCGACCTTCGGCGAGGGTAAACTGGCGACCGTGTCAGCCAGGCTCTCCGCATCGGTGATCGGGCTCGGGCTCGGCTGCCAGGGGCGGATATGACGGGCCACGTCGTCGTAGAATTGCGGCACCGCCTCTTCCAGCACTTCGATGAATTTGCGCACCCCGGCGAATTTCTTGCCAAGATCGGTAATTGTGACCACCTCGAAGCATTTCGGCAGAGCGCCGGATCGGTCGATATCGGCAGTCTTCGGATCGTTGCGCAGCTCCTCGGCCCAGCCGAAGGACGTCCCGCCATTCCGCCACCTGATATGGATGCCGACCGGGCCCGCCGTCTCATCCGGCAATTGCCGCAGCAGCCAGTTGAGACGGGATTCGTAACGTTTCCTGTCCTCGGGCGCCTCGACGCTCATGCGGCACATCACCGTCCGCTTTGAGACGTCCGCGGTGACTTCGATGGACGAAGCGACATTGGGCACTTCGAAGATGGCGCGCAGCTTCTTGCTGGCGACCAACTCCTCAGCGTCGGCCTCGATGCGCGAGGTCTGATCGTTGCGGTAGTGCTTCTTGATCTTCAGGCGCACCGGCACTTTCAGCTTGCGGCTCATGATCAGGCAGAGGTCGCTTTGCTCCTGATGCCAGGCGGAGACCGTATTGGTGACGATGTTGTGGGTCTTGTGCAGCTTGGCGCCGGATTGCACCCGCTCCTGCAAATCGGGCCATTCGGCGTTCATCTGATGGAAGCCGCGCACATCGGTGTTGTCGTGCGAGAAATAGCGCAGCACCTCCTTGAGCAGAAAATGCTGCTCCGGATCGAAATTTTCGTCCGCCTCGCTGAGGAGATTGGTGCCCAGCGTGATCAGCCGCATCCATGACCAGTGATAGACCTCCACCTTTCCGGCGAGTGCCGCCGGCACCTCATAAGGCGGGTGATCGGGAAAGGCGGTGAGCTCGTTGGATATGGTGATGACGGCGTCGATACCGTTCTCGATGGCCAGCTTGCCGTAGCGGGCAAGTTGCTCTTCGGTAATCGTGGCGGTGCCGATCTTGGCCTCGATAATGGCGCGCCATTCCGAGCGCGAGCTATCCACCAAGAGCAGCCCGTCGGGCCGGCAACGCGCCTCTTCCGGCTGTTTCTTGAATTCCACCTCGGTGAAAGCCGATACGGTGCTGCGGGACCGGAGCGGTTTCTTGAGCGTATCGAAGACGCCTTCGGCGAAGGGACGGACCACGGTAAGCGCGGCGAGGAAGACGGAGGCGGCCGCGCGCTCGCGTTGGCTGGCGCTTCCGACGGGAATGAGCCTGGCGGGCTCACCCGACTTCAGGAACTCAGGCAGATCGACGGTCATCTACTCCCCCCACCTTGACGCAATACTAGAGGCCTCGTCCAAGCGCACGCAAGAGTACATGTTTCGAAGCGCTGGGAAACGAGCGTTTGCAACGCGCCTCGAGGACGCGCGGGGTGGGAAAAGTCGCGGCTGGCTTAAGGCTGGCTAAGCATCGCGGCGGGACCGGCATGCTGCTCCGCCGTGCTCGCGCCGCAGAGCCGGTGGCGGTAATAGCAATCTCCGAAGGAGAAGCCGGTGCTTTCTTGCGCCATCTCGGACTTGGCACCGAGATCGAAGCGGTATTCCACCGAGGCATCCGGGCCCCAAGCGCTGCAGGACATGCGCACCACGCCCTCGTAAGGCTTGTCGCAACGATTGCGGATGCGCAGGGTCTTGCCGTCCTGGGCGACGAAGATGCTTAAGCACGGCGGCGGCGAAGCGGATTGATCGCAGGCCGAACCGTTATCCTGCGGCATGGCAGCGATACGGTCGTTCCATTGCTCGGTCACCCGCCGCCAATTGGCCAGATGATCCAGCACATCGTCCTCGACGGTTTCCGGCACTTCCAGCATGAGCTGGTGGCCGGCATTCACCGAATGGAAGCGGTAGGGCCCGTCGATAAAATTGGCGGTCTCGATGGCGGCGCGGCGGCCAAACGCCTGGTCGCGATGACCCCAGATGAACAGGGTCGGCGGGGTGATCTTGCCCAGGGGATCGAGGGAGCGGAATTCGAACATCCGGTACCAGTCGAGCGCCGCATGCAGGGCGCCGGGCTCGCCGAAGACCTGTTCATATTCGGCGATCTGTTCGGGCGGCGCGTCCTGCCATCTGAAATGCCGTAAATAGGCGGCCCGGTCGAAGCCGAGCACGAGCTCGGGCAGCACCGGCATCTTATAGAACAGAATGTAGCTGCTGAGCCGGATCTGCGGGGCGAGATCCTGCAGGGATTCGGCTAGTGCCGAGGGGTGCGGCATCGACATGGCGGTGAGGCTCATCACCCGTTCGGGATAGCGGTCGGCCACCACCCAGGCCATGGCGCCGCCGAAATCGTGACCGATGACATGAAAGCGCTCGAACCCCACCGCATCGGCGATGGCCAGCACGTCGCGGGCGATCTTGCCCTTGGTATAGGCCTTATCGTCTTCGGGCCGAGCGCCGGGGCTGTAGCCGCGCTGATCGAAGGCGACGACGCGGTATCCCGCTTCGCTGAGCTTATCGATCAGCGGCTGCCACATGATGGAGGTCTCGGGGAAGCCGTGCAGCAGGATCACCCCCTCGCCGTCCTTATTGTCGAAACCGGCGACGCGGGCGCGGAATTCCATACTATTGGCGTCGATGCGCACCAAACCCTGCTGCGTGCCGTCGAAGAGCGGCAACTTGCTTGTCAGCTCGCTGTTGCAGTCCGGGCATTCGGGGGCCAGGAATAGCCGATCGACGGCATAGGCAGTGCCCACGGGAATCAGACACAGCAGCCACAGCAGCCAGATCGATCGGAAGCGTTTTATCAAACAGGCGTGCGGTCCCAGTCCGCGAATGCAGGCGCCTTGGCATCCCGAATCGCCAAGGTCTTGGGTTCTCAGCCGAAAGTTGAGGAGCATTAGCAGAAAGGCGCAACCCGTTCTATCGGGGAAAAACGGGTATTTCCGCCTCTTGCACCTCATATGAGGCGATGAGAAGGCCAAACGCGGCGGCGGGGGCTGCGAGGCTGTTGCTCATGCGCGCCATCGTGGCGTAACTCGCCAGCTTCGTGCAGGGTCTAGCAATGCGCATCCTGATCCTGACTTATGGCTCACGCGGCGACGTGCAGCCTTTCGAGGCGCTCGGCAAAGGGCTGACGCATGCGGGGCACGATGTCACGCTGGCGACGAGCGCGCGCTTCGCGGACTTCGTCACCGCTCAAGGGCTCGGCTTCGCGCCGATGAACGACGATCTCCTGGCGTTGCTCGACACCGATCAGGGGCGCGATCTGATTGAGAACACCAACAACCTGTTTCAGGTCGTGAAGCGCAGCTTCCAGATGATGCGCCAAGTCCGCCCGACCCAGCATGCCTTGCTGCGCGAGGGCTGGGCGGCGGCGGAGGCAATGCAGCCCGATATCATCGTGTTCCACCCGAAATCCTATGGCGGGCTGTTTTATGCGGAGAAGCTCGGCATACCAGCGGTGCTCGCCCTGCCGATCCCGATGATGGTGCCGACGGCGACGCGGCCCAATCTGGGCTTCCCTAAGCTGAAGCTCGGCGGCTGGTATAACCGCATGACCTATCGTCTTGTGACCTGGCTGACCGGACTCTCGGCAAAGGGGCCGGTGAATGCCTGGCGGGCGGCGAACGGCCTGCCTGCCCTGAAGCGGTTCCGTCTTCTGCACGATGCGGCAGGCGCGCCGGTCCCAGTGCTGCATCCGATCAGCCGGTACGTGATGCCGGAGCCGAAGGATTGGCCGCCGAGCGCGCATATGACTGGTTACTGGTTCCTGGACGAGGCTGAAGATTGGTCGCCCCCGCCGGCGCTTGAAGCCTTCCTGAAGGCCGGCCCCGCGCCGGTCTATATCGGCTTCGGCTCCATGGCGGGGCGCGATCCGGGACGGCTCGGGCGTATCGTGGTCGAGGCGCTTAGGCGCACGAACTTGCGCGCGGTGATCGCCACCGGTTGGGGCGGGCTGAAGGCGGATTCCCTGCCCGAGACGGTGCTGCAGATCGAGCAGGCGCCGCATGACTGGCTGTTCCCGCAGCTAGCGGCGATCGTGCATCACGGCGGAGCCGGCACCACGGCGGCGGCGCTCCGTGCCGGCAAGCCGTCGGTCATCATCCCCTTCTTCGGCGATCAGCCGTTTTGGGGATGCCAGATGCAGGCGCTCGGCGTGAGCGCAGCGCCGATCCCGCAGAAAACACTCACGGCGGACAATCTCGCCGCGGCGCTCCACCAGGTCACGGGAGACGAGGAGATGGCCCGCAAGACGAAAGCTCTGGCCAAGAAGATCCGCCGCGAGGACGGCGTCGCGAAAGCCGTCTCGCTGATCGAGGCGGCGGCTTCGGCTTAGGCCCGATCAGCGGATGATATGGCCGCCATCGATCTCCAGATCGGCGCCGGTGACGTATTTCGCATCGTCCGAGGCGAGATAGACGATGCCGGCGGCGACGTCCTCGGGCTGACCGATGCCGAGGGGGCAGATCTTGCCCCATTCTTCTTCCACCGGCTTGGTGTCGGGAAGGCCGCGTTCGGCCGCGACGTCGGCGATCTCGCGCTCCAGCATCGGCGTCATCACCACGCCCGGATGCACGGCGTTGACGCGGATGCCATAGCCCTTCTCAGCGCAATAGAGGGCAGCCGCCTTAGTGAAATGGCGCGCCGCCGCCTTGGAGGCACAATAGGCGGCATTCAGCGGATCGGCGATGAGAGCGTAAGTCGAGCAGACATTGACGATGGCGCCGCCGCCCGTCTCCTTCATCCGCTCGACGGCAAGGCGTGTGCCGATAAACGGACCCTCGGCATTCACGGCAAACACCTTCCGCCAATCGGCAAGGCTGGTCTCCTCCAGCCCGCAGGTGAGCTGAATGCCAGCATTGTTGACCAGCACGTCGAGGCGCCCGAAGCGCTCCAGAGTGCGGTCCATGACGGCGGTCCAATCGGCCTCGTCCGCAACGTCGTGCCAAAGCGCGATGGCCTCGCTGCCTTCGGGCAGGCTTGCCACCGTCGCCTCGGCCGCCTCTCCGTCACGGTCGGTGACCACCAGTTTGGCGCCCTCCTCGGCGCAGCGCATTGCCGTGGCGCGGCCAATGCCGGCGCCTCCCCCGGTGACGATCGCCACCTTGTCCTTAAGCCGTCCCAAAATCGGTGCTCCTTACTTGAATGGTGTTCAGCCGATGAAACTGCCGCGGTCGACGCCAAGCACCTGGCCGGTGATATCGGCGGCGGCATCGGATGCGAGAAACAAAAACGCGCCGGCTTGCGAGGATGGCGGCATCATGCCGGGGATCGGCTGACCCTTGAGATACTGCTCAACCAGCTGCTCCAGAGAGATGCCGGCGGCTTCGGCCTCTGCCCGCACCGGGGCGAGCGCCCCGTCGGTCTCCACCCAGCCGGGCGCCACCGCATTGACGGTGATCCCGTCGGGGCCGAGCTCCATGGCAAGAGACCGCATGATACCGAGCACCGCATGCTTGGAGGCGGCATAGGCGGCGAAGCCCACCTCGCCGGTGCGGCCCCAGATGGAGGAGGTGAAGATGATGCGGCCGCCACGCGGAATGCGCGGCAGCGCGGCACGGCTGACATTGAACGCCCCCATCACGTTGACGTCGATGATGCGGCGGATATCGGCCTCGACCTTTTCGCTCGTATCGCGGATCGGCGTCATCGGCTGATAGCCGGCATTGTTGATCAGAACGTCGATCTTGGCGATTTGCCCCAAAGCCTGCTGCACCTGATCGCGCTCGGCGATATCGCATTGCAGCCCCTTGATCTCGCGCCCATAGCGCTCCGACAGCGTGGCCGCGGCCTCATGCACCGCATCGTTTTCGGCGAGGATGAAAAGCGTTGCGCCGGCCTTGGCGAAGCCATCCGCAATGGCGAAACCGATGCCGGAGCTGGCGCCGGTGATCAGAACGGTCTTGCCGGCGAAGGAGAAGTCAACGGACATGCTCTAACCTCTGTAACGGGTGGTCTTGAAGGCGATGATGCTGGAGCCGACGGTCATCACCAGCACCAGCGTGCCGAGCGCGTTGATGCTGGGGTCGAGCGAGGTGCGCAGCATGCCCCAGATCAGGGTCGGCAAGGTCATGCCGCCGCCGATGGTGAAGAAGGTGATGACGAAATCGTCGAGCGAGACGGCCATGGCAAGGAAGCTGGCCCCGATCAGGTTCGGCGCGATGATCGGCAAGGTAACGTTCAGAAAGATGCTGAGCGGCGAGGCGCCGAGATCGCGGGCGCTCTCAATCAGTGCGTAATCGAAGGTGGCCATGCGGGAATAGATCACCAGCACCACGAAGGGCTGGGTGAAGACGAGATGGCTCGGGATCACGGTCAGCACGCCTTGCGGGGCATCGATCGCGGCATAGGCGGTGGCTAGCGCCAAAGCCAGGAAGAGCGGCGGCAGCATCACCGGCGCGGTGATGAATTGCAGGCCAATCTGGGCCGGCCCTTCGCGCATATTGGAAAAGCCGAAAGCGGCGGCAGTGCCGGTAATGGCGGAGAGCACGCCGACGCTCAAGGTGATGATGGCGCTGTTCTTGAGCGCCGCCCAGAAGTTGGAATTGGCGAACAGCTCTTCGTACCAATGCAAGGTCGGATGGCCGAAGGGCAACGTTGCGTGCGGGTTCTCGCCGAAGGAGAACAGCACCACCAGCACCAGCGGCGTCAACAGGAAGACCAGCGAGAACAGCGCGAAGCTAAGCGAGCCTGCGGACCAGCGTCTCATCGCCTGAGCCCTCCGAGGGCAAGGCGGAAGCCGTAGCGGAGCGCAAGGAACACTATCAGGGTCGCCAGCAGGGTGGAAAAGGCGAGCGCCGAGCCGATGGGCGCATTCAGCCGGTTGATGAACTGGCTCTGCATGAAATTGCCGACCATCAGCGTGTTCGGCCCGCCGACAAGCTGGGCGGTGACGTAGTCGCCGACCGAAATGAAAAAGGTGAGCGCGAAGGCGGTGACGACGCCGGTCTCGCATTGCGGCAGCACCACCTCGGCGAAGATGCGAAAGCGCGAGGCGCCGAGGTCGCGGGCCGCATCCACCGGTGCGTCGGCGATGCCGCGAAGCGAGGCGTGCACCGGCAGGATAGCGAAGGGCAGCAGGAAGTGCACCAGGGTGATGACCACGGCGAGCGGCGTATAGAGCAGCCAGTCCAGCGGCTGTTCGATAACGCCGATGAGCATCAGCGCCTGGTTGATGATGCCGGTGCTGCCGAGCAGCGTCTTCCAGGCATAGATTTTTACTAGATAGCCGCCGAACAGCGTGGTCAGAGCGACGAACAGGATCAGCGTGCCGAGGCGCCCTTCCCGGAAGCGGATCAGATAGGCGATGGCGAAGGCGAAGCTGGTGGTGATCGCGGCGATGATCAGCGCCAGGGTGATGGAGAAGCCGATGGAGGGGAGATACTCCCGCACCACGTCGACATAGTTCTCCAGGGTCGTTTCGCGGACCAGCTTGTAGCGCTTGATCTGCCAGAAGCTGACCAGGAAGAAATAGGCCCCCGGCAGCAGGAAGAAGACGGTGAGAACGGCCGCGGCGGGCGCGATCTGCGCGACGGTCCGCCGGGAGGATGATGCGCCGCGGCTCATGTCTCGTCGATCACGTGGCAGTCGGCGGGCTCCCAAAAGGCCGTGGTGCTACCGCCGGTCTGCGGCGCCTTGCTCTGGCCGGAGGGCTGCTGCTGGTGGACGATCAGATCCTCGCCCGATTGCAGCTTCAGCCGGATATGCCAGTAATCGCCCATGAAGACCGCTTCGGCGATGGTGGCGGGCAGCTTGGGACAGCCGGCCTTGCCGCGCCCGAGGCGGATATTGCTCGGCCGCACCATCAAGGTGAGCTTGCCGTCCGGTCCTTGCAGCGGAAAGCTGGTACCGGCGACATGGCAGGTGTCCCCTTTCCGCTCCGCAGCGAGCAGATTGCTCTCCCCGATGAAGTTGGCGACGAAGCGGGTGCGCGGATGCCGGTAGATCGCTTCAGGCGATTGCTCCTGCACGATGCGCCCCTGATCCATTACCGCGACGCGGTTGGCCAGCGCCATGGCCTCGCTCTGATCGTGGGTGACGTAGACGAAGGTGCCGCCAATCTCGTGATGCAGATTGCGCAGCTCTTCCTGCATCGCCTTTCGGAGCTGCAGGTCGAGGGCGGCGAGCGGCTCGTCGAGCAAGAGCACGCTCGGCTTCATCACCAGGGCGCGGGCCAAAGCCACGCGCTGCTGCTGGCCGCCGGAAAGCGCCGCCGGCAGCCGGTCGGCGAACGGCGCAAGATGCATCAGCTCCAGGATCTCGGCGGTGTCGCGGTCGCGCTCGGCGCGGCCGCGCTTGGCGACCCGCAGACCGAAGCCGACATTCTGCCGGACGGTCATATGCGGAAACAGGCCGTAGCTCTGGAAGACGATATTGGTGTTGCGCTGCTCGGGGCCGAGCGCGGTGACGTCCTGGCCGTCGATCTCCACCCTGCCGCGATCGGGGCTGAGAAACCCGCCGATCATGCGCAGCAGCGTGGTCTTGCCGCACCCGGACGGGCCGAGCAGGGCGAGAAAATCGCCCCGCTCGACCTCTAGATCCGTCGGATGCAGCGCCACATGGGCGTCGTACGACTTGGTCAGTCCGCGCAGCCTGAGAAGCGGCGTCGCATCGGTCATATGGCCCGGCTCAGCTCTTCAGCACCTTTTCCCAGGCTTCCTGATAATCGTCCCAGACTGCCAGGTCGCCGTCCTCCTCGACCGGATACATCGGGACGACCATGGTCTTGACCTCGAAGTACTCGGAAAGATCGGCGTAATCGTACATCGCCTTGTTGGCGTCGTCTGCCTTCTCCATGGCCTCATCGGTCACGACGGGCATGGAGTTGGCCGTGGCGCCGGCGAGCTGCCCCTTCAGCGACAGGGCATTGTTGATGTAAGCGTGGGCGGCGTCGACATCGCCGGAGCCCTTACCGATGGCATAGCCCTCGATGAAGCCCATGCTCTTCTCTTTCGGATAGGCGATCTGGATATTGGCGCCATCGCCGACCCAGGTGGTCACCGGCTCCCAGCCCTGGCACATCACCACCTCGCCGGAGGAGAGCATGTTGACCAGGTCGCCGTAGCTCGGCGCGATGGTGCGAAGATGGTTCTTCTTCAGGTCGATCAGCAGCTCGACCGTCTTGGCCAGCTCTTTGTGGGTCATGCGATGGGGGTTCTTCACGCCCGCCACGCGGCCCCAGGCGAACAGGTTGCCGGTATAGTCGGCGGTGATCGCGCATTTGCCCTTGTACTCGTCCTTCAGCATGTCGGTCCACGAGGTGGGCTTCTCCGCCTTGTCGGCGTTGTAGAGCATGCAGATGGAGCCGTAGGTCATCGGCGCGGCGTACCACTTGCCTTCGAGCTGCATGTTCTCCTTGCAGTACTCGGAGACGGTGGAATTGATCTTCGAAAAATTCGGGATCTTGGCGATATCCAGCGGCTCGAGCAGGCCTTCGGCGGCCAGGAAGTTGTCGTGGATGAAATACGGCGTGCAGATATCGACCTGGTCGGCGCCGAGGCGCAGCTTGGTGACGACCTCGTCGGCGCTGGAAATATAGGTATTCTGCAGCGTCTTGCCGGTACTCTCGGCGATATCGCCTTCGGTGAGGAAGGTGTCGTAGCCCTCCCAGCCGACATAGTTCAGGGAGTCGGCGGCGTGCGCCTTGCGGGGAAGCCCCGGCAAGCCGATGGCAGCCACCGCCCCTGCAGCGGCGGCCGTCTTCAGCAACTGGCGCCGATCGAGATCGACATACTGCCTGACACGAACGATGCCGTCTGGTTGCGTGGTGTCTTTACTCATAATCTTTATCTTCCTCACGCTTTTCGGTTTTTGACGGTCGGCCGTGTCATCCAGGCGATTACTCCGTGTCGGGAAGCCTTTGCAGCTCATGACAGGAGCAATGGACGCCGCCACCCCCAAGGGCGAACATGTCGAAATCGACGGCCAGCACTTCAAAGCCCTCGGCTTTGAGAGTCTCATTGATCTTCACGTTGTGGGACATGGAGAGGACGCGGTTGCCGCCGAGGTTGACGACATTGCCGCCGAGCTTCACGCATTGCGCATAGGGCACGTTGATGGTGCGGATGCCCTGCTCCTTCTTGATGAAGTCGAGCGCGTATTCGGGAAGCGCATCCTCGCAGACCAGCGCGACGTCCTTCTCCAGCATGACGACGCAGGCATCCATATGGACGAATTGGTGCGGGATCGGCACGACGAAGGCTTGCCAGCCCTCCTCCCGAAGCCAACCGGCCACCTGCTCGGCGCCCTCGCGGGTGGAGCGGCTGCCGGAATAGCCGAGCAGCGCCACGCCGGGCTTCAGGATCACGAAATCGCCGCCCTCGAAGAAGCCGGCAGTGACCCAATGCCAGATCGGAATGCCGGCATTCTTGTAGAACTCCGCCACCACGGCGTAGTCGCGCTGGCGCGGCGGCGTCTGGATGCTGGCGACGACCGCGCCCCATGGCGTCATGAAGCTTGAATCGCGCGCAAAGACGCTGGATTTCAGACCTTCGTCGGCCTCCAGAAAATGGCAGCGCACGCCTGCCGCTTCGAAGGCCTCAACGAGCCCGCGGTGTTGCCGCATCGCGAGCTGCTTGTCGAAATGGTAGCCAAGCCGGTCCAGGTTCTCCTGAACCACGTCGGAGATCGCATTCAGCTTGGTCCATGCAAAATGGTCGGGCTTGCCGAGCAGCACATCGGTCAAGATACCGGTGTGATTGCCGACGCCCCACGGCACCGATGCTTCGGTCTCTTTGCCGTTTTCGGCGCCGCTTTCTGTGCACTGCGAAATTTCCATGCTGCAGAGCGTAAAGAAAAGATGCCTTGCCGCAATCGAGAAGGATTCGTAGTTAGTGTAAGTCTCGCTTACAGTATGTCGCCTTCCACGCCGAAAATGGGGTGTGGCGCGAAGAACCATCCGATCGGGGGCGAATGAAGCGGTCGCGAATTCCCTTACACGCCTTGCGCGCCTTCGAGGCAGCCGCGGAAACCGGGAATCTGACCCGGGCCGCCGAAACGCTGGGCGTCACCCATGCGGCGATCAGCTATCAGATCCGTCTGCTGGAAGATCATCTCGGCCTCGCCCTGTTCGAGCGGCGGATGCGGCCGATGCAGCTCACCGATGCCGGGCAGCGCCTGCTGGAAGGCACCCGCGGCGGGTTCGACCGCATCGCGCACTGTCTCGACGATCTCAAGGAGGAAGAGGATTATGCCGGCGAGCTGAGCGTCGTCAGCGTGCCGGGGCTCGGCGGCAATTGGCTGACCAGCGTTCTCGGCGAATACGTCTCGCAATTTCCGAAGGTCACGGTGCGGATGATCACCAGCCCCTGGCACCGGCAGACCGAGTTCGAGCCGTCCGATTTCTCGATCGTCTATGGCAGCGCCGAGCAATCCGGCCGCCGGGTCACCCTGCTCGGCCAGACCAGCTTCTTCCCCGTCTGCAGCCCAAGCCTGCCCATCGCCGGCAACCGCTACCCCGATCCGCGGGACATGCTGAACTACACGCTGATCCACGAATACAACACCGACACCTGGAGCCGCTGGTACATGGCCTGCGGCGTGGAGCCGTTCGCCGGCACGCGGCGGATCTATTTCGACGGGGCGCATCTCACCTTGCATGCGGCCCGGGCCGGAACTGGGATCGCCATGGCGGATTTGCCGACCGTGGCGGCGGATCTGAAAGAAGGCCGGCTAGTGCGCCTCTCCGATCTCACCGTGCCGGCGACCCATCCCTATTACATCACCACCCCGCCGCTGGGGCGTCTGAAGCCCGCGGCGAAGGCGCTGGAGGATTTGGCGGTGAGACGCTTCCGCCAGATCGAGGCGGAGTAAGCGATCTAGGCGCGGCCGATCAGCTTCATCACCGCGCCGACATGCAGGTCCACATCGGCGAGATAGCGGTCGAAATCCGGGCGCTCGGCGGCGACCAGCTCGACGAAGGCCGCATTATGGATGCGGTGGATGCAGCGGCCGATCACCAGCGGATCGATCTCCGATGCCGCGCCCTCCCCCTCGCCGATGAGGCCGGCGATGGCGCGCACCAGCTCCTCTTGCAGCTTGCGGAAGCGGCCGGCGAATTCCGATCCCCGGTCGGTGATCAGCGTCGAATAGACATGGCACCAGGCGGCAGGCGGAACCAGGCTCAAGGATTCGGCGGCGATGCTCTCCAGGAAGCCGCAGACATCTTCCTTGCCGCGGGCGCGGCTCTGCGGCTCGAAGGCGGCGGCGAGGATCTTTCTGTTCTCGATTTCGATGAGCGAGAGCAGGATGTTGACCTTGGTGCCGTAGTAATTGAACACCGTGCCGGGCGAGACCTCGGCATGCTCGGCGATCTCTTCCACGGTGGTCTCGTCAAAGGATTTCCGCCGGAATAGGGCCGAAGCGGCATCAAGGATGCAGGCCTGGCGCTTGCGCTTCTGGCGGTCGCGCAAGCCTTCGGTCCGCACCGGCTGCGTTTCGGTCTCCTCGGCAGCGTTCTCGCTCATACCGCTTTCCCTCCCCGCATCTTTGCCTCCGCTTCGCCGGGCTCCGCCATCACGCGCCCGCCGTCAGGCCTTTGACGGCAGGAGATCGTCCGGCAGGCCCTTGTCATAATATGGCAGCCGGATGCGCCGCGGCTCATAGATGCCGTCTTTCTCAAGCTGCTGCAGATGAGCGGCGATCTCCTCCATGCTGGCGATCCAGACATCGCCGCGGGAGATCATCTCCTCCATCATCTCGGCGATGGCATCGAGCCGTGCCGGACGGGCGCTGACCCAAGGATGCCAGATGCCGACCCAAAGCCCGCCGAGCCGGTAGGTGGCCTCGAACTCGGCGCGATAGACGGCGCAAGCCTCCGCTGGCGAGCGCACGGTCATCTGATAGCCGAAATCCGGCGCGTGCACATATTGCGGCCAGTCGTCCAACGCCCAATGGGTGGGGATCTCGACGAAGCTGCCGCCTTCGGCATCCACCATATGGGGGAAGTCGTCGGTCATCAGCGAGGCGTCGTATTGGAAGCCGTATTTCACCAGCAGCGCGGCGGTATGGCGGGAGAAGTTGTAGGTCGGGGCGCGGAAGCCGCGCGGCGCCTGGCCGGTCATGCTCTTATGCACCTCCAGCGCGCGGACGAACCACTTCTCCTCCTCCTCGGCCGGCAGCACGTTGTAATTCTCGTGGATATAGCCGTGATGGCCGATCTCATGGCCGTCCTTCAGGATCGCTTCGACCAACTCAGGGTAATTCTCCATGCACCAGGCGGGATAATAGAAGCTCTGCTTCAGCCCCAAGCGGCGGTAGAGCTCCAGGATGCGCGGCACGGCCACCTCGTCGTAGCGGCACCAGGAGGTGGTGGCGACCATGTCCGGCGCGCGGTCGCGATAGAACAGATGCACCAAGCTGTCGGTGTCGATATCGAAGGTGAAGGCAGCGGCGCAGCGCGCCCCGTTCGGCCATGGCGGCGGATTATGGATCATGTCGTCGCGTCCTCACTCTGACTGTTGGCGCCCAGCCTCTTATCACGAGGCCTTGGCGGCGATGATGGAGAAGGCGGAAGGCTCCGCCGTCACTGCGATCTCTGCTCCCGGCTCCGGCGGGGTGCGATCGTCGGAATGGACATGGAAGGCCATGTCCGGCGCGACCTCGGTCCGCACCCGCAAGCCGTAATAGGTACCCAAGAAGGTCACCTCTTCCACGGTGCCGCGCAAGAAATGCTTCGCCCGGCTGCCCGGCGTTGCAAGCCGCAAGCGGTTCGGCCGCACCGTGACATAAACCTCGTCCCCTTCCGGCGCTTCGCTCTGGACCTTCACCGGGCCGAGCGCGGTCTCGATCACCGTGCCGGTTTTGGCACGGGAGGTGATGCGCCCGCGCAGCACATTGTTCTCGCCGACGAAGGTCGCCGCGAACAAGCTCGCCGGGGAATCGAAGATCCGGTCCGGCGGGCCGGCATCCTCGATCCGGCCTCCATTCATCACCACCAGAAGATCGGCGAGGCTCATCGCCTCCTCCTGGTCGTGGGTGACATGCAGGAAGGTGGTGCCGCTCTTCTTCTGCAGGATGCGAAGCTCGCGCTGCATCTGGCGGCGGAGGCTGAGATCGAGAGCGCCGAGGGGCTCGTCGAGCAGCAGGACCTTGGGCCGGACCACGAGCGAGCGGGCGACCGCCACGCGCTGGCGCTGGCCGCCGGAGAGCTGGTCGATGCGGCGGTCGGCGAAGCTTGCGAGATCGACGAGCGCCAGAACCTCGGCGACCTGACGATCCCGCTCCGCCTTGCCGAGCCCATGCATGCGAAGGCCGAAGCCCACATTGTCGGCGACGCTCATATGCGGAAACAGCGCATAATCTTGAAACACGGTGGCGGTGGGACGCAGGCGCGGCGGCAGACCGCCGACATCCTCATCGTCGATCATCACCAGGCCCTGATCGGCCTCTTCGAAGCCGGCGACGATATTGAGCAGCGTGGTCTTGCCGCTTCCCGAGGGGCCGAGCAGTACCACATAGCTGCCGCTGGCGGCGGTGAGGTCGATGCCGCGCAGCACATCCTGCTGCCCAAGGCGCTTTTCGATGCCTTGCAGATGGAGCCCGCGGCTCATTGGCTCTTCTCCTGTTTGCCTTGCTTCATCAGCACGATCCATTCCACGAAGATCACCAGCACTGCCGAAGCCATGAACACGACGCTGCCGATAGCATTGGTTTTCGGATTGAGGCCGCTGCGGAGCTGCGACCAGATCTCGACCGGGAGGGTGACATCGAAGCGGCTGAGAAGCAGCGCGATGATGAACTCGTCCCAGGAGAGCGTGAAGCAGAGCAGGAACGCGGCGACCATCGGCCAGGTCAGGCTCGGCATCACCACATGGGCGATCACCTGCCATTCCTTGGCGCCGAGATCGCGGGCGGCCCGCTCCAAGGTCAGCATGTCGGGCTTGATCTGGCTGGAGATCAGCGCAATCGCGATGGGCATATGCATCACCGCATGGCCGAGGATCACCGCGCCGAGAGATTTCGGAATCTGGAACCACATCAGCGTGATCAGAAGCCCCATGCCGACGATGATGTAGGAGATGGTCAGCGGCAGTAGGAAGAGACCCTGCAGCCGTCGCAGCCAAGGGCCGCCATAGCGGGCCGTTGCATAGGCGGCGAGCATGCCGAACGCCGTGGCGATGGCCGAGGATGCCGCGCCGACGAGAAGCGAATTGCGCAGCGCATCGGTCATGCGGCGGTCGGCGAACACGGCTTCGAACCAGCGGAGCGAGGGCCCGTCGAAAGGCGGCACCGGCACCGAGGAGGACTGGAAGGCGAATAGGATCAGCGCCGCCACGGGTAGATAGATGAAGACCAGCACCGCGGCGACATAGCCAAGGCGGAAGCTATGGCCACCGAGTTTGCGCGCGCCCGTCATCGGCTCGCCTTCGAGATGGCGCGGTTGGCGATCAGCGTCACGGCGATGGAGATCGCCATCAGCACTAGGTTTATGGCGCCGGCCATGGGGAAATTTCCCTGGCGCTGCACCTGCAGCATGATCACCTGGGTGAGCACCAGCTCCTTGCCGCCGCCGAGGATCTGCGGCGTGACGTAATCGCCGAGGGTCAGCACGAAGGTGAGCATGACCCCGGCGATGACGCCCGGCAGGCTCAAGGGCCAGATGATGCGGGTGAACACCGACGGCCAGCCGGCGCCGAGGTCTTGTGCGGCACGGATATAGCTCCGCGGGATGCGCACCAGGCTGGAGAAGATGGTCAGGCTGAGCAGCATGACGAAGAAATGCACGAAGCCGATGATGGTCGCGGCGGTGGTGTTGGCGAGACCGACCGCCGGAAAGAAGCCGATGCTGTCGGCGGCCTGCGAGACCACGCCGTTATTGCTCAAGGCCAGCAGCCAGCTATAGGAGCGCACCACGTAAGAGGTCCAGAACGGCAGCATGCAGACCATGATGCCGATGCGCTGCCAGGTGGCGCTGGCGTGAAAGCTCAAGATGTAAGCCAGGGGATAGGCGATCAGCAGGCTGATCCCCGTCACCACCATGCCCATCCAGAGCGAGTTCCACAGCGCCTGCAGGTAATAGGGCTTGGAGAAAAAATTGAGGTAGTTGGCGAGCGTCGCCTCCGTGCCGAGCACGAAACCCTGCTGCTGGTAGAAGCTCATCCAGATCATGGCGGCGAGCGGCAGCACGAAGAACAGCACGAAGAGTGCGCTCGCCGGGAATAGATAGAGTGTTGGCCACAGGCCCTTACGCATGATCCGCTCTCATTGCCGCTCGCCAAGGGGTGAGCGCACGGCCGGCGGCTGCCGGCCGTGCGTCATCCACTTTGCGTCGTCGCTTCAGATTAGTCCTGCTGCAATTCGGCCCAGGTCTCGACCATCAGCTTGTCGAGCTCGGGGTCCGTTGCGGTGTAGGCGTAGGACCGCTCCAGATAGGCAGGCTGCTCCTCCCATTGCAGGCGCGCCTTGGCCTCGTCGGAGATCAGCGGCCCGGCCTTCTTGTTGCCCGGCATGCCCCAATAGCAGCTCGACTGGGCAAAGCGGGCCTGGCCTTCCGGCGACAGGGTCCATTCGACGAACTTCTTGGCCAGGTCCTTCTGCTTGGAGCCCTCGAAGATGCCGATGGAGGATTGCCAACGCAGACCGCCCTGCTCCGGCAGCAGCCAGGTCAGCTCCGGCTTGGTATCGCCCATGCCGGCGACCAGGAACTCCGCCCCGCCGAACACGATATCGACATCGCCGGTGGCGAGCGCCGTCTGCACGGTCGGGATATCGCCGAACAGCTTGGCGTTGGCCTTCAGCTTCTTCAGCGTCTCGGCGATCTTCGGCATGTTCTCCGCATTGATCTCGTCCGGCTCGATGCCGTTCATCAGCGCAGCAGTCTGGATCGCGGTGAAGTAGTAGTCGTAGATCGCGATGCGATCCTTGTATTTCGGATCGAGCAGCGCGTTCAGATCCTTGATCTCGTCGGCGTCGACATTCTTGGAGTTATAGGCCAGCGCGTTGTAGCCGAACTTCTCCGGAATGCCGTAGCGCTTGCCGTCGAGGGTCTCGCTCTCGGGCATAAAGATTTCCGGATAGATGTCGTCGAGCGGATAGGCGCCCTCTTCCAGCGGCTCCAGCAGCCCGGCCTTGGCCAGCTTGATGATGTCGACGGAGTCCACCGAGACGATATCCCAATCGCCCGGCGTGGATTGCTGGATATAGGAGACGAGAGTCCCCGTGCCTTCGTAGCTTTTGACGTTGACCTTGACGTCGTTGGCCTTCTCGAACGGCTCAAAGGTGTTCGGATCCTGGTGGTCGCACCAGGCAACGACGTTGAGCTCGGCGGCATCGGCATGGCCGACGACCAGAGTGCCCGCGACGGCGAGCGCGACAAGAAGGGCCCGACGCGGACGGACGGCCCTAGGTTTTGCAGGCGATACTTTCGACATTTGCTTTCCCCATGTTTCTATGACCCTCCCTTGAATTCCTTTTCGCAGCGGTTGCACCCGCTATCGAAGCTCCGACAGAAGACCGCCGAAAACCCTTGCGCGCGGCACCAGCGAGGAGACCAGAATATGCTCCCCGAGGGTGTGGAACCCATCGCCGCAGACCCCGAGCCCGTCGAGCGTCGGGATCCCGAGCGCGCCTGTGAAATTGCCGTCGCTGCCGGCGCCGACGCTGCCATGGCCGACCTCGTAGCCGGCCTCCCGGCTGAGATCGCGCGCCAGCTCGTACATCCTCATGGTCTCCTCTGAGGCCTCGAAGAGCGGACGCACCGGCCCTTCGGTAACGGTGAAGGCGATGCCCTCATTGAGCGGGCCGAGGGCCATCATCTGCGCGCGGACTTGATCGAGATCGGCTTGGGTCTCGGCGATGGCCAGCATCTCGGCGCTGCATTCGGTGGGCACCACGTTGGAGTAGGTACCGCCGTGGACCTTGCCGACGGTGAAGACGACATTGTCCTCCGGGCGGGACATGGTCTCGATGCGCGGGATCTGCTCGGCCATCTCGCGGATGGCGCTGCGGCCGGTGCCGAGATTGGCGCCAGCATGGGCCGGCTGGCCGGAGGCTTTCAGAAAGAAGCGGGCGAAGGCCCAGCGGCCGGTGATCAGATTGCCCTTATCCTGGGCGGGCTCGGGCACCAGCACATATTTGTTGGCCCGCGCCTCAGCCTCGATGCGGGCCCGCGTGGTCGGGCTGCCGATCTCCTCGTCGGGGATCAGCATGAAGGTGACGGGCAGCGTCGGGGCGCCTTCAGAGCGGAGCAGCTGGCGCATCGCCTGATAAGCGATATAGGTGCCGCCCTTCATGTCGTAGATGCCGGGGCCATAATAGCGGTCGCCGTCGCGGCGCATCGGCAGGCCGCGCTCCAGCGTGCCGACCAGATGCACCGTATCGAGATGGGCGAGTACCAGAATGCCCGGCCCGGCGGTGCGTCCGGCAAAGCGCGCCAGCACGATATCGCCATAGCCTTCCTGGCCCGGCAGAGTCTCGATACGGGCACCGATCTCAGCGAGATCGCGCGCTGCGGCGGACATCATGCGATTGACCGCGGCCGCGTCATAGGTGGGCGATTCAATCGCTACCCAACGGAGCAGGCCGTCCAGGATTTCGCCTTCGTCAAACAGGCTTGCATCCGGTAGCGGCATCTCCGTTAGCTCCCGGTTTGCGGGAGCGGGGCCGCGTCATGGCTGGGCTCGCGGCTGAGCGGCAGGGTCACGCAGCGCACCGCCCCGCCCCAATCGGTCAGCTCGTCGATCTCAAGCGGCACGCAAGTCAGGCCGCGCGCCTCCAACTCGCCGATGATGCGAGTCTGGCGCCGATCGATGAGATGGGTTTTCTCGTCGGTGTTCATGCCGACCGTGCCGAGCGCCTGACACTCTTCAAGGCTCAGCTCGATCACGTCCCAATCGCGTATCGGCTCCGGCAGCTTGCCGCCAAGCGCCGGCATATAGGCGATCGCGAGGCCCGGCCGGATCAGGCAAAGCACGCCAAGGAGATGCAGGAAATCGCCCCGCACCTCGACCGGGTGAACATCGTAGCCGAAGGGTGCGAGATAGCGGCGGAGCCACTTGCCGCCCGCCGGGCTGCTGGTCAAAGGTCCGTGGCCGACCATGACGGTGCGGCCCAAAATGATGATGTCGCCGCCTTCCAGATAGATGCCGTGGCCGGTGCCTTCCACATCCGCAGGATCGGGCTGGGCTTGCGGCATGGCGACATGGAAGGCGTCTGGGGTGCGCTCGACATGAGGCTGCACCACATCGCGAATGCCCCAGACTTCCTTGCGGCGGAAGGGACGCCGGATGCAGGCCTCGACGAAATGCTTGCCGACGGGGAACACCGGATCGGCCGGGTAAAGCTGGCTATAGCCGAGCTGCAGCTCTCCTAAGTACCGCTTCTCGGGATCGGTGAAGGTGCGCGGCCGGCAGACCTCTACGCCGCGTGCGCGGAACGCATCGCAGACCGTCTCGAGCTGGGCGACCAGCGTGTCGTAAAGCGCCGGTTGCTCGGATTTGAGGTCGTAGACCTTGCCGCCTGTGGATTCCAGGGTACGTCGCTTATCGCCAGTGAGATAGCGCAAACTGTGGGAATAGGGCGGATAACCGAAGTCTTCCACCTGCCCCACCATGACGGCATTCAGCTTGCCGTATTCGCTGTGAACCCCGAAAGCCCAGTCCGCCACCAACGTCCCCTCCGTCTAATTTTAAAGTGACTATAAGTTTATTGCCCATTCAAACTCTGTCAAGGGCATCCCTCCCCGTCCGGCCGCCTTTCGGCGTCCGCGGCAAATCCAGGCGCGGCGCATATCGCCTTTTTTGGAGAGAGAGAGAGAGGCCAGTTACCTCACATTGAAGCGCACCGGTGCGGTGATAGTTCGTTGCACGCCGGGCGGGGGCGCCGGCACGGGAGAGGCACGCCGCACCATGGCGACCACCTCCCGGTCGAGGGCGGAAAAGCCGGAGGAGCGGGCCAGCGAGACCGACAGGACATTGCCCCGGCTATCGATGCGGAAGCGGACATAGGCGACGCCCTGCTCGCGGCGCGCCCGCGACGATGAGGGGTAGCGCTTATGGCGCTCCAGATGCGCCATCAGCCGCGAGCGCCAGCGGGCCGGCGAAATCGACGGCGCGTTGCCCTTACTCGATTGCTGAGCCGAGAGACGAGGCGCAGATTTCTGCGCCCGCACGGCTGCCTTGGAGGCGCTGGAGGGCGCGGTTTTCTTCGGCGGGCTCGCGGCCTTTTTCTGCAGCGGCTTTTCTTCGGGCGGCGGCTCTTCGCGATGGGGACGGCGAAGGGGAAGCGGCACCTCGACGTCCTGATCGAGCTCTTGCATCTCCACCGCCGCCGCATCGGGCAGCATCTCTTCGGCGGCGATCTCGGCCGGTTCTGCCGACAGCGTCTCCTCGGGGTCTATCGTCTCCACCGTCTCGACCGGTTCCTCGGTCAGCTCCTGCTGCTGCTCGACGGGTTTTTCCAGATCGCGCTCGACCCGATCGGTGCGCTCAGCGATCGATTCCTCCTGAGCGCTCGGTGCAACGGTCTCGGCAGACATGTCGATCATGATCGCCGCCGGCGCGGCGGGCTCGAGCTTGGGCTCGGGCCGCGCATTGGCGACCAGATAGAGCCCGCAATGAACCAGCAGCACGAGAAGTGCTGCGGCGCCCCAGCGTAGGAAGCTGCGGCCGGAGACGACGCCTGCCGTCAGGCTCGGGCTTGCGACGGCATAGATATACCGCCGGGCTTGGGCTTTTCGGCGCGCCAGATAGAGGCCGGCAAGGGCTCTTCTGATCCAGCGCGCCCGTCTTTTTTGCGGCATTCCCGGAAGGAATGGGCGGCTATGCCTCACCCCTCACCACTCATAGGAGAGCGTCGCATACACCGTCCGTCCCAGCCCCCAGCGACAGCCGGCGGCGGTGCAGTAGGAGACGTATTTCTTGTCGCCGATATTCGTCGCGTTCACGGCCAGCTTGGTGCCGTCCAGATTGGGCAGCAGCTCGCCGAGCTCGTAATGCAGCCCTGCGTCGAACAGCGTGTAGTCCGGAATCTCCAGGAGATTTGCGTTGGTGGCGTAGGTCTGGCCCACATAGCGCACGCCGCCCAAAACGCCGAAGCCGGAGAGCGCCCCTTCGTGGAAGGTGTAGTCGGCCCAGAGGCTGGCGAAATCCTCCGGCGTGTTGGCCAGAGCGTTGCCCTCGGTGCCGTCGTTCGAGCGCGTGATCTCCGAGTCCAGATGAGTGTAGGAGGCCCGCGCATCGAGACTGTCGGTGAGGCTCGCCACGGCCGACAGCTCGATGCCGCGGGACCGTACCTCGCCGGTCTGCACCTGGCTACCGATTGAGTGGCTGGGGTTTGGATCGGCGGTCAGGACGTTCTGCTGCGTCAGCTCGAAGATCGAGGCGGTGAACAGCGCGTCCATGCTCGGCGGCTGGTATTTGATGCCCGCCTCATATTGCTCGCCGGTGGTGGGGTCGAACGGACGGCCGGCGAAATCGGTGCCGATGGTCGGCTGGAACGAGGTGGCGTAGCTCACATAGGGCGCAAAGCCGCTATCGAAGTGATAGAGCAGCCCGGTGTTCCAGGTGAACTTGCTGTTGTCCTGATCGGTCTTGGTGCCGGCGAGATAGTTGTTGGTGTCGCTGCTCGCCCAATCCTCGCGGCCGCCGATGGAATAGTAGAAGCGTCCGAACTCGATCTGATCCTGAGCATAGAGTCCGACTTGCTCCTGAACCTGATTGGCGTCCTGAAACAGAGGCGGGATCGCGATATCCTGGGTATAGTCCGGATGCAGGATGTCGAGGGTCGGCGCCAAGCCGAATCGCGAGAGATTGTCCCAATTCCGATACTGGTAGTCGGCACCGAACAGCGCCGTATGGGTTAAAGCACCGGTGTTGAAATTCGCCGTCGCCTGATTGTCCAGCGTCACGGCGTCGAGGGACTCATCGGCGGTATAGGCGTTGCGGTTGAGGGTGCGCTGGTCGGCCTGGAGGGTCGATCCCTGCACCGCGCGATAGTCGGTCTCGATCCCGGTGTAGCGGAAATTCTGCCGCACCGACCAGGTGTCGTTGAACCGGTGGGTCAGCTCATACCCCACCATGCCCTGCTTGAAGTCGAAATCCTCAAAGTCGACATCGCCGACATAGAAGTCGCGCGAGAACTTGCCGTATTTGTTGGGCAGCAGCGTGCCCTGATAGGGCAGCAGGTTCCAGAAGCCGGCCTTGGGATCGTGCAGATAGCTGGCGAGCAGGGTCAGCGAAGTGTCGGCGTTCGGGCGCCAGGTCACCGAGGGCGCGATCGCCAGGCGCTCCTCGTCGACATGATCGACCTGGGTGCCGGTCTTTCGCGCCAGACCCGTCACCCGGTAGAGCACGCGGCCCTGATCGTCGACCGGACCGCCGAGATCGAAGGCGCCCTGTATTCGGTCGTAGCTGCCGGTCTGGATCTCCACCTGGTGATGCGGCGTCTCGGTCGGGCGCTTGCTGATCATGTTCAGCAGGCCGCCGGGCGAGCCCTGGCCGTACAGCGTCGATGAGGGGCCTTCCAGCACCTCGGCACGCTCCAGAAAATACGGATCGATCCTGGGCCGCGCCCAGGTTCCGGTCAAAAGGCTGAGCCCGTCGAGATATTGATCGAGCAGGAAGCCGCGCGCATTGATCAGCTGGAGCCGGGAATCGGCATCGTCGCTGTAATAGACGCCCGGCGCATAGCGGACCACGTCGCGCACGCTCTGCGCCTGCTGATCGGCAATCTCGTCGGCGGTGATCACCGAGATGGTCTGCGGGGTATCGATAATCGGCGTGTCGGTCTTGGTGGCGGTCGCGCTCTGCTGGGCGACATAGCCATCGACCGGCCCCCTGGCGGTCTCGGCCGTCACGTCGATGGTGTCCAGCATCAGGGAGCCGTCATCGGCGAGCCCCATGGGCGAAACTTGCGGCGTCACCAGCGCGGCGCTTTTCGGTCCGGTGAAGCGGATGCTGACGCCGGTGCCGGCGAACATGGCCTGCAGCGCCTGGCGCGGCGTCTGCCGGCCCGAGACGCGATTGGTCGTGACCGCGGAATCGACAGTGGCCGAATAGCCGACCTGCCAGCCCGTGGCGCGGGTGAACGCATCGACGGCCGAAGGCAGCGATTGGGCCGGGATCGAAAACCTGACCGCCTGTTCCGCCTCGGCTTGCTGCGCCCAGGCGATTGCCGTGCCCCCCAGCACGGTGCCGCCGAGAGCGGTGGAAAAAAGCAGCGATGAAAGAATAAGAGCGGCAGTGCTTTTGGCCCTGCCCCGCTCTACCCCACGCGCAGCCGGCTTTTCGCTCTGTGCTGCGATACCCCCTGAAATCATCGAAAACACCCCTATCGTCTCGCGCAGAGGGCCATTGCGCATACGGTCGGAACCGGCCCCCGATTGAGAGACGAGCGGGCGATAGCGACGTCACAAAAAAAGTCGACTATTTATTGCAGGATTATGAGACCGGGCAAACGGGTGACATTGGCCCCCGCCGCTTCGGCCAGGGTGCGGATGGCGGCCTCCGGATCGTCGATGCGGTAATTGCCGCTGACGGTCACGCGATTGAGCTTGGACTCGGCGACGATCACCTTGCCGCTGAAATAACGCTCCAGCTCTTGGAGGGCGGTGGCGAATTTCTCGTTGCGGAAGATCAGCAAGCCGTCGGTCCAGGCGAAGGACTGATCCAAATTCGCCGCGCTCACCGCCGAAAGCCGCTGCTCGGTGGCATCGATCTCCTGGCCCGGCTGGAGCGTCACATTGCGGCCCTCCCCTTCGAGACGGCGCACGGCAATGAGCCCCTCGCGCAGGATGACGGTGTCTTTCCCGTTGTCGCGGCGAACCAGAAATACCGTCCCCAGATCGTGGGTATCGCTATAGGCGCCGCTGACGGTGAAGGGATGGGTCTCGTCGTGGCGGACATCGAAATAGGCCTCGCCCCGCAGCAGGCGGACATGGCGGCGGCCGTTTTCGAAATCGATCGCCGCGGCGGAGGCCGTGTTGAGCATCATGGTCGAGCCGTCGGGCAGCCGGATCTCCTGCTGCTCGCCGGTCTCGGTGAGGTAGTCGGCCTGCCAGCGCAGCAGCATCTCCGGCGCCTGATAGATTGCCAGCGCCAGCACGAGACCGGCCGCCATCGCTGCCGCCCTTCTGATCCAGGGGCGGCGGGCAACGCTATGGCTCCGGGCCAAGCGTGGCTGATGCCGGATGGGCGGGGTCGCGGGACCGGCATTTTCCAGGCTCGCCTGCCGCAATGACGGCATCGCCTGCATCCGCTCAAGATCCTTGAAGGCGCGGTCGCGGCGAGGATCGCTTCGCCGCCAGGCTTCGAAGGCGGCACGGGTTGCCGGATCGACCGCCCCCTCCTGGAGGCGCATGACCCAATCCAGCGCCTCGTCGGTTATCGGGTCGTCATGCCGATAGCGCGGCTGCCCGTCATGTTCGCCAGAGTGATCGTGCCCCAAAGGATTATCCGCAGTTTCGGTTCGGATGGTCTCTATAGATGAGACGTTCCATCTTGCAACGCTTCACAAAAAATGCACCGGCCCGGCCGGCCAGACCGAGACGTCATGGCGCGTTTGAAGGATGGCAGCGGGCGGAAACGAAGGCTTGCGATCATCGAGTCTCGAAGCGCCGCAAGGCATCGTAACAATGGCCGAGCGCCCGCTTCACGTCGTTATAGACCGTGTTGCGCGAGACGCCGAGATGCTCGGCGATTTGCGCGTAGGACCAGCCATCGACTTGCGACAGCTTCCAGGCTTGCCGCACGCGCGGGGGGAGACTCTTCAGCGCCGCATCGAAATGGCGGAGGCGCTCCTTCTCGATCAGCGCCTCTTCGGCGCTGGGAATCTCGTCGGCGACGGCAACGACATTGTCGTGGTCGATGTCGCGGTCTTCGAAGCGGTCCCGCACCCGCCTGTGGCGAATATAATCGAAGGCGAGATTGCGCGCGGTCTGATTGAGGAAGGCCTCCAGGTGACGAATCGGACCCGCTTCGATCGCCCGGCGCGCGCGCAAATAGGTCTCCTGGGCCAGATCTTCGGCGACCTGCGGATCGCGCACGATGCGCATCACGTTGCCCATCAAGGCCTGGCGGCGACTCATAAAGACAGCCGTGAGCCGTGCCGACATCTCGGCCCTCGCATCGCTGGCAATCGTTTGCGGCCCGCCCTCGACCGGCAAGGAGACCACCCCGGCACTGGCAAGCGCCGGATTCGATATCTGAAACGGGTTGATCCGGGACGTCTTGGCCACGGGAGTAAGGCAACTCTACGATTACGCGTTACGCTGATTTCCGACCGTCGCACTCCACGGCCTATTTTTCCTTAGCAGTCTCGGGATTTTATACGCAACGCCAGAGCGTTAGCCGAAGGCGATAAGGAGCCTCCGGAGATAAGCTCAAATCCGACTGCAAAAGTCAGCTTTAGTTGTTGATTTTATTGGAGACAGTGGCGTTGTCGCGCTCGGCATCCCGGGGCCAAGCCGCGAAAACCAGCAGCGCTTTCAAAGGCTTTCGTGACCGATTTGCCACAACGAGACGCGGGTGTGTGCCGCCGTCCCTGCCCGCCCGGCACCCAAAAAAGAAAGCCGCCGGAGCAGGGACACTCCGACGGCGATCCTAGAAGCCGCGAAGGCAGGGACCTCGTGCGGCTTTCCGATGGGTCTCGACGCTAATGGCAGAACCAATCCTGGTGAGATGACAGCTTCGCCGGCGTCCTTACGCCGGTTTCCCGGCGCGGTCTGCGACCTTCGCTCCCAAGACATTCGAGCATCAATCGACAGCAAGCCCACTGTAGGGCAACGAAAAATTCCTGCTTACCGACAGGTGACATAGATTTGCCTCAGTGCGTCTGGTGTCGAAATCACGCATGGCTTACCCGTGCCACCACCCATTCAACGCATGCGGACGGCAAACAGCTTGGCCAATTTGAGACCGGCGATATAGCTCGTCGCATTGAGCGGCCATTGCGAGACGATCTTGCCGGTGCCGGCACGGAAATAGTTGCTCGTCGTGCCCCAGACCGTCTTCGACAACAGGTTCTGCAGCCATTTGTTGAAGCGTTGCGTTGCTTCCGGCTTGACGTCGATCATGGTCTTGCCGCGGCGGATCATGGTCTTGATCATCGATGCGGCAAAGCTTGCCTGGGCCTCATAGAAGGTGACCAGCGGAACGCTGTTGGTGTTGGGCCCGTACATCATGAAGAAGTTGGGAAAGCCCGGCACCATCATGCCGAGCAGGGCTTCGGGCTCGCCGGCCCATTGCTGGTGCAGGTCCCTCCCCCCAATTCCTTTCACCTGAAGCGTGCACAGATAGTTGGCGGCATCGAAACCGGTGGCATAGACGATCATGTCCACAGGGTATTCCTTGCCGGTGCTGTCGACGATGCCGGTCTCGGTGAGGGATTGGGCGCCGTGGGGCACCAGATGCACCTTCGGGCTCTTGAGCGAGTCGTAATATGTGTCGCTGAGCACCGTGCGCCGCGCCTCGAACGGAAATTTCGGCGTGGCCAGCTCCAGCAGGTCGGGCCGGTCGGCCAGCGACTCTTTCAGATAGGCCAAAGCCGCCTCGGCCCGGCTCTTATTGGCCTTCCACCCGGCGCGCGCATGGCCGGCGAACCATTGGCGCATGTCGTAGCGCCAGTAGAGCTGGGCCCGCTTCCACCAATAGATCAGCGGCAACTTGAACCAGCGGCGCTCCTTCTCGGTGAAGGCCAGGCTGCCCTTGGGCAGGATCCAATTCGGCTCCAGCTGGAAGATGGTCACATCCTCGGCCTGGCGCTCCGCCTCGGTCACCACCTGGACGGCGGAGGAGCCAGTTCCGAGAATGCCGACCCGCTTGCCGGTCATCTCCAAGCCGTGCGGCCAGCGGGAGGTATGGCACTGAACGCCTTTGAACGGTGTCTCGCCGCGGGCGAAAGGCGGCAGAAGCGGGACGTTGAGAAAGCCCACCGCCGAGATCACCGCACAGAAGCGGCCGTGATCTTCTCCCGAGGCGGTGGTGACGGTGTATTGGTGGTCGGCATCGTTCCAAGCCACCTGCTCCACCTTCTCGCCGAAGCGGATGCGCTTCACCACCTGCCATTTCTTGGCGACGTGGTTGAGATAGTCCAGCAGCTCCTCTTGCGTGGCATAGATGCCGGACCAGTCATACGGCTCGAAAGAGAAGGAATAGATATGGGATTCCAGATCGACCTCGGCGCCGGGATAGTGGTTGTTCCACCAGGTGCCGCCGAGGCCGGCTTCCTGCTCGAAAATCACGAAATCCTCAATGCCCTGCTTGATCAGCGCAATGGCGGCCGCAAGTCCGCTGAATCCCGCTCCGATAATGGCGACGCGGTGCTCTCCGGCGCTTTTTTTCATCTCCGACGCTCCATCTCCCATAGTCAAAATTACAATGGTCTATTGAGTAGACCTTTGCACCATTGTCAATGGCAAAGCATGGAAGCGCGCCGACGCGTCGCAAGATCGGCGGAAAAATCAGCCGTTTTCCGGGGATAAAACGGGCGAACGCGAGATACCGCAGGCCACAAAGAAGCGGCGCCAACCGCGAAATCAGCGCCTGAGCCAAGAAGCCCGCCAGCCGCAGGAGGGAGCAGCCGACGGGCCTCCGGCAAATTTCCGCGATGGAAGGTGGAATTCGGCCGACCGCTCTAGCGCAGCGCGTCCTTCACCGCCGCACCGCATTCGTTCAGCGCCTTTTCCGCCTCGGGCAGAAGACCGCGCAAAGAGACGAAGCCGTGGATCATGTCCTGGTAGCTTCGGTAGGTTACGGCGACGCCGGCCTCGCGCAGCTTGTCGGCATAGGCGACATCGTCGTCGTGCAGAGGATCGAACCCGGCAGTCAGGACATAGGCCGGTGGCAGCCCGGCAAACGACTCCGCATAGGCCGGCGAGGCCTGGGGATCTTTGCGGGTCTCCTCCTCCGGCAGATAGCTCGCCGTATAAAACGGCATGGAATCAAGCATATAGCCGTTTGAATAAAGGCGCTTAGACTCGGTCTCGCTGACGTGATCGGTGACCGGATAGATCAAGAGCTGGAAGCTTGGCAGTGCGATTTCCTTGTCGCGAGCAAGCAAGCAGACCACCGCCGCCAGATTGCCGCCGGCGGAATCGCCGCCAACAGCGATGCGCGCGGGATCGATACCCAGAGTTTCGGCACCGGCCTCGCCGATGGCCCAAACATAGGCGGCGAAGGCGTCCTCGACCGCGGCGGGGAACGGGTGCTCCGGCGCCAGCCGGTAATCCACCGAGAGCACCTTGCAGCCCGAGGCATTGGCCAGCACGCGGCAGGTGGAATCGTGGGTGTCGACGCTGCCGCGGATATTGCCGCCGCCATGGTAATAGATCAGCAGCGGCGCCGGCTGGCGCACCAGCTCCGCCGGCACGAACAGGCGCCCGGCACAGCTGACATCGCCGCATGGGATCTGCAGGTCCCTCACCTCGCCGATCTCCGGCGGGGCGGCGTCAACCGCCTTCATATCTGCGGTAAATTCGGCACGCGCCTCGTCGGGAGTCTGCTTCTCGACGGGCACCGCATTGGGGTCGGAGGGGGTTTTGAGAATATCCGCTAACACGGGATTGAGAGACTTCGTCACACTTCCTCGCCGCTTGCTGCAATTCGGATCCGGCGCCGCGTTTTCTGGCGCATTGGCCTGATAGCTATACCATTAGATCAGGCATGCCAAGCGGGTTTTCGGAGGATCGCAGGCGCAAAAGCCGCGTCAGCGGCGGCCGTCGAGAAATTCCATCATGGCGCGGCGCGTGGCCTGCACGTGCTCGACCATGAACTCGCCGGCCCGCTGCGCATCGCGGTCGGCAATGGCGTTATAAATCGGCTCGTGGATGTCGTTGGCATCCTTGCGCAGCTTGATGAAGACGCCGCCAACGGGCAAGAACATGGCCCGCCGAATGCCTTCCACGCTGGCCAAGAGGTGGGCGTTCTTGGACGCCTTGGCGATGCCCATGTGAAACCGGGTGTCGGCCGCATTGAAGCTGGCGATCGGATCGGGATCGTTATCGTCCTCGGAGGTCGCAGCGATCGCCGTATTCATGTCCTGCAACGCCGCCAGCATGTTCTGCAGATCCGCCTCGGTGCGCCGCTGCGCGGCAAGCTCCGCGGAGGCCTCCTCGATAATCACCCGGAAGTCGAAAATCTCATTCAGTTCCAGACGTTTGCGCTGCGCATAGATACGTAGCTCTTCGGTATCCTTGGCGTGGACGTGATTGACGATCAGCCCGCCACTGGCGCCGCGCCGCACCGAAACGCTGCCATCGGCCACCAGCACGCGCACCGCTTCGCGGATGGTACTGCGGGATACCGACATCTGCTCGGCCAGGTCCCGCTCCGACGGCAGCTTCTGGCCGGGGAGGAACATGCCCAGATGGATGGCCCTGCGGATCTGATCGACCACCAGCTCATAGGCCGGTGTCAGGTGTACCGGCGAGATCTTCTTCTCCGGTCCCTGGCCCGAGGCCGATACGTCCATTGTGTTGTCTGTCATTGATCCGATTCCCGCATAGCTTTGGATCGTGCGCCGCCGCAGCCTGCCTCAGGCGTCGCTCCAAATTCGAGACTGCCAAATTCGAGGCTGCCAAATTTGGGGTTGCCTGATCGCATATTGGACTGATATGCATACCTTTCAAGGCCGCATCTTACGGATATCGGTCTGTCACCTTTGGATTTCAACAAATCCCCGCCAGCCGCCACTCCTCGTCGATTGCGTGAGACTAGCATTGCGTCCGTCAAACTTCGAGCCGAAAGGTGAATGGTCGGAAAATCAAACAATTGGGCCAGGCACTGCGGATCGTGCCGTAACCTCGCCCATTCAGTGCGGGTATCGCGTCTATGAAACCGGATCATCGACCTGACGAGCTGAAGCAACGGCTGGAACAGCTGAAACAGGCGGGGCTCCGCCAGGTCGAGCTGCAGGTTCCCGATCTCGACGGCGGACTGCGCGGCAAGATCGTGCCGCTGGAGAAGGGACTTTCCGCTTCGGGCGGCGCGTTTTGCACCATCCTCTACGGTCTCACCGTCGGCGACGACGTCTACGCCTCCCCCCACAGCTCGCCGGAGAACGGGTACCCGGACAATATAATCCTGGCCGATCCCGATACGCTGGCCACCATCCCGGTGGGGGAGCGCAGCCTGGCGCTGGCGATTTGCGATACGATCTCGCCCGACGGCACGCTCTGCCCGCTCTCGCCGCGCACGGTGCTGCGCCAGGCCCTGGCGCAGGCCGAACCGCTGGGCTTCGAGATGCGCTTCGGCTTCGAATACGAAATCTGCCTCACCAAGGCGGATCCGGAGAAGCTGGCGGCCGGCGCGCAATACGATCTGGCGCCGCCGAGCTTCCGGCGCAACGCCTATAGCCTGCTCCGCAGCGAAGAAATCCATCAGCTGGGGCTGGAGCTTTATGACCGGCTGGCCGAGGCGGATATCGCCTTGGAAGCGCTGCATAGCGAACTCGGCCACGGCATGATGGAAATCGCCCTGCCCCCGGCCCCGGCATTGCGCGCCGCCGATCAAGCCGTTCGCACCAAGCTTCTGATCAAGCGCGCCGCACACGATCTCGGCTACACCGCCTCGTTCATGGCCAAGTGGAAGATCTCCGAATCCGGCTGCGGCGGACATATCCACCAGAGCATTTGGCGCGACGGCGCTCCTGCCTTTCTCGGCGCCGACGGGGCGCTCTCCGAATCCGGCCTGGCCTATGTCGCCGGTCTTTCCAAGACCATGCCGGATTTCGCCGCGATTTTCTTTCCGACGATCAATTCCTATCGCCGGCTCGATGCCGGGGCCTGGGCGCCGGAAAACGCCGCCTGGGGAATCGACAATCGCAGCGCGGCACTGCGCGTCATCACCGGCCCCACGCCAAAGGCGGCGCGGGTGGAGCACCGGGCGCCCGGCGCCGACAGCAATCCCTATCTGGCGCTTGCCGCCATGGTTGCCGGCGGTGCGCACGGCTTGCGCGAGAAGCTCGATCCCGGCGCGCCGGCGCAAGGCAATGCCAGCGAAGATACGCGCTTTGCCGCCCTGCCCCGCAGTCTCGACGCGGCAGCCTCTTTGTTCGAGGCCTCAGATATCGCCCGCCAAGCCTTCGGAGATCAGTTCGTCGACCATTTCGCGCTGTCTCGGCGCGAGGAATGGCGCCTGTGGCAAGCACATCTGGAAGCCCATGTCAGCCAGTGGGAGCTCGACCGCTATTTTACGTCGGTCTAACCGCATCGTTTCGTGCGAGGGGGAAACACTATGAGTGTCGAATCTGGCGATAAGTCCGCCATGGACGAAGCCGCCGTCAGAGCGTTTTTGGACGAGAACGCCATCGAGACGGTGGTCTGCGCAATTCCCGATCTGTGGGGCCGCCTGGTCGGCAAACGCCTGACCCGCCGGAGCTTCGAACGGGTGCTGCTGGAGGGCGAGTCCCTCAATGCGTCCGTTTATCTGTTCTGCGTCGACATGGATATGGAGCCGCAGCCGGGCTACGCGATCACCGATTGGAGCCGCGGCTTCCAGGATTGCCGCTTTGTACCCGACGCCGCCACCTTGCGCCTGGTGCCCTGGATGCCGGGCACGGCATTTGCCTTATGCGATGTGGTGGACGAGCAAACCGGCGCGCTGCTGGAGCTGGCGCCGCGCACCATTCTGAAGCGCCAGATCGAGCGCGCCGCCAAGGCTGGGCTCAGCTTCAAATGCGCCACCGAGCTCGAATTCTACATGTTCGAGGACAGCTTCGCCGAAGCGTGGGAGAAGAAATACGAGGCTTTGACGCCGACCTCCCGCTACCGGGCCGATTATCACGTGCTGCAATCGACCCTGGACGAAAGCTTCATCGGCCGGGCGCGGCAGCAGCTTCTGCAGGCCGGTGTGGAGGTCGAATTCTCCAAGACCGAATGGGGCCTCGGCCAGCAGGAGATCAATCTCCGCTATGCCGAAACGCTGGAGATGGCCGATCAGCACATTCTCTATAAGACCTGGATGAAGGAGCTGGCCGGGCTCGACGGCAAATCGCTCACCTTCATGCCGAAGCCGTTCTTCGAGGATGTCGGCTCCTCCTGCCATGTTCATATGAGCCTGTGGGACGCGGCGGACGGCACGCCGAAAGGCTGGCAGGACGGACAGCCGGCCAATCTCTCGCCGGTGTTCGATCAGTTCCTTGCCGGGCTGCTGGCGGGCAGCCCGGATCTGATGGTGCTCTTCGCGCCGACGGTGAACGCCTATAAGCGGCTGCAGCCAGAATCCTTCGCCCCCACGGCCATCGCGCTCGGTCTGGACAACCGCACCTGCGCCTACCGGCTGGTCGGCCATGGCGCCGGCTACCGGGTGGAAAATCGCGTACCCGGCGCCGACACCAATCCTTACCTGGCGCTTGCCGGAATGATCGCCGCGGGGCTCGAGGGCATCGAGAACGGCCGCAAGGCGCCGTCGCTGTATGACGGCAACGCCTATCTCGACGAGGCGCTGACCCGCGTGCCGGGCACGCTCGGCGAGGCGATCGCCTGCTTCCGCAATAGCGCGCTCGCCAAGTCTGCGCTGGGCGAAGAGGTGCACACCCATCTGCTGAATTTCTACGCCCGCGAGAACGCCGCCTATGAGAATGGCTGCGTCACCGACTGGGAACGCAAGCGCTATTTCGAGCGCATCTGACCGCCGCCCAATCCGGCCAGTCCGGCCAATCGACTTTTGGAGAGTTGCATGACGTCATCGACGAATATCGCCCTTGTGACCGGCGGAACCGGCGGCATCGGCAAGGAGATCAACCGGCGCCTGCTGGCGGACGGCTACAAGATCGTCGCCGCCGATATGACGGTGCCGGAAGAGCTTTCCGGCAAACAGGATCCCGAGCAGCCGGAAGGCGTCCTGCTTTACCGCATGGATGTGCGGGACAGCGAAAGCGTCGATGCCTGTATCGCCTTCTGCGTCTCGCAAGGGCGCTTGAAGACGGTGATCAACTGCGCCGGGCTGCTGCGCCACGGCGAAATCGAGGACGTCACCGACGATGCCCTGGCCACGGTCTGGGATGTGAACGCCGCCGGCGCGACGCGGGTCTGCCGCGCCGCCAGCCCGCACCTCACCGAGGGCGCCTCCATCGTCAACATCTCCAGCATCACCGGCCGGGTCGGCCGGATGCGCGGCGGCTCGATGTACGGCGCCTCCAAGGCGGCGATGGAAGCCTTCACCAAATACCTCGCGGTGGAGTTCGCACCGCGCGGCGTACGGGTCAATGCGGTGGCGCCGGGCTTCATCGCGGTGCTGCCGATGAGCCCATCGATGCGCTTCATCGCTCATGCCGATAACGACCAGGACGCGCTGGCCTGGTGCCAGGCGCAAAGCCCGATGGGGCGCACCGGCCGCCCCGAGGAAATGGCCGGCCCTGTCGCCTTTCTCGTCTCCGACGATGCCTCCTTCATCACCGGCCATGTGCTGGTGGCCGATGGCGGCGTCGCGGCCGTCTAACGACAACAAGGGAGACCCACATGCCCCGTTGGGATAAACTCACCAGCCCCGAGATCGGCGAGATGATCGACGGCGGGATGGACCTGGCGGTCCTTCCCATCGGCGCCACCGAGCAGCATGGCGGCCATCTGGCGACCGGCACCGACACCTTCTCGGCCGGCACGCTTGCCGCGCACGCTGCGGCCGAGGCCGACGTGCTGGTGTTGCCGGCGATTCCTTACGGCTGCTCCCACGGCCATACCGAGCTTTGGCCCGGCACCTTGTCGGTGGAGCCGGAAACCCTGACGGCATTGATCCTGGACGTCTCGCGCTGGGCGATCCGCTCCGGCATCAAGCGGCTGATCTATCTTTCCGGCCACGCCACCAACGGACCGTGCATCGGCAGCGCGATTTTGAAGCTCCGCTACGAGCAGCCGGAGATCCGATTCCGCAGCGTGGATATTTGGACCATCTCCAAGCGCGTCGGCGAGCTGTATTTCCGGGACGCGGAGGATTTTCACGCCAATCGCGGCGAGACCTCTTTGCTGATGCATGCAGCGCCCGACATGGTGCGTCCCGACAAGGCCGAGGACGTGGAGGACGTCACCCCCGGCCTGGTGTTCCAATATCCGATGCCGCGCACCACGCCGACCGGCGCGGTCGGCCGCCCCAGCGAAGCCAGCCCCGAGGATGGCCGAGAGATGATGGAGATCATCGTGGAGGATCTGACGGCGCTGCTGCAACAGGCCCTGGCCGAAGAGTGGCCGCGCATTCCCGCCGCCACGAAGCCTTAAGACGGCTCAAGGCGTGGGCGAGATCTGTTCGCCGGCGCTTTCGGCGACAAGCGCCATCCAGCGCCGCATGATGGTTTTGGAGAAGGCTTCCTGCGGCTGCTGATAGGTCTCGAAATCCGCCGTGTGGCGCGGCAGAGGGTTGTTGCGCCCGAGCCGTTCGAAGAAGGCCGGATCCTCGCTTAAGACCCGATCGTTCCAGCTCTCCACGATTCTCGGCGTGACCTCGAAATGGCATTGGAAGCCGTAGGTCCGCTCGCCGAGGCGGAAGGCCTGATTGGGGACCGTGCGCCCCGACAGCAGATGCACCGCGCCGTCGGGCAAGTCGAACGTATCCTCGTGCATCTCGTACAGCCAGACCGGCTCATCGATCCCGCCGAGCAGCGCGTCGCCCGCCGCCTCATGGGTTGCCTCCAGCCGGGTGAAGCCGCATTCGAAGAATCCCAGGCGCCGGATCTTGGCGCCATAGGCATGAGCAACAATCTGGGCGCCGAGGCAGGAGCCGAGGATCGGTTTTCCCGCGGCGTGAAATTCGCGCACCAGCGCCTTGAGTTCGTCGAAATAGCGCCGGTAGGTCTCGTCGTTGACGCTCATCTCGCCGCCGAAGACGATGAGCCCGTCATAGCCTTCCGATGAGGGCGGCAGCGGATCGCCGAGCCGCCGGTGGCGCCAGGCGAGCTTGCCGCCGCATTCGGTGACGGTGCTGCCGATAGTGCCGGCCTCGAACTCCTCCATATGATAGGCGCTGCCGACGGCCAGAATTCTCATGACTTGATTCTCATGGCTTGTTGCCGCCCTCTCCCCTGCGCGCAGGCGGCGTTGCGCCCACTTCCAAAAACGCCTCGTCCGGAATCAAATCCGGGTGCTTGTAAAAGCGCCAGGTGCAGACCGATTTCTCCCGGTCGCGCGGCCAGACCGGCGGGCTGACCACGCGGGCCGGATAGCCCATGGCCTCGATGGCCTTCTGCTGGCCGAGCCGGCAGCAATGGGTGCAGTACAGGCAAACGCCTTCCAGGTTCCAGGCCCAGTCGTGCTTGCCCTCGACCAAAGCGTGACCGTAGGGCGGCTCGAAGCGCGGCGGGGTGCCGTCGGGGGCGGTGTCGAAGGTGCGGCCGCCGGAGCCGCAGGGGGCGAACTCCACGGCGATGCAGTCGCCCTCGTCGCGATAGGTGATGTCGCCGCCGCGCTTCGGCCCCGGCATATGACCGCGCAACGCGAAGATCGCCATATCGACCAATTGCCGGTGCGAGAGCGACCAATCCTGGTTGTCGGGGGCGAAGCGGCTGTAATTGCCGTACCAGATCGCCATGCCTTCATCCCAGAACTCGACCACCCGCTCTTGCCCGAGCGTCTTGGCGAGAAAGCCGAGCAGCTCGCAGACCCAATCGCATTTGCGGTCGTGGTCCTCGCGCCAATGCAGCGCGGCGGCCTCGATGGCGGCAATGGCCCCGGGTTTGTCTTTTTTCTCGCAGCAGGCAACCGCCTCGGCAATCAGCTCTTTATAGCGGTCCCAGCCGGGCTCGAAGTCGAGAGGATTATCTTCGTCCGGAGAAAGCAGCGCCGTGATGCGCGCGATCTCGGCTTCGACAGCTTCTCGCGGCACGCCGTTGCGGATCAGAAACTCGGGGATCGCCTCGACCCAGGCGACATACACCTCCTGCGGTTCGGTGCCCTCCTCGATGACGTAAGCGGCAAGCGCGGCGGCATCGTCGAACCGTCCCTCCTCGATCGCCTCGATCGCCACCGCATGGGTCGAGCGTTCCAGTTCGGACGGGCTCCCCCGCCGAAAACTCATATCCAGATCGGAATCGTAGCGGAGCGGAGAAGACGCAGTTTGGTGTTCCAAAATGTTTTCCAGTTAGACGGATTTTGCCAGTTAAACGAGTTTGGCCAGCAGCCCGCCATCGACGGGCAGGTCGACGCCGGTGATGAAGGAGGCCTTGTCGGAGAGCAGGAAGAGGCAGGCAGCCGAGATGTCTTCCGGCAGTCCGACGCGTCCGATGGGGGTGCGGTCGGACATGGCCTGAACCCGCGCCTCGTCGGCATAGATCCCGTCGGTCATCGGCGTCCAGATCGAGCCGGGGCAGACGGTGTTGGAGCGGATGCCTTCCCTGCCCAGATCCACCGCCAGGCTGCGCGATAGCGAGTTCACCGCCGCCTTGGAGATCTGATAGGCGTCGAGCGGCCCGTCCTTCATGATGTTATCGGCGGTGCGCAAGCCGACCACGCTGGAGACATGCACCATGGAGCGCGGCGAGGTCTTGCGCATATGCGGGACCACTGCCCGCACCACGGCGATCAGCCCGTCCAAATTCACCGCAAGAGTCTTGCGGTAATGCTCCAGCGGCATATCGACGACCGAGCCGTCCCGCCCCCACATGGCGATACCCGCCACATTGGCCAGATGGTTCGGGGGGCCGAACTCGGCCGCCACCTGATCGATGAAAGCGGTAACCTCGTCCGGCTCGCTCAGATCGATGCAGCCATAGTGCAGCCGGTCGCCATAAGCCTCCAACTCGGCGGGCATCGGCTTGATGTCGATGACGCCGACGCGCGCGCCTTCAGCGAGAAGATCGCGGGCGACGGCCAAGCCGATTCCCCCGCCACCGCCGGTCACGATGGCAACTCTGTCGGTAAACATCATTGTGCCCGCCTATCGGCCGGCTTCGCCCACATGCGGGCATGGAGGCTGGTGTCGGGTTTGCTGTGTCTCATGCTCGGCTGAAGAAATCGGTTGAGAGAGAAATCGAGAGGGCCAAAGCCCCCGGAGGGGGCCGACCGAAACCACGAAAAGTCCAGCCGAGTCCCGCCCTTATGGGTTAGATAACATACCATTGATTTCGCGAAGTCAATGCATCGTTTGGCCGTATGGCGGCGGCACTCTCTCGCGCCTTTTCAATTCTCACTCTACCCGTTGAACTCACTCACAACTAAAGGTTTTTACAGATGTCCAAACGCGCAATAATCAGTCAGGCCACGCCAGAAGTTTGAGCAGAAACTGCGATCTCCGGCAGTTGACATGCCCTGTGTTTTGGTCTGATCTATAGACCATAGCGTCTACACCCAGTAACAACGCGATCGGGTTTATCCTTGGCCACGTCTTCCCAAGCTGCCTCCACTGCAACGCCGGCAGGAACACACGTCGATTTCGCGCCAGCCTTGGTGGTCGACGGCATCTCCAAGCATTTCGGCGGCGTCTACGCGGTGAGAGATGTCTCGCTCACCTGCGCGGTGGGCGAAATCGTCGGCCTGATCGGTCCGAACGGCGCAGGCAAGACCACGCTGATGAACCTGATCTCCGGCGCGCTGACGCCCGACGAGGGCAGCGTATCTCTTGGCGGCGTCTCGCTGAACCAGGCGGGGCTATCGGCCCGCGCCATCGCCGGCATCGCACGCACGTTTCAGAACATCCGCGTCTTCGGGCGCCTGACCGCGCGCCAGAATGTCGAAGTCGCCCATACCAGCTATTTGCGCGACCGGGCCGACAAGCGGCGCGACCACAGCATCGACGAGATCATGGCGATGCTCGGATTGACCGATGACGCCCAGCGCAAGGCCAGCACCCTGCCCTACGGCCAGCAGCGGCGCCTGGAGATCGCCCGGGCACTCGCCCTCGCGCCGGACATCCTGCTGTTGGACGAACCGGCGGCCGGCATGAACGAACAGGAATCCTTGGCGCTGATCGAATCCGTGCAGTCCATCCGGGACGAGTTCGGATGCGGCGTCATCGTCATCGATCACGACCTCAAATTCATCATGCGCGTCAGCGAGCGGATCTACGTGATGAATATGGGTGAGCTCATCGCGAGCGGGACACCGGCCGAGGTCCGGCAGGACCCGCATGTCATCGAAGTCTATCTCGGCAAGAAAGCATCGGTCAGCTAGACCGCAGCCGCTTGTCCAAGGGGGGCAAGCCAAAAGGAGATTTGCGTACGTCTTCGCCAAGCCATGGGCCCCACACTTGGGCATGGCCTGTCGTCTTTTGCGCTCAACCGAACGCCGCACTCAGGAAAGGACAGAATAGGAAACCGACATGACCATCCAACGCAATCCGAAAACATTCCGACGCAAGGCGGGGTCTGCCTTCGCTGCCGCGCTGCTTACCACGGCCACAATCACCCCGGCCTTGGCCGAAGACAAAGACGATATCGTGATCGGCTATGCCGCCGCGGTCACCGGCGCGCTGGCGCCTTACGATAGCCCCGACGGCGTGCAATGCCGCATCGACCAGATCAACGATGCCGGCGGCGTGCTCGGCGGGCGCAAGCTGAAGCTGGAGCTGCGTGACATGAAGAGCGACAGCGCTCTGTCCGCCACCGTGGGCCAGGAATTGCTGGATATGGGCGCGGCGGCCATCCTTTCCCCGCCCACCGACGACACCTCGATTCCGATCGCCACCCTGGCCGCGGCCACCAGCACGCCGGTGCTTTCGGTCGGCGGCACCCAGCCGGCCTTTCCGCTGGCCATGCCCACGAACGGCTATCTGGTTCCCTATGGCGACAACGCGTCTGCCTCGGCCGCCGCGCAATACGCCTGGAGCCAGGGCATGAAGACGGCGGTGCTTATGATCTCCCACGATGTGGGCAGCTACTCGCTGATGACGCCGGAATATTTCGCCGACGCCTTCGAACATCTAGGCGGCAAGGTCCTCGGCCGCATCAACTATAATTCCGGTCTGTCGGATTACAGCGCCCAGATCGCCGAGATCCAGGCGATGGATCCCAAGCCCGACATGATCTTCGGCGGTCTGATCGTTCCGGAAGCCGGCGTGCTTCCGCGCCAGCTCGATGCGGCCGGTCTCGATATCCCGGTCTACAGCACCGACGGACCGGACGATCCGGGTGTGCTGGAGATCTCCGGCAAGGGCGGCAAGCTCCTGCACTTCGTCACCCACGGTTTCCCGGCGGAAGGCTCACCTCTGGCGGAGTTCTATGCCGACTGCGAGAAGCGCGGTTATAAGGTGCAGAACATCTTCTTCGGCCTCGGCGGCGACGCCGTGACCGTGTTGGCCGACGCCATCGAGAACGCCAAATCGGCCGAGCCCGCCAAGGTCAATGCCGCCATCAAGGAGCTCGACGGCATCGAGGGCATCACCACCGACAGCATCACCTATAAGGACCGCAAGGGCATTCCGCTGAAGGGCATGTCGGTGATGGAGATCAAGGACGGCAAGTTCTCGATGATCGAGCCGATCAAGCCCGACTACGTCGCGGCGCCTTAGATGCTGCAACTGACAGACGTTTCGGTCAGCTACGGTCCGATCCAGGCCGTGCGGAACGTCAGCGCCACGGTCGAGCAGGGCGAAATCGTCGCCCTGCTCGGCCCCAATGGCGCCGGCAAGACGTCGCTGGTTTCCTCCATCGTCGGCATCATTCCGGTGAGCTCCGGCTCGGTCGGCTTCGACGGCGAGGATATCACCCGCACCCCGGTCGAGAGCATCGTGCGCAAGGGCCTCACCCTGACGCCGGAAGGCCGCCGGGTTTTCGCCGGGCTCTCGGTGGCGGAAAACCTGCGCCTCGGCGCCAGCACGCAAAGCGATCGCGCGGCGGTGGAAGAGACGCTGGAAACCTATCTCGAGATGTTCCCGATCCTGCGGGAGCGCTATCACCAGACCGCCACGACGCTCTCCGGCGGCGAGCAGCAGATGCTGGCGATCGCCCGCTCGCTGATGTCGCGGCCGCGCATGCTGATGCTCGACGAGCCCTCTTTGGGTCTGGCGCCGCGCGTGGTGGAGCGGATCTTCGAGCATATCGTGGAGCTGAAGCAATCGGGGCTGACCATGCTCGTGGTCGAGCAGAACGCCACCGAGGCACTGGCCTTCGCCGACCGCGCCTATGTGCTGGCAAGCGGCAAGCTGGTCTTCGAAGGCGCGGCGAGCGAACTCGCCTCGTCCGACCGTCTTATGGAAGCGTATCTGGGAACCGGCGTCGACTAAGCTGCGCAAGCCACGTCGAGTGCCTCTCAACTGGAAACATCATGGAATATTTCGTTCAGCAGACCATCAATGCGCTGAGTGTCGGCGGGGAATACGCGCTGCTCGCACTCGGTCTTGCGATCGTCTTCAGCATCATGAACTTGGTCAACTTCGCCCATGGCGAGCTCATCACTTTGGGCGGCTATGCCATGCTGTTCTCGGCGGCCTGGTTCGTGTCCGATCCGATTTATCTGCTGCCGATCTGCGTGCTTGCCGCGACGGGGGCGGCGATCCTGTTCGAGCGCGTCGCCTTCCGGCCGGTGCGCAACGCGCCGGAGACCACCGGGCTGCTGACCGCCTTCGGCGTCAGTATCGTGGTGCAGAACGCGTTGCTGATCTTCGTCGCCACGCGGCCCAAGCCGGTGCCGATCCCCGATTGGATGCAAGGCACCATTCAGATCGCCGGCCTGCATCTTCCCATGGTGCAGGTGCTGGAGACCAGCTGCACGGTGGTTGCCGCCACGGGGCTGATCCTGCTGCTCACCAAGACCAATCTCGGTCTCGCCATGCGGGCCGCGGCCAAGGATTTCACCGTGGTCCGGCTGATGGGCATCAAGGCCGACCGGGTCATCCTCGGTGCCTTCGCCGTTTCCGGCTTTTTGGCCGGGCTGGCGGCGGTGTTCATTTTGGCGCGGCGCGGCGCGGTCGATCCGATGATGGGGTTCAGCCCGGTGCTGAAGGCCTTCGTGGCTTGCGTTCTCGGCGGCTTCGGCTCGCTGCTGGGCGCCGCCGTCGGCGGTCTCAGCCTCGGTATGCTGGAAGTGCTGCTGCAGGCAACGCTCCCCAGTGAGGTCGCGGGCTTCCGCGATGCGATCGTCTTTCTGCTCGTCGGCGCCGTTCTGATCTGGCGCCCCACCGGGCTTCTCGGCAAGCGCGTCGAATTGGGGGACAAGGAGTAATGGGACTGGTCAGCGCAACGCTTCTCAGGTCGCTGGCGCCGATCTGTCTGCTCATCGCCATCGCCGGCCTGGTGATGAGCATCGGCGAGCCCTATCAAATCCGGGTCGCCTATATCTTCTTCATCAATCTAACCGCGGTGTTCGCCCTGCAGATCTATATGGGCGGCACGGGGCATGCGAGCTTCGGCCATGCGGCATTCCAAGGGATTGCCGCCTATTCGGTCGCGATCCTGATGACGCCGCTGGCTCTGAAGCGGCTGCTGATTCCCGATGCGCCGTTCGGGCTCGCGGCGGTGCATCTGGGCGCCGTGCCGTCGATCCTCATCGCTCTCGTGCTCACCGGGGTGATCGCCTATATCGTCGGCCTCGCCATCAGCCGGCTTGGCGGCGTCGCAGCGGAGATCGCCACGCTGGCCTTCCTGGTGATCGTGCATGTGATCTTCACCAATTGGATCGAGCTGTTCCGCGGGCCGCGCGCCTTCTACGGCATCCCGTCGATCTCCAACCTGTATTGGGGGCTTGGCGCGGCGATCATCGCGCTGCTGATCGCCAAGCTGTTTCGGGATTCGCCGTATGGGGTTCAGCTCCGCGCCGCCAGCGACAATCTTCTTGCCGCGCGGGCAATGGGCGTTCCGGTGGAACGGCTGCGCCTTTTGGCCTGGACCTTAAGCGGCATCGTCATGGGCATGGCGGGCATCCTGCTCGCCACCTATCTCGGCACCATTGCCCCCTCGAGCTTCTATTTCAATCAGACCTTCCTGATCATGGCGATGCTGCTGCTCGGCGGCATGCGGAGCGTCAGCGGCGCGCTTTGCGGCACCCTGGTGATCTCCATCGGCTCGGAGCTCACCCGGAGCCTGGAAAGCGGCCCGGTGATCGCCGGCATCGACCTGCCGGCGATGTTCGGTCTCACCGGCTTCTTCCTCGGCGCCATCATCGTGCTGGTGATGTCGTTCCGGCGCGAAGGGTTGCTTGGCGGCGAGGAGTTCGAAGATCTGTTCCGGCAATGGAAGCTGAAACGCAAATCCGCCGCGGACGAAACGTCAGCGGATGCACCGGCGAAACAGGAGGCATGAGCGCCATGACCGGACGGCTGAACGACAAGATCGCGGTGATCACCGGCGCCGCGAACGGGATTGGCAAGACGGCGGCCTTACGCTTCGCCGAACAGGGCTGCGCCGTTGCCGTAGCCGATATCAATCTGGAGAATGCCTGGGCCACCGCCGATGCGATCGACCAGGCTGGCGGCAAGGCGCTGCCCATTGCCGTCGATGTATCCGATGCGGAGAGCATCGCTGCGATGTACAGGGAAACGGAGCGCCATTTCGGCGGCATCGACATCCTGTTCAACAATGCGGCCGTGGTCGATCCCGGCGACAAGGATATCTGCGACACCAGCCTTGAGGCCTGGTCGAAGACCATTGCGGTCAATCTCACCGGCGTGTTCCTGTGCTGCAATCTCGGCATCCCTGCCCTGCTGCGCCGGAATGGCGGGGTGATCCTCAACACCGCCTCCATCGTCGCCCTGGTCGGGTCCACGCCTTCACAGATCGCCTACACCGCTTCCAAGGGAGGCGTGGTCGCCATGACCCGGGAGATCGCCGTCGCCTATGCCAGGAAGGGCATCCGCGCCAATAGCATCTTGCCGGGAGTGACCCGCACGGCGATGGGCGATCAGATGGTCAAGGACGAAGAGGGCTTCGCGGTGCGCCGTCAGCACATGCCCATGGGGCGGCTGGCGGAGCCGCGCGAGATCGCCGATACGGCGCTCTATCTCTGCTCGGACGAGGCGAGCTTCGTCACCGGCCAATCCGTCGTCGTGGATGGCGGGCTGACTTCCGCCTATCTTTGCCCGACGGACTGAGCGCCTGACGCCTGCCCTGCCCGGGCTCGGGAAGCTGAGGAGGCTCGCGACTGCGCGTCACCCTTCCGTGGCAAGAACCTGCTTGAGCTGGTCCAGATCGATCGCCTTGCAGACGCCCTTCGGGGGACGCGCCAGGGGAACGTCTTCAGCGGCACAAAGCGCATTCAGCACGGCTTCGTCCACGGCCTCCACGGCGGCGAGATAGACCGGATCCAGCAATTCGTCGTTGATCATCGTCATCTGCCGCCATGGGCCCGAGAGCTGCGGGAGCTTCATCTCGTTTGCCGTGGAGAAGGCGAGGAAGATATCGCCGGAATTGTTGCCGCCGGGGCTGCCGGCCCGGCCAATCCCGATCGAGGCGCGCCGAGCCAGCCGCTCCAATTGGCCGGGGGCGAGCGGCAGATCGGTGGCCAGGATGACGATGATGGAGCCGCGCTCGGCCGACATGCCGGGAATGCGATCCTCGGTCATGCGCCGCCCGATCGCCTTGCCGGCGACCCTGAACCAGGGCCGCATGCCGTGATTGGCTTGCACCAATGCGCCAAGCGTGAAGCTGCCGCCGCCAGCGTCGATCCTGCGGGAGGCAGTGCCGGTGCCGCCCTTGAACTCGTAGCAGATCATTCCGGCCCCACCTCCGGTATTGCCCTCCGGGACCGCCCCCCGCTTGGCGGCGTCCAAAGCCTTGCGGACATGGGCCTCGGTGACATGCAGGCCGTTGATGTCGTTCAGAACGCCGTCATAGGTTTCGGCGACCACCGGCATCGCCCAAAGGTGATTGTTCTCCCAGACATCGCCATAGGTCTCCACCATCCACCGCACCGCCGCCGCATGCGCCGGACCGACGGAATGGGTGTTGGTGATCACAATCGGCCCGCAGAACCAGCCGCCGTCGCGCACCCAATGGGTTCCGGTCATCTCGCCATTGCCGTTGAGGCTGAACTGTCCGGCCCAGACGGGCTTCGGCTCGGAGTCGCGGCCGCGGGGCAGGATGGCGGTCACGCCGGTCTGCACCTGGATGCCGCGGGTCATAAGCGCGGGGTCGCGGGAGGAAAGCAGCTCCACGGTGCCGACCTCCACGCCCGGCACATCGGTCACGGCATTCAGAGGGCCCGGCTTGCCCGGCATATCGATGCCGAGGTCGCGGGCGCGGGGCTTTGGCGTTGTCATCACTTCCGTCTCGATCTGATGTAGAGGCCGATGCTTGCAACGGCGATGGTGAAGAGGAGCATCAGCGTGGCGATTGCGTTGATCTCCGGTTTAATCCCCCGGCGAAGCATCCCCCAGATATGGATCGGCAGCGTCGTGCGGCCCGCTCCGGCGATGAAATAGGTGATCACGAGGTCGTCCATCGAGATGATGAAGGCAAGCAGCGCCCCACCGAAAACGCCCGGCGCGATGGTGGGCAAGGTCACCTTGCGGAAGGTTTGCAGCGGGCTCGCCCCAAGATCCGCCGAAGCCTCCTCGATCGAGCTGTCCAGCTGCGCCAAGCGGGCGGAGACCGTGACGAAGACGTAGGAGATCAGGAAGGTGCATTGCCCGACAATGATGGTGAGCACCGACAGGTTCATGCCGATGGTGATGAAGAAGATCAGCAGCGCGATGCCCAGCACGATGTCGGGCATGATCATCGGCACCAGCAGAAGCGCCCGGTAGAGGCCGGCCAGACGGAAGCGATAGCGCGCCACCGCAAGCGCCAACGCCGTGCCGAAGAGGGTCGAGATGGCCGTGGTCGACAGCGCGACGATGAGACTGGTGCGCACCGCCGCGTAGAGTTGCGGGGTGGAATCGACATAGGTGCTGCTCTTGGTGACCTCGGTCTCCATGCCGAAGATCAGCCGGTACCAGTCCAGCGTGAACCCGTCCCAGATCATCATGTTGACCGGGTTGGCATTGAACGAGAACAGCACGACGAGCAGGATCGGCGCGTAAACGAACACGAAGAAGGCGATGCCGTAGACCGTCAGAAGGCGCGAGAGCCTCATAGCGCCTCCCCTCTTCCCTTCACCAGCCGCAGCTGCAGCAACAGGAGCAGCAAGACGGCGGCCATCACCATCATCGCCAAGGCGGAGCCGAAGGGCCAATTCCGGGCCGACAGAAATTGCTGTTCGATGAGATTTCCGATCATCACGACCTTGGCGCCGCCGAGCACCGAAGGCACGATGAAGTTGCCGAGCGCGGGGATGAAGGTCAGCACCGAACCGCCGACAATGCCGGGGAGCGTGGCCGGAAGGATCACTTTCCGGAAGGTCTGGAAGCGCGTCGCTCCAAGATCCGACGAGGCCTCGAGCTGATCGACGTCCAGCTTCTCGATCGAGGCATAGAGGGGCAGGAACATGAAGGGGATGAACACATAGGTCATGCCCACGATCACCGCGAAATCGGTATAGAGAAATTCGATCGGCTCGGAGGTCGCGCCAATCCCCATCAGCCCCTGATTGAGGAAGCCGGTCGGGCGCAGGATCAGCACCCAGGCAAACAGCCGGACGATGAGGCTGACAAAGAAGGGCAGCGTCACCAGGAAGATGGCGAAGGTTCTCCTCGCCGGCGTCATGCGGCTGATCCAAAAGGCGGTCGGATAGCTCACGATGAGCGAGGTGAGCACGGTCAGCGCCGCAAGCCGCAACGAGCGCAGGAAGATCTCCAGATAGACCGGGTCGAAGCGTTCGTACTTGGTGTCGGCCCAGCCGAGAATGCGGCCGTAATTGAGATCGAAGAACGTCCATTCGACGCCGCCGTAAAGGCCGGGCGTGAGGAAGCTGTAGACCGCCATGATGATCAGCGGACAGAAGAAGAAAAAGAGCAGGAAGGCCGTCGGCAGCCCGAGCAGCCCCAGCAGGCTGAGCGTTCGCCGTCGCATGGGCTTCATGCCACGACCTCGTCGATCACATGCAGGTTCTGGAGACTTGAGTAGAGCGTGACCGCCTCGCCGATGGCAGGCACGGCGCCATCGTCGCGCAAAGAGGCTTGCAGCGCGCCAAACGTCTCGCTGGCAAGCTCGAGCTGATAATCCTTGCCCGTGTAGTAGCGGGCGCTCACGCGTCCGGGAAAGGCCAGTGCCGGGCCATCGCCAGCGGCGCGGCTCAGCTCTTCGGGGCGCAGCATCAACGTGCCCCTCCCCTCCAGGCCGCTATAGGGAAAATGCTGGCCGTCGCCGAGATGCGCCGTGCCGCCCGCCGCCTCGACCGGGATCAGATTGCTCTCGCCGAGAAAATCGGCGGTGAACAGATTGGCCGGACGCTTATACAAATCCTCCGGCGCGCCGATCTGTTGGATTTGGCCGTGCGCCAGAACCGCCACGCGATCCGACATGGTGAGGGCTTCGTCTTGATCGTGGGTCACGAAGACGAAGCCGATACCAAGCTCCTGCTGAATGGTCTTCAGCTCGTGCTGCATCTTCTGGCGGAGATTCTTGTCGAGCGCGGATAGCGGCTCGTCCAGCAGCAGAAGCTGGGGCTTTGCGGCCAGCGCGCGCGCCAGGGCGACGCGCTGCCGCTGCCCGCCCGACAATTGCGAGATACTGCGGTTCTCCAGCCCCGTGAGACCGACCAGCTCCAGCATCTCGCCCACCTGAGAGCGTATCGTCCGCTGGTTCTGTCCGGCGATCTCCAGCGCGTAGCCGACATTCCGGCCCACGCTCATATGGGCGAATAGCGCGTAGGTCTGGAACACCGTGTTGACGGGCCGCTTATGGGCGGGCCAGTCGGTGACGTTCCGGCCGTAGATGACGATATCGCCGCTATCGAGGGATTCGAACCCGCTGATGGTGCGCAGAAGGGTTGTCTTGCCGCAGCCGGAGGGACCGAGAAGGGTGACGAATTCCGATCCCCCCAACCTGACGCTGACGTTGTCCAGCGCCGTTACCGTGCCACCTTCGGGCGTTCGAAACGACTTGCTGGCCGCGACGATTTCAAGTGGAGCAGCAGACGCAGACATAGAACGCAAATCCGAGGTAGAGCCGAGTATCGATCTTCTTACTGGGCGGTTTTGATGCGCGTCCATTCCCGGTTGTAGAGCTGAAGATCGCGGCCGAGATCCTCGAAGATCTGCAGCTTGTCCATCGTCTCCTGGTCGGGATAGATCGTCTCGTTGTCGGCGATCTCTTCGGGGATGAGATCCTGAGCGGGAACGTTGGGCGTGCCGTTCATCTGCTGCTCGACGTTCAGCGCCGCGATCTCCGGCTTCAGATAGAATTCCAGGAACTTGACGGCGTTGTCGTAATTGGGCGCCGATTTCAGCACGCACATATCTTCCTGATACATGGTCGCACCCTCCTCCGGGATGACATAGGCGAGAATGTCCGGATTCTTGGCGACGAAGATATTGGCCCCGACATACCAATGGGCGGCGGCGACATCGCCGGAGGTCACCAGCGGAATGGAGTCGTAGGAGAAGGCCGAGACGGCGTCGGCATGGTCGATGACATACTGGGCCGCGGCGGCGACCTCTTCCTCATCGGTGGAATTCACCGAGGTGCCGTTCATGATATGGCCGATGCCGATGGTCTCGCGCAGATCGTCAAGCAGAATGACCTTCTTTCCCTTGTCGGCCAGGGCGAAGAAATCCTTCCAGCCCTTGATCTCGCCGGCCTCGGCCTTGTTGTAGACGATGCCGACATTTCCCCAGGCATAGGGCAGACAATACGCTGCGTCGGGATCGGTCTTGGCGCGGATGAATTGGGGATCGATGTTCTTGAAATCGGGATGCTCGCCGATATCGGTCTTCGCGAGCAGGCCGAGCTTGAACATGATGTCGTGCATATGCACCGACGGGAAGACGATGTCGTAGCCGGTCGCGCCGGCCTGGATCTTGGCCAGCATCTCCTCATTCGACCCATAGGTGTCGAGGGTCACTTTGATCCCGGTCTCGTCGGTGAATTTCTCCAGAACCGCCGGATTGATGTAGTCGCCCCAATTGTAGATGTGGAGCTCCTCTTCGGCCGAGGCGGCCGTGGAACTGAAGGGGCTGAGCCCGAGAAGGAAGACGAGCGCGGCACGGGCGAAGGTGCGGGTCATGGGTCTTTGTCCTCTGCAATGGTCGGTGCGTTTGTTCTTGCTTCCTTATGTTGATTGTCTACTGTCGTTTCAGTCAAAAGATATTTTTCTGTCATCAAGGTTATCTCCGATGTCTCAGGGATTTGCCTCCTATTCCGAGGTCTCTCTCGATGATCTCTTGAGTAAGATTGAAGCAGGACTCGCCGCATTGCCTAAGCAGGAGGCGAAGATTGCACAATATTTACTCCTGAATGTCGACACGATGTCGTTCGAGACTGGGAAATCCATCTCGCAAAAAACTGGTACGGCGGAGATTACTGTCGGGCGCATGTTACGAAGGTTCGGATGCGCCGGCATGAAGGAGTTCAAATCCCTGCTCCGCCAGCGTTATTCGATCTCCGGCGAGGTGCTGCGGCACAAGGGAGACGACCTGTCGCCGGCCTGGCGCGATCAGCTGGCCTTGGAAATGCGCGCGCTCCAGTCGGTCTACGATCAGCTCGACGGCGCGGCGTTCAAAGCGGCCGAGCGCCGTCTGTCGGACGCGGACGAGGTGTACGTGACCGGGTTTCAGACCGTGCGCGGGCTTGCCGAGGATAGCGCCCGGCGCCTGGGGCTTGCGCGCAGCCATGTGCGCTTCCTGTCGGCGCATGACAGCATGCTGTCGGAATGGATCGAGCCGGCCCGGGACAAGACCAGCTGTCTCTTGCTGATCGATGTGGTGCCCTACGCGGCCGAGTGCCAAACGCTGGCCGCCTTGGCCAAGGAGCAAGGCCGCAGCGTCGTCGTCGTCACGGACGAATATTGCCATTGGGCGCATGAGGTGACGGACGCCGTGCTCAATGCGCCGTCGGCAACCGGGCTGTTTCTGGAATCGATCCTGGGCCTGAATGCCGCCCTGGCCTTGCTGATCCATTCGGTTGCGAACCGGCAAGCCGCCGGGCCGACACCGCGCTTACGCGAATGGAAGCGGATGTCCCAGCGGCTAAAACTGTTCTGAGAGAAGTGGTGGGCGCACAAGGACTCGAACCTTGGACAATATCGGCGCAGACCTCTTCGCTGACTATAACGTGGGTATCTGGTGTTCGACTGGTGCGCGCGACAAGCCTTAACGGTTCCCACACACTAAACCGACAGCAATATTCAACCCAAGATTGCCCCTTGTTAAACAACACCACCCCCTCCCTTCGTCGTGGGCTCAAGCGATGCGCCACCTTCTCATTATCAGCTTGCTCGCTTTGGCCATCTCGCCAACGGCAGCGGCAGAGTTCGTCGGCTCCCCCGGAAAGGTCAGCGACGGCTACACGTTCCATGTGTGCGATGAAGATAAGTGTACGAAAATCCAGCTTTGCGGCATCAATGCCCCGGAGCTTGGCACACCCGCCGGCGATGCCGCGACAGCAGCTCTAAGCCGGTTGGTCGAAGAGCGCACGGTCAAGTGTGTGCAGGTGGGTGACGGGACGCCTTGTGATCGACGCTCAAGCCCGACCAGCGGCGACCGGATCGTGGCTCAGTGTTTCGTCGGCGGCCGAGATATCGCAGAGGTCCTAGTCCGCGACGGCCATGCCTGCGATTGGGTAACGTATTCCGGCGGTGCCTACTCCCGCAACAATGCCGACAAGCAATGCGAGAATGTGGATACGCTCAGAGATAGCTCACGCGCGAACCTCGAGGTCTGCATGAACGGTGAGCCCGGCTGCAACTTCACGGTGCTTACCAATGAGCAGCGCGCGGTGGCGATCCAGCGCCTGGAGGAGCAACGCCTCCCGACGATTCTCTATGGGTACGGAGGCTCAGTAAGCATCTATCCGTGTGATCATTCTTGGCAGACGGCCCGCGATGGCTCGCGTTGCGGCGGGCGGGCAGCGGACCAGCGTTTGGGTGGGCGGTAAGTATCGAAAGCGAGCAAGGCGGCTGGTCGTCCAGAGCCGGAGGGACGCCGTATCAACGGCTCGCCAAATGCCACCGGCGGGCTCTGCCGCCTGCCTCGTTACCGATACGTTTTGGGAATGGTGGGCGCACAAGGACTCGAACCTTGGACCCGCTGATTAAGAGTCAGCTGCTCTACCAACTGAGCTATGCGCCCGACCGGCATCCCTGTCGGGTGTCACCACTTCGGTGTTTGGGGATGCAAAATCGAAGCGCTCCCATTAGCACCCGGCTCGGTGCCCTGTCTAGAGCGCTTAAGCGGATAAACCGCCTGCCCGCAAAACTATTTTGCTCCCCGGAACGGCGCAATCCCGCCGAAAACCACAACGTGCGCGAGAAACCAGCCGAATCGCTCTTGCTAAAGCGGCGAGAGCCATCCATATAGCCGCCAGACGGTACGCCCATGCTGGGCGTGGACTTATGACGACGGCAAGTTATCGCGCCGATTACGTGCACGACCTTTCCCGAGATCTGAAGACGCCAAATGGCTCTGCCACGTGGCCCGCTATTTGACCCAACTACCGGGAAAGGATTCCCAATATGTCCCGTATCAACGGCACTGTTAAATTCTTCAATCACTCCCGCGGCTTCGGCTTCATCGCCCCGGAAGGCGGCGAGAAGGACATCTTCGTCCATGCCTCCGCGCTCGAGCGCTCCGGCGTTCCCTCCGTCGACGAGGGCGACAAGGTGACCTTCGAGATCGAGGACGATCCGCGCGGCCGCGGCAAGCAGGCGACGAATATCGAGCTCGCCTAACGCTTACGCGATCGATTGACGATTTGCGGAAGGGCACGCCCCTTTCGCACCGAGATGGCGGTCCGGTTTCCGGGCCGCCATTTTCGTTTCCGGCCTGTGTGCTTTGCCAGGCGCCTCCGCCGGCCAGGCCGAAACGAAAAAGGCGGCGCCTTCCGGCACCGCCCTTCCCTGTATTCTTGAAGCTTGCAGCGTGGCCTAAGACGCCATCATGCTCTCCGGCTTGCGGCGGACATCGCGGGCCAGCAGCTTGTTCAGCGCGCTGACATAGGCGCGGGCCGAAGCCACCAGCGTATCGGTGTCGGAACCGCGCCCCGTGGCGATCTTGCCATCCTCCTCCAGCCTTACGCTCACCTCGGCTTGGGCGTCAGTGCCTTCGGTGACGGCGCTGACCTGATAGAGTTCCAGCTTGGCCACATGGGGCACCAGCGCGCGGATGGCGGCGAAGGTGGCATCCACCGGCCCGTCGCCTTGCGCTTCATGGGTGGTCTGCTTGCCGTCGATATCGAGGGTCAGGGTCGCCTTCTGCGGCCCGCTGGTACCGGCGATCACCGTCAGCGAGACCAGCTTGATGCGGTCATGAGCGCTTGCGATCTCCTGATCGACCAGCGCCTCGATATCCTCGTCATAGACCAGCTTCTTGCGGTCGGCCAAAGCCTTGAAGCGCTCGAACGCATCCTGAAAGGCATTGTCGCCCAGCTCGTAGCCCATCTCCTTCAGCTTCTCGCGGAAGGCGTGGCGGCCCGAATGTTTGCCCATCACCAAGGAGCTTTCCTTCAAGCCGACGCTCTCCGGCGTCATGATCTCGAAGGTCTCGGCGTTCTTCAAAACGCCGTCCTGGTGAATGCCGCTCTCATGGGCAAAGGCGTTCCGCCCGACGATGGCCTTGTTGTACTGCACCGGAAAGGCGGTCACCGCGGAGACCAGCTTGGAGGCGCGGGTCAGCATGGTGGTGTCGATCCCGGTCCAATACGGCATCACGTCGGAGCGAGTCTGAACCGCCATCACGACCTCTTCCAGCGCCGCATTGCCGGCCCGCTCGCCCAGCCCGTTGATGGTGCATTCCACCTGGCGCGCGCCGCCGGTGACGCCGGCCAGAGAGTTGGCCACGGCCAGGCCCAGATCGTCATGGCAATGGGTGGAGAAGATCACTTCGTCGGCGCCCGGCACCTTCTCGATGAGGGTGCGGATCAGCGCGGCGAACTCTTCCGGCACGGCATAGCCCACCGTGTCGGGGATATTGATGGTGGTGGCGCCCGCCTTGATCGCCGCCTCAACGCACTGGCAGAGGAAATCCTCCTCGGTGCGGGTCGCGTCCATCGCCGACCACTCCACGTCGTCGGTATGGGTGCGGGCGCGGGAAACCGATTGGCGCACCTTCTCCAGCACATCCTCCTTCTCCATCCCCAGCTGATATTTGCGGTGGAGGGGGGAGGTGCCGATGAAGGTGTGAATACGGCCGCGGCGCGCGGGCTTGATGGCCTCGGCGCAGCGGTCGATATCGGGGATCTGGGCCCGTGACAGGCCGCAGATCACCGAATTCTGGGAACGGCGCGCGATCTCGGCCACGCTTTCGAAATCGCCTTGAGAGGCGATGGGAAAGCCGGCCTCGATCACGTCGACGCCCATTTCGTCGAGGAGTTCTGCCACCTGCAGCTTCTCCTCGAACGTCATGGTTGCGCCCGGGCATTGCTCTCCGTCCCGCAATGTGGTGTCGAAGATCAATACCCGGTCTTGCTCGCGGCGTGCCGGTGTGTCCTGTTCCGAACTCATCCCTATAGTCCTTTAGCTCCTGCCGGCGCGTATCTAGGCGCGCGGACGTTTAGTATCGTATCGCGAAGGTGTTTGCGATCCCCTGAACGCCCGTCTCGGCAGAGACTTATGGAGCTCAGGGGTTGATAAGGAGGAGCTTGGAAAGGGCGGCAAGCGCGCAGGCGACGACGCCGGGCTCTTTCGCCCCGGTCTCAATCGTCTTGTGCTCTGTATCGCGGTGCATCGTTATGCCCTTAAGTCAAAGTTGCGACAGGCGGTGTTGCCTCCCGATGAAGCGGAAAATAAGCACAGATTGTGAAACCCGCAAGGGGGGAGAAACCGGCCATTTTGTCCTGGGTGTTGCGGGCCTCGACACGGCCGCCTCGCTCCTTCGTCATGCCGTGACCGGGCGGCAACCACAGCTCCGGATCCGAAACGCCGAACCGGCCGAAAGGGAACGGCGTGGACCCCCGGGTCAAGCCCGGGGGTGACGAGGGAAAGAGAAGGTCGCCCAGCGAGCCGGGAGGCGGTCCGAGGCCGCACGCTTGTTGCCGCCCCCGCCACTGTTGCCGACCCCCACCCCTGCCCTCCCCCTTCTAGGGGGAGGGAGAAAGCTCCTCGTCGCGCATCATCACGAAGATCAGCACCAGCAGCACGGTGACGTAGAAGCGAAAGGCGGCGGCCTGGCCGTTCCAGGTTTCCGACTGCCACATGGAGAAATACTCCCCGCCCACCACCATGAAGCCGAAGAACCAGAGCAGGAAGGCGAGCGTGGCGCCGGCGACGACCCACGCCTTGGCTTTGTGGAACGCCGCGGCGGGTTTTCGCAGCGCCCGGCCCATCTGGACGGCGCCGATCAGAAATAGCAGCCCAGTCAGCGCCTCGGTGACGATGATAGCGGCATAGGCAGCGCGCCAGATGCCTTCGTTTTGGATGGCGCGGTCGCGCATGGGATTGTCGGGAAAGGTCGTGTCCATGGAGAGGACATGACCGACGAAGCCGTAATTGGCGCTGTAATCGGCGACGTTGTCATAGGCGACGATCAGGCAGAACGCCGCCAGACAAAGGCACATCACGATCTTGGCAAGGCGGGCAATGAGCATGACAGGATATTGTCATTGCCGGGCTTGTCCCGGCAATCCATGAACACCTTGTTCCGATAACGAGCACCGTGTTCATGGATGCCCGGCACAAGGCCGGGCATGACGCCGTTCTTGGGCTTCGGGCCCCATGGGTCGAGGACGTGCGTCTTGCAGACGCGCCCTCACCATCAGGCCGTATGATGTCGCCTTTGCCTTAAGAGGAGAAGAAGGCTGCGCGAAACCTCCCCCAGAAAGGGGGAGGTCGGCTTGAAGCTCGCTTCAAGCCGGGAGGGGGTCAAAAGCAGCAGCCCGCCTGCCGTAGGGTCAGTGACCCCCACCCCAGCCCTCCCCCTTCCAGGGGGAGGGAGCTGCCAAGCGCCTTAGTTCTTGGACTTGTCCACCATGGCGCGCTCGGCGATCCACGGCATCATGCCGCGGAGCTTCTTGCCGACCTCTTCCATCTGGTGGTCCTCGCATTTGGCGCGGGTCGCCTTGAAGCTGGTCTGGTTGACCTTGTTCTCCAGCATCCAGTCGCGAACGAACTTACCCATCTGGATGTCGTCCAGCACGCCCTTCATGGCCTTCTTGCTCTCGGCGGTGACGACGCGCGGGCCGGAGACATATTCGCCATATTCGGCGGTGTTGGAGATGGAGTAGTTCATGTTGGCGATGCCGCCCTCATAGATGAGGTCGACGATCAGCTTCATCTCGTGCACGCATTCGAAATAGGCCATCTCCGGAGCATAGCCCGCCTCGACCAGGGTCTCGAAGCCGCTCCGCATCAGCTCCACCACGCCGCCGCACAGCACGGCCTGCTCGCCGAACAGGTCGGTCTCCACCTCTTCGCGGAAGGTGGTCTCGATGATGCCGGCGCGGCCGCCGCCGATGGCGGAGGCATAAGACAGCGACAGGTCATGGGCGTTGCCGGAGGCATCCTGGGCGATGGCGACCAGGGTCGGCACGCCTGCGCCGCGCTGGTATTCGGCGCGCACGGTGTGGCCCGGGCCCTTGGGCGCTGCCATGCAGACATCCATGTCGGGGCGCGGCTCGATCAGGTTGAAGTGGACGTTCAGCCCGTGGGCGAAGAACAGCGCCGAGCCCTCCTTCATGTTGTCCTTCAGGCTGTCGTTCCAGATATCGCCCTGCAGCTCGTCCGGGGTGAGCATCATCACCACGTCGGCCCATTTGGCGGCTTCGGCAACATCCATCACCTTGAAGCCTTCCTTCTCGGCCTTGGCGGCGGAGGAGGAGCCGGGGCGAAGACCGATGGCCACGTTCTCCACGCCGGAATCGCGCATGTTCAGCGCATGGGCATGGCCTTGGGAGCCATAGCCGATGATCGCAACATTCTTGGACTTGATCAGATTGAGATCGGCATCCCGATCGTAATAAACGCGCATGGAGAACTTCCTTGGAAACGTTTCTTCAGATGGTGATTGTTTAGGCAGGGCCTTAGCAGACTTGGCAGCGCCCCGGAAGCCTCATAGGCGTCCCAGGGCGGTGCCCCAAAGCCCCTCGAGGCCCTCCAAGGCCCCTGCCCGGCTATGATTTATCAGTTATGGATCACGATGGATTCATGATGGATTCATGAAGGATTCATGGGCTTATCGCCCCGCGAGATGGCGGCGAGACCGGTGCGGGCAACCTCCACCATCCCGAGCGGCTGCATCAGGGCGACGAACTGCTCGATCTTGGATTGCTTGCCGGTGATCTCGAACACGAAATGATCCAGCGAGGTGTCGACGGTCTTGGCGCGGAAGGCATCGGCCAGGCGCAAGGCCTCGACGCGCTTCTCGCCCTTGCCGGCAACCTTCACCAGCGCCAGCTCGCGCTCCACGGCATTGCCCTGGACCGTGAGGTCGATGACGGTGTGCACCGGCACCAGCCGCTCCAACTGCGATTTGATCTGCTCGATCACCATGGGCGTTCCCGTGGTGACGATGGTGATACGGGAGAGATGCGCCTCGTGCTCGGTCTCCGACACAGTCAGGGACTCGATGTTGTAGCCGCGGCCGGAAAACAGGCCGATCACCCGCGCCAGAACGCCCGGCTCGTTGTCGACGAGCACGCTCATAGTGTGGGTTTCGGGCTGCTGCTCGGTGGTCTGCAGCGAATAGACCGAACCGGGATGCTTCGTTGCGGCCTGCTTAGTCGTGGCTTGCTTAGTCATGGCTTGCTTAGTCATGGCCTGGATCCTCCACCGCGTCGGCGGGCATGTTGGCAATCAGGGTCTTGCGGTAGACCTCCATGCCGTATTCATCGACGAGCGCGACGAACTGATTGATCGAGCCGTCGGGCATATTGAAATGGTTGAACATGTTCTGGATGCGCAGCGCCATGTCCTGCAGACCTTGCTGGGGATCCGGAATGCCCTTCTCTTTGCGCTCCTCGGGGGTATGGCGGTCGTCCATCGCCGAAAACAGGCGCGAGACGGCGATATCCTGCATCATGCAGCCCTCGATCCCCGGGGTGACCGTGGTCGCGCCCTTCAATTCCCGCGCATAGCAGGCATTGACCTCGGCAACGGCAGCCTCGCCGCCCTCCTTACCCTGTAGGGCCGCGATCTTCTTGGCGGCGGCCTGGATATTCGCCACGCGCTCCACATTGGCCGCCACCGGCGGCGCGCCGCTCTTCTTGGCGTCGTCTGCGGCGTCTTGAGCGTCTTGGGCCAGAGCCGCGCTGCCGGCGAGCAGCAATACGGCCAACGCCCCGGCGGCAAAACTATAGCGGTGATGCTTGCTCATCGGCGCTACTCGCTCTCCGTGTTCTTGGCTTTGGCCAGCTTGCCATTGCCGTTCTTCGCATGACCGCTGCCCAGATCGATCATGCGAAGCGCAATGGCGATCATCAGGATCGAGGCCGGCAGCACCAGCATCTCGTAAGTAAAAGCGCCGCCGGATTCCACCACCACGCGGGCGAACATGACGATCAGCACGACGATGACGACTTCCGACAGGCTGGCCTTGAGCTGGCCGATGCCGTCCACCTTCATCCAGGCCGGTAGCCGGTCGCCATAGCCTTCCGGCAAGGTGAAGACGAAGCCGATGGCAATGCCATAGGCGAAGATCACCAGCACCAGGCCGAACAGGAAGGCATCGACCGCCTCCAGCACCGGCACCGTCACCTGGCGTTCCGACGCATGCTCGAAGCCGTGGCCGGTGCCGAGCGCGATATGCCAGGCCTCGGCCAGGTAGAAGCCGCCCTGGAGGAACATCAAAAGCGCGCCCACGATGGCGCCGACCGAGCCGATCAGCATGATCGCGCGCAGGCCCAAGAAGAACGTCAGTAAAGTCCGCATTTCCGCCCTGCCGGATCCCCGTTAGACGAGGATCTTCCCCTTTTCGGAGATCGCCTTGTCGATATTCTCGCTGCTCACCTCATCGCCCAGAAGCATGTGGTTATGGGCTTCGCCGCTCGGGATCATGGGGAAGCAATTGGCGTGGGAATCGACCCGGCAGTCGAAGATGACGGGACGGTCGATGGCGATCATCTCCTTGATCGCGTCATCCAGCTCGTCCGGCTTCTCGCAGCGCAGACCCACACCCTGATAGGCCTCGGCCAGCTTGACGAAATCGGGCAGCGCCTCCGAATAGCTATGGGAGTAGCGCCCGCCATGCAGCAGCTCCTGCCACTGGCGCACCATGCCCATATATTCGTTGTTCAGGATGAAGATCTTGATCGGCAGATCGTACTGCGCCGCCGTCGACATCTCCTGCATGGTCATCAGCACCGAGGCTTCGCCGGCAACGTCGACCACCAGCGCGTCGGGGTGGGCGACCTGGACGCCGACCGCAGCCGGCAGGCCATAGCCCATGGTGCCGAGGCCGCCAGAGGTCATCCAGCGGTTGGGCTCCTCGAAGTGCAGAAACTGGGCGGCCCACATCTGATGCTGGCCGACTTCCGTGGTGAAATAGACGTCTCGATCCTTGGTCAGCTCATAGAGCCGCTGAATGGCGTATTGCGGCATGATCACGTCCTTGCCCTGCTTATAGGCAAGGCAATTACGCCCGCGCCACGTATCGATCTGCTGCCACCAGCTCTTCAGCGCGGCCTGATCGATCTTCGGCTTCTGCGTCTTCCACTCGGCCAGCATCTGATTCAGCACATGGCCGCAATCGCCGATGATCGGCAGCTCGACCCGGACATTCTTGTTGATCGAGGACGGGTCGATATCGATGTGGATCTTCTTCGAGCCCGGCGCGAAAGCGTCCAGCCGCCCGGTGATGCGGTCGTCGAAACGCGCACCGACGCAGACCATGACATCGCAATCGTGCATGGCGTTGTTGGCCTCGAAGGTGCCGTGCATGCCGAGCATGCCGAGCCATTGCGGATCGGCAGCCGGATAGGCACCCAGCCCCATCAGGGTGGAGGTGACAGGATAGCCGGTCAGCCGCGCCAGCTCCCGCAAGGCAGCAGAAGCCTCGGGGCCGGAATTGATGACGCCGCCGCCGGTATAGAAGATCGGCTTCTTGGCGCCCGCGATCATCCGGACCGCTTCGGCGACCTTGTCGTCATCGCCCTTCACCTGCGGGTGATAGCTCTTATGTTGCGAGTTGCTGACGCCGGTATAGGTGCCGGAGGCGAACTGAACGTCCTTCGGGATGTCGACGACGACCGGGCCGGGACGGCCGGTGCGCGCGACATAGAAGGCTTCGTGCAGAACGCGCGGCAGGCTCTCGATATCCTTCACCAGGTAATTATGCTTGGTGCACGGACGGGTGATGCCGACCGTGTCGCATTCCTGGAAAGCGTCGTTGCCGATCAGATGGGTGGCGACCTGGCCGGTGATGCAGACCAGCGGAATCGAATCCATCAGAGCGTCGGTCAGGCCGGTGACCGCGTTGGTCGCACCGGGACCGGAGGTGACGAGCACCACGCCGACCTTGCCGGTCGAGCGGGCATAGCCTTCGGCCGCATGCACGGCGCCCTGCTCGTGGCGCACCAGAATGTGCTGCAGCTCAGGCCGTTTGAACAACTCGTCGTAAATCGGCAGAACGGCGCCGCCGGGATAGCCGAAAATATGTTCGACTCCCTGATCGGCCAAAGCCTGAAGCACCATTTCTGCGCCGGTCATTGCGCGTGACATCTCATCCTCAACTGAAAATTCGACCGTGCGAAACGCGGCGGGACTCGCCTCGAGGCTTGCCTCACCGCTCCAACTTTCTCGGCATTATCCGCAGATAACGTTGCGAAAACCTGGAAATGAGGCGCGCACCCTAGGGAGTCAAGCCCAAAGGGTCAATCGGAAATACGAACGAATGTAACATCAAGCCGCGCAACGCTTTGCATAAGTTACGTTTAGCAGGTGAATTTGACAATTTTGTTTCCGCCAATCGCGCGACTTCGGGGGCTTCTCACAGCTTGTCCCCAACCGGCACTTGGCCAAGCGCTAGACAAGCGCGCCGCATGCGCCTATTGGGAAAGTGCTCGTCCATAATGGAAAGCGTTCGCAGAAACCGACGCCTTTTTCTTCAGTTCAGACGAAATCTCTTTCTCCCAACTCTTCGCTTGATGACGCAGGCTTCCAACGACACCCCTGCCGAGAATGGCGGCCACGCCGACGCAGCCGAGCAAAGCCCAAAGACATTTTGGATGCTGGCGCTGGGCTCGATGGGCGTCGTCTACGGCGATATCGGCACCAGCCCGCTCTATGCGTTCAAGGTGGCGCTGCAGACCGCCGGCGGCACCGACAGCGTGGCCCGCTTCAACGTGCTGGGCGTGTTGTCGCTGATCCTTTGGGCGCTGATCCTCGTCGTCACGGTCAAATACGTTCTCATTCTGCTGCGCGCCGACAATAAGGGCGAAGGCGGCACGCTCTCGCTGATGGCGCTGGCATTGCGCACCATCCAGGCATCGAGCATGCGCTATGTGGTGATGCTGCTCGGTATGATCGCCGCGGCGCTGTTCTATGGCGATGCGCTGATCACGCCGGCGATCTCGGTGATCTCGGCGGTGGAAGGCTTGGAGGTCGCCGCGCCGCAGCTGGAGACCTATGTCGTCCCGCTCACCATCCTGATCCTGGTCGGGCTGTTCGCGGTGCAGTCGCGCGGCACGGCCAAGGTGGCCGCCTTCTTCGGCCCGATCATGCTGCTGTGGTTCGGCTGTCTGGGGCTGCTCGGGGTGATCCATATCTTCGACGACCCCAGCGTCTTCCTCGCCATCAACCCGTATTACGCCATCGCCTTCTTCGCCCAGCACGCCTTTATCGGCCTGCTCACTCTCGGCGCGGTGTTCCTGGCGGTGACCGGCGCCGAGGCGCTCTATGCGGATCTCGGCCATTTCGGGCGCAAGCCGATCCAGACCGCCTGGCTGTTCTTCGTATTGCCGGCGCTGGTGCTGAACTATTTCGGGCAAGGCGCGCTGGTGCTCTCCGACCCTGCCGCCGTCACCGCCCCGTTCTATCGCATGGTGCCCTCCTGGGGCCTCTACCCGATGATCATCCTGGCGACGCTGGCCACTGTGATCGCCTCTCAGGCGGTGATCACCGGCGCCTTCTCGCTGACCCGCCAGGCGGTGCAACTCGGGCTTCTGCCGCGCTTCCAGATCCGCCGTACCTCCGAGACGCAGGCCGGGCAGATCTACATTCCGCGCATCCGCGCTCTGCTGCTGGTGGGCGTCCTGTTTCTGGTGGTGCTGTTCCGCTCCTCGGAAGGCTTGGCGCATGCTTACGGCCTGGCTGTCTCCGGCACAATGTTCGTCGACGGGCTGATGGCCTTCATCGTGATCTGGCGGGTGTGGAACTGGTCGGTCTGGTGGGCAGCGGTGCTGATGGTGCCGTTCATGCTGATCGATTTCGCCTTCATCGGCGCCAATATGCTGAAAGTCCCCGAAGGCGGCTGGGTGCCGCTGCTGATCGGCGGTTTCCTGGTGCTGGTGATGCTGAGCTGGCGGCGCGGCGCCCGCATCCTGGCCGAGAAGACCCAGCGCATGGAGATGCCGGTCGAGGAGCTGATCGAGCAGCTGCAAAAAAGCGCACCGCATCGCGTGCCCGGCACGGCCGTGTTCCTCACCGCAACGCCCGGCAGCGCGCCGACCGCCCTGCTGCACAGCCTGAAGCACTACAAGGTGCTGCACGAAAACAACGTGATCCTCACCCTGGTCACCGAGGACGTTCCGCGGGTGTCGCTTCAGGACCGGGTGGAGATCAGCGAGATCGGCGACAACTTCATGCGGGTGATCCTGCATTTCGGCTTCATGGAGACGCCGAACATCCCGCGGGCGCTGGCCATCGCCCGCAAGCTGGGCTGGACCTTCGACATCATGTCCACATCGTTCTTCCTGTCGCGAAGATCGATCCGGCCCGATGCCCGCTCGCAAATGCCGCTGTGGCAGGACAAGCTGTTCATCTTCCTGGCCCAGACGGCGGACGACGCCTCCAGCTACTTCCAGCTGCCGACCGACCGGGTGGTTGAGATCGGCACCCAAGTTACGATCTAGAACTGTCACGATCTAAGGCTGTCGCGCCTCTACCTAGCCGATGTGCTGGGCCTCGACCCAAGCGACCGCCGAAGGCCCATCCTCGAACCAATTCCAATCGGCCATGAAGCGCCGCGCCCAGGTGAGCTGCCGCTTGGCATAGCGGCGGGTCACGGTCTTGGCCCGGGCGATCGCCTCCTCGCGGGAAATCTCGCCGCGCAGCCAGGCGGCGATTTCCGGCACGCCATGGGCGCGCATCGCCGGCAGGCCGGGATCGAGATCGAGCGCCAGCAGCCGCTCCACCTCTTCGCCTGCGCCCATATCCAGCATGGTATCGAAGCGACGCTCGATCTTGGCGTAAAGCGCTTCGCGATCGGGGGCGATAAGGAGCCGCAGCGCTTGAGAGGGCCGCAGCACCGGCGGGGTCTCCTGCCCCTTCTGCCATTCGGCAAGCGAGACGCCGGTGGCCTCGATCACCTCCAGGGCGCGTACGATGCGCTGCGGATCGGTCGCGGGCAGCCGCGCCGCCATTTGCGGATCGCGCGTCACCAACAGCGCATGCAGCTCCTGTGGGGGCAGCGCCTCGGCCTTTTCGCGCCAATGTTCGCGTGTCTCTTTCGGGATCTCGGGCACCGCCGCCAGGCCTTCGGTCAGCGCCTTGAAATAGAGACCGGTGCCGCCGACCAGGATGGGCAGCCGGCCCTCGGCGCGGACTTCGGAAATCGTCCGGGCGGCATCGGCAAGCCAGCGGCCGACGGAATAAGGCTCCGCCGCCGAGACGATGCCGTAGAGCCGATGAGGGATCAGCCGCTCCTCGTCCAGATTGGGACGGGCGGTGAGCACCCGCAGCTCCTCATAGACCTGCATGGAGTCGGCATTGATCACGGTGCCATTGCGGTGCACGGCCAGCTCCAGCGCGGCGGCGGATTTTCCGCTCGCCGTCGGCCCTGCGATCAGCACCGCGCCGGGCATGCCGGCATTTCGCGTTTCGAAGCTGTTCACGCCACTCCCCGCCCCCCGACCGGGCCATTCTGCCGTTTTTGTTGTGGGACCGGAACCCATGCGCAGCCGCGGGCGCGCGTTTGCCTTAACGGATGCGCTAGACGTGCCGGATGACGGGCTATTGCAGAGACAGCGCGACGAAGCTGAGCTCGCCCTTGCCGTCGGAGATCAACAGCAAGACGGATTTGCGGCCGGATTTTTTCACCGCATCGATGCGCGCCAGGATCTCGTCCGGGTCGGTGACCTTCTCCTGGGTCACCTCGACGATGACGTCGCCGGGCTTCACGCCCTTCTCGGCGGCCTGGCTAGCCGGATCGACGGCGGTGATGATGACGCCCTCGACATCGTCGTCGATCTCGAATTGCTCGCGCAAACCATCGGTCAGCGGCGAGACCCGAAGTCCCAGCGGGATGTCGGTTTCCGGCGCCGGCAATTCCTTGTTCTGGGCGCTCAGATCGGTGACCTCCTCGCTCTCCGGCAGGCGGCCGACCGTCACTGGCACGGTCATCACCTTCTTGTTGCGCAGAAGCGTGACCTCGACGGTCTTGTCGATCGGAGTACTGGCGACCACGCGCGGCAAGCTGCGCATGGTATCGACCTCCTGGCCGTCGAAGCTCAAGATCACGTCACCGCTCTTGATCTCGGCGGCTTCGGCGGGGCTGCCCGCCATGACCTTGGCGACCAGCGCGCCCTTGGTGTCGTCCAGGCCGAGGCTCTCGGCAATTTCATCGGTGACGTTCTGGACATGCACGCCGAGCCAGCCGCGGCGGGTCTCGCCGTATTCCTTGAGCTGGGCGATGACCTGCTCTGCGGTGGTGGACGGCACGGCGAAGCCGATGCCGATGGAGCCGCCGGTGGGAGAGATGATGGCGGTGTTCACGCCGATCACCTCGCCGTCCATGTTGAACAGCGGGCCGCCGGAATTGCCGCGGTTGATGGCGGCGTCGGTCTGAATGAAATCGTCATACGGCCCGGCGTTGATATCGCGCCTTGTGGCGGAGATGATGCCGACGGTGACGGTGCCGCCGAGGCCGAACGGGTTGCCGATGGCCATCACCCAGTCGCCCACCCGCATCTTGGAGGAATCGCCGAATTTGACCGCCTTCAGCGGCTCCTCCGGCTCCACCTTCAGAAGCGCAAGATCGGTCTTCGGGTCGTGGCCGAGCACCTTGGTCACCTTGAGCTTCCGCCCATCGGTGAAGTTGACGATGATCTCGTCGGCGCCCTCGATGACGTGGTTGTTGGTGACGATCAGACCGGAAGAATCGTAGACGAAGCCGGAGCCGAGCGAGCTGACCCGGCGCGGCGGGCCGTCGCCTTCGGGGGAATCGAAGAAATCGTCGAAGAACTCCTCGAAGGGCGAGCCCTTCGGCGCCGGCACGCCGGGTTCTTCCTGAATGCCCTTCACGGTCTGGCTGCTGGAGATGTTAACCACCGTCTCCTGCAGGCCTTCGGCGATGTCGGCGACGGATTCGGGGCCGCGGGCGAAGCTCGCCGGAGCGGCAAAGAGGAGGAGCGCGGCGCAAAGCACAAGCCCAGCGGCTAAGCGGATGGGCGGAGCATGCCGCCCGTTACGATCTAGCATCGCAAAATCCGTCTCTCTCCTCGCTTTGGCAAATCAAGCTGCCACGAGGCGGCCCGGTTGCTCAATCCTCAAATATACACTGGGTTGCTCATGGCTATGAGCTTGCCTATGCGCTTGCCGCCACCTCAGCCACGCACCAGCCAGACCACCACGACGCCGATGGCCACGGCGAGCGTGCCGGCCACCCGCAAGGAGGATTCCGGCGTCTCGGCCGTCGCTTCGCAGCGCTCGGCCGAGCCGCGGCGCAAGCGCCCAGAGCAGCCCCTCGATGACCAGCACGAGACCGATGGCAACCGCGAGATCCGCCATAAGGCCGGTTACGGGCTCGCCGGGGTCTCGTCAGCGGGCGCAGTGTCGGTGCTGGCCTGCGGCGCAGGCGACGGCTGGCTGGTGTCCTTCGGCGCCAGGCTCTCATTGGGCGCCAGTCCGCGCTTTTCCATGGAGGTCGCACCGGGGACACGAGGTCCGCCGGAGGCGTCGTTGAAATACTGGAAGAACTGCGAATCCGGGCTCAGCACGAAACGGGTATCGCCCTGGGTCATGGACTTCCGGTAGGCCTGCATCGAGCGGTAGAAGGCGAAGAAGTCCGGATCCTGGCCGAAAGCCTCGGCGAAGACCTGGTTCCGCTGGGCATCGCCCTGACCGCGGATGCGCTCGGCCTCGCCTTGCGCATTGGCCTTGAGCACCGTGACCTGGCGGTCGGCCGTGGCCCGGATGCGGCGAGATTCGCCTTCACCCTCGGCGCGGAACTCGGCTGCTTCGCGCTGACGCTCGGTGTTCATGCGGCGGAAGATGGCGTCGCTATTGGCCTCGGGCAGATCGACCCGCTTGATGCGGACATTGAGGAAGTCGACCCCGTAGGTCTTCGCCTTCTCGTTGATCTGCTCGTTGATCGTCTTCATCAGCTCGTCGCGGCGGTCGCGGACGATGGCCTCGAAGGTCGAAGCGCCGAGCACGCCACGCAAGGTCGATTCCAGGATATTGGCCAACTGGCCGCGCGCATTCTGCTCATTGCCGGCGCTCTGATAGAACAGCAGCGGATTGGCGATGCGGTAGCGGGCGAAGGCATCCACGACGAGGCGCTTCTGGCCGGCGGCGATCACCTCTTGCGGGGCCGTATCGACCTCCAGAACCCGGGTATCGAAATACAGCACATTATCGACGAACGGCACCTTGGCATGGAGGCCAGGCTCCTTGATGACACGCTTCGGCTCGCCGAAACGCAGCACCAGCGCCTGCTCGGTCGGATCGACGGTGAACAGGCTGAGATAGGCGCCAAGCGCCGCAAGGCCGATCAGAATGAGAAGGCCAACACCGAAAATACGCATTACTGGCCTCCCGTCTGTCCGGTTGTGGATGAGCTGCTGCCGGAGCTCTTGTTAAGCTCCGTAAGCGGCAGATACGGCACGACGCCGCTGCCGCCCGCTTTGTCGTCGAGGATGATCTTGTCGGTATTGGCAAGAACGTCCTGCATGGTCTCGATGAAGATGCGTTTGCGGGTCACGTCCGGCGCCAGCTTGTATTGCTCGTAGATCGACAGGAAGCGATCCGCCTCACCCTTGGCTTCGGCAACCACACGGTCGCGATAGCCTTGCGCCTGCTGCAGAATGCGCTCTGCCTCACCGCGCGCCTCGGGGATCACCTTGTTGGCGTAGGCGTCGGCCTCGTTCTGCAGACGCTCCTGGTCGGCTTTCGCCGCCTGCACGTCGCGGAAAGCATCGATCACCTGCTCGGGTGGGTCGGCCTTCTGCAGCTGGACCTGGCGGATTTCGACGCCGGCCTTATAGCGATCCAGCGTGCTCTGCATCAGCTCCTGCACGGCGGTTTCCGTCTTGGTGCGGTCCTCGGTGAGGATGCGCCCGATATTGCTGCGGCCGACCACCTCGCGCATGGCGCTTTCGGCCACGTCGCGCACAGTGCCCTCCGGGTTCTGCACGTTGAACAGGTAATCCGGCGCGTTGTTGATCTTCCAGAACACGACGAAGTCGATATCGACGATGTTCTCGTCGCCGGTCAGCATCAGGCTCTCCTGCGGACGCGGTGCGCCGGCGGTGGAGCCGATCTCGATGCGGTTGACGCGGGTCACCTTGGGCAGAAGCACTTCCTCGATAGGATAAGGCATGCGGAAATGCAGACCCGGCGGGAGCTGGCGCACATATTCGCCGAAGCGGAGCACCACGCCCTCTTCGTCGGTATCCACCCGCACGGTGAAGGCGAAGAAGCCGACCACGGCCGCAAGCACGAGGGCGATGAGGACGGCAAACCAGCCGCCCATGCCGCCGCCGCCCGGGAAAGCCTGGCGAATCTTATCCTGGCCGCGGCGCAGAATCTCTTCCAGGTCGGGCTGCTGGCCGCCACCGCCGCCAGGTCTGCCGCCGCCGGGGCCGCCGCTCGGGGGTTGTCCCCAAGGTCCGCCGCCGCCGCTTTTCCAACCGCCGCCGCCGCTCTGATTGCTCCAAGGCATATTTGCTTCTAATCCCGATGTGGTTTGAATTTTCCGCCCGGTGCGGCGCCACAAGACCGCGTCCCGGATAGGACCTGCACGAAGAAAGTGGCAGCCCTTAGATGCGTGTTGCGCAGGTTATAGGCAAGTCCCCGGCGCCGCGCAATGCGCCAGGGCCGGCAAAGCCGCCGATTCTCAAGCCATTCGGCGGCGTTCAGACGGTGGATGGCGCCGCTTCCCGTTCCAAAATCACGATGCTCATCGGGTGATCGTCGCGCGGGCCGGGTTCGAAGCGCTCGCGGGAGACCTCATGCCAGAGGCTGCGGTCCCATTCGGGGAACCAGGTATCGGCGTCGGGCTCGGCATGCACCTCGGTGAGGTAGATGCGGGTGGCAATGGGCAGGCAATGCTTGAACAGCGCTTCGCCGCCGATCACCGCGACCTCCTCGGCGCCGGTTTCCAGCGCCTCCTGGCGGCCGATGGCCAGCGCCTCCTCGAGGGTATTGGCGACGGCGCCGTCTGGCACGTGGAAGTCCGTGTCGCGGGTGAGGATGATATTGAGGCGCTTGTCGAGGCAGCGGCCGAGGGAATCGTAGGTCTTGCGGCCCATGACGATGGGCTTGCCTAAGGTCACGCGGCGGAAATGCTTCAGATCGGAAGACATGCGCCAGGGCAGATCGCCATCCTTGCCGATGGCGCCGTTCTCGCCCACGGCAACGACCAAAGCGAGGCCGATATCCGTCTCCTCGCTCATACCGCCACCGGGGCCTTGATCGCGGGATGGGGGTCGTAACCTTGCAAAGCAAAATCCTCGTAGGCGAAATCGAAAATAGAGCCGATCTCCGGGTTGAGGCTCATGGTCGGCAAGGGGCGCGGCTCGCGGGAGAGCTGCGTCGCCGCCTGATCCAGATGATTCAAATAGAGATGCACGTCGCCGAAGCTATGCACGAAATCGCCTGCCTCCAGCCCGGTCACCTGGGCCATCATCATGGTCAGCAGCGCGTAGGAGGCGATGTTGAAGGGGACGCCTAAGAAGATATCGGCGGAGCGCTGATAGAGCTGGCAGGAGAGCTTGCCGTCGGCGACATAGAACTGGAACAGGCAGTGGCACGGCGCCAGCGCCATCTTGTCCAGCTCGCCGACATTCCAGGCGCTGACGATATGGCGGCGGGAATCGGGATCACGCTTCAGCCCTTCGACAATCTGCGCAATCTGATCGATATGGCGCCCGTCCGGCGCCGGCCAGGAGCGCCATTGCCGGCCATAGACCGGACCGAGCTCGCCTTCCGGGTCGGCCCACTCGTCCCAGATGCTCACCCCGTGCTCGGTGAGATAGCCGATATTGGTCGCGCCCTGCAGAAACCACAGCAGTTCGTAGATCACCGACTTCATATGCACTTTCTTGGTGGTGACCAGGGGAAAGCCCTTGGCCAGGGGAAAGCGCATCTGCGCACCGAACAGGCTGAGCGTGCCGGTGCCGGTGCGGTCCGATTTCTCGGTTCCGGTGTCCCTAATGCGGGCAAGAAGATCGAGATATTGGCGCAAAGTGCTCGGCTTCCTCATCGGGCCCCGGCCCCAATCTCGTCATGCTGAGGCCTAGGCGTCATCCAGCCTTTCGATATAGGCTGAGCGGCGTGCCGACACCAACCTTCTGATCCAAGGAGATCCGAACTCATGTTGAAAAGTCTCTGGCTCGGCGCCCTCACCGCCATGATCGCGACGCTCGGCTTTTCCGCCGATCCGGCGCTGGCCAAGAAATATCGCGGCTCTTACATCGATGCCTATCAGGCGCGGGAGATCGCCTTCGATGTCGGCATCGTGGAGATCCGCGAGCTCGAGCTCGACGGCAAGAAATGGGAGATCGAAGGCTGGGATGCCCGGCATCGCGAAATCGAGCTGAAGCTCGATGCGCGCGACGGCCGGATCATCAAGCTGGAGCGGGATTGACGAAAATCTCCGCCACAACTGTGGGCAGAGTTCCGGCTAACCTTTTTTTCCCCGCCGGAAGGGCATATATATGAAATGTCGATGCAAATCGACTATGGCGATAAATGGCCTTCGTAATAAGCCTATCGGACCCGGGGGCGGTACCCGGCGCCTCCACCAAATTCCAGACTGCCATGGGGAAGCATCCCTTGGATCTGGAATCCGGCGGGGGCGAAATAGGATCGACGAGGGTGTAAAGGTTGAGCTTTCGCTCGGCATGGTTCCGCCGTTATCGGGCCATTCAATAGTTGCAAACGACAACTATGCCGAGGCAGCTCTCGCTGCGTAAGCAGTGCGATAGCCTCAAATTCAAGCCCTAACCGGTCGCACGGTTAGGCGCGGTTTCGGAGGGCACCGGGCAACAGAAGCCCTCCACTTCGCGCGACGGGGGACATTCGCCAATTCCAAGGTGCATCCTTCGTCGCTATGCAAAACGACGAAAACCGAAACGACGGGCTGATGGCTGAGGACGAGATTCGCTACGATAATCTTATCCAAGACGCGCTACGCGGTGTGATCCGCGAGGTGCTGGTTCTGGTGAAGCAGCACGGCCTGCCCGGCGACCACCATCTTTACATTGCGTTCGACACCAACGCCGAGGGCGTTCAAATCTCCAAACGGCTGCAGGAACAGTATCCGGAGGAGATGACGATCGTGCTGCAGTACCAGTTCTGGGATCTGCTGGTGGCCGAGGACCGGTTCGAGGTGAAGCTCTCCTTCTCCAACGTGCCGGAGCGGCTGGTGGTGCCGTTCGGCGCGGTGAAGGCGTTCTACGATCCGAGCGCGCAATTCGGACTGCAATTCTCCAAGCCCGGCGCGGCCAATGACGCAGCCCGGCAGCATCTTGCCGCTGCCCTGCCCGATCTGGTCGCCGAAACCGACGAGGTCAGCCAGGGCATGAACGCGCCGGACATCCCCACGGACGCCGATGACGAACGTGCCGACGAGATCGAGCTGGAGGAGCCGGAGACCGAACCCGGCCGAAGCACCGGCGAGGTCGTTCATCTGGACCGTTTCCGGAAGAAATAGAGTTTCGCGCTCTACGCGCGGCTACGCCGTTTCGCGCTCGGCCGAGGTGATCTGCCGGCGCGTCGCAGGTTTCGGCGCCGATTCTGTCTCCAGCGGCACGTTCAAATCCACGTAGAGCCCTTCGGGGCGGAATTCCAGCTTGGTCTCGCCGCCGAGATTGTGGCGGATTCCCTTCTCGATCAGCTGAGTGCCGAAGCCGCCGCCGCCGGGCTGGGGCGGCGGGGCGCTGCCCTTCTCCTTCCAGGTGAGGCGCAAACGCTTGCCGCGGCGGCGCCAGGTCACCTCCAGCTGGCCCTCGTTCTGAGACAGGGCGCCGTATTTCACCGCATTGGTGGCCAGCTCGTGCAAGGTCATGGCGAAGATCGAGGTGCAGCTCGGCGGCAGCAACACGTCCGGCCCCTTCATCACGATCTGCGGCCCGTCCTCCCGGCAATAGGGCTCCAGCTCCCGCTCCACCATGGCTTTCAGGCTGGCGCCGGACCATTGCGATTCCAGCAGCAGATCGTGGGCGCGGTGCAGCGCGCGCAAGCGCTCGCCGAGGGTGGCCGCCATGGCCATGGCGGGAGCGCTGTCGGCCTGGCGCAAGCTCGCCTGCACCAAGGACTGCACGATGGCGAGGGAGTTCTTCACCCGGTGGTTCAGCTCGCCGACCAGCATGGTCTGGCGCTGTGCCGCCCGGCGCGGTTCGGTCACGTCGCGGAAGATCAGCACCGCGCCGGTGAGCGAGCCGTCGGAGCCGTAGATCGGCGCGCCGACATCCTCCACCGGCAACTCGCTGCCATCCTTGGTGATCAGCAGGCTGTCGGTCTCGTGCCGCGCCAGACCGCCATTGGTCAGCGCCGCGGTGGCGGGATCGGGCAGCGTCTTGCGGCTCTCCTCGTCGACCACCCGGAAGATCTTGGAGATATGGCGGCCGCGCGCCTCCTCCTCCATCCACCCGGTCATATCCTCGGCGACCTTGTTGATGATCAGCACCTTGCCGCGGGCATCGGTGGCGATCACGCCCTCGCCGATGCTGCTCAAGGTGATCTGCAGCCATTCGCGCTGGCGGCGCAGCTCGTAGAGTGCCTCGTTGCGCACCTCGTCGGCGCGGCGCACCGCGTTGGTGGTGGTCCAGGAGAAGACGGCAAGCACCACGACGCTCGCCACGGCGAAGAGGGCGAAGCTCGCCGCGCTGTCGTAGAAGCCGCTAAGCTCGGCCTGATGGGCGAGCCAGCCGGTGACCAGCGGCAAGACCAGGATGCCGGGCAAGAGCCGGCGCAGCATCTCGCCGGCCGGCGAGCGCTCCAGCACGGCGGCGGCGAGACCGTCATCCGGCGTCGCCGCCAAAAGCCCTACGCCAAGCAGCAGCGCGCTGGCCGCGCCGTCCACCGACAGGGCCGAGAACGGGAACGGGTGATAGGCGGAGGTGATGCCGTAGGCGTAGCCGGTCAGCACCACCAGCACCTGTACCAGAAGCGCGATGGCGAGAACCTGGCTGAGCCAGGTCAGGAAGCGGCCGCGGGCGGCGGCGGCCAGCGCCAGGCCAAACAACAGGATCGCCAGGCCGATGCCCAGAGCGAGGCGCTGGGTCTCCTGGGTGTTAAGCGTGTCGACGACCGGCGTGGCCGGGCTCATCAGCACCTCGTTCAGCCCGGAGCGGAGATCGATCATGTCGTAAAACAGAATCAGGATCGCCACGGCGATGACCGGCATCGCCAAAAGCCGCGCGGTCACCCGCAGGACGCGGAAACTGAAGCTAAAGCAGAGCAGCGCCACGCCGGAGAGCACCACGGCTACGGCCGCATCGGGGCGCATGGTGACCATCTCGCCGGCATAGTCGCGGATGTTCACGTCATCCAGACGCCAGCTCGCCAGCACGGCGGCGCCGATCAAAATGGCGAAAATCGCGCAGGCGCGCGCCAGGCCGAGCGAGATACGCTTGCCGCGCGGCATAGGCAGGGGAAGATTGATAGGGACGTCAGTCATGGACCCGTCCGCCATTTCCGTGTAGGGCGCAAGGCGTGAGCCCCGCCCGGCGCCGGCATAAAACCGGATCGAAGAAGTCTACACCGCCAGCTGATGCTATAGCGTTCATCGGTGACAAGAGCATTTCGCTTAAAAGCCGGACCGGAAACAATGGGGCGCGCCGCCACAGCGCCCGTCAGCTTGGGAGAGTAAGAAATGTCCGCAGAAGACATCGTGGAAACGCGGGTCGAAACCGACGCCTTCGGACCCATCGAGGTGCCCGCCGACCGGTATTGGGGCGCGCAGACCCAGCGCTCGCGCCAGAATTTCAAAATCGGCGACGAGACCATGCCGCTGCCGCTGATCCGCGCCCTGGCGCTGGTCAAGAAGGCCGCCGCGCTCACCAATATGGAACTCGGGCGCCTGGACGAGAAACTCGCCCACGCCATCGCCGCAGCAGCAGATGAAGTCATCGACGGCAAGCTCGACTCCCATTTCCCCCTGGTGGTCTGGCAAACCGGATCCGGCACCCAGTCCAACATGAATATGAATGAGGTGATTGCCAATCGCGCAAGCGAGATGCTCGGCGGCGGCCTCGGCAGCAAATCCCCCATTCACCCCAACGATCATGTCAATCTCGGACAATCGTCCAACGACACGTTTCCGACCGCGATGCATATCGCGGCGGCCTCGGAGATCGCTTACGCGCTCGACCCTGCCCTGGCGCATCTCTTGGAGGCCCTGAAAGCCAAGGCCGAGGCTTTCAGGGATATCATCAAGATCGGCCGAACTCACATGCAGGATGCGACGCCGTTAACGCTAGGCCAGGAATTCGGCGGCTATGCGGCACAAATCGCCAGCGGTATCGAGCGGATGAAGCATTCGCTCTACGGGCTGTACCAGCTGGCGCAGGGCGGCACGGCGGTCGGCACCGGGCTGAACTCCCATCCGAAGTTCGCGGAGATGTTCGCCGCCAAGGTGGCCGAGCTCTCCGGCCTGCCCTTCAAGACCGCGCCCAACAAGTTCGAGGCGCTGGCCGGCAACGATGCCTATGTCGCCGCCCACGGGGCGCTCAACACCGTGGCGGTGGCGATGTTCAAGATCGCCAACGACGTCCGGCTTCTGGGCTCAGGGCCGCGCTCCGGTCTCGGCGAGTTGAAGCTGCCGGAAAACGAGCCGGGCTCGTCGATCATGCCGGGCAAGGTGAACCCGACCCAGTGCGAGGCGGTTACCATGGTCGCCACCAAGGTGATGGGCAATCAGACCACCGTCAGCTTCGCCGGCAGCCAGGGGCATTTCGAGCTCAACGTGTTCAAGCCGGTGATGGCCTACGCCATGCTGCAATCGATCCGGCTGATCGGCGATGTCGCCATCAGCTTCACCGATAATTGCGTTGCCGGGATCGAGCCAAACCTGGAGCGGATCGCCGAGCATATGGGCCGCTCCTTGATGCTGGTCACCGCGCTCGCCCCGCATATCGGCTACGACAAGGCGAGCGAGATCGCCAAAGCGGCGCATAAGAACGGCACCACCTTGAAGGAGGAAGCCGCCCGTCTCGGCTATGTCGAGGAGGCCGAGTTCGACCGGCTGGTGCGGCCCGAAGATATGATCGCGCCGAAGGCGTAAGGCTTAAGGCGTCCCGTGTCCTCAAAACGCTCCATCACCATTGCCGGGCACCGCACCAGCGTGTCGGTGGAGGATCCGTTTTGGGAGGCGCTGAACGAGATCGCCGAGACCCGCGCCACGTCGGTGGCGAGCCTGGTGGCCTCGATCGACGAGACCCGCGGGGAGCAGAGCCTCTCCGCGGCGATCCGGGCTTTCGTGCTGAACGAGGCCCGCGCGCGGCCCGCATGAAGGCCGCTTAGCCGCGACCGCCGAAGATGGGAATGCCGCGCTTCCAGTCGTCGCGGGCGGGCTCCGGCCGCCGCCGGCGCACAGGAGCAGGCGGTGGCGGCGCCAGCTCTTCCTGCCCGTTCTCGCCGGTCATCGCCGCGGTGGGATCGGTCCAGCCTTCGCCGAAGGGCGAACGCTCGGGGATTGGCGGCGGTGCGTCGCTTGGGGCGACCGCCGCGCCGCGATCCGGCCGCTGCGGGGGCGGCGCCGGATTGTTCTGAGGCTGGGGCGGCTTGCGGCCGCCGGTCACGTCGAGATTCTCCAGCCGCTCGACATCCTCCTGCATACGGTGAACGGTGAAGTAGCTCTCGATCGCCTTGGTGCCGATCTGCGGCGCGATCGTTGGCGCGCGCTCCAGCGGGCCGGCCAGCACCATGGTGAGCGGCGGCAAATCCTTGGCCGCCGGATCGGTCAGCCGCATCTTCCATTCGCTGTCGAGGCGGAGGCTGGCGAGCGCCAGATAGCCGGAAATATCGGTGGCGGCTTGCGGTCCGTCGAGCGTGCCCTTGTCGAGCCGCAGCACGCCGTTGGCGATCTCGAATTTGAGGCTGGTGGCGCGGAAGTGAAAGCCGCCCTGCTTCAGCTCGGCGCGCAGCGTCTCGGCGAGCGCACCGACCTTCTCTTCGTTGACCTTGTTCTGATCGGTCCTGGCGGCGCCCGCGATCATGCGCTGCAGCGCGGCCGGATCAAAGCTGAGAATTTCGCCGGGGCGGAAGGTGATCATGCCCTTGCCGCTCAGGCCCGCCACCAGGCCGGGCGGGCTCAAACCTTCGCCGGAGACCGTCATGTTGACGCCGAAGACACTCTTGGCCAGCGGCTCGCCGGCGATGGCCGTGGTGGCCTCGGAGAGCTTGGCCGCGGCGAGCTCGGCGCGGGCGTCGAGATGCACGCCCTGCCCCCGCGGGGTCAGCTTGCCGGAGGCGGCAAAGATGCCGCCGAACAGCTTGCCCTTGAGCGCGGAGATGGTCAGCCCACCGGCGCTGGCATCGGCCTTAAACTGGGCGCTCTGCAGGGGAAAGGCGCTGCCCATGCTCAAGGTCTTGCTGTGTAGATTGAGATGGGCGTTCAGCCCTGCGAGGGAGTCCAACGCAAAGCCGCGCACCGGCCAGACATCGGCCTTGCCGGCGATGACGGTGCCGAGCATCTCCTCGGTGGAGGCGGTGCGTTCCCAGGCAATCAGCAGCCCCAACAGGCCTGGGAGCGAGGCGGTCTCGGTATCGGCATCGAGGAAGATCTCGGTGCCTTGATCGCGGAACAGCACATGGGCCTTTCCGCTCACCGGCTGGCCGCCGAGGGTGCCCTCAATGGGGGCGAAATGCAGCTCGTCGGCGGTCTTCTTCACGGTCGCGGCGAGATCGGCGCTGAGGCCTTCGGCGCTCGGCGGCAGCTCGAACCCGGCCAGCGCCACCAGCAGCCCGGCATTCCCGGTCCGGGTGCGGAGCTTGCCGTCGAGGAAAAGCTGGCTCTCTTTCAGGCTTCCCGTCCCCTCGAAGCGCGCCGAGACGGGCCCCCGGAGCGACAGGCTCCCGGTCACGGATTTCTCCGGCACGCCTTTCAGCGCGATTTGGAGCCGGCTGGTGTTCGGCGTTTCGCTCGCTGAACTTCCAACGCCCTTTGCGGCGCGGGCAAAGCGGCGGTCGACCTCCTCGGCGCTCAGGCTGGGAACCAGCAGGCTGATCAGCATCTTGCTGTCGGCGCCGTCGATGGTGCCGTCCACATCGAGATCGGCGGCTTGCAGATCCTCCACGTCGCCGAGCAGCGTGGCACGCAAGGCGACATCGGCGCCTTTGGCGGTGCCGGATATATCGGCGCTGGCCCGGCTCGCCTCGCCCTCGCGCGTGGCGGACAGCGCGATATTCAGATCCATCGGTGCCATGGCCGGCAGATAGTTGGTGCTGAGCTGCTCGGGCAGGCCGAGCAGAGTCGCCAGCGCCATCACGCTTTCTGGCTTTTGCCCGTTGAGGCTGAAGCGAACCTCGCCGACGGGCTGCTCGCTGAGGGCATCGATATGGCCCTTGCCCTGCAAGGCAACGGCGCCGGGCGCGGCAAAGTCGAGACGGCTGATATCGAGCCGGTCGCCGGCATAGTTGAAATTGGCTTCCAGCGCGCCGCCCGGGGTATCGGGCATCAACAGCTCGCCGACCTGCAGGGAGATATGCGCCTCGTCATTGCGGAACGCGGCGAGCGAGAACGGGCCTGCGTTCTTCGCCGGCGTCGCGCCCTGCTTCTTCGCGCCGCCACCGGAGAGCACCTGCCAGACGCCGCCCTCCCCCATCACGTCGCGGAGGTCGAGCCGGTTGCTGTCGAGGGTGAGATAAAGCACGCGCTTGTCGCCGGAATGGAAGCGCAGCGCCCCGCCGAAGCCGGTGCCGCTCACCTCGCCCTTGATGGCAGAGAGCTGGATGTCGTCGGCGGCGATCTGTGCATCGGCGGCGACGGAGAAGCCTTCCGAGGCGACCGGGCCGGCAAAGCCCCGCTCACCGATAGCCCAGCGAGTCACGGTGGCGAGCTTCTTGCCGGATAGCTTCATCTTTCCGGTGAAGGACGATGCGCCCTCGGCGCGGGCGATCACCCCTTGCGCCTCGATGCGGCTCTCGCCGGGCAGCCCGGCAGTTAGATGGTCCAGGCGCAGGCTGCCGTCCTGCTGCGAGGCCAGCGCCAGATCGACGCCGGTGACCAGGTCGCCGCCGAGGCTCGCCTGCTCGATCTTCACATCGAGATCGGCGCTCTGAAAGCGGCCGGCCTCGCCGAACACCACGCCAAGCAGCTTGCCAAGAGCAACGGCGGGAGTCGGTGCAGCCTGCCCCTTCTTGGCCAGCAGCAGACTGTCGAGATCCACCCAGCGGGCGGCAATTTCTCCCCTGGCGGTGAGCGGCCCGGCATAATCGAGCGCCAGCTTGCCCTTCATGGTCTGGGACCGGCCGCCGGAATGGATCGACAGAGTGAAGGGATCGAGCCTGGCGCTGGCCAGATCGGCGACCAGCTCGCCTTTCAGATCGATCACCTTGCCGGCGGCGCCGTTCGCGGATGTGCCGTTGCCGCTTCCCGGTGCCTCTGGCGCCTCCACTGCCGGCATGGCGCCACTTTGACTTGCGCCCTGTTGAGGCACGCGGCGGGCGGTGAGATTACCCTCATAGCGCGGGCGATCGCCAAGCCCGGAGACCACGCCGTCGAGCAGCACGGCGGTGTCGGTCTGCAAATCGCGCAAGGTCGATTTCAGGCGGAAGCTGCCGGCCTCGCCCGCCGCGCCGGTGGAAAAGCGCAGCTCTTGCGGCTTGCCGCCGGTCTCGTAGGTGAGCGCCACCTTATAGGGCCCCTGCAGCGAGCCGGCGCTGGCCTGGCCTTGCACCTTGTCCAGGATCAGCGCCTCCTCGCCCTCTCGTGCGATCTCGATGCGCCCGCCGGTGACGGTGACGGCATCGAAGGCGATGCGGCGCGGGCCGAAGCGGAGTTGCTCGGCGCCCGCGCCGATATCCTCCCAATTGCCGATCCCGTCGGCACCGATATTCAGCCGCAGCACCGGCGCGGTGATGTTCAGGGTCTGGGCCTCGATAGCGCCGCGCATCAGCGCGCCGATATTCAAGGTCGCCTCGATCGATTGGGTCTTGAGGAAGGGCTGCGCCAGATCGCCGTTGCGATCGGCCACGCTGACCTCGTCGAAGCGGAGCTCCGGCACGGGGAGCAGCTCCAGATGCACCGGCCCTTCGACCTTCACGGTGCGGCCGAGCAGCTTCGTCGCCTGGGCTTCCAGCACCGGGCGGTAATCGTTGAAGTCGACGAAATACGGAATTGCGAACAGCGCGCTCAGCGCCAAGATCAGCAAAGCCGCCAGGGTGAGTAAGAACGAGTTCACGGAAATCCCGACCTTAAGGGCGTCGAAGCCAGTTCTCGCATGGTTCGGGGTCGCGCGCCCCGCGCGTCCCGGGCAGCCGCCTTTCTAGCGCGCCCGCCCTATTCTGCCATTCTATCGCAAACTGTTCACCCGGCGGCGGCGATATTCGCGCCGAAGGCGCTGTTTTTGTGGCAAACCGGGGCTCCGCGCCCGTTCCGCGGCAGCCTCAAGGACCGCCGGGGCCGCTATCGGCTCAGCTCCAGACCGAATCGACCACGGCGGCGTAATGGAAACTCGCCGCGGTGAGCACGAAAACGTGCCAGATCGCCCGCTGATAGGGGATCCGCGAGAGGTGGAAGACAACCCCCACCGTATAGAGCAAGCCGCCGATCATGAGCAGCACCGCGACCCGGGCGGAGATCGCCTCGGTCAGCGGATACCACACCGCCAGCACGGCCCAGCCCTGCACCAGATAGAGCGCGACGGAGACGCCGTCGAGATAGCGCGGCGCGGTCAGCCGGATGACGATGCCAAGCGCGGCAATGATCCAGACCACCGAGAGCAGGATCAGGCCCGAAGGCGCATCCAGCTTCATCACCGCGAACGGCGTATAGGTGCCGGCGATCATCAGGAAGATGGCGGCATGGTCGAGGCGGTGGAACACCTCTTTCAGCTTCGGCCGGACGATCAGGTGATATCCGGCCGAGCAGCTGAAGCAGGTCACCAGCGCCAGCCCGTAGATCGTCAGGCTGACCACCCAGAGCACGGTCTGGGATTTCACGCCGACAATCAGCAGGCCGAACAGCGCGACGAGGCTGGCGGCGACGCCGATGACATGCACGCAGCCATCGGCGATCCGTTCGCCCAGACGCTGTTGCGGCACCGCATTTGCGGGGCTCTGCTTCAGACTTGCCAATAGCTTTGGCATTTCACCTTCGAACGCGAATTACCTTCGTCGGCATCACGTTACGGCGGCGTGTGGCGAGTATGAGGCAAGCCGGTGGCGCTTATTGTCCTAGTTTCGGCGTGCGGAAGAGGTCTTGCGTCAGTTGCCGCAGGCGACCGAACCGGAGGTGCAGACATACGGCACCACCACGCCCGGCCAGCACTGGGTGTAGGTCTTGGAGGTCACCACGTCGGGCTTGATCAGGATTTCCGGCGGCACCACGGGGCGCACGGCCTTCCAGAACGGATCGGGCTTCACCTTGCGGGCGCGCATGGTGACATAGCTCCAGCCGCGGCGCTTGCGGGTGGCCTCGGCGACCTCCTTGGCATTGGCCTGGGAGGCGATGACGGCCTCCCTCGGCGTGGAGGCGCTATTGGTGGCGCGAATGAGCTCGCAGCCGGCGAAGGCAGGCGCGGCGTCGAGCCCGGCCAAGGCAACGAGGCCAAAGACAAGAAATGCGATTTTTGTAGCGTTTTTCATTGATCCCCCAGGTCTCAACAACGCGATGAGAAGAAGCGCGGCCGACACCAAATCGCGGCGCGGCCGGCGTGACTTTACGAAAATTGCAGCAGCTGACCAGTGTTGAGAAGCCACAATCCGCCACAAGTTTTTGGCGGATTGCCCGGCACCCGTGGCGCATAGTCCCGCTTATGGTGCGGTGTCCTTTTTTGCGCCCTTCGGCGTGCTATATCTCCCAGCATCATGACGAAGAATCACTCAGCCGCCGTTTCCGCCGAGGACGAGGCGCCGCGCGAGCTTTCCATCTCGCAGCGGGCGATGCGCCGCCCGGCCGGGGCGGATTATCTCGATGCGCTCAATCCGGAGCAGCGCGACGCGGTGGAGACCACGGAAGGTCCGCTTCTGGTGCTGGCCGGCGCCGGCACCGGCAAGACGCGCGTGCTGACCACCCGCATCGGCCACATCCTCAATCTCGGCAAGGCGCGGCCGAGCGAGATCCTCGCCGTCACCTTCACCAATAAGGCGGCGCGGGAAATGCGCTCCCGCATCGGCGATATGATCGGCGGCGCGGTCGAGGGCATGCCCTGGCTCGGCACCTTCCACGCCATCGGCGTGAAGATCCTCCGCCGCCATGCCGAGCTGGTCGATTTGAAGCCGTCCTTCACCGTGCTGGATGTGGACGATCAGATCCGCCTGATGAAGCAGCTGCTCTCGGCGGAGAATATCGACGAGAAGCGCTGGCCGGCGCGGATGCTGGCCGGGCTGATCGATAGCTGGAAGAATCGCGGCCTCACCCCCGACCGTATCCCGGAGGGCGAGAGCTTCGCCTTCGGCAACGGCAAGGGCGCGCAGCTCTATGCCGCCTATCAGAAGCGGCTGAAGGAGCTGAACGTCGTCGATTTCGGCGATCTCCTGCTGGAAAATCTGCGGCTGTTCCGGGAGCAGCCGGAAGTGCTCGAACGCTATCAGCAGCGCTTCCGCTACATGCTGGTGGACGAGTATCAGGACACCAATGTCGCCCAATATCTGTGGCTGCGCCTTTTGGCCCAGGGCAAGGAGAGCCCCAATCTTTGCTGCGTCGGCGACGACGACCAGTCGATCTATGGCTGGCGCGGTGCGGAGGTCGACAACATCCTGCGCTTCGAGACCGACTTCCCCGGCGCCAAGGTAATCCGGCTAGAGCGCAATTATCGCTCCACCGGCCATATCCTCGGCGCGGCGGCCGGACTGATCACCCATAACGAGGGCCGGCTCGGCAAGACGCTGCACACCGAAGACGTCGCCGGCGAAAAGGTCGAGGTGCGCGGCTGCTGGGACGAAGAAGAAGAGGCGCGGCTGATCGGCGAGGATATCGAGCAGCTGCAGCGGCAAGGCCATAACTTGAGCGAGATCGCCATCCTGGTGCGGGCGAGCTTTCAGATGCGCGCCTTCGAAGACCGCTTCCTCACCCTCGGCCTGCCCTACCGGGTGATCGGCGGCCCACGCTTCTACGAGCGCCAGGAAATCCGCGACGCCATCGCCTATCTGGCGGTGACGCTGAACCCGGCGAACGACATCAAGTTCGAGCGCATCGTCAACGTGCCGCGGCGGGGCTTAGGGGATTCCAGCGTCAAGGCGGTGCATCAGCTGGCCCGCTCGCGGGACATTCCGCTGACCCAAGCGGCGCGGCTGATCGTGGAGACCGAAGAGCTGACCGCGCGGGCGCGCAAGTCACTCGCCTCGCTGATCGGTGCTTTCGACCGCTGGCGCAAGCTGATCGATTCCATGCCGCATACCGAGCTCGCCGAGCTGATCCTGGATGAGTCCGGCTACACCGCCATGTGGCAGAACGAGAAGTCGCCCCAGGCCCAGACCCGGCTCGACAACCTGAAAGAGTTGATCCGCTTCATGGAGGCGTTCGACAGCCTGGCCGGGTTCCTGGAGCATGTCTCGCTGGTGATGGATACGGAGACCGACGACACCGAGGACCGGGTCAACCTGATGACGCTGCACAGCGCCAAGGGGTTGGAGTTCGACACGGTGTTCCTGCCCGGCTGGGAGGAAGGTCTCTGCCCGCATCAGAGGAGCCTCGACGATCAGGGTCGCGCCGGGCTGGAGGAAGAGCGTCGCCTCGGCCATGTCGGCCTGACCCGGGCGCGCAAAGCGGCGCTGATCTCGTTTGCCCAGAACCGCCGCACCCACGGCACCTGGCAGGCGGCGATCCCCTCGCGCTTCATCGACGAGTTGCCCATCGACCATGTCACCGTGGCCGAGGAGCGGAGCTATGGCGGCTATGGCGCCAGCCGCTTCGACAATGCCGAGACGGTGTTTGCCGGCGGGTTCTATGATACGCCGGGCTGGCAGCGGGCCAAGGCCAACCGCGCGGCCAATCAAGGCGGGCCGCGGCGGCGCGAGCCGATGACCATCGAAGGCACGCTGGTGGCGGCGAGCACGGCGCAAGGTGCCGGCTTCCGCGCCGGGATGCGCGTGTTCCACCAGAAATTCGGCTACGGCTCGATCGCTTCCGTCGACGGCAACAAGCTGACGGTGGATTTCGAGAAGGCCGGGCGGAAGAAGGTGGTCGACAGCTTCGTCGAGCGCGCCTGAGCTTTTCCACAATCTTAAACAGCGACAACGCGGCTATTGGCGTGCACGCGCCGCTTATGCTCAACTTATCGGGTTGGCGCCTTTTGGGACCCTTTCCGGTTTTGCTCTGCTATGCTCGGCAGCGGACCGGCATGTTAGGCTGGATGCGATAAATGAGGGTGGCCCAGGAACGGGCCCGGAGACGAAACGGGGCGGAAACAGATCGTTTAGGAGATAGCAAGCAGCAACGAACGAGCTGAACCATGCGAAGCCTCATCGCTAGCGTCGCCCTGACGCTGTTCTTCTTCGCCGCGCCTGCCGCGACGCCGGCGATCGCGCTGAACGGCGCCACCGCCGATAACGCGGACCGCTTTCCCTTCGTCGTCGAGATCAAATCCGGCGATCATCTGATCTGCTCCGGCACGGTGCTGTTTCCGCGCATCGTGATCACCGCCGCCCATTGCGTGCAGCAGAAGGTCTATTGGCGCGGCGGTGTTTCCTATGTCGACGACTATCTCGATCCCAGCACGCTCAGCATCGCCTCCAGCGCCGGCGGCACGATCCGCTATTACGACGTCGTCGATGTGGATGCGTCCCCGGTCTGGCGCAGCCTGGTCGACGATCCCCATTCCGGAGAGCGCTTCGCCCACGATGTGGCGCTGCTCGTTACCAAGGAGCCGATCGATGTCGGTCTGCCGGGCAATCCGCTGGCACTCCCCGGAGGCGCCGGGCTTCGGCCGAAGCCGCGCTATCACGCCGACGACCGGCCGGGCGATGCGGAAGCGCGAGCCATGGCGGAAGGGCTTCAAGGCCTTACCGACCGCGCCGTGCTGGTGGCCTTCGGCGCCGATAGCTGCCTCTCCTATAACCGCTGCGGCAATGCCGGGGTGCGGCGCTACCAGCCGGTGGCGATCATCAGCGGCAAGGAATGCTTCGCAAGCCGCTACGGCCGGCCGGAACAGCTCTCTCTGCCGCCGGAGATTGCCGCCGATCTTCCGCCGGTGGTCTGGTGCACCGAATCTGTGGTGCTGCCGGGCGATAGCGGCGGGGCGCTGCTGGTGCAAGGCGCGGACGGCGATTATCACTATCTCGGGGTGATCTCGGCCCAGCGGGGCATCTCGCCGATCATGGCGCTTGCCACCTCGCGCCAGCGCAGCGTCGCCACGGCGCTTTATCCCAGTCTCGATTTCATCCTGTCGCGGGCGCGCCAGCTCGGCTATCTGCCTTAAGTGCAGATCGCGCCGGCTCTGCCGTTCGCACCCCGCACCAAGCAAGGCGTCATTCCGGCGTAGGCCGGAATCCAGCTACGCGATGGTGTTGTGTTGCTGGATGTCGGCCGTTGCCGGCATGACGGCGTCGAGAGGCGTTTTCCGATCCCGGCACAAATCGTATCGGAGACAATCTTCCCGCTTTGCTTGCAGCCTTGCCGTCAGGCCTTAAACTCTCGCTCGCGCTCGTCGCTTGCGGGTCGCGAAGCATTGCTGATTTTCAACATTTGCCAGGCTGGCAGGAGGGATTATGGCGTACAAGTTTCAAGTCTATAAGGACCGGAAGGGCGAGTTCCGGTTTCGCTTCAAAGCATCCAACGGCGAGACCATGTTCGCCTCGGAAGGCTACAAGGCGAAGGCCTCGGCAATGAGCGCCATCGCCTCGATCCAGAAAAACGCGCCCGGCGCGACCGTCGAAGAAGAATAGCTGAAATCGCCGAATTCGAAGAAGGCGCGGGGGACGCATACCCTCGCGCCTCTTGCGGTGCCCCAAGTGCCGCGAGCCCGCCGGCTTAGTCGGTCGTCACCGGTTCGAAATCGTCCTCGCCCGCCGGAATAGCTTTCGGCCGCATCCAAACATAAAGCCCCAGGATTCCGAGCAGCAGCACGCCGGCGACGGCCGGCGCCTCGAGATCTCCGGTGGTGACGCGCACCACCACCAGCACCAGGCAGGTGACGGCGCCGAGCGCCGGAATGATCAGCGGGATCTCGAACTGCCCCTTCGGCTCGCCCTTCCTGTGCTTCAGCGCCAGAAGCGCCGCATTGACCACGGTGAACACGGTCAGCAGCAGCAGCACGGTCGCCGCGGCGAGCGAGGAGATCGAGCCGATCAGGGTCAGCGGCAGAGCGATCAGAAGCAGCACCAGAATCGCGATATGGGGCGTCCGCCGCACATCGTGCACCTTGCCCAGATGCTTGGGCAGCAGGCCCTGGCGGGCCATGCCGTAAACCAGGCGCGAGGCGGTGACGTAGTTCACCAGCGCGGTATTGGCCACGGCGAAGATGGTGATGGCGGTGAACAGGATCGGCGGGATGATCGGCGCGGCGCGCACCACCACCTCGGTCAGCGGACCGGGCACATGGGCCAGCTCGTCGGCCGGCACCACCGAGACGGCGGTGATCGCCACGGCGATATAGAGCAGCGCGGCAAGGCCCATGGCCAGGATGATGCCAAGCGGCACGTTGCGGCCAGGATCGCGCACCTCCTCGGCGACATTGAGCGTATCCTCATAGCCGATGAAGGCGAAGAAGGTGAGCACCGCGCCTTGCAAGATCAGCAGCCACTGGGTATCGGCGCCCGGGACCTCCGGCATCTCCAGATAGTCGACGCTGCCCCAGTAGGACAGACCGACGGCGATCACCAGCAACAGGCCGGACGCCTCGATGATGGTGCAGATCACGTTCACCCACATGGATTCGCGGATGCCGCGGAACACGATACCGGCGAGGATGCAGAGGAAGCCGATGGCGAGCCAGGTGATCGACAAGGTCTCGGCGCCGAATAGCGAGGCGAGATTGGCGGCGAACACCCGCGACTGGGTGGCGACGGAGGTGATGCCGGAGCAGACCAGCGCCAGGCCGACGACGAAGCTGAGCAGCGGCCAGCCGAAGGCGCGATGGGCGATATAGGAGGCACCCCCTGCCCGCGGGTAGCGCGAGCCGAGGGAGGCATAAGAAAGTCCGGTCAGCAGTGCGGCGACAAAGGCCACGATGAAGGCGAGCCAGACGGCATTGCCCACTTGGCCTGCCGCCTTGCCGATCAGGCCGTAAATGCCGGCGCCGAGCATGCTGCCGAGGCCGTAAAGCGCCATCTGCACCGGGCCGATGCTGCGATGCAGGGTCGTTTTGCCGGATTGGTCGTCGGAAGAAGTCGTCATTTTGCGCCCAATGTCTCCTTGCGCTAGCCGCAGAGCCGAAGCCCCGGTAAAGACAGGGCGCCAGTTGTCTAAAGGCAGAGATGAGATGGAACAAGCTAACCCGACCGATCGCATCCGTCGATCCGTGACGATCGAAGCCCCCACAAACGCCGCCGCGCGCATCGCCTCGGCGCTGGAAGAGTTCTGGCCGGCGCCCGATGCGGTGGGGCTGTTCGAGAAAGGCCCGGAGCTCGCCGAGGTATTCGCCCATTACAGCGAGACGCCGGATATGACGATGCTGGAAGCTTTGGTGGCCGCCGCCGCGGATGGCGAGATGGTCGGCCCGCTGCGCATCGAGGAGATTCCCAACGAGGATTGGGTGACGCTGAGCCAGGGCCAGCGGGGGCGGGTTGCCGCCGGGCGGTTTCTGGTGCACGGCAGCCACGAGCCGATCCCGCCGCGGCGCGGGGTGATCGAGATCGACGCGAGCCAAGCCTTCGGCACTGCCCATCACGCCTCGACCAAGGGCTGCCTGATGGCGCTGGACGCGGTGCTGAAATACCGCCAGCCCAGGACGGTCGCCGATATCGGCACAGGGTCCGGCCTGCTCGCCATTGCCGCGGCAAAGGAAACCAATGCGCGCGTTCTCGCCAGCGACAATGACGAAATCGCGGTCCGCATCGCCGAGGAGAATGCGCAGATCAACGGCACGCCGCATATCCGCTTCGTGACGGCGGAAGGCTTCGCCCATCCCACCTTTCTCGGGCTGCAGGCCGATCTGATCTTCGGCAATCTATTGAAATCCATACTTTTCGCGCTCACCCCGGGCTTTGCCCGACATACCGCCCCGGGCGGCCTAGCGATCCTCTCCGGGCTCACCGAGGATCAGGCGCCGAGCGTCGAAGCGCGGTTTGGGGATTTCGGCTTCATGGTGAAAAGGCGATTCATTCTCGATGGTTGGGCGACTTTGCTGCTGTGCCGACGTAGTGCCGGCCCTCTCTCAGATTGATTGCGGGACGCCGCGGCCTTACAAACGCGGCCATGTTCCAGACCTACGATGAGACGCCGCCCTCCGGCTCGGCGGCAGACCGGCTCGGCGCTTTGCGCGACGCGCTGGACACCCACGGCATTCAGGGCTTCCTGGTGCCCCATAGCGACGAGCATCAGAACGAGTTCCTGCCGGCCTCGGCCGAGAGGCTGCATTGGCTGACCGGCTTCTCCGGCTCGGCCGGCACGGCCATCGTCACGCTGGACGATGCGGTGCTGTTCGTTGATGGGCGCTACCGGCTGCAGGCGCGGCAGCAGGTCGATACCGGACTGTACGAGATCCTGCAGATTCCCGGCCACCGCCCTTCTCATTGGATCGCCGAAAAACTCTCCGCCGGGGACAAGCTCGGCTATGACGCCAATCTGCACACGGTGAAGGAGATCGAGCGGCTCACCGAGACGCTTGGCGAATCCGGCATCTCGCTGGTGCCGCTCGCCGACAACCCGATCGATTCGCTGTGGACTGGCCGGCCGCCGGCCCCCTCCGCCCCCGCCTACCCGCATGGGGAGCGCTTCTCCGGCAAAAGCGCGCAAGAGAAGATCGCCCATGTGCGAGAGCAGCTGGATCACGCGGGTGCCGATGCGCTGCTTCTCACCATGCTCGATTCTATCGCTTGGCTGTTCAATATCCGCGGCGGCGATATCAGCCATACGCCGCTGGTGCTGTCTTTCGCGCTTGTTCCGGCAGAGGGCCGCCCCACCCTGTTCGTCGATCCGGCCAAGATCGGCGACAATGTGCGCGGCGCGCTCGGCGAGTTGATCGACTTCCAGCCGCCGAAAGCCCTGGACGATGCGCTGGCCGCACTGGGCGCGGAAAAGGCGGTGGTGAAGCTCGACCCGACCACCACGCCTGCCCGGTTCGAGAATGTGCTGCGCGATGCCGGCGCTAGCATCCTGCACCGCACCGATCCTTGCATCGCGGCCAAGGCGATCAAGACGGAGGCCGAGATCGAGGGCGCGCGGGCGGCGCATCTGCGCGACGGGATCGCCATGGCTCGCTTCCTCGCCTGGCTCGACCGGGAGGGGCAGGACGGCGGCGTCGACGAGGTGGACGCGGCGGTAAAACTGGAGTCTTTCCGGGCCGATACGGGCGAATTGAAAGAGATCAGTTTCGACAGCATCTCCGCCGCCGGACCCAACGGGGCGGTGGTGCATTATCGGCCGATGAACGCGACCAAACGCAAGCTCGAGCCGGGCTCGCTCTATCTGATCGATTCGGGCGCGCAATATGAGGACGGCACCACCGACATCACCCGCACCGTCGCCATCGGCGCGCCGACGCCGGAAATGCGCCGGCATTACACGCTGGTGCTGAAGGGGCATATCGCCGTCTCCCGCGCGCGCTTCCCGGAGAAAACGCGGGGGCAGGATCTCGATCCGCTGGCGCGGCTGCCGCTGTGGCAGGCCGGGCTGGATTACGATCACGGCACCGGCCACGGGGTCGGCAGCTTCCTTTCGGTGCATGAGGGGCCGCAGCGGCTCTCCCGCGCCGGCACTGTGGAGCTTAAGCCGGGCATGATCCTCTCCAACGAACCGGGCTATTACCGCGAGGGCGAATACGGCATCCGCATCGAGAATCTGGTGCTGGTGACGCCGCCGGCGCCGATCGAGGGCGGCGAGCGTGAGATGCTGGGCTTCGAGACGCTGACGCTGGCGCCCTACGACAACCGGCTGATCGAGATCGCGCTGCTGACTTCCGAGGAGATCACCTGGCTCAACGATTACAACACCCGGGTGCGCGATGCGCTGATCCCCGGGCTTAGGGGTGCGGATATCGACTGGCTGCGCCAAGCCACGGCGCCCTTCGCATGATCTTCGACTTCTGGGCCAATGTCGTCTCCGGGCTTGCCGCGACGCTGACGACGGCGGCCTTCCTGCCGCAGGCGCTGCACATCATCCGCTGCAAGGACACCAAGGCGATCTCGCTCACCATGTATCTGATCTTTGCGGCCGGGGTCGCCTGCTGGCTGACCTTCGGGGTGATGATCTGGAACTGGCCGATGATGATCGCCAACCTGATCACCCTGTCCCTGGCGCTGGCGATCATCGCCATGAAGCTGCGCTATGGGTGAGGCTCAAAGCATTGGGAACACTGTCGTCATCGCCGGGCTTGACCCGGCGATCCATGCCGTTCCCTTGCCGCTTGCGCCCTGCTGAGATGGGCACCGCTCCCCGCGCCGAGCGGTCACGGCGTGGATGCCCGGATCAAGTCCGGGCATGACGAAGGTGTATTTGGCGAGTGACGAAAGAGGGTGGAGCTTCGCTATGGGTGAGGTCCCAAATACCTCGTCATGCTGAGGACTGCCCCCTCCCCCTAAAAGGGGGAGGGTCGGGGTGGGGGTCAGGCGACAGGCCTCCGTCCGTAAAACAGAGACCCCCCTCTAACTCCCCCCTTTTAGGGGGGAGGATTCGGCCGTGCATAACGGCACGGACTTCTCCCTCTCCCCTCTGGGGAGAGGGCTGCGGTGAGGGGGTGCCAACCTATCGAGAGTCCTCTCCCCCCCCTCACCCGGTCCTTCGGACCGACCTCTCCCCACAGGGGAGAGGTGAAGCGTCAGGAGCTCAGGGCTCACCCCTGCCCGATCAGCGTCAGCCACTCGTCTTCAGTCAGCACCTCGACACCCAGCTCTTTCGCGTTCTTCAGCTTGGAGCCAGCGCCGGGGCCGGCCACCACAATATCGGTGTTCTTGGAAACGGAACCTGAGACCTTGGCACCGAGGCGCTCGGCGGTGGCCTTGGCCTCGGAGCGGGTCATCTGCTCCAGACTGCCGGTGAAGACGACGCGCTTGCCCGAAATCGGCGTCGATTGATCGGCCTGCTCCAAGGGCTCGGGCGTGACGTAGTGGACCAGCTCGTCCAGCACGTCCCGATTATGCGGCTCGGCGAAGAAATCGATCAGCGCCTCGGCCGCCGTCTTGCCGATCCCGTCGATGGAGAGCAGCTCCTTATAGGCCTCGCTCTCCTCCCCCTCGCCCGCCGCCTGCATGGCGTTGCGGAAGGTTTCGAAATCGCCATAGGAGCGGGCGAGCAGCCGGGCGGTGATCTCGCCGACATGGCGAATGCCGAGCGCATAGATGAAGCGGTCGAGGCCTATTCGGCGCCGCTCGTCGATAGCCTTGAACAGGTTGGAAACGGAAAGCGGTCCCCAGCCTTCGCGGTCCTGCAGCTTGGTCTTCCGGGCTTCGTTCTCCGCCTCCAGCTTGAAGATATCCGGGGGCGAGGAGATCAAGTTCTCGTCGTAGAAGCTCTGGATGTTCTTCTCGCCGAGCCCTTCGATATCGAAGGCGTTGCGGGAGACGAAATGCTTCAGCCGCTCCACTCGCTGGGCGGCGCAGATCAGCCCGCCGGTGCAGCGACGCACGGCGTCACGCCGTCCGGTTTTCTCGTCGACCTCGCGCACCGCAAGGCTGCCGCAGACCGGGCATTTGGTCGGAAATTCGTAGGGCTCCGAGTCCTTCGGCCGCTTGTCCAAGACGACATCGACCACTTGCGGGATGACGTCGCCGGCCCGCTGGATGATCACCGTGTCGCCGACGCGGATATCCCGCCCCTCGCGGATCGGCTCGCCCTTGGCGCCGATGCCGGCGATGTAATCCTCGTTGTGCAGCGTAGCGTTCTGCACCACGACGCCGCCGACAGTGACCGGCTCCAGCTTGGCAACGGGGGTGAGCGCGCCGGTGCGGCCCACCTGGATATCGATCTCGCGCAGCACGGTGGTCGCCTGCTCGGCCGGGAATTTCTGCGCCACGGCCCAGCGGGGCGAGCGGGAGACGAAACCGAGCCGCTCCTGAAGGCTGAGCGAGTCGACCTTGTAGACGATGCCATCGATATCGTAGTCGAGATCGGCGCGCTCGCCCTCGATATGGTGATAGGTGTCGAGCATGGCCTGCAGGCCGTCGGCGAGACGCATCAAGGGGTTCACCGGAAAGCCCCAGCGCTTCATCGCGTCATAGACGCCCCATTGGCTCTCGGCGGGCAGCGCAGCCACCTCGCCCCAGGCATAGGCGAAGAAGGCGAGCGGACGGCCGGCGGTGACCTTGGGATCGAGCTGGCGCAAGGAGCCGGCGGCGGCATTGCGCGGATTGGCGAACAGCCGATCCCCCTTCTTTTCCTGCTCCTGGTTGAGCTGGAAAAACGCGCTCTTGCTCATATAGATCTCGCCGCGGATCTCGAACGGATCGGGGAAATCCTTGGCTTTCACCGTGTGGGGAATATCGGGGATGGTGCGCACATTGGCGGTGACATCCTCCCCCTCATAGCCATCGCCCCGGGTCGCGGCCTGCACCAGGCGGCCCTTCTCGTAGCGCAACGAGATGGAGAGCCCGTCGATCTTCGGCTCGGCAGTGAATTCCAGCGGCTTGTCGTCATCGAGATTGAGGAAGCGGCGGATGCGGGCGACGAATTCGGCGACCCCCTCATCGTCGAACACATTGCCCAGCGACAGCATCGGCACTTTGTGGCGCACCTTGCCGAACGCGGCGGACGGTGCCGCACCGACACGCAAGCTCGGGCTGTCGGAGCGGACCAGCTGCGGGAACAGCGCCTCGATGGCCTCGTTGCGCAGGCGCAGCTCGTCATAGTCCGCATCGCTCAGAACCGGCGCGTCCTCGACGTAATAGAGCTCGTCATTCTTGGCGATCTCTTGCGCCAAGCGCTTCAGCTCGGCGGCGGCTTGTTCCTCGGTCAGTGCCTCGGGTGCGATGTCCGGAAAGCCGGTCTCCGCCGCCTCATCCGCCTTACTCTCGGTCTTGGCTTTGGTCTTGGTCTCGCTCATGAGCTCCGCCCCATCAACCGCTCGGCGGCGGCGCGGGCCTCGTCGGTGATGTCGTGGCCGGCCAGCATACGGGCGATCTCTTCGCGGCGGTCCTCGCCGTTGAGCGGCGAAACGCGGGTGGCCACGGCCTCCTCCTTGCCGGCGGCGACGGTCTCCTTGGCGATGCGCATATGGCCGGAGGCAAGGGCTGCGACTTGCGGCGCGTGGGTCACCACCAGCACCTGGACTTGCTCGGCGAGCCGGGCGAGACGTTCGCCGATGGCGGCCGCGGTGGCCCCGCCGACGCCGGTATCCACCTCATCGAAGACCAAGGTCGGCGCGGAGCCGCGCGAAGCCAGCACCACTTTCAGCGCCAGGATGAAACGGGCCAGCTCGCCGCCGGACGCGACCTTCATCATCGGGCCAGGCTCGGTGCCGGGATTGGTCTGCACCCAGAAAGCGATGCGGTCGATGCCGCTGGGGCCGCCCTCCTCCAGGCTGACGGTCTCGCATTGGGTGATCAGCTTGGCCTTCTCCAGCTTCAGCGGGCCCAGCTCGGCCTTGACCGCCTTGTCCAGCTTGCCGGCGGCGCTGTGGCGGGCCTTGCTGACGGCCAGGGCCTGGCGTTCATACTCGGCGAGGGCCGCCTTCGCTCCCTTGGCCAGCTCTTCAAGCTGCTCCTCGCCATGGTCGAGAGTGGCGAGCTCAGCCTCCAGCTTGGTGACCAGCTCGGGCAGATCGTCGACGCCGACCTTGTGCTTGCGGGCCAGCGCGCGCAGGGCAAACAGACGCTCCTCGGCGCGTTCCAGCTCGTCGGGCTCGAAGGCAGTCTCGGCGATGGTGCGTTCGATCAGGGTCTGAGCGGAATCGGTCTCGGCCAGCACCTTTTCCAGGGCTTCGGCCACGGGGGCGAGAAAATCGCCGGCCGCGCCGGTCTGGCGCTCGATGCGGCGCAGCGCGGCGGCGATGCGGGCGTTCGCGGTCCCCTCGCCGCCAAGCGCATCCAGCGCCTCGTTCAGCTCGTCTGCGATCTTCTCCGCATTCATCATCATCTGGCGCCGTTCGGCCAAAATTTCCTCCTCGCCCGGCTGCGGCGCGAGGGTCTTCAGCTCTTCCAACGCATGAGAGACGAAATCGGCATCGGCGCGGATGGTGGCGAGCTCCGCCTCATGGGCGCGCAAGGCCCGCTCTGCGGCACGCCAGCCGTCCCAGGCGCTTGCAAGCTTCGCCACCTTGGCGTCGAGCCCGGCGAAGGCATCGACCAGATCGCGATGTCCGTTGGGATCGACCAGTGCGCGGTCGTCATGCTGGCCGTGGATCTCCACCAGAGCCTGGCCGATGCGGTGCAGGAGCTGCACGCCGACGCTCTGATCGTTGATGAAGGCGCGGGTGCGGCCATCGGCGTTCTGCACCCGGCGCAAGATCAGCACGCCTTCGTCGGGAATGTCGTTCTCGGCAAGATGCTGCAGGGCCGGATGCTCCGGCTCCAGCTCGAACACGGCGGTGACCTGGCCCTGGCTCTGGCCCTTGCGCACCAGCGCCGCGTCGCCCCGCCCGCCGAGAGCGAGCGCGAAGGCGTCCAGCAGGATCGACTTGCCGGCGCCGGTCTCGCCGGTCAGCACCGAGAGGCCGGGACCGAATTCCAGATCCAGCGTGTCGATCAGAACGATGTCGCGGATCGACAGAGAAATCAGCATGGGCGTGCCGTTAGGCCGGATTGCCGCTGCCTTCGAAGGTCTGGGTGATCCACGAGCCTTCGTGCTCCTGAGGCTGGCGCCCCTTCTTCTGCAGCAGAGCGTAGGCGTGTTTGTACCACTTGCTGTCCGGGAAGTTGTGCCCCAGCACGGCTGCGGCGGTTTCCGCCTCGTTGACGATGCCGAGAGCCAGATAAGCCTCGGTCAGGCGCATCAACGCCTCTTCCACCTGCTCCGTCTGCTGGTACTTGGTGACCACGTCGCGGAAGCGGTTGATGGCCGCCAGATAATTGTTGTTGCGCAAATAGTAGCGGCCGACGGTCATCTCGTTGGCCGCCAGCAGATTGCGCAGGATCAGAACCCGATTCTGTGCCTCCGCCGCATAACGCGAGTCGGAATAGCGCTGCAACAGCGTCTCATAGGCGCCGAGGGCTTTGCGGGCATTGGTCTGGTCGCGCTTCGGATCCAGCACCTGATCGTAATACGACATGGCGATGATGTTCTGGGCGAGCGGCGCTTCTTCGGTGCCCGGATGCAGGGTCAGATAGCGCTGCCCGGCGGAGATCGCCTCGGTGTATTTGCCGACCTTGTAGTAGGAATAGGCCGCCATGACGATGGAGTGGCGCGCCTCTTGCGAGTACGGATGATTGATATCGACATCTTCGTACTTCTGGGCGGCGTCCTTGTATTTCTGCTCGTTCATCAAGGTCTCGGCTTCGCCGTAGATCACCTCCGGCGGCCGGGAATCCATCTCCGGACCGGTCTCCTTCTTGTTGAACAGCCCGCCGCTGAACACATCCTTGCCCGGAAGCCCGCCGCCACAGCCGGCAAGCGCGAACGCCGCCAGAACCAGGACGGCCCCTGCGGTCAGGCGCTTTGGGCGCACGCTGATCGATTGGAAACGCGGCAAAACGGCAAACCCCCCGAACATTTGATCCCTTGCAATGCGAGCCTTCGGACGGCCCGTTAAATGCTGCAGTCGCATCTAGCACGCATCCTCACGTACCGGCCATACGCTCTTTTGCCTCGCGCCCGGCCACGAAGCGCCCGGATTATGGTGTTTTTTTGCCCCGGAGGCAGCAAGAAACGGCGTATCCCCTTCTCTTAGCAGATTTCGCCGGAGCCGCATAAGCAAACGGCGGAGCGTCGCCGCTCCGCCGTTCAATTCAAACTTGGCACGTCTGGCTACTGGCTTAGCTGCGATCTGCTGCAAAGTTCGCCGCGGCAAGGCGCGGGCTGAGCTCGGCATGGCGAATCTCACGGGCCCGGGGCGCCTCGACCATGGTCCAGGCTTCCGGATCGGCGAGAAGCTCTTTCACCACCAGGCTGTTGAGGCGATGGCCGCCGCGCACCGAGCGGTAAGACCCGAGGATCGGCGCACCGGCCAGAGCCAGATCGCCAACCGCGTCCAGAGCCTTATGGCGCACGAACTCGTCTTCGAAGCGCAGGCCCTCGGGGTTGACGATCCGCTCGTCGCCGATGGCGACGGTGTTTTCCAGCGAGGCGCCAAGGGCAAGCCCGGCAGCCCAAAGCTTCTCCACATCCTTCATGAAGCCGAAGGTGCGGGCGCGGGACAGCTCGCGGCGGAAGGAGCCGGGATTGAGATCCAGCTCGATGCGCTGCTTGCCGATGAAGCAATCCTCGAACTCGATTTCGACGTCGAGGTGAAAACCGTTATAGGGGGTGAGTTCGCCGGAGGCGGCGCCATCCTGGACGCGGATGGGCTTGAGAACCTTGATGTAGCGGCGGGGGGCGTCCAGCTCGGTAAGGCCGATCTCGTCGATGGCGTCGACGAACTGGATCGAGCTGCCATCCATGATCGGCACTTCGCCGCTGTCGATCTCGACGATGACATTGTCGACACCGAGGCCGCGCAGCGCCGCCATCAGATGCTCGACCGTCGCCACCGAGGCGCCGTTGCCGTCGCCGAGAACCGTGCAAAGCGTCACGCCGGTGACCATCCGCTGATCGGCGGGGATCTCCGTGCCTTCGGCCTCGCCATTCCCGATCAGGAAGCGAATGCCGGTGTCGCTATCGGCAGGATAAAGAAGCATGGAGACTGGTGCGCCGCTGTGGACCCCCGTCCCCGTCAGAACGACTTCGCCAGCGAGTGTGGTCTGGCTTGCCCCGATAAACCCCTTCATAGTCCCCCACGCCGTAGTTTTGAGTTCCCAAACTCAGTTCGAGCCAATTCGTTAAACTCGAACCCCCCTGGACCGACGCGTTGAACCTCTTAAACGTGCTCGTGGTCGCGTTCGATCAACCTATTGAGAACCATAAACGGGGCTGCGTGGGGCGACAAATCACGCTTTCTTTCAATGTGTTACCGCCCCCGTAACCATATAACTCCTTGAATTAACTACACATCTTTACCGTATGTGGCGGTTGCCCGCTCGCAATTTTACAGAAACTGCGAGCGGTTAGTTGGCCTGGCGGCGGAGAAAGGCGGGAATCTCCAGATCGTCCTGATTCTCCGATTCGTCGCTCCCCTCAGCCTGGAGATCGGCACGGCGCTTCAGCGATGCCCGCTTCGGCATCGGCGTCACGCCAGCGCGGTCGGTGCCACGCTCCGGAGCGGACTCTTGCGGCCGCACGATCTTGGCACCGCCCTGCTGCTCGGCACGCGGAGCCGGCGCGGCAGGCGCCTCCTCCGGATCGGCCAGCTTGGGCTCGGCACGCCGCGGCTCGCCGAGCTGGGGCTCGCCGAAATTCGGCTCGTGCTTGGAGTCGTCTTCCTCGTCCTCCTTACGGAGCGCGACGCCGGCGAGGCGCTCCAGGAAGCCCACTTTACGCTTATGGGCATCCAGGCCTTGGGCGTCGTGATCGCCCGACTTGGCCCGGATCTCGTTCTGGGCCACGACGGGAAGCTCGTCGACATTGGGCATGCGGCGCACGGGACGCGCGGCGCTAGCCGGCGGGGCCGGGCTGAACTTCGGCGCAGGCGCAGCCGGCTTCTCCGCGGCGGGAGCCTGGGCACGCGGGGCCGGAGCCGGACGGCGCTCGATGGTGACGTTGCCCGGAGCCTGCCAAAGCGGTGCCTGGTTCTCGGTCCGCGGCGCGGCCGGCTTCTCCTCGGCCGTGGCTTCGCGCTTGCCGCCGATGCTCGGCGGCATGGCGCTGAGGCCGGCCAGACGCTCGGTCAGGGTCAGCGGCTCTTCTTCCGCACTCTCCTGACGCTCCTCCGGCACGGTCGCCTCGAAGTCGACCGGACCGAGGCCCGTGGCGACAACGGAGACGCGGATCACGCCATCGAGCTTATCGTCGAAGGTGGCGCCGACGATGATGTTGGCGTCCTCATCGGCCTCGGCACGAATACGGCTGGCCGCCTCGTCCACCTCGTAGAGGGTGAGATCGTTGCCACCGGTGATCGACACCAGAAGGCCGCTCGCCCCGCGCATGGAAACGTCGTCCAGCAGCGGATTGGAAATCGCCGCATCGGCGGCTTCGACGGCGCGGCGCTCGCCGGAGCTTTCGCCCGTGCCCATCATCGCCTTGCCCATGCCGGCCATGATGGTGCGGACATCGGCGAAGTCGAGATTGATCAGGCCTTCCTTCACCATCAGATCGGTGATGCAGGAAACACCCGAGCGCAGGACGTCGTCGGCCATGGCGAAGGCGTCGGAGAAGGTGGTCTTCTCGTTGGCGACGCGGAACAGGTTCTGGTTCGGGATCACCAGCAGCGTGTCGACATACTGCTCAAGCTCGGAGATGCCGGATTCGGCGGACCGCAGGCGCTTCACGCCTTCGAACTGGAACGGCTTGGTGACGACGCCCACGGTGAGGATGCCCTCCTCGCGGGAGGCGCGGGCAATCACCGGCGCGGCACCGGTGCCTGTGCCACCGCCCATGCCGGCGGTGATGAACACCATGTGCGATCCGGTGAGATGGGACTTGATGTCGGCCATCGCCTCTTCGGCGGCGGCGGCACCGATCTCCGGCTTGGAGCCGGCGCCCAGTCCTTCGGTCACGTTGGTGCCCATCTGGACGCGGCGCTCGGCGGTAGAGCTGTGCAGAGCCTGGGCGTCGGTGTTGGCGACGACGAAGTCCACCCCCTCGACACCGGCTGCGATCATGTTGTTGACGGCATTGCCACCCGCGCCACCGACACCGAATACGGTGATGCGCGGCTTTAGCTCCGTCACGTCGGGGACTTTCAGATTGATGGTCATGGCGCTGTTCCGTTCCTCTGTCCTAGGACGTGTGTCCTTCGTATCCGGCTCCCCCTCGCGAAACTTCTAGCGAAGAGCCTGCGGTGTTCGACTTCGTCAAAAATTGTCCCGGATCCACTCGCTTACCCAGGCGAAATAGCCTGTGCCGGTTCCGAGAAAACGCTGCTGCGACCGGCTCGACAGCCGGTCGTCTCCCCGCGCCCACTGGTGCAGAAGCCCGGTGGCCGTGGAAAAATCTGGGCCCTGCCCGACATCGCCGGCGCCGAGCAAAGGCTTCGGCCGCCCAAGGCGTGCGGGCTTGCCAAACATATTGGAGGCGAGCTCCGGCAAGCCGGTGAGCTGGCTGCCGCCGCCGGTCAGCACCAGGTGCTGTGCCGCATCGGCTGCGTGATCGTTAGCCGCGAGACGCTTGCGCATCTGATCGAGAATCTCCTCGATGCGCGGCCGCAGCATCACCGCCAGCTGAGCCTTGGTGATCTGATTGAGATTATGGCCGTGCGCATCGCCCACCGTCGGATAGGTGATGATCTCGCATTCGTCGGAGGGCGTGGCGAAGGCGCTGCCATGCAGGGTCTTCAGCCGCTCGGCATGCTCGATCGGGGTCGACAGGCTGCGGGCGATATCGGTGGTCAGGCCGTAGCCGCCCATGGCGATGGCATCGACATGGATCAGATGGCCATCCTGGAACACCGAAAGCGTGGTGGTGCCGGCGCCGAAATCGATGGTGGCGACGCCGAGCTCGGCCTCGTCCTGGCTGATCACCGACAGTGCCGAGGCGTAAGGCGCGGCGACCAGGGCCGAGACGCCGAGATGGCAGCGCTCGACGCAGAGCATCAGGTTGCGCATGGCGACGTCGTCGGCGGTCACCGTATGGATGTCGATGGCCAGGCGCTCGCCGCTCATACCGAGGGGATCGTGGATGCCGCGATTGTCGTCGAGGTCGTAGCTGATCGGCAGGGCGTGCAGCACGGTGCGACCGTCGCGGGCCGCGTACTGCCAGCCGCCGGCCAGGATGCGGGCGATATCGTCCTCGCGCACCACGCCGTTGGCCAGCGCCACGCTGGCGGAGAAGCTGTCGCTCTTCAGGCGGCCGCAGGTGACGGCGATGGCGACGTCCTCGACGGTCACCTCGGCCATGCGTTCCGCCTCGTCGACGGCCGAGCGAATGCAATGCTCGGCGCTGTCGAGATTGACGATCATGCCGCCCTTCATGCCCTCGGCGCGATGATGGCCGAAGCCCAGCAGCCCGAACTGCATAGGCTCGCCATCGAGCCAATCGGGAGCAGCCTGCGCCTTGGCGATCAGGCAGCCGATCTTGCTCGTGCCGATATCCAGCACTGCGAGGGTTTTGGGGCGCCTTGCCCTATTTAAGATTGGATGCCGCATCCTTCGTTAAATCCAATCGGGTCCTTTACTTGCCTCGGTTCGTTACGTGTTCCCCTTCGGCACTGCGCTCGTGCTCGCCGTCGGTGTTGTCGGCTGTCCGGCGGGTGGCCCCCCGTCAGGCAGCGATGGTGTCTCATGCAGGCGGACAGTGACCCGGTCGGCGAGACGCAGATCCACGCTCGCGATATGCCGGTTCAGCAGCCCGCGCTGGCTGTCGAGTTCGCTCAGAGCCGTCAGCGCCTGGCCGATATTGTCGTCCGGCAGCATGACGTCGAGCCCTGAGGTGAGCTTCAGGTTCCAGCGGCGGTCGCCGACGCGGATCGCCGCCAGCAGCTGGCGCTTCAGCTCGGGAAAATCCGACAAGGTGGCATAGAGCGCCTTGGCGCCGGTCGCCGCGCCCTGCCCCACCACGATGGGAAGCTCCGGATAGGCATCCGGCACGGCGGGGGCGAGCACCACGCCTTCGGAATCGATGACGTAGGTCTTTCCCTTGTTCTGCCAGACGGCATAAGGGGTGCGCTCCTCGACCACGACCTTCAGCGTCGAGGGCAGAAGCCGCATCACCTGGGCATGTTTGATCCAGGACAGCTTCTCCAGCCGCTCTTTCGCCGCCGCGGTATCGAAGGCGAGCAAAATCGTGTCGGGCGTGACGTCGAGCGCCTGGGTGATCTGGGCGTCGGAGGCATGGCCCTGGCCTTCCAGCGCGATCTGGCTGGTGCCGAGACCGGCCGCCACGGCGAGCGCGCCGATGCCGTTCTGAGCCTGGGTGTAGAGCGTGCCGATCTGGCCGCCATACCAAAGTCCGTAAGCGGCGCCGAGACCGACGAAGCCGGCGGCCACCACGCGCCAGGACCGGGTGCGCCGGCTGCGGTGCAGCTCGATGCGGCGCAGGCGCCGGCTGGAGACGCGGCGGATGTCGCGGGAGCCGGTAAGCTCGACGGGCTTGAGCTTGGATTGGCGCGCAACAGCGAGCGCCCGCTCGCGCAGCGGGTCGGCAGGCTTTTTCGCTTTCTTAAGTCCAAGCCGTTTAGGCAAAGACGTTAGCGATTGCACGACGCATCCTCCACAATCCAACGGACCAGATCGCCAAATGAGCGACCGCTATACGCCGCAAGCTCGGGCACGAGCGACGTAGAGGTCATTCCGGGCTGGGTGTTGACTTCGAGGCAGATCAGGCCGTCCAGGCCGTCTTTGGTATCGTCGTAACGGAAGTCCGCTCGGCTTACCCCTCTGCAGCCCAGTGCCCGATGAGCCGCAAGGGACAGCTTCCGTACCAATTGGTAAACATTAGGTAAAATTTTAGCGGGCAGGACGTGGTCGGAGCCCCCAGCGGCGTATTTTGCCTCATAGTCGTAGAATACCGCCTCGCCCGCCGGCAGAATCTCGATCACGTCCAGCGGATCGTCGCCCATCACCGCGCAGGTTAGCTCGCGGCCGGGGATGTAGCGCTCGATCATGACCTCCTCGCCAAATCCCCATTCGGAGGCGAACAGCTCTTGCGGCGGATGGCTCTGATCCTCGCGCACGATGAAGACGCCGACCGAGGAGCCCTCATTCACCGGCTTGATCACGTAAGGCGGCTCCATGGGGTGGGCCTTGGCGGCCTCCAGGCGCGGCAGCACCAGGCTCTCGGCGACGGGAACGCCGCCTGCCTTCAGCGCAGACTTGGCGCGCTCCTTGTGCATGGCGAGAGCGGAGGCCAGCACGCCGGAATGGGTATAGGGGATGCCGAGGGTCTCCAGCACGCCCTGCACGCAGCCATCCTCGCCGTAGCGGCCATGCAGAGCGTTGAAGCAGACATCGGGAGAGACTTCGGTGAGCTGCGCGGCGACGTCGCGGCCGGCGTCGATCTTGGTGATGCGATAGCCTTCGCCCTCAAGCGCGGCGGCGCAGGCATCGCCCGAGCGCAGAGAGACCTCGCGCTCGGCAGACATGCCGCCCATCAACACCGCTACATGAATGTCGTTCGCGCTCATCTCGCGCCGGCCCCCCGAAGCTCGATTCGCGCTCAGAGCCTGCCTGCCGAATCGGCCAAGTGGTTGAAAAACCACACGAAGCAGGGCCCATTAGCGAATCACTTGCTCTAACTGGTCTACGATAGAGACGCGCAAGAGACAATGCCGGACCGTCCACAGGAATCGGATAAAGCGATTTTTATGGTTTTACGCCGAGGCGCTTGATTTCCCAGTCGAGTTGCACGCCGCTGGTCTGTTTCACGCGGGCGCGCACGGTCTCGCCCAGCTCTTCCAGATCGGCGGCGCTGGCGCCCCCCTCATTGATGAGGAAATTGCAGTGCAATTCGGAGACTTTGGCGCCTCCGATCTCCAGCCCGCGGCAGCCGGCAGCGTCGATCAGCTGCCAGGATTTATGGCCTTGCGGGTTCTTGAAGGTGCTGCCGCCGGTGCGGCTCTTGATCGGCTGCACCTCCTCCCGGTAATCGGCGATCTCCTTCATCTCCGCCTGGATCGCGGCGGTGTCGCCCGGCCTCCCCTGGAACAGGGCTTCGGTGAAGATGAAATCCTCCGGCGCGCCGCAATGGCGGTAGGTGTAGCCGAGCGCGGCGACGGGCAGAATATGGATCTTGCCGCGGCGGTCGACGGCGCGGGCCTCGATCAGGATATCCTTGGTCTCGCCGCCATGGGCGCCGGCATTCATGCGCAGCGCTCCGCCGATGGAGCCGGGAATGCCGCGATAGAAGGCGAGCCCGGCAATACCGGCATCGCCGGCGGCACGGGCGACCTTCACGTCGGGCACGGCGGCGCCGGCGCGGATGCGGCTTCCCTCCTCGACCTCGATGATGCCGAAGCCTTTTCCGAGGCGGATCACCACCCCGCCGATGCCGCCATCGCGGATCAGCAGGTTGGAGCCGAGCCCGATGGTGGTCACCGGCACCTCTTCGGGCAGGTTGCTCAGGAAGTAAGCGAGATCGGCCTCGTCGGCCGGAATGAACAGCGCCTCGGCCGGACCGCCGACCCGGAACCAGGAAAGATCGGCCAAGGTCACGGCAGGCCTCAGCGCGCCGCGCAGCTCGGGCATGGCGGCGGCAAGCTCTCCGGCAAGTCCGGTATCGGCAATCTCGCTCACGATTTCGCCCCCGCAGCGTCAAGCGATTTGGGCAGGCCGTAGATCCATTCGGAGATGGTGCCGGCACCAAGGCCGATCACCATATCGCCGGGCTCGGCCAGCTCGGCCAGGCGCGCCGCCAAATCGGTTTCGCCGTCGATGGTCACCACATGGGGATGACCGTGGCGGCGGAGGCTTTCTGCAAACTCGTCGCGGTCAATGCCGGGGATCGGCGCCTCGCCCGCCGAATAGATCGGGGTGACGATGGCGATATGGGCATCGTCGAGACAGGCGGAGAATTCGTTGAACAGGTTCTGCAGCCGCGTATAGCGGTGCGGCTGGATCACGGCGATGACGCGGCCGGCCTCGGCGCTTCGCGCCGCGCGCAGCACGGCGGCGATCTCCACCGGGTGATGGGCGTAATCGTCGTAAAGATGGATGCCGTTCCACTCGCCGACATGAGTGAAACGCCGTTTCACGCCGGAGAACACGCCGAGACTCTTGCGCAGCGTCGCGTCGGAGAGTCCCGCCTCGACGCCGACCGCCAATGCAGCGAGCGCATTCAGCACGTTGTAATGGCCGAGCATCGGCAGCTCGAGGCCCTCGAGATCGCGCGCGCCGCCCTGCACCGCAGAGCCGAAGCGAACATCGAAGGTGACGCCGCCGGGCCCGCTTTTGAGATTGGTCATGCGGATATCGGCGTCGCGCGCCACGCCATAGGTGAGCACGCGGCGGCCGTTCGCCGCCCCGCCGAGCCGGGCCAGCATCTCGCGCACCACGGGGTGATCGATACAGGCGACGACGAGGCCGTAAAACGGAATCGCGTCAATGAATTGCTCGAACGCCTTGTGAAGCTTCTCCAAGTCTCCCCAGTAATCCATATGCTCCGGGTCGATATTGGTGACGACGCCGATCTGGGTCGGCAGCTTGACGAAGGTGCCGTCGGATTCGTCGGCCTCGACCACCATCCACTCGCCCTCGCCGATGCGGGCATTGGTGCCCCAGGCGTTGATGATGCCGCCGGCGATCACGGTGGGATCGAGACCGGCATCGTTGAGCAGATCGGCGATCATCGCCGTGGTGGTGGTCTTGCCGTGGCTGCCGGTGATCGAGACGGTGGCGCGGTCGCGCATCAGCTCGGCCAGCATCTCGGCGCGGCGGATGATGGGTACGCCCCGCTCCTTGGCCGCCTCGAATTCCGGATTACCCGGTTTCACGGCGCTGGAGATCACCAGATGCCGGGCGCCCTCGATATTGTCGGGGGCGTGGCCGATCATGCAGGTGACGCCCATCTTGCGCAGGCGCTCCAGATTGGGGCTGTCCTTCAGGTCGCTGCCCTGCACGGCATAGCCACGGGTCGCCATCACCTCGGCGATGGCGCTCATGCCGATGCCGCCGATCCCGACGATATGAAAGATGCCGGCTTTTTCCGGCGGTGGCAGACGCATGGGTGTTCCGTCCTGATCCTTGTTCGCATGCCGCGCCTAGCGGGAGGCGGCGAGACCTTCAGCGAAATCGGCGAGCTTCTCAACCGCATCGGGTTCGCCGAACGCTCTGGCCGCCGCTGCAGCGTCGGCGAGACGCTGCGGCGCGGAAAGCAGCGCTTCCAACTCCTTCGCCAAACGCTCCGGGCTCAACTCGCTTTGGGGAAAGCACCAGCCCCCGCCGGCTTCAGCGAGCCGAGTAGCATTGCGGAGCTGATCGTTGTCAAGAGCATGCGGCAGCGGCACCAGCAGGCCGGGGCGGCCGATGACGGCGATTTCCGCCACGGTGGAGGCGCCGGCGCGGGCGATCACCAGATGGGAATTGGCGATGCGCTCGGGCAGATCCTTGAAGAAAGGCGCAAGATGGGCGGCGATGCCGGCCTTCGCGTAAGCGGCCTTCACCGCCTCAAGATCCTCCGGGCGGCATTGCTGCACCACGGTGAGCCGGGCGCGTATCGCCTCGGGGAGAAGCGGCAGGGCGGCGGGCATCGCCTCGGAGAAGAAATGCGCGCCCTGGCTGCCGCCGAAGACAAGCAGCAGCAGGCGCCCGTCGGACTCCGGCGGCGTATAGGGCATGTCGCGGAAGGCGAGCACGGCATCGCGCACCGGCGTTCCGGTGACGGTGGATTTCTCCTCCACCGCCTGGCTCATCGCCTGGGTCTGCGGGAAGGTGAGCGCGACCTTGCTGGCGAATTTGGACAACAGCCGGTTGGCCCGGCCCATCACGGCGTTCTGCTCGTGCAAGGCGGAAGGAATGCCGAGCGTTCTGGCGGCGATCAGCGGCGGCAGGGTGGGATAACCGCCGAAGCCGATCACCGCGCGCGGCCGCATCTTCGTCAGGAGCGCCAAAGCTTCGAAATAGCCGCGGCCGAGCGTGGCGAAGGTCTTGGCTATGGCAATCGGATTGCGTCCGGACAGAGTCGCCGAATGCAAGGGATGCATGGCGCGGCCCGGGAAATCGCCCCCATACTTCTCCGCCCGCATATCGGTGGCGAGCTCGACCGGATGGCCGCGCCGGACCAGCTCCTCGGCCAGAGCGGCGGCGGGGAAGAGATGGCCGGCGGTACCGCCGGCCGCCAGAAGAAACGGTGCTTCGCTCATGCCGCCTGCTCCTGGGTCTTCTCCTCCTTCGCCTGCGCCCGCGCGGTGCGCGGCTTCGGACGCGGCTTGGGCTGCACCGCCATGGGCCGCTTGCGGGTCAGGCCGAGCACGAAGCCCATGGTCAGCGCCATGGAGAGGAAGGAGGAGCCGCCATAGGAGATGAAGGGCAGCGTCATGCCCTTGGCCGGCAGCAGCCCGATATTCACCGAGACATTGATCAGCGCCTGGAAGCCGAACAGCATGATCAGCCCGGCGACGGCATGGCGGATGAAACCGTCGGGCTCCTGTGCTGCCTTGGAGAAGCCGCGGATGACGATGAAGGCGAACAGCGCCACCAGGACGAGGCAGACGGCGAGCCCGAACTCCTCCGCCGTGACGGCGAAGATGAAGTCGGTATGGGCGTCGGGCAGCACATTCTTGATGGTGCCCTCGCCCGGCCCGCGGCCGAACCAGCCGCCATGGAGGAAGGACTCCAGCGCCCGGTCGGATTGGTAGGTGTCGCCCGAGGATGGATCCAAGAACCGGTCGATACGCGAGGCCACATGGGGCACGAGGAAATAACTCGCGGTGACGCCGACGATGGCGACGATGCCGAGCGCCACGATCCAGACCAGGTCCATGCCGGCCATGAAGAACAGCCCGCCCCAGACCAGGGTGACCAGCAGGGTCTGGCCGAAATCCGGCTGCATCACCAGAAGCGTGACGAAGATGGCGTAGAACAGCACCGCCAGTTCCAGGCCGGGCACGTCCTTGCGGGTCTGGTATTCGTTGAACAGCCAGGCGACCAGCACCACGAAGGCCGGCTTGACGAATTCGGAGGGCTGGATCGACATCGGCCCAAGCTGCAGCCAGCGCTGGGCGCCCTTGATCTCAGGCCCGATCCACAGCGCCAGCAGCATCATGAAAAGTCCGCCGGCGAAGATCACCAGGCTGGCGCGGCGGATATATTTCGGGCTCAGGGTCGAGGCGGCGAACATGAGGATCAGCGCCGGGACCATCATGATGGCGTGGCGGCGGACGAAATAGAGCGGCTCCAGATCGTAGCGCGCCGCCATGGGCGGGCTGGCGGCAAAGGACAGCAGCAGCCCCGCCACCATCAGCAGCAGCAGCGCCACCAGCATCAACCGGTCGACGGTGAACCACCAATCGGAGAGCACGCTGCGGTCGGCGCGGGCCAGTCTCATGCGACCGCTCCTTCCGGCGCCGTGACGCCCTCCAGAGCCGTCACGGCTTTGCGAAAGGCGTCGCCGCGCATCTCGAAATTGGGGAATTGATCGTAGGACGCGCAGGCCGGCGAAAGCAGCACCACGGGCTCCGCCGCATCGTCGCTTGCCGCATCGGCCGCAGCCAGGCGCACCGCCTCGTCCAGCGTGCCGGCAATCGTGTGAGGCACGGCGTCGCCGAGCTGGGCGGCGAAGTCCTCCGCCGCCTCGCCGATCAGATAGGCCTTGGCGATATGCGGGTAGTAGCTCTCCAGACCGCTCAAGCCGCCGGCCTTGGCGCGCCCGCCGACGATCCAATAGATCGGCTGGAAACTCGCCAGCGCCTTGGCGGCGGCATCGGCATTGGTGGCCTTGGAATCATTGACGAAGAGGACGGAGCCGCGCTTGGCCACCTGCTCCATGCGGTGAGCGAGGCCGCCGAAGCTCTTGAGACCGCGCGCAATTTCTTCGCGGGAAAGGCCTTCGGCGCGGGCCAGCGCGTAGGCTGCGGCGGCATTCTGCCAGTTATGGGCGCCGCGCAAGGAGGCGATGCCGTCCAGGCTGGCGGTGGCGATCTCGTCGCCCGCCGCCATCTCGTGCAGCGTGGCCTCGGCGCCATAGACGCCGGTCTCGACCTTGCCCGTCACGCTGATCTGTTTCACCGCGTAAGGCCCTTGCAGCGTCTTTGCGATGGCGCGGGAGGGCGCATCGTCGATGCCGATCACTGCGGTATCGCCCGCCCCCATCAGAGCGAAGATGCGAGCCTTGATGGCGGCGTAAGCTTCGAGCGTGCCGTGGCGGTCGAGATGGTCCGGGGTGATGTTCAGAAGCGCGCCGGCATTGGGATGCAGCGAGGGGGTGAGATCGATCTGGAAGGAGGAGAGCTCCAGCACATAGGTGAGATCGTCGGCGAAGGGATCGAGATCCAGCACGGCGCGGCCGATATTGCCGCCGAGGGCCACGCGCTTTCCCGCCTCCTCCAAGAGATGGGCGGTCAGCGCGGTGGTGGTGGATTTGCCGTTGGTGCCGGTGATCACCAGCACCCGTGCCGCGCTCCCTTGCGCTTCCTTTTCGCGGAACAACAGCTCGGTATCGCCGATTACCTCGATCCCGGCGGCTTTTGCCTTCTCCACCGTCCAATGGGGCTTGGGGTGGGTGAGCGGTACGCCCGGCGCCAAGACGAGCGCGGCGATCCCGCTCCAATCTTCGGCGTTCAGATCGGCCAGGGGCACGCCCGCAGCCTGCGCCTTCTCCCGGGTCTCCGGCTTGTCGTCCCAGGCGAGCACGTCCGCACCGCCGGCTTGCAACGCTTTAGCGGCGGCAATTCCGCTTAAGCCGAGGCCGAAGACGGCGACACGCCGTCCGCCGAAGAGGGTGCAGGGAATCATTGCAAGAACTTAGCGCAATTTCAGCGTCGCAAGGCCCAACAGGGCGAGAACCACCGCGATAATCCAAAAGCGAACCACGATGGTGGATTCTTTCCATCCCTTTTGTTCGAAATGATGGTGAAGCGGCGCCATGCGGAAAACCCGGTAGCCGGTGAGCTTGAACGAGGCCACCTGGACGATCACCGAGACCGCCTCCAGCACGAACAATCCGCCGACCACCGCCAGCACCAGCTCGTGCTTGATGGCCACCGCGACGGTGCCGATCGCCCCGCCCAGGGCCAGCGAGCCGGTATCGCCCATGAAGATGGAGGCGGGCGGCGCGTTGAACCATAGGAAGCCGAGACCGGCGCCGACCAGGGCGCCGCAGACCACGGCCAGCTCGCCGGTGCCTTGCACGAAATGCAGCTGCAGATAGTCGGAGAACAGCACGTTGCCGACCAGATAGGCGATCAGGCCGAAAGTGGCCGAGGCGATCATGACGGGGACGATGGCGAGACCGTCCAGCCCGTCGGTAAGATTCACCGCATTGCCGGCGCCGACGATGATGAAGGCGCCGAAGGGCACATAGAACCAGCCGAGATCGATGGTGACGTTCTTCAGGAACGGGATCGCCAGCTGGTTGGCGAGCTCCGGATCGGAAAGATAGGAGATCACGGCAGCGGCGATCACCGCGGCGATGGCCTCGATGACGATCTTCACCCGGCCGCGGAAGCCGGCGGTCGATTGCCGGGTGACCTTCAGATAATCGTCGTAGAGCCCCACCGCGCCATAGACCATGGTCAGGCCCAGCACCACCCAGACGTAAGGGTTGGTGAGGTTGGCCCAGAGCAGGATCGAGACCAGCGCTCCGGACAGGATCATCAGCCCGCCCATGGTGGGCGTGCCCTGCTTCTCCAAAAGATGATGGGCCGGCCCGTCGGTACGGATCGGCTGGCCCTTGCCCTGGCGGATACGCAAGGAGCGGATGATCGCCGGGCCGAACAGGAAGACGAACAGCAGCGCCGTCAGCAGCGCGCCGCCGGTGCGGAAGGTGATGTACCGAAAGATGTTGAAGACGCTGAGCTCGCCTGAGAGCTCGAACAGCCAGTACAACATCCCCCTACCCCCTCTACGGCCCCAGGCTAATCCAGGGCGCCGCCTTTCAGATGATTTTGCAGCGCCTCGACCAAGGGCCCAAGCTTGGACCCGAACGAGCCCTTGACCATGACCACGTCGCCCGGCTGAAGCGCTTGCACGACTCGCAGCGCCAGCTCGCCGGATGCGGCAGCATAGGCGCCCTGCTTAGCAGGCGGCAAATCGCGATAAAGCGCACCCATCAGCGGGCCGCAGGCAAAAACAACATCTACCCCCGCCGCGTCAATATCTGGGGCGAGCCCGGTATGGAAGCTTTCCGCCGCCTCGCCAAGCTCCAGCATATCACCCAGCACGGCAATGCGGCGCGGATAGTCGGACCTGGGCGTCAGGCCGAGAATGGCCAGAGCGGCGCGCATGGAGGCCGGATTGGCATTATAGGCCTCATCGATAATGGCCACTTTGCCGGTCTTGCCTTCGAAGACATGCCAGGCGCCGCGCCCGGCCTGGGCGTGGACATGGGACAGCACATCGGCGGCTTTTACCAGATCGGCGCCCGCCGCATCGACAGCCGCCAGAACCGCCAGAGAATTTTGCACCAGATGGAGGCCAGGCGCGCCGAGCCGGTAGCGCAGGGTCTGGCCGCGATAGGAAGCGGTGACTTGCGAGCCCGTGGCATCGAGATCCGCCTGGACTAGACGCATATCGGCTTCTTCCGCTTCGCCGAAGCCGACCACCTTGGCGCCCTCCGTCTTCGCCGCCTCGGCCAACCGCCCGTAGAATTCGTTGTCGCGATTGAGGATCGCGGTGCCGTCCTTCTCGATCCCGGCGAAGATCTCCGCCTTGGCATCGGCAATGGCGGCAAGGTTCGGGAACTGGCCGAGATGCACCGCGGCAATGGTGGTGACGATGGCGATATGGGGCCGGATCATCTGGCTGAGCGGGGTCAGCTCGCCGGCATGGTTCATGCCCGCCTCGAAGATGCCGAAGCTCACATCCTTCGGCATATTGGCGAGGGAGAGCGGCACGCCCCAGTGATTGTTGTAGGACTTTGCCGAGGCATGCACCGTGCCTGAGGGGCTGAGGGCGATGCGCAAGGCCTCCTTGGTGCCGGTCTTTCCGGCGCTGCCGGTGACGGCGATGATCCGGGTCTCGGTGGCGCGATCGCGCGCGGCGCGGCCGAGCTGCTGCAAGGCTTCGAAGGGATCTTTGACCCGGATCAGCTTGGCCTCGTCGGCGGCTTCGTAGTCCTCCGCCACGATGGCGCAGGAGGCGCCGGCCTCGAAGGCGGCGGGCACGAATTCATGACCGTCCTTGGCGACGCCGCGAATGGCGATATAGGCCTCGCCCGGCTGCAATGTCCGCGTATCGATGGAGATGCCGGTGACCGTGGCGGCAGGATCGAGCGCCGAGCGGCCGCCCGTCGCCTGACAGATTTCGTCAATGATCCAAAGGGCTTCAGCCACGCGCCTGCAAATCCTTCAGAGCCGTGGCCACGGCTTCGTGGTCGGTATAGGGGATCACCTTGTCGCCGATAATCTGGCCGGTCTCGTGGCCCTTGCCGGCGACCAGCAGCACGTCGCCCGCCTCCAGATGAAAGATCGCCTCGGCGATGGCGGCATGACGGTCGCCAATCTCGATGGCGCCCGGGGCATGGGAGAGGATGGCGCGGCGGATCTCCGCCGGATCCTCGCTCCGCGGATTGTCGTCGGTGACATAAACCTGGTCGGCGAGCTTGGTCGCCACCGCGCCCATTTGCGGGCGCTTGCCCTTGTCGCGGTCGCCGCCGCAGCCGAACACCACCAGCAGGCGGTGCTTCACGTAGGGCCGCAGCGCCGCGATGGCTTTCTCTAGCGCGTCCGGTGTGTGGGCGTAGTCGATGAAGATCGGCGCACCGTCTGTCGTGGTGCCGGCAAGATCGAGACGGCCCTTGGCGCCCTCCAGCCCCTCCAGCATGGGCAGCACCTCTTCCGCCCCCGCCCCTGTCGTCGCCATGACGAGACCGGCGGCGACCAGCGCGTTGGAGGCCTGGAAATCGCCGACCAGCGGCAGCTTGATTTCGAAGGTCTTGCCTTCATAGAGCACGCGCAGGCGCTGGGCGAAGCCGTCGGGCACAGCTTCGAGCAGCCGCAAGGTCTTGCCGCGCTTGCCGACCGAGATCAGCTTCAGATCACGGGCGATGCATTCGGCCGCCACGCGCTCGGCCGCCTCGCTGCCGATATCCACAACGGCGGTATCGCCGGGCTGCAGCCGCTCGCGGAACAGGCGGAGCTTCTGGTTGAGGTAGTCCTCGAAATTGGCGTGATAATCGAGATGGTCGCGGGTGATGTTGGTGAAGCCGCCGGCCTTCAGCTTCAGCCCGTCGAGGCGATGCTGCTGCAGCCCGTGGCTGGAGGCCTCGATGGCCAGATGGGTGACGCCCTCGCCCGCCAGCTCCGCCAGGATGCGGTGCAGCTCGATCGGGTCGGGCGTGGTGTGGTGCAGAACCTTGCTTTCCTTCGGCGCGACCACGCCGATCGTACCGACGCTCGCCGCCGCAAAGCCTTGGCGCGCCCAGAGCTGGCGCACAAAGGCGGCGACGGAGGTCTTGCCGTTGGTGCCGGTGACGGCGATCGCGGTCTCCGGCTGGGCGCCGTAGAATTTCGCCGCGGCCATGGAGAGGGCGTGGCGCGGTTCGGCATCTTCCACCAGCGGAATATCCGTTCCCGCAGGAGCATGCCCGCGCGGCAGAAGGATCGCCGCGGCGCCGTTGTCGATCGCCTGCTGGATGAATTTCGCCCCGTCGGTCTTCACGCCCGGAAGGGCGGCAAAGAGATAGCCGGGCCGCACGGTGCGGCTATCGGCGCTGAGCCCCAGAATGGGGGTATCGGACCAGCCTTGCGGCAGCACGGCATCAGGACCGATCAACTCGCCAAGCTTCATAACCGGTTTTGCCCCGTCACGCCTGCTCATGAATGAATGACTTCGCCAAAGATACGGCCCCGATTCCGGCGCCTCGGCCCCATCGCGGGCGAGCAGGATAAGCGGTTTGCCTTATGCTCTAATGCTTGCGCTCTAATAGGAGGCCATGACCGGCGCGTCAAACCGCGCGGTGAGACCCCGGTCGGGCGCTTCGATCTTCGGCTCCACACCAAGGATCGGCGCGATGCGGGCAACGATCCGCCCCACGGTCGGCGCGGCATTGGCACCGGCCGTGCGCAGGTAACGGCTCGCCTCGACCTTCTGCGGCTCATCCAGCATCACCAACACGACATATTCGGGAGCGTCGGTCGGAAATGTGGCGAGAAACGAGTTGCGCAGCGCCGAGGAGGAATAACGGCCGTCAACCACCTTCTCCGCGGTGCCGGTCTTGCCGCCGACGCGGTAGCCGTCGGCCTCGGCCTGTCCGCCGGTGCCATCCAGCACGTTCAGCCGCATCAGCCGCACCATATCCTTGGCGGTGGAGGTCTTCACCACCCGGTGGCCGGAGGCCATGCCGTCAGCCCGGGACCGGGGCAGGAAGGTCGGCTGAATGGCGATGCCGCCATTGCACAGAGGGATCGCAGCGGCGGCGTATTGCAGCGGCGTCACCGACAGGCCGTGACCGAAGGCGATGGTCATGGTGTTCAGCTTCTTCCAATGCTTGGGCACCAGAGGCGCCGCCGTGGCGCCAAGCTCGGTCATGGTGCTGTCGAGCAGCCCCATCTTGCGCAGGAAGGCCTTATGGCGGTCGACGCCGAGATCCAGGGCGATCTTCGCAGCGCCGATATTGGAGGAGTGGGTGAACACCTCCTCCACAGTGATCGGCCGGTGCAGGCCGTGGAAATCGCCGATGGTGAAGCCGCCCATATGGATCGGGTTGGTGGCGTCGTAAATGGAATGGATCGTGGCGACGCCCTCGTCGAGGCCCGCGGCGACGGTCATCACCTTGAAGATGGAGCCGAGCTCGTAAACGCCGGCGGTCATGCGGTCGTGACGGTTCTTGTCCAGCGCCTGTTCGCGATGGTTCGGATCGTAATCCGGCAGCGAGGCCATCCCCACCACCTCGCCGGAATGCACGTCGATCACCACCCCGGCCGCGGCCTTGGCCTTGTAGGTGGTCATGGCGTTTTTCAGCTCTTCATGCAGCACGTGCTGCACGCCGAGATCGAGGGAGATGTTGATGGTCTCCTCGCCGGCCTCGGTCTGCGGGTTCATGAAGGCCAGCTGCGGGTTCTGGTCGACGAACTTTTCCATCCCGGCAAGGCCGTTATTGTCGACATCGACGAAGCCGACGACATGGGAGGCTGTGGCGCCGACGGGATAGACGCGACGGTATTCCTCGATGAAGCCGAGACCCGGGAGACCGAGCTCGTGGATCTCCGCCTGTTGCTTCGGCGTGAGTTCGCGGCGGATACTAACGAAACGGCCGCCCTTGTTGATACGCTTGCGGATTTCGGTCCGGTCGATATCGGGCAGAACGGTGGCCACCTGCTCCACCAGCTCGTCGCTGTCGATCACCTTCTTGGGGTCGGCGAACAGGGTCGCGCCCTTGATGTCGGTGGCCAGCAGACGTCCCTTGCGGTCCAGAATATCGGGGCGGTGCACTGTGGTGGAGATGTCGTAGAGCCCGGGCTCGCTCTCGTCGGTGACGGTGAAGCCGAGACTCACCAGACGTCCGCCGACGGCCAGGAAGCCGCAGATGAACGCTAGAAAGACCAGGCGGAAACGGTTGCGGCTGCGGGCGATATAGGCCCGTTCGGCGCGGGCCGTGGCCGTGTTGGTTTTTTCGTTCTCCTCCACTGCGCTTCCTTCCCGCTTAGTCGGTGTCCTGCAGCAGCTTCACGTAGTCCGGCACGTCCTGTTCGGGCGGTCCGGCCGTGGCGAGCTTGGCGTCGAACTCGGCCTGGGAGACCGAATCCAGGGTGAGGATCTGACGCGGGTTGGACGGCTCCAGATTGAGGAATTTCCCGGCCAGGCGCTCAATGCGCTCAGGCCGATTGAGCAGGCTCCATTCGGCGCGCAGCACCGCGATGGAATCCTTCTCCTCGTCGATCTTCTTGTGCAGGACCGTGATGTCGTGATCGAGCCCGCGGGCCTCATATTTTACGTCGTAGATGACGTAGGAGAGGCCGACCAAGCCGAGCAGAAGGCAGATATTGACGAAACGCAGCATGTCACTAACCCAAAACCAATTGACACCGAGCCGGTGCGTCCCCTCCCCGTTAGGCCGGACTTGCCAGCTTGGGGACGCCGAGCGCGGAGAGGTCGAGAGGATGAGCCGGAGCCGTTGTCCTGATGCCGGCGCGAAGCCGGGCGGAGCGGGCTCTTGGGTTCAATCCGATCTCTTCCTGATTCGGTGATACAGGACGACGGTTAAGAAGCTGGAAGCTTGGCGCAGAAGTTTCTTCGCCCGGATCCGGCAGATGCCGCGACCCCTTGGAGGGCGGCAGGCTGCGGGAGGCGAGAAACCGCTTGGCGATGCGGTCCTCCAGCGAATGGAAGGTGACCACCACGAGGCGGCCTTCCGGCGCCAGAAGCCGCTCCGCGGCACTCAAGCCATAGGCCAGCTCGTCCAGCTCGGCATTCAGATAAAGCCGCAGCGCCTGAAAGGTGCGGGTCGCCGGATGCTTGGTCTCGTCGCGCTTGCGGCCCAGCACCTTGGCGACGATGGCGGCGAGCGCGCCCGTGGTCAGGATCGGCTCGTCGGTGCGGGCGGCGCAGATGGCGCGGGCAATGGCGCGGGCGCGGCGCTCCTCGCCGAGCACGGCGATGATGCGGCTCAAATCCGCTTCCGGCATTTCGTTGACGATGTCGCTGGCGGTCGGGCCTTCCGCCCCCATGCGCATATCGAGCGGGCCGTCCTGCATGAAGGAGAAGCCGCGCTCCGCCTCGTCGAGCTGCATGGAGGAGATGCCGAGATCGAGGGCGACGCCGTCGACGGCGGCAATGCCCAGATCCTCCGCGATATCCGCCATCTCGCTATAGCGGCCGAGGATCAGCTTCAAACGGTCGGGAAAGCTTTTAGCGAGCTCCGCGCCGCCTTCGATGGCGGTCGGATCGCGGTCGATGGCAATCACGCTGCAATCGGCGGCTTCCAGGATGGCACGGGTATAGCCCCCTGCCCCGAAGGTGCCGTCGATGATGGTCTGCCCCTTCTTCGGCGCGAGAGCCTCAATGACCTCTTGAAGCATCACGGGAATGTGGCGAGCCAGTCCGCCAGCGGCTGAGTTGCCGCGGCCCGCCATCATTCCCGTGTCCCCTCAGGCCCGCCGCTTGGGCGCCCCGCGCCGAGTAACTTTCGGAGATCGCGCACCCTCTGCTGCGCCTCCGCCAAGTGGGCCTCGAACTTGCTCGGTTCCCACATCTGAAATTTGTCGCCGAGCCCCACAAAGGTGACTTGATTGGTGATTCCGGCATGTTCGCGCAGGCGCTCCGGAAGGATCGTGCGGCCATCCTGATCGACAGAGAGGATGTCGCTGGTGCCGTAGAGCGCCGTGGCGAGGTGATCGTATTCGTCTGAGTAAGGGGCGAGTTCGCCGACCAGATCGGTGATCTTGTTGACCAGACGGTTGCCGCCCGCATCGAGCGCCGGGGCGTCGAGAGACGGGTAGCAGTAAATCCCGTCGTAACCGTCTTTTGCGAGAACCGTCCGGAAGGAAGCAGGGACGGAGACCCGACCTTTGGTGTCGATCCGATTGGTGAACCGCGACACAAACTGATCCATCTCCCCCTCATCATCCTCAGCGACGCGGCGACTGAATGCCGAGGCGGCTAAGCCTTGCCGGGATTTGGTGATGGGAGAGGCGGCGCTGCTCCTCGTGGCCTGTAAGGAACGCGGCTCAGCCTCTCCCAACCCCAGTACCGAACGGGCATTTATGGGATAGCATGGGATATCATGGGCGTCAATGGGAATAACCTGGGCAAGCCCGGGTTTCTACTGCCTTCCGGCTGGGTTCGCACCAACGCCATCTTTGCGGCCGAGACTGCGTCTTCGGACCCCCGGGGATGGCGCTAACGCTTAATCAGGGGTATGGAGGGAAACTATGGATCGGCTGCGCGCGCTTGCCGCTCGCATCCCGCGAGACCGGACGGGGGCAAACCCTTGAGAACGGTTTGGCGATGGTTTGCATGACTTGGCTTGCATGACATGGCTTGCATGACGGCGTGATGCATCGGGCGAGCGGTATGGGACAGACTTTCGGATCGAGATTGCGCCGCGCCGCTTTTGCGCGAACCGCTGCCTTTGCCGCCGGGCTGCTGGCGCTGTGCCTGGCCTCGCCCGCCGGGTTTGCCGCAGACGGCGGCTATGCGCGGCTCGGCCCGCCGAGCAAGCCGGTGGAGCTCTATTACGACGAGCAAGGCAAGGGCTCGCCGATCCTGCTGATCCACGGTTTCGGCTCCAGCACCTTCACCTGGAAATACGTCATTCCCGGCCTGGCCAAGAACCATCGGGTGATCGCCGTCGACTTGAAAGGCTTCGGCCGCTCCGACAAGCCTTATGACGAGCGCTATTCGGCGATGGATCAGGCCGAGCTGCTGGCGCAGCTAATCGAGCGGGAGAACCTGCACAACGTCACGCTGGTGGGGCATTCCTTCGGCGGCGGCGTGGCGCTGGCCCTGGCGCTGCAAGCCGATACCCGGCTGAAGGGCCGCATCTCGAAGCTGATCCTGCTCGACACCATCGCCTATCCGCAACGCGTGCCGGTATTCTTCAAGCTGTTGGGCGTGCCCGGCCTCTCCCAGCTCGGCGTGCGCATGGTGCCGGCGAATTTCCAGGCCGAGACGGCACTGAAGCTCGCCTATTACGACAACGCCAAGATCACGCCGGAAGCGGTGAACGCCTATGCCGCGCCGCTGAGGACGGCGGAAGGCAAGAACGCCATCATCTATAGCGCGCGGCAGATCGTGCCGCCGGATCTGGACGCGATCTCACAGCGCTATGGCTCGATCCAACTCCCGACCCTGATCATGTGGTGCGACCACGATAAGATCGTGCCGATGGATATCGGGCTGAAGCTGCGGCGCTCCATCCCCCACTCCTCCTTCCAGCTGGTGAAGTCGTGCGGACACATGCCGCAAGAGGAGCAGCCGGGGCAGACCTTGCAGTTCATGCAGAAATTCTTGAGCGGCCAAGCCTCACACGGATAAGCCTCGCAGGGCTAAGCCAGCGCAGCCGCCGTCTCCGACATCGCCCGCGGGGCGTTCTCCTGCCAGCTCTCCTTCAGGAAGCTGCCGAGCTTTTGCAGCTGACGCCGTCGGGGCGAAGAGGCGCGCCAGGCAAGGCCGATCTCGCGCGCCGGCTCCGGCGCCTTGAATCGGATCAGCTTGAGCTGACTTTGCGGCCGGATCTCGCTCGGCACCGCGATCTCCGGCACCAGGGTGGAGCCGTAACCGCTCGCCACCATCTGCAGGATGGTGGTGAGACTGGTGGCGCCGAAGCGGCGGAGCGCGGCGGGATGAGCAGCACTGCACAGCGCCAGGGTCTGATCGCGCAGACAATGCCCTTCCTCCAGCAAGAGCAGCGGCTCTCGTTCGAGATCCTCGGTGCGCATGCTGCGCGGCATGGCCCGGCTTTGCGGCACGGCCAGCAAGAACCGGTCCTCGAACAGCGCCATGGTCTCGAGCTTGGGCGCATCGATCGGCAGCGCCAGCAAGGCGGCGTCGATCTCGCCCTCCTGCACCCCGTCGACCAGAGACTCGGTGCGGGTCTCGTGCAGGCGAAGATCGAGATCGGGATATTGCCGCTGCAGGCGCGGCAGCACGGCGGGCAGAAAATACGGGCCGAGGGTCGGGATCACGCCGAGGGTGAGGCTCGGGCCCAGATCCTCGCGATGCTCCGAGGCATAGTCTTTGAGATCGCGCACGTCGCGCAAGATCTGGTCGGCGCGGCGCACCACCTCGCGGCCGGCCGGCGTAAGGCGCATATCGCGGTTGGCGCGCTCCACCAGCGGCACGCCCAGCTCCTTCTCCAGCTCCTTGATCTGCATGCTCAATGCGGGCTGCGACACGGCGCAGGCGCGCGCCGCCCGGCCGAAATGGCCATGGCTGGCAAGGGCCTGCAGATAGCGGAGTTGGCGTAATGTGACCATGATCAGTTTTCCTTATCACAAATCGCCGCAAATGCAATTTGCTGTTATCGGAAACCGCGCGCAAAGTGCGCTCCCAGGGCGGGTGAACACCACTCGAAAGCTAAGCACGGGAGAGAACGATGGACGTTAAAGTCGACAAGGCGGGCGGTTGCCCAGTGGCGCACGGCACCACGAGCCTGAGCATGTTGCAGAACCGCGACTGGTGGCCGAACCAGCTGAACCTCAAGATCCTCAGCCAGAATTCGGCCAAGTCCGATCCCATGGGCAAGGACTTCAACTACGCGAGAGCATTCGAGACGCTGGACCTGAAAGCGGTCAAGGACGACCTCTACGCGCTGATGACGGAGAGCCAGAGCTGGTGGCCGGCCGATTACGGCCATTACGGCGGCCTGTTCATCCGCATGGCCTGGCACAGCGCCGGCACCTACCGCACGGCCGACGGGCGCGGCGGCGGCGGCTCGGGCTCGCAGCGCTTCGCGCCGCTGAACAGCTGGCCGGATAACGGCAATCTCGACAAGGCGCGCCGGCTGTTGTGGCCGATCAAGCAGAAATACGGCAACAAGCTCTCCTGGGCCGATTTGTTCATCCTGGCCGGCAATTGCGCCATCGAATCCATGGGCGGCAAGACCTTCGGTTTCGCCGGCGGGCGCGAGGATATCTGGGAGCCCGAGGAAGACGTCTATTGGGGCGCCGAGAACGAATGGCTCGCCACCAGCGATCACGAGCTCGCCCGCTATACCGGCGACCGCGAGTTGGAGAACCCGCTGGCGGCCGTGCAGATGGGCCTGATTTACGTGAACCCGGAAGGCCCCGACGGACAGCCGGATCCGCTGGCCTCGGCCAAGGATATCCGCGAGACCTTCGCGCGCATGGCGATGAACGATTACGAGACCGTGGCGCTGACGGCGGGCGGTCACACTTTCGGCAAGACCCATGGCGCTGGCCCGGTCGATCAGGTCGGCCCGGAGCCGGAGGCCGCCCCGATCGAGGCGATGGGCTTTGGCTGGCTGTCGACCTGGAAGAGCGGCAAGGGAAGCGATTCCATCACCAGCGGCCTGGAAGGCGCCTGGACCTCCCATCCGACCAAATGGGACATGGGCTATTTCGACGTGCTGTTCGGTTATGAGTGGGAGCTTGCCCAGAGCCCGGCCGGGGCCTGGCAGTGGCACGCCAAGGATCTGAAGGAAGAGGACATGGCGCCCGATCCGGAAGATCCGAGCAAGCGCCTGCCGATCATGATGTCGACCGCCGACATGGCGATGCGCATGGACCCGGACTACGAGAAGATCTCGCGTCACTTCCATGCCAATCCGGAAGAGTTCGCCGACGCCTTCGCCCGCGCGTGGTTCAAGCTGACCCATCGCGATATGGGGCCGAAGTCGCGCTATCTCGGCTCCGAGGTGCCGGCGGAGGACCTGATCTGGCAGGACCCGATTCCGGCCGTCGATCATCCGCTGATCGACGCTGCGGATATCGCCGATCTGAAGGCAAAAATCCTCGCCTCGGGCCTGTCGATCGGCCAGCTGGTGAACACCGCCTGGGCCTCGGCCTCGACCTTCCGCGGCTCCGACAAGCGCGGCGGCGCCAACGGTGCACGGATCCGGCTCGCCCCCCAGAAGGATTGGGAGGTCAACGAGCCGGAACAGCTGGCCAAGGTGCTGGAGGTCTATGAGGGCATCCAGAAGGCGTTCAACGAGACGGCAAGCGGCGGAAAGAAAGTCTCGCTGGCGGATCTGATCGTGCTGGGCGGTTCGGCGGCGGTCGAAGCGGCCGCCAAGAAGGCCGGCCATGCAGTGACGGTGCCGTTCTTCCCGGGTCGCATGGATGCCAGCCAAGAGCAGACCGACGTGGAATCGTTCGACGTGCTCGAGCCGATGGCCGATGGCTTCCGCAATTACGAGAAGACCAAATACACCATCACCACCGAGGAGCTGCTGATCGACAAGGCTCAGCTGCTCACCCTGACGGCGCCGGAGATGACGGTTCTGATCGGCGGCATGCGGGCGCTCGGCGCCAATTACGGGCAGTCGCCGCACGGCGTCCTCACCGACCGGCCGGAGACCCTGAGCAACGACTTCTTCGTCAACCTGCTCGACATGGGCACCGCGTGGAGCGCGGCGGAGGACGACGAGGATGTGTTCGAGGGGCGCGACCGCGAGACCGGCGAGACCAAATGGACCGCGACCCGCGCCGATCTGATCTTCGGCTCCAACTCGCAGCTGCGGGCTTTGGCCGAGGTCTACGGTCAGGAGGACGCGAAGGAGAAGTTCGTGAACGACTTCGCCGCGGCCTTCGCCAAGGTGATGAACGCCGACCGGTTCGATCTCACCGCGGCGTAAACGCTAACCGACGCGCCGCCGCAGGGGCGGAGAGCAGGCTTGCGCGCGCTGCTTGAAACCCTGCCGAACGTGCGGAGACCGGTGTGGAGATCTCTCACCTCCACGCCGGTCTTTTTTTGCGTGATCGCGCGGAGGCCGAAAATAGGGAGGCCGGCGCGAGGGGTTCCCCTCACGCCGGCCAGAATTCACCAGGCAAGCCTATAAGCCGGGTTCTGTACCGCGGATGCGGCGATGGCCATTCATCTGGGACGCACCTCGCAGTGCGCCTCGTGCAACCAACCCGGGCAGCGGGTCTGGAAACCGACCTGGAAGCGGCTTTCGCCGTCTCCGTGCCGCCCCTATTTGGTCTTGCTCCCGGTGGGGTTTACCGTGCCGCCGCCGTTACCGGCTGGCGCGGTGCGCTCTTACCGCACCCTTTCACCCTTACCCAGCTTCGCAACTCCTGACGGAGCGCTACGCAGGGCGGTTTGCTTTCTGTGGCACTTTCCCTGGGGTCGCCCCCGCCGGACGTTATCCGGCACCGTGCTTCCATGGAGCCCGGACTTTCCTCCCCGCCTCTACTACCCAACGATATCGGCGGAGCGGCCATCCGGCCTGCTGGCTCCTCTTATAAGGGCCTGAACCGGCGCTGCGTCAAGCGGCGCGACGCCGCCCGCCGACACAGCGTTAACGCCCACCTCACGCATTGTTTGAAAGACGTGAAAAGCCTTTCCGCAACCGCAGGCATAGGCTCGGCGTTGCTCAATTGCCAATTGAGCGACCCAACCTCAGGAGGATGCGACCATGAAGACTTTCACTCTGACCGGTGCCGCAACCGGCCTTTTCTTTCTTGTCTCGACGACGCTGGCTCTGGGCGCCACCGGCCAATATGACAATCTATGTGCCATGGGGCTCGCCACGGGCCAGGAGATCCAGACCGACTGTTCGATCAACGCCGATATCGGCGGCAAGATGTATTGCTTCGGCAGCAAGGCAGCCAAGACCGAGTTCATGAAGGACCCGGAAGGCAACCTGGCCAAGGCCGACGCGACCTACTCCAAGATGAAGCACTAAGCACCCCCTTCCACCTCCCAGGGCGAGGGTCTGTCTCCGGGCAGGCTCTCGCCTTCTTTTTTTGAGGAAAGGTCGTTTTACCGAGGAGTGGCCTTACGCGCCCGCCGGCTGCAGCGCGGCGAGCAGAGCGTCCAGGGTGAGCCGGGTGGAGAGATCGGCGATGCCGTCCACCTGGGCGGGCCGGAAATGCCGCTGGAAAGCGGTGACGACATTCTCCATGCCGCGCCCGTAAGTCCCGGTAATTTCAAGCCCATAGCCATAGCGGGCGAGAGCCTGCTGCAGCGCTTCGATTGCTTCCCCCTCGTCGCCGACCGAGAGCGTCCTCCCCGGTTCGATCGGCGCCGGTGTCACCCAATGGCCGATGCCGGCCGCGTGCAACCGCTGCCAATCGAAGCTCTCGCCGGGGTCCTGCTTGCGGGCCGGCGCCACGTCGGAATGAGCCAGCACGCGCTGCGGCGGGATCGCGTGGCGGGAAAGGATATCGCGGCAGAGCGCTTCGACCGCCTGCATCTGGGCTTCCGGAAACGGCTCCAGCCCGGCCTCAGTATGGCCGATGTGATGGATCTCGATGCCGATGGAGCAGGAGTTGATATCGGTCTCGCCGGCCCAGCTGCTCTGACCGGCATGCCAGGCGCGCATCTCCTCGGCCACCATCTGGGTGATGCGGCCAGCTTCGTCGATCAGGTAGTGGGCGGAGACCTTGGACTCTGCGTCGGTCAGCCGGTCGAGGGCAGCCTCGGCCGACTCCATGCCGGTGTAATGCAGAAGCAGCATATCAGGCTTGCGGCCGTCATGGCGCGGCTCGCAATTGGGCGATGGGCACCACAGGCGCGCAAGCGGGCTATCGGGCGCGGCGCTCATCGGTCCCCATCGCGGTGAGGTGTGGCGCCGCTCTTAAAGCCGGCGCCCCTCTTAGATGCGGCGTTCTTTGGCGATCGCGTCGTAGGATTCATTGATCGCGGCCAGCTTCTCGGTGGCAATGGTGATGAACTCCGGCGGCACACCGCGGGCCAGCAGCTTGTCGGGATGATTGTCGGCGACAAGCTTGCGGTAATGGGCCTTGAGCTGGTCGTTGCCGACGCTCGGATCGATGCCCAGCACCTCGTACGGATTGCGCTTCGCGGCCACCACATGGCGCGCCTTGATGTAGTCGAAGTGGGAATCGCTGAGGCCGAAGCGCTTGGCCACCTGGCGCAGGAACTCCTCCTCGCGCGGATGCACGGTGTCGTCCGCCTTGGCGATGTGGAACAGGCCTTCCAGCACGTCTTCCAGCAGCTTCTCGTCGTTCTTGAACATGGCGGCGAGCTGCTCGGCATAGGCCTCGAAACCGGAGACATCCTGCTTGGCGAGGTTGAACACGCGGGCGACATTCTTCATCTCGCCCTCAGGCACCTTGAACACCTCCTTGAAGGCGTTCACCTCGTCGACCGTGACCACGCCATCGGCCTTGGCCATCTTGGCGCCAAGCGCGATCACGCCCACGGTAAAGGCGACCTGGCTCTCCGCCGGCGTGTCGTGATCTTCGCGGTCGATCGCGAAATGACCGGCGACACCGCCCAGCAGCGCGCCGATCGGCCCGCCGATGGCGAGTCCGGCTGCCGCTCCGGCTATTTTCCCCCAAACTGACATCGGGCTACCCCCATAACCTCACCGCCCGAGCATACGGAGTTTTGCACCTCCGCGCATTGGCAGAATTGCGTAAAGCGGCTGGATGAACCGGAAAACTGTTTAGCTTTGCTGCGCTACAGGCTTGGAATCGCGGAAATTCGCCAGAATCGAGAGGTCCGGCTGATCGACGTCCAGCCCGGCCCGAAGCCGGCGCTCCACATGAATTGCGCGGGCAAAGCACCAAAGGCCGAGCCATAGCGTGCCGATGGCGATGGCACCCCCGGTGATCCACAAATAGGTGGTGCCGAATTCGAACAGGCCGCCCGCGGCGACCGCGAAAGCCGCCAGCACCAGGCCGAAGGACAGTGCAAGGCAGATCGAGGCGCTGAGCGCGGTGATGAAGATCGCCAGCGGATTGCTGCTGCCGCGCTTGGCGAAGGGATGATCGGTGCTGTCCGTTTCGCTGCTCATCGTGGTCCTAGGTCCGTTTTCCACTTTCGAGGGAAGCTAATAGCCGGAGAGTCCCTTGCGGCACAAGGGCTGGTTTCCCGGATGGTTTCGCGCCTGCCCCCTCAAGCGGTGCCCGGAGGCCGGTTCGCCAAGCGTTTAAGACTGGGGAACGTTGCGGCGGACGGTGCGGGTCGCGCCGACGATTTCCACGCCGCGGGTGCCGACGAAGTCGGTGAGCGGCATGGTGACATAGTACGGCGTCGGCACCGGCAGCACGAGAAAGTTCTTCCAGCAGCCGACCACCACCGTGGTCCAATAGGCGGGACGCCGGCTATAGGACTGATGGCTCAGGGAGACCTCCATATTGGAGAACTTCTTGAAGCCGCTGACTTTCAGCTGATAGATGCCGCGGCCGCGGTAATACTGGATCTCGACATTGTCGAAATCGATCGGCTGGCATTCGCCGGCAACGCCGAAAGCCGGCTTGACCAGGCGCGGGCCGGGTCCGATGCCGCTGCTCACGCCGGGCAAGGCGGTTTGCGCATTTGCGCCCCCTGGCAGCGCGAGCGCCAAAATGGCGGCTGCGAAAAGCGCGATTGTGAGAATGCGGCCTGGAATCAATGTCATCTGCGACCCCCTGATCTTGGCGCCACCCTAGGACCGAAGATGCCGCCGCTCAAGCCCGCGGACGGCTTTCGCCTGCGATTTTCGCTCAAATGGGGTAGAACCGCCACGGGTGGAGACGATCCTCCAACGCCCTCCATGAATCGGCGAAACGGCGAAGGTGAGAATGGCGATTTACGAGCTCGACGGGATTGCTCCCGAATTTCCGCAAGACGGTCTTTATTGGGTGGCCGAGACGGCGAGCGCGATCGGCAAGGTGCGCATGGCCTCCGACACCAGCATCTGGTGGGGCGCGGTGCTGCGCGGCGACAATGAGTGGATCGAGATCGGGGAGCGCTCGCAAATCCAGGACAATGCCACGCTGCATACCGATCCCGGCTTTCCGCTCTCCATCGGCAAGGATTGCGTGATCGGCCATAACGTCATCCTGCATGGCTGCAGCATCGGCAACGAGACGCTGATCGGCATGGGGGCAATCGTCCTGAACGGCGCCAAGATCGGCAATAACTGCCTGGTCGGCGCCGGTGCCCTGATCACGGAAGGCAAGGAATTTCCCGACAATTCGGTGATCGTCGGGGCGCCAGCCAAAGTGATCCGCGAGGCAGACGAGAAAACCCGGGCGATGGTGGCCCGCGGCGCCGATGTCTATGCCAAGCGCTGGAAGCAATACGCCAAGGGCTGCAAAAAGATCGGCTGAGGCCAACGGGCCATGAGACCAGCAGCTCGGAATGTGGATCCCGAAATCTGCGTTCCCATGGCCCTGTTCGCCTAAGACTTGTTGCGGATTTCCCAGCGCCTCTCTTCCCAGCGCTGGGCCTGGAGGAAGCGGGCATCCGCCCTCTCCTTCCAATCCACCGGGCTGATCAGATCGAGATCGCGATAGACCACCAGGCTACGCAGGCTCACCACTTGGATGATGGCCATCACGATCAGCAGCGCGCCAATCCGCGTGCCGTCGAGCAAGACCGCCTCGCTCGCACTCACCGACGCATCGCCAAAGGCCAGCGCCAGGAACATGAAGCCGCCGCTCAGCGCGTAGAACCGCACCATGAGCTGATCGGCCATGGATTCGGCGAGTTGATCGCGATCGCCGAGATGGGCGCTCAACATCATCCACCAGCTCCTGTGAAGCTGGCGGCCCGCGATGAAGATGAGATACGCGCTGATACCGACATAAACGGCGTTGCTGAGGGGCAGCATGGCTTTTCTCCTTCACTCGAGGGTGACGCCCCCTAGTTATGCTCATAACATGCATAAGTCAATCGGCAGAGGCGGACAGGGTGTCGCAGAGATGCCGTATCGGCTGTCAGCCTTGCGAAATTCGGCAGGGTTTCCCCACTTCCGGCTTTGCAAGCCTGCGAGATTTGCTTAACTCGGCGCGATGACTTCCCGCGGCGCAGAAAACGGCTCCCCGACAGGACCTTGGCAATTCTTCATCGACCGGGGCGGCACGTTCACCGATATCGTGGCGCGGGCGCCGGACGGCGCGCTTGTCAGCGCCAAGCTGCTCTCGGAAAACCCGGAAGCCTATAAGGACGCCGCCATTGCCGGCATCGCCGATATCCTCGGCGTGGCGCGGGACGCGCCTCTGCCCACGGAAGCAATCGAAAGCGTCAAGATGGGGACTACGGTCGCCACCAATGCGCTGCTGGAGCGCAAGGGCGATGCCGTGCTGCTGCTCACCAGCCAGGGCTTCAAGGACGCTCTGGAGATCGGCTACCAGGCGCGCCCGAAAATCTTTGCGCTGAATATCGAGAAACCCTCGATGCTCTATGCCCAGGTCGCCGAGGTGCCGGAGCGGATACGCGCCGATGGCAGCGTGGAGACGCCGCTCGATCTGGACGCGGTGCGCGCGGCGCTGCAAGCCGGGCGCAATGCCGGGATCGGCGCCGTCGGCATCCTGTTCATGCATGCCTACGCCTATCCCGAGCATGAGCGCCAGGCGGCGGCGCTCGCCCGCGAGCTCGGCTACATGCAGATCTCGGTGAGCTCGGAGGTGAGCCCGCTGGTGAAGCTGGTGGGGCGCGGCGACACCACCGTGGTGGACGCCTATCTCTCCCCTATTCTCCGCCGCTATGTGGCGCAGGTGGCCGACGCGCTGGATGCGAAATCACCTCTCCCCGCCGGGGAGAGGTCGGATGCGCAGCATCCGGGTGAGGGGGCGGAAGACCCGCATGGGCTGTCCCCCCTCACCCCAGCCCTCTCCCCCGAGGGGAGAGGGAGTCCGTCCGAGCAAGCGGCCCTGGATGGCCGGGTCGAGCCCGGCCATGACGAGGATGGCGGTGGAGAGAGCGAGCAGGCTGGCCAAGGCCCGCGGCTCCTTTTTATGCAATCCTCCGGCGGGCTGACCTCGGCGGGGCTGTTCCAGGGCAAGGACGCGATCCTCTCCGGTCCCGCCGGTGGCGTGATCGGCGCGGTGGAGACCGCGGGCATTGCCGGATTCGACCATGTCGTCGGCTTCGATATGGGCGGCACCTCGACCGATGTCTGCCACTACGCCGGCACTTACGAGCGAAGCTTCGACAGCGAAGTCGCCGGGGTGCGGGTGCGGGCACCGATGATGCTGGTGCACACGGTGGCGGCGGGCGGCGGCTCGATCCTCACTTACGACGGCAGCCGCTTCCGGGTGGGGCCCGAGTCCGCCGGCGCCGATCCGGGCCCCGCCTGCTATCGCCGCGGCGGACCGCTCACCGTCACCGACGCCAATGTGATGACCGGCAAGCTGCTGCCCGATTTCTTCCCGAAGATCTTCGGCCCCGGCCAGGATCAGCCTTTGGGCGAGACGGCGGTGCGGGAGAAGTTCACGGCGCTGGCGCTTCAGGTCGGCGACGGACGCACACCGGAGCAGGTCGCCGACGGGTTCTTGCGCATCGCGGTGGAAAGCATGGCCAACGCCATCAAAGCCATCTCGGTGCAGCGCGGCCACGATGTCAGCCGCCACCTGCTGAACTGCTTCGGCGGGGCCGGCGGCCAGCATGGCTGCCTGGTGGCGGATGCGCTGGGCATCAAATCGGTGCTGATCCATCCTTTCTCCGGCCTGCTCTCGGCTTACGGTATCGGCCTTGCCGAGATGACCGCCAACCGCAATCACGCGGTGCTGGCCGGGCTCGACGCGGATGGTCTTGGCAAGGCCTATGAGATCGCCGCGCCGCTGCAGCAGAACGCCGTCGGCGAGCTGGAGGCGCAAGGGCTCAGCGCCGATGCCATCGCGGTGACCTTGCGTTTGCAGCTGCGCTATCTCGGCACCGACAGCGCACTGCCCATCGGTTACCCCTCCCCGCTGGCACCGGCAAAAAGCGGAGTCATTTCAGGCGCAGAAGCCCCTTCGCTTGAGGATCTGCGGCAACGCTTCGAGGCGGCGCACCGGGCCCGGTTCGGCTTCGTCAGCCCGGAAAAACCGATCGAGATCGAGGCGGTTGAGATCGAAGCGCGCGGCGGCGGCGCCCATCGCGACGAGCCGAGCCTACCTCTCACCGATGCGCCGCTCGGGAGCCCTGAGACCGTGACGCGCATCTTCACCCTCGGCGCCTGGCACGAGGCACCGGTGCATAGGCGGGCAAGCCTCTCTCCTGGTCAGTCGGTCATGGGTCCTGCCCTGATCATCGAGGATCACCAGACCGTGGTGGTGGAGCCGGGCTGGTCGGCTTCGCTCACCGAGAAAAACCATCTGCTGCTGACCAAGACGCAAGCGCAAAGCGCTGGACCGTCGGTCGGCACCGACGCCGATCCGGTGATGCTGGAGGTGTTCAACAACCTGTTCACGGCAATCGCCGAGCAGATGGGCTATGCGCTGCAGAACACCGCCCGCTCGGTGAACATCAAGGAGCGGCTGGATTTCTCCTGCGCCATCTTCGATGCCGACGGCGGGCTGGTCGCCAACGCGCCGCATATCCCGGTGCATCTGGGCTCCATGGACCGGAGCGTGGAGACGGTGATCCGCGAGCTGGGCGACAGACTCAAGCCGGGCGACGTCTACATGCTGAACGCGCCCTATAACGGCGGCACGCATCTGCCCGATATCACGGTGATCACGCCGGTGTTCGACGAGGCGGGGGACGAGATCCTGTTCTATGTGGCGAGCCGCGGCCACCACGCCGATGTCGGCGGCATCGCGCCGGGCTCGATGAGCCCCAACGCCCGCACCATCGACGAGGAAGGCATCTATATCGATCCGTTCCTGTTGGTGGAGAACGGCGCCTTCCGCGAGGGCGCGGTCGAAAAACTGTTCACCGACGCGCCCTACCCGGCGCGCAATCCGGCGCAGAACATCGCCGATCTAAAAGCGCAAGTTGCGGCCAACGAGAAAGGCGTGCAGGAGCTCGCCAAGATGACCCGCCAGTTCGGGCTCGATGTGGTGGCCGCCTATATGGGCCATGTGCAGGACAATGCGGCAGAAAGCGTCGCCCAGGTGATCGAGAACTTGAAGCCGGGGCGCTTTGCGGTGGAGACCGATCAGGGCAGCCGCATCCAGGTGGAAATCCGCGTCGATCCTGCAAGCCGCCGGGCGGTGGTCGACTTCACCGGCACCAGCGAACAGCAAGCGGATAATTTCAACGCGCCGGAGCCGATCACCCGCGCCGCGGTGCTCTATGTCTTCCGCACGCTGGTGGAGGACAATATTCCGCTGAACTCCGGCTGCCTTCGCCCCATCGAAATCATCGTGCCCGACGGCTCGATGCTGAAGCCGCACTATCCGGCCGCCGTGGTCGCCGGCAATGTGGAGACCAGCCAGCAGATCGTGAATTGCCTCTATGGCGCGCTCGGCCTGCTCGGCTCGGCGCAAGGCACCATGAACAATCTCACCTTCGGCAATGCGGCGTATCAATATTACGAGACGATCTGCTCCGGCGCGCCGGCGGGGCCGGGCTTCGACGGGGCGGCCGCGGTGCAGACCCATATGACCAATTCGCGGCTCACCGATCCGGAAGTGCTGGAGCTGCGCTATCCGGTGCTGCTGGAGGAATTCTCCATTCGGCGGGGCTCGGGCGGTGCCGGCAAATGGCGCGCCGGGGATGGCACGCTTCGGGTGCTCCGCTTCCTGGAGGAGATGGACTGCGCCATCCTTTCCGGTGCGCGCACTGTCGCCCCCTTCGGCACCGATGGCGGCGCGCCGGGCGAAACGGGCGAAAACAGCGTCCGCCGAAACTCCGGCGAAATCGACTCGTTAGGGGCTTGCGATCAAACCGTGCTGCAGCCGGGTGAAGCGATTCTGATCAAGACACCGACCGGCGGCGGGTTTGGCGTCTGACGCCAGAGACGCGATCTTTCCCCGGGTCATGCCCGGCCTTGTGCCGGGCATCCATGAACACCGTGCTTTGAGAGAGCCCCGGCAAACCCTCTCCCCCGTCATTGTCGATTGACGTGACGCCCGCAGACTTCGCACACTCGGTTGCCGTGCAGCACCGACACGCAACCCAAGGGATTTCAATGCCAAGCTTTCGCCGCTCCTTCATCGCCGCCTGTTTGACCGTGGCGAGCCTGTTTGCCGTCGGTGTTGCCGCGCTGGCGGAGGATCTCGACGTCACCATCTACGAGAGCGGCGGCGACGGGCAGATGGCGGAATGCTGGCTCGGCATCGTCAAGGGGCTGGACCCGAAGGGCGACGGGTTTCTCGCCGTGCGCTCCGGACCCGGCGGCAAATACCGCAAGATCGATGAGGTGCATAACGGTGATCACGTCATGGTCTATGACGAGCGCGGCAAGTGGCTCGGCGTGATCTACGGGCCGGGCGACAGCATTATCCAGAAAGACGTCTTAGGCTGCGGCTTCATCGGCAAGGGCAAGCGCCCGGTACCCTATCCCGGCAAGAAGGGCTGGATCCACTCCAAATGGGTCGACATCCTCGCCGGCTAGGATCGCCAAAACACAAAAGGCGCGGGATCGAAATCCCGCGCCCTCGCCGAGCATTGCCTCTTCTTCTAAAAGAAGGCCCGGCTAGCTGGTTGCCGTCGGCGCAGAGCCGCTGCGGCGTTCGGCCATGAACTGATCGAACTCGGCCTTGTCGCGCGCCTCACGCAGACGGGTCAGGAACTGGCGGAACTCCTCCGCCTCGTCCTCAAGCTTTTTCAGGGTCTCTTCCCGGTAAGCGTCGAAGGCCGCATTGCCGGTGGGCCGGAAGTGGCTCTGAGCCTTGGCCCAGCGCTTGGCGCCGCAGCCCCAGGATTTCGCTTCGCGTTGCATGTCCTTGCGCCATGCTTCACCGCCAAAATTTCCCATTCGTCCGCTCCAGATTAAAAATGCGAGTACTCCGAGACCGACCGGCCAAAAGAGAATGAAGCTCAGCACCATGACGGTGATCCAAGCGCCCTTCCCGTAGCCATCCAAAGTGTCGATTACGTGCATTGGGGACCTTTCTTCAGGTGTGAATGTTATTCACATTTACATTAGATGGGCGAAGCCGCTTGCAAGTCAAGGGGCGCTGGCAGCACGCTTGGCGAAAAATCGCACCAGATCGCTCGCCTAACCAACAAAACGCAAAGGGTTTTTAACCCCGGCTGTTCTTAGATAGGCATTCGAGGCAAAATTTCACGAGTTTGCGGAAAACAGTGTCTGCTTCTTCGCTCATCCGCCGCGCGGCGACCGTGATGTTTGTAGGCTTATGCCTGGCGTCTGCAGGCGCGGCAGCGGTCAATGCAAGCATGTCCGACGTCGACCCGCACAAGAAGGTGTGGCGAGCGCATCGCGCACCGGTGCAAGGCATCGACGTCTCGCAATGGCAAGGCGATATCGATTGGCGCGCGGTGCGTGCGGCCGGCGTCCAGTTCGCCTTCATCAAGGCGACCGAGGGCGGCGACCATATCGATCCCAAATTCATGCAGAATTGGTATGCTGCCAAACGGGCCGGCATTCCGCGCGGCGCCTATCACTTCGTCTATTGGTGCCGTTCGGCGCAGGACCAGGCACGATGGTTCATGCGCAACGTGCCGCGGGATCCGGACGCGCTGCCGCCGGTGCTGGACGTGGAGTGGAACCATCACTCCAAGAGTTGTCCGCAGAAGATCTCCCGCAGCCAGGCGCTGGCAAAGATCAAGATCTTGCTCGATGCGATGTATTCCCACACCGGCATGCGGCCGATCATCTATACCGACCCGGCCTTCTATCGCGACGTGCTGCGGGGCGAGCTGGTGCAGTATCCGTTCTGGCTGCGCTCGGTGGCGGCCGAGCCGCACGAGGTCTATCCGGGTCGCCCCTGGGCGTTCTGGCAGTTCACCACCACGGGGCGCGTGCCCGGCATCCGCGGCGATGTCGACCGCAACATCTTCAACGGCACCCGCCCGGCCTGGGAACGCTCCATCGGCCTGACCCAGGCCGCCAGCCGCTAGGGGCTGGCTTAAGCCGGCTTCCCCTCAGAGCCGGCGTCGAGAATGCCGAGTCCTTTCAGATAGATCAGGATGCCGCTTTCGAGCACCTCTTCAGGGCTGACCGGCACTTTGCGGCGCTCGTCGCGATTCTCCGCAAGCAGGGTGGCAACGCCATGGGAGAGCGCCCAGACATGTAAGGCGACGAGGCGAACAGGCGGCCGGTCCTTCGGGTCCAGCGGCTCGCACAAAGCCGCGGTCGCCTTCTGCAGGATGTCGAAGGCGTGGTCGGCCGCCTTAATGCGCCCTGCTCTCCCCTCGCCGTCCTCGCCATGCTCGGAGCCGAGCGCGGTTTCGAACATCACCGCATAAGCCGCCGGCTCCTCGCGGGCGAAAGCGAGATAGGCGCGGCCGAGATTTTCGAACGCCTGAAGCGGGGTCGGGCGGCCATTGTCCCACGCCGTCTCCAGCCGGGCGGCGAAACGCTCGAACCCGGTGCGGGCGACCTCGCTCAGAAGCGCGTCGCGATCGCGGAAATGGCGATAAGGCGCAGCCGGGCTGACCCCGGCCAGCCGCGCTGCCTCCGCCAGGCTGAAACCGACGGGGCCGTGGCGCTCGATCAAGGTGCGCGCCGCCTCGAGCAGCGTCTCTTTCAGATTGCCGTGGTGATAGCCGCGGGCGCGGCGCCAATCGCGATCGGATGGTCCCATGTGAATGGTTTTTACTTGAAGCGTCACAAACCCGCCAGCCACTCCATGGTGTAAATCGCGGTTTTCTGCCCGCCGCTTTCACCCTTCCAAAACTTCGTTCCGCTAGGGAATTCCTCTATGGGTTGAGCGTGGCGCGGGGCGCGGGGCAGCTTCCGGTTTCACACCGGGGCAAGACAGGAAGGCTGGGGCAGTGAACAAAGAAGAGAAGAAGCACGCGGCGATGCACGAGAAGGGACTCGCCGCGACGGTGATCTCCGGCGGGCCGGCCGGTGTCGGCCTCGGCACCATGCTGGCCTTCGTGCTGCTGGAATCGGTCTTCTTCCAGGATCTGCACAACTACCCCGTCACCATCCTTCTCTTCATCTGGCTGTTCGTGGTGATGATCTGGTGCGCCTTCGGCGTGCTGCGTCATGCGGAGGTGATCGCGGCGAGTCTCGGAGAGCCGGCGGGCACGCTGGTGCTGACCTTCGCGGTGACAGCGATCGAGATCGCGCTCCTCGCCACCATCATGCTGCATGGCGGACCGAACCCGACGCTTGCGCGCGACACCATGTTCGCCACCTTGATGCTGGTGCTGAACGGCATGGTCGGCACCGCGCTGCTCTTGGGCGGGCTGCGCTATGGTGCGCAGGAGTACAATCTGGAAGGTGCCCGCGCCTTTCTCGTCGTTCTGGCGCCGCTGGCGGTGTTCGCTTTGGTGCTGCCAAGCTTCTCGGTGACCGCGCCCGATCCGGCGACGGCCCCATGGAAGGCTGGCGTTTTCGCGGTGATCGCGGCGGCATTCTATTTCATCTTCCTGGCCATTCAGACCACGCGCCACCGCAGCTTCTTCGACATGCCCGATGACGGGCATAATCACGACGAGCAGTCGGAACCGGTGGTGCGGGACGCCAAGCCGACGCGGGATCTTCTCTTTCACGTGGCGATGCTGTTCCTGACGCTGCTGCCCATCGTGGTGCTGTCGGAATATCTGGCCGTGATCATCGATCTCGGTATCGAGGATCTGAAGCTGCCGGTGGCGCTGGGCGGCGTGTTCGTCGCCATCGTGGTGCTGGCACCGGAAGGGCTGACGGCAATGAACGCGGCGCGTGCCAATCATCTGCAGCGCTCGGTCAATGTCTGTCTCGGCTCGGCGCTGGCCACGCTGGGCCTCACCATCCCGGCGGTGCTGATCGTGGGGCTGATCACCGGGCGGCCGGTGCAGCTTGGGCTCGGCGCCGAAGAGATGGTGCTTCTGGTGCTGACACTCTGCGTCAGCGCGCTCACCTTCGGCGGCAGCCGCACCACCATGCTGCAGGGCCTGGTGCATCTTCTTCTGCTGGCGATCTATATCGTTTTCGTGTTCTCTCCATAGAGATCAACGAGTCGAAAATACGATGGGCCGCTCCTCTCGCCAGTCCGACGTCTCAGCAAAAGAACCGGTCCTGCATATCGGCTGGCGCGAATGGATCGCCCTCCCCGAGCTCGGCATCCCGGCAATCAAAGCGAAGATCGATACCGGCGCGCGCACCAGCTCGCTGCATGCCTGGAATATCGAACCGTTCCGGCGCCGCGGCGTGCTGTGGCTCCGCTTCGACGTGCACCCCTTACAGCGCAGCCAGGCCAAGACGATCCGCTGCGAAGCGCCGGCGGTGGATAAGCGCAATGTGCGCAATTCCGGCGGCCATGTGGAGGAGCGCCATGTCATCGAAACGTCGCTCCGGCTTGGGACTTATGCGCAGAAGATCGAGCTCACCCTGACCGACCGGGACCAGATGGGCTTCCGCATGCTGCTCGGCCGCACGGCGCTGCAGGATGGGATCCTCATCGATCCGGCGCGGTCGTTTCTGGTGAGCACGAACCGGCCGCCGATCCGCCGCAAATCCGCCGCCAAATCAGTTCTATGACGGGCTTTGAAGAGCGACCTCTTCTCCACCCTCTTGCTGTGAGACCTGCCGCATGAAGATCGCCCTGCTGGCGCGCAATCCCAATCTCTATACCCACCGCCGCATCTGCGAAGCGGCGGAAGCCCGTGGCCATCAAATCGAGATCATCAACACGCTGCGGGTCTCGATCAATATCAGCTCGGGACGGCCGATGCTGTATCACAGCAGGCGCTCCTTGGAGGATTTCGACGTGGTGATCCCGCGCATCGGCGCATCGATCACCGCCTACGGTCTTGCGGTGCTGCGGCAGTTCGAGGTGATGGGCATCTATCCGCTCAACGAATCCGTCGCCATCGGCCGCTCGCGCGACAAGCTGCGCTGCATGCAGCTTCTGGCGCGGCGCGGCATCGGGCTTCCCTCCACCGCCTATACCAACGACCCGAAGCAGGCCGAGGACGTGATCGACCTGGTCGGCGGGCCGCCGGTGGTGATCAAGCTGATCGAAGGCACGCAGGGCATCGGCGTGGTGCTCGGCGAGACGCTGCAATCGGCCAAGTCGGTGATCGAGGCCTTCCAGGGCGCCAAGGTGAATATCCTGGTGCAGGAATATGTGAAGGAGGCCGGCGGCATGGATATCCGCGCCCTGGTGATCGGCGAGCGGGTGGTGGCGGCGATGAAGCGGCAAGGGCCTCCAGGCGAGTTCCGCTCCAATCTGCACCGCGGCGGCGAGGCTTCCGCCATCAAGATCACGCCGGCTGAACGCGCCTGCGCGGTGAAGGCGGCGCGCACGCTGGGGCTCAATGTCTGCGGCGTCGACATGCTGCGCTCCTCCCACGGACCGCTGGTCATGGAGGTCAATTCCTCGCCGGGAATTCAGGGGCTTGAGAAGGCGAGCGGCGTCGACGTGGCAACCAAGATGATCGAATTTCTGGAGCGTCATGCGAGCCCCGGAAAGACTCGCACCAAGGGCAAGGGCTGAGCGCCGGCGCCTTCGCGCAAGGCTTCTGGAATCAGAAAAAGTCTAATGATTTCCAGTACTTCCCGCACCGCTCAGGAAGCTTTGGCAAAGCTCCGATGACAGGCTCCGAACTTGTCCACAGCATTTTCTGAGCAGGAAATGGCGCGTTTCTGCGCTTCTCGGAGCAAGAAAAAATTAATTCTGTCAAAGCGGCGAACCGATCAGCTTCGGCGACGTTTAGATGCTCACCAAAAGGCTGCCAAAGCATAGTGCAGTGCAGCACAGAAGTTTCTTGGCGTGGGGCCAAGAAGCTACGTAAACTCATCAATTCCGGCCCCAGAGGGCCCTCCAACGGAAAGGAGGCTTCCGATGGAACTGACAAGCGCAATAACCACTGTGGTCGCGTTCACGTCGTTTGGGTTTCTGGCTGCCGTGGTTTTCGGACTCATCTGACATCGGGGACTTAGCGGGGTAGCTTGTCCCTACCGGATCAGATGGTCTCTCGCCCATCCGGGCGAGAGACCTTTTTTTATGTCCGGCACCGAAGCGGCGGAGCCTTGCCACCGCTCCGGCTAGGCCGCTGCGACATCCACCGCCGCCGGATCGTAGTTGAGGAGCGGTGCCAGCCAGCGCTCCGCCTCCTCCACGCTCCAGCCCTTCCGGACCGCATAATCCTCCACCTGATCGCGACCGATCTTGCCGACGCCGAAATAGCGTGCTTCGGGGTGCGCGAAGTAGAGACCCGAGACGGCGGCGCCCGGCCACATGGCATAGCTCTCGGTAAGCGTCACGCCGATCTGCTTCTTCGCATCCAGAAGATCGAACACGGTGCCTTTCTCGGTGTGATCGGGCTGCGCCGGATAGCCGGGGGCGGGGCGGATGCCTTGATAGTTCTCGGCGATCAGCCCCTCGTTATCGAGAGCCTCGTCCGGCGCATAGCCCCAGAGCTCCTGGCGCACCTTCTGGTGCAGCCGCTCGGCGAAGGCTTCGGCCAGCCGATCGGCCAGCGCCTTGACCATGATCTTGGAGTAGTCGTCATTGGCGCGCTCGAAGCGGGCGGCGACATCATCCTCGCCGATACCCGCGGTGACGGCGAACGCCCCGACATAATCGGCCGGGCCGCCCTCCTTCGGCGCGACGTAATCGGACAGCGCCAGGTTCGGGCGGCTGGACTGCTTGGCGATCTGCTGGCGCAGCGTATGCAGCATGGCGCGCCGCGTCCCGCGGCTGTCGTCGGTATAGAGCTCGATATCGTCGCCGATGGCGTTGGCCGGCCAAAACCCGACCACGCCGTTCGCCTGCACCCAATTCTCGGCGATCATCTGCTTCAGCATGGCTTGCGCATCCTCATACAGGCTGCGCGCCGCCTCGCCGTACTTTTCGTCGTCCAGGATGCGCGGGAACTGGCCTTTCAGCTCCCAAGCCTGGAAGAACGGCGTCCAGTCGATATAGCCGGCGAGCTCGGCGAGATCGTAATTGGCGAACAGCTTGGTGCCGAGAAAGCTGGGCTTCGGCGGCTGATAGTCCGACCAGTCGAGCTTCAGCCCCTTGTCCCGGGCTTGCGCGATGGAGATGCGCGCCTTTTGCTCACGGCCGCGCGCGTGGCTTTCCGCCAGGTTGATATAATCGTCGCGGATGCGCTGGATGGTGCGCGGGCGCTCCTCCGGGCTCATCAGGCTGGAGACCACGCCGACGGCACGGCTGGCATCGGTAACGTAGATCGCCTGGCTTCTCTGATAGTTCGGGCTGATCTTCACCGCGGTATGCACACGGCTGGTGGTCGCCCCTCCGATCAGCAGCGGCGCCTCGAAGCCTTCGCGCTCCATCTCGGCGGCGACATGGCACATCTCGTCGAGGGACGGGGTGATCAGACCGGAGAGGCCGATGATGTCGACTTTGCGCTCGCGGGCCTCGTCCAGGATCTTCTGAGCCGGCACCATGACGCCGAGATCGATGACCTCGTAATTGTTGCACTGGAGCACGACGCCGACGATGTTCTTGCCGATATCGTGGACATCGCCCTTCACCGTGGCGAGCAGGATCTTGCCGTTGGAGGGGGCGTCGGTCAGGCCGAGCTCCTCTTTCTCCTTCTCCATATACGGCATCAGATAGGCCACGGCCTGCTTCATCACCCGGGCCGACTTCACCACCTGGGGCAGGAACATCTTGCCGGCGCCGAACAGGTCGCCGACCACGTTCATGCCGGTCATCAGCGGCCCCTCGATGACGTGCAAGGGACGCTCGGCCTTGGCCCGCGCCTCTTCGGTGTCTTCCTCGATAAAGCTGGCGATGCCATTGACCAGGGCATGGGTCAGGCGCTCCTCCACCGGCTTCTCGCGCCAGGCGAGGTCCTGCTCCTTCTTCTTGGCGCCGCCGCCCTTATAGCGCTCGGCCGCCTCCAGCAGCCGGTCGGTGGCGTCGTCGCGGCGGTTGAGGATCACGTCCTCGACCAGCTCGCGCAGCTCCGGCTCGATATCGTCATAGACGGCGAGCTGGCCGGCATTGACGATGCCCATATCCATGCCCGCCTGGATGGCGTGGTAGAGGAACACCGAGTGCATCGCCTCGCGCACCTGCTCGTTGCCGCGGAACGAGAAGGAGAGGTTGGAGACGCCGCCGGAGACATGGCAGTAAGGCAAGTTCTCCTTGATGCGGCGGGTGCCCTCGATGAAGGCGACACCATATCCGGCATGCTCCTCGATACCGGTGGCGACGGCGAAGATATTCGGATCGAAGATGATGTCTTCGGGCGGGAAGCCGACCTTCTCGGTCAGCAGCTTGTAGGCCCGCTTACAGATCTCGAACTTGCGGTCCGCGGTTTCGGCCTGGCCGGTCTCGTCGAAGGCCATCACCACCACGGCGGCGCCGTAGCGGCGCACTTTGCGCGCCTGCTCCAAGAAGGGCTCCTCGCCTTCCTTCATGGAGATGGAGTTCACGATGGCCTTGCCCTGGCAGCATTTCAGGCCCGTCTCGATCACCGACCATTTGGATGAGTCGATCATGACGGGGACGCGGGAGATATCCGGCTCGGCGGCGATGAGGTTCAGGAAGGTCTTCATCGCCTTCTCCGAATCCAACATGCCTTCGTCCATGTTGATGTCGATGATGGCGGCGCCATTCTCCACCTGCTGGCGCGCGACCTCGAGCGCGGCCGGGTAGTCGTCGGCCTCGATCAGTTTCCGGAACTTGGCGGAGCCGGTCACATTGGTCCGCTCGCCGATCATGATGAAATTCGTTGCCGCGTTACTGGTCATGCTTGCTGGCTTTTCCGATTTGAACTTGCGGGGGCAATGCCCTCTCCCCGCCGGGGAGAGGGTGGCGCGTAGCGCCGGGTGAGGGGGCGTGATCGATGGCTTCACCAATCGTGTGCATCACGCCTTCGATATTCTTCAGCACATCGTTGTTCCAAAAACGGATCACTCGAAATCCTTGTTGCTCCAAATAAGCGGTGCGCTGCGCATCTTTCTCCATTGTCAGCTCCGCATGCTGGCCGCCATCAACCTCTATGATCAGCCCTAATTTCTTACTCGCGAAATCGGCAACATAGGACCCGATCGGCACTTGCCGCCGAAACTTCACACCGCGAAATCGGCGGTCGCGGAGCTCGAACCACAGCTTTGTCTCCGCCTTGCCCATCTCCTTGCGGAGCTTTTTCGCGACGGGTGTGAGCTTTGTTTTCATCCCCCTCACCCAACCCTCTCCCCAAGGGGCGAGGGGCTTCACTTCGTGCGTACTTCCCTACCCCGCCACGAAGGGCTCGAGGCCGGAGAGGCGGAGCTTGTGCTCAGGGGTCGGCAGCTTGCGCGGGGCGAACGGCGCGACCGCCTCGGCGATCGCCTTGATGTGCTCCGGCGTGGTGCCGCAGCAGCCGCCGACCAGATTGAGCAGCCCGTCCTTGGCCCAGCTCTCCAGCAGCGCCGCCATCATCTCCGGGCTCTCGTCATATTCGCCCATCTCGTTGGGAAGCCCCGCATTGGGATAGGCGCTGACCCATGCATCGGCGACGGCGGCGATCTCGGCCACAGCCGGGCGCAGCTGATCGGCGCCGAAGGAGCAGTTCAGCCCGATGGAGAACGGCTCCAGATGGCGCATGGAGTACCAGAACGCCTCCGGCGTCTGGCCCGAGAGGTTGCGGCCCGACAGATCGGTAATGGTGCCGGAGATCATGATCGGCAGCGCGACGCCCAGCTCGTCGAAGACCTGGCGCACGGCAAAGCCCGCCGCCTTGGCGTTCAGCGTGTCGAACACCGTCTCGATCAGGATCAGGTCCGAGCCGCCCTCGATCAGCCCGCGGGTCTGGTCGGCATAGGCTGCGACCAGCGTGTCGAAATCGACATTGCGGAAACCGGGATCGTTCACGTCCGGCGAGATTGAGGCGGTGCGGTTGGTCGGGCCGATCGCTCCGGCGACCAGGCGCGGCCGCTCCGGCGTCTTCGCCGACCAGATATCCGCCGCCTCGCGGGCAAGCCGCGCCGCGGCGACGTTCATCTCGTAGGACGCATCCTCCAGATGATAATCGGCCTGGCTGATCACCTGTGCATTGAAGGTGTTGGTCTCGACCACATCGGCGCCCACCTCGAAATAGGCTCCGTGGATCTCGCGGATGATATCCGGCTGGGTCAGCACCAGAAGGTCGTTATTGCCCTTCAGGTCGTGGGGGTGATCCTTGAAGCGCTCGCCGCGATAATCCTCCTCGCCGAGCTTATAGCTCTGGATCATCGTGCCCATGGCGCCATCGAGGATCAGGATGCGCTTCTCGACCTCGGACTTCAGATAGGCAATCCGTTCTTCGCGTGTCATTGGCTCTCTCCACCTCGCCCGTCATGCCCGGGCATCCAGGGGCGATTAACTCCGAGCCAGTGGCTCTGGATCGCCGGGTCAAGCCCGGCGATGACGAAATAATAATGGGACGGCAGGCACAAACGAACGGCTGTCGCTGTCATAGCGCGGCGCCCTCCTTTGCTTCGGCCTGAACTGTCGGGCGCAGACCTAGCAGATGACAAACGGCATAGACCAGGTCGGCGCGGTTCAGGGTGTAGAAATGAAACTCGGTGATGCCGTGATCGACGAGATCGAGCACCTGCTCGGCCGCCACGGCAGCCGCCACCAGATTGTGGGTGGTGGGATGATCTTCAAGCCCTTCGAAACGATGGCCCAGCCAATCGGGCACCGAGGTGCCGGAGCGCATCGCGAAGTTCGAGACCTGCTTGAAATTGTGGATCGGGATAATGCCCGGGGTGATCGGGATGTCGATGCCGCGCGCCCGCACCTTGTCGATATAGCGGTAATAGACATCGTTATCGAAGAAGAACTGGGTGATCGCCGCGTCGGCCCCAGCGTCGATCTTGGCCTGGAGGTTGTCGATATCGGCCTCCACGGTTGGCGATTGCGGGTGCTTCTCCGGATAGGCGGCGACGAACACCTCGAACGGCGCGATTTTCTTGATCCCCGCGGTGAGATCGGCGGCATTCACATAGCCGCCGGGCGTCGGCTCGTAAGGCGCGCCGACACCGCCCGGCGGATCGCCGCGCAGCGCCACCATATGGCGAACGCCGATCTCCCAATAATCGCGGATCACCGCGTCGAGATCCTCGCGCGTGGCGCCAACGCAAGTCAGATGCGCGCAAGGCTTCAGATCTGTCTCCTCGAGCACGCGCGCGATGGTGGCGTGGGTGCGCTCGCGGGTGGAGCCGCCCGCCCCATAGGTCACCGAGACGAAGCTCGGATGCAGCGGCGCCAGCATGCCGATGGAGTTCCACAGGGTCTGCTCCATCTTCTCGGTTTTCGGCGGGAAGAACTCGAAGGAGACGGTGATATCGCCGATATCCAGCCCGCGGCTCTTCTTATGGTTTTGTTGCAGCATTACGCGGCGACCTCGACTGATGAGTTTTGCTTGGTGTTGGGTTCGATATCCGGCCCCGCCTCGGCTTCCGCCGGTTTCTCGGCGAGCCAGAGCGAGACGGTGAGCTTTTCCGGGGTATCGCCTTGCGGGCTGAGGTCGGTGTGCCGGGTCAGGCGGAGCCCCGCTTCGGCGCACCACCGGGCGATCTGATCGCTGGGGAAGCCGAGCCTGGTATGGGCCTGCTCCTCGCGCAGGAACTCCACATCATGGGGCGCAAAATCGACGATCAGCAGCTTGCCGCCCGGCGCCAACAGCCTGGCCGCTTCGGAGAGCGCCAAGGCCGGCTCGTCGAGGAAATGCAGCACCTGATGCAGCACCACGGCATCGGCCGCGCCATCGGCCAGCGGCACGTTGAAGATATCGCCGTGGCGCGCCTGGGCGTGGGAGAGCCCGGCCCGCTCCAGCTTCATGCGGGCATAGGACAGCATCTCGTGGCTGACATCGAAGCCGAGCGCGCGGGTGGCCGCGCCGCCGAACAGCTCGATGATGCGGCCCGTGCCGGTGCCAAGATCGACCAGCAGCTCGAACGGCCCCTCCCCCAGGGCATCGAGCATGGCCGCCTCGACCTGATCCTCGGCGACATGCAGGCTGCGGATGCGGTCCCATTCGGGGGCGTGGGCCCGGAAATAGCTTTGCGCGGCCTCGGCGCGCGCCTTCTGCACCGCTTCTGCCCGGGCGGCATCGCGGGCGATCACCGCATCTTCGCAATCGAGACTGCCGACGATGGCCTCGGCGAGGGCGGCTTCGGCGCCGGTATCGGCCAGGCGGAAGAACACCCAGCTTCCCTCGCGGAAGCGGCCGATCAGCCCGGCTTCGGCGAGCAGCTTCAGATGCCGGCTGATGCGCGGCTGGCTCTGGCCGAGGATCTGCGTGAGATCCTTGACGTTCAGCTCGCGCTTCGCCAGCAGGGCCAAAATACGCAACCGCGTCGACTCCCCGGCCCCGCGCAAGGCGGCGACGGCGGCCTCAGACGACAGAGTGGGCTGCGGCTCGCGATCTGACATAAAGATATCTTTATGCGTTGTTCGCGGGTGTGGCAAGGGGGTTTGGTGGGGTTGGCCGGAACAGGTGCGAGGAGGGCTAAGCGCCGCCCCTTGCTCCGCGTCATACCGGCAACAGCCGGTATCCAGCCGCAACAAAGGCCTCACCACTTGGCTGGATTCCGGCTGACGCCGGAATGACGGTGCCTAGAGGCGCACGCTTTACTCTCCGTCGTCATACCCGGACTTGTTCCGGGCATCCACGAAGCGCTCTGCGATTTGGCCAGACGTGGATGGCCGGGACATGCCCGGCCATGACGGTGCTTGTAGCTAGCGCCCCCCTCCTTCGTCACCCCCGGGCTTGACCCGGGGGTCCATGCCGTGACCGTGCCGCTTGCGCTGAGCCTTAGTTGCACCGCAGACCGAGCCGGGCCGTAACGGCATGGATGCCCGGATCAAGTCCGGGCATGACGAGTTTATTCGTGGCAACCGCTTCCACCTCCGTCGTCATCACCGGGCTTGTCCCGGTGATCCACGAGAGGTTTTCCCCTTGGGCCAGACGTGGATGGCCGGGACACGCCCGGCCTTGACGGAGTTTGTGGCGGCCGCCCCCCTCTCCTTCTCCTCTCCAATCTCCCTCTTGCCATCCCCTTTTGCCTGTGATTGTTATCTTATAACATTTCAGACGATCTGGGAGACTAGCTCATGACCGACCGGCTTTTGCCCGTCACGGTGCTGTCCGGCTTTCTCGGCGCCGGGAAGACCACTGTGCTCAACCACATCCTCTCCAATCGCGAGGGGCGGAAGGTGGCCGTCATCGTCAACGACATGTCGGAGGTGAATATCGACGCCGATCTGGTGCGCGCCGGAGACGCCAATCTCTCGCGCACCGAGGAGACGCTGGTGGAGATGACCAATGGGTGCATCTGCTGCACCTTGCGCGACGATCTCCTCAGCGAGGTGGAGCGGCTCGCCGCCGATGGGCGCTACGACTACCTGCTGATCGAAGGCACCGGTATCGCCGAGCCCCTGCCCGTCGCCGCCACTTTCGATTTCCGCGACGAGCGCGGCAAGAGCCTCTCCGACGTCGCCCGGCTCGACACCATGGTGACGGTGGTGGATGCGGTGAACCTGATTCGCGATTTCGGCAGCCACGATGCGCTCTCAGCGCGCGGCGAGACGGCGGGCGAGGGAGACGAGCGGACCGTCGTCGATCTTCTCACCGACCAGATCGAGTTCGCCGATGTGGTCCTGGTCAACAAGGCCTCCGACGTCTCGGCCGAGGACCGCGCCAAGGTGCAGAAGATCATCCGCGCGCTGAACGCCGATGCCAAAATCGTGGAGACCGATTACGGCAAGGTGGATCTCGGCCAGGTGCTGGATACCGGCCTGTTCGATTTCGACAAGGCACAGGAGCATCCGCTCTGGGCGAAAGAGCTTTACGGCTTTGCCGACCACGTGCCGGAGACGGAGGAATACGGCATTTCCAGCTTCGTCTACCGCACGGCCCTTCCCTTCGAGCCGGCCAAGCTGCAGGCGTTTCTGGAGAAGACCTGGCCGGGGCTGATCCGCGCCAAGGGGCATTTCTGGCTGGCCACGCGGCCCGATTGGTGCGGCGAGCTTTCGCTAGCGGGCAGCCTCTGCCGGGTCTCAGGCATCGGCTATTGGTGGGCCTCGGTGCCGAAGGCACGCTGGCCGCAGCACGCCGAATGGCATGCCCAGCTGATTCGCAATTGGCATGACGATTTCGGCGACCGGCGCCAGGAGCTGGTGTTCATCGGCGCCGGAATGGACGAGGCGGCGATCCGCGCCGCACTCGACGATTGCCTGGTGGCGCCGAAGTCCCGGGCGCGCTTCATGCCGGCGAAATGGGCCAAGCTTCCCGATCCCTTCCCGCGCTGGGGGCTGGAGGCGGCTTGAGGGGGCGCGGCTCTCTCCTTCGTCATATCGGCAACAGCCGGTATCCAGCGACAATGAAGGCCTTAGCGCTTGGCTGGATTCCGGCTTGCGCCGGAATGACGGCCGCGAGCCATGGACTTCACCCTCAGCGTCATTGCCGGGCTCGTCCCGGCAATCCATGAACACCGGTGTTCGTTGAAGGAACCACCACAGGGATTATGGATCCCCGGCACAAGGCCGGGGATGACATCCGTCATGCACGACAGGTTTCGTCAAAGCGTCAGGAGCGTGGATGGCCGGGACACGCCCGGCCATGACGGTGTACGAACACCGCGCCCAAACTTCTTCGTCATGCCTGGACTTGATCCGGGCATCCACGCCGTTACGTCTCAGCCCGATCAGCAGCGCGACTGAGACTCCAGCGCAAGCGGCACGGTCACGGCATGGCCCCCCGGGTCAAGCCCGGGGGTGACGAGTCTATTTGAAGTAACCCGCCCCGCTAACTCCGGGCGAATTTCTTGTACTTGATGCGGTGGGGCACGATGGCGTCGTCGCCGAGGCGGCGCTTCTTGTCCTCCTCGTAATCGGCGAAGTTGCCCTCGAACCACTCCACATGGCTGTCGCCCTCGAAGGAGAGGATGTGGGTGGCGATGCGGTCGAGGAAGAAGCGATCATGGCTGATGATCACGGCGCAGCCGGGGAAATCCTCCAGCGCCGCTTCCAGCGAGCCGAGGGTCTCCACGTCCAGATCGTTGGTCGGCTCGTCGAGCAGGATCAGGTTGGCGCCCGATTTCAGCATCTTGGCGAGATGCACCCGGTTGCGCTCACCGCCGGAGAGCTGGCCGACGCGTTTTTGCTGATCAGGGCCTTTGAAGTTGAACCAGCCGACATAGGCGCGGGATGAGACCTCGCGCTTGCCCAGCTCGATCACGTCGCTGCCGCCGGAGATCTCTTCCCAGACATTATGCTTGTCGTCCAGCGTATCGCGGGACTGGTCGACATAGCCGATATCGACGGTCTCGCCGATGCGGATATCGCCGTTATCGGGCGTCTCCTGGCCGACAATCATGCGGAACAGCGTGGTCTTGCCGGCGCCGTTCGGGCCGATCACGCCGACAATGCCGCCGGGCGGCAGCTTGAAGGAGAGATCGTCGATCAGCAGCCGATCGCCGAACGCCTTGCTCAGGTGATCGGCCTCGATCACCACGCCGCCGAGACGCTGGCCGGTGGGGATTTGGATCTGCGCCTTGCCCTGGGTCTCGCGCTCGGACTCGGCCACCAGATCCTCATAGGCGCGGATACGGGCCTTGGATTTGGCCTGGCGCGCCTTGGGGCTGGAGCGGATCCAGTCGAGCTCCCGCGCCATGGCCCGCTGCTTGGCCTCGTCCTGGCGGCCCTCCACCTCCATGCGCTTTTGCTTCTGCTCCAGCCAGGAGGAGTAGTTGCCCTCGTAGGGCACGCCGTGACCGCGATCGAGCTCCAGGGTCCAGTTGGTGATATTGTCGAGGAAGTAGCGGTCATGGGTGACCATGACGACGGTGCCGGCATACTCGGCGAGGTAGTGCTCTAGCCAGGCGACGGTCTCGGCATCGAGATGGTTGGTCGGCTCGTCGAGCAACAGAATGTCGGGCTTGGAGAGCAGCAGCTTGCACAGCGCCACGCGGCGGCGCTCGCCGCCGGAGAGCTTGGCGACGTCGGCGTCGCCGGGCGGGCAGCGCAGCGCATCCATCGCCTGTTCGACCTGGGAATCGAGGTCCCACAGGTCTTGCGCGTCGATCTCGTCCTGCAGCTGGGCCATCTCCTCGGCGGTCTCGTCGGAATAGTTCATGGCCAGCTCGTTATAGCGGTCGAGCTTGGCCTTCTTCTCCGCAACGCCCTCCATCACATTGCCGGTGACGTCCTTCTCCGGATCAAGCTGGGGCTCCTGGGGCAGATAGCCGACCTTGATGCCATCGGCCGCCCAGGCCTCGCCCAAAAACTCCGTCTCATCGCCGGCCATGATCTTCAGCAGGGTCGACTTACCGGCACCATTGACGCCGACCACGCCGATCTTGGCGCCGGGCAGGAAGGAGAGCGTGATGTCATCCAGGACCTTCTTGCCGCCTGGATAGGTCTTGGAGAGGTTCTTGATGACGTAGACGTATTGCGGGTTGGCCATAGGTGCTCGCTGGCTGACGTTGAAAATGAATTGCTGTGAAAGAGCCGCGTTCTGGCGCCCTCTCTAGCGAGGTTGGGGCCGCGAATCCAGCCCCTCGCTCGCACGCGGCAATCGGCTCAGGCGGGCGGCGCGGCGAGCAGCTCCGGCAAGCGCTGTTTCAGCTTCGCCGCCAGCATGTCGATGGGGTTGCCTTCGATGGGCTCGATTTCGGAGAGCGCATTCTCGAAGGTTTCCGGGCTGAGGCCGGCGATTGGAAGCGTGCGGGCCCAGTTCCGGTGCAGCATCAGAGCGCGGTATTCGCGCTCTTCTTGAGTGAAATGATGCAGCTTGGGCGCCACGCCGACAACAGGCAGCCGGGCGGAGACCGCTTCCGACATCATGGTGGAGGAATCCTCGGTGCAGACCAGCACCTCCGCCTTGCCGAACACCTCGTTCAACGTGCCCGGCCCGCTCTTGCGGAAGTCGATGAAGCGCTCCACCACATCCCCCTCCCCGGCCAGCGTTCCGAACATATCCGCGACGTGGTCGGGGGTGCGGCGCGAGGTGGAGATCATCCAGCGCGTGCCCCAGGCTTTGGAGACGGCGCGGACGAACTCTATCAGCCTCTTCCACTCGCTGCGGCGATAGCGGAAGGTCCCGGCATCGCCGCCGATCAGCAGGCCGGCCAGCTTCGGCCGGTTGCCGGGTCCGTATTGCGGCACCTCGGCCGGACGCCCCAGCGCGTCCGGATCGATGGAGGACGGCTTCAAGGTCACGATATGGCGGGGGCTTTTTGCGTCCCGTTCATAGGACGAGATCACCAGGCTGAACTCGTCCGCCTCCAGATCGCGCAGCGAGCCGCAGAAGATGTTGGGGATGCCGAGATAGCGGCTGCAGCAGATATTCGGCATCAGCGTCTCGCCGCCGGCGGAGATCACCAGATCGGCCTTCGGGAGCTCCTCGGCGCGGATGCGATAGGTCATCCACAGCATGCGCGGCGGGAAGAAGTTCTTGGAGTGGATCCGGCGGCGCAGCCAGCGAGTCGGGATGATCCAGCGGCGGTTGACCTCTATTCGCCTCACTTCGACAGCAGATAGCCGCGTTAACGCCGCAATCACGCCTTCGGACAAATGATAATGGCCAGGACGCGAGTCGGCGAGGAACAAGACCTTGAGCGGCGACATTGAACCGAGGGAAGCCTTCTTTGGGCGGTTTAGCGTTTGCAACACTGTAACGGATGACAGCTAATAGACATGGTTGGATATGGATTTTCGACTCCGGTCCAGCTCTTTGGGCTCGGAGCAGGACATTACGCTTTCACTGGGAGCAACGGAGCAGAACAGGTGACTGATACGGTAACTGGATCTGACGCCGAGTGGATTTTGAAGACGATGGTGGCGATGGCCGCGGCGGACGGCAAGCCGGACGCTAAAGAAATCAGCCTGATCCAGCAAATCTACGAAAAGGATTCGGGGCGCACGGTCGGTGCGGCCGAGGTCGAGGCGATGGCCAACGACATGGTCGCCAATCCCGACTTCCTGGCAAGCCTTCGCGCCGCCGCCCGGCATTTGGACACGCCGACCAAGGAAGAGATCGTCCGGGCGGCCTATCTGGTGCTCTTGGCCGACGGCATCATCCAGGCGACCGAGCGCAAGAAGCTCGCCGATATCGCCGCGGCGCTGGAAATCCCCGAGATCCATTTCGGCGCGATTTTGGAAGACCTCGCCGTCTGGCTGGCCGCGCAGCACCGCTAAGCGGGCGTCTGAGATGTTGACAGGGGCGGCAGCCCCCGGCACATCTGGCGGCAATGGCCCTTAGGGGCGCAAACGCAGGTTGAGAGCCCCGCCGGGCTCTCCGCCGGTGCTCCTGGTCTCAGCCGCTAATGATCGTCTCTCACGAACACAAATTCATATTCCTGAAGACCAAGAAGACCGCGGGCACCAGCCTGGAGCTGGGGCTGCGGCGGTTCTGCGGCCCCGACGACGTGATCACGCCGGTCTCGCCGCAAGACGAGCTCCTCGCCGAAGAGGGGCCCGGCGCGCAGAACTGGTGGGTGCATGGCTGGTGGCAGTCGCGGCGCCCGCTCTATAAGCGCCGCTGGTTCCGGGCGGTGCCGCAGGATCACGGCTTCTACAACCATATGCCGGCGGCGGAAGCGAAAGCGCTGATCGGTGACGATCGTATCTGGAACAGCTATTTCAAGTTCGCCTTCGATCGGAACCCCTGGGACCGGCAGGTCTCCTATTATCACCACTGCTTCCGCGGCAAGGACAAGAAGCCGAGCTTCTCCCACTTCATGCATCACGACCGCCGGGCGCGTCTGAACAATTTCGAGATCTACAGCGTCGACGGTGAATCCTGCGTCGACTTCCTCGGGCGCTACGAGAATCTGATCGACGATCTCGGCAAGGCGCTGGGCGAGCTCGGGCTCTGCCTCGATTGCCCCCTGCCCCGGGCCAAGGGCGGCTTCCGAACCAACAAGGCGCCTTATCAGAGCTTTTACGACGAGGAGACGCGCAATATGGTCGCCGCCTGGTATCCGCGCGAAATCGCGCTCCTCGATTACAGCTTCTAGCGGCCCGCCGGCGCCCCTTCCGATGATCATTTCCCACGAGCACAAGTTCATCTTCATCAAGACGAAGAAGACCGCGGGCACCGCGATCGAGGCGGCGCTGTCGGAGCTTTGCGGCCCGGACGACGTGATCACCCCTTATCGGGAGCAGAGCGAAGCGCAGCGCAAGGGGCGTAAACCCCAGAACTACCGCGTCGAGCACCCGGAGAAGCCGCAGCGCCCTCTGTTGCGGCGCCTGCTACGGCGGCCGGAGCGCTATTACCACCAGTCGGTCGGCTATTACGAGCATATGCCGGCCTGGCGGGTACGCACCTATATCGGCGAGGCGATCTGGAACAGCTATTTCAAGTTCGCGTTTGAGCGGAACCCGTTCGACCGCCAGGTCTCCTGGTATTTCTACAAGACCAAGTCGATGCGGAAACGGCCGAGCTTCGAGCGCTTCATGGCCAAACGCGCGCGCGCCTTCGTCAACAATCACGACCTCTATCTGATCGACGGCAAGCCGGCGCTGGATTTCGTCGGCCGCTACGAGAGCCTGGAAGAGGATCTGAACCGGGCGCTGACGCTCGCCGGGGTGGCGCAGACCCTTTCCATCCCCAAGGTCAATGTCGGGCCGGGCAAGGAGTCCCGGGAGAGCTATCGCAGCTACTTCACGCCGGAGCTGCGCACCTTGGTGGCCGAGTGGTACCGTCCCGAAATCGAGATGTTCGACTACCGGTTCTAGCCGCACGCTGGCCCTGCGAGCCGGGGCGCGTCTACGGGCGGTTCGCCGCTTGCTCTACGCGGGCCCGGCGCAGCAGCCATGCGAAGGCCACGACCGGGGCGGCCACCAAGGCGCAGGCAATCCACTCCCAGGCGCCGTCGGCGATCAAGGCGAGGACAAGCCCCGCCGCCGCGCCGAGCGCGAACAGCGCCGGCAGAGCATAGGTGCTGGACCGCATCACGCTTTGCTCCCCACCACGGGCTCGGCATCGCGCTTGTCGAGCGGCGAAAGCCGGGCAAGCTTCCGCGCCCGCCGCGCGACCCAGAGATAAAGCCCGGTGATCAAGACGACGATGGTGCCGATATCGAGCAGCGCCCAGAGGATCTTCAAGGCGAGCCCGCCGTAATCGCCGAAATGCAGCGGCTGAGACAGCAGCAATGCGGAGACATACCAGGGCGCTTGGCGCGCATCGGTGAAGGCGCTGTTCGTGGCATCGATGAGCACAGGCTTGACCAGGCGCGCGGTGAGCGGGGTCTTGCCTTTCATGAACACCATGTAGTGGCTTTCGCTCGAAAACGGGGTGCCGGGGAAGGCGATCACGGACGGCTCCATGCCCGATACGTTCGCCTCGGCGGTAGTCACCGCCTGCTGCAGCGAGCTTAAGGTTTCGGGATGCGGCCGCCCCCGATGCTCGCCGACCATCTCGGTGAGCTGGTCGAAGCGCCAGACCTGCAGCACCAGATCGGCCCAGGTGTTGACCGCTCCGGTGAAGCCGACCACCAACGTCCAGGCGATCAGAAGGGTGCCGGCGAGATTGTGCAGATCGAGCCAGCGGATCAGCCGGATGCGCTCCAGGCGCAGATCGCCGAACGACAATTTCCGCATCGACGGGCCGTAGACGACGATGCCGGAGATAACCGCGATGCAGAACAGAATGCCCATGGCGCCGAGGAAGAGCTTGCCGGGCAGGCCGAGAAACATATCGGTGTGGAGCTGCAGCAAGAAGGCCATCACGCCGGTCTGAAGATCGGGGCGGTCGAGAAAGACGCCGGTGCCGGCATCCATGCGCAATACCGAGGCATCGCCGGGATTGCCGTTGACCGCGCTATTCACCGTTAGCATGACGACGTCGGGCTGCTCCTCGTCCCAGCTGACATATTGCACCACTTGGCCCGGCGCCGCGGCCAGGCCATTGGCGACGACGGTATCGAGGCTGGCCGGTTGCTCGGGCGCGGGCGATGCGGGCTGCACGAGCTCCACGGTGAAGTCGTGGATTTCGTGATGGAAGATCAGCGGCAGCCCGGTAATGCACAGCAGCAGCAGAAACGGCGTGCAGATCAGGCTGGACCACTCATGCACCCAATTCCAGCGACGCAAACTCTTCTGTCGCACGTCTCTCTCCTTGTCGGTTTAGGCGGCGGCGCCCTCTAGAAACAGCGCCCAGGCGGCTTTGAAATGCGCATCGCGCGCCGCTTTCCCTGCATAGCTCTCGCCGCCGACCAGCGCGTCGTTCAGCGGCACGGCGACGATGCAGTGGACGAGTTGCAGGGCGATAAACAGGCTGTCGCCCGGCGCGATCGCGCCCGCCTCTTGCGCGGCTTCCACGTGGGAGACCAGCACCTCCATGAACGGATCTTTCTGCGAGCCCGGCTGCGGTCCGCTGGCGAGCACTTGCGATTCGGTCATGGCGATGCGTTTGAAGGCGACAAGCTCGGGATCGAGATTGGCGTCCAGGAACCAGCGGGCCACCTGCTGGAGCCGGCCCAGCGGGCTTCCGTCCTTCGGCAGCGCCGCGGTGAAGCCGGCCAGGAGTGTCACACGGCTATCGCGCGCCTGCTCCAGCACCGCGCCGAACAAGGCCAGCTTGGATGGAAAGCGGCGGTAGATGGTGTCCTTGCCGGCGGAGCATTTGGCTGCGACCTGCTCCACCGAGGTGGCGGCGTAACCTTGCGTGGCGAACAGCTCCGAGGCCGCCTCGACGATGCGGAGCGTGTTGTCGTCCCGCGCGGTCTTGCGCTCCGCCATCGCCGGCCCGCCTGAGCTCGGCTCTTGCGTCTTCGGCAGAGTTGTCGATTTCCCAGCGCGCGCGTTCACCCTCATTCCCTCATCCGTCTGTCGAATCCCCGTGGCGAGGATAGTCAGCCGCCCTGTTTCTCCGCGAGCGGAAACTCATATTTTTTGGCGTTTTCCGGCGCTCCCGAAAAAATACGACCCTGAAAGTCTGATTAAACTGGACGGGACCGTCCCGTTTGGTTATTCGAGATTCAAAACAGTGTCTAGTGATCGTTGGGGGACGATAATGACGAAGAGTTGGGGACGGCTATCGGCCGTTTTGATGTTTGCCGTTGCCGGTGCGAACGGCGTTCAGACTGTCCATGCGCAGGACGCCGAGAATTACGAGCTCGATCCGATCGTGGTGGAAGCGGCGCCGGAGACCCGGCAAGCCGAGACCGCCTCCCGGGCGGTCAATCAGGCTCCAGTTGCGAGGCAGAGCACGGCTCCCGCCACGCCGCAAGATGCCCTTCCGGCAGTCGCCTCGCCTTTGGAGGGCGCAGGCGGCTCGACGCGCAACACCTATCAGCCGGAAGACATGTATGCGGCAACCAAGACGGAGACGCCGATCGCCGAGACGCCGCAATCGGTCTCGGTGGTGACCCGCAAGCAGATGGACGACCAGAACTACGCAACGGTCGGCGGGGCGCTGGGCTACACCGCGGGCGTGCTTTCCACCTTCGAGCAGAACACCCGCTACGACAATGTGCTGATCCGCGGGTTCGGCGGCTTCTCGACCGCCGGCTCCTATGTGCAGTTCATGGACGGGCTGAAGCTGCCGCAAGGCCAGGTGTTCGGCATCATGTCCGTCGATCCCTTCCTGCTCGACCGCATCGATGTTCTGAAAGGCCCTTCGGCGGTGCTGTACGGCCAGGTGAGCCCCGGCGGCATGGTCGACATGGTCAGCCGGGCGCCGAGCGCCACGCCCTATAACGAGATGCGTCTGGAGGCCGGCAGCCATGGCCGCGTTCAGGCCGGCTATACCAGCCAGGGCAAGCTGAACCGCGACGGCACGCTGCAATACAGCTTGACCGCCATCGGCCGCGATTCCGGGACCCGCTATAATAATGTGGACGAGGAGCGCTTCGCCGTCGCGCCGGCAGTGGCTTGGCAGCCCAATGCCGATACCCGCATCACGCTGATGGGCTTCTATCAGGAGGATCCGGAGGGCGGCTATTTCAATTCGATCTATCCGAAATCGCTCTCGCCGAAGCAATATCGCCGTTACCTGAATTCGGAGCTGAATGTCGGCGATCCCTCCTTCGACCACTTCCACCGCAAAGAGGGCGGCATCGGCTATCAGCTCGAGCACCGCTTCAATTCCGCGGTGATGCTGAACTCCTCGCTGCGCTACGCCAAGGTCGATCTCGATATGGCGGGATTGCAAATGTCGGGGCCGATGACGGCGACCGGTATTCTTCCCCGCCAGGCGGCGCGCACGACGGAGGATGCGTGGAATGTCGCGAGCGACAATCACCTGCAATTCGACTTCGCGACGGGCGCGTTCCAGCATCGCGTGCTGACCGGGCTCGATATCCAGAGCTCCGACAGCGACGCCGAATTCTCGGTCAATTTCTTCGCCCCGACCTTGAATGTCACCCATCCGGTCTACGGGCAGCCGGTGACCGACACCTTCTTCCCGCTGATCGATTCCAAGCAGCGGCTGGAGCAGACCGGCACCTATCTGCAGGATCAGATCGCGATCGGCAATTGGCGCTCGGTGTTCGGCATCCGGCGTGACTGGACGGAGCAGGTAACCAAGCCCGATGGCGGCCTCAGGCAATCCCAGGATGCCGACGAGACCACCTATCGCGCCGGCCTGCTCTATATGTTCGACAACGGCCTGGCGCCTTACGCGAGCTATTCGACCTCGTTCGAGCCGGTGATCGGCGTGGGGCTTGGCGGCGTTCCCTTCGTGCCTACAACGGGGGAGCAATACGAGGTGGGCGTGAAGTATCAGCCCTCCTTCCTGCCTGGCGCGCTGTTGACCTTCTCCGCCTTCGACATCACCCAGCAGAACGTGCTGGTTCCGGGGCCGATCGTCGGCATCAATATCCAGCAAGGCGAGATCCGTTCGCGCGGCTTAGAGTTCGAGGCGCGTGGCAATGTCACCGAGCAGCTGGAGCTGATCGGCGCGCTGACCCTGCTCGACATGGAGGTGACGGAATCGACCGACCCGGCGGCCATCGGCAAGCGCCCGCAAGCCGTGCCCGATTATTTCGGTTCGGTCTGGGCCAACTACGCCTTCGACCAGGGCATCGTCGACGGCGTCACCCTCGGCGGCGGGATCCGCTTCGTCGGCTCCAGCTTTGGGGATGACGCCAACACGCTGGAAGTCTCCGGCTATACGCTGGTCGACATGGCGGTGAGCTACAATCTCGGCAAAATCACGCCGAAGCTGGAGCGGACGGATCTGACCTTCAATGTCTGGAACCTGTTCGACAAGGAGTACTATTCCAGCTGCAGCTACAGCATCTATTGCGAATATGGCGACCGGCGCACCTTCCTCGCCGGCATCCGCCACCGCTGGTAGCGCGCGAGAAGAACGAGCGCTCCGGCGCTCGCAAGCCTGACGGGGCGCCGGCCGAAAAGCCGCCCCGTCAGTGGCTAGCGGCTCTCGCCTTGGGTCAGGAGATGGTCGAAATAGTCGATCGTACGACGCAGCCCCTGCTCGAGGCCCACGTTCGGCTTCCAGTCCAAGGTAAGCTCGGCATTGGAGATATCTGGGCAGCGCCGCACCGGCTCTTCCGGCAGTGCCGGCACCTCAGAAACGCGCGAGCGCGACCCCGTAAGATCGATGATCATGTCGGCGAGGTCGCGCACAGAAATTTCCTGCGGGTTACCGATATTCATCGGTCCGGTCACCTCCGCAGGCGTTTCCATCAGGCGCACCAGCCCCTCGATCAAATCGTCCACGTAGCAGAATGAGCGCGTCTGGCGCCCGTCGCCATTGACGGCCAGATCTTGGCCGATGAGGGCGTTGACAATGAAGTTCGATACGACGCGCCCATCGTCGGCCCGCATCCCCGGCCCATAGACATTAAAGAGTCGCGCAATCTTGATGTCCAAGGCATGCACGCGGTGATAGTCGAAGAACAAGGTCTCGGCGCAGCGCTTTGTCTCGACGTAACAGGAGCGCGGACCGACGGGATTGACGTTGCCCCAATAGGACTCGTCTTGCGGGTGCATGACGGGGTTGCCATAGACTTCGCTGGTGGAGGCTTGGAAGATCTTTGCGTTGGTGCGCGTTGCCAATTCGAGCATGTTCAGGGGCCCGAGCAGGTTGGTCTTGGCAGTTTGAATCTGATCGCTGTTATATCGGGCGGGAGAGGCGAGGCTGGCCAGATTGTAAATCTCGTCAACCTCCGCAGAGAGCGGGACACACACGTCTTGCTGAATGAAAGTAAAGCGGGGCTCGCCGTCTCGCTGGCGAATCTTGCTTAAGCTTCCTGATGTCAGATCGTCGACGCAAATGACGGAATGGCCTGAGCTGAGGAGTCTGTCGACGAGATGTGATCCGATAAATCCCGCGCCGCCGGAGACTAAGACGCGCTTTATATTTTTACTCTGCACTATCTACTTCTATAAGTTAAAAACGATTCTTGAAAACAGAATGAAATGCTTAGCGAACTAAAGTACCTGCTCGGCCTCAAGACGAGACCAAACGCATACTGGCTCAACATCCGAAACAACGGCGGAAGCGTTGAGCACTACTACCATTTCCTGCTTGGATATCTGCTTCCGCTCTGTGGATATGCGGAGGAAGAGAAAACTGAAGCGCCAATCCTATTGGCGCGGGCCTGTGGTCCGCTAAGTCGTCTTGTGTGTGAGGTGGGGATTCCCGGGTTGGTTTTGTGCGAGCCATACAGTCATTCGTTGCTTTCCAGCGAGGCTGAAAAGCTCAGGCTCGAGAATGTTGACATTTTGGGTCTAGATTGCAGTGAGGCGCGGCGAGAATATGACGCCGACCGTCTGGCAAGCGTTGCGGCCCTCGCAAAGCGGTATATTCAACAACGGCTTGGCGACAAAATCGACCGGTTTTGTGAAGAGCTCGACTCCAATTGGACGCCGTCGCCGCGTCTCCTGCTCATCAAGCGGGAAGCGCCGGATCCGTTTTACCAATCGGATCTTGCCGAGACCAAGGGAGCGGGCACGGATAGACGATCGATCGCCAATATGGCGGAGCTGATTGCGGCCTTAAGTGGCAGATTTCCGCAAACGAAGGTCGTCTCTCTCCAAGGCCGGGGACTGGCCGAGCAGATCGCCCTGTTCAAGATGGCGGATATTGTCGTCGCGCAGCACGGGGCGGCGCTTGCAAATATCGTTTGGATGCGCCCTGAGACACAGGTGTTCGAGTTCCTGCCTGATCCCGCTCAGCATATCTTTTTCCAAAACCTGTCGCCCATCTTCGGTATCGAGCATCATGTCCTCGCCCAGGAGGATCGAAAGGGCCCGGTGGACGTGGCAGCGCTCATGGACGCGGTGGCGTCGAACCTGCGAAGCAGCGCGCGACCTGCGCTGGCGTGAGCGAGAAAAACGAGCGCCTTGGCGCTCGCAAGGGCAACTGCCCGTCACGCGGTAGCGCGCCTCGGAGGCGCGAACGAAGTGAGCTGCCGTGAGACAAAAGACGAACCGAACACAAAGCGCTCCAGGGCGCGACTGCGCCCCGGCCGAAGGCCGCCCCCGCGGAGCCGCGCGCTGGCGTACATGAGAAAAACGAGCGCCACCAGCGCTCGCAAGGGCGACCGCCCGTCGCGCGAATGCGCGCCCTGTCGGAGGCGCGAACGAAGTGAGCTGCCGTGAGACAAAAGAAATGGTGGGCCCGGCTGGACTCGAACCAGCAACCAGACGGTTATGAGCCGCCGGCTCTAACCAATTGAGCTACGGGCCCCCGCGCATGCGGTTGGCCACGGGTCATATCAGCTTCATGCGATTCCGGGAATGGTCGAGCAGCAATTGCGCTTTTCGCTTCCGCTTGGCATCCTCAGCCTCGCTGGGGAGCACCAAGGAGGATATATTTTATGACGCTTTCTGCCCTGCCCGTCAGGCTACTTACTTGCTTCTCGCTCCTCGCCGTCGGCCTTGCCGCGCCTGCGGTCCACGCCGACGAAGCGGAGCCGCCGCAGCGCACCATCAGCCTCACTGCTACGGGCGAAGTCGATAGCGCTCCCGATCTCGTCGAGATCAGCACCGGCGTGGTGAGCGACGCGAAGAGTGCAGCCGACGCGCTGGAGAAGAACAGCAAGGCGATGACCAAGATGATCGCGGCGCTGAAGGCCGAGGGCATCGCGCCGAAGGACATCCAGACCTCGAACTTCTCGATCCGCCCGCGCTACGACCGGCCGGAGAAGAACAAGCCGCAAGTGCTGGTCGGCTACCGGGTCAACAATTCGCTGCATCTGAAGGTGCGCGACGTGAAAGCGCTGGGCGCGATCCTCGACAAGCTGGTCAGCCTCGGCGCCAATAACATCGGCAATATCGCCTTCGGCCTGGCCGACCCCGCCGCCACCGAGGACGAGGCGCGCAAGCTCGCCATGAAAGAGGCGATCGCCCGCGCAGAGCTCTATGCGGAGGCGGCCGGCGTCAAGCTCGGCAAGGTGATCAGCATCAACGAGCAAGGCGGCGTGCGTCCCTATAAGGCGGTGGCGCGGATGGAGGCTGCATCGGCAGCGCCGGTTCCGATCGAGGCGGGCACCACGACTACCTCGATCACCGTTAACGTCACTTGGGAGCTTGAGTGACAGACTGGGAACTCGATTAGCAGGCTGTGCGCTTGAATAGGCGCGTAAGCCGGTTTGCCGAGAGGACGATGCCACGATGAAAGCTGAAAACGGGAACAACGCTTACGCCCGGGACCGGGCTTTCATGGTGGAACGGCACTTGCGGGCGCGGGGCATCCGCGACCCGCTGGTGATCGCCGCCATGGGCGCGGTGCCGCGCGAGGCCTTCGTCGCCGGGGGGATGGAGGAGTTCGCCTATGAGGATTCCGCCCTTCCCATCGAGGCGGGGCAGACCATCTCCCAGCCTTATATCGTGGCCCGCATGGCGGAGCTCGCCGCGCTGACCCCGACCGATAAGGTGCTGGAGGTGGGCGCCGGCTCCGGCTTCGCCGCTGCGGTGTTCAGCCGGATCGCCGCACAGGTCTTCGCCATCGAACGCCACGAGCAGCTGGCGGATCTGGCGCGGGCGCGGCTTGCTAAGCTCGGCTACGACAATGCCACCATCATCTGCGGCGACGGCACCAAGGGGCTGCCCGACGAGGCGCCGTTCAACGCCATCATCGTCTCGGCCGGCGGTCCGCGGGTTCCCGAAGCCCTGAAAGAGCAGCTGGCGCCGGGCGGCCGTCTGGTGATCCCGGTCGGCACCGGCATGATGCAGGAGCTGATCCTGGTCCGCCGCAACGAGGACGACACGTTCGACGAGGAGAGCTTTGGCGGCGTCGCCTTCGTGCCGCTGATCGGGGCGCAAGGCTGGGCCGACGAGGAGCGCTCGCAAGAATCGCCGCGCGAGGAAGCCGCGCCCAGCCCTTCGGCGAGCCTCTACCGCCCGGCCCGCCGCCCTTCCGGCCATGCGCTCAGCCATCTGATGGCCGAGCGGGCGGAGCCTTTCGGCGAGCTGGACGAGCTGGCCTCCATGGTGGAGCGCTTTGCCGACCGGCGCGTGGTGATGCTCGGCGAAGCGAGCCACGGCACGGCGGAGTTCTATGACGCCCGCGCCGCGATCACCGAGAAACTGGTGCGCGATCACGGTTTCAACATCGTCGCCGTCGAGGCCGATTGGCCCGATGCGGCGGTCTATAACGCGGCGATCTGCGGCCTGCCGCGGCCGAAGACGCCTGAGACCCCGTTCTTGCGCTTTCCCACCTGGATGTGGCGCAACGCGCAGGTCTTCCGCTTCCTGGAGCGGCTGAAGACGATCAATGGCGAGCGCCGGGCCCCGGAAGAGATGTGCAGCTTTTACGGGCTCGACATCTACAGCCTGGCGACCTCGATCGCCGCGGTGCTCGACTATCTCGACAAGGTCGACCCTGAGGCGGCGGCCATCGCGCGGGAGCGCTATAGCTGCCTTGCCCCCTGGCGCGCCGAGCCGGCCGGCTATGGCCGCATGGCGATCACCCGCGGCTTTGCGCTGTGCGAAGATCCGGTGGCGCAGACCTTGCGCGATCTTCTGGCCAAGCGGCTGGACTATCTCTACCGCGACGGCGAAGCGTTTTTCGGGGCGGAGCAGAATGCCCGCATCGTGGCTGGCGCCGAGGAATATTACCGCGCCATCTATTACGGCGGGGCGATGTCCTGGAACCTCCGCGACGAGCATATGTTCGACACGCTGGAGCGCGTTCTGGCGCATCGCGGGCCGAGCGCCAAGGCCGTCGTCTGGGCGCATAATTCGCATATCGGCAATGCCGCCTTCACCGAGATGGGGCAGGTGCGGGGCGAGCACAATATCGGCCAGTTGGCGAAGCAGCGTTTCGGCGAGGAGGCGGCACTGATCGGCTTCGGCACCGACCGCGGCACCGTGGCCGCGGCCTCCGATTGGGACGGGCCGATGGAGATCAAGAAGGTGCGGCCCGGACGTAGCGATTCCTACGAAGGCATCTCGCGGGATTCGGGACTGCCGGCCTTCTTCCTGGAGACCGGCGCGGGCCAGGATGCCTCGGTGCGCGAGGCGCTGGCCGAGCCGTTCCTGGAGCGGGCCATCGGCGTGATCTACCGGCCCGAGAGCGAGCGGCTGTCGCATTATTTCGAGGCGGAGCTGTCGCGGCAATTCGACGGCTGGGTCTGGTTCGAGGAAACCGAAGCGGTGACGGCGCACGCCCTGCCCCAGCACGGGCCCGACGAGACGTTTCCTTTCGGGGTTTAGCGCTGGCCCCGCTCCTCGGCTCGTCATCGCCGGGCTTGACCCGGCGATCCATGCCGTTGCCTTGCCGCTTGCGCCCAACGTTTAACAGCACCGCTCCCCGCGCTGGGACGTAACGGCATGGATGCCCGGATCAAGTCCGGGCATGACGAAGGAGAGTGTGGGCAGTTCGGGGCACCGTCATTCCGGCGCAAGCCGGAATCCAGCAAAACGGCAGGACCTCTGCATAAGGCGGGATACCGGCTTGCGCCGGTATGACGCCCTACAAAACCGGAAAACGCCCCTAGCCGATCTTGGCGATCTCGTTGTTCTCGCCGAACAGCACCACGGTGGGCTTGTAGTTGCGGGCTTCTTCCGCCGGGATCTGGCAATAGGCGACGACGATGATCTTGTCGTCCTTCTGCACCAGCCGGGCGCCGGCGCCGTTGATGGCGATCTTGCCTGAGCTGCGCGGAGCCTCGATGGCATAGGTGGTGAGGCGCGCGCCGTTATTGATGTTGAGCACGTCGACCTGCTCGTGGGGCAGAATGCCGGCGGCATCGAGAAAATCCCGGTCGATCCCGATGGAGCCTTCGTAATTCAGATCGCACTCCGTCACGCTGGCGCGATGGAGCTTGGCTTTCAACATGGTCAGAAACACTGCGACTTCCCCGTCTAGATCGGATACCGGCGAGGCCCGGCGTATAGGGCAAAATCCCTGCCCTTGTAAACGCGGCGCAACCGCGCCGGCCGCTCACCGCCTAGCGGGAGCAGCCGATCTCCGCTTCGATAGCCTTCACGATGGCGCGGGTGGGGCAGACATTCTCGCACGGAATGCCGTCGCCATCGCCGTCGGCGCGGGGGTGGGTGCCGGCGCACCAGGCGCGCACCGCCTGCTCGCAGCTATAATAGGATTTGCAGCTCGCCGCCGCGGCGGGGCCGGCGGCCACGGTGAGCGCCAGCATGAGCGCTACGGTCAGCATTACCATCGGCGCCACCGCCGGCACGATTGAACATCGCATCGCGATCGCCCCCCTTCCAAACTGGAATGCGACCACGGTTCCGGCTTTTCTTCAACCTACGGGAGCGCCGATACTTAACCTCTAGCGGCCCTCGCCTGCCGTCCGCCCGGCGCCGCGCCCGCGTCGTTTTGCGCCAGAGCACGCCGGAAAATGGCGCTTTGCCTAGGGTTGCGCTGTCTCGTCCTACGCCCCCGCCACAGGATGACGCCGTCGCCGCTCGATTTCGGCCATGATTGGCGATTAACGCGAGCCCGGCCTTCGCTGCGGCCCGCCCGTTCATCTCAAGTTAAGGCGCGGTTTGCCAGGATTTCGGCGCTTTTCGCTGCGGATCCATGAAGATAAGCGAAAGGCTGAAACGACCCGCCCTTGCGCGAAAGCAAGTGGAAACCAATTTGTAATAGGGTCTGTTTCGAACCCCCGTCTGCAAACAGTTATTGGTCCCCTCATGGCGTATCACCGTTTCGAACGTATTCTTCACACCGCGTCCCACCCCGTGGCGCTGATGGCGCTCGGCCTCGTCATTGCCGTCGCCCTCGCCTTCGCCTCGCCGGCGAATGCCGCGGTGCAGATCAATATCGACAAGAGCACCCAGAAGATGGACGTGCTGGTCGATGGCGTGCCGACCTATCATTGGAATGTCTCCACCGGGCTTGCCGGCTACGACACCCCGTCGGGCAGCTACACCCCGTTCCGCATGGAGGCGGATCATTATTCCCGCCAGTATGACGATGCGCCGATGCCGCATTCGATCTTCTTCACCCATCAGGGCCACGCCATCCACGGCACCATGGACCAGCGCTATATGGGCCGCGCCGCCAGCCACGGCTGCGTGCGGCTGATGCCGGCCAATGCGGCGGTGCTTTACGACCTGGTGAAAGAGCAAGGCATGACCAACACCAGCGTCTCGATCTACGGCACCATTCCCGGCGGACCGGGCGGGCAGCAAATGGCCGATCAGGACCGCCGCCGCCAGGGGCCGGGCTGGTTCTCCTTCGGCGATCCGCGTTCTTCCCAGCCGGCCTACGCGCCGGCCAATCAGGATTATCAGGTCTACAACTCCCGCGCCGAGCGCCGGGCCGCCCGCCGCGCCGCCCGCCGCGCGCGGAACTAACGGCCGGCTTTTCCGGCTCCTCTCAGGCTCTTCAAAACCCGGCGCCCCTCGCGCCGGTTTTTTTGTGTTTTAAGTGCGCTACCGGCCTCCGGCCTACTTGAGCGCGGTTTAAGTGCGCTACCGGCCTCCGGCCTACTTGAGCGCGGGGTTTACCTCTCCCAGGGGGAGAGGTCGGATCGCGTTCCGCGATCCGGGTGAGGGGTTACGGCCTCTCGATAGCGCGGCCCCCCTCACCCCATCCCTCTCCCCACCGGGGAGAGGGAGATCCGCGCCGCCAGCGCTTCATCCGGTCGCCAGTCGCCCCCTGCCCTGCACTTCCCTTCGTCACCCCCGGGCTTGACCCGGGGGTCCATGCCGTTCCCAAGCCGCTTGCGTCCGACGCTTAAGGACACTGCTCCCCGTGCTGTGAAGTCACGGCGTGCCGAGGTGCCCGCTTTGGCGGGCCTCGAAGCATGGGGCCTTCACCCTTCGAGACGGCGCGGTTCCCGCGCCCCTCAGGGTGAGGAGCAAAGGCCATCCCGAACAGCCTCATGGTGAGGGCGCTTCGCCAAGGGCGAAGCGTGTCTCGAACCATGACGCCAGCCGCATTCTTCGAAGCGCTACACCCCCCCTTGTCATCCCCGGCCTTGTGCCGGGGATCCATAACCCCTGTGGTCGATCCTTCAACGAGCGGTGGTGTTCATGGATTGCCACCCGGGTCCGGCTTCACCGGCCCGGGCGCAGGCTCAAGTCAAGCCCGGCAATGACGCCAGAGGGTTGCGCACCCCACCTCCAGCTCCCTGGGTGCTTGTTTGGAGCGCTACCGCGCCCTTAACGTTGGCCACAATCTCCTAACCCTTTGGTGCTAGGGTCCGCGCGGTTTTTTGCTTGCGTGTTCAACCACGGGGAGAGTCCCTCAGATGATGCGGATCGGGTTTGGCTTTGCGGCGCTTTTGGCGCTTTGCATCGTGGGGTTTTCGGGTGGCGCGGAGGCGGCGCGCTGCGGCAACAATGCGTCCGGCTTCGAGGCCTGGAAGCGGCAATTCGCGGCCGAGGCGCAGGCCCGCGGCATCGGCCGGCGCGGCATCTCCGCCCTGATGGGCACGCAATACGCCTATGGCACCATCAAGGCCGACCGGGGCCAGCATTCCTTCAAGCTTTCGCTGGACCAGTTCATGCAAAAGCGCGGCGCTTCCACCATCGCCCGCCAGGGGCGCAGCAAGAAGGCGCAGAACGCGGCGCTGTTTGCCGCCATCGAGCGGCAATACGGCGTGCCGGCCGGGCCCTTGGTCGCCATCTGGGGGCTGGAGACGGCCTTCGGCAGCTATATGGGCAACCAGCACACCCTCTCCGCGGTGGCGACGCTGGCCTATGACTGCCGGCGCACCGAATTCTTCTCCGACCATCTGATGGCCGCTTTGCAGCTGATCGACCGGGGCCGGCTTTCCGCCTCCCAGCGCGGGGCGATGCATGGCGAGGTGGGGCAGACGCAGTTCCTGCCCAAGGCGATCCTGCTCTATGGCGTGGATGGCGACGGCAATGGGCGGGTGGATCTCAACTCCCGCGCCGACGCCCTGGCCTCCACCGCCAATTTCCTGCGCGCCCATGGCTGGCGGCCGGGGGCCGGCTATCAGCCGGGGCAGCCGAACTACCGGGCGATCCAGGGCTGGAATGCGGCGGGGGTTTATCAGCAGACGATTGCCATTGTCGGCCGGCAGATCGACGGGGGGTAGGCGGGCTACCCCCTTCCCTTCGTCACCCCCGGGCTTGACTTGAGCCTGCGCCCGGGCCGGCAATTCCGGACCCGGGTGGGGGTCCATGCCATTCCCAACCCGCTGGTTCCCGACGCTTAAGGGCACCGCTCCCCGTGCTGTGAAGTCACGGCGTGGATGCCCGGAGCTCTCATTTGCGCTATCGCGCTTCGCGCTACTTGAGCGCGAGGTCCGGGCATGACGCGGGAATTTGTGGCGAGCGCCTTCTCCCACAGAGAATCTGAAGCCCCCTCACCCCAACCCTCTCCCCACCGGGGAGAGGGAGAACCGTGCTGCCGGCGCCTCATCCGGTCGCCAGTCGCCCCCCTTCCCTTCGTCACCCCCGGGCTTGACCCGGGGGTCCATGCCATTCCCAACCCGCTTGTTCCCGACGCTTAAGGGCACCGCTCCCCGTGCTGTAAAGTCACGGCGTGGATGCCCGGAACTCTCATGTGCGCTATCGCGCTTCGCGCTACTTGAGCGCGAGGTCCGGGCATGACGAAAGAGTTCGTGGCCGCGTCCGGCGCCCCCCTGCCCTCAAGGCGTCGGCGCATCGTCCTCCCCGTCGAAGGTCCAGTAGCGCCCGGTATCGGTGACGACGGGTTCGAGGCGGGTGCGGGATTCGGCGCGCTTTCCCTGCAGGATCAGGTCGCGCAGATCGCCGAGCACGGATTCGGAATCGGCGTAATAGCTGTGGCCGACGAAATCGGTGCTCGTGGTGCTGGCATCGATGGTGTCGATACCGGGCACGATGGTGATGCCGCCGGCGGTATCGCCGGCGCGGCGATAGCCGGCAAAGCTCTTCGAGGCCATCAGCGCATAATCGCCGGAGGAGGCATAGAGCGTGGCGCGGCGCTTGCCGGCCAGGATCTTCGGCGCGATATCGCGGCGGAAGGTGTCGGCATCGATATCCGGCGCGGCCAGGATGATCTCGTCGAACCGGTCGCGCAGCTGTGGCTCCTCCAGGAACAGCTCCTTCAGCGCGCCGGTCAGCACGCGGGTGCCCATGCTGTGGGCGATGAGATAGATGTGCTCCGCCTTGGATCTGGCGGCGAAGTCGCGCAGGAAATTCTGGAAATCGTGACGCGACCACTCGGCGTTGGTCTCGTCGACCTTGTAAGCGGCATAGCGGGCTTGCGAGGGCCAGCTATAGAACACCGGCGCGCCGGCAAAGCCGAGATCGTAGGCCATCTGGGCGGTGCGCCGGGCGGCATCGACGAAGGCGACGTTGTAGCCGTGCACGAAGATGAAGGCCGACTTGCCGGGGGCGCTTTCCACCCGCTTGGCGACGGCATCGAAGAAGCGCTGCTTGCCGGTCTCATCGACGTCGAGCAGCACCACGAAGCGCTCCGGATCGTTGCACCATTCCAAGCGCCAGATCGACGGGGTCTCCACCTCGCCCATGCGGTGATCGCGCGGGATGGAAACCTCGACCTCGCCGAACACCAGCGGCCCGCGGTCGCCGCCGTAAATCTCCGCCGGATCGTCCGCGCCGGTATTCTTGCGGTCGGTGGCATAATAGGCCTTCACCACGGCATAGGAGGGCTGCTCGGCGCGGAAGGCGGCGCGCATGCGGGGCTGGTCCTTCTGCAGCGCCGCCGCCTCGGCATAGAGATCTTCGGCGTTTTGCTGCAGGCCTTGCGCCTCGTAGAGCCCGGCCAGGGCGTAGAGCGTCTCGATCACCAGCTCGTCGCCGCGCTCCAGCTGCGCTTTCCGGATGGCGAGCACGCGTTTCAGCAGCGGCTCGGCGTCCTTTTCGCGGCCCTGCGACTGATAAAGCCGGGCCAGCCGGTCGAGGCCTTCGGCCGCCTCCAGGCTTTCGGTGCCGTAAGTCTTCTCCTCGATGGCGAGGGCCTGTTTCAGCAGGGCTTCGGCCTCGTCGATGCGACCGGCCGATTCATAGAGGAAGGCGAGCTCGATCAGCGCCGAAACGAGGCGTGGCTGATCGGCGCCGTAGCGTTCCTTGGCAAGGGTAAGATAGCGGTGGCCGAGCTGCAGCGCGGCGTCTTCCTTGCCTGCGCGGGAAAGCTCAACGATGCGGCGGGGCACGGTTTCCAGGTCGCCGACGCCGGCCAGCTTGGTCTTGATGGCCTCGGCCCGGGCGATCAGCTTGGCGGCTTTCGCATCGCGCCCCTGATCCTCATACAGACCGGCCAGATTATACAGGCTGGTGGCGACCAGGGCGTGATCGGGGCCGAGCCGGCGCTGGCGGATGGCAAGCGCCTTGGCCAGCAGCGGGGTGGCCGCGTCATAGCGCTGGTCCTTGCGGTAGACCCAGCCGAGCCAGGTGAGCGCGGTGGCGTATTCAGCGCTTTTTTCGCCGTAAATCTTGGCGGTCTCGGCGACATAACGCTTGGCCAGGCGCTCGGCCTTCTTCGTCTCGCCGTCTTGGACCAGGGCCGGGATCTGCCGGTTGATCCGGCTCAGATCCGCAGATTCGGCGGCAGTTGCCGAACCGGAGGCGGCGAGCAGGCAAGCGGACAGGAGAACTGCGGACAGGAGAACTGCGCCCAATAAAAATGCGGCCAGCACGGCACCTAACGGCGCGCGCACTGACCGCATGATCGTCTTAGAGCGGCAACCTTTGAAACCCATTCTCGCCTCCCCTTGGACGGGAGCGGGGCGGGCGCCTCTCTATCGGCGTTCCGCCGCTTACGCGGCCTTCTTGGCGTAGTAGGACTGCAAGCCCGCCATCACCTGCGCCTTGTCGAAATCCGCGCCCATCTCGAGCATGGCGTCGGCGAAGCGGGAGACGATCTCGGTGATCTGCTCCTCGGACAGCTGGTTCAGGATACCGATGCGGACCTGGACCGGCTCCGACAGGGTCGGCCAGATGCCGAAGCCCTTGGCGCGGGCGCCCTGCACCAGCTCCTTCTCGCGGCCAGCCAGCTTGCCCGGCAGGTTGAGCACGACGAGGCTGGTCATGTCGGAGGTCACATCGCAGCCCATGGCCTCGACGGCCTCGCGCAGCGCGCGCTCGTGATAGGCGTAAGAGGCAGCCTTGGCGGCCTTGCCGTAGTTCAGGATGATGCGCAGCGCCTCGTGGAAGGCGGCAACCGCGTAGCAAGAATGGGTCTGGTGATAGCCCGGCGCCTCGACATCCTTGCCGTCCATGATGCCCCAATGGCGGGCATTGAGGATCGGATGGTTCACATAGGTGCGGCAGCCGCGGTCCTTCACCACCTCGATCGCCTTATCGGTGAAGGAGACCGGAGCATAGGTGAGCGGCAGGGACAGCACGCCCTTCTGCGGACAGGAGGCCCAGGCGACGACGCCCGGATAATCGTCGATGTTGAAATCGTCCACGCCGAGCGAGGAGACGGCATCGACGATGCCCATCACGCCATGCTTCACGCAGGCGTCGGAGAAGCCCTTCAGGTCGTTGATGCGGCCCGAGCCGGTCTCCCAATGGGCCATGAACGCCCACATCGGCTTGTGCTCGGCCAGCGCCTTCTCGACGGTCTCGCCGGTGACCGACTGGCCGTGGGGCGTCTCGACGATGGTGACGGAGGACGCCTTCGGATCCAGGCTGTTCTCGGCCAGCTCTTCCTTGGTGGCCGCCTTCATGCGGATGGTCAGCGAATCGATGCCGGAGAAGGTGCCGTTGGGGAAGGCCACGACCTTGTCGCCCGGCAGGATCATCGACAGCACGCAATCGAGGCCGGTGAAGCCGGTGCCCGCCACGCCATAGGTATAGACGTTGTCGGTGCCCCAGAGCTCGCGAAGCATGTACTTCGCCTCAATCATGCCGCGAAGAACGTCGGCCTGCATGTGGTCGGCGACGCCGGTCTTGGCAAAGCGCTCCAGAACGCGCGGATCGGTGTTCCCCGGCCCGGGGCCGGCGGCCAGCGTTTCAGGGATTTCAAGCGGCGGATAGATTTTCGTCATCGGAACACCTCAACTGATTGGCGATCGTGGAATAGTGCAGAATAATTCGGGATATCGTGTAGCGGGCAAGCCGCGGCGGGGCAAGTCCCCGGCAGCGCCCTTGGCGCAATTGTGGCGCGAATTCTAGGCCTCGCAAAGGCGGAAAAGCAGACGGCGCGCGGATGGAGCCGCGTTTTGCAACCTTTGCGGGTGCCGCGCACGCAGCCGACGGCGCGGCTGGCTGGCTCGCAGCGCCCCGGCCTCCCCTACCGCTTAGCGGGCGGGCCGCTCGTCGAAGAGATGGGTGATGGCGCGGCTGGCGGTGCGGCCGACATTGACCACCACATTGACCAGATCCTCGCCGGCCTCTGCGATATTGTCGGTGATGTCGTCCTGCTGCTGCGGCGCGGCCTGATCGGGCTGCCTATGGGCCGCCTGGCCCGGCCCTGCGACCAGCCCGGCTGCAGCCAGAACCAGCACGGCGATCACAACGATGCGTAGCATGATACCCCCTCCGTCTTCTTGACGCCCGGGCCTCGGCTCTTCGGCCTCTCTTAGAAGCCGCCGCGGCGCCAAGCCATGCGGGCCGACGCAGCCCGAAGCGTTAACGAGGCTAGCACCATGGCGCGCATCGGCAATGGGGATTTTCGGTTTTCCTGCGGCGGAACGGCGCGGGGAAGAGAGGGAGAGCGAGAGAGCCCCCCAGCCGCCGGCGCCACACGCCTTCGTCATCCCCGGGCTTTTCATTTGCGCTACCGGCCTCTGGCCTACTTGAGCGCGTTTCGTTTGCGCTACCGGCCTCTGGCCTACTTGAGCGCGTTTCGTTTGCGCTACCGGCCTCTGGCCTACTTGAGCGCTTGTCTGGTGCGCCACACTCCTTCGTCATCGCCGGGCTTGACCCGGCGATCCATGCCGTTCCCTCGCCGCTTGCGCCCAGCGCTTAAGGTCGCCGCTCCCCGTGCTGCGGCGTAACGGCGTGGATGCCCGGATCAAGTCCGGGCATGACGACCCGTATTTGCGGCAAAGGCCAGACACAAAAAACCCCGGGGCGAGGCGTGCCTCGCATCCGGGGTTTCATCGTCTCAAGCAAAAGCGCTCAGCAGCGCCCTCAAGAGATTAAGTGCAGACTAGCACTTCTTGCCGAGGGTGGCGATGCAGCCGGCGCCCTTGCCGGCGCCTTCCAGCACTTTCTCGCCGCCCTTGACGACGCCGCCGCCGACCTTGCCGGCACCCTTGGCGACGCCCTTACCGGCATCGACGGTGCCGCCGACGACACCCTTGCCGACTTCGCCGGCGCCCTTCACCACGCCGGTGGCCGCGCCGACCGGACCGGTGGAGACGCCCTTGCCGACTTCGCCGACGCCCTTGACGACGCCGCCGCCGACTTCACCGGCGCCCTTGGCAACGCCCTTGCCGGCCTCACCGGCACCCGAAACGGTGCCCTTGCCGACTTCGCCGGCGCCCTGCACCACGCCGGAGCCGGCCTTGCCGGCGCCCTTCACGGTGCCCTCGACCGGCTTCACCGCTTGCGCATTGGCAACCTGCGCGGTGCCGGCAAAGGCAAACCCTGCAATGGCCGCCACCGCGACAGTCGAAGCTAAAATACGCATTTCACGTTCCTCCCCTGCTGGGCTTCAACACAAAATCGAAGCCTGTCACATGGGCGTTAACAGATTGATTTGCAAGCCGAGATTTGTGGGTGTGCGGGGACTAAACAGCACGGATAGGATTATCCGCGGGAACCGGGCGCTTCCGGCGGACCTCGTCGGGAGAGGCGCGTAGGAGAAGTCGGGCTGCTCAATCGAGAGGCCCCGCATCTCTAACGTGTAAGGGGAGAGGTGGTTCAGTGTTCGCCTGTTTCGTCCGTCTCCCACGACAGCCCACACTGCCGCCGGCGCCAGCGCGATGGTTTTCCACTAGAGCCCACCAAGGGAAGCTTGGCCGAGTTCGACGAAGAAGGCCATTGGCACACTCGGCAAGTGCCTCTCAGAACTCGACATCAAAAGCAGCCGGTTGACCGTGTTGTCCTGTATACCGCCCGGAGGGAAGACGCACGAGATGCGCCCCTCCTTCACGGGCACGCCCGACTTCTTGATTCCGGCCTGCGCCGCGGCATGCACTTTGGCGAACCGGCTGACTAACTGCGCCTCGCGATTGGGTTTCGCCCCGCGCTCCTCCAGATTGGAAAGGTACTTGAAAAGGTCTCGGAGCAAATCCGGGTAGCCCGCGCCAGTCTTGCTTAAGACCGCGGCCACAACATCGGTCGCGCTCTGCGGGAATGCAAATTTCGAGCGCTCGATGTCGGTCACGAGCGGGGCGAGACCAGGTGTCGCGGCCATGTACCGCCGCCGGATAGCACCCTGGACCTCGCTCCAGCGCAATGGGCTATCCGTAACAATGCAGGCACCCGTTGCCTGTGCCAAATACATCGTCATCTCGAAATTCGGTACAAGCTTGAACATATTCATCTGCCCACCACCTTTGCCGCCTTCCAGTGAGCCTTCCTGGAGGACGGCCAACGGATCATCCTCACGCATATGCACGCTGGCGCGCATGAGCGCCTCGACCTTCGCCTCACTAAGGTCCGGGTGAAGCTCGCGAAGTTGCGCGCGCATCGCGTCAGGCGGCATCAACATGATGCTGCGCCGATGGTCCTCTTCCATGGTCTCTAGCAAGCGGGGGTCGTACTTCGGGCTCAAGCGATGAGCTCGAGCCCGTGCCATGCTCATCATCTGTTCGCGAAGATGGAAGTCGAAGTCGCAGGGATCCGGTATGAGATTAATCAAGCCGAGATCGACGAGCGGCATGACGTTCAGGAAGAACAAAATCGTCTTCAGGAACTCCTGCCGATAGGACTTCGGGTTGCCGGTCGGGCTCATCTCCTTTTTCATTATTCCGGGGTGGACGAACGGGTGCGCCACAATCAGTTCGCCGAAGTACAGGGGAGCCGCCAGGGCGAAGTCCGTGATCGACGACGGGTGGATAGACCCGGTGTAGATGGCCCGAGCCTCTCCGTCGGGCTTGGGCAGCAGCGCGAGCAGATCAGTCTCTCGCGGCCATAGCCCTTCGTAGAGATTGTAGATCGTGCCAATCTTCTCGTCGGTGAGCTCGCGGCGAATCTGCACCCAGTCCTTCCCGGACTCTAGTTCCAGCACATTCACGATAGCGTTCTGGAGCATCAAGTTGCGCTCGCGGATGCTCTTCTCTTTCCAGGCCGGGCGCAGTGCCTCCGGCTTGGACTGGCAGCACTCTTTGAAAGATTTGCCACGCCCACATCCGCAGTAGTCGCCAGGCCGCAACGGCTCGTCCGGCGGCTTCTTAATCAAGAACTCCCGCGGCTTCTCGGTCCTGCCGAACTCGTCCTGGTAGTGAACATCGCCGCTATCGTACCCGACGAATATCTCGCCACCGAATTTGAACAGGCCGAGTTCTGGCGGCATTAGCGTTTTCCGGAGTTCGGTCCACGGCTTCGTTACAGTCTTTTCCGGATATAGCCATTCCTTGCGCCCGCCACCGATATACCGGCGCGCGCGCTTCTTGATGATGAAATTGATTTCAGCGACTTCCTCCGCGGAAAGCTTCCGCTCGCGGATAAACGCGTCGATCCTCGTTACGGACTGTCGGTAGTTACGCGCAAAGGTCCTTTTCTGGAGCGGGTCGGTGCTCGGGTCCTTCGCGTACTCCAGGTTCGTGAGGATTAGGCAATGGTCCCGGTCCATCGGGTAAAGCGTTTGCGAACCCCGCAGCGCTATTCCGGGATCAAGCGGGTACGCGCACGCGCCATCCGTGGGAGGGATCGCGTGATTGTAGACGGTCACGGGATGGTCGCTCGTGATGAACTTCACATCAGAGTCTTCGGCAGAAGCAATCTCGCGCACGCCGCCGGCCCAGATCGTATAGTTCAACATTCGTATGCCTTGCATCTCGAACATCAGCTCGTCCTGCGTGAGGGCCGGATATTGGGCCTTTAGCCAGTCCAAGCCCTTCGGCGTACGGAGTTTCTGGATATCGAGAAAGTCGAAAAAGTCTTGGAAATGGTCGTGCCATTTGCGCACGTCCTTGCCTATGAAGGCGCGGACGGCTTGCGAGCCCCTAGTATCGATATCGCCGAAGAGTCGGCGCTCGATCTCGTCGTTGACGGACGTGCCGAAGAAGGTCGAATACAAATCCGTCTGAACGAATGCCCTTGAGGTCGGCGTATTATTCCACGCGCCGTTCTGAGTGATCACGCGCCCGTCGGGGAGGACTTTCTGGTCCGGGGTCATATCGACATAGGCAAGCGATTTCAGGCCGGGCTCGAAGAAGCCCTCCTGGTACCATTGCGGGACGTAGTGATTGTCTCTCGTGACCGACATCGCAGCGATTTGTATTACATCGAGACGCCAATGCCTTCGCCAATATCAAAATCGACAGTTCTTCAGCTGATCGCTTGGAACGATCGATGCAGCCGTGATCAATTTTAAGCTCCGCAGCTTCCGGACTTCGACTTCCCCCGTTCCAACTGGGATGAAGTTGGCGCTGAAAGGCGGATCGACAAGCTTCAAATCGTGGATGGCCGGGACACGCCCGGCCATGACGTCGTGTTGGGAGGCGGATTTCCACTTTAGCAAGCCCCCCTCACCCGCGCGCGTTTCGATGCCCTACCGCTTCGCTATTTGAGGGCAAGCGCGCGGCCTCTCCCCGCCGGGGAGAGGTGAAGCGACCTAGCTATCCAGGAACGAGCGCAGCTTCCGCGAACGCGACGGGTGCTTGAGCTTGCGCAGTGCCTTGGCCTCGATCTGGCGGATGCGCTCGCGGGTGACGGAGAATTGCTGGCCGACCTCTTCGAGGGTGTGGTCGGTATTCATGCCGATGCCGAAGCGCATGCGGAGCACGCGCTCCTCGCGCGGGGTGAGCGAGGCGAGCACCCGCGTGGTGGTCTCGCGCAAATTGGACTGGATGGCCGCATCGATCGGCAGCACGGCGTTCTTATCCTCGATGAAATCGCCGAGATAGCTGTCTTCCTCGTCGCCGATCGGCGTTTCGAGAGAGATCGGCTCCTTGGCGATCTTCAGAACCTTGCGCACCTTCTCCAGCGGCATGGCCAGCTTCTCGGCCAGCTCTTCCGGGGTCGGCTCGCGGCCGATCTCGTGCAGCATCTGGCGGCTGGTGCGGACGATCTTGTTGATCGTCTCGATCATATGCACCGGGATGCGGATGGTGCGCGCCTGGTCGGCGATGGAGCGGGTGATGGCCTGACGGATCCACCAGGTGGCGTAGGTGGAGAATTTGTAGCCGCGGCGGTATTCGAACTTATCCACTGCCTTCATCAGGCCGATATTGCCTTCCTGAATCAAATCAAGGAATTGCAGGCCGCGGTTGGTGTATTTCTTGGCGATGGAGATCACCAGGCGCAGGTTGGCCTCGACCATCTCCTTCTTGGCGATGCGCGCCTCGCGCTCGCCCTTCTTCACGATGGAGACGATGCGGAGGAACTCGCCGATCTGCAGGCCGGTCTCGGCGGCGAGGTTCTGAATCTCGCCGCGGATGTCTTTGACGATGCCCTTCTCGTCATGGATGAAGTCCGACCAGCCCTTCTTCTTCAGGCGGCCGACGCGGCGCAGCCAGTTGGGGTCCAGCTCGTTGCCGCGATACTCCTCCAGGAAGTCGGTGCGGGCGACGCCATAGCTCTCGGCCAGGCGCAGCAAGCGGCCCTCATAGCCCATCAGCTTCTTGTTGATGTCGTAAAGCGTCTCGACCAGGCTCTCGATGCGGTTGGCATTGAGGGAGAGCGACTTGATCTCGGCGACGATTTCGTCCTTCAGGGCGTCGTAGCGCTTCTCCTGAGCGGAGGAGAGCGACTCGTTCTTCATCGCCTTCTCGACGAGCTGATCCTGCAGCTTGCGGAGCTTCTTATAGTTGGTGGCGACGAGATCGAAGGTCTCCACCACCTTGGGCTTGAGCTCGGCCTCCATGGCGGCGAGAGACATGTTGTTCTCCATGTCGTCATCGTCGTCGTAATCGTCTTCGGATTCGCCCTCGCCCTCGCCCTCTTCTTCGTCGCCCTCGGCTTTCTCGGATTTGGCCTCGTCCTCGTCGGCCTTGCCGTCCTCGCTCTCGGAGGCGGCCGGGGCCTTGGCGTCGGGGCCGGCATAGGTGGCCTCGAGGTCGATGATGTCGCGCAGGAGGATCTTGCCTTCGTTCAGCTCCTCGCGCCAAATGATGATGGCCTGAAAGGTGAGCGGGCTTTCGCAGAGCCCGGCGATCATGGCCTCGCGGCCGGCCTCGATGCGCTTGGCGATGGCGATTTCGCCCTCGCGGGAGAGCAGCTCCACCGAGCCCATCTCGCGCAAATACATGCGCACCGGATCGTCGGTGCGCTCGGTCGGCTCTTTGGCAGTGGTCTCGGGTTTGGCGACAGCCTGCACCTTGGCGACCGCGCCGCCGCCCTCGCCTTCCTGCTCCTCGGCCTCGTCGGAATCGATGACGTTGATGCCCATGTCGGACAGCATCGACATGGTGTCCTCGATCTGCTCGGAGGAGACTTCCTCGGACGGGAGGACCTCGTTCAGCTCGTCATAGGTGACGAAGCCGCGGGCTTTCGCGGTCTTGATAAGCTTTTTGACCGCGGCATCGGACATATCCAGGACGGGGCCGTCCTGCGTCTCTGCCGGGGCTTGTTCTTGGGTCTGGGCTTCAGCGGTTTTGGCTGCCATTCAAATACTCCGAAGCGCTTTTCTCGCGGCGCGCCAACCGGTATGTTCTCTACGACGAATCGCGCAAGGCTCAGCCCTTAACCCCGATGTCGTTAACCGGCGATTAAGCATGCGCGCCTGGGCCGGCTGGCCGGTCCCTCATGTCATCCCTTCCAAACCTTCGGCAGCCCTTCGAAAGGGCCGCAAGCGGAACGGGCGTTTATACGCCAGATAAGGGGTGCAAGCTCAAGAGCGCCGTAACGGGTCCGGCTCGCCCTAGACGCGCTCCCCTTGGCGGGGCGGGTGATCAGTATAGGGCTCTCTATGGGGAGGCGTTCAACGCTTCGCCCCTGAATAACTTGGCCAGCCCTCTTCTCACCTCTTCCAACTTTAAGACGGAAAACGCAAGAAAAGCGCCGATTCTTCGAGGCTTGACCTTGCGCAGACCGTTTTCAGGTATGGAATTGGCGAGGCAAAGCCCCCCTGTCAAGGCCAAGAGGCGAAACGCGCCTGAGAATCGCGGCGAAGCCGCGCCTTGGCCGGAATGCGGCGTTGTGACGCCGGCCCGCGAGAGACAGCTTCGCGAATCGCGATTCATCCGCGTTTTTCCGGCCGCCGGCCGCGGCTTTGGCCGATCTTTTCCCGCCGCACCCGGGCGATCACCTCGCGAAGACGTTCCTGCCCTTCGCGATCGCCGGCATCCTCATGGGCTTCGGCCACGCCGTCATTGGCGACCTGCTCCTGCAGCCGGGTGAATTGCTCGAATTCCGCCTCCGTCGCATCGGCCAGACGGTCGGCGATCTCCAGCAGCTCGCGCTTCAAGGTGGGAAGCGCCCGCCAGCGAAACAAGAGATCGCGGAACTGTTCGGAAACTTCGTCGGTCGCGGTGTGGGTCTGCAGGAAGGCGACGCGGGCGAAGGCGCTCTCTGTCGCGATCTTGGCGAAGCGCTCGCCATGGGGCCGGGCGGCAAGGCCGGCGGCCAGATTCTCGCGGGAGATGCCGGGATATTCCAGAATCGCCTGGGTGACGTGGTCCAGCACCTGGGTGAACAGCCCACCCTGCAGATCGATATCGCCGATCTCCTCGGTGTATTCGTCGAGCAGCCAGGGATGGTTGATCAACGCCAGGATCAAGGTGATGGCGAAGCCGCGGGGCGATGTCGGCAGGTCCTTCAGGCGGCGGATCTTCTGATCGCTGCGCGGCTCGAAGCCGGTGCGCCCCTTTGCTGAGGCCGGCAGGCGACCGCGGGCATCGTTGCCGCGGCGCTGCGGCGCGGGACGGCTCGCGCTCTGCCACAAGGCGCCAAGGCGCGATTTGAACTCGCGGCCGTAATGCTCCTTTACCCGGATATTGCCGATCTGACCGAGCAGCTGCTCCAGCCGGCTTTCCAGGGCAGCGCGGCGCTCCGGCGTATCCAGCTCCTGGGCGGCGATCTCGCGGCTCCACACCATGTCGATCAGGGGCTTGGCCTTGGCCAGCACGGATTCGAAGGCCGCCTTGCCCTGATTTTGCACCAGGCTGTCGGGGTCCTCGCCTTCGGGCAGAAAGGCGAAGCGGAAGGAGCGCCCCTCTTTCAGCACGGGCAGCATACGATCGATGGCGCGGGCGGCGGCGGCTTCGCCCGCCCGGTCGCCGTCGAAGCAGATGACCGGCTCCGGCGCGAGCTGCCAGAGAAGCTGCATCTGCCGCTCGGTAAAGGCAGTGCCCAAGGTGGCGACCGCATTGCCGAAGCCGGCCTGATCCAGCGCGATCACATCCATATAGCCTTCGGCGACGATGACGGACTGGGTCTCGTGGGCGGCGCGGCGGGCGCGCGCGAAATTATAGACGCTCGAGCCCTTGTCGAAGAGCGGCGTGTCGGGCGAGTTGAGATATTTCGGCTGGCCGCCCTCCTCCAACGTGCGCGCGCCGAAGGCGATGATGCGGCCGCGGCTATCGGGGATCGGGATGATCAGCCGGTTGCGGAAGCGATCGTAGGACGCCCGTCCGTCATCGGGTTTGATCAGGAGGCCTGCCTCGATCAGCAGGTCCTCGCCGAAGCCCTTGCCGATGAGCGCGTTCTTCAGGAAGTCGCGGGAATTGGGCGCCGCGCCGACGCGGAAGGTTTTGATCGTCTTTTCCGAAAGCCCGCGCCCGAGCGCATAGCTCCGGGCGGCGCGTCCCTCGCGGGCGACGAACTGCTTCTCGAACAGCTCGGCGGCCGCTTCCATCGCCTCGATCAGGCCGAGGCGCTTCTTTTCGACCTTCTCGTAGTGCGGGTCGGGCTTCGGCATCGGCAGGCCCGCCTCGCCCGCCAGGCGCTCCACCGCCTCGGGGAAGCTGAGGCCCTCGGTCTCCATCAGAAAGCGGAAGATGTCGCCATGCGCCCCGGAGGAGAAGTCGTGATAAAATCCCTTCTGGTCGTTGACCGTGAAAGAGGGCGATTTCTCCTTGTTGAAGGGGCTGAGCCCGACGAATTCCCGGCCGCGGCGTTTTAATTGCACGCGCCGGCCCACGACCTGCGAAACCGGCAGGCGTGCGCGAATCTCATCCAGGAATGAGTCGGTAAATTTCATGTTCCCGATTCGGCCTCTCTTTGTGCAGCTAACAGGCGAAAAGCGCGGCGTACCAACGAAAGCGGCCGCTTTTCACCATGTTTCACCGCCGGAACAGAGCATGAATATGGGGATATCCCGCGTTTTCCGCCGATCACCACTTCCAAGTTACCAAAAGACTAACGCAGGAATCGGGCGCGCGCCGCGCCGCATCGACGGGGGCGCGAAAGCTGCGATAATGGAGATATCATGCTGATCGTTGCTCTTCTGATCATGGTGCTGGCGGTGATCGCCATCGGCTACTTCCTATGGAAGAGCCCGCGAAAGCTCAACGCGGCCGATTTCGCCTTCGCGCTAACCCCGCTGCTGGTCGGCGTCCTGCTGGTCGGGCGCTGGCCGGGCGACCCGCTGGCCGATGCGGCCGGCATCGTGCTGATGCTGCTCGGGGTCTATTCCGCCTCGCGGCTCTATCGCGGGCATTAGGCGCGCTCCCCTCCTCCTTCGTCATGCACCACGACGGGCGTCATCCTGAGGCGCTCGGCGCGGAACGCGGCGAGCCTCGAAGGATGGATTGCGCGCGGGCCACGTCTCCTTCGAGGCGCGCGATGCGCGCTCCTCAGGATGACGAGGCGCGAAGACGGTGCCCACCCGCACAGAGCACCGACCTTGATGCCGGAATGACGAAAGTGAAAAAGCTTCAGCCCAGCTTGGCTTTGACCGCTGCGCCCGCCTTGCCGAAATCCATCTGGCCGGCGTAGTCGGTTTTCAGCGCGCCCATCACCTTGCCCATATCCTTGATGCTTTCCGCGCCGGTCTTGGCGATGGCGGCATCGATGGCCGCGGCCATCTCCTCATCGGAAAGCTGCTTGGGCATGAATTCGCCGATGATGACGATCTCCTCGGCCTCCTGGGCGGCGAGCTCGTCGCGCCCGGCTTCGGCGTAGACTTTGCGGGACTCTTCGCGCTGTTTGACCATCTTGGCGAGAAGCTGCAGCAACTCGTCCTCGCTGGCCTGCTCCTTACCGGCGCCGCGGGCTTCGATATCGCGGTCCTTGATGGCGGCGGAGACCATACGCAAGGTGGAGGTGCGGCGCTTGTCTTGCGCCTTGAGCGCCTCTTTCAAGGCGGCGGTGATCTGATCGCGCATGGGTTCGATTTTCCGGGAGCTTGAAGTGAACCGCCAACCTATCGTGAAGCGGCCTTTTTACGCAACTGATTTTGCTCCGCTAACCCATTGTTTCCACAGCATAATTTCTAACGCCTCAACTTGACGGCGAGAATGCTATGGCGTAAACGATGTCGGGTTCTTACAAGCCCTCGCCAAGTCCACGCCTTCTTAACGGTTGAGAAGGCGGCGAATGTCGCGCGGCGCGAGGCTCAAGTTCACCGAAAGACCATGGATCAGGCAAAAACCGAAAACGAGGCTGGCGCCGGCGCGGCGTCGAGCGTGCCCGGATGGGCCGATCAGGTGCCGACAGCGCTGCTGGTGCTGGCCGACGGCACGGTGATCGAAGGTATGGGCGCCGGCGCGCCGGGCGTCGCCGTTGGCGAGGTCTGCTTCAACACGGCGATGACCGGGTATCAGGAGATCCTGACCGACCCCTCCTATTCGGGGCAGATCATCACCTTCACCTTCCCCCATATCGGCAATGTCGGGGCGAACCCGGAGGATATCGAGACGGCGAATCTGGCCGCCTCCTCCGGCGTGAAGGGCTGCGTGCTGCGCGAGCCGATCACCGCGCCCTCCAATTACCGGGCGGCGCAAGGCTTCGACGAATGGCTGAAGGCGCGCGGCATCATCGCCATCACCGGGGTGGATACCCGGGCGCTGACGGCGCTGACCCGCGAGAAGGGCATGCCGAACGCGGTGATCGCCTTCGATCCCAGCGGCAATTTCGATATCCCCGATCTGAAGCGCCAGGCCGCCGAATGGGGCGGCATGGTGGGGCTGGACCTCGCCAAGGACGTGACCACCGCCCAGACCTATTCCTGGGACGAAGGCGCCTGGGAGTGGGGCAAGGGCTTCACCGCCAAGGCCGAGCCCCGCCACAACGTGGTGGCCATCGATTACGGGCTGAAGACCAATATCCTGCGCGAGCTGGTGGCCTCGGGCTGCCGGGTGACAGTGGTCTCGGCCAGCACGAGCGCCGAAGAGATCTTGGAGCGCAAGCCCGATGGGGTGTTCCTCTCCAACGGACCGGGCGACCCGGCAGCGACCGGCGCCTATGCCGTGCCGGAGATCCGGAAGCTGGTCGATTCGGGCCTGCCGGTGTTCGGTATCTGCCTCGGCCATCAGCTGCTGGGCCTGGCGCTTGGCGCCAAGACCTCGAAGATGCATCAGGGCCATCACGGTGCCAATCATCCGGTGAAGGACCACACCACGGGCAAGGTCGAGATCACCTCGATGAATCACGGCTTCACCGTGGACCGGGAGAGCCTGTCGGACGCGGTGGAAGAGACCCATGTCTCGCTGTTCGACGGCTCCAATTGCGGCCTGCGACTGAAGGGCAAGCCGGTGTTCTCGGTGCAGTATCATCCGGAAGCCTCACCGGGCCCGCAGGACTCCCATTACCTCTTCACCCGCTTCGTCGAGGCGATGGACGCAGCGAAGGACGGCAAGTCTTAGATCCGTCGCTGCTCTAACCTCGTTGTCATGCCCGGCCTTGTGCCGGGCATCCATGACCACGGTGCCAGAGATCATGCCGAGGTGTTCATGGATTGCCGGGACATCTCTTTGCCAGCGCTACCGCGCTTTACGCTACTTGAGCGCTTGCCCGGCAATGACGCCTGGGCTGGGCTAAACCGCTCTCCCTCTCAAGGGAACACGCCGAGGTTTCGCCGCGTTTGGTGGGCGAGAGAGGACAACAAGCTGGGGAGGAGACGCAGCCCCCCTTCCCTGGCCGCGCTTTCTGGTCTAAAGAGCGCTCCTAGCCCGCAATTCTGAAGGCTGTCGATCTCCGGTCACGGCGAAGCTGACCGGTCGGAGCATTACCCCGCGCCTGATGCCCAAACGCGACGATATAAAATCCATCCTCGTTATCGGGGCTGGGCCGATCATTATCGGCCAGGCCTGCGAGTTCGATTATTCTGGCACACAAGCCTGCAAGGCCCTGAAAGAAGAGGGCTATCGGGTGATCCTGGTCAATTCCAATCCGGCCACGATCATGACCGATCCCGATGTGGCGGACGCCACCTATATCGAGCCAATCACGCCGGATTTCGTCGCCAAGATCATCGAGAAGGAGCGGCCCGATGCGGTGCTCCCCACCATGGGCGGCCAGACGGCGCTAAACACCGCGCTCAGCCTGCACCGCTCCGGGGCGCTGGAGCGCTATGGCGTGGAGATGATCGGCGCCCGGGCCGAAGCCATCGACAAGGCCGAGGACCGCGAGCTGTTCCGCGAGGCGATGAACAAGATCGGCCTGGAGACGCCGCGCTCGCGCCTGGCCGATGCGGCGGAGCTGAAGCGCGCCGACCGGGAAACCTATCAGGCCGAGCTCGACCGCATCGCTGGTCTCGACGCCAGCGCCGAGGAGAAGGCCGAGCTGCGCGACGCTTTCGAGAAAGAATGGGCGCAAGGCGATGCGGAGCGGCGGCGGCGCTATGTCGAGAAGGGGCTGATCGAAGCGCTGGAAGCGCTGATCGAAATCGGCCTGCCCGCCATTATCCGTCCCTCCTTCACCCTCGGCGGCACGGGCGGCGGCATCGCCTATAACCGCGAAGAGTTCCTGGAGATCATCGAGCGGGGGCTGGACGCCTCCCCGACCTGCGAAGTGCTGATCGAGGAATCGGTGCTCGGCTGGAAGGAATACGAGATGGAGGTCGTCCGGGATAAGGACGACAACTGCATCATCATCTGCTCGATCGAGAATATCGATCCGATGGGCGTGCATACGGGCGATTCGATCACCGTGGCGCCGGCGCTGACTCTGACCGACAAGGAATATCAGATCATGCGCAACGCCTCGATCGCGGTGTTGCGCGAGATCGGGGTGGAGACCGGCGGCTCCAATGTGCAGTTCGCGGTGAACCCGGAAGACGGGCGCCTGGTGGTCATCGAGATGAACCCGCGCGTGTCGCGCTCGTCCGCGCTCGCCTCCAAGGCGACGGGCTTCCCCATCGCCAAGGTCGCCGCCAAGCTGGCCATCGGCTACACGCTGGACGAGCTCGCAAACGACATCACCGGCGGGGCGACACCGGCCTCGTTCGAGCCAACCATCGATTACGTGGTGACTAAGATCCCACGCTTCGCCTTTGAAAAATTCTCCGGCTCCAAACCGGTCTTGACCACGGCGATGAAATCCGTCGGCGAAGCCATGGCCATCGGCCGTAGCTTCCCCGAATCCTTGCAAAAAGCGCTCCGCTCCATGGAGACCGGGCTGACCGGGCTGGACGAGTTCTGGTTCGAAGGCTTAGGCGAAGGCGACGACAAGAACGTGATCCGCGCCGCGCTCGGCACGCCGATGCCTGACCGCCTCTTGAAGGTGGCGCAGGCCATGCGCCTCGGCGTCGATGCGGAGACCATCTACGAATTCTGCAAGATCGACCCGTGGTTCCTGCGCCAGCTGCAGGACATCCTCTATTGGGAAGAGCGGGTGAAGCAGCACGGCCTGCCGACCAGCGCCGGCCAGATGCGCCAGCTGAAAGCCATGGGCTTCTCCGACGAGCGGCTGGCCAAGCTCACCGATAAGACCCCGGCGGAGGTCTACGAGGCGCGCACCGCCCTCGACGTGCACCCGGTCTATAAGCGGATCGACACCTGCGCGGCAGAGTTCGCCTCCCCCACCGCCTATATGTATTCGACCTACGAGGCCGATTTCGCCGGCACGGCCATGTGCGAGGCGCGTCCTTCCGACAAGCAGAAGGTGATCATCCTCGGCGGCGGGCCGAACCGTATCGGCCAAGGCATCGAGTTCGATTATTGCTGCTGCCACGCCGCCTTCACGCTCTCCGATGCCGGGTTCGAGACCATCATGGTCAACTGCAATCCGGAGACGGTCTCCACCGATTACGACACCTCCGACCGGCTGTATTTCGAGCCGCTGACGGAAGAGGACGTGCTGGAGATCATCGCCAAGGAGAAGACCAACGGCACGCTGAAAGGCGTCATCGTGCAGTTCGGCGGGCAGACGCCGCTGAAGCTCGCCGCGGCGCTGGAAGCGGCGGATGTGCCGATCCTCGGCACCTCGCCCGACGCCATCGACCTGGCCGAGGACCGCGACCGGTTCAAGGCGCTGATCGAGGAGCTGGGACTGGTTCAGCCGGTCAACGGCATTGCCCGCTCGGCCGAGCAAGCCGTCGAAATCGCACGGGAAATCGGCTTCCCGCTGGTGATCCGGCCGTCTTACGTGTTGGGCGGACGGGCGATGGAGATCGTGCGCGAGGAAGCCCAGCTGGAGCGCTATATCGCCGAGGCGGTGGTGGTCTCCGGCAAAAGCCCGGTGCTGATCGATACCTATTTGCGCGACGCCATCGAGGTGGATGTCGACTGCCTCTCCGACGGCAAGGACGTCTTCATCTGCGGGGTGATGGAGCATATCGAGGAGGCAGGCGTGCATTCGGGCGACAGCGCCTGCTCGCTGCCGCCGCACTCCTTGAGCGACGCCACCATCGCCGAGCTGGAGCGCCAGACCGAGATGCTGGCGCGCGCCCTCGGCGTGATCGGGCTGATGAATGTGCAATACGCCATCCAGGGCGATGAGATCTTCATCCTGGAGGTGAACCCGCGGGCGAGCCGCACGGTGCCCTTCGTCGCCAAGGTGATCGGCGTGCCGATCGCGGCGATCGCCGCCCAGGTGATGGCGGGCAAGCCGCTGGCCGATTTCGGGCTGCGCCCCCGCAAGCTGGAGCATATCGCGGTGAAAGAGGCCGTGTTCCCCTTCGCCCGCTTCCCCGGCGTCGATCCGGTGCTGGGGCCGGAGATGCGCTCCACCGGCGAGGTGATGGGTATCGACAAGGATTACGCCATCGCCTTCGCCAAGAGCCAGCTCGGCGGCGGCAGCAAGCTTCCCCTCGGCGGCACAGTGTTCGTCTCGATCAAGGATGCCGACAAGGCCAAGGTGGTGGCGCCGGTGCGCACGCTCGCCGAGATGGGCTTCCGGATTCTCGCCACGCGCGGCACGCAGCGCTTCCTCTCCGAGCAAGGCATTGCTTGCGAGCGGGTCAACAAGGTGCTGGAGGGCCGGCCGCATATCGTCGACGCGATGTCGAACGGCGAGGTGGATATGGTGTTCAACACCACGGAAGGGCAGCGCGCGCTGGCGGACAGCTTCTCCATCCGCCGGACGGCCTTGCTCTACCATATCCCCTATTATACAACTTTAGCCGGTGCGATGGCCGCGACAGAGGCCATCAAGGCACTCCGGGCCGGAAGTCTCGAAGTGGCGCCGTTGCAAGACTACGTAGCTGCGCGCCCGTAATCGGTCCGTTTTCTCGCTTTTCAAGCATCGTAGTCGCCAAGTTATTGGCGGGGCATGCAATTTGTGACTTTAATTTAGCGGTCCGGCAGCGGCCGGTCGGCTAAGGAGCAATTGGAATGGACAAGGTCCCGATGACCGCGGAAGGCTTCGCCGCACTTGAGGCGGAGATCAAGCACCTGAAGACCGTGGAGCGTCCGCGAATCATCAAGGCCATCGCCGAGGCGCGCGAGCATGGCGATCTCTCAGAGAACGCCGAGTATCATGCCGCCAAAGAGCAGCAAGGCATGACCGAAGCGCGTGTCGCCGACCTCGAAGACAAGCTCTCCCGCGCCGAAGTGATCGACATCTCCAAGCTCTCGGGCAATCAGGTGATGTTCGGGGCGACGGTGACGCTGATCGACGAGGATACCGAGGCGAAGGTCAAATACCGCATTGTCGGCGAGCTGGAAGCGGATGTGAAGGAGGGCAAGATCTCCATCACCTCGCCCATCGCGCGCGCCCTGCTCAACAAGAACAAGGGCGATGTCGTCGAGGTGTCTACGCCAGGGGGCGGCAAGTCCTACGAGATCGTCAAGGTCGAGTATAAGTAGCGGCCCGCGCCGGACGTGCTTCTCCCCACCCCTATTGCCATCGTTGTGTCGCAGCCGCCGCGTATGGCGGCGCGATGATGCATCGTCGCGAATTTCTGAACGCTGCAGTCGCGGCTGCGGTGCTGGGCGGTCTCGGCCCGGCACGGGCTGCGGCATCTGCCCTGACATCTGACGATGCCCTGAGTGCGCGGCTTGCCGAGATCGAAGCGGCGAGCGGCGGACGGCTGGGCGTTGCGGTGCTGGATACGGGTAGCGGCAGGCTGACGGCGCATCGCGGCGACGAGCGTTTTCCCATGTGCTCGACGTTCAAGCTGCTCGCCGTGGCGGCCGTGCTTCACAGGGTCGACGAAGGCGAGGAGTCGCTGGATCGCCAGATCCTGGTGCCGGCGGATGGCATCCAAGAATACGCCCCCGTCACCGAAAACCACGCCGGCGAGAAGATGACGCTCGATGCTTTGTGCGAAGCGGTGATGGCCTGGAGCGACAACACCGCGGCCAATCTCATTCTGACAAGTCTCGGCGGGCCGGAGGCGGCGACCGCCTATGTGCGCGCACTCGGCGACGACAAGACCCGGATCGACCGCTACGAGCCCGACGCCAATATCATCGCATCCGGCGATCCCCGCGATACCACCACGCCGATCGCCATGGTCCGCGATCTGAACCGGCTGGCGCTCGGCGATGCGCTGTCGGAAAAATCGCGCAAGCAGCTGACGGCGTGGCTGATCGCCAACGAGACCGGTAAGGACCGTTTGCGGGCCGGGTTGCCGGATGGCTGGCGCGCCGGGGATCGGACCGGCACGGGGCCGGATGGCACCAGCAACGATGTCGCGATTTGCTGGCCGCCGGACCGGCCGCCGCTTCTCATCGCCGCCTATCTGACGGCGAGCCCGGAAGACAGGCCTGCGCGGGATAGCGTTCTTGCCGCCGTCGGTAAGGCGGCCTCTGCGGGCTAAAGCCCGGCCGGCATGCCGCTCTCCATCTCCGCCCGCAAAGCCGCCGCCGCGCCCTGCAAGGCCGGCGCTTCGGCGCCGATGACATAGATCGGGATCGGCTTCAGCAGCTTGTCGCGCATGCGGCCCTTGGCTTCGAAATAGTGGCGGAACTTGCCCTGGCGCAGGAAGTCCAGAATGCGCAAGGAGACGCCGCCGCCGAGATAGACGCCGCCGCGGGCGCCCAGCATCATCGCCATATCGCCGGCGAAACTGCCGAGCCAGGCGATGAAATGCTCCAGCGTCTCGACCGCGATGGGATCGCTATTGTCGCTCGCGCGGGCGACGATATCGCGGGCGTGCAGCGATGTGGGTTCGGCGCCGCGCTCCTCGGCGACATAGCGGTAAAGATCGCAAAGCCCGGGACCGGACAGGATACGCTCGGCGGAGAGATGCTCGCGGTTTGCCATCATGCGGGAAAGCAGCGGGATCTGATCGGTATGGGCCGGCGCCAGATTGATATGGCCGCCCTCGCCCGGCACCGCGATCCAGCCCGTTTCCGACCAGACCAGGCTCGCCGCGCCAAGGCCGGTGCCGGGGCCCAGCACCACCTTGGTGCCGCGCTCCAGCGGCTCCTCGCCGCCGATCTGGCTCAGATCCACCGGATCGAGATGGGGTAGCGATAGGGCCAGCGCCTCGAAATCGTTGAGCACCAGGAGACCTTCGAGCCCGGCCTCGGCGCAGAAATCGCGCCGGCTGAACGACCAGGGCGAATTGGTGAATTCCACGCTCTCGCCGGTGACCGGGGCGGCGACGGCAAAGGCGCCGTAATGCGGGGCCTGCGGCAGCTCGGCGAGATAGAGCGCGGCGGCCTCCGCCAGATTGCCGTGCTCGGCGCAGCTGAAGGTGCGGAAATTGGAAATCTCCAGCGTCTCCAGATGCGCCAGGGCAAAGCGCGCATTGGTGCCGCCGATATCGGCGACCAGCGCTTGGGCCTCGGCCCGCGGTGCGGTTTCTCCAATCTGATCCACGGTACTCCTGGTCCTCCCTTCCGAAAACGCCACGCCTGGGGCGCCCGGTTTGTTCCGCCCTCTCCTAACATCGAATTTTGAATGATGGGAAACGGGTGCTTTTCGCCTCCCGCCCTGTCATAAGGCGTTCAGGAGGCGCGCGCAGCATCTACGCCTCCTATATGATGGTTTTCCAAGGATCATTGGGAGTTTGCCGTTGAGCCCCGCGGTTGCGGGGATCAAAATCGTGCAAGCGCCGAAGAACAGGCAGACGACTTGGTAGAAGACTTGGCAATTGGGAGCGGCCGCCGCAATTCATGATCGACAAGCTCGAATTCATCATCGCCCTGGCCCGTGAGCGCCATTTCGGCCATGCGGCCGAGGCGTGCGGGGTCAGTCAGCCCACCTTGTCCGCCGGCATCAAGCAGCTGGAGGACGTGCTCGGCGTGCTTCTGGTGCAGCGCGGCTCGCGCTTCCAGGGGCTGACGCCGGAAGGCGAGCGGGTGCTCGACTGGGCACGGCGCATCGTCTCCGACACCCGCGCCATGCGGCAGGAGATCGAATCCCTGAAGCACGGGCTAACCGGGCATATCCGCATCGCCTCGATCCCGACGGCGCTGGCCATGGTGGCGATGATCACCACGCCATACCGGGCGCGGCATCCCGATGTCAGCTTCACGGTGCTGACCCGCAACTCCATCGAGGTTCTCGGCATGATGGAGAATCTGGAGATCGATGCCGGGCTGACCTATCTGGACAACGAACCGCTCGGTCGGGTGAAGACCTACCCGCTCTATAGCGAGCATTACCGGCTGCTGATCTCGGCCCAGCACGAGCTCGGCCAGCGTCAGACGGTGACCTGGGAAGAGGTCGGCAAGGTGCCGCTTTGCCTGCTCACGCCCGACATGCAGCACCGGCGAATCATCGAGGGCCTGCTGCGCTCCTCCGGATCGGAGGTGGCGCCGACGCTGGAATCGGATTCCATCATCTCGCTGTTCGCCCATGTGCGGACCGGGCAATGGGCCAGCGTGATGCCGGCAAAATTGGCGGAAGCGTTGGGATTGAAGGGGACGGTGAACACCATCCCCATCGTCGACCCGGAGGTGACCCATACGGTCGGCCTGGTGGTGCCGCATCGCGATCCGCTGACTCCCCTGATCAGCGCGCTGGTTTCGGAGGCACAGCAGCTGGCGCCCTTGCTCAATAGCGACAGCGTCGACATGGAGGCGATGCTCAGACAAATCTGAGGATCGAAAAAATATTCTTGAGAAATCCTCATGGATGCAGGTGGGGATTTGGCAACCAGAGGGACGTCAAACGGCGTTTTCCCCTTCCGCGAACCCAATTTTACCGAATGAAGACAATGCCTTAGCATTAGGCAGCCGGCGGCGCGAAACCGCGACAAGCCGTCGCGAACGATAGGCAAATCCTATCGGTCGATAGGCTAGCTTTGTTGATTCTAAAGGGGTTTCTCGCCATCTTTCAGAGACGTTCTAGGGAGCGGCTCTGTATGCACAATTATGAATCATTCAGCGCCGAACGCGCTGAGCAAATCATCAGTCGGCACAAAGACCGTAAAGGCGCCACGTTGCCGATCTTGCATGATTTGCAGGAAACCTTCGGCTGTGTGCCGGACGAAGCTGTGGTGATGATCGCCGAGACGCTGAATCTGTCTCGGGCCGAGGTCCATGGCTGCGTTACCTTCTATCACGACTTTCGCAAAAAGGTTCCGGGACGGCGGATTCTCAAGGTCTGCCGGGCGGAATCCTGCCAGGCGGCCGGCGGCAATGCGCTGATCGCCCGGGCCGAGGAGCGTCTCGGCATCGGCATGGGCGAGACCACCGCCGATGGCAGCGTCACGCTCGAACCGGTCTACTGCCTGGGGCTCTGCCACAGCTCGCCGGCGGCGATGCTCGACGACAAGGTCTATGCCATGCTGGACGAGGCCAAGATCGACGCCATCGTCTCGGAGGCAGACCGATGAGCACGCGAATCTTCATTCCCCGCGACGCCGGCTCGCTGGCTTTGGGCGCCGACGAGGTGGCCAAGGCCGTCGCCAAGCGCGCGCAGAAAGACGGCATCGACATTGAGATCGTGCGCAACGGCTCGCGCGGCATGTTCTGGCTGGAGCCTCTGGTCGAGGTCGAGACGCCCGAGGGCCGCATCGGTTACGGCCCGGTGCAGGAGTCCGATGTCGACAGCCTGTTCGAGGCAAATTTCTTCGAGGCCGGCGATCATCCGCTGAAGCTCGGCCTGGTGGAAGAAATTCCGTTCTTCAAACGTCAGACCCGGCTCACCTTCGCCCGGGTCGGCATCACCGATCCCCGCTCCATCGAGGACTACAAAGCCCATGGCGGCTATGTCGGCCTGAAGAAGGCCATCGAGATGGGGCAGGAAGCCATCATCGAGGAGATCACCACCTCCGGGCTTCGCGGCCGCGGCGGTGCGGGCTTCCCCACCGGCATCAAGTGGAACACGGTGTATCAGGCGCAATCGCCGGAAAAATACATCGTCTGCAATGCCGACGAGGGCGATAGCGGCACCTTCGCCGACCGCATGCTGATGGAAGGCGATCCCCTGATGCTGATCGAGGGGATGACCATCGCCGGCATCGCGGTGGGCGCCACCTACGGCTACGTCTATATCCGCTCCGAATATCCGCATGCGGTCGAAGCGATGAATGCGGCGATCGAGGCGGCACGCGAGGCGGGCACGCTCGGCGACAACATTCTCGGCTCCGGCTTCAGCTACGACATGGAAGTCCGGGTCGGCGCCGGCGCCTATGTCTGCGGCGAAGAGACCTCGCTGCTGGACAGCGTCGAGGGCAAGCGCGGCGAGGTCCGCGCCAAGCCGCCGCTTCCGGCCCATGTCGGCCTGTTCGGCAAGCCGACCATCATCAACAACGTGCTGTCGCTTTCCGCCGTGCCGCACATCATCGCCGATGGCGGCTCTCACTATCAGGAGTTCGGCGTCGGGCGCTCCCGCGGCACGATGCCGATCCAGCTTGCCGGCAACATCAAGCATGGCGGGCTTTACGAGACCGCGTTCGGCATCACGCTCGGCGAGCTGGTGAACGATATCGGCGGCGGTACGCGTTCGGGCAAGGAGGTCCGCGCGGTTCAGGTGGGTGGCCCGCTCGGCGCTTATCTGCACCCGTCCCAGTTCCAATTGCCGTTCGGCTACGAAGAATTCTCCGCCGAGGATGCTCTGATCGGCCATGGCGGCATCGTGGTGTTCGACGAGACCGTCGACATGGCCAAGATGGCACGCTTCGCCATGGAGTTCTGCGCCGTAGAGTCTTGCGGCAAGTGCACGCCATGCCGGATCGGCTCCAGCCGCGGCGTGGAGCTGCTCGACAAGATCATGGCCGGCGAGAACAGGCAGGCGAACCTCGCTGTGCTCGAGGATCTCTGCGACACGATGAAATTTGGATCCCTTTGCGCGCTCGGTGGGTTCACCCCCTACCCCGTGATGAGCGCGCTAACCCATTTCCCGGAAGATTTCGGCGCCGAGCCTAAGCGCCTGGAAGCTGCCGAGTGAGATTGAACACGAGATTCTGAGATGAGGAAGCTGTCATGTCGCTGATTGAAGAAATCGACTACGGCACACCGCGCTCCAAATCGGAGACCATGGTGACGCTGACCATCGACGGCAAAGAGGTCACGGTGCCCGAAGGCACCTCGGTGATGCGGGCCGCGATGGAAGCCGGCACCGAGATCCCGAAGCTGTGCGCCACCGATATGCTGGAATCGTTCGGCTCCTGCCGGCTCTGTCTGATCGAGATCGAGGGCCGCAACGGCACGCCGGCCTCCTGCACCACGCTGGTCGCCGAGGGCATGGCGGTTCACACCCAAACCGAGCGGCTGAAGCGCTTACGCAAGGGCGTGATGGAGCTCTACATCTCCGAGCATCCGCTGGACTGCCTGACCTGCTCGGCGAACGGCGATTGCGAGCTGCAGGATATGTCCGGCGCGGTGGGCCTGCGCGAGGTGCGCTACGGCTATGACGGCAAGAAGCATCCCAATCCGGGGATCGATGCGTCCAACCCGTACTTCACCTACGAGCCGTCCAAATGCATCGTCTGCTCGCGCTGCGTGCGGGCTTGCGAGGAGGTGCAGGGCACCTTCGCGCTGACCATCGCCGGCCGCGGCTTCGACTCTGTGGTTTCACCCTCGATGCAGGAACCTTTCATGGAGTCCGAATGCGTCTCCTGCGGCGCCTGTGTCCAGGCCTGCCCGACGGCGACGCTGAACGAAAAATCGGTGATCGATATCGGCACGCCGGAGCATTCGGTGGTGACGACCTGCGCCTATTGCGGCGTCGGCTGCACCTTCAAGGCGGAGATGCGTGGCGAGGAAGTCGTGCGCATGCTGCCCTATAAGGACGGCAAGGCCAATCGCGGCCATTCCTGCGTCAAGGGCCGTTTCGCCTGGGGCTATGCCAGCCATAAGGACCGCATCACCACACCGATGATCCGCGAGAACATCAACGATCCGTGGCGCGAGGTGTCTTGGGAAGAAGCCATCCAGTTCGCCGCCGACAAGTTCAAGGCAATTCAGGCCAAGCACGGCCGGAGCTCGATCGGCGGCATCACCTCGTCGCGCTGCACCAACGAGGAGACCTTCCTGGTGCAGAAGCTGGTGCGCGCGGCTTTCGGCAACAACAATGTCGACACCTGCGCCCGGGTCTGCCACTCGCCGACCGGCTACGGTCTGAACACGACCTACGGCACCTCGGCGGGCACGCAGGATTTCGACTCCATCGAATATTCCGACGTGGTGCTGGTGATCGGCGCCAACCCGACCGACGGCCATCCGGTTTTCGGCAGCCGCATGAAGAAGCGTCTGCGCGAAGGCGCCAAGCTGATCGTCGCCGATCCGCGCCAGATCGATCTGGTGCGCAGCCCCCATGTGGAGGCCGACTTCCATATGCAGCTCAAGCCCGGCACCAATGTCGCGCTGCTCACCTCGCTCGCTCATGTGGTGGTGACCGAGGGGCTGGTGAACGAAGACTTCGTGCGCGAGCGCTGCGACTGGGACGAGTTCCAGGATTGGGCCGCTTTCGCCGCCGAGGAGCGCAACAGCCCCGAGGCGATGGAGAAATATACCGGCGTTCCGGCCGAGACGGTACGCGGCGCGGCCCGGCTTTATGCCACCGGCGGCAATGCGGCGATCTATTACGGCCTCGGCGTCACCGAGCACAGCCAGGGCTCGACCACGGTGATGGCCATCGCCAATCTCGCCATGGCCACCGGCAATATCGGGCGCGAAGGCGTCGGCGTGAACCCGCTGCGTGGCCAGAACAACGTGCAGGGCTCCTGCGATATGGGCTCCTTCCCGCACGAGTTCCCCGGCTACCGCCACGTTTCCACCGACACGGTGCGCGAGACCTTCGAATCCATGTGGGGCCGCGAGCTCGACTCCGAGCCGGGCCTGCGCATTCCGAACATGATGGATGCCGCCATCGACGGCAGCTTCAAGGGGATGTACATCCAGGGCGAGGACATTCTGCAGTCCGATCCCGACACCAAGCATATGATCGCCGGCCTCTCCGCCATGGAGTGCGTGGTGGTGCAGGATCTGTTCCTGGTGGAGACGGCGGATTTCGCTCATGTCTTCCTGCCGGGCTCGACCTTCCTGGAGAAGAACGGCACCTTCACCAATGCTGAGCGCCGCATTCAGCCGGTGCGCAAGGTGATGGCGCCGAAGAACGGCTATGAGGACTGGGAGATCACCCAGATGCTCGCCAATGCGATGGGCTATCCGATGCATTACGAGCACCCGTCCGAGATCATGGACGAGATCGCGGCGCTGACGCCGAAATTCGCCGGTGTCACCTTCAAGAAGCTGGACGAGGAAGGCTCGATCCAGTGGCCCTGCAACGAAGAGGCGCCGAACGGCACGCCGGTCATGCATGTGGACGGGTTCGTGCGCGGCAAGGGCAAGTTCGTGGTCACCGAATACGTGCCGACGGACGAGAAGAGCGGCCCCCGCTTCCCGCTGCTGCTCACCACCGGACGTATCCTGTCGCAGTACAATGTGGGCGCGCAGACGCGCCGCACGGCGAACTCCGAATGGCATCCGGAAGACCTGTTGGAGATCCATCCCTTCGACGCCGAGACTCGCGGCATCCGCGACGGCGACTGGGTGAAGCTCTCTAGCCGCTCCGGCGAGACGGCGCTGCGGGCGCAGGTCTCCGAGCGCATGGCGCCGGGCGTGGTCTACACCACCTTCCACCATCCGAAGACCCAGGCCAATGTGGTCACCACCGACTTCTCCGACTGGGCGACCAACTGCCCGGAATACAAGGTGACGGCCGTGCAGGTGATGCCGTCCAACGGCCCGACCGAGTGGCAGGAGGAGTATGACGAGTTCAGCCGCAAGTCGCGCCGGATCGAAGAAGCGCCGACGGTCGTCGCGGCGGAGTAAGCGGTGATCGAGCGGCTCGCGCGCGTCCTCCGTTCCGCTTGGCGGAGCGGAGGGTTCAGTTCCGGGACACGGGCCGTTCCGCAAGAAACGGCGATCGCCTTCACCTACGACACCGCCACTTACGCGGTGATGATGGCTTCGCCCGGCGATCTGGAAGATTTCGCCGTCGGCTTCAGCCTGACCGAACAGGTGATCCCCTCTCCCGACGCCATCGAGCAGCTTGAGATCGTGGAGAGCGATGTCGACGGCATTGCCGGCATCGAGCTTCGCATGTGGCTGAAGGGCGAGGACGGCACCAAGCTGGCCCGCCGCCGCCGGAGCCAGGTCGGTCCCACGGGCTGCGGGCTTTGCGGCATCGAGAGCCTCACCGAAGCTTTGCGTCCGCCGCCGGAAGTCGGCGAAGGCGCGATCTATACCGCAGACGAAATCATGCAGGCTGTGGAGGCCACGGGGCCGCTGCAGGCGCTGAACCACGAGACCCGGGCGGTTCATGCCGCCGGGTTCTGGACGCCTTCCGAGGGCGTCGTGGCGCTGCGGGAGGATGTCGGACGGCATAATGCGCTGGACAAGCTGGTCGGGGCGCTGGCCCGGCAGGGCCGCGACGCCGCGGACGGCATCGTGGTGCTGACCAGCCGGGTTTCGGTGGAGATGGTGCAGAAGGCCGCCTTTGCCGGCGCGCCGGTGATTGCCGCCGTTTCGGCGCCGACGGCGCTGGCCATCCGCATGGCCGAAGCGGCCGGGATCACCTTAATCGCGATTGCAAGAAAAGACGGGTTCGAGGTTTTCACCCATCCGGCCCGCGTCACGGGAGAACGCACAAGCCATGTCGCATAGCAATGTCGACCGCCTGGTCTACATGGTTAATCAGATCGGGGACTTCTTCAAATACCAGCCCCATGAGGACGCCGCCGAAGGCATCGCCAATCACATCAAGAAGTTCTGGGATCCGCGCATGCGCAAACAGATCCTGGAGCATCTGGAAGCCGGCGGCGAAGGGCTGGAGGGGCCGTCCCGCAAGGCAATCGAGATCTTGCGCGACATGACGCAAAAGGCAAAATCGGACGCCTGACGCTTAGCCCGATTCTTCGGGGATGCGGCTCCGCCCTCCCCCAATCGATTTTTTGAGAGCACGAACTTGCTCACCCTCACGCCCGAAGAGCTCACCGCCATCGGCCTAAGCCTGAAAGTGGCGAGCTGGGCCATGCTGGCGAGCCTGCCGCTTGCCGTAGCTGTGGCGCTGGTTCTGGGGCGCTGCCGCTTCTTCGGCCGCGCCATCCTCAACGCGCTGGTGCTGCTGCCTTTGGTGCTGCCGCCGGTGGTGACTGGCTACGGGCTGCTCTTGCTGTTCGGGCGGAACGGGCTGATCGGCCATTGGCTGGCGGAAAATCTCGGCCTGGTGTTCGCCTTCCGCTGGACCGGGGCAGCGCTGGCCGCAGCGGTGATGGGCTTTCCGCTGATGGTGCGGGCGATCCAGCTTTCCGTCGAGGGGCTGGACCGCGGGCTGGAGCAGGCCGCCAGCACGCTCGGCGCCAACCGGTTTCTGGTCTTCCTCACCGTGACCTTGCCGCTGATCGCGCCCGGCATCATCGCCGGCGCCATTCTGTGCTTCGCCCGGGCCATGGGCGAGTTCGGCGCGACCATCACCTTCGTCTCCAATATCCCCGGCGAGACCCAGACCCTGCCGACACTGATCTACAGCCTGACGCAAGTGCCGGGGGGCGATGCGGCGGCGCTGCGGCTGACGCTGATCTCGGTGACGATTTCGCTGACCGCGCTGTTCGCCTCCGAGGCGGTGGCGCGGCACATCGGCGAGCGGGTGAAACGGCAATGAGCATCGCCTTTCAAGCCAAGGGCATGATCGGCGATCTCACCCTCGATATTGCCTTCCAGAGCGAAGGACGGCTGACGGCGCTGTTCGGCCCATCCGGCGCCGGCAAAAGCACCATCGTCAATATCATCGCCGGGCTGCTGCGGCCCAAGCAGGCGAAGGTAACGGTGGACGGCACGGTGCTGACCGATACCGCCGCAGGCATCGGCGTGCCGACCCATAAGCGGCGCATCGGCTATGTGTTCCAGGAGGCGCGGCTGTTCCCGCATCTTTCGGTGAAGGGCAATCTGCTCTATGGCCGCTTCTTCTCCGGGGGCGACGGGCGGAGCCTTGAGGAGGTCACCGCCCTGCTCGGTCTCGACCATCTCCTAGACCGGGGCGTCGGGCGGCTCTCGGGCGGCGAGCGGCAGCGTGTGGCTATCGGGCGGGCGCTGCTTGCCGCGCCGCGGCTCCTGCTGCTGGACGAGCCGCTCTCCTCGCTGGACGAGGCGCGCAAGCAGGAGGTGATGCCCTATCTGGAGCGGATCCGCGACGAGGCCGGTCTGCCGATCGTCTATGTCAGCCATTCGATTGCCGAAGTGGCGCGGCTTGCCACCAGCGTCGTGCTGGTGGAGCGCGGGCATGTGCTGGCCGCAGGCCCCGCTTCGGAGATTTTGAGCCGGATCGATCTTGCCGTCGCCGAGGAGGCGGAGACCGGTGCGCTGGTCGAGGGGCGGATCGCAGCGCATGAGGCGGAGACCGGGCTCACGGTGCTGGAGACGCCGGCCGGAGATTTGCGCGTGCCGCGGCTGAACCGGCCGCAAGGCGCCTCGGTGCGCGCCCGCATCCGGGCGCGCGACGTGATGATCGCCACCAAGAAGCCGCAAGGTTTGAGCGCGCTGAATATCCTGCCGGGCACGGTGACGGAGATCGGCCAGCCGCACGGGCCGGTGATCGAGATCGCGCTTCAATGCGGCGAAGCCCGGCTGGTGGCGCGGCTCACCCGTCACTCGGTGGATGCGCTGGGGCTGAAGCCGGGGCGCAAAATCTACGCGGTGGTGAAAAGCATCGCCTTCGATCCGGAGGCGACAACGGGGGCGCCGGACGGCAAGACAGCGGCGAAGACCGCGGCGGCCTCGTAGAGACGAGACCGCCCGCGCGCGCCAGGTGCCCTGCCCTCTATTGCTTCGGCGGATTGCGCTTCAGCGCATCCGGATCCGGCTTTCCTTCCCAGACGGCGACGCCCCAGGGCAGCCGGCCAACCGGCACCGATTTGATCGGCTTCAGGCTTTCCACGTCGATCACGGTCAGATCGTTGGTGAGGCCGTTGGCGACATAATAGAGCTTGCCGTCGGGGGAGAGCTCGCCGTGCCAGGGGCGCTGGCCGACCAAGATGTAATCCTCGACCTCATAGGTCTTGGTGTCGATCACCGCGACGCGGTTGGCCGGGCCGAGCAGCACGAAGAGCTTCTTGCCGCCGTCGATGAAATCCATGCCCACCGGCTGCAGCAGCTCAGGCCGCACGCCTTCCACCTCGAAGCGGATGGTGTCCTTCACGGTCCAGTCGGAGGTGTCGATCACCGAGATCGAGCCACCGACCTCGGAGGAGACCCAGACCTCCTTGCCGTCGGCGGTGAACTTCGCCTCGCGCGGACGGGTGTCGACCAGCACATTGGCGATCAGCTCGTTGGTGTCGTTGTCGATGACATGGGCCATCGAGGTGCTCTCGGAGGTGATGACGGTGTATTTATCGTCCGGACTGACACCGACGCCTTCCGGCTCGACACCGACCGGCACCTGGGCCAGCACGTCCCCAGTGGCGACGTCCATGATCGTCGCCATCGAGTCATCCTCATTGGCGATATAGATGATCTTGCCGTCGGCGCTCGTTGCCATCAGCTCCGGGTCGGGGCCGGAGTTCAGCTCATGGGTGATCTTCAGGCTTTTCATGTCGATCACGTCGATGGTGTCGCCATCGCCAGCGGCCACATAGAGCTCGTCATTCTTCGGGTTCTTGATGATGCCGCGCGGGCGCCGGTGGGTCGGCACCGTGGCCACCACCTTCAGCGTGTCGGCGTCGATGACGGTGACGGTGTTGTCCTTCTCGTTGCTGACGAAGATGGTGGTCGCGAAAGCCGATGGCGAAAAGCCGAGCAGCGCGGCGGCGGCCGCGGCAAGCATAAAGCGTTTCATTTTCACTCCCTTGGATCTTGTTTGTTTTATTTGAACGCGTTTTTGGTCTTAGCGCTATTTCTGTTTGAATTCACATAGGGATTCACGCTCGTCAAAGCCAAGCGTATCGGTCAGATATTTCGGGTGCAGGAAGCCCTCCTGCGGCGACACGCTGACGATGGTGCGCTGGCCAGCGAGCAGCACCGGCTGGCGGAGCTGATGGTTCCAGGAGCGGAAGTTCATGGCCTCGCCCTTGAAGCCGGCGACCTTGTATTTGTCGCTCAGCATGTAGTCGCGCAGATCCTTCACCGCGGTCTTGCCGGAGCGGACCGTCGCCTCGCCAATGGCGCGTATGGCGAGCCAGGCGGTGTAGTCGCGCTCCACGGCTTTGCGGTGCGCCTTGTCGCGCAAGGCGCGCTGGAAGGCCATGCCGCCATATTCGGTATAGGAATCGTCCCAGGCGACGGGACGCATGCCTTGAGTGCCGACCACGGGACGCGGCGTGTAGCTGCGATACATCAGGTATTCGCCAAAGCCGTCCTGGGTGTCGGCGACCCAGATAATGTCGTGCTCGGGTGCGCCCTGGGTGGCGAGCGCCATCTGGCTTTGCACCTGCTGATGGCCGGAATCGAGACGCCGCGAGCCGGTCTCGAACTTATAGACCCGGTCCTCGACGATCTTGCCGCCGAAGCGCTTGGCGGAGCGTTCGGTGGCTTTGGCGAAGGCCTCGTCCGAGGGCGCCTTGCCCTTGATCAGGAACCAGCGGGGCCATTTCTTCACGATGAGATACTGCGCCACCGCGTCAGCCCGCATCGCCCAGCTGGGGATGATGTGGAACACGTTGTAGCGGCACTGCTTCTGGCGGAGCTTGTCGTCGCTGTCGCGGATATTGAGGATCACCGAGCCTTGCGCTTGCGGCAGGTCGGCGACGGCAAGGAGATCCTTCGGCTCAAGATCGGCGACGATCAGCGCATCACCGTCCTTCAAGACCTCCTTGGCCTTGGCGACGATATCGCCGTCGGCGGGGATGATCGCCTCGACGAGCTCGAATTCCTGGCCGGTGAATTGGCCGGTGCGATTGTTGTCGTCGATGCCGACCCGGGCGCCCTGGATACCCTTATCGGTGACGATGTCCTCGGCGATGGTGAGGGGCGGCGGCTCGGGATATTTTTTGCCGAGATAGACGACCTTGAAGACCGTCTTCGGCTTTTTGGCCGCAGCCTTCTTCGGCGCATCTTTCGATGCGTCTTGGTTGGGCTCGGCGGCCTTGTCGGAGGATGCCGCGGCGGCATCGCTCTCCTGCCCAAAGCTCGGTTGCGTGCCGTAAAAGCCCGCCGAAAACGCAACGATCGCCAAGCCGGCAAGCAGCTTGGCGATCGAGTTCTTATAGCGATTGCATGAGCTCAGCATGGAGCGAGGTCTCACAATCACCGACGTTCGCTGCGTCCGTTAGTCGAAGACCGGCGGCGGCGGAACGTGCGATTCGGTGTCCAAAGAAGACGGGTTGATCGTACGGATCCAGGCGATGATTTTCCACAGATCCTCGGAGGTCTTGATCGCAGGACCCATGGCCGGCATCGGACCGACCACGTTCTCCGACCCGATGCGGGTCAGGCCGTAGTCCTTCTGGAGCTTGTCAGAGCCGTCAGTCACGAGACGGAACAGCGTGTCGTCATCGGCGCCATAGACCCAGACGGAGTTGGTCAGAGGCGGGCACATGCCACCACCGCCGCCGCCGCCGTGGCAACCGTTGCAGGAGAGGCCGAGATAAATCTTGTGGCCTTCTTCGGCGACCTTATCTCTCTCTTCCTTGGTCTTATACGGGCTGTGCAGGGTGCCCTTTTCCTTGTAGCGCTCGACCGCCTTGACCGGCGGCATGGTCCAGTCAGCACCAGCAGCTTTAGATTCCCACTGAAAGCTGGAAATGCCCAACAGGCAGATGGCGAGACCCGCCAATCCGAAAATCAGTTTACGCACTGTATCGTTTCCTCATCCTAGTTGGTCTAGTTCGCTTCATGCAGACCTTAGGAGATCTTCCCGTTTGGCCTGCACTATCTCCCGACCGGAGCCGGGAGCTGACGACCTAGCCCGTCCTACCATATGGCGTCCCCTCCCCAAAAGCATAAGCGCCCGCCGCTTGGCAAAAATCCAAGCCGGACAAGCCTTCCCTGCTCACGCGAAAGGAGGAAAACGCCGCTACCGAGAAACTGTCAGCTTCCCCGACATCCTTGCCCCGATGGGGGCTGCAAAGCATTGCGTCGCAAGCACCGACCGCGTCCTGCGCAAGATGGCAAACGGAGCCATGCTCGGTGCAGAACCGATCCTGGTCCCAGCCGCCGGGGCGGCCGAAATTGCTCGATAGGCCTAAAGGATCATAGAGCATTGGTGCATTCCGCGACGGCGCGTCGCTAGAGAACGGGAAGTGACGGGTAAACTCATAACCGATAAATACCGATGATGCCTGCGACTCTCTGACCTAGAAGCCAATTGGACTGCCAACTCGTCTGAGATGCCGCAAAGCTTTTGCTTTCCGGCATTTCGATTTCGACAGAAATTATACTTCGTTCCTGACTGACTTCGCCTGTATATCCGCTCTCCATCATTAATAACTGCCTATTTGCCGCACCTCCTACCAACGCCGGGCAAGACCTGCGGATCGCACCGGGTAAAATTTCCCGAAAAGCTGCTGCAAGAAACCCTTTCCCGCCGGCACCGTCCGGTTCGAAAACCTTCGATCCGGAACGGTCGGCGAATGTGATCTTAAGGGCTTACGGGGTCGATGCGCCGGCACCGGATTCGGTCTGCGCCCGCTTGGTATTGGATAGAGCGCGCCCCAGCACGGTGATCGCCTGGGCCGCGGACTGGGCATCGTTCATCTTGGCGATGTCGAGCGCTGTCTGGCCCTGGTCGTTCTTCATTTCCGGGTCGGCGCCCGACTGCAGCAGAAGCCCGATCACCGGCGCGTTGTCGCGCGCCGCAGCGATCATCAGCGGCGTGGCGCCGGTGCTCGAGGTGGCGTTCACATCCGCCCCCTTCTTGATCAGCATGCGGGCCAGATCGATAGGCCGGGTGCTGTCGGGGAGGAAGATCGCGCCTTCCGCCGGGCGCATCTTGGCCGATGCGATCATCAGCGGGGTCAGCTTCTGGTCGCCGACGGGGGTGTCGATCGCGGCGCCGGCTTCGATCAGAGCCTTCGCCGCCTCGTAACGCCCCTCCTCGATGGCAAGAGCCAGCGGGGAATAGCCTTGCGGGCTCGTCTTGTCGAGATCGGCGCCGGCATCGATCAGCACTTGCGCGGTTTTCACATCGTCGCGCAGCAGCGAATAGATCAGCGGCGTCATGCCGGTATCGTCGGGGAGGTCCGGATCGGCGCCCTGCTCGATCAGGAACTCGACCATGCCGGCATCCTTGGCATTGGCGGCGATGTGGATCGGCGCGCTGCCGTTATTGTCGAGCTGGTCGATCTTGGCGCCCTTGGTGAGCAGGAAGGCGACGCGGTCCTTGTCATTGCCGGTGACGGCGTTGAACAGCTCCTGAGTGGGATCGGCCCCCTCTTCCAGCCAGCCTTCGAGCTTCTCCTTGGTGACGCGCTGATCGGGCGATGCAAGATCCGGACGCGCCTTGAAGTCCGATTGCGAGATGGCGGTATAGCTGCCGTGGGAGGGCAGATCGCCAGGGATAAAGCACTGGCTGCACTTCACCAGCGGCACGCCGTAATCGCGCAGGATCTTCTCGATCTCGTCCTTGTTGTCGTCCAGGGCGTAGTCGAGCATGTATTTCAGAAGGACGTCGGTCTTGCGGACACCGAGAGCGAGGGAAAACTCGAGCGGCACGGTGTCGTCGTCCAGATTGACGGGCAGGATGGTGACGTCCTCGCCCTTGATGGTCTTCACCCATCCGGCAAAGGGACCCCAGACGCCGGCCACATCGACATCGCCGTCAATGGCGCGCTGGATGATGTACCAGGGCTGATGCTCGACGACGAGGTCGCCATCGTGGCTCTGCACCTGCTTGACGACATTCTCCATGATACCGCGCTTGGCCAGAGCCTGGCGGATGGCGGAGGTCTGGAACACGCCGATCTTCAGATCCTTGAGCTTGGGATCGTCGAGGCCGGTGAGCTCAAGCCCCTCGTCGGTCGGCCAGACCAGCACATAGGCTGAGCGGTAGAGCGGCTCGGTGGTCAGCAGGCGCTCATAGTTCTCCGGGATGTCGAGCATGACATCGCACATGCGCTGGCTGAAGGTCTCGCGGGTAAGGCCGCGCTCGATGAAGGGGCGCCAGTGATAGGTCACGCGGGCGCCGAGCGACTTGCCGAGCACTTCGATGATCTTGTTCTGGAAGCCTTCGCGATCGATGTCGGACAGCGGCATGTTGCCGGGATCGGCGCAGACATGCAGCTCTTTGAGCTTCTTGTTCTTATAGGCGGATTTGGCGGCGGCCTTGATGGCGATCTTCTCGGCCGGGCTCAGCTCTTCGTAGGTTTTGTCGAGCTGGCGTGTCAGCGGCTCGGCGCGGGCCATGCCGCTGGCGAAGCCGGTGCCGATCAAGGCGGCGCAGGTGAATACGAGGGTAAGGCGCTTTAGGTCGACCATTTGGCTGCTCAATCCTTGGGGGCAAGGTCAGCTGCCGGGAAAGGTCCTGTGAGGGTCTCAGAAGACGCGTCCGGCAGAAAATCCCGCATTCTGCCCTCCCTGAGCAAAAATGCAGGCTCACCGTGCAAACGTTCTTATTACTACCAGGTAGATATGGAATGACGCCCGGTGCCGCAAGGGCACCGGGCGCCGAACCTTAAAGGATCTCGATTACTCGAAGACCCGGAAGGTGTTGAGCGTGCCGCCCTGGGGGATCTTGTCCAGGTTGGCCGCTTTGGTCATGGCCGTTGCACCGATGGCACCGAACTTGTCGTTCAGGTCCAGACCGGCGGTAACGGGCAGGCCGATCCAGCCACCGATACCGGAGAACACCGACACATACTGCTTGCCGCCCACCTTGTAGGTGATCGGGTTGCCGATGATGCCGGAGCCCAGCTTACGGCTCCAGAGGATCTTGCCCGAGTCGCGATCCACGGCGCGGAAGTCACCGCCGAGGCTGCCATAGAAGACCAGGCCGCCGTCGGTAACCATGGTGCCGCTCCAGTTCGGATACGGATCCGGGATCTCCCAGATGGTCTTGCCGGAAAGAACGTCGAACTTCTTGATCTTGCCGGTGGTGCCGGGCTTCTCAGGATACATGTACACGTTCGCGAACACGTAGACCGTGCCCTGGTTCGTGTGGGTGCGCTCCTGAGGCTCAAGCTCCATGCACCAGTTGTTGGTCGGCATATAGAAGATGTTCGGCTCTTTCGGATCGACCGAACCAGGCTGCTGGTCCTTACCACCCATGGCGGAGGGGCAAGCCTGGACGTTACGACCAACCTCGAGCGGAGAATGCTCGCGGACCTTGATCGGACGGCCGGTCTTCATGTCGATCTTCTCGGCCCAGTTCGCGGTCACGTATTTGTGGGCGCGAAGCAGGGTACCGTCGGTACGATCGAGCACATAGGCAAAGCCGTTACGGTCGAAGTGGCTCAGGGCCTTAACGTCCTTACCGTCGATCTTCATGTCGGTCAGGAAGTTCTCGTTGATGCCGTCATAGTCCCACTGATCGAAGGGGGTCATCTGGTAGGCCCAAACAGCCTCGCCAGTTTCCACCTTGCGGGCAAAGATGGTCATCGACCATTTGTTGTCGAAAGCACCACTGTTGCACTCTTCGTGGGTCTTGTCGGGGCAACGATAGGACGGGCTCCACAGGCCGGGGTTACCGGTCGAGTAGTAGACCAGCTTCAGCTCCGGATCGTAGGAATACCAACCCCAGGCAGCACCGCCACCGAGCTTGTAGTCGTCGCCCGGGAAGGTCGTGATGCCAAGGCTCTTCTTCGGATCACCGGATTTGATGCCTTCGGCCTGGCCATATTGCGGGTTGGCCTTGTTGGTGTCCGCAGTCAGGCAGACCTGCTCGTCGGTACCCGTGCTCTGGCAAAGCCAAGCCTGCTTACCGTCGGCAAGGTTGTAAGCGGTGACACGGCCGCGGGCGGCGAACTCGTCACCACCGAAGCCGATGATCACCTTGTCGTCGGCGATCAGCGGAGCCGGGGTGATGGTCTCACCACGCTCGGGCCAAGCATGCTTGACAACCCAGACCTCTTTACCGGTCTGGCCGTCGAGGGCGATCAGCCAGCCGTCCAGCGTGCCATAGACGAACTTGCCGTCGGCGTAGGAACCGCCGCGGTGAACCGTATCGCAGCAAGCCCGCGGGATAGCGGATTCGTCACGATCGGTCGTCTTGACGTAGTGCCAGATCTGCTTGGGATGATCCGGGTCGGTCAGGTCCAGAGCCTGCACGACGTTACAGTTGGCCATGGACGGGCAACCGCTGACGAAGAACATCACCGGCTTGCCGCCGACGTCCTTGATCACCAGAGGCTGGCCTTCGTGACCACGCAGAGCACCGGTCGACTGGTTCCAGATCATCTGGAGGTTGCCGACATTGTCGGTGGTGATGTCGCTCAGAGCACTGTGCCGGGTAAGCTCGAAGTCACGACCAGGGGCAGGCCACTGATCGGGATCCTTCATGCGCTCCAGCTGCTCGCTGTCGCTGTTTGCCATAGCCTGACCCGCAAGGCCGACCATCATCGCGACGACGCCTCCCAGGATCAGACTACCCTTAAGGTATTTCATCTCTGTCTCCTCTCCCTAAGCTACTCAGTTCAGAGATAATGCTGAGTTTGCTATGGACGAACCGAAGCGATCCCTATCGGCCACATGGCTTCTAGGGGGCGACTGCTCGACCGATTTCCAATGAATTGGCTGAGGTTGCCCGAAAGCGCTTATCTGATCGAACGCGCCGGCTTCTTTCTTGGCCCGCTGATAACGACATCACTTTGTGACACCTCACGAGGACTGCAACCATTCGCCGCTGAGCCCTTTTGCCCACTTGCGAAAAGGCAAATGCACACAGCGCCCATTGGCAAGCTGCCTGCTCATAATTGCCAAATGTTTCCCCTTTGCAAGTGAAAAGTGCCGGATTGACGCAGGGGGAGGCACGGGTTTCGTTTCTAAAACTTCCCGAAAAAAATTACGCGCAAACCGGTTTCTCACCGAGTTCGCGCGTGCCAATCGATTGAATCGAAATAGTTATTCCGGCCACCTGTTTGCGGTTAAAAAATTACGCAATTTGGTTCAGAGCGGCCCGTTAAGCACGTAAGCGTGGCAATGGTTTTTGCCAATCAGACGATCCCGGATTCCGATCACACCGCCCGATGCGGCGCGAATCTCGCCCCTATTGCCAGGCTTTCGGGGGCTTGCTGGAAACCGACGGCAAGTGCTGGATGGCAATCCTCATCAGCTCGGCAAGGGTTTTGACCCCGAGCTTGGCCTTGAGCTGGGTGCAGGTATTGGCCACCGTCTTGTAGCTGACGTGAAGCTGCTCGGCGATGACACCGTAGGGCTTGCCCTCGGCCACCAGAGCCAAGGTCTGCAGCTCGCGCACGGTCATCTTCTTCAACGGATTGGTGGTGCCGCGGGCTTCCATGAAAGCGACCTCGGAGGCGAGGTCGTGGCTGATATAGGGCTTATTCTCGCGCACCCGCTGGAAGGCTTTGAGCACCTCTTCAGACGAGGTGTCTTTCAGCACATAGCCGGTGGCGCCGACTTCGAGCGCCCGGCTGACGATCACCGGGTCGGAATGCATGGTGAAGACCAGGATCGGCGTCTCGGTATCGTGCAGCCGCAGGCGGCGAATGAAGGACAGGCCGCCGAGAGCCCCGGTGCGCATGGCGAGATCGACGATCAGCACATCCGGCTTCTGATTGCGATACATGCGGAAGCCGTCGGAGAGGCTCTGCGCCTGGGTGATCTCCGAAACGCCGGCATCTTCCAGGAGCTGGCGGCAGCCTTGGAGCACGATGGGATGATCGTCGATAATGAGAACGCTCGTCACGTTAAGCCTCCAACCAATTCAGCCAATTGCGCCGGCTTCGCAGTGCCGGCCGATACGGGGATTGCGATACGGAGCGTCGTGCCTTTGCGGCTGGAGTCGATCTCGCAGCTGCCTTTCAGCGACAGGACGCGTTCGTTCATGGTGGTCAGGCCGAAGCCTTTCGGGGTGCCCGGCGCGATGCCGCTGCCGTCGTCGCGCAGCACGAGGCGAAGCGTGGCGCCCTCGCCTTCCGCCGCCGGCCCCTCCTCCTTGAGGTCGATGAAGATATGCTTGGCGCGGCCATGGCGGATGGCATTGGTGATGCCCTCCTGCAGGCAGCGATAGATGGTGAGGTCGGCCTGCTCGCCGTAGGATTTGGCGAGCTCGCCGAGCTCGGCGTTGATCTCGGTCTCCGGATGGCTGCGCTGCATGTTGGAGATCTGCTCCTCCAGCAGATCGCTCAAGCGCACCTCGCCCAAGGGGCCCGGACGCAAGCGCTTGATCAGCCCGCGGTTGAGCTGCTTCAGCCGCTCCACGATGGAGAGGATCTCGCCGACCCGCATGGAGATCTCTTTGGTCGCCCGTTCGCCCTCCTGCCCGGTCAGGGTTTTGATGGAAGAGGCGTTGGCGGTGATGCCGAACAAACAGGGCCCGGCCTCGTCATGCAGCTCGTTGGCGATCTCGCGCCGCTCGCTCTCCTGCACCGAGATGAGCTGGCGGTAGAGCCGGCTGTTCTCCTCCTGCGCCACGTCGAGAGCGCTGGCCAGAGTGTTGAAGCGGTTGGTGATGACGGCGAGCTCCTGCACCTTCGGCACTGGCAGGCGGGTGGCGTAGTCGCCGTCTTCGAGATTGGCCATGCCGCTGGAAAGATTGGCCAGCGGCTCCAGCACCCGGCCGAGCACGACATAGAGGATGACGAGGATGACCGCCCCCAGAGCCAGCCAGACCAGCACCAGGGCGGAGAAGTCGTTCCAGGCTTCGGCGATCTCGTCGGCCGGCTCGCCGACGATGACGATGGGATTCATGCTCTCGGTGGTGACGACGCGGACGGCGCGGCCTTCAAGACGCGGGCGCACCAACGCGGCGAACCAGCCGGGCGCCTGTTCGGACGGCTCCATCCAGCCGGTCTCCGAGGCTTCCGGTGCCAGCTCGGTGAACTGGCCCATGGGATCGATGAAGAGTATGCGCACATGGCGCAGATGCTTGAGCTGCCGGGGAAGCTGCTCGCGCAGCTCGTCCAGCCGGCCTTGCGCGGCGAGATCGCGGACCGTCGCGGCGACAAAGCGCTGGGCGACGTCGAGAGAAGATTCGATCTCCACCCGCGTGGCGGTGCGGGTGTTGAGAATGGACACTGCGCTGGCCGCCAGCGCCGCAAGCAGATTGATGGCACAGACGGCCACCAAGAGCTGAATGCGCACGGGCTGGTTATACCAGAGCTTCTGCCAAAGTCGTTGCAGCACGCCCGACATCTCTCCCTCCCCGGCTCCTTGCCGGAATGCCCATCTCAATGCGAGATCGTCCCCGACCGCGCAGCGAATCCTTCCCTTGCGATCACTCGCAAATTTGCCGGATTTTTCACCGGCTTGGGCAAATGCGTTAGGCATCGGACCCCGCATTTTTGCCACGACATACACTCCATGACGCTTGCGCGGAAAAGATCAATGGCAGGTTTGCTAAACCCGTTGCCACTTTTTCCCGGAACGCCCTGGGCCGGCTCGGCGCGAGGCGACTGCCGACATCGGTTTTGCTTCATGTTTTCTCTAATTTTCAGGATGTTAGCTTAAGATTCCGGGGAGCTACTTTGCAATTTATCCGCAGAAAAGAAGTTTACTGCGGGAACTTTTCCGCGGGGCTTCGCTTTCACTTGCCGTGCGGAAACTGCATAAAATTTGACCAGGAGGAGACGCAAATGAAATTGGCATTCCTTGCGGCTGCGACGCTGCTCATCGCCGGCACCGGTTCCGCCCTCGCCGCCGAGGCCGGGCCGCCGTTGAGCGATTCCGATTGCCAGAAGGTGTGGGGTATGACCGAGCGTGACGGTGATACCCTGTCGAAGGACAAGGCCACCGATTTCGTTATCAATTACGAGATGGTCGATACTGACGGAAGCGGCGATATTTCCGCCGACGAGTTCAAGAAAGGCTGTGCGGGCGGCTGGATCAAGTCGCAAGAGGGAACCGACGCCGAGTAACCTCTCCAACAACTCCCTCGCAAATGGGTCGGGGATGGAGAACCCTCTGTCTCCTAAAGCCAATCGCGCTACGCGGTTGGCTTTTTTTTCGCCCATCCGCCGGTCAATTTCCGGCGAAGCTGCATTTCGATTCCAGCTTATCGAAGCCGAGCGTATCGGTCAGATGGTTGGGGTGGAGGAAGCCCTCCTGGGGCGAGGTGGAGACCAGCGAGCGGGGACCGGCGATCAGGATCGGCTGGCGCAGCTGGTTGTTCCAGGGGCGGAAGGACATGCCCCTGCCCTTGAAGCCGGCGACGGTGAAAGCATCCGATAGCATATAGGCGCGCAAATCCGCCGGATCGCTTTTCGGAGACCGGGTGGCCGCCTCGCCAATCGCCCGCACCGCCAGCCAGCCGCCATAGTCGCGCTCGGTCATCCAGCGATGGGCGGCGCGCTCGAAGCGGTCCTGAAGCTGGGTGCCGGCATATTCCTCGTAGGAGCGGTGCCAGGCGGTGGCGACGAGCCCTTGGGTGCCGACCACGGGCTTGGGCGTATAGACCCGATAGGGCAGATATTCGCCGAAGCCTTCCACCGTATCGGCGACCCAGAGCACATCGTGATCGGCGGCGGCTTGGGTCGCGGCCGGCATCTGGGTCTGGATCTGCTGATGGCCTGAATCGGCGCGGTTGTTGCCGGCCTCGAATTTGTAGCTGCGCTCCTCGACGATATCGCCGCCGAAGCGCCTTGCGGCGCGCTTCACCGCCTTGGCATAGGCGATGTCGGTTGGGGCGGTGCCCTTGAGCAGGAACCAACGATCCCATTTCTTCCAGATCAGATATTGCGCCAGCGCATCGGTGCGCATCGCGTCGCTCGGCAGAATATGGAAGACATTGGCGCGGCACTGCTGCTGGCGCAGCGTGTCGTCATGGGTGCGGATGTCGAGGATCAGCGCATCGCTCGCCTCCGGCATGTCGGCGAGCGCGAGAAGATCCTCCGGCTCCAGATCGGCGACAATCAGCTTGCGCCCCTCATCGAATAGCTTTTTCGCCTCTTCGCGGATATCGGCATCGGGCGCGATGCGATGCTCCTCGAGGGAGAAATGCTTGCCGAGAAAGCTGCCGGTGCGGTTGTTCTCGGCAATGGCGAGGCGCGCGCCGTCGATCCCCTTCTCGGTGGTTTCCTGGTCCAGCAGCGAAAGCGGGATCGGCTCCGGGTAGGTCTTGCCGAGATAGACGATGGGATATTCGGTGACGGCTTTTTCCGCCGGCTTTTCCGGCTGGGCTTCTCGCTGACCTGCTTGCTGGTTTTCTTGCGGTTTCGCCTCATCGGCCGCCTGGGCGGCGAACACGGGAAACAGGACAGCAAGACAAACACCGATCAACCAGCCAATACGCACGGACAACACCTCTCGCTCCATCTCAACGTTCGGCGCGACGGTACCGGAGAAGCGGCATGCAACGCTTTGCAAAGGGATAAGAAGTTGTGGCGCGGCGGTTGCTTAGTCTTCCCGGACCGCTTGCACGCTATCGGGGCTGGCTGACGGGGCAGCGTGATGCGGATCGACAATCGCCAGACTGCGGGCGCCCTCGCCGGCTTCGATGCGTTTCAGCTCCTCGCCGCTTTCGCCGTCGAGCACAGAGATGTCGCCGGAGAACCAGTTGATGACATAAGCCTTGCTGCCGTCGGGCAGGATGGCGATGCTCTCCGGATAGCGGCCGACCTTGGCGCGCTGCACCACGGCCATGATCTCCGAATCGACGATGCTGACGGTGCCGCCCTGCTGGCTTGCGACCAGCACGCGCTCGGCATCCGGATAGACGGCAACGCCATAAGGCATCGGCCCCATCTTCACGGTGGAGACCTCTTGCAGCCCCTTGGCATTGATCACGGTCAGATCGGAGCTTTGCACGTTGGCGACGTAGAGCCGATCGCCCTTGGGCGATGCGGCGAGCGCAAACGGCGCCTTGCCGACGGCGACGGTGGCCAGCACTTGCAGCCGGTCGGTATCGACGACGCTGACGCTATCGCCTTCCCGGTTGGCGACGAAGATGCGCGTGCCATCGGGCGAGGCAACGAGATGGGCCGGCGACTTGCCTGTCTTGATCTCGGCCAGCTCGGCGCAGGTCTTGGCATCGTACACGCTGACGGTATCGCGGTTCCAATCGCTGACGAAAACGCGGTCGTCGGCGGTGGCGGTGATGCCGAAAGGCGTGCCGCCGATATCGCACACCCGCGGCGTGCGCAGCTCGCTTCCCTCCAGCACGGTCATCTTGCCGCTATCGGGATGGGTGACAAACAGCCGGTCGGCATTGGGCGAGACGGCGATCACCGCAGGTCCCGCCTCTACGGGAAACGTGGCGACGGTCTTGTCCGTTGCCGTGTCGATGACGGTGACCGAGGCCCCGTCCTGGTTGGTGACGTAGAGCAGCGGCGCGGCAGCAGTCGGGGACGGACCGGCAAAGGCGGCGATCGCCCCCAGCATCAGAAACGCCAATGATATGAATCGCTTCGTGACTGCCGCGCGCATCATGCTTCTCCCGCTTACTGGCCTTCGACCTCGGCCTTGAGGCCGCCGAGCCCCTGCTGGAAGTACGCCGTCATCGCCGCGATGGCCGCCTCGTCGTTCTGATTCTCGGACGGGAAATTGCCGGTATCGGCGCGATAGAAACGGCCCATCCAATCGACGGTCGTCTTGCCGCCATCGGCGGGCTTCAGGCTGAAGGTCGCCGAGTAGAAGCTCACCGGGAAATGTTCGATATCCTCATTCTCCAGCCGATAGGAATAGGACATCTCGTCGTCGAGATACTCGTCGAGGCTGTCGATCAGCGTGCCGCCATTCTCAAGCGTCAGGGTGCGCTCGGCATCGACCTCATTGCCCCCCTTGCTCGTAACCTCGGTGACGCCGGGATGCCAATCCTTGATGCCGGCGAAATCCTTGGCGACGGCCCAAACCTCGTCGGGGGCGGCATCGATGGTGATGGTCTCTTCCACCTTCTTCGGGGTCGGCCCGTGGGCTGCGGCCGGTGCCGCGATGCCGAGAACGAAGGCGATAAGCAGATACGGGGTGAGACGTTTCATGTCAGTTCTTTCTTTCTTCTGGGTTGGTCGTGAGTCGCGATCCTGGGGCGGATCTTGAGGTGAGGCTTTGGTGGATCTGCCGAAGGCTCCGGACGATCCGGTCCCGCAGCGGCAGGACGCCATAGCTGATGACGAGAAGGACAAGGGCAAGCGCCACCGGATACGGGCGGATATCGGTGGCCACCACCACCTCGCGCGGGCTGGCCGCGGCCTCGAACACATCGATCAGACCGTCGGGCGAGGACATCGGCGCATAAGAGAGACCGGTCTGGGCGGCGATCTCCTTGAGATGCTTTTCCTTGACCTGGCCGAGATGCTCGTTGCCCTCGGGCATGGCGCCGAAGGGGGCATTGCGCGGGTGATAGCCGGGCCGGTCCTTGGCGTCGGTCGGGGCGACGCCGAAGCGGGATTCCTGCAGCACATCGCGCGGACCGTAAACGCCGATCTCGCGGCCTTCCTCGTCGAATTTCGGCATCGGCGAGAGAGACTTTCCGCCAACGCCGACAAGCAGGCCCTGCACCTTGCCCGGCTCGCCTTCGAAAGGCGGCATGCCGGTATGCGGCAAAGGTGGCGCCTCGTGCCCGTCGGTGAAGAACAGCAGGCTCGATTGCAGGCGCTCGGTGAGTGCGATGGCGGCGTGCACGCCCTTGGTGACGTAGCTATCGCCTTCCCAGGCCATGCGCCAATCGAGATTGGCGATGGAGCTATCGATGGAGGAGAAGTTCTCGCAAATCTCCATCGGATCGTAGAGCACAAAAACCCGGCGTTCGGTGAAGAGCCCCAAGCCGAAACGCGACTGGCAGGGCAGCCCGGCGACGAAACGCGGCAGTACTTGCTTGATCTGCTCGAGGCGGCTTGCCGGCGTGCCGTCGACCATGACATCGCGTGTGTTCATACTCTTGGTGATGTCGACAAAAGCCATGATGTCATAGACTTGGCGGTTGAGCCGGACCTTGGGCAGGATGAAACCGATGGCGACGCAGACAAGCGCTGCGGCAAGCAGCCAGAAGCGCGGATCGCGAAATGCAGGACGGTTGGCAAGGTCGAGCATGACGGTCCTTACGGCGCTCCTTGCGGCGTGCCCGGAAGGTCGGTCCACATCTGAGACGGCGGCTGCTGCTCATCCTCCTCATCTTCGGGCAGATTGGCTTGCGGCAGGTCGCGTACCAGGCGCATGGAGACATCGAGATTGAACTTCGCGTCCCAGTCCTCCGGTTCGATATGCAGGGCGCGGCGGTATTCGTCCTTGGCCAGATTGACCAGCGAGATGCCTTTCTCGAAATGGCCGACGCGCACCTGCTCATAGGCAAGGCGCATCCGGGTATTGGCCATGTTGTAGAGCAGCGCGGTGCGGTCCTTCGGATCGGCGCGCCAATTGGCCTGGTCGAGGACGGGCTGAGCCTGCTCCATACGATCGCGGGTCAGCAGGTAATAGCCGCGTGCGGCGAGCAGCTTGGAGCCGGCCTTGTCGAGCTCGACCTCGAGATTCTCGCCGCCGAGCAGCGCGGCGATCTTGGCGTTCTCCTGTTTTTCCAAGACCAGCTGCCAGCCGGTGAAGACCGTCCCGGCGAGCCCTAAGAACAGCACCAGCCACAAAGCGGGACCGCGGCTGCGGGCGAAGATGCGGTGGGCAAGGCTCATGGATGGGCGCTCCCATAATGCGACCCGGCATGCGGCGTGGCGCGGCGGCGGGCGGGACTCTCGCGCCGGCGGGCGCCGTTCTCGGTGAGCTTTACTTCAGCGAGCTTGGCGAGAAGCAGCAGCGCCAGGCAGATCGCGGCGATGGTGTAGGCGAGCCAGGACAGATCCTTCTGCGGCACGCGCTCCGAATAACGGATCGGCTGACGCTCCAGCCGGTCGATGGCGGCAGTCGCCTCCTCCACCGCGGCGGGGTTTTCCGCCTCGAACGCCTGATAGGGAATGCCGAGGCTCTCGAAGAACAGGTTCAGGTGCCGCTCGGGCATGGCATAGGCGGTGTCCTGATCGTTCGGGCCGGGCTCATCGAAGATGCCGCGATGGCCGACGGTGCGCAGGAAGATCCAATAGAGATTGACCGGCCGCTTGGTGACCGCGGCGCGGAGCTGGTCTTGCACCTGACGGCTGATCACCGCGGCGCCGTCGGAGACCAGCACGATGGCGCGGCTGCCGCCGAGATTGCCGGCATTGGCCTCGATATCGGCCTCCTGCATGGAGAGCGCCATGGCCAGGCCCTTGGCGACATTGGTGTAGGCGAGCCCAGGCAGATCGATGGCGTCGATGGCGGCGAGTGTCGCGTCCTTGTGATCGGAGAGCGGCAGCACATACATCGGCGAGGTGGAGAAGGCGGCAATGCCGATGCGATCATGCTCGCGCTTCTTGACGAAGTCCTTGAGGAAGATCTTCGCGGCGGTGGACTTGGAGAACTCCTCGCCGGTGGGCACGCTGCCGGCGAAGGTATTGTCCATGCTGGAGGAGCGATCGAAGAGCAGCACGATCTGCGCCCCCTCCCCCAGCCGCTCGATGCTCTGGCCGAGATGATGCAGCCCGGCGAGGCCGACGATCAGCGCAGCGATGGCCAGCGCTCCGGTAAGCCGCAAAAGAATAGCGAGCGCGGTGGAGAAGCCGTCGGCATGGACGGCCTGCAGCGAGGGGAAGCCTTCGGATTTCTGCACCCCGAAGATCAGCGGCAGTGCCGCGAGCGGCAGCAGCAGCAAGAGGCCGGGATGGGTGAAGGCAAGATTCATCTGCTATTGCCTCCGCTCCGCGGCGCCGAGCTTGTCGCCAAGTGCGGCGATGGCCTTTAGCGGCATGTGCTGCTTGGCACCGGGCAGATCGTCGTTGAAGAAGACCTGCCGCGAGCTTTCGAAAAACCGATCGATTTCAGCATCGTATGGCGCGTAGGCGGCGTGGCTCCTGAGGAAGCCCGGCATGTCCTCGGCGAAGAGGCGGCGACCGGCGGCATTGTCGAATGCACGGTGCAGCGCCAGCAAGCCGCCGCGGTAGCTCTCCGGCCGGTCGGGTTTGCGCAGATAGATCCGGATGGCGCGAGCGCCCTCGGTGAAGGGCCGTGCGGCGCGCTTATGGAACGGCCAGCGTGCGTAGTGATAGGCGAGCAGCAGCAGGCCAAGCAGCACCACGGTCAGCGATGCGCCAAGACCGATCTGCCAGGGGCGCGTATCGTTTAGCCGCGGCGCCCGATCGGGCTTCAGGAAGCCGGCGGGTTCGTCCGGCCGCTCGCTGGCTTCGATCTCGCGCAAGGGCGACATCAGGAAGGACCAGGGCGGGATATTCGCAGCGGCAGCGGCTTTCTCGCCGCCTTCGGCAACGAAATCCAGCGTGAAGCCAGGCAGACGCCGCCGCTTCACCTCCAACGGCACATAGAAGCTTTGATAGTCGAGGGTGAGCCGGTAGCGACGCACCCCGCCACTCTCAGCCTCTTTCAGCTCGACGCTGTTGAGATCGAGCCAATAGTCGAGCGGGCCGGCGGCAGGCTGGGAAGCCGGCTGCAGCTTATAGGCCGAGTCGATCGCGATATAGATTTCGCGGCGGATCAGGTCGCCGGGGAAATAGCCGAAGTCGCGCGGCTCGCTGACGCGGACCGACCGCACGGGCGAAACCGTCTCTTCCGGAGCAGCCTGGTCTTGCGCAACCGCGCCTCCAGGGACGAACCCTGATACGACGCCCACGGCGAGAAGCAGCAAACCGGTAAGCAGCAATAGACGCCGTTTCATGCCGCTTCCCCCATCAGATATTCGGTGAAGCGGTCCCAATTCACCGGGGTGGTGAGACGGCAAGGCGCGCGGCCATGACGGCGGGCGATGGAGCCCAGCACGCGGTCGCGGGCGTCCGCCTCGGCGATCAGTTGCTTGCGGAGGCTGGGCCGCATGGCCAGCATGCGATGGCCGCCGGTCTCCAGATCGCGCAAGGTGAGAAGCCCCCAGGCGGGCAGCTCGCGCGCCTCGGTCTCGTCACGCAGCACGATGGGGACGACGTCATGGCCGGTCAGCGCATCGAAGATCGCCTCGACCGTCTCGTCGGGGAAATAGAAATCGGAGATCACGAAGACCAGCTTGCGGTGACCGGCGAGATAGCCCGCCGCTTCCAGCAGACCGCCGACGCTATGGCCCTGCGGCTCGGCGTGGCGCAGCCTCTCGATCATCTCGTTCTCGCCACCGCGGGAACGGGTGGCCGGAAACATCAGCTCCGGCACGATATGGCGGCCGCAACCGATCAGCCCGAAGGAATCGCCGATGCGGCGGGACGAGGCGGCGAGCGCACCGACGATATCGGCGGCGGCATCGAGCTTCGGCGAGGCACCGCCAAAGGCCATAGAGCCGGAAAGATCCACCAGGCAGTACAGGGTGATCGCGCTCTTCTGTTCGAAGCGCTTCACATAGAGATTGCCGTATGGATCGCGCATGCTCACGCGCAAATCGATGCGCCTTGGATCGGGCGAGCGCAGAAGCTGTACATGATCGCGGAACAGACCGCCGGCCCCTTCGATGGTGCCGCGATGGGCGCCGGTGCGAACCGCGGTGCTGCGCCAGGCGAGCCGGTAGGGCAGATCGACCGATTGCCGCTCCTTCGTCCGTTTCTTTACGGGGCCGGTCGAACCCGCTGTTGGCTGTTCGCTTGCCATCTGTTGCCGTGCGCCGTCGGTCATCGGACCACCCTCAAGGCGCCGGCACCGTCTCGAACACCGCCTTGATGAAGCGGCGAACGATCTCGGTGCGTCGCAGCTCGTAGATGGGATCGAAGAAGATGCGGTGCCCCATGGTCTCCGGGAACACCTCGCGGAGGTCCTCCGGCACCACCATGTCGCGGCCGTGCAGCCAGGCATGAACGCGGGCGGCGCGGAGCAGATAGCTCATGCCGCGCGGGCTCGCCCCGCCGACCACCAGGCGGTCCATATCGATATCTTCCAGGACGATGCCGGCGCCGACCGGATCGCGCAAGGCCTGCCAGATATCCAGGGCGTAGCGCTCTAGCGCCTCGGAGGTATGGATCTCAGATTGAATGGCGCGTGCGATACCATCGAGCTTGGTGTGGTCGAGCACATTCTCCTGCACCGAGTTCACCAGCGCATCGACATCGTGGAAGGTGGTGGAGAAGGCGAGATCGCGGCGCACCTCGCGGTCGTCGGGGAGCTCGATATTGATCTCCATGAAGAAGCGGTCGCGCGCCGCGGCGGGAAGCTCGAAGGTCTCCTCGCGCTCGATGCGGTTGCGGTCGGCGAAGACCTGGAGATAGGGGAAGTGATACTCGCGGTTGAACGCGGTGACCGAGCGTTCGGCCATGATGCGCAACAGCAGCGAATGCACCTGCGGCCGGGCGCGGTTGATCTCGTTGAAGAAGAACACGGCAAGATCGGAGCCGTAGCGCAGCACCGGGCCGGGATCGACGCGGGGCCGGCCATCCTCGCCGAGATAGGTGTAATAGATCAGGTCGGCGGGCATCAGATCGATCGTGCCTTCGACCCGCTCGAAATCGCCGCCGAGGGCGCGGGCGGTGGCGCGCAGCAAGGTGGTCTTGCCGACACCGACATCGCCCTCCAGAAGCACATGGCCGCGGGCGAAGACGGCAATGGTAATCAGCCGGATCACGCGTTCCTGACCGACGATGGCTCCGTTGATGGAGGTCTCGAAGGTCAGCGCCTTGTTGCGCCAGGTGTCCAGCTCGGCTGCATCGACATGGGCCGTTTTAGCGGTTTTCTTCTCGGCCACTTCCTTGGACGTCATATCTCCCCCCTTGACCGCCGCCGCATGCCTCCCCTCCCGTGGTGGCACGCCCGGCTAAACAGAAGAAAAGGGGGTGCAGCCGAAGCCGCACCCCGCCCCCCTCAAACGGATCGTGATCCGCCTTGGAGGTTAGCTCTGGGAGAAGCAGTCAGAGCTAAAGCTTATCGACGTCGTAGACCCACTCGCCGGTCTCCTGGAAATGCTTGGTGCGCGCGGCGTTGCGTGCCTCCATTTCCTTGATGGAGTTACCCTGCTTGGCGAGTTCTTCCGGGTCGTGCTTGGGATCGTATTTGGACCCCTTCACCTTCTCCGGGTAACCCGGCTTCGGCTCCCAGCAATTGCCGGGCGCCTTGCAGTTGGTGCCGTCATAGGCAAACGCCCCGGCGGTGGAGATGAGAAGCGCAGCGGCCGTTGCCAGCACCGCACCCGTAGCTTTCGCAGTCAGTTTCATGGGACAGTTCCTCCGTCGTCACTCTTCCTTCTGTCGGCGGGTTGCATCCGCCTCTTTGCTCCGCAGCCTGGGAGATCTCAGATCGTCTCCGTCAGGACGCGGGAACCTCGCATTTGCCCTCGGCCGTCATAGGCTCCGGATGCTCGATGTCGTATTTGACGAACGTCTCTTTCTGCTCGTCGGTGAGCCAAGTCGCCTCGTCGAGCGGACCCTGGTAGAGATGGCGGATCCAGGCGATCACCTTCAGGCTCTCATCGACACCCAAATCGTTATGCGGGCCCATCATGGAGCGGGCACCGCCCCACATGGTCTCGAACAAGCCCTTGTCGGTGTCGTTCTTCGGATAGGTGTAATAGTCGTCGTTCAGACCGGGACCGATCTTGCCCTCGCCGACATGACCATGGCAGCCCGAGCACGAGGCCAGAAAGGTCTGCTCACCTTCGGCGAGACAGTTGGGAACCTCGGTGTAGAGGTTCTCACCGGTCTCCAGGAAATGCTTGGCGGCCGGCGTGTCGACGCCTTCCGCATCGCTCATATCGAGGGCTTGGCCCGTGATGGTATGAACGAAAGTCAATTGGGCAGCAGCAGCAAGCGGCATAGACGCGAACGCGGCAGCCAAAACACAAATTCTCAACCGTTTCATTCTCAGTAACTCATTCTTTTTGTGAACACTTGCGGGGCCGCGTCACGCGTCCACGCGCTCCCTGCTTTAAGACTTCGATGTCGTCTCCTTGTTCTTGGGCTCCTCAACCGGAATCCCTTCCTCTTCCAGCACTCCGATGATGCGGGGCTTGGCGCGCTCCAGTGCGGCATTCACCTCATCAAGCAGTTCCTGGTCGCCCTTGCGGACGCCCATGGCCTGGTCGAAATGGAAGGGCACTTCCTCACCGTCAACGCGGACATTGCTGTCCGGGACGACGACCATTTTCACCGCATCGTTTTCGGTGACGTAGCGGGCCACCTCGGGCGCGAAGACAATGGCCAGATCGGCCTTGCGCGTGGCGACATCGCTCACGAACTTAGTCGGCTCGACGCGGATGTACTGATTGCGCCGGCTCTTAAAGTTGGTCAGCGAGCGGTGGTAGTTGAAGTTGCGGTTATAGGCGCCGACCTTCTTCAGCATGGTCTCCACCGGACCGCCGGGATCGAAGCCGATATTGCCGGTCTTGCTGAAGTCCGGGCTGTCGAAATCGGTGATCTGAAGAGGCGTATCCTCACGCATCACGAAGACGTAAGGCGCCCGGTAATACGGCGTGGAGGTCAGGACGCGCGGATCGCCGGCATCGAGGCCGATGACGAGATCGCATTTGTTCTTTTCCAGCAGATCGCGAACGACATAGATCGCGGGCTTGTCGATCCAGACGAACTCGGCCTCGCGGCCCATCTCGTCGGCCATGATCTTGGCGATCTTGTTCTCAAAGCCGGTCTCGTCGTCGACCGAATACGGGGCCTCCTTGGCGGAAGCGCAAATGCGAAGCACGTCTTCATTCTTGGCTGCGGCTTGGGACTGATCGGCGCTGTCGGCGGCGGCCGCCGGGCTGATCATGAAGCCGAGTAAAGCGGCGGCCGCAAGCGGGCGCACTGCCTTGGTCATGTAAGATGTGAAGGTCATGGTTCTGCTTCTCTCTATGGGGGGTTCGTACGCCACGAATTCCGCCCTGCCGGATTGCTCCGGCAGGGCGGTTTTTCGTTATTGCCGAATGATTTCGGTGGTGTACTCGTCCAGGGTCGGGTCGTCGTAAGGTCCCTTGCCGTTCAGCGAGAAGACCAGAAGACCGCCGCCCTGCTGGGTCCAGTTCTGCAGGTTGCGGAACGCACCCACAGCACCCAGACCAGCCGTCGGGTCATCAAGGTCGAAGACCAGACCAACACCCGGCCAGCCGCCAACACCATAGTAGATGCCGACATACTGCGTGCCGTCATGCTCGTAGGTCATCGGATAGCCGATGGCACCGGACGGCATCTTGAACTTCCACAGAAGCTCGCCGTTGGCCGAGTTACGGGCTTTGAAGTAGCCGTCGAGCGTGCCGTAGAAGACCAGATCGCCAGCCGTGGCGAGCGTGCCGCCCCAAGCCGCGAAGCGCTCCATCACCGACCAGTCGTATTTGCCGGAGATGGCGTTGTAGGCCTTCACCTGGCCAAGACCCAGGTAGTTCTGACGGTCACCCTTCGGCCCCGGGTACATCGACAGGGTCGCACCGACGAAGAACTGGCCGGCACGATAGGGAAGCATGAAGGGCTCCCAGTCCATGCAGATGTGGTTGATCGCGAGATAGAAGAGCTCCTTCTCGGGATCGTAGGAGTCGTGCGCCTGGTCGTGGTAACCCATGGCCGAGGGGCAGATGTCCTTGCCCTTGTGGTCCATGCGGGTGCCATACTCAGGATCACGCACCGGGATACCGGTCTTCATGTCGACATGGGTCCAAACGTTGACCGTGTCGTCCAGGAAGTCGGCCGAAACCAGATCGCCATTGGTGCGATCCAGGGTGTAGATGATGCCGTTACGGTCCGGATGGGTCACCAGCTTGCGCATGTTGCCGTCCTTGTCCTTCTGGTCGGACAGCATCATCACGTTCACGCCAGCGTAGTCCCACTCGTCATGCGGGGTCTTCTGGTAGCCCCACTTGAGCTCGCCGGAGTCAATATCGCGGGCCATCATGGTCATGGTCCACTTATTGTCGCCAGGACGCATGGTCTCGTTCCACGGCGAGGGGTTACCCGAACCGTAGTAGAGCAGCTCCAGGTCGGGGTCGTAGGCATACCAACCCCAGTTGGTGCCGCCGCCGATCTTCCAGGCGTCGCCTTCCCAAGTGGCAAGACCCAGGCCCTTCTGGCCGTATTGCGGGTTGTCCTTGTTGAAGTCGTCGCCGATGCCGATGTCCGCATCGGGACCGGTGGCATACATGCGCCACACCTGCGAGCCGTCATGGGCGTTGTAGGCGGTGGCGTAACCGCGGACACCCAGCTCGGCGCCCGAGGAGCCGACGATCACCAGGTCCTTAACGACGTAAGGCGCAACGGTGAGAGTCGAACCGACCTTGATGTCGGAGTTCTCGACCTTCCAGTACAGGCTGCCATCCTCAGCTTTCAGCGCGACGACGTTACCGTCGAGCTGGTTGGAGATGATCAGCGCCGGGGTCTTGTCGTCACCCGGCCAGTAGGCCAGGCCACGATTGACCAGGTCGCAGCAAGCGACCGAACGGGCGGCCGGATTCTGCTTCGGCTTGTACTGCCACTTGATCTTGCCCGGATTGTCGAGATCCAGGGCATAGACGTTATTGGGGAAGGACGAATTGATGTACATCACGCCGTCCACGACGAGCGGCGTGCCTTCGTGACCATTCAACAGACCCGTGGAGAAGGTCCAGGAAACCTTCAGGTCCTTGACGTTGTCGGTGTTGATCTGGTCAAGCTTTGAGTAGTTGTCACCCGTGTAGTCCTTACCCGGCATCACGTAGTTTTCGTTGCTCTCCGACAGCTCGATGAGCTTGTCGTTGGCAACGGCTACGGAAGAACCGAGGAGGCCACAGACGGCAAGTGCGACGCAGGACGCTGACGCAAGCCTGCCGATACTTGTAGATCCGTTCATAATGCTGAACCCTCGCGTTTTCTCTCCCAACAGCGAAGTTCAGGCCCAACCGGTCGCCCGATTTTATGCGGGCAATCGTGGAGGGCCCCTCTCCGCCTCTCATTCGGCTCCGTCAGAACGGCTTAGCGCCGTCTTGCGGGCCTGCCGCCAGGTCCGGACCTGCCGGACCTCGATCCGTAAAGGCGGAGGCCGGCGCGCAGCCGGTCTCGCCCTACTTCGGCGATAGGGCATCGTAGGAGCAGGGCTTCGCTTGCGTCTTTGGGAGGGTTCCTAGAACCGCGCTAGGACGAGTTCTCGATCCTTGCCAGGAGAACTGTGCGAAGCGGGTCGGGAGAAATGCCCAGCGATGGAAGGAAACTGTCGCCACAACCTAGGAAAGAATGGCAAGGGGATTGAGACCCACCGGCAAGCCCGGGAATGCCATTATCGGCGCGACGTAAGCAGCGGAAATCGCAGAGTTTCCGCGCTTCGATCAAATTACACGCTGGACACTTTAAGAAAGAATACCCGCCGTGACTTCCTATGTCCCGCTACCCTTCGCCGCAACTTGGCGGGAGTCGGAGAAAACTTTGCGCGTGCAACCGGCACGGCGTGCCGGCGCCTTAAGCCGGCGTCCGGTGCTGGCGGCTCTGCTCGCGGTGATTTTCCTCGCCGGTTGCGGGGACGAGGTCGCCGCGCCCGAGACCAGCAAGGAGCTTCCCGGCCAGGCCGCCAAGTCGCACACCATCGCCGACACGCCGTGGCTGGCGCCGTACAACAACACACCGCCGGAGCTGTGGATGGCGAGTCGCGAGGCCGGTTACGACCTGGCCATGGACGATCCGGCGGTGGATGCCATGCGCGAGCGGCTGGAAGTGGCGCGCAAGACGTTCGGCACCCCGTACCGGATGACCGCCAATCGAGCGGTGCAGCTGGAAGCGATGGTCGCCGAAGAGGGATGGAAGCCGGAGAGCGCGGCCGATCTGATTATCACCCTATCGGAAGTCGGCTCACTGGAAACGGGGCGCGAGGGATTCGGCCAAGCCTGCCAAGCCTACTTCATCTTGCGGAAGCAAGGCCAAAGCCGCGAGCAAGCGCTGCAAAGCCTCCGCGAAGAAAACAATCGCAGCTAGGCGCACCGTTCCCAAGACCGTTTTCCCAAGCTATCGCCCAAAGGTATGATCCGTGCTTAGAAAGCTTTGGTACAATACGACAATTCGAACCCAGCTTCTGGTCGCCATCGCCGCGATCAATCTCGGCGCTTTGCTGATTGCCGGGGTCGTCACCGTCTATAACGGCCGCAAGGCGACGGAGGTGGAGGTCTCCGCTTCGCTGGAGCTGGCCAAGCAATTCGTGCAGGCGACAATCCGGACGCTGGAGCCGGACGGGCGTTACACCGAGCTTTCCAGGAAGATCAGCCAGCTTTCGGAGCGGCTGCAGCTTGCCCATCTTCGCCATGTACGCATCTATGTGGCGGACGCCGCAGGCAATCTCGATCCGGTTTCGCCGGAGCCGAACGGAACGGCAGCAGAGGATGAGCCGCCGGCGCCGGGCTGGTTCACCGCGCTGGTCACGCCTCGGATCGAAGCGCGCCGGCTGAACGTGGTGCAGGCCGACCCGGCAAGCGGCCGGCTGCTGATGCTGGAAGAGCCGGCCGACCAAGCCTCCAAGGTCTGGGGCCTCGGCACGGTGGTGATCCAGGGCCAGCCGGCGGACGAGATCGCCGAGGTGTGGCAGGACCTTTCCAGCCTGATGCTGCTCTGGTTCGTCCTGGACGTGGCGATCCTGGTCATTCTCTATGTGCTGCTCGGGCGCATGCTCGATCCGCTGGCCAGCGTAGCGCGAGGCCTATCGCAGCTCGATCACGGCAAATACGCCACGCGCCTCACCCCGCCGAAGATTCAAGAGCTGGCGGCGATCACCGAACGCTTCAACGTACTCGCCGAATCGCTCGGCCGGGCGCGGGCGGAGAACGCGCAACTCTACGAGCAGTTGCTCACCGTGCAGGAGGACGAACGGCGGGAGATCGCATCGGAGCTGCATGACGAGGCGAGCCCCTGCCTGTTCGGCATCGCCGCCAACGGTTTCTCCATCGCGCAGATGACGCAAGGCCGTAAGGACAAGCGTAGCGTCGAGATTGCCGGCCATATCGGCGAGATCCTTAAGATCACCGACCATCTGAAAGCGCTGAACCGGATGCTGATGAAGAAGCTGCGTCCGGTGGCGATCGGCAAGATCCCGATCGGCGACGTGATCACCGATTTGATCAACGATCTCGCCCGGCGCTATCCGGAGGTGGAGATCGACGGCAAGGTCGCCACCCGCACCGACAGCTACGGCGAGAAGATGGATCTGGCCATTTATCGCTGCGTGCAGGAAGGCGTGACCAACGCCATCCGCCACGGCAAGGCCGATCTGGTGCGGGTTGCGCTTTCGGAGAAGCGGCGCTCGCGCAGCGGTGCCGGCGAGATTCGCCCCCGGACGCTGCAGCTGACCGTACAAGACGACGGGCGCGGCATCTCCGCCGACACCCCGCTCGGCTTCGGCATGACCGTCATGCGCGAACGCATCCATGCGCTTCACGGCTCATGCGCCATTCAGAGCACACCGTCGCAAGGGGCCACCTTGCGCGTGATCATTCCATTGGAACCCATTGAAACCCAAAGCGAAGCGGCTTTGGGTGCACTCGAGGCACGACCATGACAGAGGTATTGATTATCGACGACCACCCCATCGTTTTGGAGGGGACCAAACAGCTGCTGAAATTCGCCGGGGTGAAAGGCATCGTGCAAAGCCACAGCCTGGCGGAAGGGTTCCGGCTCTACCGCGCCAAGAAGCCCGATGTGATCATTGTCGATCTGGCGCTGCGCACCGGCGCGCTGGGCGGGCTGTCCTTCATCCGGCGGCTTCGGCTGCACGACCGGAGGACGCCGATCCTGGTGTTCAGCATGCATAACGACCCGTTCATCGTCAGCCGGGCGCTGAAGATCGGGGCCAACGGCTATATCCTGAAAGACACCCCGTCGGACGAGATCCTGACCGCGTTCGACCGCGTGCGCCAGGGCGGGCCCTATCTCAGCCACGCCATCGCCTCCGAGGTCGCCTTCCTGGAGGCGAAGGGCAATACGGCCAATCCGTTGCGCAATATCTCGGTGCGGGAGCTACAGATCCTGTCGCTGATCGCCGAGGGCAAGCCCTATGCGGAGATCGCCGACGAGCTGCATGTCAGCTACAAGACCGTGGCCAATACCTGCGGCCAGCTGAAGACCAAGCTCGGCGTGCGGTCCTTGTCGGAGCTGATGCGCATCGCCATCGAGCACCTGCCCTCGGTGCCGGGGAAGAATTTCAAGCACTGAGGCTTCCCGGAGACCGGACCTGAAACGAAAACAGCCCGCCGCGGCGCAATTGCCGGGCGGGCTGATCTCTTAGACGATTAGCGCGTGTGGCCCGCTAACAGTCGAGGGTCGCGCGGCGCTCCCATTCGGTGAGCGAGCGCGAATAGTCGTTCCACTCGGTGTTCTTCAGCTTGACGAAGGCGGAGACGAACTCCTCGCCGAGCCGCTCTTTCAAGATGTCGCATTTGTCCAGCTCGCGAAGCGCGTCGAGCAGGTTGAGCGGCAGCTTCTTGGCGTCGGTGACGGTATGGCCTTCGGCATACATGTCGATATCCAGGCGCTCGCCCGGATCGCGGTTGTTGTCGATGCCGTCGAGACCAAGCGCCAGCACCGCCGCCTGGAAGGCGTACGGGTTGACCGCACCGTCAGCGAGGCGGAACTCGAAGCGGCCGCCACCGGGAAGCCGGATCATGTGGGTGCGGTTATTGCCGGTATAGGTGACGGTGTTGGGCGACCAGGTGGCACCGGACGAGGTGACCGGCGCATTGATGCGCTTATAGGAGTTCACCGTCGGATTGGTGATCGCCGAGAGGCCCTCGGCCGAATGCATGATGCCGGCGATGAAGTTATAGGCCAGCGGGGACAGACCCAGCTCGCCATTGGCATCGTCGAACACGTTCTCGCCGGTCTCGGTGGACCAGAGCGAAACATGCATATGGCAGCCATTGCCGGTCAGATGACCGAACGGCTTGGGCATAAAGGTCGCCCGCAGGCCGTGCTTCTCGGCGATGGATTTCGTCATATATTTGAAGAAGACATGGCGATCGGCTGTGACCAGCGCATCGTCGAAGGCCCAGTTCATCTCGAACTGGCCGTTGGCATCCTCATGGTCGTTCTGATAGGCGCCCCAGCCCAGTTCCAGCATGCAATCGCAGATCTCTGAGATCACATCGTAGCGGCGCATCAGGGCCTGGGTATCGTAGCAAGGCTTGGCCTGATAATCGCGGTCGTCGGCAATAGCGTCGCCTTCCGGGGTGATCAGGTGGAACTCGCATTCCACGCCGCTCTTCAGCTGAAAGCCTTTCGACTTGGCCTCGGCCATGAGGCGCTTCAGCGTGTTGCGCGGCCCCTGCTCGACGGACTGACCGTCCATCACCAGATCGCCAGCGACCCAGGCGACTTCCGGCTTCCAGGGAAGCTGGATGACGCTGTCCGGATCGGGAATCGCGAGCATGTCGGAATCGGCTGGCGTCATATCCAGCCAGGAGGCGAAACCGGCAAAGCCGGCTCCATCTTCGGACATCTCCGCGATCGCCGCGGCAGGCACCAGCTTGGAGCGCATGACGCCGAACAGATCGACAAAGCTGATCAGGAAGTATTTGATCCCACGCTCTTCGGCGAACGCGGCAAGGTCTTTCGCCATTGGCTTATCCCCTTTTTGACCTAAAACCCACCGTTGGACTTGCCAGGGATCCAGCTGGTGCCGGCAAGCGGCACCTGGGCCATGGCGGCGGATTCCACCGTCAACGCAGCAAGGTCTTCGGGCTCTAGATGATTGACATGGCTCTTACCGCAGGCCCGGGCGATGGTCTGGGTCTCCAGCGTGAGAACCGACAGGTAGTTGGCAAGACGACGGCCGCCTTCCACCGGATCGAAGCGCTTGTAGAGCTCCGGATTCTGGGTGGTGATGCCGGCCGGGTCGTTGCCCTCGTGATAGTCGTCGTAGCAACCGGCCTTGGAGCCGATCTTCTCGTACTCCTCATCCAGATGCGGCGCGTTATCGCCGAGGGCGATCAGCGCGCCGGTGCCCACGGACACCGCGTCCGCACCGAGCGCCAAAGCCTTGGCCACATCGGCGCCGGTGCGAATGCCGCCGGAGACGATGAGCTGCACCTTGCGGTGCATGTCGAGATCCTGCAGCGCCTGCACGGCGGGCCGGATCGCGGCCAGGGTCGGAATGCCGACATGCTCGATGAAGACTTCCTGGGTTGCCGCGGTGCCGCCCTGCATACCGTCGAGCACGACCACGTCGGCACCCGACTTCACCGCCAGCGCGGTGTCGTAATAGGGCCGCGAAGCGCCGACCTTGATGTAGATCGGAACCTGCCAGTCGGTGAGCTCGCGCAGCTCGCCGATCTTGATCTCAAGATCGTCGCAGCCGGTCCAGTCCGGGTGACGGCAGGCCGAGCGCTGGTCGATGCCTTTCGGCAAGGTGCGCATCTCGGCGACGCGGTCAGAGATCTTCTGGCCGAGCAGCATACCGCCGCCGCCGGGCTTGGCGCCCTGGCCGACCACGACTTCCAGCGCGTCGGCTTTGCGCAGATCGTCCGGGTTCATGCCGTAGCGGGAGGGCAGCACCTGATAGACCAGGATCTTGGAGTGACCGCGCTCTTCCGGCGTCATGCCGCCATCGCCTGTGGTGGTCGAGGTCCCGACGGCGTTGGCGCCGCGGCCCAGGGCCTCCTTGGCCGGTCCCGACAGGGAGCCGAAGCTCATGCCGGCGATGGTGATCGGCACTTTCAGATGGATCGGCTTCTTGGCGAAGCGCGTGCCCAGCACCACATCGGTGGCGCATTTCTCGCGATAGCCTTCCAGCGGATAGCGCGTCATGGACGCGCCCAGGAACAGCAGATCGTCGAAATGCGGGACTTTGCGCTTGGCGCCGAAACCGCGGATATCGTAGATGCCGGTCGCAGCAGCGCGCTGAATTTCGGCAATGGCATATTCGTCAAACGTCGCAGAAGGCCTGGGCGGCGAATGAATCCAGCGTCCGTCCCTACTCATCAATACGCCTCCAGATTATCGATTTTGAAGTTGTAAAGCTGCCGGGCGGAGCCGTAGCGCTTGAACTCGGAGACATCGACCTCGGGGCCGATGCCGGCTTTGTCCAAAAGCTCGCGCAGCAGTTTCTTGTGCTTGTCCTTCATCTCCTTCTCGACGCAGTCGGCGCCGAGGCTCTTCACGTTGCCGCGCACGAAAAGCTTGGCTTCGTAAAGGGAGTCGCCGAAGGCCTCGCCCGCATCGCCGAGCACGACGAGATTGCCGGCCTGGGCCATGAAGGCGGACATATGTCCGACATTGCCTTTGACGATGATGTCGGCACCGCGATTTGAGATGCCGCAGCGGGACGAGGCATTGCCGTCGATGACCACCATGCCGCCGATGCCGGTGGCGCCGGCGGAGGAGGAGGCATCGCCCTTCACGTGGACAATGCCGGACATGATGTTCTCGGCCAGGCCGACGCCGGCGCTGCCATTGACCACCACGGTGGCCTGCTTGTTCATGCTGCCGCAGTAATAGCCGACGCTTCCCTCGATCTCGACATAGGCCGGCGCATCGATACCGGATGCGACGGCATGCTTGCCGCGGGGGTTCAGCACCTGAAAGCTCGCCTCGTCGCTCTTGCCTGCGAGGTCGTGCAACGCCTGATTGAAGTCGCGGAGCGGCGTTTTCTCCAGATCAACCACGTCCATTAGTGCCGCTCCCAGAAATACACGGTCGCCGGCTCCGGCTCCCAGACTTTCGCCTTGTCGACGCCGGGAAGTCCGGCCAGGGCGCGGTACTCCGAACCGAAGGCGACATAATCGTCGGTCTCGGCCATGACCGCCGGCTTGCAGGCGATGGGATCGCGCAGCACGCCGAAGCCGTTCTCGGTGCCGACCACGAAGGTGTAGAAACCGTCGAGATCCTCCAGGGAGCTTTCCAGGGCTTCGCCGAGGCTGGCGCCCTGCTGCATGCGCCAGGTCAGATACACGGAGGCGACCTCGGTGTCGTTCTGAGTCTGGAAGGTCATGCCCTTGCGCTGCAGCTGGCGGCGCAGACCTGCGTAGTTGGACAGCGAACCATTATGCACCAGGCACTGGTCCATACCGGTCGAGAACGGATGCGCACCGGCGGCGTTGACGGCCGACTCGGTGGCCATACGCGTATGACCGATGCCGTGACTGCCGCTCATATTCTCCAGATGGAAGCGATCGGCAACGGTGTTGGGCCGGCCGATCTCCTTATAGATCTCGATCCGGGTGCCGCTGCTGAAGACCTGCACGTCATCGCCGCCAAGAGCGGTGATGGCGGCGCGCGCCTCATCGGCTTTATCCGCCGCCACGACCAGCACCGCATGGTTGCCGTGGTCGGTGAAAGCGATATGAGATTCAATCTGATGCGAGACGGTCTCGGCGAGCTTGCCGAGATCGAAATCGGGCTTGCGCGCCCGCAAGGTGAGTTTCACGCGCCCCTCATCGCCGGCGCCATAGACGGCGAAACCAGCGCTATCGGGCCCGCGATCGCACATGGTGCTGAGCATGCCGGCCATCATGCCGCCGAGCTCGGGCTCCAGTGCCTTATCTTTGAGAAAAAGGCCTACGATTCCGCACATAGTTGACTGTAAACACTCTTATAAATGGTGGATGCAACCGGGGTTCCCGGGGTTTTTCCAACCTAGGGTGCTGGCAGACCAATGTCAACTGTCAGGAATATTATTTTCCTCAGAAGAAAGTTTTCTATCCCGTGTTCCGGGGGTAGACGATGATCGAAAGGTAGGTCATCGGCAGCTCCAACAGCTCATGCGGACCGTGCAAGGCGGTAGCGTCGAAGAACAGCGCATCGCCCGGCGACAGGGTGTAGATCTTGTCGGCATGGCGGTAGAGCGACTTGCCGGTGAGCTGATAGATGAACTCGACCCCGGCATGCTGGAACAGGTCGTACGGGTCGGCTTCCTCGGTCAGGGTGATGAGGTAAGGCTCGACCACGATATCGCCGGAGATGGAGTGACCGAGGAGCTGGTATTGATGTCCGGCCTTGGTACCGCGGCGTTCGATGACGACGCCGTTGCCGGCGCGGACATAAGAGCAGTCGCGCTGATCCTCATAGGATTGAAAGAACGAGGTAATCGGCACGTTGAGGGCGCGGGCCAGCGCCTCCAGGCTTTCGATGGAAGCGGAGACGGCGCCGTTCTCGATCTTCGACAGCATGCCGGCGGAGATACCCGCCTGCTCGGCCAGCTCGGCACCGGTGAGATCCAGCTTGCGGCGCAGCTCGCGCACCTGCATGCCGATGGCCTTGGCCAGAGAATGGGTGGCGGCTTCTTGCGGCGCTGAGGATCCGGTGCGGAGGATATCGTCCTCTCCGCCCTGCCCGAAGGCGCCGAACTTGGCACCTGCGCCGGCAATGGTGTTGGGTGTGATGACTTTGCGGCTTGCGCTTTGCGGCGGCGATGCTTGCGCCGGCTTACGTTCCTTGAGCTTGGTGGCCTTCTTCCTGCCCGTCATAGTTGAATTCCCGGTGGGCGAGGACTTGATTCCTCGACTTGGTATGACCTCACATCCGTTCGGCATAGCAAGTCAACTTGTGATTGAGGGGGAAAAATCGAACCCGAGCCACCCGCAATACGCCCCAACGGGGGAAGACTTCCCTAGCCGTTTTCGTGAGAGAGGCGTGCTTCGATCCGAGAGCTTCTTGATGGCTTTTCCCGGATCGGAGCCCGGTGCGGCAGCTTGCGCTGCCGATGGCCGCCAAACCGGCGGCGAAAAAGGGCCGGCGCGCCCCCGGTAAAGGGACGCGCCGGGTAGTTGCTCTACTAGTGGAGGGTAAACGACCGGTAGAGAAACCAGAGTGTGATCACGACGCTGAGGATCAAAGTGATGGTCCCGAGCGCTGGGCTGGCCGTGAAGCTGTGGAAAGCTCCTTCAGCATTCATGTAGCCGTCTGCACCGTCGAAAGGTGAACCCATTTTCTAGCTCCTTTCCCCTTAGCTCTTCGCCGGGGCGACAAAGGTTTGTTCCGGATAGGCGGCAACGCCCAGCTCTTTGAGGTCGAGGCCGGCCTCTTCGTACTCCGCCGTCACCCGCAGCAGGCCCATGGACTTCAGGAGCAAGCTGACGAGATATCCGGGAACGAAGCCCAGCAGGATGGCGCCGATGAAGGTACCGCCAAGCTGGCCGAGGAGGTTGATCGGGGGCTGACCGGTCTGCTGGATGTAACCAGCAGCAAAGATGCCCGGCAGGATACCGCCGATCATGCCGATGAGGCCGTGCACCGAAACGGCGCCCACCACATCGTCGATACCGATCTTTTCGATATAGGTGACGAATTTCGGCATGATCCAGGCACCGCAGAAGGCCAGCACGATCACCAGACCCGGATGGTACAGATCGATTGCACCAGCCACCGTGATGATGCCCGCCAGACCGCCAGAGATGGTCAGGAACGGATCGGCCTTGGAGGAGACATAGGCACCGATCAGACCGGCGGAAAGCGCCAGCGTCACGTTCATTGCCAAGGTCGCCAAGGTCGTCGGACCGCCATAGATGGTGGTCAGACCGGTGTAATCGGGCAGGAAGATCACACAGTCGGCCAGGAAGAAGAAGAAGCCGATGAAGATCAAGAAAAGCCCGATCAGGGTCAGCGAGATGTTGTGCGGCAGGATCGGCTGCGGCACGCCATCGATGTATTTGCCGATACGCGGCCCGAGATTGAGCAGCACGCCGAGAGCGAACATGCCCGAGCAGCCATGCACGACGACGGCACAGCCAAAGTCATGCCAGCCCCATTCGGTGGTCCACCAGCCGTAGTAGTTCCAGCCCCAAGCGGCCGCCAGAACCCAGCAGAAGCTGCCGAGCACGATGGCCAGGATGAAGTAACCGCCCATCTGGATGCGTTCGATGACCGCGCCCGAAAGGATCGAGGCGGTGGTCATGGCGAACAGTGCAAAGACCATCCAGAACACGCCGGTGAGCTCGTCGCTCTTGGTCGGGGCAAGCGCCTCGGACCAAGGATAGGAGCCAACGACGAGGCCGTAAGCGTCGGATGCGACGCCCGACAGGCTGCTTGGATCGGTCCAGGGACCGAACAGCGGACCGGTGACCGGCCATAGCGGAAAGGCGTTGTAGACCCAGAAGCCGAAGAAGAAGAAGGTCAGACCGACGATCGGCACGGTCATCAGGTTCTTCAGCATGGTGGCCAAGAAGTTCTTGGACCGGGCGACACCGCCTTCATAAGCCAAGAAGCCGACGTGGATCAAAAGCATGAGCACGCCGGTGATGTAGTAGTAGGCTTCCGCCACAAATAGTTTGAGAAACGGGAGGGCCGCTAAGCCCTCGATAGCTTGTTCTTCCATTCAATTTCCCTCCGTTAAACCCGCAGCAAAATGCTAACGAGGCATTAAGCAGGTTTCGTGCCAAGAAATAATAATTCCGCTGAGGAATGTGGGCTAAACGGCGGATTCCTTGAAGGAACGCCTTGGGATATGGGATTTCTCGCGCGCCGCGGACGCAGCGCTGAAGGCGCCCCGGAGCAGGCATTGCCCCTATGGCGAGCCCCCCTGCCCACGCTGCAACTCTGTGCAAATTAATCGGTTAATTGCCTAATTAAGATGCATTTGCGCCGGTCGAATTTCGGCTTGTCTTCGCCGCCCCGATCCGGCACGGTCTACCGGAGCGACAGGGGCAACAGCATAAGAAATGGCGCTGGGCGGACCTCACCTGTTTGCTGCATAAGGCATTCCGCACTTTTCGGGACGCCATCGCGGCAGATGCTGAGGCCAAATGGATTCATTTTTTCTTTCAAAGCCTTATTCCGCGTCTGCTGACGCCGAAGCTGATGGCTTTCGTCGACATCGTCTCGTGATCCAAAGACGGCAAAGAGTCTTCTAGAATATGTGTGGAATTGCCGGATTTCTGGCCGGAAGCGCCGCCTCGGCCGACGAGCTGTCGACCGGGGTCGAGGCGATGACGGTAGCGCTGAGCCATCGCGGCCCCGATGCATCGGCCTTTTGGCTGGATCAAGACGCCGGAATGGCGCTGGGGCACCGGCGGCTTTCGATCATCGACCTTTCCGAGACCGGGGCGCAGCCCATGGTCTCCGAGTGCGGCCGCTACGTGATCAGCTATAACGGCGAGATCTACAATTTCCAGGAGATGCGCGAGACGCTTGAAGCGGCGGGGCATCACTTCCGCGGCAGTTCCGATACCGAGGTGGTGCTGGCCGCCTGCTCCGAATGGGGCATCGAGAAAGCGGTCTTGCAGCTGATCGGCATGTTCGCCATCGCGCTATGGGATCGGCAGGAGAAGCAGCTTTTCCTGATCCGCGACCGGCTCGGCATCAAGCCGGTCTATTGGACCGATACCGGCAAGAGCTTCCTGTTCGCCTCGGAGCTGAAGGCGCTCAGGGCGCATCCCTCCTTCCGGGTGGAGATCAATCACGGCGCGCTGGCCGGTTTCCTGCGCCGGGGCTATATCGCCGCCCCGCGCACCATCTATCGCGGCGTCTACAAGCTGATGCCGGGCGAGATGCTGACCATCGCGCCGAAAGGCGAGCCGAAGGTTTCGCGCTATTGGAGCCTGGCCGGTGTGGTGCGCGAGGGCGCGGCGAACCCGTTCGAGGGCAGCGAGGCGGACGCGGAAGAAGCGCTGGATGCGCTTTTGCGCGATGCGGTGGGGCGGCGCATGGTGGCCGACGTGCCGCTCGGCGTGTTCCTCTCCGGCGGCGTCGACAGCTCGCTGGTGACGGCGCTGATGCAGGCGCAGTCCGGGCGCCCGGTGAAGACCTTCTCGATCGGCTTCGAAGACGACGATTACGACGAGGCGGGCCATGCGCAGGCGGTCGCGGCGCATCTGGGCACCGAGCACACCGAGCATTATGTCGGGCCGCAGGAGGCGCTCGACGTGGTGCCGCATCTGGCGGAGATGTATGACGAGCCGTTCGCCGATCCCTCGCAAATCCCGACCTATCTGATTTCCAAGCTGGCCCGGCAATCGGTGAGCGTGGCGCTATCCGGCGATGGCGGGGACGAGCTGTTCGGCGGCTATAACCGCTATCTCGCGGCAGCCCGTTTCGGCCCGCTGCTGTTCAACCAGCCAGGGGCTTTGCGGGATATCGAATCGGCGATGCTGGGCGCTATTCCGCCGGCGGGCTGGGAGTTTCTGGCCAAGGCGCTGCCGGCGAGCAAGCGCCCGCGGCAGCTAGGGCAGAAGATGCAGAAGCTTTCCGGCGTGCTGGCCGGCGGGGTGGAAGAGTTCTACCGCAACGTCACCGGCCATTGGGAGGAGCCCTCCACCATGGTGATCGGGGCGAGCAGCACCCCCCTTCCTTACGATCCGAAAGAGGCGGAGGAGCTGCTGCCGGACGCGGTGGAGCGCATGCAGTATCTCGACAGCCTGAGCTATCTGCCGGACGATATTCTGACCAAGGTGGACCGCGCCTCCATGGCGGTGTCGCTGGAGGTCCGGGTACCGCTGATCGACCACCGGGTGGCGGCGTTCGCCTGGTCGCTGCCCAAGGCCTGGAAGATCAAGCCCGGCCGGTCGAAACGCATCTTGCGCGGCGTGCTGGAACGCTATGTGCCGGCTAAATTGATCGAGCGTCCGAAAAGCGGCTTCACCGTGCCCATCGACGCCTGGCTGCGCGGGCCGTTGCGCGACTGGGCGGCGAGCCTTCTGGACGAAAGCCGCCTGCGCGGAGAAGGCTATTTCAAACCGGAGCCGATCCGGCGAAAATGGGAAGAGCATCTCGCCGGCAAGCGCAATTGGCAAAGCGAGCTGTGGGATGTGCTGATGTTCCAGGCTTGGCTGGAGCGCTGGAAGTAACGGCAGATCGAAGCCCGGACCAAAGCCGATGACGGCTGATACAGCGCCTCTCACGCTTTCCATCGTCATCCCCAGCTATGCGCGCCCGGACCAGATGGCGCTGGCGATCCGCTCCGCCGCAAAGCAGCCGCTGGACAATATCGAAATTATCGTCGTGGCGTGGGATGACGCGTCCCTGCCGGAGGATCTTGCCGGTCTGCCCAATCTGCACGTGCTGCCGCCGAAGCCGGGCGAGAGCCTTGTTGCGGCGCGCAATCGCGGCATGGCGGCAGCGAAGGGCGCCTGGCTGATCGTTTTCGACGAGGGAGATGTGCTGCTTCCGGGCAGCTTGCTGCGGCGCATCCGCTATGCGGAGGAATGGCTGCGGGTGCAGGACGGTCTCATCCTGCCGGTCTTCGTCTGCGGTTTCGTGCCTCTCTACGGGGGGCGCTGGCCCGGGCTGGTGCGGCGGCCGCGCGGGGCGCACGGCATCGAAGGCTTCGCCGGCAAGGGCGAGGTCGCGCCGGGGGCGGCGCTGCTTTTCCCCCGCGCCTTTCTCTCCAAGGTGGGACGGCTGGACGACACGCTGGATGGGCTAGCGCGGTACGACTGGTTCTTGAAGGCGGCGCTGCAAGGGGCCGATCTGATCGCCGATCCGAGCATCGGCGTCGTGCGCCTCCCCTCGCGGAACGCGGACGGCGGCTATGACACGGCGGCGGAGATTTTACGCAAGCGCTGGGCCGGGCTGCCGCAGGGTGCGCGGGCACGGCTTCTGGCGCAGCTCGATCTGGCGCTGGCGCGGCATGGACGCGGAGCCGCCCGCGCAAAACATCTAGCGCGCTCCTTCCGGCATCTGCCGCGGGCGCGGCTCGCGACCGGCTCCGGATTGCGGCTCAGCTTCCCCTCCAAGAAGCTCGCCGCCTCGCTCGCCAAGTTTTTGGAATCAAGCGGTTTTTGAATCGCGCCGGCAGACGGCAAAGGGGAACCGAAACGCCGCCTGCGGCGATGTGATACTGTCGGACGCTTCCGTCGCTTGGGATACTCGCCTCATGCTTTTGCGATCGCGACCGCTGGCGCGCACCCTGCCCGCGCTGGTTTTTCTGGGCTTGGCTCTTACCGGCTGCAATTCCGAGGAGAGCTGGCACGAGACCGATGTCACCGGCAGCCTGCCGCCGCTGCAGTTCACTATGACCGAGGCCTCCGACGGCAAGACGGTCACGGCGCAAGATTTCGCCGGCACGGTCGATCTGATCTATTTCGGTTACACCCATTGTCCGGATGTCTGCCCAATGACTTTGGCCAATCTCGGCCGGGTGCTCGATGGGCTGGGCGATGAGGCGAAGCACGCCCGCGTGCTGTTCGTCACGGTCGATCCGGAACGCGATACGCTCTCCCTCCTCAAACAATATACCGCCAGCTTCGGCCCCGAAGTGGTGGGCCTGCGCGGCACGCCGGATCAGATCGCGGCTTTGGCAAAGCGCTACCGCGTGGCTTATTCGGTCACCCCGGCGAAGGGCGACCAGCCCGCCGAGGTGAGCCATAGCTCGGCGATCTACGCGTTCGACGAGAGCGGCGATGCGCGGCTTCTGCTGACCTCGATGGCGACGGCCAAGCCGGATGTCGAAGGCGCTGTGGCCGATCTCAAGACGCTGATCGGCGAGGCCGGCAACAAAGCGCCGGATCTGCTGCAAGAGCTGTGGCAGATGGTCTAGCGGCCGGTCCAGTCGCCCGCCGAAATGCCGCCTTCGTGGCTTGGCCCGCTCAGCCTTTCTTCCCGCTCTTCCTGCAGACGCAGGGCGTTGATCACCAAGAGGAAGGCGATCACGCTCATCATCGCCGGCGGGACCCAGGCATTGAGCCCGCCGAATTGCTGGTCGTCGATGGCGCCGATCGAAGCGAAGATACGGCCGCACCAATCGTAATAGGGATAGATGTCACGGTCGGAGAAGGCGATCAGCGCGCCGATCAGGATCTGCGGCGGCATCACCACGAAGGCCATCAGCGCCCGCCCACCGAAGGAGACCCGCGCCGGTGGCTGGGAGCGCATATCCAGCACCACGGTCCAGAACAGGAGACCGTCGACCACCATGGACCAGTTCATCACCCGGTAGAGGGTGGGATCGATCATGGCGCGAAAATGCACCGCCGGGATCAGCCACAACCCGACCAGCCCGACGAAGAGAATGGAGCCGATGGCCGGCTGCTGCAGCACCAGAAGCGGGTAATGCCAAAACCGCCAATCGACGATGCGGCGGACGAGGCCGGGCATGCCCCGGTAGAGCGCCGCGCCGGGCCAGGCCAGCGCAATCAGAAACGGCCCCAAATGGTGCATGGCGACATGCTGGATGCGGTTCAGGAAGAACATATGCAGCGCGAGATATTCGTACTGCGTCTGCAGAACCGCATAGATGGCGAGGACGCCCGCCACATAGAGCGCGCTGCGCCAAAGCGGCGGCCGCTCCTCCGGCGCCATGCGGAAGACGCCGCGCCAATACCACCAAAGCCCGAGCGAAGCGGTGAGGAACCAGGCCCAGGAAAATTCCCACGGACCCCAAATCGGCATGGCGGTGGCATGATCGGCGCTGATCCACCAGAGCAGCAGACCTAGGGTTAGAATCAGGGCGTAGACGCCCCATTCGGTGAGGCCTTCAGTCTCCTGCCGGCCGGCTTCGGCTGTCGGTGCGGAAAAGATCGGTCCACCTCCGGGCCCGATATCGCACCGGACCGCAGAAATTGCGCGAAAGCTCTTGGAATTGCGGCCAACTTGCGAGTTCCCGCCTGCCCGCGCAAGAGGGGCAATGCCGCAGGCTTTTACCTCTTAGCTTAGCCTTGCGCCGGGCCGACCCAGACCTGTTGGGCGTTGACGAAGGCGAGAATGCCGTGGGGCCCGAGCTCGCGTCCGTAGCCGGAGCGTTTGATGCCGCCGCTGGGAAGCCGCGGATCGGTCTTGACGATGCCGTTCACCGCCACCTGCCCCGCCTCGATCTTGGAGGCCAGCTTTTCGCCCCGCTCCGGCGTCGACCAGACGCTGGCGGCGAGCCCGTATTCGGTATCGTTGGCAAGACGCAAGGCGTCGTCCTCGTCGGTGGCCCGGATCATCGCCGCGACGGGACCGAAGGTCTCCTCCACGAAGGCGCACATGCCGGGTTTCACATCGGCCAGCAGCGTGGCGGGGTAGAAATAGCCCGGTCCTATGGGAAGCTCGCCCCCCAGCACGCAGCGCGCGCCGCCGGCGATGGATGCGATCACCTGACGGTGCAGCTCGTTGCGAAGATCGTCGCGGGCGATGGGGCCGATATCGGTCTCTTCAAGCGCCGGATCGCCGAGCTTTAGAGCGGCAAGCTCGGCCCGCATGCGCTCGACCATCTCGTCATAGACCGGCGCCTCGACGATGATGCGCTTGGCGGCGATGCAGGACTGGCCGGCATTGATGATGCGCGAGAGGCGAAGCACGGCGGCGGCTTTCTCCAGATCGGCATCGGCCAGAACGATGGATGGATCGGAGCCGCCAAGCTCCAGCACTGCCGGCTTGATCTCCGAGGCGGCAATGGACGCAACGGCCGAGCCGCCGCGGGTGGAACCGGTGAAAGAGACGGCGCGGATACGGGAATCGCGGATCACCGGCTCGACCGACGGGGTCTCCAGCAGCAGCGCCTGGAACAGGCCTTCCGGCGCGCCGGAGGCCTTGAACACCGCTTCGATGGCCGCGGCGCAGCCGGGCACGTGGGGGTCGTGCTTCATCAGGCAGGTATTGCCTGCCATCAGCGCCGGGGCACAAAAGCGGAAGGCGAGCCAGAACGGCGCGTTCCACGGCAGAATGCCGAGCACCGGACCCAAGGGCAGATGCTGCACATAGCTGCGCGCAGCGTCGGATGCGAGGAATTGCGGGGCGAGATAGCCTTCCGCATGCTCGGCGTAATGCTCGGCGCACCAGGCGGATTTCTCCACCTCGCCGCGCGCCTCGCGCTTCGGCTTTCCCATCTCCTCGGTCATCACCGCGCCCAGCGGATCGGCCGCATCGCGCATATGACTGGCCACCGCGCGGAGCAGATCGGCGCGCTCGGCGAAGCTGGTTTCCCGCCATGATTTGAAAGCCTTGGCGGCGGCGGCGAGCTTTTTCTCGACGACTTCCGGGGAGTCAGGGGTGACCTGCCGGACCACCTTGCCAGTGGCCGGATTTGTCGCTGTCAGCATGACACCGATCTCCTTGCGAACTTACCTAGGGTTACTCGGCGGCGACGTCGCGATTGGAGGCAAGCGTCAGCTTGGTTTCCTCCTCCGCCGCTGCCGAAGGCTTGGATACGATCTCCCGCGCCAGGGTGAAGAAGGACTCGCAGCCATCGGCCGTCACATGGATGGTGTCGGAGATGCCCATGGTCTTGTTGCCGTCGACGCCCCAGATCCAGGGGATCAGATGGAAGGTCATGCCTTCCTTCAGCGTCGTGGAATCGCCCTGCATCAGGCTGAGGATATAGCCCTCGTCCCAGCTCGGCGGAAAGGCGATGCCGATGGAATAGCCGGAGCGGGTGATCAAGGTGCCGCCGTGATCGCCATGGCAGATGATGTCGCGGACGATATTGTCGGCATCGGAGACGGTCAGGCCGGGACGGATCGCCTTCTCCACCTCCTTCAGCGCTTCCAGCATGTGCCACTCGGCGCTCTTCACCGACGGGGTGAGCTCGCCGAGCACCACGGTGCGCATCAAGGCGGCGTGGTAGCGGCGATAGCAGCCGCCGACCTCCATGAAGACATGCTCGCCCGGCTGCACCACGCGGCCTTCCCAGGTGGCATGGCCGATCATCGAGCGCGGGCCGGAGGTGACGTAAGGCATCACCGCGGGCGGCTCGCCGCCGGCGCGGAACATCGCCTCGGAGATGGCGGCGCCGATCTCGTTCTCGGTGACGCCGGGAACGCAGGCCTCGATCCCGGCGCGCATGCCGGCCTCGGCGGCGATGGCCGCCTTCTTCATGATCGCGATCTCGGCCGGCGATTTCTGGATGCGGCCTTCCTCGACGATGCCGAAACAGTCGAGCAGCTTGCCGTCGGTGAAGGCGCTGCGCACGCGGTCCTGCTGATAGGCCGGAAAGAAGTAGCTGTTCCGCTCATAGCCGACGGTGGCGTAAGCGAGGCCGGCACTCTTCAGGCTCTCCACCAGGCTTTGGATGGCGTCGCCGTTATCGGCATAGGGCCGGGTCTTGGTCACCCAGGTGCGGGCATAGACGTTGGACTCCTCCATCTGGCGGGTGACCATGTAGCACTCGCCCTCCAGCGGCACGACGAGGGCCTGGAAGAAGGAGTAGCCGGTGGTCTGGTAATCCGTGAGATACATGATGTTCTCCGGATCGGTGATGATCACCGCATCGAGTAGCCGCTCCTCCATGCGCCCGCGAAGATCGTTCAGCCGACGGCGATACTCCTCAGCGGGAAATGTCATGTCGTCACGGTTTCTCATGCTCATGCTGCCTCCGCGAGGGATTGGGTGGACGCTTCGAGGATATCGAGTCCCTCATCGAGATCCTCATCCGGAATGGTCAGCGGCGGGATCAGCTTCAGCACCCGGCCGGCCGGGCCGCAACCGCCAATCAAAAGTCCGCTCTCGAAACAGCGGGCGACGATCTGCTTGGCGATCTCACCATCCTGTGTATCGATCGCCTGCATCATGCCCCTGCCCCGCACCTCAAACCCGCGGCCGGAATGGCTTGCGGCGATGGCATTCAGCCGTTCGGCGATATGGGCGCCCTTGCGCTTCACCTCGTCCATGAAGCTGTCATCCTCGAAATAGCGCAAGGCCTCGCGGCCGGCGACGAAGGAGATGCCCTGGCCGCGGAAGGTGCCGGTATGCTCGCCGGGGGACCAATGCTTGTCGTGCTCGGGCTTGACCATGTTCATGGCGATCGGCGTGCCGAGCCCGCCAAGCCCCTTGGCAAGGCAGATGATGTCGGGATCGAGATCCATACCGTCGAAGCTGAAATAGGAGCCGGTGCGGCCGTAGCTGGCCTGGATATCGTCGACGATGAACAGCGCGCCGCGACTCTGCGCGAAGGCTTGCAGCTCGCGCAGCCATTCGGCGCTCGCCACATTCACCCCGCCCTCGGCCTGGATGGTCTCCACCAGCACGGCGGCGGGCGGCTCGTAGCCGGAGGAGGCATCGGCGTACGCGGCCGAGACCTCCTGCAGGGAGCGATTGAAGGGCAGCCGCTGCACATTATCGAGGGAGACGCCGGCGGCATTGCGGAAGTAGGAATTCGCGGTGCAGGCGAGGGAGCCCAAGGTCATGCCGTGGAAACCATGGGTGAAGGCGATCACGGTGCTGCGCCCCGTGACGCGGCGGGCCAGCTTCAAGGCCGCCTCCACCGCATTGGTGCCGGTGGGGCCGGTGAATTGCAGCTTATATCTCATGCCGCGGGGCTTCATGATCGAATCGATGAAGGCCTGCATGAAATCGCGCTTCACCGTGGTCGACATGTCGAGGCTGTGCACCAGCCCGTCCTTCTCCAGGAAGTCGATAACGGCGCGCTTGATGCGCTCGTTGTTGTGGCCGAAATTCAGGACGCCGGCGCCGGCGAAGAAATCGATATAGGAGCGGCCGCCCTCATCGGTCTGGCGTGCATTCGATGCCGACTTGAACACCGTCGGGTAGATACGGCTATAGCCGCGTACGTCGGATTCCCATTCATCGAACACATCCGTCATCTATTTCTCCTACTAGGCAGTCTCTTCCATAAAACTCAGGCCTCGGCTTGTGCGCGTGACGAAGGGCTATCCGACGTCCCCGTCAGAGGCACCCCGGCGAGGCGTGCGTAAAGTCGCGCCACGACGGGAATAAGCCGGTCGTTGAAATCGTAATACGGGCTGTGACAGGGATGGGCATGGCCCGCCCCGTCATCGGCGCCGATCAGCGCAAACGCGCCGGGGCGCGCCTGCAAGTAATAGCTGAAATCCTCCGAGGCCATGATGGGCAGCGGGATCGCCGCCTGCCAGGGCTCGCCCAGCTCCTCGGCCAGGGCTTCGCGCATCTCGGCCGCCGCGGCGGGGTGGTTGACGGTGGCATCGTAGCGGGTGAAAGGCTCGACCGTAGCCTCGACGCCATAGCTCCTGGCGGTATCGGAGGCGATCTCGTCGATCAGCCCGAAAATCACATCGCGGTCGGCGCTGCGGGCAAAGCGGATGCTGCCGCCGATCACCGCCTTTTCGGGGATCACGGTAGCGAGGCTCGGTGCCTCGATGGAGGTGACGCTGACCACTGCCTCGTGCTGCGGCGGTAAGCGGCGGCTGACGATCTGCTGCAGGTTCAGCGTGATGGCCGAAGCGGCAAGCACCGGATCGCGGCAGCTCTCCGGCTGGCTGGCATGGCCGCCGACGCCGCCCAGCGTGATGCGGAAGGTAGCGTTGCCCGCCATCACCGGACCGTCGGGGCAGACGGCATGGTCGAAGGGAATGGCCGGCCAGTTATGCCAGCCAAACACGACGTCGACGCCCTCCAGCGCGCCATCCTCGATCATCGCCTTGGCACCGTGACCGCCCTCCTCCGCCGGCTGGAACAGCAAGGTGACCGGGCCGGGCAGCTTATCCTCGTGCTGCTTCAGCCAAGCGCCGGCCGCCAGCAGGGTTGCGGTATGGCCGTCATGGCCGCAGGCATGCATCTTTCCATCGCGGGTGGAGACCCAGTCGTGCTGGCCTTTCTCGGGAATCGGCAGCGCATCAATATCGCCGCGCAGCGCGATATGGCGGCCCGGCGCGTCCTTGGCCAGGATCGCCACCGTTCCGGTGCGGGCGCATTCGCGCCAAGGGATATCGAGCAGATCGAGGCATTTTCGGATGAAGAGCGCCGTCTCTTCTTCCTGCCAGGTCAGCTCGGGGTAGCGGTGGAGATGACGGCGGAGGCTGATGGCCTCGCCGATTAAATCTTCCCAGGACTCACCGGTGGAACCGAACCCGACCGGCACAGACAAAACGGACATGGCGCAAGACTAGCGGGACAATAGCGATGGGCACAAGCAAAGCGCGCGATTTGCTTACCGGCAGCCGAAATTTTCCGGTGTGCGTGGCTGGTTTATCCAACGCGCCAGGCGCTGAATCGTTCGTGGCCGGCGCTTAGCCGCTGAAGCAATAGGCCATATCGGCGGATTGGAAGACGGTAAAAATGGCGAGCCCGACGAGGCTCAGCCCCATGGTGACGCGCAGCCAGGGCTTGCTGCGGACGCTGCGGGCAAGCCCGGCGAGGCTGGTGGCGCCGAAGGTGGTGGCGGCGATGGACGGCATGGTGCCGAGGGCAAAGCCGGTCATCAGCTCCGCCCCGCCAAGCGCCGAGCCGCCGGCCATGGATAGGAGCAGCGCGTTATAGACCATGCCGCAGGGGGCGAAGCCCCAGAGCAGGCCGGCGGCGAGCGGCGAGAGACCGGCATAGGGTTTCGGGATGCGGGCGACGTTTGCCGTGAGGGAGGCGAGCAGGGAATCGAAGCGGCTGGCGCCCGGCAGAACGCCGCAAATGGACAGCCCGACCCAGATCAGCATTCCCGCCGCCACGTAGCGCAGCACGCTCTGGGCGCCGGCCATGGCGGCCAGCTCGCCGATGCCAGCGCCTGCAGCGCCGACCGCGGCCCCGGCGATGACATAGCTCAAGGCCCGGCCGAATTGCAGCAAGGCGAGAGTCGAGGTCCGCTCCGCAACGCCCGCCCCGTCCGGCGTGGTGGCCAGATAGAGCGAGCTGGAGATGCCGCCGCAGATGCCAGCGCAATGGGCGCTGCCGGAGAAGCCGATCAGCAGACCGCCTATAAGCGCGACGCCGCTATCCATGCCGGCTTCTCCTCACAGCGTTCTCCGAATGATCAGACCTTGGCGTTGCAGCTTCCCTCATTGACGTCCGGCGGTAGGTTGATCAGCGGATTGCCGTCGAAGAAGCCGGTCGGCATCAGCATGAAGCCGGTGGAGATGCAGGGCTGGACCGGAAAGTCCTCCACGCGCACCGAATGGTGCAGGCCGAAGACGTGCCACAGCACGATGTCGGTGTTCTCGATGGAGCGCCCCTTGGCGGCGAACTCGGCGAGGTCCTCGGTGCCGTCGGAATGGTTCATGAACTCGCCGGCGGGGTAGCGCTCTTCGGAATCGAAGGCCGTGACCCAGACGTGGTTCTGCACGAAGTTCGCCCGCTGGCCGGAATAGGAGTTCGGATCGACGAACGGCGTCACGCAGCTGGAGGGCTCCAGCTTGTAGGCGGTCGGCGTGCCGGTGAAGTTCTTCTTGTTGGGATTGATGAACTTCCAGTAGCGCTGCGAGGGCGTGTTGATGCGCCGCGCCGCCTCGTTCTCGTTTCTGATGACGGTCTCTTCCTCGTAGAAGGCGTTGCCGTAAGGGTTCTCCGGCCCGAGTGGCTCGGCGTAGGTGTTGCACTCCACGAAGCTGTTCTCGTCGCCGTCGATAGCCAGGTCCAGCCTGGCGCAGAAGATGTGCTGATGGATCTGGCCCACCACGCCCGGCATCACCTCGCGGCCGTATTTCGGCGGCTGGCCGGGAAGGCAGGCGACGGTGTTGATGACGCCGGTCGCCTTCACCTCGAACTCGATGCGGCCATCGGTATGGAGATACCAGTAGAGGGCGTAGTCGTAGTTGCCCACGGTGCAGATGGAGGAGATCACCAGCTTGGCGCCGCGGCGCACCTCGACCCGCTCGGTGCGGAAATCGGTGTGCTTCCAGGCGATGCCGGTATCCTCCTCGTGGATGCAGATGGCTTTCGGGATCGACCAGGGCTCGCCGTCCATGGTGTTCATGTGGACGTCGAGATATTTGATCACGCCGAGACAGTCGCAGCCGAGCTCCAGCGAGTTGGCGAGCTTGCCGACACCGTATTCGCCGACATCGAAGACATGCTTGCGGAAATGGCCATTATCGGGCGAACCGTAGGGCACCGTCATCTCCACCAGCGAGGCGCGGTGAACGACGGGGCGTCCGGCAAACTGAATGTCGTGCAAGGTCACTGCCTCGCGGGCGTTGAAGCCGATGACGAGGGACCAGTCGCGCCAGACGATCTTGCCGTCCTCGAAGGTGAAGTTCACGCCCTCGGGCTGGACCACATTGATGGGCTTGGTCTTCGGCCGAAGCTGATCTAGGAATTGCGGCTCGTAGTTGAACTCGCCCATGGGGATCGGGGTGACGCCGTAATCGTCGACGCGGATCACCTCCGAGGAGATGAGATCGACGACGGCATTCACGCCCTCGATGGGGTGAGCGTAGAAATTCTCGTTATCGCGCAGACGTACCCAGGAGAAGACGTGGCAAAGATGGCGGCCCTCCTCGTCCTCCAGGCCGAAATTGCCGGCCGACCAGGGATCGACGCAGACCGTCTCCATATCGGTGATGCCGCGCTTGGCGCAGGCCTCGATGAAGCGCGGATCGGAGCGGACGATATCCTCGATGGCGAGGAACTGCTCCAGCTGGATCATCGGGCGGCGGCCAGGCTGCGGAATGGACGAAACCACCTCGCCGCTATTCAGATCGACGACCATCTTGGTCACCGCCACCTCGGCGGCGCTGAACACGTTGACCCGCGCCTGACGGGGGATCGGCATGCCCGGCTTGAAGCTGCGGATGAAGCTCTTCTCCGGCTCCATCAGCTCGATGGTCTCGAAGCGCGTATCCTCACCATAAGGCGCGTTGGCGCTCACGATCTCGGCGGCCTTCTTGATCTCCGCCGGTGTCAGCGGCTGTAGCGGATGCGCCACCGCCTCTTCCGGGCCTTCCGATTCAGTCGATTTGCAGCAAGTCTCCAACATAGCGCCATGCTTCCCTTACAACGCCCGCGGCATCGCGTTTGGCCGCGGGCCCGTCCCACATCTATCCGGCAAGCGCGGCAGGCGCTCGCCGCTCAGTCTTGAGGGGAATTATCGGTTCGGGGCGCCGCGCTGTAATTGACATTGCACGCCAAACGAGAGCGGCGCCGGCGGGGCGGCGAAGCTGCCTGCTTTCGCGCCAGGCTCTGCTTATTCCTTGGGAACGGGCGGCCCTATTTGCGATGCGGTGCCGGGCACGCCTGAAGGGCGAGGCTAGGGCTCACCGTCACCGCTGAGAGCGTTGGGATTTATCGGGTTCTTGCCACTCCGGACGCCGCCGCGCGGCATCGCATCGGCCCCGCCGGGAAGCACTGGCATGGCGCTTGCTACTTCAAAGCCAAAGAGCCTAGAGGGAGCCCGGGCCATGGAAAACTCCAGCGTGATCTCCACCGCCATTCTGGATGGCGTTCTGGCGACGATCGACATGCGCGGCATGGACCCGCAAGAAGTCTCGGCGCGGGCCGGGATCGGCAATGCCTCGCTCTACGGGCAATCGCATTTTCTGCCGCTGCTCTCCTTCACCTCGATCCTGGAAATGGTGTCGGAGCACAAGAACGATCCGGCCTTCGGGGCCAAGCTGGGCAAGAGCTTCGACTTCGGGTCGCTGGGCGCGGTCAACCAGATCTTCCTGACGGCCCCGACCCTCGGCGCCGGGATCGAGCAATTCATCCGCTATTTCCCGACGCTGCAGACCAATACGGTGTGCGGCTTGTCGGTGAGCGGCGACCTGGCGCGGTTTTCCTATTTCATCCAGGACCACACGGTGAAGCACCGGATCCAGGACGCCAATTTCACCGAGGCGGTGCTGTGCTCGATGTTCGAGGCGGTGCTGGGCAAAGGCTGGAGGCCGTCTTGCGTCGAGCTCGCCCATTCCGGCGGCGACGACGTTTCCTCCTATATCGAGCAATTCTCCTGCCCGATGCGGTTCGAGCGGCGCGACAACGCGATCCTGTTTCCCGCCGATTGCCTGGAGAAGCCGAGCGCCTATGCCGACCCGATGCTGCATCGCGCGCTCGAGGAGGAGCTGCGCGAGACGCTGCAGCACAAGACGTCCCACACGGATTTCGCCACCAGCGTGAAGGGCTGGATCACCTCGGCGCTGTGCAATTCGTCGAGCACCGACATCCATCTGGCGGCGATCGATTTCGGCATGAGCCAGCGCAGCTTCCAGCGCAAGCTGTCGGAGCATGGCGTCAACTATATCGGCCTGCGCAATACGGTGCGAATGGAGATCGCCAAATGCATGCTGGCGCTAACCAGCCTGCCGATCCCGGAAATCGCCTATCATCTCGGCTATAGCGAGACGAGTGCCTTTGCCCGCAGCTTCAAGAATCTGGCCGCAGAGACGCCAGCGCGGTTCCGGGAGATCGCCACCGGCGATCTGAACCAGGACAATGCGGGGTCCGAGGCGCTGTTCCAGTTCCTGGACAGCCGGTCCTTCGCCCAGCACTGAGGGGCGCCCGGCAAAACGCCGGAGCCCCCCTCACCTCCTTGGAAAGTCTTGATCCGCTAGAGCGCCGCCTCGCCGGTATCGGCGAGCGCATTGCGGCTGCGCGAGATGGCGAAGCCGAGCACGATCAGCACCACCGAGAGCACGACCACGAGGGTGGCGATGGCGTTGACCTCCGGGGTCGCTTCGCGGCGCAGCATCGACCACAAGGTCATCGGCAAGGTGTTCTCTCGCCCGGTCAGCAGATAGGTGACCGCGATTTCGTCGAAGGAGATGGAGAAGGCGATCAGCATGGCGCCGAGCAGCGCCGATTTGATGTTGGGCAACGTCACCTTCCAGAACACCTCGAGCTCGTTGGCGCCGAGATTGACCGCCGCCTCGCTGGTGCTGCGGCCGAGCTGCTGCAGCCTGGCGAAAACCTCCGTTGCGGTGATGCAGATCAGCGCCGTGCCCTGCCCCAGCATGATGGTGTAGAGCGACAGGTTGAGGCCGATAGCGACATAGAAGCTGAGCAGCGCCACACCGGTGATCACGCCGGGCAGCACGATGGGCAGCATCACGATGCGCCGGAACCAGGCCTTACCGGGAAAGTCGTAGCGGTCGAGCGCGATGGCGGCCGGAAGCCCGAAGGTCACGCTCAAGATCACCACGCCGACGGCGACGAAAACCGAGGCGCCGAAGGAGCGGATGATCTGCTCGTTGGCAAACACCTTGGCGTACCATTCCAGGGTGAAGCCGTTGAACGGCAGCCCGGTGTAATTGCTGTCGTTGAAGGAGAACACCGCCATGGTGAAGAGCGGCGCGTAGAGGAAAAACAGCACTGCCAGGCCGAGGATGGTGACGAGGGCTTTGTTTCCGAAGGCACGCATAATGATCGAGGCTCCTTAGCTCACAGCCGGTGCTGGAAGCGGTGCTCCAGGTAATGGGCGACCGAGATCAGCGCCAGGCCAAGCGTGATCACCACCAGGCCGATTGCCGCCGCCATGGGCCAGTCGAAGGCGACGCCCAGAAGATTGATGACGATGTTGGAGATCATCAGCGAGCTCGGACCGCCGACCAGGACCGGGGCGACGAAATCGCCGAAGCCCAGAGAGAAGGTGATCACCGCGCCGGCCAGGATGCCGGGGATGCTCAACGGGAACACCACCTTCCGGAACACCTCCCAGCGCGTTGCGCCGGCATTCAGCGCCGCATCGATCAGCGATGTCGGGATGCGTTCCAGCTGGGCGTAGATCGACAGCACCGCGAAGGGCGTGAAGATATAGACCAGAGTCAGCGTCACGCTGAACTGGTTATAGAGGAAGATGGTCAGCGGCTCGTCGATGATGCCGGCGCCGATCAGCATGGTGTTGAGAATGCCGCCAGTGCCGAGGATGGTCTTCCAAGCATAGGCCTTCACCAGATAGGACGCCCACCACGGCACGATGACCAGAAGATAGACGAACCGCTTCACCGTCTCGGGCGCATGGAAGGCCAGATAAAACGCCAGCGGATAACCGATGATCGCGGAGAAGATGGCAGTGAACAGGCCGAGCTTCGCCGACAGGAGCATCACACCGAGATAGGGCTCGGTGGTGAACACCTTGATGAAATTGGCCGGTGACAGGCCCGGCGTGAAGGTGACGTAATCCACCGAGCCGAGGCTGTAATAGAACAGCATCCCATAGGGGATGATCATGAAGACGAAGAACCACAGCGTCGGCGGCAGCACCCAGAACAGCATGCGCCGGCGGTCGATGCGCTTGGCGCGCTTCAGGCCGGATTCGCCTTCGCTCGGCAGGTAAGTGTCGGCAGTCAAATCGGTCACGCCCCTACTCCGCCAGAAGCCGCACGTCTTGCGGCGAGACGGAGAGCATCACCTCGCCGCCGAGACCGTCGGGCATCTCCTGCTCGAAGACATTGAGCTGGCCCGCCTCGCCGGCCAGATCGACGACGAATTCATGCTTGGCGCCGAGGAACAGGCGTTCGGCCAGCATGCCTTTCAGCATGTTCATGCCGTCCACGGGGCCGCCGGCGATGTTGATGCGGTCGGCCCGCATCATGACGCCGACCGTCGAGCCGGCCGCAACGCCATTGCCCTCGCAGCGGAGGATCTGTCCGTCGCCAAGACGCACCTGAGTCTGTCCGCCCTCGGTCGAGACCACGATGCCGGAGAGCACATTGGCACGGTCGATGAAGCGGGCGACGAACTGGCAATTGGGCGCGGCGTAAATCTCTTCCGGCGAGGCCACCTGCAGGATCCGGCCGCCATTCATCACCACGATGCGGTCGCTCATGGCCATGGCCTCTTCCTGGTCGTGGGTGACGTAGATGAAGGTCTTGCCGAGCTGGCGGTGGATGCGCTTGATCTCGATCTGCATGGCCTTGCGCAAATTCGCATCGAGCGAGCCGAGCGGCTCGTCGAACAGCACGATATCCGGCTCGGTGATCAGGGCGCGGGCCAGCGCGGCGCGCTGCTTCTGGCCGCCGGAAAGCTGATGGGGTTTCTTGCCGCCATGATCGGCAAGATGGACGAGATCGAGATATTCGCCGATGCGCCGCTTCACCTGCTCCGGGGTATATCTGCCGCGATAGCGCTTTAGCCGAAGGCCGAAGGCAACATTGTCGGCGATGGTGAGGTTGGGGAACAGCGCATAGTCCTGGAACACCATGCGCATGTCGCGTTCCGAGGGCTGATCGTAGGTGATGTCCTTGCCGTCGAGCAGGATCTCGCCGCTATCGGGCCGCTCCAGCCCGGCGATGCAGCGCAAGGTGGTGGTCTTGCCGCAGCCGGAAGAGCCAAGCAGGGTGACGAACTCGCCGCGATCGATGGAGAGGTCGATCCCGTCGACCGCCGGCTTGAGCCCAGCGCCGTAGGACTTCCTGAGCTTGCGAATATCAATATAGGACATGAACCGGACCCGTCTGGTGAAAGGGGTGAGGCGCGGGAGCGCTATTACGCGCGCCCCCGCGCCCCGAGAGACGTCACTGTGCAGCTTTGACCTGGTTCCAGATTTCCAGGTATTTCGCGCGCTGCTTGACCGGCTGCCACCAGCTGACGGTCTTCAAGGTCTCCGGATCGCTCATGCCGAGAGTCTCGAAGGACTCCTTCTCTTCCGGGGTGAGCTCGCCGACGAGGTTCTTGTTGGCATAGCCGAAGCCGGTGACCTTGTGGCCGAGCGCCTGGACCTTGGCGGTCGAGACGTAGTCGAGCCATTTGTAGACGCACTCGTTCTCGGAGGCGCCCTTGGCGATCATCCAGCTATCGCTCCAGCCGCCGCGGCCTTCCTTCGGGTCGACATCGATGATGTCGCGGCCGTCCTCTTTCAATTTGAGGAGGGTCTCTTCCCAGGAGTTACCTCCGACCACCTCTTTGCCTTGCATCAAGGTGCCCATCTCGGAGGTGGTGAACCAGTATTTGCGGATGTTGGGCTTCAGCTCCAGCAGCGCCTCTTTCACCTTGGCGAGCTGCTCGTCATCCATGTCGTAGATGTCTTCGATGCCGAGATAGCGGGCCGCGGTGTAGACGGTCTCGATATCGTCCCACATGGCGAGCTTGCCCTTGAACTTCGGATCCCAAAGAAAGGCGAGGCTGTCCGGGGTGCCGTCGACCGCATCGGCATCGACGATGATACGGATGATGCCCCAGGCGTAAGGCACGCCGTAGGTCTTGCCGTCCTTGCTCAGCCAGGCGGGAGATTCGAAGGTCTCGAAGAACTCCTTCGAGGCCGGCACCTTGCTCATATCGACCGGATCGACGAGACCGGCATCGATCAGCTTCATGGTGGTGTCGTTGGAGGGGGAGATCAGGTCGTAAGCGCCGCCGCCACCCATCAGCTTGGCGAAGAACTCGTCATTGGAGCCGACATAGACGGCGTCGACCGAGCAGCCCGTGTCTTCCTCGAACGGCTTGACGAAGCTGTCGTCGGCATAGCCTTCCCAGGTTAGAAGATTCAAACTTCCGGCCTGGGCCGACGCTGCACCGGCAAGGCTTAGAAAAAGCCCCGCGACGAGAGATTTGCCCAAATTTTTACTCAAGCTCCTGCAAACCGACACTGATCCACACTCCTTATATTTCTTCACCCTGCACGACTTATCCGCTCCCCGCGCAGCGTTACTTCGGGTTGGAACGCCAACCCGAAACAAGACACACGGGAATGCTCGACCGATCGGCGACCGGACGGGATTTTTGCTTATCGTATATTGCTTCCCGAGAAGATTTTCTCCTCAGCGCAGCAAAAGTTCTCTTGAGGATACGCGTGACACCCGGCGTGTAATTGACAATTGGTGCCAAATGCGCGGACGGGCGCGCCATTGCTGACGCGCCCGTGCCGGGTCGGATGCGGTGAAGGCCGAAAGGCGAGCGCGCGTCAGCTCCACGCGCGCGGCCTATCGCTTAGGATTGCTGGTCTTCTTCATAGCCCTCGGCGCCCTGGGCTTCGGCCTCGGCGGGATTTTTCGGCGTCGGATTGGGCTTGGAGCCGCCATGGGTCTTATGGGACGGCGCGGGCGCGGCAAGCTCGGGGGCCGAGGCGTTGTAGACATGGATATCGCGCTGCGGGAACGGGATGGAGATGCCGTTCTTGTCGAAGGCTTCCTTGATCTGCCGGGTCAGATCCCAGCGCACCGCCCAGTAATCGGCGCCGCGCACCCAGGGGCGGACGATGAAATTGACCGAGTTGTCGCCGAGCTCCGAAACGCGGACCACCGGCGCCGGATCCTGGAGCACCAGCGGGTGCGCGGCGACCGTCTCCTCCAGCACCTCCGTCGCCTTCTCGATGTCGTCGTCATAGCCAATGCCGGCAGTGAGATCGACGCGGCGGGTCGGCGAGACGGTAACATTGGTGATGACCTCGCCCCAGACCTGCTTGTTGGGAATGACGATGATCTGGTTGTCGGGCGTGGTCACCGTGGTGGCGACGATGCTGACCGCCTTCACCGTGCCGGCCACGCCGCCGACATCGACATAATCGCCTTCATCGAAGGGCCGATAGACCATGATCATCAGGCCGGCGGCGAGATTGCTCAACGTATCCTGGAAGGCGAAAGCCATGATGAAGGAGGCGCCACCGATCAGGGCGAAGAGCGGGGTGATATCGACGCCGAGCATCGATACGACGATCATCAAGCCGAGGGCCAAGGTGATCCAGTAGACCACGGTGACGATGAAGGCCTGTAGCAGCTTGGAGAGGTTCTTGACGTGGCCGATCCAGCGGGCGACGGAGCGGCGCACCAGCCGCGCGATGATCAGAAGCGCGGTGAAGGCGACGGCGATCACAATGACGAAGCGAAGCACCCGCAGACCGCCCTCGTCGGAAGCGAGCCAACCCTGGAACTGGGCGAAGAGGGTGCGGTAATCGTTGGAGCGGGCCTCTTCCGTCGCGATGGCGGTGCCGTAGGTGCGGTAGTCAGCAATGGTCTCGGCATTGCCCCCCTTACGCTCCAGCGCATTGACGACGATGCCGAACTTCTTGAGATACTGATTGCGCTCGTTAACGCGCTCGAGCAGGTGCTTGCGCGCCTCATCCTTCTGCTTGCCCTGCAGACTGAGCAGCGCGACCTGCGCATCGGAGACCTCGGTGGTTTTGGCTTCGACGAGCTTCTGCCATTTCGCAGCTACCTCGACGAGTTCCTCCTTAGTCAGGGGAACGAGGCGGATGGTCAGCACCTCGCCGGTGATGGAAGGGTCGGTGACCGCCGGGGGCAGTTCGGCGGCGGTGTCGTTTGCCGCTGCCGTATTCTCGGCTGGCGCCGGGGCGGCAGCGTCTTGTGCAAAGGCCGCGCCCGAGAGGCCGGCGGCAAGAATGAAGACAAACAGAAGAGCCCAGATATTTCGAAGGAACGGCATGGCGCGACGACTCGCTTTCCCGGATCGCTAGGTTGATATGGCGCCCCGTGGTTAGAGGACCGGGCGGCGGCAATCAACCCGCCGGGATATTTGGGCATATCTCATTATGCCGACGCGATACGGCGATGCCGTGACATGGCTCCGAGTCATGGCTCCGTGACATGGCGCCGTGACATGGCCCGGCAAAGCCCCTATCGTTGAGCCGTCGCCGTTTCCGTTGCCGGACCCGGCCGACATCGTGACCGGGCTGGAATTCTTCGACAGCGCAGATGATTTTCGTTCTGCTCCAATTTGCGATCTGCGCCGGCGTCATTGCCGTCGCCGGCTCGGCGTTGAGCCGGCAGGGCGACGCGATCGCATCGAAATCGGGCATTTCGCGAAGCTGGATCGGCCTGGTGCTGTTGGCCACGGCCACCTCCCTGCCCGAGCTGTTCACCGGACTGAGCGCTGTGACGCTGGCGAACGCGCCGAATATCGCGGTGGGCGATGCGCTGGGAAGCTGCCTGTTCAACCTGGTCATGGTGGTGCTGCTGGATGCGCTGAACCGGGAGGAGCCGTTCTTCACCACCGCCGATCAGGGGCATATCCTGAGCGCCGGATTCGGCGCCATTCTGATCGGCTTCGCCGGCGCCTCGCTCTTGATCGAGCGGGAGACCTTGCTGCCCACGGTCTGGCATTTCGGCTTCTCCACGCCGCTGCTGATCCTGGTCTATTTCTTCGCCACGCGATCCAGCTTCCTCTATCAGCAGCGCCACGGGCAGCAGGAGCTGTCGATCGATACCTATCCCGACACGACGCTCGGCAAAGCGATCCGCCGCTATCTGCTCGCCGCAGTGTTCGTGGTGGCGGCGGGCATCTGGCTGCCCTTCATCGGCGTGGAGATCGCCGACCGGCTTGGACTGCAGGCGACCTTCGTCGGCACGCTGATGATCGCGGCGGCGACCTCGGTGCCGGAGCTGGTGGTGGTAATTTCGGCCTACCGCATGGGCGCCACGGATCTGGGCATGGCGAGCCTCTTGGGCAGCAACCTGTTCGACATTCTGATCCTCGGCATCGACGACATCGCCTATCGCGACGGACCGCTGCTCGCCGCCGCCTCAACCACCCATGCGGTGACGGCATTCGCGGCGGTGGTGATGACCGGTATCGTGATCGTGGCGCTGCTCTACCAGCCGCGCACGCGGCTGGCCGGCACGGTGGGCTGGGCCAGCCTGGCGTTGCTCGCGGTCTATCTCTTCAGCTCTTACGTGATGTTCCTGCACGGCCACTAGCCGCGGCGCTTGCGCCAGAGGCGCAGAACCGGATGCACCAGGCTGCCGACGACGAGCGGCGCCAGGCTGCAGGCCAACACCAGCCCCCAGGCCTTGGCATCCAGATGGACGAGCCGCAGGGCTTCCGCCACCGGCGAAATCAGCATGGCCAGGAAGATCAGGCCGACGCAGAGCTCCAGCGACAGCCAGATATAAGGGTTGGCGGTCACCGCATTGCGGAACACACCGGCATTGGCGCCGCGCATGTTGAACACATGCCAGAGCTGGCCGAGGCCGAGGGTGAGGAAGGAGACGGTGACCACCGCATCGCCCTCCAGCTCCAGCCAGTATTCGGCGAGCAGCAGCGCGCTCAAGGTCGCGATGGTGAGCAGCACGCCATAGAAGACGATGAAGCCCCAATGGCGGCGGGCGAGCAGCGGCTCGCGCGGATCGCGCGGCGGCTGTTGCAGCACGTCCTTCTCGCCCTCGCCGGCGGCGAGCGCGAAGGCGGGGAAGACGTCGGTGACCAGGTTGAGAAACAGGATCTGCAGCGGCAGCAGCGGCAGGGGCAGGCCGGCGAGCATGGCCAGGGCCACCACCATGACCTCGCTGAAATTGCAGGAGAGCAGATAGAGCAGGAAGCGGCGGATATTGCCGAAGATCACCCGGCCTTCGCGGATCGCGGCGACGATGCTGGAGAAGGCATCGTCGCGCAGCACGATATCGGCCGCCTCGCGGGCGACCTCGGTGCCGCGCTGGCCCATGGCGATGCCGATATCGGCCTTCTCAAGAGCCGGGGCGTCGTTCACCCCGTCGCCGGTCATGGCGACGATCTCGCCTTCCGACTGATACAGGGTGATCAGGTCGAGCTTCTGCTCCGGCGAAACGCGGGCGAGGATGCGGGTGGCGAGCAGGCCCTGGCGCTCGGCCTCGTCCTGCTCGGCAAGCGGCTTCAGCTCGCTGCCGGTGACGGCGGGCGTGGCGGAATCGGCAATGCCGACCGCCTCGCCGATCTTGCGGCCGGTGACGGCGTGATCGCCGGTGACCATGATGACTTTGATGCCGGCCTCGCGGCAGGCGAGGATGGCGTCGCGGGCATCGGCACGGGGCGGATCGCGCAGGCCGATCAGACCGATAAAGAGAAGATCTTCGTAATCGGTCGCCGCCGGATCGGCGGTCTCTTTCTCGGCGAAGGCGAGGACGCGAAGCCCCTGCTCGGCCATCTTCTCGGCCGCATCCAGCCAATAGCCGCGATCGAGCTTGACGCGGTCTGCCTTGTCGCCGAGCTGGCCCGTGGAGGCGCCGAGCACGGCTTCCGGCGCACCCTTGACCAGCATCACCAGCGCACCGTCGGTGTGATGCACCGTCGCCATCATCTTGGTGGCGGTGTCAAACGCCTCCTGGCCGATCTCGGGCCACTCGGCGAGCAACGTATCGCGCTCCAGCCCGGCGATGCGGCCGGCGCGCAGAAGCGCCAGCTCCATGGGATCGCCGGTCCCTTCCTCGCCGGCTTCGTCCTTGCCCTCTTGGCCGAGGCTGGCGCTGCTGCACATCACGCCGACGCGCAAGGCGCGGATCAGGGCCGGATCATCGCTGGCGTCGTTGCCGTGGGCATCGGCGATGGCGCCGTCACCGATGCGGTATTCGCCGCGCGGCAGCCACAGCGCCTCCACCGTCATGCGGTTTTCGGTGAGGGTTCCGGTCTTGTCGGTGAAGATCACCGTGGTGGAGCCGAGGGTCTCCACCGCCGAGAGCCGCTCCACCAGCACGTTGCGGCGGGCCATGCGCCACATGCCGCGGGCAAGCGCGATGGTGGCGACGATGGGGAGACCTTCGGGCATGGCGGCGACCGCCAGTGCCACGCCGGCCTCGATCATCAAGGGAAGATCTCGCCCGCCAAGCACGCCGACCAGGGTGGTGAGCGCGGCGATGACGATGACCACCCAGACGATCTGGCCCATGAGCTGCTGCAGCTTGCGGTCCAGGGGCGAGGATTCCGGCTCGGCTTCGAGCACCAGATCGGTGATCCGGCCGAGCTCGGTCTTCATGCCGGTGGCAGTGACCACGCCGAGGGCAGTGCCGCGCACCAGGGCGGTGCCTTTGTGCAGCATGCAGTTGCGGTCGGCGAGGATGGTGTCGGGCGGGACGGGGTCGAGGGATTTCTCCACCGGCACGGATTCGCCGGTCATGGTGGATTCATCGCACCAGACATTGGCCGCCTCGACCAGGCGGAGATCGGCGGCGACCAGATCGCCGGCTTCGAGGAAGACGATATCGCCGGGCACCAGGGCTTCGGCGGGAATGCGGTGCAAGGCGCCGTCGCGCCTCACCTGCGCCGATTGCACGCCGAGCTGGCGCAGCGCCTCCATGGAGCGCACGGCGCGGATCTCGGAGAAGAAGCCGGTGGCTGTGTTGATCACCAGCACCAGCAAAATGGCGACGCATTCAGTGATGTCGCCGAGAATCAGGGACAGCGCCGCGGCGGCGGCGAGCAGCCAGACCACCGGGCTTTTGAGCTGATCGACGAAGATCTCGAAGGCCGAGACCCTGGGCGCGTGACGCAGCGTATTGGGACCGTAGCGTTCCCGCCGCCGATCGGCCTCCGCATCGGAAAGGCCTTGGGCAGGATCGACGTCGAACTCTTGCAGCACCGCGGCGGGCGGGGCGGCATAAGGCTTATCGTCTCCTTCGTCGACGGTTCGATCCTGCATGTTTCCGGCTGTTACTCTCAGGTGGGCAGCCCTGCGGACGCCGAAGCGCGCGACTATCAGCTTGGCGCCGGTGGTGCTTGTGTCAATGCTCCGGTTCGGGACATAGCCGCGCGCTCGCTTCCGTTATTTTTCGGGCGCGATGCCGAGATGGGCCTCGGCGGCGGCGATCTGCTCCTTTACCCGCACGAAACGGTCGGGACTGACCGACATGGAATCGATCCCCTTCTCGACCAGGAAGCGGGCGAACTCGGGGTGATCGCTCGGCGCCTGGCCGCACAGCCCGGTATGGGAGCCGGTCTTCTGGGCCTTCTCCAGCAGCTCCTCGATCATGGCGAGCACCGCCTCGTTGCGCTCGTCGAACAGATCGGTCAGCCGGTCGCTGTCGCGGTCGACGCCGAGGGTGAGCTGGGTGAGGTCGTTGGAGCCGATAGAGAAGCCGTCGAAGCGCTCGGCGAATTTCTCGGCCAGCTTCACGTTGGCGGGGATCTCGGCCATGACGTAAAGCTTCAGCCCATCCTTGCCGCGCTCCAGCCCATGCTTGGCCATCTCGGCGATCACCTTATCGGCCTCGGCCAGGGTGCGGCAGAACGGGATCATCATCACGATATTGTCCATGCCGATCTCGTTGCGGGCACGAGCCAGGGCCTGGCATTCCAAGCCGAAGCCCTCGCGATAGGCCGGGTCGTAATAGCGGCTCGCCCCGCGCCAGCCGAGCATCGGGTTCTCCTCATGGGGCTCAAACTGGGCGCCACCGAGAAGATCGGCATATTCGTTGGTCTTGAAGTCGCTCATGCGCACGATCACCGGGTTCGGGTGATGCGCGGCGGCGATGCGGGCCATACCGCGGGAGAGCTTATCGATGAAATACTCTTCCCTGGACGGGTAGCCGCGGGTCAGCTTGGCGATCTGTGTCTTGGCCGCCTCGTCCTCCACCTCGTCGAAGCGGATCAGCGCCATGGGGTGGATCTGAATATGCCGCCCGATGATGAACTCCATGCGGGCCAGCCCCACACCGTCGGCGGGAAGCCGCCACCAGCGGAAGGCGCCGGCCGGATCGGCGAGATTGAGCATCGCCTTGGTGCGGGTCTCGGGGATGTCGGCGATCTCGATTTCGATCTTCTCAAACTCGGCGATGCCCTCATAGACATGGCCTTCGCTGCCTTCGGCGCAGGAGACGGTGATCGGCTGGTCCTCCTCCAGGCGCTTGGTGGCATCCCCTGCCCCGACGATGGCGGGTAAACCGATCTCGCGGCTGACGATGGCGGCATGGCTGGTGCGGCCGCCGTGATCGGTGATGATGGCGGCGGCGCGGGTCATGATCGGCACCCAGTCGGGGCCGGTGGTGGCGGTCACCAGCACGGCACCGCGGGGAAAGCTCTCGATCTCGTCGGGGCTTTGCAGCTTGCAGACCTTGCCGGCGCCGATAGCATCGCCAATGGCAAGACCGGAGAACAGCAACTCGCCCTTGCCCTTCAGCTTGTAGGTATGCAGCGCGCTCGCCTCGCGGCGGGACTGCACCGTCTCGGGCCGAGCCTGGACGATGTAGAGCTCGCCGGTCTCACCATCCTTGGCCCATTCCATATCCATGGGGCAGCCGTAATGGCGCTCGATGGTGGCGGCCCAGCGGGCGAGCGTCAGGATCTCGTCGTCGTCGAGCACGAAGCGGCGGCGCTCATCGCGCTCGGTCTCCACCACCACGGTGGAGCCCTGCTTGGCGTAGATCATCTTGGAGCGCTTCACGCCGAGGGATTTGTGGATGATCGGGGTGAGGTCTTCGCGGTCGAGGAACGGCTTGTAGACCTGGAACTCGTCGGGATCGACCATGCCTTGCACGATGGTCTCGCCGAGCCCCCAGACGCCGGTGATCAGGATCGAGCGGGGGAAGCCGGTCTCGGTGTCGATGGAGAACATCACGCCGGAAGAGGCGAGATCGGAGCGCACCATCTTCTGCACGCCGACGGAGACGGCGACCTGGAGATGGTCGAAGCCGTGGTTCTCGCGATAGCTGATGGCCCGGTCGGTGAACAGCGAGGCATAGCATTTGCGGCAAGCATCGAGCAGCGCCTCCTCGCCCTCGATATTGAGATAGGACTCAAGTTGACCGGCGAAGCTCGCCTCGGGCAGATCCTCGGCGGTGGCGGAGGAGCGCACCGCGACGGTACGGTCGCCGCGGTCACGCATCTCGTCATAAGTGCCGAGAATCGCGTCTTTCAGAGCGGGCGGGAACGGCGCATCGAGAATGGATTTTCGGATGGCGCTGCCGACCTCGGCCAAAGTGCCCAGATCGTCGCCCAGCTTGGCGACCTCCGCGGCGATGGTCTCATGCAGGCGGTTCTCCTTGATGAACATCCAAAAGGCGTCCGACGTGGTGGCGAAACCGCCGGGGACGTTGATGCCTTCTTTCTGCAAATGGCCGATCAGCTCGCCCAATGATGAATTCTTACCGCCGACTTTTGCGACATCGCTCCGGGCGATCTCAGACAGCGGGATGACGAGAGACTGATCGTTCATGCGGCTTCTTCCTCCTCAGGATCACAGCCGCGGATTTTCGCGGCTTTTTCTTGTTCACGTTCTCGCTCGGGCCGGTCGGGCTTGTACTCCTCGACCAGCTCGACATCGAAACTTTGCCCCGGACTGATCGGCCGGATCTGGCCGCGATAGCCCAGGGTGATCGGATCGGCCGTGGTGGGACGGCTGGAAACGGACAGGTGGTGCTGGGTCACTTTGACGTCGAGGATGTGGCGCCGGTAGCGGAAGGTCACCTCGAGCTCCTGCACCTCTTCGGGCAGACGCGGATTGAACATCAAAATGCCGGCGCGGGCTTCGAGCCCGGTATAGCAGCGCTGGAAGATATCGACGGTGCCGGCCATGGCGCCCAGATGAATGCCCTCGGCGGTGGTGCCGCCCTGGATGTCGGCGATATCGGTGTTGAGCGCGGACTGCACCAATTGCCAGGAGCGCTGGCGGTCGGCACGGGCCAGAATCCAGGCATGGGTGATCCAGCTCAGGCTGGAGCCGTGCGAGGTGCGGCACATGTAATATTGGATGTTCTTGAAGATCAGATCCGGCGAGAACGGATAGCCGAGCCGGTGGAAGATCTCCTCCAGTTCCTCGCGGCTGAACAGGTAGAAGATCATCAGCAGGTCGGCCTGCTTGGAGACCTTGTAGTCGTTGGGGTCCTTGCCTTCCGCATCGAGGATGCGGTCGAGCCGCTGCATATCCTCGTATTTCTCGGAATAGCCTTCCCAGTCGAACTCCTGCAGCTTCTCGTAGCCTTCGAACTGGCTGATCACGCCGTCCTGGAACGGCACGACCAGATTGGTGCTGATATCGCGCCAGCGGTCGAGCTCCTCCTGGTCCAGATGCAGGCGCTCGCACAGGCGGCGGCGCTGATCGGCCGGCATAAGATCGAGCACGTCGAAGACGCGGGTCAAAATCCAGGACACCATGATGTTGGTGTAGGCATTGTTGTTGAGCCCGCCGCCGATGGAGGGATCGGCGTCCGGATAGGCGGTATGGAATTCGTCCGGTCCCATCACGCCGTTGATATCGAAACGCCCGTCGGGCCGCAGCTTGGCGAGGCTCGACCAGAAGCGCGCGATCTCGCAGAACAGCTCGGCGCCGCAATCGATCAGAAAATCGCGATCCTCGGTGGTCTGGTAGAACTGCCAGATATTACGGCAGATGGCGGCGCCGACATGGCGCTGACGCCAGGAATTGTCGGGAATCCAATCGCCGGAGACGGGATTGAGGTGGATGCGCTGGCTTTCCTCGCGGCCGTTGGAACCGCTCTGCCAGGGGAACATGGCACCGCGGAATCCGGCTTCCTTGGCCGCGTGGCGCGCCTCCTGCAGACGCCGGAAGCGATAGAGCAAAAGCTCGCGGGTGAGCAGCGGCAGACGCAGATCGAGATAGGGGAAGATGAACAGCTCGTCCCACATGATGTGGCCGCGATAGGCCTCGCCATGCCAGCCGCGCGGAGGCACGCCGACATCGGTACCGATGGTGTGGGGCGAGGCGGTCTGCAGGATATGGAAGATGTGCAGCCGAAGCTTGAGCTGGGGGCCGCGCTCACTGGTCTGCACGCGGATATCGCATTGCTCCCAGAGGTGATCCCAGGCCCGGCTATGCGCCATCAGAAGCTCGGCGAAAGGCGGCGCGGCGCGCACGCGCTTGATCGCTTCCAGAAGCGGCTCGGAGATGGCGTTGTCCTTGGAATTGAAATAGGCGGCGGTCTTCTCGACATGGATCGGACTGCCCGCCTTGGCCTCTAGCGTATAGTCGGCCCAAATCGCATCCTCGCCGGTCGCGGGGGTTTGCGGCGATACGCCCATGCCCTCGCACTCCACCCGGGTGCGGGCGGCAAGTCCGATCTCGCGCCGCGCCTGCACCATGCGGCTGCGCAAGGTGAGGATCACGCCGTCGTCGGGGCCGAGCTCCAGGGTTTCCAAATGCTGCCCGTTGAGCGAGCGGTAGCGCGGCACGCCCCAATTGGTCACGCCGCCATCGAGAGTGGTGCGGATGGTGGCTTCGCCCGACCAGTTCTCCGGGGTCATGGTGATCGAAAGCCCGGCGAGGTGGCGGTCGGCCATGGAGACGATGCGCTTCTCCTCCCAGCGGGTGACCCTTCCCTCCCCGTCTTGGAAACGCGTGGTGCGGGTCAGGAGGCCTTGGCGCAGGTCGAGCTCCTGGCGGTAATCGAGATACTCGATGTTGTCGGGGGAGATCCAATCGCCCTCGCCGATCTTGAGAGAGATCGGCAGCCAGTTGGGCAGATTGACCAGATCCTCGTTCTCGATCTTGCGCCCGGCAATCTCGGTGGTGAGGCGGTTATAGCCGCCGGCGAGATAGGTGCCGGGGTAATGCACCTCGTCGGCCTTCGAGTCGGCGGCGGCGCCGCGGGTGACGATATAACCGTTGCCGAGAGCGCAAAGGGTTTCGCGGTTGCCCTCCATGCCGGGGTCGTAACCCTCGTAGATCAAAATCCATTCGCTCACGAGCGGACCTCCAAAGCGTTTTGCGGTCGACGTTGCATGATTGATTGGGAAACGGTCAAAGAAGTCTCTGCCGCGCCGGGCTCCCTTCGCGAAGCAGAGCGGCAAGATCGTGGGTCACGATATCGGCGCCGCTTCGGCGGAGCGCCTTGGCGTGGGCGTCGCTGCCTTCCGGCTCGCGGGTGACGCCGATAACCAGGCGGAAATGGCCGGTGGCGCCGGCGCCGACGCCAGAGACGGCGTCCTCCACCACGGCGCAATGGGCGGGGTCGGCACCGAGGCGCCGGGCGGTCTCGATCAGCATGGCGGGATCGGGCTTGCCGGGAAGGCCGAGCTCTCTCGCATCGGTGCCATCGACATGGGCGTCAAACAGATCGGCGATATGGGCACTTTTCAGCACGTCTTGCGAATTGCGACTCGCGGAGAAGATACCGACCTTGATGCCATGATCTTTGAGCGTTTGCACGAAACTTACCGCATCAGGGTAAGCGGGCACGGTCTCTTTGGCCAACCAATCGCGGAAGACCTGGTTTTTGCGGTTACCGATGCCGTGGATCGTCTCCAGAGTTTGGTCGTCCTCGGCGCCCTCGGGCAGCGCGATACTACGGGATTCGAAGAAGCGGCGCACCCCGTCGAAACGCGGGATGCCGTCGACATGGGCGAAATACTCGTCCTTGGTGAAGGGTCGGAAGGGCTCGCCTCCCTTTTCGCTGCGCGCCCGCAAGGCTTCGTCGAACACCTGTTTCCAGGCGGCGAAATGCGCCTCCATGGTGTTGGTCATGACGCCGTCCATGTCGAACACCACCGCCTGAATGGCGGGCTCGTTCTCCACATCGCGCCGGGCTTGCGGTTGCATCTCACCTCCAGCTTCGCCTGCGGACGTAAGTCCGCGACGCTTCTTCGGGCCGCCCAAAGACCTAGACCTACATCAACATGTCGCTCTTTGCGTGACATTGAAGGGGTCTGGTAGAAAAAGACTGAAGATCGCCGGAACGGGCTGGACGCTCCGCCGTTGGTCACGAAGACAAGGAGACGAAAGACCCATGGATGCAGAAATCGCCACTATCAATCCGCTGCTGCGCGCCAAGTCGCTGGGGCAGAGCATCTGGCTCGACTATATCCAGCGCGGGATGATCGAGGACGGCGAGCTGGCCCGCCTGATTGCGGAGGACGGGCTTGGCGGCATCACCTCCAACCCGGTGATCTTCGAAAAGGCGATCAGCCATTCTAAGGATTACGAGGCGGCGATCGCGGCGATGCGCGGCAAGACAAGCGACGTGGCGGAGCTCTACGACACGCTGGTGCTGAAGGATATCGGCGATGCGGCCGATATGTTTCGGCCGATGTTCGAGGAAAGCCACGGCGCGCACGGTTTCGTCAGCCATGAGGTCTCGCCGCATCTGGCGCTGGATACGGACGGCACGCTGAGCGAGGCGCGCCGGCTTTGGCAAGCGCTGGACCGGCCCAACGTGTTCATCAAGGTGCCGGGCACCAAGCCGGGCATTCCGGCGATCGAGACGCTGACCTCCGAAGGCATCAACGTGAACGTGACGCTGCTGTTCGGCGTCAACCGCTACGAGGCGGTGGCCGAGGCTTATATGGCGGGGCTGGAAAAACGCCTGGAGCAAGGCCTGCCGGTGAGCGGCGTGTTCTCGGTGGCGAGCTTCTTCCTGAGCCGCATCGATCACATGGTGGATGCGGAGCTGAAGGAAAAAGGCGGCGAAGCGCTTTCCTTTCGCGGCAAGACGGCGATCGCGCTGGCCCGGCTCGCCTATCAGAGCTACATCGAAATCATGGAATCCGACCGCTGGCATCGCCTGGCGGAAGCCGGCGCCACGCCGCAGCGGCTGCTCTGGGCCAGCACCCAGCCGAAGGATCCGGAATACCCGGACACCAAATATGTCGATGCGCTGATCGGGCCGGAGACGGTATCCACCCTGCCGATGGAGACGCTGGAGGCCTATCGCGAGCATGGCGATCCGGCACCGCGGCTGGAAGACGATATCGAGGCGGCGCGCGCCCTTCCCGGCGAACTCGCCAAGCTCGGCATCGATGTCGATCAGGTGGCCGACAAGCTCGAGGAGGAAGGCATCGACAAGTTCATCAAGCCGTTCGATGCGCTGCAGAAGGCGCTGGCCGCAAAGCTCGGCTAAGCGCGCCGCTCACACCTCCTCCAGGCTCTCCGCCGGCCAGACCCAATCGCGGATCTCGGGCATATCCTCGCCATGGGCGGTGATGTAATGCCGGTGATCGGAGAGCTTGTTCTCCATGGATTGGCGCAGCTCGGCCCGTTCGGCAAGGCCGGGCACGCGGTCGATCACATCCATCACCAGATGGAAACGGTCGATGCCGTTCAGCACCGCCATGTCGAAAGGCGTGGTGGTGGTACCCTCCTCGATATAGCCGCGGGCATGCAGATTATGGTGATTGGTGCGGCGGTAGGTGAGCCGGTGGATCAGCCAGGGATAGCCGTGGAAGTTGAAGATGATCGGTTTGTCCTTGGTGAAGATGGAATCGAAGGCCGCGTCTGAGAGCCCGTGGGAATGAAACTCCTCCGGCTGCAGCCGCATCAGATCGACGACATTCACCACCCGCACCTTCAGATCGGGCAGATGCTGGCGCAGCAGGCTGACGGCGGCCAAGGTCTCGATGGTCGGCACGTCGCCGGCGCAGGCCATCACCACGTCGGGCTCGCTGTCATCCTCATTGCCGGCCCAGGGCCAGATGCCGACACCGGCCTCGCAGTGATGGATCGCCTGCTCCATGGTCAGCCATTGCGGCTCGGGCTGCTTGCCGGCGACGATGACGTTGACGGTGTTGCGGGTGCGCAAGCAATGATCGGCGGTCACCAGCAGCGTATTGGCATCCGGCGGCAGATAGACCCGCACCACTTCCGCCTTCTTGTTCACGACATGGTCGATGAAGCCGGGGTCCTGATGGCTGAAGCCGTTATGGTCCTGGCGCCAGACATGGGAGGTGAGCAGATAATTCAGCGAGGCGAGCGGGCGCCGCCAGGGCACCTCCTGGCTGACCTTCAGCCATTTGGCGTGCTGGTTGAACATGGAATCGATGATGTGGATGAAGGCTTCGTAGCAGGAGAAGAAGCCGTGGCGGCCGGTGAGCAGATAGCCCTCCAGCCAGCCCTCGCAGGTGTGCTCGCTCAAGATCTCCATGACGCGGCCACTGGGATCGAGATGATCGTCGGTCGGAAGACGCGTGGTGTCCCAGCTGCGGTTGGTGACGTCGAACAGCGCGCTGAGGCGGTTGGATGCGGTCTCGTCGGGGCCGAAGACGCGGAAATTGCGGTCCTCCAGGTTGAGCCGCATCACCTCGGCGAGAAAATCGCCCATCACCCGCGTCGCCTCGCCGCGCTTTGCGCCCGGCGCTTCCAGATCGAAGGCGAAGTCTTTGTAATCAGGGATTTTTAGCTCGCTCACGCCGGGGTTGGAGGCGGGGTTCATCCCCATGCGTTTGGCGCCCTCCGGCGCAAGCGCGGCAAGCTCGGAGCGAAGGCGTCCCTCCTCGTCAAACAGCTCCTCCGGCTTATAGCTGCGCAGCCAGCTTTCCAGCAGCTTCAGATGCGCCGGGTTCTCGCGCACCTTGGCGAGCGGTACCTGATGGGAGCGCCAGGTGCCTTCGGTGGGGAGCCCGTCCACCTCCTTCGGCCCGGTCCAGCCCTTCGGCGTATTGAGCACGATCATCGGCCAGTGGGGACGGTCGAGCACGCCCTCCTCCCGGGCCCGCGTCTGGATCGCCTTGATGTCGGCGGTAACGGTCTCCAGCGTGGCGGCCATCTTCTGATGCACATCGGCCGGATCGTCGCCTTCGACGAAATACGGCGTATAGCCGTAGCCGCGCATCAGATCGGCCAGCTCGTCATGGCCGATGCGGGCGAGCACGGTGGGGTTGGCGATCTTGTAGCCGTTGAGATGCAGGATCGGCAGCACGGCGCCATCGGTGGCAGGGTTGAGGAATTTATTGCCATGCCAGGCGGTGGCGAGAGGGCCGGTCTCGGCCTCGCCGTCGCCAACCACGCAAGCGACGATCAGCTCCGGATTGTCGAAAGCCGCGCCAAAGGCATGGGACAGGGAATAGCCGAGCTCGCCGCCCTCATGGATCGAGCCGGGCGTTTCCGGCGCGGTATGGCTGGGGATGCCGCCGGGGAAGGAGAATTGCCGGAACAGCGTCTTCATCCCGTCGGCGCCTTGCGGCACGTCGGGGAAGAGCTCGCTATAGCTGCCTTCCAGATAGGTGTTGGCGACGATGGCGGGAGCGCCGTGGCCCGGTCCGGTGACGAAGAGGATGTCGAGATCTTTCTCCCGGATCATCCGGTTGAGATGCACGTAGAGAAGGTTGAGGCCGGGGGACGTGCCCCAATGGCCGAGCAGGCGCGGCTTGATGTGCTCCGGCTTCAGCGGCTCGCGCAGCAGCGGATTGTCGTAAAGATAGATCTGCCCGACGGCCAGGTAGTTCGCCGCCCGCCAATAGCGATCGAGTGTCTCCAGCTCTTGCGGTTCCAATCGATCAGCCATTCGCGTCTCCTTCCGGTTTGGGCCCTCTCGGGCACGCGTTCCATTCGCTCCCGCATAACCGCCGCGGCGGCATGCGCCGATGCTTAGCATCAAAGATATCGCGCGCCGGTAAAGCCTATACGACCCTGTCTTCGCAGTCCTGCGGCCCGCGGCCCCCCTCTCCTAAGCCTCCACATGGCGGATGAGTTGCGTGCGAACGATCGGCGGGATTGGATTTTCGGTCTAAGCGAGCGCGCGATAGGCCTCGATCTGGGAGCGGTAGATCTTGCCGGTCAGCTCATCGAGGAAATGGGTGCGTTTGAGCCGGTCCATCACCGGCCCCTTCACCTCGGAGAGAGAGAAGGTGACGCCGGCATCCTTCAGGCTGCGGTTGATGGCTTCCAGGCTCTCCAGGGCGCTGGCATCGATATGGTTCACCGCCGGGCACATCAGCACCAGGTTCTCCACCTTCGGGTTTTCGGCGACGAGCTCGGAGATCCGATCCTCCAGGAAGCGGGCATTGGGGAAATACAGGCTCTCGTCGATGCGAAGGGTGATCAGCCTGTCGCTGGTCTCCACCTCATGGCGGTTGATGTTGCGGAAATGCTCGGTGCCGGGAATGACGCCGACCACGGCGCAATGGGGCCGGCTGGTGCGCCAAAGATGCAGGACGATGGAGACGGCAACGCCAGTCACCACGCCGACCTCGACGCCGAAGCCGAGGGTCAGCAGGATGGTCGCCGCCATAGCTGCGAAATCGGCGCGGGAATAGGCCCAGGTGCGCTTCAGCGCGCCGAGATCGACCAGCGAGAGCACGGCGACGATGATGGTCGCCGCGAGGGTTGCTTGCGGCAGGTAGTAGAGGAACGGCGTCAGCAGCAGCGCGGCGACGAGAATGCCGATGGCGGTGAAGGCGCCGGCCGCCGGGGTCTCGGCGCCGGCATCGAAATTCACCACCGAGCGGGCAAAGCCGCCAGTGACCGGAAAGCCGCCGGACACGGAGGCGGCGATATTGGCGGCGCCGAGACCGATCAGCTCCTGATCGGGATGGATGCGTTGACGCCGCTTCGCGGCGAGGGTCTGGGCCACGGAAACGGATTCGACGAAGCCGATAATGCTGATCAGCAGCGCCGGCAGCCAAAGCTGCTCGATCAAAGACAGGTCGAGAGGCGGCAGTGCAAACGGCGGCAAGGCTTGCGGAATTTCGGCGACGATATGCACGCCGCGCTGATCGAGGTGGAACCACCAGGCAAGCGCGGTGGTGACCAGGATCAGCAGCACCGGCGCGGTCTTGGCGACGATATCGGCCGCGCGCGGGCTCGCCCCCCATGCGGTCAAGAGCGGCTTCAGCCCGAGCCGCACCCAGAACAGGAAGGCGATGGCGCCGGCGCCGATGGCGAAGGTCCAAAGATTGGTCTCGCCGATATGGCCGGCCATGCTGGCGAGCAGGCTGGCCAGATTGCTGCCTTGCGCCTGGATGCCGAGGATATGTTTGAGCTGGCTGGCGGCGATGATGATGCCGGAGGCGGTGATGAAGCCGGAGATCACCGGATGGCTCAGAAAATTGGCCAGGAAGCCAAGGCGGAACAGGCCGATGGCGAGCAGCATCAGCCCGGAGAGCAGCGCCAGCAGCAAAGCGGCGGACGCGTAGTCGGCCGTGCCGGAGGCGGCGATGGCGCCGACCGACGATGCAGTCATCAGCGAGACCACGGCGACGGGGCCGACCGCCAAGGTACGGCTGGTGCCGAAGATCGCATAAGCCACCAGCGGCAGCATGCTGGCATAGAGGCCGGCTTCCGGCGGCAGGCCGGCGAGCATCGCATAGGCGAGGCTCTGCGGGATCAGCATGACGGTCACGATCACCGCAGCGAGGAGATCGTGACCGAACAGCGTGCGCGAATAGCTGGCGCCCCAATCGAGGATCGGCAGGTAGCGGCGGAGCGTCGATCCGCCTTTCGCTGCAGGGCGCCGTGGAAGACTCTCTGTCGTCACGGGAGTGCGAGCCTTTCAGCTCAAATGTGGGCTTACGACGATTTACGAGCCTTGCGAGGGTTTCGGCTTGGCCAGCCACTCATGGCCCTTCAGCATGGCGCGCCAATAGATCGGCGGCAGGATGCGCTCCTTCAGCCACCAGGCCATACGCGAGGGCTTCTTGCCGTCGATGAAGAAGCTGGGGAAGCTCGGCATCAGCTTGCCGCCATACCCGAACTCGGCGAGCACGATCTTGCCGTTCTCCACCGTCAGCGGACATGAGCCGTAGCCGTCATAGGCGGCGGTCAGCGCCTTGCCCGAGATGTCGTGGATCAGGTTCTGGGCCACCACCGGAGCCTGCTTGCGGGCCGCCGCCGCGGTCTTGGCATTGGGGGCGGATGAGACATCGCCCAGGGCGAAGATGTTGGAGAACTCGGTGTGGCGCAGAGTCTCCTGATCGACCGAGACCCAGCCGGCCTCGTTGGCGAGCGGGCTCACCCGGATGAAGTCGGGCGCGCATTGCGGCGGGGTGACATGGATCATGTCGAAGGGCACCTCGACGGTCTCCTCCGGCGTATCGGGAAGCGTCTTGGAGAACCAGGCCTTCTTGGCCGGCCCGTCGATGGCGACCAGGTTGTGATGGAAGTTCAGCGCGGCGTGATAGCGCTCCACATATTCCATCAGCGCCGGCACGTAGTCGGCGACGCCGAACAGCACGCCGCCGGCATTGTAGAAGCCGACATCGATATCTTTCAGATGGCCACTGCGCAGCCAGTGGTCGGCGGAGAGATACATCACCTTTTGCGGCGCGCCGGCGCATTTGATCGGCATCGGCGGCTGGGTGAAGACGGCCTTGCCTTCCTTGAAATTGCTCACCAGCTCCCAGGTATAGGGGGCGAGATCGAAGCGGTAATTGGAGGTGACGCCGTTGCGGCCCAGCGTCTCGGGCAGGCCTTCCACCTTGTCCCAATCGAGCTTGATGCCGGGACAGACCACCAGCCACTTATATTGGACGACGCGGCAGCCCTCCAAGATCACCGCATTGTCCTTCGGCTCGAAGGCGGTGACCGCGGCCTTGATCCATTTGACGCCGCTCGGGATCACCGAGGCCATGGTGTTGACGGTGAAGGAGGGATCGAACACGCCGGCACCGACCAGGGTCCAGCCGGGCTGATAATAATGGGTATCGGCCGGATCGATGATGGCGATGTCGAGATCGGGATCGCGGGCCAGGAGGCTGGAGGCGGTGGCAATGCCGGCAGCGCCGCCTCCGACGATGACGATTTCGTGGGTCGCGTCGGCCAGCGCGGTAGGGGTGCGGCCCTTATTGGCGATGCGGCGGACGATGCCGCTCATGTCGTAGCCGGCGTCCTGCGCGGCAGAGACGATATCGGAGAGCGGCTTGGAGGCGGCCTGAGACAGCGCCCAGAGCGAGGTGGAGCGGGTGCCGGTGCGGCAATAGGCGAAGACCGGCTTGGGCAGCTCCTTCACCAGCGTGGCATAGGCTTCGATATCCTGGTCGGAGATCTTGCCGGAGGTCACCGGCTGATACCGAACCTCGAGCCCGGCCTCTTTCGCCGCCTTCTCGATCTCGGCGAAGCTGGGCTGATCGGCGGCCTCGCCATCGGGGCGGTGGCAGACGATGGCGCGGAACCCCGCCTGTTTGATCTTCTCGAGATCGCCGGCCTCGATTTGCGGGGAAACCGTGATCTCGTCACTCAGCTTGCGGAATTCCATTCTCTCCTCCCGGTCACGACCGACCGCCTTGCCGCGCATCTTGCTACACGTCCTGCAAACGACCGCCTGCAGCACCCGCTCGGGTTGTCCGGCGCGGCGTGTCGCAAGATCTCTTCAAAGGCTGTCGACAGGCAATGGCACATTTCAAAAAAGCCGCCCCCCATGCTTCGCTGTTTTTGTGTGAGCGGCAGCGAGGAGAATATATTTCCCCAATAGATCAATGTCACGAATGACATTGATTGAATTAATTGATCGAAATCATCATTGGAATCGATCGGATGCCGGTTCGACTACGCGGAAAACGCGCAAAAGCGAGCCTTTCAGGACGGAAGCTTCGTCCCAACAAATCTCAAAGATAGAGCGTGGCGCCAACGGTGCGCCTAGCGCAGACCGCCGGTCAGGATATGCAGCAAGCTGCGCTCCAAGGTGCGCTGCACCAGAGTGGCGAACACCGCCTGCCCGACGATCTTGCCGACGCCGCGGGAGACCTTCTCCCGATCGTGGCCGTTGGCTTTGGGCGTGAGCGGGATCGGGTTCGGCCCGCCCGGCTCGGTGGTGATCGGCAGCGTGCCGCCATGCATATGCAGAACGGCATCCTGCAGCGGATCGCTCTCCATGGCCGCGTCGTAATGGACGATGACCGACCAGGCCGAATGATTGATCTCGACGCGGGTGACTCCCGGCAGTGCGGAGAGCTTCTCGTCGATCTCCTTGGCGAAATCGCGATCCTGTTTCAGGCGCGGAACCTTGAAGCGCGCGCGCCCCGGTACGTGATGTATGCAGTAGACCATACCCATCCTCCTCACCCGCCGGCCGCCGGACCGACTGGGTCCGGTTGGCGGGTTGCTTACGAGATCGCCGGCCGACATTGCGCGGCAGGCGCTTCCGAACCGTCGGCGTCTTCGGGGCCGTCTTTCTCGGCCTCGGTCTGGCAATCCGGTTCGGGAAAATCCGTGGCCGACAAAGCACGGCCCAACAGCGCCAGCGTCGTGCCATTATGGAGGATGGCGGCGGCGACCGGGCGCAGCCAGCCTAGCGAGGCCAGCACGTAAAGTCCCGTGTTGATACCGATAGCGGCGCGGAAATTACTGCGTATGACAGCCATGGCGGTTTGCGCCGCCTCGCGGGCATCGCCGACCATAGCAAGGTCGTCACGCAGCAGAACGATATCGGCGGTAGCGCGGGCGATATCGGCGCCGCGCGGCATGGCGATGCCGACATCTGCGGTGGCCAGCGCCGGAGCATCGTTGATGCCGTCGCCGACGAAGGCGACGCGCCGCCCCTCGCCTTGCAGCCGCTTGACGATGTCGGCCTTATCCTCCGGCTGCAATTCGGCGAACACCTCGTCCACGCCGACCGCGGCGGCGAGCGCCTTGGCCCGCTGCTCCCGGTCGCCGGTGAGCATGATCAGCCGCTCCACGCCAAACTCTCGCAAGCGCTGCATGGTCTCGGCGGATTCGGCGCGCAGCTCGTCGCGGATGGCGATGATGCCGACAGGCGTTCCGCCATAAGCGGCGTAGAGCAGCATCTTGCCCTGCCCCGATAATTCGTGCGCGGTCGCTTCGTAAGGATGCAGATCGATGCCTTCGTGATCCTGCAGGAAATGGCGGCTGCCGATGACCACGCGCTTGCCGTCGACCTTGGTGCGCAGGCCATGGGCGATCTCGACATCGATATCGTCGTGATCGACGTGGTCGAGGCCGCGGCTCCTGGCGGCGGAGACGACGGCATCGGCGATAGGGTGACGCGAATGCTCCTCGATGGAGGCGGCCATGGCCAGCATCTCATGCTCGGAGCAAAGCTCCGGCGCCAGGGGAACGATATCGGTGACGGCAAGATCGCCGCGGGTCAGCGTGCCGGTCTTGTCGAACACCATGGTATCGACCTTGGCGAGATCCTCGATGCTCGGGCCGCCCTTGATTAGCACGCCGCGATCGGCGGCGTCGGACATGGTGGAACGGACGGCCACCGGCGCACTCAGCTTCACCGCGCAGGAATAATCGATCAGCAGCACCGACATGACGCGGGTGATGTCGCGAGTCAGCAGGAAGGTGGCGATGCCGAGCCCGAGGGTGAGCAGCACCCGCTGATTGGCGAACTCCTCGGCCACCCGCTCGGTGTTGGACTGAATGGTGAGCGACTCGTGGATGAAGGCGGCAATGCGTGCGGTGGTGGTCTCGTCGCCAACCTGGCGCGCCTCAATCTTCAGGCGGCCGCTCTCCACGATGCTGCCGGCGATGACGCGGTCGCCGGCTTCCTTGCCGACGGGGATGCTCTCGCCGGTGACGGAGGCCTGGTTCACCTGGGCGACGCCCTCAGCGATCACCCCGTCGATGGGGATCAGCTCGCCAGTGCCGGCGACCACGATCTCGCCGGTGCCGACCTCGGCGAACGGCACCTTGATGGTCCTGCCGTCGCGCTCCACCCAAACCGCGGAGGGGTGCGGATAAAGCAGATGGGTGAGGAGATCCTCGGAATGCCGCTCCGTGGTCTCTTCCAGATAATCGCCGCTGGCCATCAGCGTGTCGGTGACCAGCGCGGTGGTGTAGCGGCCCATGCGCGCGCCGAGCGCCACGGCGACCGCATCCAGCAACTCGACGCTGACGCCCTTGGTGAACACGGACCAGACGCCCCGCGCCAGGCGGGGGGCGATGGTGCCCCAGATCAACAGATGGCTGAGCGCGGCCGGCAGCACCGGCATTGCCAGGAGCAGGCCTAAGCGTAGCGCGATCGGCGCAAAGCTGGGCTCGCTGATGCCATTGTTGAACTGCAGCTCGCCCGGGGACAGCGTCGAAAGCCGGTCGAAGATCGCCTGACGCGCCCCGGCGCTGCCGTCATAGGCGATGACGATGGAGGACGCGGCGGCATTGATGCGGACGGAGTCGACGCCGTCATATTCGCCGACCAGGCTGGCCAAATGCCCGGTGTCCAGACGCGGGGTGCGAAGCAGCGGCATCTTCAGCCGCAGCCGCTTTCGCAGCTCGTGGGCCACCACGAGCTTGTTCCGGACGGGGCGAAGGGTTCGGAGCTTGTCTTCGCCGAAAGAAAGGGCGGCGTCGCGCTGCATGGCCGTTACGAGGCTACTCCTCGTGCTCCGCTTTGATCTCGGACTCGGCGTCGCGGAAGCGCTCCTTGGTCTCCTCCAAGCCGCCCTGGATGCCGAGCCAGAGCTGGGTGATGCCGCGGATGGCCGCGTGCTGCACCGCCTCGTTGGTCAGCACATAGGTCAGCGCGCCGCCCACCAGCAGGCCGGTGACGAAACGATTGTTGATCAGGCCGGTGACGCCCTGCGCCGGCGCCTGTCCGTTGCCGGCCGGAGCCCAGCCGGGACCGGGCGTATAGGCGTAGTAGCCGGCCGGTCCGGGCATCGGGCCAGGCATTGAACCCGGCATGGGGCCGTAATGCATCTGGGCGTGGCCTTGCGGCGCCTGAGGGCCTTGCGGGCCGCCCCGCGGACCGTTGGGCATAGCGCCCCCATTGCCGGGGAACATATAGGGGTTCATCGCTCTATTCCTTTTTCGCTTATGCGCATTGTCGGTTCTTCGAGGCTTTGCCGCGGCTACTCGGCCTTGCCGGGCTCCTCGCCGTTTTCGGCCTTGGCCTTCTTCTGGCCCGCCAGATAGAGCGCGCCGGACCCGGCCGCGAGCACCACGGCGACGCCGGCCAGCGGATAATTGCGGGCAAGATGCGCCGCGCTGCCGAGCAGCACACCGGCGCCGGCACCGAAAGCGGTGTTGCACAGCGTGTGCTTGATGGCCTCGTCGCGGGAGATCTCGTCGTCGCGCATGCGGCGCAAATCCGTCACCGCGGTCCAGCCGCCGGCAATCATGGCGCCGGCCGCGGCCGAACGCACCAGCATGGGACCGGCAGGGATTGCCGCACCGCCGTAAGCGTAGTTCTGCACATGGCTTGGAAAGGTCACGTCTCGTTCTCCTTGGCTGCAGGCTCGACAGGTTTGTCTTTATCGGGTTCGGGCTGTTCGGATTGGCCGCCCTTGTCCGGGGTTGCGGCGGCAAGAGCGCCCGCCAGCATTGCCTTGAGGGCGGGAAGATTTGTGGCGAGCAGTGCCGCACCGGCACCGACCAGGGCGCCTTTCCAAAAATCCCGCTCGTCGAGAGAAAGCAGCTTGGCGATGGTCTCGGCATCGACATTGCCGCGCGAGAGGCGCTCGAAAGCCTCCTTATGGGCGGCGTTCTCGTCGTAGCCGGGGCTTTGGCCGCCGTGTCCTGGCCCGCCTTGTCCTTGCGAGCCTTGTCCTTGCGAGCCTTGTCCGAAAGCATTGCCGCCGGGACCGTACCCAGCGCCTTGCCCAGCGCTTTGCCCGGCATCATGGCCGGCCGCTTGTCCCGCGCCGGGTCCGCCGGTTTGCCCCGCATCCATGCCGGCGCCGCCGCCCTGGTACTGGGGGCCGTTGCCGTAAGCCGGGATCACCGGCGGTTCGGGACCGAAATAATACCAGCCGCAAGGGATTTCGCCTTCGCCCTGCATCTGGCCCGCATTGGGGTCGTCATAGCTGCCAGCGCCGCCGCCGGCTTGCTGCTGCTCGGGGGTGGGCTGCTTCGGCCCAGCCTTGCCATCCATGCTCTATCCACTCATTGCCGCGCTTGGCATGCAAGTCTGCCAAAATGCGCAAAACTCCCGCAGGAAGCGCACTTTGACTGCTTTCCCTCTCTTGAGATAGAAAATATGACTTTCTTTGTCCACATCTAGGCGCAGCGGTTTCATACTAATTTCCTAACCGTTCATAGAACGCTGAGTGCGGAACGAATGAGTGTCGAGAAATTGCCGCTGGCCATGGTCGCCGCGGAAGAGCGGGTCACCGTGGTTGCAGTCGTTGGCGATGCGGCGGTCCAAAAGCGCCTGGTGGATCTCGGGGTCGTGGTCGGCAAAGAGCTCACCGTCACCCAGCGCCAGGCGGACGGGCCGATGGTCGTGGCGATCGACGATGCGCGTTTGGCGCTAGGCCTGGAGGTGACGCAGAAGGTCTTCGTCACGCCGGTCAGGGAAGCAGAGAAGGTGTAGGGGCATGGGCGACGGACTTCGCAGCGGGGACGGACTTCGCAGCCTTGCGGTCGGCGAGCGGGCATCGGTGATCGGCTTCAAGGAAGGCACCAAACATTACCGGCAAAAGCTGCTGGCGATGGGTCTGACGCCGGGTGCGGAGATCACGGTCGTGCGTGTGGCGCCGCTCGGCGACCCTGTGGAGATCAAGGTGCGCGGCTTCTCGCTTAGCCTGCGCAAGGACGAGGCCGATGCGCTGAAGATCGAAAGGCTCGCACCATGACCGAGACGAGCATTGCGATCGTCGGCAATCCCAATTGCGGCAAGACCACCCTTTTCAACGCCCTGACCGGCACCCAGCAGCGGGTCGGTAACTGGCCCGGCGTGACAGTTGAGAAAAAGGTCGGGACGTTCCCCTATCGCGGCCAGCAGATCGAGGTGGTGGACCTGCCGGGGGTCTATTCCCTGGACGGGGCCGCCGGCACTGTGTCCCTCGACGAGCAGATTGCCCGCGACTACGTCGCCTCCAGCGACTCCCGGCTGGTGGTCAATATCGTCGATGCCTCCAATATCGAGCGCAATCTCTATCTCACCTCGCAATTGCTGGAGATGGGCGTTCGGCTCGTGGTGGCGCTCAACATGGTCGATATCGCCAAGTCCCGGCATATCGACATCGATATCGATGCGCTGTCGAAGCGCCTGGGCTGTCCGGTGGTGCCGATCGTCGCCTCGGCGGAAAAGGGCATCGAGGCGCTGAAGGCGGAGATTATCCACGCGGCCCGGGAGCAGGCCTCGGCTCATGCGGCTATCGTCTACAATCCGGAGATCGAAGCGGCCATCGCCGAGGTGATGCCGCATATCGCCGAAGCGGCAACAGGCGGCTCGCCCCGTTGGCTGGCAATCAAGCTCTTGGAAGGGGACGAGATCGCCGCCGACCACGTGGACGAGAAGGCGGCAGCGCTAGCCGCCAAGCACAGCGAGACGCTGGAAGAGACGCTCGGCGCCGATGTCGACACGCTGATCGCCAGCGGGCGCTACGACTTCGTCAACGGCGTGACGTCGAGCACGGTTCGCCGGACCACCGAGCTGAAGAAGACGGTCTCCGACAAGCTCGACCGGATCGTCCTCAACCGCATGCTCGGCATCCCGATCTTCCTCTTGGTCATGTACGCGATGTTCATGTTCACCATCAACATCGCCGGCGCCTTCATCGATTTCTTCGACATTGCCGCGGCGACCCTCTTCGTCGACGGGTTCGGCCATGTGCTGGAAAGCATCGGCACGCCAGACTGGCTGGTCACGCTGCTCGCCACCGGCGTCGGCGGCGGCATTCAGACGGTGGCGACCTTCGTCCCCGTCATCGCCGGGCTGTTCCTGTTCCTCTCGATCCTGGAGGATTCGGGCTATATGGCCCGCGCCGCCTTCGTCATGGACCGGCTAATGCGGATGATCGGGCTGCCCGGAAAATCCTTCGTACCGCTGATCGTCGGCTTCGGCTGCAACGTGCCGGCAATCATGGCGGCCAGGACGCTGGAGAACCAGCGCGACCGCACCATGACCGTGATGATGGCGCCGTTCATGTCCTGCGGGGCGCGGCTGCCGGTCTATGCGCTGTTCGCTGCCGCGTTCTTTCCCGTCGGCGGGCAGAACCTGGTGTTCGCGCTGTATCTGATCGGGATTTTCGCCGCGATCCTTACGGGTCTGATCCTCAAGCACACGCTGCTGCGGGGCGAGACCTCGCCCTTCGTGATGGAGCTGCCGCCCTATCACATCCCAACTCTCAAGGGCATTTTGCTGCGCACCTGGGACCGCTTGCGCAGCTTCGTGCTCCGCGCCGGCAAGGTGATCGTCGGCATGGTGGTGGTGATCGCCTTTCTGAACTCCTGGGGTGCCGATGGCAGCTTCGGCAACGAGGACACCGAAAACTCGGTGCTGTCGGAGATCGGCCGCGGGCTGGTGCCGCTGTTCGAGCCCATGGGCATCAAGGAAGACAACTGGCCGGCGACGGTCGGCGTGTTCACCGGCATCCTGGCCAAGGAGACCGTGGTCGGCACGCTCAACACGCTCTATGGCAGCATGGCGGCGGACGCCGAGCCCGGCTCCGATGAGGGGGACGAGGCGTTCGATTTCTGGGGCGGCATCGGCGCCGCCTTCGCCAGCATCGGGCCGAATTTGCGCGATGCGTTCGGCATGGCGCCGGACCCGCTCGGCCTCGATGTCGGCGATATCGACTCGCCGAGCCTCGCTGCCGAGGAGCAAGGGGTGAGCGTCGGCATCTTCGGCTCGATGGCGAGCCTGTTCGACGGCAAGGTGGGCGCCTTCGCCTATCTGCTCATGGTGCTGCTTTACATGCCGTGCGCGGCGGCCATCGCCGCGGTCTACCGGGAGACCGGCCGCGGCTGGGCGATCTTCATCAGCCTGTGGACCACCCTGCTCGGCTATAGCGCGGCGGTGCTGTTCTATCAGGCGGCGACCTTCGCCCGGCACCCGGCCTACTCGGCCTGGTGGATCGGCGGGCTGATCGCGCTGTTCGCCGCCGTGGTTCTGGGGATGTGGTACTACGGCAAACACAATGAGCATTCGCGACCGGTGATTATCCCCGGCGTCTGAAGCCTGCAGAGCCCGGATCGTCCGGAGACGAACGGGATACAGACCAATGTTGTTGCTGGATCTGAAGAGCTATCTGGAAAGCCATACGCCGGTCAGCATGATGGACCTGACGGCCCATTACCGCGTGGAGCCAGATGCCTTGCGCGGCATGCTCGATCACTGGATCCGCAAGGGAAAGCTGAAGCGGCTCGATTTCGGAAGCACCTGCCAGGCCTGCCCCCATGGCGGCGCCTGTGGGGCATGCTGCGCGAGCTGCTTCGAGATGTATCAATGGCTCGATGGCACCGGAAATGGAAAAGCCGCTTCTCCTGATCGGCGTTCATAGGGACGAGCTCGCCTTCGGCGAACATGTGGCGGCGCTGCTTGAGGGCCGCTGCGACATTCTTCGTGTCGAGCAGGGTCTCGATAACGACAACCCGACCCCGGATGAGCAATTCCACTACCGCATCCGCCATGCCGAGATGTACCACCAGGTGCTGCAGAATATCGGCCGGCGCACGGGCCCCGTGATCGACATCCATTCGGGGCTGAATGCGCGGGGACGCTGCGCCGATATCTATTGCCACGACGAGCGCTTTCTCGCTTGCGCGGAGGCGGCAGTCGCGCCGCAAACGGAACGCGCCGGCGCGTTCAAGGATGTCCGGCTGGTGCAGATCGTGGCGCACGATGCGCCGGAACGCGAACTGAGCGCTTCGGTGGCGCTGCGCCCGGTGGTCTGGACCTATATTCCGCATGTGGTCTGGCAGAACCCGCACTTCCTCTATATCGGCATCGAGGTGTTTCTCGCTTCGCGTGGCGCCGGCACCCCGCAAGACCATGCCTATGGACGCGATTTGGTGCTGCTGTCCGCCGATTGTGCGTCCCGCTCTTCGCGCGACGCAGCGCGTGTCAAAACCGGCGTCTGAAGCCTCCCTGCCAGCCGCGCCTATCGCCATCCCCGCCCGCAGCGGGGAAAAGCGGAGATGTGCAGCGGGACATTGCACCGCCCTTTCAAACCTGACTGAACGAGTCCATATTTAGGGCTGTATCGAACGCTGACTCTGCCCACCTTAGATTCAGTCTAAAAAACCTTGGAAATCCGGGACTTCTCCAACATTGACTTTCTAAGTCACGTTTTCTAATCGGAATGACGTGCGGAGGAACCGAGAGTGCTGGCCCCATTTCTGATCATGCTGAGAGAGGGGTTGGAGGCTGCCCTGATTACAGGGATTGTCGCCGCCTATCTCAAACAAACGGGACGTATGGCCTGGATGCCTGCTGTGTGGGTCGGCATCTTTTTGGCGCTCGCCCTGTCGCTTTTCGTCGGGGCCGGGCTGCAACTGATCAGCGCGGAATTCCCGCAAAAGGCGCAAGAGCTGTTCGAAGCCATTGTCGGGCTGATCGCCGTAGCGATTCTGGTCTCGATGGTGTTCTGGATGCGCAGCGCCGCCAAGAATATGAAGGCCACGCTGCACGATTCCATCGATCATGCGCTGTCCTCCACCTCGGCCCAGGGCTGGGCGCTGACCGGCATGGTGTTCTTCGCCGTCGCCCGCGAAGGGCTGGAATCGATCTTCTTCCTTTTGGCCATTTTCCAGCAGAGCAGCGGCCCGGCCGCGCCGCTGGGCGCGCTGGCCGGATTGCTGGTCGCCGCGGTGCTCGGCTACGGGCTCTATATCGGCGGCATCCATCTGAACCTGCGCCACTTCTTCCGCTGGACCGGCGTGTTCATTCTGATCGTCGCCGCCGGGCTTCTATCCAGCAGCCTCGGCGCGCTGCACGAGGCGGGGCTGTGGAACCATCTGCAAACCCGGGTCTACGACCTGAGCGGCGTGCTGCCGGTCTCCAGTCTGCCCGGCACGATCCTGTCCGGCCTGTTCAATTACGAGGAGGCGCCGACGCTCGGCCAGGCGATCATCTATGTCGTCTTCCTCGGCGTGACCCTCTACCTGTTCCTGCGGCCGGTCGAGACGGCCAAAGCCGCCCCGCCCCAGGCCGAGCGGCGCTCCTTGGCGTGAGCGCGTTTCCCGGCATGAGAAGACAATGACCGAACCCGCCCCCTCCCATTCGATGCGTTTCGCCGTGGCCGGCGCTGCCTTGCTGGCGATTGCCGGCGGCGCTGCCTTCTATTTCGCATCGCAGGCCAATCAGGGCTCCAAGCAGGAGGCCGGCGATTTCTACGAGGTGACGGTCACCGCCAAGGCCTGCGAGCCCAATGCGCTCACCGTACCGGCCGGCAAGCGCAGCTTCCGCATCCTCAACAGCTCCGACCGTCCGGTGGAATGGGAAATCCTCGACGGTGTGATGGTGGTCGAGGAGCGGGAGAATATCGCGCCCGGCTTCAAGTCGACCATGACGGCGCGGCTTGTCCCCGGCGAATACGAGATCACCTGCGGGCTGCTGTCCAACCCGCGCGGGACGCTGACGGTGACGCCGTCGGAAGAGGCGGAAACCGCCTCCGGTCCGAGCTTGCGCGCCCTGCTCGGCCCGCTCTCCGAATACAAGGTCTATGTGGCGCTGCAGAGCGCCGAAATGGTGGCGGGCGCCGAAGCCCTGGCGGCGGCGATCGATGAGGGCGACCTTGAAAAGGCGCAGGCGCTCTATGTGCCGGCCCGCCTGCCCTATAAGCGGCTGGAGCAGCTCGCCTATCGCTTCGCCGATCTGGAGAACGCCATCGATCCGGTGGCCGATTATCTGGAGAAGCGCGAGGCGGACGCTGCCTTCACCGGTTATCACCGCATCGAATACGGGCTGTTCCAAGAGCAGAGCCTGGAGGGGCTTGCGCCGGTCGCCGACAAGCTGGTGGCCGACGTCACCACGCTGAAGGACCGCTTGCGCAGCATGAAGCCTTCGACGGCGATGCTGACCGATAGCGGCGCCACGATCGCCGAACAGCTTGCCCATGGGCGGATCGAGGCGGGCGAGAACCGCTACGCCCATACCGATCTCGACGACATCGCGGCCAATGTCGAAGGCATCCGAAAAACCACGGACGTTCTGAAACCGGTGCTGGAGCCGCACGCGCCGCAGGTCGCCGCCGAGATCGACGCGGCGCTGCAGCAAGTCACCGCCGAGCTGGATGCGCTGAAAACGCAAGACGGCTTCGTCTCCTATGACGAGGTCGACGCCAAGACGCGGGAGAAGCTGAGCCAATCGTTCCAGAGCTTGGCCGCCGCATTGCAGAAGCTCACCGACGCGATCCAGGTGAGCTCATGAGAGAAGAGAAGCCGATGAAGAAATCCCAGCAAGCCACGCCGCAGGACGAGACCGTCTCGGCGAACCGTCGCCAGGTGCTTCTAGGCGGGATCGGCCTTGCCGCCGGCACCGCGCTTGCGCCCGGCCAGGCTTTCGCCAAAAGCACCGAAGAGGAGGCCGGGCAAGGCCAGGTCGCCGAGGCGCCGATCGCCGGCAAAACGGTGAAGCAGCGGGTGCCGTTCCATGGCGAGCATCAGGCCGGCATCGTCACGCCGCGCCCGGCCAACGGCATCGTCGCCTCGTTCAACGTGATCGCCGACGATCCGGAGGATCTGGAGGCGCTGTTCCGCGAGCTGACCGCCCGGATCGCCTTCCTGACCCAGGGCGGCGAGGTGCCGGAGCTCAATCCGAAATTGCCGCCGGCGGATTCCGGCATTCTCGGCCCGGTCATCGAGCCGGACAAGCTGACGGTGACAGTCTCGCTTGGCGCCTCGCTGTTCGACAAGCGGCCCTGGCTGCGCGAACTGAAGCCGAAGCAGCTGATCCGCATGGCCGAGTTTCCCAACGACGCGCTGGATAGCGAGATCTGTCATGGCGATCTGGCGCTGCAGCTCTGCGCCAATCTGCAGGACACCTGCATCCATGCCTTGCGCGACATCATGAAGAACATGCCAGAATATCTGGTGCTGCACTGGATGCAGGAAGGCAATGTGCCGGTGGTCCAGGCCAGCGCCGGCGGCGAGCATGGGACGGCCCGGAATTTCCTGGGCTTCCATGACGGCTCGGCCAATCCGAACTCCACCGATGCTAAGGAGATGGACCGCATCGTCTGGGTGACGGAAGACAACGGCGAGCCGGACTGGGCGATGGGCGGCAGCTATCAGGCGGTCCGCATCATCCGCAATTTCGTGGAGCGCTGGGACCGCACCCCGCTGGGCGAGCAGGAGCTGATCTTCGGACGCAAGAAGGACAGCGGTGCGCCGCTGGACGGCGGCAAGACCGAGTTCGCCGTTCCCGACTATGCCAAGGATCCGGACGGCAAGAAGACGCCGCTGGATTCGCATATCCGGCTGGCCAATCCGCGCACCGCGAAATCGCAGAAGAATCTCATTCTGCGGCGGCCCTTCAACTATTCGAACGGCTTCACCAAATCGGGCCAGCTCGACCAGGGGCTGCTGTTCATCGTCTACCAGGCGGATTTGATGGAAGGCTTTCTTGCCGTGCAGAGCCGGCTCAATGGCGAGCCGCTGGAGGAATACATCAAGCCGATCGGCGGCGGGTATTTCTTCGTTCTGCCCGGCGCACGGGACCGGGATGACTATCTGGGACGTACCCTGATCGAAGCCATTCGATCGGAACCCTCACAGCAAGCAGCAGAAGGACTTTAACCATGCATGCATGGAAGGCGCTGAGCGTCGCCGCCTTAGCATTCGCGATCGGCGTCGGGAGCGCTAACGCGAAACAAGAAGACATCACCCTGGAGCTGGTCGAGCCGCTCGCCGACTATAAGATCTATGTCGCCGAGAACACCAAACAGCTGGTGAAAGACACCACCGCGTTCGTCGCCGCGATCAAGGATGGCGACGTGGAGAAGGCCAAATCGCTGTTCGGCCCGACCCGCACCTCTTACGAGAAGATCGAGCCGATCGCCGAACTGTTCTCCGATCTCGACGTGTCGATCGACGCCCGCGCCGACGATTACGAGAAGGCCGAGCAGGACCCGGATTTCACCGGCTTCCACAAGATCGAATATGTGCTGTGGGAGAAAGACACCACGGACGGGCTGGACGAGATCGCCGACAAGCTGCTGGCCGATGTCACCGATCTGGATAAGCGCATCAACGATCTCACCTTCCCGCCCGAGAAGGTTGTCGGCGGCGCGGCGGTGCTGATGGAGGAAGTGGCGGCGACCAAGATCTCCGGCGAGGAAGACCGCTACAGCCACACCGATCTGTGGGATTTCGACGCCAATTTCGCCGGCTCGAAGAAGATCTTCATCCTGGTGAAGCCGCTGATCGTCGAGGACGATCCGGAGTTCGTCGCCAAGGTCGAGGAGAATTTCGGCGATGTCGACGAGACCCTGGCGAAGTACAAGACCGACGACGGCTTCGTGAGCTACGAGGAGCTGACCGACGAGGACCGCACGGTGCTCTCGGCCCGGGTCAATACGCTGGCGGAGGATCTCTCCACCTTGCGCGGCAAGCTCGGCCTCGACTAGGCGCCACGCCAAAACGAGACTGCAATCTCACCCCGGCCCGGGATATTCGGGCCGGGGTTTGTTTTGCCTTTTTTCGCGCGGGGCTATTTCTCGGTCATGGTCAGCACGCCGTCCCAATCGGCGGGCGGGCCGGCTTCGGCCAGATTCTCGCAACGGGCTTTCAGCTCCCTGGCGGCGACATCGCCGGGTAGCAAGGCGAGCAGCGTCTCGCAGGTCTCGGCGGCGGCCTTAAAATCGCGGGCGAGATAGGCGGCCATGGCCTCCTCTCCCAGCGCGGCGATGCGGATCTGATCGTCGCTCGCCTCATCGCGCAGCGCCAGCAGCTCGTAGACGAGGATGCCCTCCTCCCTGCCCTTCACGGCGATCTTGTCCAGCGGGCGGGCGACGATAGCCGTACCGGCAAGTTCGCGGGTGCGCTGGCCGATGATGATGCCCAGGGCATAGCGCTTGCAGAGCTGCTCGACACGGCTGGCGACATTCACCGGATCGCCCATCACCGTGTAGTTCATGCGCTCGTCGGAGCCGATATTGCCGACCAGCACCTCGCCGGTATTGATGCCGATGCGGGCGGCGAAGCCGGCACGGCCCTCGATCTCCCATTCGGTCTGAAGCGCGGCGAGCCGGGTCTGGCAGCGGAGCGCCGCTGTGCAGGCGGCGAGCGCATGATCGGCCACTTCAAGCGGTGCGCCCCAAAAGGCCATGATGGCATCGCCGATGAACTTGTCGACGGTGCCCTGCTCGGCGCGGATCACCCCGCTCATGGCGGTGAAGTAGTCGCCGATCTGATCGACCAGCTCGTCCGGGGTGAGCTTCTCGGCGAGCGCGGTGAAATCGACGATATCGGAGAAGTAGACGGTCAGTTCGCGAGTCTCGCCGCCAAGCTCGGCCACCTGCCCGCGCTGCATCAGCTCGCGCACCAGCCCGGCAGGCACGTATTTGGCGAAGGAGCGAAGCCCGCCGGTCATGCGGTCGCGCGCATCCAGCATGGCGGCGATCTCGCGGATGCGGCTTCGCTGTTCGCCGCGGGGCTGGCTGAAATCGAGGCGGCCGATCTGGTCGAGATCGCCGGCAATGCCGCGCAAGGCATAGACCAGGCGTTCGGCGATGAGGACGCCGAGCAGCACGCTCGCCAGGGCCACGAGACCGGCGATCCAGGCGGCGGCGCGGTTGTTGTCGTAGATCGGGCCGAGCAGCGCCTTTGCCGGCACGGCGACGATCACGGTCCAGTCCGGCTTGCCGTTCTCGGTGAAGGGGGCGGTGACGGCGAGAAAGGGCTTATCGCCGACTGAGAAGCTGAAATGCTGCCGGGTGCCCAGGCCCGCCGCTTCCGCCTTGGCATAGGCGGTGGCGAGCTTGCGGTCGGGATGCTCGATGGCCGGGATCAGCTCCGGCGCACCGTTCCGGTCGCGCGCCGTCTCGCCACCGGGATGGCCAATCACCATCCCCTTGCCGGAGACGATATAGACATTGGCGTGGGATTGCGGCCCGCCGTCGATCTCCGCCGATTGCTTGATGCCGCGCAAGAAACGGGCGACGGCGCTGAGCTCATATTCCACCAGCCAGGCGCCGGTCATCTTGCCGTCTTCGCCCTCCTGACGCTGCACCAGCACCACACCGGGCTGGCGGCGGGAGGCAAATAGGAACGGCTCCGACCAAGCGGGCGCCCTGGCCGCTTCGGCTATCGGCCACCAGGGCCGCTTGCGGGAATCGAAATCGCCGATTTCATCGAGGATCAGCCGATGGCTGCCGCCGCGCCGGACGCGATAATCGCGATAGCGGGTGCCGTCTGCTTCCTGTTCGCGGCGGGTCAGGCGCAGGCCGCCACTGGGCTCGCGATAGGCAGAGATATAGGCGCCGTCCGCCCCGCCCCAGGAGCACCAGGTGACGTTGGGATGGCCGAGCAGACAGAGATAGAGATAGTCGAGCAGCGCCGGCCGGTCGGCGGGATCGATCAGGCCTTCGTCAGTCAGCAGGCGGCTCATGCGGAGCTGGGCGGTGCCGGCCTCGACATAGCGGAGCGCCTTCTGCCGGGCATCCTCGATCATCTCGTCGGCGAGGTCCTGCCAAAGCAGCTCCACCGTGGCGCGGGAGTTGAGATAGGCGGAGACGCCGATTCCGGTCGCAGTGGGGACGATGGCCGCCAGCAGCAGCGCGATCAACGCGAAACGAATGGTGATACGCGGCACCCGGCACGCCCTCCCGACAATTCCGCCGGCAGTCTATATCGGGGCGCTCACCGAGGCGAGGTGCGCGATCTGCGCGGCAAGCAGCGAGCCTTAGCTTGCGCTCTTGCAGGTGTTGATGCCGAAAATCCCATAAGCCGGGCACCAGCCGATCAGGCCGGTGATAAGCGGGATCAGACCGATCCAGCCCCAGGGCGTCTGCGGCCCGACGAACACCAGGGCGACCAGGATCAGCCCGACCACGATGCGCACACCCCGATCGACGGGACCTACATTCTTGGTCATCGTTTTCTCCTCCAAAGATATAGGAATCATAGCATCGCTATATCGGGCCGGATAGCGCGACATGACCGCATGATCGGGTCCGTGCCGCGCACTTCGAAACGTGTGGCGGCGGCTTACCGGCCGCCCTGCCCTTCCGGCTCGAGCACCGCTTCGGCGCCGACGACAACATCGAGCAGCTCGGTGGTGATGGTCTCCTGGCGGAGATTGCGCGCCTTGCGGTTCAGCTCGTCCAGCTTGTCGGCAATGTTCTGGCTGGCTGCGGTGAGCACGCCGAGGCGGATCTGGTTCTCCGCCGCCATGGCCTCGATCAGGGCGCGGGTGATCTCGGCGAGAAGATATTCGCCGGCCAGCTCGGCGAGCAATTCGCGCGGCGGCAGCTGATGCAAGGGCGGCGGCCGCGTGCTGGTGCCCGGCGCGGGCAGCTTGACCGGCAGCACCTGGCGTGAAGCGACCTCCGCCGCGGCTTGACCGGGATCGTGCTTGGCGGTGGCGATGCGCACATGGCTGGCCGGCCCGATGGCTTCGGCAATATGGCGGGCGAGCCGCGGCACGCCGGCGATATGGGTGGTCATGGACAGCACAGCGGCAGGCTCGAGCTTGCGCTCCGTGGCCGCCCCTTCCAGACGCCGTCCGACCAGGACCAGCCGGGTGCCCGGCGGGATCTCTGCGCGCTCCAGAAGCTCGGCATTGAGATCGCCGACAAAGCCATGTTCGGTGCCGATCAGGCAGAGGGTCTCCGGCTCGCCATTCTCGCCATCGGACGCCGGCTCGGCGGTGGCATCGAGCAGCGCGGCGACATCGGCGATGCCCTCCTCGATGAAGCCGGCATAGCGGCCGACCGCGGGCAGCGCCTTGCGCCCCTCCTGCAAGGCAGCCGCCGCCATGGCGCGCATGGCGACGATGATATCGTCCAGCTCCGAAAGGGTGGTGAGCCGGGCCTTAAGTCTGGCGAGCTGCTCCATCGGATGCGTCTTCCGCAGGTTGTTGTCCAGCGCTCTCTTGGGGCGCGGACGGGGCGATCTTCGCCAAGGTCTGTTTGAGATAGTCCAGCAGCGCGGCGCGGTCGTCGTCGGACAAGGCGCCGGTTTTGTCGATGCGCTCCGCCAGATCGGGTAGATCCTTGGCCAGCGAGGCGGCGAGCGCGGCCTGCAGCGCGGTCACAGCAGAGAGCGGCAGCGCATCGAACAGCTTCTCCTCCACCGCCAGCAACAGCCCGGCCTGCTCGGCGAGAGTGAGGGGCGCGTTCTCCGGCTGGGACAGCACCGCCCGGATGCGGCGGCCATGCTCGATGGTCTGGCGGGTACGGTCGTCGACGATGGCGCCGAAGCGCATGAAGACTTCCAGCTCGAGGAACTGGGCATAGGCGAGGCGGAGATTCTGGGCCAGATCCTTCAGCACCGGCGGCTGGGCCTTGGCGCCGACGCGGGAGACGCTGAGGCCCACATTCACCGCCGGCTTATGCCCTTCGTGGAACAGCTTCGGCTCCAGATAGATCTGCCCGTCGGTGATGGAGATCAGATTGGTCGGGATATAGGCGGAAAGATTGCCGGCCTGGGTCTCGGCGATGGGGAGCGCGGTGAGCGAGCCGCTGCCGTTCGCTTCCGAAAGCTTGGCGGCGCGTTCCAGAAGCCGGGAGTGGATATAGAACACGTCGCCCGGATAGGCCTCGCGGCCGGGCGGGCGGCGGAGCAGAAGCGAGAGCTCGCGATAGACCGCGGCATGTTTGGTGAGATCGTCGATCACCAGCAGCGCATGACGCCCCTTGTCGCGGAAATATTCCGCCATGGCGCAAGCGGCGTAAGGCGCCAGCCATTGCAGGCCGGGCGGCGCATCGGCCTCGCCGACGACGATGATGCTGCGTTCCGGCGCGCCGTGCTGGCGGATGGTCTCGGTCACCCGGGCGACGGTGGAATCCTTCTGCCCGATGGCGGCGTAGATCGAGATCACATCGCTGTCGCGCTGGTTCAGAATGGTGTCGACGCCGATTGCGGTCTTGCCGGTCTTGCGGTCGCCGATGATCAGCTGGCGCTGGCCGCGGCCGAGCGGGATCATGGCATCGACCACGGTCAGCCCGGTGGAAAGCGGCTCATGCACGACGTCGCGGTCGATGATGCCGGGGGCGGGACGCTCTACCGGATCGTAGCGCTCCGCCTTAATCGCATCGCCGCCATCGAGTGGCCGCCCCAGCGGATCGACGACGCGGCCCAGCAGCCCCTCGCCAACAGGGGCGCGGGCGATGGCGCGGGTATCGACGGCCTGCATGCCGGCGGTGACCGAGGTGCTGGGCGAGAGCAGCACACAATGGGCGATGTCCTTGTTGAGAGACAGGGCGAGCCCCAGCCCTTCCTCGCCGATCTTCACCAGGCCGCTGAGCTTGATGCCGGGAAGGCCGGAGACGGTGGCGATGCCGTCGCCGCAATGCTCCACCACGCCGACGCGCTGGAAGGCGCCTTCGACATCGAGCCGGTCGAGCTCGCCTTGCGCCGCGGCGAGCCATTTCGCCAGATCGCTCATGCGGCGCCTCCCCGGCTGTTCTGCAAGATCTCGCCGGCCTTCTTGAGCTGATCGGACCAGGCGAAGCGGATGGTGGCATGGGGAAAGCGTAGCTCCGCCCCGCCCAGCAGGGCCGCGTCGACGCTATAGCGCGGCGCGCCCGTGAATTTCAGGGCAGCGCGCAAGCTTTTGGTCCAGGCCCCCTGCTCGGCCCTGGAAAGCTTGGCAGCCGTGGCGATCTCCGGCGCGCCGCCGGATGCAATATCGCCATCGATGCGGGCGCGGTCCTCCTTGCTCAGATTGCCGATCTGATCCAGCAGGCGGGCGAGAAACACCTCGTTCAGCGCGCCATCGCCGGTCTTGGCGAGGATGGTGCCGGCCATCTTCACGGCGGTCTGCACGATATCCTCTCTGACGCCTGCGACCGCTTCGGCCTGGCTTTCCTTGGCATCCCTTTTGGCCTCGGCGCGGATGGCATCGGCCTGTTGCCTGGCATCGGCGAGGATCTTCTTGGCCTCCGCTTCCGCCGTCTCGTGCGCTTGTTTCAGCTCGGCTTTGCGGGCCTCGTCTAGCCCGGCGGTCTTGGCCTCGAAATCCGCCTTCGCCGCGGTGGCCTGCTTCTCGGTCGCTTCGGCTTGCGTCAGCGCCCGCTCGGCCAGGGCGCGGCGCTTCTCGATCACCGCGCGCACGGGCTTATAGAGGAAATGCTGCAGCAGCCAGACGAGGAGAAGAAAGTTCACCGTCTGGAGGAGAAGGGTCCACCAGTCGATTGTCATGTCACTGCGTGAAGGGGTTGGCGTAGAGCAGCAGAAGGGCGACCACCAGGCAGTAGATCGCCATGGTCTCGATCATCGCCAGACCGACGAACAAGGTGCGGGAGATGGTGCCGGAGGCTTCCGGCTGGCGGGCGATGGCCTCCATCGCCGCAGCAATGGCGCGGCCCTCGGCGAAGGCCGGGCCGATGGCCCCGACGGAGACGGCAAGCGCCGCCCCGATGATGCTCAACATGTCTACGGTCATAGTCGCTCCTATCCTGCTTCGCCGCCGCCGACGGCGCCGCCAATATAAACCGTGGCGAGAACGGTAAAGATAAAGGCCTGGATCAGGCCAATGAGAATGCCCAGCAGCATGAATGGAACCGGAACGAACAGCCCGGCCAGAAACAGGATGATGGCCAGCACCAGCTCGTGGCTCATCATGTTGCCGAACAGGCGCATCATCAGGGAGAAGGAGCGCGTCACCTGGGACACCAGGTTGAGCGGCAGGAGCAGCGGGTTCGGCTCCAGATAGCGCTTGGCATAGGCTTTCAGGCCTTGGCTCCTCAGCCCGTAGAATTGCACCGAGAAAAACACGATCAGGGCGAGCGCCGCCGGGGTCTCGATATGGGCGGTGGGCGCTTCGACCCCCGGCAGCATGCCGGAAAGATTGGCGAAGACGAGATAGATGAAGAGGGTCGCGAGCAGCGGCAGGTATTTCCACGGATCGACGCGGAGGATCGCTTCGACCTGATCGGCGATGGCCTCCACCGCGACCTCGACCACCGTTTGCAGCCAGCCGCCCTTGACCTTGGCGTGCCGCATGGCGAGCCAGGAGATTGCCACCAGCACCGCCATGATCGCCCAGGTGGTGGTCACCTCCGAGGTGATCGGCACGGGTCCGAGATGAAACAGGATCTCGGTCTGGAGCGGATGCAGCTGAAGCGTCATGAGCTGGTCAAAGGCTTGAGGCTGAAAAGAACGAGGGTGAACCCGGCAAGCGAGGCCAGCAGCGCGGCGGCGCCATATTGGGCGATGATCCAGAACAGGCCCGCCGCGCCCACAAGGCGCACAAGATGCAGGGCGACGAGTTTGCCCGAAGGCGTGCCATCGGCGAACTGCCCGACCTCCTTATGCAGCAGGGCGAAGAAGCCGGCGCCGAGCGCCATGCCGATTGCGGCGAAGAGAGCGATGTGAAGAGCCAGCTGCATTACGGGTCGTTTCGAATCCTCTGCCAGACGAGATAGAAGCCGAGCCCGGCGCCGAGGAAAATCAGGCTTCCGGTCCAAAACACGCCCTGGTCGAACATCTTGTCGAGCCAGCGGCCGAGCAGCGCGCCGAGCACGGCAGGCGCCACCACCAGCCAGCCAAACGCGCCGATCATCGAGAGGTTCTGCCAGAGCGGCCGTTCGCCTTCGCGCTCCCAGCGGGCGCGGCGTTCGGTCCGCCGTTCGACGGAGCGGTAAAGCCCGTTCTGCTTGCCGTCACCGTTGGCGTCTTTTGGCTCGTCATTCATCGGCGGATATCTCATCCTCCCCGCCGGCGGCAAATCCCCCGGCGCGCGGCACGTAGAAGCCGCGGCGGGTTTGCAGATAGCGGTTCAGCTGGCGCATCAGCCCCATATGCAAACGCGCGGCTCCGGTGCGGGTCTTGGCTTCGGCTTCCGCCTCGTCGCGCAGCTCGTCGAGCACGGCAGGGCCGAGCTTCTCCAGGGTCGGGCCGGAGATGGCCTGGCGGGTGGCGATCTCGATCCTCTCGCCTGCCTCGACGCGCAGGATGCCGCCGCGCACCGCGACATGGCCGGTGCCGCCGGAGCCGGTCTTCCATTCCACCACGGTGATGGCCAGCGTAGTGAGAAAATCGGCATGATGCGGCCAGATCGTGAACGAGCCCGTTGGATCGTCGGCACGGAGCGAGACGACATCGTCGATATCGGCGGCAATCTCCAGCGGCGTGACGATCTGCAATTTCATGATCCCGCCTTCTGCACTTTCTCTTGCTTGGCGCGGGCATCCTCCAGCGTGCCGATCATATAGAGGGAGGCTTCGTCCCAAGCGTCGGTCTCGCCATTCAGGATCGCCTCGCAACCGGTGAGCGTATCCTCGATGGACACCGAAGCGCCAGTCTCGCCGGTGAATTGGGCGGTGACGGCGAAGGGCTGGGTGAGGAAGCGCACCAGGCGGCGGGCGCGGCGCACCGCCTGGCGGTCCTCGGTGCTGAGCTCGCCCATGCCGAGCAGCGAGATGATCTCCTGCAGCTCGCGGTAATGCTCGATCACGCGGCGGCAGTCTTCCGCCACGCGGTGATGGCGCTCGCCGACGATGCGGGTGTCGAGCATGATGGAGGAGGAATCCAGCGGATCGACCGCCGGATAAAGTCCCTGGCTCGCCATATCGCGGCTGAGCACGATGGAGGCGTCCAGATGGGTGAAGATATTGGCGACGGCCGGATCGGTGAAATCGTCGGCCGGGACATAGACCGCCTGGATCGAGGTGACCGCCGCACCGCGCACCGAGGTGATGCGCTCCTCCAGATCGGCGATCTCGGTGGCAAGCGTCGGCTGATAACCGACTTGCGAGGGAAGCCGCCCGAGGAGGCCTGAGACCTCGCTACCCGCCTGCAGGAAGCGGAACACATTATCGATCAGGAACAGCACGTCCTTCTGCATCTGGTCGCGGAAATATTCGGCGATGGTGAGGGCGCTGAGCCCGACGCGCCAGCGCGTGCCCGGCGGCTCGTTCATCTGGCCGAAGACAAGCGCGGTGCGGTCGATCACGCCGGTGCGCTTCAGCTCCTCCCAGAGTTCGTGGCCCTCGCGGGAGCGCTCGCCGATGCCGGCGAAGATGGAGAGCCCGGCATATTTCTCGCCCGTGGTGTGGATCAGCTCCATAATCAGCACGGTCTTGCCGACGCCGGCACCGCCGAACATGGCCGCCTTGCCGCCGCGGGCGAGCGGGGCCAGAAGATCGATCACCTTGATGCCGGTGAACAGAACTTCCGGCGCGCCGGTCTGCTTGTCGAGCGGCGGCGGATCGCGGTGGATGGGAAGATGCGGCGTCTTGGCGGGAAAGCTTTTGCCCCCGTCAATGGCGCGGCCGGTGACATTAATCATGCGCCCGAGCATCGCTTCGCCGACGGGAACGGAGATCGGCGCGCCGGTGTCGGTGACAGCCGCGCCGCAAGCCAGCCCTGAGGTATCGCCCATGGCGACGCAGCGCACGGTATGGATATCGAGCTGCTGCTGCACCTCGAGCACGATGGGCTCGCCCTGGTCGCCGGCAACCTCTAGTGCGCGGTTGATAACGGGCAGCGGCCCGGCCTCGAACTCCACATCGACAATGGAGCCGACCACGCCGGAAACCGTGCCGGCTTTGGGCTTCGTTGCCTCGTTTTGCGCGGGCTTGCCGCGATGTGTTTTGGTTTCGGCCTGCATCGGCAAGAAAGCTTGCCTCCGGAAATCGCTGCAGTCACGTTCTGTATCTTATACCGGTTTCGCTTTACTGAATGGACCTTAGGCCCAAGCGAGACGGTGCGCCGCATGCCGACAACAGCCCGAAAGCGATGACGAAATCGTTATTCGGGTTTGAGCGGCGGGCTTCCCATATCGGGGATACGCAAATGGAGGTTTCGAATGCCGAAATATACAAAAAATCCCGAAGCCATCTCGCAACTGACCCCCGAGCAGTATCGCGTGACCCAGGAAAGCGGCACCGAGCGGCCGTTCAGCAATGAATTCTGGGACAATCACGCGCCGGGGCTCTATGTCGACATCGTCTCCGGCGAGCCGCTATTCTCGTCGAAAGACAAGTATGACAGCCATTGCGGCTGGCCGAGCTTCACCAAGCCGGTGGAAGAGAGCCATGTGCTGGAGAATTCCGACACCAGCCACGGCATGGTGCGCACCGAGGTTCGCTCCACCCATGGCGACTCTCATCTCGGCCATGTCTTCGAGGACGGGCCGCAGGAGACCGGCGGGCTTCGCTATTGCATCAACTCCGCCTCGCTCCGCTTCATCCCGGTGGATGAGCTGGAGGCGGAAGGCTATGGCGACTATCTGAAGCTGTTCGACACGGAAGGAGCAAACAAATGACGGCAGAGACGAGCGAACGCGCGGTTCTGGCGGGCGGCTGCTTCTGGGGCATGCAGGATCTGCTGCGGCGCTATCCCGGCGTGCTCTCCACCCGGGTCGGCTATACCGGCGGCGACGTTCCCAACGCCACCTATCGCAATCACGGCGACCATGCCGAGGCGATCGAGATCGTGTTCGATCCGGCGAAGCTGAGCTACCGCAAGCTGCTGGAGTTCTTCTTCCAGATTCACGATCCGACCACCAAGGACCGCCAGGGCAACGATATGGGCCGCAGCTACCGCTCGGCGATCTTCTATACCAGCGAGGCGCAGAAAGAGACCGCGCTGGACACCATCGCCGATGTCGACGCTTCCGGGCTTTGGCCGGGCAAGGTGGTGACGGAGGTCGTTCCGGCCAGCGATTTCTGGGAGGCCGAGCCGGAGCACCAGGATTATCTGGAGAATTACCCCAACGGCTATACCTGCCATTTCGTCCGGCCAGGCTGGGTGCTGCCGAAGCGGCAGCAGGCCGCCGCGGAGTAAGCGCGAAACGCACTGATTGGGAGATCCGGCGGGCCGCGCGGCGGCCTGCCGGATCCCCTTGCGCTTGCAACAGAGCCGCCGAAGGCTTAGCCAAGCCGGCCATGTCTGCAAATTCAAAGCCTGCCATTTTCGACCAGGGCCCGCCGCCGCCCTGCCCGCACGCCTTCAATCTCGCCGCCTATGTGCTCAGCCACGCGCAAGATCTGGCCGAAAGAAGCGCGCTTTGCGTGCTCTCCGCCGACGGGGCTGAGCGCTGGAGCTATGCGGCGCTGGAGGCCGCCGTGCTGGGGACGGCGCGGGGCTTCCTGGATCAGGGTTTGAGGCCCGGCGACCGGGTGCTGATGCGGCTGGGGAACAGCGTGGAATTCCCGGTCTGCTATCTGGCAAGCATTGCCGCCGATCTCATTCCGGTGCCGACCTCATCGCTGCTGACCGCGCCGGAAGTAGCGCAGATCGCGGACGATGTCTCGCCTGCGCTGATCGTGGCCGAGGACGGGCTATCGCTGCCGCCGGAGCCGCCCTGCCCGGTGATCTCGGCGGAGGCGATGCGGCAGATGTATGCCCTGCCGCCGGCCGACTATGCGATGGGCGATCCGGAGCGGCCCGCCTATATCATCTATACCTCCGGCACCTCCGGTTCTCCCCGCGCCGTCACCCATGCTCATCGGGCGATCTGGGCGCGGCGGATGATGTGGGAGGGCTGGTACGGGCTGAAACAGAGCGACCGGCTGCTGCATGCCGGCGCCTTCAACTGGACCTATACGCTCGGCACCGGCTTGATGGATCCATGGACCGTCGGCGCGACGTCGCTGATCCCGGACAAGAGCGTGACGCCGGACCAGCTGGGCGCGCTTCTCGCCGAGCACGAGGCGACATTGTTCGCCGCCGCGCCCGGCATCTATCGCCGGCTGCTGCGAAACGACCTGCCGAAGCTGCCTGCCCTGCGCCACGGGCTCTCCGCCGGCGAGAAGCTGCCCGATGCCACCCGCGCCGCCTGGGAGAGTGCGACGGGCACGCCGGTGTTCGAAGCCTTCGGCATGTCGGAATGCTCCACCTTCGTCTCCGGCTCGCCGAGCCATCCGGCGCCTGCCGGCACGCTGGGCTATCCGCAAACTGGGCGTCGCGTGGCGGTGCTCGGCGAGGACGGACCGGTGGCCGTCGGCGCGCCCGGGGTGCTTTCTGTCTCGCATCGCGATCCGGGACTGATGCTGTGCTATTGGGGTGCGGAAGACGAGACGAAAGCGCGCTTTCAAGGCGAATGGTTCTTGACCGGCGACATGGTGCGCATGGGCGAGGACGGGGCGCTGACCTATCTCGGCCGCGCCGACGATATGATGAATGCCGGCGGCATCCGTGTCTCGCCCATCGAGGTGGAGCATGCGCTGAATGCTCATCCGGCCATCGCCGAGAGCGCGGCCGCCGAAGTACAGGTGAAGGCCGACACCACGGTGATCGCGGCGTTCTATGTGGCGAAGTCCGACGTTGCGACCGAGGAGCTGGAGCGTTTCGCCGCCGAGCGGCTGGCCGGCTATAAATGTCCGCGTATCTATGCGCAGGTGGAGGCCTTACCGAAAGGCGCCAACGGCAAGCTGCTGCGCCGGGCCTTGCGCGAGGCATACGAGAAGAGCCACAGCCCGGCCTGATCTCTCACGCAAAGACGCCCGCACCGGTCCCCGATGCGGGCGTCTTTCTTGCGATGTGCGGCAGCGGTTAGAACTTCATATTCGCCGCGACATAGAAGGAGCGGCCCATGCCGGGGACCGGGATGCCCCAGGGCACGCCGCCGGCGGACATGGTCGCGCCCTGGCCGAGATAGAGCCCGCCTAAGGGAAGCTCGTAATAGGTATCGAAGACATTCTCGACACCAAGATCGAGCCGCCATCTCTTCCCCTGATAGGAGGTTCTAAGGTGCAGCAGCGCGTAGGCGCCGGTCTCCACCTCGTTATGAACTTGCGAGACTTTGGTCTTGGCGCCGACGAGTTGGGTCTCGACGGTGTTGGTCCAGCGGCCGAGCTTCTGCTCCAGGGCGAGCGCCGAGTTGACCGGCATGATGTGGTAGAGATTATCGTCCAGCTCAGTGTTTTCGCCGTATGTGTAGGACAGCAATCCGCGCGCGGTGAAGGTGCCGTAGCGGGTATCTTCCGCCAAGGTCATGTGACCGGACAGATCCACGCCGAACAGGCTGGCATCCTGATTGGCGAATTGCAGGAAGACAAACCCTTCCTTAGCCGTCAGGCTGTCCCGCACCGCTTGCGAATTGCCGCAAACCCCGACGGGGCAGCGGCGCACGCCGATATAGTCCTGGATATAGGTGTAGTACGGCGTGACCTTCAGCCCGGCCCGGTCGTCCGGCTTGTGCCAATCCGCGGTGGCGCTGATGGTATGGGCGACTTCCGGGTCGAGATCGAGATTGCCGATATAGTAGTTGCCGTCGCCGAACCAGCCATTCATCTCCATGGCCATCATCACGTTGGACCAGGTGTAGCGCTCGTAGAGATTGGGCGAGCGGGCTTTGCGGGCATAGCCGAAGGAGTAGGTCTTGCGCTCGTCCGGCTTATAGAAGGCTTCCGCCGTCACGTCCCAATTCTGGTCGGTGCGGCTGCGGTCGGCATTGTTGAAGGTCGTTGCCGGGAAAAGCGGCGCGGCATCGTACATGGCGTTGTAGCCATGCACCGGGCCGGTATCCATCATCACCGTGTCGGAGCGGACGCCGAGCTGCGTGGTCCAGCGGTTGCTCCATTTGGCCTCCCACTCGGCGAAGACATCGAAGCGATCGCGCTTGCCGTCATTGATGTTGAGGAAGGTGTCCGGAGCCATCATGCTCATCGCACCGGCGGGCAGATTGCGCGGCGATGGCGGCCACCAGTCGTTGTAATCGTAGTGCTGATATTCGCTGCCGACGCGCAGGATATGCTGATCCGTTACGTCGATGCTGGCCTTGATCTTGGCGCCGGTGTTCAGCGCCTTGGTCTTCATCGGCATGCCCGGGGCGACGATGCCGGTCATCATGTTCTGATAGTAGAATTGCTTGTCGTCGCCGAAATCCATCTCGTGACGGACATTCTGGTGATAGGCCTGGGCCTCCAGCACACCCCAATCGTATTCGCCGGTGTAGCGGAGATTGGCCTGCAGGGTGTTGTTCGCGGTCATGTCCATCCGCTGGTTCGGATAGTTCTGGAACGGGATGTTCTGGATGCCGAGATCGAACTGCAGCAAGTGATTGCGGTTGCGGGCAGCCACCGAGACGTTGTGGTTCTGGGCCTCGTAGGCCGAAGACCCCACCTCGTTGCCGCGCAGCCAGGGGATCGAGACCGGCACGGAGGGCACCTGCGTGAACGCGGGTCCGGCCGGCTTGAAGCTGCCGCCGGCGCTGTAATTGCCCGATGCCGCATAGGAGCCGTCATAGCGGATGCTGAAATTCTGCGTCGCGGCAGAGGCGGAAGCATTGCCGCCATAAGCATCGCCATTGGTGCGGTAATAGGAGCCGATCTCAGCGGAGGTGGCGATGCCCTGCTTGGCGGCGGCGAAGACCGGGGCCGGCGGGTTGACCACGATAGCGCCGCCCACCGCATCGCCGCCGACGCTGACCGGCACGAGGGCGGAATAGACCTCGATGGAGCCGACTTGCGAGGGGGCGACATAAGAAAGCGGCGGGTTCATCTGATTGGCGCAAGCGGCGATCAGATCCATGCCGCCGACTTGGGTGGTGAGGCGGTCCGCGGCGAGGCCGTTGAGATAGGGAAGGCCCGAGACGCCGCCTGCGCTATAGGTGGCGCCGCCGGGAATGCCGTTCAGCAGCGCTGCGGTATCGCTGGTTTCGGCGCGCTGGGCGGCGATGTTGCGCACGCTCGACGGCATCCCTGCCGGCTGGCTGGCGCTGGGCAGCGGGGTCATGACCGGTTCGGGCGGCATCGGCGCTGCAGCGGGGGCACCGGTGCTGGCTGTGGACCGCGTGGGCGGGCGATAGACCGGCACCGGGGTTGGGACCGGCGGCTGGACCACCTCGACCGGCGGCACCATGACCTCCTCGGCGGTTTGATCGATTTGGGCCGACTGGCCCGACGATGTGGCATTTTCCTGCGCCATCGCAGGACCTGCAATGCAGGCGAAAACAATTGCGCAGGCAAAGGCTGCGCGACGACGAGCCGGCATGGCGGCATCCCCCGTTCAGACAAATAAGCTCGCGCCGTTGGCCGGCGCGATAGGTTGAAGCGATTGTCAGGCGGAGATGTGCGGGGGCCCGCGGCTTTGCGGGGTGATGCTGCGGTGCCCGGCCCCGATCTCATCGGAGGCCGGCAGAAAGACGCGCGGCGGGACCGGCGGCAGCTGGAAGGCAAGGCCGGCGCCGAGCGCGGCGAGCTGAAAGCCCGCATGGCCGTGACAGAAGGGACAGCCGTGATCGGCCTTCTGGCGGTCGGAGTCCTGGGAGCCGTCGCTATGACAGATGACGACGCTACCGAGCTCCGACTGAACGAGAGCCGTGACGGTCTGGGAGACCAGATGACCGGGGATCAGCGCGGCATAGAACAGCACGCCGAGAAGCCCGAGAGCTCCGGCCATGCGCCGCCAGATTCCGTGTCTAAATCCCCCCATAACCCTACAACTATTCCCTGCGGTCGAAGCGCGGGACAATGAGACATCCTGCCCCGCCGGGCAAGATGGAAGCCTGGCAATCTTTGCGGGAGGAATTCCGCCCAGCTTGACGGCGCCCCTCCCCATGGCGTCCATTCCGGCTACCTACCGAACTCCGAAAGACCGCACGTGCCTCTGATCGATCTGATCCGCCATGGCGAGACCGAGACGCCCGGCCTGCTGCTAGGGCGGACCGATTCCGCCCTCTCGCCGCTCGGCTGGCAGCAATTTGCGCGGCAGACGGAGGGCGGAAATTGGCCGCTGGTAGTGAGCTCGCCGCTCGCCCGTGCACGCGCAGCGGCGGAGACGCTCGCCGGCACGCAAGGCCTGTCGCTGCGGGTCGACGAGGATTGGGCGGAGCTCGATTTCGGCGCTTTCGACGGGCGGCATCCGGGAGAGCTGCGCAAAGACGTCGAGACGGCGGCGGCGCTGGATGCGCTCTACAGACGCGAGGATGCCGTCCCGCCCGGCGGCGAAAGCTGGGCCTCTCTTCGGGCGCGGGTGGAGCGGGCGCTCTCCCGCATCGCCGATGAGGCGGATGACACAGACGCGGATAGGGCGGCGGCGCTGGTGGTCACCCATGGCGGGCCGATCCGCGCGGCGGTGGCCGTCACCTGCAATATTCCGTTTGCGCATCTCTGGACGCTGCGGATCGGCTATGGCACACGGCTGAAGCTGCGCTTCGGGCAAGACGAAAGCGGCGCGTTCTGGGGCGAAATCATCGAGATCGGACAACCATGACTTTGAGCGGCCTGATCCATGCCTTTCAGTTTCTGACCAGGCTGCCGACGCCCCGTCTCAAGACGTTCAACCCGGCGGATCTTTCGCGCGCGGCCGGCTGGTTCCCGCTGGCGGGGCTGGTGATCGGGCTTTGCCTGGCGGCCGCCTTCCTGCTCGGCGGACAAATCTCGCCGCTACTCGCCGCCTTGTTCGCGCTTCTGGTCTGGGTTTGGATCACCGGCGCGCTGCATCTCGACGGGCTGGGCGATGTGGCCGATGCCATGGGGGCGGCGCACCGCTCGCCGCAGCGATTCCTGGAGGTGATGCGCGATCCCCATATCGGCACGTTCGGCGTGGTCGCGATCTTGCTGCAGCTTTTCGCCAAGCTGCTCTTGCTGATGCAGCTTGCCGCCGCCTCTTCCCTCGCCGCGGCAATGCCGGTGCTGGTGCTGATTCCCGCCTGGGCGCGCTGGGGGCCGCAAGTCTGGAGCCTGATGGTGCCGCCCTATGCCAAAGGCACCGGCGACCGCTTCTCTTGGCAGATCAGCAAGCCGGCGATGATCGGCGGTGCGGTGGTGCTCGCCGCGCTCAGCTTCTGGTTCGATCCGATACTGCTCGCCGCCCTCGCCGTGGTTCCGGCGATCGCGCTCTATTGGCGGCAGCGGCTCGGCGGCATCACCGGCGACTGCCTCGGCGCCAGTATTGAGGTCACCGAGACGGTGCTGCTGCTTCTGGCGGTCATTGTGCTGTCGATCGGGGGCTAGCGGCGGCCGTCCCGGACTCCCCTTTGCGGAACGCCGAGGGGCTGACGCCCAGCGCCTCGCGGAAGGCGCTGGAGAAATGCGCCGAGGTGGCAAAGCCGGTGGCGAGCGCGATCTCGGTCAGGGACAGGGTCGATTGCCGCAGCAGGCTGCGGGCCATATCGATGCGAAGCCGGCGATAAAATTCCATGGTGCTGCGGCCAAGCCGTTCGCGGAACAGCCGGTTGAGCTGGCGCGGGCCGGTGCCGGAAAGCTCGGCGAGCTGCGCCAGGCGCAACGGATCGGCGATGTGGTTCTCCATCGCCTCGATGGCGCGGATCACCGCCGCTTCGGTGGTGCCGTGGCGCTCCACGAGACCAGCACGCTGGGGACCGCCGGAGGGGCGCACCTCGGTCTGCATGAACCAGTCGCCGACCTGGCGGGCGAAGCCCGGGCCGTGACGCTCGGCGAGAAAGGCGTAGATCAGATCCAGCGGCGCGGTGCCCCCGGCGGAGGTGATTCGGTCGCGATCGATGACGAAGAGCGTCCGCTCGATCAGGAGGTCGGGATAGATCTCGGCGAGCGCGCCGGCATGCTCCCAATGCACCGTCATGCGCCGCCCTTCCATCACCCCGGCGGCAGCAAGGATGACGGGTCCGCCGGAAACGCCGCCGAGGCGCACGCCGTGGCGGGCCAGCGCCCGCAGCCAGCTGAAGGTGGCCTCGTCGTGGAAGCTCACCGGATCGCCGCCGGCCATCACCAGCACCAGATCGAAGTCGAAATCGCGGCCGAGCTTCACATCGGCCTCGATCCGCGCACCGCTGGAGCTGGTGGCGTGATCGCCGGAGACGGCGGCGTGATGCATCTCATAGACGGTGCGCCCGGCGAGGATATTCGCCGCGCGCAACGGCTCCTCCGTTGCCGCATAGGACATCAGGGCGAAGCCGTCGATGAGCAGGAAGCAGATGCGGTAGGTGCCGGGCTGACGGGCGTTCATAGGCTTGTCATGACTATTTCTCGATAATTTCCGACCACAATAGAGAAGTCAGACACCCAAAGCCAGGTCAACGTTTTGGTCTGAACCAGACGGAGCGATTGCCGCCGATGCGCTATTCACTGCTGAAGATCCTCGCCGAGGGGCTTAAGGGGAATACCGGCTGGACGCCGGTGTGGCGCAATCCTGAGCCGCGCGAGGCGTATGACGTGGTCATCGTCGGTGCGGGCGGCCACGGGCTCGCCACCGCCTATTACCTGGCCAAGGAGTTCGGCATCACCAATGTGGCGGTGCTGGAGAAAGGCTGGCTCGGCTCCGGCAATATCGGCCGCAACACCACCATCATCCGCTCCAACTACCTGCTACCCGGCAACGAGCCGTTCTACGAATTCTCGATGAAGCTGTGGGAAGGGCTGGAGCAGGATTTCAACTACAACGCCATGGTCTCGCAGCGCGGGATCATCAATCTCTACCATAACGACGGGCAGCAAGCGGCTTACCTGCGCCGCGCCAATGCCATGCGGATGGCCGGCGCCGATGCGGTGATGCTGAGCCAGGACGAGGTGCGCCGGCTCTGCCCGTTCCTCGATTTCGACAATGCGCGCTTTCCCATCAAGGGCGGCTTGATGCAGCCGCGCGGCGGCACGGTGCGCCACGACGCCGTCGCCTGGGGCTATGCCCGCGGGGCGGACGAGCGCGGCGTCGACATCATCCAGAATTGCGAGGTCACCGGCTTCCAGATCGAGGACGGGGTCTGCCGCGGGGTGGAGACCAGCCGCGGCAAGATCTCCGCGAAGAAGGTCGCCGTCTGCGTCGCCGGCTCCTCCAGCCGGGTGATGAGCCTCGCCGGGATGCGGCTTCCCATCGAGAGCCACGTGCTGCAGGCCTTCGTCTCCGAAGGGTTGAAGCCGACCATTCCGGGCGTTGTCACCTTTGGCGCGGGGCATTTCTATGTCAGCCAGTCGGACAAGGGCGGGCTGGTCTTCGGCGGCGATCTCGACGGCTACAACTCCTACGCCCAGCGCGGCGGCTTGCCGGTGGTGGAGGATGTCTGCGAGGGCGGCATGGCGGTCATGCCGATGATCGGCCGGGCGCGGCTGCTTCGCGGCTGGGGCGGCATCATGGATATGTCGATGGACGGCTCGCCCTTCATCGACCGCACCTCGATCGACGGGCTCTATTTCAACGGCGGCTGGTGCTATGGCGGCTTCAAGGCGACGCCCGCCTCCGGCTTCACCTACGCCCATCTGATCGCGCGCGACGAGCCGCACCCGGTCGCGGCCGCCTACCGGCTCGACCGCTTCCAGCGCGGCGCGATGATCGACGAGAAGGGCATGGGCGCCCAGCCCAATCTGCATTAGCGGGACGGATAGGAAGCGAGCCAAAGCATGATCATCAATCATCCCCTTCTTGGACCGCGCGACTCCGCCGAGTTCACCTATCTCGGCGACGCATCCTTGATCGAGCGTCCCGACTGGCAGGCGGAGGACGCGGCCGATCAGTTCCACGACTATCTTTATTTGCGGGACAATCCGGCGGGCGAGCACCGCGAGCTTTGGTTCCACGAGCAAGGCGACCGCTCCTGGCTGGTGGTCACCCGCAACACCCTCACCCATGAAATCACCAAGGTCGAGCTGGCCCGGGATGTCGCCCGCTCGCTCGGACGCAGCCGATGAGCACGCAAGACAATCGCCTTTCCGGCGGCCTGATCGACCGGGAGCGGCCGCTTCGCTTCCGCTTCAACGGCGAGGAGCTGCAAGGTTTCCAGGGCGACACCGTCGCCTCGGCCCTGGTGGCGAACGGGGTGAAGCTGGTCGGGCGCTCGTTCAAATATCATCGCCCGCGGGGCATCCTCACCGCAGGCTCCGAAGAGCCGAACGCCCTCCTCACCATCGGAGAAGGCGCCTATGCGGAGCCCAATACCCGCGCCACGGTGGCGGAGCTCTATGACGGGCTGAGCGCCAAGAGTCAGAACCATCGCGGGCCGCTCGGTTTCGACGTTATGGCGGTGAACGATTTTCTGTCGCCGTTTCTTTCGGCCGGCTTCTACTACAAGACCTTCATGTGGCCGCGCGCCTTCTGGGAGAAGCTCTACGAGCCGATCATCCGGAAATCGGCGGGGCTCGGCGCGCTCTCCGGCGAGCCGGATCCCTCCAGCTACGACAAGGGCTTTCTGCATTGCGATCTGCTGGTGATCGGCGCCGGCCCGGCGGGGCTTGCCGCGGCGCGTAGCGCGGCCCGCGCGGGCGCGAAGGTGATCCTGGCGGATGAAGATTTCCGCTTCGGCGGACGGCTGAACGCCGAGACCTACGAGATCGACGGAAGGCCCGGCGCGGTCTGGGCCGAGGATACTGCGAAGGCGCTCGCCGAGATGGAGAATGTCCGGCTGATGCCCCGCACCACCGTCTACGGCGCTTACGATCACGGCGTCTATGGCGCGCTGGAGCGGACCGGCGACCACCTGCCCGACACGGACGGCAAGCCGCGCCAGGTGTTGTGGCGTATCTATACGAAACGCGCCCTGCTCTGTGCCGGCGCCACCGAGCGGCCCATCGCCTTCGGCGATAACGACCGGCCGGGCGTGATGCTGGCGAGCGCGGTGCGGAGCTACGCCAACCGCTTCGCCGCAACGCCGGGTAAGCGCATTGCCGTGTTCACCAATAACGACGATGGCTGGCGCACGGCGTCGGACTTGGCCGCGCGCGGCGTCGAGGTGGCGGCGGTGATCGATCCCCGCGACGGCAGTCCCCGTGCCGAGATCCCCGGTGCGTCTGTCTTCATGGGCGATGCGGTGGCCGGCACCAAGGGACGGAAAGCGATCCGCGAGATCACGCTTGCCAGCGGTCGGAGCCTCGCCGTCGATTGCCTGGCCGTCTCGGGCGGCTGGAATCCCAATCTTCAGCTCACCTGCCATCAGCGGGGTAAGCCCGCGTGGAACGCAGAGATCGCCGCCTTCGTGCCGGCCGATCCCTTGCCCGTGGGTATGAGCGTTGCCGGCGCTGCACGCGGCGCGCTTTCGCTGCAGGCGGCGCTCACGGAAGGCCAGGCGAAAGCCGAAGCGGCGCTGAGCGATCTCGGCTTCAAGGTGAGCGGCGAGCCGGTTCCGGCGAGCAGCGACGAGAGCTTTGCGGTCACGCCGCTCTGGCATGTGAAGGAAAGCAAGAGGCGCGCCTGGGTCGATCTGCAGAACGACGTCACGGTCAAAGATGTGAAGCTGGCGCATCAAGAAGGCTTCCTCTCGGTGGAGCATCTGAAGCGCTATACGACGCTCGGCATGGCCACCGATCAGGGCAAGACAGCGAATGTGCTCGGCCTTGCCATCATGGCCGAGCAGCGCGGCATCTCCATCCCGGAAGCCGGCACCACGATCTTCCGCCCGCCTTATACGCCGGTGCCGATCGGCGCCCTGGCCGGCCGGGCGCGGGGCAAGGATTTCCGCCCCTATCGCCTCACCCCGAGCCATGACTGGGCGGAGGAGCAAGGCGCGGTGTTCGTCGAAGCCGGGGCCTGGATGCGGGCGCAGTATTTCCCCCGTGAGGGAGAGACGCATTGGCGCCAGAGCGTCGACCGCGAGGTCTCCACGACGCGCAATTCCGTCGGGGTCTGCGACGTCACCACGCTCGGCAAGGTGGATATTCAGGGCCGCGATGCGGCGGAGTTTCTGAACCGCGTCTATATCAACGGCTTCGCCAAGCTGGCGGTGGGCAAGACTCGCTACGGCATGATGCTGCGCGAGGACGGCATCGCCATGGATGACGGCACCACGGCGCGGCTCGGCGAGACCCATTACGTGATGACCACGACGACGGCCAATGCCGGCCCCGTGTTCCGGCATCTGGAATTCTGCCGGCAATGCCTGTGGCCCGATCTCGACGTGCATCTGATCTCCACCACCGATGGCTGGGCGCAGTTTGCAGTGGCCGGGCCGAATGCCCGCAAGCTGCTGCAGAAGGTGGTGGATGCGGAGTTCGATATCTCCAACGAGGGCTTCCCCTTCATGGCCTGCGGCGAGATTACGGTTTGCGGCGGCACGCCGGCGCGGCTGTTCCGCATCTCGTTCTCCGGCGAGCTGGCTTACGAGATCGCGGTGCCGGCGCGCTATGGCGATGCGCTGATCCGCGTGCTGATGCAGGCGGGCGAGGAATTCGGCGTCACGCCTTACGGCACCGAGGCGCTGGGCGTGATGCGCATCGAGAAGGGCCATGCCGCGGGCGCGGAGCTTTGCGGCACCACGACGGCGCAGGATCTCGGCATGGGCCGCATGGTCTCCAAGAAGAAGGACTGCATCGGCAATACGCTCTCGGAGCGGCCGGAGCTAAACCGCGAGGACGGCTTGCGCCTGGTGGGCTTCCGCCCGGTAGACAAAAGCCACGCGCTGAAGGCGGGCTGGCATTTCGTCTCCAAGGGTTCGCCCACGGATATGGCCCATGACGAAGGCTGGATGACCTCCGTCGCCTTCTCGCCCTCGCTCGGTCATTCCATCGGGCTTGGCTTCATCAAAAGCGGCGATACCCGCATGGGCGAGATCGTCCGTGCGGTGAGCCCGGCGACCGACAGCGATATCGAGGTCGAGATCGTACCGTCCCATTTCGTCGATCCGGAAGGAGAGCGTCTTCGTGGCTGAGTTCTCGCTTTACGCAACCCCTGCCCTCGGCGGCTATAGCACGACGCATGACGGCATCGCGCTGGAGGAGCTGGATGGGCTCGGCCTGATCTCCATCGCCACGCCGCTCGATAGCGACGCCGCACTGGCCGCCGCCCTCAAGAAGGGCTTCGGGGCCGAGATTCCGGCGGTCGGCAAGGTCGCCAGCTCCAGCGACAGCAAGATCCGCTTCCTCGGCATGGCGCCGGGGCAGCTCTTCGCCGCCTTCGAGCATGACGGGCCGAATGCGGAAGGCGCGATTGCCGATAAGCTGGCCGGCGCCGGCTACACCACCGATCAGAGCGATGTCTGGGTGGGCTTGCGGATCGCAGGGCCTGAGGTCCGCACCGTGCTGGAGCGCATCTGTCCGCTGGATCTGGCGCCCAATGCCTTCGCGCAAGACAAGGTGGCGCGGACGGCGATGGAGCATATGGCGGCGATCGTCTTCCGCGAGGGCGAGGACGGTTTCGTCCTGCTGACCGCCCGCTCCTCGGCCAAATCTTTCTTGCATGCGTTGGAGGTCTCGATCGCCAACGCCCTCTAGTCACGCCTGTCGGCGTGCTCCCCTCCTCTCCGCTGGGTCCCCGTTTGCCGGGATCCAGCGTTTTTTTTCGTAAGCGCCGGTGGGCCGAGCGTCAGGCGTCGGAACCGCTATCCCAATGGACTTGATCCCAGCGCACCTGCAGCTTCTCGCGCCAGGCGAAGCGCTCCAGATGGCCGCCGACCACGCCTTGCATCTTGCTCATCGAGAGATCGTCCGGGGAATCGCAGCTGATCGCCAGCTCGTTGTCCCGCGCCTCCAGCTCGCATAGGCCGAAGGGGAACTCGACCCGCCCCTGCTTGGTGTCGAAGGTGGCGGGCGCCTTATGGGCGAAATGCTTGCAGAGCTGCTGCAGATATTTGCTGGCGGCTGGCGTTGCGACGGTGGTGCGGGCTTTGATCATGACACTCCCAAGGCTGGCAATAAGGCTGGCAGTCTGGCTGGCTAAGAATATTGGCTGGCTAGGGTCGTTCGGCTGGCTGGTCCTATTGGCTCGCTAATCTCGCACCGGCCGGTCTCCCGCCGGCGCAGGCACCGCGGGCGCGGCGATGGGTAAGGTGTGGGTGATGAAGACCGGCAGGATGGTGCCGTGGTTCTCGCCCGGAAACACATGCAGCTCGGCGCTCAGCGCCGGCGCCTTCTCCTTCAGGGCCCCGACCAGTTCGCTGGCATTGCCGATCATGCGGTTATGGTCCTTCCATTTCGCATGCAGCTTTGGATCGTCCACGGTCTTGTCGTCGGGAGCCGGCGCCTCCTCCAGACCGCCGACGCCGATATAAAGCTGCTTCTCGTCGAGATCGGCCGGGAGATCGGCCAAGAAGCTATCCATCTCGGTGAGCACTTGCCGGTCGTTGAACCAGATGGACGGACTGGCGGCGAGATAGGTGTCGAACAGACCGGGCCGCGTGAACAGCGTGTGCAAGGCGAACAACCCGCCGAAGGAATGCCCCATCAGGGTCTCCTTGGCGGGAGCGATGGTGAAGTCGCGGGCAATCGCCGGCTTCAGATCGTTCTCGATGAAATCGAGGGTCTCGTCGGCCCCGCCCATGGGCGGCCAGGGCTTCTTATTGGGGCGCTGCGGCAGGTCGTAACGTTCCGCAGGCAGCGTGTAGTCCAAGACCCAGCGCTTGATGTCGAAGCTGCCCTCGATGGGAAAGCCAATGCCGACGACGATGGCGGGCGCGATGCCGGTGCGGATGGGATTCTCCGAGCCGTTGCGCATCGCCTCGACGAAGGTCAGGAAGTTGGCGTTGGCGCCCACCGCGTAGATCACCGGAAAGCCTTCCGGCGGGGGCGGCGTTGCAGGCTTGCGGATGAAGATGCGGTAAGGCCGGCCCGAACCGCTGGCGGTCATATCCCGCACTTCGGTGTCCTTCAGGGTGAGCGGCGGATAGGCGGATTGCGCAGGCGCCGCATCCTGCGCCGCGCCGGGCGTCGAAACGCCGAACGCGCCCAAGCCGGACGCCAGAAGCAGAATTGCAGCGAAGATCGCTCTCATTCGAACTCGGTCCCAAACATCAACCGTAAACGCGACAAGGCGGGAGCTTGCGCCCCCGCCCCGTCAGTCTCGCATTTCGCGCTAGAAGGCCGCCTTCGCGCTGAGCCAGTAGCTCCTCGGCGCGCCATAGAAGTTGAAGGTCACCGGCGACCCCACCCGCTCGTAATATTTCTCGTCGAACACATTGTTGACGCTGAAAGTCAGGTCGAGATTGTTCTTGAAGGTGTAGCCGATGGCGGTGTCGGCGACGAAGTAGCCATCCGCGGTGAGCGTCTGGCCCATGGCCTCGCTGTAGAAGCTCGACAGGTAGCGGCCGCCTGCACCGACATGCAGGTTTTTGAACTGGCCGTTCTGCACCGTGTACTTGCCCCAGAGCTGGACGATGTGCTTCGGCGTGTAGCTGCTGTAGGTCTCGCCCTCGGCATCGGTGGCGATCTTAAGATATTCGCTCTCGGTGTAGGTGTAGCCGGCATAGACCTGGAAGGCGTCGGTCACCTGGCCGGCGACTTCCACCTCGACACCCTTCACCAGCACGTCGGCGGCGCCATAGATCGGACCGCCGAGAGAGACGGCCTGGTTGTTGATCTCCGAATGGAAGTGGGCGATCGAGGCGTTCAGCCGGTCGTTGAACCAGCTTGCCTTGAGGCCGATCTCGTATTGCTCGCCCTCCATGGGATCGATCAGCCTGTTGGTCGCCGCATCGAACTCGCTGTTGGGCAGGAAGATCTCTGTATAGCTGGCGTAGGCGGAGACGTTGTCGCTGAGATCGAACACCGCGCCGAGATAAGGCGTGGTCTTGCCGTTCACCTCCAGATCGCTGGGCGTCACGTCGCCGGTGGCCAGGTTGGTGGTCGAACCGTTGGATTCATACCAATCGACGCGGCCGCCGAGGAACACGGTCAGCGGCTTGATCGGCTTCAGGCGAAGCTGGCCGTAAATGCCGGTGTCTTCCGGGTTCTGTGCCACGCGCTCCTGCCAGTCATGGTCCGGGCGCGGCAGATGCGCATTGGGATGGAAGACGTTGATGGAGCCGGGAACCGCACCGCGATAGCCGTCATAGCTGGTCTCGAACTGCTTGTAGTCGACGCCGAAGATGACGTTCTGCTCCTGGCCCAGGGCCTGGAACGGCAGGCTGGCATGGGCGTCGGCGGCGAAGTCGTCCTCGGTATAGCGGCGCGCCAGTCGGCTGACAGAGACATTGCCGTCAGGGCCCACCGCGGAGCCGGAATAGGCGTAGTCCATATTGGCTTCGCGATCGACCCAGCGGGCGCTGGCCTGGAAGTAGCCGCCGCGGTCGAAGGCGTGATGCAGATCGACCTGGTAGTCGTTGCTCTGATTGTCGAAGCTATTCCAGTCGGCGCCGATGAAGGTGGAGCGGTCGACATTGAGCAGCGTGCCGTCGGCATAGGCCGGCAGGCCGTTGCTCGGGGTGATGTCGCGGTCCTGGCGCGTATAGGAGAAGGACAGCGTGGTGTTGTCGGTCAGATCCGCCTCGATGATGGCGTAGCCGACGCCGACCTCGTTGTCGTTGTAATCGACCCAGGTATCGTTGCTCTGATAGGCGCCGACCACGCGGGCACGGACCCGGTCGCTATTGCCGAGCGGCGTCGAGACGTCGACCTGGCCGCGATAATAATCCCACGAGCCGATAGTGCCGGTGGCGCTGACCTTGGCCACGTCATAGGGGCGCTTGCGCACCATGTTGATGATGCCTGCCGGCTGGCCGGTGCCGGCATAAAGCCCGGCCGGTCCCTTCATCACCTCGATACGGTCGTAGGCGGCGAGGTCGGGCTGGGTGCCGTAGATGCTGGAAAGCGGCGCGGCGAGACCGTCGACATAGACCGTGTCGAACTCATAGCCGCGGGAGAAGATCGAGGAGCGCCCCTGATCGTTGCTCAGCACCACCATGCCGGTGGTCTTGCGCATGGCCTGATCCAGGGAGGTGAGATTCTGATCCTCGATACGCTCCTGGGTGACCACGCTGACCGATTGCGGGATGTCCTTCAGCGGCATCGGATCGCGGCCGCCATTGGTGGAGTCGGTCACCGTGTAGCTGTTGTCGGTGGTGATCGGGTAGCCTTCGAGCCCGTAGATATCCTCCATCTCGATCTGCGGCGCCTCGGCGGTCAGCGGCTCGCCGACATCCACATTCGAGCGAACCGGAGCGCTGGGCGGCGCCGGCACGCGGGCCGGACGGGACGACTGGATGTCCGCGCCTTCCACCACGATCGGCGGCAGTTCGTTCTCCGATGGCACCGGCGCGATTTCCTGCTCCTGCACGGTGCTGTCGACACTTTCCGCCTCTTGCGCATAGAGCGTCGCCGGCGCGACAAGGCTCGAACTCAGCAGGAGAAGCGCAGTTGCGGACAAGGCGCCCCCCGGCACCCGCCAGCTTCGGTCGAAACTCATTAAAAGCCCCCAATCAAAAACATGACATTCACAATCAGCTTTCTTTTAGAGGCGGCGTCGCGGCGCTCTCAAGCAAGGCATCTTTTCCCAGCGACCAGAAATCTTTGAGAGAAATCCAGAGGATGCGCTTTCAGGCTAACTGTTGCAGATCGGTCACTTCAATCCGGCGTAAGGCCGCTATCGAAGGGGGGAAGCAGCGCTGCGACGGGCAAGACGGCGCGTCACCATGTTAAATTGACTTTTTGCGTCATGTTTTTCGATAATCGGATTTCCTTTTTCCATCAGTGGGGACGCATCGTGGACGAGTGCTCGAGCGCGACTTCGATTCGGTGCGGCGACCTGGCCGCCGCTTCGACCTGCGTCGGCTCCGATTTCAAGGTTCTGAGCGAGACCGGCAAGCCCGATGCGCCGGTGCTGGAAGGCAATTACCAACTGCTGAAGCTGCGCTCCGGCCTGGTGCTGCATGCCACCGACGCGACCGAGCTGCAGGATCTGACCACCCATGTGGTGCACCAGCCGGGACTGACCATCTCGATCTTCCTGCTGGGCCGGGTGCGGGTGCGCCAGGGTGAGGAGGAGCATCGCCTCGGCACCGCCGAATCGGGCGCGGCGCATTGCTATCTGCTGAACCGGACGCGGCCGGATGTGTTCGTGCGCCATTCGGTGCGCGGCATGCGGGTGCGCAAAGTGAACGTGACCGTCTCGCCGGACTGGATCGCAGCCGCGATCGGCGATCTGCCGGCGCAAGCCTCGCTGTCCCATTTCATCAAGAATCATCAGGCGCGGACCGATTGGCCCGCCTCGCGCCGCCTGGTCTCGCTGGCCGAGCAGGTGCTGCAGCCCGACGAGCTCGATCCGGCCCTGCAGCCGCTCTATCTGGAGAGCCGGGCCATCGAGATCCTGTTCGCCGCTCTCTCCAGCCTCGGCCAGGACAACGCACCGGCGGCGGAGCGGCCGCTGCGCGCCTCGGACCGGCAGCGGCTGCAGCGGGCGCTGACCCTGTTCGAGCCGAAGGACGGGCCGAGCCCCAGCGTGGATGAGGTGGCGCGGGAGATCGGCAGCAGCGTCAGCAGCCTGCAGCGCCTGTTTCATGCCGCCTACGGCACCTCGATCTTCGAGCATGTGCGGGCGATGCGGCTGAAGAAGGCGCGCGATGCGCTGGCCGCCGACGGGGTGAGCGTCGCCGAGGCGGCACGGCTTGCCGGCTATGGCAATCCGGCCAACTTCGCCACCGCCTTCAAACGGGTCTACGGGGTCTCGCCGCGCGAGGCGCGCAGCAAATCCTGATTACGCCTTCTGGCAGTTTCGGAGAGACAATGACAGTTGCGATGAGACGCGCCGCTCTCGGCTTCGCCTTGCCGGCTTTTCTGCTGTTCGCCGCATTGGCGCCGGCCTTGGGCGCCGAGGTCACGGTGAAGCATGCGCAAGGGGAGACGGTGCTGGAGGACACACCTGAGCGCGTGCTGGTGTTCGACCTGGCTTCGCTCGATACGCTGGACAGTCTTGGCGTGCAGGTGACAGGCGTTGCCGGCGATTTCTTCCCCGGCCATCTGGCCAAATATGCCGGCGACGAATACGCCAAGGTCGGCTCGCTGTTCGAGCCGGATTACGAGGCCGTCGCCGCGGCGGATCCGGACCTGATCATCATCGGCGGGCGCTCGGCCACGAAATACGAGGCCCTGGCCAAGATCGCACCGACCATCGACCTGACCGCCGACAATCGCGACTATCTGCCAAGCGCGCTGCGCCATGCAGAGACACTGGGCAAGATCTTCGGCAAGCAAGCTGAAGTCGATGCCCGCATCGCTAAGCTACGGAAATCAATCGAAGATCTGAAGGCGCAAGCGGCCGATGCCGGCACCGGGCTGATCGTGCTCACCACCGGCGGGCGGCTCAGCGCGTTCGGGCCCGGCTCGCGCTTCGGCGTGCTGCACGATGCGTTCGGCATTAAGCCTGCGGCCGGACATCTGGACACCGCCGTGCACGGCCAGGCGATCTCCTCGGAGTTCATCCTGAAGACCGATCCCGACTGGCTGTTCGTGATCGACCGGGACGCGGCGATCGGCCGAGCCGGCGAAGCGGCGGAGCAGCTTCTCGACAATGAGCTGGTGCGCGAGACCAAGGCCTGGAAGCAAGGCCATGTGGTCTATCTCGATCCGGCCAACTGGTACCTGATCGGCGGCGGGCTGACCTCGCTGCAGGCGCAAGTCGACCAGATCTCGGCCAGTCTGAAACAGAAGCGCTAGGCCGCCGGCCTGCCGCCTCACAGCATCTCCGCCCCTGCCCCGCTCATGCGCCTCGCCCTCGCCATCCTCGCCATTCTCGGGCTCGCCGCCGTCAGCCTGTTCGTCGGGGTGGAGGATGTCTCTCCCGCCGCGCTGATCTCACAGCATGCCGACCGGGACGCGCTGTTGGTGCTGCTGGCAAGCCGCATTCCGCGCACCCTCGCGCTGGTGCTTTCCGGCGCCTCGATGGCGGTGGCGGGCTACATCATGCAGATGCTGGCGCGGAACCGCTTTGTCGAGCCGACCACGGCGGGGACGGTGGAATCGGCCAGTCTCGGCATTCTGGTGGTGATGCTGTTCGCGCCCGGCCTGCCGATCTTCGGCCGGATGATCGTGGCAACGCTCTTCGCGCTGGCCGGCACGGCGCTGTTCCTGCAAATCGTGCGGCAGATCCCGCTCCGCTCGCCCTATATCGTGCCGCTGGTCGGCATCATGCTCGGCGGGGTGATCAGCGCGGTGGCGACCTTCCTCGCCTATCGCTACGACATGCTGCAATCGCTCGGCGCCTGGACCACGGGGGATTTCTCCACCGTGCTGCGCGGGCGCTACGAGCTGCTTTGGATCTCCCTGGCGCTGACCGGGCTCGCCTATATCGCCGCCGACCGCTTCACCGTCGCAGGGATGGGCGAGGACTTCACCACCAATCTCGGCATGAACTACCGCAAAGTCGTCTCGCTCGGGCTCACCATCGTCTCGATGGTCACCGCGGTGGTGATCACCACGGTCGGGGTGATCCCTTTCGTCGGGCTGGTGGTGCCCAACATCGTCAGCTTGGCGCTGGGAGACAATGCGCGCCGCTCGATCCCCTGGATCGCGCTTGCCGGAGCAGGCTTGGTGCTGTCCTGCGACATCATCGGGCGCATCGTGCGCTATCCTTACGAGATCCCGGTGGGCACGGTGCTCGGCGTGGTCGGTGCGGCGGCGTTCCTCTATCTGCTGCTGAGACGGGGGACGCGCCTTGCTTAAGCTGTCGCGCCGCTCCCCGCTTGCCATGGTTTTGGCTTTGGGCGGTCTTGCGACCGTCTCCGCCATCGCCTTCATGACCATCGGCGCCAAAGGCAATTGGGATTTCGTGCTGCCGTTCCGCGGCGTGAAGCTCGCCGGCATGGTGCTGGTCGGCTATGCCATCGCGGTCTCCACGGTGCTGTTCCAGACCGTGACCCAGAACCGGATCCTGACCCCTTCGGTGATGGGGTTCGATGCGCTGTATATCCTGATCCAGACTTGCCTGGTCTATTTCGTCGGGGCGGCCGGCTTCGCAAGCATCGATCCGCGGCTTCTGTTCGGGCTGGAGGTCGCAGTGATGGTGACCTTCGCGGTGCTGCTATTCCGCTGGCTGTTTTCGGGGCGGGTGCGCAGCATCTATCTCCTGATGCTGGTGGGGCTGGTGTTCGGCATCCTGTTCCGCAGTCTTGCCGGCTTCCTGCAGCGGATCATCGACCCGAACGATTTCGTCGCCCTGCAGGGGGAGATCTTCGCCAGCTTCAATGCGATCGACCAGCAGCTTCTGCTCGTCGCCGCGATCGCGGTGCTGCTCGTCTCGCTGATCGGCTGGCGGCTGCTGCACACATTCGACGTGCTGGCGCTGGGGCGCGAGACGGCGATCAATCTCGGCGTGGATTATCGGCGCACCGTGACGCTCATCCTGATCCTGATCTCCATCCTGGTCTCGGTCTCCACAGCGCTGGTGGGCTCCACCGCCTTCCGGGGGCCGGCGATGTTCTTCGGGCTGCTGGTCTCCAATCTCGCCTATCAGCTCGTCCCCACGCACCGGCATGTCTATCTGCTGCCGGCGGCAGCGTTCATCGCCATTATCTGCCTCGCCGGCGGCCAGACTCTGTTGGAGCAGGTCGTCGATTTCGGCACGGCGCTGCCCATCGTGATCGAATTTCTGGGAGGTCTCGTGTTTATCCTGCTTTTGCTGAAAGGGGCCGCGCGGTGATCGAAGTCTCCAATGTTTCAAAGCGCTATGGCGAAACGCTGGTTCTGGACGAGGTCTCGGTGCAGCTTCCTGCCGGCAAGATCACCTCGATCATCGGACCGAACGGCGCGGGCAAGTCGACGCTGGTTTCGATCATGGGGCGGCTTCTGCCGATGGATGCCGGACACGTCTTGGTCGACGGGCTGGACGTCACGGAAACCGCCGACGACGTGCTGGCGCGGCATCTCTCCATCCTGCGCCAGGAGAACCAGATCGTCTCGCGGCTGACGGTGCGCGATCTGGTGGCTTTCGGCCGCTACCCCTACACCAAAGGACGGCCGACGGTGGAGGACCGGGAGCATATCGCGCAGGCGCTAAGCTATCTGCAGCTTGAGCCGCTGGCCGGCCGGTTTCTCGACGAGCTCTCCGGCGGGCAGCGCCAGCGCGCCTTCATCGCCATGGTGCTGTGCCAGGACACGAAATACGTGCTGCTGGACGAGCCGCTGAACAATCTCGACATGAAGCATGCGGTCGGGATGATGAAGCTGTTGAAAGACGCGGCGGCCAAGCTCGGCAAAACCTTCGTGCTGGTGCTGCACGATATCAATTTCGCGTCCTGCTATTCCGACCACATCGTCGCCTTGCGCGACGGCAAGCTGGCTTACCAGGGCACGCCGGAGGAGATCATGCAGCCGGATGTTCTGGCGGAGATCTACGACCTTCCCATCGATATTCACGAGATCGGCGGACACCGCATCGGGCTCTATTTCACCTAGAGCCCGAGCAATGGCGCCGCGTCTCTAGCGGCGCTTCCGGCGCTTTTGCTGCGGCGGCCGCTTGGGCCTTGTCTGCAGCTTGATGCGCGTGCTGGCGGCACCGAATGCCGGGGCCTCGCCTTGCGCACCGAACCCGGCAAAGGGGTTCACCGGCTTCTTGCCCCCGGTCTTCAAGAACTCGGCATGGCTGATGAGGCCGGCGAGCTGTTCGGGGCGGGCCTTATGCATCGCGGCGCGGTGGCGCTCATAAGCAGCGCGGTTGAGCATCGAGGCGCGGGCCAGGCGGTGCTTCTGATAGAAGCCCTTGGCGACCAGAAGCAGCGTGTAGACCGGACTTGAGAACAGGAAGGACGTGTCGAGATCGATGGATTCGGGCGTCACGTTCTCCCAAAGCTTCAGGTTCTCCTTGAGCCGGTCGGAGAGCTTCATCTCCTCGCGGGCGACGCGCCAATACTCCGTGTCTTGCCGGTTGTTGAGGTGATAATGGGCCTGGATGAAATCGCGCACCTCCTCATAGACCCGGCTCACTTGCCGGTTATAGGCGGCGGCGAGCTCGGGCTCGAAATCCTGGGTCGGCAGATAATGCTGCAGCCAGCGCACGCCGAGATCGGTCATGAAGATGGCGGTCGCCTCAAGCGGCTCGATGAAACCGCCGGACAGCCCCAGCGCGACGCAGTTCTTCACCCAGGCATTGCGCACCCGGCCGGTGCGGATCGGGATGATGCGCGGCTCGGCGTCCTTGGCCTGATCGCCGTAGAAGGCGAGCAGCTCGTCAATCGCTTCGTCGTCTGAGAGAAAGCGGCTGGAGAACACATAGCCGGTGCCGACGCGGGTGGTGAGCGGAATGTTGAAGTTCCAGCCGGCGGAGAAACCGGTCGCCAGGGTGGTCGGCGCGATGACGTTGGGATCCTTATGGGGGATCTGCATCACCGCGGCGCGATCGTTCAACAGATGATCGCTATAGGATTGGAACGGCTCGCCGAGCGCCTTCTGCACAATCGAGCCGCGGAAGCCGGTGCAATCGACGACGAGATCGACGGGGAAGTCGCCCTTCTCGCGCAAGCTGAGCGATTTGACGAATCCGCGCTCGTCGAGATTGACCTCATCGACATCGTCGAGGATGTGCTTCACGCCGCGCCCCGTGGCCAGCTCGCGCAAGAAGGCGGCCAGCTTGGTGGCGTCGAAGTGATAGGTGTAGCCGACCTCGCCGGAGAATTCCGGCTCGCCGGGGCCGCGCGGGGCGAGATTGTTGCGGACGATCTCGGTGACCGGCGAGAAGGCGCGGGCATAGGCAAGGCCAGCATCGGGCGCATTGCGGGCCGGATCGAAGGTGACGAAATAATCGGCCAGCGGATGGCCATCGATATGGCCGGGCGAGTTCAGGATATTCAGGAACTCGATGGGCTGGCCCTTCTCGTCATGGTTCCAATTGATGAATTGGGCGGCGACCTTGAAGGTCGCGTCGGTCTTCTCGAAGAACTCAGCCTCGGAGATGCCGAGCTGATTGAGCAGGAAGACCATGCCCGGCAGACTCGCCTCACCCACCCCGACGATGGGGATGGTCGGCGACTCGATCAGGGTGATCTTGAGCCGATGCTTGGCATCCTTGGATTGGCAGAATTGATTGAGAAACGCGGCAGCAAGCCAGCCCGCCGTGCCGCCGCCAACGATGGTGATACTGCGTAAAGCTTCGCCCATTCGGCCCCCGGAAGTTGCGAGCGCCAAGACTAGTTGCACGGGGGACGGGTGCCAAGATGCGAATGCCGGGATACGCTCTTAGAGATCGGAAAATCTTCGGCGCCCCCTTGCAGGAAGACCGATATTTCCCTCTGACATCACCGGTTTTTGACGAATTGTCATATTGATGAAGAACACTGGCGCCGTCCCGGTGCGGCTTGTTCCACGGGACGATGCGCCGGTTCTTGCAGATCGGCGCCGGTCCCGTGTTTTAGAGGTGCGAGTCCCAGGTGGCGCTGAAGCTGGAAATCGTGGAGGAGCTCGGCGAGGACGGTCTTCTCCTGCCGGAGCGGATCGGCGAAGCGCTGACCGCCAATGACCAGGTCAAATATTACTTCGCGCTGCTGCAGATGGCGCGGGCCAATGCCGACCGCCCTTCCCTGCCGGTGCAGGATCTGAAGACCGAGCGTCTGGCCAGCCGGATCGAGGACACCGCGCTGGACGAGGTCGTCGCCACGGCCAAGCGGGTGGGCGAGGACCGTTATGCGATCCCCCAGACTCGCACGATCCTGGCCGCCATCTCGGCCGGCATCGACACCATGCTCGCCTGTCTGCCGGAGCCGCAACGCGCCGCGCTTGCCGACCGGGCGCGCGAGCTGAAGCCGCCGCTTCTGGAGGACGACACGGTCGAGGGCGCATTGATCGACCGTATGACCTCGGGCGAGCGCGAACACGGCGACAGCCTGCATCTGGTGGTGATGGACGCCCATAAGGCGATCAACGCGCTGCAGGCGGAGACCGCCGTGGAGACCCTTGCCGGTGCGCGGGTGCATAACCTCTCGCCGCGGGCGCGCGGCCTGGTCGAGGCGTTCATGAACGGCTTGAACCGCACCGCGCCGCTGAAATTCGATCATCCGGGGCTCGGCACCACGGCGACGGAGCATGAGGGACGCATCCTGATCCAGAACGATATCGGCACCACCGACGCCCATGTGCTGGTGGTCCGCATCGACGCAAGCACTGCGAGCCTCACCTATACCGACATCCACCGGCAGCGCTTGGGCTTCTTCAAAAGCCTGTTCGAGGATTGGGATGTCGATTGGACCGATGTCGATACGCGGCGGAGCGGCCGGCTGGAGAACGCTTCCTATCTTCTCACCACCGGCAGCTATCGCGCCGGCGACGAGGCCGAGCTTGCGCGCTATCTCGATCACTTGGGCTCTCGCATCGTGTTCCTGATCGACTGGAACAAGGCACGCAAGCGCTTGCGCAACTTCGTCAGCAATGAGCGTGCGGTGGAGGTGCTGCATTGGGCCGCCGCCCACGATTTCGGCCATCGCGGCCTGCTCGAGGTCGGCGGCGAGAAGGCGCTGGCCGAGGCGGTGGAATTCGCAGCCGGCGAGCGGCTGCATTACGGCGACCGGCTGGATACGCTGATCGAGGAGGAGAGCGCGGCGGCGTTTTTGCGCAATGCCTGCGAGCTGGCCTCGGCGGGGCTGCGCCAGCAGCGCTCCCGCCGGGTGATCGCCGACGAGATCAAGGCGGATCTGCGCCGGCATTTCGAGAAGACCCAGCTCGCCATCTTCGCCATCGCCGGCCGTCATGCGGCGTGCGGCTACGATCTGGCGGTGAGCCTGAGCGAGCTGTTGGACGATCCGGAAAGCGGCGGCGCCGCATATAAGCGCTTCGCGCAGCGGGCTTCGATCTGGGAAGGCCGCGCCGATATCCTGCTGAACGAGGCGCGGGACGATATCCGGCGCTTCGACCGACCGGCGGTGCTGATGCAATTCTTCGAGCGCTCGGACGATGCCGTCGATCAGCTCGAGGAAGCCGCCTCGCTGATGGAGCTGGCAACGCTGGTGCATCCGGTCGGCGAGCCGCTGAAACAGCTGCGCCTGCTCTCCGAGACGGTTCTGGCCGCCGCCCAGGAGCTGATCAAATGCATCGAATGCGCCGCCACCATCACCCGTAGCGATGTGCGCGACGATCTCGACGACTTCTTGAAATCCTTCGATCAGCTCGTCGCCCTGGAGCATCGCGGCGACGATCTGATCCGCGAGATCCGCCGGGTATTCCTCGCCGACGGAAGCGATGCGCGGATGATCTATCTCGTCGATCACATCGCCCGGGCGCTGGAGGCCTCGACCGATGCCTATGCCCATGCGGCGCAACACTTGCGCAGCTATCTGATGGAAGAGGTTCTGTCGTGACCAGCAACGCCAACGGGACGGACAAACATCGCGCATACCGGATCCCCTTCGACAGCAGCGATGCCGGAATGCCGGAGAAAGGCGATATCGGCGCCAAGGCCTTCAATTTGATGATCATGGCGCAGCACGGGCTGCTGGTGCCGCCGGCCTTCGTGCTCGGCACCGAGCTTTGCCGCGCCTATGTGGCGGACGGCCCTTCGGCGCTGGACGGGCTGGAAGCGGTGCTGGAAGAAGAGCTGGCGCATATGGGCACCGTCATGGGCCGGCGCTTCGGCGACCGGCGCCGGCCGCTGCTGGTCTCGGTGCGCTCCGGCGCTGCGGTGTCGATGCCGGGCATGATGGAGACCGTGCTCGATGTCGGGCTTTCGCCGGATGCGGTGCAAGGCCTCATCCGCCTCACCGGCAATCCGCGCTTTGCCTATGATTGCCGCCGCCGTCTGGTGCAGCAATTCGCCGAGGTGGTGCATGGCGCCAGCGCGCGCCCGTTCGATGCGCTGCTCGAGGCCTGGCTGCGGCGCGAGGACGTGTCCCATGTCAACGAGCTCGATAGCGAGGCGCTGCACGGGCTTGCAGCGGCGATGCAGGGACAGTTCGAGACCGTGACCGGCGACGGCTTTCCCGACGATCCCATGGCGCAGCTGACGGCGACGGTCGAGGCGGTGCTGAAATCCTGGTCCAGCGACAAGGCCAAGCGCTATCGCGCGCTCAACCATCTCGACGACACGGCCGGCACCGCGGTGACCATCCAGGCGATGGTGTTCGGCAATGCGGGGCCGACCTCCGGCTCCGGCGTCGGCTTCACCCGCAATCCGGCCGACGGCAGCAATGCGCTCTACATCGATTATCTGCCCAATGCGCAAGGCGAGGATGTGGTCTCCGGCCGCCGCAATGCGCTGGGCACGGCCGAGCTGCAGCGCCGCGTACCGGCAGCCTATCGCGATCTTGTCGCGCGCAAAGAGGTGCTAGAGCAGGCTTTCGGCGACATGCAGGATTTCGAGTTCACGGTGGAGGATGGCCGCCTCTACATGCTGCAATGCCGGACGGGAAAGCGCACCCCCCTAGCGGCGCTGCGTATCGCCCACGATCTCGTCGCCGAGGAGATCATCACGCCGGAGAGCGCGCTGCAGCGCCTGGCGCAGATCGATCTGCACGCCATCGAGACCACCGAGCTGGCGCCCGGCGAAGACAGCGTCTTGCTGGCGCGCGGCGTCCCGGCCAGCGCCGGCGTCGCGGTTGGCGCCGTGGTGCTGGACCCGGCCCGTATCGATGAGATCAAGGGCCGCGGTCAGCCGGTAATCCTGCTGCGCCAGCACGCCGAGACCGGCGATATCGCGGCGGTCTCGGAGGCGGACGGGCTGATCACCGCGCTCGGGGCGCGGACCTCGCATGCCGCTGTGGTAGCACGGCAGCTCGGCAAGCCCTGCCTGGTCGGCTGCGAGGCGCTTCGAATCGATGCCTCGCTGCGGCGCTGCAGCTTCGGCAAGACGACCGTCAACGAAGGAGACGTGATCTCCCTGGATGCCGGGACCGGCGCGATCTATGCCGGCGCGGTGCCGATCCAGCGCTGCAAGCCCGAAACGCTGCTCGCCGAGGTGCAAAGCTGGCGCGATCACAGCGCATCCGCCGAGATGGACGCGATTTCCGAGCCGCGCAGCAGCGCCGGCGGAGGCTGAGGCGCCTCGCAAAACCAGGATTTATGCCCAAAAACTGATCACATGGCTTGCCGCCGGTCATGAGCTAGGATATTTGATCAAATTATTCGAGCTCATTGTCTTACCCGGATTTGGCATCCCGAAATGACATCAGACCCTTCAGAATGGCTGGCGGCGCGGCCGGAGATCACCTCGGTCTTCGCCTGTGTGTGCGATCTCAACGGCGCGTTGCGTGGTAAGTGGCTTCCGGTCGAGCAGAGCGCAAAGCTGCTGAAAAGCGGCGCCCGCATGCCCTTCTCCACCTTCAACCTGGATATCTGGGGCACCGATATCGTTGGCAGCCAGTTCGTCTACGAGACGGGCGATGCGGACGGGACCTGCGCCTTCACCGGACGGCCGCTGGTGGCCACGAGCTGGACCAGCCGGCCGAGCGCCATGGCGCTTTTGTGGATGGGGTATGAGGACGGCACGCCTTTCCCGGGCGATCCGCGCCAGGCGCTGGCGGCAATCTGCGAGCGCTACAAGGCGGCGGGCCTCACCCCGGTGGTCGCCGGGGAGTTCGAGTTCTATCTGTTCGATCCCTCGGGCGAGCGGCCGATGCCGCCGCATTCCCCGATCTCGGGCGACAGGCTGAACAGCAACAACGCCATCTCGATCACCGAAGTGCAGCAGTTCGAGGCGTTCTTGAACGACGTCTACGATTGCTGCCGCGATCAGGACATCGCGATCGACGCCACGATCTGCGAGAACGGCTTCGGCCAGTTCGAGGTCAGCATGAAGCATATGCCCGATCCTTTGCGGGCGGCGGACGACGCCATTCTGTTCAAGCAGATGGTGCGCGGCATCGCCCGCAAGCACGGCTTCGGCGCCACCTTCATGGCGAAACCTTACGGCGAGGATTCCGGCAGCGGGCTGCACTATCACGTCTCGATGCTGGATGCGGACGGCAACAACGTGTTCGACGACGGCAGCCTGAAGGGCTCCGATACGCTGCTTCATGCCGTGGGCGGACTGGTGGCGACGATGCAAGAATGCATGCTGGCCTTCGCGCCGCACGAGAATTCCTACCGGCGCTTCCAGCCGGGCACGCATTCTCCCGCCTCGGTGGGCTGGGGCTATGAAAACCGCACCGCGGCGATCCGCATTCCCGGCGGGCCGGGCATGGCGCGGCGCTTCGAGCACCGCGTCGCCGGCGCCGACGCCAACCCCTATCTGGTGCTGGCCAGCATTTTGGGCGGCGCCCTGCTCGGCATGGAGAAGAAGATCGCACCGCCCGCCCCAGTCGAAGGCAATGCCTATGACGCCGATCTGCCGGCGCTGCCGCAGGATTGGGGCACGGCGATCGAGGCGTTCCGCAGCGGCCAATACGTGCCGGAGATCTTCTCCCCGACGCTGCAGGCCATGTTTGCCGACTGCAAGGCGCAGGAGCTGCAGCGCTTCCGGCGCACGGTCACCGAATTCGAATATCAAAGCTATTTGGAAGTCGTGTAGTGGCGAAAAATGCGAGCTACGCCGGCAGCGGCGACTACGTGAACAGCTATTACGCCTATTCGGCCAATCCGGCGCCGGAGCGCCCGGCGCTCACGGACGCGGTGGAGACGGATGTCTGCGTGGTCGGGGCCGGCTATAGCGGGCTTTCCGCCGCGATCACCCTGGCCGAGAAGGGCTACCGCGTCGTCATGCTGGAGGGCGCCAAGGTCGGCTGGGGCGCCTCGGGCCGCAATGGCGGGCAGATCGTCAACGGGCTCAATGCCAGCCTGCAATCCATCGCCAAGCGCTATGGCGAGGACAAGGCGAAGTTCGTCGCCGGCGTGGTGCAGGAAGGCGGCGAGATCATCCGCGACCGGGTGAAGCGATACGATATCGCCTGCGATCTGAAGGACAACAACATCTTCGCCGCGCTGAACGGCCGCCATATGCGCGAGCTGGAGGAGCGGATCGCGGTCTGGGAAGGCTATGGCCTGCGCAATCAGGAGCTGCTGTCGCGCGATCAGATGCGCGAGCATGTCGGCTCCGATCTCTATGTCGGCGGCGCGATCGACCGGAGCGGCGGGCATATGCACCCGCTCAATCTGGCGCTCGGCGAGGCGGCGGCGCTGGAGAGCCTCGGCGGGGTGATCTACGAGCACAGCCCGGCGGTGAAGGTGGACGATAGCGGGCCGACCCCGGTGGTGGAGACGCCGCAGGGCAAGGTGAGCTGCAAGACGCTGGTGCTATGCGGCAATGCCTATCTCGGTTCGGTGGTGCCGACGCTGGCCTGGCGGGTGATGCCGGTCTCCACCCAGGTGATGGCGACCAAGCCGCTCGGCGACAATCTCGCCGCGAGCCTGCTGCCGACGGACGCCTGCGTGGAGGATGTCCGCTACATCCTCGACTATTACCGGCTCTCGGCCGATAAGCGGCTGCTATTCGGCGGCGGCACGGTCTATGGCGGCGCCGACCCAAGCGACATCAAGGCCAAGCTGATGGGCAATCTGGTCAAGGTGTTCCCGGCCCTGAAGGACGTGCAGATCGACTTCGCCTGGAGCGGCAATTTCGCCCTGTCCTTCACGCGCGTGCCGCAGCTCGGGCGCATCGGCGACAACACCTATTTCGCGCAAGGCTATAGCGGCCACGGCGTGGTGGGATCGCATCTGTTCGGAAGAATTCTCGGCGAAGCTATTGACGGCGACAGCTCGCGTTTCGATGTATTCGCCGGGCTTCCTTGGGTGCCCTTCCCCGGCGGCCGTATGTTCCGCGTCCCCTACTCCACCATCGGTTCGTGGTGGTATGCGTTGCGGGACCGGCTCGGCGTCTAGGCACCGGCAATCCCTGTATCTCGCTTCACTCTTTCTCCGAACGTTGCATCATGAAGATCGGTATCCTGCAGACCGGGCGCCCGCCCGAAGAACTCCGAGACGAGCACGGGGACTACGACACGCTGTTCCACGCGCTGCTGGACGGAAACGATTTCACGTTCGAGAGCTATGCGGCGCTGGACGGGGTGTTTCCGGCGCGGCCGCAAGAGGCCGATGCCTGGCTGATCACCGGATCGAAGCACGGCGTCTATGAGGACCATAGCTGGATCCCACCGCTGGAGAATTTCATCCGGCAAAGCTATGCGGCGGCGGTGCCGCTGGTCGGTATCTGCTTCGGCCATCAGATCGTGGCCCAGGCGCTTGGCGGCAAGGTGGTGAAATTCGACGGCGGCTGGTCGGTCGGGGCAACCGCGTACCGAACGCAGGATGGCGAGGACATCCGCCTGATCGCCTGGCATCAGGATCAGGTGATCGAACCACCGGCGGATGCGGTCGTCGAGGCGTCCTCCGATTTCTGCCGCTATGCGGTGCTGCGCTACGGCGACAAGGCGCTGACCATGCAGCCGCATCCGGAGTTCACGCCGGAATTCTCGCGCGTGCTGCTTGAGGCGCGCGGCAAGACGCTGCCGCGCGAGATCGCCGAGCGCGCCGATGCGAGCTTCGACTCGCCGCTGGACCGGGCAGCGGCGGCCGAAACAATCGCAAATTTCCTGGCGCGGAAGCGCTCTGCTTAAGCCGGCATCGAGACGGCTTTGATCTCGCAGAAATCCTCAAGACCGAAGACGCCGCCCTCGCGGCCATTGCCCGACATCTTGTAGCCGCCGAAGGGCGAGCCTGCGCCGATATCGCTGCCGTTGATATGCACCATGCCGGCGCGCAGGCGCCGCATGACCGCCTTGGCGTGATCCAGATCGCCGGACTGGATATAGGCGGCAAGGCCATAGGGCGTGTCGTTGGCGATGGCGACGGCATCATCGTCGTCATCATAGGAAATCATCACCAGCACCGGACCGAACACCTCTTCCTGGGCGATGGTCATGTCGTTGGTGACATTGCCGAACACGGTGGGGCGGACGAAATAGCCGCGATTGAACCCGGCCGGACGCCCCGGACCGCCGGCGAGCAGCTTGGTGCCCTCGCCCATGCCGGTCTCGATCAGGCCCTGCACCTTGTCGAACTGCATCGCCGAGACCAGCGGGCCAATATGCGGCCCCCGCTCCGCCGGCTGCCCGACCTGGGTCTCGCCGGCAAGATCGGCGGCAAGCGCCATGGCATCCTCATACTGGCTCTTATGGACCAGCATGCGGGTCGGCGCGTTGCAGCTCTGGCCGGTATTATGGAAGCAATGGGCGAGGCCGCGTTGAACGGCGTCCTTCAGGTCGGCATCGGCGAGAATGACGTTCGGCGACTTGCCGCCCAGCTCCAGAGTGACGCGCTTGATGGTCTCGGAGGCATCCTTGGTGATCAGACGGCCGGCCCGGGTGGAGCCGGTGAAGGACATCATCTGGATATCGGGATGCTTGGACAGCGCCGAGCCGACATTGATGCCATCGCCGTTGATCATGTTGAACACGCCGGCCGGCACGCCGGCCTCGTCGAGGATCTCGGCAAACAGCAGCGCGTTGAGCGGGGTGATCTCGGAAGGCTTCAGCACCACGGTGCAGCCGACGGCGATGGCCGGAAACACCTTCAGGGCGATCTGGTTGATCGGCCAGTTCCACGGGGTGATCAGGCCGCAAACGCCGATGGGCTCGCGGCGGATGAGATCGCCTTCGGAATTGATGTGCTCGAAGTCGAAATTCTCCAGCGCGGCGATGGTGGCGTTGACATGGGCCATGCCGACGGCGGTCTGCGCATCGTCGCAAAGGTCGATGGGCGCACCGAGCTCGTCGCGGATCAGCGCCGACATCTCGTCGTAGCGCCGCTGATAGATGTCGCGGATCTTCTTCAGCAGTGCCAGGCGCTCGTCCTTGGTGGTTTCGGAGAAGCTGGCAAAGGCGCGCTTCGCGGCGGCCACGGCGACATCGACATCATCCGGGCTGCCCATGGCGATGGTCGCGATGACCTCCTCATTGGCCGGGTTGATGACGTCGGCGCTCTCCTTGTGCTTGGGGTCGACCCAGGCGCCGTCGATATAGAATTTGTCGGTGTGCAAACTGGTCATATGAATTGCCGTCTTGGTTTGGAGGAACACGTTCTACAGCCGGTCGCGCATGGCGTACCACGTCATGGCGACGGCCAGGAGCGGCAGGCGCATGGCAGGCCCGCCGGGGAAAGTAGCGTTCGGAATCTCGCTCATTATGTCGAAGCGCCCGGCCTGGTTGGCAATAGCGTCGGCGGCGATCTTTCCGGCGATGGTTGCCATGCCGACGCCATGGCCGGAAAAGCCGGACATGGAGAGAATGTTGCGGTCCGCGCGGTAGAAATGCGGAAGACGCGAGCGCGTGATGGCCAGCGTCCCGCCCCATGCATAGTCGATTCGGGTGTCGCGCAGCTGCGGATAAATCTCCAGCATCGGCTTGCGCACCGTGGCAGCGATGTCGTCGGGGAAGCGGTAATTATAGGTCTCGCCGCCGCCGAACAGCATGCGCCGATCCTCCGTCAGCCGGAAATAGTTCACCACGAAGCGGCTATCGGCGACGGCGTAATTGTTGCGGATGAGGGATTTGGCGAAGTCCTCGCTCAAGGGCTCGGTGACGACGATATAGTTGTTGATCGGCATCACGCGGGAGGAAAGCTCAGGCTCGATATTGTTGTGATAGCCGTTGAGGCCGAGCACCAGATGCTTGGCGCCGACCACCGCCTTTTCGGTCCGCACCTTGACCATGGCGCCCTTGTCGAAGCCGGTCATGCGGCTCATCTCGAAGATCCTCACGCCTGCAGCTACGGCCATCTTGGCAAGGCCGAAGGCATAGCGGAGCGGGTGGAGATGGGCGGCGCCCATATTCAGCGAGCCGGAATAATAATCGGGTGAGCCGACCTCGTGGCGAATGGCCTCCTTGTCGAGAAAGCTGATCTCCTCGGCGCCGTAGACCTTTCGCATATGCTCGACATATTCGGCCGTTTCGGCGGTGAAGCGGGCGCGATGGTCGGCATGGATGATGCCAGGGGTGAGGCCGCAATCGATCTTGCCCCTGGCGATTAGCGCCTTGACCAGAGCGACGGAGTCCTGGCCGATATCCCAGAGGATCTTGGCCCGCTCCAGGCCGAAATTCTTTTCCAGCTCCGGCTGCTCGACGCGCTGGCCGCCGCTGAGCTGTCCGCCATTGCGGCCCGAGGCGCCGAAGCCGACGCGGCTTGCTTCCAGCAGCACCACATCGAGCCCCTGCTCGGCCAGATGCAGGGCGGCGGAGAGGCCGGAGAAGCCGGCACCGACGACACAGACATCGGCCGAGATCTCGCCTTCCGCTTGCGGGTAAGGCCCGGGGGGCGTGGCAGTCGCCGCGTAATAGGAGTTCGGATACTCCCCGGGGCGATCGTTGATGGTCAAAATATCCATGAGACCAGAGGGGCTAGCATTTCAGATAAGGCGTGCTGTCAGGCCGCTTGCCACAGACCTTCGGACTTCACCTGTTCGTGGGTTTCGTCGAGGGACTGCCAGACCCGCTCCATCATCAGGTCGATCTCCTCCGGCGAGATGGTGAGCGGCGGGGCGATGACCATGCGGTCGCCGACATGGCGCATCACCAGCCCGTTGCGGATGGCGTTGTCGCGGCAGATCACGCCGACCGTGCCTTCCTCCTCGGCGAATTTGGCGCGCGAGGCCTTATCGGGGGTGAGCGCGATGGAGGCGATCAGACCCTGGATCTTAGCCTCGCCGACGAGGGGATGATCGGTCAGGCTCTCCCACTTCTCCTTGATGTAGGGCCCCACCGTCTCCTTGACACGGGTGACGATGCCTTCCTCGTGGAGGATGCGGAGATTTTCCAGCGCCACCGCCGCGGCGACCGGATGGGCCGAATAGGTGTAGCCGTGATTGAACTCGCCGCCCTGGTCGATGACCTCCGCCACCTCGTCGGAGACGATGGTGCCGCCGATGGGCATGTAGCCGGAGGACAGCGCCTTGGCGACGGTCATAATGTCGGGCTGGATGCCGTAGACCTCCGAGCCGAACCATTCGCCGGTACGGCCGAAGCCGCAGATGACCTCGTCGGCGATCATCAGGATATCGTATTTCTTCAGGATACGATTGACCTCGGGCCAATAGCTGGCCGGCGGGATAATCACGCCGCCCGCCCCCTGGATTGGCTCAGCGATGAAGGCGGCGACCTTGTCCTCGCCGAGCTCGAGAATCTTCTCTTCCAGCTCGCGCGCCCGGGCGAGGCCGAACTCCTCGGGCGCCATATCGCCGCCCTCGCCCCACCAATCGGGCTGATTGATATGCGCGATGCCGGGGATCGGCAGACCGCCTTGGGCGTGCATACCTTTCATGCCGCCGAGAGACGCCGCGCCCATGGAGGAGCCGTGATAGGCGTTCCAGCGGGTGATGATGACCTGCTTCTCCGGCTTGCCCTTGGCGGCCCAGTAATGGCGCACGAGACGGATATTGGTGTCGTTGGCCTCCGACCCCGAGGAGCTGAAGAAGACGTGGTTGAGATCGCCCGGCGCCAGCTCGGCCAGACGCGTCGCCAGGCCAATGGCCGGCACGTGGGAGGTCTGGAAGAAGGTGTTGTAGTAGGAGAGCTGCTTCATCTGGCGCGAGGCGGCCTCGGCCAGCTCCTCGCGGCCATAGCCGATGGCGACGCACCACAGCCCGGCCATGCCGTCGAGGATCTCGTTGCCTTCGCTGTCGCGCAGGAACACCCCATTGGCCTCGGTGATGATGCGGACGCCCTTGGCGTTCAGCTCGCGGCCGTCGGTGAAGGGATGCAGGTGGTGAGCGGCGTCCAGACGCTGCAGCTGTTCCGTCGAGTAGTTCCAAGCCATAACAAATGCTCCTCAGCTAGACGTTGAGCAGCAAATGCTCGCGCTCCCAGGGAGAGATCTCCCGCTGGAACTCGGTTAGCTCAGCGTTCTTGATGGCGGCGAAAAGCTTGCAGAAGGATTCGCCGAGCACCTTCTGAATTTCGGTCGCGTTGGCAAAGCCGTCCAAGGCGGCGGAGAGCCCCCCGGGCAAGGCGTTGGCCTCGCGCCAAACCTCGTGGGTGGCTTCGGGCCTCGGCTCGATCTCGTTGATCATGCCGAGATAGCCGGCAGCCAGGCTGGCGGCGATGGCGAGATAGGGATTGGTGTCGATGCCGATGATGCGGTTTTCGATGCGCCGCGCCTCGGGCCCGGAAATCGGAATCCGCAAGCCGGTGGTGCGATTATCCCGCGACCATTCCAGATTGCCGGGTGCGCTCATGCGGCCGTTGAGGCGGCGATAGCTGTTCACATAAGGCGCCAGCACCGGCATCACCTCAGCGAGATAGCGCTGCGAGCCGCCGATGAAATGCAGGAAGGCAGGAGACACCGTGCCGTCGGCCTCGGAGAAGATATTGGCACCGGTCTTTATGTCGACGACGCTTTGATGCAGGTGCATGGCCGAGCCGGGCTCGTCGCGCATCGGCTTGGCCATGAAGGTGGCGAAGGTATTGTGCCGGAGCCCGGCCTCACGGATGGCGCGCTTGAAATAGAAGACCTGGTCGGCGAGCTCGAGCGGATCGCCATGCAGCAGATTGATCTCGATCTGGCCTGCCCCGCCCTCCTGGATCAGGGTGTCGATGCCAAGCCCCTGCGCCTCGGCGAAATCGTAAATGGTATCGATGACCGGTCCGTACTCGTCGACGGCGACCATGGAGAAGGGCTGCCGGCCGAAACCGCGGCGCCCGGTGCGGCCGATGGGCGGCTCAATCGGCTCGTTCGGATCGACATTCGGCTTGGTGAGGTAGAATTCCAGCTCCGGCGCGACGACCGGCTGCCAGCCCCGCTCGGCATAGAGAGCCAGGATGCGCTTCAGCACATTGCGGGGGGCGACCTCCACCGGATCGCCGGCGCGGGTCGTCAGATCGCAAATCACCTGCAAGGTGACGTCGTCGGCCCAGGGCGCGGCAGAGGCGGTGCCCATATCCGGATGCAGCACGATGTCCTTTTCCATCCACTGATCCTCGATCTCGCCGATCTCGACATAGTCGCCAGTGATGGTCTGGTAGAACAGCGAGTCTGGCAGGAAGAAGGTGCTGTCCGGGGAGAATTTGTAGAACGGCATGGCCTTGCCGCGGGACATGCCCACGAAATCGGGCACGATGCATTCCACCTCCTCGATACGGCGGCTGCCGCGGAAGGTCTGGAACGTCTCGGGGAGACGGGAAAGCCAGTCTGGATCAGTTGAGGCCGTCAAGATGCACACATGTTCAGCAATGGAGGCAATTCAGATCTAACGATGCTGATTGGCCGGAGACTCCCGGCCGACGCCAAACTGCCAGCAAAGATAAATAGGATCGAAAAATTCCGGTCAAGAAATTTTGATCAAATTTTCGCTTTCTGCCGGCGCTTCGAATAGCGAGCTGCGGATGTTGTCGATGCCTTGCAGGATGTCCTCGCGCATCGCCTCCTCGACCTTGTCGGCCCGGTTGTCGCGCAAAGCCGCCAAGGCTTCCTGATGCATATCGGGCAGGTAGAGCTTGCCCTTGAACCGGCGGAACATCATGCGCAAGGACGGGCCGGTCTGCAGCCATAGCCGCTCGACCATGCCGATCAGCTCGCGCTTCTCGGAGGCCAGATACAGCGTCATGTGGAAGCGGTAGTTCTGGATCAGATATTCGCGCACGTTCTGATGGGCGATGGCCGCGTTGACGGCCTGATCGATCATGTCGAGCTCAAGGATCTTGGTGGCGCCGATCTTCTCTGCGCCCCAGCGCGCCAGCTTCGGCTCGATCGCCAGCCGGGCGAAGGCGAACTCCTCCAGCTTCGCCTCGGTCAGCTCCGGAACGCAGACGCGGCGATTGCCCATGAACTCCAGCGCACCCTCCGCGGTCAGACGCCGGATCGCCTCGCGGACCGGCGTCATTCCGGCGCCCAGCACGTTGGTCAGACCCTGGATGGTGACCGCGTCTCCCGGGGCCAGCTCGCCGTAGAGGATCATGTCCCGAATAAGCCGATAGACGCGAACATGCGCCGGCTGTTTCAAGCTAGTGACTTCCAACGAACCTGCCCCTTCCACAAGTTTTATCTTTAATTTCATCCTGTTGTAGCGCGCCGCGCATTGATTTACGCAGACAACCGTTTCCGCCTTGCCATGCAGAAATAAATTTGATCAAATGTTTTATCGCAATGCAAAATCCAAGTCACGGAGTGGATGCACGACATGAGAAACATCCGGCTATTCTGCGCTTGCCTGCTGGCTATCGGCGCTGCCGTACTAGCGACAAGCCCGTCCGTTTCCGCTGAAGAGGTCCATGTCTACAACTGGTCGGACTACATCGACGAATCCCTGCTCGACAAGTTCGAGAAAGAAACCGACATCAAGGTGATCTACGATGTTTTCGACAGCAATGAGGTGCTGGAGACCAAGCTTCTGGCAGGCGGCTCCGGCTACGATGTCGTGGTTCCGTCGGCAACGTTTCTAGAGCGCCAGATTCAGGCCGGCGTATTTCAGCCGCTGGACTATTCGAAGCTGCCGAACTCGAAAAATCTCTGGGACGTGATCAAGGAACGTCTCGAGCCTTACGATCCGGGCAACAAATACTCCGTGAACTATATGTGGGGCACCACCGGCATCGGCTACAATGTCGAGAAGGTGAAGGAAGTGCTCGGCGAGGATGCGCCGACCGACAGCCTCGATCTGGTGTTCAAGCCGGAGAACATGGAGAAGCTGGCCAAGTGCGGCGTGATGTTCCTCGACGCGCCGACGGAGATGATCCCGGCCGCGCTGAAATATATCGGCGAAGACCCGAACTCCCACGATCCTGAGGTCATCGCCAAGGCCGAACCGGTGCTGATGGCGGTCCGCCCCTACATCAAGAAGTTCCACAGCTCCGAATACATCAACGCTCTGGCCAATGGCGACATTTGCGTCGCGTTCGGCTGGTCGGGCGACATCTTCCAGGCCCGCGACCGTGCCGACGAAGCCGATAACGGCGTGGAGATCGCCTACACCATCCCGAAGGAAGGCGCGCTGATGTGGTTCGACGAGATGGCCATCCCGGCGGATGCGCCCAATCCGGATGCTGCGCTCAAGTTCATCAACTTCATGATGGACCCGGAGAACATGGCTGCAGCTTCGAACTACGTCTACTACGCCAACGGCAACCTGGCGTCGCAGAAATATCTCGAAGAGGACGTGATCGACGATCCGGCCATCTATCCGGACAAAGAGACCATGGACAACCTCTTCACCGTCTCGGCCTACGATCCCAAGGTCCAGCGCAAAGTCACGCGCATGTGGACCAAGATCAAGTCCGGCACCTAATCACAATCACTGGTAATTGCGCGGGGCCCAGCGTCCCGCGCAATCCATCCTCGGGGGCGGTCTCTAAGTACAATGAAACCGATAATGGCTGAGACGAAACCTGCGAGCGTCTTCGCTCCTTGGCTGGATGCTGACGCGAAACCGATCATCAGCTTTGAGAATGTCACCAAGAAGTTCGGCGACTTCACTGCGGTCAACACTCTCAATCTGAAAATCTACGAGCGCGAGTTTTTCGCGCTGCTGGGCTCCTCGGGCTGCGGCAAGACCACCTTGCTCCGCATGCTGGCCGGCTTCGAAACCCCGACCAGCGGCTTCATCCTCGTCGACGGCCAGCACATCAACGACATTCCGCCGAACAAGCGCGCCATCAATATGATGTTCCAGAGCTATGCGCTGTTTCCGCATTTGAGCGTCTGGGACAATATCGCCTTCGGTCTGCGCCGCACCGACATGGAGAAAGACGCCATCGGCGACCGGGTCACCGAGATGCTGCGGCTGACGCAGCTCGACGGGTTCTCGCACCGCAAGCCGCATCAGCTTTCCGGCGGGCAGCGCCAGCGTGTGGCCTTGGCCCGCTCTCTCGCCAAGGCACCCAGGATCCTGCTGCTCGACGAGCCGCTGGCCGCGCTCGACAAGAAGCTGCGCCAAGAGACGCAGTTCGAGCTGATGGACATCCAGGAGAAGACGGGCACGACCTTCGTCATCGTCACCCACGATCAGGAGGAGGCGATGACCGTGGCCTCCCGCGTCGCGGTGATGAACAAGGGCAATCTGCTACAGGTGGCGACGCCGGGCGAGATCTACGAAGCGCCCAACTCGGTCTATGTCGCCGACTTCATCGGCGAGGTGAACATCATCGAGGGCGAGGCGAAGCTCGAAGGGCCCGACAAAATCGCGATCACCTATGCGGAGAACATGCCGCCGATCATCTCTGTCGGGAAGACCGAGGGGATAAGCGAAGGGCAGAAAGTCTCCTTCATCGTCCGTCCCGAGAAGGTCCGGGTCTCGCTGACCGGCGACGACGACCGGGCCAACAAGGTCAAAGGCACGGTGATGGACATCGCCTATCTCGGCAGTATCTCCACCTATCACGTGCGTCTGGATAACGGGCAGATGCTCTCCGCCCAGATGACCAACACGCAGCGCATCGAACATCGCGAAATCACTTGGGACGACCAAGTCTGGCTGAGCTGGTCGGACGAGGCTGGCCTGGTCCTTACGCAGTAAAAGCTCATGAATTTCCGCCGGCTTCTGATCATCGTCGTTCCCTACGCCTGGCTGATCGCGCTGTTCCTCGTTCCGTTTCTGATTATCCTGAAGATCTCGCTGTCGGATATCGCCATCGCGATTCCGCCCTACACGCCGACCTTCGACCTCTCGGCCGGCTGGGAGGGGGTGAAGACGTTCTTCTCGGAACTGGATTTCGAGAATTACATCTTCCTGTGGACCGACGACCTGTATTGGAAGTCCTTCCTCTCCTCGATCACCATTGCCTCGGTCTCGACCTTTCTCACGCTTCTGGTGGCGTTTCCCATCGCCTACGGCATGGCGAAGTCGCCGCCGAGCTGGCGTCCGACCTTGATGATGCTGGTGATCCTGCCGTTCTGGACCTCGTTCCTGATCCGCGTCTATTCCTGGATGGGCATCCTCTCCAATAACGGCTTTCTGAACAGCTTCCTGGTCTGGACCGGGATCATCGACAGCCCGCTGCATATCCTGAACACCAATATCGCGGTCTATATCGGCATCGTTTACACCTACCTGCCGTTCATGATCCTGCCGATCTACGCCAGCCTGGAGAAGATGGACATCTCGCTGCTGGAGGCGGCGGAAGATCTCGGCTGCACCCGGATGTCGGCATTCTGGCTGGTCACGGTTCCTCTGGCGCGCCACGGCATCATCGCCGGCTGCTTCCTGGTGTTCATTCCGGTGAACGGCGAATTCGTCATCCCCTCGCTGCTCGGCGGCTCCTCGACCAACATGATCGGCAAGGTGCTGTGGGATGAGTTCTTCAACAACCGCGACTGGCCCGTCGCCTCGGCGGTGGCCATCGTCCTCCTATTGATCCTGGTGATCCCGATCATGCTGTTCCAGCGCAATCAGCAGAAGCAGCAGGAGGCTGTGCTATGAACGGCCGCCCCTTAAGCTGGTTCAACGTCACCTCGCTGACCTTGGGCTTCGCCTTCCTTTATCTGCCGATGCTGATCCTGGTGATCTACAGCTTCAACGCCTCGAAGCTGGTGACGGTGTGGGCCGGGTTCTCGACCAAATGGTACGTCGCGCTGATCCACGATCAGCAGTTCCTCGATGCGGCCTGGGTCACCTTGCGGGTGGCCGTCGCCTCCTCCACCTTGGCGACGATCCTCGGCACCATGGCGGCCTACGCGCTGACACGGTTCAGCCGCTTCGCCGGGCGCACGGTGTTCTCCGGAATGATCTACGCCCCGCTGGTGATGCCGGACGTGATCATCGGTCTGTCGCTTCTCTTGCTGTTCATCTCCATCGGGCTGGACCGGGGCATCTTCACCATCATCCTGGCCCATACCACCTTCTCCATGTGCTACGTGGCGATCGTGGTTTCGTCGCGGCTGCAGAGCTTCGACAAGTCTCTGGAAGAAGCGGCGCTGGACCTTGGCTGCACGCCTTTCGACGCCTTCAAGTCGGTGACCTTGCCGATCATCGCCCCGGCGGTGATCTCGGGTTGGCTGCTCGCCTTCACCCTGTCGCTCGACGATCTGGTGATCGCCTCCTTCGTCACCGGCCCCTCGTCGACGACCTTGCCGATCAAGATCTTCTCCTCGATCCGGCTGGGCGTGAATCCTGAAATCAATGCGCTTTCCACGATCCTGATCGCCATCGTGGCGGTGGGCGTGATCACCGCATCGCTGGTGTCGAAGCGCACCATCGCCAAGCGGGAACGCGAGGCGCTGGAGGCCAACTAGGCCGGCTTCGGCAGCCCGCCCTCTAGAGCGGCGGGCGATCCCGCTTGAGGATCTTCTTGCGGTCGACGCTGGCCACGAGAAGGGCGACCAGGATCAGCGCGCTGCCGGCCACCTGCATGGTGGAGAGCGGCTCGCCCAAGAACAGCACCGCACCGCCGACGCCGAACACCGGCACGAGGGTCAGGAACAGCGAGGCCTGCTGCACCGGAATGGTGCGCACGGCGATGAGGTAGAGCCAGAACGCGATGGCATGCTGGACCAGGCCGGAGGCGATGATGAACAGCCACTCGCCCATGGTCGGCCATCGGGAAATCTGCTCCCAGCCCAGGCTGAGCGCGACAGCCGCGGCAATCGCCACTACGATCAGGCCGAGACCTTGCTGCATCCCGGCCATCAGCAGCGGTGGGGCATGCTCGGACAGGCGGCTGGAGAGCACGACGTAAAGCGCAGCGAACAGCGTGCCTCCGACAATCAGCATGTCGCCGGCGAACTGCCCGGTCCCGTCCTCGCCGCCGGTCACGGTCACGCAGCCCGCGCCGATCACCGCCAGGATGATGGCCAAGATATCGCGCTGCTTGCTCTTCACGCGGAACAGCAGAAACAGCAGCCCTAAGGAGAGGACCGGCTCGGTGGCGCCGATCAGCGAGGCGCTGGAGGCCGAGGTGAGTGCAAGGCCCTGCATGCCGACCACGTAGGACAGGCCGGGCTCCAGAATGCCGTTGAGCGCGGCGCGGCGGGCGGCCCGGTCGATGCGCGGAATGCCGTTGATCGCCAGGATCAGCACCCAGGTCAGGGTGACGCTGGTGATCAGCTGCACGGTCACCAGGGAGAGCGGGGGCAGCACGGAGAGCGCGCCCTTGCTCATCACCGTTGCCAGGCCCCAGCAGGCGGCCGAGGAGACAATAGCGAGCGTTGCAACCCCCCTGCTCGGCGCCGGGGCCATGGTAAGCGATCCTGTGGTCATGATTTCACGCGTCGGCAGGCGGCGGAAACGAGGCCCCTATTGGCCGTGCCGCGCCGGCAGAGTCCGTGAAAGATCGTCCGCCGGGGCGCCGCTGCGCAGATGCTGGTAATGCATTTTTCGGCATTGCGCAATTTGATCAAATAACGCAGCGCCAGTTTTTATCTCGCAAAGCGTGCTTCGAAGCCTTTTGGCGAGATCGTCGGCCCGGACGCGAAGACGGGAGGCAAGCTGGACGCCCGCCTCCCGTCCGTCGTTCGACCCGGTTCAGTTCGCGAGGCTGACCTCGACGAGATTGTCGGAGAATGAGGGGGCGTGCCCCATATCGGTGAACTCGGCCGAGCTGATGCTGTTGACCGTGCCCTGGTTGAGCTGCCGCCAATAGCCGAGGGTTGCGACGACGATGCCGGGATTGACGTCGCTGGTGAGCCGGGCAACGCCCTTGAAGGTGCCGCGGCCGTTGCCGACCTGGACGCGGTCGCCATCGACGATATTTCGCGCGCCCGCATCCGCCGGATTGATCATCACGAACTGCTCGCCCTGGCCTCTGATCTTGTCCTCCATATTGGCGTAGCAGGAGTTCAGGAAGCCGTGGCTCTTGGGCGAGACGATGCTGAGCGGATATTTGCGGGCCAGCTCCGGATTGGTGACCGGCGATTCCCGCGCCGGGATGTAATCAGGCAGCGGATCCAGATCTTCGCCGGATTGCAGCTCGGCATACATCTGGCGGAACGGACCAGCGACGAAGTTCTTGGCGCCCTCGATGAGAAATTCGCATTTGCCCGAAGCGGTCGGGAAGTTGCCCTCCTTATGGGGCGCCCGATCGTCGGGGGTTCCGACCTTGAGCCGGGCGAAACCGTTCTCCCGCAGATAGTCGAGGTCGATCCCTTCGCAGGCCGGCGAATCCCAATCGACGAAGTGCTCCAGGCACTCCGTGTCGCTCCATTTGAAGTTCTCTTCCTCATAGCCCATCCGCGCCGCGAGCCGGCGGAAGATCTCTGCATTCGGGACCGCCTCGCCGGGCGATTCGGCGCATTTGGTGTTGTAGGTGAGATGGAGATGCCCCCAGGAGAGGATCATGTCCTCCATCTCCGCGCCCATCGATGCGGGAAGCACGATATCGGCATAAGAGGCGGTGTCGGAGATGAAATGCTCGGCCGAGACGAGGAACAGATCCTCCCGCATCAGGCCTTGCACGATCTTGTCGGTCTCCGGCGCCTGGGTGACGGGATTGGAGTTCCAGCACATCATCGACTTGATCGGCGGGTCGAGCGGGATTTCGCCGGTGAGTGCCCGTCCGATCTGCAGATTGTTGACAACGCGGGTTTTCTCCGGGATCAGATCGGGCCGGCAGATCACGTCGAATTTGTAAGGATGCTCCCAGACCGGGAACTGGGTCACGCCGCCACCGACATGGCGCCAAGCGCCGGTGAGCGCCGGGATCGAGGTGACGGCGCGGATGGTCTGGCCGCCGCCGTAATGGCGCTCCAGCGCAACGCCCATGCGGATGCCAGCCGGCTGGACGGTGGCGAGCTCGAAAGCCAGCTTGCGGATATCGGCCGCCGGCACACCGGTGATCGCCTCGGCCCATTCCGGCGTTCTTGAAGCGGCGCGCTGTTTCAGCTCTTCGAAGCCGACCGTGTAGTTGTCGACGTAATCCTGATCGACCAGCCCCTGCGCGATGATCGAATTGATCAGCGCCATCGCAAGGGCCCCATCGGTGCCCGGCTTCGGGCAGATATGCCAGTCGGCGGCCTTGGCGGTGCGCGACGCATAGGCGTCGATCACCACCACCTTGGCGCCGGCATTCTGGGCCTCCTTCACGATGGCCCAGTGATGCAGATTGGTGCTGATGCTGTTGCAGGCCCAGATCACGATATATTTGGAATGGGCGTAGCTTTCCGGATCGAGGCCGGCGGTGGCGCCGACGGTGAGCAGCCAGGCGGTGCAGGAACCCTCGCCGCAGAAGGTCCGTTCGCAGACCGTGGCGCCCATGCGGTTGAAGAAGGCATCGCCGCCATTCAGGCCGTGCACCAGGCCTTGGTGGCCGAGATAGCTGTAGGGGATGATGGCTTGCGGGCCGTATTCGGCGATGATCGCCTTCCAGCGCGTGGTGATCTCATCGAGAGCTTCGTCCCAGGAGATGCGCTCGAACTGCTTGGAGCCCTTAGGCCCGACCCGGCGCATGGGATAGAGCAGCCGGTCGGGATGATAGTGCCGCTTCTCGTAATCCTTCAGCTTCACGCAGAGCCCGCCGCGGGTGATCGGGTGGTCGGGATTGCCGCGCACGCGCGTGAGCACGCCGTTATCCACGTCGAACAGCATCGAACATGTGTCGGGGCAATCGTGCGGACAGCCGCCGTAAAAGGTCTTGGTGGTGACGTGCTCGTTCATCAATTCCCTCCCAGAACGCTCAACCGCCCTCCCCATCGGGGAGGCGCCAAGGGGGCACGTTAGCAGACTTGCTGCGACATTTTGGCACAAATTCCAGCGCCGTTTTGCCGGTTGGGAGCAGTCACGGCATTGGGCAACGCGCCCCGCGCCGTATTCCGTTTCGATTCCGGTTGGGAGCCGCAGAGCTAGGCGAGGCGGCGGAGAAGGTAGATATCCATGATCCACCCCTTCTCGGCGCGGTGCTTTTCACGAGTCGCCAGGATGTCGTCCAGCACCTCGGCGACCTTGCCTTGGCGCAGTACCTCGTCCTCGCTGCCGAGATAGGCGCCCCACCAGATTTCCAGATCCTGGCCCGCAAGAGAGTTCAGCCCGGTTCCGCCATCGAGCATGACGACGACCGTCTCGGCGCAATCTGGGAAGCCTTGCTGGGCGAGCTTGCGCCCGGTGGTGATCAGCACCGCCTCGCCGACCGTGTTCAGCGTCATCTTATGGGCGGCGGCCAGAGCATGCAGGCTGCTGATTCCGGGGATCACCTCGTATTCGATGGCAAGGCTCTTATCGGCGGCAAGCGCCGGCAGAATGCGCAAGGTGCTGTCGTAGAGCGAGGGATCGCCCCAGACGAGAAAGGCGCCGGTTTCGCCGTCTTTCAGCTCGTGTCGAATCAACTTGGCGAAGGCTTCGCCCTTGGCGGCATGCCAGTCGGCGACGCCCTGCTTATAGCCGCCGGCCGCGTCGCGCTTCGGGCTTTCCGCCTCCACCCAGCGGGGGCCCTCGCCTTCGGAAAAGCGGGCGCAGATTTCCTTGCGAAGCCGCGTCAGATCGGATTTTTGCGGCCCCTTATCGAGGGCGAAGACCACGTCGGCCGCATTCAGGGCGGCGATGGCCTCTATCGTCATATGCTCCGGATTGCCGGTTCCAATTCCGATCACATAGAGCTTGTTCAAGGCTTTGACATCTCATGGTTTCGCTAGGCCTTTGCGGCTTCGGCTCCGGTGATAGACGGGGCACGCCGCTCGCGCAATGGAGCGGCGCCCCCGCGCCAATCGGTCCGGCTTGACGTCTCTCTTCCGAAGGGTCTCCATGCGGGCCGAAACGAGCCGGAGGAAAAACACGCGTGACAGAGCAAGATTGGGTAGCCGCCCCCGCCGCATCGCCCTCGGAGCAGCATAGGCAAGCCGCGGCCGCGCGGCAGGAGGTGCTGACCAAGCCGCCAGGATCGCTCGGCGTGCTGGAGGATTTGGCGGTGCGGCTGGCGGGCTTACAGCAGACCGACCGGCCCAAGGCCGACAGCGCTGCCATCGTGCTGTTCGCCGGCGATCACGGCATCACCGCGCAAGGCGTCTCGCCCTACCCCTCCGACGTCACGGTGCAGATGCTCTATAATTTCACCAGCGGCGGCGCGGCGATCTCGGTGCTGGCGCGGGAGCTCGGCGCCTCGCTGGAGGTGGTCGATGTGGGAACGCTGGCGAAAGACGCGATCGACGGCGTGGTCACCGATAAGAACCGGCGCGGCACGGCGGATTTCTCGCAAGAGCCGGCGATGACGGAGCAAGAGCTTTGCTTCGCGCTTGGCGCCGGAAAACGGGCGGTGGCGCGCCTCGCCGAGCAGAAGCCGGATATTCTGATCCTCGGCGAGATGGGCATCGGCAACACGACGGCGGCGGCGGCGATCGCCGCCGCTCTCCTCGGCAAGCCGCCGGCGGAGCTGACCGGCGCCGGCACCGGGCTCGATGGAGACGGCATCTCCGCCAAGGCGCGGATCATCGGCGAGGCGTTGGCGCGCCACGGCATCGCCGCGGGCGAGACCCCGCCGCTGGAGGTGCTGCGCAAGGTCGGCGGGCTGGAGATCGCCGCGCTTTCCGGCGCGATGATCGCCGCGGCGCAAGCGGGAATTCCGGTGCTGGTCGACGGGTTCATCGTCACGGCAGCGGCCTTGGCTGCGGTGCGGATCAATCCGTCTTGCCGGGATTGGCTGCTGTTCTCGCATCGCTCTTTCGAGCAGGGCCACCGCATCGTGCTGGATGCGCTGGAGGCGCAGCCGCTGCTCGATCTTCGGCTGCGGCTCGGCGAAGGCTCCGGCGCGGCCACAGCCCTGCCCTTGGTGCGGCTCGCCTGCGCGCTGCATGCGCAGATGGCGACCTTCGAGGAGGCGGCGGTCTCGGGTCCGCAGGGCTGATCGTCTCTCCGGCGGACTTCGCGCTTAGGCCGGCGGCGTGCCGGGATAAAAAATCGCGATCGGCGCGGCGTATTCCGGCAGTCCCAAGGCGGCGGGGATTTCCTCTCCCGTCGTCAGAAACTCAGCCAAAAGATGGGTGTGGGGACCGGTGGGCGAGGTACCGCCAGGCGGCGGAATCTCGGCGAAGACCTCGATGCGGGCGAGCCCCGTCTCCACCACGCGGTGCGGGCTCTTCTCGATGATCGTCGCGCCGGTCTTAGCCATCAGCTCGGTCCAATGGCGCCCCTCGGCGGCGCGCAAGGCGGCGATCAACTCCGCATCGCCGGTCCGCACGCAGAAGCGGCTGGCGCGGCGGGCGACACCGATATCGAACAGCTCGTGGTCGCGAAACTCCGGATCGATCGCCGCCTCATCGGGGCCGAGCGGGGTCACCACCTCGGCCATGGGCAGCGCCACGCGCCGCTTGGGCAGGCCGAGCACCACAGGCCCGTCGCCATCGAAGGCGAACGCGCGCAGCTTCTCCGAACCCTTCAGGCGGAAGCGAGCTTTGGGCATGGCGGCCGTAAGCTCGTCCTCGCCGCGGGTCACTGTGGCGTCGCGGTCGTGGCAGGGAAATTCCGCCACCGCGCCCGGTGCGCCGGCAACCCAAGTGCCTCGGCCCTCGCGGATGGTCTCGCCGACCCAATCGAGCAGCTCGCCGCCGGCATAAGGCAGCAGCCGGACCCGCACGGAGAGTGCCTGCAGGCGCTCGGGGATCAGCTGCCAGATGGCGTCCTTGCCGGCCTCGTCGAGGGAGGCCCAGGCGCCGATCTCATCGCCGGAGCGGCCGCAGCCGAGGCAAAAGCCGGTGCTCTCGTCGAGCTTGCAGATGCCGATACAGGGCGAGTGGCGGTTTTGGGTTAGCGCGGTCATGCCTCTCTCCTAGACCATCTCACGATGGCTGCAAGCCGGACAATGCGGCAAGCTTTGCCGGGAGATCTTGCAAGGCAGCCGCGAGGCGCTGCCACTCCGCCTCTGGGCCGGGCAGACCGAAACGGAGCCAGCGCGGATAGGCCGGGAACTGGCGCAGATAGATGCCGGCCACGCCGAGATGTGCGGCGATGTCGCCGGCCTTCTCATGCGCAGCAAGGCGAAACAGCGGGGTTCCGCCGAGGATTTCCAGGCCGGCTTCGGTCAGCATTTCGTCGAGCCGGTCCGCCCCCGCAGCAAGCGAAACTCTCGCCTCTTCGAGCCAAGCGTCATCGGCAAGCGCGGCGGTGCCGACGCTCAAGGCGGGCGCGGCGACGGACCAGCGGCCGAAAGCCTGTTGCAGCGGGGCGGCCTCTTGCGCGTGGGCAATAGCGAAGCCGAGTCGGAGACCGGCGAGGCCGTACATCTTGCCGAAGGAACGCAGCACGACGGTGCCCCGCGGCAACTCCGGCACCAGGCTCACCGGCTCGGCCATGGCATCGGCGAAGGCCTCGTCGACCACCAGAAGCCCACCCCGCGCGCCCAGCTCTTCCGCCAGCGCGTGCAGCGTGAAAAGCGGCGTGATGCGGCCGGTCGGGTTGTTGGGATTGACGACGATGACGGCTTTCGCATCGCCGATCTCGTCCAGCTCGGCGATTTCCGCGACCTCGTGGCCCTCGCGCCGCCAGGCAATGGCGTGCTCGCTATAGGTCGGGCTCAGCACCGCAGTCTTGCCGGGTGGAAGCAGCCGCGGCAGCGATTGAATCAGGGCCTGGGTGCCGGGCGCGGCGACGATCTCGGCCCGCTCGGGCACGCCATAGCGGCGGCGGCCGGCCTGGCGCAGGGCTTCCTCAGATGAGGCTTGCGGAAGCTGGGCCCAGAGCGCCGTATCGAGCGGCGGCACCGGATAGGGATTCGGGTTGATGCCGGTGGAAAGATCGATCCAGGGCAGCGGCGCATCGGGAAAGCCCCGCGCCGCGGCATCGAGATCGCCACCATGCGCAACCGGTTCCGGCTCGGCCCCGCTCATGCTAGCACCTGAGGCCCGGTTGGATCGGATATGCACGCCCTCATCACGCTTCTCGCCCTCTTCTTCGATGCCGCTCTCGGCTACCCGCAATGGCTGTTTGGCGCCATCGGGCATCCGGTCAGCTGGATCGGCAGGCTGATAGCACGGTGCGACGCGGCCTGGAACGGCAAGGGACGTGGTAAGGGACGCAGCGCCGCGGTCAGGCGGCGGAACGGTGTCGCAATGCTGCTGCTTTGCCTCGGCGTCGCGCTTGCCGCCACGCTTGGCGCGCAAGGGCTGGCGCTCTGGCTGCTGCCCAGTTGGGCCGCGCTTTTGCTGCTCGGCCTCCTCGCCAGCAGCCTGCTGGCCCAGCGCAGCCTCAACGATCATGTCGCCGCCGTGGCACACGCCTTGGAGACCGGCACGCTGAAGGATGCTCAAGGCGCGGTCTCGCAGATTGTCGGGCGCGATCCCCACAGCTTGGACGCCCATGCCATCGGCCGCGCCGCCATCGAAAGCTTGGCGGAGAATTTCTCCGACGGGGTCACCGCGCCGGGCTTCTGGATGGTGATCGGCGGGCTTCCCGGCGCGGCGCTGTATAAGACCATCAACACCGCCGACAGCATGGTGGGGCATCGCAGCGAGCGCCATGCCGCCTTCGGCTGGGCCTCGGCAAGGCTGGACGACCTGGTCAATCTGCCGGCTTCGCGGCTCTCCGCTCTGATGCTCGCTGGTGCAGCGCTCTTGGTGCCTAAAGCCTCGGCGCGGGGTGCGATCAAGGCGGTGTTCCGGGATGCCAAGCAGCATAAATCGCCCAATGCCGGCTGGCCGGAAGCGGCGATGGCGGGGGCTCTGGGGCTGAAAATCGCCGGGCCCCGCATGTATGACGGGGTGCTGGTGCCCGATCACTGGATGGGCGACGGGCGCGCCAGCGTCGAGGCTGCCGATATCCGCAGGGCGCTCACCCTGTTTCGCGTCGCCGCGCTGCTGCAAGCGGCGCTGGTGGCGGCGATCGCCCTACCCTTCGTGCTCTAGGGAGGGGGCGCGGGCGATCTGCAAAATCGCATCGCAATCGACATGGGCTTCCAGATGGGCGGCCAGGGCATCGAGAGCGGCTTCCACCGTCTCCTCGTAGGCAGTGCCGGCCTCGCCGCCCCCGAACCAGGCCATCCAGGCGCTGCGCTGGCGATCGTCGGCGAACAGCCCGTGCACATGGCAGCCGGCAATGGCGCCGGTGGGATCGGCGGCGCCATCGGTACGGCCATCGGCAAAACGTAGCACCGCGCGGGCGCAGTCGGGGCCATCGGTGCGCCCGACATGCATCTCATAGCCCTGGAACGGCACCTCGCCGGGCAGCGAGATGCCGGAGACCTCGGCCAGGATCTTCTCGTCCGTAAGGGTGGTCTCGATATCGAGCAGGCCGAGGCCTTCTGATGTGCCAGGCTCCCCCTCGATGCCGTCCGGATCGGCGATGCGACGCCCAAGCATCTGATAGCCGCCGCAAATGCCGAGCAGCTTGCCGCCGCGGCGAAGATGAGCGCGGATGTCGATATCCCAGCCAGTTTCGCGCAGCGCCTGCAGATCGGCGATGGTGGCTTTCGATCCGGGCAGGATGACCAGCGCGGTGTCGCCGGGGATCGGCGTGCCCGGATTGAGGAAGACGAGATCGATATCGGGCTCATGGGCCAGCGGATCGAAATCGTCGAAATTGGAAAGCCGCGGATAGGCCAGCACGGCAATGCGCGTCTTGCCCTCGGCCAGCGGCTTGGCACGGGATCTGACGCCCATGGCGTCTTCTTCGGGAAGGCGCTGGGCGTCGCGGCAATAGGGCACGAGACCGAGGGACCGCCAGCCGGTCGCCTCGGCAATGCGCGCCATGCCATCAGTGAACAGCGCCGGGTCGCCGCGAAATTTGTTGACGATGAAGCCTTCGATCATGGCGGCATCTTCCGGCGGCAGCACCGCCTTGGTGCCGACCAGGCTGGCGATAACGCCGCCGCGGTCGATATCGCCGATCAGCACCACGGGCACGTCCGCAGCGCGGGCGAAGCCCATATTGGCGATATCGCCGGCGCGCAGATTGACTTCCGCCGGGGAGCCGGCCCCTTCCACCAGAACGATATCCGCCTCTTCGCCAAGCTTTCCGAAGCTCTCCAGCACCGCCCCCATCAGCTTGGGCTTCATGCCCTGATAGGCGGCGGCCTTGGCATTGCCCAAGACCTTGCCCTGCACCACGACTTGCGCGCCGATATCGCTTTGCGGCTTCAGCAGCACCGGGTTCATATGGACGCTGAGGGGCAGTCCGGCGGCGCGGGCCTGCAAGGCCTGCGCCCGGCCGATCTCGCCGCCATCGGCCGTCACCGCAGCATTGTTGGACATGTTCTGCGGCTTGAACGGCGCGACCTTCAGGCCGCGCTTTGTGAAGGCGCGGGCGAAACCGGCAACGAGCAGCGACTTGCCGACATCGGAGCCGGTGCCCTGAAACATGATGGCTTTCGCCGCCATCAGAACTCGATGCCCTCCTGGGCTTTCACGCCTGCATCGAAGTGATGCTTCACCGGGGTCATCTCGGTGACCAGATCGGCGGCCTCGATCATCTCCGGCTTGGCATTGCGGCCGGTGACGACGATGTGCAGATCGGGGCGGCGGGCGGAAAGCGCGGCAACAACCTCGCCGACATCCAGATGGCCATAGCGCAGCGAGATGTTCAGCTCGTCGAGCACCAAAAGCCCCAGATCGGGATCGGCCATCAGCTCCTTGGCCTTACCCCAAGCCTTCTCCGCCGCAGCGACGTCGCGCTCGCGGTCCTGAGTCTCCCAGGTGAAGCCTTCGCCCAGCGCATACCAGGTGACCCGGTCGGGGAACATATCGATGGCAACTTTCTCGCCGGTGTCCCAGGCGCCCTTGCCGAACTGCACCACACCCACCTTCATGCCGCGCCCCAGCGCCCGCAGCAGCAGGCCGAACGCGGCGGTGGATTTGCCCTTGCCCTTGCCGGTGTTGACGATGAGCAGGCCCTTTTCGATGGTCTTGCCGGCGACTTCGGCGTCTTGCACCGCCTTGCGGTTGGCCATCTTGGTCTTGTGGCGTTCGCGCTCCTGGTCGTTTTCTTCGGGGGTCTCGGCCATTGCGGGCCTCCTTTACGCGGGGGATTTCAGGGTGAGGGGAATGCCGGCGGTCATCAAGACCACCTGATCGGCGATGGCGGCGATACGCTGATTGAGCAGCCCTTGCGCATCGCGGAAACGCCGGCCGAGCGGCGTATCGGGCACGATGCCGAGGCCGACCTCGTTGGAGACGGCGACGATAGGACCGGGCGCCCTCTCCAGCGCGGCGACGAGGCGTGCGCTCTCCGCCTCGATATCGCGTTCCGCAAGCAGGATATTGCTCAGCCACAGGGTCAGGCAATCGATCAGGATGGCGCCCTCCTCCGCCTCGGAGATGGCGCGGGCCAAATCCAGCGGCGCCTCCAGCGTGCGCCAGTCCTGCCCACGGCGCGCCTGGTGGTCGCCGATCCGCGCCTTCATCTCAGCATCCAGGGCTTCCGCCGTCGCAAGATAGGTCCAGGGCGGCGGCGCAAGGCCGATCAGCGCTTCGGCATGGCGGCTCTTACCGGAGCGCGCGCCGCCAAGCACGAGGGTCAAACGGGGCAAGGAAGCGAGCGAGGAAGCGCCGGTCATGAGCGGTGAATTCGATTGACGGACATCGGAGCGACCCTTTATCAAGATGGGAACGGTTCCCCGCAAGGGGATTTAAAAGGGAATGCGGTGCCGCTCTCCGGAGCGAATTCCGCAACTGCCCCCGCAACTGTAATTGGCGAGCCTGAGGCGATTTCACCACTGGGAGACCGGGAAGGTGGCCAAAGGCAAGGACCCAAGAGTCAGGAGACCTGCCGTTGGTGTTGCAGCTCGTCGGGCCACGAGGGGTGGCTAAGGAGGCAAAATGAACGCTCAGACCTACAACAGCACAGCAGCCGCTAGCAGCGAGCGCTCGCAGGTGATCATCGCCGCGACCATCGCTCTGGTGTTCGGATTGGGCCTGGTCTTCACGACCGGCTTCGCTCATTCGAGCAGCATCCACAATGCGGCGCACGATACCCGTCACGCGCTGAGCTTCCCCTGCCACTAAGGCAGCCCTCATGCTGATGCGTATACTCGCGGTCGGCCTTCTGGCCGGCCTCGTTTCCGGTGTTCTGGTCGCGCTATTGCAGACCGTCACCACCACCCCGATCATCATCGAAGCCGAAGTTTATGAGAATGGCGGGGGCCACGAGACCCACGACCATGGCGGCGAGGCCGCGCTGCAATCCGGGCTTCTGCACTATGCCGTCGCCTCCGCCGAGAAAGCAGAGCTGATCTTCGTTCATGCCGGCGAGGATCATGGCGCGGGCGACGTCTGGGCGCCCGAGGACGGCCTGCCCCGCACCCTCTATACCAGTATCGCCACGGTCGGCACGGCGATCGGCTTTGCCATGATCTTGCTGGCCGGCATGCTGTTCGCCGGCGACACCATCACCGAGAGCCGAGCCATGGCCTGGGCCGCGGCGGGCTTCGTCGCGACCGGGCTTGCACCAGCCGTCGGGCTTTCGCCGGAAGTGCCGGGCATGGCGGCGGCAGAGTTATCCAGCCGCCAGGCTTGGTGGTTCGCCACGGCGACCTGCACCGCAGCAGCTTTGTGGCTGATCCTGCGCGGCAGCAACAACTGGTACCGCCTGCTTGGCGTCGCGATCCTGGTCGCGCCGCATGTCTGGGGTGCGCCGCATCTTACCGAGCATCCGGCAAGCAGCGTGCCTGCCCATCTGGCGGCGCAGTTCGCCAGCACCTCGCTCGCGGTTCATGCGGTGCTGTGGCTGCTGACCGGCTTCTTCGTCGGCTTCTGGTGGAAACGCATCGGGCAGTCCTGATGGCGCCCAAGATGCCGGTACCGGAGACAGACGCGGCCGTCACGGTCTATGTCTGCACCGCCTGCCGCAAAGTGCTGAAGGAGGAGGCGGATTTCGACGATGTCGGCCGCCGCTTGCTGCAAGCGCTGGAGCAGAAGCTATCGGACGCCGGTGACAGCAAGGTGCGGGTGGCCGGCGTGGATTGCCTCGCCGTCTGCACCCGCCCCGCGACACTGGCGCTGACCGCCAAGGGGCGCTGGACCTATGTGCTCGGCGATCTCGACCCCGATGCGCAGCTTAGCGAGATCGTCGATGGCGTCCTCGCCTATGCGCGGTCGGAGAACGGCATCATCCCCTGGAAGGAGCGCCCCAAGTGCTTCCGCAAAGGGGTGGTCGCCCGCATTCCGCCGCTCGGATTTGTGCAACCGGAGATCGACCCTTCATGAGTAGCCTCGCCAAAACCCCCGCCACCATCGTCACCGGCTTCCTCGGTGCGGGCAAGACCACGCTGCTGCGCCATGTGCTGGAGAATGCCGGAGACCGGCGTATCGCGGTGATCATCAACGAGTTCGGCGATGTCGGCATCGACCGGGAGATTTTGCAGGGCTGCGGGGTCAAAGGCTGCGGCGAGGACGGCATCGTGGAGCTCTCCAATGGCTGCATCTGCTGCACCGTGGCGGACGATTTCATCCCCGCCCTGGAGGGGCTGCTGGGGATGGCCGAGCCGCCGGAACACATCATCATCGAGACCTCTGGCCTGGCGCTGCCGAAGCCGCTGGTGCAGGCATTCAACTGGCCGGATATCGCCTCGCGCGTCACCGTGGACGGGGTGATCGCGGTGGTGGACGGGCCGGCCGTGGCGGCGGGCCGCTTCGCCGACGATACCGAGGCGCTTGCCGCGCAGCGCCAGGAAGACGGCTCCGTCGATCACGAGAACCCGCTGGAAGAGGTCTACGAGGATCAGCTGCTTTGCGCCGATCTGATCGTCATGAACAAGTCCGATCTGATGAGCGAAGACCAGCGGGCGAAAGTCGCCGCCGAGATCAAGCAGACGGTGCCGCGCGCGGTGAAGGTGGTGGAGACGGAAGGCGCACAGATCGATGCCGCCGTGCTGCTCGGGCTTGGCGCGGCGGCGGAAGCCGATCTGGACGCCCGCCCCTCGCATCACGACCATGAGGAAGAGCACGACCACGACGATTTCGACACCTTCATCGTCGATCTGCCGCAAGTGGAGGAGACCGAGACGGTGATCGCACGGATCGCGGAGGCCACCGGCAGCCACGACATTCTGCGGGTGAAGGGGTTTCTGGACGTGAAGGGCAAACCGATGCGCCTTCTGGTGCAGGGGGTCGGCGGCCGTATCCAACAGCAATTCGACCGGCCCTGGCGCCCCGACGAGGCACGCCACGGGCGGCTGGTGATCATCGGGCAACACGGGCTCGACCGCGAGGCTATCGCACGATCCATCGCGGGCGAGTAAGCTCTCAGATATGCATCTGCTTGCCACCGATACCGCAACGCTGGACGAGGTCGAGACCGCCGTCGACCTTGAGCAGAGTCCTGCGGATATCGTGGTGCTGTCCTTCTCCGACAGCGACCTCTCGGCGCTGGCGGCCGCTTGGGGGCAAGATCGGAACCAAGACCGGGAAAACCTGCCCATCTTGCGGCTCGCCAGCCTGAAACGGCTGCGCCATCCGATGTCAGTCGATCTTTATATCGAGACGGTGATCGCCGGCAGCCGGTTGGTGATTATCCGCAGCATCGGCGGGCTGGATTATTGGCGCTACGGCTTCGAATCCGTCGCCGCTTCCTGCGCCAAGCACGGCATCTTGCTGGTGGCGCTTCCCGGTGACGATAGGCCCGACCCGCGGCTGGCGAAGCTTTGCACAGCGCCGGAAGAGGCGGTCGCAGCGTTCGATGCGTATTTCCGGCAGGGCGGGACAGAGAATTTCGGCAACGCTTTGCGCCTTGGGGCGACGCTTCTGGGTCGCGAGGCCGAGGTGGCGCCGCCCGTGCCGCTCGGGCCTGCGATCGGCATGCACGCCGACGGGAGCATGGCGGCGGCCGCCGAGCTTACGCCTGCCGATCCCGGCCGGCCGGTTGCGCTGATCGTATTCTACCGGGCGAGCCTGCTGGCCGCCGACACCGCGCCGATCATTGCCTTGATGGACGCGCTCACTGGCGAAGGCATGAGCCCGCTAGCGCTTGCCGTGACCAGCCTGAAGGACCGCCACGCTGGCGCGGAGATCGAAGCCCTGATCGGCCGTGCGAAACCGTCCGTGGTGCTGAACGCCACCGCCTTCTCGGCAAGGCGCGAAGACGACACCACGGTGCTGGATGCCGCCGATTGCCCGGTGCTGCAGGTCGCCATGGCCGGCTCGGCTTTCGAGGCTTGGGACGACTCCTTGCGCGGTCTCTCGCCCAGCGATCTGGCGATGAATGTGGTGCTGCCGGAGCTGGACGGGCGGCTGTTTACCCGGACCATCTCGTTCAAGGAAGAGCGGGAGGCGGACCCGGCGCTGCAATATTCCGCCACGCTGCATGGCCCGGCGATGGATCGCATCGCCTATGTCGCTAAGCTCGCCGCAAGCTGGGCGCGGCTGCGGGAGACGCCGCGCGAGGACCGGCGCCTGGCGCTGATGATCTCCGATTACCCGGCGCGCGGCGGCCGCACCGGCTATGCTTGCGGGCTGGATACGCCGGAAAGCGTCGCCTCGATTGTGCGGCTGTTGCGCGAGGCGGGCTACGCCACCGGCGATGCCGATTGGCCGGCGGAGGAGATCATTCCGCGTCTGACCGACCGCGCTTCCGAAGACATGCTTCGCGTGCCGCTTTCCGCCTATCGCGCTTGGACTGTGGCACATCCGGAGAATGTCGCCGCGATAACCGAGGCATGGGGGCCGGTGGAAGACGATCCGCAATTCGACGGCGAAGCGTTCCGGTTTCCGTGCCTCCGCGCAGGCAATTTGTTGGTGCTGCTGCAGCCGGACCGCGGCTCTTTCTCCGACCGCAGCCAGGGCTATCACGACCCGACCTGCCCGCCGCGCCATTCCTATGCGGCGCTCTATAGCGCGCTACGCGAGGCGGAGAAGATCGATGCGCTGATTCATCTGGGCACCCACGGCACGCTGGAATGGCTGCCGGGCAAGGCGCTGGCGCTTTCCAAGAGCTGCTTCCCGGAGGCCCTGCTCGGGCCGGTGCCGGTGATCTATCCCTTCATCGTCAACAATCCGGGCGAAGCGGTGCAGGCCAAGCGGCGCATCTCGGCGGCGACCATCGGCCATCTGACCCCTCCCCTCAGCGAGGCCGGGCTGCACGGCACCATGGCCGAGCTGGAAGGGCTGATCGAGGAATATGCCGAGGCCGAAGGCGTCGACCGGCGGCGCGTGCCGCTGCTGGAGGCGGAGATTCTAGAGGTCGCCTGGCGGACCGGCATGGCCGCCGATTGCGGCGTGACCAAAGACGATGCGCCGCGCGAGGCCATCGCCAAGCTCGACGCCCAGCTCTGCGATATCAAGGATCTTGCCATTCGCGACCGGCTGCATGTGTTCGGTCAGGCGCCGGAAAGCAATGCGCGCGGGGACCTTGCCGCCGCGGCGCTTGCCAGCCTTGCCGAAAGCAACACGCCGGCGACCAAGGAGTGGATCGAGACGCTGCTCGGCGAGTGCGCAGGCGCGGAACGCGACGGCCTGTTGGCGGCGCTGGACGGGCGACGCGTGGCGCCGGGGCCCGCAGGGGCGCCGACACGCGGCCGGCTCGACGTGCTGCCGACGGGGCGGAACCTCACCACCATCGACCCGCGCTCCATCCCGACGCGCATCGCCGCACGGATCGGGGCGCGGGCCGCGGACGACGTGGTGCGGCGGCATTTGCAGGATCACGGCGACTACCCCCGGGCGCTGATGCTGGACCTTTGGGCCTCGGCGAGCTTGCGCACCGGCGGGGACGATCTCGCGCAAGCCTTCGCCTATCTCGGGGTGACCCCGACCTGGGATGGCGGCTCCAACCGGGTAACCGGCATCGAGGTGCTGCCCATCGCCAAGCTGGAGCGGCCGCGCATCGACGTGACCTTGCGGATCTCCGGCCTGTTCCGCGACATCTTCCCGGCGCAGATCGCCCTGTTCGACATGGCGGTGAGGAAGGTGACGGAGCGGGACGAGGACGAAGAGTGGAACCCGCTCGCGGCCGCACGGCAGCGGGGCGAGAGCCTGTCGCGCATCTTCGGCGGCGCGCCGGGCAGCTATGGCGCCGGGATGACCGATCTGGCCCTGGACGGGGTTTGGGAGGCGCGCGGCGATCTCGCCGAGGCCTATCTCCGGGCCGGCTCTTATGCTTACGGGCCTCAGCATGAGGGGGTTGCTGCGCGCGATGCCTTCGAGGCACGCATCGCCGAGGCGGACGCTCTGGTGCATCCGCAGGACGACCGGGAGCGCGATCTTCTCGATGGCGACGGGATCGCCGATTTCGTCGGCGGGTTCGCCGCGGCGGCCGCCTCGTTGAGCGAGAAGTCCCCTGCCCTTTATCACCTCGACACGTCCAAGCCGGAGACGCCGGTCACCCGCACGCTGAACGAGGAGATCACCCGTATAGTGCGCGGGCGGCTGACCAATCCGCGCTGGATCGCCGGCATGCTGGAACACGGCCATCGCGGCGTCGCGGAGATGGCGCAAGCGGTGGACGCGCTCTATGCCTTCGCCGCCGGTACGGAGGCCGTCCCTGGCCATCTGTTCGATGCGGTGCATGAGGCGCTGATCGCGGACGAGGCGGTTTGCGCAGCGATTCGAGCGGCCAATCCGGACGCCTTGCATGCGATGACGGCGCGGCTCGACGATCTCCTCGCGCGCGGGCTTTGGACGCCGAAGCGCAACGCGGTGCATGGCGAGCTGGCGCAAGCGCGCCTACAGCTCGGCGGCGCCAATTTTGGGAGGGCCGCAGAATGAGCCTCACCCTCGAACACCAGATCCGCGGCTGGTGCCCCGGCGCCTTGCGGCCGATGCAAAGCGGCGATGGGCTGATCGTGCGCTTGCGCCCCTATAGCGGTGCGTTCAGCGCCGCCGACCTGCATCTTATCGCCAAAATTTCAATGGCTTACGGAAACGGTCTGATCGACCTGACGCGCCGCGCCAATCTGCAATTGCGGGGCATCGGCGAGGATGTGCTGCCCGATCTGTGGCATGTGCTGGCCGATGTCGGGCTGCTGGACGAGACGGCAGAGGCGGAATCGGTGCGCAATGTCATGCTCAACCCGCTGGCCGGGATCGACCCTTGCGAGCGGGCCGATCTTCGTGCCGTCGCCGACGGTATCGAACAGCGCCTGGCCGCCAATCCTGCCCTGTGGCAGCTTGCCGGCAAGTTCGGCTTTCTCATCGACGGCGGCGGTCTATTGCCGCTTGCCGCCGAGCGCGCCGATATCCGGCTGACCGCCATCGACGGCACCCGGCTCGCCATCGGTCTCGACCGGCAAGACGACATCGATTCCAGCATCGATTGGCTCGGCGCGGTGGCGATCGAGGACGGCGCCGCTCTTGCGGTCCGCGCCGCGTCTTTGTTCCTCGACCATCGCCCGAACGCGCGTGCCCGGATGCGCGATTTGACCGGCGCCGCCTATGGAAGCTTGCGACAAGCGCTGACAACCGTGCTGGAGCCGATGGCATCGGCGCCCGGCGAAGAGAGCCGCCCGCCCATGCTCGGCCCCATTTATTCGGACGACCGCATCGTCGGGTTCGGGCTCGCTAGCGCCTTCGGACGCATCGAGGCCCCTGCCCTTCTGACGCTGACCGATCCGACGGCCATGCTCGGCATTTCGGAATTCCGGCTCTCGCCCTGGCGCGCGCTCTATGGGGCGGTCGAGAATGCGGACACCGCCGAAGCCCTGAGGCAGCGCGCTTCTGAAACCGGCTTCATTCTCGATGCCGACGATCCGCTGCTCGCCATCGACGCCTGTCCGGGTGCGCCCGGCTGCGCCTCGGCGAGATGCGATACCCGGGCGGCGGCGCGGGCCATCGCTCCCCGGCTGGCGCAGCTCGGCTACCGCAGCTGCCATATCTCCGGCTGCGCCAAAGGCTGCGCGCGGTCGGCCAAGGCCGATTTGGTGCTGATCGGCGAGGATGGCGGATTCGACGTGGTGCATGACGGCACGGCGGGCGACCGGCCGGAGCGCCGGCTGGCGGCACGCGACGTTTCGCGCTTGCCGGCCTCCCGCGAAACCGTCTAGGACGGCGGGCCATGTCTGACTCTTCTTCCTATATCCGCGACGGCGCGGAGATTTATCGCAATTCCTTCGCCATCATCCGGTCCGAGGCGGATCTCTCCCGCTTCTCCGGCCAGGCCGAGAAGGTGGCGGTGCGCATCATCCACGCCACCGGCATGGTGGAGATCGTGCAGGATATCGTGATGTCCGACGGCTTCGCCGATGCGGCGCGCGGGGCGCTGCTCGCTGGCGCGCCGATCCTTTGCGATGCGCAGATGGTGGCCCATGGCGTCACCCGAGCGCGGCTGCCGTCCGGCAATCAGGTGATCTGCACGTTGAGCGATCCCGACGTGCCGAGGCTGGCCGAGGAAATGGGGACCACCCGCTCCGCCGCGGCGCTGGAGCTGTGGCGGCCGCATCTTGAAGGTGCTGCGGTGGCCATCGGCAATGCGCCAACCGCCCTGTTCCGCCTTTTGGAAATGCTGGAAGACGGGGCGCCAAAGCCGGCGGCCATCATCGGCGTGCCGGTTGGCTTCGTCGGCGCCGCCGAATCCAAGGAGGCGCTGGCCGCTTATGCCGGCGTGCCCTACCTGATCGTTCGCGGACGCAAGGGCGGAAGCGCCATCGCGGCGGCGGCGGTGAACGCGCTGGCGAGCGAAGCAGAATGAGCCCGCTGGAGCGCATTGCCGGGGAAGCGGAGAGCGGCACGCTGTACGGTATCGGTGTCGGGCCGGGAAACGCACGCTATCTCACGCTTCGCGCGGCGGGGCTGATCGGCAGCGTCGACATCCTCGCCTATTTCGCAAAGCGCGGGCGCACCGGCAATGCCCGCAAAATCGTGGCACCTCTCATCGCCGACGGCCGCACCGAGCTGAAATTCGAATATCCCTTCACCGACGAGATTCCGGTCTCCGATCCCGATTACGTCTCTTCCATCGGCGCGTTCTACGAGGATATGGCGACGCAGCTTGGGGCGGCGCTTCGGGACGGAAAATCGGTGGGCCTCCTCGCCGAGGGCGATCCGTTCTTCTATTCCTCCTTCATGCATATCTGGCGGCGGCTCGAGGGCGACTTCCCCATCGAGGTAGTGCCGGGGGTTACCGGCATGTCGGGCTGCTGGACCCGCGCCAATATCCCGATCACCTGGGGCGACGACGTGCTCGCCGTGCTGCCGGGAACGCTCTCCGAGGCGGCTCTGGCGGAGCGCCTCTCCCTCGTCGATGCGGCGGTGATCATGAAGGTGGGCAAGAATTTGCCCAAGGTGCGCCGCGCGGTGGAGGCGGCCGGGCTCACCGCCCGCGCTATCTATGTGGAACGCGGCACCATGGAGGCGGAGCGCATTCTGCCCTTGGCCGATTGTCCCGAAGAGGCGGGACCCTATTTCGCCATGGTGCTGATCCCCGGCAAAGGGCGGCGGCTATGAGCGGGCGGCTGACCATTGTGGGGCTCGGGCCGGGCGATGCCGATCTCACCACGCCGGCGGTGACGGAGGCCTTGCGCGCCGCGACGGACCTGATCGGATACGACACTTATCTGGCGCGGGTGCCGGATTTCGGCACCGAACAGCATCGCCACGGCTCCGACAACCGGTACGAGCTGGACCGGGCGCGCCACGCCTTGACCCTTGCCGCGGAAGGCCGGCATGTGGCCGTGGTCTCCGGCGGCGATCCCGGCGTCTTCGCCATGGCGGCGGCTGTGTTCGAAGCGGTCGAGACCGGCGATCCTTCCTGGCGCGATCTCGATATCACCGTGCTGCCGGGGGTGAGCGCCATGCTGGCGGCGGCGGCGGAAGCCGGCGCACCTTTGGGGGGCGATTTCTGCGTCCTCTCGCTCTCCGACAATCTGAAATCCTGGGAGACCATCGCGAAGCGTTTGACGGCGGCGGCGGCGGGCGATTTCGTCATCGCGCTGTATAACCCCGCCTCCAAGGCGCGGCCGCATCAGTTGGGCGAGGCCTTCGATCTTTTGCGCCAAGAGAAACCGCCGGAAACGCCGGTTCTGTTCGCGCGCGCGGCCGGCTCGAAAGACGCCACGCTGACGGTGACGACGCTGGGAGAGGCCGATGCCGGGCTCGCCGATATGCGGACCCTGGTGATTATCGGCTCGAAGGGAACGCGGCTGATCCCACGCGAGGGGCGCCGGCCTTTGGTCTATACCGCCCGTTCCGAAGGAGAAGCGCGGTGAGCGCGCAGCGCCTCCAGCCATGCGAGCGCCGCCTCGGCGTCGGCGACGCTGTGGACGCCGGCCGGCTTTTCGGGTCGCTGCACCATGACCACGGGAAGATTGAGGCTGCGCGCGGCGGCGAGCTTCGGCGCGGTGGCCGCCCCGCCGGAATTCTTCGAAACCAGGATGTCGATGCTGCGCTCCCGCAGCAGTGCCGTCTCGGCCGCCTCGTCGAACGGGCCGCGCGCCAGAAGCAGCTCTGCGTTGGGCGGCAGGTCTTCCGGCTGCGGCGCTTCGATGGAGCGGATCAGGTAACGATGCTGGGGCGCGGCTTCGAAAGCGGCGACCTCCTGACGACCGATGGTGAGGAACACACGGCGCGGGGCTTCACCCAGAGCTGCCGCCGCCGCATCCATATCCGCCACCTCGATCCAGCGGTCGCCCTGTTGCGGCGCCCAGGCCGGGCGCAGCAAACTGAGCAGCGGAACGCTTTCGGCCTTTGCCGCAGCAACCGCATTTTTCGAGATCTGCGCGGCGAAGGGATGGGTGGCATCGATCACCGCCTCGATCCCCTCGTCTCTCAACCATTGCCGCAGAGCCCCCATGCCGCCAAAGCCGCCGATGCGGTAAGCTATGGGCGGTGCGGCCGGCGCCGCGGTGCGGCCCGCCAAGGAGAGGGTCGGCGCAAAGCGCGTATCGCCGGCGAGGCGCTGCGCCAGCCGGGCGCTTTCCGTGGTGCCGCCGAGTATGAGGATCCGCATGGCCGTCTCTGAAATGCCTGCATTCGAGACCGGGAGCATACCCAAGCGGTGGCTGTCTGTCGTCGGCATCGGCGAGGACGGGGTCGCCGGGCTCTCCCCCATCGCCCGCACGCTGATCGGCGAGGCGGCGCTGGTGGTCGGCGGCCGGCGACATCTCGAACTGGCGGCATCGCTGATCGGCGGCGAACAGCTTGCCTGGCCAAGCCCGATCGACGAGGCCTATCCGCAGATCCTGGCCCGCCGCGGCGAGACGGTGGTGGTGCTGGCTTCGGGCGATCCGTTTTATTACGGCATCGGCAAGCAGCTTGCGGCGCTGGTCGATGCGGATGAGATGCTGTGCCTGCCGCAGCCTTCGGCCTTTTCGCTGGCGGCGTCGCGGTTCGGATGGGCACAGCAGGATGCGACCACAGTCTCGCTGCATGGCCGGCCGCTGGAGCGGATCATTCCCTTGCTGCAGCCGGGCGCGCGCATTCTGGCGCTGTCCTGGGACGAGACCACGCCGGAGAAGCTCGCCGCGCTTTTGACGATGCGAAAGCTGGGGGCAAGCCGCATCACGGTGCTGGAGCGGCTTGGCGGGTCGGCCGAACGAGTTCGCAGCGTACTCGCGCGCGATTTCGATCTCGCCGAGATCGATCCTCTCAACACGATTGCGCTGGAGATCGCCGCCGAGCCGGGCGCACAAATCCTCAGCCTCGCAGGGGGACTCGACGATGCCTGGTTCGAGAATGACGGCCAGCTCACCAAGCGGGAAATCCGCGCCGTTGTGCTCTCCTCCCTCGCCCCGCGCCAAGGCGAGCTGCTGTGGGATATCGGGCTCGGTGCGGGCTCGGTCGCGATCGAGTGGATGCTGCGCGCCCCCTCCATGCGGGCCATCGGCATCGAGGAGCAAGCCGAGCGGGCGGCCCGGGCGGCGCGCAATGCGGCGGCGCTGGGCGTGCCGGATCTCAACATTCTCGAAGGCCGCGCGCCGGAGGCACTCGCCGGTCTGCCGGCGCCGGATGCGGTGTTCATCGGCGGCGGCTTGAGCGACGGCGCGCTGGAGACGGCATGGAACGCGCTGAAGCCGGGCGGGCGGCTTGTCGCCAATGCGGTGACCCTGGAAGGCGAGCAGATTTTGGCCGCCGCCTATCAGCGGCTCGGCGGCGCGCTGACCCGGATGGAGATCGCCCGGGCCGAGCCGGTCGGTTCGATGCAAGGCTGGCGCCCGGCCATGCCCATCACCCATTTTCGTATCGAGAAGCCATGATGGTCGCGGGGATCGGCTGTCGGAAGGATGCGCCTATCGAGGCGATCGAGGCGGCGCTTATCATGACGTTGAAAGAGTGCGGATTGGAGCGCGATGGGCTCGATGCGCTGGCGACGGCCGCCGAGAAAAGCCGCGAGCCGGGGCTTGTTAAGCTTGCGGAATCTTTACGCCTTCCGCTGATGGCGGTCACGGAGGCGGAGATGCAGGCGGTGGCCGATAAGGCGCTCAGCGTCTCCTCGCGCGTGATGGCGCTGAAGGGCGTACCGTCGGTCGCCGAAACGGCGGCGCTGGCTGCGGCGGGTAAGGATGCGCGGCTCTTGGCACCGCGGCTTTCGACGAAAGGCGCAACTTGCGCGATCGCCAGCGGAGGCAGCGCATGACGGTGCATTTCATCGGCGCTGGGCCCGGCGCTGCCGACCTGATCACCTTGCGCGGCCGCGATCTGATCGCCCGCTGCCCGGTCTGCCTCTATGCCGGTTCGCTAGTTCCGCAAGCGCTGCTAGAGCACTGCCCGACCGGCGCGCGCATCGTGAATACCGCGCCGATGTCGCTGGACGAGATCGTCGCCGAGTTCGAACGCGCCACGGCGGCGGGCGAGGATGTGGCGCGGCTCCATTCCGGCGATCTGTCGATCTGGAGCGCGCTCGGCGAGCAGCTCCGCCGGCTGGACGGGCTCGGCATTCCCTATACGGTGACGCCGGGCGTGCCGGCCTTCGCCGCCGCTGCCGCCGCCATGGGAGCGGAGCTGACCTTGCCGGAAGTGGCGCAGACCGTGGTGCTGACCCGGACACCGGGCCGCGCCTCCTCTATGCCGCCGAAGGAGCAACTTTCGGCTTATGCGGCGACGGGCGCGACGCTCGCCATCCATCTTTCCATTCAGGCGCTGGATGCGGTGCTCGCCGAACTGATCCCCCATTACGGGGCGGAGTGCCCGAGCGCGGTGGTCTACCGGGCGAGCTGGCCGGAAGAGCGCATCATCCGGGCGCCGCTTGTCATGCTCGCCGAGAAGGTTGGGGCAGAGCCGGAGATCGACCGCACCGCGCTGATCCTGGTCGGCCCGGCGCTGGCGGCGGAAGGCTTCCGGGAGAGCGCGCTCTACGATGCGGGCTATCAGCGGCGCTATCGCGGGAGGCCGGGATGAGCGCGATGACGGCCCCCCTTTCAGCGCAAACGAGGCGAGCGGCTTAGCGGCATGGATCAGCTTCCTTCGGATTTCCCGGATTTTCCGGACTTCGCAGCCGGCGAGGTGTGGCTGGTGGGCGCCGGGCCGGGCGATCCGCGCCTGCTCACCTTGATGGCGCTGCACGCGCTGAAGACAGCCGACACCATCGTGCACGATGCGCTGATCGATTCGCGGCTGCTGTCGCTGGCGGCGCCCGATGCGCAGATCCTGCCGGCGGGAAAGCGCGGCGGACGCCCCTCCCCGCAGCAGGCGGAGATCACCGAGAAGCTGATCGCCCTGGCCCAAGAGGGGCGGAAAGTGCTGCGGCTGAAAGGTGGCGATCCTTTCGTGTTCGGGCGCGGCGGCGAGGAGGCGAGCGCCCTGGCAAACGCCGGCATTCCCTTCCGTATCGTGCCGGGGCTGACGTCCGGGCTCACCGCGGCGGCACTGGCCGGCATTCCGGCCACCACGCGGGAGACCAATCACGCGGTGATCCTGGCGACCGGCTATCGCGCCGCCGAGGGGCAATCGGCGGAGGACTGGAGCGCGATCGCGCGGACCGGCCAGCCGGTGATCCTCTATATGGCAATGTCGCGGCTCGGCGAGATCGCGGACGCCTTCCTGCAGGCCGGCGCCGATCCCGATCTGCCGGTGACGCTGATCGCGCATGCGACATTTTCCGATGAGCGTTTGCTGGAGACCCGGCTCGCCACCGCGGCGGCGGACGCCAAGGCGGCGGCACTGGACGCTCCCGCGATCGTCATCATCGGCCGCATTGCCGCCCTCGGTCCGGCGCTGCGCGAAGCCTTGCTCAGGGACGGATCATGACTTCCCGGCCCGGGCTGATCATCGCCGCGCCCCGCTCCGGCTCGGGCAAGACCACGGTGAGCTTGGGGCTGACCCGTGCTCTCACCCGCCGAGGCGTCGCGGTGCAGCCGTTCAAATGCGGCCCCGACTATATCGACCCTGCGTTTCTGAGCGCCGCCGCAGGACGCCCGGCGATCAATTTGGATAGCTGGGCGATGCGCCCAGAGCTGATCGGACATCTGGCGGGAAGCGCCGGCGCGGATGCCGCGCTCTGTCTGGTCGAAGGGGTGATGGGCCTGTTCGACGGGGCCGGTCACAAAGGCCAATGCGGCAATGGCTCGACGGCGGATCTTGCCGCGCTGACCGGCTGGCCGGTGATCCTGGTTCTGGATATCGGCGCCCAGGCGGAGACCGCAGCGGCGGTTGCGTTCGGCTGCAAGCTCTACCGGCAAGACATTGGAATCACGGGCGTTATTCTGAACAACGTGGCGGGTGCGCGGCATGAGGCCATGGTGCGGGCACCGCTTGAGAAAATCGGTCTCCCGGTGCTGGGGGCGATCCCCAGGGGCGCGGCGCTGAGCTTGCCGGAACGGCATCTCGGCCTGGTGCAGGCGGAGGAGACGGCCGATCTCGATGCGAGGCTGACGGAGATTGCCGATACCATCTCCGAGGCGGTCTCGCTGGATGACGTGATGGCGGCCGCGCGTCCTTTGCGGCTTTCCGGCGGGCTTCTCTCCGATACGCTGGGTTTTGTGCCGCCGCCGGGGCAGCGCATCGCGCTGGCGCAGGACCGGGCCTTCACCTTCCTCTATCCGCATCTCCTCTCCGGCTGGCATGCGGCGGGGGCGGAGATCCTGCCCTTCTCGCCGCTGGCGGACGAGGCGCCGGACGCAACGAGCGATGCGGTCTGGCTGCCGGGCGGCTATCCGGAGCTCAATGGCGACACGCTCGCCGCGGCAGCGAATTTCAAGCGCGGCATGCAGGCGGCGGCGTCCCGCGGTGTGCCGATCCATGGCGAGTGCGGTGGCTATATGGTGCTGGGCGCGGGGCTGGAGGATGCGCAAGGGAGCCGCCACGAGATGCTCGGCCTGCTCGGGCTCGAGACCTCCTTCGCTAAGCGCAAGCTGCATCTGGGCTATCGCCGCGCCCGGCCGCTCGGCGAGGCCGGTAGGAGCGCAGAGCTTTACGGGCACGAATTCCACTACGCCAGCGTGCTGGCAAATCCGGACGCGCCGTTCGCGGTGATTTTCGACGCGGCGGGCAAGCCGGTGGCGGATACCGGTGCAAGGCGCGGCACTGTGACCGGCGCCTTCTTCCACCTGATCGACCGCGCGCCGACCGATACTTAGTCTGAGTATTTTCCAGTAACTTTTTGTGCGCCCCGATATCGGAAGATAAGCGCCCGACATCAGAGTCGGGAAAATTGGCGGTTTTGATACTTGGTGTCGCCCCCTGCATGTGCGGCTTTCGCCTGCCGCCGAATGGTGACTATATTAACGAGTCGCTACACGCTTACTGGGGGAGATGCGTAGCATGACGAAGATTAGGCCCTTCATCTTGTCGGGGGGTTCGGGAACGCGGCTGTGGCCATTATCGCGCGCTGCCTATCCCAAGCAGTTTCTGAATCTGATCGGCGAGGGAAGCTTATTTCAGCAGACCTGCGAAAAGACCGGCGATCCGATATTTGAAGATCCGACGATCCTCAGTAGCAATCAGCACCGGTTTCTGGTCGCCGAGCAGCTACAGCAGAGCGGGCTCGAGGATGCGACAATCATTCTGGAGCCGATGGGGCGCAATACGGCGCCGGCCGCGGCGATCGCGGCTCTCACTGCCGGGCGAAAGCAGGTCGATCAGCTCTGCCTGTTGCTGCCTTCCGATCATTTCATTCCCGATCGCGCGGCCTTCGTGAAAGCCGTTGCGTCCGGCATCGACGCAGCGAAGGCCGGATCCATCGTCACCTTCGGGGTTGTCCCCGACCGGCCCCATACCGGCTATGGCTATATGGAGGTGGAGAGCGGCGAAGGGATCGCAACGGTCCGCCGCTTCACCGAGAAGCCGAGCGAGGAGGTGGCGCAAGAGTTTCTCGAACAGGGCAATTACCTCTGGAATGCCGGCATCTTCCTGTTCACCGCCGAAACCCTGCTGACGGCGCTCGAGACCCATAAACCGGAGATTTTGAACAATTGCCGCACGGCGCTCAATCGCGCGATTCTCGATCTGGACTTCGTGCGGCTCGACCCCCTCGCCTATTCGGAGGTCGAGAATATCTCGCTCGACTACGCCATTTTGGAGAAGGCGGAGTCGGTGAAATGCGTACCGCTGGATACGGCCTGGAGCGATATCGGGTCCTGGCGCGGCATGTGGGAAGCGCATGAAAAGGATGCCGACGACAATGTCGTCCTGGGCAGCAGCCAGGCGGTGCTTCGAAACACCCATGACAGCCTGGTCTATAGCGACGGGCCGCTGGTGGCACTGGTCGGCCTGAGCGACGTCTTCGTGGTCAGCACCGACGATGCGGTGCTGGTGACCAGCAAGGACCGGGCCGAGGAGGTGAAGGAGCTCGTCGAGCAACTCAAGGTCAACGACAAGCGCGAGGCGACCTTCCATGCGCGGGTGCACCGGCCGTGGGGCTGGTATGAAGGCCTCAGCCTCGGCGACCGGTTTCAAGTCAAATGCATCATGGTGAAGCCGGGGGCGCAGCTTTCGCTGCAGAGCCACTATCACCGGTCGGAGCATTGGGTGGTGGTAAGCGGCACCGCCGAGGTGACGAAGGGAGAAGAGCGCTTACTTCTCAGCGAGAATCAATCCACATATATCCCGATCGGAGAGCGTCACCGCCTGGCCAATCCGGGCAAAATACCGACCTACTTGATCGAAGTGCAGTCGGGCTCGTATCTCGGCGAGGACGATATCGAACGCTTCGACGATATTTATGGGCGCAGCACGGCTGATTGACGGACCGGCCTTCAAATATATCGCTCCCTTGGAGCCCGCTGCACCGCTGAGTGCGCCGAAGCGCCGGCTAGTATTTTATGCGGCGGTGCGGCATCTACACATGGTTAAGATCCTTAGTCTTAAAGTGCCTGCACTTGGACGGGGATGAATTTGATACTTGGCCAACTGAGGAACGCGATTTTGAATTGGGCTTTTCGCACAGCCCTTCTGCTGCTGCTTGCAATTGCAATGGCCGGCTGCGCCTCCTCGGGCGGTGGAAGCCCCGCTGCCCGCGGCTCGCAGATGACCGCGTCGATCGCCGGCAATGGCGGCCTCGTTCCCAATTCCCTGGCCGAACGCTTCGCTCCCGGCGACAAGGTCAAAGTCGTGGTCTATGGCGAGGATAGCCTCACCGGCGACTATCTTGTGGATGGGGGCGGATCGATCACGCTTCCGCTTGCCGGCTCGGTTCGCGCCTCCGGCCTGACCAAAGCGCAGCTGGAACGCGCGATATCGTCCAAGCTGCGCTCCTATCTGCGAAATCCGCAAGTGACGGTGGAAGGAACCAACTTCCGGCCCTTCTATGTGCTCGGCGAGGTGCAGAAACCCGGAGAGTACGAATATCGCAGCGGACTCAATATCCTAAGCGCGATCGCAATCGCCGGAGGATCGACCTATCGGGCTAGCAAATCCAAGGTCTACATCCAGCGCTCGGGCAAATCCAAGATGGAAACCTTCTCCCTGTCTCCGGATGTGAAGGTCGGGCCGGGCGACGTCGTCAGGGTGCCGGAACGCTTCTTCTAATCGCCCGGTCTGTCATTGGCGGGTTCGATACAGGCGGCGTAGAGCCTCTCCTTCCAGAAGCACCATCTGCTCGGTGAGCCCGCCGTTTCGCCGACGCCAAGACTGGATCTCCGCCGGATACATCTTGAAAATCGCAGCCGTGATGCCCGCATTGGTGGACCGGCGGCGGCCGCTCTTGGTCTTGATGGCGTGAAAGCCCAGCCGGGCGCGCTCAGTCACGCAGATCCGCTGCGGCGGGACGATGGCGGCGACCAGCGTGCAGGCCGAGAAGCAGTCGCCGTCGATCATCATGCGCTTTCCCGAATCGCGAATATTCATCATGGCGCGCATGTACTCGGCAACGCCGCCGCCCTTGTCGTTGGCAATGCGGACCGCGCCGGCGGCAGCTCAGGCAGTCGTTACCGCCACCAGAACGAGCATGATTGCTGAGCTGCCGGGTGTGCGCGCCATAAGGGAGTTGCCCGCGATAGGCGAAGTCTTACTTGCGCGCACCTGTGGCGTACTCGCAACAAGGGAACTCAAAACAGAATTTTATTCCTGAGGTAAATATTTTTAACCAATTGGCGTGTTGCAATGCAGCAGGAATATAGTCTGAATAAGGTTGTCGAGTAAGTCCGGCATCTCAAGTCGATATTGCGGATTAGGGGTAGTTTTCCGCGATTTCAGGGAAGCGGACCGGATCGGGAGATCCGATACGACAGACGACCCGGTGGGGCACGCGATTTGCGAACGGGTTTTGGGGGACGTTATTAGACGCCACTTGGCATTGACCGCCCGGGCAAAAGGCCTGCTTGGGCTGGGGATATGCGCGGCACTCTTGGTGGGCGGCGCGGCTCTCCCCGCACGCGCAGGCGAAGCCCCTTCCGTCCCCGGAACCGAGATCTACAATTCCCGCATCCGCTCCTTGCATCAGACCGTGCGCGAGGTGGAGAGCGACCACCGGCCCGAGACCACAGCAGGTGCGATCCCGGTGTTCGACTGGCTGGTCTACGGCCAGCTCGGCGTCGGCAGCGCCTATAACAGCAACCTCAACGGCTCCAGCTCCAATCCGCAGAGCGCATCCGGCGTCAGGCTGACGCCCTCGGTGCTGGCACTGCACGACACCGGCATTCACCGGACCGAGCTCTATGGCATCGGCGATATCCGGTTCTACCCTTCCGAGAGCGTCACCACTTTCGACAACACCCGTGTCGGCGGCGTCGAAACCTGGGAGATCCAGCGGGACCTGATCTATCGCATCCAGGGCCAGGTCGGGTTCGACAACGACATCACATCGATCGGCAATCCGGGTCAGGCCGGGGTTCCCGACGAGCCGATCCACTATCGGCAGGATTTCGCCTCAACCTCGCTGGAAAAGGGGTTCGGGCGGTTCTTCGCCGCGGTCGGCGGCAGTCTTGCCCATAACGACTTCCAGAATTCGAAGGATGCATTCGGCAATGTCGTGAATGAGGATTTCCGCGACGGAACCGACTACACGGTGACGAACCGGCTCGGCTATTACGTGAGCGGGTTCTCTTACGTCTATGTCGAACCATCCTGGCAGTGGCAACGCTACTCTGAGGCGTCCTACCTCAATTCGGACGGCACCCGGATCGTGGCCGGTGTCGGCTCGGAGCGAATCAGCCTGTTCAGCGGCGAGATCTATACCGGTTATTTCAGCCAGGACTTCGAGGACCCTTCCTACGGCACGGTCGACGGGCCGCTTTATGGCGGCACGCTGTCCTGGTTCCCCCGCCGGTTCCTCACCTTTACGGCAAATCTCGATCACGGCTTCAGCACATCGGACTTTCGCGCCCAGCCGACGAATATGGGCAGCATGACGGAAGATTATGTCGGTGCGTTGAGCGCCGAATGGTCGGTGACCCGCGCGGTAACGCTGGACGCAGGGTTCGGCTATACGACCGAGGATTACATCAATTCGATCCGCCGCGACGAGATCACCTCGGCATCGGCGGGAATTACGTATTACTTCCGAAACCATTTCGGACTTAATGTCGAGTATACCTATAGCGACCGTGATTCGAATGTTCGCGGTGCCGGGTATTCGAGCAACTTCGTTTCGGCGGGAGCAAAAACTCGGTTCTAAGTGCGTCGGATTGCCGCATAGATTGTGTTGCATATGCAACTAGGCACACTTGGATCGACAGAATTGGCGCCATTTACTTGGTTGGGAGCAACCTGGCACTGTTCAATCAAACCGGAACGGTCATACTTACAGATACTAGCCAAGCAAGAGGGCATTCCAGCAAAGCTTGGCGGACGAGAGCGATGGTTGTTAATAAGCTGAAACAGGCAGGGATTGCGGCCTTGGCCACCAGCGTTGCCTTTGCGGGGTTGCCGGTTCAGGCAATGGCGCAAAGCACCGTAACACCTGCTCGCGCGGTCGAGGTCGCTATCGCCCCCTCGATCGTCAGCACCTTCGCAAACTATCCCGATGGCGGTGCCGAACTGTCCGCTGCGGTGACCGATCTGCTGGTTGGAAATCCGGAAATCGCGCCCCAATTCGTCGCCTATATGCGCAGTTCGGAGGACCTGAACGACGCGCAAAGATCGGCTGCGAAGCGAGGCTTTCTGGACGCTTTGAGGCGTCTTCGCGCCGTCAGCAACCCCGGCGGAATGCCGCCTTGGATCTTTCTCGTCAGCGCCGGTGTGCTCGGCGGTGCCTTCGCCGTTTCCACCAATATCGACCGCAACAACCCCAGCCACATACCGATTAGCCCGAACTAGCGGGCGCGGCGAGACGATACCGACGCCGAGCGAGACGGTTCTGAAGCGGACATTGTCGCTCCAATCCGATAGGTGCCGGAGCGGTCGGATGCGCTATGCGTGAACCTCACGCCCGCAACGCAACCTCCATAAGTAAAATCACCACCGCTGCGTTCAATTTTGGCTTCAGCGTCAGAAAACTCTTTGTGCAGAACGAGAACGCTCTATCGACGCTCCGCCGGAAAGCTGCTATCGATAATATCGTCGAGTAAGTTTACTTGGGGGCATACTCGGGCTGCGGCTGTGACTGACATAGATATTCATCATGTGAGATCGCTACGTGACGAAGCAGCGGTCCGCCACCGAGAAACGCTGCGGATCGGATTAAGCTTTCTCGTCGGCATTCTCGACCTTCTCATTATATTCAGCGCCGCGGTTCTCGCATCCTACTTGCGCGCTGGTGTATTTATCTCCGAGTACACCCGACACTTTCTACTCATCATATTTCCGCTGTATCTGGTTATCGCGCTTGGAAGGCGGGCTTATTCGCTGAAAACATTGGCGAAATGGTCATCCGCGGTGCGGCGAGCCGAGACGGCGCTCATCATGACGGCGCTCCTGGTGTTCGCAGCCGCATTCTCCTTCAAGGTCAGCGAAGACTATTCCCGCCTGGAGATCGGCTATCTGTTCACGATCGCGGCCATGCTGCTCGCCCTGTCGCGGATCCCCATCGCCAACATCGTCGCCGGCAACGAGCTGATCCAGACCCGGGGTATCTGCCTGGCCGACGATGTGCATTGTCCGATCGGACGAGAGGTCGCGGAGGTCATCGGGGTCACGGAAGCCGGATTGGAGATCCGCCAAAACGATCCGCGCTTTTGGGAGCGGCTGAACGACTATCTCGACGGCTTCGACCGAGTCGTACTCAGCTTTCAGGATAGCGAGTTACGCAATGAATGGGTGGCCGTGCTTCGCCAGACGGGTTTTCCGGCCGAGGTCGTCTATCCCGATATCTCGCGGCTTGCCCCGCTCGGCATCGGCCGTTGGGGCGAGGACCCGACTTTGGTGGTGGCGCGCGGTCCGCTCAGCGTGCGCGACCGCGTTCTGAAGCGGCTTTTCGATCTATCGGTCACGCTGCTGCTATTGCCGCTGGTGCTGCCGGTCGCCTGTTTGATTGCGATCGCGATCCGTGCGGAATCGCGCGGGTCCGTGATCTTCGTGCAGAAACGCCTGGGACGCCACAATCACTCCTTCTATTGCTGGAAGTTCCGGACCATGCGCGCCGAACTCACCGACATGACGGGGAATCGCTCGGCCAGCCGCGACGACGACCGGATTACCCGCGTCGGAAAGTTTCTCCGCCAGACCAGCCTGGACGAGGTGCCACAGCTTTGGAACGTGCTGATGGGCGATATGAGCCTGGTCGGGCCGCGGCCGCATGCGCTCGGCTCGCGCGCCAAGGGCGCGCTGTTCTGGGATGCGGCGCCGAATTATTGGGAGCGCCATGCGGTCAAGCCCGGCATGACGGGGCTGGCCCAGGTCAGAGGCCATCGCGGCGCGACTCACACAACGCGCGATCTGGAGCTTCGGGTCGCCTCCGACCTCGACTACATCAACACTTGGTCGCTGTGGAAGGACATCCAGATCATCGTGCGGACCTGCGCGGTGATCGTGCACCGGAACGCTTATTAGAGCGGGTGTCCCTTGCGGGAATCATCGCTCCTGCGATCCCTGCGCCCCGGATCTGAGGCAACGCGGCTCTAAGCCGTTCTCGACAGATCGTCGGCTTTCGAAGTCCTGGCCCGCATTACCGCAAACTCGACGATGGCGATGCCGGCGACGATGCCGGCCAGATTGGCGGCGACGTCCTCCCACGATCCGGTACGGCCCGGCACAGCCATCTGCAGCAGCTCGATCATGATCGAGAACCCAAAAAGCGCCGCACCAAAAATCAGAGAACGCCGGAACAACAGAACACACAGCATCGCAAAGCCGGCGTAACAGGAGGCGTGCACAATCTGATCGAAGCCATAGTCGGAAGGCGGCGCAAAATCCGGGATCAAGGAGCCGGCCAGGATGCCCGCCCCGATCGCGGCCAGAACGGCGAGGCGGAGCCAGGACGGCAGCTTGGTTCGGAGTGTTCGCTGCATAGCTCTGAAATCCTTCCGGCTGGTTCCCGAGGGCATTCGCGACTCAGATGGCGGCGATTCGATCTATGGAGCAATGGGATAGCGCTTGCGGTCCAGCGCTCATTGCTCATCCTGCTTGCGACTTTCTGCAGCAGCAACCTCCATCGCGGCGGTGACGGCCGACACCCCTTGCCGCGCGAGGACGCCGATGCCGAAGCCGAGGATCGCGCCGGTTTTGAGCGAGAGCATCGCGCCGCCGAAGAGCGAGCCCATAAACAGGTAGACCATCACAGCGGCGCAGAGAAAGGAGGTTGCCGGCGCGCGCAGCGCGGCCCCGGAGGCCAGTTGAAAGAAGATGAAGCAGCCGATCAGCCCGACATGGGTGATGAGATTGACGAGGCCGGCATCGCCGAGATTGGTGGCGTCGATACCGCCGAGAAAGAGCTGAGCCGGCCCGGTGGCGGCGAGATCGCCATAGGTCCAGGCCAGACGCCCCCCCAAATCTCCACCGATAAGCCCGGCATTGGCGTAGACGAGGGCGCCGAGCACAAACAATGGAATCGGCAACACGCTGACGGCGCCGAGCGGGATGCGGCGAAGAAGCGGATATCCCAAGACGAGGGCCGTGCTCAACGCCACCGAAAGCCGGGTATCTGCGAGAATGCCGAGAAGCAGGCAGATCAGGATCGGAAGCACCTTTTTGGCGGCCGGCAGCGATGCATCGCTCAAGGTGAAGATCACCGCGATAGTGGCGAAATAGCCGAGTGACAGAGGCTCGATGAAGATCGAGCCCGCCCTGTGGCTTGCCCCAAACAGCGTTCCACCAATCCGATAGGCGCCCAGATAAAGATTGGCCTCGGCGTTGGTTCCTTCGCCGGTATTGGTCCAGCTCCGCGTGCTCGTGTAGTAGCTCAGCGGGTCGCAGAACGCGATGTACTGATCGGTGAAAGCGAGCTCGAAAATCGCGACGCCGAGGATGACCAGCAGAAGCTTCGAGACGATGCCGGCGATATTGGCGCGGCTCGACCAGCCCAGCAGCACGAATATGGGAATGAGGTAGAGCCTGTACACAAACGCCGTGTCGAACTTGTTCGTGTAGAGCGACGATAAGAGAAACAGCAGCGCCAGGGCGCCAGCCAAGATCAGATAGAACTTGTTGATGACGGGGTCCGTCAGCCAGAGGCCGAAGCCCGCACCGGCGATCGCCAGGTAGCACAGCGTGACCATGCCGGTGCTGACCGACATGACATGCGCATTCAGGACGGCGAGCAGAAAGTTGGAGAAAACCGCCGCAAGTAGGATCGCCAGAGTTAAGTAATGTCGCCAAGTGCCGGCTTGACGCGCCCCGCTGGGGCTGAGGGAATGCGCAAGGGGTGAACTCGATGATAGGCTCATCAAAACCTTCGCCAAACGGCCGGACTAGACGGCCAAATTCGTGACCTGCTTATACTTGCCAGCTTATACTTCCATCGGGATGGAATTCGTAACAGGCCAAATCCCTTTCCCCGCTCATAGCCCGCCGCCGGGACAGCGACGCGTCCCAACTCGTCCCGTTTGATTCCAGGCTTTTCATCCATGACAAGTATACTTGTCTTCCAGAACTACTTCACGCCCGCGCGGCATGCCTTGTTCGAACGCCTGTGCAAAAGAGGCGTCGCGCTCACCGCGCTCTATATGCATCTGCCGAGCGACGAAGGGCGCGCCTGGTCGCCGGTGGAAGATCCGCCCTACCCTGCGGTCCAGCTGCCGCATTTCTTCGTGGGCAAGACGCTGTTCTTCTGGGTTCCGATGCGGTTCTGGCGGGCCAATATCATCGTGCTCGACAACAATCCGAGCAATATCTGCATGATTTTGTGGAGCGCACTTTTCGCCCTATGCGGCTCCAGACTCGGCATGTGGGTGGAGCATATCCCGGATCGCTACAAGGGGCGGCTGAAGCTCGCCTATCAGGCGGCGTGCACGCGGCTCCTGGCGCTGCTCTGCCCGATCCGCATCGCCTTCTCAGACATGACGCGGCGCTATCTCGAGGATTACGGCATCGACAGAAACTTGCGCCGCATGGTGCAGGCGGTGCCGCCGCCGGGGAAACATGCGCCGGCTCGGCCGCCAGCTCCCTTGCGCCGCTTCGGTTATCTCGGCTCGGACGGACCGCGGAAGAATGTACAGGCGCTGATCGAGGCGTTCGGCGGGCTCGGTCGGGACGACGTTACGCTCAAGATCGCCGGCTTCACCGGCGAACAGGAAATGCCCGGCCTGGACTTTCTCGGCTATGTCGACGAGGCCAGCCGCGAAGCTTTCTTCCAATCTATCGATGTGCTGATCTTGCCCTCCCTCGCCGATCCTTGGGGCTTCGTGATCAACGAGGCGCTGGAGCGCGGCTGCCTGGCGGTGGCCTCGGAGCGCTGCGGCAGCGCCGAGCTGGTTGCGAAAATCTCGCCCGATCTCGTCTGCGGCATCACGCCGGCAGAGATCGGCACCTGTCTGGAAAAGCTGATCGCGCTCGACGCATCGGAGCTCGCCGCGCTACGCGCCAAGGTTCCGGACGCGCTTGCCGGCTATTCCATGGACGCCGCAACGAACCGCTTCGCCGGCATCGCGCGGGCACTCGCCGGCGGGGCGTCTTAGCAACCGGCTAATCGCTGGAATGGATGACACGCAGCCCGGGCTGCTCGGTACGCCGGCGATAGAGATAATCGTGGAAGGAGAGCTGGTCGACACGGTCGTAATGGCTGCCGAGCAGCTCGTCGACCGCGGCGAGATTGCCGGTCTCGACCAGGATATAGTCGATGATGTGGCGGTCCATATCGACGCCGCTCAGCACATTAAGCTCGTAGCCTTCCACATCGAGGGACAGGAGATCGACGCGGCTCAGGCTGTATTTGTCGAGCAGCGTGGAAAGGGCGTGGATCTCGCTCTCGAAGGGGATCGCCTCTTCACCCACCCAGCTGGCGCCGCTCTCGGCATGGGCCTTGGCGCCGCCCTCTTCCAGGTGGCTCCCCGGCGTATCTTCGGCGACGGTCATCAGGGCGCCGTAATAAAGCGTGGTGGTGGTGCCTTCCTGATCGAAGCCGCCGAGGGCGCAAGATTCCACGATGGCGTTGCGCTGCTTACGGCAGATCTCGGCGATCCACGGAATCGGCTCGATGAGGAGGCCGGACCAGCCGAGCTTGCGCTCCAGATACCAGGTGTTGGATTGCGAGAGCCCGTCATTGGCGCCCGCCTCGATGAACACGCCGCCCTTCCGGTCGCCGATATATTTCAACAACTTACGGTCGAGTTCGTTATGCGCCGGGAACTGGTCGACACCCAGCTTTTCGAGGCCGACGGTCAGATAGTAGCGCAGCCGTTTGCGTTGCTTGGCGTTGAGCAGCCGGCTGACGGAACGAATGAGAGTCTTCTTCAAGTCTTAGCCTTCCCGGCGGATCGCCATGAGGGATTTCGGAAGCGGGCCGAGCCATTCGAAGCGGATCTCCGCATCGGGAAACAGGGCTTTCATCTGAGCCCTGTCCAGCATGATGGCGTCTTGCACCGCACGCATCGCCTCGCCCATATCGGCGGCGCGCGGATAGTTGCCGAGCCGCATTTTCAGCATCAGCTTGGCGCGCCAGCTATCGGGCAGCCAGTGGTAGAGGGGCGCGATGGCATGGGGCTCGACCGGAAACCAGTAATAGGGCGTCTGGATGTAGTAGGCCGGCGCCAGGCGCCGCGCCGTCTCGGCGAAAGCCTCCATCTTCGGCCAAAGACCGACATGCTCGATGGTGGAGTTTGAATGGACGAGATCGAAGCTGCCGGATTCGAACTCTTCAAGCGCGCAGGCATCGCCCTGAACCACCTTGAACAGCGGCGAGGCGCTGGCTTGCTGAGGCTCGGGATTGATCAGCGCGATAGATACGCGGTGTTGCTGGAGATAGTCTGCGCCGAAAATCTTCCAATAGACCTCGCGCCCGCCGAGATCGGCGATGCGGACCTGCCCCTGCTTGGCGAAAACGGCTTCGATGAGATCGGCAATGACCTGCTTTCGTGCAGACCGGAAGCGCGATCCTAGGGAGTTCGGGTTGTCGTAATTTACGAGGTCCGTGAGCTGGCTCATTTCGTTCCGCGTTCTCCGCCTGTCAATTGCTCTTGGAGCATAGGCCGGGCTGGCAGGGAGACATCTCCTCCGCCCGCACCAAGGCTTCGACCTTGCGTGCAATCCCCGTCCAATCGAAGCGCGCGCCATAGGCCTTCGCGTCATGCCGCGGCTGGGTTGCCGCCTCTTGCAGAAGCGCGGCGACCTCGCTCGGCGTTGCGGTGCCGGAGACAAATTTGGCCCAAGGCGCGGCAACAGAACGGTGGATGGGAAGATCGGAGCAGACGATGGGACAGCCCTCGATCCCCGCCTCCACCAGCGGCATGTTGAAGCCTTCGGCGTGAGACAAGGAAACGAAGGCGGCGCAGTTGCGGTAGAGCCAGGCAAGCTGCCCGTCGCTGGCATCGTCGAGCCAGAGCAGGCGCTTCTCCGGGCCGGCAGTCTGGCGCAGCCTTTCCACCACATCGCCCCAGCCGGGGCGGCCGGCGACGACCAGCGTGTAGGGCGCATCCCCCGCCGCCGCCAGCATGTCGAGCACGCCGTCGTAATTCTTGCGCGGCTCGACGGTGCCGACGGCAAGGACAAAAGGGCTCCCGTCCAAGGCAGCGACAGGTTCCGGCGCGAGGGTGCGCAAATCGAGACCGGGCGCATTGCCGACGCAGTCAAAATCCAGTCCGAACAGGCTGCTCAGCTCTTTGGCGGTGAGCTCTGTGGGGGCAGCGCGCACATCGTAGCGGCGCAGCATCCACTTCTCGACGGTTTTGAACAGCAGCTTGCCCTGCCAGCTATTGCCGGCATCGCGCGTCCAGGGGAAGCTGTCATGAATGATGCGCAGCAGCTTCTGGCGAGTCAGCAGAAATAGGGGCGATGCCGGATAGCTTGGGCAGACGACCGTGACCGGCTCGCCCGCGGCGAGCTTGGCGGCGATGCGCGGCATGGCAAACCAGCCGCCCAGTGCATTCGAGACCGGCACCACGCCTTTGCCGGAGATAAGCGCCGGGTCCATCACCACCGCATGAGTATCCGGCTCGGCCTCGCGCATCGCCTCGAACAGATTGATGCCATAGCGCTCGATGCCGGTGGTCTCGGGGCGGCGGGTGGCGAGGACGAGGTCGAAGACGATCATTCAGCAGGCCGTGGCATCGCCGGACGATGCCCCCCGTTTGAAGACCGTCCACAGAAGCAGCCGCCAGACGGCGGCCGGGTAAAGCAGACAATAGCGGGCGAAAAGTCGCCGCGGCTCCTGGGCGAAGCGGAAGGCCCATTCGAGGCCGAGCTTCTGGATCAGGCGCGGCGCGCGGCGCTTCAGCCCGCCGAGCATCTCGAAGGATCCGCCGATCCCGATCACCACCGCGCTGGGCAGCTCGGCGAGCACAGCTTGGCCGACGATATCTTGCTTGGGCACGCCGAGCGCAATGAAGACGAGCTGCGGCCCGGCCGCGGCTACATCCTTCGCCACTCGGCTAAGCCCCTCCGGATCGGTGGGGATGATGTCCGAGTTGAGATAGGCAATCCGATCTTCGGAGACGCCATATTTCGCCAGCGCCAGCTTCGGATCGACGCCGCCGATAATGCCGAAGGAGACCCCCTCGCCGCGCTGCAGCAAGGTCTCGACGAGATCGACTCCGGCGATGCGCTCTTGCGCGATGCGCGAACCGCTCGTCATCCGGCAAGCCCAGTGCACCGGCGCACCGTCGGCGCAAATCATCTCCGCGGAGCGGATCATCCCGCCATAGACGGGATCGCGGGCGGCACGGCCGAGATGCTCCATGTTCAGGGTCACGGCATGGCCGCCCTGCCCCGATCTGGCGCGCTGCAGCAGAAGCTCGGCGAAACGGTCCGCCGTCGTGGCCGTCACGTCGAAGCCGAGCAGATCCACCACGGCCATATCCGTGTCGCCCGGTTTTGCGATTTCACCGCCCGACGGCGAGACTTTTGCCGTCATCGCCCTGCCCCCCGCATGGCTTGGCCCCATATGGCTTGCCCCGTATGACTTGCCCCGTACGACTGGCTCCAGCCGCGGCGCGAGATCCACAAATCCCTTGAGGCCCGCGTCGACGAAAATCGACAATCAATTCTGCGAAGCACAGCGTCAGGCACGAAGTGAAGGACTAGTCGAATCGGCGTGGCCATCCGGGCCAAGTATTAATGTATATTACGATATCAGTCCGAGGGGCGCGATCCCAACAGAAGAGTTGGCGAAATGAACAGATTCATCGAAAAAAGAGCGGCGTTAGGCCCCTACGGATACCCGCCACAAAACGCGCCACACCTGCTGCGGCGGACAATCGACTAATCTACTTGGAGTACCGGCCGATTCGCGCTTGAGAGTCGAATGACGCAGTGATCGCGGTTATTTTCCGGTATGCGAGATTTACGCAACGTGAGCGCTGGGGGCTAGAAAATGGATGGGCGCATTCGCCATATTATTTATCAGCATATTCATGGCATCGCGCTGGATGCGCGTCAGGCGTTCCAGAAACTTACTGGGCAAGATAAAGCGCTAAAATCTCAGACATTCATCTGTGGCTGTCCGCATAGCGGAACAACGCTGATGGCGAATATGTTTGCGGCGCATCCGCAAGTTTTCATTCCGATGCGCGAGACCGAGATTTTCCACTTCACTGCTGAGACCCGCCGCGGGCTGAGGAACCTGCAAGAGCAGGCCAAGCTCGCCGGCAAGCCGCATCTCGCCGAGAAAACGCCGATCCATGTGTTCTCGCTGGACCGGATCCGGGAGCTGGTCCCGGGCGCGACATTCGTCATCATGATGCGCGACGGGCGCGATGTCGCCGCCTCCTTCGTGAAGCGCTGGGGCAATGCCGATGGCGGTTTCCGCAACTGGGTCGATGCGAGCGAGATCGCAACCGAGGCGCGAGGCGCGGACGACGCCATCGTGGTCCGTTACGAGGATCTGATCGCCGATCCGCAAGACGTGCTGGAGAAGGTTTGCGGCTTCGTTGGCATGCCCTTCGATCCGGCCATGCTGGAATATTACAAGGTGCAACGCTCCTGGTTCGGCGTGAAGCGGCCGGAGAAGACGGGCGGCAAGGACGGGGTGGAGCACAAAACGCTGCGGAGCTGGCAGGTGAACCAGCCGATTTTCGACGGCCGGGGCGGCTGGCGGAAGATCCTCCGCGATGAGGATGTGGCCCGCTTCAAGACGTCTCCGGCAAACGAGCTGATGCAGCGTTTCGGCTACGCCGTCGAATAGGCCGGCGGCGCCTCTACAAGAAACGCTTCAACGGCCGGGTCAGAACCCGGCCCAACTTTCCTGCGACACGCGCGGGAGTGTAACGGGCCATTTTATCGGTCCGGCTGAGCGCCCGCAGCTCGGGCGCGATGGCTTGCCTGAAAATCGCAAGATCGCCGCGCTGCTTGGCCTGGCGGAACGCGTCGTGGCTGCGCATGGCGAGACGCTCGCGGATGCGAATAATGCGCTTGCGCAGCATGGAGACACGGAGAGAGCCCGGCGCGATGCGCTTGCGCGGCACGTGCTCGCCGCGACGCAGAGCATTTTTCAGCCGCACCGAAAGCCCCAAATGGCGATGGCGGAAATTGCCGCCCTGCGAGGCGAGGAGATCGGCCATGGCGAGCGGCTCGAACACGATCTCGGACGACCGCAGGCCCTCCTCGAAGATGGCCTGAAGCTCGGGGTTGCGGCAGACGACGATATTGGTGCCGCGCCAGTCTTTCGCGAAGCGATCGACCCAGGCATCGCCGAAGCAGACATCGGCCGTCTCGGCGAAAATGTCGTCGCAGAAATCGCAGGCGCGGAGCTGGAACAGCGCATGGCCCCAATTGCCGCCGAGCATGGTGAGCGAGGTGGCGTAGCGCCAGTCGGAAGAGCCGCGGCGCAAGGCGCCGAACTCGTAGCGGTTGGCCGGCTGATCGGGAACCTTATGGCGGAAGTCGACGCGCGCCAGCTCGTCCGGGCTCACCCCGACCTGCCAAGCCATCAGCTCGGCGAAGCCGGAGCTCTTCAGATGGCCGCAGACGAGCCCCAGAAAATAGCCGAGCTGCTCGGAGAGGACGGGATCGGACTTGGCGAGAAGGCGCGCCGCCTTGATGAAGCACGGCACGCCGACAAGCGCGTAGCGTTTGCCGTCGCCGCGCACGGCGCGAAGCGCAGCGGAGAGCTCGGTGGAGTAATATTGCGACTTGCGCCGCTGCAGCAGCTCCTCGGTGCTGGTGGAGACGCAGTAATCGAACAGCCGCCCCTCTTCGCGCCCCTCGCCGACATGGATCACCCCGTCGATCATGCCACGCTCCAGCAATTGGATCAGCAGCCAGCTGGTCAGCCCGCCGGAGCTGCTGTCGGTCACCGTTTCGGTGTCGGCGACGCGCCCTGCGTTCAGGGAAAGATAGTATCCGGTGCGGGGGTCCTGCGCCTGACCGCTTTTGCCGAACAGCTCTTCGGCGATGGCGGTCTCGTCGGGGGCGGCATCGGAGAACGGGCAGACCGCGCCGAGCTCGGCTCGCTCCACGGGGCCGACCTCTTCCAGCGAGGCCTCGTAAGCACCGCTCTCGTTCAGGCGCATGGTCACCGAGCCGCACGCCACCGCACAGCCGCCGCAGCCGACGCAAAGCCCGCGCTGCACCACGTCGGAAATCGAAAACCCGTCGGCGCGCGCCTCGCTAGGAACCGCCATTGCCGATCTCTCCACCGGTCTGCTCGCGCTGGCGAACGGGGCGAAAGCCCTGATGCGCCACTGGCGAATACCGGTTTGCAAACTCATGGCAGAGATCTCCTCAAGCGGCCTCTAGGATGGTCTTCAGGCGCTCGAAGCTGGTGAGCGCCCGCTGCTTCATTTCCGCGGCGCGATCGGTGGTTCGCGGCATGTCTTGTGCGATGGCGAAGGCGGCGCCGATCTTGTCCGCGGTCATGTCGACGACATCGATGGCGAGATCCTTGGAGATATCCTCGCCGTAATAGTCGCGGAAGATGGCGAAGGACTTGCGGGAATAGCCGATGGCGACGGCGGGCACGCCTTGCGAGAGCGCGGCGATGGTGGCGTGGGTGCGCGCGCCGACCAGCACATCGCACAGCGCCACGATGCCCTTGAACTCGCTCGCCGAGAGCGGCAGGGAGAGCACCAGATTGCGCTCCGGATGCTCGAGCTGGCGCAGCACCTCGGTGCAGGCGAACAGATCGTTGGCCTCGATGGCGATGTTCTGCACGTGGGGAATGAGGATCGCGGCATAGCCATTGGCGTTGAGCTCGTTCACGAACTTCGCCGTCTCGCCGATATAGTCGACCTTCCCCTCCGCACCGCGATAGCCGACGATGCCGGCGCTGACCGAGACGCCGACGAGCTTCTTTCCCTCGATGGGGAAGTGATGCTCCACCTCCAGGATCCGGCGCGCCGCGTCGGCGTCGATGCTGGGCAGCAGGAAGGCCACATCGGCCGCCTGATGCACAGGGATCTCGGGCGCGATCTTCTGCAGATACTCCAGGCTGTCGCTCTCGCGCACGGTGCACATGGCAATCGCGCCGGCATGCTTCCTCAGATAGGCCTCCTCCGCCGGGGCGAAGGGTCCCATGGTCTGGGCCATGAAGAACACCGGCTTGCCGAGATGCAGGATATGGCAGTGGGAGCGGAAATTGCTCGGCCCGTAATCGCCGGTAAACACGTCGCCGCCCGTGGCGACGATGATGTCCGCATCGGACAAGGCTGTGAGGCTGCGGCGGGAGATCGCGCCGGGTTTTTCCGACGGCAGAAGCGTCTTCTCGGCAAGGCGCGCCATGCGGATCTGCGGCCCTTGCAGCGCCTTGAGGCGCAGGGGCGAGGGCCAGGACAGGGGATGGGCATCATAGGTGGCGGCAACGTCGTCGCCGAAGATCTTCCGGTCGTATTTGGCATCGGCGCTATGCAGCGAGATCTTCGCCGCATCGCGCCCGATCACCGTGTGGATGCCATCGATTATGGAGCGGACAAGCGCTTCGCAACCGCGATTGCGCGCGCCGGTCATGCTGGCTATCGCAACGTTATGCACCATTCCCCCTTACGGTCCCGGCGAAGGCGCCATCGCTCGCTGATGGCATGACGGGACGCTGTCGCCCGGCTCGCTATCCGAATGGGACGGTGACGAAGCCAAGGCGTTTCTTCATCGCTACGAGCATCGAAATATTCGCGACACAGAGGCTTGTGGCGGTCGCGATCGCGGCTCCCTCCGTGCCGAATTGCGGAACCAGCAGAAAATCCAGGCCGATATTGACGGCGATGGCGAGGATCGCGCCGAGCGCGGCATCGAACTCGAAGCCGCTCATCTTCAACACCAGCCCGACCGGCCCGCTCACCACGCTGAACAGCTGCCCGGCGGCGAGAATGGCGAGCGGGGTCGCCGCGACCGCATAGCTGGCGCCGAACAGCAGGCTCAAGATCGTGCCGCCGAAAAAGATGCAGATGGCGGCGAAAGGCACGCTGAACACCATGCTGGCATAGACCGAGCGGTGGGTGATGCGCCGCAGCCGGTCGAGTTCTCCGCCATGGAACAGGGCCGAGAAATGCGGCGCGAGGACCACGTCCATGAACGACACTGCCAGCGGCACCTGCAGGGCGATGAGGAAGGCGGCGCGGTAGACACCGACATCGCTGGAATCGCGATAGAAGCCGAGGAAGATCAGATCGGCCTCCGCGTTGATCACGCCGACGCCGCCGATCAGAGCAAAGGGCAGCAGGCTGCGCAGCCAGGCCTTGGTGTCGTAACTCGCCTGGATGCCGCGCATCTCGGTGGGGAAGCAGCGGACCAGCAGCCAATATCCGACGATGAAGGCGATCAGGGCGGAAAGGACGTTCAAGGCCATCGCCGACCAGGGCTGGAGGCCGACGGTCAGAAGAGCGATGCCGGTGGCGAGGAAAAACACGCCCGGCCGGATCAGCCGTTCCGGCAACTGCCCCTGCAGCACATGGCCGAGCCCTTGCAGCACGCTGGCACGGATGCGGCCTAAGGAAACGATGGGAATCAGCGCGAAGGCGATGATCACGGTGACGCCGATTTTATGCTCGCCGGCATCCGGCCAAAGCAGCAGCCAGGCGGCGAGGCCCGCGCCGAACAGCAGGACGATGGCGAAGGTGATCTGATTGGCGCGCAGGATCACGCCGCGCATCAGGTTCCATTCACCGCGCGCCCGGTATTTGGCGACCTCGCGCAAGACGAGCGTGGCGAGGCCAAGCTCGGTGAGCACGGAGAGGATGTTGACCATGGCCATGGCGAAGGCATAGACGCCGAACGCCGCCGGCCCCAGGAAGCGGGCAAGGAGACTGGTGGTGACGAAGGCAAGCAGCATCGTAGCCATACGCAGCCCGGCCGTGCCGAAAAATCCGCTGGCGATACGGCGGAACAGGACGCCGTTCGGATCGGCGCCGGTCAGGCGGCTGATCAGTGCCAAGAACCGGCCCACAGGGCGCGCCTCGGCGGGGGCGGCATCGCCGCCGGCTTCTGAGGAGAGCACCGGCTTCATGCCCCACCCCTGACGCTTTTCAGCTTCGGCGCGGCCTTCAACTCCCGCGGCGGGGCACCGCGCACGAAGGGCGACTGGGGCAGCAGCAGCGGTCCGAGCAGCAGCGCCCAGAGACGGATGACCGTCCATTTGGCTTCGCGGAATTTCAGCCGCAGGGCGGCGATCAAGATCTTCGCCAGCGTCTTGGCCAGCACCACCGCATAGCGCAGATAGAAGCCATAGCGCAGCAGCACCAGGCCATTGCCGAAGGCATAGAAGGCGATCTTGTTGCCGTAGCTGTCATCCAGGATGAGCGGCGGATGATCGAGCTCCAGATCGGCATGGCGGATGCCCTTGACGCCGCCGATGACCAGACGCAGGCCGAGATCGTGCCCCTCGCTGGAGGCATGCAGGCAGCCCGGCCCCAGGCGCTCGTCATAGCGATAGGCGAGGAACAGCTGCCGCGGAATGAGCAGACCCGGCTCCCAGAATTCGCGCACGCCGCCAGGGGTATCGTAGAGGAAGCTCTGCTCGATGCGCGGGGCCACGGAGATCTCGCCGGAGGTGCGGACATTGGCGATGGCGAATTGGCAATCGTTCTCGGCGAGATAGCGGGCGGCGCGGCGAAGATAATCGGAACCGACCGGCACGGTGTCGTCATCGAGGAACCAAAGCCAGTCGGAAGTGGCGAATTCCGCACCGGCATTCCTCGCATGCGAGCTCGCCTTGGTTCCGCTCAAGATCACCCGCAAGCCCCGATATCCAGACGGGATCAGAGGCGAATCCGGATCGCCCTGCCAAACGACGACAATCTCTTCGACCTCTTCGATCTGCTCGAGCGCAGCCAGCACCTCCTCGAGGCGCTCGCTCTTATCGGGACCGCCGATGGTCGCCAAGACGACGGATGCGCGGATCGTCTCTTGCGTCATCGCCGGCGCCGTCCCATCCGAAATCTTCTGCGAACCATCTCGATTGCCTCCGCCCCCAACACGGCTATTGCTCGGCGAGCCCCAGCCGCTTCAGACGGTAGGGCTTAATGTCGTAATATGTTGCCAGCGTCTCGCCGATCTCGTGCCGCTCGGTCTCAGGAATCCCGGCCGATGCCCGGCGATAGCGCTCCGCGCTTACGGCATTGATGCGCGGCGCCACCGTTGCCGTGTCACGTATGATCGACCTGCGTAACTCGGGAGTGAGAATGTCCCATCGCGAAATGCCGAGGATCGCCCTCTCCTGCATGATGTAAGCTTCATTCGGCGCGGTGAGCTGCGACATCAGCAAGGCGGCGTTGAATTCCTCCGGCGGTCTGTTTTTGCGCAAATCCGCAAGCCACAGCCAGAAGCCCGACGAGCTCGGATTCTGGCGAAGCTCCTGATCGACGATCAGCACGATCTGGTCTTGCAGCTTGGCGGCGAAGGGCCGGGTGTCTCCCTCGCCTGCCGCTGCGTCCTGCGCCGTTCCGGCATCCGAAGCGGCCGGCTCGGATGAGGCCAGCCAGCTCGGCGGAAGCACCGCGGAGAAGAACAGCTGGCCGCCAACCACGGCAAGAGCCACGCCGATCAAGAGGCTTCCTGTCACCGCCAGCCATCTCATTGCGTGTAGTACTTCTGATAGTAGCTCGTCCCGTAATAGGCATGACGGCCGTAGCGGGCGGCTTGGCTCTCATCGATCATATTCAGCGCGAGGCCGGCGATCTTCTTCTCCTTGGCGAGCTTTTTCAGCGCCTCGCCGACCATATCGCGAGGCGTCGATCCCCATCGCGTCACCAGCACGACCTTGTCGACCATCCTGGAGACGATCACCGAGTCGATGACCGGCCCGACCGGCGGGGTGTCGAAAATCACCAGATCGTAGAATTCGGCAAAGCTGGCGATGGTCTCCTTCATCCGGACGGAGTTCAGAAGATCCGGCGGATTGCTGGTCTTGGTGGCGCCGCTACCGATGACGCAGACCCCACCGGCATCGCGATATTTGTGGACCACGCGCTGTAGCTCGACCTGCTGCATCAGATAGTCCACCAGGCCCGGCGTCTTCTCCAGGCTGAAGGATTTGGTCAGGCTCGGCCGCCGCAGATCGCAATCGACCAGCAGGACCCGGGACCCGCCCGCCGCGGCGGAGAACGCCAGAGCGGTGGCGATGGTGGTCTTGCCTTCGCCCGGCATGGCGGAAGTCACCATGACCAGCTTCGGCGGGTTGTCGATATCGGCCATCTCGATGCCGGTGCGCAAATAGCGGATGGATTCGCTGAAGCGCGAGAACGGCTTGGCGAGACAGAGCTGCTGCGGCGTCAGATTCCGCCCCTGCCATTCGAGATCGGTGTCATCCAGAAACGCGATGGAGCTGAGCACCGGCAGATGCAGCTGCTCCTCGAGCTGCCGGGGCGAGGTGAACCCCGGATTGAACAGCTCCAGCAGGAAGGCACCTCCGGCCCCCAGCCCGACGCCGAGAAGCATGGCGACGGCGAGGAACAGACGCTTGTTCGGATAGCTCGGCCCTCCCGGCGGCGTCGCGGCGGAGATGATCCTGGAGCCTTGCGCCTGATAGCTCTTCTCCTCCTCGGTCACCTTGGCGCGGGACAAGAACTGCTCGTAGAGGGTCTTGTTGGCGGCGGCCTCGCGCTCCAGCTCGCGTAGGCGGATCGAGCTTGCATTGTCGAGACCGGTCTCGCCGGTCAGCTCGCGCAAGCTTTGCTGCAGCGATTGCTCGCGGGAGCGCGCCACCTCGTAATTGTTCTTCAGATTGTCGATGATGCGGTGGACTTCGGCATCGATCTGGTTGCGAATGGCGGCCTGTTCGGCGCGGACATTCACCACCAAAGGATGACGATCGCCGTATTTGGTGACCAGATCGGCTTCGCGGGCGGAGACCTCGGCCTCTTGCTGGCGCAAGGAGGCGATGACCGGCGACTTCACGACGTCCGGAACCGAATCCAGCTTGCCGCCGCCTTCGAGCAGCCTATTCGCCTGTTCCCATTTCGCTCTGCTTTCCGCCGCCTCGGCGCGGGCGGAGACCAGCTTGGCGTTGATCTCCGAAAGCTGCTGCTCGTTGATGGTGCCGGTATTGGTGGCGACGAGATGATGCTCGGTGCGGAAGGTCTCGACCGCGCGTTCCGATTTGCGCAGCTGCTCGCGAATAGTTTGCAGCCGTTCGTTGAGCCAGGCGGATGAGCGCTTTGCTGCTTCGTAGCTGGCTTCGAGCTGGTCGACGATATAGGCGTCGGCGACGGCATTGGCCAAGTCGGCGGCCCGTTTCGGGCTTTTCGAGGTGACCGCAATCTTCAGGATATAGGTGCGCCCCTGCCTTGCGACGTCCACGGCGTTGGCAAGCTTGCCGGTCGAAGCAACCTGGGCCATCCGATCTCGGCTCGGGTCGGCTTTCTCGTCCGCACTGGAAAACAGCGAGGCGAAGAAACCAGGCTTGCCGGCGCTGCTGCCGAATTCCGGATCGTCTATCAGGGTCTCCTTCTCCACGACCCGGCGCAGAAGCGAATGGGATTTGATCAGCGCGACCTGGCTGTCGACCATCGCCGTGTCCAGGGCGATATCGGACAAGGCCGATTGCCCTCCCAGAGCGCTGCGTTCGGGCGGATCGAGAAGGATCTGGGCGGCGGCGGTATAGCGCGCCGGGATACTGGAGATCACCACCAGGGCAAGTAACAGGACGATGCCCGTCGTGCCCGCGATAAATCTCCAGCGCCTCAGGAAGAAGTCGTAGACTTCCCGAATATCGAGGCGATCCGTGGCGGCCCCCACCACCTGCATTGGGATGCGACCATGCATAGGACGCTATATTCCCCCGCTCCAATTCAGCCGGACGCCGCGTCCGGCTTCGACTTAACTCCGGCCCAACGCCTCGCCGACAAGGCCATCGCCGGTCTCGATCCGGCTACTCCAGGATTGCGCGACGCCGGCTCCAAGTATCGCGATCCAAGTCAAAGCGACCGCTTGTATTTGAAGGCTGAAATCGACAAAGGAATGAAGTCCGACAAGGACGGATCCGGCCACCGCGACCGCTGGCAGATAACCGCTTCGCTGCCGCGTCGTTGCCCCCCGGAGGCACAGAAATACGAGAAAAACCACGGCGCCGATCAGACAAGCCGCCATCGGCACGCCCAATCCCTGGAGCAACTCCAGATAAGTATCATGCGCCTTGTCCCATATGTCCCATGGGCTCATTGAAGTATCCCGATACATGGGAAAAATATCTTCGAAAGTACCATACCCCATGCCCAGTATGGGCGCGTCGCCGACCGATTGCCAAGTAATAGCGTAGACGGCGGTCCGGCCAGCGGCATTTACTCGGCTGAGCCGGTCGAAGAACAGGTCGCCATATATCAATACCGTGGCGACGACGACGGCGGCCGCGGCAAGCACCAACAGACCGGCAAACCGGCCATGCTTCCGGCCGCCCAGCAGCAAGAGGCCCGAAAGCGCCATAAGCCCGGCGAGGGAGGAGACGATCCCGGCCCGCGATCCGGTCAGGATCAGCGCGACACCGATGGTGAAAAAGGCGACGAGCAGAAATCCGCCCCAGCCGGCGGTGGTCTCGATCGCGCTGCCCAGCTGAAAGCGCCAATTGTCGGCAACCCGCGCGGTCGCTCGGCGATATGTGGAGATTATCGTTCCAAGACAAGCGATTAACGCGAGGCCGAAATAGGTGGCCGCGTTGTTGCGGTTGATGAATGTCGCGGTGACCGATTCCTTATAGTAGAGCTTCGGATACCAAAGGATCCGGTCTGGAAGCAGGAAATGCGCGATCAGACCATAGCCGGCATAGACGAAGCCGATCAGCGCGACCGCTTGCAGAAACTTGGATGCGCGCCACGGATTGCGGCAAAGCTGAAGCGCCAGCCAGAATACGGCGGCGGCGGTCAGCAAGCGCAAGCCGGCCTCCCAAGTATGTTGCGGATTGACGGTGATGCGGCCTTCGACATCGTGGCCGAGTGCATCGGCCGCCATGCCCCATAGCGGATGGTGCCAGGATTGCGGGGTGAAGCCGCTGAGCTGCACGCCGATCCAAATCACCACGGCGAGGAAGGCAAGCGCCGGCAGCCAGAGGCGCTTCAGGGCAACCGGGTGCGCCATGCCGCGGAAGATCAGCGAACCTTCATAGGCGACAAGCAGCGCGCCGAAATAGAGCGCGTTACCGCCCCAGGCGACGGGGCGGTTGCTGCCGAACCAGAACGGCGCGGCCGCGATGCCCAGCAGAAGCAGGCCGAAGAAGATCTCGTCGATGCGCGAGGCAGCCCGGTGCTTGAGCGGATCTATTCCGCTTTGAAGCGCCGAAAACTCAGTCGGGATCGCCTCGGTGCTAGCCACTGGAAATCGCCCTTCGGCTGGGGCCTGAAAGGCAAATGGCGGAAAGCTTCCGAGTGGCGTAGGCGCCGGTATCCACATTGATGCGGTGGCGGCCGATATAGACCTCCTCGCCCGGCGTATGGCCGTGCACGATGGTCTTTTCGAAGGGCCCGTCGAAATTCAGGAACTCCTCGCGGATCCACATCAGATCGCGAGGGTCTTGCCGGTCGAGCGGAACGCCGGGCCTCACGCCGGCATGGCAGAAGAAATATTCGCCGCTCTCGGCCGAGGGCTGCAGATGCTGGAAAAAGCGCAAGTGGCTCTGCGGCAACCGCTCGACGAAGGCATCGCGCGCGGCCGCGAACCCGCGGCCGATCCGGACCTCTTTCACGTCCACGCCATAGGATGTCAGCGTCTCTAATCCCCCGAAATAACGCCACTGATCGACTATCTCGGGCTCAAGTAGAAAACGCAACAGGGTCTGCTCGTGATTTCCGGCGAGAAACGTCGCCGGCGCCGGCAGATCGGAGGTTAGCAGGTCCAGGACGGCCTTGGAGTCAGTCCCCCGATCGACGTAATCGCCGAGAAAGACCAGGTGCGCCATCTCCGGATCTTGCACGTTCCCCTTGATATCATTGTCGATTTTCGACAGCAGATCGAGGAGGGGCAGCCGCATCCCGTGGATGTCGCCGACGGCATAGATGCGCCGATCATCGGGAATAGAGATGCTCACGAATAGTCGCTCTTGCTGGCGGTTGCGGCTGTGCACAACGACTTGGGTGTCGTGCCTTCGCCGACGCTAACTGAGTCGGGGCACTTAATCAGGCCTCTGAAGATATTAGATAATATCCGCCGGTTCTGACGAGCCGGTGTCGCAGGCACTGGAGATAAGTCATTGATCGTGCCTATCGGCTTCGATACGGCTCTGGCATGGCTCTCGTCGCGGAACGTTTCGCGCCCTCCCCGACCGGCGCATTGCATCTGGGGCATGCGTTTTCGGCATTGACCGCCTGGGAGGCCGCGCGCGCGGCGGGCGGTAGATTTCTACTGCGCATGGAAGACCTCGACACCGGCCGCAGCCGGCAAGATTTCGCCGATGCGATCATGGCCGATCTGCGCATGCTGGGCATAAGCTGGCCCGAACCGGTGCTGTATCAATCGAGCCGCACGGCAAGCTATGCCGCGGCAATCGATAAGCTCGCCGCACAAGGCCTGGTCTATCCCTGCTTCTGTACCCGGGCCGAGATCCAAGCGGCGGCCGGCGCGCCGCAAGAGGGCGCGGAGATGGGGCCGCCCTATCCCGGCATTTGCCGCGGCCGGCCGTTTCAGCCAGACGACAAGCCTCACGCACTTCGCCTCGATATCGCCAAGGCGATTGCCGCGCTCGGCGGAGCGGCGGCAGTGTGTAGGCTTTCGTTTGACGAGATCGGCGAAGGTCCCAATGGCGAGCAAGGCCGGATCGCCCTCGACCCGGAGCAACTGATCGGACAGATCGGCGACGTGGTGCTGCAGCGGAAGGACGGCGCCATCGCCTATCATCTGGCCGTGGTGCTCGACGATGCGTTTCAGGGCGTGACCCATGTGACGCGGGGGCAAGACCTATTCCCCTCCACCCCGCTGCACCGGCTGCTGCAGGCCTTGCTGGACAAGCCGACACCGATCTACCGGCATCATCGCCTGATCCGCGACGAGATGGGGCGGCGCCTCGCCACGCGGGACCGGGATCTTTCGCTCGCCACTTTGCGCGAAGCCGGCGCCACCGCCGCCGATATCCGCGCACGTGTGGGATTGTAGGGACCGCGCCCTGGCCCGGCCGCCTCATTGTCGTGGCAAGGTCATGCTAACGGATTGTGGCGTTTGATTTTCCCCGAAGCTGCTCAGCAGCCGCTGGCAGCGTAAAGATCGTTCAGAAACCAGCGGGACTTGGAAATGACGTCTACCCTTCAAATCAGCTACCGCGATATCGAACCGTCCGAGGCGATCGAAAGCAGAATCGCCGAGCATGCCGCAAAGCTCGACGCGTTTTTTAGCCGGAGCCTCGTCTACGACATCGTGGTGGAGATGCCGCACCGGCACCACGAAAAGGGCAATCTCTACAATGTGCGTATTCACATCAGCATGCCGGGGCGCGATGTGAACGTGGACCATGCCGGACGGCAGGATCACGCGCATGAGGACATCAATGTCGCCATCCGGGACGCTTTCGATGCGGCGCGACGCCAGCTTCAGGACCGCGTCCGGGAGATGGAGGGAGACGTGAAGCAGCACTCGAAAGCCGCACCGCCGCAATCCGAGGAGCGTTAGGCGTCCGAACTCGCCGGGCTTCGGCTTCGTTCAGCGCAGTGGCTCCGCTTAGACCCCGCCGCGTGAAGAGAGACGTTTCTCCGCCTCGGCGATATCCCCTCTCCGGTCGACATCGATCAACATGCCGGCGGGTGGCTGCAAGCTGGTGAGCTGCGGCTCGCCTGCGAGCAGCTTGGCCGCGCCATGATCGCCCTCAAGCCGGCCAAGCGCCGGAAACAGGCGGCTGGGAAACAGCGCCGGCGCGCCGTGCCGCCCGCCGGGATAGACCGTCGCGGCCGGCACAGGCGCGGCAGCCAGTTCACGCAGAAAATCCGGATCGAGCAGCGGCATATCGGCCAGAAGCAGCAGCATGGTCCCGGCCTGCCTGGCGGAGGCTTCGGCCGCCGCAAGCCTCAAGGACGCGCTCAGCCCGGCCGCGGGCTTGGGATTTTGCAGCAAAGCCCAATCGGGCCAGTCGGCGAGAAAGCTTGGCGGGGTCGGCCCGACGACCACGGCGCCCGGCGCCAGCCCCGCATCGGCGACGGCTTGCAGCACCCAACTGCCCAGCGGGCGCCCGGCACAGCTTGCGTCGAGCTTCGATGCGCCGAAGCGGCTAGCACGCCCGGCGGCAAGAACGGTTATGAAGGGTGCGGCGTTCATCAGTCGGGTCTTGGGCAGCTCCTCGATCCGGCATGGCCTGGCACGATACCGCCTTGTTGTAGCAGTCGACGAGCTGGGCCATCACCGACAAAGCCAAGCTCTGCGGGTCGCGGGCCGACGGGATAAGCCCGATCGGGCCGGTCACCCTGTTTAGCGCATCTTCCGCCACGCCCCGTAAGCGCAGTGCCTCGAGACGGTTCGCATGGGTCTTTCGGCTGCCCATGGCGCCGACGAAAAGCGCCGGCTGGCGCAAAATCTGCGGCAGGAGACCCAGCTCCCAGTCGTGATCGTGAAACAGCATAACCACCGCAGTCTGGCGATCGATGGAAAACCCGATATCGCTATCGGGCATCTGAAGATGGTGCCCCTTCCCTCCCATCTCGGCGGCAAGCGCCACCAGATCCTCGTCCGGGCTTGCCAGACAGATTTCCACGTCCAGCCCGGCCGCAAGACGCATCAACGAGAGCGCCTCTGCGTCCCGGCCGAAGATGCAAAGCCGCAAAGCCGGCAAATGGCGGACTTGAAATTTACCGCCCAGCCAGCCGGTGCCGGCATCGCTGCCGGTGCGCAGCGCCATGGCGCCATCGCGGCCGAGCGCCCAGACCAGGCTGGTGCGCTGCTGGTGCAAGCGCAGCGTCTCAGCGAGCAAGGCGCGCGGCGGATGCGGCGTGAAGGCCAAATCGATGCCGCCGCCGCAGGGAAGCCGGATATCGATGAAGCGCGAGCCTGCGCCGAAGCGGATTTCCTCGGCCCGGCCGCTCTCTATGACGCGGCGCGCCTCGGTGACGACCGCCGCTTCGATGCAGCCGCCGGAAACCGAGCCGACATAAGCGCCGGTCTCGCTTACCCCCATATGGGACCCGACCGCCCGCGGCGAACTGCCGATCACATCGGTGATGGTGACAAGCGCGGTGCGCTCGCCACGCTCGGCGGCATCAAGCAGAAAGCGCAAGAGACCGGAGAACGCGTTCATCGGGTGCCGCACCGATCCGGCGACCGGTCCCGCCTTGCGATCTGCGTATAATTTTTAGGCAGCTGTGGGCGACGCGGCAGGCAGAAAAGGGGCGCATGCCGGCTGGCCTTCGTCCCGGCAATCCCGATTTTTGGCGGTTTCGCGCGGAAAATACCGCCTTTCGATAGCTGGCACATTATTTGCTGTCTTTCTAACGTACTATCTATAGTATCTTAAGCACTCCTTGCACTGAAAGATGGAGGAAGAGTTTCGATGTCGCACCGCGTTTTCTGTCTTGCGGTTTGTATGTTCGCCCTGATGTTCGGGGTGGCGCAAGCTGCTGAAACGATCCCCGAGAAACCCGAGACCAACGAAGTCTCGATCGGCGTGCAGCCCTGGCTCGGCTATGGGCCCTGGTATATCGCCAAAGAGAAGGGCTTCTTTGCCGAGCATGGTCTCGACGATGTGAAGCTCGTCAATTTCAGCGAGCAAAAGGACATCAATGCCGCGCTGGTCTCCGGCGAGCTGGATGTGGCGAGCCTGCCCACCAACGCCGCGCTGCAGATGGCTCAGACCGGCCTGCCGCTGAAGATCGTGCTGCTGCTCGATTTCAGCCTGACCGCCGATTCCATCATCTCCAAGGATGTGGACTCGGTGAAGGACTTCAAAGGCAAGAAGGTCGCCTATGAGCTCGGCGCCACCAGCGACGTGCTGCTCAACTATGCGCTGGCGGCCAACGGCATGACCATCGACGACATCGAGGCCGTGCCGATGCCGGCAGCTCAGGCGGGTTCGGCGCTGATCGCCGGCCAGGTGCCGATCTCGGTCACCTACGAGCCTTATCTCACCGTTGCGATGGGTCAGGATGATGGCGTCAAGCTGATCTATTCGGCCGGCGAAAATCCGGGTCTGATCAGCGACGTTCTGGCGGCGCCCGACACCATGCTGGAAGAGAAGCCCGGCGTGATCCTGGCGCTGGTCGAATCCTGGAACGATGCGCTCGAGTATTACCGCGCGCATACCGATGAAGGCCGCGCCATCATCGCCAAGGCGGTCGGCGCAACGCCGGAAGAGCTGGAGACCGCTTTCGACGGCGTTCAGTTCTACTCGGTGCCCGAGAATGCCGAGCACCTGTCGAAGGAGTTCGCCGGCAAGACGCTGAAGGACGTGTCCGAGGCCAGCTATGCGGCGAAGATCCTGCCTGAGCCGTTCGATCCGGACGGCATGGTCGAGGTCGACTTCGTGGAAGCGGCCAACAAATGACGACAAGCTTGCCCAATCGGCAAGGCGTTGAGGCCGCCGCGTCCCAGAACGGGGCGCGGCGGCCGCGCCGTCGACTGATCGACATGACCGCGACGGTGGGCCGGGGACGCTTCATCGCCATCGCCGTCTTTTCGTTCTGCGTTATTCTGCTGGTCTGGTGGGGTGTGACGGAGGCCGAGCTGGTCCGCTCGCTATTCCTGCCCTCTCCGGCCAAGGTCGTCACCCGCCTCAGCGCGCTTGCCGCGAGCGGTGACCTTTGGACCGATCTGACGACGAGCCTGCTGCGAATCGCGATTGCCTTTGCGCTGTCCTGCGCCATCGCGATCCCGGGCGGTATCCTGATCGGCTCCTACCGGGTCTTGGACGCGATGTTCGAGCCGGTGATCGATTTCGTACGCTATATGCCGGTGGTGGCCTTCGTGCCGCTTTCCATCCTGTGGTTCGGAACCGGCGAATTTCAGAAATGGCTGATCATCTGGATCGGCACTTTCTTCCAACAAATTCTGATGGTCCAAGACTGCGTCAAGCGGGTGCCGCGCGACTTCGTCGATGTGGGACGCACGCTGGAAATGCCGGCTTGGAAAATTCTGATCAAGATCGTGCTGCCGGCCGCCGCGCCGGGCATTTGGGATGCGACGCGCATCTGCCTCGGCTGGGCCTGGTCCTGGCTGGTGCTGGCGGAGCTGGTCGCCGCGACCACGGGTCTGGGCTACCGCATCACCGTGGCGCAACGCTATTTCCAGACCGATACCATTATCGGCTACGTGCTCGTGCTCGGGTTTCTGGGGCTGCTTTCCGATCAGCTGATGAAGTTCCTCGCCAGCCGCATGTTCCGCTACCAGAAGGTGTCGCGATGACCGCCTATCCGAGACTGAAACTTGAGAACGTCACCAAGTATTTCGGCCAGGGCGCGAAGCGGATCAAAGCCGTCGACGATGTCAGCTTTACCCTGGCCGAGAACGAATTCGTCTCTCTGGTCGGGGCTTCGGGCTGCGGCAAGAGCACGATCTTGTCGATCATCGCCGGACTGCAAGACTGCGACGAGGGCGTGGTGCTGGTCGACGGTATGCCGATCTACGGACCCGGCCGCGACCGGGGCGTGGTGTTTCAAAGCTACAGCCTGATGCCGTGGCTCACCGCGCTGCAGAATGTCGAGTTCGCCCTGCATGCGGCCGGCATCCGCCGTAAAGAGGCCCGCGAGATCGCCCTTGAACATCTGAAGCTGGTGAAGCTTGAGAAGTTTCAGGACCGCTATCCGAGCGAGCTTTCCGGCGGCATGAAGCAGCGGGTCGCGATTGCGCGCGCCCTCTCCTATCGGCCGAAGATCCTGCTGATGGACGAACCGTTCGGGGCGCTCGATGCTTTGACACGCAGTCATATGCACGAGCTGCTGACGTCGATCTGGGAGGAGCACCGGTTGAGCGTGCTGTTCATCACCCATGATGTCGACGAAGCGGTGTTTCTGTCAGACCGGGTGATGGTGATGAGCAATCAGCCCGGCCGGATCAAGCTCACCGTTCCGATCACGTTGCCGCGGCCGCGCACGGCCGACACCATGACAACGGATGCGTTCCGGGACGCCCATTGGACGGTGCTCAGCGCCATCCGCGAAGAGTCGATGAAGATTGCTGACAAGGAGGGTATGGCAGCGTCATGAGTGTGCCTGATCTACTGAAATCCTACGATTTCATCGTTTGCGGCGGCGGCTGCTCCGGCGCGGTGGTCGCCGCGCGGCTCGCCGAGAGCGGCGATGCGACGGTTCTCGTGCTGGAAGCGGGCGGCGACGAGCGCATTCCGGAGATCGAGGACTCGACCATCTGGATGCGCAATATCGGATCGGAGCGCGACTGGCAGTTCACCGCCGAGGCGAGCCCCAGCCTGAACGGCCGGAAGGCGCCTTTGCCGATGGGCAAGGTGCTCGGCGGCGGCGCCAGCATCAACGGGCTGGTCTGGGCGCGCGGCCATAAGAACGATTTCGACAGCTGGGCCGAGGAAACCGGCGATCCGGGCTGGAATTACGAGTCCGCCGTGGAGCTCTATAAGCGCATCGAAGATTGGCAGGGGCCGAACCCCTCGGGTCTGCGCGGCAAAGGCGGCCCGATGTATATCACGCCGCCAAACGATCCGATTCCCGTCGCCCCGGCTTTGGTGGAAGGGGCCGCTTCGATCGGTATTCCGCCGGTCGACGATCTGAATGCCGAAGCGGTCGAGGGCGACGGCAATTGCGGCATCGCCAATATCAACGTCAAAGACGGCAATCTGCGGGTCTCAACGGCCGGCGCTTATTTGCGTCCGCAGATGGGCAATCCCAATCTCACCGTGCTGCTCGGCGCCGAGGTCGATCATCTGATCATCGAAGACGGACGGGCGACCGGCGTCGCCTTCAGCTATCAAGGCCAGTCGCTAACGGCCAATGCCAGCGGCGAGGTGATCCTCTCCTTGGGCGCGATCAACACGCCGAAGGTGCTGATGCTCTCGGGCATCGGCGACGAGGCGCAGCTTACGCGGCAGGGCATTGCGGTGCGGCAGCACCTCCCCGGCGTCGGCCAGAATCTGCAGGATCACATCCTGATGGCGGGCTGCGTCTGGGCCTATAACGAGCCCGAAGCACCGCGTAACAACTCCGCCGAGTTCACCTTCTTCTGGAAGAGCGATTCGTCGCTGAAGACGCCGGATCTGCAGCCGATCCTGGAAGAATGCGCCTTCGGCAGCGAGGTGACCCGGGAAGAGTACGACCTGCCGACCGATCCCTCCCTGACCTTCACCTTGGCGCCGGGACTGGTGCGCCCCGAGAGCCGCGGGCATATCGAGCTGACCGGGCCGAACGCCTCCGACCCGCTGAAGATCCACGCAAATCTGCTTAGCGATCCGGCCGATATGAAAGCCCTGACCCGGGCGGTCGAGCTTTGCCGCGAGATCGGCAATTCGCCGGCGCTGAAGCGCTTTGCGCAGAAGGAGATCATGCCGGGACCGCTGAAAGGCGATGCGCTGGAGACCTTCATCCGCAACGCCGCCGGCACCTATTTCCACGAGACCTGCACCGCCAAGATGGGCAAGGACGCGCTCTCGGTGGTGAGCGGTTCGCTGGAAGTCTACGGCATCAAAGGCCTGCGCATCGCCGATGGCTCGGTGATGCCGTCGGTCACCACCGGCAACACCATGGCGCCTTGCGTGCTGATCGGCGAACGCGCCGCGGACCTGATCAAGGCGGCACACGCCTAGGCCGCTTATGGCCCGGGCCGCGCACAGTCGCGGCCTGGGCATATTAGTATTGTCTTACTAATGATAGTATGTTTTCTTTGGCCTGTCGGATCGGCCCTCCCCGACTGGATCCGGAGGCCGCCGGCAGGCAAAGGAAACCGAATTTATGTCTGACATATCGAAACCCGTTATCGGCATCATCGGCGGCACCGGCAGTCTCGGCTCCGGGCTTGCGAAGGGCTGGGCGAGAGCCGGCCACCAGGTCATCATCGGATCGCGCGCCGCGGAAAAGGCGGCCTCTGCCGCGGCGGAGCTTGGCTTCGGCATCGAAGGCGACAGCAACTGGGCGGCGGCGGCGGCGAGCGATATCGTGGTGCTGACCGTGCCGTTCTCCAATCACGGCGCAATCCTCGGCGAGATCAAGCCGGCGGTGGACGGCAAGATCGTCGTCGATACCACCGTGCCGCTGGCGCCGCCGAAGGTCTCCAAGGTGCAATTGCCGGAGGGCGGCTCTGCCGCGTTGATTACCCAGCGTCTTCTCGGTGAGACTGTGCGGGTGGTTTCGGCGTTTCATACGCTGGGGGCCGCCAAGCTTCATGCGGGAGAACGTGCCGATTGCGATGTTCTGGTGTTCAGCGACGACAAAGGCGCACGCAATACCGTGATCGCGCTTGCCGAGCTGGTGGCGCGGCGCGGCATTGGCGGCGGCAGCCTGGCCAATTCGGCCGCCGCCGAGGCGATGACCTCGGTGCTGATCTGGATCAACCGCCAGTGCAAGATCACCGGCGCAGGCATCGCCGTTACCGGTCTCGAGGCGGCACAGCAGGCCTAACCATGCGCAAGCAGTTTCCGGAGGACTTGGTTCGATGAGCGGCGACGCCCTCTCCCATATCGGTCCCGGGCGCGTCGTTGCGCTATGCGGCGGTGTCGGCGGGGCCAAGCTGGCGCTGGGGCTGTACCGGCTTCTCGGCGAGGATCTCTCGGTGGTGGTCAATACCGGCGACGATTTCGAGCATCTGGGGCTGGCGATTTCTCCAGATGTCGACACCGTGCTCTATACGCTTTCGGAGCGCGCCGATAAGGAACGCGGCTGGGGCCGGGAGGCAGAATCCTGGAATTTCTTAGGGGCGCTGTCCGAGCTTGGCGGAGAGACCTGGTTTCAGCTCGGCGACAAGGATCTGGCGCTGCATGTCTTGCGCAGCGCGGCGCTGGCCCGCGGCGAGAGCCTTTCGGACATTGTCGCAAGCTTCGCGCAGCACTTTGGAATCAAAGCCAAAATCCTACCCATGTCGGACGATCCGATCCGCACCGTGGTCGAGACACCGGAAGGAAACCTCCCCTTCCAGCGCTACTTCGTTGAGGGGCGCTGCGAGGAAGAGGTGATCGGGGTGCGGTTCGACGGCGTCGACACGGCCTGCGTCTCCAAGCCGGTGATTGCCGCGCTGAAAGCGCCCGACCTCCGCGCCATCGTGATCTGCCCGTCCAATCCGTTCCTCAGCATCGATCCGATTCTGGCAACGCCCGGCATGCAGCATCTCATTCGCTCGGCGAAGGCGCCGGTGGTCGCGGTCTCGCCGCTGATCGGCGGGGCTGCGGTGAAAGGCCCGACCGCCAAGATCATGACCGAGCTGAAGGTGCCGGCAACGGTACAGGCGATCGCCGTTCACTATCGCGGCCTCATCGACGGGCTGGTGATCGATCAGGCGGATGCGGCACAGCGCGAAGATCTGGAGCTGCCCTGTTCGGTGAGCCATACGCTGATGACCACCGAGGAGGATCGGGTGCGTCTGGCGGGCGAGGTTCTGGATTTCGCCAATAAGCTCGCCCTCGAGGCCGAGGCGGCGCCACCGCGCGGAGCGGCGTCATGAGCAATTCCGCCGAGATACTGAAGACGCTGGACGGCACGCGGCTGAGCCGGGCCGAAGCCATCGCGCTTTGCGAGCTTACCGATCTGACGCCGCTGTTGGACGCAGCGGCGCGGCGGCGCGATTGCGCTCATGGCGAGATCGTCTCCTATTCCCGAAAAGTGTTCATCCCGCTCACCCAGCTTTGCCGGGATGTCTGCCATTACTGCACCTTCGCCCATCCGCCGAAAAAGGGGGAGCGGGCGTTTCTGAACGCCGAGCAGGTGCTGGGAATCGCCGAGGCGGGCCGCAAGGCGGGCTGCAAGGAGGCGCTGTTCACGCTCGGCGACAAGCCGGAGATGCGCTACCGGATCGCGCGCGAGGAGCTAGAGGCGCTCGGCCACGAGACGACGCTTAGCTATCTGGCGGAGATGGCGGCGCTGGTGCTGGAGAAGACCGGCCTATTGCCGCATATCAATCCGGGGCTGATGGACGACGCCGATCTCAGCAGCTTGCGTCAGGTTTCGGTCTCGCAAGGCATCATGCTGGAAAGCGCCTCGGAGCGGCTTTGCCAGAAGGACATGCCGCATTACGGCTCGCCCGATAAGCTGCCGGTAATGCGGGTCGACACCATCCGCCGTGCCGGCAAGCTGCGCATCCCCTTCACCTCCGGCATTCTGATCGGCATCGGCGAGACGCGGGAAGAGCGGATCGACGCGCTGCTCACCTTGCGCGATCTCGACGACGTCTACGGTCATATCCAGGAGATCATCGTCCAGAATTTCCGCCCCAAACCGGGCACCCGCATGGCGGACGTGCCGGCACCGAGCCTGGACGAGCATCTGTGGACCATTGCTGTGGCGCGGCTTTTGTTCGAGCCGTCGATGAATATCCAGGCCCCGCCCAATCTCAGCCCGGGCGAGCTTTCCGCGCTGGTCGCCGCGGGGATCAACGATTGGGGCGGCGTCTCGCCCGTCACACAGGATTTCGTCAATCCGGAAGCGCCCTGGCCGCATCTGACCAAGCTTGCGGAAGCGACCGCCGCTGCCGGCAAGCAGTTGACCGAACGTCTTGCGGTCTATCCGGCATTCGCGCGCGAGCCCAGCCGCTGGATCGACAAGAAGGTGCAGAAGCGCTTTCTCGATCTGATCGACGGCGAAGGGCGACCGCGCCATGAGAACTGGCGTGTCGGCGGTCTGGAAGCCGTGCCCGCCAGTGAGGCGGCGCGCATCGCCGCGCCCGCCCCGGCTGTGCTGCCGGGAGCTTTTCGCCCGATCCTGGCCAAGGCGGAAACCGGCGCAAGCCTGTCGGAAGCGGAAATCGTCACGCTGTTCGAAGCGCGGGGCGATGCCTTCACCGCGGTGTGCCGGGCGGCCGACGATATGCGCCGGGCGGTCAACGGCGACATCGCCAGCTTCGTCGTCACCCGCAATATCAACTACACCAATATCTGCGCCTTCAAATGCCAGTTCTGCGCCTTCTCCAAGGGGCGGGCCGGCGACACGCTGCGCGGCACGCCCTACGTGCTTGAGATGGACGAGGTGGCGCGCCGGGTGCGCGAGGCCTGGGCGCGGGGCGCCAGCGAAGTCTGCATGCAAGGCGGCATCCACCCCTCCTATACCGGCGAGACCTATCTGGAGATCTGCCGCACGGCGAAGCAAGCGGTGCCGGAGATGCATATCCATGCCTTCTCGCCGCTCGAGGTCTCCCATGGCGCGACGAGCTTAGGGCTCAGCGTGGCGGAGTTTCTGACAGCGCTGAAAGAGGCCGGGCTCAGCACCCTGCCGGGCACTGCGGCAGAGATCCTGGACGACGAGGTCCGGGCGATCCTGTGTCCCGATAAGCTCGACACCGAAGGCTGGCTGGACGTGGTGCGGACGGCGCATGGGCTCGGGCTTCGCACCACCTCGACCATCATGTTCGGCCATGTCGAGCGCTACGCGCATTGGGCGCGGCATTTGCTGCGCATCCGCAAGCTGCAGATGGAGACCGGCGGGATCACCGAGTTCGTGCCCCTGCCCTTCGTGCATATGGAAGCGCCGATCTATCTGCGCGGCGGCGCCCGTCCGGGACCGACCTTCCGGGAAGCCATCCTGATGCACGCCGTGGCGCGGCTGGTGCTCTATCCGCATATCGCCAATATCCAGGCGTCTTGGGTGAAGCTCGGCGAGGACGGCGTCAGCCACTGCCTCGATGCCGGGGCCAACGATCTTGGCGGCACGCTGATGGATGAGAGCATTTCCCGCTCCGCCGGCGCCTCCCATGGCCAGGAGATGACGCCTTCGCGCATGGAGGAGATCATCCTGGCGGCGGGCCGGCTGCCGCGGCAGCGCAATACGCTTTACGGCAAGCCGCCGCGGGCGCACCGCGCCGTGCCCGAGCTCATTCCCGCCGACCTCTGCCCGTCCGGCTGACATCCACAATTATCGCCGTCCCGACTGAGACCTAACGGCTCACAGGCTTGAACCAAATGCGTAATGTTTGCTAGTCTTACTAATCATAGTATGTTTATGGTCTCACACATTGCCGGGGCCGATGCGGCCCCCGCATCTCATCTCGGAATAGACCGGCCAGCCCATTCCATGCCGGTGGCTTGGGATCAAAGCATGGCCCGTGAAAGGATCAATCGTGCCGTCATCTGACGTGCAGTCTTACGCGACCCTCAGGGAGGATCTCGCCAAGCGGGATCGGAGCCTGCGCGAGAAGGTCGTATCGTTGGAAGAAGCGGCCGGGCTGGTGCGCGACGGCATGCAGGTCGGCATTGGCGGCTCGACCATGTCGCGCACGCCGATGGCGCTGATCTGGGAGCTGATCCGCCAGGGGCGCAAGCAGCTCTCCTGCTCGCGCTGCATCGTCTCCACCGACGGCGACCTGCTGTTCGGCGGAGGCGTGGCCGACGAGATCGTCACCAGCTGGTTCGCGCAAGGCATTCTGTGGGGCCTCTCCAAGGTGATGCGTCATCACGTCGAGGCCGGCGACAAGCGCTATCAGGAGTGGAGCCATCTGGCGATGGGCATGCGCTTCCGCGCCGGCGGGATGGGCGTTCCCTTCCTGCCGATCCGCTCGATGCTCGGCTCCGATTTGATGCCGCTGCGGCCTGAGGCGAAAGAATTCGACTGCCCGTTCACCGGCGAGAAGCTGCTGCTGGTGCCGGCGCTCAATCCCGATGTGGCGATCATCCATGTGCAGCGTTGCGACGCTTACGGCAATGCGCAGATCGACGGTCTGCAATTCATGGATATCGATCTGGCGCTGGCGGCGAACAGCGTGATCCTGACCACGGAGCGGATCGTCTCTAACGATCAGATCCGGCGCATGCCCGATCACACCAAGATTCCCTTCATGTGCGTCGATGCCGTGGTCGAGGTGCCCTACGGCGCCGCGCCACATGAATGCTACGGCCTGTACGAGCCGATGATGAAGCACATGGAGGCTTACGTGGCCCAAGTGAATGCCGATCCGGTGGAGGGCATGAAGGCCTATCTCGACCGCTTCGTATACGGGCCGAAAAACTGGACCGAATTTCTCTCGCTGATCGGCATGGAGGAAATCGTGGAGGCCAGCCGGCAAGGCCGGAGCATGTATAATGACTAGCAGCAACCGGTATACCGCTTCGGAGATTTTGACGGTTCTCAGCGCCCGCGCGCTGGAGAACGGGCAGCTGGTGTTTGCCGGGATCGGCATCCCGCTGCTGGCGGCGACATTGGCGCAGCGGCTGGGACGGCCGGGGCTGACCATCCTGTTCGAGGGCGGCGTCATCGGCGCTTTCGTCGAGCCGGGCAAGCTGCCGCCTTCGACCAACGACCAGCGTTGCACCAAGCGGGCCAATATGGTGCTGGGCAGCGCCGACGTGCTGCTTCTGTTGCAGCGCGGCTATGTCGATATCGGCTTCATGGGCGGCGCCCAGATCGACCAATACGGCAATCTGAATTCCTCCTTCATCGGCGACCCCGACGCGCCGAAGGTGCGCCTGCCGGGGTCCGGCGGCGGCAACGACATCTCCAGCCTGACCAACATGATCGTGGCCATGAAGCACGAGAAGCGCCGCTTCGTGGAGCAGGTCGATTTCATCACCAGCCCCGGCTACCTGCGCGGGCAGAACAGCCGCACTGATGCCGGGCTTCCGGCCGGCGGCGTGTTCCGGGTGATCACCGAGCTCGCCGTATTCGGCTTCGACGCGGAGACGCGCCGCATCAAGGTGCTGTCCCTCAATCCCGGCGTCACCGCGGAAGAAGTGCAGGACAATACCGGCTTCCCCCTCACTTTCGACGACGGCGTGACCGTCACCGAGCCGCCGACCAACGAAGAATTAGAAACGCTGAGGATGCTCGATCCGGAGCGCCTTTTCACAGCCTGACGAGACCCGAGGAACAGATGACCAGCCTAACCAAGACTTTCGGAATTGCTGCGCGCAATTTCACCGCCTATCCGGAAATGCCGGATGCCAAGGCCCTTGTCGATTACGGGGTGCATGCCGAAGAGCTGGGCTACGATTCCGTCTGGGTCTGGGACCATATCCTGCTCGGCGTCGATCCCAATTTCCCGATCATCGACTCCCTCACCGTCCTCACCGGCATCGCCGCGCGCACCAGCCGCATCAAGATGGGCACCGGCATTCTGGTGCTGACGCTGCGCAACCCGGTGGTGCTCGCCAAGCAGCTCGCCAGCATGGATCAGCTGTCCCGCGGCCGGCTGGTCATGGGCATGGCGGCCGGCTGGTATAAGCGCGAATTCGACGCCGTGGGCGTGCCGTTCGAGAAGCGCGGCAAGATCATGGACGAGAATCTGGAGATCATGAGCCGCCTGTGGACCGAGGAGAAGGTCAGCGGCGAATATCTCAATCACAATCTCCGCTCAGCGGTGATGTATCCCAAGCCCTATCAGAGCCCGCGCATGCCGATCCTGATCGGCGGCTATGTCGACCGCGTGCTGAAGCGGGCGGCGACCCGCGGCGATGGCTGGCTGACCTATTTCTACCAGCCGGAAGACTTCAAGCGGTCCTGGGACAAGATCCGCAACTTCGCCGAAGAGGCGGGCAAGGATCCCGACACGGTGCTCAACGCTTCGCAGCTGCCGATCATGGTGGGCGATTCCCGCGAGGCGGTGCACGACGAGATGATGGAATGGCTGAACGCGGAGTGGGACTTCCCCTCCCATAGCGATTGCTCGCGGGACAGCGCCATCATGGGCAACGTGGACGACTGCGTCGAGCAGCTGCAGGCGCATATCGATGCCGGCGTGCAGAAGATCATCTTCGTTCCCTACAAATACCGGCCCGATCAGGTCGAAGTCATCGCGCGCGAGATCATCCCGCGCCTCAAGGCCCTCTAGTTTTCCAGCCCTTCGGAGACAGTTCGCATGACCGATCCCAATCGCCAGAAGATTTTCGACACGATCGACGCCAACAAAGAGCAGGCCATCGAGCTGCTGCGCAAGATGGTGACGATCCCCAGCGTCACCGGCGACGAAGCCGCCATTCAGGCCTTTGTGGCCGAGTATATGCGGGGCATCGGCCTGGACGTCGATATGTGGGAGACCGATTGGGAAGAGCTGAAGAAGCATCCGGGCTATCGGCCGGTTGCGCGCGGCTATGAGGGACGGCCGAATATCGTCGCCACCTGGAAGGGCACCGGCGGCGGCCGCTCGCTGCTGCTCAACGGCCATACCGACGTGATCCCGGTGGGCGACGGCGAAGGCTGGAGCGACGATCCCTGGTCGGCCAGCATCCAGGACGGGCGTATCTACGGCCGCGGCTCCTGCGATATGAAGAGCGGCGTGGCGAGCCATATCCTCGCCGTGCAGTTTTTGAAGCAGCTCGGCCTGGCGCCCAAGGGCGACGTGATGATCAATGTGGTGATCGACGAGGAAGTCAGCGGTCACGGCACGCTGGATACGGTGATCCGCGGCTATACCGCCGATGCCGGCATCTCCGGCGAGACCAGCGATCTCGGCGTGCAGCCGGCCTGTATCGGCCGCATCTGGTTCGAGATCGAGATCCAGGGCAAGCCGGCCGGCATTCAGCAGCGCTATGAGGGCGTGAACGCCATCGAGCTCGGCTACAAGATCACCCAGGCGGTGGCGGAGCTGGAGGCCGAGCGCATCGCCACGGTGACCCATCCGCTCTATCCGAGCGCCATCGATTCCCTGCCGTGCATCATCGGCAGCTTCCAGGCCGGCACCTATCCGAGCGCCTTTCCGGCCACCTGCCTGTTGAAGGGCAGCATCGGCACAGTGCCGAGCGAGGATCACGAAGGCGTCAAGCAGAGCCTGGTCGACAAGGTGGCCGAGGCCGCCGCACAAGATCCTTGGATGAAGGACCATCCGCCGAAAGTGCGCTTCGTCGGCTATGACGCGGAGGCCTCGGAAATCCCGGTGGCCCATCCGATCGTGGACGCGGTGTCGCGCGCCTATACCGAGGTGACGGGCAAGGATCCGGTGATCAGCGGCCGCCAGGGCGCAGCGGATACCCGCTTCCTCAACAGCTACGGCGAGACGCCGACGGTGATCTTCGGCCCGGGCTCGACGGCGGTGATGCATTCGGACAATGAATATGTCTCGATCGAGGATTACATCACCGCGATCAAGGTTATGGCGCTGGCCATCTACGATTGGTGCCAAGTCGAAAGCGCCGAAGCCGAGAGCGCCTCAGGAGAGAGCGCTTAAGGCTGATCGAGATTAGATCGCACCCGGCGCATGCCGGGGCGGTAGCCTGCCGCTCGTAAGGAAGTCCGGACTGTCCCCTCTTTACGGGCGCACAGGCATGGGAGCACGGATGAGCGAACAGGGCGTAGGCGCTTCGCTGAAGCGCAAGGAAGACGACCGCTATTTGCGCGGCCGCGGCCAGTATGTCGGTGATATTCGTCTCGCCGGCATGCGGGACGCCGCCTTCGTGCGCTCGCCGATTGCCCACGGCAAGATCAAGTCCATCCACGTTCCGGAAGAGTATCGCGACCGGGTCTTCACCGCCGCCGATCTCGATGCGGACGGGGTGAAGCCGATCGTGGCGGTCTCCGGCCTGGCGGGGTTCAAAGTCTCCGAGCAGCCGGTGCTTGCCTTCGACAAGGTGCGCCAGGTGGGCGAGCTGATCGCCATGTGCATCGGCGAAAGCCGCGCCGAGGCGGAAGACATCGCCGATGCGGTCGAGGTCGAGTTCGAAGAGCTGCCGGCGGTGCACGACATGCTGGAGGCGCGCAAGCCCGGCTCGGCGCTGCTGCACGAGGCCTGGGGCGACAACATCTTTCTGGAGACCCAGATCGATGTGGATATCGAATCCGCCTTCGACGCCCCGATCAAGATCACGCGGGAAATCTCCACCGCCCGGCAATGCATGGTGCCGATGGAAGGACGCGGCACGGTCGCCACCTGGGACAGCCGCATGGAGCAGCTGGTGCTCTATACCGGCAGCCAGATGCCGCATATCGTCCGCACCGGGCTTTCCGAATGTCTGGGGCTGGAGCAGACCCAGCTGCGCATCGTCTCGCCCGATGTCGGCGGCGGCTTCGGCTATAAGGGCATTCTCCTTCCCGAAGATATCTGTCTCGGCTGGCTGGCCTTGCGCTGCGGCTATCCGGTGCGCTGGCTGGAGGACCGGCGGGAGCATTTGACCGCCGGCGCCAATTGCCGCGAGCATCATTATTCGATCACCGCCTATGCCGATCGCGACGGACGCTTGCGCGGCATCGATTGCGAGGCGACGGTGGATTCGGGCGCCTATTCCTCCTACCCGTTCTCCGCCTGTCTTGAGGCGGCGCAGGTGGCGAGCATCCTGCCCGGGCCTTACGACTTCCCCGCCTATCGCTGCCGCACCTATTCGGTGGCCACCAATAAATGCCCCATCCTCCCCTATCGCGGCGTGGCCCGAACCGGCGTCTGCTACGCGATGGAGCTGATGCTGGATGCGGTGGCGCGCGAGGCCGGGCTGGAGCCCGCCGAGGTGCGGATGAAAAACCTCGTTCGCCCGGAGCAAATGCCGTTCAACAACATCACCCATAAGCATTTCGACAGCGGCGACTATCCGGAAGCCTTGCGCCGGGCGATGGCGCATATCGATATTGAGGCGTTCCGCGCGCGCCAGAGGAAGGGCGAGCCGGACGGACGCCTGCTGGGGCTCGGACTTTCGGTCTATTGCGAGCAAGGCGCCCATGGCACCTCGGTCTATGCCGGCTGGGGCATTCCCATGGTGCCGGGCCATGAGCAGGCGACGGCACGCATGACGCCCGATGGCGGGCTGGAGCTGCGGGTCGGCGTGCACTCCCACGGGCAGAGCATGGAGACCACCTTGGCGCAGGTGGCGCATGAGGTGCTCGGCATCCCGACGGACAAGATCAAGCTGGTGCACGGCGACACCGAATACACCCCCTACTCCACCGGGAGCTGGGGCTCGCGCTGCGCGGTGATGGCCGGCGGCGCGGTCTCCACCGCCTGCAAGGAGATTGCCCGGCTGGCCAAGGCGGTCGGCGCCCATATGCTGCAAGTGAAGCCGGAAGAGGTGGAGCTGGCGCAAGGGGCGGTCTATTCGCAGACCGGCCGCGTGACGCTTACCGAGATTGCCCGCACCTGGTATTTGCGGCCGCAGGATTTGCCCAAATCGGTCGATCCGCGCGGACTGGAGGTGACCATCGGCTATAAGCCGGAGCGCGATACCGGCACGTTCAGCTATGCCGCGCATCTTGCCACCGTCGCCGTCGATCCGGAGACCGGCGATATCGAGATCCTCGACTATGTGATCGCCGAGGATGGCGGCAAGCTGATCAACCCCATGGTGGTGGACGGGCAGATCTATGGCGGTCTGGCGCAAGGCATCGGCACCGCGCTCTACGAGGAGATGCGGTTCGACGGCTCCGGCCAGCCACTCGCCTCCACCTTCGCCGATTATCTGCTGCCGGGACCGACGGAAGTGCCGGCGCCGAAGCTGGATCATATGGAGACGCTGGCGCCCTATACCGAGTTCGGCGTGAAGGGGATCGGCGAAGGCGGCGCCATCGCGCCGCCGGCAGCGATCGGCAATGCGGTGAACGATGCGCTGAAAGGGTTCGGTGCAGAGCTGCTGCACTCTCCGATGACGCCGCGCCGCGTGCTGGAAGCCATTGCCGAGGCGAAGGCTGCGGGAACGGCTACGCGATCCGATGAGGTGGTGTCGTGAAGCCGGTGAATTTCGATTATGCGCGGCCCTTGGACGTGGACGGGGCGCTGGCCTTGCTCGCCGACGAGACCGCGCTGGTGAAGGTGGTCGCCGGCAGCCAGTCGCTCGGCCCGATGCTCAATCTGCGCCTGGTGCAGCCGGACCTACTGGTCGACATCACCGGGGTGGAGGAGCTGCGCTCGTTCGAAGAGAGCGGCGATAAGCTGACCCTCGGTGCCTGTATCACCCATGCCGATATCGAAGATGGACGCCTGCCCGACGTGACCCATGGCGCCTTGCCGAGCGTTGCATCGGGCATCGCCTATCGGGCGGTGCGCAATCGCGGCACGGTCGGCGGCAGCCTGACCCATGCCGATCCTTCCGCCGATTGGGTTTCGATGCTGGCGGCACTCGGAGCGACGGTGACTTTGCGCGGGCCCGAGGGCGCGCGGCATCTGCCGGTGGAAGAGTATATGCTCGGGGCGCTGGAGGCCGATCTTCGGCCGGGCGAGCTTCTGGTCTCGGTCACCGTGCCGAAGCTCGGTTCGGGCGCAAGCTGGGGCTATTACAAATCCTGCCGCAAGACCGGCGAATTCGCCCATGCCATCGGCGCGATGCTGATCGATCCGGAGCGCGGGATCTGCCGCGCGGTGATCGGCGCCACCGAGACGCGCCCCTTGGTGATCGCCGATGCGAAGGGGCTGATCGGCGACGGAGACCCGGCCGCGTTCGACAGTAAGGCCGTCACTGCCGCGCTGACCGAGGCGGGCATGCGCGATCCGATCGAGCGGCAGACCCATAGCGTTGCGCTGCGGCGCGCGGTCGAAGGAGCGCGAGGCCGATGACCCAGGTCACTCTCACCGTCAACGGTAAGCCGCTTTCCGCCGAGGTCGAGCCCCGCACCCATCTGGCCGATCTCTTACGCGAGACCCATAACCTCACCGGCACCCATATCGGCTGCGAACACGGGGTTTGCGGCGCCTGCACCATTCTGATCGACGGCGTGCCGGCGCGCTCCTGCATCACCTTTGCGGTGGCGTGCGAGCAGGCCGAGATCACCACCATCGAAGGGCTGGACGAGGACGAGATCGGCGCGGAGCTGCGCGAAGCCTTCCAAAAGGAGCATGGGCTGCAATGCGGCTATTGCACCCCGGGCATGATCGTGGCGGCGCGCGACTTGGTGCTGCGGCTGCAGGCGCCGAGCGAAAAGGAAATCCGCACGGCGATGAGCGGCAATCTTTGCCGCTGCACCGGCTATGTCGGCATTATCCGGGCGATCCAGGACGTGATCGCCGAGCGGCGCGCGCGGGGGATCGATGCGATCCCCGATGGCGGCCGCAAAGCGCTGGGTCCGGCCGGGTCTGGTCACGCTGCGGCGGCCGAGAGCGCTGCACCGCGCAAGGAGACGGCCGCCGCTGCAACGAGCAAAACGGTCGCCGCGGAGGCGCTGGAGGTCGACCCCGACTGGAAGCCGCAGACCTCGTTCCGCCAGAGCTTCACGGTTTCGCATTCCCCCGCCGAGGTCTGGGCGTTCTTCGGGCGGATCGCGGATGTGATCGCCTGCCTGCCGGGGGCCTCGCTCACCAGCGAGAGCGAGGACGGCCAGGTGACGGGCGAAATGCGGGTCAAGGCGGGGCCGATCGCGGCAGCGTTTCAGGGCGTGGCCCAGGTGACGCGCGACGAGGCTTCCCGCAGCGGCCGGGTGATCGGAACCGGGAAGGATACCCGCAGCAAATCGGCGACGCGCGGCGCGATGGAGTATCGCGTCAAGCCGGCGCCGGACGGCGGAACGGATGTGGAGGTCGATGTCGGCTTCACCCTCACCGGCATGCTGGCGCAGTTCGGCCGCTCAGGTCTGGTCAACGACGTCGCCAACCGGCTCACCTCGGCCTTCGTGCAGAATCTCGAGGCGCGGCTCGACTATGCCGCACGCGGCGGCGAAGGGGAGGCGCCGGAGCCGGCGGTTGCGGCGGAACTCAATGCCGGGGCCCTGCTCTGGTCGGTGATCGCAGGCCGTCTCAAGCGCCTGTTTGCCAAGTTATTCGGCCGCGGCTGAGGTTTTACGCTGGGTATCGGCGGTTGAACCGCTTATCGAGTGGTCCGGAAAATCCAACTACAGTACATTTGATTCATGAGCAAACTCACCGCCATCTATGACCGCAGCCGGGTCCCCCTTTACCTGCAGGTCGCCTCCGTCATGCGCCAGCGGATCCAGAAGGGATACTGGAAAGAGGGGCAGAAGATCTCCACGCTGGAGGAGCTCGAGGCGGAGTTTTCGGTCGCCAGGGTGACGATCCGGCAAGCGGTGGAGATCCTGCGCGACGAAGGGCTGCTGGAGTCCTTGCAAGGGCGCGGCACCTTCGTCTCCAACCGGCCGAAGAACAGCCGTTCCTTCGATCTGATCACCGATTTCGACTCGGTGCTGGATTCGCTGCAGAGCAATGTGGTGAAGCGGGTGGAGGTGAAGGAGCACCGGCCGGCGCCGCTGCTTGCGCCCGACGAGGGGACGCCGGCGGAGGACTACACCTTGCTGCGCAGCGTTCAGTACAACGAAGGCGCGCCGTTCTCGGTGGTGAACCTGTTTCTCGATACCCAGATTTTCGAGCGCGATCCCGAACAGTTCAAGCGCGTGGCGGCGCTGCCGGTGATCATGGATATGGACGATATCGTTATCGCCCACGCCTATCAGACCCTGACCATCGGCGTGTCCGATCCGGAGACCGCCGATCTCCTCAAGATCGGTCTCGGCGAGCCGACGGTGGATTGCCATCTGGTGCTGATCGACGATAAGGGGACGGCGATCTACAACGCCAATATCCACTACATCAAGGACTGCGTGCGGTTCCGTACCGATCTGCTCGGCAATACCGGACCGCGGCGCGGGGGACGCTCCAAGAAGAGCAAGTAGAGCGCCCGCCCCGCGGGGCTTGCCGGCTAGGCCGAGACGGCCGTGGCAAGAACCTCTTCAGGCGTCCGCCCAACGATGGACTGATACAGCGCCTGGTCGGTGGCGCCTTCGCTATTGATCAGGAAGACGCGGGAGTCGGGGCCGAGCTTCAGCGCCTTCCGCATCTCCTCATCCTCCATCGCCGCCAGCAGACCGGCAAGGCCGGCACCGCCGCTTTCGCCGGAAACGATGGCCGGATCGCTCGCGACCGGCGCGGCAAGCGTGCGCATAGCGCCTTTGGCGTCTTCCTCGCCGATGGTCTGGAAGGCGTCGGCGCAGCGGCTCAGCACGCGCCAGGCGACGAGAGAAGGCTCATAGCATTCCAGCATCGCCATGATGGTGGACTGGCTGTCGTCGATCTTCACGGCCCGGCCCTGCTTGGCGCTTTCGAAGACGCAAGCCGCCCGGTCCGGCTCGACCACCACGAAGGTCGGGCGGCTCTCGCCGTAGCGGCCGGCGAAATACCCGGCCACCGCCGCGGCAAGCCCGCCGACGCCGGCCTGCATGAAGATATGGGTCGGGGCTTGCGTCATCTCGCGCGCCGCCTCGCTGAGCATGGCGGTATAGCCCTGCATCACCAACGCGGGGATGCGCTCATAGCCGGGCCAGGAGGTGTCGGAGACGACAATCCAGCCGCGCTCGGCGCAGACCTTCTCGGCCTCGGCGACGGAGTCGTCGTAATTGCCCGGCACGCGGATGATGTCGGCGCCGTAGCTGGCGATGGCTTCGACGCGCTCGTCGCTGACGCCGGAATGGACGAAGATGGTGGCCTTGGCGCCGACCAGCTTGGCGCCCATGGCGACGGATTTGCCGTGATTGCCGTCGGTAGCGCAGCCGAACGCCATCTCGCCGGCGACCTGACGCACCTTCGGCGATTGCAGCTCGCTGATATCGATGGTGGCGCCGGCCTGGCGGCTGGCTTCCTCGAGCACCAAACGGATCACCGCATAAGAGCCGCCAAGAGCCTTGAAGCTGCCGAGCCCGAGCCGGGTGCTCTCATCCTTCACCAAGATATCCTTGATGCCGATCTTTTCGGCCAGGCCCGGCAAATGCCGCAACAAGGTCGCGGCGTGATTGGGCCGATAGGTGAGATAGCGCTCGACCTCGGTCGCCGCCTCGGCGCTCAAGGTGGCTGCATCTTCCGTCTCCAGAGGCTGATTGTGGTCCGGCGTCGTATTCAAAAGAAGCATTTTTCGTAGCCGCTTGTACTTTGTTGCAATCCGGTACATCCTATTGTTCTAATCTTAGTAAGACAAGGCGTGGCGTGATGCTGCAGGCCCGATACCGGGGCGGGTGGCGATATGCCCCTGGCGGCGCTGTGCCAAGTCTTTGATTATGCGCGCTTCCTACTCCTGCGGTGGGGCGGCGGCCGGGCCCGAAGACGGGGCGGCAGGACGGCCCGGTAGGTCGGTGCGTTATTCGTATAACGGCGAGAAGGTTACAGCATGAATCCGGACGCAATCGAAACCATCGACGGTCTTCCGACCTACAAACTGTTTATCGACGGGGCGTGGGTCTCCTCCCAGCGCAACGAAATTGCCGACGACATCAATCCGGCGACCGGCGAGGTTTTTGCCCGGGTGCAGCAGGCCGGCGCCGAGGAGGTGGAGCGCGCTATCGCGGCCGCCCACCGCGCCAGCGAGAGCTGGGGCAACACGCTGGCCTCGGAGCGGGAAATTCTGCTGCTCAAGGTCTGTGACATCATCACCAAGCGCCAGGACGAGATCCGCGATCTCCTGATCGAGGAATGCGGATCGGTCTCCGGCAAGGCGCAGTGGGAGATCGAATATGTGATCGATCTGATGCGCAGCACCGCCGGCGACGTGCGTCACGTGTTCGGCGAGACCATGCCGATGACCCAGCCGGGCCAGCTTTCCCTGTCGGTGCGGCGCCCGCTCGGGGTGATCGCCGGCATCGCGCCGTTCAACTCGCCCTTCCTGCTCTCGATGAAGAAGATCGCCTTCGCCCTGGCGGCGGGAAACACCTTCATCCTGAAGCCCTCGGAAGAAACGCCGATCTCCGGCGTGGTGATTGCCGATATCTTCCAGGAAGCGGAAACTCCTGCCGGCGTGCTTAACGTCATTCCGGGCGTGCCGCAGCATATCGGCGAAACGCTGCTTTCCGATCCGCGCGTCCGCATGATCACCTTCACCGGATCGACAAAGACCGGCCGTTATCTCGCCGTCGAGGCGGCCCGCAATCTGAAGCGCTTCACGCTGGAGATGGGCGGCAAGAGCCCGCTGATCGTGCTGCAGGATGCGGAGGTCGACTACGCGGTCGATGCGGCCGCGTTCGGCATCTATCTGCATCAGGGCCAGGTCTGCATGGCGAACTCCAAGGTGATCGTGGAGAAGCCGCTTTACGACGCCTTCGCCGAGAAATTCCTCGCCAAGACCAAGACCATCAAGGTCGGCGATCCGCGCGAAGAGGACACGGTGGTCGGGCCGCTGATCCGCCAGTCGCAATGCGAATTCATCGACGGGCATATTCAGGACGCAGTCGAGAAAGGCGCCAAGCTGCTGACCGGCGGCACCCATGAGGGAGCGTTCTATCAGCCGACCGTGCTGGCCGGGGTGACGCCGGAGATGCGCATCTATCACGAAGAGACCTTCGGCCCCGTCGTGTCGCTGATCTCGGCGGAGGATTCCGAAGAGGCGCTGCGCATCGCCAACGACACCACTTACGGGCTTTCGGCCGCGGTGGTAACCAACGATCTGCAGAAGGCGCTGGATATCTCCATGCGGCTGGAGTCCGGCATGGTGCATGTCAACGACACCACCATCACCGACGAGCCGCATGTTCCGTTCGGCGGCGCCAAGAATAGCGGCTTCGGGCGCGAGGGCGGTCATTACTCCTGGGAAGAGATGACCGAGGTGAAGTGGATCACCATGCAGATGGGCCAGCGCCAGTTCCCGTTCTAAGACGAGACCAAGCGGAGCCGCCCTGCTCTATCGCGGGGCGGCTTTGCTGAGCGCCAGCACCAGATCCTTAGATGTGGCGACCGCGCCGAAGATACCGCCTTCGGTGACGATGGTGCGGAGCGCCGCAGCGTGATTTTCCGGATCGGTGGCGGCGCAGCAATCCGACAGGGTGAGGCATTCGAAGCCCCGCTCCACTGCCTCCCGCAAGGTCGAGTTCACGCAGATATCGGTGGTGACGCCTGCGAAGATCAGATGGGTGATGCCGCGCACCGTAAGGATCTGCTGCAGATCGGTGGCGTGGAAGGCGCTGTAGCCCGGCTTGTCGATGACCGGCTCGTCCGGCTCCGGGCAAAGCGGCTCGACGATCTCCCAGCCCGGCTCGCCGCGGATCAACAGCTTGCCGAGCGGCCCTTGTGAGCCGATGCCGGCGCCGGCATTCTCCGAGCGCCAGCGTTTCAGCGGCGGCAGATCGCTCAGATCCGGTCGGTGCCCCTCGCGGGTATGGATGACGAGGCCGCCCCAATCGCGAAGCTTGGCGCGCACCTTCTGGATCGCCGGGATCAGCCCGCGCGCCGCATCGACGTCATAGCCGGCGTGGTGGACATAGCCGCCTTCGGCGCAGAAATCCTTCTGCATATCGATGATCAGAAGCGCCGTCTTCTCCGGCGCCAGCGCCCCATCGTGAGGCCAGCTATAGGGTGTGGCTTGGACCGCGACCGTCTGCATCAATTCGATATCCCGCTTTGCTGGCGTTGCGACCCGCCAGGAGATACCCGGCGGTGACGGCCGGGGCAAATGCCGCTTTGTCCCATCCGTATCGGACGGGGCGCGCATGCGAGCGTAGCGGCGTTCCCGCCTCAATCCTCGGTGACGTGATCCTCGGTGACGTGGACGATGAATTCTTGCACCGGCGTGCCGCCGACCAGGTGCTCCTCGACGATGCGGTCGATGCGCGCTTCGGTGAGGCCGCCATACCAAAAACCGCCGGGATAGACGGTCATCAGCGGGCCGAGATTGCAGGGAAACAGGCAGGAGCAGCGCACGCACATCACCCGCTCGGGACCTGCGCCGAGGGCGCGGTGCTGCTTCATCTTCGCGCGCAAATGCTGAAACAGCGGCTGGGCCAGGCGATGGGCGCAGCGGGCGCCGATGCAGAAATAGATCTGCCGGTTATGCTCGGGCACCTTGGACCAGCCAGGCTTGCCGAGGCTCGGTTCGGTGAGCGCGACGTCCCGGCTCTCCGGCTGGCTAAGAAGTTCGGCGACCGCGTCGGCAAGATCGATCGCCTGCTCGACCGGCGGCAGCAGCCGCACCTGCATTTCGGTGCCGCGGTCCTGCCGCCACTGATTGAGCGCACCGGCAAGCCAGGTGGAAAGCGCCGGATCGGCCGGCACCATGCAGGTGACGATGGCGGCGCTTCTCACCCCCTCGCGCATCAGCTCGTCGAGCACTTGCGGCAGAGAGGGGCCGGTCAGGTCGCCGAAGGCAATCTCGATGCGGCTTTCTTGCCAGCCGTGCGGAAGCCTCTCTTCCACCTGCTCGCGAAGTTGCTTCAGGGCTTGGGTGCGGTCGAAGGAGGCGCGGCCGTAGAGAATCACGGCTTCGGCCGCTTCGGCGTTTGGTTTCAAAGTCATAGGGTTTCCGTTTCAGACCTTCTTCTTGCGCATCAGCCAGAGGAAGAAGAGGCCGCCGATCAGCGAGGTGACGACGCCCAAGGGGATCTCGCGCGGGGCGAAGACCGTGCGCGCGGCCGCATCCACCCAGACCAGGAAGATGGCGCCGAGCAACGCGGTGACGGGCAAGAGCCGTTTCAGATTTCCGCCGGTAAAGAAGCGGGTGACATGGGGCAGCATGAGCCCGACGAAGCCGATGCCGCCGCAGGCGGCAACGATGGTGCCGGTGATCAGCGCCGCCACGACCAGCACCTCGATACGCAGGCGCCCGACATGGATGCCGAGGCTTTGGGCGGTGTCGTCGCCGAAGGCGAGCGCATTGATGGCGGGGGCGCGGAGGCAGAGCCAGAGCGTGCCGAGAAGCGTCGCCAGTGCCGGTGCCAGCAAGCTGTCCCAGCGGGCGGTGGCAAGCCCGCCCATCATCCAGAACAACACCGTGTCGGCGGCGCGATGGGAGTCGCTGACGATCAAGGTGTTGGTGACCGCCTGGAGGATGAAGGCGACAGCGACGCCGGTGAGCACCAGGCGGCCGCTGGAGGGCGTTTGCCCTCCGCCATGGGCAGCAAGGAAGACGAGCAGCATGGCGGCCATGGCGCCGATGAAGGCGGCAAGAGGCAGCCCGAGCATGCCGGCGAAAGGACCGATATGCAGGATCACGATGACGGCGCCGAGCGCCGCACCGGCGGAGACGCCGAACAGATAAGGATCGGCCAGCGGATTGCGGGTGAGCACCTGCAGCACCGCGCCGACCACGGCGAGACCGGCCCCGGCGATGGCGCCGAGCAGGACGCGCGGCAGACGGAGCTGCCAGACGATATTGCTCTCGGCGAGGTTCCAATCGCCGGCGGCGCCGGACCAGCCAAGATGCTGGGCAAGGATACCGGCGACCTTGCCAGGCACGATAGAGACCGGGCCGATGCCGACGGCAACGAGGGCGGAGACGACGAGCAGCACACCGAGCGCGAGGCTCCAGGCGGCAATGCTGCGCAGGCGGCGCCCCTCACCCGCCGTCGGCGCAGAGTTTCCAACTATCCCGCTCATTCCCCGAAGCGCTCCGGATGGAGGGCGCGGGCGATCTTCTCCAGCCCGTCGACGCTGCGGGTCGAGGGTGTCTGCTCGGCGTAAGTCAGCGGAATGAACTGGCGCTTGCGGATCGCCTCGATATGGCTCAGCTCGGGCTGGGCGGTGAGATAGGTGATGGTGTCCTCGATCGGTACGCGGTGATCGTTGACGATGATCCATTGCGGATCGCGGCGGATCATCTCCTCCCAGCTGACGCGGATATAGCTGTCCGCCACATCGTCGAAGATGTTTTGGCCGCCGCCGAGACGGATGATGAGCGAGGTCATGGCCTGGGCGCCGGCGGAGACCGGCGGCGTGCCGACGTGGCAATGGTCGCAATACATCACCCGGGGGCGCTGCTCGACGCCTTCGAGGCGGCGTTCGACGTCAGCGACCCGGGCGCGCAGATCCGCTTCCACCTGGCCGGCGCGGCGCTCGATGCCGAAGATCTTTCCCAGCGCTTCGATATCGGCATAGAGCGTTTCCATGCTGATGGGCGCGACCTCGCCGATGCGCACGCAGCTTTCGCGAAGCGTGTAGGTCTTCACGCCGAACCTTGCGAGCGAATCCGGGTTGAGGCCGGTGGTCTCGGAGAAGCCGTAGCTCCAACCGGCGAACATGAAATCGGGATTGAGACCCAGCACCGATTCCAGGGACGGGTAGCGGGTGACGAACTGATTGAGACCGGCAATGACGTTGGGATCGTCGATCAGCTTGTCCTCGACGCCCGAGATCCCGGAGACGGCGACGAAGCGGTCGGCAAGCCCCAGATCGAGCACGGTCTGGACCATATTGGTGTCGTTGACGAGGGCGCGCTTCGGCGCCTGATCGAAAACCTCCGTCTCGAAGCAATTCTGCACCTCGACCGGATAGGCATGCGCATCGCCCGAACCGAGCACGGCAAAAAGCGCCGCGAGCATGAGGGGCCTTTTCATCTTTCCTCCTCCACCGCGAGAGGCTCCAGCGCGATACGCATCCGCCCCGTGACGGGATGGGTGTCGATTGCCGCCGCGACGGAAAACACGTCGCGCAAGTGATTGGCGGTCAGCGCCTCTTGCGGCGTTCCGTCGGCGACCACCCTTCCCTGCTTCATCAGCACGATGCGGTCGCAGTGGCGCGCGGCGAGCTCGATGTCGTGCAGCACGGCGACGACGGTGATCCCCAGCGAACGCACCAGTTTCAGAACCGCGAAGCGGTGCTGGATATCGAGGTGGTTGGTCGGCTCGTCGAGCAGCAGGATTTGCGGCTCCTGGGCCAGGGCGCGGGCGATCATCACGCGCTGGCGCTCGCCGCCGGACAGGGTCTCCACCGCCCGGCCGGCGAAGCTCTCCAGCTCAAGCTGCGAGATCGCCTGCTCCACCTTGGCGATATCGTCGGCATCGTCGCCGCTCAAGAAACTGCGGCGATGGGCGAGCCGCCCGAGGCTGACGACGTCGCGCACCGAGAAGCCGAGCGCAGCTTCCGCATCCTGGCCCTGCAGCGCCAGGCGGCGGGCGATGGCCGCCGGAGAGAGGCCGAAGACGGGCTCTCCCTCCAGCAGCAACTCTCCGCCGGACGGCCGGTCGAGCCCGGCGAGGCAGCGCAGCAGGGTGGTCTTGCCGCAGCCATTGGGGCCGAGGATGCCGAGGAAGCAGCCTTGCTCTATTTGCAGGCTGACGTCCTTCAGCACCTCTTTGGTCCCTTTGCGGCAGCAAAGACCGGACGCCACAATCGCCGGACCGTCGGCTTTCCCGGACAAATCGGCCTCCGCTCAGAAGCCGATCCGATAGGACAGCTCGAAGGTCTGGGGCTGCCCCAGACGCCACATCGAGCTGTTGCCGGTCTGGGCGTAGACCTCGTCGAAGAGGTTGAAGCCCCGCAGGCTCAGAGTGGATTTCTCCGTCACGCGGTAGTCGAGCATGGCGTTGACCACGGTGAAGCTCGGCCGCTTGGAGGTGTTGGCATAGTCGCTATAGACGCTGCCGACATATTGCAGCCCGCCGCGGGCGACCCATTTCGGCGCGAAGGCCCAGCTCAGCCAGAGATTGGCCACCTGCTCGGGCACGTTGCGCGGCTGGTTGCCGGCGTAAGACACCACCCGTCCGTTCACCGATTGGGTGAAGTCGTCATATTCCGCCTGCAGCAAAGCGAGATTGCCGTCGGCGCGGAGGGTCTCGGTCAGCTGCATGGAGAGCGAGGCCTCCACGCCTTGCGAGGACTGAGCGCCGACCTGCACGGTTTTGGCGGAGTTGTGCGGATCGGTGGTGAGCAGGTCCTCCTTCTCGATCCGGTAACCGGCAAGGGTGAACTCGCCGCGGCCGCCCCAGAACAGCTGCTTCACGCCGGCTTCGACCTGATTGCCGGTGGTCAGATCGAAATCGTCATAGGAGGCGCTCATGGTGATCAGGCTGGTGACCGGATCGGCGGCGGTGGAATATTGCGCGTAGAGCGCGGTGTTCTGGAACGGATTCCACACGGCGCCGACACGCCAGCTCAAAGAGTCCAGCCGCTTGGTGAAGCTGTTCTCAGGCGTGCGGTAATCGGTGCGCTCGACCTCCGGGGAATCGTAGCGCAGCCCTGCAAGCACCGAGAGGTCGTCGGTCAAGGACAGATGGTCCTCGAAGAAGACCGAGGCCTGGTTGGTCTTGGAATTGAAGCTCTTGCTGGTGCCGGCCTCGTTGATGAAGCGGCCCGGATTGAAGTGATAGGCGTTGACCGTCGAGCTGCCGCCATAGGGCGAATTGTTGATATGGGTGAAGTCGATATGGTTGACGTCGAAGCCGCCCAAAACCTTGTTTTTCATCCCGAACAGATGGTGATCCAGGGTGGCGTCGAACCGGTTCCCGATCTGCTCCTGCTCGTGATAAATCTCGATATAGACTGAGCGGTCGACCCAATTGCCGTTTGGCTGCAGGCTATAGCTCTCCGCATTCTTCCAATGCCGGTCCGAGGTCACGTAATAGGCCGTGTTGCGGATGGTGACGTTCTCCGTCGGCGTCCACTCGGTTTTGAATTGGGTCCAGTTGTCCCGGAAGCTGACCGCGGAATCGTTGACATTGTAGTTCTTGGAGCGGATGCGCTCCGGCACCTTGCCGTTGAGCAACGGCGAGCCGAAATAGCGCAGCGGCTCCTGATAGCCGTAGTCGTGGGACAGAGTGAAGGAGAGGTCGGAGGTCGGCTCGTAAAGGATCGCGCCGGCGATCATCAGATCCTCGAAGTCGCCATTCTCGTCGAGCCAGCCGTCATCGGTCTTCTGGCCGGCGATGTTGAAACGATAGGCCGCCTTGTTGGAGATGGCTCCGCCGCTGTCGAAGGCGCCGCGCTTCTGCCCCTGATCGTTGAAGCTGATCTCGGCCTGGTTGATGCTCTCGAAGGTCGGCTTCTTGGGGACGACATTGATGGTGCCGCCGATGGCGCCCTCGCCATAGAGCACCGAGGCGGGCCCGCGCAGCACCTCGATGCGCTCCACGCTCCAGGTGTCGAAGGGGAAGGTCATGGTGCCGGCACCGACATAGAAGCGGGTGCCGTCATAGAGGTTCATCACCGAGTTCACGCCGTCGAAGCCGCGCACGCTGTATGAGCCGCCGCCATTGCCCGGCGCGCCGAGCCAGGTGAAGCCGGCGGCATCCTGGGTGATCGCCTCATGCACGGTCTGCTGGCCGCGATCGCGGATCTCCTCGCCCGGAATGATCTGGATGCTGGCCGGGGTCTCGAACGGCGTAAGCCCGAGCCGGCTGCCGCTCTCGCTCGGGGCATTGAGGTTGAGACCGTCGGGCTGCAGCTCGGAGCCGCTCGGCCCCGCAGCGAGGCTGTCGGCTTCGGTCTGCGCGCCGCTCGGCCGTGGCGTCACGGCCGGGGCCGATGCGGCGGTGCTGGTTGTTCGCGGCGCCGCAGGCGCAGGCGGTGCGTCCTCGACCACAATGGGATCGAGGACGAAAGAGCCGGCGCTGTCCGCACCCTCCTCCTGGCCGAAAGCGCCGGTGGCGAGGATGGTGGTGGAGAAAAGCGCGAAAGCGGTGCCCTTCGCCGCGCGGGCGAAAGAATAACGATAGGATTTGGATTGCACTGGGAACTCCCATGCGGTGAACACGTCACCGCGAACGAGTTCCTCTCCGTCTGCATCTGTCGCGCAATACGGTTAGGCCCCAGCCGAAACACCCCGTCCGACTTGCTCGCGTGTGACCGCGGTTGACGGCAGGTCTCCTGACTTGCGGGTCGCAGCCATCTGCCGTCTTCCCAGGCCAAGGCCCAGTGACATTGTGGCAGGAGGCTCGCCGCTCACAGTTGCGGGGGCAGTCACGGCATTGTGCGCAAAGGCACGCACCGCGTTCCCTTTTGATCCCAGATGGGAACCGTCGAGGGGATGTTTAATGGAAAGTTAAATTCTGCGTCAAGGATTCGATTGCATTGCTCAAGGAACGGACCGGCTGGTTCCCAACATGCCGGGGGAAACGGCTGCTACAGCCCCATCTCGGTCACGCTGGGATGGTCCGCCGGGCGCGGGCCGCTCCGCTCCCAATGGTACAGGCGGTCGGACTCGGCAATCGGAAGGTCGTTGATCGAAAGATGGGCTGAAGGCCTGCGGCGCCCCTTCCAGGCGGTGTTGGGCCCCGCCGATCAGGATAGGACTGCCTCTCCCGACCGACGCTAGGCCGGCGTACCTGCCAGACCGTTTTCCGCCTCTTCCTATCGCAGTTGACGTAGTCCTCCGCCTAGTTTTTAGGCGATTTTTAAACTGCTTCAAAATAGCGCATTTGCGTTTACAGCAATACGCTTGCGTCTAGTGCAATTTCCCGCCTTGATTTCAACCGCATGGATCTTGCAAGCGATCCGCAAGGCTTGGTGCCGAATTTGCATGGGAGATCAATTGCTCGGCGGACTGGATGATTGTGACTCCGCCGGGCTGGCGAGGCGCGCAGCGCTCGCTCAATAAAGGATGAGGGATATGGGGGAACTGGACGTCATCGAACCGGTTGTGCGTGCGATGGTGCCTATCGCCGGCCGCAACGCAGATCCTGAGGCCCAGATCACCGAGAATGCCGAGCATATTATCGGTCTCGTGCAGGATCTGGTGCACTGCGCGGCGATTTCTCTGACGACCTGGAATCCCCTTTCCGGAACCCATCGTCACGAGACTCTCGCCAACAAGGGATATTCGCTGCGGACGCTGGAGCATGTGAACGACGCCTTCGTGCAGAACAATCGCGCGTTTGCTCTGGCGCATCTCCACGATCCGCGCTCGTTGCGCTGGTGCGATTACCGCGAGGATTGGAGCTTCGACTTCTCCGATACCGAGTCGGCGCAGGACTACCTGATACCGGACGGTTTCCAGGAAGGCTCCACCATGTGCCTTCGGCTGCCCGACGGCCGTTATACCGGCGCCATCCATATGAGCTGGGTGAAGCCTCCCGAAGCAACCAGCGAACGGCGGATGATCGTCGAACGCTTCCGCCCCCTGCTCGCAGAGCTCTGCGATCAGCTGCGCATACCGCGCGTCTTTGCTGAGACCATGGCGCCCGGCGCCTTCGCCCTGGTGATCTCGCCGAACGGCTCGACCTTCTGCTTGCCGAACCGCTCCGAGGGACCGCATCTCGGCGAGAATGGCGCGCTCAGGCACCTGATCATGAAACCGCAGGGCCGCCTGCCCGAACGCTTCCTCTGGCCCGACGATGAGGGGATGTGCCACCGGGTGACGATCACGCCATGCCACGGCAATGCCAGGCTCGTCACCGAGGAGCTGACCACTTGGCCTTACGGACTATCGATGCGGGAGCTTCAGGTGCTGTATCTCGTCGCCGGCGGCGCATCGAACCCGGAGATCTCGGAGATGCTGTTCATCTCGGCACGCACCGTCTCCACCCATGTGGAGCATATCCTGGACAAGATGGGCTGCTTCTCGCGGGCCAAGCTTGCCGCCATGGCGGTCTCCGAAGGGCTGCTGCTCGCCGAGAGCCCGTAGGCAGCCGATAAGCGGGTGCGGGGAGACGGCAGACCGTCTCCCCGTCTCTCCATGCGCATGACGCCTGAAGAGCTGTGTCTCTCGTCGATCGGACTTTGCAGGAGGCAGGCTTACTCTGCCGCCACTGCGACCTTCTCCTTGGCGCCGGGCAGCGGCCCCGGCTCGGCGAAGGCATCCACCACATTGCCGAGCAGCGTGGAAACGTTGTTGTCGAAATTGTTGATCGGCAACGCCATGCCAAAAGCGATGGAGCCGGTCGCGACCACCGCTCCGCCATTATGGGAGGGGCAGAAGGTGAAGTCGCCGCGGAGCTCATGGTTATGGGTGCCCGAGAAGCCCTGATGGGCGTAGGCACCCTCCTCGTCCATGGCGACGTAATTGTCCGGATGCCCGCCGGAGGAAGCGATCACCTTGGTATCGGGCGGGGTGCCGAAATCGAGATGATAGCGATCAAGCTCGATGCCTGCCGCGCCGCCATTGCCGAGCCCGAAATTGCCGATCAGCTCGCCGGGCTCGATGCCTTTCGTGATCCAGGCGAGCTCGGGATCGAAGGCGTCAGGCATCAGCTCGTATGGCCTGGAATGGGCGAAGCCCTCGCCGGCCATGGTGACGCCGGCGATCTTCTGGCCGTAGCGGGCGATCTTGTTCCACAGCCCGCCCATCTGGCCGGTGGTCGCCATATGATATTCGCCGGGCTGGGCGAGCCAGGCCTTCCAGTGGCCGCCGACCTTGCGGCATTCCATCACCGTCGGGTCATCGTCGCGGAAAGCGACATTGCAGCAGAAGCTGTTGGCGCCGACGCAAATATAGCGGCCGCCGCCGGCGATATAGTCCTCCGTCGCGTCCATCATATTCTCCGAGTAGTACTCGGGATGGGTGGAGTTGAGGACGCAGTTATACGGCGCCATGGCCGCGGCGCCTTCGTAGTGGATGTCCTCGTCGGTAAGGATGTCGTAGTCGTAGCCCTTATGCTCCAGCCAGGCGACGACCGAGAGGTCGGCGGGGAAGTTCCACGGCATGCCGAAGGCGGAGATGCGGTATTTCGGACGCATATTGAGCAGCGGCCGGTGATAGCCGGTGTAGCAGACGCCCGCCCCGTCGGCGTGGTGGTCGTAGGCGCCGAGGCCGAACTCCGGATTCTTGTACATCTCGATATCCGGCTCGGTGATCGTCGGCGGCTGCCCGCCCATCGGCTGCACGATGCTGCCGTCGAGGGCGAAGCGCTCATTGGCATAGGCGAGATAGGTCGCGGTGGAGAATAGGAAGGCAATGCGTCCGGTCGGCTTTTTCGGCCGCACGAAGAACACGACATATTCCTCGGCGAGCCCCGTGCCATCGCCACTGCGAAGCCGCATGGCATAAGCGCCGCTGCGGATCTTCTCCGGCAGCTTGAACTTGGCAGTAACTTTCCAATTGCTGTCGATCACCGCATCGTCGTGAAACTCGATGCCGCCATATTGCTCCGGTGCGAGGCGGAAGCAGTCATTGCGCGCAGTCCAGTTCCAGCCGGTCATGGCGCGCACCGGCCGGTTATAACCATAGGCGTTGAGGCGGTTGGGTCCGGTATCGACGACCTCATCGCCGATACCGCGATCAGTATAGCCTACGGTGGTATCCCAGTAGGCCACCAGCCCTTCCGCCGGGGGCTCGCCGCCTTGGCGCAGCCCATCCAGCTCTGCTCGGCCGAGCGCCCGGTCGTAGACGCCGCAACGGTCGATCTTGCCGCAATAGAGCTGGGAGACGAAGTCGCCGCGCAGTTCATGCCAATCGCGCGAACCCGCCATCAGGAACGGCGTCTCGTCGAGATTCTTCTGGCGGAAGCGGAACACCTCGGAGACGTGGGAGCGGTAGTCGATGGGCGTCACCCTGCCGAGCCGGCTGTTATAGCGGTTCGGCACGCCCTCTTGATAAAGCGTCGCCTTGCCGGTCTTGGTGTCGAAGGTGGCGGCGACGAAATACCAGACCTGCTCCTGCAGCGGCACCTCGGCCTCGACATAGTCGATCTCGTCGCCACGGCCGACCCAGAACTCGAGCCGTCCGGTGCGGTTGATGCCGAGGCAATAGCCGAAATTCCGCCGGTTATCCCAGCGGCCCAAGATGCACTGGCGATGGCCGATCTCCGGCGTGCGCGGCCAGATGAAGGCATGCAGGGTAATGCTGCCGTCGAGGGCCAGGGTCTTCGCCGGATCCTCGACCTCCAGGAACGAGCCGACCTGGGTGAACTGCTTCTCCACATCCCAGACGCCGTTTGCCTCGCAATCGACCTCCTCCTCGATGAAGCCGGGACCGTCCGGGTGCTCGTCGCCATGGATCAGCCGAACCAGCTGCGCATCGACCGTGTCGGTGCCGTCGGCGCTGACATGGATCTGCACCTCCTCCCCCACCTTGAGAGACAGCTTGTCCGAATATCCGAATACCTTGACTTGGGCCATTTCAGCTCACTCTAAAATTCTGTGATCCTCGCCCCTTGGGGCGGTGCATTTTTTGGGGCGGCGCATTTTTAGGGCGCGTTCTACGATTCCAGCAGGTCCTGGATATGGAGCAGGAAGACGCCGTGGCAGGCTTCCTTCGCGGTCGGGAAGACCTCGTCGCCGACCGGCCTCGGCGCCACGCCCCGGTGGCCCGACATCGCCACCAGCCGGTAGGCCTTGAACGGCGTCACCACCTTGACCGCGTATTTGTCGGCAAGCGGCTGCTGGCGGAAATAGATCAGCAGACGCTCCAGCGGTTCGCTGTGCTGTCCGAACGGGGAGCGCTTGTGCTCCTCGATGACTTCCGGCGTGACCAGCGTCTTCAGGAAGTCGCGCCGATAGCTGTCGAAGCGCTCCCGATAGACGACTTCGCGGTCTTGGGACGTGTCCGATTCTAAAGGCCGCATGTCAGCATCCTTCTTCTGTTGCGTGGCGCCGTTAGCGCCACTGCTTCTCTTCGCTGATCCATGCCCAGCCGGGGAGCCGCCCCGGCTCGACGAAGGCGTCGAGCACATTGGCCAGCACCTTGCCGGCGTTGTTCTCGAAATTGTCGACCGGGAGAGCCTGGCCGAAGGCGATCGAGCCGCAGGCAAACACCGCTCCGTGATTGGGCGCGGTGAAATAGGTCATGTCCGCCCGCACCCGGGAATCGTGGGAGCCGTAAAGGCCCAGATAGGCGTAAAGCACGATCTGCTGGTTCACCGCATAGACGTCGGTGTGGCCGCCGGAGGAGGCGATGATCTTGGTGTGGGGTGGCGTGCCGAGGGTGTGCTCGTAATGATCGAGCGCAAGCCCCGCCGCGCCGCCATCGGCAAGGCCGGTATCGCCGATGATCTCTCCCTCTACGCCCTTGGTGATCCAGCTCGACATACGGTGATAGCTGTCGGGCATGCGGCGGTAGAACTCGCTGCTGCCGGCGCCTTGGCCGGAGAGTCCGATCCCGACGAGCTTCTGTGGCGGGCGGCCGAGCGGCATCCACGGACCGCCGCGCATGCCGTCTGTCGCCATATATTGCTCGCCATGGGCCGAGGCCCAGGTCTTGTAGCCGTCGTCGCGGCGGCGGATCTCTAGAGCCCACGGCTCGTCGTCTCGGAAGCCGCAAGAGTGCACGAAGCCGTTGGCGCCCATGTAGATGTAGCGGCCGCCTTCGGCGATATAGTCTTCCACCGCGTCCAGCATGCGCTCGCTGCAATATTCCGGGCGCGTGCCGCTGAGGACGCAGGCATAGGGCGCCAATGCATCGAGCCCTTCGCGGTGGAGATCCTCGTCAGTCAGGATGTCGTAGGCATAGCCGTGATGCTCCAGCCAGGCGGTGATGGAGAGATCCGCCGCCAGGCCCGACGGCACATCCAGGCTCGGCGTCCGGTATTTCGGGCTCATGTTGGGGATCGGCCGGCGGTAAGAGCTGTAGACGACCCCGACGCCGTCAGCGTGCTTGTCGTAGGTCGACAACCCGAACTCGCCGCGCCGGTAGAGCTCGATATCGATCTCCGAGACGATCGGGAAACGGCCCATCACCGATTGCCGCTGAGGATCGTCGAAGCTCATCTGCTCGTTGGCGAAGGCAAGGTAAGTCGCCGTCGGGAAAACGAAAGCAATGCGGGCGGACGGTTTGGCCGGCCGTACGAAGAAGACGATATGCTCTTCGCGCAAGCCGGCGCCCTCGCCCGCCCGCAGGCGCATGGCGTAGACGCCACTGCGCAGGGACTTCGGCAATTTCAGAGACATGGCGGCCGGCCATTTGCAGTCGACCAGTTGATCGGCATGGAACTCGATCCCGCCGAATTCCTCGGGCGCCAGCCGGAAGCAATCGGTGAAGCCGGTCCAGTTCCAGCCGGTCTTGCCGCGGACCGGACGGTTATAGCCCTTGGCGTCGAGACCGTAGGGACCAGTGTCGACGACAAGATCGCCAATGCCGCGATCGGTGTAGCCAAGGCTGGTATCCCAGGCCGCGACCACGTCGTCCTTCGGCAGCGCTTCTCCTGCTCCGATCGCATCGAGTTCTTCGCGGCCAAGCGCTCTACCGTAGACACCGCAGCGGTCGATCTTGCCCCAGTAAAGCGCACCGACGAAATCGCCGTGCTCTTCGGACCGGTCGCGGGCACCGGCGATGAGGAACGGGGTTTGCGTGAGGTTTTGCTGGGAAAGCCGCAGCTCTCCGGAGGGATGGGAGGCGTAGGGCAGCGCCGCAACTTCACCCAGCAAACTGTTGTAGCTGTTGCCGACGCCCTCTTGATAAAGCGTCGCGCGCTTGGTTACGGCATCGAAGCTGACGGCCACGAGATACCACATCTGCAGATGCAGCTTCTCGTCCGCGACCAGCCGGTCGATCTCGCCGTCCCAGCCCAGCCAGAATTCCAGCCGGCCGTCCTCGTTGATCCCGAGACCGTAGCCATCTCCGGTCGCCGCATCCCAGCGGCCGAGGATGGTCTGGCGTTTTCCGGAGTCCGGCCAGCCCGGCCGGATAAAGGCCCACAAGGTGAAGCTGCCCTCTAGCGCAAGACGGTTTTCCGGATCGTCGACCTCCAGGAAGGTGCCGACTTGCGTAAACTGCTTGGCGACGGCCCATGTGCCGTTGGCCATGCAGTCAACTTCCTCCTCAATGAAGCCCGGCCCGTCCGGATGCTCATCGCCATGGATGAGCCGAACCAGCTGTGCCTCCACCTCTTCGGTGCCTTCGGTGCTGACGTGGAACTGAATCGCGTCCCCCGCTTTCACCGAGATCTTGTCGGTGTAGCCAAAAATCTCGACGTTCCCCATTGCTCGCTTCCTGTCGGTTTTTTCGCGCGTCATCGCCAAGCTCACGATTCCAGCAGGTCCTGAACGCGGCGCAGGAACACGCCGTGGCAGGCAGCGTCGTAAGAGGGATAGATCCGGTCCTCGACCAGACGGGGCGGGACGCCCTTATGTCCGGAGAAGGCGACGATGCGGTAGTTCTTGAACGGCACCACGTTGAGGATGCCGTATTTCTCGACCTGCTCGCGGGTGCGGAAGTAGATCAGCAGCCGCTCCAACGCATCGCTATGCTGGCCGTTCAGGGTGACGCGGTGTTCCTCGATGATCTCCGGCGAGACCAAGGTCTTCAGGTGATCGCGGGTCATCTTGTCGAAGCGCCGGGCGTAGACGATGCCCTTGTCGTCGGTCTCCGTCGCCTCCTCGGGCAGCATCTCGCCGCCCTTCTCGGCGCGGGTGGAGCGGTGCTCGCTCTTCTTCTTGTCGCGCCAGGCGCGGAACTGGGTCTTGATGCCGAACAGGCCGTTGCGGAGATACAGCACCACCAGAAGCGCGATCAGTCCGACCAGCACCAGGCGTAGCGGTCCGAGCCCCAGCATCACCTTGTCGAGGAAGACGACGATCAGCGTACCGGCGACCGCACCCTCCGGGCGGCCGATGCCGCCGATCACCAGCATGGCGAGGCCGAGCAGCACGGCATCGAAGCTGAAGATCGAGAAGGAGACGCCGCCGAAATTGGTGACGTAGAAGCCGCCGATGAAGCCCAGCGCCGCGGCGTAGATCAGGAAGATCCAGACGCGGGCGCGGCGGAAATCGACGCCGGTCGCCTCGGCGAAGGCCTCGCGCTTTTCGGGCGCCATGCGCAGCAAGCGTCCGATCCGTCTGCCGCCGACGAAGCGGTGCAGAAACAGCGCCGCCAGCATCAGACCGAAGCAGGCGTAATAGCCGAGCAGAAGCTGGTGATCCGAAGACCAGCTATCGGGGATATAGGAATCGGCGCCGTAGAGCCCGCCATTGGAGCCGCCGAACTCGCTGGAGGTGGTGAAATAGACCCGGCAGAGCTCGTTCAGGCCGAGAGTCAGCAGCGCATAATAGAAGCCGTCGAGGCGAGTGGCCGGAAAGGCGATGACAGCACCGAAGAGAAGCCCCACCACGGCACCGATCGGCGCCAGCATCCACCATGAGAAGCCGTATTGGATCGACAGATAGGCGGTTATGAAGGCGGAGGTTCCGACGATGGAATAGGTGGCGAGGGAGAAGATCCCGCCGATGCCGATCACCAGATTCCAGCACAGATTGATCGCCGCATAGATGCCGAAGGTCGCGCCGGCGACGAGCAGCGTGTACTGCATGTTCGACGGGGCGAGCAGCGGCGCGATGGCCAGAGCCGCCAGACAGAGCAGCCAGTAAATCGGCCGCCGGTCGGCGACGGTCTTCTCGCGCTGCAGGGTCTTGCGGTTATATTCGCCGCGGACATCCAGCACGCGCCGGCGCGTCGGCCAATAGCGCATGCGGCTCCAGAGGCGTCCGCCGTGCCCTGCAAATTTGTACCAGTAGCGCAAGCGGCCGACGGGATAGAGCTTGGTCTTGGATTCCCGCCTCGCGCGCCAGACATCCTGATGGCTGTGCCAGGCATTGGTCGGGAGCTCTTCGATCTCCTTGCCGCCCGGCCAGACCGCCAGCGGATTGCGCCATTTAACTTCGTTGGTCTCCGACATCGCCTAAGCCTCCCGCGCCCGGTCCAGCAGGCCGGCAATGCCGCGCGGCCGCACCAGGAGAATGGCAATGATCAGGAGGAACTGCGTGATCAGCACGTATCTTCCCCCGATCGTCACATTGGTGATTGCTTCGTTGAATCCGAGGATGATGGCGGCAATGACCGCGCCCCGGACACTGCCCAGCCCGCCGCAAAGGGCGATGCTGACGCCTTTGATCATCGGGGTCAGACCGCCGAAGGGTGAGATGTAATAGGTGTTCGACAGCAGCACCGCGGCGAGACCCGCCAGGGCGCCGGTGATGGACATGACGAAGAACGAAGTCTGCCGCACGCCGATACCGACGATGGAGGCGGCGTGGGGGTTCATCATCATGGCCCGGATCTCAAGCCCGCGCCGGCTGCTCTGCATCCAGCGGAGCACGATGACCAGCATGAGGATCGCGGTGACGACGCTGCCGATCTTGTCGCCGGTCAGCACCAAATCTCCGAGCGAGACCTTCCAGTAGCCGAAGATCGGCGGAAGACTTTTGGAGCGCGGCCCGAACCACCAGAGCAGCGCCTGGGTGCCGATCAGGTTGATCGCCAACGTGGCGATCATGCCGCGCATGGTGAAGTTCGGCTTGTCGTGAATGGGAATGAAGGCGAGCGCATTGATCAGCACGCCGCAGAGCGCGCCGGAGAGGATGCCGCCGGCAAGCACCGCCCCGCCCCAGGGCGAGATATATTGCGCGGTCAGCCAGGCGCCGTAGCCGGAGAAGGCGAAGACGAAGCCGTAGCCGAGATTCAGCAGCCCCAAGCTCGACCAGGTGATCGAGATGCCGATGGCCAGGGTGCCGTAGATCGTGGCGAGCACGATCGCATTGCTGATGACGAACCAGATATCCACCGCTCAGCCCTTTTCTTTTCCGGACAGGCTGAGAGCCGCAGAGGCCTCGCCCGTCAGCTTCCCAACATGCATGCCGATCACGCGGTCGACCCGCCCCTCGAGCAACGCAACATTCTGTTCGGCGATGACCATGGCCGAGTTGCCGAGATCGATCTCCATCAGCGCATCGATCACCGCCCGGCCGATCTTCGGCGCAAGGCCGAGCGAGGGCTCGTCGACGAGGAAGAGCGATGCGTCGGTCATCAGCCCGCGTCCGATGGAGACCATGCGGCGCTCGCCGCCGGACAGCCTCCCGACCGGCACGGTCAGGAGCGTCTTCAGATGCGGAAAGATGGTCAGCACCCGGTCCTTGCGGTTGGCGCGATCGCGCCAAGACTCCGCGGTGAAGGCACCGGAATCGAGATGCTCCTCGACCGAAAGACCGTGAAAGATTTCATCGCCTTGCGGGATCAGAGCGAGGCCTGAGCGCACCACCAGATGGGTGTAGCGGCCCGGGCCCTGGCTGCGATTGCGGCCGACCTCCTTGCCGTTCAGCTTGATGGAGCCACGCTGCCAGCCGGTCAGTCCGGCAATGGCATAAAAGAGCGTCGACTTGCCGTGGCCGTTGAGGCCGACGAGGCCGATGCGCTGGCCCGCGCCGACAATCAGATCTAGATCGTGGATCACCCGCATCGGGCCGTAGCCGGCCGAAAGCTGGGAGATGTGGAGCACCGCAGGAGCGCCGGGCTTGGGCTCTTCGGGTGCGGGATTTGCTGAAACCGTGCCGTGCATGACGCGCCCCTTAGAGAAGCGGACCGTCGATCGCGGACTCGTTTTCCGAGCCTGGATCGTCGGTGCCGAAATAGGCTGCATGGACGCGCGGGTCCTGCAGCACATCGTCGATCAGCCCGTCGGAAATCACTTCGCCCGCATCCATCACCATCACCCGGTCGGCGATGGTGCTGAGCAGCTCGATCCGGTGCTCGACGATGATGATGGCGATGTTCATCTCCTTGGAGAGGAGCCGCAGGAGATGGTCGATCTCGTCGATCTCGGAATTGATCAGCCCGGCGGCGGGCTCGTCCATCAGCAGGATCGAGGGCTCGCGCATCAGCAGGCAGGCCAGCAGCAGCTTGCGCCGGCTGAACGTATCGAGCTGCGGGGTGGGCGTATCGTCGTCCACCGTCAGCCCCACCAGGTCGGCGCCGTATTCGGCATCGTGCTTGGTGAGATACGGCTTGTAGGCCTGGCGCGCCGCCTTGAAGGTTTGCCCCACGGTGAGCTCGTCCGGCACCACCGGCGTCTGATAGGTGCGCGCGATGCCGAGCCGCGCCCGTTTATGCAGCGGCAGGGGAATGATGTCGTTGCCCTTGAAGGTGACGGCTCCCTTCTTCGGACGCATGCGCCCCGAGAGCACCTCGAACAGGCTGGTCTTGCCGGCACCGTTCGGACCGATGATCCCCAGCACCTCGCCCTGATGGACGTGAAGATTGATGTCGCTGAGGATCTCCCGCCCGCCGAGATCGAGGGCGATTCCGCTGCAGGCGAAGACCGGCGCTCTGGCCTCTTTCGCCGAGGCGCCTTCTTTGCGAATACCGCGTGCCATCAGGACCACCACGGCGCCGGCTTGATCTTCTCCTGCGCCAGCTCGTCGGGGAAGATGATTTTGTGCTCTTGATCCTGGATCTGGCAGTAGTACTGCGACTGCCCCTTATCGAGCTCGGGGACCTGCAGACTATCGAACCCGTTATCGGGGAAGTGGCGCGTCTCCTGATACGGGTTGTTCATGTCGTAGTGGCCGCACACCCCGCGATAGGGATTGGCCTTAAGCCAGGCATTCACCTCCGCGAATTTGCGCGGATCGCCGACCGCCTCCCAGGCATTCTTCAGCATGAAGGGGACGTCGTAGCCGAGGCCGGTGTAGACGAGCCCCATCACGCCGGGGAACCGCTCCTGATATTTCTTGCGGAACGCCATGCCCTTCTCGTCGGCATAGACACCGGTCACCGTGCTCCAGCAAAAGCCGTTCGCCGCCGGGCCGCACAGGGTGAGAAATTCGGGCTGCGAGGGCCCGTATTGCAGGTAGACGAGCGAGTCGGGCACCGGGTCGTAGACGAACTGCGTGGCAAAGCCGGCAAGCTCGGCGGCGACCCAGTGATCGATGATGATCATGCCGGCATCCACCTCTCTTAGCTCGCGGATGACGGTGGCCCAGTCCTGCACCGGATATTGGATATCGGTGATGCGGGCGATCTCGAACTTGCCGTCCTTCTTGATCGCTTCTTGGGCGCATTTGGAGATCGTCTGGGTGTAGGCGATCTGCTCCTGGACGATGTGGATCTTGCGGTTCTTCGGGGTCCAGCCGCCCTTGGTCTCGGCATGCGCCAGCCATTGCGGGAAGGTCCAGCCGTAATTGACCTCGGCGCTGGTGGCCATGAACACATGGCCGAATTTCTCCGGATCGTCCTTCACCGCTTCGGAGGAGACGCGGTTCGCCGAGCCGTGCAGGAAGGGGCATTTATACTGCGAGGAGACGTCCATCGCCGGCAGCGGCGGCAGCATGTAAGGGTTGGAGATGGCGTCGACCTTGGCGTCGATGCAGGCAGCGATCGCCTGCTTGCTGCTTTCCGGCGACAGCGGATCGAAATCGATCACGACCTGCTTCAAGGGGCGCCCGAGAATGCCGCCCGCGGCATTGATCTCGTCGACCGCGATGGCTGTGCCGTTGATGTGATCGCCATGGTCGGCGGCGCCGACGGCGGCGGTCGAGGTGGCGGGCACGCCGAGCAGAATCGGCTTCGATGAGGCGAAGGCCCGGCGCGAAATGAAGGGCGCCGCGAGCGTCGACGCCAATGCCGCTCCAAGCCCCAGATTGACCGATCTGCGTGTGATGTCGCCTGCCATGTTCCTGCTCCCGTTGGGCTGATCGCTGCGAAGGCGGTGAATTCGATGGCCCGATCATTCGCGGCAGGTCGCAAGGCTCGCAATACGTCAACCGACCGATTTTCAACGCCGGACACCCATGCATGATTTGCCGCAGGCACAAACCGCTTGCACCAAACGCAATACGGAGTCGGGCGGGGAAGTGCCCCAAAAGAGCCAAACAGAACTCGGGGGACGTTATGAAAGCCAACTGTAAGTGCGACCGCTGCGAGCGGTTCGCAGAGTGCCGACGAAAGCAGGAAATCGAAGTTTCAGGACGCAGCGAAAATGCCGGGGATGCGAGTCGCCGACGGGCGGCAACACGGGTGAAGCAGACGATTTGCGGGGTACTGGCAGCTGGCGCCGTGATGCTCAGCGCCCAGCCCGGTCATGCCATCGATGTGAACTCACACGACTGGGTCCCGTTGCCCGATGGAACCGATCTTTTCCTCAACTACAACATCTACGGAACGCGCAGCGAGTATGTCGACAAGTCGGGTAACAAGACGTCGGCGGGGACCAATCTGGACTCCTTCGTCTCGCTCGCCCGCTATGTGCATTACACCGAAGTCGCCGGCATGAAGGCGGTTGTCCAAGGCGTGTTGCCGGTCGGCACGCTTTACAACGCGGAGCTGGGCGGGGTCGATCTTGGGGATTCGACGGGGTTCGGCGATCCGGTCGTTGCGGCAGCGCTCTGGCCGTATGCCAATGACGAGACCAAGACCTATCTCGCTATCGAGCCGTTCCTGACACTTCCGCTCGGGCAGTACGACGAATCCTCGCCGGTCAATCTCGGCGAGAACCGATGGAAGCTCGATCTTCAATTCGGTTGGTATCAGGGGTTGACCGAAAAATTCGGGATGCAGCTCACCTACGACATCATCTGGTACGGCGACAATAACGATGCCGGCGGCGGTAGCCTGACGCTGACTCAGGACAATACCTACCAGTTCCAAGCCTGGCTGAACTACGACTTCGCACCGACCTGGAACGTCGCCATCGGCTATCAGAAGCAGATGGGCGGTGACGAATATGTGGGCGGCGTGGCGACGGGCAACGCCACCGAGCGCGACCAGGGCCGTCTGGAGCTTTCCAAGTTCCTCACCCCGACATTCCAGGTTCTGGGTGACATCTCCCACGACTTCAAAACCGAGGGTGGGTTTGCCGAGGATTTTCGCGGGACGCTTCGCCTCGCCAAGGTCTTCTAGGCGAACCTTCTAGGAGAGACTGCTTCCGTCATACCCTTTGGGGATGACGGGCGTGCCGCGGGCCCCTTCCCCGCGGCACTTTTTTTCGCGGGGCGCACGATCAGGCGATGACGCTGAGAAACAGCACCCGATCGTCCAGGATCTCCTCCGGCCCATGCAGCACCGAGGCTGAGAAGGTGAAGGCATCGCCCGGCTCGAGGACGAAGGTGGCCTCGCCCACCCGATAGGCCATGCGGCCCTCAAGCATATAGATGAACTCGGTGCCCGGATGCTGGAAGCGGAGATAGGCTTCGCTGTTCTTGTCCATCTTCACCAGACATGGCTCGAAGGCTTTGCCCGGCTCGCTGAGATGGGAGAGCAGCCGATAAGTATGGCCGTGCTTGGTGCCGGCCCGCACCACCTCGGTCTGATCCGCCGCTTTCAGGAGCTCGGCCGCGCCCTTGGCTTGGGCCTGCTCCACGTCGGCGATGAGACTTGAGAGATCGACGCCGAGGCTGGCGCAGATCCGCCCCAGAAGCGTGAGGCTCGCCACCGACTGGCCATGCTCGATGCGGCTCAGCATGGCGACGGAGATACCGGCGGCGTCCGCGACGTCGCTAAGCTTCAGGCTGCGCTGCTGACGGCTTCGCCGGATCGCAGCGCCCACCCCCTCCTCGAAACTCACATTCGAGATCGACGCGCCGGGGATGATGGCAGGCGCTTCGTTCAACTGCTCCGCGGAACCGCGTTTGCGCCTAGAGCGCCCAATTCTGACCTTTTCCGACACGTCCGGCCTTCCAGTCCGCCGTTCTTCCAGGAATATGCCGACAGCGGAATCACTTGGCGACTATCGCCCTTCGGGACGGCGTTTGCCAAGGCAAGCTGCGACGCAGGGTGACGGGAAAGCGCATCCCAGGTCGGTGCAGAGAACTTCCCTCAGCAATTCGCATCGATGAGCTGTTGGGAGAGTTGCTTGATCGCGTCATCCTCGGCCAGATCCAAGGATTTTCGGGCGTCGGAACAGTTCTGCGCCGGGTCGTTATTATTGGCCGCTCGCAGGCCATAAAACATGCCCGTGGTGGCGTTCTCCGCTGCGGCATTGTCAATCAGCCGCGTGCACGCCTTCACCACCTCGGCGCTGTCGTTCCCCTGGGTGCAGACGGCGAAATCCTGTTCCAGCCCGTCATAGGCAAACGCCTGCGTAGACGCGATCAGCGCCAGAGCCGGCAGCAAACTCAAAACACGCATGTGGTTCTCCCCTTCCCCCTAGACCGGACCGCGAAGATCCATGCCCGACCAGCCACATTACGCATTGTAGGGAGCAAACATGCAACCTGGAAGGGTCGCGCAGATGCGTTAATTTGGGATCGATCTCACCGCAGGTTGAAGAGCTCGCGATGGAAATGCTGCGCCACCGGAAATCCATGAGCGGCGAAATCGCTTTGCAGCGCATGGCCGAAGCCGGCCGGCCCGCAGAACCAGATGCTGGCCTCTTGCCATTGGCGAACCGTGCTTCGGATCTGCTCCCCGGTCAGGAGACCGTCGCGCGAATCGAGCATCAAATGCAGAACGACATTGGCCGCCTTGGCGTCGGCCGTGAGCTTGGCGAACGCCGTCTCGTCCGCATCGGGGGTGCAGTGAAACAGATGGATGGTTTGCGGTCGTTGCCCGCCCTGTGCTTCTGCTCTCAGCGCCGCCAGATGCTTCATCTGGGCAATAAAGGGCGTGATCCCAATGCCTCCTCCGATCCAGATCTGGTGCGGACGATCGTCGTCGAAGGTGAAGCAGCCATAGGGGCCCTCGATTTTCATCGCCTGCCCAACAGCAAGCCGCTCGCGCAGACGGCTGGTATGATCGCCAAGCTCCTTGGCGATCAAGGCGATCTGCCGGGTCTTGTCGTCCCAGCCGGAGGCGATCGTGTAGGGATGCGCGCCCTCCGCCGCGTCCGAGGTGGCGAAGGCGAATTGGCCTGACTTATGGCCCGGCCAGCCTTGCGACACGTCGATCCCGATCTCGAGCGCCCGCACGCCCGGATAATATTGCAGCGAGGCGATCTCGCCCGGCACCTGGCGATCGGCCCCGATCCGCCCGAAGAGGGCGACGAGAGAGGCCCATGCCCCCGCGACCAGCAAGACCGCCATCACCCAGCCGATGGGCGCGGTCCAATAGCTGAAATCCATCAGAACGACCGAATGGAAAACCAGCACGAGATAAGCCGGCACGATCAGCCAATGGGTCTTATGAAACAGCCGATAAGGAAAGTAGCGAATAAGGGCGAGCACGAGCAGCACGACGAGGGCATAGAATGCCCATTCGCCGCTGGATTCGGCCGTGTGGCGCAGGCTGCGGAACGTTGCCTCGACTGCATTGCCGGGCGGGGAGCGAACCCCGTGACGGCCCGGGGTAAACCATCCCCAACCCGCCGCCCATTTCGGCCCTTTCGCCCAGAGCCAATGAACAACGGCGACGGCAAGGACGGCGATGCCAAACCATTTATGCAGGCGGTACATCTTATCGAGGCCGCCGAACCACCGCTCGGGCCAATGGGGCCGAAGCGCCAAGACCATCGCCAGGCACATCGCGCCGATGGCGATGACACCGCTATACTGCATGACTGCAGAGCGAACCGCGCGGAAGTTGTCCGCTTGAAACACCGACGGCTCGGCGAGGAACCATAGGATGGTCAGGAGCGCGAAGGCCCCCCAAAACGTGCGTTTGATATTCAGCATGACGATGGCATCGCCCGAACGACTTGTCTTCGGCAAGTATGCCACGGCTGAATGGTTGGCGGCATGTCCGGTTGGCGCGGGAGGCAGAAAATTGCTCACACACCGCAAGAACGCGGCCACCCGATATGGGGTGGCTGTGCTGGGAGGTGAGCACGAACGGATCTCGGTAGTCCGGCCTGAAAATGGCTGGGAAGCTCTTTGGTAGCCCAGCTAATCTCGTCTCATGACATGGCGCGGACAATTCCTTCGGCTCAAATAAGCGTCTAACATCCTCCTGCCAGCCGCAACACGAAGAGCAGCACGGCGGCGGGCAAAAGATGCGGCGGCTCGACCGTTTCGAGTCTCATTTGCGGTAGGGGTTTGCGGCATGCTCGAGGCTTATTTGTCTTTCGGTTACATCGTCCTCGCCGCGATTTTGCTGCTCGCCTTCATCCTATGGCGCCAGGGGGCTCCCGTTGTCGCCATCGTCGCACTCGTGGTGGGCGTTCCGCTGTGGTTTGGATGGGAATACGCCCGCCCGACATGGACCACCGGGATCATCACCGGAACCGAAGTGCGCCGCAGCGATCCCGACGCCCGCGGCCATACCACCGATGTCGAATATATCTACATGCGCAACCGGTCCGATCGGGGGCTTGAGCTGATCAACGACGATTCTTGGTGGTGGTTGAAGCGCAATAGCGAGCGCGTCTTCAACGACGCCAAGACCGCGCAGGAGCGCGATACCGAGATGACCGTCATGTGGTATCGGTGGCGCTCCACGCTGTTCACCTGGTACCCCAATGTGATCGCCATCGGCCCATCCGGCTCATGGCCGTGGTGGTCGTGGCGCACCATCGCCTTCTACGGCCTCTCCGTCCTGCTCTGGCTCGGCTATTTCTACGCCTTCATCAAGCTGCGCCGGGCGACGGAGCCGCTGCGCGATAGCGACGCCGATGATGCGTAGGCCGCGACGGGCGTGAGAGCTTCCTCTCGTCGCACTGTGCCTGCGCGAAAGGTCGATGCGTGGTGGAATTGCGGGATTTTCGGCGCGCCGTTGCGGCCAATGTGCGGAGGAACCGGAGAGGTCACCCGATATGAGGTGGCTGGGGCGCCAGGATTCGAACCTGGGATCACGAGACCAAAACCCGTTGCCTTACCACTTGGCCACGCCCCAATCGCTGTATCGGAATTTGGACCTCAGGCGATTCTGCGCCCGGCCGGCCCGATCGCGAGGAAACTCGCGATTCCTCTCGGCGAGGGCCGGACCATACAGCCTGGCCGTTTTGCCCGCAACGGGGGGATTTGCACGATTGAGCCTATCGGAAGCCTCCCTCCCCGCCCCCTGCGACAGAAGACTTCACATAACCGGGAGAGGCTGCTTGCAGCCGCAAAATCAACCGTCTATATACGGACCCTCTTTGACAGGCGGAGTGTAGCGCAGCCTGGTAGCGCACCTCGTTCGGGACGAGGGGGTCGCAGGTTCAAATCCTGCCACTCCGACCAGCCTTTTTGAGGGTCTCAACTTTTTTGGACCCCACACTTCCCGCGATTTACGGTTTCTGTCGATCATGGACGATGCCGAGATCAAAAGCTGGAAGAGAGCCGCACGCGAGATGCTTATCGCTGCGCGTCTGGAGATCCCCGCGGCTGTACAGGCCGATGCTGCCGTGACCATCGCGGCCGGGCTGGATAAGGCTTTCGCGCAGCTTGGAATCACCGATCTCTCCGGATTGACGGTCAGCGCCTATTGGCCGTTCCGCGGCGAGCCGGATCTGCGAGATTGGCTCGCTTCGGTTTGCACCCGCGGCGGAAAGGCGGCGCTGCCGGTGATCGAGGGCAAGGCCATGCCGCTCTCCTTTCGCTTCTGGCAGCCGGACGCGGAGATGGAAGAGGGGCGCTGGAACATCCCGATTCCGGCCGCATCGGAGTCGGCGACGCCGGATATCGTCATCGCGCCTTTGGTGGGATTCGACCGGGAGGGTTATAGGCTCGGCTATGGCGGCGGGTTCTACGACCGCACCCTGGCGGCGCTGCCGCAGGGCACGCGCTTCATCGGTGTCGGTTATGCGGAGAGCGAGCTGCCGACCACCCATCCGCAAGACCACGACATCAAGACCGATCTGATCGTGACCGAACGGGAAATTATCGCCGCGTAAGCGACGGCTCTATTTCTCCGGGAACAGGAAGGTCGCCGTGGCGCGCAAGCCCCAATCGGGCCCGCCATCGGGCCGGTCGAGATAGACCCTGCCGCCGAATTGCAGCTGCACCGGCTGCTCACCGAATTTGTAGATATGGCTGACCGCCAGATTGACCGGAATGGTGGCCTCGTTCGCTTGCCAATCGAAGGTCGACTCGGTGTTGAGCGCCAGGGTGGTCGAGGACGGCCAGGTATAGGTCAGGAAGGGCTGCAGGAAGGCGGCGTTGACGTCCGGCTTGGTGGCACCTCCGCCGGTATCGGCATAGGACCAGATCTGATTGGCGAGCACACCATAGGTCCAGCCGGATTGCTGTTTCAGCACAACCGCCGTCGGGCCGACACCCCATTTGTCGGCGCTGAGCTGGGCATCGGTGCCGGTGGGCCAGAGGAAGGCGGGGCCGACACCCCAGATGATGCCGCTCTTGGTCTGTTTCGGCGAGAGGAAGAAGCTCTGCACCGTGTCGCCGAGACCGAACACGCTATCGACGCCGGTGGCCGGCGAGCTGGCGCCGACGACCGGCAGGATGGTGCGGGTGATCAGGTTCCAGTCTTCGGAGATGCCGAAGGGGATCACCGGCTGGATGTTGAGGGTGCTCTTATCGCCATCCTTCGGCCCGAAGCAGCAATCATAATTATATTGGAAGGGAACGCTGATCAGGTTGGCGACCGGATTGGCGAGCTGTTTGGCGAGATCCGCCGAGCTGCCCTCCTGCGCCGCCGCGGGCGATGCGAAAAAAACCAACACGGCCGCGATGGCCAGACGGAACCCGCGTCTCATAAGCCCCCCTTCACCCCTTTGGAACGCGAGGCAAGCGCCTCATACTCCACGTCCCCAAAACGGTCGCCAGGCTAGCCTCATTCGCTTTTATGATTCTGGCCACGACCTTACCACGAAGCGCCGTGGCAATCCGGACAGGCGATGCGGTCACGTATGATTTTCATCTGCCGTGGGCAAAAAGCGACACTTCGGGCTCCCTCCCCGGCGGGACAGCAGCAGGCGTTTCAGGTCGCAGGGACCTTTTCGGCCGGATAGGCGTTGGTTTCCCTTGATTTACAGGGCGTGGCGCATGCCGCCGATCCGCTGCACGGGTGCGAAAGTTTTGCCGCATTTGCCGCCGACAAAGAGGCGGGCGCAGCGAGGAAGATCTCGCAGCAACACGCACGCGAACGCCGTTTTCGAAGACGTAACCCCAGATTGGGACCGCAACATGCAGGGTGGCCGTATGGACCGCAAGAATGATCCTCTTGGCAATCTGACCGCCGACCGGCGGCAGCTTCTGATCGGCATGACCGCGCTGTTCGCCAGCGCCGGCCTGCCCTGGCCGAAAGCCGAGGCTGCTTCGGCGGATGGCGGGCTGCAGCTCGGCGAGGAAGCCCCGTATAGCTTCGATGCCTTGAAGAAGCGGGCCAAGGCGCTGGCCGAGAAGCCCTACGTGGCGCCTAAGATCCCGCATGAAGACGTGCTGGAGACGCTCGGTTTCGAGGCCTATCAGGGGATCACCTTCGATCCTGAGAAGACGATGTGGCGCGAAAAGGATTCCCCCTTCGCCTTCCAGCTCTTCCACCAGGGGAAATTTTTCAAGACGCCGGTGAAGCTCTACACGGTGGAGGACGGTGCGGCGCGGCAGATCCGCTATTCGCCTGATGTGTTCAGCTACAAGGACGGCTCGCTGCGCAACAAGCTGCCCGACGATCTGGGCTATGCCGGATTCCGGATGATGGAGCCGGACAATAAGAGCGACTGGCTCTCCTTCCTCGGCGCCAGCTATTTCCGCGCCGCAGGGCCGGAGCGGCAATACGGGCTGTCGGCGCGCGGTCTCGCCGTCGATACCGGCCTGCCACGGCCGGAAGAGTTTCCGCGTTTCTCCGAGTTCTGGCTGCACAAGCCGAAGGACGGCGCCGGTGCCGTCGAGGTCGATGCGCTGCTTGAGAGCGAGAGCGTGACCGGCGCCTATCGCTTCTTGATCTCGCAGCCCGACGAGGTGGTGATGGACATCGAGGCCGACCTCTATGTCCGCAAGCCCATCGAGCGGCTCGGCATCGCCCCGCTGACCAGCATGTTCTGGTTCTCCGAGACCAACCGCAAGGACGGCGTCGATTGGCGCCCGGAGGTGCATGACAGCGACGGGCTGGCGATGTGGACCGGTAAGGGCGAACGCATCTGGCGGCCGCTGAACAACCCTGCCACGGTGCGCACCAGCGCCTTTCTCGACGAAAATCCGCGCGGCTTTGGCCTATTGCAGCGCGACCGGCTGTTCGCCGATTACGAGGACGACAGCACCTTCTACGATAAGCGCCCCAGCGTCTGGGTGGAGCCGATCGGCGATTGGGGCGCGGGCGAGGTGCACCTGCTGGAAATCCCCACCGACGACGAGATCTACGACAATATCGGCGCCTATTGGAAACCCGCCCAGCCGATCAAGGGGGGCGATGAGCTGAAGTTTTCCTACCGGCTGCATTGGGTGGCGGGCGATCCGTTCGGCGCGCCGACCATCGGCCGGGTGGTCTCCACCCGCACCGGCCAGGGCGGCGTTCCGGGCCAGCCGCGCCCGGCCAACACCACGAAATTCGTGATCGATTTCGAGGGCGGTCCACTGGACCGGCTGGAGCAGCGCTTCGATCTGGATGCGGTGATCGACGCCTCACGCGGCGAGATCGAGAACCCTTACGTGATCAAGGTGGTGGGCACCGATCGCTGGCGTGCCTTCTTCGACCTGAATGTCGAGGGCACCGAGCCGGTGGAGATCCGCTGCTATGTGGCGCTGGACGGCGAGACGCTGACCGAGACCTGGCTGTACCAGTTCGTGCCCGGCGCAAACCCGGCTTAGGGGGTTCGCGCTTACCTCCCCCTAGAAGGGGGAGGTCGCGTTGGGCTGAGCCCAACGCGGGTGGGGGTCGATCTCCCGCTCTTCTATTGCAAATCACAAGACCCCCTCCCCGACCCTCCCCCTTCCAGGGGGAGGGAGCACGCCGTGCCTGTTACTCGCTGCAATAACGCGCCGGCCCTTCAGTTGTCACCCTCGGGCTTGACCCGAGGGTCCATGCCGTTACCGAGCAGCGCGTTCCGAACGCTGACATGATCGCCTGAGCTTGCAGAGGCGTAACGGCGTGGATGCCCGGATCAAGTCCGGGCATGACGACGCGATAAAAAGCCGAAACCTTTATCCCCGGGTCTCGCTTACGCTCGCGCCCGTCGTGTGTGCGGCCTTCCGCCTCTAAGAGAGCAGCGCTAAACCCGCACGCGCTCCTTCTTCGGATCGAATTGGCAGAAGCCGGTGACGGTCGCCTTGATGCGCTTTTGATGGCCGTCGAGCTTGCCGATCTCAACCTCGGTGCCGAGCTCCGCCTTGGAGATATCCAGGCGGGCCAGCGCGATGTTCTTCTTCAGGATCGGGGAGCGGGTCGAGCTGGTCACCACGCCCACCTGCATGCGGCCGATATAAACCGGATCGCCGTGATGGACGCAGTCATTGCTGTCGATCTCGAGCCCCACCGCCTTCTTCTGCGGATTGGCGCGGCGGCGGGCGATCGCCTCGGCACCAATGAAGGCATCGTTGTGATCGATCTCCTTCGGCACGGTGAAGCCGATGCCCGCCTCGACCGGATCGGTCTGATCGCAGAACTCGTAGCCGGCGAAGATCAGCCCGGCCTCGATGCGCACCATATCGAGGGCGAGCAGGCCGAAGGGACGAAGCCCGAGAGGCTGGCCGGCCTCCCAGATGGCGTCAAAGACCTTGGGCGCGGCGTCCGGATGGCACCAGACCTCGAAGCCGAGCTCGCCGGTATAGCCGGTGCGGGAAATCACCACCGGCTGGTCGGCGATGCGGCCGATGGTGAAGCGGAACCATTTCAGCTCCTCCATGGTCGGCTGATGCGGCGGGGTCCAGACGATCTCCTTGAGAATATCGCGGGAGTTCGGCCCCTGCACGGCGACGTTATGGAGCTGATCGGTGGAAGAGCGCACCCAAGCCTTCAGATTGCGCTCCGCCGCGATGTTGCGCATCCAGATGCCGAGATAATCGTCGCCGCAGACGACGCGGAAATTGTTCTGGCCCAGGCGGAACACGGTGCCGTCGTCGATCATGCCGCCGGTCTCGTAGCAAAACGCGGTGTAGACCACCTGGCCGGTGCTCAGCTTGCGGATATTGCGGGTCGAGACGAGCTGGCAGAGATCTTCCGCGTCGGGTCCGGTCACCTCGAATTTGCGAAGCGCGGAGAGATCCATGATCACCGCCTTCTCGCGGCAGGCCCAATATTCCTCGATCGGCTCCACGTCGGAGAAGCAGGTGGGCAGCCAGAAGCCTTTGTAGTCTTCGAACTTCCGGGTGAGCGCGGCAAAGCGCGGATAAAAGCCGCTTTCGCGCGTCATGCGCGGCTGGGCGTCAGGCGTCATGCGGTGGGCCTTCCCCTTCGGAAACAGATTGTCCTTGTCGTAGACGCGGACGTGAATATCGGTGGGCATCCAGGCATTGGCCGGATCGATATCGTCGGCGCAGGAGGAGCTGGCGCAGACCAGATCGGTCAGTGCGCGCAGCAGCACGTAATCGCCGGGCCGTGACCAGGGCTCGTCGAGACCGATGCCGTCGGTGTCGTCGACAAAGGTGTTGTAGAAGAAGTTGATCGCCGGCCAGCCGTTGCGCGGGGCGATGCCGTAGGGCGCCAGGCAGCGATTGAAATTCTCGGTGCAGTTGTCGTGACCAGGATAGCCCATGTCCTCGTAATATTTCGGGCTGCAAGCCAGCATGAAAGTGTCGTGGCGGCCGACGGTATCCTGCACCACCTCGACCAGCGGCTTCTGGGTCTGATCGAAATATTTGGAGTGGAGGCCGGGGCCGGGCGCCGCCGAGCCCATCAGCGTATGGGTGGTGGTGGCGTCGAGCCCGTTCTCGATGCCCTGTTCCAGCGCGGCAGCATCGAAGGCGAGGAAGTCGGAACATTGCCGCCCCTCGACATCGATGATCTGGATGTAGTCGCCGGCCTTCACCTTATAGGCGGAGGCGGTCGCCGCATCGATGCGCAGGTCGAGCTTGGGCTCGGCGAGCGGCGGCGGGGCATCGAGCTGCTCGTCGTGATCGTGCTCGATCTCGATCAGAAGCTCGGTCGGGGTGTCTTGCGCATCGGGGGCCATGGCGGCACCGGGTGCGAAGACCAGGCAGAGCCCGTTGCTCTTGACCGCGAAGGTCGCCTCGGCGCCGGGCGCACTCTCGCCGCCGAACAGCGCACCGCCGCGCACCGCATCGGGCTGGATGTCGCGGCTGACGAGCGCGTTCTGGGCGACCGCCCGCCCCTCGCCGGCAAGGCCTAGCGCCTCGTCCAAGGTCGGACCGCTCAAGCTATTCAGCGATGGGATCACCGCCTGGCCGCCTTCGGTCTCGGAGATGGCATAGAGAAGGCCGGGCTGGCAGCCTTCCGGATCGCGGACGGTCAGCTTATCGCCTATGCGAACGCCGAAGGCGATCACGCCGCCGCCGGCCACCCGCAGGCGCCGGACGCGATTTGAGGTCCGCGGCTTCTCGGCGAGCAAGGTGTCGCTTTGCATGCTCATGATGCATCTCCCGCTGGCTTAACGGGCGAGCGGGGAATGGCCAGTTGCTTTGGCCATCCCCGCGCCACGCCATTCATGTCGTTGGCGTCTGCCGGCTATTCCGCCGCTTGCGGCACGTTGAGGAAGGCTTCGAGACTGTCGTCCAGGGCCTTCATCCACACCGTGTGGTGCTTCGGCGACATGGTGCCGGTCAGGGTCGAGGGGTAGGCCCGATCGCGATAGGTCAGGATCCCCGCTTCCTTATGATGCTCCCACTCCTTGAAGAGTTCCGCGACGCGGTCGACGTCGAGATGCGGATAGTCGGTCTTCTCGAGGAGATCGCGCACATAGTCGGTCTGGAAATCGATTTCCTGCTCGGGATCCTCGCAGGCCTCTTCCATGGCGACCCATTTCTCGCTGTCGGCCTTCATCTCTTCCTTGGAGGGAAGCGCGATGCGGCCGAGCATGACGTCGCGGGCATACCAGGCCTGCGCGTCGAACATATTGAAGGTGTAATACTGATCCTGCGCGCCGATATACATCAGCTTGGGATTATCGACCCAGAAGATGCCCTTGTAGAGGTTCGGCGGAAACAGGCGGTTGCGGGTCTGGAGCCGCAGCTCATCCGGCAAGAACGGGTAGTAGTTCAGATAGCCGGTGCAGAGCACCACCGCATCGATCTTCTTGGTCGAGCCGTCGGCGAAATGGGCGACATTGCCGACCAGCTTCTGCAGCAGCGGCTTCTCCTCGAAGCCTTCGGGCCAGTCGAAGCCCATCGGCGAAGTGCGGTAGGAGAAGGTGATCGAGTTGGCCCCGTATTTGTGGCACTGGACGCCGATATCCTCCGCCGAATAGGAAGCGCCGATCAGCAGCACGTCCTTGCCCTTGAACTCCAGGGCATCGCGGAAGTCATGGGCGTGCAGCACACGGCCCGGGAACATCTGCAGACCTTCGAACTCGGGAATGTTCGGCGTTGAGAAGTGGCCGTTGGCGGTCACCACGTAATCGAACTCTTCCGAATAGACTTTGTCGTTGGGCAGGTCGTGCACAGTGACGGTGAACTTCTCCGTCTCCGGGCTGTATTCGACCGAGCGGACCGGGGTGCGGAAGCGCACATAAGGCCGGACGCCGCTCTTCTCCACCCGGCCCATGATGTAGTCGGCCAGCACGGCACGCGGCGGATAAGATGGGATCGGACGGCCGAAATGCTCCTCGAAGGAGTAGTCGGCAAACTCCAGACATTCCTTCGGCCCGTTGGACCACAGATAGCGGTACATCGAGCAATGCACCGGCTCGCCATATTCGTCGAGGCCGGTACGCCAGGTGTAATTCCAAAGGCCGCCCCAATTGCCCTGCTTCTCGAAGCAGACCAGCTCGGGCACCTCGGCACCCTTCTGTTTGGCGGATTCAAAGGCGCGAAGCACGGCCAGGCCGCTCGGCCCCGCTCCGATCACGCATACGCGTTTGGTCATAATAGGCTCCTCAAGATACCTAGTCCCTGAAGTTACCGGGCGCCCAAAAGGCCCAATCCGAGCCCAATTCACGCCTTTAGGTCTTGATGATTTAGGTTCATCGAATATTGAATGTGTGTCAATAAGATTTCCTGACAGGAAATTACGCACTCTGCTTAAATAATTTGCACTCTGCTCTACAAAATCGCATCGAGCACACCTTTAAGGTGCAGCCAATTGTCTTCGCCCTCATTGCGTTTCGAGCTGCTATACAATCGGGAAAGGCATTGGAGCGGAGCCACAATTTGCGCAAAATAGAGTGGAAGGTTCCGCCTCGCGCATCGCTTCCGCCAAGAAGACTCATGGTACGGTTCCACGTCGCTTGGCTTTCCAGAAACGTTGAAGAGCAATGACCGCAGAACTTGCGTTTAACCGCAGTGTCGACGTCGAGTATGGCGTCGCCGAGGAGATGGCACCCGGAGTCCGGCGCATCGTCGCCAATAATCCGGGTCCTTACACGTTCCTCGGCTCGAACACCTATATCGTCGGCCAGGGCGAGGTCGCGGTGATCGATCCGGGCCCGGCGGACAAGGCGCATCTTGCCGCCATCGCCGAGGCGACCCGTGGCGAGCGCATCACCCATATCCTTCTCACCCACCGGCATCGCGACCATTGCGACGGGGCGCGGCCGCTGCAAGCGGCGCTCGGCGGCGAGATCTATGCCTTCGGCATCGAGGGCAAGCGCGGCAACGCGGTGATCCCGGGCATGGAGGATTACACCGATTTCGGCTTGCAGCCCGATCGCGTGCTGGCCGATGGCGAGACGGTGCGCGGCGCCGGCTGGGCGCTGGACGTGATCCACACGCCGGGCCATGCGCGCGATCATCTCTGCTTCGCCCTGGTCGGCCAGCGGACGGTGTTCACCGGCGACCATGTGATGGGCTGGAACACCACGGTGATTGCACCGCCAGAGGGCAGCCTGGCGGAGTTCCTGGCCTCGATGGAGAAGCTGCTCGACCGTAACGACAAGGCGTTCCTGCCGGGCCATGGCGGGCAGATCCTCACCCCGCGCCGCGTGGTGCGGGCTTACATGATGCACCGGAAATGGCGCGAGCAGACCATCCTCGCCTGCCTGGAAGAGGGGGTGAACACCATCGCCCCGATCGTCGACCGGCTGTATGGCGGGCTGGAGCCGGGGCTGAAGGGCGCCGCGGCGCTCTCCGTGTTCGCACATCTGGAATATCTGATCGAGCGCGGCCAGGTGGAGACCGAAGGCCCGGCCGGGCTGCTCAGCACCTATCTGCTGGCGGAAACCGAGACGCGCCGCGCGTCTTAGGCGCTGCCGGGTGCGGACCCGCCCCCTTCCCTGTCTGACATCATACCCGAAGCCGGTATCCAACTGCAGACACCGAACCCGCGTCTGGATTCCGGCTTACGCCGGAATGACGCCTGCGATTAGCGCAAGCGCTCTTTATCCCAACGGTTGTCATGCCCCAACGATTGTCATGCCCGGCCTTGTGCCGGGCATCCATGACCACGGTGTGAGCGATTCAACTTCCGCCGGTGTTCATGGATTGCCGGGACAAGCCCGGCAATGACGATGTGCTTGGGACAAGGCTCGGGCATGACGAGGTGCTTGCAGGAAGACCGCTGCAACAAACCGCGGCGCTCTCCCTCCCCCTGGAAGGGGGAGGGCCGGGGTGGGGGTCTAACAGCCCACGCTTCGCCTACCAGCAGACCCCCCTCTAGCTCCCCCCTTTTAGGGGGGGAGGATTCGGCCCTGCTTTAGGGGTGCCCCAACCGTCTACCGCCCCGGCGTGCGCTGGGGGATCGGCGGGGCAGGCTCGGCCTGCTCCAACGCGGGGCGCTCGCCCTTCTTGATGCCCGCGTTGATCTCGGCGAAGAGCTCGCGGATGCGGCCCGCATTGGTGCCGAAATCGTGGTTGCCGTAGCGCGAGACCGAGCGGGCATCGACGGTGGCGGTCGCCTCGTCGCCCAGGATCTCCACCGCGATATCGTCGGTGAAGCCCATGATCAGGGTGCGGTCGGTGGCCTGCAGATAGCCCAGGCTGTTTTGCACCGGCGGCTCGGAGACCACGATATCCCAATTGAGCCGCCGCATGGCTTCGCGGGTAAGGCCGAAGGCTTCCGCCGCGGAGCGCTCCAGCACCAGCGGATGGATGTCGCGATAGGACTCTTCCTGCAGGGCGATATCTTCAGCACTCGGGGACACGATGGGAATCGCGTCGGCAGGGCGGACATCCATATCCTTGAACAGGATCGGGCGCTCCGGCGTTGTGCTGACCTGGCTGAGCGGCGGCATCTTCAGAGCGAGGAAGCCGAACGAAGCCAGAGGCGCCAGACCGATCACCGCGATGACGATGCCGACCAGCGCTTCGCCCACGCCGTAATAATCGCCATACCAAATGCGGAGCAGCCCGGCGATGCCGAGAACCAGCGCGGCAAAGAGGCCGACCCCGGACACCGCGACCAGGTTGATCGCCGCCGGGGTGGAGAGCGAGGCGAAATGATGCAGCAGCCCAGTGAGAATCAGCAGCTGGAAAAAGAACAGCGCCAGGCGGCGCGACCAAACCGGCTCATAAGCCTGTTTAAGGACGTACTGCGCCGTTACACCGCTTGCCTCGAAGGCAATGCTGTTGCACTTGGAGAGACGGCCCTCCTCGGGCACCGCATGATAGGAATGTAGCATGGCATCGACCGACCTTGAGCAGCAGCGCGATATCGCAAGCCTGATCCACCCTTATACAGACCTTTCCGCATTTCGCGAGCAAGGTCCGACCATCCTCACCAAAGGAAAAGGCGTCTATGTCTATGACGACACGGGACGCCGCTATATCGAAGGCTTGGCCGGTCTTTGGTGTACCGCGCTCGGCTACGGCAATGAAAAGCTGATCGAGGCGGCGACCAAGCAGCTCGAAACCCTATCCTACACCCATCTGTTCGGCGGCAAGAGCCACGAGCCGGCGATCCAGCTGGCCGAGAAGATCAAGCAGCTTGCCCCCTGCCCGGTTTCCAAGGTGCTGTTCACCTGCTCCGGCTCGGAGGCCAACGACACCCAGGTGAAGCTGGCCTGGTATTACAACAATGCCCGCGGCAAACCCGAGAAGAAGAAGATCATCTCACGCATCAAGGGCTATCATGGGGTGACGGTGGCGAGCGGCAGCCTAACGGGGCTACCCAACAACCATCTCGATTTCGACCTGCCTTACGGCGACCGCTTCGTCTATGCCGATTGCCCGCATCATTACCGCTTCGGCGAGCCGGGCGAGAGCGAGCGGGATTTCTCGGCGCGGCTTGCGGAAAATCTCGACGCGCAGATCCAGGCGGAAGGCCCGGACACCATCGCCGCCTTCATCGCCGAGCCGGTGATGGGCGCGGGCGGTGTGATCGTGCCGCCGGAGGGGTATTTCCCGGCGATCCAGGCGGTGCTCAACAAATACGACATCCTGTTTATCGCCGACGAGGTGATCACCGGCTTCGGGCGGCTCGGCACCATGTTCGGCTCCGAGGCGCTGTCGATTAAGCCGGACAGCCTTTCCATGGCCAAGGCGCTCACGAGCGCTTATGCGCCACTCGGCGCGCTCACGATCTCCGAGCCGATGTTCGAGGCGATGATGGCGGAGAGCGAGAAGATCGGCACCTTCGGCCACGGCTTCACCTATGGCGGCCATCCGCTCGGCGCCGCGATCGGCGTCAAAGCGCTGGAGATCTACGAGCGCGACGACATCCCGGGACGGGTCGCGGGGATCGCGCCGCAATTCCAGGCGCGGCTGAAGGCGCTGGCCGACCATCCGATGGTAGGCGAGGCCCGCGGCATGGGGCTGATCGGCGGGCTGGAGCTGGTTGCCGACAAGGGCACCAAGACGCCGTTCGATCCGGCGATGAAGGTCGGCCCGCGCACCGCGGCGCTGATCCAGGAGGAAGGACTGATCGTCCGCCCCATCGGCGACACGCTCGGCCTCTGCCCGCCGCTGATCATCACCGAGGAGCAAATCGACGAGATGTTCGACGCGCTGACCCGCGGGCTGGATGCGGCGGAGGAGATGGTCCGGGCGCAAGGCCTGCGCGCGGCTTAGGGGCGCGGCCCGACGTCCAAGCACGGGCCGGTCCTCCCCTCTAAAAGGGGACAGTTAGAGGGGGGGGGTCTGCTTTTCCCCAAAGCGGGGTTTGTTCGCCCCATCCTCATTCGACCCCCACCCCGGCCCTCCCCCTTCTAGGGAGGGAGAAGGCTGCGGTCTGTTGCAGCGACCTTCATCCAAGCACCTCGTCATGCCCGGACTTGATCCGGGCATCCACGCCGTTACTGGTCGGGAAATTCCAAGCGCATTCGCTTGCTTTGGAGCAAGCTGCACGGAAACGGCATGGATTGCCGGGTCAAGCCCGGCAATGACGAAGCTGAGTGAAAGCTAAACGTGCTGGCCGCCGTTGATGTGGAGCTCGGCGCCGTTCACGTAGCTGGATTGCTCGGTGCAGAGGAAATAGATGGCCTTGGCCACCTCTTCCGGCGTGCCGAGCCGGCGCATGGGGATCTCCTCCTCCACCAGCTTGTCGGTGCCGGGGGAGAGGATCGCGGTGTCGATCTCGCCGGGCGAGATGGCGTTGACGCGAATGCCTTGCGGGGCGAAATCGGCCGCCATTTCGCGGGTCAGGCCGGCAAGCGCCGCCTTCGAGGTGGAATAGGCCGCGCCGGCAAAGGGATGTACGCGGGAGCCGGCGATGGAGGTGACGTTGACCACCGCGCCCTGCGCCGCTTTCAGCTCCTCGATCAGTCCGCGCGCGAGCATCACGGGGGCGAAGAAATTCACCTGAAACACGGCCTGCCAATCGGGGATCGGGGTGTCGAGGGTGGAAAGCCGCGCGCCGCCCTCGCCTTTCGGCGAGATGCCGGCATTGTTGACAAGCGCGTTGAGGCGCGAGCCTTGCGCCTTCAGCCGGTCGCGCATCTCGGCGATGGCCTCCATGGTGTTGGCGCTGTCGGCGAGGTCGACCTGAATATGGTCCTCGGGGCCGGCCTCCCAGGGGCAATTCTCCGGGAAAGGATGGCGCGAGCAGGTGATCACCCGCCAGCCGGCGGATGAAAATCGCTTCACTGTCGCATGGCCGATGCCACGGCTGGCGCCGGTCAGGATCAGCGTCTTGCGGTCTTCATTGGGAATCACAGTTCCGCGCTCTTCCATTCAATCGAAAACAAAACCCGCCCTAAGATAGGGATTTGCGGGGCTTACGGGTAGAGCCTGGTCTTCTCCCAGGGATGATCGGGCGATTCCCGCCGGAACACGATGCGATCGTGCAGGCGGAAGGGGCGGCTGGCCCAGAACTCGATCTGTTTCGGCACCAGGCGAAAGCCGTTCCAATGGGGCGGGCGGGGCACTTCGCCGCTGCCGAATTCCTCCTCGCGCTCCCGGACCGCCTCTTCGAACACTTCGCGGGAGGCAAGCGGGCGGGATTGCTGCGAGGCCCAGGCGCCGATCTGGCTCTCCCGGTGGCGGGATGCGAAATAGGCATCCGCCTCTTCCTCGGTCACCGGCTCGACGGGGCCGCGCGCCCGGACCTGCAGGCCAAGGCTCTTCCAATGCAGGCAGATCGCCGCTTTCGGGTTGGCGGCGAGCTCATCGCCCTTGGCGCTTTCCAGATTGGTGTAGAAGACGAAGCCTCTCGGATCATGGCCCTTCAACAGAATCATGCGCAGATCGGGCAGGCCTTCGGCATCGCAGGTGGCCAGCGCCATGGCGTTGGGGTCCGCAGGCTCGGTCTTCTCCGCTTCTAAGAACCATGTCTCGAACAGCGCAAACGGATCTTCCGCCTGCTCGAAATTGGCGGCGACGGGCGACGCAAAACCGGATGTGCTCGCTAATTCACTCATATTTTTTCGCCTCTTACCGGTACTTTGCCGGGAAACCTCGATTTTTTCATCCCGCTCCGGCACCGGCATTTACGCTTTACTCACCCTGATAGCGCAGCATGGGGGCTGTTGATAGTGGGCGCTGTGGCTTGTATCGCCGCGCGTCAAATCCGAGGGACGATTGGTTATGCGTACGTTCCGTTTTCACGCTCCTATCATCATTGGAGCGGGTTGCCTCGCGTTATTAGTATCGGCGCCCGCTCCAACCCAACCGCTGGCCCAGGAGCAGCCGGCAACATTGAGCGCCGAAGGAGTTTCCGTCTCCTTACAGGGCAACGAGATTCCGCCGCTCGATGGCGGCGAGTTGGCCGATTTGCGCTCGCATCTCGACGGCAGCGACCGTTCCGCCGCGATCCGGGCGCTGGAAATCGCCCTGACCGAGCTTGGCGACGGCTCCACCCTGGTGTGGCGCCGGCCGGAACGCAAGCTGATGGGGGTGATCAAGCCGGTCGCCGCCTTCCGCGACGGCCGGGGCCGGATCTGCCGGCAGATTCACTACTCCATCGCGCTCGGCGATTATATGCGCGAGATCGAAGGCGCGGCCTGCCGCGGGACGGACGGGAATTGGCACTATTCGGGTTAGCGGCGCGCCAGTGCTTTGCCTGACCTTTGCCCCTAAGCCCCGCGACCGGTAGACTTTCCCGCAATTGGACCGCCAATCGAGGAAAGCCGAAAGATCATGCGTCTTGGGAATGTTGCAGTGCTTGCAGGACTGACGGCTGGATTGGTCGTTGCGGGATTTGCCTTTGCGCCCGCTGGAGCGGCCGCGGCGGAGCCGCATATGCGGACCCAGCCCCACGCCAATGAGCGGGGCATCTGGAAATCCTATGCGCCGAAGGGATTGCACGGGGAATTCCACAATTACGACCCGATCGGGCTGGTCGCCGGCGATCTGATCCATACCGATTGCTCGATCAATTGGACCGATCCGGATAACGGCAAGACCTACTGCTTCAACAGCGCCACCTCGCTGGTCTATTTCGAGCGCTGGCCGAAAACCTATGCCGCGAAAGCCGCCAAATCCTTCGATCAGCTGAAGCCGGCGCATCGCGGCTTCTGATCGCACGCCGCCCCGCCGTTGCATTCTTTATTAATTGCCAGGGCTTAAGGGAGGCCTTTATCGCTTCCGCATGAAGGCCACTTTGACCCTTTCGAGGGGCGTCGGTTTCTGCTTTAAAGCGGCCAGCGTGAACAGGGGGAGAGGCGTATGCCCGAACTAGGCAAGTTGATGGCAGGCAAGCGCGGCATCGTGATGGGCCTTGCCAATAATCGCTCCATCGCTTGGGGAATCACCAAGGCTTGCGCCGATCAGGGCGCCGAGATCGCACTCACCTATCAGGGCGATGCGCTGAAGAAGCGCGTGGTGCCGCTGGCGGAGCAGATCGGCTCCAAGCTGGTCCTGCCTTGCGACGTGAACGACGAAGCCTCCATGGATGCGGTGTTCGAGACCCTGGAGAAGGAATGGGGCAGCATCGACTTTCTGGTGCATGCCATCGCCTATTCCGACAAGGAGCAGCTCGACGGCCGCTATGTCGACACCACGGAAGACAATTTCACCCAGACGATGAAGGTTTCCTGCTTCTCGCTCACCGCGCTGGCCAAGCGCGCCGAGAAGCTGATGACCGATGGCGGCTCTGTGGTGACGCTGACCTATTACGGCGCCGAGAAGGTGATGCCGCATTACAATGTGATGGGTGTCGCCAAGGCCGCGCTGGAAGCCTCGGTCCGCTATCTCGCCGCCGATCTGGGCGAAAAGAACATCCGGGTGAACGCGATCTCCGCCGGGCCAATCAAGACGCTGGCCGCCTCAGGCATCGCCGATTTCCGCTACATTCTGAAGTGGAACGAGTACAACGCGCCGCTGCGGCGGACGGTGAGCATCGAGGAAGTCGGCGACGGAGCGCTGTATCTGCTCTCCGATCTCGGCCGCGGCGTGACCGGCGAGATCCTGCATATCGATTCCGGCTATCACATCGTCGGCATGAAGAACGAAGACGCGCCCGATATGGCCAAGGTGCTGAAGGAGTAAGAGGCGCGCGCACGCCTCCTCTGTCATGCCCCGGGCCTGCATCCTTCGAGACGGCGCGTTCCGCGCCCCTCAGGATGAGGTGCGATTCAGGCGCTTGCCTCTCTCCTCATGGTGAGGGCGAGCGAAGCTCGCGTCTCGAACCATGAAGGCCCGGGAAGCAACGCTTCCTTTCCACCTTTTCGAATACGTTCGCCGCTGGACGGCATCCGCGCTCGAGCCTAAAACACCGCCATGTCACACAACACGTTCGGCCATCTCTTCCGCATGACCACCTGGGGCGAAAGCCACGGGCCGGCGATCGGCTGCGTGGTGGATGGCTGCCCGCCGGGCATTGCGCTGACCGAGGCGGATATCCAGGGCTATCTGGACAAGCGCCGGCCGGGCCAGTCGCGCTACACCACCCAGCGCAAAGAGCCCGATGCGGTGAAGATCCTCTCCGGCGTGTTCGAGGACGAGGCGACCAGAGAGCAGGTCACCACGGGCACGCCGATCGCGCTGCATATCGAGAATGTCGATCAGCGCTCGAAGGATTACGGCGACATCAAAGACAAGTTCCGCCCCGGACACGCCGATTACACCTATTGGCAGAAATATGGGGTGCGCGATTGGCGCGGCTCGGGAAGGGCTAGCGCGCGGGAGACGGCAAGCCGCGTGGCGGCGGGCGCGGTGGCGCGCAAAGTGCTGCCCGGCGTCACCATCCGTGCCGCGCTGGTCGAGGTCGGCCCCTACCCGATCAATCGCGAGAACTGGGATTGGGACGCGGTGGACGACAATGCGTTCTTCTCGCCCGACCCGAAGATCGTGGAGAAATGGGGCGAATATCTCGACAGCTTGCGCAAGGCCGGCTCCTCCTGCGGCGCGGTGATCGAGGTGATCGCCGAGGGCGTTCCGGCCGGGCTCGGCGCACCGATCTACGCCAAGCTGGATCAGGATATCGCCTCCGCCATGATGAGCATCAACGCGGTGAAGGGCGTGGAGATCGGCGCCGGGTTTGCCGCTGCGGCGCTAACCGGCGAAGAGAATGCCGACGAGATGCGCACCGGGGCGGACGGCGAGCCGGTCTTCCTCTCCAACCATGCCGGCGGCGTGGTGGGCGGTATCTCGACGGGGCAGCCGATCGTTGCGCGGTTTGCGGTGAAGCCGACCTCCTCGATCCTCACCCCGCGCCAGACCATCGACAAGATGGGTCAGGAGACCGACGTCTCCACCAAGGGGCGGCACGATCCATGCGTCGGCATCCGCGCCGTGCCCATTGGCGAAGCCATGATGGCGCTGGTGCTGGCCGATCATTACCTGATGCATCGCGGCCAGACGGGGAAGGGCTAGGCTCTCCTTCTCGCTCCCGTCATACCGGCACCAGCCGGTATCCAGCACCAGCTTCTGAGCCAAAGGTTAGATCCCGGATCAAGTCCGGGATGACGAGGGAAGCGCGCGCAGACTAAGATCGCCCATGCCCTACCGAAACATCGTCATCCTCACCGGCGCCGGACTTTCGGCCGAAAGCGGGCTCGGCACGTTTCGCGGCCAGGGCGGGCTGTGGGAGGAATACGACCTGGAAGAGGTGGCGACGCCGCAAGGCTTCCTGCGCAATCCGGGCAAGGTGCACGATTTCTACAATATGCGGCGGCGCTGGCTGGCGGAGGCTAAGCCCAATGCGGCGCATTTCGCGCTGGCGCGGCTGGAGCGCGAGCATGACGGCGAGGTGCTGACCGTCACCCAGAATATCGACGGGCTACACGAGGCCGCCGGCTGCCGCCATCCGATCCATATGCATGGCGAGCTCGGCTCGGCGCTTTGTGGCGCTTGCGGCGCGCGGCAGCCTTGGGAGGGCGATCTCTCAGTAGATACGCCCTGCCCCTCCTGCCATGCGGCGGGTAGCATGCGCCCCGACGTGGTGTGGTTCGGCGAGATGCCGCGGGAGATGGACCGCATCGGCGCGGCGCTGTCGAAATGCGATCTGTTCGTCGCCATCGGCACTAGCGGCACGGTCTATCCGGCGGCCGGGTTCGTGGCCGAGGCGCGCGCCGCCGGCGCCTATACGGTGGAGCTGAACCTCGACCCATCGGACGGGGCACGGCTGTTCGGCGAGGGGCATTACGGGCCGGCGAGCGAGATCGTCCCGGCCTTCGTGGATACGCTGCTGGCGGAAACTTGCTGAGCGCCTGGCCCGGGCCTTCATGGTTCGAGACGCGAGCTTCGCTCGCCCTCACCATGAGGGGAAAAGCTGTGGTCTATCTCCGCCCCTCATCCTGAGGGGGCCGAAGGCCTGTCTCGAAGGAGAGGGGCGGCTTCGGCTTCCGGTCCTTTCGTCATTGCCGGGCATGACGATGTGCTTAGAGGAGAAGCGCTGCCACGAGCCGTGGCCTGCCCCCTCCCCCTGGAAGGGGGAGGGTTGGGGAGGGGGTCCCTGCTCTCCGCTAAGACTTGACCCCCACCCGGCTCGCAGCGCGAGCCGACCTCCCCCTTTTAGGGGGAGGTGCGCGGCTCGCTCCTCAGGCAAAAAGCCCCTCACTCCGGCTTCAGCGCGCCGATGAGGAATTCCTGATTGCCGCTGCCGCCGAGGATCGGCGATTCGATCTCGCCGACCACCGGCCAGCCGGCGTCGTATTCCAGAAAATCCCGCACCCGGGCGAGCGCGATCTGACGGTCCAACTCGTCCCTAACGATGCCGCCCTTGCCGATGGCTTCCGGCTCCAGCTCGAATTGCGGCTTCACCAGCGCGGCAAGAAAAGCGCCAGGCGCGGCAATATCCAACGCCCGCAGCAAGACCAGGCTTAAGCTGATAAAGGAGACATCGGCAGTGATGGCTGTGATCGGCGCATCGAACATCTCCTTCTGCAAGCTTCGCGCATCGGTCTTCTCCATGACATGCACGGCGGGGTTCCGGCGCAGGCTGTGATGCAGCTGGCCATGGCCGATATCGACGGCATAGACGCTCGCGGCGCCGCGCTGCAGCAGGCAGTCGGTGAAGCCGCCGGTCGAGGCGCCGACATCGAGGCAGGTCCTCCCCGTCGGATCGAATCCAAAGGCATCGAGCGCGGCGGCAAGCTTCAGCCCGCCGCGAGAGACGAAGGCCATGGCATCTTCGGAAAGCGCGATGTCCGCGTCTTCGGAAACCAGCTGTCCGGACTTCTCCGCTTGCCTGCCATCGACGCCGACACAGCCCCGCTTTATGGCGTCCGCAGCGCGGGAGCGGGTCTCCGCCAGACCCTTGGTCACCAAAAGCTGATCGAGCCGTGTTTTTTTGTAGCGGGACAAGGGCTTTGCTCTTAAATGGCCAACTCCGCCGATGCTTTTCGGCGCTGCCTTCAGGCAGAAGCGTAACGAAGACGCCGGCCCGGCCTTCTTGCGCGTTTGCATCGGGCCTTGGATGCGCCTCCTAAGATGCTGATCAAAACCTATAACGCAGTCAGCGTTGTTCAACGACCCGGCGATTTTTCGCAGGAGCTCCCGGCGGAAGCACCGCTTACCGCCCTTCCCCACATCGCCGAGACGGCGCCGGACGACAACCAGCCTCCGCGAAGCTCGTAGCAAAGGACATCGCTACGCATGGCCGAACATGCTGTTTCCCTCGCGGTTCTGACAGCGGAACCGGGTGAAGGGACCGCTTATCTTACGCCCAAATGCGAGGTCGTGACCGCACCGGAAAAGGGCGGCAAGACCGTGGTGGCGAGGGAGGCGATCGGCAAGGACGAGCTGATCGCCATGTGGAGCGGCCGGCTGGTGCCGGGCGCAGCGCTGGCGCAGCTTTCCGAGGCTCTCAGGCGGCGCACCGTGCAGGTGGACGAGGACCTGTTCCTCACCTCGCTGAACACCACAGAGGGCGCCGATATGCTGAACCATTCCTGTGCGCCCAATGCCGGAATTCGCGGCCAGATCGGCATCGTGGCGATGCGGGACATCGCGCCCGGCGAGGAGGTCACCTTCGACTACGCCATGTGCGACAGCGCTCCTTATGACGAGTTCGATTGCGGCTGCGGCGCGCCGGAATGCCGGGGCAAGGTAAGCGCCGAGGATTGGCGCAATCCTGTGCTTTGGCTTCGTTACAGCGGGTATTTCTCGACCTATCTGGCGGTGCGGATCGCCAAGCTTCAGGGGCTCCGACGGGCGTCGTAGCAGGCGCCAGGAGCCATTGCCGGTTTTTCCCGGAGTGGCGGATTACATTTGCCCTCAACGCCCGCTTGCACTACGACAGGGCGGGCTGGGGCGAATGATATGAAGGCTTTATCTTCCATGGTTCAGACGGCTCTGAGGCTTTTCACCGCGCTTTTCACCCTTCTCTCTCTTACCGCTCTGCCGGTCTCCGGCGGCGCGCGGGCGCAAGCGCCGGAAATCTGGTCGGCCAGCGTGACCGGCGATATGAGCGCGCTGCGCTACGGCCCGCTGGACGATGCCGCCCTGCCGATCTTCCTGCTCTCCTGCTTCAACGACATGAAGATCGCCGTGCTCGACGTCTATGGCGATCTCGGCGAGGCGAAAGCAGGAGATGCGCTGGAGATGGAAGTCTCCGGCGGCAAGCTGGCCGCGCCGCTGAAGGGCAAGGCCGAGACCGAAGAGACGAGCGGCAGCCTCTATGCCGAGGCGAGCGAGTTCGGCATCAAGCCCGTGATCAACGTTCTGGAGTTGGAAGGGCCGGTGACGGTGAAGGTCGGGGAAACCAAGTTGGAGCTTTCCGATGCGGGACGTGCAGAGGCGGTGAAGGACTTCGCCATGCATTGCCGGATCAAATAAGCGCTAAGTCTGCAGCGCAGCCTGTCTTAGGCGCGGTTCGGCGCGTCCTTCGCCTGCTCCTTGCCGAGCGCGGCAAACACCGTCTTCACGATCCCGTCGGCATCGAGCCCGGCTTCCGCATACATGGCTTCCGGCTTGCCCTGATCGATGAAGCTATCGGGGAGCACGAGGGTGCGCACCCGCAAGCCCTGATCCAGCAGGCCTTCCTGCGCCAAAGCATGCAGCACGCTTGAGCCGAAGCCGCCGGTGGAGCCTTCCTCGATGGTGATCAGCACCTCGTGGTTCGCGGCAAGATCGCGGATCAGATCCATGTCCAACGGTTTGGCGAAGCGGGCATCCGCTACGGTGGTGGAGAGGCCGAAGCCGCCGAGCTGATCAGCCGCCTGCATCGCCTCGCCGAGACGCGCGCCAAAGGAGAGCAGCGCCACCTTAGAGCCTTCGCGCAGCACACGGCCCTTGCCGATCTCCAGGATCTCCGGCTGTTCGGGAAGCGGCAGCCCGGTCCCCTCGCCGCGCGGATAGCGGAAGGCGATGGGGCCTTCGTCATAGGCCGCGGCGGTCGCCACCATATGGGTCAGCTCGGCCTCGTCGGCCGCCGCCATCACCACCATATTGGGCAGGCAGCTCAGAAACGCCGTATCGAAGGTGCCGGCATGAGTCGGCCCGTCGGCCCCCACCAGGCCGGCGCGGTCGATGGCGAAACGGACGGGCAGCTTCTGCACCGCCACGTCATGCACCACCTGATCGTAGGCGCGTTGCAGGAAGGTGGAGTAGATCGCCGCGAACGGCTTGTAGCCCTCGGCGGCCAGCCCCGCGGCAAAGGTCACCGCGTGCTGCTCGGCAATGCCGACATCGAAGGCGCGATCGGGAAATGCCTCGGCGAATTTGTCGACGCCGGTGCCGGACGGCATAGCGGCGCTGATGGCGACGATCTTGTCGTCCCGCTTCGCCTGCTCGATCAGCGCATTGGCGAAGACCTTGGTGTAGCTGGTCGGCTTGCCGGCCGATTTCTCCTGGGCGCCGGTGAGCACGTCGAAACGGCCGACGCCGTGATACTTGTCGGCAGATTCTTCCGCCGGCTCGTAGCCCTTGCCCTTCTGGGTGACGACATGAACCAGGACCGGCCCGTCTTCAGCGTCGCGCACATTGCGCAACACCGGCAGCAGGTGATCGAAATTATGGCCGTCGATGGGGCCGACATAATAGAAGCCCATCTCCTCGAACAGCGTGCCGCCGGTCCATAGGCCGCGGGTATATTCCTCGGCGCGGGCGGCGCGGCGCTCCCAGCTCTTGGGCATCTTATGGGCCAGCTGCTTGGCCCAGTTGCGGATCTGGCGGTAGGTGCCGCCGGACAGCAGCCGCGCCAGATAGGCGCTCATAGCGCCGACCGGCGGGGCGATGGACATGTCGTTGTCGTTGAGGATGACGATGAGGCGCGAATCCATGGCGCCCGCATTGTTCATCGCCTCATAGGCCATGCCGGCGCTCATGGCGCCGTCGCCGATCACGCAGACCACGTTGTTGTCGCCGCCGGCGAGATCCCGCGCCACCGCCATGCCGAGACCGGCGGAGATGGAGGTGGAGGAATGGCCGGCGCCGAACACGTCATATTCGCTTTCGGCTGGCTTGCAGAAGCCGGAAAGGCCGCCGGGCTGGCGCAGGGTGCGGATGCGGTCGCGGCGGCCGGTCAGGATCTTATGGGGATAGCATTGATGGCCGACATCCCAGATCACCTTGTCCTTCGGCGTGTCGAACACTTTGTGCAGCGCGATGCTCAGCTCCACCACGCCGAGCCCTGCGCCGAGATGGCCGCCGGTGACGGAGACCGCATTGATGGTCTCGCGGCGGAGCTCCTCGGCAAGCTGGGTCAGCTCGGCATCGTCCAGCGCGCGCAGATCGTCCGGCGTTTTCACCCGGTCGAGCAGCGGCGTCTCATAGGTCGGAATGGGGGTCGGGGCGTTCATGCGCTCATTATTAGCGGTCGTAAATTCAAAGTCTGACAGGCTCTAAGCCCAACCGCTACTAAATGGAAACTGGAAGCAAATCTTACCAGTCGGCAACATCTCTGTCATGACCTGAACCAATGTCGTATCTACCTTTTCGGCGATTACGCTAAAACAAATTATTAGGGATTCAAGCTGTGAGCATGAACATGTCTGAAGAGACTGAAGAGCTATTTGCCGCAGTAGGACGCGCTATCAGCGAATGGGCATTCGTTGAGAGCGCGTTAGCACGTCTATTTTCTCTTAGTGTCCATTCTTCGCACCCTTCTGCTGCCGAGGCGGCCTTCTATTCGGCCACGAGTTTTCGGACCAAGCTTGAACTTCTTACGTCCGCTCTGGCAATTAGCTCACCGAATTCCACTCACTGCTGGAAGGCGCTGTGCAGAAAACTGACTAAGCGCTCAAAGAAGCGAAACCATCTCGCACATTTTCATTTTCTAATCCGTTCTGACGATAAAGGTTGTTCAGTCCGACTCGCACCACCAATGGGCAATCCATCAAACGAAATCGAAATATTCGACGACAACCATTGCTATAGCGTCGAAGACATCGAAACAGCGCGGTCTGAATTCGTCAGAGCAAAGAACGAAGTGGATGAATTCCGCCAATCCTTGGGGAACTCCAAGCAGTGATTGTCACTCCACCGCATGCCGATCTTTCGCACCGCTATTCGTCGACATCCAAGGGCTCGGTGCCGGTCGCATTGCCGCTGCCGTCGAGGGAGATTTTCTCCACCTTGGCCTCGGCCTTCTTCAAAAGCCCGTCGCAATGGAGCTTCAGCGCCTCGCCGCGCTCGTAAATGAGGATGGAGTGCTCGAGCTCCACATCGCCCTTTTCCAGGCGTTCCACGATGCCTTCGAGCTCCTGCAAGGCTTGCTCGAAGCTCATTTCCTTGATGTCGGAATGATCCGGTGCTTTGGCCATGCTTCGCTTTAGCCTTAAGCGGCGGATCGGATCAAGGGGAATGGGGGGCAAGGCCGTCATCACGGCCAACTCCTCCCCCCTAAAAGGGGGGAGTTAGAGGGGGGTCTTATTCGCGGCGTTAGAGCCTGGAACGAAGCGCTGACCCTCCCCCTTCCTGGGGGAGGGCGTAGGCCGTGCCGGTATGATCTGCGCCCGACACGGCATCGCTTTGCCGTTTCGCTGGCGGCGGCCGCCGCCCGCGATCGGCAGGTGCCTAGTGTGCGGCTTCGACTTGCGGCAGCGGCATGGCGCGGAGCTGAAAGCTCGGCCTGGGGCCGTCCTTCTTGGCCTCGTCGAACAGATAGCTGAGCTGGCCTTCGGTGACCCAGGCCCGATCGCCGACCACGGTGACGCCGGTCGGCTCCGTGAAGGCTCCGATAGTTTCGATATCGACCGTGTCGCCATCGACGGTGATCAAGTCCAGCTTGCCGGCGCCCTCCACCATGACAAAGCCGCCGGGAACGGGCCGGATCCCGTCGGGCTTGCCGAGGGGAGGCGTTTCCAGCTTGGCGATCCCCTTCGCCTCGCCGTCTTCCACATCGATGCGGAAGAGCTCATTGGCGCTAAAGGTGTTCACATAGAGATTGCCGTCCGGGCCGAAGGCCAGCCCGTCGAGCCCGCCTTTCAGGACCGGGTCGCTGACCCAGATTTCCAACTCCTCGGCGCCGGGCGCGAGCTTCACAATCTCCATGCCCGCAGTATTGGTGGCATAGACCGCGCCGTCGGGCGCAATTGCGATGTCGTTGCAGACTGCGCCTTCCATGGGAAACCGATAGCTGACCTTGCCCTCGCCGGTGTTCAGATCGAAGCCCTTCAGGAAGCCGCCCTCGATATCGGTCGGGCCGTCCACGCCGATGCCGGAGATATCGTTGGAACAGACCCAGAGCAGTCCTTTTTTCTCATCGGCGAGCAGCCCTAAGGTCGAACGCGTGTCATAGGCGCCGGGCTCGATCCACAGCTCCGGCTCACCGCCCGGGGCGATGCGAATCACGCCGCCGTCGGAGATGCTGCTGACATAAAGCGTTCCGTCTTTCGTGGACGTCACATTCTCCGGAAAAGGGAAGCTTCCGGGCAGTGCGATCTCAGCCGGCTCGGCCGTCGCCAAACCCGGCGTCATCCCCAGCGCTATCCCTATAAGCGTGCGGAATGCGGCAGTCCTCAAAGGCATCATGGTCGTCTCCCTAGAAATTGGACGAGATTTTTTGTGAGCTTCTCGTCTCTTGCTGAAATGGGGCAAAGCCCCGGTCGAAATCGATACGCGTTATGCGGCGGCCATCAAACTCCTTACATGCAGAGCGGTGGAGCGGGCGAGGGCTTCAAGGGCATAGCCGCCTTCCAGCATGGAGACGGATCTGCCGCCGCAATGGGTGGCCGCCAGCTGCATCAGCCGGTCGGTGATCCAGGCGAAATCCTCGTCGTTCAGCTCGATCTGAGCCAAAGGATCGCTGCGATGGGCGTCGAACCCGGCGGAGATCAGGAGCAGCTCCGGCTTGAAATCGTCGAGGGCCGGCAGGATGCGGTCCTCCCAGGCAGCTTTGAATTCGGCCGAGCCGTCGCCGGGATCGAGGGGCGCATTGACGATATTGCCGGCAATGCCGGTCTCGTCCGCCGCGCCGGTGCCCGGAAAAAGCGGCATCTGGTGGGAGGAGCCGTAGAAAAGCTTCGGATCGGACCAGAAGGATTTCTGGGTGCCGTTGCCGTGATGGACGTCGAAATCGACGACCGCGATACGGGTCAACCCATGGGCGGCGCGGGCATGGAGCGCGGCGATGGCGATATTGTTGAACAGGCAAAACCCCATGGCCCGCTCGGCTTCCGCGTGATGGCCCGGCGGGCGGATGGCGCAGAAGGCATTGCCCACATCCCCCGCCATAACTTTATCGACGGCAAGAATGCCGGAACCGGCAGCGCGGAGCGCGGCCTCCCAGCTTCCCGGCGAGACCACGGTATCGGGATCGAGATGGGCATAGCCTTCGATCGGAACGGAACGTTCCACCTCCGCGATGAAGCTTTCCGGGTGGATCCGCGCGATGTCGGACAGCGCGGCGCGGGGGGCTTCTTCGCGGCGGAGATCTGCAAAGGCTTCGTCGTCCATGGCCCGGCCAATGGCGCGCAGGCGGTCGGAGCGCTCCGGATAGCCGGGGCTGGTGTCGTGCTTCAGGCAGTCGGGATGGCTGACGTAAAGCGTGGTCATGACTCCATCTCTATCACGGTCCGGCGCATGCGCGCAGCTTGACCGGAGCATGCGAAAGCGCGAGAGAACTCCAAGATCGATGGCGTCATCAATGACATAAGCCAAACGGCAGAGAGCCAAAGCTTGTCCGCAGACATCAAAATCGTCGCCCGAAGCGACAACGATATCGCAGGCGCCGCACGCGCGCTGGAGACTGGCGAACTGGTCGCCTTCCCCACCGAGACGGTTTATGGGCTGGGCGCGAACGCGCTGGACAGCGCTGCGGTGGCGGCGGTGTTCGCGGCCAAGCGGCGGCCGCGCTTCAATCCGCTGATCGTGCATGTCGCGGACCTGGAAACGGCGCGGAACTATGCGCAAATCGGTCTCGTGGCGCAGAGATTGGCCGAGGCGTTCTGGCCCGGCCCGCTGAGCATGGTGCTGCCACGGCGCGACGATTGCCGCCTCAGCCCGCTGGTGACGGCGGGGCTGGAGACGGTGGCGCTGCGGTCTCCGGCGCACCCCATCGCCCAGAGACTTTTGCGGCGGACCGGACTTCCGATCGCCGCGCCGAGCGCCAACCGCTCGGGCAAGATCAGCCCGACGCGCGCCGAGGATGTGCGCGCCGAGCTTGGCGATCTTCCGGCCGCGATCCTCGACGGGGGGCCTTGCGAGATCGGGCTGGAATCGACGGTGGTTCGGGTCGCCGATGGCGAGGTGGAGATGCTGCGCTTTGGCGCCGTGACGCGCGAGGATATCGAAGCCGCGCTGGGACGCCCGGTGAAAGTGCCGTGGGGACAAACGAGCGATGCACCGGTCTCGCCGGGGCAGCTTTCCAGCCATTACGCGCCGGAGGCGAAAGTGCGGCTCAATGTGAGCGCACCTGCGGAAGGAGAAGCGCTGCTGGCCTTCGGGCCGGATGTGCCGACGTTCGAGGGGCCGGTGGTCAACCTGAGCGAGAGCGGCGATCTGAAGGAGGCCGCGGCGAATTTCTTCGCCGCCTTGCGCACGCTCGACCAAAGCGGCGCCACGACCATCGCGGCGATGCCGATCCCCAATCAAGGGCTTGGGGAAGCGATCAACGACCGGCTGGCCCGCGCCGCGGCGGAGCGGCCGAACGCATGAGCAAAACCGTGAAAATCGCCGCACCCTCGCCCGAAACGCTGAAGGCCTTGGTGAAGATCGTCGGCGCCGAGCACGCCATCACCGATCCGGCCGAGATGGAGCCCTTCTTACATGAATGGCGCGACCGCTATCACGGCAAGGCGGCGCTGATCTTGCGCCCCGGCACGGTGGAGGAGGTCAGCCGCATCATGGCGCTGGCCAACGAGACGGAGACGGCCATCGTGCCGCAAGGCGGCAATACCGGGCTGGTCGGCGCGCAGATCCCGTTCGAGAGCGGCCATGAGGTGGTGCTGTCGCTCGGCCGGCTGAACCATATCCGGGAGATCGATACGACCGGCAACACCATGACGGTGGAGGCCGGGGTGGTGCTGGCCCAGGCGCAGGAAATCGCCGCCAATGCCGGGCATCTGTTCCCCTTGCGCATCGCCTCGGAAGGAAGCTGTCAGATCGGCGGGGTACTCTCGACCAATGCCGGCGGCACGGCGGTGTTGGCTTACGGCAATGCCCGCGACCTGGTGCTGGGGCTGGAGGTGGTGCTGGCGGATGGGCGCATCTGGAACGGGCTGAAGGCGCTGCGCAAGGACAATAGCGGCTACGACATGAAGCATCTCTTCATGGGGGCGGAAGGGACGCTCGGCATCATCACCGCGGCGGTGCTGCGGCTGTTTCCGCCACCGGCGGAGAACGTCACCGCCTTTGTCGGCCTGCCGAGCCTGGAGAAGGCGGCTGCCTTCTTCGACCGGGCCTACGCGGCGGCGAGCGGCGAGCTGACCGCCTTCGAGATTTTGCCGCGGATCGGCATCGAGTTCGTGGTGCGCCACGGGACCGGCATGAGCGATCCGCTGGAGACGCCGCATCCCTGGTATGCGCTGATCGAGCTGACATCGCCGAACGCTTCGGCGGGGCTGGCGGAGACCGCGGAGAGCTTGCTGAGCGAGGCTTTGGAGGCGGGCGAGATTTCAGACGGGGCGATTGCGCAATCGCTGGATCAGGCGGCGGCGTTCTGGCGCTTGCGGGAGTTCATGAGCGAAGCGCAGAAATTCGAGGGCGCCAGCATCAAGCACGACGTCTCGGTGCCGGTGGCATCGATCCCGGAGTTCATTTCGCGGGCGGACGATTTCGTGGCGCTGATGGTGCCGGATGCCCGGCCCTGCCCGTTCGGCCATTTCGGCGACGGCAACATCCACTACAATGTGAGCCAGCCGCCGGGTTTGGACCGGGCGATCTTCCTCTCCCATTGGGAGGCGGTGAATGCCGGGGTGCATGAGATCGTGCTGGATTTGGGCGGATCGATCAGCGCCGAGCACGGGATCGGGCGCATGAAGCGCGATATGCTTCGCCATGCCAAATCGGCGGTGGAGATGGATCTGATGCGGACGATCAAGAACGCCCTCGATCCCAAGGGAATCTTGAACCCCGGCAAGGTGCTTTAGCGCACGCTTGCCGGGGCTCGATTGTCTGGTTTAACCGCTGTCTCGCTTAACCGCCGCAGACGCTCGGGGCGGCCTCGCCGGCAAAGCGGGCCGCGATCCACTCGGCGACCATCTTGCCGCTATCCTTGGCAATGGCGCGATGGCCGGTCTTCGGCAGCACCACCATTTTCACCTTGTTGCCGCCGGCGCAAAGGTGATCGCCGTATTTCCGGGTCACAGCCTCGGGCACGACCTCATCCTTGCCGCCTTGAGCGATAAACACCGGGATGTCGCGCGGAAGGGAGCCAGGCGTGTTGTCCGCCATCAGGGTAGACCAGGGTTTGGTGGTGCCGAGTTCCTTGGTCAGGATCGGCATCTTCTTGAACGGCAGATCGTCGCCGAGCTTGGCGCGCAGATCGACGAAATCGTGGACGCACTGGCTGGCCTGCTCCTCAACCGCGTGCACGGCGGCAGGATCGACAACGGACTCGGTCTTGACGCCGTAGATGCGGGACCAGGACGACAGCAGATAGGAGGTCAGGTTGTCACCGGCCTTGGTGGCGAAGTCGTCATCCACCAGATCGGCGAGATAGGTGATCGGGGACGCCGCGGCGACACCGATCGGCTTCAGCTCGCGGGCGTAGCTGTGAGCCATCTTCGCGGCGAAGAAGGCCGCCTGGCCGCCCTGCCCCTCGCCCCAGACCACGAACTCCTTGCCGGCGCCAGCCTCGGGCATGGCGATGGCGGCACGAACCGAATCGAGCACCGCGCGCCCTTCGCTCTCACCGACGAGGTAAGGATGCAGGCCCGGCGTGCCGAGACCCGGATAATCGGTGGCGGTGATCACGTAACCCTGCTTCAGCAGCGGAAACAGACCGTCGATATCGTCGAAATGGACCATCCCCATGGAGGGGGCGCATTTCGGCGCGATGCCGGTGGTGCGGTGGGCCCAGGCCACGACCGGGCGCTGGCCAGCAGGCGCGCCGTCCTTGGGAACGATGATCACGCCGGAGACGGCGATCGGCTCGCCCTTCATCCCCTTGGAGCGGTAGATGACCCGATAGGCGGTGCCGCCAAGGGGAGAGCGCAGCATCTTTTCGGACTTGATGATGCTGCCGGGCGCGCCGGAGATGGTCTCTCCCGCAAGGCTATAGAATTTGGATTGGGATTCGGCATTGGCGCCAGCGGCACCGAACAGGAAAGGCAAAACTGCAAGAGCGAATAAGAGTGCGCGGGTCATGACAGCCACATCGAGTTGTTGAAACGGAAGCGCCTTCTAACACGAAAAGCGGGGCGAAAGCCCAGCCCTTGACCGGTTCGGAGCGAAGCATTTTGGCGTTATGGTATCGAAGCCGGGCACATGAAGCTGCGCGACCTTCCGGTCGATATGCACGCAAAGCGAGAATTTCGCGCGTATTCCGATAAAAATCTTACAAATCCGCGGTCAACAGCCGTTTCGGACGGGGTGGAGTAACGCTTTGGTAAGCCAGCTGGGAAACAGTGAATCCCATTATGAGCCTGATCAGGGGTAAGGCCATGTTTGCCGAGCAGAAACAACAAGGCGAAGCCGCACGGCAGGAGCTGGAAGAAGACGTTAGCCGAGAGGATATCGTCGCCGCTTTCCGCCTGGCCATGGTCGACCATTTCCGGTCCCATATTCCCGGCACCAACATCAATGAATCGACGCTGCTTGCCAGCGATTATCTGAATCATTTTCATGAGTTGGTGATGCTGCTCGAAGCGCTGGCGACCGACCCGGACGATTTCGCCGAGGATCTCGCCGCCTGGCGCCCCCTCACCTATGAAGAGCATTTCTCCTTCTCCGGTTTCCGCGACAAGAATCTGGCGATCGCCGCTTATCGCCGGGCGCCGCAGCAGACCCGCGAGGCTTTCGACCAGGCGGTGGAGCGGCTACATGGCGAAGCGGTGATGGTGATCGCCATCATCCGCAGCGAGCTTGCAAGCGACGACCGCTCCGCTCTCCCGGCGCGCTGCTACCAGGCCGGCGAGCGGCTCACGGTGCTGATCGACGCGGCCAATGCCATCGCCGTCGGCGGCGACGGGGCGGCGACCGATTTCGGCGGCGAATAAGCCCTTTCGTCTTCTAAGACCCAGCGGTTTTCCCGCGGCAAGGATAGCTTGCGGCGCATCGATGCGCGTGCGGCTGGATTTCGCCGCTTTGAAGCGCTACTCAGATTCCATGAGCGGACGGACACAGACTGCGATCTTGCTTCTGGCGGGCCTTGCCTGGCTTGCCGGCGGGCTGGTGGCCGCGCCGCCGCCGGCCAAGGCGCAGTTCTTCTGGTCGCCCTGGTTCGACGATCGTCCGCGCCGCAGCCGGCGTCCGCCGCCGAGCCCGCCTGTGGTGCCGCAACAGCCGCCGGCCGGCGATCTGGTGCCGGTTCCGCAAGCCGAGCTGCCGCCGCCTCCCCCGCCACCGGACGACCGGCCCTATGACGACAAGCTGATGCGGCTGGCCGAGATCCTCGGCGCGCTGCATTACCTGCGCGAGCTATGCGGGGCGCAGGAAGGCCAGCTCTGGCGCGAACAGATGGACGCGCTGGTGAAGAGCGAGGGCACCACCGCGGTGCGCCGGGCGCGGCTGGTCAACAATTTCAATGACGGCTATCGCGGCTTCCGCCGCACCTATCGGACCTGCACGGATTCGGCCACGGTGGCGATCGACCGCTTCACCCTGGAAGGCTCGCAGATCGCACTGGCATTGGCCGGGCCGACGGAGCCCACGGATCACGCCGCCAAAGCCTCCGAATAGGGGCGCCTGACAGGGCTCGCCGTTTCGCGCAGCGCCGCGGCCATAAACCTTACAAATTAACTGTCGGTTCACTCTGTGGCACAGGCCTCGCGTCTGGCGTGCTAGGCAAGCAGTTGAACAACGCGCGCGAGGGAGAAGAACGGTGCGAGGATCCTTGGTTTTGGACACGGTAGAAGACACCCATAAAGAAGCCGCGCTCGGCTACATTCTCGATGCCTGGGAAGAGGCGATCTACGACGGAATCGAGCCGGAGATGATGGCCAATGCGGCTCTGTTCGCGGCGCTTTCCGATCTGATCACGATTTACGGCGAGGACGCGGTGGCCAAGATGGCCGGCGGTCTTGCCCGGCGCATCAATCACGGCGAATTCACCTTGCGGCGCACCACCCAGTAGCGGCGCAGGAGGGCGCGGCCGGCGCCCGGGCTAAACCGGCCCGATACCGGCAAAGACTTTCACAAGCAGCACCACGCCAAAGACGAGAAGGATGCTTGCGGCGATCCGATTGATCAGCCGCAGGCGTCCTTCCGTCAGGCGATGGCGTATGGTGGCGATCAGCTCCGACAGGCCGAGCCACCAGGCAAGGCTGCCGCCCATCACCGACAGCACCACGATCATCGCCTCCCAATAGGTCTCAAGCCCGCCGACCAGCGAGCCGAGCCCGCCGAAAATGGCGAGCATGCCGAGAATCGCGCCCGGATTGGTCACGGTGAGCAGGAAGGTCTGGGGGATGATGCCCATATGGCTCGCCACGGAGGAGCGCTCGTCGGCCGGCACTTCCAGGACGGGGCGGGTCAGAAACAAGCCGACCCCGAAAATCAGGATGATGATGCCGCCGATAATCTGGATCCAGCCCGCATAGGCGATCATGATGTCGGAGACGGCGGTCATGCTGAAGGCGGCGATGGCGGCCAGCAGCCCATCGCCGAGCACCGCGCCAAGGCCGGCCGCCAGGCCGCCGCCGAAGCCGCGCGCCACGGCACGCTGGATCACGAGGACGTTGACCGGCCCGGTGGGAGCGGCCACAAGAAGGCCAATGATCAACCCGGACACCACCAGTTGGATGCCGGAGAGCACGATATGGGCACCGGCTTCCATCGCGCGTTACTTCCAGATGGGACGAGGAGTCCGGCGGCGAAAATTTCGGTCCACCGATACGGGGTGATGCATGAAACCGTTCGGAAAATCAGTGTTCGTGGCCTGCGCAGCATTGGTAGCGGCCAGTGCCATTTTTGTCTACGCCTTCGATGATCGAGCCCGCGCCGGCGAGCAGGTGCAGCCGAAATCCTCGCAAGCGCCTGCGAAAACCCAGGCCTCGCCCGCGCCATTGCCTCTACCGCCGGCAGAGACCGGCACGGCGGAAAGCGGCGCGACGCTCTACGATATCGGCGCTCTGCCGGATCCTGTGAAGAGCAAGCTGGAGCGAATCTTCATCGCCGCGCAAAGCGGGGATCTGGAAAAAATGCGCCCGGTGCTGGAATCCAACGGCGTCAAGCCGCTGGTGCGCAACGAATGGACCCACGATCCGATCGCCTATTGGAAAGAGGTTTCCGCCGACGGCAGCGGGCGGGACATCCTGGCTGCGGTGATGAATGTGTTCTCACTCGGCTTCGTGAAAACCGGCTCAGGCGAGGAGACGATCTATGTCTGGCCCTATTTCGCCAAGCGCGACCTGACCAAGCTGACCCCGGTGGAGCAGGTGGAGCTCTACCGCATCGTGCCGCCGAAGGAGGCGGCGGCGATGCTGAAGTCGGGAAAATATACCGGCTATAGCGCCGGGATCAGCGCCACCGGCATCTGGCATTACTTCCTGCGCTAGCGGAGCGGCCGCCCCTCGGCCCTACCCGGCTTTGGGCAGCGCCTCGCCGAACTCGACGGCACGCCCGCGGGGCTCGGTAATCTCGCCTTCCCACATCGCCTTATAGCCGCGAATGATGGTGCCGACGGGCCAGCCCTGCACGGTCTTGCCGGCAAACGGCGTCCAGCCGCTTTTGCTCTCGACCCATTCGTCGGAAATGGTCTCGCGGCGCTTCAGATCGCAGATGGTGAAGTCGGCGTCGTAGCCGACGGCAATGCGTCCCTTTCGGGAAATTCCGAAGATGCGCTGCGCGCCGGCGCTGGTGAGGTCGATGAAGCGGGCGAGGCTGAGGCTCCCCTGATTGACCTGGTCCAGCATCACCGGCACCAAGGTCTGCACGCCGGGCATGCCGGAGGGCGAGGCCGGATAGGGCTTCGCCTTCTCCTCCAGCGTATGCGGCGCGTGATCGGAGCCGAGCACGTCGACCACGCCCTGATCGAGGCCCCACCAGAGCACGCGCTGATGCTCGACATCGCGGATCGGCGGGTTCATCTGGGCCTTGGTGCCGAGAAGCTCGTAGGCCTCCGGCGCGGCGAGCAGCAGATGCTGCGGCGTCACCTCGACGCTGACGACATCCTTATGCAGGGCGAGAAGCTCCATCTCCGCGGCTGTGGAGACATGCAGCACATGGATACGCTTGCCGGCGATGCGCGCAGCAGAGATCAGCGCCTCGGTGGAGCTGAGAGCGGCTTCCGCATCGCGCCATTCGCTATGGCTTTTCGGATCGCCCTCGCGGCGGATATCGGCACGGTCGCGCAGGCGCCCTTCATTCTCCGAATGGAACGCGGCGCGGCGGGAGATGCGGGAGAGCAGCGCGGCCAAGGCCTCGGGGTCCTCGAGCAGGAGATCGCCGGTGGAGGAGCCGAGAAACACCTTGATGCCGGCGGCGCCCGGCAGCTTCTCCAGCATGGGAAGCAGATCGATATTGTTTTGCGTCGCGCCGACATAGAAGGCGAAGTCGCAATGCATGCGCCCGGTGGCGCGGGCGACCTTGTCTTCCAGTGCCTCCTTCGAGGTGGTGACGGGGTTGGTGTTCGGCATCTCGAACACGGCGGTGACGCCGCCCGCCACGGCAGAGCGGCTGCCGCTCGCCAGGTCTTCCTTATGCTCGCCGCCGGGCTCGCGGAAATGGCATTGGGTGTCGATCACGCCGGGAAGGATATGCAGCCCGGTCGCCTCGATGGTCTCCGTGGCCTCGCCGTCCGGAATATCGCCGATCGCGGCGATGCGCCCGCCCGCCACGGCGATATCGGCCTTGGCGCTGCCGGCGTGATTGACCACTGTGCCGTTCTTGATCAGGAGGTCGTAGCTCAAGGAAGACTTTCCTTCCGTCGGTGCGCCCTTGCGGGAGCGGAGGCGCTTCAATACATCTGGGTGCCCTTGCTAGCAGAGATGCGCGCCATGAGCCATTGTCAGAAATTGCTACTCGACGATCGGGCGGTGATCGCCGTTTCCGGGGAAGATGCGAGCCATTTCCTGCAAGGCCTCGTCACCAGCAACATCACCCATGTTTCAGACGGCACGGCCATCTATGCAGCGCTGCTGATACCGCAGGGCAAGATCCTGTTCGACTTCTTCATCGCAAGCGACGGCAAGGGCGGCTATCTGTTCGATTGCCTCGCCGAGCAGGCGGCAGAGCTCGCCAAGCGCCTCACCTTCTACAAGCTCCGCGCCAAGGTGGAGATTGCGGCACGGCCGGAGCTTCGCGTGGCCGCATTGTTCGGCGACGTGCCGGAACCGCTCGATCTTCCCGATGGCGTCATCGCCTTCCCCGATCCGCGGCTTGCGGCGCTGGGGACGCGGGTGATCCTGGACGCGGACGATTTCGCCGCGCTCCCGGGCGAGGCGGCAAGCCAAGCCGACTACGATAGCTTACGCATCGCGCACGGGGTTCCGGCCGGCGGGCAAGATTTCCAGTATGGCGGCACCTTCCCGCATGAGGCGCTGCTCGACCAGCTCGGCGGCGTCGACTTCACCAAGGGCTGCTTCATCGGCCAGGAGGTGGTCTCACGCATGGAGCATCGCGGCACGGCACGCAAACGCATCGTGCCGGTAAGCGCCGACGCGGATCTCCCGGAACCGGGCACCGAGATCAGCGCCGACGGCGCGCCGATCGGCACGCTCGGCTCGGTGAGCGGCAGGTCCGGCCTAGCGCTGATCCGGCTGGACCGGGCGGGCGATGCGATCTCCAAGGACAAGCCTCTGATGGCCGGCGATGTGGCGATCTCGCTCGCCAAACCCGATTGGGCGCGTTTCGCCATCCCGACGGAAGCGGCATGAGTGCCGGCATGAGCGAAGACGAGACGCGCTGTCCCTGGGCGGGAAACGATCCGCTCTATATCGCCTATCACGACACAGAATGGGGCGTGCCGAAGCACGATTCCCGCGCACTGTTCGAGAAGCTGGTGCTGGAGGGATTCCAGGCCGGGCTTTCCTGGATCACGATCTTGCGCAAGCGCGAGCGCTTCCGCGAGGTGTTCGACAATTTCGAAGCCGCGCAAATGGTGGATTACGGGCCCGAGAAGATCGAAGCGCTGCTGAAGGATCCCGGCATCATCCGCCATCGCGGCAAGATCGAAGCGGCGATCTCCAATGCCCGCGCCTTTCTAGAGCTCGAGCAAGGCCCCGGCTTCACCAACTTCATCTGGGACACGGTGGACGGGCAGACGGTGCAGAACGGCTTCCGCAGCATGAGCGAGATTCCGGCCGAGACCGCGCAAAGCCGCGCGCTCGCCAAGGCGCTGAAAGCGCATGGCTTCCGCTTCTGCGGTCCGGTGACAGTCTATGCCTTCATGCAAAGCGTCGGGCTGGTGAACGACCATCTGGTATCGTGCCCGCGCCACGCGGCTTGCGCCGGCCTTGCCCAGCAGGCCGGCTGATGCGAGCCGCCGATTTTGCCAAGAGAATTGAAGCTAGCCGCGGCCACGTGGATCGCGATTGCGTGGATAGGTGCGCTCTTCCTGGATCTTGCCGTCGCGTTTACGGATGCGCACAGATCCCTCTTTCACCGCTTTTTCCAGGACACCACCCTTGATCGCGTCGGCTTTGGTCTTGAACCTCTTCACGACGTCCTTGGTCGATTCGTTCTTCAGTTCCCACTTGCTGTTCGTTGAGTTGTACATCAGCGAATAGCGGGTCAGCTTGGTCTTTGCCATCTGTCATGCTCCCCTGTGACGTGAAAAGACGACCCTGCGATACTTAGTCATACTATGAACTTTAACTTCATACTTCCCCTAAGTGTTTTGGCAATGGTTGTGCAACTTGTCGAGCCCTCGATTGCCAAATGGCAGGTTACGAATGGCTAGTCTCGGCGAGAACAAGGCGCGGGCATGGCAGCGCATGCTGAGCGGGCGGCGGCTCGATCTACTCGATCCCTCGCCGCTCGATATCGAGATCACCGATATCGCCCACGGACTTGCCCGGGTGGCACGCTGGAACGGCCAGACCCATGGCGAGCATGCCTTCTCGGTGGCCGAGCACAGCATGATCGTGGAGGAGATCGTCGCGGCGCTGAATCCGGATATCGACCGGCGCTGGCGGCTGGCAGCGCTACTGCATGACGGGGCGGAATATGTGATCGGCGATCTGATCAGCCCGTTCAAGGCGGCACTCTCGTTCGATTACAAGGAGTTCGAGAACCGGCTGCTGGCGGCAATCCATATCCGCTTCGGCCTGCCGCCAAAGCCGCCGCAGAAAATCGAAGCGCTGATCAAGCGCGCCGACCGCATCGCCGCCTTCTATGAAGCGACCCGGCTGGCCGGTTTCGAGGTGGACGAGGCGAAGCGCTATTTCGGGGCGCCGCGGGGGCTCGATAGCAAGCTTGCGAACAAGCTCACCAAGCTGAAGCCGCTGCCGGCGGGCGAGGCGCAGGCGCGCTTCCTGAAACGTTTTTCAAAGCTTCATCTTTGATCAACACAAAGATGCGTAAAAGCCTTAGTGATTCGGGGATTTTGTTGCGATTCGTCCGCGATTTCGCCATGAAGCCTTGCTATGGGGACGCACACTAGGGAGTGCGTACGAGACGATGCCCAAACAAACCATTTATGTTTCTCCGCTCAGCGGCGTTGCAGGCACCGTCGCCGATGCGGGGGTGAGCCATCTCATCACGCTGATCAATAGCGAGATGCAGGTGGATACGCCGGCCAGCATCGAGCCGATGCGGCATTTGCGGCTTTCGATGAACGATATCTGCGACCCGACGCCGGGGCGTACCGCGCCTTGCGTCGATCATGTGCAGGAGCTGATCGATTTCGCCCAAAGCTGGGACCGCGAGGCGCCGCTGCTGATCCATTGCTGGGCCGGCATCAGCCGCTCCACGGCCGCCGCCTTCATCGTGCTCTGCGCGCTGAACCCGGAGCTCGACGAGCGGCGCGTTGCGCAGTCTTTGCGCCAAGCCTCCCCCACCGCCTATCCCAACCGGCGGCTGGTGGCGCTGGCCGACGAGCTGCTCAACCGCGAGGGCCGTATGCTGGCGGCGGTGGAAGCGATCGGCGATGGCGAAATCGCCGCCGAGGGCCGGGTCTTCACGCTCGACGCGCAACTCGCGGCGTAAGTTATGGCGGCCCCATCAAGCGCCGCCCGTCCCGGTCCCGACACGGCGACCGATCTCAAGATCGAAATCGGGCTGAACGCCGCCATCGTCACGGTGGCGGAGCGGCAGCCGCAAATCCTGGTGGTGCGTCCGGGCACGGTCGGTTCGGGCGAATACGATGCCCTGCCCTTCGGCCCGTTCGCGCCGCGCAATCACCGCACATTGGAAATTGGCCTGCGCGCCTGGGTGGAGGAGCAGACCGGTCTCGATCTCGGCTATGTCGAGCAGCTCTATACTTTCGGCGATCGCGGCCGCCATGCGGAGCCGGGAGATGGCGCCTCGCATATGCTGTCGGTGGGCTATCTGGCCCTGTCCCGCGGCAGCGCCGACGATCTGCGCGGGGCGCATTGGTCGCCCTGGTATGCCTATTTCCCCTGGGAAGACTGGCGCAAAGGAAAGCCCGCCATCCTCACCGACGAGATCGAGCCGCGGCTGAAGGAATGGGCCGAGCGTCCGCCGCTGCCCGGCGCACCGGCACGGGCGCTGCGCCGCCCCGACCGGCTGAAGATCGGCTTCGGCATCGGCGGCGGCTGGGACGAGGAGAAGGTGCTGGAGCGCTACGAGCTGCTCTACGAGGCCGGCCTCGTCACCGAAGCCAAGCGCGACGGGCGGAAAGCCGCCGGGCAATGGCAGGACTTGCCGGAGATCGGCCGACCGATGGCTTTCGATCACCGGCGCATTCTGGCGACCGCCATCAGCCGCCTGCGGGGCAAGCTGAAATACCGCCCGGTGGTGTTCGAACTGCTTCCGGCCGAGTTCACTCTGTACGATCTGCAGCAGACGGTGGAGGCAATCTCCGGCACGCTGCTGCATAAGCAGAATTTCCGCCGCCTGGTGGAGCATGCCGGTCTCGTGGAGCAGACCGGCAATGTCTCGACCCGCACCGGCGGCCGGCCGGCGCGGCTTTACCGCTTCCGCCGCGAAGTGGTGCTGGAGCGGCCCGCCCCGGGCTTGCGGGTGAAGCCGGCGCGGGGCTGAGCCTTAGGTCTCGCTCTTTGGCACTTTCGGCCGGTAGGGCCGATAGACCGGCTCCCAAATCTGGGCGCGGATCATTTCCTCCAGCGCATCGTCTTCGAAGGGCGGGCAAAGCCCTTCCTCCCGCGCACGCAAAGCCACCGCCTTGGCGACCTGCATGGCGACAGCGCGCAGATCGTCGACCGGCGGCAGAAGCGGCGCGCCAGGATCCTGCCAGGCCGGCGACATATTGGCGAGGGCCCGCGCGGCAGCGGCGAACATGCCGTCGCTGACCCGCCTTGCCTGCACCGCCAGCACGCCGAGCCCCAGCCCCGGGAAGACATAGGCATTGTTGGTCTGGGCGATGGGCACCTCCGCGCCGTTCCAATAGACCGGCGGGAACGGGCTGCCGGTGCCGATCACCGCGCGGCCCTCCGTCCACTGGATGAGCTCCTGGGGCGTTGCCTCGGCATGGGAGGTGGGGTTCGACAGCGGCATGATGACGGGGCGCTCGACCTTGGCGGCCATGGCGCGGATCGCTTCCTCGGTAAACAGGCCCGGCTGGCCGGAAACGCCGATCAGCACGGTGGGCTCGGCATTCTTGACGACATCGAGCAAGCCGATCCGGCCCGGCGTCTCGCACGACCAGCCGCTGACCGCCTCGGCGCTCTGCACGAAGGGCGCCTGGAACTCCAGCAGGCCGGGCATGTCTTCCACCAGCAGACCTTGCGCATCGATGGCGAAGAAGCGGCGTTTGGCCTCCGCCTCGCTGAGCCCCGCCTCCATCATCTCGCGCAGGATCAGATTGCCGATGCCGCAGCCGGCGCTGCCGGCACCGACAATGGCGATGCGCTGGTCGGCGATTTTCTGCCCCGCGGCGCCGACGGCAGCGAGCAAGGTTCCGGCGGCGACCGCCGCAGTGCCCTGGATATCGTCGTTGAAGGTAAGTAGCCGGTCGCGGTAGCGGTGCAGCAGCTTGCCGGCCTGGGCGCGGGCGAAATCCTCCCATTGCAGCAGCACGTTGGGCCAGCGCTTCTCGACCGCCGAGACGAAGCGTTCGACGAATTCCTCGTATTCGGCGCCGCGAATGCGTTTGTGGCGCCAGCCGACATAGAGCGGATCGGCCAAGCGCTCCGGATTGTCGGTGCCGACATCGAGTAGGATCGGCAGCGCGGTTCCCGGATCGAGCCCAGCAATGGCGGTATAGAGCGACAGCTTGCCGATGGGGATGCCCATGCCGCCGGCGCCCTGATCGCCTAGCCCTAAGATGCGCTCGCCGTCGCTGACCACGATGGTCTCGACATAGTCGTAGCGCGGCCGGTTCAGGATCTCTTCAATCTGGTCGCGCTGCGGCCAGCTGAGAAACAGGCCGCGGGGATAGCGCCAGTAATGGCTGAACTCCTGGCAGCCCTCGCCCACCGAGGGGGTGTAGATGGCGGGAAGAGTCTCGGCGAGATTGCGCTCCAGCAAGGCGTAGAACAGCGTCTCGTTGGTGTCCTGGAGATTGCGCAGGAAGAGATATTTCTCCAGCCCGGTCTCGAATTGGCGCAAGGCCTCGAGCCGGCGCTCCATCTGCTCGTCCAGGGTCGAGACATGGGCCGGCAACAGCCCGTGCAGACCGAACAGATTGCGCTCCTGCTCGTCGAAGGCCATGCCCTTGTTGAGCAGCGGCTCGGTCAGCAACGGCGCGCCTTCCAGATCGACCTCGATATATCCGTCCGGGGAGATTTTTCTCATGAGCGGCCTCTCGAAGATATGCCGCCGGATGACCGGCCCTGCGCGTGGCAGTTGGGCCGGGAGAAACTCTGGTCGGGACGACAATCAAGCATTGGCGGGCGGGTGCCGTTTTGCGGGCACCTAAGTCTGTTGAATGTCCGGCGGCGGGCGGGGTCTGCCCCCACGGCCGAATTCCGCATATTGAAGCAAGGGAATTACGACAATGCGGGCGCGAGAGGCCGCGTGGCCGGAGCAACGGGTGTAGCCCAATTGGCGATTCAAAGCCACGCGTTCAAGGCGCAAATCGCGAAGGCGTCTTGGCGCGCCCAACCTACGCCGGATTGTCGTGGCTTGCTGGGGCGATCGAGATGCGCCCAACACAGCCTATGAGGACATTGCGATGCAGCGCTCCAGCGCTTTCCCGACCCGGTCCGGCGGCTCCGGCACGCTGCTGGCGGTGGCCCTCCTGACAGCCGGGCTTCTCTGGATGCCCGATCCCCATAAAGGCGGCGCGATTGCGCAAACCCGGCAGATCGAGAGCGAAGCCGGCCCCATTGCCGTGGAGACCATCGCCTCCGGTCTCGACGAGCCTTGGGGATTGGCGTTTCTGCCGGACGGATCGATGCTGGTCACCGAGAAGACGGGGCAGCTCCGCCGCATCGCCAAGGACGGCACGGTTTCCGATCCGATCGCGGGCGTGCCCGAAGTCTGGACGCAAGGCCAGGGCGGGCTTTTGGGCGTAGCGCTGGATCCCGACTTCAAAGACAACAAGCTCGTCTATCTCGCCTTCTCGGAGCCGGGCGAAGGCGGCAAGGCCGGCACGGCAGTGGCGCGCGGCAAGCTTGACGGCGATACGCTCAGCGGGGTGGAGGTGATCTTCCGCCAGAGACCGAAGATCGACGGGCGCAACCATTTCGGCGGACGGCTGGCGTTTGCGCCGGACGGCACGCTGTTCGTCACCACCGGCGAGCGCTTCCAGTTCGAGCCGGCGCAGGATCTGACCAATACGCTGGGCAAGGTGGTGCGGATCAATCGGGACGGCTCAATCCCGGACGACAATCCTTTCGTCGGCGACGACACCGCGCTGCCGGAGATCTGGTCCTACGGCCACCGCAATGTCGAGGGCGCGGCGATCAACCCCGCCACCGGGGAATTGTGGACCCAGGAATTCGGCCCGCGCGGCGGCGATGAGCTGAACAAGCCGCAAGCGGGCAAGAATTACGGCTGGCCGGTGGTGAGCTGGGGCGACCATTACGACGGCGAGAAGATCCCCAACCCACCGACCCATCCGGAGTTCGAGGATGCGGTGCGCCATTGGGTGCCGGCGATCTCCGCCTCGGGGATGACCTTCTATACCGGCGATGCAATTCCCGAATGGGACGGCAATATCCTGCTCGCAGGGCTCGCCTCGCAAGCCATCATCCGCCTCTCCCTGGAGGACGATGCGGTGACCGGCGAGGAGCGGCTCGCCATGGGCGCGCGAATTCGCGATGTGGCGCAAGGACCGGATGGCGCAATTTATGTGCTGACCGATGGCGCAGGCGGCAAGCTCTTGAAATTGACTAAAATTTCCGATTCCGAAGGGTAGTAATCCACTGTTTTACCCCTCTGGAAATCGCGTCTTCCGTATCTTATAGTCTTAGAGAACACATTCTAAGGAGGGGCCGGCGGGAAGCCGCATCGGCCTCGCCGGCACAGGCCCGCATATCTTGTGCCGGTAATTTAACATCCTATATATACTCAATATGAGTATTAATAGGCAGATCAATGTGGAACGGAGATTTGAGCCCATGACGGCACCTCATCTCAACGATAGCTCGGCGGAGCTGGCCCAGCGCTACGAAGGCGCGCCGCTGCCGGATCATATGATCCCGGAGCTCGCCTTCACGCCTGAGGTGGAGCGTGCCACCGCGCATCTCTATGAGAAGGTGAAGCGGGTGATCCCGCCGATCGAGTGGCCGGGCTTTGCGCCCTACGTCAAGGCGATCAACGACTTGAAGGCGCACCGCAACGCTGTGGTGCTGGCGCATAACTACATGACGCCGGAGATCTTCCATTGCGTCGCCGACGTGGTGGGCGATTCCCTGCAGCTTGCGCGCGAGGCCTCCAAGGCCGATGCCGACGTCATCGTGCAGTGCGGCGTGCATTTCATGGCTGAGACCTCGAAGCTGCTGAACCCCGACAAGACGGTTCTGATCCCCGACAGCAATGCGGGCTGTTCGCTCGCCTCCTCGATCATCGGCGCCGATGTGCGTGCGCTGCGCGAGGCCTATCCGGGCGTGCCGATCGTCACCTATGTGAACACCTCCGCGGAGGTGAAGGCGGAATGCGATATCTGCTGCACCTCCTCCAACGCGGTGAAAGTGGTGGAATCGCTGGGCACGGACCGGGTGCTGCTGATCCCGGACGAGTATCTGGCGAAATACGTGGCGACTCAGACCGACGTGGAGATCATCACCTGGAAGGGGCATTGCGAGGTGCATGAGCGCTTCACCGCAGAAGAGCTGCGCGCCTATCGCGAGGCCGATCCGGGTGTGAAGATCATTGCCCATCCCGAATGTCCGCCGGACGTGATCAACGAGTCCGATTACACCGGCTCGACCAGCGGCATGATCCATTGGGTGCAGGACAACCAGCCCAGCAAGGTGCTGCTCGTCACCGAGTGCTCGATGAGCGACAACGTGGCGGTGGAAGCGCCGGGCGTGGAGTTCGTGCGTCCCTGCAATCTCTGCCCGCATATGAAGCGCATCACCCTGCCGAAGATCCTCGACAGTCTCATCTTCATGAAAGAGGAGGTGAGCGTGCCGGAGGACGTGGCGGAGCGCGCGCGGACCGCCGTGGAGCGGATGATCAACCTCAATCACTAAGCCTTGTCTTAAGGAGCATTCCCGTGAGCAATGCCGAACAGCGGCGGTCGGGTACCTTCGCGGCCGATGAGGGCGGGCGCATCGTCGTTATCGGTGCCGGGCTCGCCGGGGTTTTCACCGCGCTGAAGCTCGCCCCGCTTCCCGTCACCGTGGTCTGCGGCGCACCGTTCGGCGAAGGCGGCTCCTCGTTCTGGGCGCAGGCCGGCATTGCCGCCGCGGTCGGCGAAGGCGATACGCCGGAAGAGCACGCTGCCGACACGGTCGCGGCGGGCGCCGGTATCGTCAATCCGGGCATCGCCGAGCTGATGGCACGGGAGGCCCGAGCGCGGGTCGAAGAGCTGCTCGCCTATGGCGTGCCCTTCGACCGAGATACCCAAGGCCATCTGGCGCTCGGCAAGGAAGCCGCCCATCATCACAGCCGCATTTTGCATGTACAGGGCGACACGGCGGGCCTAGCGATCATGACGGCGCTGATGGAGGCGGTGCGCAAGACGCCTTCCGTCACCATCATGGATGGCTGGTCGGTCGGCGATCTGGTGATGCGCGGCCGCCATGTCTCGGGCGTGGAGCTTTGGGCCGCAGACGGATCGGGCGAACGCTGCATGCTGCCGGCCGACCGGGTGGTTCTGGCCACAGGCGGCACGGGCCAGCTCTTCTCCATCACCACCAACCCGGCGCCCTCGCGCGGCGAAGGGGTCGCGGTGGCGGCCCGGGCCGGCGCCATCATTGCCGATGCGGAGTTCGTGCAGTTTCACCCCACGGCGCTGAATGTCGGCGCCGATCCGGCGCCGCTGGCGACGGAAGCCTTGCGCGGCGAAGGCGCTCCGCTGATCGACAAGCGAGGGGTGCGTTTCATGCGCGGTGTGCATCCCGATGCGGAGCTGGCGCCGCGGGACATCGTCGCCCGTGCGGTCTACCGCGAGGTGATGAGCGGGCGCGGCGCCTATCTCGATTGCCGTTTCCTCGGACCTGAGATCGCGACGCGGTTTCCGACCGTCTATGCGGAATGCCGGGAGGCGCAGATCGATCCGGTCACCGAGCCGATCCCGGTGGCGCCGGCGGCGCATTACCATATGGGCGGCGTGCTGACGGATGCGAACGGGCGCACCAGCCTGGACGGGCTTTGGGCCTGCGGCGAGGTGGCGTCCACGGGCGTGCATGGCGCCAACCGGCTCGCCTCCAACTCGCTGCTCGAGGCGGTGGTGTTCGGTGCGCGTGTCGCCGCCGATATCAAGGCGAATGCCAACCGCATCGACCGCGTGCGGCCGGTGATGCTGGAAACCCACGACACGCTTACCGAAGACCATAAGGCCAAGCGGCTGCTCGCCCTGCGCCAGACCATGACGGCGAAGGTCGGGGTGATGCGCGAGGGCGACTCCCTGGCGGATGCGCTGCAGGTCCTCGGCGAGATGAAGGCCGAGGAGAGCGACCGTACTTTGCGCAATATGCTGACCACGGCGACGCTGATCACCGCGGCGGCTTTCGCGCGCAAGGAGAGCCGCGGCTCGCATTTCCGCAGCGACTATCCGGAGGCCGTGCCGCAGCTCGCCAAGCGGAGCTTCTTCACCTTGCGCGAGGCGGAGGCGATTGCCGCGAAGGTGGCGCCCGAAGCCGAGCCGCAGCCCGCGGTGGCCACACCGCTCCACGCTTAAGACCAAGCCGAGGCGCATCCCCCATGTCCGGCAGTTCACCTGAACTCACGCTCCCTGCGTCCCTCGTCGAAGAGACGGTGAGGACGGCGCTGGAGGAAGATCTCGGTCAGGCCGGCGACATCACCACCAACGCCATTATCCCGGCCGAGGCGGAAGGCGCGGCGGAGATCGTGGCGCGGGAGAACGGGGTGATCGCCGGGCTCGAAGTGGCCGAGCTGGCCTTTGCCCTGCTCGATCCGGAATGCGCTTTCACCTATCTCGCCGAGGACGGCGATTCGGTGTCGCCGGGAGAGGCGGTCGCGCACATCGAGGGAACCACCCGGGCGCTACTGACGGCGGAGCGGGTGGCGCTGAATTTCCTCGGGCATTTGAGCGGCATCGCCAGCCTGACCCGCCGCTTCGTCGAGGCAGTCGAGGGGACTGGCGCGATCATCGTCGACACCCGCAAGACGACGCCGCATCTGCGCGGGCTGGAGAAATACGCGGTGCGCTGCGGCGGCGGGCAGAACCACCGTTTCGGCCTCTACGACGCGGTGCTGGTGAAGGACAATCACATCGCCGCGGCCGGCGGCATCGAGCCGGCCTTGGCGCAGCTCAAATCCCGCGTCGGCCATGCGGTGAAGATCGAGGTGGAGGTGGACCGGCTGGATCAGCTGGAAGAAGCGCTCCGCTTGCCGATCGACACGGTGCTGCTCGACAATATGGACATCCCCACCCTCACCCGCGCGGTCGAGATGACCAAAGGCAAGGTCACCACCGAGGCCTCGGGCGGCGTCAATCTAGAGACGGTGCGGGGGATTGCGGAAACCGGCGTCGAGCTGATCTCGGTCGGGGCGCTTACTCACTCGCCGAAAAACCTAGACTTGGGGCTGGACTGGACGCGCTAGCGATGCTGGCCGTGGTCGAGACCATAGAGACCGGCTGAGGGCCCATGCTGTCGGCCGGGTTGGCCGGCGTGTTCTCGGCTGCCGCCTGCATCACCACGCCATGGGGCACTTGGGGCTGGGATAACTCGGATTGGGGCGTCTCGGCATCGGCGACCTGGGTTTGGGCCGCATCGTCGTCCGCCTCTTCCTCGAGCACAGCCTGAAGCAGCTCGGTGGTCGCCACGGTGGCGTTCAGATCGAGCGGCTCGTCCTCGTTGGCGGCCTGCATCAGATCGGCCGACACGACATAGGGCTCTTCCTTGCGCTTCTTATAGAAGATGTGGCTGCCGATGGTGTCGATCTTGTTCATGCTGCGAGCCCAGCGGGGGCGCACGTAATTGGCGTGGTAGAAGGTCGAATAGCCGACATCCTCTAACCAGGCCTTGCCGGAGGTCACGTCGCGGGCCAGCTTCTGCGCCAGCTCCCATTGCGGACCTTCCTTGGCATTGTCGGTCTTGCCGTCGCAGGTGAAGGAGAACTGGCAGCCCTTCTTGAACTGGCCCTGATAAACCACGCCGCAGACGGTGTCGGGGAATTTCGGGCTGCGCACGCGGTTCATGACCACCTGGGCCACGGCGAGCTGACCTTCCTGCGATTCGCCGCGGGCTTCGAAATAGATCGCAGTCGCCAGGCAGCGGCGCTCGCGCTCCTCGAATTCGGCTTCGGTCTCGCCCTTATAGGAGATGCTGCCCTTCTTCTCCTCCAGCGGCTTGTAGACTGCCCATTGCAGAAGTGCGGTGCCGTCGTAATCGGGGCCCGAGGCAAACGCGCTCTCGGACTCGGTGGGCTTCATGAAGATATTGGTGCCGCGCCCGTCGGCCAGCGCGCCTGTGAGCTTGACCGTGGTGTAGGTGTGCTTCAGCCGGTCGGCCTTGGTCTCGCGGTCGATGGCCTCTTTCTGCACCTCTTCGAGGGAGGCATCGACGCCGGCGCTGGCAAGCACCGAGGCGGCGATGGTCTGGCGGCCGGCATAGGTCGTGGTTTTGACGGTGTGGTATTTGTCGGCGCGGGGCCCCTTCTCGGCGGAATGGAACAGCTTCGCGGTCTCCGGCGAAAGCGGCTTGAGCTCGTCGGTATCGGCGAGCGCCAAGGTCAGCGGCCGATCGGAGCCGTCTCCCGACAAGAGAAGTTCGAGCTGAAAACCAATATCGTTGCCTGGAACGGCCGTCACATAGGCCAGCCCCGCAAGCGGTAGCCCCACTGCCGCACCGATCAGGCCAAGCCATACGCCCCGGCTTTTACGCCCGCATGAGCTGTCGCTCATGGTCCCTCCAGCTTCGTCCCCGTACCCCGAAGAAACCTTGAGCCTATTGCGCGCGGCTCACACAGCTTCCCCGCCGTCCAATTAAGGCAAAAACGCGCCAAAATCGGACATTACCAGCTAATTTTCCGGAGGAATTGGCGGCCCTGCCGCCCGATCGTGCCCCGGATCCCGTCTCAGTCTCCACAAAGCTCGCCCAGAATTTTGGGCAAAATGTGGTGAACGAGGTCTTAGCGAGTCTTCGCAGATTGGACTTAAAGGGGTGTTAAGAGGGAACTTTCCCCGTTGCGGCGAGCGCGGCCTGAGCGGCGGCGAGACGGGCGATCGGCACCCGGTAAGGCGAGCAGGAAACGTAGTCGATCCCGGCCTTCTCGCAAAAGCGGATGGTCGCCGGGTCGCCGCCATGCTCGCCGCAGATGCCGGCTTTGAGGCCGGGATGGGCAGCACGCCCGCGCGCAATCGCGATCTCCATCAACTCGCCCACCGCCTTATCCAGGGTCATAAACGGGTCGTAGCTGATGATGCCCTTATCGGAATATTCGCCGAGGAAGCGACCGGCATCGTCGCGGCTGAGACCGAGGGTGGTCTGGGTAAGGTCGTTGGTGCCGAAGGAGAAGAAATCGGAGGTTTCGCCGATCTCGCCGGCGGCGAGGCAGGCACGCGGCAGCTCCATCATGGTGCCGACGGTATAGGAGAGCGAAACGCCGGTCTCCTCGGTAACCTTGGCAGCGACGGCATCGATGCGCGCCTTGACGATATCGAGCTCGGCTTTGACCGTGACGAGCGGCACCATAATCTCCGGGCGCACTTCGGTCTCCAGGAACTTTCCCGCCGCGATGGCGGCCTCGAAGATGGCGCGGGCCTGCATCTCGGCAATCTCCGGATAGGAGACCAGCAGCCTTGCGCCGCGATGGCCGAGCATCGGGTTGAACTCGCGCAGCATGCCGACGCGGCGCTTCAGCTTGGCGATGCTGACGCCGAGCACGCGGGCGACCTCCTCGATCTGGTCCTCGCGATGGGGCAGAAACTCATGCAGCGGCGGGTCGAGCAGACGGATATTCACCGGCCGCTCGCCCATGATCTCGAACAGCAGCAGGAAATCCTGACGCTGCATGGGCAGCAGCTTGGCCAGTGCCTCGCGGCGGCCTTCCGAATCCTCGGCAAGGATCATCTCGCGCATCACATTGATGCGGTCCTCGTCGAAGAACATATGCTCGGTTCGGCACAACCCGATGCCCTCGGCGCCGAAATCGCGGGCCTGCTCCGCCTCGTGGGGCGTGTCGGCATTGGCGCGTATGGCCATGCGGCGGAAGCCGTCGGCCCACTGCATCAGCGTGGCGAAATCCTCCGACAGGTCGGGCTGGCGCATGGCGACGCGGCCCTTGATGATCTCGCCGGAGGTGCCATCGACAGTGACGATATCGCCCTTCTGCAAGGTGGTGCCGTTTGCGCTCAGGGTCTCCTGATCGAGGTCGATATGGATGCGGCCGGCGCCGGAGACGCAAGGCCGGCCCATGCCGCGGGCGACGACGGCCGCATGGCTGGTCAGTCCGCCGCGCGTGGTGAGGATGCCGACGGCGGCATGCATGCCTTGCACGTCCTCGGGCGAGGTCTCGATGCGGGCGAGGATCACGGTGTGGCCTTGCGCCTTCAGATGCACCGCCTCGTCGGCATCGAACACCAGCTCGCCCGATGCGGCGCCGGGCGATGCGGCAAGGCCGCGGCCCAGCACCTCCTTCGGCACATCGGGGTCCAGGGTCGGATGAAGCTGCTGATCGAGCTGGGCGGCATTGATGCCGGCCACGGCCTCCTCGCGGCTGATGATGCCTTCGGAGGCCATGTCCACGGCGATCTTCAAGGCGGCGGTCATGGTGCGCTTGCCGGTGCGGGTCTGCAGCATCCACAGCGTCCCCTCCTCCACCGTGAACTCGATGTCCTGCATATCGCGGAAATGGGTCTCCAGCGTATCGCAGACGGTTTTGAGCTCGGCGAAGGTCTCCGGCATCAGCTCTTCCATGGAGGGGCGTGTGTCGCCGGAGGCTTTCTGCGCGCCTTTGGTCAGAGGCTGCGGCGTGCGCAGGCCCGCGACGACATCCTCGCCTTGCGCGTTGACCAGAAACTCGCCGTAGAGCTCTTTTTCGCCGGTGGAAGGATTACGGGTGAAGGCGACGCCGGTGGCGCTGAGCTGCCCTCGATTGCCGAACACCATGGCCTGGATGTTCACCGCCGTGCCCCAAGCATCGGGGATGTCGTGCAGGCGGCGATAGGCGATGGCGCGGGCATTCTGCCAGGAGCCGAACACGGCGGCGATGGCGCCCCAAAGCTGATCGTGCAGGTCTTGCGGGAAAGGCTCGCCGAGCTCCTCCTCCACCAGCTGCTTGTAGCGGCGGACGATCTCCATCCAGTCTTCCGCCGAGAGCTCGGTGTCGAACTCGAAGGCTTTCAGGTTCTTGAAGTTCTCCAGCACCTCTTCGAACAAATGATGATCGATACCGAGCACGACATCGCCATACATCTGGATGAAGCGGCGATAGGTGTCGTAGGCGAAGCGGTCGTCGAAGCGCGCGGCGATCCCCTGCACGGTCTCGTCGTTGAGGCCGAGATTGAGCACCGTATCCATCATGCCCGGCATGGAGGCTCTGGAGCCGGAGCGGACCGAGACCAGGAGCGGGTTTTGCGCATCGCCGAATTCGGCGCCTACGGTCTCGCCGACGAAGCGCAAGGCATCCTCGGCCAGCGGCTTCAGCGCTTCGGGCAGGCGGCGTCCGGATTTGTAATAGGCGGTGCAGACCTCCGAGGAGATGCTGAAGCCGGGCGGGACGGGAAGACCCAGCCGCGACATCTCGGCGAGATAGGCGCCCTTGCCGCCGAGGACATCGCTCAAAGCGGCGGAGCCGTCGGCCTTGCCGGCGCCGAAGGTGTAGACCCATTTCGGCGCATCGACGATGACAGGCTCGTTCTGGCTGATATCTGATGCCATGTCGGAGGGGTGCCTCTTTTGCCGCTCAGCGCGGCGGGAAACAAATCAAGCCGGTAGAATGCCCATGCAAAGAACGGCTATGGCTGCGAGAAGCTGTCTGGGCCTGCGTGCTCCAGCCAATCGCCACTGGCAACGCGCGGCCCGCGCGGGAAGACCAAAGCATAGGCCCAAGCCTCGATGCGGCGTCCGGTGCCAAATCCGGTACCATGTCTGGTGCCGTGTCCGGAACCAAGGCGGACACTGACAGACAAGCGTTCATAATCCCCGAACGGATGTTCGCTGGCGAGGCCTTCATAACGGTCCAGGGTGTCGAGCAGTTTCCCATTGGCGGAGAAGGCGAACACTTCGCCGCGGATGCGGGCGCTCTCGCCCTCATCGAAGATTGCGCCGGGATAGCTGCCGAGATCGTAGAGCACGCCTTGCGCCCAGCCCTCGCCGACATGCTCCGCGGCGCTGTGCAGATGCCGCGCCACCGGGTGGGTGTGGTCCGATCGCAAGGTGCCGTAGACGAAGAGAGATTGGCGCATGGGCAACGATATGAAAAAGGCGGGGACGCAATCTGTCCCCGCCCTTCTTGTCTAGCGCCTATCGGAAGACGGGAAAAGCGTCTCTCTTCCCTATTCGAGCCCCTCGGGCATCGGCGGCGGCTTCTTTTCCTTCAGGGAATCGGGGTTCACCGAGCGAATCCAGGCGATGATCTTCCAAAGATCGTCCTCGGATTTGATCGCCGAGCCCATGGCTGGCATCGGACCGACGACGTTCTCGGAGCCCTTGCGGGTCATGCCGTAATCCTTCTGCAGCCCATCGCTGCCGACGGTGACGATGCGGAACAGCGTGTCGTCATCGGCGCCATAGACCCAGACCGGATTGGTCAGCGGCGGGCACATGCCGCCCCCGCCGGTGCCGCCGTGACAGCCATTGCAGGAAAGGCCCATATAGAGCTTGTGGCCTTCCTCGGCGACGGACTGATAATCGGTGTAAGGGTTCTTCAGCTCGCCTTGCGGCGTGTTCTTCACCGCTTCCTCCGGCGTCATGGTGCCGGCCTCGCCGGCATCGGCAGCGGCGCCTTCTTCCTCGCTTGCCGCATTGGCCTCGGCTTGCATTTTTTCGGCGTCGGCTTCCGCCTCACCGACCGCTTCGCCAGCGGCCACCTCGGCATCGGTCGGCGGCGACACGTCGCTGCCGCCAGCGACTTCCGGCTCCATGGTGCCGGGAGCGCCGGCATCGGCGGCAGCACCCTCCTCCTCAGCCTCGCCGACCATCTGATTCTCTTCCTGGTCAAGCGTGGCTTCGGCCTCGCCGGGCGTTACGGCGCTTTGCTCGGTCTGATCGGCTTTGCTGGTGTCTTCGTCTTCGGAACCGCAGGCGGTTAAGGCAGCGGCGCTCAAAATCAGGACGCAGATCGTCACAGTGAGTCGATGCATTTGGCTTCCTCCATAACCGTGCATTCGATCGCGCGCGGACCCGCCTTCCCGGGGCGTTGTTTTCGCCGCGCACAACCTATGGAGGAAATCTAATGCAAAAATTCCCAGACCATTCCAGGAAAAACTTCCCGAAGCTGCACGCATCGCGTGGGCGGGATTGCGTCTATTGCGCGGTGCCGGCGCCGGAAGCGCGGCTGCGCAGCCAGGTCACGATCTTCCAAAGATCGCGGTCGGTCTCAATCAGCGAGCCCATGCCGGGCATCGGCCCGACCTTGGTCTCGCGGGCCTTGCGGCGATAGCCGGCTTGCTGCAGCGGGCCGGTGCCGATGGCGATCAGGCGGAACAACGTGTCGTCGTCGTCGCCATAGACCCAGACCGAATTGATGGCCGATGGACAGACATGGCCCGAGGCGTCGGCGCCGTGACAGCCGACGCATTCGGATTTCGCGAACAAGGCTTTGCCTTCGGCGGCAATGGCCGCATCGCTCGGATCGAAGGGGTTCTTCAGCGCGCCTTGCGGGGTGGCCGCGACCCGCTCTCCGGGAGTCATCACCGTTTCGGGACCGGGCACGCGGCCGATGCTGAAGACGAGCAGAGCGAGCCCTACGATGCCGATCAGGAGTGCGACGAGCATCCGCGGCATGGCGCCGGCTTCAGCCTTCGATCTTGGAGAAATCGGCGACCGTATGGGTGGCGGCGCGGATGCGGTTCAGAAGCTTCAGCCGGTTGACGCGCAGCAGCGGATCGTCGGCATTGACGGTGACGCGGTCGAAGAAGGCATCGACGGGTCCGCGCAGCTTGGCGAGCGCGCCCATCACCGCCTCGAAATCCTCATGCTCGATGGCGCTAGCGATCAGCGGCTCGGCGGCGTCCAGCTCCTCGGCCAGCGCCACCTCTTCCTCCATGCCGAACAGGGCCGGATCGGGCGCGCCGTCATAGCGCGTTCCGTCCTTCTTCTCCTCGATGCGCAGGATGTTGTTGGCGCGCTTGGCCCCGATCAAAAGATTGGCGCCGTCTTCGGTCTCCAGGAATTTGCCCAGTGCTTCGACACGGCGGACGATCATCAGAAGGTCGTCCTGGCCGGGAAGCGAGAACACGGCATCGATCAAATCGTGACGGGCGCCTTGGTCGCGGAGATAGACTTTCAGGCGGTCGGCGAAGAAGCCGAGGAGGTTCTTCTCCGTCTCTTCCTCTTTGCCGTCCAGCCCGTGGATGGCCGGGTCGAGCCCGGCCATGACGATGGAGAGGGTCTTCATCAACGGCAGGCGGAGGCCGTTCTCCAGCACGATGCGGATGACACCCAGCGCAGCGCGGCGGAGCGCGAAGGGATCCTTCGAGCCGGTCGGCTTCTCGTCGATGGCCCAGAACCCGACCAGCATGTCCAGCTTGTCGGAAAGCGCCACGGCGATGGAGACCGAGTCTTCCGGCACCGCATCGGACGGCCCCATGGGCTTGTAATGGGCGGCGATGGCGTCGGCGACGTCCGGATGCTCGCCCTCTTCCAGAGCGTAGTAGCGGCCCATGATGCCTTGCAGCTCGGGGAACTCGCCGACCATCTCGGAGACCAGATCGGCCTTGCACAGCATGGCGGCGCGCTCCGAATCCTCGGTATCGGCGCCGATCAGCTTGGCCAGCTCCACGGCCAGTTTCCGGATGCGCTGGATGCGGTCGTATTGGGTGCCGAGCTTCTCGTGGAAGACGATATCCTTCAGCCGCGGTGTGGCATTCTCAAGCGCGATCTTGCGATCCTGATCGAAGAAGAACTTGGCGTCGGCCAGGCGCGCACGGATCACCCGCTCATTGCCGGCAGTGATGGCCTTGCCGCCGTCCTTGGCTTCGAGGTTGGAGACCAGAACGAAGCGGTTGGCGAGCTTGCCGTCAGGCGCTGTGACCGAAAAGCATTTCTGATGCGCCTTCATGGTGGTGGCCAGCACCTCCGGCGGCACGTCCAGGAAGCTTTCGTCGAAGCTTCCCATCAGCGGCACCGGCCATTCGGTGAGGCCGGCATTCTCGGCAATCAGCGCTTCGTCCTCGATCAGCGACAGCCCTTCCGCTTCGCACAGCGCCTTGGCACGGCTGCGGATTACGTCGCGGCGCTCTTCCGTATCGAGGATGACCTTGGCGGCGCGGAGCTTCTTCTCGTAATCGGCGAAATCTTTCACCGCGAAGGGCTCCGGCGCCAGGAAGCGGTGGCCGCGGGTCTCGCCGCCGGAGATCAGCCCGTCGATCTCAAACGGGATCACCTCGCCGTTGAATAGGCAGAGCACCGAATGCAGCGGGCGCACCCAGCGGAGTTTGCCGGCGCCCCAGCGCATGGATTTCGGCCAGGGGAAATTATTGACGATGACCGGCACCACCTCGGCGACGATCACCGGGGTCGGGCGCCCTTCCCGCTCGATATTGGCGACGTAGAACTCGCCCTTCTTGTCGGACTGGATTTCCGCCTCGTCGATGGAGGAAAGTCCGGCCGATTTCAGGAAGCCTTCGAGCGCCTTTTCCGGCGCACCGACACGGGGGCCTTTACGCTCCTCGGAGACATTGGGCGAGGCGACGGGGACGCCCTCGATCACCGCGGTCAGGCGGCGCGGGGTGGAACAGCTTTTGACGGCGCCGACTTCGAGCCCGGCCTGTTTCAGCCCGTCCTCAAGCAGACGCGCCAGCTCGCGCTCGGCCGCGGCCTGCATGCGCGCGGGGATCTCCTCGGAGAACAGCTCAAGCAGAAGTTCGCCGCTCATGCGCCACCTGCTTCGGTCTTGAGCCAGGCGGCGCAGCAGGCCTTAGCCAGGTCGCGCACCTTGAGGATATAGCCCTGGCGCTCGGTGACGGAGATGACGCCGCGGGCATCCAGCAGATTGAAGATGTGCGAGGCCTTGATGCACTGGTCATAGGCCGGCAGCACCATCTCGTGGCGGCTGCCATTCTCGCCCTTCTCCAGCAGCGCCTTGCATTCGGTCTCGGCGTCGCGGAACTGGTTGAACAGCAGCTTGGTGTCGGCATATTCGAAATCGTAGCGGGAATATTCCTGCTCGGCCTGAAGGAAGACGTCGCCGTATTTGACGCGGGAGTCTCCCTCGCCGCCGTTGAAGTCGAGATCGTAGACCCGGTCGACGCCCTGCACATACATGGCCAGCCGCTCCAGCCCGTAGGTGAGCTCGCCGGTGACCGGCTCGCAGTCGAAGCCGCCGACCTGCTGGAAGTAGGTGAACTGCGAGACCTCCATGCCGTCGCACCAGACCTCCCAGCCAAGCCCCCAGGCGCCCAGCGTCGGGCTCTCCCAGTCATCCTCGACGAAGCGGACGTCGTGGTTGAGGAGGTCGATACCGATCGCGGCGAGGCTCTCCAGATAGAGCTGTTGGATATTCTGCGGCGAGGGCTTCAGCACCACCTGGAACTGATAATAATGCTGCAGACGGTTGGGGTTCTCACCGTAGCGGCCATCCTTGGGACGGCGGCAGGGCTGCACATAGGCGGCGCTCCACGGCTTCGGCCCGAGCGAGCGCAGCGTGGTCGCCGGATGAAACGTGCCCGCCCCCATCTCCATGTCGTAAGGCTGCAGGATCACGCAGCCTTTGCTTGCCCAATAGCGCTGCAGCGTCAGGATCAAATCCTGGAAGGAGAGCGGCGCCTTCGGCGCAGGCGCGGGGCTGGATTGTTCAGGTTGAGCCATAGTCGCTAAAGCGTGTCGCAAAGGGTCTGGAGGCGTATCGCCTGTTTGGACGGGCGGGACGAGCTGCGGGAACGATGCGTACCCGCCTCTCTATTTCGGATCGAAAGCTTAAGATCAAGCACCGTTACAGCAAGAAACCGGACGCTTTCACGAAAGATCGGATTGCTGCGGGCGGTAGATCCCGGTCGCCGGGTCCTGCTCCAGCTTGGTGCCGAGGCTTTCGCGGCGCTGATGCTCGGCCATGGCGTCGCGAGCCTCGCGCAGATCGGCAGCGACCCGGTCTTGGGCGGTCTTGAACCATTTGCGGGCCAGCAGCAGGCCGGCACCGGCGGCGAGAAGGACGATCACTTGAGGCATGGCTTATCCCCTTAACGGGCTAGAGCCCATATCGCGACCACAAGGCGCGCGCTTCGAGCGAGGAGATTAGATCGTCGGCGAGGCCGCCAGGCAAGGCGCGAAGCGCCGCTCCCAGATCGGAGGCGCCCAGTTGAACGCCGACTTGCGGCTTGCGGCGGAACCAACCGGTCTTGGTCTGCACCATCTTGAGGCGGACATCGGAGCCGTAGATCTCACGCATCTTGCTGCGAAGATCGGAGAGACCGTCGATCAGGCCCAGCTCATGCGCCTTCTTGCCGGACCAGAACTCGCCGGTGAAAAGCTCCTCGCCGGCAGCCTCGATCTTGGCGCCGCGGCGCTGCTTGACCAGACCGACAAAGGCGGCATGGACATCGCGCTGCACCGCCTTGATGCGCTCCACATCCTCCGCCTTTTCCGGCTGGAAGGCGTCCAGGGTCGATTTGGAGCCGCCGGCGGTATAGACGCGGCGCTCGATGCCGAGGCGGTTGATCATCTCGTGGAAGCCGAAGCTGGCGGAGATCACGCCGATGGAACCGACGATGGAGCTGGTATCGGCGTAGATCTCATCGCCCGCCAGCGCCAGGAGATAGCCGCCGGACGCGGCAACGTCCTCGGCGAAGACATAGACCTTGATGTCCTTCTCGTCGGCAAGCGCGCGGATGCGCCGGTAGATCAGAGTGGACTGCACCGGCGAGCCACCGGGGGAATTGATCTGAATGGCGACGGCCTTGGCGCCGCTCATGGAGAAGGCCTTGTCGATGGCGCCGGCGACGCCGGAGAGGGTCAGGCCGGGGCGCAGCGGCGTCACGGCACCGATGGTGCCGGAGAAGCGCAGCACCGGCACGACATTGCCGGGCTCGAACCAGCTCTTGCCCGGAAAGGGCGGCATGCGGTCGAGAAAGCTCTTCGGCTGCACGGCGTCTTCGGGCGTTGCGGGGGGCGGTGACTGAGGGGGTGTGGGGTTTTCCATGGCGCTAGAACGTATAGACGGTTGCGGCGAAATCAAGCGGTGCGCCTTGGCGGCCGGTTCTGCGACGGCCCCTAAGCTTTCCTTAAGCGAATTTCACCTTGTTCCGCCGTTTTTCGCTCCCTATTTGATATTCTATCCGTTGCTGGACGTTCGAGGATGTGCGGTGGGATTTCCTGTGCCGAGGAACCGCAGATCTGCAAGGAGGAACGACGATGAAGAAGGTTCTGACCTTTGCCTTTGCGGCGGGTGTCCTTCTATTGGCGGGTATTGCGGTTCCCACCCAGAGCGCCCAGGCCGGCGTTAGCGTCTATGTCGGCCCGCGTTATGGCTATGGCTACGGCTATTATCGGCGGCCTTATTACGGCTACCGCTATTACCGCTACCCTTACGCCTATTACCCCTATTGGCGGCGGCCTAATTACTACCACTACCGTCGGCCCTATCGCCATTACCGCAAATATTATCGCCGGCGTTGGCGCTAGGCGATTACGCACCCAGTCTCAAAGGTTCCGAAGGGCCGCTCTCGTGCAAGATCGAGGGCGGCCCTTTTGATTTTCGCCCCCATTTCAGCCGCTTCGATACCTTCCACCAGGCTGAACGCCAGATGAACGGCGCGTCCAGCTTCGGTTCAGCGCGGCTCCTCTAAAACCACCTCCAGGATTTGAGCCGCGTGGCTCAGCCACAGGCCGGGCGCCGGTACGGCGTCCACTTTGGAGGGTTCTTCGATGCTGAAATATCTGCTTCTCGGCGCTGCCGCTCTGGGCCTTGCAACGCTGGCGCCGGTGGGTCTTGGCGCCGGCAAGGCGGAGGCCGCCTCGGCGACCATTCAGGTCCACTACAACAATTGGAACCGCGGCTATTACCGCGGCCAGGGCTATCGCCGCGGATACGGCTACCGCCGCCCCTATTACGGTTATCGCCAGCCCTATTACGGCTACCGCTACCGTCCGCGCTGCTCCTATCAGCCTGCCGTCGCCTATTGGAGCCCAGGTTTCGCCTTCGGCGCCGGCAATCGGCTGGTCTGCCGCTAACCCGCCCGACTTTACCCCGCTGGACCGGTGACGGCGTTCTCGTCCGCCCGCCTCGCCGGTCCTGCCTGAAGGCCGCCGTCTCCGCCCCCCGCTTGGAGCGGCGGCCTTCTCTTTTTTGGAATGCTTGTTTCGTGTCCGATCAGGAGATGAAGAGCGGTGCACCGGCCCGCAGCACCGCTTCGGCGGGCGGGGTGTAGCCGCCCTTCCCGTCATGCAGGACGAGGCCCGGCAGAAGCTCCAGCCCGCCGCGCCGTCCCTTGATGCCGCGCACCAGAATGCGGCTCGCCGGAGCGCCGGGCTTGGCAAATAGCGGAAATACCCGAAGCGCGCCGAAACGCGGCTGCAAGAGCTGCAACAGCTCCGGCAGCACCTCCGGCCGGTGGATGATGGTCAGAGCGGCCCGCGCCGCCGCCATGGCGGTGAGGAAACGCACCCAGGCGGCAAGCCCGCCTTCGGCCATGACATGGGCCTTCTCCGCCTCCGGTGCGGAGCGCACGCTGCCGGCGCGGTAATAGGGCGGGTTGGCGATGACATGGGAGAAACTCTCGCGGGCGAGGCCGGTCTCGGCCAGCCGCTTGCCCGGCGCGGTCACGTCGGCCTCGATGACCCCGTATCGCTCCGAAAAGCCGTTGCGTTCGCCATTCTGGCGGGCCAGCGCGCAAAGCGCCGGATCGGTCTCCACTGCGGTGACCTGCAGGGACGGGAAACGCGACAGCAGGCAAAGCCCGGCGACCCCTGCGCCGGCGCCGGCATCCAGGATGCGCAAGCCTTCCCCGCCGTTTCCGCCCGCTGCGTCTTGAATCGCGGCGGCGGCAAGGAACACGGTATCGGAGCCCGCACGATGGCCGGTTCTCGGCTGCAGAGCGTGAAACCGCCCGCCGAGAAAGCCATCGAGGCTGGTCGCCGCGCCGCTCACTTCACTGTTGGACGCTTGGGACATGTGTTCAGACAGCACCGTCACGGCCTGCGGCATGCTCGATGCCGGCATCGGCGAGCAGCCGCTTGGCTTGCGCCAGAGCGTCGTCCTCGACCAGGACGCGGCGCGGCAAAACGCCAAGCGATCCTTCCATGACGCTCATATTGGCGTCCGCGACAATGAAGCCCAACTCGGCTTCGGAAAGCAGCGCGCTGACATAGGAAATCAGCACAGCATCATTGCTTCTGAGCAATTCCTTCATAGATAGAGCCCTGTCTTGCCCTTCTTGCCGCCTTGACCTTATATCCGGCGGGCTGAATATAGGGCGTCATTTGGGGCGTCCTGGCGAAAAAAGTCTTGGAAAGTCTCAGAAACCCTTGGGGAGAGTGACCGTGGGAGTCGTCGTCGAACTAGACGAGAAACGGAAATCCGCGCCTAGCGTGGCCGCATTGGCCGCTCTCGTCGAAGAGGATATGGGCCAGGTCAACGCGATCATCCTGGAACGCGCCCGCTCGCATGTGGACCTGATCCCGGAGCTTGCGCGGCATCTGATCGATTCCGGCGGCAAGCGTTTGCGCCCCATGCTGACCATCGCCTCGGCCAAGCTGTGCGACTATTCCGGCGAGGGGCATGTGCATCTCGCCGCCAGCGTGGAGTTCATGCACACCGCCACGCTGCTGCACGACGATGTGGTGGACGAGAGCAGCCTACGCCGCGGCAAGGCGGCGGCGCGCGTGCTGTGGGGCAACGAGGCGAGCGTGCTGGTGGGCGATTACCTGCTCGGCCAGGCCTTCAAGATGATGGTCGATGTCGGCTCGCTCGGGGCTTTGCGCATCCTCTCCAACGCGGCGGTGACCATCGCCGAGGGCGAGGTGATGCAGCTTGTGACCGCCAACAACACCGCCACCACCCAGGACGAATATCTGGAAGTGATCAACTGCAAGACCGCGGCGCTGTTCGCGGCGGCTTGCGAGGTCGGCGCGGTGATCGCCGAGCGCCCCAAAGCGGAAGTCACGGCACTGCGCGATTACGGCCGCAATCTCGGCCTCGCCTTCCAGCTGATCGACGATGCGCTGGACTATTCCGGCGAGCAGGCGACGCTGGGCAAGACGGTGGGCGACGATTTCCGCGAAGGCAAGGTGACGCTGCCTGCGGTGCTCTGCTACCGGCGGGGCGACGCGGAAGAGCGCGCCTTCTGGGAGCGCACCTTGCAGAACGGCGATGTCCAAGACGGCGATCTGGAGCATGCCATCGCGCTGATCGACAAGCACGGCACGCTGGAGGCGACGGTGGAGCGGGCGCGCGATTACGGCGCGATTGCCGCCGATGCGCTTGCCATCTTCCCCGACGGCAAGGTGAAGTCGGCCATGCTCGAGACCATCGAATTCTGCATTTCGCGGGCCTATTAGGCCTAGCCGATCGCCGCTGCGGCAACCCACCAGCGCGGCCGTCTTTGCTTGAGCCGTTCGGCTTGGGCGAGCGCCTGCTCCTGCATTTCGAACAGCGCAAAGGCCGTTGGTCCGCTGCCCGAAAGCCGCGGATAGAGCGCCCCTTCCAATTCGCTCAAAGCGGCGAGCACATCGCCGATCACCGGCTGCAGCCGCAGCGCCGGCTCCTGCAGATCGTTGCCGCGCTGCTCGAGATAGGCGGCAAGCTTGGCGAAGCTGCCGCCAAAGGCAGGCAGCTCGGCAGGCGCAGGCTCGGCCTCCAGCTTCGGCGCGGTCAGAGCGGCATAGACCGCACCGGCGGAGAGCGGCACGCCGGGATTTGCCAGCACCGCCCAGCAGAGCGGAAGATCGGCGACAGGCTGCAGGCGCTCGCCCTTGCCGCCCATCACGGTGGCGCTTGCGCTTAGGCAAGCGGCGATATCGGAGCCGAGCTCCCCGGCGATGGCCATAACGGTCTCATCGCTCAGCACCCCCGGATTGGCGCGTTGCAGCAGGCGCAACGCAGCAGCGGCATCGGCCGAGCCGCCACCGATCCCGGCGGCAACCGGCAGACGCTTTATCAGGTGGAATTCGCCGCTGCGTAGTCCCGGCGCCTTGGCGGCGGCGGACGCGGCGGCTCTCAGGATCAGGTTCTCAGAATCGATGGCCCCTGCGAACGGTCCTTCGCAAGAGAGCGCCGCCCTATCGCCCGGCGACAAGCCCAAGCTATCGGACAGCTCTGCGAAGACGGTGAGACTATCGATCTCATGAAACCCGTCCGCGCGGCGGCCCAGCACCTTCAGGGTGAGGTTGAGTTTGGCCTTGGCCTCATCCTGCAAGCGGCTCGTTTCGGGCGGGACGGTCATAGCAGGACGGTCGTGGCTGGCCGGCCGCAGGAGCGGCTCTCTCAAGACTTGTGGGGCGCGGGGCGCTTTGCGCCAGAGCTTGGCGCGCGTCAGCGGGCGGTCTGGCCGTCGTCGACGGTGCGCTCGGCCGCTTTGGTATTGGGCTCTTCTTCCAGCCCGTGCGCGATCTTCTGCTTCAGATCCTCGACGCTGACTTCGGTCGGGCCGAGCTCGATAGCCTGGCGCCACTGATACTTGGCTTCGAGCTTGCGACCGACCTTCCAATACACATCGCCGAGATGATCGTTGATGGTGGGATCGTCGGGCTGCAGCTCGACGGCGCGCTCCAGATGCTTCACCGCCGCGTCGAGATTGCCGATGCGGTAATAGGCCCAGCCCAGGCTATCGACGTAATAGCCGTCCTCCGGCTTCAGCTTCACGGCTTTGCGGATATAGGACATGGCCTGCTTCAGATTGGTGCCGTGATCCACCCAGGTGTAGCCGAGATAGTTGAGGATCAGGGATTCGTCCGGGGCCAGCTCCAACGCCTGCTTCAGGTCCGCCTCGGCTTTCGACCAATTCTTCAGCCGCTCGTAGCAGACGCCGCGGGAGTAATAGAGCGTCCAATTCTCGGGCTTGGGATCGCCGGCGAGCTCGATCGCCTTGTCGTAGTAGGGCAGCGCCTCTTCGTAACGCTCATGGGAGCGCATGATATTGCCCAGCGCATCGACGGGACGGATGTCGTCCGGGCTCTCGGCGATCAGCGCTTCCAGGATTTCCTTGGCCTCGTCGACCTGATCCAGGGCGTTCAACGCGAAGGCGCGCTGGATCTGCACATTCACCCAAAGCGGCGAATCCTCGGGGACCTTGTCGAGCGCGGCCAGCTCAAGGTCGTATTTCTGCGCGCCGTCGTAAGCCTCGGCCAGGGCCACATGGGCGAGGTCGAGATCGGGCTTCAGATGGATGGCGAATTGCAGGAAGACGACGCCCATATCGAGCCCGCCCTCGCCGGCCAGCGCATCGCCGATACCGTAGAACACTTCGGCCAGACCGTCATTGGGCGTCTGCACCAGCAGCGGCGGGGTCTCGCCATCTTCCAGCTTCTTCAGCAGCGATTCGGAGATCGGATGCTTGCCGGCGCGGTTGATGGCCGTCTTCATGATGTTGATGGCGCGGTCGCGGTTGCCGTTATTCACCTCGTGGCGGGCATAGGCGTCGGCGACGCGCACGGTGCCGGGGCTGCGCTCGAAGGCCTCGGCCAGCGCCTTGCCGGCCGCTTCGGGCTTATCGTCGACATCTGCGATCAGGCCGCGGTGATAGCGCTGATAGAATTGCGCCCAATCGGCCTGGCTGAGACCGTCCAGGGTCGCGAAGGCGGCCTCGGGATTCTCCTCGGCGCCATCGACCCAGGCACGCGCCAGATTGGAGGCGAGGTCGGCGATGGGGCCTTGGCGGGCGGCGGCGAAATGCACCCGCGCAGCTTCGTAATTACCGTTCTCGAAAGCGTCGCAGCCGAGCAGGAAGCGGGCGATGCGATGGGTCGGATCGACTTTGATCAGCTTCTTGGCCAGAGTGACGGAGCGGTCCCAATTGCCGGCGGCGACATCGAGCAGGAAGGACTGCTCCAGCAGCAGGGCATTGTCGGGATCGCGGTCGAGCGCCTTGGAATAATACTGCGCGGCGGTGCCGATATCGTGCTGGTCGCGGGCGAGGCGGCCGGAGAGATAGTCGCCGAGGAGATTGCTGGGCGGCCCGTCTTCGGTCTGGGTCTCGGCGGAGCCGACATCGGAGAAAATGGTCGGGGCGGCAAGGCCGACAAGCACCGCGCCAAGCAAGCCCCAGCGCAGCAGAGGGCCTTTCAGGCTCCCGTTTTGAGGCTTCTTGGAAGGCTTGCGCTCAGAATCGGTGCTCGGCTTCGTCATACGGCTCTCCGCCAAATGTCCCACATTTCCACCCCTTACGACCTTGTGTAGGCCGTTTCAGGGCAAGTGGAAACTTAAAACCCGTTCACGAAAAGGGCCATAGGCTGCGGCATCGAGGAACCGGCCTTTAACCCCATCACATATTCGCGTAGCTCGGTCCGTCGCCCCCTTCCGGCGGCACCCAGGTGATATTCTGGGCCGGATCCTTGATATCGCAGGTTTTGCAGTGGACGCAGTTTTGGGCGTTGATCTGGAAGCGCTTTTCGCCCCCCTCCTCGATCACCTCGTAAACCTGGGCCGGGCAGTAGCGCTGTGCGGGCTCTGCATATTCGGGCAGGTTCTTCTCGATCGGGATTGAGGGATCGGTCAGGCGCAGATGCACCGGCTGGTCCTCGGCATGGTTGGTGCCCGACAGGAAGACCGAGGAGAGAATGTCGAAGGTCAGCTTGTTATCCGGCTTGGGATACTCGATGGGCTGGGCCTTGTCCGCTTTCTCCAGGCTCGCAAAATCGGGCTTCAGATGCCGCAATGTGTGCTTCAGGAATGGCAGCAATGTGTTGAGCCACATATCGATGCCGCCGAGCGCCACGCCGATACGGGTGCCGAAGCGGGACCAAAGCGGCTTCACATTACGCACCGGGTTCAGATCCTTGGCGATCTCGCCGCTGCGGACCTTCTCCTCATAGGCGGTGAGCTCGTCATGGCTGCGATCGGCGCCGATCGCGTCGAACACCGCCTCCGCCGCGGCCATGCCGGACAGCATGGCATTGTGGCTGCCCTTGATGCGGGGGACGTTCATGAAACCCGCCGCACAGCCGAGCAGTGCGCCACCCGGGAAGGTGAGCTTGGGGATCGCCTGCAAGCCCCCCTCGGTCAGCGCCCGGGCGCCGTAGGAGATGCGTTTTCCGCCTTCCAGATGCTGCTTGATGACGGGATGGGTCTTGGAGCGCTGAAACTCCTTGAACGGGTTGAGATAGGGGTTGGCGTAGTCGAGATGCATGACGAAGCCGACCGACACCAGATTATCCCCGAAATGGTAGAGGAAGGTGCCGCCGCCGGTCCTGTCGTTCAGCGGCCAGCCCATGGTGTGCTGCACCAGGCCGGGCTTGTGCTTCTCGGCCGGGATTTCCCACAACTCCTTGAGACCGATGCCGAATTTCTGCGTGCCGCTGTCCTTGTCCAGCGCGAAGCGCTTGATCATCTGCTTGCTCAGGGAGCCGCGGGCACCTTCGGCCAGAAGCGTATATTTTCCGGTGAGCGCGATGCCGGGGGTGTAGGTGTCCTTATGGCTGCCGTCGCGGGCAACGCCCATATCGCCGGTGATGACACCCTGCACCTCGCCGTTCTCGCCGAAAATCGCGTCGGTCACGGCGATGCCGGGATAGACCTCCACGCCCAGCGCCTCGGCCTGCTCGCCGAGCCAGCGGCAGGTCGCACCGAGGCTGCCGGCATAGCAGCCGTGATTGTTCATCAAGGGCGGCGTGAACAGATTGGGCATCCGCACGCTGCCGCTCTCCGTCAGGTAATAGAAGCGGTCGTCGGAGACTTGCGTCTTGAGCGGGCTGTCCTGCTCGCGCCAATCGGGAAGCAACTTGTCGAGCGCAATCGGATCGACCACCGCGCCGGAGAGGATATGGGCGCCGACCTCGGCTCCCTTCTCCAGCACCACCACGTTGAGGTCCTGATCCTTTTCGGCGGCGAGTTGCTTCAGCCGGATCGCGGCCGCAAGTCCCGCAGGACCGGCACCGACGATCACGACGTCGAACTCCATCACTTCCCGTTCGGGTTCTTCGCTCGCAGTCTCTTCGCTCAACGATCAGGCTCCCAGTAACGCATCTCAAACATGACGAACCCGCCGGCCGCAAAACGGCGGCAGCCAACCGGAACAAAGGCGGGTAATGCTCTTCCGGACCATTGGCCCGCGAATGAGCCGGCCAGACTCTCCCGTCGCGCGATTAAGGTCAAGTGCTGCAAGCGACGCAAGCTATGGTAAATCAGGCAAATGGAAGACAGTCAAAAACCGGCTGAAGACGCCCGCGCCGTCGCCGCAATACTGGATTGGTATGCCGCGATGGGGGCGGACGAGGCGATTGCCGATGCGCCGTCCGATGCGTTCGCGCTGAGCGCCAAGGCGGCAGCGGCTGCGGCGGAACCTGCGCCGCGGCCCCCGCTGGCCCGCCGGGATGCCCCACGCCGGGAAGAGGCCCCACCGCCGCCGCGCGGGGTGAAGCCGCCGCCGGTCAACACCGGAACCGCCGTTTCGCTGCAAGAGGTGCAGGCAAAGGCCAAGACCCTGGCCGAGCTGGAAGCGCTGGTGCAGGAATTCGAGGGCTGCCCGCTGAAGCGCACGGCAAAGAATACCTGCTTCTCCCGCGGCAGCGACACGGCCAAGGTGATGCTGATCGGCGAAGCGCCGGGGCGCGACGAGGATATGCAAGGCAAACCCTTCGTCGGCCGGGCCGGGCAGCTTCTGGACAAGATGCTGGCGGCGATCGGGCTGGACGAGAGCTCGGTCTACATCACCAACACGGTGTATTGGCGCCCGCCGGGGAACCGCACGCCGACGCCGGAGGAGATCTCATCCTGCGCGCCGTTCCTGAAGCATCAGATCAGCCTGCTGCAGCCGAAGCTTTTGGTGCTGCTCGGCGGGGCGGCGGCGAAGAGCATGCTGCAGCGGAGCGAGGGCATCATGCGGCTTCGCGGCCGCTGGATCGATTATCAGGGGATCGACGGCCCCATCCCCGCCATGGCGACGCTGCATCCGGCCTTCTTGCTGCGCAACTCCGCCGCCAAACGCCAGGCCTGGCAGGACCTTCTGATGGTGAAGCAGGCGCTGGATAAGGGGTGATCGAGCGCCTCCTCTTCCAGCCCCTCTGAATGTCATTGCCGGGCTTGACCCGGCAATCCAGTAACCAGGGGTGTCCGCTGAAGACACCTCTCCCCAATGGGGAGAGGTCGGATGCGCAGCATCCGGGTGAGGGGGAGCGGGATTCGGCGAGCTTGGCACCCCCTCACCCCAGCCCTCTCCCCCACGGGGAGAGGGGGCAGGCCGTGCCTCATCATAGAGCCCGCAGTCCCCATCGCACTTGTCATTGCCGGGCTTGGCCCGATATTCGATACACGCTCGTGCTCGACCGGCACGGCGGTGATCATGGATGCCCGGCACAAGGCCGGGCATGACAGCTGAGAGAAGAGCGTAACATCACATGCCCCGTTTCGATGAGAGCCGTCCGTTCATTCCGATCCGCATCGCGGTGCTGACCGTCTCGGACACCCGCACCAAGAAGACCGACAAATCCGGTCCGCTGCTGGCGGAGATGATCGAAAGGGATGGCCACGTGCTGGCCGAACGTGCGGTGGCCACGGACGATGTGGACTCGATCCGCGCGCAGGTCGCGGCCTGGTGCAACGACCCGCAAATCGACGTGGTGATCACCACCGGCGGGACAGGCTTTACCGGGCGCGACGTGACGCCCGAAGCGGTGCGGCCGCTCTACGACAAGGAGATCGAGGGGTTCTCGGTGGTGTTCCACATGGTGAGTTTCGAGACGGTGGGCACTTCGACGATTCAATCCCGCGCCTGCGGCGGGCTGATCAACGGCACTTACGTGTTCTCGATCCCCGGCTCGCCGGGGGCCTGCGAGGATGCCTGGACCAAGGTGCTGAAGTTCCAGCTCGACAACCGCCATCGGCCTTGCAGCTTCATCGAGATCATGCCGCGGCTGAAAGAGGGCAAGCCCGACGCTTAAGCCATCGCCGGACCGGTGGCACGAAGCCGCCGCCGCGCCTCGTCCAGGGTGAGCTGCGCCGGCAGGCTGCGGTTCGGCATCGGGCGGGTGACCATGTAGACCGGATAGGTCGGCAGCAGCGCGCAGGAGAGCAGCGGCCAGAGCTTCTTGCCCCGCACCTCCGGCTCGGCGACGCGGGTCGGCAGAAAGCCGATCGCGGCGCCGGTGAGGATCAGTCGCTTCAATTCGCCGAGATCCTCCGAGCCGCCGCGGGAGCGCTTGCCGAGTTCGAATTGCCGCCGGTAATTGGCGAGCTCCAGCGGCTCGTCGCGGCCGGTGAGGAAGAAATATTCGCCCGCCAGATTGCGCGGATTGTCGAAGCTCTGGCCGTAAAGCGGGTGGGCGGCAGCGCAATAGAGCTGCTGCGTCTCGCTCGAGAGCGGCTCGTAGGTGAGCACCTGATCGAGCATCTGCACATAGGAGAGGCCGATATCGGCATCGCCGACCCGCACCTGCTCCAGGATGGACTGCCAGGGTGCCGTCTCGATGGTAATCTCAAGCAGAGGATGGCGGCGGGCCATGGCCTGCAGCACCTCGTCGAAGGCGCGATCGACGATCTGGGTCATGATGACGATGCGGAGCTGGCCGCGCACGGTGCCGGCGGTCTGGGCCAGAAGATCCGGCGCGCGGCGCATCAGCTCGACCATCTCCGAGGCAATCTCGTAGACGATCTGACCTTCCGGGGTCACCGAGAAGCCGGCCGGTCCACGCTCGCATAAGGTGACGCCGAGCTGATCTTCCAGGCGAGACAGGGCCTGGCTGGTGGCGGGCTGCTGCCGCCCCAGATTCTTGGCGGCCGCCGTGACGCCGCCATGCTGCACGATCTCGTGGAACAGGCGGATCAGGTTCCAATCCAGCCGCCGCCACAGCATTTCGTTCGGGTGCATCGCGCCACGCCTCATTTCCAGGCCCCCAGGATAGGGGCCATGGCTCGCTGCGATCTTAGCGGAAGCAGGCAAACGAACATATGGTAGGTGCGCGGCGAACTGCGCCGATGGGCCGTCAGTGGCGGATGCCGTTCAGCAGGTATTTCTGCCAATGCAGGAATTCGGCGGAGACGATCAGCTCTTCCTTGCCCTTCTCGGCATCGCGGGAAAGCCCCGGAAACACCTCGTCGGAGATGCGCCCCGGATGAGGTTTGAAGATGATCACCTTGTCGGCGAGATAAAGCGCTTCTTCGATGTCGTGGGTGACCAGAAGCGCGGTGAGCCCGGTCTTGGCGACGATCTCGTGCAGCAGATCCTGCATCCGCCAGCGGGTCTCGTAATCCAGCGCACCGAAGGGCTCGTCGAGAAGCAGGATCTTCGGTCCCGGCGCCATGGCCCGGGCCAGCGCCACGCGTTGGCGCATGCCGCCGGAGAGCTGGCTTGGATAGACATCGGCAAATTCGCTCAACCCGACCAGCTTGAGGAACTCTTCGGCCGCGGCGCGTCGCATACGGCCGTCGATACCGGCGAGCCGCAGCCCGTATTCGACATTGCCGCGCACGGTGAGCCAGGGAAACGAGGTGTAGCTCTGGAACACCATGCCGAGATCGGCGCCGGGCCCTTCGACCCGGCGCCCATCCAGCTCGACAGAACCGGTGGTCGGCTCGGCAAGACCGGCGATGATGCGAAGCATCGTCGACTTGCCGCAGCCGGAGGGGCCGAGCAGCACGGTGATGCTGCCCTCCGGCACGTCGAAACTGCACGGCTCGATGGCGGTGATCTTCTCGGTGCCCTTGCGGGCCGGCGGGAAGACCTTGGAGACGCCGGCAACGCGCAGGCAAGTCCTGCCTTTATTGGGACGCCGCGGCGGGCTGCCCCCCTGTTCAAGGCCGGCGACAGGATTTGCTGCGCGCGCCGTCATGCTCACTCCCCTTCGTAGCCGCTTTCGGCCAGCACCTCGAACGGCGTCAGCGAGACGCCATCCTCGAAGGCCGGCTTGTCGTCGATCAGGCCGAACTTGACCCACCAGTCGGAGACCAGGTCGTAGTGATCCTTGATCTGGCCGTTCTTCTGGCCAAGCGCGGCAAGCTCCGGATCGCCGGGAACGACGCCCATGAACTTGGCCCCGTCGGAGTAGCCGTAGACGACGATGCCGCCCTTGTTCTCCTCGGTGCCGTCGCCGATCACCAGCTCGACATCCTCGATCTCGAAGCCGAGCGCATCGGCCATGATCTTGTTGGCTTCCTCGGGATGCTCGCGCCAGTATTTCACGCCCTCGTAATAGGCTTTCAGGGTGAGTGCGGCCCATTTGCCGCCATCCTCGTCGACGAAGCCGTCGCGCATATACATGGAGTCGGCGAGGAGCCCGTTCTTGGCCCAGAACGGCGTGGCGGAGGTGGCCATCACCTTGGCGCCGTCCAGGTTCTCCTTCACGTTCTTGGCGTAAGGCTCCCAGAACTCGCCGCCAGCAACCTGGCCGGAGATCATCGCGGCCATGGCGTCGTCCATGATCAGATTGGTGAACTTCACGTCGTCGATGGAGACGCCGTTCTGCTCCAGCCAGATGCCCATATAGATCTGGGTCAGACCGCCTTCGAGCACGGCGACGCTCTTGCCCTTCAGATCTTCGGCGGACTCGATCTCAGGCCGGACGATGATCTGGTCGGTGCCGTGGGAGGGGTTGGTGTAGGCCACCATCTTGATGCCGTTGCCTTCCGCTGCGGCGAGCGGCGCGTATTCGGCGGTGCTGGAAGCGACATCGAGCTTGCCGGCCGACATCAGGCCGAAGCTCTGATACGGGTCCTCGATGATCTGGATATCGAGGTCGATTTCGGGAACCAGGTTCTTTTCCTTGGCGACGAACCAGAAGGCGTAGCCGGGCCAGGAGAACAGCGCCACGCGGACCTTCTTCGGTTCGGCGGCATTGGCGGTGCTCACGACAAGGACCGTGAACGCCAAGAGCAGTGCGAAGACGCCGAAGTGACGTCGGAAGGCAGTCTGGAAGGTTTTCATCGACACGTTTTTTGCTCCCTTTACGTGTTGGACTTCATCTCACTCTCAGCTCCGTTCCTGCTCGATAGCCTCATAGACAAACAGGCGTTTGCCGACGAAGCGGAACAGGAGATCGAAACAGACGCCTAAAATTCCGATGGTGAGGATGCCGGCCATGACGTCGTCGACGCGGACGAAGCGCTGGGCGCGCATCATCATGGCGCCGATGCCGTCGGTGGCGGCGACGATCTCGGCGATCACCAGATAGGTCCAGCTCACCGCCAGCATCTGGCGCAGCGCGTCCCAGACGCGGGGCCAGGAGGCCGGCGCGATCACCGTGAAATAGACTTGCCTGGTATCGGCACCGAGGGTGCGGGCGGAATCGACGAAGTCGCGCGGCACGGCGCGGACGTGATCGGCGATTACCGTGGCCAGGAACCAGACCACGCCGAGGAAGAGCAGCGCCACCTTCTGGCCGTCCCCTGCCCCGAGCCACATCAAGAGCAGCGGCACGAAGGCCGGCGCCGGCAGATAGCGGAAGGCGGAAATCAGCGGGCCGAAGAAGGCCGAAACCGAGGCCGAGGTGCCCATCAGGAGGCCGAGGGGGTAAGCAACCGCCACGGCGAGGGCGAAGCTGAAGGTGATGCGGTAGACGCTCTTCAGAACATCGTAGAGAAAGCCCTTCTGGATCAGATCGTAGAGCGCTACGAGCACCTGCCAGGGCGATGGCAGCAGCCTCGGCGAGGCAAACTCCAAAGCGTTGGCGAGCCACCACAAAGCGATGAAGCTCACCACGCCGAGGAGTCCGAGCAGCAACCGCCGCCGTTGGCTGATGGCCCCGAAGACCTGCAAGCCGGACTTCGCCTTGCCAGCGTTTGCTTCGGCGGGCTGCGCTTCGGCCGACCGCTCCTTGTCGCGGTCCAGGGACTGGTTCAATGCGGGAGCGGTCTCGGTCGTCACGAGGCTTTTCGCTTTGCTTCCTGACCGAAGGAGGACAGTGCGCGGCTGTTCTCCGGCAGCACCAGCTCGCCGCGGGCCATGCGTTCCTTCAGATAGGTGAAGGTCTGCGCGGTCTGGGCGTGAAGATGCTCGCCGGCGATCAGCGGCTCGTAGGCCGGGGGCGTGCCGTCGGAGACGAATTCCGGCATCGGCTCGACCTTGGCCCAGTAATCGGCGGAATAGAAAAGCGGGAAGGAGTAGCGCTCCTCCTTCACCTTGCGCACCCGATGGGAGGTGGCGGTGAAGCGGCCGTTGGACCAGACCTCGAGCGTATCGCCGATATTGATGACGAACGCGCCTTCCACCGGCGGAGCATCGATCCACTCGCCTTCGTCGTTCATCACCTCAAGCCCCGGCGCCGTCGGCAGCAGCAGGGTGAAAGCCTCGTAATCGGTATGGGCGCCGATGCCGGCCTGGTCCGGCGGGGCGTCGGGGTCGAACGGATAATGGATCAGCCGGAGCTGCGAGGGCGGCTTGGTGAAGAAGTGGTCGAGCGCGGTCGGCTCCAGGCCGAGCGCCTCGGCAAAACCCTGGATCAGCCTGCCGCCGAGATCGAAGGCGGCATTGTAATAGGCGGTGATCTTCTCCTTGAAGTCGGGGCTGGACGGCCACTGATTGGGACCGAGCATGGGATTTCCGGCGAGAAAGTCCGGATCGTCCTTGGGCAAATCCAGGGAGAGATCGTAGGCTTCTTTCTTATCCTTGGAGCCGGAGGCGAAGACCTCCTCGCCTTCGGGCACATAGCCGCGGTGATTGCTGGAATTGCCGATATAGACCTTCATCTTCTCTTCCAGAGGAAGATCGAAGAAGTCCTTGGTGGCCTTGCGGAGGCCGGCAACGGTCTCTTCCGGGATGCCGTGGCCGGAGATGTAGAGGAAGCCGACATTCTCGGAGGCTTCGCGGATCTTATCGATCACCGCCTTGTGCTTTGCCGCATCGGGGCTACCGAGGTCGGTGATGTCGACGAGGGGGATTTCCTTGAACGAACTCATCGATGGACTCCTTGAGTGTCAAAATCCATGGACAGGGATTGGGAGGGGGTGAAATGGCCCGAGACGGCCGGCGCCGCCTCGCCATCGATGCCGATGGCTTGCAGAAGTTCGGGCCAGGTGAGCTTGTCGCCGGAAAAGGGCTGAGCCGGCAGCATTGCTGCCACCTGCCATAGCTCTTGGTCTTGAATGGCGAGGAGAAAGGCCGGTGCATTCCGATCCGCCGGCTTCCAGGCGGCGAAGGCGAATTGGCCGATACGGATAAAAAGCCCGGCGCGGTCGCCGACGCAGTCGCGCAAATAGCAGCCGAAATCGCCCTTCTCCGGCTCGGCGAGACGATGCCAATGCTCCAGATAGGCGATATGCACGCCGTCTTCGCGCAGGATATCGCCTTCCCAGCGGAGATACCCCTCGTCCGGCGGGGCATCGGCGGGAATGCCGAAATCCCAGTCCGGATCCCAGTGGAAGATATCGCCGCGCTGGCGCAAATTTCCGGCGAACGCCATGGCGCCTGGCGCAGCGGGGCCATCCCCCGGAATACGGATATCGCCGCAGAACGTGCCGAATTGCAGCCAATAGACTTGAGAACTGGTGTCGCGGCTGCCGTCGGGTTCCTGCAGAAGGCTCCGCCGCCAGACGCCGCCTAGCGCCTCGAGCGTGAGGGCCGCGCCCGCCGGCCGCATCGCCATATCGGTCACATTCGTATCCATGGCCGGCAGTGTGCCGGCGATCCTGCATTGGCAAAACTGGCATTTTTCATATGTCAGCCATTGATTTGATCAATGATTGGCGGCAGATTCGAGATACAATACTGAAATATAACGGATTTTCGTGGCTCCCCTTCTGCTAGCGGGGCTGTTGCTCGACGCCGCCACGGACGGGCTGCGACGGAATGGGCCAGGCGGCGCGCTCCGCGCTGCCCTCCCCTCGCCAGGGCGGAACTCCTACCTACCGATAGGTAGACACGTTTAGAGCAAGGCTCTAGGCTTGCCTTCCCTATCGAATTCCCGACCGGCGACGATTCCCTATGGCGCTTGCGACGCGAGACCTTCTCCTGAAAGAGGCAGAGACCTTGATGCGGACCCGCGGCTATGCGGCGTTCAGCTATGCCGACCTCGCCGAGAAGGTCGGCATCCGCAAGGCTTCGGTGCATCACCACTTCCCCACCAAGGAGGCTTTGGGGACGGCGCTGATCGACAGCTACTTGCAGGATTTCGAGGCGGCGCTGGAGCAGATCCTCGCCGAGGAGAAAACCGCATCTGCCCGCCTCACCCGCTATGCGGAGTTTTTCGCCAGCTCGATGCGCGCCGGGATGATGCCGCTTTGCGGCGCGCTCTCGGCGGAAGCTTTCGTGCTGCCCGCCTCGCTGCAGGAGCGGGTCGGCAATTTCTTCGAGCTGCATCTTTCCTGGCTGGCGAAGGTGATCCGGGACGGGCGCAAAGCCGGCGAGCTGAAGGCCGATCTGAAGCCGCGCCAGACGGCGATCATGCTGCTCAGCACGCTGGAAGGCGCCAGCCTCGTCTCGTGGGCGACACAACAGAAGAACATCGTCACCCCGACCTTCAAGGAGGTTCTATCCGGCTTGGAGGCGTAAAAGTTTTTGACCTGCAGACCTACCTACTAGATGGTAGATGCGCACAATCAAAACGGAGGAAACGTTATGGCTTTGAAGAAATACATCATCGAACGGGATATTCCCGAGGTGGGCAAGCTCGACGCCGATCAGCTTTCCGGTGCCGCGGCGACCTCGAACGATGCGCTGTGCAAGATCGGCGCGGACAACATCCAATGGGTGGAGAGCTATGTCGCCGACGACAAGACCTTCTGCGTCTATCTGGCCAAGGACGAGGATGCGATCCGCAAGCATGCGGAGCTCTCTGGCTTCCCGGCGACGAAGATCACGGAAGTGAAAACCATGATCGATCCGAGCACCGAGAAATAGCGCGCAATCGGCCTTGGGGAGACCGCCGCCTGTCTAAACGACGAGCGTCCGGTCTCCTCGCGGCTGCGTCTCCCGCCGGCGCAAGGGCGCAGGGAAAACCATACGCGCCGCCGGCCCCATAAAGCGGCGATAGGCGGTGCTGCCGTCGACGTCGGAAAGCGTGGCGGCAAGGCCGATACGGCGGCCCTTCAGGTTGCCGATCACGTCGAGCAGGGCTTCGGAGCTCGACCAGCGGACATCGTCGAAGGGATGGAGCTGGCGACGCGAAAAGCCGGCTAGCCAGAAACCGCCATCGCGCGCCGGGCCGAACACCGCATCGGCCCTGCCTAGGCGCCGAAACGCGTCGGCGATGTCGGCCGGCTCAATTTCCGGAATATCGCTGCCGATCAAAACCGCCGGACCATTCGCCTTGTCGAGCAGGCGCTGCATGCGCTCGCCCAGATCGCCCTCGCCCTGCCCGACCAGCTCCACGCCGTGACGCGAGGCGAGCCGGCGCCAGAACGGATCTGCGATGGCCTCATGGGGAGCGACGGCAAGCTGCACCCGCCAGCGCGGATCGTGGGCGAGACGCTGCAGCATCCGGTTCAGGCAGTTGCGGTAGAAGCGCAGCGCCGCGACATCGCCGATCTCGGCAGCCAAGCGCCGCTTGGCGGCGCCCAGCCGCGGCGTCTTCGCCATGACAATCAGGACTGGCTGTCTGCGCTTTGCGCGGCTTCGCATCATGCGCCCCGCCTAGCCATAAAGCCGGGCGAGCATGCGCGAGGGAAGACGGAAGAAATACAGCGCCAGGCAAGAGAGATTTCGAAGCCCCCGCGCCAGATAGCCCTCGCGGCGATAGCGCTCCGCCGAGGTAACGGCGATCGTATTCAGCATCACCAGCTGGCTGCGCTTGAGCTTGCGCACCAGATCGACGTCTTCCATCAGCTCCATGGGCTGGAATCCGCCGATCTCCTCGTAGAGCTTCCTCGGGATCAGCAAGCCCTGATCGCCGTATGGCAGGCGGAACAGCATGAAGCGCAAGGCGACCCAGCGCTCCAACGCCCAGGGGCGCAGCCCGTCATCGTCGAGCTTGAAACGGAAGGTCGCGGCAGCCGGCGGGCGCTCGCCCCGCTGAATACGGCCGATGAACTGAGCGGCATGGTCGATCCAATCGGCATCCAGCACCGTGTCGGCATGCAGAAAGAGCAGCCAGTCGGACTTGGCAGCCTCGGCACCTTTCTTCAGCTGAATGCCGCGGCCGCGCTCGGTGCGCAAAATCTCCATCCCCGCCGCATCGGCAATATCGGTGGTGCCGTCGGTCGAGCCGCCATCGACCAGGATCGCCTCCGTCACCAGCCCCTCGATGGCAGCCGGAATCAGGGCGTTCAGGGTCGGGACCAGATGGGCCTCGGCATTAAAGCTGGGGATAACCACGGAAATCATGGCGGGACTATAGCGTTTACTTCTCAGGCGGCAATGGCGCTTGAGAGCCACAAACCGTCGTATGTTCTTGCTTTGTTCACGTCGAATGCCTATAGAGGAGGTATGAGCGTGGGACTTAGAAAAGCCGATCCGCATGAGCATGCAGGCCTGGAGGCCGGCTGAGTGACCGCTTTGCGCCGCCGCGGCCGGGGCGCGCAGTCCAACCGCTCGGGCCGTTTCGAGCCGCTTCGCTATGAAGGCTTCGACGATGGTTGGGGCGGCCTTGAGGCCCTGGAAGGCTTCACCACCAAGGTGCAGGAGGTCCGGGCCAAGACCATCATCACCCGGAACGACTCTCCCGATATCGGCTTCGACCGCTCGATCAATCCCTATCGCGGCTGCGAGCATGGCTGCATCTACTGCTTCGCGCGGCCGACCCATGCCTTTCTGGGGCTTTCGCCGGGGCTGGATTTCGAGGCGCGGCTGTTCGCCAAGGTGAATGCGGCCGAGGCGCTGAAGCGAGAGCTGAGCGACCCGAAATACAAGCCGGCCACCATCGCCATCGGCACCAATACCGACCCCTATCAGCCTATCGATAAGCAATACCGCATCATGCGGCAGATCCTGGAGGTGCTGGACGAGGCGGACCATCCGGTGGCCATCGTCACCAAGTCGAGCCTGATCCTGCGGGATCTCGACATCCTCTCCTCCATGGCGCGGCGGGGGCTGGCCAAGGTGGCGCTGTCGGTGACCACGCTGGACGCCAAGCTGGCCCGGGCGATGGAGCCGCGGGCGGCAACGCCGGAGAAGCGGCTTGAGACGCTGCAGGCGTTGAGCGAGGCGGGCGTGCCGACCTCGGTCATGGTGGCGCCGGTGATCCCCGGCCTCACCGATATGGAGATGGAGCGTATCTTGGAGCGGGCCAGCGTCGCCGGAGTCACTCATGCCGGTTATGTGCTGCTCCGCCTGCCGCTGGAGATCGCCGACCTGTTCACCGAATGGCTGGAGGCGAACTGCCCCGACCGGGCCAAGCGGGTGCTGTCACTGATGCGCCAAGCCCGCGAGGGCAAGCTCTACGATTCCAAATGGGGCGAGCGCATGGAAGGCAACGGTCCTATCGCCTGGATGATCGGGCGGCGCTTCGAGCTCGCCGTACAGCGGCTCGGCATGAACCGGGGCAAGCAATCCTTGCGCACCGATCTGTTCGAGCCGCCGGTGCTGCCAGGGCAGCAAATGCGGCTACTGTAGCGGATGGCCTACCTGGCGGCCCGTCTTACGCGGCCGCTATTTTCCACAATCGCTCCCCGGCGATTTTCGCCCATCCCGCGGCATTTACGGCGTCGGGCGTTGCCAAGCCGATGCGGTTTCCGCAAAAGTTCGGGCATGGACGCGTTGTTCGAATCGCCGGTCATTCCCGATTTTCCGACCTTCGAGCGGGAAGAAGCCTTGATGAGCCGCTATTCCGGCCCGGTCGCCGGGATCGACGAGGCGGGGCGTGGGCCGTGGGCCGGTCCCGTAGTGGCGGCTTGCGTGATCCTGAACCCGGCCCGCATTCCCGAAGGCCTCAACGATTCCAAGAAGCTCACCGAAGACGCCCGCGAGGACCGTTTCGAGGAGATCCTGGCGACCGCAGCAGTCGGCATCGCCATCGGCCAAGTGCGGCGCATCGACAAGGACAACATCCTGCAAGCCAGCCTCTGGGCCATGCGCAAGGCCTATCGCGATCTCGGCGCGCCGGCTTCCGCGGCGCTGATCGACGGCAATCTTTGCCCCAAGCGCTTTCCCTGCAAAGCCGAGGCGGTGATCGGCGGCGACGGGCGCTCTGTCTCCATCGCGGCCGCCTCCATCGTCGCCAAGGTCACCCGCGACCGGCTGATGGTGAAGCTGTCGAAGCGCTACCGCCGCTATGGCTGGGAGCGGAACAAGGGCTACGGCACGCGAGAGCACGCCGAAGCGATCGAGAAGCACGGCGTCTGCATCCATCACCGCCGCTCCTTCGAGCCCATCGCGCGGGCCCTTGCCGGCGACGAGATCGCCGAACTCCCCTTCGATTAAGGCGGCCTTTACCCTCTTTCTTCACCATGACTCAGCTTCGGTCGACGGTTCGGCCGAGGCCTCGATTTATTTGTTTCGCGTCATCGGGGAATGCTGGTCATGGCTGCTGCGACGGGGGAGCGGACGCTCCCGCTGAATGAAATTATCCTGGGCGATTGCATTGCGGAGCTTGCCGCGCTGCCCGACAAATCCATCGACCTGATCTTCGCCGACCCGCCTTACAATCTGCAGCTTTCCACCGAACTGCTTCGGCCCAACAATTCGCGCGTCGACGGCGTCGACGACGAGTGGGACAAGTTCGAGAGCTTCGCCACCTACGACCGCTTCACCCGCGAATGGCTGGCCGAATGCCGCCGCGTGCTGAAAGACGACGGCGCGCTGTGGGTGATCGGCAGCTATCACAACATCTTCCGCGTCGGCGCATCTTTGCAGGATCTCGGCTTCTGGATCCTCAACGACGTGATCTGGCGCAAGACCAACCCGATGCCGAATTTCCGCGGCCGCCGCTTCACCAACGCCCATGAGACGCTGATCTGGGCCAGCAAGAGCCAGAAGAGCCGCTACCGCTTCAATTACGAGGCGCTGAAATCCTTGAACGAGGATTTGCAGATGCGCTCCGACTGGCTGTTCCCGATCTGCTCCGGCGCCGAGCGGCTGAAGGTGGAGGACGGCAAGAAGGCGCATCCGACGCAAAAGCCGCTGGCGCTGATCGAGCGCATCATCCTCGCCACTTCCCATGAGGGCGATGTGGTGCTCGATCCCTTCTCCGGCTCCGGCACCACGGCCGCTGCGGCCAAGCGGCTCGGGCGGTCCTTCATCGGCATCGAGCGCGACGAGGAATACGCCAAGATCGCCCGCCAGCGCGTGGCCGATATTGCGCCGCTGCCGCGCGAGGATCTGCAGCTCAGCAAGGGCAAGCGCTCGGAGCCGCGCGTGCCGTTCGGCTCGCTGGTCGAGCTGGGGCTGATCTCTCCTGGCACAGTGCTTTACGACGCCCGCGCCCGCCACGAGGCGAAGGTGCGCGCCGACGGCAGCATCGCCATTGGCGGGGCGCAAGGCTCCATCCACAAGATGGGCGCCCATGTGCAGGGCGCATCCGCCTGCAATGGCTGGACCTTCTGGCATGTGGAGCAGAAGGGCACGCTGACCCCGATCGATGCGCTGCGGACCAAGGCGCGCCAGCGTCTGGAGCTGAATTCGTGACGCGGGAAACGCCTGAGGATAAAGCGCGGCTTCGCGTGTTTTGGATGCCGGAGAGCGTGCCGGCGACGCCCCGCCCTTCGGAGGTGCTTTCGATCAAAGGCGATCGGCCGAAAGCTGCGATCCGCGGGGTACGCCCCTTCCGCCTGCCCGACAGCCGCCCCTTCCCGCGCCGCGCCTATCCCGTGCGGGACAAGGACTAAGCTAGATCAGCTCGGCCGCCGCACTGCTCGACGGCGCCTTGCGTTTGCGCGGCTTTCCGCCATCCGCATTGCCATCTGAGTTGCCGTGGGCGATCACCTTGCGCATGACGCTCGGCAGAGCGGCATCGGGAAGATCGCGCAGGGCCACCCAGCGGCAGCGCTCCGGCTCGGCGGCAGCGCTCAAGGCGATATCCGCCGGGGCTTCGGCGTAAAGCACCTCAAGCTCCAGATGGAAATGAGTGAAGGTGTGGGCCACCTGTCCGGCGAGCTTGCGCCAGGCGATATCAGCCGGCGCCAAACCTTCCGGCGCGGAGGGACGCTCCTCCTCCCATGGCGTGGACGGGACTTCCAGCATGCCGCCCAACAGCCCGCGCATAGGCCGGGTGCGCAGCAGCACCGCGCCATCCTCCCGCACCAGCAAAAATGCCGTGCCGCGCCGCGTGGGCCGCTCCGCCTTCACCGCCTTGTAGGGCAGCTCTGCGGCAATCCCCGCCGCATAGCCTACGCAACACCCGCGCAAAGGGCACAGCCCACAAGCGGGGCGCTTCGGCGTGCAGATGCCACTGCCGAGATCCATCATGGCTTGCGCGAAATCGCCCGCCCGGCTGTCCGGCGTTAGGCTTTCGGCCAGAAACTTAATCTCCGGCTTGGCCTTGGGCAGCGGCGTTTCCAGCGCGAACAGCCGCGCCACCACCCGCTCGATATTGCCGTCGATGGGGCTCGCCCGGCGTCCGAAGGCAATGGCCGCAATGGCGGCAGAGGTATAGCCGCCAATGCCGGGTAACGCGCGCAAGCCTTCTTCGGTATCGGGAAAGACGCCGCCATGATCCTCCGCCACCCGCACAGCGCAGGCATGCAGATTGCGGGCGCGGGCGTAGTAGCCGAGCCCGGCCCACTCGGCGAGCACGTCCTCGATCGGGGCGGCGGCAAGATCGGTCACCGCCGGCCAGCGCGCCAAGAAGCGGCCATAGCGCGGCAGCACCGCCTTCACCGTGGTCTGCTGCAGCATCACCTCGCTGAGCCAGACCTTATAGGGATCGGCGGCGCCTCCCCCCGGCGGCACGCGCCAGGGCAAGCTTCGCCCCTCCCGCTCGTACCAATCGAGCAGAAGCCGGGCGATCTCAGCCTTGGTGTTCTCGCCGAGCGCAGCTCCCATCTGCACGCATCCTCATTTCAACCCAGAAGCGCTCTCGTTCGCGCCGGTGCCATGGTGTAGTCTCGCCTGAGCTCAAGGCAAGCTTGGGGGCCGCCTCATCCACCGGGTTTGGCTTGCACCGGGCTTTGGCTCGGCGGCGGCGCGCAACAGGCGGGACACGGCAGATGACAGACGGCAGCGGCGACAATCGGGCCCCGGGCGGGCGGCGCGGCAGCAGCGCGAAGCCCATCGCGGCGCTGGTGGCCAAGACGCTGGCGCCGGCGGCGCGGGCGCGCGGCTTCACCACCATGGCGCTCTTGCGCGACTGGCCGACCATCGCCGGGGCCGAGCTTGCTCAATTCACCAAGCCGGAGAAAGTGAACTGGCCGCGCAGCCGCCAATCGGATGTGGAGGATGCAAAGCGGCGCTCGAAACGCCCCGAGGGCGCCACGCTGATCCTGCGGGTCGATGGGCCGCGGGCGCTGGAGGTGCAGTATCAGGCGCAGCAGCTGATGGAACGGGTGAACCGGTATTTCGGTTATCGCGCCGTGGTGGAGATGCGCCTGTTGCAAGCGCCGGTCACGCCCCGCACGCCGGAACCCCGTCCCGCCCCGCCGCCTTTGGATCCGGAGACCGTGCCCAAAGACGCGAAAATCGAGTCCCAGGACTTACGCGATGCGCTGGTGCGGCTGGGCTCTGCAGTGCGGGCGAAGAAGAGCCAAAACAGCGCGGCATAACGGCTGGGGCTGGCATTCGCCGCTCTCTTGCCTTAACCAACTGCTCTAAACAGATGCCAGAGCAAGGCGCGATTATTCAACGAGTGGAGTGAAGACGTGGCCCAAGGAAGCAAATCCCCGAAATCGCAGTTCCAACTCATTCTGGTCGCAGCGATCTTCATCGTCGCGCTGGCGGCAGGCGGCGTCTTCTTCCTTACCTCGCCCGGCGGCAACGGCGTGAGCGAGGCCCAGGCCGCGACGGGCGAGGCCGGCAGCACCATTCCGATGGAAGAGCTTATGGCCAAGGGGCCGCTCCCCGATGTGGTGATCGGCGATCCCGATGCGCCGGTGACCATCGTCGAATACGCCTCGATGACCTGCCCGCATTGCGCCGACTTCCACGAGAACGTCTATCCGGAGCTGAAGAAGGAATATGTCGACACCGGCAAGGTGAAGTTCATCTTCCGCGAGTTCCCGCTGGATATCCTCGCTGCGCGGGCCTCGATGCTGGCCCGCTGCGCCGGGCCGGACCGGCAGATGGCGCTGGTCAGCGCGCTGTTTCAGACCCAGCGGAGCTGGGCGGTGCCGGGCGACGAGCAGAAGTCCATGGACGGGCTGCTTCGCATCGCTCGCCAGGCCGGCTTCAGCAAAGAGAGCTTCGATAAGTGCCTGAACGATCAGGAGCTTTACGAGAATATCGTCAAGATGCGCGCCAAGGGCTCCAAGGAGTTCGGCGTGAACTCGACGCCGAGCTTCTTCATCGACGGCAAGCCGCTCGGCCGCGAGCATCAGCTTGAGAATTTCGAGCAGGTGCTGGGCAAGGCCGATACGGGCGACACCGCGGAAAGCGGATCCACCGAATAGACGCGCCGTTTTCATATAGGAGAAAGGCGCCGCTCCGGCGCCTGATCGGGGCGGCGGCGCTGGTAGCGGCAGCGCTCAGCCTTGCCAGCTGCGGCACGCCGGGCGAGACGGGAAGCGCCGCGGTCGAGGAGACCGACGATGTGGTGACGCCGGGGCCCTTGGGCGACCGGTCCTTGGGCTCGGCAAACGCACCGGTTGTGGTGGTCGAATACGCCTCGCTCACCTGTCCATATTGCCGCAATTTCCACGAGAAAGTTTTCCCCAGGCTGAAACGCACCTATATCGACACGGGAAAAGTGCGCTATGTGGTGCGCGAGTTTCCCATCGGCCGGTCGGCCGGCAATGCGGCGATCATTAATCGCTGTGCCCCGGCCAGCCAGTATTTCCAGCTTTACGGCCTGTTCCTCACCCATCAGCGCGAATGGGTAAGCCAGGAGGTCCGGCTGGATGCGATCTACGGCGTCGCCAAGCGGATTGGCATGAGCCGGGCGACGTTTGACAAATGCCTCGCGAATCAAAGCATGATCGATGCTCTTGATGAGGTGAAACAGCGGGGACGGAGATTGGGCGTGAAAGGAACGCCGACTTTCTTCGTCAATGGACAGAAGGCCCAAGGCGCCGTCAGCTACGATGAGATCAAAGCGATGATCGAATCGAAGGGCAGCACTTAGGGCAGCGCCGCGTAACTTCGGGGCGCATGTTTTCGACTTTGCGTTGCTTGCTCATGGCGCAGCGTCTAGTTGGGGCCAAATTGAGGTCATGACACTTTGAAGATCACCCGTCTTCGCCTTCTCGGCTTCAAATCCTTCGTCGATCCGACCGAGCTCGTCATCGAGCACGGGCTGACGGGCGTCGTCGGGCCGAATGGCTGCGGCAAATCCAATCTGTTGGAAGCGCTGCGCTGGGCGATGGGCGAGACCTCGTATAAGAGCATGCGCGGCTCGGCGATGGAGGATGTGATCTTCGCCGGCTCGCAAGGCCGTCCGTCGCGGAATACCTGCGAAGTCACCCTGTTCATCGACAACAAGGCGCGCACCGCCCCCGCCGAATTCAACGGCGAGGAGGAGCTAGAGGTCACCCGCCGCATCGAGCGCGAGGTCGGTTCCGCCTACCGGGTGAACGGCCGCGACACGCGGGCGCGCGATATCCGGCTGCTGTTCGAAGATGCCGCCACCGGCGCCCGCTCCCCCGCTCTGGTGGGTCAGGGCCGGATCGGCGAGATCGTCAGCGCCCAGCCGCAGGAGCGCCGCCGGGTGCTGGAGGATGCCGCCGGCATCGCCGGTCTGCATAGCCGGCGGCACGAGGCGGAGCTGCGGCTGAAAGCGACCGAATCCAATTTGGAGCGGCTTGCCGACCTCACCGGCCAGCTCACCACCCAGCTCAATTCGCTGAAGCGGCAAGCGCGCCAGGCGCAGCGCTATCGCGAGACCTCCGAAAAAATCGGCAAGCGCGAAGCGCTCTATCATCATCTGATGTGGACGGGGGCCTGCACGGCGGTCGAGGAGGAAGAAGCGGTCTTCCAGGCGGCTCTGAGCGCGGTCGGACAGGAGACCCGCACCGAGGCGGAAGCCTTGCGGGCGCAAGCCGAGGCGGCGGAAAAGCTGCAGCCCTTGCGGGACGAAGAGGCGACGCGCGGCGCGGTGCTGCACCGGCTCACCGTGGAGCGCGAAACCCTGGACCGGGAAGAAGAGCGGGCCCAGGCGCGCCATGCGGAGCTGGAGAACCGGCTGGCCCAGACCAGCCGCGATCTCGCGCGCGAGGAAGAGCATATCGCCGAAGCCGAGGAAATGCTGCGCAGCCTCGGCGACGAGGAGCGCAAGCTCAACGAGGTGAGCACCGGCGACGACGAGGAGCCGCGGCTTCGCGAGGCTGCCGAGCGCAGCGCCGGCCTGCTGCAGGAGGCGGAAGCGGCGCTCGGGGAAGCCACCGAAGCCCTGGCCCAGGAGCGTGCCGAGAAGCGCCGGCTGGAGAGCGAAGTCGCCGAGCTGGACCGCCGCATCGCTCGGCTCGAGGAGCAGAAGGCGACGATTCTGGAGGATCTGGCGATCGCCGAGGAGCGGGACGGCAACCGTACCGATCTCGCCGCGCTGAATGCCAGCCTGGATCATCTCACCCATAAGCTCGGCGGTATCGAAGACGAGCTTTCCGCGGCGGAAGCGGCGGAAGAAGCCGCCCGCAACGCCGAGAGCGAACTGCGCGGCACCGCCTCATCCGCCCGGCTGCGCCGCCAACAGTTGGACACCGAGCTCGCCACCTTGCTGAAGCTGCTGAAGCCCGCCTCGCAGGATGAGTGGCAGCCGCTGGTCGAGCAGGTGAAGGTGCAAGGCGGCTACGAGGAAGCCATCGGCACGGCGCTTGGCGACGATCTCGATGCGGCGAGCGACGAAGAAGCCCCGGCTCATTGGCGGCAGATCGCGGCCCATGGCGAAGAGCCGGCGCTGCCGGGCGGCGTCACCCCGCTCAGCGATTTCGTCAGCGGCGCTTCGGTGCTGGAGCGGCGTCTGGCGCAGATCGGCGTGGTGGCGCAGGACGATGGCGACCGGCTACAGAAAGAACTGAAAGTCGGCCAGCGCCTGGTCTCGAAGGAAGGCGATCTGTGGCGCTGGGACGGCTATAGCGTCCGCGCCGGCGCGGCGACCGCTGCCGCGGCCCGGCTGGTGGAGCGCCGCCGGCTGGAAAGCCTGAAAGAGGACGCCGAGAAGGCGGAGCGCGAAGCCCATGAGGCGAGCGATGCGCTGGAAACGGCGATCGCCAAGGCGCGCGAGGCCTCCGAAGCCACCAAGGCGCTGCGCCAGCAGGCGAAGGAGACCCAGCGGGAGGTTTCGCAGATCCGCGATGCCATCACCGCCGCCGAGCATGAAATTCAGAAGCGCAGCAAGGCGCTGGGGGCGCTGGTCGAGGCCCGCACCCGCACCGAGGATTCGCTGAACGAGGCCAAGGCCGAGAGCGCCAAGGTCACCGAAGCGCTGCAGGAGCGCGGCGGGCTGGAAGCTTTGGAAGCGAAATCCCAGGCGGCGCAAGAGGCGGCCGCCGAAGCCCGCAGCGCCCATGCCAAGGCGAATGCGGATCTGGAAGCGCATCAGCGGGGCATCCGCATCCGCCATGAGCGCATGCAGGCGATCACCGGCGAGCTGGAGCTGTGGCAGAAGCGAATCGCCAAGGCGGGCGATCAGATCGAGACTTTGCGCTCGCGGGAGCAGGAGACCCGCAACGACCTGATCGAGCTGGCCAAGCTGCCCGAAGATATCGAGCAGCGGCGCAATTCGCTGCTCAACGCCATCGCCCGCGCCGAGAAGGAGCGGGCCGAGGCGGCCGACGCCCTGGCCGAGGCCGACACCGACCGCCGGGCCCATGAGCGCACGCTGCGCGAGGTGCAGGAACGGCTGGCCGGCGCACGCGAGGCCAAGGCCCGCAGCGAAGCCAAGCTGGAAGCGGCCCGCAACAAGCGGTCCGAGGTTTCCCATACCATCCGCGAGCAGTTCGACTGCGCGCCGGAAGACTGCCTGAAGCTGGCAGAACTCGAAGAGGGCAAAGAGCTGCCGCATATCTCCCAGGTCGAGGCGGAGCTGCATAAGCTGAAGGCCGACCGGGAACGGCTCGGCGCGGTCAATCTGCGGGCCGAGGAGGAAGAGGCGGAAATCAGCGGCCAGCTGGAAGAGATGGACCGCGAGCGCGCCGACGTCGAGGCCGCTATCGCCAGCCTTCGCAAGGCGATCGCCGATCTGAACCGCGAGGGGCGCAAGCGCCTGCTGGATGCGTTCGATACGGTGAATGCCCATTTCAAGCGGCTGTTCGAGGTGCTGTTCGGAGGCGGCGCGGCGGAGCTGCAGCTGGTCGAATCCGACGATCCGCTGCAGTCGGGGCTGGAGATCGTGGCCCGCCCGCCGGGCAAGAAGCCGCAAGTGCTGACGCTGCTCTCCGGCGGCGAGAAGGCGCTGACGGCGATGGCTCTGATCTTCGCGGTGTTCCTAACCAACCCCTCCCCCATCTGCGTGCTGGACGAGGTGGACGCGCCGCTGGACGACGCCAATGTGGAGCGGTTCTGCAATCTGATGGAAGAGATGGCCAACAGCACCGATACCCGCTTCCTGGTCATCACCCACCATCCGCTGACCATGGCCCGGATGAACCGTCTGTTCGGCGTCACCATGGCCGAGCGCGGCGTGAGCCAGCTGGTTTCGGTGGATCTGGAGACCGCCGAACAGCTGCGCGATGCGGTCTAGGCGGAACGCCCGAAAACACGCCGTTTTGGGCTCCCGTTTCACCCCTGCGAGGCTTTGTGCCTGCTGCGTTTACCGCTCAACGTAAACCCTTGCCGAAATTGACCTTACAGAGCATGGCGAAATCTTGACTCCGGTGAAAGGTTCACTAAGGTGCGCCCGGGCTGAGGACCAGCCGGTTCTCCGGCGGTTCCCTTCACGATAGAGCAAGCGCTATGGCCGGAGCCTCTAAGGGGCCGGGACGCAAGAAAAGCGACCAGGACACCGAGACGATTCGGCGGCGTTTGAACGATCTTGAGGGGAAGCTTGGGCAAGTCCGCGCGCGCCGCGGCGAGCTGCCAGATTCCGACGATGCGGGACGGCGCTCGGCATTCGGCAACGCGATGCGGCTTGGGATGGAGTTGATCGCCGGTGTGGCGGTCGGTGGGTTTATCGGCTGGACGCTGGACCAATGGTTCGGGACGGCGCCGCTGATGATGGTGGTGTTCCTGTTTTTGGGGGGCGCCGCCGGCATTTTGAACGTGATACGAAGCGCGAAGGCGATGCAGGCCGGACAGCCCTACCCGGGCAAGGACCTGCCCCCGGAGGCTTCGGACGATGATGACGGATAGGACGGATTAGTGTTCGAAGCATTCGCGGCCGAAACGGCAGAACATGGCGCTGCAGCAGCTGGGCATGGGGGCGGCGGTCTCCCCGATCCGATGCACCAGTTCGAGATCACGCGCCTCGTGGAGCTCGACGTTTTCGGTCTCGACGCCTCTTTCACCAATTCGGGCCTGTTCATGGTGATCGCCGCGGTGCTAGTCACCGGCTTCCTGGTCTGGGCCATGCGCCGTCCCTCGATGGTGCCCTCGCGCAGCCAGTCGATCGCCGAGCTTTCCTACGAATTCGTCGCCAACATGGTGCGCGACAATAGCGGCACGGCGGGAATGCCCTATTTCCCGTTCGTTTTCACGCTGTTCATGTTCATCCTGGCGCTGAACATGCTGGGCCTGGTGCCCTACTCCTTCACCGTGACGAGCCATATCATCGTCACCTTCGCGCTGGCCTTATTCATCCTGACCGGCATCACCATTATCGGCTTCATCAAGCATGGCGCGGGCTTCCTGCGACTGTTCGTGCCGAAGGGCGTGCCGGTGGTCTTGCTGCCGCTGATCGCGGTGATCGAGATCATTTCCTATCTCACCCGCCCCTTGAGCCTGTCGGTCCGGCTTTTCGCCAATATGATGGCCGGCCACACCATGCTGAAGGTGTTCGGCGCCTTCGTGGTGGCGCTGGGCTTTCTCGGCGGATGGGCGCCGCTGGCCTTCATGGTCGGCTTTACCGCCCTCGAAGTTCTGGTCGCATTCCTACAGGCTTACGTGTTTGCGATCCTGACATGCATCTATCTCAATGACGCACTACACCTGCATTGAGGTGGAGCCAGTTTATCCTTAGTCACCAATCCCAACGGGAGGAATGAATGGAACCCGAAGCAGCTAAGTTTATCGGCGCAGGTCTCGCCTCGATCGCCCTGGTCGGTGCCGGTCTCGGTATCGGTACGATTTTCGGCAACTACCTCGCCGGTGCGCTCCGCAATCCGTCGGCCGCAGCCGGTCAGTTTCCGAACCTGCTTCTCGGCTTTGCTCTTGCCGAGGCAACCGGCCTGTTCGGCCTGGTGGTCGCGCTGATCATCCTGTTCGTCTTTTAATCAGCTAAACCCGACGAATAGACCGATATGCCGCAACTAGCCCCCGCCGATTGGCTGCCCCAGCTCATCTGGCTCGCCATTGTCTTTGCCGTCTTCTACGTGCTGATGGCGAAGCTTGCGCTGCCGAAGATCGGCGGGGTGATCGACGCGCGCCGCGACAAGATCAAATCCGACCTGGAAACGGCGGACGGTCTGCGGCGCAAGACGGAAGAAGCCATCGCCGCCTATGAGCAGGCGCTTGCCGAGGCCAAGCAAAAGGCCCACGGCATCGCCCAGGAGGCACGCGATAAGCTGAATGCGGAGATCACCGCCGAGCGCGAGAAGCTGGAGGCCGAGCTCGACAGCAAGGCCGCCGAAGCGGAAGACGCGATCAAGAAGGCCAAGGAGTCGGCGCTGAAAGAGGTCGACGGCATCGCCACCGACGTTGCGAGCGATATCGTCAACAGCCTGATCGGCGTCAGCCCTTCCAAAGACGAAACCGCCAAGGCCGTGGCCTCGGCGCGACAAGGCTAGGAGAGTTCCGTTGGAAATCGCATCTGCTGAATTCTGGGTCGGAATCTCCTTCCTTCTCTTCGTGGCCCTGGTGGTCTACCTGAAAGTGCCGCGGATGATGAACGCGGCGCTGGACAAGCGTGCCGAAGGCATCGCCGCCGATCTGGAAGAAGCCCGCTCCTTGCGGGAAGAAGCCGAATCGGTACTCGCCGATTACCGCCGCAAAGAGGCGGAGGCGATGAAGGAGGCCGAGGATATCGTGCAGCTCGCCAAGCGGGAGGCCGAATCCTACGCCGCCGAGACGCGCGCCAATATGAAAGAGCAGTTCGACCGCCGCACCAAGCTTGCGGAGGAGAAGATCGCACGGGCCGAAGCTCAGGCGGTGGCCGATGTGCGGACTGCTGCAGTGGAGGCGGCCGTCGGTGCCGCCCGCACGCTGGTCGCCGACAAGATGTCCGCCGACCAGGCCGACAAGCTGCTCAAAGACAGCATCGAATCGGTGAAATCGAAGCTGAACTAATCGGCTTTTTTTTTCGAGACGGTTTGACTAGAGGCGGCCGCTAAGCTGCCGCCTCAGCCTCTCTTCAGCGCCACGAAGATCTCGTAATCTTCCGGCCGCGTCCCGAGCGAAATCGGGAAGCTCACACTCCGAACAAGCGAGAAATACCCGGACGTCTGCCCGCCGGGTATGCTGGCGCTAACGCGCTCCTGCCTGGACGAAATCACCCGGTGATCGGCGTTGGTGACGCGAATCGAGACCGGGAAGCTGACCGAGGTCGAGCGTCCCTTCGGCCCAAGCAGCACGCGGCCCGAGATGCCGTAGCGCACGGTCATGCGGGTACCGGTGAGCTGGCAATCGCGCGACAGCTTGGTCAGCTCGCCGCGATAGACGATGTAGTTCGAATCGCCGGAATGGCCGCCCTGATAGACCGTCACCAGCCGGTCCTGCGGCCAGGCGACGACCTTCGGACAATGGGTCCCTGCCCCTTCGACAATGCCGGTATCGTATGAGGCCGGTGGCGGCGCGGCAGGGGCCGGCGCCTGAGCCGGAGCTGGTGCCTGGGTGCCAGCAGCGGTGGTGCCTTGGGCCGGTGGCAGCGGCGCATCGTTGGTCTCGGAGCTGAACGGGTTGGAGAAGCCGCCCATGGAGCAGCCGCCAAGCAGCAGCGGCAAAGCAAGCATGCAAGCCGCTCTCAACCTGGCCGGCCGGGCAGCGAACTCCCGGCGCACGCACCGATTTTGGGCAAAACGCGTCAACTTACCCCCGTGCTCGGCTTGACAGATACCGTCTCCACACCTGAAATGCCGCCAGTCGAAGCCAAAATTATGGCGGGCCGCCCGTGGAGCAATCATGCTTCAGCGGCTGCCAAATTAGCCGCAGCGCAAGGGGTTCACAAGAGCCCGCGACAGGCCCCGACGGGCCTTCTGATATTAACCTTTTCGAGGCCAATGGACGCCGAATTCCAAAGCCTTCGCCCTGCACCGCTTCCGCCGCTTACCATTTATCTGGCAGCGCCGCGGGGATTCTGCGCCGGCGTCGACCGGGCGATCCAGATCGTGGAGCTGGCGCTCGCCAAATATGGCGCGCCGGTCTATGTGCGCCACGAGATCGTGCATAACCGCTATGTGGTGGAGAACCTGCGGGCAAAGGGCGCGGTGTTCGTCGAGGCTTTGAGCGAAATTCCCGACACGGACGCGCCGGTGATCTTCTCCGCCCACGGAGTGCCCAAAGCGGTGCCGGAAGCGGCCAAGAAGCGGCAGATGTTCTATCTCGATGCCACCTGCCCGCTGGTCTCCAAGGTGCATGTCGAGGCGCAGCGACAATTCCTCGCCGGCTACGAGATCGTTCTGATCGGCCATGCCGACCATCCGGAGGTGATCGGCACTATGGGGCAATTGCCGGAAGGGGCAGTGGCGCTGATCGAGACGGTTGAGGACGCGGAACGCTTCCAGCCGAAAAACGCCGAGAAGCTCGCCTGCATCACGCAGACGACGCTTTCGGTGGACGATACCCGCGATATCGTCGCCACGCTGAAGACCCGTTTCCCGGCCCTGCTCACCCCGGCCAAGGACGATATCTGCTACGCCACCACCAACCGGCAGGATGCGGTGAAATCCATCGCACCGAACTGCGAGCGGATGATCGTGGTGGGCTCACCCAACAGCTCCAACTCCCAGCGCCTGGTGGAAGTGGCCGAGCGCGCCGGCTGTCCGCAGGCGGTGCTGCTGCAAGGGGCCGGCGAGATCGACTGGGCGATGTTCGAGGGAATCTCCAGCCTCGGCATCACCGCAGGCGCCTCGGCCCCGGAAATCCTGGTGGACGAGATCATCGACGCCTTCCGCGGCCGCTTCGACGCCACGGTGAAGACGGTGACGACGGCCGAGGAGAATATCGCCTTCAAGCTGCCGCGCGAGCTGCGCGAGGAGCCGGCGCTCTAGCATGGCGGTCTATACCGACGTTTCCGATTCCGAATTGAAGCCCTTCCTCTCCAGCTACGGCATGGAGCGGCTGATCTCGTTCAAAGGGATCGCCGAGGGGGTGGAAAACAGCAATTTCCTGGTGGAGACCGAAGCCGGCCGCTTCATCCTCACCCTGTACGAGAAGCGGGTGAACCCCGACGACCTGCCCTATTTCCTCGGCCTGATGGAGCATCTGGCCGCCAAAGGCATCTCCTGCCCGCTGCCGGTGCACGACAAGGCCGGCAACGCGCTGAAAGAGCTGGCAGGGCGGCCTGCCGTGCTGATCACCTTCCTGGAAGGGATTTCACCCAGGCGCCCGAGCATTGCCCAGTGCGAGGCGCTGGGCGCGGCGCTGGGCGCGTTTCATCTGGCCGGGGCCGACTTCCCGATGCAGCGGCAAAACGATCTGTCGCTTTCCGGCTGGGGACCGCTGTTCCAATCCATCGGCGATGACGCCGATACGATCCGACCCGGGCTTGCCGCCGAGATCCAGACCGAGCTCGATTATCTGTCGGCGCATTGGCCGGAGGACCTGCCGGAGGGGGTGATCCACGCCGATCTCTTCCCCGACAATGTGTTCTTCCTCGGCGATCTGGTCACCGGTCTGATCGACTTCTATTTCGCCTGCAACGATATGCTGGCTTACGACATCGTGATCTGTCTCAACGCCTGGTGCTTCGAGCCCGATGGCAGCTTCAACGTCACCAAGGGGCGCGCCATGCTGAAGGCCTATCAAGGCGTGCGGCCGATGCGCGACGAGGAGCTTGCCGCCCTGCCCGTTCTGGCGCGCGGCGCCTCGCTCCGCTTCTTGCTGACGCGGATCTACGACTGGATCAACACCGACGCGGATGCGCTGGTGCGGCCCAAGAAACCGGACGAATATTGGCGGAAGCTCGGCTTCCACCGCCAGGTCGGTTCGTTTCACGACTATGGGCTTTAGGGGTGAAGCCGGCGGTTCTGCCGGCAAAATGCGGCAAAGGAGACGATAGATGCCGGTGGTGGTCATCCACACGGACGGGGCGTGCTCGGGCAATCCCGGGCCCGGCGGCTGGGGTGCGATTTTGGAATCGGGCGAGCACCGCAAAGAGATCAAGGGCGGCGAAGCGCTGACCACCAATAACCGCATGGAGCTGACCGCGGCGCTGGAGGCGCTGAAGGCGCTGAAGAATCCCTCCACGGTCGAGCTCTATACCGACTCCAATTATTTGCGCGGCGGCATCACCGGCTGGATCCATGGCTGGAAGAAGAACGGCTGGAAGACCGCCGCCAAGAAGCCGGTGAAGAATGCCGAGCTGTGGCAGGCGCTGGACGAAGCCGCCGCCCGCCACAAGATCGAATGGCATTGGGTGAAGGGCCATGCCGGGCATGACGAAAACGAGCGCGCCGACGAACTGGCGCGCGAAGGCATGGCCCCGTATCTCGGCCGCTAGCTGCGCGCCGCTAGAGCACCTTCAACATGGCTTCCGCCGAGCTGACATCGGCTTCGCCCGGCGAATCCTCCACGCTCAGCTGCTCCACCACGCCGTCCTTGACCAACATGGCGTAGCGTTTGGAACGGGTGGCGAGGCCGAGGCCGCTGGCGTCGAAATCCATGCCGATCTTCTTGGTGAATTCGGCATTGCCATCGGCGAGGAAGGCGATCTTGCCCTTGCCGCCGGTGATATCGGCCCAGGCGTCGAGCACGAAGGCGTCATTCACCGCCAGGCAAGCGATGGTATCGACACCCTTCTCCTTGAACGCCTCGGCATGCTCGATGAAGCCGGGCAGATGGCGCAAGTGGCAGGTGGGGGTGAAGGCGCCAGGCACGGCGAACAGCACCACGGTCTTGCCGCCGAAGATCTCCGCAGTGGTCTTCGGCTCAGGTCCGTTTTCGCCCATCACAAAAAACGTGCTCTCCGGCAATTTGTCGCCAACCGCTATGGTCATGGTCTCCCCTCGATTCTTTTTTCATGTCGCAGCGCCGTTTTCGCCGGCGCGAAAGGCGGCAGCTTAGACGCATATCTCATCGAGACAAGGAGAGACCCGACTTGCGCTATTCGAAGCGCCAGCTCGCCTCGCGCGCGCCGCGATCGCCGACCAGCGTCAGGGTGAAGCGTTTGCCTTTCAGAGCCTCGGCCTCGTCCATGTCTTGGAATGCGACTGTGAAGCGCTTGGTTCCGCCATCGGAGCCAACCAACTCGGGCGGCGGCACATATTCGCCTTCCGCCTCAATATAGAGGTCGGTCCGTTCGGAATTTTTCGGGAAGTTCGCCTCGATCAGCAGCGTCGGCGTCTTGCCGCCAAGCTCCGGCGTCACCTTGACGATGGCCGGCAGCTTGCCTTGCGCTTGCGGCTTCGGCACCAGAGCAAGATAGCGGTCGAGCAGCATGGTGGTGCCCGAATCGGGCTTCGGCTCCGGCGGCAGTGCCATGGAAAGCTCGGCCTGATTGGGAATGCAGATATCCTTGCAGAGCCCGTATTCCATCTGCAGCTTCAGATCGACCGGCTCGGACGGGTCTTTCGGCGTCACCCGCAGAGGAAACACCACCTCGTTCTTGTAGCCATAGGAGATGCCGCCGGCCTCCTCGAAATTGCCGGGAGCCGGATAGAGCACGTCGACGGATTTGAGATTGCTCGAGCCGGACCAGTCGAAATAAGGCGGCACGCCCGAATCGCCCGGGTTGCGCCAATAGGTCTTCCAGCCGGGGTCGAGCCTGATCTGAATGCCGGCCCAGATGCTGTCGGCCCCCGACTCGACCGGCTTTCCGGAGATCAGGCGAAGGTCGGAATCGGCCGCGCTCACCCAAGGGGAGGCTGCGGCAAGTGCCGGCGCGGATTGGCAGAAACCCAAGCCAAGGAGTACTGCAATTGCCAGTGCGGCCGGCACGGCAAGACGGGGCTGGATGATGTCTAAGCTTAAGAACCGATTAGGCTTTTTCATAATCAACCTTGCCAGACGCGACCAGGATCGCGACATTTCTCTTGTGCAGGCAAACCTTGCGCTTTGCTCGGCCTGTGGCGGGCTTGGCGAGATTGCCCGATAGTCCATTGCCGCTTCACAAGGCGTAATGCCCAGCATAGTCTTTATGCAATGACAGACGAGATCACAGACGATCACAATCCGCGCAACGGATATCTCGACGGTCAGCTTCTGATAGCGATGCCCGCCATGGGCGATCCACGCTTTTCCCGCGCCGTGATCTATATGTGCGCACATTCGGGCGACGGTGCGATGGGAATCGTGATCAATCAGCGCGCCCCGCATATCGACTTTTCCGACCTGCTCGACCAGCTCGAGATCACCCCGGCGGATCAGCGCATCTCGTTGCCGAGCCTTTCGCCCTCCTCGATGGCGGTGCATCTGGGCGGACCGGTTGAGACCGGGCGCGGCTTCGTGCTGCATAGCTCCGATTACTTCAAGGCCGAGAGCACGCTTCCGATCGATGAGGGCGTGTGCCTGACGGCGACGGTCGATATCTTGCGCGATATCGCCGCCGGTTCGGGGCCGGACAAGGCGCTTTTGGCGCTGGGCTATGCCGGCTGGGCGCCGGGGCAGCTTGAGAGCGAGATCCATGCCAATGGCTGGCTGCATTGCGATGCCGATGCGGAGCTATTGTTCGCCCCCGATATCGAGCAGAAATACGAGCTGGCGCTACAGCGGATCGGCGTCGACGTCTCGCGTCTTGCCAGCGAGTCCGGTCACGCCTGAGGCGTCGAAGGGGCGCTGTCGGGCGGGCCTTGCATCGGCTCATGTCCCGTAGCTGCTGCCGAGCTTTGGGTATGCGGCTCTGGCGCCTGCGCTCCCCCTGCCCCATTCGAACCGTTGCCATTGCCATTTCCGGTGCCGGCCATCTTGGCACGCCGCCGGCCGCCTTTGGCCTTATGGCTGGCCAGCGCATGCAGCAGCGCCGCCACCTGCTTCACCGACATCGGCTCGCCGTAATAGAAGCCCTGGCCGTATTCGCAGTCCAGATCGCGCAAGTGCGCGGCGTGGTCCTCCGACTCGATACCTTCGGCCACCACCTCTTTGCCGAGATCGTGGGCGAGCATGATGATCGATTTCAGGATCAGCGGGCTGGTGCCGTCGAGGCCGCCGTCGCGCACCAGAGATTTGTCGATCTTGATGGTGTCGCACGGGAAGCGGTGCAGATAGCTGAGCGAGGAATAGCCGGTGCCGAAATCGTCGAGCGCGACGCGGGCGCCGAAATTGCGCAGCCAGTCCAGGAGCTCCACCGCGCGTTCCGGATTTTCCATCAGCAGAGATTCGGTGATCTCCAGGCGCAGCGTGCCGGGCGGCACCACGTCGCTGGCCAGGAGATGGCGGATATCCTGCACCAGATCCTGGCGGAACAGCTGGCGGCTGGAGACATTGACGGAGACGAAGAGCGGGTCACGCTCGCGCGGCAGCGCCTTGTGCCAGAAGGCGGCCTGCTCCAGCGCCTGTTTCAGCACATAGCTGCCGAGCTCGACGATCAGCCCGGTCTCCTCGGCCATCGGGATGAAATCGTCGGCACCGAGGCGGCCCCGGGTCGGATGGTCCCAGCGCAATAGCGCCTCGAAGCCGGCGAGCTGATTATTGGCGATGCGGGTGATCGGCTGATAGACGACGGCGATCTGCTTGCGCTCGATGGCGCGGCGGAGATCGCTCTCCAGGGGAAGCTGGCCTTCCTCCTCGCTGCGGCTCGCCGGATTGAAGATCTCGATGCGGTCGGCGCCGGCGCGTTTGGCCTGCAGCATGGCGATCTCGCCCTCGCGCAGGAAATCCTGGGCAGTGTCGTGGGTGCCGTCATGCACCACGATGCCGATTGACGCGGTGAGCACGATCTCCTTGCCGTCGATCTTCATCGGCGTCCTGAGCGAGCGCCGCACCCTGTCGGCCAGCATGGCGACGTTGCGCGGATCGATCTCGGAAATCAGCATAATGGCGAACTGGTCGCCGCCGAGACGGGCGAGCGTATCTTGCGGGTTGAGATGGCGCTGCAGACGGCGGGCCAGGGTCAGCAGCATGGTATCGCCGGTGACCAGCCCGAGGCTCTGATTGACGTTCCGGAAGCGGTCGATATCGATGAAGATGATGGTCGGGCGGTTGCCTTGCGCCTCTTTCATCCGGGTGATGGCGCCTTGCAGCCGGTCCATGAACAGCTCGCGGTTGGGCAGGCCGGTCAGATGGTCGTGCACCGAATCGTGCATCAGCCGCTCGTGGGAGCGCTTGATGCCGGTGACGTCGCGCAGCAGGCCGACGCAGCGGAGCAGCCGCGGATTGTCGCTCTCCGGCGCATGGCCGCGCAGCTCGTACCACAGATAGGTGCCGTCATGGCGGCGCAGGCGGAAGTCGAGATCGATATCGCCGCCATGGTTCTCCTGCAGCGACATCAAGGTGAGACGGAAACGCTCGCGGTCGCCGGGGTGCATATGGCCGATGAATTGATCCAGCGTGCCGTTGAGGCTGCCCGGGGGCAGACCCAGCGTCTCCTCGATCTCGACGCTGACGCTGACCTCCTCGGCGCCGCTGCTCCACTGCCAGATGGCGGAGCCGGAGCTGTCGACGGCCAGCGCCTTGAGCTGCGACTGGGTGAGCGGGCCGAGCTGGGCGACGGGGCCTGAGCGGAAGGCGAACTGGGTGACCGAGAAGCCGAGCAGCACCAGGATCAGCACCAGACCGGCGAGGAAGCCCGATAAAGCGAGATCGCCCTGAAGCTGACCAATCACGATCATGCCGGCGCCGAACATCCAGACCAGGAACAACAACCAGGTCGGGATCAGCGCCAAAGCGCGGTCCTGGCCGCGCAGCGCCAGATAGAAGACTAGCCCGGTGCCGATGGCAGCGAGCGGGATGCAGGACATCCGCGTCAGTCCGGCGGCGATCTCCGGATCGATGACAGCGAAGATGACGAGCCCGAATTGCAGAGCGATCCAGCCCCAGAACACGGAGCGGATCCAGTTATGCCAAAGGCCGATGCGCAGGAAAGTGTAGAGGAACAGCACGATGGAGGCGACGAGGCCGGCTTCGGCGGCGGCGCGGTAGACGGCGGTACGCTCCACGGAGATGGGGAACAGCTTGTTCCAGAATCCGAAATCGACGCAGAGATAAGCGAGGCCCGCCCAGGCGACCAGCGCGGTCGCCGGGAAGATCGCGCGGTGGTTGGCGGCGAAGATCGCGGTCAGGAAGATGGCGAGCACGCCGGCGATGCCGAGCAGCACGCCGTTGAACAGCATGCGGTCCTGCTGCTTGTTCTGATAGGCCTCCGGGTCCCAGAGCGACATGCGCGGCACGTCCTTGGAGGCGAGCTCGGCGGCAAAGGTGATGGTCTGGCCGGGCTCCAGGCTGACGCGGAAGATATCGGCGCGGTTATTGGGCACCCGCTCCGGCTTGAAGCCCAAGGACGGGGTGACGGCGCTGACGCGGTCGGAATCGAGCTCGGGCCAATAGAGGCCGGAATTGGTCAGGCTGTAGCGCGGCGCGATCAGCCAGCGAACCATGCGCTGTTTGGTCGGGTTGGCCAGGGCGAAGACCAGCCAGCTCGGGCTGGTGCCGGGTGTGGCGGCCTGGATCGCCATGCGGCCGACATAGCCGTCCTGCCCGGGCGCGGTCTCGATCTGCAGCCGGTCGCCTTCCGCCTCGTGCAGCTCGGCCAGCGAGGTGACGTCGATACGGACATAGTTCGGGTTGACGGTGATGGCATCGACGGCAAGGGCCGGCGCAGCGGCGAACAGAATGGCGATCAGCGCGAATAGCAACAGCAGGACTCGTGCAGCGGCGAAATGCGCGCCAGCGGCCGCCTCCGGAAGGCGGTCCGGCCGCATCGCGGCCAGGGCCCGGCGTCTTCGGTCGGCCGCATGAGCTGTGCCAGAGGCGTTCACGTCTGCACTCTTTCCCCTTGCTTCATCGGTCCGAAGCGCGCCCTAAAGGCGTTCGTCCGTATCAAGCAGCGCGTAGAGCAGGTGATCCTGCCATTCGCCGTTGATGCGTAAGTAGCGGCGCGCAAATCCCTCCTGCTTGAACCCGGTTTTCTCCAAGAGTCTCTTGGAGGGGGTATTGTTCGGCAGGCACGCCGCCTCAAGCCGGTGCAGGTCAAGCGAGTCGAATACAAACGGAATAACAGCCCGCACCGCCTCTGTCATGTAACCGCGGCGTGCGTATGGGGCGCCGGTCCAGTACCCAAGCGTGCAAGCCTGGGTCACCCCGCGGCGCACATTGCAAAGGGTCAGCCCGCCGACCAGCTCTTCGGTCTCGTTGCTGAAGACGAACAGCGCATAGCCCATATCCTCGCGGAGATCGCGCAGGTAGTGGCGCACGCGGCGGCGGTAAGACGAGCGGCCGAGCTCGTCCGGCGCCCAAAGCGGCTCCCAGGGCCGCAAGAATTCATAGCTTTGACTGCGCAATTCCGCCCAGGCCGGATAATCGCCCATCTGCGGGGTGCGGAGGGTGACCCGCTCATTGCGGATGACGGGGCCGATATCGCTGGAACTGGCGGGACGCAGCAGCGCCATCTGAAATGCTCCCCTTACGCCGCCCGGCTCGGCGGCGATACGAATTGCGCGGCGACCGCATCGAAGCGCTTCTGATTGCCGACCGGGCCGACAGTGGCGAGGCTGAGCGGCGAGGCCAGAAGCTTCTCCGCCTGGCGGCGCACATCCTCCAGGCTGACCGCCTCGATGCGCTCGATCGCCTCGTCGTTGGGAATGGTGCGGCCGAGCACCAGAAGCTGGCGGGCGAGCTGATCTGCGCGGGCACCGGAGCTTTCCAGCGCGGTCAACAGCCCCATCTTCACCTGGGCGCGGACCCGGGCCAGCTCGTCCTCGTGGAAGCCTTCCTCGGCGCCGCGCACGATCTCCTCGCGCAGCACCGCGAAGAGCTGGTCGGCGCGCTCGGGGCCGGTCGCGGCGTAGATGTTGAACAGCCCGCCATCGGAGAGCCCGTAGGCATAGGCGAAGACGGAATAACAGAGGCCGCGTTTCTCGCGCACCTCCTGGAACAGGCGCGAGGACATGCCGCCGCCGAGCAGCGCGGCGAGCATCTGCATCTTGAAGTAGTCTTCATGCAGGAAGGCCGGCGCCTCGAAGCTCAGGGCGAGATGGCTCTGCTCGAAGGATTTCTGCGAGCTGCGGATGCCGCCGACATAATGGGCCGCTTCCGGCTCTCCAGCAGGGCTCGCCTCGACGCCACCGAAATAGCGCTCCGCAAGCGCCAGGAAGGCCGCGTGATCGACGGCGCCGGCGGCGGCGAGCACCATGCTCGGGCCGTGATAATGGGCGGTGAGATAGCGGCTGAGATCTTCGCGGGTGAAGCGCGAGACGCTCGCGCTGGTGCCGAGGATCGGGCGCCCCATGGGCTGGTCGGGATAGGCCGCCTCCTGCACCAGATCGAACACGGTGTCGTCGGGCGAATCCAGCGAAGCGGCGATCTCCTGCAGGATGACGTCGCGTTCGCGGGCCAGCTCCAGCTCGTCGAAACGGGCATTGAGCAGGATATCGCTCAAGATATCCATGGCCAGCGGCACGTCCTGACGCATCACCCGGGCATGATAGGCGGTGCTGTCGACGGCGGTGGCGGCGTTGAGATCACCGCCGACGGCCTCGATCTCCTCGGCGATATCGCGCGCCGAACGGCGGGCGGTGCCCTTGAAGGCCATATGCTCCAGGAAATGCGCCACGCCGTGCTCGGCCAAGGTTTCGCTACGGCTGCCGGCACCGATCCACACGCCGAGCGAGACGGTCTCGATCCCCGGCATCGCCGCGGTGACCACGGTGATGCCGTTGGCGAGCTTTGAAACGGACGGGGTCACGCGCCGGCCTCCGCGGATTGCGCGGCGCGGGCATTGGAAGCGATGTAATCGGCGACGGTCTGGAAATCGGGCGGCAGCGTCTCGCAGCGCTCCTCTTCGCCGAGCCGATCGATCAGCCGCTGGGGCTGCTCGGGGATCCGGCCGGTGGCGCGCTCCACCGCATCGGGGAACTTGGCGGCATCGGCGGTCGATAGGATCACCATCGGGATGGTGGTGTTGCCCTCGTCGCGGGCGCGGCGCTCGTCCAGGGCCGAGGCGATGGCGACGGCGGTATGGGGATCGATCAGCACGCCAGTCTTGCGGTAGAGGCGGCCGATGGTCTCTTCGACCTCGGCTTCCGGAATGCTGTAAGCGCCGAAGACCTGTTTCAGGCGTGCCAGCTCGCTGGCGCTCATCTGCAATTTCCCCGTCTCCTGCAGCTCCTGCATGAGCGTCCTGATGCGCGCGTCGTCCCGATCGACAAGCTCGAACAGCAAGCGCTCGAAATTGCTCGCTAGCTGGATATCCATGCTGGGGCTAGTCGTCGCGACAACGTTTCGCGGCTCGTAGATTCCGGTCGCGAAAGCGCGCGGAAGACTGTCGTTGAGGTTCGTGGCAACAACGAGGCGGTTGATCGGCAGGCCCATCCGCTTCGCCGCATAACCTGCGAAGATATCGCCGAAATTCCCGGTGGGCACGGTATAGGAGAGCGGTCGCCACGGAGCGCCCAAGGCCACGGCCGAGGTGAAGTAGTAGACGATCTGAGCGACGATGCGGGCCCAGTTGATGGAGTTGACGCCGGTCAGCTTCAGCCGGTCGCGCAAGGGCAGATCGTTGAACAGGGATTTCACGATCGACTGGCAGTCGTCGAAGGTGCCTTCCACCGCGATGTTGAACACATTGGCGTCGGGGACCGTGGTCATTTGCCGCCGCTGGATGTCGGTGACCCGGCCCTTGGGATGCAGGATGAAGACGTCGATCGCCTCGCGGCCGCGGAAGGCCTCGATGGCCGCCGCCCCGGTATCGCCGGAAGTGGCGCCGAGCACGGTGGCGCGCTGGCCGCTGCGGAGCAGCGCCCGGTCCATGAAGCGGGCCACCACCTGCATAGCGAGGTCCTTGAACGCCAGGGTCGGACCGTGGAACAGCTCCAAAATCCAGAGCTTCGGGGTGATCTGGCGGAGCGGCGTGACGGCCGGATGGGCGAATTGCGCATAGGCCTCATCGATCACCTCGCGCAGATCGTCCAGGCAGGGATCGCCCTGCAGATAGGGCGCCATGACGCGGTAGGCAACTTCGGTATAGTCGAGCCCAGCGAGGCCGGCGATGTCGTCCTCTGAGAAGTGCGGCCAGGTTTCCGGCATATAGAGACCGCCGTCGCGGGCGAGCCCGGCCAGAAGCGCGCCTTCGAAAGACAAGGATGGGGCCTCGCCCCGGGTACTGAAATATTTCACGGGCAACCTCGAAAAGGGGCGCTACGAGCGGCGCAAACCCAAGCAAATTTATTGGGGCGAAACTACGCGCCGGAGGCTTTTCCCGCAAGGAATTGCGCCGCTATTTGCGTGGTTTGCGTTAAGCCTCGCCGTCCGGGTCCAGCGGCTTGCCGCGTAGCACGCTCCAGCCATAGATCACGAACACCACGGCGAGCGCGGCCGCCATGGAGAACCAGGTCAGCGCATATTGCAGGTGGTTGTTGGGCAAGGCGAGATCGGTCTGACCGCCCTTCGGCCAGCCGCCGGGAATGTCGCTCGCCTCGGCATCGACAAAAAAGGGCGCGATTTCCGGCGGACTGCCGGCATAGGCGGGATAGATCGCAGCTGTGAGCGCGGTCATGTCGCGCCAGTACCAGCGATCCGCCTCGGGGTCGTTTTCCGGGGTGAAATAGCCTTTCGGGCGCGGCTTGCGCACCAAGCCGATCACCTCGGTCTCGCCTTCGATTTCGCCTTTTTCGCGGGATTTTGGGGCCTTCAGGGCGTTGGGCACATAGCCGCGGTCGACCAGCACGACGGGGCCGCCCTCCTCGCGGAACGGGGTGAGGACATGCCAGCCGGGCTTGCCGCCCTCAGAGATGGCGTAGATCTGACGCTCTCGGGCATTGTCGTAGCGGCCTCGCAGCTTGACCCGCAGATATTCGATGTCCTCGCCGTCGGCGGCCCGCGCCAGCGCTACGTCGAGCGGCACGGGCGGGGCATGGACGCGGGTGTCGATCTGGGCTAGCAAGCCCTGCTTCCACTCCAAACGGTGGAGCTGCCAAAACCCGAGCCAGAGCAGAAGCCCGAACACGGGCACCATGAAAAGGAAGAACCAAATCAGCCGCTTGCCGCCTTTGGGCGGGCGCGGCGGATATTGCGAAGAGGCCGCCATCTAGTCCTTATGCAGCTTGCCTTCGGCGGCTTCATGGCGGAACTGAAGTGCGACCAGAAGCCCCTTCAGCGGCCGCAGCATGCCGATCGGCAAGATGATGGCCAGCGGTCCCCAAAGCAGCGCATGCAGCCAATAGGGCGGCTGGTAGACGAGCTCCACGAAGAGCGCCGCGCCGACGATAATGAAGCCGGTGATGATCATCACGAAGATGGCGGGGCCATCGCCCGCATCGGCGAAGGAGAAATCGCGGCCGCAGACGTCGCAGCTCTTTTTCAGATCGAGAAAGCCGGTGAACAGCGATCCCTCGCCGCAATCGGGACAGCGTCCGCGAAGACCGCGCCAGATGGTGAGGCCCGTGGAGGCAGGCGCGCCAGCGTGGCTTTTGGCGGCTTTGGACGATGTGCTGGTCATGCTGGGCAGCGAAACCTCATCTTGGAACGAAAAGGGGCGGCCGTATCGGCCGCCCCCTGAAGCCTGGGTTTGTTATAGCCTAGTGGGCCGGATAGTTGGAACCCGCACCCCAGATGTAGATCGTCGTGAACAGGAACAGCCACACGACGTCGACGAAGTGCCAGTACCAGGCGGCGGCCTCGAAGCCGAAATGCCGCTGCGGCGTGAAATCGCCCTTGATAGCGCGCCACAGCATTACCGCCAGGAAGATGGTGCCGACGATGACATGGAAGCCGTGGAAGCCGGTGGCCATGAAGAAGGTCGAACCATAGATGTGGTGCGAGAAGCCGAAGCCGGCATGGCCGTATTCGAACATCTGGCCTGCGGTAAACAGGATGCCCAGGACGACCGTGGCAAGAAGGCCGCGGATCAGGCCCTTGCGGTTGCCTTCGATCAGGCAGTGATGGGCGTAGGTGACCGTGGTGCCCGAGAGCAGCAGGATCAGCGTGTTGACCAGCGGCAGGCCCCACGGGTTGAAGGTGTTGGCGAACCAGCCAAGCCCCGCGACATCGGTATCGACGCTCGGAATCGGCGGCCATTCGCCCCCGGTCACCGCGGTGCGGGCGTAGGTCACCGCATCGTCCGGATAGAGGGCAACGTCGAAATAGGCCCAGAACCAGGCGACGAAGAACATCACCTCAGAGGCAATGAACAAGATCATGCCGTAGCGCATATGGAGCTGCACCACGGGAGAATGCTCGCCTCGGCGCCCCTCTTTCAGGACATCGCCCCACCAGGCAATCATGGTGAAGAGGACGAGGATCAGACCCGGCAAGATCCACAGTGCTTCGGGCTCACCTGCCTTCTTGGTGATGAAATACTGCAGCGCACCGAGGGCCAGAACGAAGGCGGCGATAGAACCGACAATCGGCCACGGGCTCGGGTTGAGGATATGGTAGTCGTGTTGTTTGGCGTGTGTGTCAGCCATTATTGCTCTCTCCGTTCGTCTCCCTAAACGAGGCGCACACGCCTCCCCCTTTACTCTTCTTCGTTACGAGCCGGAACGTTCCTCGGCGCCGGTATTGGGCGCCTTGGCCAGGCCCTGATCGTTGTCGTCGCGATAGAACGTATAGGACAGAGTAATATCCTGGATATTCTTGGTGTCGTCATCCTCCAGGAAGGCCGGATCGATAAAAAACGTCACCGGCATTTCCTGGCTCTGTCCCGGCTCCAGGCGCTGCTGGGTAAAGCAGAAGCACTGAACCTTGTTGAAGTAGCTCGCCGCCGTGCCCGGCGCCACGTTGAAGATGGCGGTGCCGACAACTGGCTTGTCGGATGTGTTGGTGGCCTTGAAGAAGGCGAGATTGCTGGCCCCGATCTGGACCGTCATCTCCTTTTGCACCGGCTCGAATTTCCACGGCAGGCCGGTGGCGACATTGCCGTCGAAGCGGACGCGGACGGTCTTGTCGGAGACCTGGTCGACGCCCGGAGCGGCATTGGCGCGGCGCGGCGTGCCGTCATAGCCGGTCTGCTGGCAGAAGATGCGATAGAGCGGCACGGCGGCAAAGGACAGCCCGACCATGCCGGCAACGAGACCGGCAAGAGTCAGCGCGACGATACCGTGACGGGCGGGCTTGGCGCCGCTCGCCGGTGTCTCGCTTCTGTTGGGCTCTTTGCCGACCATTCCTTCAGGCCTCGCTCGCCAATCGCTCAAAACGTCCGGTCGGCGACATTGCCGCCGAGCCGAACCAGAGTGACGATGAAGAACAACACGACCAGCGCAGCCAGTGCCCAGGCGATTGCCACGGAGCGGCGGCGGCGGCGGCGTTTGAACTCATCGGAATCGACATCGTCCATTAAACCGTCCAAAGCGGCGGGAGAGGACCGCCGCCTATACCAAAGGCGTGCTCGACCAGGAGCACGGCAAACAACAAGAACAGATACAGCACCGAATAGGCGAAGAGCTGCTTGGAAGCGCGGTAGCTGGTGTCGCCCTCGCGCTCGCGCCAGCAGCGCACCGCGAAGACCACGAACAGCGCGCCGAGCACGGCGGAGGCGGCGAGATAGAACACTCCACCAAGACCGATAAAGGCAGGCACGCAGCCGAGCGGCGCCAGGATCAGGCTGTAAATCAGGATCTGGCGGCGGGTGGCCGCCTCACCCGCGACCACGGGCATCATCGGCACGCCGACCCGGGCGTAATCGCCGGAGCGATAGAGGGCCAGGGCCCAGAAATGCGGCGGCGTCCAGATGAAGATGATCAGGAACAGCACGATCGGCGCCAGGGTCACCGAATCGGTGGCCGCGGCCCAGCCGATCACCGGGGGCATGGCGCCGGCGGCCCCGCCGATGACGATGTTCTGCGGCGTGGAGCGCTTCAGCCACATGGTGTAGATGCCGACATAGAAGCCGATAGTGCCGGCAAGCAGGGCAGCAGACAGCCAATTGACCATCAGCCCCAAACACATCACCGCGCCGATGGAGAGCACGATGCCGAAGGCGACAGCCTCGCTATGCTCCACCCGACCGCGCGGAATCGGGCGGCTGGCGGTGCGGGTCATGCGGGCGTCTATATCGGCGTCGTACCACATGTTCAGGGCACCGGCGGCGCCGGAGCCCACCGCAATGCAGAGCAGCGCGGCAATGGCCAGCACCGGATGGATTGCCTCGGGCGCGGCGACCATGCCGGCGAGCCCGGTGAACACCACCAGGAACATGACCCGCGGCTTCAGCAGAGCCAGGTAATCGCCGACATCACCGCCTAGAGTGGCGTCGAGGGCGGCATCATAGCTCTGTGCCTGGGATTGGGAGATATCGGCCATAGTGCAAAACTCGAAGACTGTTCTAGAGGCCGTTGCCAGCCAGGTCGGACCGGCCCCTCGCTTTTGCGTGGTTTGCATCTGCAAGGGGCCGTGCCGTCATTGTTGTCCTTACTTGATCCGCGGCAGCGTCTCAAAGCAGTGATACGGCGGCGGCGAGGACAGGGTCCATTCCAGCGTCGTCGCACCGGCACCCCACGGATTGTCGGCTGCGCGGGTCTTCTTCATGAAGGCCTGAACGATACCGAACAGGAACACCAGCATACCGGCAAAGGCGAGATAGGAGCCGATCGAAGCCACCAGGTTCCACCCGGCGAAGGCATCCGGATAGTCGGCATAGCGCCGCGGCATACCAGCCAGGCCGAGGAAATGCATCGGGAAGAAGGCCAGGTTGGCGCCGACGAACATCAGCCAGAAATGCAGCTTGGCGATGAACTCGGAGTACATGTAGCCGAACATTTTCGGGAACCAGTAGTACCAGCCGGCGAAGATGGAGAACACCGCACCGAGCGACAGCACGTAGTGGAAGTGGGCCACCACGTAATAGGTGTCGTGCAGCGAGCGGTCGACGCCGGCATTGGCCAGCATCACGCCGGTGACGCCGCCGACGGTGAACAGGAAGATGAAGCCCAGCGCCCAAACCATGGGAGCGCGGAACGACATCGAGCCGCCCCACATGGTGGCGATCCAGGAGAAGATCTTCACGCCCGTCGGCACCGCGATCACCATGGTGGCGAACACGAAATAGGCCTGAGTGTCGACGCCGATACCGGCGGCGTACATGTGGTGGGCCCAGACGACGAAGCCGATCACGCCGATAGCGACCATGGCGTAGGCCATGCCGAGATAGCCGAACACCGGCTTACGGGCGAAGGTCGAGACGATGTGGCTGATGATGCCGAAGCCCGGCAGGATCAGGATGTACACCTCGGGGTGACCGAAGAACCAGAACAGGTGCTGCCACAGCAGCGGATCGCCGCCCTTGGCGGAATCGAAGAACGCAGTGCCGAAGTTGCGGTCGGTCAGCAGCATGGTGATGCCGCCGGCCAGCACCGGCAGGGACAGCAGCAGCAGGAACGCGGTCACCAGCACGGACCAGGCGAAGAGCGGCATCTTGTGCAGCGTCATGCCCGGCGCGCGCATGTTGAAGATGGTGGTGATGAAGTTGATGGCGCCAAGGATTGACGAGGCACCGGCAAGGTGCAGCGACAGGATGGCGAAATCGACGGCCGGCCCGGGCGAGCCGGTGCTGGAGAGCGGTGCATAGAGCGTCCAGCCGCCGCCGACGCCGGTGGCGCCAGGGCTGCTCGGCATGAACAGCGAGATCAGCAGCAGCCCATAAGAGGCCGGAAGCAGCCAGAACGAGATGTTGTTCATCCGCGGGAAGGCCATGTCCGGCGCGCCGATCATCAGCGGCACCATCCAGTTGCCGAACCCGCCGATCATCGCCGGCATCACCATGAAGAAGATCATGGTCAGGCCGTGAGCGGTGGTGAAGACGTTGAACACCTCCGGATCGCCGAAGATCTGCATGCCGGGCTCCATGAGCTCGGCGCGCATGGCGACGGAGAGCGCAGCACCGATGACACCGGCCGTGATCGCGAAGATCAGATACATCGTGCCGATATCTTTGTGGTTGGTCGAATACAGCCAGCGGCGCCAACCGGTCGGGTGGTCCTCGTGGTGCGCAGCTTCTGCTTGGGCGTGGTCTGCCATGACTGTCTTCCTCGTTCTCAACGTAACGTTTTAAGTCTGACGACTAAATTCTAGCGGTCGGGCGGGCCTAGCGCTGCTCGGTTTCGGCGGATGCGAGACGCTTTGCGTCGGCTTCCGGCGCGTCGGCCGCAGGCCCCGTCTCCTCTTCGGCATAATGCTTATCGCTGCCGAGGGAGGCTTCCTTCGTCTTGGCCAGCCAATCGGCGTATTCGTCCTCGCTGACGACACGGATCTCGATCGGCATGAAGGCATGGTTGCGGCCGCAAAGCTCAGAGCATTGGCCGTAGAACGTGCCTTCGTGCTCGGCGCGGAACCAAGTGGTCTGCAGGCGCCCCGGCACGGCGTCGAGCTTGATGCCGAAGGACGGAACCGCCCAGTCATGGATCACGTCGGTGGACTTCACCTGGACCAGAACGTTCTTGCCGACCGGAACGACGAGCGGGTTATCGGTCGCCAACAGCCGCGGCTGACCTTCTTTCAGCTTGTCGTCGGAGAGCATGAAGGAATCGAAGTTGATCTCCTCGTCCGGGTACTCGTAGCTCCAATACCACTGATGGCCGGTGGCGGTGACCGTCAGGTCGGCCTTGGGATAATCGTATTGGGCGAAGAGGAGGCGGAAGGAGGGAATCGCGATCGTCACCAGGATGAGGATCGGAACCACGGTCCAGACCACCTCGAGCAGCGTGTTGTGCGAGGTGCGGGAAGGCTCCGGATTACGCTTGTCGTTGAAGCGGAACATCACGATCGCCAGCAGAACCAGCACGAAGATGGCGATGGCGAAAAGGATCGTGGTGACGAAGGTGTGGAAGCCGTGGATTTGCTCCATGATCGGCGTTGCAGCTTTCTGCATGCCGATCTGCCAATCGTGAGGCTGGCCGTCCTGCGCATAGGCCGAACCGCTGAAAACCAGCGCGGCGAACGCAAAAATACTCAGAAAACGTCGATCAAAAAACCCCATCTTGCACTCCTCAGTGTGCCCCGCCGGTGCCGGGAGCGACGCGCTCCAGCATCCGTGAACCTCCCTCAACACCGTGGACGTGACACGCCCCTGTGTGGTTACGAGACAAGAGGAGTTGTCGCGGTCTAATAGACCGCGTACGGCGTTCTCCCCCTTCTCGCTTCTTGCTTTGGCGTCGCGTATGCCACAGCCCGCGAGCCCCTTTTTAACGTGTAAAAATCATAAACAATATAGATTGGCAATACTCATCATTCCTGGCCTATGCGGCATATGCACGCTCGCGACGATAGAACTCGGTTATGCTGCAACGCAGTATATGGTTCGACCGCCCAATCGCGATGCCAGCAGCCCGGCCGTATGATTTCCGCCTTGCAGCGGGTCGAATTTTGGCCTTATTGCTTGGCCAAATCGACCTGGCTTCGCCCCGTCTAGAGTATGGCTCACGCTTTGCAGCGCATCCCCTCCTCCGCTAGTTTGGCCGCTATGATTCGCGTCCAATCCGGCTTCAAGTGTCGCTTCACATTCTCCCGATTCCGCACCCGATGGGCGCGGACCGGCACTGGCTTGATGCTGGCTTTGGCGATTCTTCTGACCGGCCCGGCCGGCGGATTCGCCCAGGAGACCGAGTCGGAGCCGACCGGCGTAACGGGTCCTGGCAGCGTGGTGAAGGAGACTTACGGCGCTTGGCAGCTTTCCTGCCGCACGCCGCCCGGAGCGCGGGAAGAAAAATGCGCCCTGGTGCAGAGCGTGACCGCCGCGGACCGGCCCAATGTCGGGCTCACCGTGGTGTTCTACAAGGCGGTGGCCGAGGACAAGAAGCTGCTGCGCGTGGTGGTGCCGCTCGGGGTGCTGCTGCCGACGGGGCTGGGGCTGAAGATCGACGACGAGGATGTCGGCAATGCGCCGTTCCTGAAATGCAGCCGCAATGGCTGCATCGCCGAGGTGGTGCTGCAGGATGCGGTGATCGAGAAGATGAAGTCGGGCAAGCAGGCCGTGTTCATCATCTTCGATACCTACGAATCCGGCATCGGCATCCCGGTCTCGCTGGAAGGCTTCACCAACGGGCTGCGCGGCGTGAAATAGCGCCTGAGCGGCTTTGGCCGCCGCAGCCTCCGACCATCCGAATTTTTCGAGAGCATAAAAAAGATCGGCGGCAGAGGCCTCTACCGCCGATCTATCATCCGTCGGGGGACGGACGCCATCTCGCCCGTGCAGGGTAGCGGACGAGAGGATAACTTGCCCCAGTTAACTGGCGACTAGAGCGATAAGTTTCAACAGCACTGTAGCAGAATTTTGGCAGTCCCACGAAGCTTTTGAAAAATCGGTGTTATTTCGCGGGCAGCGCGGGCGCGTGACCGTAGGCTTCGGCGGCGAAAAGCCGGTCGATCTGGCCTTGCCAGGGACCAGCGAAATCGGCCAGCAGCCGGTCGGCGGGCACGCCCCGCTCCAGGCTGGCCCAAAGCGGGTCGAGATGGACCCGCTCGTCGCGCCCCGACAGATCGAGCACGGCACGGCGGCGCAGCCCCTCTTCGGCAAGCCTCATCATCACTTTCGCGATATCGGCGACGGTGCCGCCGCGGAACGGCGCATCCAGCGCCTGGCGCGGCACGGCATCGCGTAAGGCCTGGCGCTCTTCCGCGGTCCAATCGGCAATCAGATCGGCGGCGGCGGCCAGGGACTGGCTGTCGTAAAGCAGCCCCACCCAGAGCGCCGGCAGAGCGCAGATATAGGGCATGGAGCCCCCGTCGGCGCCGCGCATCTCCAGGAAATGCTTCAGCCGCACATCAGGAAACGCGGTGGTCAGGTGATCGGACCAGTCCGAGAAGGTGGGCCGCTCGCCGGGAAGCGCCTCGAGCTTGCCTTGCAGGAAATCGGCGAAGGAGGCGCCGGAGACGTCGATATAATGCCCGTCGCGATAGACGAAATACATCGGCACGGAGAGCGCGTAATCGACATAGCGCTCGAACCCCATGCCGTCCTCGAAGGCGAAGGGCAGCCCGCCGGTGCGGTGCGGATCGGTGTCCCGCCAGATCTCGGCGCGATAGGATTTGAAGCCGTTGGGCTTGCCTTCGGTGAAAGGCGAATTGGCGAACAGCGCGGTTGCGACCGGCTGCAGCGCGAGGCCGACGCGGAGCTTTTGCACCATGTCGGCTTCGTCGGAGAAATCGAGATTCACCTGAACGGTGCAGGTGCGGAACATCATGTCGAGGCCGAGATTGCCGACCTTCGGCATATAGGCCGCCATGATCTTGTAGCGCTGCTTCGGCATCATCGGGGTTTCGGCCCGGGTCCATTTCGGCGAGAAGCCGAGCCCCAGGAAGCCAATGCCGAGATCGCGGCCGACCTCCTCCACTTCGGTAAGATGCTGGCGCAGCTCTTCGTAGGTCTCGTGCACCGTCTCAAGCGGCGCGCCGGAGAGCTCGAACTGGCCGCCGGGCTCCAGGCTGATCACCCCGCCCTTGGGGCAGTCGGGCCGGTTGAGGCCGATAATGTTGCCTTCTTCCATGACCGGGTGCCAGGCGAAGCGCTTCTCCAGCCCTTCCAGCAAAGCACGCACGCCGCGCGGCCCTTCGTAAGGGACGGGGCTGTCATCGGCTTCGTAGAAGAGGAATTTTTCGTGCTCGGTGCCGATGCGCCAATCTTTTGCGGGCTTGTTGCCCTTCTCCAGATGAGCGACCAGCATATCCCGCGACTCTATGATGGGGCTCGATGGCCCATCAACGCGTGTCGACATGGGATGAACTCCGGTTGTAGCGGGATGGCCGACCTTTAGCGGCGGCGATGCGCCTTGGATCAAGCGCTGTCGGCTTCCCTTTATCGCGTATGCTTCGTGCGCCTGACAAGTCCTACCGCCAATCCCCGAGCACGGCGTTAACAAGAGCAAGCGCGGCGACGGCGGCGGTATCGGCGCGCATGATCCTCGGTCCCAGCGAAATGGGGTGGACGAAGGGCTTTTCAAGCAGCATCGCCCGCTCCTCTTCGTGGAAGCCGCCTTCCGGGCCGATCAGCAAGGCAAGCGGCCCGGGCGCAATGGCCTCCAAGCTTTGCAAGGGCGATTGCCCGCCGGCCTGCTCGTCGGCGAAGACGATGCGGCGGTCCGCATTCCAGTTTTGCAGCAGCTTGGGCAGCTTTACCGGCTCGTCCACCTCCGGCACCCGCAGCACGCCGCATTGCTCCGCCGCCTCGACGGCATTGGCCTCCAGCCGGTCGATGCGGACCCGCTCGGCCACGGTGTGACGCATGATCACAGGCTGCAGCCGGCTCACCCCCATCTCGGTCGCCTTCTGCGCCATATAGTCGAGGCGGGCGCGTTTCAGCGGCGAAAAAAGGTAATGCAGATCGGGACCTGCGCTTTGCGGCCGGGTTTGGTCCACAAGGCGGAGCCTGGCGCCGCTTTTTCCTGCGGAAATCAGCTCTCCGAGCCACTCCCCCTCTTCGCCGTTGAACAGAAGAATGTTATCCCCCGGCTTGAGGCGCAGCACATTGGCCAGATAATGGCTTTGTGCGGCGGGACACTCGACCTCCGCGCCCGCACGCATTTGCGCCTTGACGAAGAGCCTCTGAAGCTTAGACGGCATGGCAGATGTTTTTCGGCATCAGGTGAAGAAACAGCAGGTGACATGACACGTCCTGGAAGCCAAGGCAAAAGCCAACCTGCAGCCGGCCAGAGCGCGGTGGCCGACGCCGTGCAAGGCAATTGGGTGGACCGCTACGCGCCAAAGGCGCTGCTCCCCTTCCTGCGGCTTGCCCGGGCGGACCGGCCGATCGGCTTCTGGCTCTTGGCGATCCCCTGCTTCTGGTCGGTGGCACTGGGCTACCGGGTGGAGGGGGTCGCGTTTCCCGATATCTCTATCCTGTGCCTGTTCGGCCTGGGCGCCTTCGTGATGCGCGGGGCGGGCTGCACCTATAACGACATTGTCGACCGGGATATCGATCAGGGGGTGGCGCGGACCCGCTCCCGGCCGATCCCTTCCGGTCAAGTCAGCGTGAAAAGCGCCATCGCCTTCATGCTGCTGCTCTGCCTGATCGGGCTTGTGGTGCTGCTCTGCTTCAACGGGCTGACCATCTTCCTCGGCTTCCTGGCTCTTCCCATCGTCGGGCTTTACCCCTTCGTGAAGCGGTTCAGCTATTGGCCGCAGGCGGTGCTGGGGCTGGCTTTCGGCTGGGGCGCGCTGATGGGCTACACCGCGGTTCAGGGCGAGCTCGACTGGGCCCCGATCCTGCTCTATCTCGGCGCGATCTGCTGGATCATCGGCTATGACACGATCTACGGCCATCAGGACCGGGAGGACGATGCCCTCTTGGGACTGAAATCCACCGCGCTCCGCTTCGGCAGCAACTCGCGCATCTGGCTCGCCGGATTTTATGGCACGGCCTGGGTGCTGTTCACTCTGGCCGGGCTCGCGGCGCAATGCGAGATCGTGTTCCTGCTCGGCATGGTCGCGGCCGGCGCGCATCTTTTCTGGCAGGTGGCAACCCTGGATATCGACGATCCGGACAACTGCCTGATGCGGTTTCGCTCGAACCGGGATTTCGGGGCGATTGTATTTGCCGCCATCGTTGCCGATATGTACCTGGCGGCGGTGCTGTAATCCCCAAATCTGGGGTTCGCAAAGTTCTAAGCCGGAAAAGTTTGATCCCGGGGCGCGGATTTTGACCGCGCATTCCCGGGATCCCCAACTGACGCCTTACTGTTAACTTCCTGCGTGTGGCCTTTGCGGCCTTACTTGGGAAGCATCTTGCACGGGAAGTTTTCCGAATCACTTAATGGACAATGTTAACGCCGAGTTTCGAACCTCCGCCCCACACGTATGATTTCTAACGACTTTCGCGAATGACAGCTCTCAAACAAAGCGCCGAGACCGGCGCCCCCACACTCCAGGACGACCTTGCGCTGCTGAAGGCCGCGGTACGCGACAGTGGTGCGCTGGCGCTCGGCTATTTCGACCGGCACTCGCTGCAGGTCGACAAGAAGCCCGACGGCAGCGAGGTCAGCGAGGCTGATCTTGCGGTCGATGCGGCGCTGAAGCGCGAGCTGGAGACCCCGCGCAAGGATTATGGCTGGCTTTCGGAGGAAACCGAGGACGACCGTTCCCGCCTGTCCCGCAGCCATGTCTGGGTGGTGGATCCGATCGACGGCACCCGCGCCTTCGTCCGCAGCATCCCGGAATGGACGATTTCGGCGGCGCTGATCGCTGACGGCGCGCCGGTGCTGGGCGCCGTGTACAACCCGGTCACGGACGAATTCTTTCACGCCATCAAGGGCGGCGGCGCCTTCCTCAACGACGAGCCGATCCGGGTTGGCACCGATAAGGGGCTGGCCGGCGCGCGGCTGATCGCCAGCGGCGGGCTGTTCCGCAAGGCGATGTGGCGCGATCCCTGGCCGGAGGTGGAGACCCGCTGGGTGAATTCGGTCGCCTACCGGCTGGCGCTGGTGGCTGCCGACCAGGCCGAGGCCACCATCTCGATGTCGCCGAAAAGCGAATGGGACGTGGCGGCGGCAGCGCTGATCGTGGAGGAAGCCGGCGGTGCGGTGACCGATCATGCAGGCAAGCCCTTCGCCTACAACCAGGCAACCCCGAAAATCCCCAGCGTCATCGGGGCGCCGCCGGCCATACACCATGCGATCATCGAGCGCACGCGCCAGGTAGAAATCTAGCCGCCGATTGGGCAAAGTGGCGGGCATCCAAGGACCAACAGGGGATAGTGAGGGAGAACGGCGTGGTGAAACCGGACCAGTTGCTGCATTTGGTGTTCGGCGGAGAATTGACGGCGGTCGATCAGATCACCTTCAAGGACGCAAGCGCACTCGACGTCGTCGGCATTTTTCCCGACTACCAGGCCGCCTATGACGCCTGGAAAGAGGCCAGCCACCGCAATCTGGACGACGCCTTGATGCGGTATTTCATCGTCGATCTCTCAGAGCTGATGGTGCCCGACAAAGACAGCGCCGGCTAAACGCCGGCGCCCGCCTCGCCGGAGCACCCGCATATGGCCGTCTGCTTCGTTTGGTGTTAGGACCCCAGCCAGCCGGCATGGTAGAAACCGGCATGGGGTTCGGCCCCGGGACTAAATGCCCGAAATCGAGGGAAATCCTTGAAAGATCAGTTGTTCAGTGATGCCCGCGACATTGCGCGCAAGAAGGACGGGCTGGACGCGGACTACACGACCCGCGAGATCGTGGTTCGCATCTGGCACGAGCATCTGCGCCCGCGTCTCGGCCTGCTTGCCATCGCCACGGCCGCCATGGTGCTCACCGCGGCGACGACGGGCGCGATCCCATTTCTGATCCAGACGGCGGCGGACGATGTGTTCGTCGCCAAGAAGCAAGAGATGATCTACTGGGTGACCGGCGGCATCGTCGCGATCACCATCATCAAGGCGCTCGCCGAATATGTGGCTCAGGTCACGGTTGGCTATCTCGGCCATCGTTTCATCGCCGACTTACGCATCCAGATGTTCGGCCAGTTGACCCGAGCCGATCTCGGCTGGATCCAGAACGTGCATTCGGGCCGGCTGCTCTCCGGCTTCCTCAACGACTCCAATCTGATCCGCGCCGCCGCCAGCCGCTCGCTGGTGACGCTGGGCGAAAACTATCTGAAGATCGTCATCCTGGTCGCCACCATGTTCTACATGGATGCGCGCTTCTCGATCCTGATCCTGCTATTCATGCCGGTTGCCTGGGTGCTGCTCGGGCGGCAGCGGCGCAAGATGCGCAAATCCACCAGCAAGTCGCTGCAGGAGACGGGCGACCTCAGCGCGCTGGTCTCGCAGACCTTGCGGGGGATGCGCGTGGTGCGCGCCTACGGGCAAGAGGACAAGGAGAAGTCCCGCGCCGCGACGACGGTCAACCGGGCGCTGGAATTCACCATGCGCGGCATGCGGGCCCGGGCGCTGTCCAGCCCGTCAGTGGAGCTGCTCACCGGGTGCGGCTTTGCGCTGGCGATCTATTTCGCCGGCACCAAGGGCATCCGCGGCGATCTCACCCTGGGCCATTTCATGGGCTTCATGACTTCGGCCGTGCTGCTCTACCCGCCGCTGAAGAGCGCTGCCACCTTGCAGACCCAGCTGCAGGAAGGCATGGCCGCGGCGAGCCGCGTGTTCGGCATCATCGACCTGCGGAGCAAGATGGAAGAAGCGCCGGACGCCAAGCCACTAGCGCTAAGCAAGGGCGCTTTGACTTACGACAATGTCAGCTTCGCCTATGAGCGCGGCACGCCGGTGCTGCAAGGCGTCAGCCTTGCCATCGAGCCCGGCAAGACCGTGGCGCTGGTCGGCCCGTCCGGCTCGGGCAAGAGCACCATGGTCAATCTGGCGCTCCGCTTCTTCGATCCGACCGAGGGCAAGGTCTCGATCGACGGGCAGGATATCGCCCATGTCACCGTCTCTTCCTTGCGCGACGCCATCGCCCTGGTGACCCAGGACCCGGTGCTGTTCGACGACACGGTGCGGGCGAATATCGCTTACGGCTCGCGGGCGGTGAACGAGGACGAGGTGATCGCGGCGGCCAAGGCTGCGGCGGCGCACGAGTTCATCAGCAATCTGCCGCAAGGTTACGACACGGTGGTCGGCGAAGCGGGCGCGCTGCTTTCCGGCGGCGAGCGCCAGCGCGTCGCCATTGCCCGCGCGGTCTATAAGGATGCACCGATCCTGCTGCTCGACGAGCCTACCAGTTCGCTGGACTCCCAGGCCGAGGCCAAGGTGCAGAAGGCGCTGGAGCAGTTGATGGAAGGCCGCACGGTGCTGATGATCGCCCATCGCCTTTCCACGGTGAAGAAGGCCGACATGATCTGCGTGCTGGATCAGGGACGGATCGTGGAGACCGGCCGTCACGAGGAGCTGGTCGCCAAGGGCGGCCTCTACGCACGGCTGCACCGCACGCAATTCGATATCGGGGGCGGGTTCGGCGCGGAAGCGGTCGACGACCCGGACGCGGTCGCGATGGCCGGCGAATAGGCCCGCGCCGGCGCGATGTCCAAACGTCTGTTCAGTTCTCCCCGCTTCATGGCAGGGCTCGGGCAACTGGCGGCTTGGTATATCAAGCTGGTCTATCACTCCGCCCGCATCCGCCGCACGCCGGACGATCTGGACCAAAAGCTGCTCCAGGAAGACCCGCAGATCTTCTGCACCTGGCATGGGCAATTCCTACTGTCGCCGATGATGCGCCCCGATTGGGTGCCGGAGGTGGTGGCCATGGTGGCGCGCCATGGCGATGCGGAATTCATCGCCGCCGCGCTTAAGCCGTTCGGGACGCATTTCGCCCGCGGGGCCGGGGCGGGAGACCGCAAGCGCGACCGCGGCGGGGCGCAGGCCTTGCGCGAGGCAGTGCGGGCTCTGGGGCGCGGCGCCACCATCGTGATCACCGCCGATGTGCCGCCGGGTCCTGCACGCCGGGCCAGCAAGGGGCTCGTCACCATGGCGCAGCTCTCAGGGAGGCCCATGGTGCCGTTTGCCATGGCGACCAAGCATTTCCTTGCCTTCAAGACTTGGAGCGCGCTCACCATCAACCTGCCCTTCTCCACCCTCGGCATTGCCGTCGGGGATGCGGTGCGGGTCAAGCGCGACGCGAGCGAGGAGGAGATCGAGGAGGCGCGGCTTGCCCTCGAAAAGGGCCTGAACGAGGCCATGGCCAAGGCCTATGCCCTGGCCGGGTCGGACGATCCCCTGTCCGAGGCCTATCAGGAGAAGATGAACCGCCCCGGCTTGCTGCTGAAGACCTATCGGGCGCTCACCTTCCTCGGCAAACCCTTCGTGCCGGCGCTGCTCGCCTTCCGGGCGCGGCACGGCAAGGAGGAGACGGAGCACCGGCCAGAGCGCTACGGCATCGCCAGCCTGCCGCGCCCCGACGGTTTCCTGATCTGGTTTCATGCCGCAAGCGTCGGCGAAGCCAATTCCGTGCTGCCGCTGATCGAGACGCTTTCCGAGGCGCGGCCCGACCTGCGCATCCTGCTCACCACCGGCACCGTGACCTCGGCGATGCTGGCGCGGGCGCGGCTGCCGAAAACCGCCATCCACCAATATGTGCCGCTGGACAATCAGGATTATATGCGCCGCTTCCTGCAGCATTGGCACCCCGATCTAGCCGTGCTGATCGAGTCGGAGATCTGGCCCAATCTGCTGTTGGAGGCCAAGCGCGAAAAGGTGCCGCTGGTTCTGATCAACGGGCGAGTGTCGCAGCGCTCCTATCGCCGCTGGCGCCGGCTTTCCGGTCTCAGCCGCCCGCTGTTCTCCGCCTTCAGCCTGGTCTTGGCGCAGAATTCGGTGATGGCGCGAAACTTCACCAAGCTCGGCGCGCCGAAAGCCATCGGGGTCGGCAATCTGAAAGCGGATTCGCCGCCGCCGCCGGCAGATCTTCCCGGCCGCACCGCGCTGGAAGAGTCTCTCGCAGGCCGCACCGTGTTCCTCGCTGCCAGCACCCATGCGGGCGAAGAAGATTTGGTCGCCCGCGCGCATCTTGCCTTGCGCGAGGAGATCCCCGACCTCCTCACCATCATCGTGCCGCGCCATCCCGAGCGCGGGCCTGGCATCGTCAAGGAGCTGCAAGGGCTGGGGCTCAGCTCGGCGCTTCGCTCCCGCGGCGCCCTGCCCTCCAAGTCGATCGACATCTATATCGCCGACACGATCGGCGAGCTCGGCATGTTCTATGCGCAGGCGCCGGTCTCCTTCATCGGCGGCTCGCTGGTGAAACATGGCGGCCAGAACCCGGTGGAGGCGATCAAGCTCGGCTCGGCGGTGCTGACCGGCCCGTCCTGGTATAATTTCCGCGATTCCTATTCGGAGCTGATCGCGGGCCGAGCCTGCATTCAGGTGGAGGACGCCCCCGGCCTTGCCGACGCGGCGCTGGCGCTTTTACGAAATGGCGAGAAGCGCGAGGCGATGATGAAGCGGGCCGAGACCTCCGTTCAGGAGATGAGCGGCGCGCTGGAGAAGACCTTGTCCGAACTGCAAGCCTTCCTGCCGCCGGTGAAATAAAGAGGCACTATGAGACAGACCCCCAGCTGGTGGTACGGGGAGCGGGGCTTGGTTTCCTCGCTGCTTTCTCCCATCGCGACGATCTACGGCAATATGGCCGCGAAGAAATCGGCCGGCGTGACGCCTTACGTGTCGCGGCTGCCGGTGATCTGCGTCGGCAATTACACCGCCGGCGGCGGCGGCAAGACGCCGACTGCCATCGCCATCGCGGACGTTTTGAAGATCGCCGGCGAAACGCCCGCCTTCCTGACCCGGGGCTATGGCGGCAAGGCGGAAGGTCCCACCATCGTCACCACCGATATGGATGCGGCGGATGTGGGCGATGAGCCTTTGCTGCTGGCCGAGCATGCGCCGACCGTGGTCTCAGCCGACCGGGAAAAGGGCGCGCAGGTGATCGAGACGCTGGAGGCGAGCGTCATCATCATGGATGACGGGTTCCAGAACCCGTCGCTGCACAAAGATCTCGCGGTGATCGCCATCGATGCGCGGGCCGGTATCGGCAACGGCATGCTTATCCCGGCAGGGCCGTTGCGGGCGCCGCTGGAGGAGCAGATCGCCAAGACCGACGCACTGGTCGTGGTCGGTGAAGGGACCAAGGCGGATAAGGTCGCCGCGCAAATGATCGCCGCCGGCAAGCCTGTGCTGAAGGCGCGCATCGAGCCGACACAGGATACCCGCTGGCTTTCGGTGCTGCCGGTGATCGCCTTCGCCGGCATCGCCCGGCCGGAGAAGTTCTTCGCCACGCTCGGCCAGGCCGGCGGACGCATCGAGGGCAAGCAGGTCTTCCCCGATCATCACCGCTACACCGCCAAAGAGGCGCAGGCGCTGCTCGATCAGGCGCAGGAGAAGAGCTGCATGCTGGTGACCACCCAGAAAGATTGGGTGCGGCTGCCGGACGACCGCGAGACGCCGCAGGGCGAGCTGAAATTCCGCTCCCGCCCGCTTGCCATCGCCATCCGCATCGGCGACGAGGCGGCGCTGGGCGACCTTGTAATGGCTGCGGTGAAGACGAAGCGCGGGGCTTAGTTTCACAGCGACCGCGTCCCTCTCCTTCGTAATGCCCGGACTTGATCCGGGCATCCACGCCGTTACAGCGCAGCATATGCCAGCGCGCATCGCTTACTTCCGCGCAAGCCGAGAGGCAACGGCATGGATTGCCACCCGGATCCGGCTTCGCCGGTCCGGGCGCAGGCTCACGTCAAGCCCGGCAATGACGATGATCTTGGAAATGGGCAGAACCCAACTCCGCTACTTCGCGTGGGTCTCGCGGTAGCGCTGCAGCGAGGTGGCGGCGTCGAGATAGGGCTCCTGCAGCTCGACGCTCCAGTAGCGCAGCTCCTCCAGCGGGATCGCCTTGCCGGTGACGGCGCAGCGCACGAAATCGCCGGGCGAGAGCACCTGCACCTCGCCATCGAGATATTTCAGCTTGGCTTCGCCTTTGAAGCCGAGACGTTCGAAGCGATTCATCACGGGTGGAAGACTTTCTTACGCTGAGCCGATGGATTTTCGCCGAACACCATAGCGCCCGAAATGCGAAACCGCCAGATCGCCGCTAAAGCAGGGTGCCCTGCTTGTCCGGCGTTTTATCGGGCGATTTACCGGACGGCTTCGATGCGGATTTCGCCGTCTCGGGTTTTGTCGGCGCTTTGGCCTCGGGCCCGGAATGCTCAGGGCGGGAGGAACTCCCGCCCTTTCGGTCCGCCACGGCTTCCTCGGCCCGAGCCCCTACATGGCCATCGGCAAGCTGGATATCAAGCAGTTCGCCGGAATGAATTCGGCTGGCACTGCGGACCACGGTGCCGGCCTCGTCGCGCACCAGAGCAAAACCGCGGGCCAGCACATTCTCCGGACCGAGCGAACTCAGGAGCTTGGCCTGCTCCTCGAGGCGGCGGCGCTTCAGCTTCGTTTCGGCGATCAGCCCGCGCGCCATGTCGCGGCTGCCGACATTGAGCCGGTCGCGTGCGGTGCGCAGCTTTCCGGACAGAAGATGCGGCCGGAGCCGCGCGGCCCGCTCCAGATGCCTTCGATGCTCGCGCGCATTGGCGAAGAGCGAGGGCGGCAGGCGGCGAGCCAGCGCATCGAAATGCTGGCGCGGCGCGGTAATGAGTTGGGAGAGGCGCGGCAGCCGGGTCGCGGTCGCCATGTAGGAATGACGGGCGCGGTGGATATTGGTGCCAAGGCCCCGAGCGAGCCGCGCGGCAACGGCATCGAAATGCTGCCGCGGCAGTGCCAGGATCGCTGCCGCCTTGGGAATACCGCGGGAGGCGGCAAGGAAGCGGCTCTTATGCCCCTCCACCCCCCGGCGGAGATGGCTGAGCATGCGAAGCCCATAGCCGGAAATCTGCAAGGAGAGGTCGGCGCGCACCGGCACGGCGCGCTCGGCGGCGGCAGTCGGCGTCGGGGCACGGTGATCGGCGATGTAATCGATCAGGGTCCAGTCGGTCTCGTGGCCGACGGCGGAGATCAGCGGAATGGTGCTTGCTGCCGCGGCACGGGCCACCTCCTCCTCGTTGAAGCCCCAGAGATCCTCCAAGCTGCCGCCGCCACGGGCGACGATGAGAAGATCGGGGCGCGGGAAAGCCCCGCCGGCGCCAACCGCGTTGAAGGCCTCGATGGCAGCGGCGACCTCGGCTGCACTGGTCTCGCCCTGCACCCGCACCGGCCAGACGATGACATGGCTGGGGAAGCGGTCTTCCAGACGGTGCAGGATATCGCGGATCACCGAACCGGTGGGCGAGGTGACGACGCCGATCACCCGCGGCAGGAAGGGCAGCGGTTTTTTGCGCGCCTCGTCGAATAGGCCCTCGGCGGCGAGTCTTTTCTTGCGCTCTTCCAGAAGTGCCATCAGCGCGCCGATGCCGGCGGGCTCGAGCTGCTCGATGACGATCTGATATTTGGAGCGGCCGGGATAGGTGGTGATCTTGCCGGTGGCGATCACCTCCAACCCCTCTTCCGGCTTGAACTTCAACCTTCCATAGGTGGAGCGCCAGCACACCGCATCGATCGCCGCCTTCTCGTCCTTCAGGGTGAAATAGGCATGGCCCGAGGCGTGCTGGCCGCGGAAGCCGGAAATCTCGCCGCGCAGGCGCACATGGCCATAGGCATCCTCCACCGTGCGCTTTAAGGAGAAGGCGAGCTCGGAGACGGAGTACTCGACGAGGTTGCTTTTGAAATCGGTCGAATCGGGCATTCCACAGCCTGGCTTGGTTTTGCGCCGGAAAGCGCGCTAAGAACGCGCGGGCGCGTTCGGCGAAACTAGCAAGCGCGCGGATAAAACAACAGGCGAGGAGCGTAAAGCGTTGAAGGTTCTTGTGATCGGATCGGGGGGACGGGAGCACGCGCTGTGCTGGAAGCTGGCGCAGTCGCCACTGCTGGAGACGCTTTACTGCGCGCCGGGAAATGCCGGCATCGCCAAGGTCGCCGAATGCCTTGCACTGGATGCCGCCGACCACGAGGCGGTGATCGCCTTCTGCAAGGAGACCGATATCGGCTTGGTGGTGATCGGGCCGGAGGCGCCGCTGGTGGCGGGGCTGACCGACGATCTGGAAGCGGCCGGCATCAAGGTGTTCGGTCCCTCCAAGAACGCCTCCCAGCTGGAAGGCTCCAAATACTTCACCAAGGCGCTTTGCGACTACGCCAAGATCCCGACGGCGGCTTACGGCAAGTTCGACACCGCTTCGGAGGCCCGCACCTATCTGGAGACCCACGATCTGCCGGTGGTGATCAAGGCGGACGGGCTCGCCGCCGGCAAGGGCGTCACCATCGCGCACGATGCCGGCCAGGCCTTGCGGGCGATCCATGCCTGCTTCTCCGGCGAATATGGCGAGCCCTGCTCTGTGGTGATCGAGGAGTTTCTGGAGGGCGAAGAGGCGAGCTTCTTCGTCCTCACCGACGGCAAGACCATCCTGCCGCTGGCCACGGCCCAGGATCACAAGCGCGCCTTCGACGGCGATGAGGGGCCGAATACCGGCGGCATGGGGGCCTATTCCCCTGCCCCGGTGATGACCGATGCGGTGATCGCCCGCACCATGAAAGAGATCATCGAGCCCAGCGTTGCGGCGATGGCCAAGGTGGAGATGCCGTTCAAGGGCGTGCTCTATGCCGGGCTGATGATCGAGGACGGGCAGCCGAAGCTGATCGAATACAATGTCCGCTTTGGCGACCCGGAATGCCAGGCGTTGATGATGCGGCTCGATTCAGACCTGCTGCCGGCCCTGCTGGCTGTGGCCGAAGGCAAGCTGGAGGATGTCTCGCTCGATTGGCATGACGGCGCCAGCCTCTGCGTGGTGATGGCGGCGGAGGGCTATCCCGGCGCTTACGAGAAGGGCTCGGAGATCAAGGGGCTGGATGCGGCCGATGCCGAGCCGGACGTCACCGTGTTCCATGCCGGCACCAAAGCTGATGGGGACAAGGTACTGGCCAATGGCGGGCGGGTGCTCGGCGTCACGGCGCGGGGGGCTTCCATCGAGGACGCCCAGAAAAAAGCCTATGCGGCCGTCGCCAAGATCGACTGGCCGGAAGGTTTCTACCGCAAGGATATCGGCTGGCGGGCTTTGGGGCGGTAGGCACGCTCTGCTTGCAACTTATCGTGCATTCCCGCTAGAAGCGATCTTCTTAGGATGGGAGGATCGACTTATGGATGTGAAGATCAAGACCTTTGACGTTGATATGAACGTCAAGAACAATGGCGTGGAATTCGAAGTTCGTCGGCCGAACGGCGGTGAGCATCTCGGCGACCTTATTCTACAGAAGGGGCATCTGGTCTGGTGCAAAGGGCGTACGCATCGAGAAAATGGCGTCAGAATTACTTGGCAGAGGTTTATCGATTGGGCAGAGAACCTTTAGGCACAGCTCCAACTACGCCCCTCGTCGTCATGCCCGGACTTGACCCGGGCATGACGAAGGAGAGAGGGACGAGGCCCGTTTCCCCTGCTCCGTCATACCGGCAACAGCCGGTATCCAGCTTCAAGCGCCGAGCCGGCCTGCTGGATTCCGGCTTGCGCCGGAATGACGCCCCTCGTGAGAAAGGCGCCGCAAGCGGCGCGCCTCGGGGTGACCGTTTCGGACAGTCACGCCCTCCTCGAACACGCAAAAATTTCGCGTCAGATGGAGCTATTAAGGTGAACGCTAAATCTTTGGTCACGCTTTTGTGCAATACCGTTGCCAAACACGGGGGATACCCCTATCTACGGCTCAAAGCTTGACTTCTTGTTTCGGAGAGTTTGATGGCGCGCTATTTCAGCGACCGGACCCTTGCATCTTTGCTCGCAACCAGCGCGTGCGCTGTGCTGATCTGGATGCTGTCCATGCCGGCCACGGTCTGACCGGCCAGGACTTCGCCTTTTCGTCTTTTTTCAAGCCCGCTTTTTAGACGCGTGCACAAGGCAATTGCGCCTAGCGCCGGGCCTCGAAGAAGCGTTTCAGCAAGGCGCTCGCGCGGCTCTCTCCGATCCCCCCATAGACTTCCGGCGCATGATGGCAGGTGGCCTGGGTGAAGAGCCTGGGGCCATGCTCCACCCCGCCGCCTTTCGGATCGTATGCCCCGAAATAAAGCCGCCTTACCCGCGCGAAGGAGATCGCCGCCGCGCACATGGCGCAGGGCTCCAAGGTGACGTAGAGATCGCAATCGGTCAGCCGTTCGGAACCCAGCTTGGCGGCGGCTTCGCGGATCACCATCATCTCGGCATGGGCGGTGGGATCATTCAAAGCCTTGCCGCAATTCCCCGCCGATGCCAGAACCTCGCCTGAGGCGCTGACAAGCACGGCGCCGACCGGCACCTCGCCGCGCTTTGCAGCGGCTTCCGCCTCCGCCAAGGCCAGGTCCATCGGGCTTTCGCCTGCGAGGGGCCGCATCTTAGGTTTCGCTTCCAACTTGGGTTCCATGGGAAAAGACATGCGCCGGTCAGACAATCAGGGTCAAGAGACGGGTGCGCCCGAAGGTCAAGCGCCGAAGAGCGCGGGCGAGAGCATGCGCATCGCCAAGGCCATCGCCCGGGCGGGGCTTTGCTCGCGGCGCGAGGCGGAGAAGTGGACGCTCGAGGGGCGCGTGGCGGTGAACGGCAAGGTGCTCGAGGGGCCGGCTTTCGTGGTCTCTCCCGGCGATCAGGTCACCGTCGACGGCAAGCCCCTGCCCGCGGCCGAGCTGCCGCGGCTTTGGCGCTATCACAAGCCGAAGGGGCTGGTGACCTCGCATCGCGACGAGCAAGGCCGCAAGACGGTGTTCGAAGCTTTGCCACCGGAGCTGCCGCGGGTGATCTCCATCGGGCGGCTGGATATCGCCACGGAAGGCCTCTTGCTGCTGACCACGGACGGGGCCATCGCCCGGCATTTGGAGCTGCCGGCCACAGGGTGGCTGCGCCGCTACCGGGTGCGAGCCTACGGGCATGTGACCGATCAGGCGCTGGACGAAATCCGGCAAGGCGCCGTGGTGGACGGGATCGCCTATGGCCCGGCCGAGGCGGAGATCGAGCGCGAGCGGGGCGACAATGTCTGGCTCACCCTCGGGCTTCGCGAAGGCAAGAACCGCGAGGTGAAACGGCTCTTGGAGCATCTGGGGCTGAAGGTGAACCGGCTGATCCGCATCTCCTTCGGGCCGTTCAGCCTAGGGGATATGGCGCCTGGCGCGGTGAAGGAGGTGGAGCCGAAATCGCTCGCCAGCCATCTCGGCGTGGAGCTGGCCAAGGAGCTGGGGCTACGCCAGCCGACCAAGCATGGCGACCGCAAGCCGGCGCCCCATCGCCGCCAGGACACGCGCGGCACCGTGCCGAAACCGGAGTCCAAATCGCGAAAGCCCGGTTCGAAGCCCCGGAGGGCGAAGCGCTAGATGCGGATCATTGCCGGCAAGTTCAAATCCCACAGCCTGCAGGCACCGAAGGGCGATGCCACGCGGCCGACCTCGGACCGGGTGCGTCAGGCGCTGTTCAACGTGCTGGAGCACGGCATCGGATTCGATTTCGAGGGGGCGCGCGTGCTGGACCTGTTCGCCGGCACCGGTGCGCTGGGGCTGGAGGCGCTGTCTCGCGGGGCCAAGTTCTGCTGCTTCATCGACGAGGCCTCCGCCGCGCGGGCGGCGATCCGCAAGAATGTCGAGACGCTGGGCCTGACCGGTGCCACCAAGATCTGGCGGCGGGATGCCACAAGGCTCGGGCCTGTGGGCACGCTGGCCCCGTTCGATCTCATCTTCCTGGATCCGCCCTACGGTAAGGATTTGGGGGAAAAAGCGCTTCTGAGCGCCTATGACGGCGGCTGGCTGAAGCCGGATGCCATAGCGGTGCTGGAGGAGCGCGCCGGCACCGAAATTCCTTTGCCTGCCTCATTTTCGGTTCTAGACCGGCGCCGCCACGGCGATACCGAGGTCAGCGTTCTTGGGCAAAACTCCACCGACCCCACATGAGTGTTGGCCCCGCCGCCAAAGCTATGATTTAGTTTCGGCGTTGGGGCTGTTGTGTAGGGGGTTGCCTTGATGCGGCGTAGGTATTGGCTCAGTTCCTTGTTGGCGCGGTACCCCCAGATCCGGCCCGGGCATCTTGCACTTTTTGCTCTGGTTTTTCTCGCCCCGCTCCTCGCCACACTGTCTCCCGCGAGCGCCTTCCAATCCGGCAATTGGTACGGCAACGCCAATTACGAGGATGACGGCAGTTTCCGCGACTGCACCATGACCGCCACCTATCAGAGCGGCATCACTCTCGGCTTCATCATCAGCCGCGACTACGATTGGGGCATGGTGCTGGTGAACGATGGCTGGAACCTCAAAGTGGGCAGCGCCCAGGACATCAGCCTGGAGATCGACGACCGGCCCAAGATTTCCGCCATCGCCAAGGTGATCGATTCGAAAGGCATCGTGATCCCGCTGGAGAATTCCGACGAGGTGCTCGACGCCATGCGGCACGGGCATCTGCTGACCGTGCATACCGGCTCTGGCGATCTGGAGTTCGAGCTCCACGGCAGCTCGACGGCAATCCAGGCGCTGGCCACTTGCGTGAAGCAGCAGCTGGCCATGGAGAAGAATGGCGGGCCGGGCGGCGGCGCCTTCGCCGATCTGCAAGCGGAGCCTGACGAGGCGGAGGCCGACGACACCAAGCTGTTCCATGGCAGCGAGGCGATCGTGTTTGCTTCCAACCTGCTGGCCGATGCCGGGATCACCGACTACACGATGCTGGATCCGGACAAGAATCCGCTGAGCGGCTTCGACGTGGTCTGGACCTACAGCAACGGGCTGATCGGGGCGCTGACCGGCTACAAGAACATGCAGGATGTCGATCTCGACGAGGCGGCTGACATCATGATCAGCGACGATGCCAAATCCTGCACCGGCAATTTCTCATCCGGCAAGAAGATGGCCGGTCCGGTCGGCTCGGTGAATATCCGGCGGCTCTATACGGCCTGCCGCGGCGATGCCGATCCGATCGAGATCCACTACACGCTGTTCAAGACGCCGGCCGGCCACATCATCCAGATCGCCCATATCCGGCTGGACGACAAGCAAGTGCCGCCGGACGAGCTGGCCAATGCGGACGATGCGTTTCTGGCACCGCCCGTGGTCGGGGATATGTAGGGCGGCTTCGCCTCACTCCTGTCCCAGAGCCTTGGCGAGCTTCGCTTGCTCGGTGATCTTGACGAAACCGTCGCCGCAGCGCTTGGCCTCGATCTCACAGAAAACCCCAGTCTTTCCGTTCAGGGTGAGCGCGGCATCGAGATTGGCGCGGCTTGTATAGAGGCCGTAGCGGATATCGGCGTCCTTATCGGTGATGGAGAGGATGTCGAGACGCTTGCGGTAGCGTTTGATCCATTGCCCGTCGCGGCCGCGGAGGTCCCAGCCACAGCTGCTGGCATTGCAGGGAATGACGGCGTCGAGATCGTCGCCAGCCTCGGCGATGGAAAGGCGTTCTCCCGTGCTGGCGGATTTCCAATAGATATCGCCGTCCGGGTCTTGGGTTTCCCAGACGCCGGTCTGCGGGTTCTTCACATCGATCACGACATGGGAATACGGCCTCTCAGGGCGTCCGGTGCCGAACATGGCGACGGTGCGCACCTGGTAGCCGAGCGCCGTCAAAATACGGCCGAAGAGGTGAGAGCGGGTGCTGCATTCCATATGGGCGCGCTCGTTGGAGCGGCCCTCGGCGTGGGCGATGATCTTGCGGAGATAGGGGCCGGTGTTCGGGGCGGAATGCATGGCCCAGAACTCGTCGTCGACCAGGTGACGGCTATGGTCGTTGAGAAAGCCGCGGATGCGGTCGATCTTGGCGTGGAAATCCTCGGCGGCGCGGTCCATATCGCCGACGGCAATGACCTTCTCCAGATCGGCGGCGAAGCGCTTCTCGGAGACAAAATCCTTCACCAGCCCGGCACCGATTCCGGTCGACGCGGCAAGCGCGAGAATGGCTGCGATGCCGACCAAAGGCCGGCGCGTGGCCTTGCGCAAGCTCATTGGCTCTACGCCTCAGAAGAGCTACCCCACGGATAAGACTACCACTTTTCGGGCAAAGCGAGACGTCTCTAACGTCGCGCGAAGAGCTTCTCGATATCGGCGATGGAGAGTTCCACGTAGGTGGGCCGGCCGTGATTGCACTGGCCGGAGAACGGCGTGCTCTCCATATCGCGGAGCAGCGCGTTCATCTCCTGCGCGTTGAGACGGCGGCCGGCGCGGACGCTGCCATGGCAGGCCATGGTGGCCAGCACGTGATCGAGCTTTTCGCCGAGCAGCAGGGCCTGGGCCTCGTCGTCGCCAAGCTCGTCGGCCAAATCGTTCACCAGCCCCTTGATGTCGCCCTGGCCGAGCAAGGCCGGGGTTTCGCGCACGGCGATAGCATTGCCGCCGAAAGGCTCGATCACCAGACCCAAGCGCTGCAGATCGTCAGCGGCGGCCAGCAGCCTTGCGCAGCGCTCCTCGTCCAGCTCGACGATCTCCGGGATCAGCAGGCCCTGGCGGGCGATGCCGCCATTCGCGATGGATGTCTTCAGCCGCTCATAGACCAGGCGCTCATGGGCGGCGTGCTGATCGACGATGACGAGAGATTGCTCGGTCTCGGCGATAATGAAGGTCTCGTGCAGCTGGGCCCGCGCCGCGCCGAGTGGGAAATCCTGCGGCACCTCTTGCGGGGTCTCAGACGGCGCAGGACGCTCGGCGAGCGCTTGGGCGGCCTCGGTATAGGGGCGGCTATCGACGCTCGGCGCATTCAGCGTCCCGAGCGGGGCCTGATAATCCCGATAGGCTTGATAGTCGGGGCGTGGGGACGGTGCGCCGCCTTCACCGAAGCCGCCATAGCTCGTCGGCGCGGGCCGAGGCCAAGACGTGTCGCGCCCGGCGGATTGGGTCAGCCGCGACAGCGCCACCTGGCTAAGGCTCGCCGTGGCGCGGTGACCGGCGGCGGCCAGCGCCTCGCGGAGGCCCGCGATGATCAGCGAGCGCACGGCTTGCGGCTCGCGGAAGCGCAGCTCCGCCTTGGCCGGGTGGACGTTCACATCCACCTCCTCCGGCGGCAGGTCGAGGAACAGCACCAGCATGGGATAGCGGCCGGCGGGAATGTAATCGCCATAGGCGCCGCGCACCGCGCCGGTGAGCAGCTTGTCCTTCACCGGACGTCCGTTGACGACGAGATATTGCTGCAGGCTGGTGTTCTTGTGCAGGGTCGGCAGGCCGGCGAAGCCGCGCAGCCGCATCGAGCCCCGCGCCACTTTCACCGGCAGCGCATCGCGCACAAAGTCGTCGCCCAAGATGCGGCCGACCCGGTCGAGGCTGTCGTCCAACAGGCCGGGCTGGCAGGCGGGCATGCGAAAGCTGGCGCGCTCGCCCAGCGTCAGGCTGAAGGCGATCTCCGGATGGGCGAGGCTCAAGCGCTTGACGCAATCGGAGATGGCGCCGCTCTCGGCCCGTTCCGACTTCATGAATTTCAGCCGCGCCGGGGTGGCATAGAAGAGATCGCGCACCTGCACCTCGGTGCCGGCGGGAATCGGCGATGGCTTCAGCGCAGCTTTCTTGCCGCCATCGACGGTGATCTCGAAGGCCTCCTGAGCCCCTTCCGCCCGGCTTTGGATGGTGAGCCGCGCCACCGCGCCGATGGAGGGCAGCGCCTCGCCGCGAAAGCCGAGAGTAGCGATCTGCTGCAGGGTCTCGTCGTCGAGCTTGGAGGTGGCGTGGCGCTCCACCGCGAGCTGCAGATCCTCAGCGTTCATGCCGCGGCCGTTATCGGTGATAGAGATCAGGCCGAGCCCGCCGCCGGTGGCGGCAACGTCGATGCGGGTGGCGCCGGCATCGATGGCGTTTTCCACCAGCTCCTTCACCACGCTGGCCGGGCGCTCGACCACCTCGCCGGCGGCGATGCGGTTCACGAGGCCGGGCGGGAGCTGGCGAATCGGTCTTAGGCTTGATGACATGGGTTCAGAAGTATCGAATCTGCGGCCCGGTTCCTAATCCGGGACGGGTCTTTTGCACCGCTTCTCCCCAGGGCGATGCCGGCGTCATTCCGGCTCAAGCCGGAATCCAGCTTTTCGATGGACGGTGCGTAAGGCTGGATACCGGCTGTTGCCGGTATGACCGGTGCCTTGAAGCTCGATCGTCATGCCCGGCCTTGTGCCGGGCATCCACGATTTTGGAGAAAGCAGCGCTGTTACGTGGATGGCCGGGACACGCCCGGCCATGACGGGAGAGACTGGCGCGGGCGCCATAGAGCACGGCTGGTCCTCCCCCCTAAAAGGGGGGAGCGAGAGGGGGGTCACATTGGCCTGAGAGCACCGGCCAGCGCTGCCGACCCCCACCCCGGCCCTCCCCCTTCCAGGGGGAGGGGGTAGGCCGTGCCGCTCCTCTTTGTCGCCATCCCCGGGCATGACTTGAGCCTGCGCCCGGACCGGCGAAGCCGGATCCGGGGGGGCCATGCCGTTACCCCGCCGCTTGCACCGGAGTGTCGAAGGAGCGCTGGTCGCGTTGAGACGAAACGGCGTGGATGCCCGGATCAAGTCCGGGCATGACGAAGGTGCTTTGAGCGAGGCTAGAGAACCAAAATGACCCCTAAGCCCCCAGATACTGCCGGGTGAGGATCTTGCCCGCTTCCACCGCCGGCTGGTCGAAGGGATCGACGCCCAAAAGATGTGCCGAGAGGATGGTCTCGAGCATGAAATGCATCATCAGCGCGCCGAGGGTTTCGGCATCCAGGGTCTCGATATCCATGGTGCGCACGGCCCGGCCGGCATCGATCAGGGCCTGGGGAATGGCCTTCTGCTGGGCAGCGACGAGATCGCCGGCGCATTTGCCGGCGAGATAATCGGCATTCGCCAGCTTGGCGAGATCGGGCGCGATGCGCGGTCCGGCGCCGGCGCCGCCGGGGCGGAGCACGGTGATCAGATGCTGCGGCGCGCCGTCGAGATAGAGCTGCAGCTGGCTGTGCTGATCGACCGGGCCCAAGGCCGCGACGGGCGTGGTCCCCTTCCCGTCCTTGCCGAGGCTCTCGCCCCAGAGCTGCACGAACCAGGCGGCGAAGCGGCCGAGCCGGTCGGAATAGGGCATCAGCACGCTCGCCTTGATCCCCTTCTCCTTGGCAAGGCCGATCTGGACCGCAGCACCGATGGCGGGGGCGAAATCGGCCGGCTCGCCATCGGCCATCATGGCGGCGATGACGGAGGCGGCGCCTTCGCGGATCTTCACCGGATCGATGTCGCGGGCGAGCGCGGCCAACAGCCCGGTATTGGTCAGCGCCGAGAAGCGGCCGCCAATGCCGGTATCGTGGTCCAGAACCGGGATGCCGTAGGCTTCGCACAGATCGCGCAGGCCGTTCGTCTTGCCCGGCATGGCCGGCTCGGTGAGGCCTAAGAACAGCTCCGGCATCTTTTCCTCGAGCCCGTGGGTCCGCACTCTCTCCATCGCCGCAATGGCCTGGGTCAGGGTCTCGGGCGTGCCGCCGGATTTGGAGATCAGGATGAAGCGTGTGGTCTCGAGATCGAGCCGGGCGAGGCTCAATTCCAAGGTCCGCGCATCGAGATTGTCGTAGAAGCGGGTGCGGGGGTTGGGGCCGTTACGGTCGCCATTATCGCCGGGGATCGACCAGCCGCCATACTGAGCGATGGTCTGTCCGCCGAGGCTGGAGCCGCCGGTGCCGAAGAAGACGATGGTCTTGGCGCCTTGCGCCAGACGCTGAAACGCCTCGACCATGGGCGGGATGTCGTCGCGCCGCTCGGCGACGCGCAGGATCGGCAGGCTGCCGGACTCGTATTCCTCGTGCAGCTTGTGCATACGCGGCTTGAGCCGGTCGAGATAGCTTTCGAAGGCGAGCGGACTGAGGCCGCCCTCGCCGATCCCCGCTTCGAGACAAGCTTCCACCGATTGCACGAATGCCATGATCGTTCGTCCCCTCAAGGTTTTGGCGTGAGTGCTCTAGACGCGGCTTCGAGACGCGCGTTCGCCCTTATCCAGCGAGTGCTTGGGGCGGCATCTCGGCGGGCTTGCCGACGATGGTGGTGATCAGCCGGTCGGCATGGAGCATGCGCTTGGCGACGCGAGCGACATCGTCGAGGGTGACGGCGTCGATCAGGGCGTTGCGCTCATCGACATAGTCGACGCCGAGCCCTTCAAGCTCCAGCCAGAGCAGCTGGTTGGCGATTGCCGCGGAGGAGTCGAAGCGAAGCGCATAAGCCCCGGTGAGATAGCGCTTGGCGCCATCGAGCTCGTCCTCGGTGGGGCCGTCGGCGGCGAGGCGTTCCAGCTCGGTCTGGATCACCTGCAGCGACTGGCCAACCGCCTCGTTCTTGGTGGCGACGCGGCCCATGAAGACGCAGGCATGGGCGAAGGGGAAAAGGTGGGAATTGACCGAATAGGCCAGCCCCCGCTTCTCGCGCACCTCCTCCATCAGGCGGGAATTAAACCCGCCGCCGCCGATGATGTAGTTGAGGATATAGGCGGGCAGAAAATCCGGGTCGGTGCGCATGATGCCGGCCTGGCCGAACTGGGCGATGGATTGCGGGATATCCATCTCGATGACCTCGCGGAACGGGCCTTCCGCCGGGGTCGCATCGGGAATGGCCGCAAGCTCGGCGGTCTCCGGCAGCGCGCCGAAGATGCGGTCGAGATCCTTGGCCAGGGTCGCCGCGTCGATATCGCCGACCACGACGATGGTCAGATTGTCCTTGGCGTAGACCTTGTCGGCATAGGCGCGCAGATCTGCCGGCTCGACCTCGGGAATGGTGTCGAGGCTTCCCTTCACGGGCCGTGCGTAAGGGTGGCCCTTGAAGGCGGCACTGGTCCAGGCGCGCGAAGCGATATTCACCGGGTCGTTCTGATCGAATTTCAGGCTGGCGAGGATCTGCCCTTTCACCCGCTCGGTGGCATCGGCGTCGAAGCGCGGCGCGGACAGCACCTTGGCGAGAAGCTCGAAAGCGGCCTCGCGGTTCTCGGTCAGGGTCTGGAAGCTGCAGGTGATGACGTCGCGGGCGGTGTCGAAATCCATATGGATGGCCAGCGACTGCTCCAGCTCCTGATAGGCGGCGGCGTCAAGATCGCCGGCGCCCTCGTCCATCATGCCGGTGACGAAATAGGAGAGGCCGTCCTTGCCGTCAGGATCTTGCGCGGCCCCGCCGCGGAAGGCGAAGCGGAGCGCGACGAGCGGATTGTCGTGGGATTCGACCAGGAAGGCTTTGATGCCGCCTGGGCTTTCGATGCGTTGAACTTGCATGGGCGGGACTAGCTATGCGGCAAGGGATTGAGCGGCCGGCTCGAGAATGCCGGTCACGGAATTCTCGTCGGTGAGATAGGTGCGGGCGACGTCGGCGATCTCCTCCGGCGTCACCTTTTTCAGCCGGTCGGGCCAGGCCTCGATCTGCTCCAGGGTCATACCGGTGGCCATGCGCCATCCGTAATGGCGGGCCAGGCTCTGATGGCTGTCGGCGGCATAGATGAACTGGGCGAGATAGGCATTGCGGGCCCGGTCGAGCTCGGCTTGGGTGACGCCGTCGCGCTTCAGATCCGCGATGAAGCGGGAGAGCGCGTCATCCAGCTGTTCGGCGGTGACGTTCTCGGCCGCCACGCCGTAAAGCGCCAGACGCCCGGAATCGAGCCCGGTATCGGCGTACCAGCCGCCGGCGGAGGCGGCGATCTTCTCCTCAACCACCAGGCGGCGATAGAGCTTGCCGGCGGTGCGCGCGGAGACGACCCGCATCATCAGATCCAGCGCCTCGGCCTCGCCTGGCTTAGTCGCGGAATTATAGCTCGGCACGCGGTAATGGCGCTGCACGGTGATGCGGCCGGCGCGCGGATCGGCCAGGCGGATGGTCTCGCCCTTCGCGTGGGGCGCTTCGGGCGTGCGCTTGCGGAGCCCAAGCTCCGGGTTGGGCGCATGCTTGCCGTAGGTCTCTTCGGCGAGGCGGCGCACCTCTTCCGGCTCGACATCGCCGGCAACCACCAGGATGGCGTTGTTCGGCGCATAGAAGCGCTTATAGAAGGCCAGCGCATCGTCGCGGGTGAGCTTGGCGATCTCGTTTTCCCAGCCGATGATCGGAATGCCGTAAGGGTGGGTCTCGAACAGGGCGGCCATCACCTTTTCCTGCAGGATGCTGCCCGGATCGTTATCGACCCGCGAGCGGCGCTCCTCCAGGATCACGTCGCGCTCGGTCAGGGCCGATTCCTCCGACAGGCGCAGATTGGCCATGCGGTCGGCCTCCATGGCCATGACCTTGGGCAGCCGATCCTTGGCGACGCGCTGGAAATAGGCGGTGACGTCGTGGCTGGTGAAGGCGTTATCCTCGCCGCCATTGCGCGCCACGATCTTGGCGAACTGGCCGGGGGGGATCTCTTCGGTCCCCTTGAACATCAGATGTTCGAGGAAATGGGCCACGCCCGACGCGCCCTTGGGGTCGTCGGCGCCGCCCACCTTGTACCAGAGAATCTGGGTGGCTACGGGCGCGCGGTGGTCGGGAACAACCACGACCTGCAGCCCGTTGTCGAGCTGGAACTCGGAGATTTTCGGCGAAGGTTTCTGCATATCGGGCCAACGTTTAGCACGGAACGGCCCAGAGTTTCATCATTCGCCTGCAGGGGCCGGCTGCTCGTTGCATTTGGGGCCGAAAGTCCAATCACCCTCGGTATGGGCGTTCGCGTCGCAGGGCCGCGTCGCGACATCGGGTGGTGGAGGCTCGACGGGTGCGCCGATCGGCTTGATGCAGAACACGTGTCCGGTGACCGGGTTCACCTCGGCGATCTCGCATTTCGGCTTTTCGTCCTCAGCATGCGCGGGCGCAGCCAGGGCGAGCGTCAGAAACGCAAGGGTGGGCACGGCTTTGATCAGACAATTTCGCATCGTTCCTCGCAAACAGATGGGATCTCGCGCGCCGCCCGTTCAGACGCGGGCGCAGACATCCGGCTTCACGCCGAGCTTACGGGAAATGGAGGGGCCGTACTTGTACGAACCCGCTATGCCGTTAAGAGCCTTGATAGGTCCCGGCGCTCGGATGGAACGGATCGTTGTTCTCCGGCACGGTTCCCGGAGGCTTGTAAGGCTCCGGCGCGCGCTTCTTGGTCGCCGAGCGGTTGACCGGCGGCGTCGGATCGGCGGGATCGGGCGAGGGAATATCGCTAACCGCCGCCTCTTTGGTCTTGTTGCCGCCGAAGATCTTATCCAGCAGGGTTTCCTTGCCGGCATAGGGGTTCAGCGGCTCGGTGGAGGCGGCCTTCTGCTTCTCCGCTTCGGCCTGCTTCTCGACCAGCTGCTGGCGGGCGATCTCAGGATCGGTGGGCCAGTTGGGCTGGGAAGCGGCATTGCCGGAGCCGGGCGGCGGCAGATAATTGGTGTTGGGCGGGATCACCAGCGGGGCACGTTCGGACATCTGGGTGTCCTCTTGCTTCCGCTCGCCGGAAAGCCCCGCATAGTCGAAGATCTTGCCCTGGAATTCGACACCGCCGCATCCGCCAAGGGCCAGCACGGAGGGCACCAGGCAGGCAGCGAGCAGCCCACGCGTCATGCGTGCAGCAGCATCGATCCTCGCTTTGGTCTGGGCTTGCCCCACGTTTCCCTCGTATCCAGCGCAGAAATTGGCTCAAATCCCCGCTTTTCCTACATGTTAGAGGGGTTTGAGACCTTTTTATGGTTGCCGAAAAATGAGTCATAAAGCAGTCCGATGACCCCGGCAACCACGGCACAGTCAGCAACGTTAAAGACGTACCATTCGAAGCCGAAGGCATGCAGCGCGTAGAAATCGGCCACTGCGCCATAGGCGATGCGGTCGATGGCGTTGCCGATGGCCCCGCCGATGATCAGTCCGAGCGAGATGGCGGCAAGGCGCGAGGGCACGCGGGCGAGCCAAATCCCCAGCCCCAGCGCAACGCCGAGGGCGAAGATAATCAGCATCCAGCGGCCGAAGGCGCCGTCCTGCTGCAGGAGCCCGTAGCTGATGCCGCGGTTCCAGACCATCACCAGGTCCAGGAACGGCGCGACGGCGACCGGCGCCTTGTCCTCAATGCCATAGACGAAAAGGAACCAGAGCTTGTTGGCCTGATCGGCGATGACGATGGCGGCGGCCACGGCAAGGCCGAGACCGCAATAGGTTCGTGCGCCGACCTCAGCGCTTGTCTCTGTCTCGGCTACCATGGACGGCTATCCTATTCGGCCGCGGCGGCACGGCGGGCGTCGAACTGACGGACCGCCTCCGCATCGCGCGGGGAGAGATCGGGAAATTCCGGATCGGCGCCGACATCGGGCGAGATCTTCCAGGAGCGGGCGCATTTCTTGCCCACCGCCTCGATCACCTCGACGGCAACGCCCGGCACTTCGCTGAGACGGAAAGCGCCTTCCGGCCCCTCGCCTTCGATGATCTCCGCACCGCTGGTGATGAAGATCTCGGCCGGATCGAGGCCTTCGAGGCTGGCGCGCATGGCATCGTCGGCGATGTAGACCTTGGGCGCGGCATCGAGACTGGCGCCGATGCGGCGCTCTTTACGCTCGATTTCCAGGGCGCCGGTGACGGCACGGCGGAGGCTGCGCAGCTGCTTCCATTTCCCGGCCAGCGCCTCGTCGCGCCACGTGTCCGGGATATTGGGGAATTGGCGAAGATGCACCGAGTTGTCCTCGCCGGGGAAGCGGTTGAGCCAGGCTTCCTCCATGGTGAAGCAGAGCATCGGCGCGAGCCAGGCGGTAAGCGCCTCGAACAGGATATCGAGCACGGTCAGCGCCGAGCGGCGCACGATACTGTCGTGAGGCTCGCAATAGAGCGCATCTTTCCGGATGTCGAAATAGAAGGCGGAAAGATCGCCGACGCAGAAATTGAACAGCGCATGGAAGATGCGCTTGAAGTCGTAGGCGTTGTAATTCTCGCGCACGAACGTATCCAGCTCGGCGAGCCGGTGCAGCATGTAGCGCTCCAGCTCCGGCATCTGCGACGGCTCCACGCGCAGCTCCTCGCGGTAATGGGCGAGATTGCCGAGCATGAAGCGCATGGCGTTGCGGAGCTTGCGGTAGGAATCCACATTGGCCTTGAGGATCTCCGGGCCGATGCGCAGATCCTCCCAATAGTCGGAGGACATGGCCCAAAGCCGCAGGATCTCCGCGCCGGACTGCTTGATGACATTCTCCGGCGCTACGGCGTTGCCGGCCGATTTCGACATCTTGCGGCCCTGCTCGTCGACGAAGAAGCCGTGGGTGACCACCGCCTCGTAAGGCGCGCGGCCGCGGGTGCCGCAGGCCTCCAGCAGCGAGGACTGGAACCAGCCGCGATGCTGATCGGAGCCTTCCAGATAGACGTCGGCCGGCCATTTCAGATCGGGGCGGTGCTCCAGCACGAAGGCATGGGTGCAGCCGGAATCGAACCAGACATCGAGGATGTCGTCGACCTTCTCCCAATCGTCCGGATTGTCGACCACCCCTTCCAGGAACCGCTGCTTGGCGCCTTCGGCGAACCAGGCATCGGCGCCCTCCTGCTCGAAGGCGGCAACGATGCGGTGCTCCAGCATCTCCGACTTGGCGAAGCCGGCACCGGGGATCACCTCGCCGGTCTCGGCGTGGCGGAAGATGGTGATGGGGACGCCCCAGGCGCGCTGGCGCGAGACCACCCAGTCGGGCTTGCTCTCGATCATGCCGCGCAGGCGGTTCTCGCCGGCGGCGGGCACGAAGCTCGTGCCGCCGATCGCTTTGAGCGCCCGATTACGCAAGGTGTCGCCGTCCCCGCCGAGCGCCTTGTCCATGGCGATGAACCATTGCGGCGTATTGCGGAAGATCACCGGCTTCTTGGAGCGCCAGGAATGGGGATAGTCGTGGCGAAGACGCCCGCGGGCGACCAGATTACCGGCCTCGACCAGCGCCTCGATCACCGCATTGTTGGCATCGCCCTTCTCGCCCTTATCGTCGATGACGCGCTTGCCGGTGAAGCCGTAGGCCTCCTCGGTGTAGAAGCCGTCGGCATCCACGGTGAAGGGGATGGCCGGGTCGATGCCGCGGGCCTGAAGCTCGGCCTTACTGTCTTCCCAGAGCACAAAGTCTTCCATGCCGTGGCCCGGTGCGGTGTGCACGAAGCCGGTGCCGGTCTCGGCGGTGACATGCTCGCCGGGCAGCAGCGGCACGTCGAAATCGTAGCCGAGCTCATGCAACGGATGCTGCACCGCGCCTAGGCTAGCGGGATCGACATCGCTCATGCGGGTCCAGCCCTCGATGCGGGCGGCATTTTCCAGATTCTCGGCCAGCACATCGGCGAGGATCAGCTTGTCGCCGGGCTTCGCCCAATTGTCCTCCGGCGCGGCGGTCACCTCGTAGAGCCCGTAGCGAATATCGGGCGAATAGGCGATGGCGCGGTTGCCGGGGATGGTCCAGGGCGTGGTGGTCCAGATCACCACGGCGGCGCCGGACAGCTCGCCCTCGGCCTGCACAAGCGGGAACTTCACGAAGATGGTGTCGGAAACCACCTCCTGATACTCGACCTCGGCCTCGGCCAGGGCCGTCTTCTCTACCACCGACCACATCACCGGTTTGGAGCCGCGATACAGCGTGCCGTTCATGGCGAATTTCATCAGCTCGCGGGCGATGATCGCCTCGGCTTCGAAAGCCATGGTCGTATAGGGGTTGTCCCAATCGCCGACGATGCCGAGGCGCTGGAATTCCTTGGACTGAATCTTGACCCATTTCTCGGCGAACTCGCGGCAGACGCGGCGGAAGGAGTTGATCGGGATCTCGTCCTTGTTCTTGCCCTTGGCGCGAAAGCCCTCTTCCACCTTCCACTCGATGGGCAGGCCGTGGCAGTCCCAGCCCGGCACGTAGGGAGCATCCTTGCCCATCATGCCTTGCGAGCGGGAGATGACGTCCTTCAAGGTTTTGTTCAGCGCGTGTCCGATATGAAGGTTGCCGTTGGCGTAAGGCGGGCCGTCATGCAGCACGAACTTGTCGCGTCCCTCGGCCTCCCGGCGCAGGCGATCGTAGAGCCCGATCTTTTCCCAGCGGGCGAGGATTTCCGGCTCGCGCTGGGGCAGACCGGCCTTCATCGGGAAGTCGGTTTTGGGCAAAAACAGGGTTTCGCTCCAATTGCGCTCCGCCTGCTCGCCGTTCCCCGATTGAGACGGCTGTGGTTCTTGCGGCTTTTTTGAGTCAAGCTCAGTCATGGATACTTGGGGGTTTGAGTGGTTTTGGAAAATTGGCTTGAGACGATGAGCTTGGCCGTATCGGCTTGGGCTCTGCCCTTCGCGGGAACCGCCCCTGAGACCTCGTCCGGCAAGACGCGGGAGGAGGCGTCTCAGGCGCCGCAACTGCCTGCGCTCTGGTCGCCGGAAACATGGATGGCTCAAGGCCAGCAATTTCAGCCCGGGCAAACCTCAGGCTGGCCATCCATGCCATGGATGGCGCTGGAGAACCAGACGCCACCGGAGCCGGAGCCGAGCTTCCCCACGGTTTTCGATTGGATGGCCGTCTGGATGCCGAAGCCGCCGGAGCCGAAGCGGACGCCGATCGAAGAGTTCTGGGCGCAGTTCCTGCCCCAATTCCAGCCGCAGCAGGCCGCGCCGTCGCTTTGGGGCCAGCCATCGTCGCCGGATAAGCTTTGGATGAGCTTTTGGACCTCAATGCAGCCGCAAGAGATACAGCGCAACTGGCAGGCCGTCTCCACCTGGATGCAGTTCTGGCAGACGCTGTGGCCCTGGCTGATGCCGTGGCAGAAACAGATGCTGCTTTCGGCGCCGGGCGCCAATCCGTGGATGCAGATTTGGGCTTCGACCTCGTCGCTGTCGCCGTGGCAGCCGACATGGAAGCCATCATGGAAACCGTCGGGGCAAGATACGCCGTTCGGCATGCCGCCAATGGCCAATTTCTGGGCCGCAGCGGCCACGCCCTGGTGGCGCCCGGACGGCTCATCGCGCCCAGGAACGTCGCAAAGCTCATAACAGCGGCCTTAGGGTCGCGTTCCGGCGCTTCACACTTCGCCATTTCGGTGTGCTCTATCCCGCTTATCCGTCCGGGTTTTCCGGGCCGTGGTGTCCCGCCTTCTAGCAACGGCGCTGCCGACAATCCAGTAGGGTAACGCGCGGCGGCGATCAAACCGGCGTGGCCGGCGCCTTGGCCAGAATCTCGGCAATCTTGGCGCAATCGTCGTCCATCTGGGCCGAAAGCTCTTCGGGCGTGTCGAATTTGCGGTCGTCTCGAACCTTCTCGATGAACTCGATCTCGATATTCTTGCCGTAGAGATCGCCTTCGAAATCGAGGACATAGGCCTCGAAAGTCGGCGCACCGTCGCCGAAGGTGGGGCGCGGCCCGACATAGCCGGCGCCGCTATAGATCTCGCCTTCGACATTGACCCGGACCGCATAAATGCCGTGGGCGATCTCGTTGCCCGGCGCCAGTGGCAGATTCACGGTGGGAAAGCCGAGCCCGGCACCGCGGCCGGCACCCGATTCCACGTTGCCGCGCATGCGCCACCAATAGCCGAGCGTGCTGGCGGCCAGCCGCATATCTCCTTTGGCCAGCGCATCGCGCACCTGGCTGGAGGAGAGGATGGCGCCGTCCTCGGTCACCGCCGGAACCACGGAAACCTCGAAGCCCAGCCTCTCGCCGAACTTGGCAAGGGTTTCGGGGTCGCCGCTGCGGCCCTTGCCGAAGTTGAAATCGTGGCCGACGACGATATGGCTGGCACCGAGACCACCGGCGATCACCTCCTCGGCGAAACGCTCCGCGCTATAGCCGGCGAAATCGGCATCGAACGGGATAACCACCGCCAGATCGAGGCCGAACTCCTCCAGAAGCTCCAGCTTCACATCCACCGGGGTGAGCTCGAAGAAGGGCTTATCGGGGGAGAAGAAGCGACGCGGATGCGGATCGAAGATGATCGCCCCCGACTTGCCGCCGGAGGCCTTGGCAAGCGCCTCGGCCCGGCCAAGCAACGCTTGATGACCGCGGTGAACGCCGTCGAAATTGCCGATCGCCAGGGCCGCGCCTCGCGCAGAGGCAGGCACGTCCTGCCAGCCGCGGACCACATCCATTCTTATTCGTCCTTCAGCCTTGCCGGTCGTCTTACCGGCCTTCGTCTCGCCCCAGCCTTGTTCTCGCCGGGCTCACTCTTAGGCCTGTTCCTTGCGGTCGACCATCACCACGGCCTGACCAGTGATCACGGGCTTACCGTTTACGGTGCATGCGCAGTCCAGCACCACGCGGGACTTGGCCGCATCCAGGCTGGCGATCTTGACCGTCGCAGTGACCTCGTCGCCGAGATAGACCGGCGCGCGGAACTTCATATCCTGAGACAGGTAGATACAGCCAGGCCCCGGGAGCTTGGTGCCGAGCACGGTGGAGATCAAGGCGCCGGTCAGGAAGCCGTGAGCGATGCGTTTCTTGAACATGGTGGTCGCCGCAAAGCCCTCGTCGACATGAACCGGGTTCACATCGCCCGACAGGACGGCGAAACGGTCGACATCCTCCGCGGTGATGACCTTGGAATAGCTGGCCTCCATACCCGGAGACAAATCTTCAAAATAATAGCCGTGGCCGAGGGCTGCCTCAGCCGGCACCGCGTCATCGCTCATGGATTGATCCTTACCTCTGGTCGGTCGGCGCGCAAAATAGCCAAGCCCCTTGCCGACTGCAAACGTCTCGGCGCCGCGCAGGCGTTAAGCCGGCGTCAAACTTAACCGTCCGTTCATGGGCGGAGCGTAGGATTTTCAGCAATTGCCGCTCCAATCGGGGAGTCGGGGGAATGAATAAAGCACTGGCCTCCGCGGCCACAAGACAAGGCGTGCTCGGCGAAATGCGGGGCATGGGATGGGAAATGAGTGTCGATCCGAATATGTCGGTCCTCGTCGTCGACGATTACCGCACCATGGTCCGTATCATCCGCAATCTGTTGAAGCAGCTCGGCTTCACCCATGTGGACGAGGCCTCCGACGGGACCTCGGCGCTGGATATGATGCGGCACAAGCAATACGGGCTGGTGATCTCCGATTGGAATATGGAGCCGATGACCGGCTATGAGCTGCTGCGCGAAGTCCGCTCCGACATGGACCTGGCCAAGACGCCCTTCCTCATGGTCACCGCCGAATCGCGGGCCGAGAATGTGATGGCCGCGCGCCAGGCCGGCGTGAACAGCTACATCGTCAAGCCCTTCAACGCCGCCACGCTGCGCACCAAGATCGAATCGATCTTCGGCCGCTAGTCCGAAAGACATCGCCATGAGCCAGCAGACCGGTCGTTGCGACGACCGCTATATCGGAGGCTGCGAAACGACAGCCGCCGAGATCGGCAAGCTTTGCTACGCGCTGAAGGAGCTGGCAGGAATCCGCAGCACGGCGGAGACGGCTGCGACTGCGATCCTGACCGCCTGCGAACGGATTCTCGAAGCTTGCGAGAGCGAAACGCCGGAAAAGGCGAAGGAGATCGCCGAAGAGGCCGTGATCGAGATCATGACCTCGTGCAGCTTCGACGATCAGGTGGGACAGGCCTCGACGCGGGCGCAAACCGCCTTGAAAGAGGCGAGAGGGGCCTTGCTCAAGGCGCTGCCGACGGCGGAGACCCACGAACCGCGCGAGGATGACGAGCGGCTGGATCAGTCGCTGGTCGATAGTCTCCTCGCCAAGGGAAGCGACGGCGCCTAGCGCTTTACGTCAGCTTCAGCATGGCCGCGACCGGCAGCGGGTTGGGGCCGAAGAAATCCGACAGAGTGTCGCCGTTGAGAGGCGGGTCCTCGCCGGCCTCGGCCATTTCGTTATGGGAGGCCGGGGTGATGAGATCGCTGGCATGCAGCCCGCCGGCGATGAACACCGAATCGATCCCCGCCGCGGCCGCGCCGGCCATATCGGTGTTGATGCCATCGCCGATCGCCAGCACCTCGGACCGCTCGACCTTGCGCCCGGCAATCTCGGCAAGCTGCTCGAAAGCCAGCTCGTAGACCGGCGGGTAAGGCTTGCCGGCGTAGATCACCTGGCCTTCCAGATCCTCATAGACATCGGCAAGAGCGCCGGCGCAGTAGACCAGCTCGCCGCCCCGCTCGACCATGTGATCGGGATTGGCGCAAAGCATGGTGAGGCCGCGCTCGGCCAGATCGGCCAAGAGATCGTGATAGGTCTCCGGCGTCTCGGTGGTGTCGTCGAACAGGCCTGAGCAGACGACCAGCTCAGCCTCCTCAGCCTTCGTCAGATGTAGATCGAGACCTGCGAAAATGGTGCGGTCGCGCTCCGGGCCGATATGGAACACCTTGGCGCCGGCACGCTTCTCCAGCTCCCGCCGGGTCAGATCGCCGGAGGTGACGGTGGCGTCGTAGGCCTGATCGAGCACGCCGAGGCTGTGCAGCTGGGCCCGGACGGCGGGGCTCGGACGGGGCGAGTTGGAGAGCAGCAGCACCTTACCGCCCTTGGCCTTGAAGGCGCAGAGAGCGTCCACCGCAGCGGGGAAGGCTTTCACCCCGTCATGCAGAACACCCCAGATATCGACAATCCAAACCGGATAGCGATCGCCGATCTCGGCAATCGACGAGATGATCGGAATGGCGGAGGTCGCCGCCTCCTCGGGTATTGCGCTGCTGGTCATGGTGCCTCGGCTATGGCGACGCGGGATGCGAAGGTCAAGCCCGCAGCGAAGGGCCTAGCGCAATTGGGTTACTTTTTAGCTAGAGACTCGACCTAAAGTTGCAGAAAGCCGTGTCAGGGTTGCCGCAAGGTCAGACGCCGGGTTTCGGTTCGGCCGGCGATTCCTCACCCTCCTCGCCGGGCGATTCGGTGTCGGCGCCTTCTCTCGGCTCTTCACCTTCCGGCTCTTCCGCGGCAGGAAGCTGCGGTTCGGCTTCGCCGGTCCCGGAGTCGCTTTGCGGGTGCGGGATCTCGGTGTCGAGCTCGAGCAATTCGATTTCGTCGATCTCGCCCTCTTCGGCTTCCAGCTCGGGCTCTGGCTCGGCAGGCAGCGGCGCCTCGTCTTCCGCCGGCAGGTCGAGCACGGCTTCCTGTTCCTCCAGCGCTGCGACCGTCAGGCTGAGCGGCTCGGGCTCTTCCTCGGCTTCTTCGGCGGGGAATTCTTCCTCGGGAAACTCTTCCAGAAATTCTTCGGCGGGCGGTTCTTCCGCAGGTTCCTCCGGAACCTCGGTCTCCAGCGGCTCCGGCTCGAGGCTTTCGGCGGTTTCCGGCACCGTCTCCTCGACAGGCGGCATTTCCGGCTCTTCGCTCGGAGCGGCTTCCGCCTCTTCGGCCGGTCCGGTCTCGAGCGCCTCGACACCTTCCTCGATCGCGGCGATCACCGCGCCCATGGCGACTTGGGTGTCAATATCGGTTTCCGGGATTTCTTCTTCGCCGGGCTCTTCCACGCCGGCATCCTCGACCTCGCCGGAATCGACCAGTCCGAGCGCGTGCTCGTCGGGCATCTCGCCCGTATCGGCGTCCGCCTCTACAACTTCGTGCGTTCCGGTGGCGGCACGGGCGATGGCCTCCGATCCCGCCAGATCCACGGAAAGCTGCTTCATCAGCCCTTCGAGCTGGCGCAGCTCGTCATTCAGCTGCTCGCGCTGGCTGCGGGTCTCCACCTCCAGCTCGGAGCGCAAGCCCTCGAGCCGGCCCTGCAGCGCCTCCACATCCTCCGAAAGCCGCGCCAGCTTGGAGGCCTCGTAATCGCTCAAGGTCTGGTCGAGCCGCTCGACCTTATCGCTCAAGGAACCGAGACGGGCGACGTCGGTTTCCATCTTGTCGATACGCTGCAGATCGTTGTCGATGATCTCGAGCACTTCCTCGAAATCGTCCATCCGCGCGTTCTCGCCGCCACCGCGGGAAAAGCGAGTCATCAGAAGATGAGTGGAAATCATGATCGCCAGCAAAGCCGCACCGGCAATCAGCGCAGGCAGCAGGCCAATTCCGCCATGCACCATCAGCGCAGCCGCCAAGGCCGCGGCGACGATGGTCATCGCAATGATTACAATCGCATCGAGCAAGAGCCGCGCCTCCCCTCAGCATCCGTTGCCGGATCGTCACCCCGCAAATGTATATGTCACTTTGTTAGCAGCGACAGCGCCGAAGGCCAAGCAGGCTCCGCCCGAACGGCTCCGAATCGGCGCCCCGCCTTGACATCCAAGGCTCGCAAACGATATCCGTGGCGCAGCTTTTGGCACTCTCAGACGTTAAGTGCCAGTTAGCCATTTTTCCAGCAGAGACCCTCGTTATCTAGTTAGGAGAGAAGCTCATGGAATTTCGTCCCCTCCATGATCGTGTCGTGGTCAAGCGGCTCGAAGAGGAGACCAAGACCAAGGGCGGTATCATCATTCCCGATTCCGCCGCGGAGAAACCCCAGACCGGTGAAGTCGTCGCGGCAGGCCCGGGCGCCCGGGGCGAGGACGGCAAGGTTCAGCCGCTGGACGTCAAGGTTGGCGACAAGGTGCTGTTCGGCAAGTGGTCCGGTACCGAGGTCAAGATCGACGACCAGGAACTCCTGATCATGAAGGAGTCCGACATCATGGGCGTGCTCGGCTAAGCCTGAGCGCGTTTTTTTTCGTCCCCGGAGGACCGGCAGCACCGGCGACCCGCTGTTCGAGAGGCGTCTTCCGGGAACAGTTTCAGTTTTCGAGATGGAGTAAACTCCAATGGCAGCCAAAGACGTAAAATTCGGTGCCGAAGCGCGCGAGCGTATGCTGCGCGGCGTCGACATCCTTTCCAATGCGGTGAAGGTGACGCTCGGCCCCAAGGGCCGCAACGTGATCTTGGAGAAATCCTTCGGCGCGCCGCGCTCGACCAAGGACGGCGTCACCGTCGCCAAGGATATCGAGCTTGAGGATAAGTTCGAGAATATGGGCGCCCAGATGGTGCGCGAGGTGGCCTCGAAGACCAACGAGACCGCCGGTGACGGCACCACCACGGCGACCGTGCTGGCCCAGTCGATCGTGCGCGAAGGCCTCAAGGCCGTCGCCGCCGGCATGAACCCGATGGATCTGAAGCGCGGCATCGACAAGGCCGTGACCGAGGTCGTCGCCGATATCCGCAAGCATTCCAAGAAGGTCTCCGGCTCCGAAGAGATCGCCCAGGTCGGCACCATTTCGGCCAATGGCGAGAAGGCCATCGGCGACATGATCTCCGAGGCGATGCAGAAGGTCGGCAATGAAGGCGTGATCACCGTCGAGGAAGCCAAGAGCCTGGAGAGCGAGCTCGAGGTCGTCGAGGGTATGCAGTTCGATCGCGGCTACATCTCCCCCTACTTCATCACCAATGCCGAGAAGATGGTGGCGGATCTGGAGAACCCTTACATCCTGATCTACGAAAAGAAGCTGTCCGGGCTTCAGGCCATGCTGCCGCTGCTGGAGTCTGTGGTGCAGTCGGGCCGTCCGCTTCTGATCATCGCCGAGGACGTCGAAGGCGAGGCTCTGGCCACGCTGGTGGTCAACAAGCTGCGCGGCGGCCTCAAGGTCGCGGCCGTCAAGGCGCCGGGCTTCGGCGATCGCCGCAAGGCCATGCTGCAGGATATCGCCATCCTGACCGGCGGCCAGGTGGTCTCCGAGGATCTCGGCATCAAGCTTGAGAACGTCACCATCGACATGCTGGGCACCGCCAAGCGCGTCAACATCACCAAGGACGACACCACGGTCGTCGACGGTGCCGGCGACAAGAAGGATATCGACGAGCGCGTCGGCCAGATCCGTGCGCAGATCGAGGAGACCTCTTCGGAGTACGACAAGGAGAAGCTGCAGGAGCGTCTGGCCAAGCTGGCCGGCGGTGTTGCGGTGATCCGCGTCGGCGGTGCCACCGAGGTCGAGGTGAAGGAGCGCAAGGACCGCGTCGACGATGCGTTGAACGCGACCCGCGCGGCCGTGGAATCGGGCATCGTCGCCGGTGGCGGCACCGCCCTGTTGCGGGCCTCCAAGATCCTGACCATCACGGGCGACAATGACGACCAGGAGGCGGGCATCAATATCGTCCGCCGCGCGCTGCAGGCGCCTGCCCGTCAGATTGCCGAGAATGCCGGCGTCGAGGGCTCCATCGTGGTCGGTAAGGTGCTCGACAACAACAAGGACTCGTACGGCTATGACGCCCAGAACGACGAGTATGGCGATCTCGTCGAGCGCGGCATCATCGACCCGGCCAAGGTGGTTCTGACGGCGCTGACCGATGCGGCTTCGGTCGCCGGTTTGCTGATCACCACCGAGGCGGGCGTCGCCGAGGCGCCGAAGGACGAAGCCGCCGCGCCGGCCATGCCTGGCGGCATGGGTGGAATGGGCGGCATGGGCGGCATGGACATGATGTAGCCGCCGCTTTTCGGCTCATTTACGCGATTGAAGGGGCGGTCTTCGGGCCGCCCCTTTTTTCTTGGCAACCAAGGCTGGAGCTGCCGCGCCTTACGCAATGGTAATTTTCCGACTCTTGCTTTCGGCGCGCCGCTCCCCGAAAAATGCGCATCGCTTCACCGGCGCCGCGTAGCGCCGCCAGAGCGGCCTTTTCTGCCGTCTCTAGCGGCGTTCCGGGCCCCCTCCTCAAATCCAAGGGTGTCACGTCAGGAGTCCTATGTCGGCTTTCATGACCACAATGCGGGATTTCATGCGCATTGCCCTTCCCTACTTCAACGGGGAGGACAAATGGGCCGGTCGCGGCCTATTGGGCGTGGTGGTCGCGATCCAGCTGTTTCAGGTCTGGCTGAGCGTCCAGTTCAACACCTGGTACCGGAATTTCTACAACGCGCTGGAGCAGAAGGACTGGGACAGCTTCATCTATCAGCTCGGCATCTTCACCGCGCTGGCCACCGCCTTTATCGTCTCGGCGGTTTATGAGCTTTATTTGCGGCAATGGCTGCAGATCCGCTGGCGCGCCTGGCTGACCGACAGCTACATGTCGCGCTGGCTGGCCGCGGGGACCCATTACCGGATGCGGCTGCGGGGCGATCAGATCGACAACCCCGATCAGCGCATCGCCGAGGATTTGCGCTCCTTCGTGATCACCACCATGGGGATCGGGCTGGGGCTGCTCAGCTCCGTCGTCACGCTGATCTCGTTCATCTTCATTCTCTGGGGCCTGTCGGCGGGCCAGCCGCTGGTTCTCGGTTCCTGGTCCTTGCAGATTCCCGGATATTTGGTCTGGGCGGCGCTGTTCTATGCCATTCTCGGCACTTGGCTGACGCATCTGATCGGCCGCCCGCTGATCCGCCTGAATTTCGATCAGGAGCGCTATGAGGCCGATTTCCGCTTCAACCTGGTGCGCCTGCGCGAGAACGCCGAAGGGGTGACGCTGCTCTCGGGCGAGGATGTCGAGCGCCAGGGGCTGAAAGAGCGTTTCGGCCATGTGATCAAGAATTGGCGCGCCATCATGAGCCGGACCAAGAAGCTCACCTTCTTCACCGCCGGCTACAACCAGGCGGCGACCATCTTCCCCTTCGTCGTGGTGAGCCCGCTGTATTTCGCCGGCTCCATGACGCTTGGCGGGCTGATCCAGATCTCCCAGGCCTTCGGCAAGGTGCAGGAGTCGCTCTCCTTCTTCGTCGATGCCTATGACAACATCGCCAACTGGAAGGCGATCCTCGACCGGTTGAGCGGCTTCGAGCGGTCTTTGGAATGGGCGCAATCCCTCGATACCGGCGACGAGATGAGCCTCAAGCAGGCCGCCGCCGCGCACGACTCCTTGCGGGCTCAGGATGTGGTGGTGGCGCTGCCCACCGGCCGGGATATCGTGCGCGTCTCCGATTTCGACGTGAAGCCGGGCGAGAAGGTTCTGGTCACAGGGCGCTCGGGCTCGGGCAAGACCAGCCTGTTCAGGGCGCTTGGCGGCGTCTGGCCGTTCGGCCAGGGCGATGTGGAGCTGCCGAGCGAAAGCGAGGTGCTGGTGCTGCCGCAGCGGGCCTATATGCCGCTCGGCACCTTGCGGCGCGCCGTCACCTATCCGGCGGCCGAGGATGCCTATCCGCTGGAGGAGGTGGAGGAGGCGCTCGAGGCGGTCGGCCTCGGCAAGCTCAAGGGCGAGCTGGGCGAGACGGCCTATTGGGCGGATCTTCTTTCCGGCGGCGAACAGCAGCGACTCTCCATTGCGCGCGCGCTGCTGCAGAAACCGCACTGGCTGCTGTTGGACGAAGCGACCAGCTCCCTCGACGAGGAATCGGAGACGCAGCTCTACCAGCTGCTCCTGGAGCGGCTGCCCGATACGGCGATCGTCTCGATCGGCCACCGCGCCGGGCTTACGGTGTTCCACGACCGGTTCTATCACCTGGCGCAGGACGATAACGGCGATCATCATCTGCGCCCGGTCGACGGTCCTGCCGGGATGGGCACCGCGCCGGAGCCGGCCAAGTAGCCGTCGGCGCGATCCCCCGTTGCGATTCCGGGGCCTGCATCCTTCGAGACGGTGCTTACGCGCCTCCTCAGGATGAGGGTTGAGGTCACGGCGCGATCTCTAAAACCCCTCATGGTGAGGGCGCGCCTTTGGGCGCGCGTCTCGAACCATGCGGCGCTCGGCACCGGCCCCAGCCCAAAGCACGGCATCATACCGGCAGCAGCCAGTATCCAGCTTCAGTCTCCGAACGATCGGTTGGATTCCGGCTTAAGCCGGAGCGACGGAGTAGCGTGTGGGGCGCCCAAGGGAGCGCGCCGCTAAAGCGCGTCCTTGATACGGGCGATAATCTCATCGCTGCGAGCTTTCACCTCAGGGCTCCACTCGGCATTGTGCGCGGCAACCAGCTGGGCCTGAGACGACAGGATCAGCCCGTCATCCAGCACTTTGAGATGATTGGCGCGGAGCGTCGTTCCCGTGGTGGTGATATCGACGATCAGCTCGGCCGTGCCGGCAGCCGGCGTGCCTTCGGTGGCGCCGGCGCTCTCCACGATGCGATAGCCGGAAACGCCCTTCTGCGCGAAGAAGCGCCGGGTCAGATTCAGATATTTGGTGGCGACCCGTAAGCGGCGGCCATGCACTTGCGCAAATTGCGCGGCCACGTCTTCCAGATCGCCGACGCCGGTGACGTCGATCCAGCAGGCCGGAACCGCCACGATCACGTCGGCACGGCCGAAGGCGAGCGGCACCACCAGCTCCACCTCGCGCTCGACGTCGTAGATGGTCTCGCGCACCAGATCCTCGCCGGTGACGCCGAGATGCACCTGTCCCGCTTTCAGGTGGTGCACGATCTCCGAGGCGGAGAGGAACACCACCTCGACATCGTCATAGGCATCCAGCGCACCTCGATAGCCGCGCTCATGGCCGACCTTGCGCAGGCCGAGATCGGCACGCTCGAACAGCGTGGCGGTGGCCTCCATCAGGCGCCCCTTGGAGGGGATGGCGATGCTGAGCTTTGTCTTCGCCATCAGCGCAATCCTTGCACAACGGCGAGCAGCCGCTCGGTGTGAATGGCGCAGCCGATAGCCGGCACGTCCTGTGGCGCGCCCAGATGTTTCAGAAGCCCGTCGTAGCGGCCGCCGCCGGCGAGCGGGCTGCCCTCGCCCAGGGTCGGGATTTCGATCTGGAAGACGAGGCCGGTGTAATATTCCAGGTTACGGCCGAAATCGGCGGCGAAGCGGGCACGGGCGAGATCGATGCCCTCCTCTTCCAGCCGCTCGAAACGGCGCACCATGCGTTGCAGCGCCTCGTCGAGATCGAGGCCGGCGCCGCGGGCGATCATGGCGATACGGCCGATGGATTCCTCCGGCGTGCCTGAAACCGCGAGATAATATTCGATCACCGTGGCGATCTCTTTCGGCAGCGGATCGGCGACCAGATCGGCGGCGAAATCGAGCAGCTGGCTGGTGATCTCCGCCAGCGTGCGATTGCCGATCAGCGGCAGCTCGCGCTCCTTCAGATACGCATCGACCTGGGCTTGCGCGGTGTCGAAATCGTCCAGATCCAGGGCGCGAGCGAAATCGGCGATATTGCTTTCCGCCTCCGGGCGCTCGCCGCGGCTGAGGCGGCGGAGCATGCGGTGGAAGATTTCCGGGCGCCAGAAATAGTGGCGCAGCTTGCGGCGCCAGCGATCCGGGATCTCCAGCGCATCGAGCAGCGCGAAGAACATGGCGATATCGCCGAAGCGCAATTGAATGTCGTCGAGGCCGGTCTGGCGGATGGCGGCGGAGGCCAGCAGCACCATCTCGATATCGGCCGCCTCGCGGTCGGCAATGCCGAAGGATTCGATGCCTGCCTGGCGGAACTCGCGCGGATGGGTCTGACTGGCGCCGCCCGGCTGATAGCGGAAGGCCGGGCCGTTATAGCAATAGCGCGCTTCCTTGTCGGCTTCCGGGTGCCGCGACAGGTAAAGCAGCGAAACCGGCACGGTGAGATCGGGGCGCAGGCACAGCTCCTCGCCGGACAAATCGGTGAAGACATAGGAGCGGCCACGCAAGGCCTCGCCGATGCGATCCAGGAACACCCCGGCCGGCTGGAGGATGGAGGGCGCCACGGGCTCGTAGCCGGCGGTCTTGAACGTGTCCAAGAGCTTGGCGGCCTGGATCTCGAGGGCCTCGAAATTGCTGACGGATTCTGCAGCCATAAAGGATCAGCTCTCGTAACGCGCCAAGACGTCCTTGACCGCGGCGACCATATCGCCCTCGCCGACGGAGAACTGGGCCGGGCGGCTTTCGCGCCATTCGGCGTTGTCCTCGATTCCCTCGGCCAGGCGCGCGCCCTCGATCAGATCCTTGATGGTGACCATGCCCTGGGCCAGCTCGTCGCCGCCCTGGATGACGACGCAAGGCGCGCCGCGCTTATCGGCATATTTCATCTGCGCCTTCATGCCGGAGCCGCCGAGATACATCTCGGCGCGGATGCCGGCATCGCGCAGGGCCTTGGTCAGGGCGAAATAATCGGCGCGTCGCTCCTTATCCAGCACCAGCACCACGACGGGGCCGAGCACCTCCGAATCCTTGGATTTGCCTAGCAGATCGAGGGCATGGCGGAGGCGCGAAACGCCCATGGAGAAGCCGGTTGCCGGGACTTCCTGGCCGGTAAAGCGCTGCACCAGCCCGTCATAGCGCCCGCCGGCGCCGACCGAGCCGAAGCGGACGGGGCGGCCGTCGTCGTCGGTGACCTCGAAGGTCAGCTCCGCCTCGAACACCGGGCCGGTGTAATATTCCAGGCCGCGGACGATGGAGGGATCGACCATGATGCGGTCGCCGCCATAGCCGGCGGCCTCCCAGATCGCGGTCATCTCTGCGAGCTCGGCTGCGCCTTCGGCGCCGGTCTCCTGGCCTTCGAGCAGCTTTTGGAGGCCTGCAAGGATCTCCTCGCGCGTTCCTTCGCCCGATTGCACGAAGGCGAGGATGGTCTCGATCTCGCCGGGGGCGAGCTTGGCACCTTCGGTGAAATCGCCGCTCTCGTCCTTGCGGCCCTTGCCGAGAAGATCGGTGACCCCCTCGACGCCGAGCCGGTCGAGCTTGTCGACGGCGCGCATGACGGTCAGGCGCTGTGCCGGGTTCTCGGCAAGGCTGGCGACGCCCGCCTTCTCCATGACGCCGTCGAGCAGCTTGCGGTTGGAGACCTTGATCACGTAGTCGCCGCGCTGGATGCCCAGGGCCTCCATGACGTCGGCAGCGAGCATGCAAAGCTCCGCATCGGCGGCGGCGGTAGGCGTGCCGACGGTATCGGCGTCGAACTGGGTGAATTGGCGGAAGCGGCCGGGACCGGGCTTCTCGTTGCGGAAAACGGGGCCGGTCTGATAGCGGCGGAAGGGCTTGGGCAGGGTCTGCGCGTTGGCGGCAACGTAGCGGGCGAGCGGCGCGGTGAGGTCGTAGCGCAGCGACAGCCACTGCTCGTCGTCGTCCTGGAAGGAGAACACGCCCTCATTGGGCCGGTCCTGATCGGGCAGGAATTTGCCCAGCGCATCGGTATATTCGATGCTCGGCGTCTCCAGCGGCTCGAACCCGTAGGCCTCGTATACGCGCCGGATCACCTCCAGCATCGCCGTGGTCTGGCGGATTTCGGATGCGCTCGCGTCTTGCAGCCCCTTGGGCAGACGGGCCTCGGGGCGGGCCGGCTTGTCGTTCTTACTCATTGGGAATCGGCGTTTCGTAGGAAGCCTCTGCCGCCGGGTTCTAGACCATTGGCCGAGCACCAGCAAGCGGCGCCCTCGGCTCTTCGCGGTTTCGCGCCTCTAGGGGCTGGCGGTCAGGCCGTGAATGGTGGAGAGCAGCATCGAGGGCTCGTAGGGCTTTCCCATGTATTGGGTGTTGTCGTCGGCCTCGGTGCCGACGATGGGCCCGGTGCGGTCGTAGCCGGTGAGAAACAGCACTTTCAGCTCCGGATGGCGGCGGCGCGCCTCGGCGACCAGCTCATGGCCGCTCATGCCGGGAAGGCCGATATCGGTGAGCAGCAGGTCGATCTCCGGGTGATCTTCCAGGATGGAGAGCGCCTCTTCGGCACCGGCGGCGTTATGCACGCGCATGCCGGCATTCTCCAGAATCTCCACGGTGGCGATGCCGACCAGGAAATCGTCCTCCACATAGAGCAGATGCAGCGGTTCTTCGGGCACCGGCGCCTGCTTTTCGGGGGACTGCACCGGCTTCGATTTCGGCATGTCGCCTCGATCGGCAGCGGGCAGGATCAGCCTCACCGTGGTGCCTACACCCGGTTCGCTGTCGATCGCCGCATCGCCGCCGAGCTGCTGCATCGCGCCATAGACCATGCTGAGGCCGAGTCCGGTGCCCTTGCCAAGCTCCTTGGTGGTGAAGAAGGGATCAAAAGCGTGGCACAGCACGTCGGCGCACATGCCCTCGCCGGTATCGGTCACCGAGATGCAGACATATTTGCCGGGGGCCAGCCGCTCATGCTCGCCGATATCGCAATTCTCGGTGGCGATGGTCAGCAGCCCGCCATAAGGCATCGCATCGCAGGCATTGAGCGCCAGGTTCAAGATGCCGGTCTGAAGCTGGCCGGGATCGGTCGCGGCAGGGCGGAGATCGTCGGCGAGCCTATAGTCGAGCTTGATGTTCTCATGGCCGGAGCGGCGGATCAGGCTGGCGATCTCGGTTACTGTCTCGTTGATATCGGTGGGGATGATCTTCAGCGGCTGCTTGCGCGCAAAAATCGCCATCTGGCGGACCACGGCAGCGCCATCCTCGGCCGCCTGCAGCGCCGCTTCGATGGGGCCGGCCAGCTGGGGCGCGGCGCCAGTCTTGGCGCGGATCAGCTCCAGATTGGCGACGATGGCGGTGAGGAAATTGTTGAAGTCGTGGGCGACGCCGCCGGTCAGATGGCCGAGCGCCTCCATCTTCTGGGCCTGATGCAGCTCCTCGCGGGCGAGCTCCATGGCCTGCTCCGCCTCGTGCTGCTGGGTGATGTCGCGGGTGACCTTGGCGAAGCCGACGATGCGGCCCTCGTCGTCCTGCACCGGCTGGATCACCACATTGGCCCAGAAGGTGCTGCCGTCTTTGCGGACCCGCAGGCCTTGCGCCTCGTAATGCCCCTCGCGCAACGCGGCGGCGAGGGCCTGCTGCGGCTTGTCCTCCTCCTGCTCCTCGGCGGTGTAGAACATGGAGACATGGCGGCCCAGCACCTCGTGGGTCTTATAGCCCTTGATGCGCTCGGCGCCCTTGTTCCAATTGCTGATATTGCCCTTCATATCGAGCATGAAGATGGCGTAGTCGCTGACCGCGTCGACCAGGAAGCGGAAGCGCCGTTCGCTCGCCAGGAGCGCCTGCTCGGCCGCGTGGCGCTCGGACATATCGCGGGTGATCTTGACGAAGCCGATGACCTCGCCCTTCTCGTCGCGGATCGCGTCGAGCACGGTCTGGGCATAGAAGCGGGAGCCGTCGCGGCGAATGCGCCAGCCCTCCTCCTCGTGGCGCCCGGTGCGGCTGGCGATGGCCAGCGCCATTTTGGGCTTGCCGTTGGTCTGATCTTCCGGGGTGAAGAAGCGGGAGAAATGCTGGCCCAGCGCCTGCTCGGCGGTATAGCCCTTGATGCGCTCGGCGCCGGCATTCCAGCTGGAGATATAGCCGTCGCGATCGAGCATATAGATGGCGTAATCGACCACCGCATCGAGCAGCATCTCGGTGTTCAACTTCTCCTTGATGGAACCGTTGCCGTGATTCGTCATCAACAAGTGCCGACTATCCTCGCGCGTTGCAGGGGGTGGAATGCCTAAGCAAAGCGAAAGTTGCATGTCCGGCAAAAACGCAGCTCACCCGTGAAACCGCAAATCCGGCGCTCGCTAGGCCGGCTCGGTCCCGATCAGCTCTCGGACAGGCTTTGCTTCCCCCTCAAGCTCCTTAATGCTCGCCGGGCACGGTCCGCCCGTGGCCCAGTCCAGCAGCTCCACCGTGTGCACCACTGGGGCGCTGCTACCCCCTTTAAGTTGGCAGAGGCAGCCAATGTTCCCGGTCGCCACGATATCGGGGGAGAGATTTTTGATATGGTTAAGCTTTCTATCCCGCAGCTCGGTGGAAAACTCCGGCTGGAGCAGGCTGTAGGTGCCGGCGGAGCCGCAGCAAAGATGGCCTTCGGGAAGGTCGACGAGGCGGAAGCCGGCCTCGCGCAGCAGGGTTTTCGGCTCCCGGTCGATGCCCTGACCATGCTGCAGCGAACAGGGCGACTGGTAGGCGATCTTCAGATTGCTCCAGATCGCAGGCGCAATCAGGCCGAAATCGGCGAGAAACTCCGAAATATCGTAGGTGATGGATGAGATCGCCGCGGCGCGGTCGGCATAGCCGCGGTCGCGGGAAAGCAGCGCGCCGTAATCCTTGACCATGGTGCCGCAGCCCGAGGCGGTCACCAAAATGGCATCCAGCGGTTTTTTGCGCATCTCGGCGGACCAGGCATCGATATTGTGGCGGGCAAGCTGGAGCGCCTGCTCTTCCTTGCCGAGATGGTGGTCCAGAGCGCCGCAGCAGGCCTGATCGGTAATCGGCACCACCTCGATGCGGTGGCGCTCCAGCAAGCGGCAGGCGGCCTGATTGATCGAGGATTGCAGCAGATCCTGCACGCAGCCTTGCAGCACGGCGACGCGCCGCAACGGCGCCGCCGGCGCCGAGACGATATTTTCCTGCGCGGGCAAGGTCAGAGGCGGCAGCTTTTCCGGCACCATGTCGAGAGCGTTGACGATGCCGCGAAAGCCCAGCGCTTGCGCCACCGGTTTCAACGGCCGGATCAGCCAGCCGGCCCAGAGCAAAAAGCGGAAACGCGAGGGGTACGGCATGGTCTTGGAGAGGAACCAGCGCTTGATGCGCTGGCGCCACGGCCGCTTCACATTCTCCTCGATCTTGACCCGGGTCATGTCGACCAGATGCATATAGTCGACGCCGCTCGGGCAGGTGGTCATGCAGGAGAGGCAGGACAGGCAGCGGTCGATATGGGTGACCAGCGGCTGGGTGATCTGCTCCTCTTCGTACATCTCCTTCATCAGATAGATGCGGCCGCGGGGGGAATCGCGCTCGTCGCCCCGCAGCACGTAGGTCGGGCAGGTCGCGGTGCAGAAGCCGCAATGCACGCAGCGGCGCAAGATCTCGTCGGCTTGCGCGATCTCCGGGTTCTGAAGCTGGCGAAGGGAGAAGTTGGTCTGCATGACGGATCAAATACCGGGATACATGCGGCCGGGGTTGAGAATCCCCGCCGGATCGAAAGTATCCTTCAAAGAGCGGCTGAGCGCCATCAGCGCCGGCTCCAAAGGCTGGAAAACATGGACGGAGGCGCGGATGCCCGGCTCGGCGCGGATCAGCGTGGCATGGCCGCCATATTCGGAAAGAATGCGCCGTATCTCCACCGCGCCGGCATCGGAGGTGGGGTCGGGCTCCAGCCAGATCAGCCCGCCGGACCAATCGAACATAGTGCGGAAAGACAGGCTGTGGCGGAGCGCGGCGACAAACCCGGCCGCCTTGTTCGGAGCGGTGGAGATGCGCCAGAGCGGCCGCTCGCGGCTTTGCATCGGCTTCAGCTGGCGGATCTCGGCCCAGAGCTTGCGCGAGCGGGTGGCGGCCAGCACCGTGTCGGGGTTGTAGGCGGCGAATTTCCGCTTGAGCTGGCCGATGCGGTAGCGGACAGCGCTCTCGAAGCCCTCGACCCGGAGCAAGGTCGCGTTGGTTTGGCTATCGCTCAAGGCGGCGTCGGAGAAGCTCGCACCCAAACCTTCGGTCAGATGCACCGTGCCGGAGACGTCGTAGGGGCTGGCCATGGCATCGGCCATCAGGCCGAGGGCGGCCTCCTCGGGTAGGTCGTGGAACACCAGGGTCTGCACCTCTTCCGGCTTCGGCAGCACCTTCATGGTGATCTCGGTGAGGATGCTCAGTGTGCCGCAGGAGCCGGTGAGAAATTTGCTCAAATCGTAGCCGGTGACGTTCTTCATCACCCGGCCGCCAGCCTTGAAGGCTTCGCCGCGCCCGTTCACCGCCTTGATGCCGAGGATGTTGTCGCGGGCGGCGCCGGCAAGGATGCGGCGGCTGCCGGAAAGACCGGTGGCGAACACGCCGCCGATGCTGCCCTCCCCCGGCTTGCCGCCATAGGCCGGCGCAAGGTCCAAAGGCTCGAAGGCGAGCTGCTGCTTGTTGTCGTCGAGGAGCTTCTCGATCTCGGCAAGCGGGGTGCCGGCCCCGGCGGAGAGCACCAGCTCGGTCGGCTCGTAAAGGCTGACGCCTTCCAACTTCTCGGTGCTGACCACGGCGCCGGTCTGCACGGGGCGGCCGAAGGGCAGCTTGGAGCCGAGGCCGCGCACCTCGAGCGGCAGACCTTCCTCGGCATAGGTCTCGACGATCTCGGCGAGCTCGTCGGCGGAATTCGGGGCATGGAAGCGCTGCTGCATGGGTACCGTCAGCCCGCGCCGCTGCCGCTGCGCGCTTCGCGGGGAAAGACCTTATCGGGATTGAGCTGCCATTGCGGATCGAACAGATCCTTCAGGCGGGTCATCTGGAGAAGATCCGCCGGGCCGTATTGCCACGACATCAGATCGCGCTTCTCCACGCCGACGCCATGCTCTCCGGTGAGACAGCCGCCGAGCTCCACGCAGGCTTTGAGGATGTCCGCGCCGCAGGCCTCGGCCCGCTCCAACTGCTCCTCGTCGCTCGAATCGTAGAGAATCAGCGGATGCAGATTGCCGTCGCCGGCATGGAAGATATTGGCGACGTCGAGACCGTAGCTTGCCGCGATCTTGGAAACGCGGGCCAGCGCCTCGGGCAGCTTGGAAACGGGGATCACCCCGTCCATGCAGAAATAATCGGAGATCTGCCCGATGGCGCCGAAGGCGGCCTTGCGGCCGCGCCAGATGGCCTCGCTCTCCTCCGCCGACTGGCTGACGCGGCTTTGCAGAAGATCGTATTCGCTGGCGATCTCCTCGATCTTCTCCAGCAGCCAGGCGACCTCCTCCTCGGAGCCTTCCACCTCGACGATGAGGATGGCTTCGGCGTCGAGGGGATAGCCGGCATGGGCGTAATTCTCGCAGACATGAATGGCCGGCTTGTCCATGAACTCGATGGCGACAGGAACGATGCCGGCGGCGATGATGCCGGCGACGCAGGCACCGGCGGATTCCGAAGACGGAAAGGCGAGCAGCATGGGCCGCGCCGTCTCGGGCATTTTCAAGAGCCGCACCGTCGCCTCGGTGACGATAGCGAGCTGGCCTTCGGAGCCGGTCAGCAGCGCCATCAGATCGTAGCCGGGGGAATCGAGGTGATCGCCGCCGAGCTCCACCACCTCGCCGCTGACCAGCACCACCTTCATGCCCAGAATGTTGTTCACGGTAACACCGTATTTCAGGCAATGGGCGCCACCGGAATTCATGGCGATATTGCCGGCAAGCGTGCAGGCGAGCTGGCTGGAGGGGTCGGGCGCATAGAAGAAGCCGCGCGGGGCGGCTTGTTGCGAGATGGCGAGATTGGTGATGCCGGTCTCGACTCGAGCGGTGCGGTTCACCTCGTCGATGGCGAGCAGCTTGTTCATGCGCGAGACGCAGATCACGATGGAATCGGCGCTCGGCAACGCCCCGCCGCAGAGCGAGGTGCCGGCGCCGCGCGGCACCACCTTAATATTGTTGTCCCAGCAATAGCGCATGATGCGGCTCACCTCTTCCGTCGTGCCGGGCAGCACCACGGCGAGCGGCAGGCAGCGATAGGCGGTGAGCGCGTCGGTCTCGTAGGTCCGGCGCCCCTCCTCGTCGGTGATGAGGACGGCGTCGGGCGCCAGCTTCTTGAGCTTCTTCACGATCTGATCCCGGCGCGCCAGGATTTCAGCATCGGGCTCGACGATTGCGGGATGCACCATCCCTGCTTTTTCGCCTATTCGGCGCGCGCGGACCAGCCCTGTTTTCGCCCGATTTGCCCAAGAGCGCCGCCTATGGCGCGGAAACCACAAGCAGCGATCATGGCTTGCGGGGGCAAACCGATCTCAGCAAACTGCGTTGTCCTTTGGTTGAGACCCAAGGTGATACCTAGGGAGTGTTGAGATGAGACTGATTTTGGGAAGTGTGCTGGGAGCGGCTTTGCTGCTCTCAGGGAGTAGCGCTGCATTCGCGGCGGATGCCGAGAAAGGCAAGGAAATCTTCAACGCCAAATGTGCCATGTGCCACCAGGTCGGCGAAGGCGCGACCACGGTGGTCGGGCCGGAGCTGAACGGCATTGTCGGCCGGAAAGCGGCATCGATCGAAGGTTTCTCCTATTCGCAAGGCATGAAGAAGCTCGGTGCGGATGGTTACACCTGGACCGAGGCGCATCTGGACGAATGGATCAAAGACCCCAAGGCGATGATCCCCGATTCCATGATGTCGATGGCATTCGCAGGTTTGCCGGACGAGACCGAGCGGGCCGACGTGATCGCCTATCTGAAGACGTTCTCCGAGTAGAGCGCGCAATTATGGGTCCGGGCTTGGAGACAGGCCCGGACCTTCCTCGACCTCACTCCGTCGCGCTGGTCATCGGCGGCTCGAGGCTTGACGCACCCGCCATCGGCGCCACAGCGCCAGGCGTTGCGATTTCCGCCCGGAATTTCCGAATATCGTCCAGCACCTGGCTGAAGAACGGATCGTGCTTGCCCTGCTGAGCGGCGATCTCGTCCCAGGTCTGATGCAGCCGGTCGAGCACCGGCGCCGGCAAGGTCTCGATGGTCACGCCCTGATCGGCAAAATCCGACAGCGCCTTGGCCGCGAGCACCGGGTTCTCGCTCATGGTCTGAAACATGGTGTCCCGGCAGGCGGTCTCGATCCAGAGCTGCTGCTGATCGTCCAGCGCATTCCAGCGATCCTTGTTGATCAGCAGCTCCATCACGGTTTCCGGTTGCTGCCAGCCGGGCAGATAGATGCGTTTCACCGCCCCAGCGAGATCGGTGCGGGCATCGACCGGCGGCGGGTAAAGCTCGGCGGCATCGATATCGCCATCCTGGAAGGCTTGGTTGAGCTTGCTGCCGGGGACCAGGGCAGGCGATGCACCGAGCTTCTGCATCACCAGCCCACCCTGGCCGAAGATACGGATGCGGAGCCGTTCGATATCCTCCGGGCTCTTCAGCTCCTTGGCAAACCAGCCGGCGGTCTCCGCCCCGCCGAAGGCGCAGGGCAAGACGTGCACGTTGAAGCCGCCATCGTCATACATGTGCTGATAAAGCGTCAGCCCGTTACCGGCATAAAACCAGGCGGCATAGGTCTTGGCATCGGGGCCGAAGGGAAAGCCGGAGAACAGTGCCGCGGCGGGCAGGCGGTTGGCCCAGAATTCGGCCTTGGAGAAACCCGCAGCGGCCGTCCCCTTGGAGACGGCATCCAGGATATCCTGGGGCATCACATTTTGCCCCGGCTGCTCGATATCGAAGGACAGCGTGCCGCCGGAAAGCGCGCCGACCTCCGCCGCCCAATCCTTCACCGGCTTGCCCAGCCCGGGAAGATGGGTGCCGTAGGTGATCGGGGTGGAGAAGTGAAGCGGCTCTTCGGCGCCCGCCTGCGCAGGCGCGGCGGCGAGAAACAAGGCGACGAGGCTTGCGCAAAGGCGCCGTCGGATCATCCCTCTCTCCCCCTTGGGGCGGTGCGCGTATTCCAATCGCGGCTCCCGCCAACCGGGCCGGCCTTTATCTCGCCACGAGACTCGGCCAGTTCAATTCTGGCCAGTTCGATCCTGGTAAGACCGACTCAAAGCGTCCATCCCTCTGCCAGTCTAGCTTGCACCAAGCCGCTCCGGCCAGACAGCGAGGCCGACTTTGGGGAAAACGCGTGCTGTTCGGCTTTTAGCTAACATTGAAACTTTCGCCGCTTTATGACGCAAAACTTTCATGCTCGAGCGCCAAGAAGCAGCGAAAAACAAGGCATTTGCGTTTTGGGGCCGTTCCGGGCATTAACTACCCTTCCTCCCGCGCATCAGCTATTGTTTTCCGCCTGAAGGGGCGCATGAGGGTTTACGGGTCATGGGAATGAAGTCGGCCGACCGAGCTGGGGTGGGGCCAACGGTCATGCGTTTCGTCGCTTGGCTGATCGAGAGCCCGCGCTGGTTCAAGCGCTGCCTGCTTTTCGCCAACGACTTCGTCTTGCTGCTGCTCGCCCTGTGGGCCGCCTATTCGCTGCGCCTCAGCGAATTCTACGTTCCCGACAAGCCGGTTCTGATCTTCCTGCTATTTGCGGGTCCCGTGATCGGCGTGGTCACCTTCTATCTGCGCGGGCTCTACAAGCTGGTGACCCGCTTCATCGGCCCGGAAGGCACCACGCGCATCTATGTCGCCGTGGTGCTGGCGGTGCTGCTCTGGGCGCTTCTGGTGCTGTTCGTCGGGGTACGGCCGCATCCGCGCTCGGTGGTGGTGATCTACGGCCTGATCGCCGCCGGTCTGATCCGGCTTTCGCGGCAATGGGCCGGCGCGATCCTGCTCCGCTTCGTTCCCGACCATAAGCCGCTCAGTTTCGACGAGCGACCGCGGGTGCTGATCTACGGCGCCGGCTCCAGCGGCATCCAGTTGCTGCGCTCCCTGAACGAGGCCGGCAAGCACAAGATCGTCGGCTTCATCGACAACGATTCCTCCCTCGCCGGGCAGTACGTCCACGGGGTGAAGGTGATCCGGCCGGAGAAGCTCGCTTCCACCATCACCCGCGAGGGCATCCGCGAGGTGATGCTGGCCATGCCGTCGGCGCGGCGGAGCGAGCGGCGGGCGGCGATCCAGGCGCTGGAGCCCTTCCCGGTCGAGGTTAAGACGGTTCCCAATCTGGACGAGATCGCCTCCGGCGCGGTGGAGATTTCCGATCTCCGCCCGATCGACGTGGAAGATTTGCTCGGCCGCGATCCGGTGGCCCCCGATATGGAGCTGATCTCCGGCCATGTGCGCGACAAATCGGTGATGATCACCGGCGCCGGCGGCTCCATCGGCTCAGAGCTGACGCGCCAGCTTCTCGCCTTCAAGCCGAAAGTGCTGGTGCTGTTCGAGCTGTCGGAGGTGGCGCTCTATCAGATCTCCATGGAGATCGAGGCGCTGCAGCAGCAGCCGGGAAGCGGCATCGCCAATACCCGCGTCGTCACCGTTCTGGGCTCGGTGCTCGACCGGCGGCTGGTGAGCCGCACCATCTCCGATTACGACGTGGAGGTGATCTATCACGCCGCCGCCTACAAGCATGTGCCGATCGTGGAGATCAACGCCTTCGCCGGTATTCAGAACAACACCTTCGGCACGCTGGCCCTGGCCGAAGAGGCGCAGGAGCTGGGGGTTGAGCGCTTCGTGCTGGTCTCCACCGACAAGGCGGTGCGCCCGACCAATGTGATGGGGGCGAGCAAGCGGCTGGCCGAGCTGATCCTTCAGGCGCTGGCCGAGGACCCCAACTCCACCACCATCTTCACCATGGTGCGTTTCGGCAATGTGCTGGATTCCTCCGGCTCGGTGGTGCGGCGCTTCCGCGAGCAGATCCGCAATGGCGGGCCCGTCACCGTGACCCATCCGGAGATCATCCGCTATTTCATGTCGATCCCGGAAGCGGCGCAGCTGGTGATCCAGGCCGGCGCCATGGCGACCGGCGGCGAAGTCTTCGTGCTGGATATGGGCATGCCGGTGAAGATCGCCGATCTGGCCCGCACCATGGTGCATCTGTCCGGGCTTCAGGTGCGCGACGAGGGAAATCCGGAAGGCGATATTCCGATCGAATTCGTCGGGCTGCGCCCCGGCGAGAAGCTCTATGAGGAACTCTTGATCGGCGAGAACACCACCGGCACCAGCCATCCGCGCATCTTCAAGACCCATGAGCCGATCCTCGCATACGAGGATCTCGGCGCGGTGCTGGAGCGGCTGGACGATGCCATGCAGCGCCATGACGAGATCGAGCTGCAAGAGCTGCTGCGGGGGACGGTGGAAGGCTATGACGAAGCCGCCGCCGGCCATCCGCTGTCTGCCGGCCCCGAGTGGCACAGCATCTCGCGCACCGTCCACTAGTCCAACATATCAGCGGTTTCACCATGGCAGAGAAGATCATCGTCTCATGCGCCGTCGTGGCCGCTTGTGCCGTTCTGACCGCGGTGCTGATCCTGGCGCTGATGCCAACCTTGCAGCGGCACTTCATCGCCATTCCGAACGAACGCTCCTCGCATAAGAGCGCCGTGCCGCAGGCGGCGGGCCTCGCCATCATGGCGGCGATGCTGGCGGTCTATGTCGCGCTGTGGGCGCTGGGGCATTTGGAGGCCTCGGCACCCTCGCCGATCTCGGTGCTCAGCGCCGCGGTGGGGCTGACCCTGCTCGGCGCGCTGGACGACGCCATGAGCCTGCCGGTCTCCTGGCGCTTCGCCGGGCAAGCCGCGGCGGCGATCCTGATCGTGCTCGGCCTGCCCGACAGCTTCCAGATCTTGCCCGGCGCCATGCCGCTGGCAGTAGAGCGGCTGCTTCTGGTGATCGGCACGGTGGCCTTCATCAACGCGGTGAACTTTCTCGACGGGATCGACTGGATCACCGTGGCGCAGACCGTGCCGATGACGCTCGGCATCATCGCACTCGGCTATCTCGGCGCAGTGCCGGACAATGTGGCGCTGCTGGCGCTGGTGCTGCTCGGCGGGGTGCTGGGTTTTGCCGTGTTCAACAAACACCCGGCGCGCATCTTCCTCGGCGATGCCGGCAGCCTGCCGATCGGGCTTTGCCTTGCCTGGATGCTGATCTTCGTCGCCCGCGCCGATATCGTCGCGGCGCTTCTGCTGCCGCTCTACACGCTTTCCGATTCCGGGCTGACGCTGGGCCGGCGCATCGCCAATGGCGAGAAGATCTTCAGCCCGCATCGCAGCCATTTCTATCAGCGCGCCCTCACCCTGGGCTTCAAGGCGCCGGACGTCACCACGCGCATCTTCATTCTCGGCAGCCTGCTGGCCGTGCTGGCGGTGATCGCAGCGGTGACCAATTCGCCCCTGCTTGATGTGGCACTGCTGCTGGTCGGGGCCGGCGCCACTGGCATCCTGCTGCGGATTTTGGCAAGAGGGCGGGTATGACAGAGACGGGCATGACGGGAAAGGTTCTGGTCACCGGCGCCGCCGGGTTTATCGGGCGCGCAACCGTGCACGCGCTTAGCGAGGCGGGATGGCAGGTGCGCGCGGCGACTCGCGATCCCTCCAAGATCGAAGCGAGCGAGCGCGTGGAGCCGGTCGCCATGGGCGATCTTGGCGATGAGATCGACTGGGCGCCACTGCTGGACGGGGTGAGCCATGTGGTGCATTTGGCCGGGCTTGCCCACGCGCCGGGCGTGCTCGACGAAGAGACCTATATGCGGATCAACGCCGCGCCGGTGGGCAAGTTGGCGGACGCAGCCAAGGGTCGTGTGGAGCGGATCGTCTTCATCTCTACCACCCGGACGCAGGCCGGGCTTTCCATCGACGAGCCGGTGAATGAGGCGCTTTCCCCGCAGCCGACGGATTCTTACGGCCGCTCCAAGCTGGAGGGCGAAAGGCTGCTGATCGAAAGCGGCGTGCCTTACACGATCCTGCGCCCGACGGTGATCTACGGCCCGCATATGAAGGGCAATCTCGCTTCGCTCGCCACCATGGCGAAGACGCCGATGCCGCTCCCCTTCCAAGCGCTGACCAATAAGCGCTCGCTGCTGGGGCTGGACAGTTTGGTGTCGGCGATCCTGCTGACGCTCACCTCGGAGGCGGCGCTGAACGAGACCTTCGTCGTCGCCGATACCGAGCCGGTGACGGTCGGGGAGATGATCGCCGCGATCCGGGCCGGGCTCGGCCGCAAGCCCAATCTGGTCTCGATCCCGGAAGGGGCGCTGCGCCGGGTGCTGCACAGCTTCGGGCGCGGCGGCGACTGGGACCGCATCTCGGGCAATTTCGTGGTGGATAGCGCCAAGCTACGCGGCATCGGCTGGGAGCCGGCGACGAGCTCGACCGAAGGTATCGAAGCGGCGATCCGGACCGAAGGGGCGCTGACGACGCTTTAGGGCTTGTCGGCTTCAGGACTTGCCGGCTTCAGGACTTGCCGGCTTCGCTCACCTTGGCCAGTAGCTCGCTGTAAAGCGCCACCGTCTCCTGCCCCACGCGATCGGCGGAGAATTTCTGCTCTACCCGGGCGCGGGCGTTCTTGCCCATGCGCTGCCGCAGCGCCGCATCGCCTGCCAATTTCTCCATCGCATCGGCGAAGGCTTGCGGATCGTCCGGCGGCACCAAGAACCCGGTTTCGCCATCGATGACGATCTCACGGGAGCCCGGCACATCGGTCGCCACCATGGGCCGGCCGCAGGCGGCGGCCTCCAGCAAGGTCTTGGGCAGCCCCTCCCCGCCGCGCGAGCCGAGCACGGCGAAATGGGCCTCTTTCCAGACCTCGCGCACATCGTCCTTATGACCGAGCCAGTGGATGTTGAAGGCGGAGGCGAATTCGCGCAGCTGCTCCGGCGCCAGCGAGCCGGGATTCTCCGGATCCTCGTCGCCGACCAGCAGGAGCCGCAACTCCACCCCGCGATGGCGCAAGATCTCATGGGCCTCGACGATGGTCGGCACCCCCTTCACTGCGACCATACGGCCGACAAAGGCGGCGGTGACCGGCGGCGGCGGCTCGGGCAGCACGGTGAAATGCGCAGTATCGACGCCGGAGCCGAGGATCATGCGGATGCGGTCCTGCGGTACGCCGAGATCGCGCAGGAAGGCGGCATCGTCGGGGTTCTGCACCAGGGCCCAGCTATAGGCGCGGGTGAGCAGAAAGCCGAGCAGCTTGCCCACCAGCTGGCGGATGGCCTCGGTCTCGCGTCCATTGTCGGCGAACAGCGTGCCGCGCCCGGCCAGCCCGTTGATCACCAGCTTGACCGGCGAGACGAGCGCTGCGCTGCTGCTGGCGATGATCGGCTTGATGCCGACATTGTGGACGATGACCGGCCTCAGCTTGCGCATCAGCCGGCGGATTTCCCAGGCGGTGCGCAGAATGCGGGTTGGCGAGAAGCCGCCGCGGGAAAGCGGCAGGTCGTAGGAGGTAAAGCCTTCGGCATCGATCTCGCCGCGGCGGGCGCCCATGCGGCCAGCGACATGCACCTCGTAGCCGGCATCGCGGGCGGCGCGCGCCATGGGCAGGCGATGGGTGAGGAAGGCCCAATCCTCGGTGATCACGAAGAGCAGTCGGCGTGGCATTCGCGATCTCGTCAGGAAGACGCGTTGAAGAGAAGCGCTCGGCGGCCCCGCGGCGGGGCCGACCCTTTGTGGTCGATTGCCGCATGGCTTGCAAGCGGAACAGCCGCCCGGGCGCGGACGTTGTGAGCCTCAGTGAAAGCAAGAGAGGAGGACAGCATGAACACGTTTCTCTCGTCGACCGCGATCGCGCTCCTGCTGGCAAGCGGCATTGCCAGTCCGAGCCTCGCGCAAGAGGCGGCAAGCCCCGATGCGGGCCCGGCCCCGATGCAAATGGAACCGCACGGCCAGATGGGCGAGATGGGCCAGATGGGCGATGCCGCGGCGATGAACGGCAGCAGCGCGAAGGGGGCGGTGAGCTTGCAAGCCAAGCTTCCGGAGAATGCCGATCCGGTCAGCAATTACTATCACCAGGTGGTCTATGGCCCTGACGGGAGTCAGATCGGCGACATCAACGATCTTCTGATCGGCCCGAATGGCCGAATCGCCACGGCGATCATCGGCGTCGGCGGCTTCCTCGGGGTCGGCGAGAAGAATGTCGCCATTCCGTTCGCGGCGCTGCTGGAGAGCCGGGATGAGACCGGCGAGATCCGCCTGACCTTGAATGCCACCAAGGCGGCGTTGGAGAAGGCGCCCGGCTTCACCTTCGATACCGAGACGAAGACCTGGCAGCCGATCAAGGATCAGGACCGGCCGAGCTGAGCGAAACAGACAAGGCTTAGATGCGCGAAAGGGCCGGAGCGATCCGGCCCTTTTCATTTGCGGCGTCTTCTTTACTTAAGAAGTCTTCGCTGCGGTCCGCGTGAAGGGGGCCGCCCGGATGGTACCGCTGACTGGATTCGAACCAGTGACCTCTTGATCCACAATCAAGCGCTCTAACCAACTGAGCTACAGCGGCGCAACGATCCGTTTCGGATGCGCGAACCTAAGGGCTGTCGCGCCCTCTGGCAAGCACCGGAGAGGTGAGAATTTGCCGGCCCCGCACGACCGCAATGCCGCACCTTCTAGCACCAAATCGCAGACACAAAAAAGGCCCGAGCGAACCCGGACCTCTCAACTAGGGGAACGCATGGCGGAGGCTTGGCCTCCTCTGGTTCTCGCTCGGCATCCCGCCAAGCGGCCGCGGCGTTCTCGCGGACTGGTCTGCCCTGCCTTGACCGGTCCGGTCTATTTGGCGAGGGCGCGGTCGAACTGGCTCTTGATCGGAGCCGACGCATCCTCGGCGATCTTGGCCGAAAGGGTGCGAATCTCGCCGGCCTGATCGGAGAAGGTCTCCATCTGCTTCTGCATGAAGGCCTGCTGCATCTTGGCAAACTCGCCGAAATCCTTGGCCTCGGAGAGCTGCTTGGCGAAGGCGAAGCTGGTGTTCATGTTGGTCTGGGCCATTTCGAAGAGCTTCTGGCTGAAGGCGGAAGCGCCCTGCCCGTAAGCATCGAAGGATTTCTCGAAAGCCTGGACCGTGTCTTCCATCGCATCCTTGGCCTTCTCGTAATTCTCACGGCTCTGGGCGATTGCCTTCTCGGCCATGTCACGGAAGCCTTCGGGGATGGCGGCGGTGAAGTCGTTCGAGAAGTCGGAAGCCGCTTTCTCCGCGGTTTCGACTGTCTCTGCGACCGCGTCCTTCGCCTCCTCGATCGCGCCCTCGGGGGAGTCAGAGCTGGTCATTGGGTGGTCTCCTAGATTGGCGTAAAGCGATTGGCGTAAAGCCACCTCGCGGCGGACATGACAATATCATGCTGCACTGCAATATAATATGGTGCATCGCGGCGGCACAAGGGAATGTCGCGGCAATCCCATCATTTTTCGCGCTCTAGACGCCTCGCGCCATTCGCGCTATGGAACTTTTTAGCCCTTTACTAAATTTAGGGGCCAATTGAGACTGGATCGCTAACCCTAGTAGAATCCAAAGCTCAGAACCGCCCGCTACCGGACAGTAGCGCCCTCAAGCGACCGCAGCGTGACTGTGCAGGCCCATGGCGGACACCTTCCAGAAGCATCACGGCAAAGAGAACGACCAGACCCGCGAAGCGCTGGAGCACATCGCCCGGGCGCTGGGACGCGCGCCGGGCCAGTCGGCGCCGATGCAGACGATTCCGGAAGACAGCGCCACGCTCGCGCTGGCAAGCGGCGCACCGGTGCTGCAGGGCGAAAGCCTGAGCCTGCTGCTGGATGCGATGCCGACCGCGGTCGCCCTGATCGAGAAAGATGCGCTGCTTCTGGCCAACAAGGCCTTCGTCAACGCGTTCGGCTTCGGCTCGTTCGAGGAGCTGCAGGCGGAGGGCGGCTTGCGGCGCATCGTGCCGAAAGGTTTGGACGAGGCCGAGGTGGTGGTGAGCGCCGATAGCGAGCGCTTGTCGCAAATCCGCGTCGAGGGCCTCACCCGCGGGCGGCGCCAGATCAAGGCGCAGTTCGAGGTGACGGTCATCGCCCCGGAGCGGAATTTACGCCTGTTGCGGCTGCTGGACAGCGCCGGACGGGTCGAGCCGCAAGCGGCGACCGAACCGGACCAACAGATGCCTGCGGCCGACGCCCCGGCTCCTGCTGCGGAAGAAGCTCCTGCCGCGGAAGAAGCTCCTGCTACGGAAGAGGCTCCTGCCGCGGAAGCGGCCGCTGCGCCCGAGCCGCCGCTCGGCGCCACCGAGCAGCAGCTCGGCTTCCTCGCCAAGGTGAGCCACGAGGTGCGCACGCCGCTCAACTCGATCCTCGGTTTCGCCGAGCTGATGATCGGCGAGAAGCTGGGGCCGATCGGCAACGACCGCTACAAGGGCTATATCGAGGATATCCATCGAAGCGGGCTCTATGCGCTGAGCCTGCTCAACGACCTTCTGGATCTCTCCAAGATCGAGGCGGGCAAATTCGAGCTCGACTTCACCGCGGTGGATCCGGAGGAGATCGTGGAGGAATGCATCCACAGCCTGCAGCCCCTGGCGAAGCGCGAGCGCATCTTGCTGCGCACCTCGCTGGAGCCGGGCCTGCCGCACATGCTGGCGGACCGGCGGCGGCTGAAGCAGATTCTGCTCAACCTGCTTTCCAACGCCATCAAGTTCACCCGCGAAGGCGGCCAGGTGATCTTGTCCGGCACGCTGACCTCCAAGGGCGCCTTGCGGCTGCGGGTCAGCGATAACGGCGTCGGCATGGGCGCCGACGAGGTGCATCTGGCCATGCAGCCCTTCAAGCAGCTGGATACCGCACCGCGTAAGCAGGGCGGCACCGGGCTCGGCCTGCCGCTAACCAAGGCGCTGGTGGAAGCGAACCGGGCGCGCTTCATCCTCTCCAGCGAAACCGGGCGCGGCACCTCGGCCGACGTGGTGTTCCCGAAGGAACGGCTGGTCAAGCCGTCCTAACCGGCGCGCCGGCGACGCTCTTCGCTTGAAAAGTTTCGGTCGCTCTATTCGGCACTCACCTCTCTCCTCTTCACCCGCAATGCATGCGCTGCTCTGCATTGTCGAAATTCTACTTTCGTCTTTTCTGAACATCTGTAAGTAAAACTTCACGACAACTTATCGATGCCTCTCACACCTAAATACTAGAAGCTTTCTAAGGTGCGTTAGACTTCGACTTAGGCGTTGACCTTGCCGGTAAGACGATTTAATCGGGAAGATAGAGTCATATTTTTTGCGGTCTGCCGGGGATGCGCAGGCCGATCCGATACCGGGGCCTTGAACCCCGCCTATTGGAGGAGTGAGATGAAGTCCGCCCTTGTGCGTATGGCGGCGTTGGCGCCTATGGCTTTCGGCCTGGCGCTTGGCGCGGCGACGCTGACCCTATCCGGCAATCCGGCCGCGGCCGACGAGGCTGCCGGCGAGGTCAATGTCTTTTCCTACCGCCAGCCTTATCTGATCGCACCTCTGTTCGACCGTTTCACCGACGAGACCGGCATCACGGTCAATGTGGTCTATGCCAAATCCGGACTGATCGAGCGTATCGCAACGCTCGGCCGCAATTCGCAGGCCGACGTGCTGCTCACCACCGATATCGGCAATCTCACCCAAGCGGTGGATGCCGGCATTGCGGAAGCCTTCACCTCCGAGCCGCTGGAAGCGGAGATCCCGGCGCAGTATCGCGCCGAAGACGGTAGCTGGTGGGGCCTCACCCGCCGGGCGCGGGTGATCTACGCCTCCAAGGACCGGGTGGATCAGGACAGCTTCACCTATGAGGAGCTGGCCGAGCCGAAATGGCAGGGCAAGATCTGCATCCGCTCCGGGCAGCATCCCTACAACATCGCGCTGATCGCCTCGATGATCGCCCATCACGGCGAGGAAGAGACCGAGGCGTGGCTGACCGGGCTGAAGAACAACCTGGCCCGCAAGCCGGCCGGCAACGACCGGCTGCAGGTGAAGGGCGTCTATACCGGCGAGTGCGATATCGCCATCGCCAATACGTATTACATGGGCTCCATGCTCACCAATGAGGATGAGCCCGAGCAGAAAGAATGGGCAGAGTCGGTGCGCATCGTCTTCCCCAACACGGAAGGCCGCGGCACCCATGTGAATCTCTCCGGCGCGGTGCTGGTCAAGGACGCGCCGCACCGGGAGAACGCGGTGAAGCTGCTCGAATTCCTGGCCTCGGACGAGGGGCAGGAAATCTATGCCGAGGTCAACCACGAATACCCGGTAAAGCAGGGGGTGGCCTGGTCGGACTTGGTGCAATCCTGGGGCGACTTCAAAGCCGATCCCCTATCACTCAATGAAATCGCGGCTCTGAGAAAGAGGGCGAGCGAGCTCGTCGACAAAGTGGGTTTCGACGACGGGCCGAGCTCGTAAGGAGGCTGATATGAGCTTTCACAACAAGCAACTGAACGGCATGGTGGATATGGGGTCCTCAAGCCAACTTTACGTTCCGCCGCGGCAGGGCGCCGAATGGCTGGTCGGGGTCGGCTTCCGCTGCTGGCTCGCCGGCTACGACACCGGCGACATCGCCTGCTGGGAGACCGGTTGGAACGAATATTCCAAGGCGCTGGGACCGGAGCGGGCCAAGCGCGCGGTGACCGAGCTGGCCTGCTGGGTGCGCACCTTGCGCGGCCATGCCTCGCGCAAGATCGAGTACTACCCGTTCGGCTGCAACGGCTTCTGCCCGGATGAGTGCATGGCGGTGTCGCTGATCGCCGCCTCGCAGCATAGCCGCTGCCCGGCGATGCAGGCCTGCGCCCTGGCGCTGACCGGCTCCAGCTTCGTCGATCCGGTGATCGATGCGGCCAACGCCTTCGGCGATGTGCTGCAGGATGCCGATCTGCGGCTGAGCCCCGAAGCGGTGGCGGCGCTGGCCGCCAATTCCCGCGGCGGTGAGAACGCTGCCGCTGCAGGCCGCGGCTGAACGCAACCGGGCATCTTGGGCTGACCGCCGCGGCACTCGCTGTCGTTGCGGTCACGCTCGCCCCGCTTGCGGCGATCCTCGCCATGGCCGCCGGCAGTGGCGAGGAGAGCATCTGGCCGCATCTGGCCGCCAATGTGCTGCCCGGCGTGTTGCGCCAGACCCTCGGGCTGATGGCCGGCGTCGCGGTGCTGACGCTGACGGTCGGCACCGGCACGGCTTGGCTTGTCACCATGTACCGCTTTCCGGGCAGCAAGCAGCTCGCCTGGCTGCTTCTGCTGCCGCTCGCGGTCCCCAGCTACATCATCGCCTTCTGTTACCTGGAGCTGTTCGACTATACCGGCCTGGTGCAGGTCTATTTGCGCGAGGCGTTCGGCTGGCAAAGCGCGCGCGACTACTGGTTTCCCAATATCAGCACGCTGGGCGGGGCGATCTTTCTCTTGAGCGCAGTGCTCTACCCTTATGTCTATCTCACCGCGCGGGCGAGCTTCCTGCAGCAATCGGTGAGTCTTCTGGAAGCGAGCCGCACACTCGGCGCCGGACCGTCGGAGACCTTCTGGCGCATCGGCCTGCCGCTGGCGCGCCCGGCTCTCGCCGCCGGCGTGGCGCTAGCCCTGATGGAGACGCTGAACGATATCGGCGCGGTGGAATTCTTAGGGGTCAAGACGCTTACCGTCGCCGTCTACGACACTTGGCTGTCGCGCAACAGCCTGTCGGGCGCGGCACAGATCGCCTGCGTGATGCTGGGCTTCGTGCTGGTGCTGGTCGCTTTGGAGCGCAGCTCGCGCGGCCGGCGGCGTTTCCATCAGCTTGGCGGCAAGGACATGCGTCCCCCGGCCGTGACGCTGACCGGTTGGCGCGGCTGGGCCGCCACGACCGCCTGCATCCTGCCGATCGTGATCGGCTTTGCGCTTCCAGCGCTGGTGCTGCTTCGCTCCGCGCTCACCTATCTGCCGCGGGCGACGGAAGAAGCTTTCCTGAGCGCGGCCTGGAACAGCCTGTCGCTCGCCATAATCGCCGCGGTGCTGGCCCTCGTCTTCGCGCTGGTGCTGGCCTATGCGCGGCGGATGACGCAGTCGCGCCTGGTGCGGGCGGTGAGTCTGGTCCCCTCCATCGGTTATGCGGTGCCGGGCACGGTGCTGGCGCTCGGCCTGCTGGTGCCGCTCGCCTTTCTCGATGACGGGCTGCTGCGGCTTCGCGAGACGTTGACCGGAAATGGCGGGCTGCCGCTCCTCACCGGCACGGCGTTTGCCATCGTGCTCGCTTATAGCATCCGCTTCCTCGCTGCCTCGTTCGGTGCGACGGAGGCGGGGTTCTCGCGCATCTCGAGCAATATGGACGCGGCCAGCCGCACCCTCGGCGCCAGCCCGTCACAAACCCTGCGGCGCATCCATTTGCCGCTGCTCCGCCCTGCCCTTGGCGCGGCGGCGCTTCTGGTCTTCGTCGACAGCATGAAGGAGCTGCCTGCGACCTTGCTGCTCCGCCCCTTCAATTTCGAAACACTGGCGACCGAGGTCTTCACTCTGGCGGAGCTGTATCGCTATGAGGAGGCGGGACTTTCGGCGCTTGCCATCGTTCTGGTCAGCCTTTTGCCGGTGCTTTTGCTGCACCGGGCGCTGGGCGCCGATTCGCGTCACGCAGCGCTTCGCGGCGGGCTCGCCCCGACCCGTCCGGTCCGCGCCGGATTGTCATCCCCAGCTTATCCAAGCCGATAATTCGGTCCGTTGACAAAATTTGGCCGCGGGGTCGCTATCCTTGTTCTATCCAGTTACAAGCGTGACTTGTCCTCGATTTCCAAAGGTGCCGTCATCAAACGGTAACCCATAGTCAAAGGTGGTCGTCATGAAGCCGCGGCAACTGCCCTGGAAACGGCTTCTTCTCCTGGTTGTCGTCGCCGCCCTTGCCATCATTGCTCTACTGCCCTGGGCCATCGGCGACACCTCCGGCTTTCGCCAAAGGGTTGCGGCCAAGCTGGAGGGGTGGACCGGCGGTGCGGTGTGGCTGACCGGGCCGGTGGAGGTGCGCTATTTCCCGGACATCTCGATCCGCGCCGGCATCGAGATCGCCGAAGCGACGCGCTTCCCATACACGGTTTCAGTCTCCGCCGAGCGGGCCAAGGTGGCTCTGAGCCTCAGCGATCTCCTTATCGGGCGGCTGACCATCGAGTCGCTGAAGCTGCGCGAACCGAAATTCAAGATTGTCGCCAAGGACGACGATGCGCCGGCCAAAACCGCCGGCAAGCTGCTGACCGAGCTCTATCGCACCACGCCGGTGGAGGTGCTGGAGATCAAGGATGGCGAGGTCGAGATCCTTTCCGGCGGTGGAAGCCAGAAGATCGCGCATCTGAACGCGCGGATCGACGCCGGACGCTCGGCGGAACTCGCCTCCGCCGAAGGCTCGTTCGAATGGCATGGCGAGCCGGTGCAGTTCGCGCTGAAGACCAAGCTTGCGCCGCTGCTCGCCGAGGATGCCGCGCCCGATGCAACGGTGCCGGTGACCTTCGACGTGACCTCACCGATCTTGACCGCCAGACTCAAAGGGCGGGCGGGCTTGCGGCCGTCGCTGCATCTTGCCGGCGATATGCGCAGCGCAATTCCCGATCTGCGCAAGCTGCTGAAATGGTCCGGCATTGCGGAGCTGGACGGGCCGGGCTTGCGCGATTTCTCGGCCAACGGGCGGTTTGAGGCTTCCGATGGCGCGCTCACCTTCGACGAAGGGCGGTTCTCGCTCGACGGCAATGAGGCTTCGGGGCTTTTGATGATCGGCCATAAGGCCGACCGGCCTCGGGTCGAGGCGACGCTGGCTTTCGGCGCGCTCAATCTCGATCCCTATTTTCCGGCCGACGACGCGAAAGAAGCGACGACAGACGAGACGGTCGAGGGAACAGACGAAGACGCAGCGGAGCCGGCGAAGCTCGCCGACATGCCCGCACAGTCTGCAGGCAAGGCGCGACTGTTCGACTGGCCCCTGGTGCGCTGGATCGATACCGACCTGCGGCTTTCCGCCTCCTCGGTGGCAGTCCGCGGGCGGAAGCTCGGCGGCGGCGCCTTCACCCTCTCCTCCAATCACGGGGTGCTGGTGGGCGATGTCGGCGAGCTGGAGCTTTGCGGCGGCGCGTTGAGCGGGCGCCTGCGCCTCGACATTTCCGAACCGCGCGCACGCGGCGACCTGACCGGCCATCTCGACAAGGTCTCCATCGAATCCTGTCTGGCGCTGCTCGGCGAGGATCTGCCCTTTTCCGGCACCGGCACGCTGAAGGGCACGGTGTCGAGCCAGGGGCAGGACTGGGGGCAGATCCTGCAGAACCTCTCGGGCAATTTCCGCGTCTTCGCCGAGGATGGCGGGCTGCCGATTGATGTCGCCGCGTTGATGGACGATGACGGCCCGCTGGAGGGAGTCGGCTGGGCGGAGGAGTCCGACAGCCCGTTCAGCGAGCTCAAGGCCACCTGCCATGTCGGCTCCGAACATATTTGGTGCCCCAAGCTCTCGCTGGAGACGCCGACCGGTCCTATATCCGGGACGGGCGATATCGATATCGCCGAGCGCAGCCTGAATTGGAGCTTGCAGCTGCTGCACCGGGACGACAGCAAGGCGGACGCCACTCCCGTGCCGGCGCAGAAGCAGGTCGCCATTCGCGGGCCGCTGGCACAGCCGGTGATCGGGCGCGTCAATGCGGGCACGGCGGGCGTCGCGGCGCCTGCGATCGCGCCGCCAACGCCGGTGACGCAGAACTGAGATGCGTATGAGGGACCGTATCAGCTAGAGGTGCGATGGCATGGTGAGAACGGGGCAAGCGAGACATATTGGCGGGAGAGGGAAGGCCCGCGCCGGCTTGTTTGCTTCTGTCTTGCTGACCGGGCTGCTGGCTGTCACGCCCCTTCCCGCCAAGGCGGAGAGCCCGCTCAGCGTCGTTACCTGGGGCGGGGCGTATGAGCAGTCGCAGCGCGAAGCCTATTTCGCGCCCTTCACCAAGGAGACCGGAATCGAGGTCGAGGTGAAGAGCTATGACGGCAGCCTCAAGGAGATCGAAGCGCAGATCGGCGAGGATCCGGATGTGGTCGATGTCTCGACCGCCGCGCTGAAGACGCTGTGCGAGAAAGAGCTGCTCGATCCGATCGACAAATCCATCCTGGAGCCGGCGCAAGGCGGCGTCGCACTCTCGGCCGGTCAAAATGCGGGCGATGCGCGGGCCGCGACTCCGGCCTCGAGCGCGGCAGGGGATTTTCTGCCCGGCGGTCTTTCCAAATGCGGCGTGGCGAGCGTCGCCTGGTCGGCGGCGGTGGTGTTCAACAAGGACAAGCTGAAGCCTGCGCCAACCAAGCTATCCGCCTTCCTCGACCTGAACGGGTTCCCGGGACGGCGCGCCTTGCCGAAGACCGCACGCTACACGCTGGAGACGGCGCTGATGGCGGACGGTGTGCCGCCAGGCCGCGTCTACAACGTGCTGGCGACGCCGCAAGGCCAGGACCGCGCTTTCGCCGCGCTGGACAAGATCAAAAGCTATATCGCCTGGTGGACCCGGCCCTCGACGCCGCTAAGCTGGGTGCATGACGGCAAGGCCACGATGGGGCTTGCCTATACCGGACGCATCTTCCGTTCGGCGGTCGAGGCGCCGGACCTGATCGGCATTCTCTGGGACGGGCAGATCTACGATCTCGACCATTGGGCAATCCCCGAAGATGCCGCCAACAAGGACGAGGCGCGGAAGTTCATCGCCTTCGCCACGGCGCCGAAGCGGCTTGCCGCCCAAGCCGAGCTCACCGCCTACGGGCCGATGCGCCGTTCGGCCATTCCGCTGGTCGGAAACCATCCGATGATCGGCACCGATATGCGGCCGTTCCTGCCGACGGCGCCGGCACATTTTTCGAACGCGCTGCAGTTCGACGAGCTGTGGTGGGAGAAGCACGGCGCAAAGCTGGAAGCGCGCTTCGAAGCTTGGCGCAAAGACGCTTCGCGGAAGACCGACGCGACGGCGGATGCCGGCCAGCGCAAAAAGAAGAAGAGAAAAAAGAAAGAGGACCGCTGAGCGCGGACCTGCCGATGCAGTGCGTTCACGCATCTCTGACAGAAATATGTCGGATGCAGCCTTGCACTGTCACTGATCCGCCACAGAGCCTCCTTGGCGCATGCGCCTGAGCGCAAGCCGGAAGAGCCGGGCGGCGTAGCGCCGACGTCATGTCGCGTCAAATCAAGCCGGATGAAGTCGAATTTCGAGTGCTTCGTCTATAGAGCTGAGCAGGCTACCGAATTCGATTTTGCGCCTGCACCGCGCGGCACACGGCGATGCCGCCCGCTGCGCTTCATCCGTGTACCATCGATCAAACGCGCGTTTTCCAGCGAAACCCCGGCAGTTTCGAACCGCCGATTCACAACCGGGAAAAAATGCCAAGCCGGGCATTGTTGGGTTTGCGTTGGCGTCCGTGTTGCGCCATCTTAAACGCAAGAGAGCGTTGGAGGCGGATCGCTTCACAGACGAGTTCTCTCTCTCAAATTACGAGACCAAAGAGGGCGCGAGGCCGGAGGATTGGCCTCGGACGATGAGGCCGTACGGCTCATTGTGACTAACGTGCTGCCGGAGCGGGGCCGGCAGCACGTCTCCTCTTTCTCCCTCACAATTCAAACCAAACTCACTCGTCGATGCATCGTGCAGGTCAGAACGCGCGGTAGAGGTTGAGAGTGAAATAAGCGCTGCCCTGGCGCTCCAGATAGTCGCCGGTGACGCCGCTTGCCGCGATGACCTCCACGCGCGGAAGCTGGAGCTGGACAAAGGCGCCGCCGCGCCCGGCATTATATTCCCGATTGCCTTGCGCGCCGCCCTCGAGCCCGACAGCGAGCTTGGGGCGAAGGCGGAAGCCGAGGCGGCTCGCGGTCCAGTATTCCTGAAAGGCGGTGCCGTAGGAGGCATCCAAGGTAACGAAACTCCGCGCCGAAAGATCGAACCAGCTTTCCGCCTGGACGCGCAGGCCGACCGCGCTTCCCTGCACCGAGTTGTTCGGATCTCTCGGCGAGATATCCTGGTCTTCGGCTTCGATGCCGGCGAAGAGCTTCACCACCGCCCTGCCCGGCTGGAACTGATAGCCGAGCAGCGCCGCACCGTAGGTGTTGTTGCCGTCGAAGGTGACACTTTGCCGGCCGCCGGGTGCAGCCAGGGTGCCGTCGTAATTGTAACCGCCATAGGCGCCGACGATGCGGCCGCGAAAGCCGGGCTGCCACAGGCTGCTGCCGAATGCAGTGCCGGCGCCAAGATAACCGGCGGCGGAATTTCCATTCACGCCGAAGCCGCTGAAAATCTCCACGCCGGGCGGAGCGGTCTGCGAGACCTCCTCGGCACGCACGGCGGAGAAATCGAAAAGCGGAAGAGAAATCGGAACAGCCAGGAGGACGGCAGACAGCATGGCGGCCATCCGGCGCCATGCTCCGGCGTTGCCTCCCTTTATCCCGGCAGGACAGTGCCAGACTTTGCGCGACCCAAACACAGCAAACCCATCCCCCAACGGCTTCACTATGGGAGATCAACCAGAAGGGGGCCAATGTTATTTCTGCAACTTCAACAAAAGCCGCCCGGAATACACGTAAGACGTGTATATAATGCTACAGAGCGCGCTTAGGTTATATGTTTTTCTTTTGTTCTTGCCGGATCGGCGGCGTTCCACGTCATCTAACCGGCACAGCTCGACCTCCGCCGCGGCGAAAGCGATCGCTGCCGGCCGGACCGAAAACGTGGCGCGCGCCGCTCTCCTGCAAAACCTGGAGCGGCGAGATGCATCAGGTTTCAAAGACGTGTCTTTCGCGGCCTTGTCACAATGGAGAAGTTAGAAACCAAATTCTCGTATAATCCTCGAAACTTGCTTTTCGATCTGCGAAGAAACGATTGGGGCGCGAAGCTGTGATCGTGCCGACTGCTTCGAGGGAAGCTCTATGCTATCGTTGATGTTCAGAAGTCTGATGTGGGCGGCGTGGTGGCCAACCAGCACGTGGCTTCTGGCAATGGAGAAAGCGCAGGCGAATGCGAAGGCCTTCGTGGATGCGGGGATGCACGAGGCGCGGGCGGGAGACGAAACCAAAGCCGATCGGGAAGTAACGGAGGACAGTATGCCGAACGAGGCATTCAGCAAGATGGAAGTACCGGAATCGTTGCGCGCGCTGATGAAGATGGGCATCGAGCAGGCGCGGTATTCTTTCGAGACATTCGCCGCCAATAGCGAGAAGGCGCTACGCGCTTTCGAGACCAACTCGGTGACCGCGCGGGAAAGCGTGCGGGATCTGAATCACCGCATCGCCGAGATCGGCCGCGCCAATGCCGAAGCGAATTTCGCCTTCGCCATGAAGCTGGCCGAGGCGAAGGACTTCAACGAGGCGCTGGCGATGCAGAGCCAGCACGCCAAGACCCAGATGGAAACTTTCTCCAAGCAGCTTGAGGAAGTCCGAGACATGGCGGCGAAGGCCATCCAAGAGTCCAATCCGGGCGCCGGCAATCCGTTCTCGCCGAGCGGCAGCGCCAGCAGCCCCGGCTTCGGATCGAAGCCCGGCGAGAGCGGCAGCTCCTACTAGCAACCGCCGCTGCGGCCGGCTGGCCGCTCAGAAAACAATTTTCGAAAGACGCTTTGGCGCGAGGGCGTGTCCCTCGCGCTAATACTTCCAGCCGGGCTCATCCTCGATATGGCCGAAGGCCTCCAGGATCGCCTTGCCCCATTTCTCGTGGATGGACTGGAGATAGGGGTCGTTCTGGTCGAGCCTTTCGGTGAAGGCCGGCTCGAAGCTATCGCGCCGATAGATCAGGATATCGATGGGCGGCCCGACGGAGACGTTGGAGCGCATGGTGGAATCGAACGAGATCAGCGCGCATTTCACGGCATCGTCCAAGCTGGATTTAGGATTGAGGATGCGGTCGAGAATGGGCTTGCCGTATTTCACCTCGCCGATCTGGAAATAGCAGGTGTCGCCCATCGCCTCGATGAAATTGCCGGCGTCATAGACCATGAACAGGCGCAGCTTGCCGCCCTTCACCTGGCCTGCCAGCAGGATCGAAGCGCTGTAATCGACCTGCGCCTGCAGCATGTGCGGATCGTCGATAGTGTGCATCTCGCGCATGGCCTTGCCCATGACGCGGGCGGCGCCGAACATGGAATCCACCGCCCAGAGATCGCGCTCCGGATCCTCGCAGCCGAGCCATTCGTCGATCAGGCTGATCACCCCTTGGGTGAGCGACAGATTGCCCGCGGTCAGCACGGCGAAGAAGCGCTCGCCCGGCTTCTCGAAGACATGCATCTTGCGGAATGTGGACACCCTGTCGATGCCCGCATTGGTGCGGGAGTCGGAAGCGAGCACGATTCCGTCATCGAGCAGAATACCGACGCAGTACGTCACGGCGGGAATCCTATTGCGAATGGGACTGAGACTGCATTTGGGCCTGACCAGGAAAGGCGACGGTCGCATGCATGGTCTCAACACCACCGCCACTGCGCACGCCGCGAATCGGACTGGCCTCAGAATAGTCCAAGCCGACCGCGGTGCGAATATGCGCTTCGGTCGCTGATGAGCGATTTGTGGGATCGAAGCTGACCCAGCCAAGACGCTCGACATAAGCCTCCGCCCAAGCGTGGCTAGCAGCGTGAGCTTCGTGCTCCTGGTCGGCGGCGAGATAGCCGCTGACATAGCGCGCCGGAATGCCGAGCTTGCGGCAGATGGCGCAGAAGATATGCGCGTGATCCTGACAGACGCCGCTGCCCTGCTCCAAGGCTTCGGCGCCGGTGGTGTGGACATGGGTATCGCCCGGCGAATAGGTCACCGTATCGGCGATCTTCAGCATGATGGCGTGGAGCGCATCGATCAGATTGCTTTCGGCCTGCTTGCGGAAGGGCTCGGCGAAATCGCAGATCGCCGGGCTGCACAAGGTGTACATGGTCTCGCGCAGATACAGCTCCGTGGGGAGCTCGGAGGGCGCCAGGCCGACGATGCCGTCGGTGTTCCTGGTGCGCACCAGCCCGCTCACCTTCACCTTCAAGGCGCTGACCGGCTTGTTGACGGTCAGGGTATGGCAGCGATTGCCGTATTGATCGGACCATTCGAAGGTCGAGGCGCCGGGGGTGGAGAGATTCCAGGTCTCCACCGCCTGGGTGCGCCCCGAGAGCGGAGTCATGCGCAAATACTGCGTGCTGGTGAGCAGCGGCTGCGAATACTCGTATTGGGTGGTGTGTTCGATACGGACCAGCATCAGGCCACCGCTGCGATAGAGGCCGGGGTCATCAGGAAGTCCTCCTGGATTTGAATGCCCAGCGCATTGTTGTTCTGAAGGAAGTCGGACAGGAATTCGTGCAGCCCGCAATTGAAGATTTTGTCGATGCGGCCGTATTTGAGCCCGGAATAGGTCTGCCCGGCGATGCGGCGGCATTCCAGCGGCTTCTTGCCGGCAAGCTCGTCGAGGGAGCCGATCACCGCCTCGTAGCAATGATGCAGCGAGCGGGGCATATCCTGCCGCAGGATCAGAAGCTCGGCGACGCGCCAGGGATAGACCGTATCGTGATAGATGCGGCGATAGGCGCGGAACGCCCCGACGGAGCGCAGCAGCGCCGCCCATTGATAGTAATCGACATAACCGCCGACCTCCTCGGTCTCGGGCAGCAGCACGTGATATTTCACGTCGAGGATGCGGGCGGTGTTGTCGGCGCGCTCGATGAAGGTGCCGAGGCGGATGAAGCGGAAGGCATCGTCATGCAGCAACGTGCCGAAAGTCACGCCGCGGAACAGATGCGAGCGCTCCTTCACCCATTCGAAGAAATCGCGGAAGCCCCAGCGCTGCAGCCCTTCGTAATCGAGATACTGCACCTGCAGCCAAGTGGCGTTGATGCTCTCCCAGGCCTCGCTGGAAATCGCGGTGCGCTGGGCGCGGGCATTCTCGCGGGCGCCGTGGATCAGCGACCAGATGCTGCCGCTGTTGCGCGGGTCGAGCACCACGTAGCGCAGGATATTCTCATGGCTGAACTCGCCGTAGAGCTCGTCGAAGCGGCCGCAGCCCGGCGCGATGGCGAGGATCGGATCGAAATGCAGGTCCTGGATATCGATGGCCGAGGGCAACAGCGCCATGCGGAAGCTGACATCGAGCATGCGCGCGGTGTTTTCGGCCCGCTCGATATTGCGCGACATCCAAAACAGGTTCTCCGCTGTGCGGCTGAGCATCATTTGGCATCCTCCAGCACCCAGGTGTCCTTGGTGCCGCCGCCCTGGCTGGAATTGACCACCAGCGATCCCTCGCGCAGCGCCACGCGGGTGAGCCCGCCGGGGATCACGGAAGTCTCCTTGCCCGAAAGCACGAAGGGGCGGAGATCGACGTGGCGCGGCACGATCTTGCCGTCGGCGAAGGTCGGCGCGGTGGAGAGCTTCAGGGTCGGCTGGGCGATGAAGTCGGACGGATTGGCCTCGACCCGCTTCTTATAGGCTTCCCGCTCCGCCGCTGTGGAAGCCGGGCCGATGAGCATGCCGTAGCCGCCGGAGCCGTGCACCTCCTTCACCACCAGGTCGTGGAGATTCTCGAACACGTATTTGCGGTGGGAGGGATCGCGCAGCATGTAGGTCTGCACGTTTTTCAGGATGGCGTGCTCGCCGAGATAGAACTCGATCATGCGCGGCACGTAGGTGTACATCGCCTTGTCGTCGGCAACGCCGGTGCCGATCGCATTGGCCAGATTGACGGTGCCAAGACGCACCGCGGAGAGCAGGCCGGGCACGCCGAGCAGCGAGTCCTGGCGGAAGGCCAGCGGATCGATGAACGGATCGTCGATACGGCGGTAGATCACGTCGACCCTGACCGGACCTTCGGTGGTCCGCATCCAGACATAGCCGTCGCGCACGAACAGGTCGGAGCCTTCGACCAGCTCCACGCCCATCTGCTCGGCGAGGAAGACATGCTCGAAATAGGCGCTGTTGTACCGGCCCGGCGTCATCAGCACGACGACCGGCTCCTCGTCGCCGCCCGGCGAGACGGAGCGCAAATTCTCGATCAGCCGCTCGGAATAATTGCCGACCGGTGAGATGTTCTGATTGGCGAAGGCGTCCGGGAAGAGGCGCATCATCACCTCCCGGTTCTCCAACAGATAGGAGACGCCAGAGGGCGTGCGGACATTGTCTTCCAGCACGAAGAAATCGCGCGCGCCGGTGCGCACCAGATCGATGCCGGCGATATGGGCGTAGACGTCGTTAGGCAGATCGACGCCCATCATCTCCGGCTGGAAGGCCGGATTGAGCAGCACCAGCTCCGGCGGCACGATGCCGGCCTTGATGATCTCCTGCTCGTGATAGATGTCGTAGAGGAAGGTGTTGATCGCCTTGACGCGCTGCACGCAGCCGCGCTCGACGAGATCCCACTCGGAGCGGTCGATGATGCGCGGAATAATGTCGAAGGGGATCAGCCGCTCGGTGCTGCCGCCTTCGGTATAGACGGCGAAGGTGATGCCGACGCGGCGGAACAGCTCCTCCGCAGCACCGGTCTTGGTGGTCAGCTCCTCGACCGTGACCTTTTCGAGAAATTCGGCGAAATCGGCGTAGGCCGGACGGATCGTCCCGTCCGGACAGCGCATCTCATCGAAAAATTGTTTGGCCCGGGCCTCGGCTTCGGGATCCCCGGAGTTGTCCCACAACTCCACCTTCTCAAGACTCTCGGACAATGCGCACCGACTTGTTATTCAACGCCTTTCCAGGCAGCCCTGTCGCCTCTCAAACCGGCATTTGCATCCGCGCATGCCGGTTTTCCGTTGTAACGACTTAAACAGATGCTCTCCGATTGAGCAACTTTCTTGGCCGCCTGTTTCTTAGACAGATTCTGCCGCAACGTTCGGCACCGGCCCCGAATGCCCCTTGCGCGACGTAAGGTGCGGTTCACGGAGCGGCCCGGACGCGCTATCGGCGAGAGAATCGCTCTGCCGCCCCTTTTCCCATTTTTTCCCGGCGGGGCCAATCTCCGGAGCTCCACGATGCTGGATACTTTTCTCACCGCGTTCACGGCGTTCTTCGCCGTAGTCAATCCGATCAACACCGCCGTGCTTTTGGCGAGCCTGACCCCGAATTTCACCGACGCCGAACGGCGCTGGATCTCGGTGCGCGCGGTATCGATCGCCAGCATCATTCTGCTCGGATTCGTTCTGATCGGTCATCCGGTGCTGACCGAGCTCGGCGTCTCGCTGGCGGCGCTGAAAGTGGCGGGCGGCATCATCTTGATGATCATCGCCCTCCGAATGACGCTGGGCACGTCCACCGCCCATACGCTGTCGAGCTCCGAGCATGAAGAGGCCGCGGCGAAGACCGATGCACGCACCGAGATCGCCGTGTTTCCGCTGGCGACGCCGCTGATCGCCGGCCCCGGTGCGATGACCAGTGCCATCGTGCTCAGCGCCGGCGGCCATGGGGTCAGCAACCAGTTCGCGGTGGTCGTCGCCCTACTGGCGGTGATGGCGGCGACTCTCGCCCTGCTGCTGATCGCGCAGACGATTCAAGAGCTGCTCGGCGTCACCGCCCGCAAGGTGGTGGTGCGGGTGCTCGGCATCCTGCTGGCGGCATTGGCGATGCAGTCGATCTTCAACGGCATCGCCGATAGCCACCTTCTCGGCTAGCTCTTGGTCTCCGCTTCGCTCTCCTCGCCCGGATGATGGGGCTTCTTGGCGAACTTCCGGACAGCCACGTAGAAGATCGGGGTGAAGAGCAGACCGAAGAAGGTCACGCCCAGCATCCCCATGAACACGGTGGTGCCGAGAGATTGGCGCATCTCGGCGCCGGCGCCGGTCGCGATCATCAGCGGCAGCACGCCGAGGATGAACGCGAAGGAGGTCATCAGGATCGGACGCAGACGGGTTTGAGCGGCGTGGGTCGCGGCGGCGAACCGGTCCTGCCCCTCCTCCTCGTTCTGCTTGGCGAACTCGACGATCAGAATGGCGTTCTTCGCCGCAAGGCCGATCAACACCACGAAGCCGATTTGGGCCAGGATGTTGACGTCCATGCCGCGCATCATAAGACCGGAGACCGCGGCCAGCAGACACATCGGCACGATCAAGATCACGCTGAAGGGTAGACTCCAGCTCTCATATTGCGCTGCGAGCAGCAGGAAGACGAACACCACCGATGCGATGAAGACGTAGATCGCCGCGTTGCCCGCCGCATTCTCCTGATAGGCGAGCTCGGTCCAGGCGAAGCTGTAGCCCGCCGGCAGCACCTCGCTTGCGATCTTCTCCATCGCCGCGATGCCATAACCGGAGGAGTAGCCCGGCAGGGTGTTTCCCTGCACCGCCGCGGAGGGGAAGATATTGAAGTGCTCCACGCGGTACGGACCGGTGATGTTGCGGAAATCCGCCACTGCACCGAGCGGCACCATCTCGCCGTTGGAATTCCGGGTCTTCAGGTTGGCGATGGTGTGCAGATCCTGGCGGAACTTGCCGTCGGCCTGTGCGGTCACGCGATAGGTACGGCCGAGATAGTTGAAGTCGTTGACGTAGACCGAGCCGAGATAGACCGAGAGGGTCTCGAACACGTCGGAGGCGGAAACGCCCATCATCTCGGCGCGGACGCGGTCGATATCGGCATAGACCTTCGGCGTCCGGGTGTTGAAGCCGGTGAACACGCCGACCAAACCGGGCGTCTGGTTGGCCTGAGCCGCCACGGCATTGGCCGCTGCCTCAAGCTGCACCGGGTCGCCGCCGCCGACATCCTGGATTTCCATCTTGAAGCCACCGGTGGTGCCGATACCGCGCACGGGCGGCGGCATGATGGACAGCAGGAAGCCTTCCTTGATGGAACCGAATTTCTGGTTCAGCTCGGCGACCAGCGCTTCAGCCGTTTGCCCCTTCTCGGCTCGTTCCTCGAACGGCTCGAGGGTGGAGAAGATCACCGCCGAGTTGGACGCCTGGGTGAAGGTCGCGCCGTCCAAACCGACGATCGGCACCACATGGGCGACGCCGGGGGTATCCAGAACGGTATCGATCACCTTCTTGGCGACGGCATCGGTCCGGGCCAGCGAAGCGCCGGGCGGCAGCTGGATGATGTTGATCAGATAGCCGAGATCCTGATTGGGGATAAACCCGGTCGGGGCCCGGCCGAATTCATAGACCGTCAGACCGATAAGCCCGGCATAGAGGACCAGCATGATGCCCGCCAGGCGCACCAGGCGCGCGGTCATGCGGCCGTATTGGTCCGCGATCCAGTCGAAGACCGTGTTGAATCCGCCAAAGAACTTGTGCACCAGCCGGGCGAAGAAACCACCGCCGTGATGCTCCTCGTGCGGCTTGAACAGCAGCGCGCAAAGCGCCGGGCTCAAGGTCAGCGACACGACCATCGAGATCGCGGTCGCGGTGGCGATGGTCACGGCGAACTGGCGGAAGAACTGGCCGGTGATGCCGGTAAGGAAGGCGGACGGAATGAACACCGCACTCAGCACCAGGGCGATGGCGACCAGCGCGCCGCCCACCTCGTCCATGGTGGCGTGGGAGGCCTCGCGGGGGGACAGCCCCTCGCGGATTTTTCGTTCCACGTTCTCCACCACGACGATGGCGTCGTCCACCACGATACCGATGGCGAGCACCAAGCCGAATAGCGACAGATTGTTGAGCGAAAATCCGAGCGCGGCGAGCATCGTACAGGTGCCGACCAGCGACACCGGAATGGCGACGATCGGCACGATGGAGGCGCGCCATGTCTGCAGGAACACCACGATCACGATGACCACCAGGATCACCGCTTCGATCATGGTGTGATACACGGCGCTGATGGATTCGGAGATGAAGACCGTCGGGTTATAGACGATGTCGTAGCGAAGCCCTTGCGGGAAGGATTTCGACAACTCGTCCATCGCTGCGATGACCTCGTCGGCGGTGTCCAACGCATTGGAGCCGGGCCGCTGGAAGATGCCCAACGGGGTGGCGACGCGCTTGTCGAGATAACCGTTCAGCGAATAGTCGGCCGCGCCGAGCTCGACGCGCGCGACATCGCGGACGCGGGTAATGCGCCCCTGCCCGTCGGTCTTGACGATGATATTGCCGAAGGCTTCGGCGTCCGGCAGGCGCCCTTGCGTCTCCACGGAGAGCTGGAACGCACCCGGCTGCGGCACGGGCGGCTGATTAATGACGCCGGCCGCGACCTGAACGTTCTGGGCGCGCAAGGCGGCGACCACGTCTCCGGAGGTCAGCCCGCGGACCGACATCTTCTCCGGATCGAGCCAGATGCGCATGGAGTAGTCGCGGGCGCCGAAGATGCGGGCCTCGCCGACACCGTCGATACGGGACAGCACATCGCGCACATGCAGCGTGGCGTAGTTGGAAATATAGAGCTGCGAGCGGGAGTTATCTGGCGAGCTCAGATGGACCACCATCAAAAGGTCCGGCGACTGCTTGTTCACCGTGACGCCGATGGCGCGCACCTCTTCCGGCAGACGCGGCTCGGCGATGGCCACGCGGTTCTGCACCAGCACCTGCGCGGTATCGAGATCGGTGCCCAGCTTGAAGGTGACGTTCAACGTCATGCGGCCGTCGCTGGTCGATTGCGACGTCATATAGAGCATGTTGTCGACGCCGTTGATCTCCTGCTCCAACGGCGTCGCGACGGTCTTGGCCACGACGTCGGCGGAGGCACCGGAATATTGCGCCGCCACCGAAATAGAGGGCGGCGCGATCTCCGGATACTGGGCGATCGGCAGGCTGAAGAAGGACACCGCGCCGATCAGTGTGATCAGGATCGACACGACACCGGCAAAGATCGGCCGGTCAATGAAGAAATGGGAGAGGTTCATCGGACGGCCTTATTCGGTCACCGAGGAGGCATCGATCTCTGAGTCTTCCGGCGTGACGCTGCCCTGCGGACGGACGCGCATCAGCCCATCGACGATGACGGTGTCATCCTTGCCGATCCCGTCGCGGATCACGCGGAGATTGTCGCCGACGATGGGGCCGAGATCGACCACCTTGGGCACCACGTTATTGTCCTTGTCGACGGTGAACAGGAGCTTGGAGGACTGGTCGGTCACCACGGCGGCATCGGGAACCAGAAGCGTGGGCTTGCGGGCAGAGGCCGGCACGCGGACGCGGCCGAACTGGCCCGGCGTGATGTGCATATCCGGATTGGGGAACTGCGCCCGCATGGTGATGGTGCCGGTGGAGGTGTCGTATTGGTTGTCGACGAAGTCGATGACGCCTTCACGGTCCCAGGTCTTCTCGTCGATGAGCTGGCCTTCCACCGCAAGACCGCCATTGCGCTCCGCCTTCACCTCACCGGATTCGATCAGGCGCTTATATTCGGCGCCGTCGGCCTCGGAGACGTTGAACACGAAGTGGATCGGATCGAGGGAAACGATGTCGGTCAAAAGCGTGGCGTTACCGCCAGTGCCGCCGATGACCAGGTTGCCGACGCTCACCTCGTGACGGCTGACGCGGCCGGACATGGGCGCGATCACATGGGTGTAGTCGAGATTGAGCTTGGCCTGCTGCAGCGCCGCTTCCGACGATTCCACGGTCGCCCGCGCGGTATCCACCGTCGCCTGGCGCTCATCGAGGGTCGCCTGGGCCGCGAAGTCCTTCTGGCGGAGCTGCGAGGTCCGCTTCAGCTGGGCTTCGGCGAGCCGGAGCTGAGCCTTGGCCTCTTCCAGCGCGGCCTTTGCCGAATCCAGAGCAAGCTCATAGGGGCGCGGCTCGATGACGAAGAGCAGGTCGCCCTTCTTGACGATCTGACCGTCCACGAAATGGATGGATTCCAGATAGCCGCTGACCCGGGCGCGCACATCCACCGCTTCCTTGGCCTGGAATTGACCGGTGAAGTCGCTCCACTCGGTGATGTCCTTCACGGCGGGCTTGGCCACAGTCACGGGCGGGCCGGCCTGCTGCTGCGCCTGCTGCTGCTCGCCACCGCCCATGAAGAAGAAATAGTAGACGCCGCCAGCGACCAGCGCTGCGATCACCAAAATCGCAAGGAACCCGCGACCGCCGCCTGAACCAGGGGCATCGCTCTTACTTGCCGCGTCCTTATTTGCCGACGCCGTGCTAGCCGGCTTCTGCTTCGTTTCTACCATATTTCGTATGCGGGCCTTGCCCCTCCAGAGAAAATCCAAGCTTTTCGGTGGATTGTCGGCCCGTCCCCCAATTTCAGTGCACGGCACCGTTTACGACGCCGCTTATTTAGGGGCCCGAGCAGGGAAATGCGAGCGGTTGGATCGACTTTTTTAGTGAAAATTCCAAAAATGTCGCCGAGACGTAGCATCGCAGCAACGCTTCGTCCAGCGACAGATTGTGAACTATTGTAACGAAATGCTGCCCGACCGGCCTTGCGGTCTAGGGGCGCAGTGCCGAAAAGGGATGCGTTCTTTTCGGCCGGAACGCTCCGAATAACGAGGCGGTGCTGCGCGATTCCTGCGCGCATCCCCTATCGCAAATTGAAGGTGAACGGCACCGTCAGAACCTTGCCCTTAGACGCATATTGCACGGGCGGAGCCGGCATCGGCGATGCCTCGTCAAGCAGCGTCAGCACCGAATTGTCGAGGATTGTCGAGCCTGAGGATTTTGAGATCCTCGCCGAGATCAGCCGGCCGGCGCCGTCGATCCGAAACTGCACATAGACGGTGCCGGTTTCGCGTCTCGAACGGGCCTCCAACGGATAGTTTTTCTTGGCCTCGAGATATGCCGCCAACTTGGCCATCCATTCCTTCCGCGCCTCGCCGAGCTGGGCCTTACTCTCGATCTGAGCCGGTGCCATCGCCACCTCGGCAAACTTTTCCTGGATCTCAGGCTGGGCTTCGACCGAAGCTTCGGTGGGAGCCGATGCGGCGTGGGGCTTCACCATCGTTGCGCTCTCCGGCGCTGCGGACGCTGCCGTCGCTTCGGGAACGACAACTTCCGGATTTTCCGCCTCTACGACGTCGGGAATCGTCGGATCGAGCGCGCGCACCTCTTCGACATCCTGAGGCGTATCGACGAGAGAGGCGATCTTCTGCTCGGCATCGTCGATCTCCGCCTCATGGGGATTGAGCACGACCTCCTCGCCGTCGCCTTCCGCTTCGGCAATCTCCTCCAGATTTTCCTCCGGCGCGTCGGATGCGTCCGAGGCCGCACTTGCCGCGCGGGCTTCCGCTTGCGGGCCGATCGCCACATCGCGATCTTCCATCGTCGGCGCGGCCAGTTCCGGCGCGAACTCCACCATCACGGCGGAGGGCGGCGCACCGACCTGCATGGGCGCATTGGAGAAAGCGATGACCGAGACACCGGCGACGGCATAGCAGGTCATCACGGCGAAGGCGGCAACACCCCAGAGCGCCCGGTCGCGCCAGGAATAGCGGGTGATCTCGACCCCGCACAGGGCATGGCAGGCAAAGCAGCAGCTTTCGGCGTTGCGCGGCGCTTCGGCAGCGGCCGGAGCGCGATTTTCAATCTTATCGCTCATCGGGCTTGAATCGTCTGGATTGGAACATCGGCTGGGCTGCTCGGCGCGGCGGAAGACGCATTGCCGGCACCGGCCCCTTCCAGCCCGACAAGCGCGATCTTCAGATAGCCGGCGCTGCGCAGCACGTTCATCACCTCCATCAGGTCCCCGTAATCGACCGTTTTGTCGGCGCGCAGGAAGATGCGGGTGTCCTTATTGTCATTGGTGGCGCGATCGAGCACTGGGCCTACGGCGCTGCGCGGCACGTCGGCCTCGCCGACCGAGACGGTGAGATCCTTCTGCACAGTGACATAGAGCGGTTCGCTCGGCCGCTGCTGTGGCTCGGCGGTGGAGGCCGGCAGATCGACCTTCACGTCGACGGTGGCGAGCGGCGCCGCCACCATGAAGATGATGAGCAGCACCAGCATGACGTCGATGAAGGGAGTCACGTTGATCTCGTGGCTCTCCTCCATCTCGTCATTGTCCATATTGTTGAGGCTGCCGGCCATGACGCGTGCGCTCCCCTATTCGGCTGCTGCGGCGCGCTGCTTGCGGCCCGCGGCCTGCGGCACAAGCTGATGGGCGTCGAGCTGGCGGCTGACCAGGCGCTCGACCGCGGCCGAGGCATCGGCAAGCAGCTGGCGATAGCCGGTGATCGAGCGGGCGAAGAGATTGTAGATGACCACGGCCGGAATGGCGGCAACCAGGCCGAGCGCTGTGGCGAGAAGCGCTTCGGCGATGCCCGGGGCGACCACGGCGAGATTGGTGGTCTGCGCTTCGGAAATGCCGATGAAGGCGTTCATGATGCCCCAGACGGTGCCGAACAGGCCGACGAAGGGCGCGGTGGAGCCGACGGTGGCGAGAAAGCCGGTGCCCTTGGAGAGGCGCCGGCCGGCGGCGGCCTCGATGCGCGACAGGCGGGAGGTGACGCGCTCCTTCAGCCCGGCGGGCGAGAGCTGGTCGCCCATCATGGAGGAGACCGTGACCTCCTCTTTCGCCGCCTTGGCCAACATGGCCGCGGGCCCCTTCTGATCGTTAAGCGCCAGCACCGCGGCATCCAGGCTGGAGGCCTCGGCAATGGCCTTCAGCGCCTTCTCGGCGCGGGATTTCGCGGTGGCGATCTCAAGCGATTTGGCGACCCAGATGGTCCAGGTGAAGAAGGAGGCAAGCGCCAAGCCGATCATCACCGATTTCACCACCCAATCGGCGGCCATGAACATGCCGACCGGGGAGAGATCGTGGGGCAGATGCTCCGAGGGAACGCCCGCATCGGCCTCCGACGCAGGAGATTGACTTGCGGATTGACTTGCGGCTTGCGGCTCCACAGGGCTCGCCGCGCCGTCAATCTGAGGGGCGGCCTCGCCGGCCTCGGATGCGACGTCTGACGAAATCTCGGGCAGGGTCGCGTCAGATGCCTCGGCGGCAGGCGCATCGCTCGCCGGCGCATCGGCCGGAGCTTGCTGCACGGTTTCGGGCTGGGCGGCGGGCGCATAGGGGACGGAGGTTTCGCCGCCAGGGGTCTCGGCCGCGTCTTGGGCTGCGTCTTGCGCATATCCGCCTTGCGGCGCCAGACCGAGCGAAAAGGCGATTACGGCGGCACTCCCCAAAACGCGCAAATCGGCGCGCGCCACCATCGAAGCCAGTCCCATTCAAAATCTCCTGCTTACAGCCAGAAAAGCCGTGCCGTGGAAATGACGGCCGGCTCAAACTTGACTTTTAGATACAGGAATAAAATCGAAATCCGCAAGAGGCGATGGAGTCACGGTGATCCTTGCAAGCGATGCAACCCAGATTTCTCAAAGCGTTCTGCCGAATTTCCGGGGAAATTTAGGTGTGGGCTAGTGCTTCGCAACCGGCGCAGTATCGATTTCGGGCAAGGTCACGGTCCAGCGCAGCATGCGGCCGAGCCAAGTTTGCAGATCGTCCATCACGGTGAAGATCGCCGGGACATAGATCAGGCTCAACGCGGTGGAGCTGAGCAGGCCGCCGATCACCGCGATCGCCATAGGCGCGCGGAACTCGGCATCGGCGCCAAGGCCAATGGCAATGGGCAGCATGCCTGCCCCCATGGCCACGGTGGTCATGACGATGGGACGGGCGCGTTTGCGCGCGGCATCGATCAGCGCGTCATGGCGCGACATGCCCCAATCCTTCCTGGCGAGGATCGCGTATTCCACCAGCAAGATAGAGTTCTTGGCGGCGATGCCCATCAGCATCAGCACGCCGATCAGCACCGACATGGACAGCGAGCTGCCGGTGATCAGCAGGAAGGCCATGGCACCGCCAATGGCAAGCGGCAAGGCGGTGAGGATGGTCACCGGCTGCACGAAGCCCTGGAACAGCAGCACCATGACGAAATAGAGCAGCACCACGCCGGAGATGATGGCGAGCTGGAAGCCGCTGAACAGCTCCTGCATGCGCTCGGTATCGCCGGCGGCGACCCGGGTCACGCTGTCGGGCAGGTTCTGCATGGTCGGCAGGGCACCGATCATCTCGTTGGCTTCGCCAATGGTAGTCCCGATCAGCTCCGCCTCGATGGTAGCGCTGCGGCGGCGGTCCACCCGGTCGATCTGGTTGGGGCCGGAACCGAGGCTGAGATCGGCGACCGAGCTCAACGGCACCGAGCCGTTCGTGGCCGGGACCCGCAGGGTCTCGATACGGGCAAGATTGGAGCGGGCATCGTCCTTCAGCATGACGCGGATATTGATCTGCCGGTCCTTGAGATTGAACTTGGGCAGGTTCTGATCGGCGTCGCCGAGCGTGGCGATATTGGCGGTCTCGGCAATGTCGCTTGTGGTGACGCCGAGGGCGGCGGCCTTATCGGCCTTCGGGGTGATCAGAAGCTCCGGACGGGCGAGCGCCGAGGTGGAGCCGATATTCTGCAGGCCGGGCAGGGTTCGCATATCCCGCAGCAGGCCGTTCACCGCCTGCGAGAGCGCATTGCCGTCGTCGCTGGTCAAGGTCACGGTGACCTTGGCGCCGGAGCGGCCATCGGCACCGAAACGCATGCGGGCGCCCGGGATCTTCGCAAGCTCCGGGCCCATCTCGGCCTCGAATTCCTGCTGTGATAGATCGCGCTCGTCGCGGGGTTTGAGATTGACGGTGACCGTCGCGGTGCGGACCTCGCCGGCGGTATTGCTGCCCGGCGCGCCGCCCTCCCGCTCGCTGCCGATGGCGGTATAGACCGAGGCGACCTCCGGACGCTTGGCGAGGATGGCCGCGGCTTGCTGCGCCGTGGCATCGGTCTCATCCAAGGTGGCGCCCGGCGCCAGCTCGACGGAGAGAATGGAACGGCCGCGGTCGGAGGCGGGCATGAAGTCTGTCGGCAGCAGGCTGGCCAGATAGATCGAGCCGATAAAGAAGGCGATGCCGCCAAGCACGGTCAGCCAGCGAAAGCGCAGCGCGACGCCGAGCAGCTTGAGATAGGCGGGCACCCAGAAGGCTTCGTCCTCCTCCTTGCCGCCGGTCCGCATCAGATAGGCGCCCATCATCGGGGTCAGCAGCCGCGCCACGACAAGCGAGAAGAACACCGAGCAGCAGACGGCGATGGCGAAGGCCTTGAAGAATTGGCCCGGAATGCCCGGCATGAAGGCGACCGGCATAAACACCGCGATGATGCTGAAGGTCGTCGCCACGACGGCAAGACCGATCTCGTCGGCGGCTTCGATTGCCGATTCGTAGGCGCTCTTACCGCTGGTGCGCATATGCCGGACGATATTCTCGATCTCGACGATGGCGTCGTCGACGAGGATGCCGACCACCAAGGCGATGCCCAGAAGCGTGATGTTGTTGAGCGATTGGTTGAGCAGATACATCACCGCGAAGGTCGGCAACAGCGAAAGCGGCAAGGCGACGGAGGAGATCAGCGTCGCGCGGATGTCGCGCAGGAATAACCAAACCACGACGACGGCGAGGAGCGCACCGAGCCACAGCGCCTCGAGCGCGGCGTCGTAGCCTTCCAGCACCCAGTCGGTCGACGAGGTCACCTCCGAAAGGGTGATATCGGGATGGGCGGCATCGAACGCCTTGAGCCTGGTGCGCACCGCATCGGCGACATCGACCTCGCTGGTGCCGACGGAGCGGTAGATCGAGAAGGCAACGACCTCCTTGCCGTTCAACCGGGCGCGCTGGCGGGGCTCGGCCCAACTATTCTCGACGACCCCCAAATCGGAGAGCTTGACGGTGCGCCCGTCATCGAGGGGGATGCGGGTGGCGGCAAGCTGCTCGACGCTGGAGACGCTGCCCAAGGTACGGATCGCCTGCTCGCCCTGGCCGAGCGTGGTGCGGCCGCCGGGCTGGTTGACGTTCTGCTGATCGAGCACATCGGAGATTTCCGCGGCGGTGACGCCGAGCGCCATCAACCGATCGGGATCGAGACGAATGCGGATTTCGCGGTCGACACCGCCGGAGCGGGTGAGCTTGGAGACGCCATCGGAGCCGAGCACGGCCTTGGAGATGTCGTTGTCGACGAACCAGGAGACCTCGTCGGGGGTCATATCCGGAGCATCGATCACATAAGTGAGGATCGGCCGGTCGGTGGCATCCACCCGCTCGACGGTCGGCTCCAAAACGTCGGAAGGTAGATTAGAGCGGATCGAGGAAATGGCATTGCGCACATCGTCGGTCGCCCGGTCGATATCGGTTCCGAGCAGAAAGCGCACCTCGGTATCCGAGGAGCCTTCGGTGACGGTGGAATTGATGTGATCGATATTGCTGAGGCCTGCGACGGCATTCTCGACCAGCCGGGTGACCTGGGTCTCCATCTCGGTCGGCGCCGCGCCCGACCAGGAGACATTCACGGTCACGGTCGGCACGTCGATGTCCGGATTGGTGTTGATGCGGAGCCGGTCGAAACTCAAGGCACCGAATAGGGTCAGCACCAGAAACAGAACGATGGTGGGGACGGGCTTCTTGATCGCCCAAGCCGAGATGCCGTTCACCGCACGATCTCCGAGGGAAGCGCGGCCGACGCGGTTTCCGCCCGGACCGGATCTCCCTCATTGAGAAGCCCGGCGCCGCTGACGACGATACGCTGGCCCGGCGAGAGCCCGTCTTCGACCGCGACTTGATCGCTGGTTTGGCGGCCGAGGGAGAGCGCGGCAAACGCAACGGTGCCGTCGTCTTGGAGCACGAAGGCACCAGCCTTGCCGCCACGCCAGACCAGAGCCTTTTGCGGCACGGTGGTGGCGATCTCATTGCCGGCATCGATCTCGACCCGTGCGAACATGCCGATTTTCAGCGGGGTATCTTCGGGAAGCGCGACATGGACGACACCGAGCCGCGTCGTCTCGTCGACGATCTCGGCGGCTTGGCGGACGGTGGCGGGATAGCGGGCACCGGAGGGACCGATCACGGTTGCGGACTGACCGGGCCGGATCGAGGCAAAATCAGCTTCGGGGATTTCGGCGTCCAGCTCCAAACGCCCGTCGCGGATCAGCCGGAACAGCTCGGTGCCCGACTCCACAACCTGGCCGAGGGTCACACTGCGCTCGGCGACAATTGCGTCGGTCGGGGCGAGGATTTCGGTACGCGCCAGCTCGGCCTCGTATTGGGCCAGCAGCGCCTTGGCTTCAGCAAGGTCGGCGGCCGAGGTTTTGACCAAGGTGGCGCGCTCATCGATGGTCTGCTCGCTCAAGATTCCCTTGGTCATCTTGTCGGCGCGCTGCAAATCGGTTTTGGCGTTGGCGAGCGTGGCTTCGGCCTTCTCGATGGCGGCTTTCTGCTGCGCGATCTGCGCCTGCAGGAGCCGGTCGTCGAGTTTGACGAGCCGGTCGCCCTTTTGGACGCGATCGCCTTCGTCGACATCGACGGCGGTCACGGCAAGGCCGCTGGCCTCGGAGCCGATGGGCATTTCGCGCCAAGCCACGACCGATCCGGTCGCGGTGAGTTTGTTCTCGATGCTCGATTGCGCGACCGGCGCGACGAGAACGCTCAAGGCGGCCTGCACACCGCTCGGGTTGGTGGCGGCATCGGCGCTCTGAGCTTGCGCGGAGACAGTCGCCATGAGGATTGCCGCCATCAGCAGAATCGAAAGTAGCAATGCGACCTGATAAAAGCGCGTCATTTTCTGGGATCCCTGCCTTGTGCCCCTGCCGGCGGTCTCGATCGCCGTAGTGATGGAAGCGGGGAGGGCCGGCTGGCTACTGCCGACGGGCCGCTCCCCTCTTCCGGGTGTTGCCTCTCATCCGCCGGCGCAGTGAGCCGCGCCGGCGCAATCTTCGTGAGGAGGGACGGCTTACTCGCTGGCGCCGTCGGGGCCGCTATCGGCCGGAGCCGGACCGCCCTGCGGGCCCTGACCCATGCCCTGACCCATGCCAGGTCCTTTGCCGTAGCCCATTCCAGGTCCTTTGCCATGACCCATGCCAGATCCCATGCCAGATCCCATGCCAGGACCCTTGCCATGACCCATCATGCAGGGACCCTTCTTACCGGGGCCGCCCTGGCCGGGGCCGAAGCCACCGTGGAACCCGCCGTGCGGACCATGCATGCGGGCTTCATGAGCCTGCACCTTGGCAAGCTGCTCGGGGGTGAGGGTCTCGCGCAGAGCTGCGATGGCCTTCTTCAGCGCCTCGGCCTTGTCGGCACGCTCGATGGCCCGGTCAGCAAAGCCTTCAGCCATGGAGAAGGCTTCCGGCTTCTCATCCGGATTGGGCGCGGCATCGGGAGCCGGCGGCGCGGGCGGCTGCATCATGGCGAGCATCGCATCGGTGAAGTCGCGCCAGGTGTCGAGCTGCTCGGCACGAATGCCAATCTCGGTTTCCATAGCCGCGAGACGGCTCGCCATGGTCATCTGGAAAGAAGGCTTGTGGTCGCCGCCGCCGAAGCGCTTATGGTCGCCGCCGGGGCCACCAGAACCGCCGGGCCGCTTGCATTGTTCCATCTTGCCATGCGGGCCGCCATCGGGGGGTCCTTTGCGGTCCTGGGCGATGCCGGCGCCAGCAGCGAGGGCAAGCCCCGCCGCCACGGCAACGGCAATCAGAGGTTTGGTGAGTTTCATTGTGGTCACTCCTTGGTTCGCTCAATGCAAACGAACGTAGGCGCAATCCGTTGCTTCATTTCGACGGTGAATTTCCGAGCGTTTCCGGATTCTGGAATTTTGTTTCAGAGTGTTTCTGGGAGGGCTGCGCTCAACACTCGCTTACAATTTTCTCCTCGCTGGCTTGCCGGGCGGCGGCTAGATAGAGGCTGACGCTTGGGGCGCTTCGCGGAGTTTATTGAATGCAGTCTTCACCCCAGATCCTCGTCGTCGACGACGACCCCGAAATCCGGAAGCTTCTGGCCCGCTATGTCGAGAGCCAGGGATTTCGCGTGCTTCTCGCCGCCAGCCGGCGGGAGCTGGAGGAGCGTCTGGAGACGCATCGGGTGGATCTGATGGTGCTAGACGTGATGCTGCCGGACGGGTCGGGGCTCGATATCTGCCGCGATCTGCGCGCAAGGCGCTCCACCGTGCCGATCATCCTGCTCACCGCGCTGAAAGAAGATGTCGACCGTATCATCGGGCTTGAGATCGGCGCCGACGATTATATGGGCAAGCCGTTCAATCCGCGGGAGCTGATCGCCCGCATCCGCGCGGTGCTGCGCCGGCGCTCCGAGCTGCCTGAGACGCAGCAGGCCACCGGCTATCAATTCGAAGGCTATACGGCCGAACCGTCCTCGCGCCGGGTCACCGACCCGGAGGGCAAGGAAGTGGATCTGACCGGCGCGGAATTCGACCTGCTGCAGGTGTTCTTGGAGCGCCCGGGGCGCGTGTTGTCGCGCGACCAGCTTCTCGATCTCACCCGCGGTCGGGAGGGCGACGTGCTCGACCGCTCTATCGACGTTCTGATCAGCCGGCTCCGGCGCAAGCTCGGCGAAGGCGGCAACCATCTGTTCAAGACGGTGCGCAATGGCGGCTATCAGCTCGCCGTGCGGGTCGAAACGTCGGGTGATGCCTCGTGAACACGCTCCGCGCGCGGCTCGCCGCCCTGCTCATCATCGTCATCGTAACCGTGGTCGGCTTGGCCACCGCTCTCTCTATGATGGTGTTCGGACCGCCGGGACCGGAAAAGACCGTCGGGCCGGTGATCAGCCAGATCGAGATGTTGAAGGCTCTCGCCGAACAGGGCCCCGATGCGCCCAATCTGCCATTCTCCAAAACCCCGGCCCAAGGCAAGATCGACCAGAGCATGACCGGTTGGCTACGGGAGACGCTGAAGACGCAAGGCCATGATTGGCCCATCATCGTCACCCGCACGGAGCATCGCGGTCCTTTGACCGTCTCGGTGCCGATGGCCGAGCGGGGCTATCTGCTGATGCCGATGCCGGTTCTGCCGCGGCCGGGTGGCGGGTGGCATATTTTCTGGCGCTGGATGTTGCTGATCACGGTCGCTGCTGCTGCGGTTGCCATCTTCTTCGCCTATCGCATGACGCGGCCTTTGGTGATGCTGGAAAACGCCATCGCCACGGTCGAGCCGGAAGGCATTATGCCGGAGCTGCCCGAGAAGGGACCGGCCGAGGTGCGGGCGACGGCACATGCCTTGAACCGTCTCTCGGCGCGGCTCCGAAACGCGGTGGAAAGCCGGATGCGGCTGGTGGCAGCGGCGGGCCATGACTTGCGCACGCCGATGACGCGGATGCGGCTTCGCGCCGAGTTCTTGGATCTCGACGACGAGGAGCGCGAGCTTTGGCTGAAGGATCTCGACGAGCTGGACCGCATCGCCGACAGCGCCATTCTCTTGGTGCGCGAGGAGGTGGACCAGCCCGCGCCGGAGACCATCGCGCTGGATAAGCTCATCAGTCAGATCGCCGAGGAGCTCGTCTCGCAAGGGCGGAAAGTGGAGCTTGGCCCCCTGCCCGCGCTCTCGGTGAAAGGAAGCCGGCTGGCGCTGACCCGCGCGCTGCGCAATCTGATCATCAATGCCGCGACCCATGGCGGCGGGGCGACGGTGAGCCTTGCCGCGAAGGACGATCAGGCCGTGGTGACGATCGAGGACGAGGGCCCGGGCATTCCGGAGGATTTGCTGGGTCAGATCTTCGAGCCGTTCTTCCGGGTCGATCCCAGCCGCCGGCAGAATATCGCCGGCGCGGGACTCGGGCTGACCATCGCCAAGGAGATCGTGCAGCGGGCCGGCGGCGACGTGGAGATCGAGAACCGCAAACCGCGCGGCTTGCGCCAGGTCATTACCCTGCCGCTGGAGCAGTAGGCTCTACCCCGCGCGGGGCAGGATCAGGCTGACGGCTAGGCCGGGATGGCGGTTCCGAAGTTCGACCTTACCGCCCCAGGCTTCGGCGATATCGGCAACGATGGCAAGCCCGAGCCCACTGCCCGGTCCGGCGCTGTCGAGACGCGTACCGCGGCGGAGCACATCGGAAAGATGGGCGTCGGGTACGCCCGGCCCATCGTCGCTGACAGTGATGACCGTCGAGGTCTCGTCTTGCGATGCCTCGATGCGCACGGTGCTCTTCCCATGGCGGGCGGCATTGTCCATTAGATTGCCCAGCGCCTCGGCAAGGTCCTGCCGCTCGATGGGTGCGATCAGCCCTTCCGGCACAGCGATCTGCCAATCCAGCTTGGCGCCGCAGACGGTTTTCGCCAGCACGGCGCGAACATCCTTCGCGACCGCGGCGACATCGGCGGTGGCGCGGCTCGTCGCGGGTGCGAGCCGGGCGCGGGTGAGCTGGCGCGTTACATGGCGCTGCATGTCCTCGGCAAGCGACAGAATCTCGTCCGCCGCTTCGCTCTCGCCCTTGCGGCGGAGCTTGTCGGCCTCGCCGGTCAAAACTTGCAGCGAGGTCTTCAGCCCATGGGCGAGATCGGCGGCTTGCCCGCGCGCCTTCTCCATTTGCCGCCCTTGCGCATCGAGCAGCGTGTCGATCTCTTGGGCCAGCGGTGCGACCTCCTCCGGGAAGCCGGAGCCGATACGTTCTGCCTTGCCGGATCGAATCTCGGCGAGCTTGGCGCGAAGCCGGCTCAACGGGCGCAGCCCGATGGAGACTTGCGCCCAGGCGGCGGCGCCGAGCAGCAGCCCGATCAGCAGCAGAAACGGCACCAGCACGCTGGCGAAGCGCCAGGCCGCTGCATTCAGCTCGGCCGCATCGATGGCGACGATGGCGGTGACGGTCTTGTCGCCCATGGCGGGAGGCAGCGCGACGCGGCGCTCCAACCCGTAGAGAGAGGTGCCGCCCGGCCCCGCCAGGCGGCGATGGGTGACGGTCTCTTCCCTTTCTTGCGGTGCGGGAGGGGCGAGCTCGAAATCCCAGAGCGAGCGGGAGCGGAAGACGGGGCCCTCCGGCTCGACGCGCAGCTGCCAATAAAGCCCGGAGAGCGCCTTCTGAAAGCGGGAATCCCCCGGGGGACGCAGCACTTCGAGCGCACCGTCCGGCCCCGGTCCGAATCCAGCGATGAGCTGATCGAGATGCACTTTCAGCTCGCTATCGACCCAGCTCTCGACATGGCGCTGGAACAGCACGGTGAGGATCAACGCCGCGATCAGAAGCGCGGCGAGGCTGGAAAGGCCGGCGGCGAGCACCAGACGCCGGCGCAGCGAGCCGGGTTTCTTCGCCACCCTTTCGATGCGGGGTTCAGCCGTCATCGCCGGGCACCGCATAGCCGAAGCCACGGCGGGTCTCGATGGACTCCGGTCCCAACTTCTTGCGCAGCCGCGCGATCACCGCTTCCAGCGCATTGGCATCGCGGGCATCGTCGTCGCCATAAAGATGCTCGATGATCTCGCCCGCCGGAACCACGCGGCCCTGATGATGCAGCAAATAGGAGATCAGGCGGTATTCCAGGGGCGAGAGGCTGACCGGCACGCCGTTCTTGGAAAGCCGCATCTGCAGCGTATCGAGGGTCAGCTCGCCCGCCTCGATGATCGCGGCGCCATGGCCGCTCGCCCGGCGGATCAGCGCGCGGAGCCGGGCCAGCAGCTCCTCCATGCGGAAGGGCTTGGGCAGATAATCGTCGGCGCCGGCCTCAATGCCCTCGACCCGCTCCGGCCAGGCGCCGCGCGCGGTGAGGATCAGAACCGGGGTCTGGCGCTTGGCGGCACGCCAGCGCTTCAGCACGGCGAGCCCGTCCATCTTCGGCAGGCCGAGATCGAGGATGATGGCGTCATAGCTGCCGGTATCGCCACGGAACCAGGCCTCCTCGCCATCGCCTACAATCTCGCTGGTGAAGCCGGAGGCGTTCAGCGTCGCCTCAATATCGGCCGCGATGCGGCTATCGTCTTCGACGATGAGGATATGCATCAATCCTCGTCTTCCAGATCGAGGATTTCGCCAGTCTTGGCATCGACCTCGACCTCCTGCACCCGCCCCTCCGGGCGCACCAGCTTGAACTCATAGATATAGCGCCCGTCCTCGCGGTCGAGCTCGACCTCGATGATCTCGCCGGGGATTTGCGCCTTCAGCTTCTCGGTGATCTCGGCAAGCGGCGCAACGCGGCCCTCCTCCAGGGCGCGGCGGGCGGCATCGTGATCGAGGTCGTCGGCGCGGGACGGCGAGACGGCAAGGGCCAGCACGATCAGAAGCAGGCAGAAGGGTGCGGTCTTCTTCATAGCGCCAGTGTCGCGCGTTTTGCCTGACAAATCGCTGACGACGGCGGTCAGGCTGGCATCAGCGGGGATTTTGCAGAGTTCACGGCATCGGGGCGATGCGCCCTTTCCAAACCGATGAAGGAGTTTGCAGATGAAGACGCTTTTCACCACCACCGCCCTTGCTGCCATGCTGGCTGTCTCCGCCGCCGCGCTTCCCGCTTTCGCCTGGGACGGGCCCCGGCTAAACGTGCCGAAGGAGCGCTGGATGTCGCCGGCGGAGCTGAAGGACAAGCTCAGCGCGCAAGGCTACAAGGTCTATGAGATCGAGAGCGACGACGGAGCCTATGAGGTCGAGATGGCCGATAAGGACGGCACGCGCATCGAAACTTACGTTCATCCGGAGACGGGCAAGCTGCTGCCCGGCTATGACGACTAGGCTTAAGCGCGACGCGGAGCTAGGGCGGCGGACGATCAGCCGCCCTCCTCCTCCGCATAGGCCATGTCGATCTCTTTCGCTTCACGCCCCGCGAGCGCCAAGAGCCCAACGGTGATCGCCGCGCCGGCCGCGACCAGCGCAAGCGCGATGCCGTAGCTGCCATAGCGCGAGGCGATCCCGGCCTGCATGGTGGCGTTGTAAGAAGCAAGCAGATTGCCGAGCTGATAGACGAAACCGGGGAAGGTACCGCGCACCTCCGCCGGCGATATCTCGTTGAGATGGGCCGGCACGATGCCCCAGCAGCCCTGCACCATGAACTGCATCGCGAAGGCGGCAACGGCCAGCATGACCACGCCGTCGGCCATGGCCCAGAACGGCGTGATGAGAAGCGCCAGCCCCGCGCCGAGGGCCAGGGCATAGCGGCGCCCGATGGCTTGCGACAGCGCGCCGAAGATCAGCCCGCCGAGAATGGCGCCGATATTGTAGATCACCGCGATGATGCCGATGGCTTGCGGATCCAGGCCGCGGTCGAGCTTCAGGAAGGTGGGGTAGAGGTCCTGGGTGCCGTGGCTGAAGAAAGCCATGCCCATCATGAAGACCATGGCGTAGAGGGCGAGGCTCCAATGCTTGCGCAGCACGTCGAGCATGCGGGCCGCGCCCGGGCCTTGCGAGCTCCAGGCCGGAGATTCGGCGACAAAGCTGCGGATATAGAGAACCAGCAGGGCGGGCAATGCGCCGACGATAAACATGCCGCGCCAACCGATGACATCGTAGAGCAGCGCATAGACCACGGCGGCGAGGAGATAGCCACTCGGATAGCCCGCCTGCAGCAGGCCCGAGGCGACGCCGCGCGACTTCACCGGGATCGATTCCATGGTGAGCGAGGCGCCGACGCCCCATTCCCCGCCCATGGCGATACCGAACAGAGCGCGGAGAATGAGGAAGACGATCAGATCGGGCGAGAAGGCGGTGGCGAAGCCGAGGATGGAGAAGGCCAGCACATTGGCCATCAGCACCGGACGGCGCCCGTAGCGGTCGGCGAGACGGCCGAACAGCAGCGCGCCGATGGGGCGCATGGCAAGGGTCAGAGTGACCGCCCAGGTGACCGTTTCGACGCTGACACCGAACTCCTCAGCCACGTCCACCATGACGAAGATCAGAAGAAAGAAGTCGAAGGCATCCAGCGTCCAGCCGAGATAGCTGGCGATCAGGGCGTGACGCTGCGATTTCGTCCAGCCCTTGAAGGCACCGAAGATCATTTCCCCCTCCCCTTATCGTTTCGCCCTCGATCATACGCGAAGTCGCGCGGGCTGAAATGCTTCTGTTTTCCACAAAAATTGGCGCTGCCCAACAGGGCTCAGCCCATGAATGCGACCTGAACGCCGCATTCAAAACGGGTTCAAAGCGCCTCCTCTAGAACTGGTCCTCATCACGGACACGGCAGCAAGCCGGTTCGGAAAACTGGAGGACTAGAGATGAAGTTTCGGACCCTATTTCTCGCTGGCGTCACGGCCTTAAGCTTCGGCGCAGCAACCCTTCCGGCCCAGGCGGGCGGCTCGGTCTATCTGGAGCAGCGCGGCGGTTGGAACGAATTCGGCGGCGGGCAGCACGGTACCCGCAACCGCATCACCGTCGATCAGCGCGGCCGGGCCAATGGCGGCTTCGCCACCCAGCGCGGCTGGCGCAACCACACGGTGATCGGCCAGCAGGGCCGCGGCAACTATGCCGACACCGATCAGCGCGGCGGCCGCAACATCGTCGGCATCGCCCAGTTCGGGCGCGGCCATACCGCCATCACCAGCCAGGACGGCAACGGCAATGCCATCGGCGTGATCCAGGCCGGGCGCGGCAACACCGCCCATGCCCGCCAGATCGGCCGGGGCAATGTCTCGGTCATCGTCCAGGACTGACGCGGACGCTTCCTCCACCAAAAGGATACGAGGAGAAAAGTCATGATCAGGATGTTGAGCTTGGCGGCGGTGCCCGCCCTCTCTCTCGGAATGGCGTGGGGGGCTTCCGGCCTCCCCGCCAACGGCGAGGCGCCTCAGTCCGCAAAGCTGCAGCGGGCGCAGAATGCCGGGGCGCTGTCGCAATGCGATATCCGCGTCGGTAGCTCCGGCGGCATGCTGACCCTGGAGGGCGTCGCTTCAGCGGACGTGCCGCTTTCCGGCTCCTATGAGCTGAAGGTGACCCAGACGGGCGGCGGCAGCAGCGCCAATATCGTCCAGAGCGGCGCGTTCGACGTGGCGCCCGGCATGCCCGGCTCCCTCGGCACCATCACCCTTTCCAACACGGGCGGCTACGCGGCGAGCTTGCGCGTTCGCGGCCTCAACGGCGCGGTGCTGTGCACCCGCCAGGTCGGCACCACGCGCATCTAGCCGAAGCCGCGCAACGCAAGAACAAGGAGGCATTTCGATGGCTGGAATTTTCAAGACAAGCGCACTTGCCGCCGCTCTGCTGGGCTTTGCGGCCATGGCGCCGGCCCCGGCTTCGGCCGGCTCGTTCGGCCTCATGGTCACGCCCTCGGGCGATACGGCGAAGCTGATCCGCAGCGGCCTGCAGATCTACGCCATGGCCGAGCAGCACGAGAGCGGATCGCGCAAGAAGAACCGCGCCCGCGTGGAGCAGCGCGGCAAGCGCAACGCCTCCGCCATCGGCCAGAAGGGCCGGAACAACAATGCCTTCGTGGTGCAGAACGGCGACGACCACCGCGCCAATGTCCGGCAGGCAGGCCGCAACAACACGCTCGGCGTGTTCCAGTTCGGCCGCGGCACGGATCTCGATATCGGCCAATACGGCCGCAACCAAACCGGTCTCGTCTTCCTAGGTGGCTGGTGACGTGACTGGCAGGCGAGGACCTCCCCGCAGGCCAGCGCCGGCGGCGGAGGTCTTTGCCGTCCCTTGCATGTGCATATTATTCCTGTGCACGCTGAAATAGTTTTCCCCCATGCCGTGCGCTATGATCGGAAACATTGCTCCGACACTCAATTTGCGGGAGGATTTTTTCGGATATGGGACATAAAAGCCGCCTCACCCCCTGGTATATCGGCCTTGCCATCGTGTTCGCCGCGGTGATCTTCGTCGGCTACCGGATGTTTGCCACAAGCTGCCCGGCGCCGATCGCGCTGGAGCTCGGCGTGCTGACCGTGGTGCCGATCGTCTATCTGGTGCTGATGTATCTCACATTTGTGAGCCAGAAGTGAGCGCGAGGCGCATTGCCTAAGGGAGACGAGGCTCGCTAGGCTTTGGGGAATCTTTTCCTCAAGCCGCGAGCCTTGCTGCCATGCGTATCGCGCCGAAATCTCCTTCCGCTTACCCTTGGTATCTGCGCCCGTTCTTCTGGAACCAGAAGCGTAAATACGGCGCCGTGCTGGATGCCGCCCTGCTCTGGGGCCGGGCGCCAAAGCTGTTCGTCGGCGTAGCGTTTCTCTATGGGCTGATCGACCGGAGAAACTCGCCGCTGGATCCGGCCTTACGCTCCTTGGTGACGGTACGGGTCTCGCAGGTGAACCACTGCCCGTTCTGCGTCGATATCAATTCCAACACACTGATGAAACGCGGGGCGAGCGCCGAGAAGGTGGACGCGCTGGACCGCTGGCGGGAGAGCGACCTGTTCGATGCGCGTGAGCAGGCGGCGCTGGATTATGCCGAGGCGATGAGCGGTCCCGGCACGCCGGTTACCGACGCGCAGATCACGGTGCTGAAGCGCTTCTTCGACGAGGATGCCATCGTCGAGCTCACCGGCCTGATCGCCTTCCAGAACCTCTCCTCCCGGTTCAACGCGGCCCTCGCCGTGCCGCCGCAAGGCTTCTGCAAGCTTCCCGACAGAGGCGACTAGGTCGCCTTAAGCTAAGGGTTTGGAATTACGAACGATTTTCCGCAATTCGTGGAGGATTGCGTAACGGCTCTATGGCATGCTTCCGCTATTGTTAATGTCGCGCCTAAACCAAGAAAACGCGATCGCGCAGCGGTGCCGATCTTCGCGCATCGCCTTCACTTCGTTAGCCCATGGCCGCCTTTCTGCAATCCCAGCTCGACTTCATTTTCTTCTTCTATGGGCTCGCCTTCATCCTGTTGGGCGCGGTGTGTTTCGGCATTCGTTATACCGAGCGCGAGGGCGCGGTATGGAAGGTTCTCGGCAGTTTCGGCTTCCTGCATGGCGGGTTGGAATGGCTCGATCTCATCGCGCTGATCTTCGGCGATTCTCCGGCCTTCGCCTGGTTCCGCACCGGGCTGATGATCTCATCCTATGTTCTGCTCATCGAGTTCGCCCGTCAGGTCGCCATCCTGTCCAGCTTCACGGTCCCGGGCCGCTGGATCTATGGCGTGCTGCTGGTGCCGGTGGCGATCGGCGCCATCGCCGGAGGAAATGACGAGGCGAATGCGCTGGGACGGTATTTCTTCGGCTTCCCCGGTGCGATGGCAACGGCCTGGGTGTTTGCCTACCACGCGACATTGCTCTCCGGCCGGGAACGGAAGCTGGCGATCGGCGCCAGCGTCGGCATCGCGCTTTACGGCATCGTGGCCGGCCTCATCGTGCCCGCAGCGCCGATTTGGCCGGCAAGCGTTTTCAACTACGCCTGGTTCACCGAGACCACTGGTCTGCCCATCCAACTTGTACGCGGGCTGATCGCTTGCTGGACCGCCTTTGCGATTTGGGGCATTTGGGGCCACAAGCTGATGCAGGAGATGGCGTCGACCCGCTATACCGCGCATCTGCAGCGGCTGTTCGCCATGACGCTTACGGCCATGGCGTTGATCCTGGTCTGCGGCTGGGTCCTCACCCAGTATCTCGGCGATATCTACAAAAAGAGCATCGAAGCGGAATCGGACGGCCATGTCTCTCTGGTCGCCAGCCATCTTGAAGACGAGATGGGCATTCTTGATTCCGTGGCCACGTCGCTTGCCGGCACACCGACGGTCCGCGCGCTTCTGGAAGGCGATGACAACCTCCCGCCGGGTCTCGGCCAGTATGTGCTGGACCTCAATGTTACCGCGGCGAGAGGGGAGTTCGGGCTGATCCTCAATTCGGCCGGCGATACCATCATCAGCTCCAACGGCAAGGGGCCGGTGGGCCGTGGCGAAATTGCCAAGTTCACGATCGCTCCTCAGCGCCTGCAGGCCCTTACCGGCAAACCGTTTCGCCAGCTTGCTTTTGCCCCGATGCGCCAAGAGAGCGTCTATTCGGTGAGCCTGCCGGTGCGCGATGCGGGCGGCGAGGTCATCGGCGCGGCGGTGCTGGAAAAATCGCTCGCCGCATTCGCCAGAGATCTCCGCGGACTGGAGACGCCATTCTTGCTGGCGGCCCCGAACGGCGTGGTTATGCTTTCCAACCGTCCGGAACTGCTGTTGAAGCCGCTCTGGTCTCTTCCGCCAGGATTGCTTCCGACCGTAGAGGCGGAGTACGGCAAGCTCAACTTGCCGCCGCTGCTCGAACGGCCTGTGGGCGATACAGAGTGGATCCGGCTCGGCGGCACAAGGACCTTCGTGCAGCGGGAGCCGGCCGGTCAGAGTGGCTGGAGCATCGTCACCTTGACCGCGGCGCGCGGCATCTTCGCCAGCCGCGTGCTTGGGATCATCGTCACCTTGATGGTGACGGCCACGGCCCTGGTCTATCTCGCCGGCCGCGAGCGCCGTATCCACGACAATGTGCAGATGGACCAGCGGCTGGAGCTGGAACTGCTGGCCCGCGATCTCAAATCGCAAGCCACCACCGATCCCGTCACCGGTCTCCGCAACCGGGCGAAATTCAACAAGCGGCTGGCGGACGAGATGGCGCGGGCCGAGCGCTATGCAACGCCGTTCTCGCTCGTGCTTTACGATATCGACGGCTTCAAGACGATCAACGACACCCAGGGACACCAGGTCGGCGACCAGCTGCTGGTCGAACTTTCGGAGCTGGTGGCCCGCAAGATCCGGCGCACCGATTTCTTCGCCCGCTGGGGCGGAGACGAATTTGCGATCATCGCGACGCAAAGCAGTGGAGACCGTGCAGCGCGTTTGGCCAAGAGCCTGGTCAAGACCGTGTCGGAACACCGGTTCAAAGCGGCCCCGCATGTGACCTGCAGCTTCGGCGTCGCCGAGTATAGCCGCGGCGAAACTGCCGAAAGCCTGTTGTCGCGCGCCGACGAGGCGCTCTATCGCGCCAAGATGAATGGCCGCAATCGCGCCGAACGTGCGCCGCCGCGCAAGCCCAACGGCTCGGGACTGGTGGAAGTCGCCTAAGGTCTAGCGATACTTCACGCCGCCTTCTTGCTGTCCGGCGCGGCGGCCTTGGAAGCCGCTTTCAGGCGGACCGGCCGCTTGGCATAGCCCGCAAATCTGAACACCGCCAATGTCAGCGCCGGCAGGAAGGTGAGCGTGACGATCGCGGTGCCGAGAATGCCGAACAGCACGATGGCACCGACGCCGCGATAGAGCTCGGTGCCCGCGCCGGGGATGAACACCAGCGGCGCGAGACCGCAAATCGTGGTGACCGTCGACATGGCGATGGGGCGCAGCCGGGAGGAGACCGCCTCCATCACAGCATCCTGCCCGCCCATGCCGAGATCGCGGACGTTATAGAGCGCGCGATCGACGATCAGGATCGGGTTGTTCACCACCGTGCCCATCAGGATCAAAAAACCCAGCATGGTGATCATGTCGAAGGGCTGCACCAGCGGCTCCATGCCGAGCATGGGGAGCAGCGAGCCGACCCAATTCATCACCGCAAGCCCGACGAGACCGCCGGCCACGCCGAGCGGAATGGCGGTCATGATCAGAAGCGGATAGCCCCAATGGGTGAAGATGGCGACCAGCAGCAGATAGATGATGACGATGGCGACGACGTAGTTGCTGAACAGTGCGCTGCGGGTGGCGTCGAGATCGTCGGAGGCACCGGAAATATCCATGCTGACGCCGTAGGGCACTTGCGCCGTCTCGCGCAGGTAATCGACAAGCTGGCTCTTCACGATGCCAACGCCGGTCTCCAGCGCCACGCTCTCGGGCGGGATGATATTGAGGGTGACGGTGCGCTTGCCGTCGATGCGGCGGATGGTGCTGGTATCGACGGTCTCGTGGATATCGGCGAGGGCTGCGAGCGGCACGATGGTGCCTTGCGGCGTGTGCACCGGAAGCTGCCCGACCGTATCGAGGGAGGTGGGCAGCCCGTTGCGGCTATAGAAATAGATGTCGATCTTCTCGTCGTCCTGGAAGAACTCGCCGACATAGGCGCCGTCGGTGAAGCTGGCGACGGTGAAGCCGAGATCGTCGGCCGTCATGCCGAGCTCGGCGGCACGCTCCCAGTTGGGACGCACCTCGATCAGCGGCTGCGACAGGGTCAGGGTCGGCGGATCGGCCTGGATGCGCGGGTGATCGAAAATCTCGTTGGCCCGGTCGTAGGCGGCCGAGGCGACGGCGTAGACGTCCTGCAGGCGGCGCCCCGAAATATCGAGGCTGATGCTGCGCGTGCCGCCATCGTTGCTGGTGATGATCGAGCCGCGGGAAACGAAGGCGCGCATGCCGGCATAGCTCTCGAATTTCCGCGTCAGCACGCTCATCAGCGCTTCGATATCGCCGGGATCGACGGTCTCGGCGACGATGCGCAAACCTTCCGCCTCGATGCGGAGGAAGACGTATTTCAGCGCCGGCACGTCGACCTCACCGTTGTGGAAGCGCGCCGGATCGTCGTCGACGAAGGGCATCAGCTCGGCATTCAGCTCTTCGCCGATCTGGCTCATGGTGTCGAGATTGTAGCCGGGCGGCGCGTTCATGCGGGCGAACACTTTAGGCTCCTCGCCCTCGGGCAGATATTCGGCCGGCGGGGTGAGTAACACGATGACCACGACGCTGGCGGCAATCACGCCAGCGATGACGGCGAAGCGGCGGAATGCCGTTGCGGTCAGCCAGGAGACGCCGCGCACGATGAGGCCGTCGCCGCGGCCTGCGCCCGCAGTCTTGCCTTGCGCGGCGAGATCGAGATAGGCCGCGGCGGTGGGGATCACCATGATGGCGACCAGCATGGAGGCGAGGATCGAGGCGGAAACCGCAATCGCGATGTCGGAGTAGAGCTGGCCGGCCTCCTCGGCGATGAACAGGATCGGCACGAAGACCAGCACGGTGGTCAGGGTCGAGGCGAGCACAGCAGGCCAGACCTTGCGCACGCCTTCGATGGCGGCGCGCAAGCGGTCGAGCCCGCGCCTTCGCTCCAGGTCGATGCTTTCCAACACGACGATGGAATTGTCCAAGGTCATGCCGATGGCGAAGGCGACGCCGGCCAGCGAGATGACGTTGATGGTGCGGCCCGCGAGCGCCAGCCCGATAAAGGCCGCGATGGTACAGATGGGAATACCGAGGATGCCGACCAGCGTGGCGCGCGGCGATCGCAAGAATAGATACATCACCAGCGTGGCCAGCACCGCACCGATGGCGAGGTTGGTCCAGACATTGGCGATGGAGGCCTCGACATAAGTGACGTCGTCGGCGGTCTTCTCCAGGATCATCCCCGTCGGCTTCAGGATATCCTCGTTGATCGGCCCGACCTGCTCCATGATCGCCTTCTTGATGGCGATGACATTGGAGCCCGGCTCGCGGCGGATAGAGACGAAGATGATCGGCCGCTCGTTGACGAAAGCCCGCTGGTAGATCTCGAAATGGCCGAGCTTCACATCGGCCACGTCGCCCAGGCGGATAATGGTGCCGCCGCGCCGGGCGATGATCAGATCCTTGAGCGAGTCCGGATCGTCGAAGCGGCCGATGGTGCGCAGCAGATAGCGCCGCTTGCCGCTTTCGATCTCGCCGCCGGAGGTGTCGCGGTTCCGGTTGCGGACCGCTTCACGCACCTCAGTCAGCGACAGGTTGCGCTCGGCCAGAGCGGCGGCATCGAAGACGATCTGAATCTGCTTTTCCGCGCCGCCGCCGACGCGGACATTTTCCACGCCGGGCACGTTCTCAAGCCGCGGGCGCACCTCGTCCTCGACGAAGTCGAGCATCATATCCATATCGAGCTGGCGCGGATTTCCGGGCAGCGGCGAGACCCGGAAGAACATGAAGGAATTGGCGCTGAACGAGCTGGCGAAGATGCGCGGCTGGTCGACATTCTCCGGGTAGGAGGGAACCTGGCTCAGCGCATTGTTGATGCGGATCAGCGTCTCGTTGAGATCGATATCGTAGGGAAATTCCAGCTCGATCTCGGCGCTGCCGCTTTCGGCGCGGGCGATCAGCCGCTCCAGGCTGGGGATCGAGCGGAGATATTCCTCCTGCTCGATCAGGATTTCCTTCTCGATATCCTGGGGCGTGGCGCCAGACCAGCGGGTCTGGACGGTGACGGTGCGGACCTCCAGATCCGGGATCATCTGCACAGGAATACGGAATGCGGCGACGATGCCGAGCACGCAAATGATCAGCGTGGCGACTGCGACCAGGGTTCCGTGCGTAACGATCCGTTCAAACACCCGGGCAGGATCCTTTCTTGCCCCTTTTATTATTCGTGCCTCTAGCCATGGCGGTTAGCTGGCAAGCCGGACGGCTTGCCCCTCGTGCAAGGATTCATTGCCGCGCACCACCACCTGCTCGCCGTCCTTCAGGCCGGAGAGCACCTGCACCATGCCGCCGAAGGCGAGGCCGATCTCGATCTTGCGTTCCTTGACCTGAGCGACGCCGTCTTCTTCCTCGACCACCCAGACGGTGATACGTCCGTCGGGATGGCGGATCAGCGCATCGCGGCTGACCACAACATCCTCGTCGCCGGTCTTCAATTTGAGTTTGGTGCGGGCCGACATGCCCGGGGTGATGGGCAGATTCTCGTCGACGGGAAGCACCCGCAAGGTGAAGGTGCGGGCATCGGGATCGCTGACCGGGATCAGCGCACCGATCTTCGCCGGGAAGGTTTTTCCGGGGATGGCGTCGAACACCAGGCTCGCCTCGGCGCCCTTGCTGACTTGCGCGAAATATTGCTGTGGCACCGGCGCATCGATACGCAGGCCTTTCATCGCTACAAGCTCGAAGGCGGCCGTGCCGGTGGCAAGCCATTGGCCGAGCTCGGCCATGCGTTCGGAGATGATGCCGTCATAAGGCGCGCGCAGCTTGTGGCGCTCCAGAATCGCGGCGCGGCGGGCGAGCTCGGCCTTGCGGCTCTCCAGCGCGGCGGTGTCGATCTCGACCTCGGCGGCGCGCGCCTCGGCTTCATTCTGGGTGCCGTAATTACGCGAGGCGAGCTTGTCGGCGATCCGCAAGCGGCGCTTGGAATCGGCAAGCTCGGCTTCGGCCTGATGGGTCAGAGCCTCGGCCTGGCTGTAGGCCGCCTCTTCGATCTCGGCATCGAGCTCCAAGAGAAGATCGCCCTGTTTCACCTCGGCACCGCTATCGTAATAGATGGCGCTGACCAGTCCATCAACCGAGGTGGAAATCTGCGAAGCGCGCGGCGAGGTGACGGTCGCCGACAGCTCCAGCTCGCGGACCACGGGGGACAGTTTGGCGGTTTCCGTCTCGACCGGCGGCGCATCGGTCTGGGCGCTCGCCGGGACGGCGCAAACCAGGAGAAAAAAGGACGCGGCGAGAAAAGCTTGCATCGACCGAACATGCCGGCATCGCGCAACGCCGCCATGACAGGCAAAGCCGGGCAGATCATTCGTCACGTTGGGCGTCATGGCGAAGACTCTATCCTTCCGAATATCGGCCCCCGGACCTCGGCTTATCCCGGCGCGGCAGGAATTTGGGGGGCTCTGCGCCGGTTTGCAAACCCTATGAGGCGCAAAAGGCCGGTCAAGGCCAATCTGGCAAGGGATAATGCCACGCGCGCCTCTTTCCGACTGAAATTATAGGTAAATATCGCTGATCGTGGCCTCATCCCGGCCACCCGGCTCTCGAAAGCTCTCTTGCAAGCTTTGCGGCTTCCGTGATCTCTCAGGGGCGCCGAGGCGAGAAAGGACCATCGATGACGAAACGAGGCTGCGCGGCGATCGGCATCGCCGCATCTTGTGCATTGGCCATCGGGCTTGTGGGCCCTGCCCCGGCGGCGGCCGATGCTTCGCCCTCCTGCGATGTGACGCCCCGCACCTCCTTGGTGGTGAACGTCAAGGATATGGGCGCCAAGGGCGACGGCAAGACCAACGACACCAATGCGATCCGCCGCGCGATCCAAAAGGTCGCCGGCACGGGCGGCATGGTCTATGTCCCGAAGGGCGTCTATCTGGTCGACACGGTGAAGAAGCGGCTGAGCCTCGGCAGCGACATGACCTTCAAGCTCGCCGATGGGGCGGTGCTGAAGGCGATCCCGACCGGCTCGCAGCGCTATTCGGTGCTGATGGTCCAGGGCATCTCGCAGGTCAACATCACCGGCGGCACGCTGCTGGGCGACCGCAAGGAACATAAGGGCAAAGGCGGCGAATGGGGCATGGGCATCCGCATCGCCGGAGATGCGCGCCATATCACCATCGCCGGGGTCAGCGCGACGCATATGTGGGGCGATGGGTTCTATGTTTCCGGCGCCAGCGATATCCGCTTCTGCGGGGTGAATGCCGATCAGAACCGGCGCCAAGGGCTGTCGATCATCTCGGCCACGAACGTGCTGGTGCGGGATTCCATCTTCCAGAACACTCATGGCACGGCGCCGGCTTCCGGCATCGATCTGGAGCCGGACAAGCGCTCCACGGGCATCGCCAATATCCGCATCGAGAATAATCAGTTCATCGACAATCAGGGCGACGGGCTGATGGTGAGCGGCAAGAGGGCGGAGATCCGCAACGTGAAGATCATCCGCAACACGTTCAAAGGCAGCCGGCCGATCCTGGTGGAGAACGCGCCGAAGCTTCGCCAGAACGACATCTGCTACAACCGCTTCATCACCTATCAGAAGCAGGACGCGGCGGGGATGAATGCCTATGCCGAGCCGGTGCAGCGCATCGTCAGCCAGTCGGGATGCGAAAATAGCGGCATCGAGATCCACCGCGTGACCAAGAAGAAATAAGCGCTCGCGGCGGGCGCTGTGGTTTCAACTCGACGGCGTCAAACAGAGCCAGTAAAATTGAGCCCATGACCTTTCGGCGCGTGACAGTCTCGCTGACGCATCCGGCCTTGCTTCTTGGCACACTCCTCAGTGCCGCGCTGCCGAATGCGGCGCTTGCCAACGACAAGGACTGCGTGATTCTGGAGGAGAGCTACGCCCAGATCGCGCGTCATGCCAGCCCCATCGAACGCAACAATATGCTGTTCTCCGCCACCGATAAGGGGTGCGAGAAACTGGCTCTGCTGACGCTCGAAGACGGCGCCTCGCTACAGGCGCGGGACCGCTTCGGCGCCAATCCGCTGGCCCATGCGGCAAAGGCGGGACAGCCGGAGCTGGCCGCCGTATTCCTCGAACGGGGCGCGGCAATCGACGCCCGCGATCTGGACGACTCGACCGCGCTCTACAAGGCGGCGGAGACCGGGCGGATGGATGTGGTCGAGCTGTTGGTCAAGCACGGGGCCAAGGTCGACCTCCCCGGCCGCAGCGGGATCACACCGCTCGGCGCGGCCGCCTATATGGGCAGCATGCCGATCGCCACCTTCCTGATCGGGCAAGGCGCCGATCCCAACCGGATCGACGAGACCGGCAAGACCGCCATCGTCTATTCGGCGGGGCGGGGCTTCACCCAGCTGACCGAGCTGCTTCTGGATAATGGCGTGGACGTCAACGCCCGCTACGGCAACGATCTGACCGTGCTGATGTGGGCGGCGGGCTATTCCAGCGAAGCGGGCCTACGCGACATGCAGAAGGTCATCGCCCTGCTTCTGGAGCGCGGCGCCAAGGTCGACGATCAGGATAATCGCGGGCGCACCGCGCTGATGATCGCCGCGGAGCTGGATCATGCCGCGGCGGTCGATCTGCTGCTCGAACACGGCGCCGACAAGACCTTGCGCGACAGCCAGGGCAAGCGGGCGAGCGACCTGACTTCCCTCACCGCTTTGCGGGAGAAGCTGGCCGCCCGCTAACGCCGCTAGCGGTTTCCGAGATAGGCGTCGATCTGCAGCCCGGCGAGATATTTCGCCAGCGCGGCGATGTCGTCCTTCGAGGCGGATTTCATCAGATCCGACATGCCGGGATTGTTGCCGCGGCTGCCGTCTCGGAAGGCCAGCATGGTCTTATGCAGGTATTCCTCCGACTGGCCGGCGAGCCTCGCCGTGGTGCCGTCGCCCTGGAAATGATCGAGGTGACAGCCGCGGCAGCCAATCGAGGAGGCAGCGGTCTGCGCCATCTTGGTGACATCGTCGGGGGCCGAAGGCTGGCCGAGATTGGGCCATTTCTGCTTGGTAAAATAGGCAGCGAGTTCCTGCATGTCGGACTTCTCCAGCTGGGCCGCGATGGGCTCCATGATGGGGTTCTTGCGGAAGCCCTTCTTGAAGTCGCGAAGCTGCAGATAGAGATAGCCCTCGTTCTGCCCCCAGATGACCGGCGTCTCCTTATTGATCGGAACGCCGTCCGCCCCGTGACAACCGGCGCAGATCGCCGCCTTGGCCGGTGCCTCCTGGGCGAGAAGATTTCCGCTGGCGAACGCAGCGGCAAGACACAGCGCCAAAGCCATGGCGCGAGCAAACAAATTCATCGAAATTCCCCATCTCAACCGTGTTCTTCAGCGGTCGCGAAAAGGACGGAGCGAAACGCCCCGTCCTTGCCGCAACAGCGTGTCGTTGCCGGCAACGATCAATCGACCGTGAAGGCGATGATGTTGTTGCCGCGCTTGAAGTCGATCTGGGTGTTACCGCCCGCACCGACCACGATGTATTGCTTGCCGTCCACCGCATAGGAGGCGGGCGGCGCGTTGACGCCGGCACCGGCATTGAACGACCACAGCACGTCGCCATTCTCCGCATCGTAGGCGCGGAACCAGCCGTCGCCCTCGCCGGTGAAGACGAGACCGCCGGCGGTGGTGAGGGCACCGCCCATCATCGGCAGCGGGGTCTTCACCTGCCATTTGATCTTGCCGGTGTTGTAGTCGACGGCGGTGACGTTGCCGAACTGCTCGGAGCCCGGGATCACCTTGAAGGCGCCACCAAGCCACAGCTTGCCGCCCGGATAGGCCGAATTCTCGACATGGTAGGTCATCGGCTGATGCAGGTTGACCGCATAGGTCAGGCCGAGATCGGGATTGACCGCCATGGGCGACCACTCCACGCCGCCATTGGCGCCGGGCAGCATCTTGGCGCCTTCCGGCGTCGGCAGGGTCCACATGCCGGTCTGATCGACCATCGGCTCGGAGAAGCGGATCAGGCTGCAATCGTCCCGGTTATGGACGTAGACATTGCCGGTCTTGCCGGCATGGATCACGCCGGGGACGGTCTCGCCGTCTTCGTTCTTCACGTCCAGCAGGATCGGCGGGCTGACCGAGTCCAGATCCCAGACATCGTGGGCGATGTACTGGAAGTGGCAAACATACTCGCCAGTCTCCAGATCCACCGCGACGAGAGAGTCGGTGTAGAGGTTGTCGCCCGGACGGATCGAGCCGTCGAGATCGGGAGACGGGTTGCCGACCACGAAGTAGATGCGCTTGGCTTCAAGATCCACAGCCGGGTTCTGCCAGACGCCGCCGCCGAGGGTCTCGTACGGATCGCCCAGCTTCTTCAGCGCCGCCTTCTCGGCCTTGATGTCGCGATGCATGTCCTTGCCGGTGGCATCGTGGGTGGCCCAGACGCCGACGGAATTTTCCGGGATGGTGTGGAAGTTCCAGACCTGCTTGCCGGTCTCGGCATCGTAAGCGCGGACGAAGCCGCGGATACCGTATTCGCCGCCATTGGTGCCGATCAGAATTTTGCCATCCACGGCGGTCGGGGCCATGGTCTCGCTATAGCCGAGCTCTGGATCGGCGATCTCAGTCTCCCAGACGAGGCTGCCGGTCTTGGCATCCAGCGCCACCAGCTTGGCGTCGAGGGTGCCCATATAGACCTTGTCCTTGTAGATGGCGACGCCGCGGTTGTTGGGGCCGCAGCAATAGGTGGTGATCGGCCCCATCTTGTGGGTGTAGTGCCAATACTCCTCGCCAGTCTTGGCGTTCAGCGCATAGACGTGATTGAAGGAGGTGGTCACATACATCACCCCATCGACGACGATCGGCGTCGTCTCCAGGGATTCCTTCACCTCGGTCTGGAAGATCCATGCCGGATGAAGCTTGCCGACATTGGATTTGTCGATCTGCTTGCCCGGAAAATAGCGGGTCTGATCGTAATTGCCGTTGGTATGAAGAAAGTTGTTGGCGTCACCCGCCGCCGCGCTGAGCTGATCCTGGCTCACCGAGGGAACCGGCGCCGGCTTCACTTTTTTAGTGGTCGCATTCTCGATTTCGCTACCGCTGAGCGCCGGGCCGGCGAAGCTCGCGACACCGAGCAATAGCGCACCACTCAGCGTGGCCGCTGTCCTTAAACACCCCATTTTTTCCTCCCGTTCGACCGGTGCCGCTCGGCCGGTTCATCCGGCCGTTCTGTCAGCACACGGCGAAAAAAGACTGCGCGGGGTGCGTCATTTTGTCAATAATCCTTGCCATGTATGCTATCTCAGATTTCCGTTTCTCTTCTCGTTTTTCGGGAAGATTTTCCTGGCTCAAGGATTTGCGAGAAGCTTGCCGGGGAGGCTTCCGGAAGCCTCGGTGTTGGCGTAGGCCGTTGCGGTCAAAAGGTTTTATATGCAGGTTCATAAGCGAAGCCGGCCGCAGACGCGAGGGGGAGGACAACGCCGAGAGGCGCCACCCCCGTTGTGGCGGCGCGTTACATTAAATCTTCGCGACAGCCTCCTAATCGCCCTGCTCGGGCTTGTAATCGCCTTGCCGGCACCCGGCGGATCGGCGGCTCAGCCGGCAAATGAGGCCGGCGGCGTCTCCGAGATTCCCATCGGCTATATCGCGCAGGCGGTGAAACGCCCGATCCCTCTCTCTCGCCTGAATACACGGCCGGAGAATCTCGGGATTGCCGGGGCTAGAATCGCGCTGAAGGACAACAACACGACGGGCAAGTTCACCAAGCAGCATTTCTCGCTCGACGTGAAAGAGGTGCCGATCGGGGGCGATGCGGTGGCGGCTTTCGAAAAGCTCGCCGAGACTGGGCATCATTTCATTCTGGTCGATGCGCCGGCGGAAACGCTGCTTGCATTGTCCGATGCGGCAAAGGGCAAGGACATCCTGCTGTTCAATGTCAGCGCCGAGGACGTGGCGCTGCGCCAGGCGGATTGCCGGGCCAATGTGCTGCATACCGCGCCGGATCTCGCCATGCTGGCGGATGCGCTGACCCAGTATCTGGTCTGGAAGCAGTGGCAGCGCTGGTTCGTGGTGAGCGGCCCCTATCCGAAAGACCAGGCCTATCTCCGGATGCTGCAGCGCGCGGCCAAACGCTTCGGCGCGCGCATCGTCGCCACCCGCGAATACCAGGAGACGCCGGGCGCGCGGCGCTCCGATACGGGCCAGCAGCTGATCCAGCGGCAGATGCCGGTCTTCACCCAGAACGTTCCCGATTACGACGTGCTGCTGGTGGCGGATCGCAGCGAGATCTTCGGCCCCTATCTGCCCTATCGCAGCTGGGATGCGCGGCCCGTTGCCGGCACGGCGGGCTTGCGGGCGATGAGCTGGCATCCGGCGCATGAGCAATGGGGCGCGACGCAAATGCAGAACCGGTTTCAGCGCTTCGCCCACCGCTTCATGCTGCCAGTCGACTATCAGGCCTGGCTGGCAGTGCGGGCGATCGGCGAGGCTGCCTCGCGGGTCGGCACGAACGATTTCGGCAAGATAGATGCGTTCCTGCGCAGCGACAAGCTGGAGCTTGCGGCCTTCAAAGGGCGCAAGGTGAGCTTCCGCAAATGGGACGGGCAGATGCGCCAGCCGATCATCGTGGCCGGGCCGGAGCTACCGGTCTCGGTGTCGCCGCAAGAAGGCTTCCTGCATCCGAAATCGGTCACTGATACGCTTGGGTTCGATGCGCCGGAGAGCGCATGCAAAATGCAATGAAGGGCGCGAGCGAAGCGCCACGGGAGGGAATGTTTATGTCCATGAGGTTGGGCGCGATCGGCGCCGCATTTGCCTTGGCGTTATCCGCCCTATCTGCGGCAGGGCCGGCATCCGGCTACACCGTCTATGTCTCCAACGAGAAGGGGAATTCCCTCACCGTTATCGACAGCGAGACGCTGCAGGTGCTGGAGACCATCATCGTCGGCGAGCGGCCGCGCGGCATCATCCTGACCCATGACGATAAGCATGTGCTGATCTGCGCCAGCGATTCCAACACGGTGCAGGTGCTCGACGTGGCGACCCACGAGATCGTCGGCAATCTGCCTTCGGGCCCCGATCCGGAACTGCTCAACATCCACCCCTCGGGCAGCCCGGTTTATATCGCCAACGAGGACGACGACCAGCTCACCGTGGTGGATCTCGATACGGAGAAGATGATCGCCGAGGTCGCGGTGGGCGTGGAGCCGGAAGGCGTCGGCGTCAGCCCCGACGGGAAGACCGTGGTGGTGACCTCGGAGACCACCAACATGGCGCATTTCATCGACACCGAAAGCTTCGAGATCACCGACAATGTGCTGGTCGGGTCGCGGCCGCGCTTCGCCGAGTTCACCGCCGACGGGTCGCAGCTCTGGGTGACCTCGGAAGTCTCCGGCACGTTATCGGTGATCGACGCCAAGACCAAAGAGATCATCAAGACCATCGGCTTCGACGTGCCAGGCGTGCAGCCCGACTATGTGCAGCCGGTCGGGGTGCGCGTCAGCGCCGACGGCAGCAAAGCCTTCGTGGCGCTGGGGCCGGCCAACCGCGTTGCGGTGATCGACGCCAAGACGTTCGAGGTGATCGACTATCTGCTGGTCGGCAAGCGGGTCTGGCAACTCGCCTTCACCCCCGACCAGAAGCTTCTCTTCGCCACCAACGGCAATAGCAACGACGTGTCGGTGATCGACGTCGACAGCCTGAAAGTGATCAAGTCGATCCCCACCGGCACCGCGCCTTGGGGCGTCGCCATCACCCGGAACTAAGCGCCGCTACTCCGCCGCGTGCAGCTCGGTATCGGGCATCGGGCTTGCGGGTTTTGCCGGCTTCGCTGCACGCTCCGGTACAGGTTCGGGCTGCGGTTCCGGTTGCGGCTGTGGCTCCGGCTGCTGTTCGGGGGCTTGCGCCGCTTGAGCCGATTGCGCTGCGGCACGTTCGGTCGCCGCCTGCTCGTCGCCGCAGGAGAAATCGCCTGCCAGAACCGCCCCACGCTCGACCTGGAAGTCGCCGCAATGCACCTGCCCCTCGACCCGGCCGGTGGAACGGAGCAGCAGAAGCTCCTTGACCTCGACATTGCTGGACAGGATCCCCTGAACATCGGCCTCGTTGGCGACGACATTGCCCCTCACCGCGCCCGCCGGCCCGATATGCAGCGACCCCGCCGTAACGTCGCCTTCCACGGTTCCCTCGACGACCATCTTTTCAGGCCCGGAAATCTCGCCTTTAAACGTCACACCGGGCCCGATATACGCCCCATTCGACTCAGAGAGCCGGAACTCGTCGGTTGCCATTCTGGCCATCTCCCCGCTTGCTGCGGCCTTGGCCATGCCCTTGCTAGCCGTGGCCGCATATCCAGTCCGTTTCCACCGCGATACGCAAACGCAACGCGAACAAACACGACGCAACACGACAAGCCGAGCTGCCTCTCTCAGCAGCGTTTCCGGCGTCTTCGATGCTAGTTGAAACCCACTCCCGACACTACCGGTGCGCTATAGCGCTGGGGCTATCCACATGCGCTGTGGACAGAAAATTCCCGACAGAAGTGGATTTTTTGCCGATGTGCAGTGGCTTAAGAATGAAGACTTCATGTATCCGCAGAACCGTGCGGAAGGCGCCTCTTGTCCGGCGAAGATGAGCCTTCCGTTTCTTTCGCACCCGCTCTGTCCGAATCTCGATTCCAATCACCGCATCTAAAGGGCCGCATCCAAAGGACCGCCATGACCTATCCGTGCCTCAGCAAATCCACCTGCGATCTCTACGACCAGTTCCTCGACGAGGCGCGGGTACCGTCGCCGATCTTCCGCGATTTCGGCGGCAAGCGGCGCTTCGGCGGCACGGTCGCCACGGTGAAATGCTTTGAGGACAATTCCCGCATCAAGGAGCAGGTGGCGACCGACGGCACCGGCAAGGTTCTGGTGGTGGACGCGGGCGGCAGTCTGCGCTGCGCGGTGCTGGGCGATCTCGTCGCCGGGGAAGCGGCCAAGAATGGCTGGGAGGGCATCATCGTGCTCGGCGGCGTCCGCGACAGCGCCGCGCTTGCCGAAATCGATATCGGAATCAAGGCGCTGGGAACCAACCCCCGCAAATCGGTGCGCCGGGGCGAAGGCTCGGTGGCGTTGCGCATCGATATCGCCGGGGCCTCGGTCGAGGATGGCGATGTGGTGGTCTGCGACGAGGATGGCATCATCGTGCTGACCGAGGCGCAGGCGAAGGCATAAGCGGGCATCCGCTTTCGGGCCGTTCAAAGGCCCTGCAAAGAAGCGCGGCAGTGAGGCTTCCAGGTCATAGACCGGCCTCCGAAATTCGGCCTAAGTAGCGGCTTCGAGCCGCCCTTCCCGCATCTAGGGCCCGGCGGCTGCCAACATCCTCAAGGGGGGAAAGATGCAAAAGGCTTTTGCAGAATTCATCGGCACCGCAGCCCTCGTGCTGATCGGCTGCGGCGCGGCCGTCATTGCCGGCATGGGCAGTGGCGCCACCGCGATCGACGTGCTCGGAATTGCATCGGCCTTCGGTCTTGCGCTGATCGCCATGGCGTATGGCATCGGGCAGGTCTCCGGCTGTCACATCAACCCGGCGGTCAGCTTCGGCGCGCTGTGCGCGGGGCGCATGGGCTTCGGCGATTTCGTCCTCTATGTGATCGCCCAGGTGCTGGGTGCGCTGGCGGGTGCCACGGTGCTGTTCTTCATCCTGTCCGGCAAGGCGTCGGGCTGGGATGGCGGCTTGGGGCAAAACGGCTTCGGCGCCGGCAATTTCGGCGAATACAGCATGGGCGCGGCCTTCCTGTTCGAGATGGTCGGCACCTTCTTGTTTCTGGTCTGCATTCTCGGCGTCACCCAGAAGGGCGCACCGGTGGGGATCGCGGGACTCGCCATCGGCCTGACCTTGATCGCCCTGCATCTGCTGGGTATCAACATCACCGGAACCTCGGTGAACCCGGCCCGCTCTATCGGACCGGCCATTGTCGGCCATTCCACCAATCCGGAGGCGGAGAGCCAGCTTTGGCTATTCATCATCGCGCCGCTGATCGGCGCGGGCGTTGCCGGCATTCTGTTCCGCACCGGCATCCTGTCCGCACCTTCGGAGGAGATCCCGGTGCGCGGCGAGGGCGAGTCCGACGTGGCCGCGGGCGCTTCGGCACCGGAGCCGGTCGCCGCCGCTCAAGCGCTGAGCTCCAGCGGGAGCTCGGTGAAGCGCGATACTGCTGCCGAACCGGCCAAAACGGCGACCAAGGCAGCGCCTAAAGCGGCCGCCAAATCGACGACCAAGTCTGCTGCCAAGTCGAGCAGCCGGGCGGCACCGAAAAAGAACTGGGCGGCGGATGTGAAGAAATATGTCCCGGACGCCAGCGACACGGCGATCGACGGCATCGTGCGCTATCTCGGCATTGCCTTGCAGAGTCGGGACGCTTCGCTGGTCTCCTATTCCGACCAATCGGAGCTGGACCGGGTGCGCGAGAGCTTCCTGAAAAAGAAGCTGAAGCTCACCGCCCCGGATGCCGAACTCGATGCCGCGATTGCCGAGATCGGCGCGCGCATGAAGCGGGTCCGCAACAAGAACCGCGTGACGGTCTATTACCTGCTGGCCGAGCGCTTCGATAAGCTCTCGCTGTTCGCTTAGGAAACAGCACCGGCCGGCATGAGAGAATGCCGGCCGGCTTAAGCTCCGCCTATTGCGGGTTGGTGCCGAGCTTCTCCAACGACTTCTCCAGCGCTTCCATCTGACCGCCGACGGTGAAGCTCGCCGGCCGCTGGCGCGGCGGGTAGTCCTCGAAGGTCTTCAGGAAGTTGCCGACATAGGCCTGGGCCGGAACCAGCACAAACGCCCGCGACAGCGCCCAGTCATAGTAGGTGTTGGAGGTGACGTCGGCCCGCTCATAGGGATCGCGGCGGAGATTGAATAGCTTCGGCACACGAAGCTCGGTGAAGGGTTCCGCCCAGATCCTGAACGTTCCATTGGCGCGCTGCTCGAGGAACACGACCTTCCAATCGTTATAGCGCAAGGCCATCAGGTCGCCGTCGTCGGAGAAATAGAAGATCTCGTTGCGCGGTGCGTCTTCCGTTTCGCCCGTCAGATAGGGCAAGAAGTTGTAGCCATCGAGATGGACCTTGTATTCCTCCGGCCCGGCTTGATAGCCGTCGAGCAGCTTCTGCTTGATATCGGGCTCGCCGGCCGCAGCCAGCAGGGTCGGCATCCAATCCATGTGGTGCATGATCTTATTGGAGACCGAGCCCGGTTCGATATGGCCGGGCCAGCGCACCATGGCCGGCACGCGCCAGCCGCCCTCCCAATTGGTGTTCTTCTCGCTGCGGAACGGCGTGGTCGCCGCATCCGGCCAAGTGTTCTGATGCGGTCCGTTATCGGTCGAGTAGAACACGATCGTATTGTCGGCGACGCCAAGGTCGTCGATCGCCTGTAAAAGCTGACCGACCTGGCGATCATGCAGCACCATGCCATCGGAATACTCGTCCTGGCCGGAAATGCCGCGATCCTTCTCCGGCACATGGGTGCGGAAATGCATATGGGTGCCGTTCCACCAGACGAAGAACGGCACACCGGCCTCGACCTGCTTGGTGATGAAGGCGATGGCGGCCTGGACGGTCTCGTCATCGATGGTCTCCATGCGCTTCTTGGTCAGCGGCCCGGTATCCTCGATGGTCTGCTTGCCAACCTTGCCGAAGCGCGGATCCACCGTCTCGTCATCCGTGTCGGTCGCGTAGGTGTGGAGCACGCCGCGCGGGCCGAAGGTCTCGCGGAATTTCGGATCCTTTGGATAGTCCTCGTTCTCCGGCTCCTCCTCGGCGTTCAGGTGATAGAGGTTGCCGAAGAACTCGTCGAAGCCGTGCACCGTCGGCAGGAACTCGTTCTTGTCGCCGAGATGGTTTTTGCCGAACTGGCCGGTGGCATAGCCGAGCGGCTTGAGCAGTTGGGCGATGGTCGGATCCCCAGCACGAAGCCCGAGATCGGCGCCGGGCAAGCCGACCTTGGAAAGGCCGGTGCGGAACACGCTTTGACCGGTGATGAAGGAGGACCGGCCCGCGGTGCAGCTTTGCTCGCCGTAATAATCGGTGAAGACCATGCCTTCATTGGCGACACGGTCGATATTGGGGGTCTTGTAGCCCATCAGCCCTTTGGTGTAGGTGCTGATATTTCCCTGGCCGATATCGTCGCCCCAGATGACGAGGATGTTCGGCTTGGTCTCCTCCGCCTCCTGGGCCAGGGCGGATTGCGGGATGAGAGCGATCAGCATTCCGGCAGCCAATGCTCTCGCCAACATTGCTATCTTGGACATTCCTCACCTCCCTTTACTTTCTTCAATGCAAAGTACTTAGAGCGTTAGCTCTCGAGACGAGCTGATGTTTTTCAAACGAACCAGCCGTGAAGCTTAGCTTTTCTTGATGGCACTGGGGAGTCTGTTGCAAATTCCACACTCTCTCGGAAGAGTTGTGCTAGAGTCCGGCCCTAAAATTGGCGAAGAAGGCCGGCCCCCAAGGCCCACGCAGGGAGCAGGTCGATGACGTCGGTGTTTGCGCATAACCCAAGGACGCTGCTCCACGTCTCGCCCTATATCCGGCGCCACGGCATTTCGCCCCGGCGGTAGGTGCGGCTCGCTACTTCGCGGCTTTCTTGATGACGGGTGGCTTCCAGCTGCCGTTGCCGACGGGCAGGATCGAGGGCGGTTCGGTCTTCGGCCAATAGAGCCGCATCACCATGTAGATCGGACCGTCCGGCGCCGGCAGCCAGTTGGATTCCTTCTCCGGCCCCGGCGACTTGTTCTGGATATAGATCGTCAGCGAGCCGTCCTCGTTCTTCTTGAGGTCCGGCAGCATCGGCGAATTGATCAGATAGCGGTCGATCGGGTTCTTGATCAGCAGCTGGGTCTTGCCGTCATACATGGTCACCGACCAGAAGGCGTTGACCGGCGGCAGATCGCCTTTTGCGAAGGTCAGTGTGTAATTGGCCTCGCTGCCATCGAGCGGCTTACCGTCGGCGTCGGTATGCGCGAGCGGATAGGTGGCCTCGACCGCATCGTTGCCATAGATACCGCCCTTGGCGCCAGCAGCTCGCTTCAGCCAATCGCCGTCATAGAAGGCGGCATCGCCGAACCAGGAACCGAGCTTCCATCCATTGATGTCGGCGGCGCCTTTGGCGAGATAGTTGGCGACCTTCTTGGCCCCTTGCTTCATGCCCAGACCGATCTCGATGCGGTGGCCGAGAGGGAGCTGATGGAAATCGAATGTCTTGTCCGGGCCGACACCGATCTTGGCGAGCTTGGCGCGGATCTCCTTCTCGTTCTCGGCAGGCGGCGCGAATTGCAGCGCGAAGTCGAGATACTCGAAGAAGTTGGTCTTCATCAGATCCTTGTCGATCTTCGGAAAGTCGACCGTCGCTGCGGCGGGCGGCGCGGCAGTGCCGAGATAACTGTGCAGCGGCTGCATCTTGTAGCCGGCCTGAACCTTCTTGACGTTGTCGATATCGGCGGGATCGAAAAGCTGGGTGCGGAAGATGGCGAGAGAGAAATCGGTGGAGGAGCGGAACACCTTGTCGATGCCTTTCGGCGCCTCGCCCTGCCAGCTGGGCCCGACCACCATATAGCTGCCGGGCTTACTGCCCGTCGCCCGGCTGCCGATATAGCCGTAGTTGAAGGTGTTGCCGTCGACGAGCTGCACCGAGTAGTAGCGCTTCTTCGCCACCTTCGGCACCGAGATCACGATAGGCTCGGCCCGCAGATCCATCCAGCCCATGGAATAGGGCGTGTCGCTGTTGGGCGTGACCACAGCGGTGTCTTTGTAGGTGTAGACCTGCGAGTCGTTCTTGATGTGGTTGAACGGCGCCTTGTACTGGCTGGAGGTCTTGTCGATGGCGTATTCGTACATCACGCCGTAATTCATCACGATGGGCAGGCCGTAGACGAAGCCCTCTTCGGCGATCTCCTTGGCCTCGCGGATATCCGGCCAATCTTCCGCCCCGGCTGCCGGCGCGGCGAAGACGAGCGCGGCAAGGCTGAAGCCAAGCCAGGCCGCTTTGGCGAAGTCGACTGTTCGGATCGGCATTTCGATACTCCCGCGAAATTCCATGCTTCTGTGTCCGGCAGGCAAGGCTGAGGATCGCAACTATAGGCTGTAATTCCGGGCGCGTCCTCTTCGGGGTGCGCGCTAGCGCCGGGAGCAGCCTTGCGTCTTGCCATTTGGCGCCAGAGACGAGGCGCCATGAAACCGGTCAGCCGGAAATACGCGAGAGCTGCAGCACGCGGCCGAAGCCGAGCGTGAAGACGCCATGCAGGATCACCGCCGGCCAGAGCAGCGGTCCGACGGTCTCGCCCCGGATGCCCAGGTAGAGTAGGAACAGGAAAGCGCCAAGATTATAGGCAAACAGGGCCAGGAGCGCGCTGTGCTGGCGCCGTGCCGGCCAGCAGGCAATGCAAAGCGCCAGAAGCGCAATGCCGGCGAGCTGCGCGGCGGGGAGCCCGACGCCTTGCGGATCGGCGCCAAACAGCAGCCGCACCGCGAGAGTGGGCAGAAAAACAAGCGCAAGGCCCGTCGCCACCTCGACGAGCACCGAGGCACTCGCGATCTTCCCGGTCCAGTCTCTTCCCAACATTCGCTTCGGCATCGCCCCCTCCTTAATTCGGTTTTACCCGTTTTATCGCATTTCGCACCGCTCGCCGGTTGACGGAATCTTGGAACGGTTCTAACTTAAATTTCTCTTTGGGCGAGAACCGGTAGGCAGCGCTCTGCGTTTCACCGGTGTCTGGATTTCACGGTTGAGATGAGGAGGCATTCTCATGACCACTTGCGCTTGCGACAACTGCCAGTTCTTCGACAATCAAACCAAGGCGTCTTCGAGCGCCGCGGAAAAAGCCGGCCTTTGCCGCTATAACCCGCCGCTTCCCGAGGACGGCAAGACCAGCGCTTGGCCCGTGGTGGCCAAGCAGGATTGGTGCGGCCACTTCGCCGCCACCGTCGAGCGGTTTATGCCGGCTGCGGCCGAGTAAAGCGCTCACCGCTTTTTAAATCCGATTTTTAGGAATTCGCCCGGCGCGTCCTCTGGGAGGGATGCGCCGGGTTTTCTTTTGTCCGGTTTCAGGCTGGCGCAGCAGCGAGACTCTTTGCGATTGCCTCGGCTTCCGCCTGACGCTCCGGCGCGATCACCGCCCAGGGGTATTCGGCAACCAGCGCCAGAACCGAATCGCGCCATCCCGCCTCGCGCATCTCCCGCAAAGACGCGAGCACGAAATCGGCGTCGGTATGGGCGAGCAGCGTCTTCACCGGCTGGCCATCGGCGGATGGGGCAACGCCCCGCTTCCTGAAACGCGCGATGCTTGAGGTAACCAGCTTGCGCTGCTCGGCTTGCTCCGCAGCGCGCACCTGCTCATGGAAGCGCAATGCCTCGGCCTCGATATCGATCTGCGGCGGGCTCGCCTCGGACTGCGCGGGCGGCGGCGTATCGCGAAAATCGATCCGGCCCTCGGTTGCCTCGGCGAGCCAGACGACATCTTCGGCGACGAGATCGCGGACCTCATGCCAATCGATGCCTGGCATCTGAAAGCGGTCGGCCGGATCGAGCTTGGCCAGGGCCGGCACGATGCTGCGGGCGCGAGTAGGATTATAGTCCTTGCCTTTCAGATAGGGGATTCGCCGGTTGATCGCTTCCAGCAGATGGACGGCGGTGTTGGAGAGGCTCTCATTGGCGCGCAGCACCTCGACGCCAAGCTCCCCCGGCGACCGGCCCAGGCTGACATCCAGAAAATCGGTGACCACGTCGCCGCCCTTCAGCGCGCTACGGTCGAAGGACCGGATATGCACCGTTGGGAAGGTCTCGATGAACTTCTCCAACCGCAGGCGGTATTTCGGCAGGACGCTTTGCGCCACGAGATCATCCGGTCCTTCCGGCGCCGCGTGAAGTCCGGCCTTGATCTCTTCGAAGCTCTGGCCGGATTTCACCAATTGCTGGGCGCGACTAGTGAAGCCGCCGAAGGGCTCCCGCACATAAGCGATGATTTCGATTTCGTCGAAATAGCGTTCCAGGAAGGTCTTGAGCTCTGCAAGCTTCGCCTTCGGGAGCTGGGTGAAGCCCTCGCCGGAGACGATCTCAATTTCCGCCTCGCTCTCGGCGAGGTAACGCTCGAACTCTTGCCGGGCCCTGTTCCAGAAGGCCGGGCGCGCGGCGAAGGACGGCGTCATCGGCGCAAGAACGCGCGGCATCGCCACCAGCCGCGCATCGAAGCAGCCGGTAAGATAGGAGTGGTTGCCGCGGCCGGGGAAATAGCCGATGCCGCGCGCGCGCAAAGCGTCGCGGACGTGAAACAGGCTGCGCTGGATGGACGAGGTACCCGTCTTATGCAGCCCGATATGGAAGACGCAGCGGCGCACAGCTCTCCGACCTTCGCATGGAAACAGCTCACGGCCCGCCAGACTCATTCGGTGACGACCGTCTTCGGGCGACTAAATCCCATAAGGCGGAACGCGGCAAGCCGGCTACGTTGCGCTAGCTCTTCGCCTCTTCGGCGAGTGCCTTGAGACCGGCCAGCGCATAGCGGGTCATGCGGTCGACCAGGACCGGCGCATCTTCCGGCTCGAGGCGGAGATAGGGAAAGGCGATCTTCAAAGTGGGGCGGTCGCCGATCACCAAAAGGATGTTCGGCGCGATCACGCTGACGCAGCCATGGGCCACGAGGGGGTGATCCTCGGGCAGGCCCATGAGGTCGGAGACGATCGCCCGTATGATGCTCGCCTTGCGGGGAAATTCGTTCTGGAGCAGCTGCATGGCGGGCGATGGGGCGAGGAACTCCCGGCTCAGCACCTTCAGCTTCCAGGAGGTGGAGTTGGGGCCGGTGACCCGGTCCGCAATCACGGTGAAGAACGCCCGCAGCTTGGCCTCCGGCGTGGTCTCGGCTGCCGTCGCGCCCGATAGGGTCTCGTAGCTCAAAAGCTCGTCATGCGCCTTCACCAGCACTGCGGTGTAGAGATTTTCGATCCCGCCGAAATAATAGTTCACCGCCGCTGGATTGATGCCGGCGCGCTCGGCGATTTCCTTGCCCGTGGCGCGGTCCGGTCCTTTCTCGGCAAAGACCTGGCCGGCCGCCTCGAGCAGGGCCTGAACCTTGCCGTCGCCCCGGTCCTGCCGCGCAGCGCGATAGGCGCGGGCATCCAATGGCGGCAAATTGGGAAAGCGGGTTTCCATAGATGCAGCATAGCTGCCGGCGCGATATAACTCAAATTCAAAATTAAAATTTGAATTTGACGCAGATCGAAGCAGTGCCTAGTCTCGTTGGAGACAAAGGAAGGGCCGGTCTCATGCGGCGTCGCTTAATCATTGTCGGACTTGCCGTGATTGCCGCGGCCGCCGGTCTGGCGTGGTGGTACTCCAGCCATAACGGCAGCTCCGACGAGCTGACGCTTTACGGCAATGTGGATCTGCGCCAGGCGGCGCTCGCCTTCGACAACAGCCAGCGGATCGCCGAGGTGCTGGTCGAGGAAGGCGATCACGTCGAGAAGGGCCAGGTGCTGGCCAAGCTAGATACCGGCCGCCTCGCCCCGCAAGTGGCGGAGGCCGAAGCCACGGTCGCAGCACAACGTGCCGTGGTGGAGCGGCTGCATAACGGCAGCCGGCCGGAGGAAATCGCCCAGGCCCGCGCCGATCTCGCCTCCGCCAAGGCAGATGCGGTGAATGCCAAGAAGCAATACGAGCGCAAGAAGACGCTGGTCGCCAAATCCTATGCCAGCCAGCAGGACGCCGACACCGCGCTGGCCGCCATGGAGGTGGCCGACGCCAAGGTGGAGGTGGCGCAGAAGGCGCTCGATCTCGCCATTGCCGGGCCGCGGGTGGAAGAGGTGGCCGAGGCCGAGGCACAGCTTCGCGGCGACGAGGCGCAGCTCGCTCTCCTCAAGCAGCAGCTCGCCGATGCGGTTCTCAAAGCGCCGTCGAACGGCATCATCCGCTCGCGGCTGATGGAGGCGGGCGAGATGGCGACGCCGCAAAGCCCGGTCTATTCGCTTGCCCTCACCGACCCGAAATGGGTGCGCGCCTATGTGTCGGAAACCGATCTGGCAAAGGTGCATCCCGGCATGGCGGCTTTCGTCCAAGTGGACGGGCTACCAGACAAGAAGTTCGAAGGCTGGGTCGGTTTCATCTCGCCTGTGGCCGAGTTCACGCCGAAGACGGTGCAGACGGAAGAGCTGCGCACCAGCCTGGTCTATGAGGTGCGGGTGTTCGTGAAGGACCCGGACGATCAGCTCCGCCTCGGCATGCCGGCGACGGTGCTGCTGCCGCTAGGGGCCGATGCGCCGAAGCCACATACGGGCGAAGAGCCGGCGATCTCTTCCGATGCTCCCGCCCCATCCGAAGCCGCCGCCGCTGCGAGCCCTACGGGAACGCAATGACCGGCGAAGCGCCCCCTCCCCTGATCGTCCGCGATGTGGTGAAGAGCTTCAAGCGGGAGACGGGCGAGCCGGTGCTGGCGCTCGACCATATCTCCTTCGAGGCTAGGCAAGGCACGCTGACCGCGCTGGTCGGCCCGGATGCGGCCGGTAAGACCACGCTGATTCGGCTCGCCACCGGGCTGATCACCCCCGACGAGGGCTCGCTTCAGGTCGCCGGGTTCGACGCCGCCAAAAATCCGCAGGAAGTGCAGGACCGCATCGGCTACATGCCGCAGCGCTTCGGCCTCTATGAAGATCTCACCGTGCAGGAGAATTTCGATCTCTATGCCGATCTGCACGGGGTAAGCGGTGCGGAGCGCGCCCGGCGCTACAACCAGCTGATGGAGATGACGGCGCTGGGGCCATTCCGCGACCGGCTGGCCGGGCGGCTCTCGGGTGGCATGAAGCAGAAGCTCGGCCTCGCCTGCACGCTGGTGCGCACGCCGGAGCTTCTGTTGCTCGACGAGCCGACGGTGGGCGTCGATCCGCTATCGCGGCGCGAGCTTTGGGACATCATCCTGCATCTGGTGCATGAAGAGCGCCACACCGTGCTGCTCAGCACCTCCTATCTGGACGAGGCGGAGCGCTGCGATCACACGGTGGTGCTGTATGACGGCAAGCCTCTGGCGCAAGGCAAGCCGGAGGAGATCAGCGCCAAAGCCGAAAAGCGCAGCTTCCTGGTGACCCCGCCGGAAGGGCAGAACGCCCGCAATCTACAAGCGCAGCTGCTGCAGAACCGGACTATCGCCGATGCTGTGCCTCATGGCGGCGAGGTGCGCCTGGTCACCGCCGAGGCGTCCACCCCCGGCGCCGAAGCCAAGGCGCTGAAGCTTCCGAGCAAAGCCGTGCGGCGGACCGCGCCGCGCTTCGAAGACGGCTTCATGGTGCTGCTGCACGGTCACGGCGAACGCGAGGCGAAGATCGACATGACCCTCGACAAGGCACCGGGCGAGGCGCGCGGGCCAGCGGTGGAGGTGCACGATCTGGTGCGCAAGTTCGGCGCGTTCACCGCCGTCGATCACATCAGTTTCAGCGTCAAGCGCGGCGAGATCTTCGGGCTGCTGGGCCCCAACGGCGCCGGCAAGACCACTACCTTCCGCATGCTGTGCGGGCTTCTGCCGGCGAGCTCCGGCACGTTATGCGTCGCCGGGGCCGATCTTCATACCGCGCGGGCCTCGGCACGGGAGCGGGTCGGCTATATGGCGCAGAAATTCTCACTCTACGGCGCCCTCAACGTCACCGAGAATCTGGATTTCTTCGCCCGCGCCTATGGGCTCCTCGGACGGCGCAAGCGGCAGCGCCTGGATTGGGCGATGACGCAGTTCGAGCTGCGCGAGTTTGCCAAGCTTACCAGCGAGCAGCTTCCCGGCGGCTATAAGCAGCGCCTCGCCATGGCGGCAGCGCTGCTGCACGAGCCGGATATTCTGTTTCTCGACGAAGCCACCAGCGGCGCCGATCCCATGGCGCGGCGGGAGTTCTGGAGCCGCATCAACGCGCTCGCCGAGCAAGGCGTCACGGTGATCATCACCACCCATTTCATGGAAGAGGCGGAGTATTGCGACCGGGCGGTGATCATGGATGCCGGGCGGCTTCTGGCCGAAGGCACGCCGGCGGAGCTTCGCGGCTATGCCAAGACGGCGAAGGGCCACAAGCCCAGCATGGAGGATGCCTTCATCGCCATCGTGGAAGAGGCGCGCAAAGCCCGCGCCCAGACGGATGAGGCCGCATAAGCCATGGCCAAACGCGACGTCGCACAGCCAGAGCGCCTGGAGCCGGAGGCCGATAGCGGCCCGCGCAAGCTGCAGCGCATTATCGCCCTGGTGCGCAAGGAGAGCTATCAGGTGATGCGCGATCCGAGCAGCATCGCCATCGGCGTGGTGCTGCCGGTGATCTTGCTGCTGCTGTTCGGCTATGGGCTGTCGCTGGACGTGAAGAACGTGCCCGTCGCGGTGGTGCTGGAGGATGCCTCTCCGGATGCGCGCGGGCTGGCCTCCGGCTTTGCGCTCTCGCCCTATTTCGACGCTTATCCGGTGCGCTCCATGGCCATGGCGGAACGGCTGATGCGGGCCCGCGAGGTGGATGGCATCGTGCGCATCCGCTCCGATTTCAGCCGCGAGACGGCGCGCGGCCGCGGCGAGGTGCAGGTCGTGGTGCACGGCACCGACGCCAACACCGCGCGCATCGTGCAGGGCTATGCCAATGGCGCGGTGGGGCAATGGATGGCCCGGCGGGCCGCCGAAGGGCACCCCGTGGGCGCCGCACCGATCGATATCGAAAGCCGGCTGTGGTTCAACGCCGCCAATGACAGCACCTATTTTCTGGTGCCGGGGCTGATCGTTCTGGTGATGACGCTGATCGGTGCGTTTCTCACCGCGCTGGTGATCGCGCGGGAATGGGAGCGCGGCACGTTCGAAGCGCTGTTCGCCACCCCTGTGCATGCCGACGAGATTTTGCTCGGCAAGACCATCCCCTATTTCGTGATGGGAATGATCGGGCTGGCGCTTTGCGTGGTCGGCGGGGTGGTGCTGTTCGGCGTGCCCTTGCGCGGCTCGATCCCGGTGCTGGTCATCGTCTCGATGCTGTATCTGCTGGTCTCGCTCGGCATCGGGCTGGTGATCTCCGCGGTGACCAAGAGCCAGCTCGTCGCCAGCCAGATGGCGCTGCTTCTCTCCTTCCTGCCAGCGATGATGCTGTCGGGCTTCCTGTTCGACCTCAACAGCATGCCGGCGGCGATCCGTGCGATCACCTATGTGCTGCCGGCCCGCTATTACGTGGCGCTGCTGCAGACGCTGTTTCTGGCCGGCGATGTGTGGAACGTGATCTGGCCCAACGCCGCGGTTCTGGCGCTGATGGCGATCGCCCTGATGCTCGGCGCCAAGGCCGCAATCCGCAAGAGGCTGCCATGAGGCGGATGGTTCTTGCATCGGTCTATCGCGTGCTGGCGCTGATCGCCAAGGAGCTGCTGGTGCTGCTGAAGGATCCGCGCAACCGGATCAGCGTGTTTCTGCCGCCGCTGATCCAGACGCTGATGTTCGGCTATGCGGCGACCTACGATCTCAACAACGTGCCCTACGCGGTGCTGGATCAGGACCGCAGCCAGGCCAGCCGCGAGCTGATCTCCCGGCTGGACGGCTCCGGCGTGTTCAACCGGGTGGCAACGCTGGACCGGGCCTCGGACATCAAGACCACCATCGACGACCGGGATGCCATCCTGGTGGTGCAGATCGGCCAGGAGTTCGAGCGCGACCTGCAAGCCGGGCGCACCGCCGAGCTGCAGGTGATCGCCGATGGGCGGAACTCCAACACTGCCGGTGTCGCGTTGTCCTATGTCAGCGCGGTGGCGCAGAGCTTCGGTGCCGAATGGCAGCAGGCGCATAACCAGACCGGACCGCCGATCACCATGACCACGCGGGCCTGGTACAATCCCTCGCTGGAGACGCGCTGGAACATGATCCCGGCGCTGGTCGGCACGCTGACCTTGCTGCAGACCCTTTTGCTGACGGCAATGTCGGTGGCGCGGGAGCGCGAGCAAGGCACCTTCGATCAGCTGCTGGTGACGCCGTTCCGTCCCTACGAGATCATGATCGGCAAGGCGGTGCCATCGATGATGGTGGGCACCATTCAGGCGACGCTGATCCTGCTGGTGGCGCAGCTTTGGTTCCGCATCCCCTTCGCCGGCTCCTTCGTCACCCTCTATATCGGGCTGGTGTTCTTCCTGATGGCGTCGGTGGGGATCGGGCTGATGGTGTCCTCCTTCGTGAACACCATGCAGCAGGCGATGCTGTTCTCCTTCGTGCTGCTGATGCCCTTCACCCTGCTGTCAGGGCTGACCACGCCGATCGCCAACATGCCGCAAGTGCTGCAATACCTGACCCTGCTCAATCCCCTGCGCTATGCCATCGAGATCGCGCACCGGGTCTATCTGGAGGGTGCGGGGCTGGTCGAGCTGTGGCCGGATATCTGGCCGCTGATCCTGATCGGCGCAGTGACCCTGCCGGTCTCCGCCTGGATGTTCCGCCACCGGCTGACGTGACGGGGGGCGTCGTCTCAGATTCGCACCACCAGCATCTCGGCTTCTAAGAGACTGAGATCGTCCGACCAGCCGGTGCGCAGCAGCATGGCGCCAAGCAGATTCAAGCAAGGCTCGGGCGTGAGCTTCTGACAGGCCGGGAGATCGCCGCAATTCTTCGCGAAGGCCTGCGCCGCGATCAAAGCGTCGGCTTTGTGATCGACGCCCTTGTCTTCACCACTGACGAAGGCCTCCCACATCAGGATTGTGCCGGGCTCGGACGGCGGATTGCGATAGTCGAGCGTCACCACTGCGCTGGGCATCGCGGCCCGCAGCGTTGTCAGAAGATTCGGGACCACGCCCAATGCTGCGGCCAAGGTAGAAGCCCCTGGACCGGCACTCCAGGACCGTCCCTCTTCGCCCTGCCGGGGCTTGAGCGTCTCATTGAGATCGTCGCGCATCGGCACCCAAAGCGGCGCTTCGAAGCCGAGAGACACAGGCCCTTTTGCCGAGGCCTCGGCGATCCGCTTGACCAGACCTTCGAAATCGGCGTCGAAGGATTCGTCCGGTGCAATCGCCCAGGCTAGATTTCCTTTGTTCGGCGAGCCGATATCGACCGCGGCAACCAGCGTCGGTTTGAACATGCGCAACTCCCCCTTTGCGAGCGCATCCGGATATTTCTACCTTTGCGGGTATATCCGGAAATGTCTACTCGTTCATGTAATGAGCCCGCCGATCCGCTATCCTTCTCTGTCATGAGATGCGGCTTGCTGAGCTTTTTGCTGGTGCTAGAGCTGGTACTTGTGGCCCTGCCCTCTGGCGCACAGGCGCAAGACGCCGCGCCCGCCTTCGATCAGACCCGGGTTCATCTCTATTTCTTCACCAGCCCGACCTGCCCTCATTGCGCCAGGGCGCGGGCGTTTCTGACACCGCTCCTGGCCGATAAGCCCGCCGTCAAGCTGCACGATTTCGAGCTGGACGGAGACCCGATCGCAGAACGGGCATTCGTCGACCTCACGCGGAGCTTCGGCATCGATCCGCCCTCGGTGCCGCTGATCGTGGTCGGCGGGCAGGTTTTCCTCGGCTACGACACCGATGCCAGCACCGGCGCGGAGATCGAGAAGGTTCTGCAGCGCTGCCTTCAAAGCCCCTGCGTCGATCCGGCGGCGCCGATCATTGCCGCGGCGACGCGCGAGGCTGAAGGCGAGACGCCGGTGCCGGATGTGACCATCAACCGGACCGGCGTGCCCAACCGGCTCAGCGTGCCGTTGCTCGGCGAGGTCGAGACCAAGAGCCTGTCGCTCCCAGTGCTGACCATCGTCCTGGCGGCGATCGACGGGTTCAATCCGTGCGCCATGTGGGTGCTGATCTTCCTGATCGGGCTGCTGCTGGGGCTGAACGATCCGGTGCGGATGTGGACGTATGGAGCGGTGTTTCTGATCACCTCCGGCGTGGTCTATTTCCTCTTCATCGCCGCCTGGCTGAATCTCTTCTTATTCCTGGGCACGCTCGCCTGGGTGCGTATCGCGGTGGGCGGCTTCGCGCTTCTCGCCGGCGGCTATAATCTGATTGAATTCGTGCGCAATCCGGATGCCGCCTGCACGGTCACCTCGCCGGAGGAGCGGCGGCGGGTGATGGACCGGTTACGCGATGCGGTGAACCAGCGCTCCTTCCTGCTGGCCATCCTCGGCATCGTGGTGCTGGCCGTGGCGGTGAACATGATCGAGTTTCTGTGCTCGGCGGGAATTCCGGCGGTCTATACCCAGATGCTCTCCTTGAGCGATCTTTCCACGCCGGCCTATTACGCGTATCTGGCGCTCTACATCTTCGTGTTCATGCTGGACGATGCCATCGTCTTCATCGCCGCCATGGCGACCCTGCAGGCGAGCGGCCTTGCCGCCACCTATTCGCGCTACTCGCATCTGATCGGCGGAGTGGTGCTGGCGGCGATTGGGCTGCTCTTGATCCTGCGGCCGGAGCTGCTTGCCTTCGCTTGATGTATGTTTCGGAGCGAACGGCGCGATAGCGCCAAATGGCAAGACTTCCGGTGGCCAGAAGCAACGGCCCCACTTGGCGGCGTCCCTTCGGGGATGCCGCCAGCCTCCTTCGTCATTGCAGGGCGGTGTCGAGATCGACCTTGGTCCAGCTCGTGTCGGGATCGAAGCTTTCGATCTTGTCGGCAAGCGCATCGGTGTCTTCGCCGAGATCCTTCTGGAACACCACGCCGTCGTGATTGACCATGAAGGTCATGATGCCCGAATTGCCGTAGGCTGCCGGGTAGGCGAGAAGCGCAAAGCCGCCGATCATGCGTCCGTCGACGACATAGTCGTAGGCGCCGCCCTCGGCGTCGGGACCCTGGCTTGTGAGGATGCAGTAATAATAGCCGTGATAGGGCTTCGGCTCTTCGCCGAATTCGTAGCCTTCCGCCGAGGCGTCGGCGAACAGGGCGCCCAGCGGGCTCGGCGTCTCGCCGTCCTTGGTCGCCCAATAGAGCCCGTCCTTCTTGCCCGGCGCGCTCATCAGGAATTGCGCGTAAGGCGGCGGCGCCTTGCCGTCGATATCCAGGGCGGCATAGTCGTTCTGCGCGGCGACATAGGCGAGCGAGGCCTGGATCGCGGAGAGCTCGTTGCGGCCGATGCGGCGGAGCAGGATCTCATCGAGACCGGCAGCGGAATCGAACTCCCATTCGCCGTCTTTCTTGACGATCGGGATCGGGAACGGCCAGCTATCCTCACCGATTATGAGGATCGAGGTGTCGTCCCCCTCATAGTGCATGCTGTGCTTCTTCTCATAGCCGGCGATGAAGGCATCGCGGGCATTGCGGTCGGCAACCTTGTCGCCGGATTGGACGACGTCGCGGCCGTCGGGGCCGAGGATGTCCAGAACCGCTTTCCGATCCGCCTGCTTGGCGGCCGAGACGAGCGCATCCGCCGCCGCTTCGGGGCTGTCGAATTTCTCCTGGGCGAGGGCCGGAGCACACCAAAAGGCGAGAACGGCAAAAAGTGCCGGCAGCCATCGCCGCGTTACCAGAGCGTGACTCATTGCAGTGTTCCTCAAACGATCACCTCGATCCCCTAGCGTCTGCGCCTATGGGCGCCGCCACTCGGACGCCTCGCCGGCGCACGCGCCATATGGCTGGGGCTGCGATGGCCGACGCTGGCCTTGCCGCGGTTGGAGAAACTCTTGGCCTTGGCGCCATCGCCCTTGTTGAACGCATTGCCCGAGGGCCGTTTCACTTGCGGCTTGGCTTGGGGCTTAGGTGCGCTCGGCTTCTTGATATTCGGCTTGGCGACATTAGGCTTCGGCGCGCTGGGCTTCTTAATGTCGGGCTTGGCGATCTTCGGCTTCGGAACATTGGGTTTCGGCGCGTTCGGTTTCTTGATATCCGGCGCCTTGCCAATAGCGGGCTTGCCCCCTTGCCCCGGCTTGACGTTGCCGGCGCCCGGCTTCCGCTTCAGCTCCGCCTCAAGATCGCCGACGCTGGGGCGCTTGTCGCCGCCAGGTCCCGGCTTGATATTGCCGATATCGGGACGGTTGGCACCGCCAGGCCCCGGCTTACCGCCGCCGCCCGGGCGATTGGCGAGATCGGGTCCGCCGCCGGGTCCTTTGCCAGGCCCTTTGCCGCCAGGCGCTTTACCTGGTCCACGGCCGCGATAATCAGGCCTTTTATTGGACGTATTGGCCTTGGCGTATTTGTTCTTCACCTGCTGATTGTTGTAGTTCACGCCGCGGCGATGGTAGCTGTTGTGCTGCCAATTGCCGATCTTCACGTTGTTGTCGTGGATGTTGACGTTCCGGTTCACGTTGACCCGGATGTCGTCGTGATGCCAGTCGAAGCCATCGCCCCAGATGGCGTTTCCGATGGCAAAGCCGGCGCTCCAGGCAAGACCGGTGGCAATGGCACCTCCCACCACATAGCCGGGACGCGGCGGAAAATAATAAGGCGGATAATCGGGATAAGCCCAACCGCCATAGACGACCTGCGGCTCGTAATAGGGCACGTAGACGGTCTGGGGCTGGGTCGGCTGGATCACCACGACGGGCTGCTGGTTGACCTCCTGCTGCACCGTCACCGTCTGCTGATCGTTGGATTCCAGCTTGCCGTTCTCCTGGGCCTTTAGGCGCAGGCTCTGCACGGCCGCCATCACGTCGTCCTGCTGGGCCAGCACGGCATCGCCGAGATCCGACGTCCAATCGAGATTCTGGTTCATCATCGAGAGCACGTCGGGCACGGCGGCGAGCGCCTTGATGCTGTTGTCCCAATCCTGCTGATCGACCGCCTCGGTCAGCGCATCGCCCTTCAGATCCTTATGGGCTTCGACCCAGCGCTCGGCCTGCACCACTTCCAGCGGATAAGTAGCGGCGATCAGCACTTGAGCGAGGAGCGGATCGGGATAGAGCGCGATCGGGGCGACGAGCTGCTCGAGCTGCGCTTCGTCGAGAAGCGGCGCGGATTGGTCTCCGGAAGCCGACTCATCCGGCGCGGCTTCTTGCGGCGCGGCGTCTTGTTGGGGCGCGGCGGCGTCGGACGCGGCATCTGCGGGAGCAGTATCTTGGGGAGCAGTTGCCTCGGGTGCAGCCTCTTGCGAGGTGGCATCCTGGGCCAGGACCTGTTGAGCGGAGACCGGCTGGGCCAAGACCGGACCGGCCAACCCGAAAGCCAGAAGCATCGCCAAAACGCTCGGTGTGACTCGCATAACATCTCCGCAACATGGCGCCTCGGCAGGCAGGGGCGAGCTTAGCCCTGCCGGCCACGCCGGTCCATCAAAACGCGCAGACGGGGAACGGCCTCGCGACGATATGGTTGCCGGGCGCGAACGAATAACGTCCTAAGCCACGCCGCCTGGCCAGACCCCCTCACCTGCGGGCATTCGTTCGGACGAATAAGGTATTGCTAAGCATGACCGGGGGAATTCCGCGGTCTGTCTTGATCTTGAAGTTCCAGGGTGATCGCATCCTGGCTTTTCCGGGAGGAGAGGTGACGACTTTGACTAAGCCATCCGTATTTACGAAGGGGCGCGGACGGACAGGCCGGGGGCTTGCAGCCTTCGCCGCCGCGCTCGCTCTCGGTTTCGCCGCGCACTCAGCGCCTGCATCCGCGCAGGAAGCAGACCAGGAAAGCGCGCAGAAGAAGCCGAACATCCTGTTCATCATGGGCGACGATATCGGCTACATGCAGCCGAGCATCTATCACCGGGGCCTGATGGTCGGCGAGACGCCGAATATCGACCGCATCGGCCAAGAAGGGGCGATGTTCACCGATTATTATGCCGAGCAGAGCTGCACGGCGGGGCGCACGGCCTTCTTCACCGGCATGAACCCCTTGCGGGCCGGCATGCTCTTGCCCGAGATCCCCGGCAGCCCGTCCTACCTGCAGCCCGGCACGCCCGCGCTCGCCAAGTTTCTGCTGGATCTCGGCTACAACACCGGCGAGTTCGGCAAGAACCATCTCGGCGATCACACAGACTCGCTGCCGACGGCCCACGGCTTCCAGGAATTCTGGGGCTATCTCTACCATCTCGATGCGATGCAGGGTGTGAGCTTCCCCGACATCAACAAGACGCCGACGGACCAGGCCATCGCGCCGCCTTGCAAGAACACGCCGATCCGCGGCCTGAAGGAAGTGCCCGGTGCGGTGGATCCGGAGACCACGATCTGCCTGACGCCGCCGCGGCCGATGCTCTCCTGCACCTCCTCGGACGGCACCGAGAAGAACCAGACCTGTTCGGACGAAGGTCCGCTCACCCTGGAGCGCTCCAAGACCGTCGACGAGGAAATCTCGGCCAAGGTCATCGACTTCATCGACCGCAACGATCCGGAGAAGACCGGCAAGCCGTTCTTCGTCTGGTACAACCCGGCCCGCATGCACGTGACCACGGTGCTGTCCGACAAATACGCAGCGATGATGGGCGTTGAAGGCGGCAAGGACTGGGGCGCCAACGAAGCCGGCATGAAGCAGATGGACGACAATATCGGCTATGTCCTCAAGAAGCTGGAGGATATGGGCGAGCTCGATAACACCATCATCGTGTTCACCACCGATAACGGTGCGGAGACCATCACCTTCCCCGATGGCGGCGTCACCCCGTTCAAGGGCGGCAAGCTGACCACTTGGGAAGGCGGCATGCGTGCGCCCCTGGTGGTCCGCTGGCCCGGCCATATCGCGCCCGGCACGGTCAAGACCGGCATCGTCTCGGCGCTGGATTGGGTGCCGAGCCTGGTGGAGGTCGCGGGCGGTCCCAAGGACGACACGCTGAAGAAGGAGATCGAGGCGGGGAAATATCCCGGCATCGTCAAGACCACGCTCGACGGCGTCAATCAGACCGACTACCTGCTCGGCAAAGCGGAGGAGTCGCCGCGCGACTACCTGTTCTATTATTCCGGCAAGCAGCCCTCTGCGGTTCGGTACAAGAACTGGAAGCTCTATTTCGCCATGGTCTCCGACGACCCGAGCGGCTTCGTCAACGGGGTGATCCCGTATAGCTGGACCCAGGTGGTGAACATCAAGCGCGACCCGTTCGAGACCTCCATCGGCACCCAGATCAAGACGCTGATGGGTGTCGGCGGCGCGCTCGCCGGGCCGGTCACCGCCTACCAGTATGACTGGAACATCCTGCCGATCGGCCAGGCGATGTGGCTGAAGGAGCTGGAGACCTACAAGGATTATCCGCCGCTGCAGGATCCGGCCAGCTACAACCTGGATCAGGTGATCCAGCAGGTGAAGACCATGCCGACGGCGAGCCACGCCGGCCAGTAGGACGGCTCTCGCTGAGACCTTTGGACGGGCGCCCCTCTCGGGCGCCCGTTTTGCTTTCAGAGCCGGATTGTCCCTCCGCCCCGGCGGGCCCATAGTGCCGCCCTCATTCGCATCAGGAGACCAGCCATATGCAGGATATCACCGGGACTCGACGCAAGACCTCGAAGCGGCGTTTATCGCTTCTCCTTGCGGCGCTGCTCGCAAGCGTTGCCTTGCCGGGAAGCGCCTCTGCCGAGGATGCGGCAAAGCCAATCTCCGAAGCGGTGTTCAAATGCGATGCGGATAAAGCGATCGACGCCACGTTCTACCCGGACAGCGTCGCGCTGACCTTGAGCGATGGGCGCAGCATGACGCTGCCGCAGGTGATCTCCGGCTCGGGTGCGCGCTACGCCAACAAGGACGAGAGCTTCGTGTTCTGGAACAAGGGCGACACCGCCTTCGTCACCGAAGGGCCGGACGAGACCATGACCTTCGAAAACTGCATCGCCGAGACGGATGCGGGCTAAGCCCCTCTATCAATCATAAGGAGACTACATGACTTTTTATCGCGTAACCCGGCGGGCAGCCGCGGCACTGTTTCTTGCTCTCCCGATTGCGCTGTTGAGCGCATTTGCGGGCGAGCGCGTACTCGCAGCGACCCCCGAGGGATGGTCGCGGAAGATGATCGACAAGGGCGACGTGCATCTTGAGATCTTCGAACGCGGCAAGGGCCAGACCGTGCTGATGCATCCCTCGCTCGGACGGCCGGCACAGGATTTCGAGAGCCTCGGCAACTCCGTGGCGGAGGCCGGCTACCACGTGGTTCTGATCAATCCGCGCGGCATCGGCGGGAGCACCGGTCCGATGGAGAATGTGAAGCTGCAGGACCTCGGCAACGACGTCTGGATGGTCGCCGACCAGCTCGGCGAGGACAAGGTCTTCATGCTCGGTCAGAACTTCGGCAACCGCGTCTCGCGCACCGTATCGTCGCTCCAGCCGGACCGGGTGATCGGGCTCATGCTGCTCGCCGCCGGCGGCGAGATCCAGCCGAGCAAGGCGACCTGGGCGGAGTTCCGGAAGATGTACGATCCGAACCTGTCGCCGGCGGAACATCGCGAGGCGGTGATGAGGTCGATGTTCGCGCCTGGCAACAGCCCCGACGCCTTCCTCGACGGCTGGCACACGAAGACGGCGGAGCTACAGACGAAAGCCGCCGAACGCACGAATTTCAAGCCGCTGTTCAATGGCGGCACGGCGCCGGCGCTCGTGGTTCAGGGTCTGCAGGACAAGATTGCGCCGCCCCAGAACGCGTTCGATTTCGTCAGCAACCGTCCCGATGCGCGGCTGGTCGCCTTCCCCAATATGGGCCATGCCATGCTGCCAGAGCAGCCGGAGCATATCGCCCATGCCGTCATCAATTTCCTCAACGATCAGAAGTGAGGGGATGAGCGGCCGCCGGCCGCAATAACGCGAGATGCGAAAACGGGCGCTCCGACGGGGCGCCCGTTTTGTTTGGTCTTTGCCGAAGCTCTTGGCACGCTTGAATTCGTCCCAGGCCTTGGCATCAAATGGCAAGACTTAGGGGGTTTGATAATATTAGTTTTGGCACGAGCTAGAGGATCCGGTCTTCTGCAGCTATTTGTATTTCTTATGTTTTATCGTGCATCTGACCGCTCGGAGGAAACAGGAATGCTGATGAGGCGAGTTTGGTTTAATCGTGGGCTGGCGGGGCTCGGTCTCGCCGCCGGTCTTTATGCCGGTTCTCTGGTTCCGCTGGAAGACGTGGCCAATGCGCAGGAGATGACCGGTGTACCGGGCTCCCCGGCGGCCACCACCACCATCGACGGGCGCTATCTGCCAAACCCACCGCAAGCGTTCCACGGCGAGATCAATCTCAATGCGACCCAGTCGAAGCCCTATTGGCCGGCGCGGGTGGTGCCGCCAAAGGGCGCGCCGAACATCCTCTTGATCATGACCGACGATGTCGGCTTCGCGGCGCCTTCGACCTTCGGCGGGGTGATCCCGACACCGGCGCTGGACCGGATCGCCAATGCAGGGCTGCGCTACACCAATTTTCACTCCACCTCGCTCTGCTCGCCGACCCGCGCAGCGCTGATCACCGGGCGCAATCACCACGCGGTCGGCTTCGGGGTGATCACCGAGCAATCGACGGGCTTTCCCGGCTATAACAGCCTGATCGGGCCGGAGAACGCGACCATTGGCCGGATCCTGCTCGATAACGGCTACCGCACCTCGTGGTTCGGCAAGGACCACAATACGCCCGACTGGGTGGCAAGCCAGGCCGGCCCGTTCGACCAATGGCCGACCGGCATGGGGTTTGAGTATTTCTACGGTTTCGTCGGCGGCGATACGAGCCAGTGGCAGCCGAACCTGTTCCGCAACACCACCGCCATCTACCCCTATGTGGGCGATCCGTCCTGGAACCTGACCACGGCGATGGCGGACGACGCCATCCATTGGCTGAAGCAGCTCAACGATATCGACCCGTCGATGCCGTTCTTCCTGCATTACGTGCCGGGCGGCACCCATGCGCCGCACCATCCGACGCCGGAATGGATCGAGAAGATCACCGACATGCATCTGTTCGACGGCGGGTGGAACCAGCTGCGCGAGACGATCTTCGCCAATCAGAAGAAGCTCGGCGTGATCCCCGAGGATGCGGAGCTGACCTCCTGGCCGGAGAAGCTCTTACGTAAGTGGGATACGCTCTCCGACGAGGAGAAGAAGCTCTATATCCGCCAGGCCAATGTCTATGCCGCCTATCTCGCCTATACCGATCATGAGATCGGCCGGGTGATCCAGGCGGTCGAGGATATGGGCAAGCTCGACGACACGCTGATCATCTATATCAGCGGCGATAACGGCTCGAGCGCGGAAGGGTCCCCAAACGGCACGCCGAACGAGGTGCTGCAGTTCAACGGCATCGAGCTGCCGGTCAAGGACCAGATGAAGTTCTACGACGCCTGGGGCAGCGACGAGACCTATCCGCATATGGCGGTGGCCTGGACCTGGGCGTTCGACACACCGTTCAAATGGACCAAGCAGATCCCCGCCTATTTCGGCGGCACGCGCCAGGGCATGGCGATCTCCTGGCCGAAGCACATCACCGATAAGGGCGGCATCCGCAATCAGTTCAGCCACGTCATCGACATCGTGCCGACCCTGCTGGAGATCACCGGCATTCCGGCGCCTGTGATGGTGGACGGCGTTGCTCAGAAGCCGATGGACGGGACGAGCCTCGTCTACAGCTTCGACAAGGCGAATGCGGACGCGCCCTCGCGCCACCACACCCAGTATTTCGAGATGATGGGCGTGCGCGGCCTCTATCACGATGGCTGGATGCTGAGCACCGTGCCGCAGCGCGCCCCGTGGGTTCTGGTCGGCAAGACCATCGAGGACCCGGCCAACGCCTATAAGTGGGAGCTCTACGACGTCAGCAAGGATTGGACCCAGAACCATAATGTGGCGGACCAATATCCGGAAAAGCTGCGGGATATGCAGCAACGCCTGTGGACCGAGCTGCAAAAGAACCAGGCTCTGCCGCTCGATGCCTCGGTGGCAACGCGCCTCGTCGCGCCGCGCCCGAACGCCACCGCAGGCAAGACCGAGTTCGTCTATTCCGGCGAGACGGTGACGGGCATCCCCCATGGCGATGCGCCGAACCCCTTGAATGCGTCCTACACGATCACCGCCGAGGTGGAGGTTCCGGAAGGCGGCGCCGAAGGGATGATCCATACCAATGGCGGGCGCTTCGGCGGCTACGGCTTCTATCTGAAAGACAGCAAACCGGTCTTCCTGTGGAACCTGCTGGCCCTGAAGCGGGTGCGCTGGGAAGGGAGCGAGCCGCTATCGCCGGGCAAACACACGATCAGCTTCGACTTCAAATATGACGGGCTCGGCATGGGCACTCTCGCCCTCAACGATATGGGCGGAATCGGCAAGGGCGGCACCGGCACTTTGTCGGTGGACGGCAAGATTGTCGCCACACAGAAGATGGACAAGACCGTGCCCTTGACCCTGCAATGGGACGAGACCTTCGATATCGGCGCCGATACCGGAACCCCGGTGGACGATGCCGATTATCACGTGCCGTTCGGCTTCACCGGCAAGCTGGACAAGCTGACCATCTCCGTGGATCAGCCGACGCTTTCGGAAGCCGACATCAAGAAGATCGAGGCCGCTCAAAAAAGCGCAGCCGACGCGAACTAGCCTCGCTTGGCATGCAGCCGATGGACGGCAATATCGGCGATGTACCGAAGACGGGCGCTCCGACGGGGCGCCCGTTTTGTTTTCGGGGGTCTGCGACTAAGCCCCGATCTCTTCGCGCAGGATTTCCAGGTGCAGCCAGTCTTCCTCGCACCTTTCCAGCTCGGCATGGGCTTCGGCGAGGCGCTTGGTCGAGGCGGTGAAGGCCTCGACATCGCGGGTATAGAACTCCGGATCGGCCAGCGCCTGTTCGAGCTTGGCGACTTCCTTATGCAGCTTGTCGATCTGCCGCGGCAGGGTTTTCAGGGCGTGCTGCTCTTTCGGGCTTAAGCGGCGCTTCTGCGGCTTGGGCTGCCCTTTCTCTTCGGCCGCCGCATTGGAGGCTTTCTTCGCGCGCGCCGGCTCCGCCTCGCCGCCCTCTCCGGCGGTGGATTTCTCCATGCCGTAGCCGCGCTGGGCCACCATGTCGGAATAGCCGCCGGCATATTCGATCCATTGCCCCTCCCCCTCATAGGCGACCGTCGATGTGACGGTGCGGTCGAGGAAGTCGCGATCGTGGGAGACCAGGATCACCGTGCCGGGATAGCTCGCCAGCATCTCCTGTAAGAGATCGAGGGTCTCCAGATCGAGATCGTTGGTCGGCTCGTCGAGCACCAGGAGGTTGGACGGATGCGATAGGGCCACGGCCAGCATGGCGCGGCCGAGCTCGCCGCCGGAGAGCGCCTTGATCGGGGTCGGCGCCTGCTCCGGTTTGAACAGGAAATCCTTCATATAGCCGACCACATGGCGGGAGCGGCCGTTGATGATCACCGAATCGCCCTTGCCGCCGGTCAGCGTCGCGGCAAGGCTGCGGTCGAGATCCAGCTTCTCGCGCTTCTGGTCGAGGGTGGCGATCTCCAGATTGGTGCCGAGCTTCACCGTGCCGGCGTCCGGCTGAAGCCCGCCGGTCAGGAGGTTGATCAGCGTAGTCTTGCCAGCGCCGTTCGGCCCGACAATGCCGACCCGGTCGCCGCGGACGATCTTGATGCTGAACTCTTTCAGGATGGTCCGGTCGCCGTAGGATTTGGCGATGCGGTGGGCCTCGATGACGCGCTTGCCCGTCTCGGCCGCCTCCTGCACCTCCAGCTTCACCCCACCGGCGGAGCGGTTGCGGCGGAGCTGATCGCGCTGGCGGCGAAGCGAGCGCAAATCCTCTAGCCGGCGCTGATTGCGCTTGCGGCGGGCGCTGACGCCGTAGCGCAGCCAATGCTCCTCCTGCACGATCTTGCGATCGAGCTTGTGGCGCCCCTTTTCCTCTTCCTCCAGCACCTGATCGCGCCAGGCCTCGAAGCCGGAGAAGCCCTGCTCCAGGCGGCGGGTCTCGCCGCGGTCGAGCCAGACGGTGGCGCGGGAGAGGTTCTCCAGAAAGCGCCGGTCGTGGCTGATCATCACGATGGCCGAGCGGGAGGCTTTCAGCGCCCGTTCCAGCCGCTCGATGGCGAGCAGATCGAGATGGTTGGTCGGCTCGTCGAGCAGCAGGATATCCGGCTCGGCGGCCAGCACCCGGGCGAGCGCGGCGCGGCGCGCCTCGCCGCCGGAAAGCTTGGCCGGGTCTTCATCGCCGGTAAGGCCGAACTCGCCGAGCCAGATGGTCGCCGCGTGGGGATCGTGGCTGGCGGGGAGGCCCGCCTCGACGAAATCGCGGGTGGTGGAGAAGCCGGAAAGATCCGGCGCCTGGGGCAGATATTCCAGGGTGGTGGAAGGCTGCAGGAAGCGGGTGCCGCCATCGGGCTCGATCAGCCCGGCGGCGATCTTGAGAAGCGTGGATTTGCCCGAGCCGTTCCGCCCGACAAGGCACAGCATCTCCCCCGGCCCGACGGAGAGCGTCGCCCCGCTGAGCAGCGGCTTCAGCCCATAGGTCAGATCGATATCTTGCAGAAGAAGGAGCGGTGGCGGAGCCATAGGCGGATTTGCAGCAAAGTGCGGTGCGAAGGCAAGGCGGGAATGACGGGAAATGGTGCCGCAGGGCGCTGCGGGCGAGGCAACGTCATCAATCGGCCCGCCGTTCGCCCCCAGACGACGTGCGAAGGATGGCTACCCACAACCTTTAGTGTTAATTTCGAAGCATCTGGATCTCACACGTATCAGTGCTCTTGGAGCCAGAGAATGAGACACCAGACTTCGAGCCGCCGGCCTGTTGCGTTCTTGCTGTCCGCCCCGGATAGCAAGCTTAGCTCTATTTTACCGACGGCATCTCCCAACCAAACAAAGATCTCTCAGCATGGCGCGGCGCGCAGCGTGGGTGCTTGCCCGCCGTCATCGCCGCTCCCGGAGCAAGAGAGGCATGTGCGCATGAAGGAACAGCAAGGAGGATGCAATGCAAAGGATTGCTACACGTTCAGCGTTGAAACCATGGCACGCCGTCTTGATCGCCGGCGCGGTCATGCTGGGGGTCTCGGCGATGCCGGGCACCGCCACAGCGCAAAACCCCCGCGGCGATACGACCGGCCCGACATCGGCGCCGGGTTACGATCACCCCTGGGACACCATCCATCTGAAGGATGTTAAGCCCGCCGACAACATGTACCCGGCGCTCCAGCGTCCGGAGCAGGAAAAGGCCGCCGACGAGAAGCTTGCCGCATTGGCAAAGAAGACCGGCAAGAAGCCGAACGTCTTCATTTTCCTGATGGACGATACCGGGTTTTCGGACCCCGGCTTTACCGGTGGCGGCGTCACGTTCGGCAATGCGACGCCGAACATGGACAGGTTGGCGAGCGAAGGCCTGACGCTGACCTCAGCCTACTCGACACCGTCCTGTTCCCCGACCCGCGCGACCATCCACACCGGGCAAAACCCGTTGCATCACGGCATTCTGCGCCCACCAATGTATGGCGAGAAGGGCGGTCTCGACGGCGCCATCACAATGCCGATGCTGCTCAAGGAGCTCGGCTACTACACGCAAGGCGTGGGCAAATGGCATATGGGCGAGAACAAGGGCTCGCTGCCGCAGAACACTGGGTATGACGACTATGTCGGCTTCCTCGGCGTCTCGGACATGTACACCGAATGGAGGGATGTCTATTTCAACCCGGAAGTCGCGTTATCGCCTGCTCGCTTCAAGATGATGGAGGAGGATAGCTTCGACCATCACGAGGTGCATTGTACCCCGGCGGACAAGGAGAAGTGCGAGAGCGGCAAGCTGATCGACCTCGACTATATCAAAGACCTCGATCAGCACTGGCTAGAGGTCAGTCTCGACTTCCTCGATAAGCGGAAGGGCGACGATCAGCCCTTCTTGCTTTACCACGCCACGCGCGGCTGCCATTTCGACAACTATCCGAACGATGAGTATGCCGGTAAATCCGCGGCGCGCACGGTGTTCAGCGACTGCATGGTGGAGATGGACGACATCTTCGGGAAAATCATAGACAAGCTGGAGGAAACTGGAGAACTCGAGAACACCTTGGTTCTCTTCCTCGGCGGCGATAACGGTCCTGAATGTGAGGTCCCACCGCATGGCCGCACGCCGTTCCGCGGCTGCAAAGGCTCCCACTGGGAAGGGGGTGTGCGGTCGTCGGTCTTCGCCTATTGGAAGGGCGTGATCGAACCGCATAAGTCGGATGGCTTGTTCGACTTTGCCGACATCCTGCCGACGGTACTCCATCTTGCGGGTGTCCCCGGCGCGGATCTCGCCGGCAAATTCCCCAAGGACCGATATATCGATGGCGTCGATCAGGCCTCTTTCCTGATCGCGGATGACGGCCAGTCGAACCGGCGTAGCCGCCCCTATACCTTGAACCAATATTTTGCCGGCATACGCGTGGACGAGTTCAAATATATCTGGACGGGCGAGATCGAGAATGGCGTCGTCCAGAAAGGCGACTGGGGCGGGTTCAGTGGGGCGCTCTTCACCGATTCCGGTGGGGCCATCATGTTTAATCTCTACACGAACCCGCAGGAGGACGTGAGCATCGGCATCCGTCACATCCCGATGATGGTGCCGGTGATGGGAGCCGCGTCGTTCTATTTGACGGAGCTGGCGAAATACCCGCCGCAGTTCAAGATCGGCTTCCTCAGCAATAATCCCCCGGTTTATAACTTGGCGCCGGAAGCTCGAAAGGCGATGCAGAAGGTGCTCGAAGAGCGGGGACTCGGACGGGCGAACCCGTAAGAGGACGACAAACAAGGACCGCGCTGCCGAGAGCGTAGCGCGGTCCACATTGTGCGTTGCGGACATTTTGAACGCACTTGCCTTGGCGGCGCGGTCTGGCAAGATTTCGCCCATGACCGACAAAAAGCGCCCGCGGGCCAAATCGCAGACGCCGCCTTGGTGGCTTCCGTCCTTCACCGGGCTGTTTCTCGGTTTTCTGTTCTTCGTCCTGACCTTCACGCCGTCGCTGATCCCGCGCCCGCCGCTGTTCCAGGGGCTGCTTGGCGGGCTTGCCTTCTTCATCGGCTATGCCATCGGCCATGGCACGGTGCTGCTATGGCGCTATCTGGAGCTGCCGGAGGTGCCGGCCCCCTGGCGGCGGGGCGTGAATATCGTGCTGGGTCTGGCCTGCGTGATCGCAGCCGCGCTCTATATCCCGCGCGCCACCGCCTGGCAGGACAATGTCCGGGCGCTGCTGAACATGCCGCCGGCCGAGCCCGCCAGCGTAGTGCAGATGATCGTCATCGCGGTGCTCGTGGCGGTGCTCTTGATGCTCTTGCTGCGCGGCTTGGTCGCCGGCTTCAGCGCCGCCTCGGCGCTGGTTTATCGCTGGGTGCCGCGCCGGATCGCAGGGCTGCTCGGCGCGGTGATCTTCGCGGTGCTGCTGGTGACCTTGGTGAACGGCACGCTGATCAGCGCCACCATCACCGCCATCGACAAGGCGCAAGCGCTGACCGATATCGCCAGCCCGCCGGGCGCCGTTATCCCAACCGAGAAGACGCGCTCGGGCGGGCCCGGCTCGAAGATCGCCTGGCAGGATCTCGGCCGCGCCGGGAAGCGCTTCGTCACCGAGGGGCCGCGGAAAGAGGAGATCGAGGCCTTCACCGGGCGCCCAGCACTGGAGCCGATCCGGGTCTATGCGGGCCTGCGAGCGGCGGATTCGCCGGAAGAGCAGGCCGGGCTGGCGCTCGCCGATCTGATCGAAATGGGCGCGTTCGGCCGGTCGATCCTGGTGATCGCGACGCCGACCGGCACCGGCTGGATCGACAATAACGGCATCGCGCCGCTGGAGGTGATGCATGACGGCGACGTGGCCACGGTGGCGGTGCAGTATTCCTATTTGCAGAGCCCGCTCTCGCTGATCCTGGAGCCCGGCCGTTCGCAGGATTCGGCGGCCGAGGTGTTCCGCGTGATCTACCGCTATTGGCAGGATCTGCCCGAGGACAGCCGGCCGAAGCTCTATCTGTTCGGCCTTAGCCTGGGGTCACTCGGGTCGGAATCCTCGCCGCCGATGTATGCCTGGCTCGGCGATTCCTTCGACGGCGCGGTGTGGACGGGCCCGCCCTTCCGCAACCGCATCTGGCGCGGCATCCAGCGCGACCGGGAGGACGGCTCGCCCGCCTGGCGCCCGGTGTTCGAGGACGGGGCGAATTTCCGCGTCATCGGCCATGGCGACAGCGCCGAGGAGGCCGCCGCCGATTGGGGCCGGGTGCGGATCGTCTATATCGCCTATCCGAGCGATGCGATCGCCTTCTTCGAGGAGAGCATGCTCTACCAGCAGCCGCAATGGATGAGCCCGCCGCGCGGCACGGATGTCTCGCCGCTGCTGCAATGGTTCCCCATCGTCACCGCACTACAGGTCGGGATCGACATGATCTTCGCAGCCGAGGTGCCGCCAGGCCACGGGCACGACTATGCGGCGGCGGATTATATCGAGGCGTGGAAAGCGGTCAGCGCGCCGGAGGATTGGACCGAGGAGGATGCGACGCGGCTGGCGACCGAGCTGCAGAAGCGCGCGGAGAAGAACAGCAGCTCCTGGTAAGGTCGTGGGCCGCCCCGCCTTCACTCCGCGTCTTCGCTCGTCCCTTCGGTCAGGCGGCGGGCCAGCTCGCCATAGGTCAGATCGGGGTCGAACCGCCCGGTCTGCAGAAAGATCATCGTCTCGGCGATGACCAGCGGATTGTTCATCATCAAGGTATGGGTGGCGGGCAGCACGATGTGATCGGCCATGCCGTCGATCTTGGTGCTTTCGACCGAGACCGCGCCGTCATCCTCGCCCGGGATCATGGCGGAGAAGACCGGGTTCACCGACATGTTTCCGGCGATCACGCCGAGGTCGAAATCGACCGGTCCGAACCGCGCCGGCCCCTTTTCCTTGTCGGTGCCGAGCTGCTGGCCTGCGGGGCCGGTGATGAACTGATAAAGCGCCAGGTCGCCGATGGCATCCACCACCTCGGAGCCGTGGTTCGGCGGCGCCAGCATGACGACGCGTCCGAGATTTTCCGGTGTCTTCAGCCCGAGCCAGCCGCGAATGAGAATGCCGCCGAGGGAATGGGTGACGAAATTGACTTTTTGATCGCCGCATTCGGCGACCGCCTCGTCGAGATAGGTGACGAGCTCCTCGACGGTGGCGCTGCGCGAGGGGTAATCGACATTGACCACCTGGTAGCCCGCAGCGGAGAGCAGCTTCTCCATCACGAAGAACGAGCTCTCGCCGCGGCCGAGACCGTGCACCAGCACGACGCATTGATCCTCGACCTGCGGGATGCGGTCGGCAAGGCTTTGCGCCGAGGCCGAGCCGGGCACCAGCAAGGCTGCACAGAGAAGCAATATCGGGCGCATGACGTGACCTTCCGGGACTAGCCCTCTCCTCCGGGCCGCAAGGGAATCCCGCAGCGTCCGGCGTTCGTATACCGGCCCTTCATATAGGAGCTGTCGCCGATTGTGCAGGGGCGGCAATGCGGCTGATCACCTGCCGTATCGCACCGCCAGCCGGCGGTGAAGCCAGGGGCTACGTTCTGTAGCGGCGATCCTGCCGGCTATTCGCGCCAGGTGACCACCGAGGTCGCCGCATAGTTCCAGATCGAGCCGACAAGCGCGCCGGCAAGCCCGGCGAGCAGCCACATCGTGTCCCATTGGTAGATGAGCGTCGCCAAGCCGACATTGGCCACCACGCCGACGCCGCAGATCATGGCGAAGGACGCAAAGCCGGTCAGCAAGCGCCAGCCGTGACGGCGGCGGTCGCGATAGGTCAGCGCGTTGTTGAGCAGATAGTTCGACAGCATGGCGAGCATGGTGGCGCTGAACTGAGCGAGCGCAAATTGCATTCCGGCCGACAGCAGACCCCAGAGCGCCACGATGTTGATGGCGACGCCGCTGCCGCCGACAAGGCCGAACATGATGAAGCGGACCGGCAGCCGGTCGTCGGTCAGCTTGGCCAGAAGCAGGCCGAGATATTCCAGGCTGACCACGAGATCGAGCTTGCTCTCGCCGGCCAGACGCGGCGCAAACTGATACTCGCATTCGCGAATGCGCAAATCGCGGGGCGCAGAGGCGACGATATCGAGAAGGATCTTGAAGCCCTGATTGGAGAGCCGCGGCGCCACCTGCTCGACGACGCCCCGGCGGATCATGAAGAAGCCGCTCATCGGATCGCTCAGCTCGACATGCAGCAATCGCCTAGCCAGCGAATTGGCCAGATCGCTGAAGCGCTGCCGGTCGGGCGACAGGGCCGCATCCGCCTCGCCCGTGCTCTCCCCGGCTTGACGGGTGGCGACGACGAGGTCGGCGTCTTCGCCCTTCAGCATCTGGAGCATGCGGGGCAGCACGGCCGGGTCGTGTTGCAGATCGCCATCCATGACGGCGACGAGCGGCGCGGAGCTGGACAGCATGCCTTCGATCACGGCGCCCGCCAGGCCGCGGCGCTTAATCCGCCGGATGCCCCGAATACGGGGATCGCGCCGGGCGATTTCTCGCACCGCGGCGATAGTGCCGTCCTGAGAATCGTCGTCGACGAAAATGACTTCCCAACGGATGCCCTGCAAAGCGCGCGTCAATCGAGCGACAATGGGTTCGATATTGCCGCGTTCGTTCCGCGTCGGAATGATGATGGAAAGTTCGGCCGGGAGCGGTTCCATCGACGGTGCCGGAGCGTATATGTCGTTTGCCGGAGCGTGACCGGGGCGCGGGGCGACCGGTCGCCTTTGCGCGGCGTCCAGTCCGGCCCCTCCCAGGCGCATCGACGCTTGCTTCGAAGAACTCCGCATGACTCACATCCCCCGACGCCACGCTGCTACTTCGTTACAATTCGTCAGGAGCAACAAAGATTGCCGGCTTTGGTTCAGAATCGGCCGTCTGCGGACACACCGCTGAAGCCGCGCCCGAGATAGACCGACAGATCAAGCACGGGCATTCCTCCCTGCTTAATGGGGATATGCGACAGTTCTGTAATGCTCTGGAAGGACGGCCCATAAAAACGCTCGACTTTCGAGAGGGGCAAATTTTGTCCGATAATCAATGCGTCCTGGCCGCGATGGGCCTCCGGCCGGGTGAGAATGCCGTAAGCGTGCGGGTTGCGCGCCAGGCAGAGCACCGGAAGCTGGCCGTGCAGCGCATAGTCGATCTTGCCGGCATCCTGCCAACCGGTCGCCGCAACGAACAGGTTCGGCCGGGTCAGAAAGCCGCGCGCCTCAAGCTCGGTTTGCAGATCGCTCCAATCGAGCGCGGCGCGGAGCGGATATTGCGGCCCCGCCGCCTTCGACGGCGCCAGCCAAGCCCAGGGAAGCTGGGCCAGCGCGATGGTGCCGGCGAGCAGGACCGCAATGGAGATCGCGGTTACGGCAAGCCAGCGCCGCATCCGGCTGCGCCCTACCTCAAGCGCATTGGCGACCCAGCGGCCGAGCAGCGGAAACAGCATCAGATAGCCGGGCGCTGCCCAATGGGGCAGCGTGCGGGTGCCGATGCCGGCGACCAATGTGAACGCTATGATCGGCCCGATGGCCAAGCAGGCCAACATCCATTGCCGGTCTTGCCTGGGACCGCCGAGGCAGGCCCGCACGAGGCACAGGAGCAGCGGCAGCCAAAGCCAGGGAAGCAGGTACAGGGCTTGGCCGCCGAGGGCAAGGAGCGGGCCCCATGGCGTGAATTCGCGCGGATCTGCGCGGTCGGCCTGAAATGCGAAGGCGGCCCAGCCATGCTGCACATTCCAGATAATCGCCGGCAGACAGACCACCACTGCCAGCGCGGCCCCCAAATAGGGCCATGGGCTCGCCAGCCAATGACGATGGCGGGAACTGGTGAGCAGGAAAAGCCCGATGCCGGCGAAGAGAAAGACGCCGTGCAGCTTCGCCATCATGGCGAGGCCGCCGCAGAGGCCTGCGGCCAGCCACCAAAGCGGGGCTTGCCGCCCGGGAACGAACAGCGCCACGGCGGCGCAATAGGCGCCGGCCAGCAGAGCGGCGTTGAGCGGACCGTCGGGCAACACCCAAGTGCCGCTGGTCCAAGCGACGACCGGCGCGCAATTGAGCGTCACCACGGCCCAAAGACCCGCCCGCTCTCCGAAGAGCAGCCGCGTCAGGATAAACATCAGCCACGTGGTCAGCGCGAAGAGCGCAATGAACGGCACGCGCAGCGCCAGAGCGGTTTCCCCGCCGAACAGATGCGCCCCGGCCCAGGCAAGCCACCAGGCGAGCGGGGGATGATCGTAATAGCCAAGCTGCAAATGGCGCGCGGTCGCGGCGGTGTAGCTCTCATCGACGCCAAGGCCGAGGCTTGCGGCAAAGATAACGCGGATAACCGCCGTGACGGCGATAATCGCCAACACGGCTTGCGCCGGCGAGAGCCTTGCCGCCATGCCATGGGCTGAATGGCCCGACCCGGCGTGGTCCGTCTTTTCAGGCATCGGCGATTGACTCAAAAACACGGCCTCGCTGGCGGCGCCTAGACGGACAAGACCATGGACCGGCACACCACATATTGCTCGCCCGTCTTTCTGCAATGAAAGATGGGCCGGAGGCGAGGACAAAACCATCGAATTTGGAAACAAAGGGATTTTCCAATTTCAGCGTCGCTCGCCGATGCTGGGAGCATAGAGCGATGGAGCTTCCCTCGGGCATCCATCGTGGCGACCGTTCTCTGCGGACTGTCCTCCGTAGAACACGGGGCCAACCCCGCCTTGAGTAGAATTATTTAGCCTATGGAACCGCCAGACCGAATGGCGAGTTTCGAGGAAGACGGCGAGCGAGCCGGCCGAATCCAACGGTCGCAGTCAAAGGCGATCGACGCAGGATCGGTGTCGGCAGAGCAGCCGCAAGACTTTGGGAAGGCTGGCTGAGCAGGCGATCGGATAGGCAGGAAGGTGACACTTTTTGTCTACGGAGAAGATCCATGAACCGCCTCTATGCCTATCTCATCCTCATCCTGGTCGCCGGCTTCGCAGGTCCGGCCTTGGCCGTCGATCTGTCCAACGTGAAATCCCAAGCTGCCTGTGAGGCTGCCAGTGGTGTCTGGGACCGCGAAGCTGACGGCTGCGTGGCGAAAGAGTCCCAGAGAGCTTGCGAGCTTCGCGGCGGCATGTGGGAGGACGGCTCCAGCACGTGCTCGGTTCCCGAATAAGCGCTTTGCGATATCCGCGCCGCTGGCGGCGTCTCCACTCAGTCTCCGCCGCGCGGCCAACCCTCCGGAGCGGCTGAACGCTCCGAAGGTTTTGCCCCATCCCCGGGGCCAAGATGCAAGGAGCAAGATGCAAGGAGGAAGTGCCATGAAGATGCGTAAGACGTTCCGCATTCTAACGCTCAGTCTGATGCTGCCGCTGACCGTGTTGGCGGTCACATCGGCGAGTGCCGAGGACGATGATCAGAAGAGCGACAGCAGCGCCGTCAAGGGCGCAGCGAAAGGTGCCGCGGCCGGCGCCATCCTGCCCGGCGTGAGCGCCAAGACCGGCGCTGCCGTGGGCGGTGTGACCGGCGCCATCAAGAAAAATGAGGACGAAAAAGGAGGCGAGGCCGAATAAGGCAGCGCCCTAGTCCGCCGGGCCGCGAAGGTTCGTGCCGACCGCATGCAACCTCTTCGCGAGCGTGATCGTGCATTAGGTCAACGGGCGCGGCCCTCCGCTGCACCCCAAAAAGGTTCTGGAGCAAAGCTCCTGGAAACGTCCCGTTTTACGCCCTCACGGAGGGGAATCGGGGTGACCCTTTTCCCCTCTTTTCGGCTTGTCCGATGGGGAGGAGGCTTATCATGCGACAGGTTCTGGCAGCGATTGCGCTTACCCTCGGGCTTGCGCTTGCCGGCGCCGAGGAAGCGAACACCGAAGAAACGATCGACACCCGTATCGGTCCGCTCACGTTCGAGAGCGGGTACCCTTCCCAGGAGTCGGTCCAGAAGCTCTACGACGAGTTGGACTTCCAACGGGCGGCCCAGGCTTACATCTGGGGCATCCCCGCGGTCGGTCTCAATCAATGGCGCCGCGCCCACTATAACGTCTTCGATGGCAAGAGCGGTGAGATGTTGAACTATTTCGACTTCGCCGAGAAGCTCGGCATCCTGACGCCGAACTACACCACGCCGTACATCATCACCTTCATCGACCTCGAGGAAACCGGGCCATTCGTCATCGAGGTCCCCGCCGGACAGATCGCGGGCATGGTTCTCGACAACTGGCAGCGTGTGCTTGCCGATCTTGGTGTGGTTGGCCCCGACATGGGCAAGGGCGGCAAGTACCTGATCGTGCCGCCCGGATACGGCCCGGTCGAAGCCGACGGCTATTTCGTCGTGGAATCGCCCAGTCGCGATGTGTTCGCCGGATTCCGGCTCCTGGGGGACGACAAGGAAAAGGCGATCGCGGAGTTAGTGCCGCAGATCAAGACTTACAGCTGGACGCCCGAAGGCACGGGAGAGCCAATGCCCGCACGCGCCGCCGGCGACAAGACGTGGAGCCAAATGCCGCCCCACGGGATGGCCTATTGGGACGGCCTGAACGAGGTTATCCAGCGTGAACCGGTCGAGGAGCGTGACCGATTCATCTTGGCGCAGCTCAAATTCCTCGGCATCGAGAAGGGCAAGCCATTCGAACCTGACGAACGCCAGAAAAAGATTCTCGAAGACGGCGTCATCGTCGGCGAAGCCATGGCCAAGGCCAACACGACCGACAAGCGCGTCGAGCCCCCCTTCTGGGACGGCACCAATTGGAAGCACGCCCTGGTCGTCTCGACAGACCAGAAGGCCAATACCTACGATCAGCTCGATGAGCGGGCCGCCTGGTTCTACGAGGCCGTTGCCATCTCGAAGGCCATGCTGACTGAGACGCCGGGCGTCGGTCAGCGCTACATCGCCTCGTACAAAGACGGGGACGGCAAGTGGCTCTCGGGAGAGAACACCTACAAGCTGCACGTTCCGCCGGACCCGCCCGCCGCAGGGTTCTGGTCGGTCACGGCCTATGACGAGGGCACGCGGCAGATGCAGGTCACCGAACAGGGGCGCCCTGACATTTCTTCGCGCAAGGAGGACATCGTCAGGAACGACGACGGGTCGATCGATGTCTATTTCGGGCCCGAGGCGCCGGAAGGGCATGAAGCAAACTGGGTTCAGACCAACGCCGACAAAGGCTGGTTCGCCTATTTCCGCTTCTATGGCCCGACCGAGCCGTTCTTCGACAAGTCGTGGGCGTTACCTGACATCGAGAAGGTCGAGTGAGTACTTGAGGAGCAATCCGATGAAAAACTCTCGCGTATTCCTTGTCACGGCAGCTCTGCTGTTTTTTTCGATTTCGTCAGTCGCGGCGCAGGACATCGACCGGTCGGTGCTGCCGATGCCGGATCCGCCCTTCAAGGGCACGATCGGGCTGACGCCGGCGGATTCGGTAAAGGATTTTCCGAAGCCGGTCGAGGCGCCAGAAGGCGCACCGAACATCCTGATCATCCTGACCGACGATGTCGGCTTCGGCGCCAGCAGCACGTTCGGCGGACCGATCCCGACGCCGACCATGGACCGCATCGCCAATGCCGGTCTCCGGTTCAACGCCTTCCACACCACGGCGCTGTGCTCGCCGACGCGCGCCGCTCTGCTGACGGGGCGCAACCATCACAGCGCTGCCACTGGCGTGATCATGGAGGCCGGGGTCGGCTATCCCGGCTACAACACGCTTGAGCCGCAATCGAAGCGGGGCTTGGGCGATATCCTGAAGCTGAACGGCTACAACACGGCATGGTTCGGCAAGAACCATAACGTGCCCGACTGGCAGACCAGCCAGTCCGGTCCGTTCAGCCTGTGGCCCGTGGGGCTGGGCTTTGAATATTTCTACGGCTTCGTCGGCGGCGACACCAATCAATGGGCTCCGGCGCTGGTGGAGAATACGCGGCCCATCGAGCCGCCCCATGACGACCCCAGCTACAATTTCGATGAGGACATGGCGAACAAGGCCATCGCCTGGATCCGCATGCAGCATGCCGTGGCGCCGAGGAAACCGTTCTTCGCCTATTACGCGCCCGGCACGGCGCACGCGCCGCATCATGCCCCGAAAGAGTGGATCGAGAAGTTCAAGGGCAAGTTCGATCAGGGCTGGGACAAGCAGCGCGAGATGACGCTGGCCAAGCAGAAGGCGATGGGCATCGTCCCGCCGGACACCCAACTGACCGAACGCTCCGAAGGGATCGCCGCCTGGGACTCCCTCGACGATGATCAGAAGAAGCTGTTCACCCATATGATGGAGGTTTACGCCGCGGCGCTGGCTCACGCCGATTACCAGATGGGCCGCATCGTCGACACCATCGCGGAGCTCGGCGAGCTCGACAACACGCTGATCATCTATATCCAGGGCGATAACGGCGCCTCCGCCGAGGGCAGCGCGCAAGGGCTGCTCAACGAGATGACCTTCTTCAACAATCTGAAGGAGCCGTTCGACGAGGTGCTGGCCCGCATGGACCAGCTCGGCGGGCCGATGACCTTCAACCACTATCCGATCGGCTGGGCGCATGCGATGGACACGCCGTTCCAGTGGACCAAGCAGGTCGCCTCGCATTTCGGCGGCACGCGGAACGGTATGGCGGTCTCCTGGCCCGCCAAGATCAAGGCCCGCGGCGAGATCCGCCCGCAATTTGCCCATGTCATCGACATCATGCCGACGGTGCTGGAGGCGACCGGCATTCCGGCGCCGTTCTCGGTCTACGGCATCCAGCAAGAGCCGATCGAAGGGGTGAGCATGATGTACGCCTTCGACGACCCAGAAGCGCCCTCGCAGCACAAGACGCAGTATTTCGAGATGTTCGCCAACCGCGCGCTCTATCATGACGGCTGGGTGGCCGCGACCACGCCGGTGGCGCCGCCTTGGGCCAGCGTGGTCGAATATGTCGATCCGATCGATGGCTATAACTGGGAGCTCTACAACGTCGCGGAGGATTTCAGCCAAGCCAACGATCTGGCCGAGAAGAATCCCGAAAAACTACGCGAGCTGCAGCGGCTGTTCTATATCGAGGCGGTCAAATACGACGTGCTGCCCCTCGACAACACCAAGGTGGAGCGGCTCGACGTGACCAACCGGCCGAGCAATATCCGCGGTCTCTCCGAGTTCACCTATTACGACGGCATGACGCGCATTCCGGAAGGCAGCGCGCCCAATCTGAAGAACAAGTCGTTCGGCATCAGCGCCATCGTCGACATTCCGCAAGACGGTGCCGAAGGGCTGATCATGACCCAGGGCGGACGCTTCTGCGGCCTCGGGCTCTACCTGCGCGACGGCAAGCCGGTGTTCCACTACAACCTCGCCGGCGTGGAGCGCTACGAAGTGGCGGGCGATGAGAAAGTGCCGCCCGGGCGGCACGTCATCACGGTGGACTTCAACTATGACGGCGGCGGCCCCGGCAAGGGCGGCGAAGCCACCCTTTCGGTGGACGGCGAGAAGGCCGCCAGCGGCCGCTTGGACCAGACCATCCCCTATCGCATGTCGCTCGACGAGACACTGGATATCGGCGAGGACACCGGCACGCCGGTTAGCGAGGACTACAAGGTGCCGTTCAAGTTCACCGGCGATATCGAGAAGGTGACCATTAACATCACCGAAGAGAAGCTGACCCCGGCGGAGCTGGAGGCCTACCGGAAGGGCCGGGTCAGAAGCGCCATCGCGCAGTGATCGCGTACGCCAGTAGCGAGGCGCTGGAACGCTATCCTGCGCTTCGAGGTGTCCTAGCTGATGGAAAGAATGGTGCCGGGCGCACTACTTTGAGGTGCGAGAAGACTGGTCGCATGAGATAGTTCAGCCGTGTTTATCGGACTTGAAGTCTACACTCACGTGGCGGATGGGGGGAAAAAGGAGATGGAGAAGCTTACCTTTCTAAAGTTGGCGAAACGAGTGCTTTCGGAAGAGAACCGGCCTCTCTCACCCTCCGAGATTTGGAAGGTGGCAACCGCAAAAGGCTACGACTCTCAACTCCAAAGCCAGGGCAAAACCCCTGGCCAAACGCTCTATTCCGCTGTCTTTCTTGACCAACGAGACAATCCCCTTTCGGAATTCGTAAAAGTAGGAACGCGCCCCGCACGGTACTTTTTGAAAGAGTTGGCGACAAAGCAAAGAGCCAATGAGCTTGAAAGGGTGGCATCATCTGACCCAAAGGTCCCTGAAAAATACCATTACAAAGAGAGCAGCCTGCATCCATTTCTCAGTTACTTCGTCGACCAACAATTCAATGCATACGCAAAAACTATCCGGCACAACACGTCTTCTCGCAAAGAATTTGGCGAATGGGTTCACCCCGATGTAATTGCGATCCACTATCCGCTTAGAGACTGGTGTTTAGACGTCGTTGAACTGAGCGCCGCCATGGGCGCGATGGCGGTTAAGTTCTACTCGTTTGAGATCAAGAAGCGCCTGTCATTCGGCAATCTTCGAGAAGCCTTCTTTCAGGCGGTGTCAAATTCATCTTGGAGCAACGAGGGTTATTTGGCAGCTGCCGACATCTCGACTGACGACGATTTTCAGTCTGAACTCAGAAGGTTGTCGGCCTCCTTCGGGATAGGCGTAGTTCAGCTAGATGTGGAAGATCCGAACGCTTCCCAAGTCCTCTTTCCAGCTCGTGAACGAGATACGCTGGATTGGGATACGCTGGACAAGCTGGGCATGAACCAAGATGTTCGCGGGCTTCTAAAACGCGTGAAGAACGATCTGAAGACGACAGAAATTCGAAAAGAAGATTGGGACAGAATCCTTTCGCCCGACGAGCTCATTGCAACCATAGCTCCGACTTGCCGGTAACAAGGCTATTCTGAAGTACTCTCCGCAGGGTACTACTCGAAGGCACCAGCGGAACGGAATTGGATCGCCGAATGACATCGCTTCATCCCGACGGAAATGTCCGACAGGAGCGAATGCCAGCAGGAGAGAAGTGGTGCCCAGGGGCGGATTCGAACCACCGACACGCGGATTTTCAGTCCAAACGATTTCAAGTCGGGTCAACGGCTTAGCTGTAAAACCCGCCGAAACCCACTTTCCAAATATCAACGACTTAGCGCAGCTCTGCAAAACGCGCAGCGCCCCAAAATGCAGGCTGCGTAATGACACGATCTGCCGCGAAAACGAAGCTTCCGCGCGAGTTCAAAACGCGTGCTTACTATGCTCTTGCGACGCGGGCCGACTTGTCGTCCTCGGCCAAATCGATCGGCGTAATTGTGGTCGATCATTACAATCGCGAGACCGGCCAATGCGACCCGAGCATCGGTCGGCTTATGCAGTGTTCCGGATTCAGCCGGACCGCCGTCCTAACCGCAATCAAAGAGCTGGAGGGCGGTCGCCGCGATAAAAGCCGCAAGTGGCAGCAAACGGGCGAACGCCTGATCGAGCGCGTCCGGCATGGCGGCAAGTCGCATCGCAATGCCTACCGCGTGAACTGGTCCGCACTCGGGTGCGCGAGCGCCGCGGCTCAAGGGTGTGCAACTGCACACCGTAAGGGTGCGCAACCGCACACCGTTAAGGGTGTGCAACCGCACACCCAAACCTTTGAAGTAACCTCTGAAGAGAAACCTTTGAAGACGGGCTCGCCAGGAGGAGCGCCGGGATCGGCCCAAGCCCAAACGCACTTCATGCTGCCCATCAAAGGCGGGGGCATGAGGGAGATTACATCCAGCCAACAGGTCTGTCGTGACAAGGCGGCAGAGCGATGGGAATCGGATCTGCGAACCTGCCTAACCCCTTGCGCCTATGCCGATGCTGTGGAGCGGATTACCCCGCAGATGGAGCAGGCAGCGACGGAAGCAGAGCTCGATCATCCGGGGAGTGGGGCGCGGCTGTTGATGCTGCAGCTACGGGAGCGCGCCTGTGCCTAACATCCTCCCTAAGCTTTCCCCTATCTCTCAATCAACCTTGCGCGCGCTCATTGCGACCTGGCTGCAAGACACCGAGGCGGGACGGGATGCGGCCGCCGCCGGCGGCAGCGTCGATAGCGTTCTAGAGCTGATGGGAGCAGGCCTAGCGCGCGCCTCGTTTGACGAGATTCGCGGCGGGCGCATTGTTGGCTTTCGGATCGAGGCGACAGAGAAACTGATGCGATTGGGCGACACTCCGCGGGCGCGTCGCCAACGGGGACGCGTGAGCCGGCCGCAATCATGCGCCGCTTTGTGCAAAGCATCGGGAACCCCCTTGACAGGATTCCTCCAAATCGAATCTAGTTTGTGCATCGAATCGGCATTGCTTCGCGCTGCCGGATCGTCCTGGTTGTCGGCATTGCTTCGCGCTGCCGAGTCCGTCGAAGGCCAAGCTGGCAAGCTTCGCGCTGCCGCAACGCCGAAGACCTCCAGTCGCAAACGAGAAAACAGCATCCCGCAACTGGCGGGTGCTGCGCGACGTGAGGTGACGGACGCATGAGCACTGATCCCGAATTCCAAAAGCTGTACCAGGCTTGGCTATCGGCCCCATCGGCAACCAAATGCTCTGCGGCTGAGAAGGTCCTTGATCGGGCCATGGTTTTGGCCGGGTGGAGCCGCACCGAGCGTCGTCAGACTTTAGCCCATGCAAAGGCCGAGGCGCGCTCGGAAAAAGTAGCGCTGGCTGACGCTATTGCCTCTCTCAAGGAGACACTCCAATGAATGCAACTCCCCGTGGCCTTGTCGGCCGTGTTTACGCGCAAGGGCCCGATGCGGCCGCCATCCTCACCGACATTCAGACTTCCGTTGAGGACTGGAAGAAAAAGCAAGGCTCCCGCGTCGACGAGCTTGAATCCGCGATCGATGAGAACGCGCGAGCGCTTGCAGCCTTCAAGATCGGCGGCGTCGGCAGCGGCGACGACGATACGCCGGCTGCCCGACGGCAGGCGGTCGCCAATCTCGGTGTGTTTGGCCGTACCGGGCGTCCGGATGCTCTGACCGAAGGGTTCGAAGTAAGGGCTGCGATGCGGTCGGACTCGAATCCGGATGGGGGCTACTTGGTCCCGGAGGAACTGTCGAAAGAGATCATTCGGCACCAGCGCGACGATAGCGCTATGCGGCGCCTGGCACGGGTGATCACCACCAGCTCGGCGAGTTTTAAGCAGCCCGTCTCACAGGGTGGCCTCGCGTCTGGTTGGGTGGGCGAAACGGAGGCGCGCCCCGAGACGGCTGGCGTTTCACTGCGGATGCTGGAGATTTTCGCAGGCGAGGTCTATGCGATGCCTGTCGTCACCCAAAACCTGCTCGACGACAGCGCCTACAATCTCGGTGAGTTCCTAACCACTGAGATCACGGACGCCTTCAATGAACAGGAAGGTGGCGCTTTCATTCACGGTGACGGCATCAACAAGCCGCGAGGTTTCCTCACCTATGACGCCGCCCCCGCCGCTGACGCGACCCGAGATGCGGATAAGCTGCAATACGTTCCGACCGGGGTCGCGGCTAGCCTTTCCGACGAGACTCACAATGGTGCTGACACGCTTATCGATCTCGTCTTCAGCCTGAAGGCGAAGTACCGCAGCAACGGCGCGTGGCTGATGAACTCGGCTTCGGCTGCGAAGATCGCCAAGCTGAAAGACGCTGAGGATCGATACCTCTGGCAGCCTGCCCTGTCGAAGGGGCTCCCACCCATGTTGCTGGGCTATCCTGTCGAATTTGACGAGGACATGCCGGACATCGAAGCGAATGCGATGCCCGTCGCATTCGGTGATTTTCAGCGCGGCTACATGATCACAGATCGGTCGGGCGTTCGCATCCTTCGCGACCCGCTCACCGCGAAGCCCTACGTGAAGTTCTACGCGACGAAGCGCGTCGGCGGCGCGGTGATCGACCACCACGCAGTCAAGCTGCTCAAGGTGGCATCGAGCTAGTCAGGATCCTGCATCGCGGCTCTACCTTTCTCCCCGCGATGCTCGAAGCGGCGGCCGGTGTCGGCGCTACCGGCCGCCGCCGTTAGCTCCCGAAGGAAGGGGGGTAGGGAAATCTCCAAAGCGGCGGTTTCCAGGACCGGTGTGGTCCCACAATTGTTCTGCGCGCGAGTTTCCGAAAACTTTTTTTGAAAAGGCACACTCGGAGGAACTGATGGGAGGGGGGCAAATCTTCGACGAAGGGCCGTTTCCGGGACCGGTGTGGGTCTCACGCGCGGATTTTTTTCGCGCTTTCTGGATTTTTGGGTGTTCCACGCCAACGACAGCGACACGGCACATGGTGCAGATGAACAGGGGGTTTAAAAATGGCGGTTAAAAACAAAGCTTTGTCTGGTGCTGTGTCGGATTCAAAGCCCGGTAAGCCGCATCACGATCCGCGTGGCGCGGGCGGCGAGGCTATTATTTTTCCGGAACCGACCTCAGTTCCCTTCCTGGCATTCGACCTCTCAGGATTCGATGGCGGCGATGTGATGCCAGAGAGGCCACCGGAGAGGTCAGGATCCGAACCTTCCGCAAATTTGCCGAAGGTTATGCACGCGCCGTCGCGCGGCGGCGGAAGAGGCTGAGAAAATGGCACTCCTCAATATCCAATACCGCGGCAATATCCGTTGCACCGTGAACGAGACCGGCACCGGCACAAGCGTGACCTTCAAGGATGCACTGGCGCGGAGCTTTACGCCGGCGCAAGCAGGCGCCGAAGCTGCCGGGGGCCCGATCCCCTATCGCTTCGACGATGGACCAAATTTTGAGGTTGGTCTGATGCCATTGACCGGCGATCCCGTGACCGGCGGCACGCGGGTTGTCGAGAGTTCGAGCAACAGCAATGCGCCGATCAACCTCACCTCGGCGGCAATCTTCAGCAGCGTGTTGCGCGCTGATGATTGGAACGAGATGCGCAAGTGCATCATGGCGCCGGGCGACCTGATCGTCAGCTATGACGAAAGTCAGTATGTCGATGACCCGCGGCCGCTGGTTTTGCTGGATGGCTCAACCATCACCGATGGGGCGGCGGACTTCCCCATCGTTGCGGCACGCTATCCCGACATGGTGAGCGGAGACGATCTTGTGCTGGCCGATCCGCGCGGCATGTTCCCGCGTATCTGGGACGGTGGTGCCGGCGTCGATCCCGACGCTGTGACCCGCACCGCCTCGATTGCGGGCGGAACGGCCGGCGACCATCCGATGACGGACCAGGGCGATGCCATCCGAAATATCGCGGGTAGCGTTAGTGGTGTTGGCACCACGCGACTGGGCGGTGCCTCTGGCGCATTCGACACGAGCGGCGCGACTAGCAACGGCGCCAGCGGCGGCGGCAACAGCGGCTACACCAACTTCGATTTCGATGCATCGCGCGTCGTGCCGACTGCCGACGAAAACCGGCCGCATAACCACACGATCTCTCTCTGGATGCTGTTGGGGTAAGCTATGGACCTTCATCACTATCATGCCGAGACCGGCGAATACCTGAAGACCGCGCCGGCCCGCGCTGTACCGGGGCGTGAGAAGCTGGACGCGAGCGATCCCAAGAAATGGCTTCGCCCGCCCAACACGACCGACGAGGCGCCGCCGGAACTCGGCGAGGGATACGCCGCCGTGCGGACCGGCGGAGAATGGGTCCAGGTCGAAGATCACCGCGGCGAGACGGTCTTCGACACCGCAACCGGAGCCGAAAGCGAAGTGACGAGCCTTGGCCCGCTGCCGGAGGGCGTGACGCCGATCGAGCGGCCCAGTCCCTTCCATGTGTGGAATGAAGGTGAGGGCGCATGGCAAGAGGACGCAGACGCTAAGCAGGCCGCGCTCATTGCGGGCGTGAAGGCCGAAGCGTTCCGACGCATCTCCGAGATCATGCCGCGCTGGATGGTCGATCGGGAGGTTTCCGGCGGCGCCCCTATCCCGACCGCGACCAAGACTGCAGTCGAGGCGATCCGTGCCAAGTCGGATGCGATCGAGGCGCTGGACGCGGTTCCCGAGGGCTTTACCTCGGACGAATACTGGATCTGATGGCGCCCGCTAAGGTCGCTGGAATTCGGTTGCGCAACCTGCCATATTCTCCCTTCTGGGGGTTGGAGCGTATGGGGTTGGGGACAATGTTGCGCGTATATGTATTCACCATCGCGATGATGGCAGCCGCGGTCGGCCTTGCGGGGTGTTCGGCACAAAAAGAGTTGGTCGCGACGGGCGGAAGCCGAGCCGATGGCACGATCGACTTGAGCTACGAATATGGTGCTTTTGAGAAGCCCGTCTTCAGCGAAGCGCAGGGCATTGCGACAGCCCAGGAGCGCTGCAAGGCATGGGGATATTCTAGCGCCGAGCCCTTCGGTGGCCAGAAACGCGAGTGCCAAGAGACTAGCCAATATGGCTGCGTGCGCTACTTCGTGACGATGACATATCAATGTCTCGGCAAGGGGAACACCTAGCCGGCTCGCACCAACAGGCTCTGGGAGCGCCCTGGAGAACCCTTCATCCATGGAGCCCCTCTCACGAAGGTTGAGAAGAAAAGTGCATCAGCGACTTTGAAAACTTCGTCTGGGCGACATCCAAATGCCTAAGCTCCATAAGATGAAGCTCACAGCCAAGGTGGGTGTCACGGGTTCTCTAAATGGAACAGCCTTCCGGCGTGGGCTAAGCCGGGCGAAAGGGTGGTTTGTGAAGTTGTTGAGCCGGAAGGTGCGGCAACGCAATCGACAAAATCGACTCGCCGACCATGAGCGGCGCATAGAACGCGGCGGCGAATACTTCGAGCGAGTCACGATGGTCGATGATGGCGAGGTCGTTCATGAGGTCCGGGAACCGCTCGATCATCACGTCGGGCACGGATCTGCTCGTCGAAGACGAAGGTGAAGACGAAGGTAATGGGTAGCGAATTCCCCCGAGTCTGTCAGGCTACCGGTCGCAACGCCAGGCGAGCAATGCTCTCCCACAGAGAAAAGTTGCAGAAATCCCGCTAAATAGTGCTCCCCAGAAATTCCAGAACACGGCATCCTTGAGGGCGAGGAAGAACGGATCGTCAGCAGGTGCGGCTCCCCAGTACGACTTCATCGGCGGATGCCCGCCCGATGCCGAAAAAAACCAGAACAGGGCAGCAAGAAAGGCCGATATGGCGATCATGGCGTCCAATATTTTCAGCCAGGGCACTGCCTGAGCGGCCCCCATTGCCGAGCGCGGAAAGGCCGCGCGGACAGCCGCAGGGAGTTCATGACCAGGCCGGGCGTTCTGGAAGTCGTCTGAGGTCCATTCGGGGTTGTCGGGATCGAGCTCGTTCTCGCTGGGCATGTCATGCCTCCGCATTGTTGGGCTAGCTCTCCAACGCTAGCGCCTCCGCTTTGAAGTCTAACATGCCCTACCGCTTGCCACGCTTCAGGCCAGCCGTGATCGCTACGCTGCAGATGGCCTAGTTTTTCTCGTCCGGCAAGACATCGCCCAGGCCGACGCGAAGAACGCTGGCGATACGCTCCAGTGTGGGATGATCGCCCTGGTGCTCGCCGCTCTCGATCATGGACAGGAGGGATTGTGAGATCTCGGCAGCCTCGGCCAACTCCTTCTGGCTTAGATTTCGGTATTGCCGCAAAGGACCGATGGGCGAGCGCGAAATCTCGATCGCCTCCCAAACGGAATCGGGCAACGCGATTTCCCGCTGGCGCTCTTCGGCCAACCGGGCGAGAGCCGCATCCTCTTCCGATTCAGTCTTCATGATCGGTATTCTCATTGCCTCTTGCTTCGCACGATACATCCCCTTGCGGGGACGGAAAAGGCGCCAGCCGGGGCCGGCGCCTTTCATTCCGCTCTAGGACTATTGAATCTGATGCGACGTGTTCCAAGCCTCTTGGAAGGCTCTAAGAGTTTGTTGGGTGGCATCAAAGGTTGACGGGCAACCAAATAATGCGCTCTCCGAGTCGATCGTTCACGGGCTCGTCGTTCCCAACATCCAGGACTGATTCGACTAGCAGTCCGGAGACTCGTCCGGGCGTCCTTGCCCCGTCTTGATATTGGTAACTTCTGCCCGCTCCACGCTAGCTATGATCCCCGCCAGCGTGTCGGCGATTTCGTGCGTCATATCCATAAGCTCCGTCCCGAGGTCGCTGCCGATGTCGTCAAGGGCGCTCGCCGCCGCGATGATCCGTAGACGACTGACACAGGTGCCAAGCTCGTCGAGACTCGCGATATCTATCTCCCTGGCCGTCACCATCGGCTTATCGCAAACGGTTTGGTCTTCTCCAAAAGAGCGAATCAACTGCCAAACCTTAATCTTGTCTGAGGCGGGGAGCTTCCTCCAAGTGGCCTTAAACATCTCAAGATCGTCGAGAGGGCTCAGATCACTCTGCTCAGTGGTTTTCAGATGCTGGATGCTAGTCATAGCGCCTACCTTTGCTGTCTTGCGGTCAACAATTAATGTTGATACCGTGCCCACAACCTTTGGCTCTGTCAACAAAAAATGGTGATAGCGTATGACGCCGGCACAAGCGCGAGCGGCCCGAGCTCTTCTCGACTGGACACAGACGAAGCTTGCCGCGACCGCTGGTCTAGGGCTCTCCACGATCGTCGATTTCGAAAAGTCGAGACGCGAGGTTTCTCGCGAAGCTCAAGCCGCAATCCGCGGCGCCTTAGAAGCTGCCGGCGTCGAGTTCACCAATGGCAAGGGACTTGGAGTCCGGCTTCGGAGCTAGACCACTTGCATACTTTTCACGAGCATGCTATCGGAGAGCATGGTTAAGCACTCAAATGATTCCGAACAATATCGCTTCACTGCAAAGCAGATTGGGGAGCTGACCGACGGTCGCGTGTCGCTCAAGACGCTCAATAACTGGGTCGCGAAAAAGCAATGGTTCACGGAGCTGGCGCCTTCAGAGAAGGGGCGCCCCCGGCTCTTTTCACGTGCCAACGTCATAGAGGCGGTCTTGGCGTCATACTTCATGATGGCCGGCCTTCCGCGCAGCGGCGCTTCGACCCTGATGCAGCTCCTCGTTGTGAATGCGAATGGTTCCGGGGGTTGGGTCGGCGACCTTCGCGACAAATTCGAACTCCTGCCCTATCTGCGCCCGCGCTCCAAGGATTGGCATCTGCTGCTCAATTGCTCTGAGGAACGTGAGTCCCTCACCTTCGGGCGCCTTGACGAAATTCGGGCGGTAAGCACCGGGGCGCTTGCGAATGAACTGAGCGGATCGACATCCAGCACAATTGTGATTCCGATATCCGCGATCATCGCGCGGATCGATGAGATCGGGAGCTGAGGCAATGAGACTCGAATACGAAGACAAGCCGATTGAGGAATGCGATAGCGAAACGCTGGTTGCCGCGCGCGAAAAGGTAATCGCTCGCGGCATGGTCCTGCTCGATGACTTGGCGATCGGCGGCAAGATACTTGAGGCCATCGAATCGGAACTCGGCAGGCGGGGAATAGCAGCCGCCACCGCCTCGATTTCGCGAGTGCAATAATGGCGCGGCTGGTCGGAGAGGCGATAGCAGCAAAGCGCGTCGGGCTCCCTCTCGCGACCTTCCGGAATTGGGTCGCGCTTGGCCGCCTGCCCCGCCCCCTTCCCGATTGCGGCATGTTCGACATGAAAGCGATTGATGCCGCCCTTGACCGGCTGTCCGGGCTTGGGGGCCCTAGCAACGCGCTAGACGCTTGGCGAGGGGGGCGCAGCAATGCGGGTTAGGCTCAAGGGAATCCATTGCGTCACCAGCCGCCTGGCGACCGGGCGGAAGGTGACCTACTACTATGCTTGGCGCGGCGGTCCCCGCCTCGTCGGCGAGCCGGGCTCGCCAGAATTCTTGCGGTCTTACGAAGCCGCGCATAGGAACAGGCACCAGCCCGACCGTTCCGCATTCCTATCGGTCATCTCCGCTTACAAATCGTCTCAAGAGTTTCGGCGCCTTCGCGAGCGAACCCAAGCGGACTATCTCAAGCAGATCCGAAAAATCGAAGCCGCATTCGGTGGCTTGCCGCTCGCGGCGCTCGACGATCCCCGCGTCACGCGGGACTTGCTCGAATGGCGGGACAGCATGGCAGCGAGCCCGCGGCAGGCGGACTACGCTTGGACCGTTCTTATGCGCGTGATCTCTTGGGCACGCGGACGAGGCTTCACGACTTATCGGCCGCCCGAGCGTGTCGAGCGGCTCTATCATGCCGACCGCTCCGACAAGATCTGGCGCGAAGAGGATATCGCGGCCTTTTTCGCCGTAGCGTCCCAACCGCTGCAACGCGCATTGGTGCTCGCGCTTGAAACCGGGCAGCGCCAAGGCGATCTGCTCGCGCTCCCCTGGAGCGCTTTCGATGGAATCTGGCTCCGGCTCCGGCAGGCCAAGACCGGCCGCCGGGTCAATGTTCCGGTGACGAAGCGCCTTAGCGCCGTTCTCGAATCAACACCGCGCGTCTCGCCGATCATTCTCACCAACGGGCGCGGGCAGCCCTGGCAGGCGAATGCTTTCAGAAAGGCCTGGGGTGCTGCTAGCCGCAAGGCGGGGATCGTCGGTCTAACGTTCCATGATCTGCGGGGCACGGCCGTGACGCGCCTGTCCGAAGCCGAGTGCACACCTCAGGAAATCGGAACAATTACCGGCCACAGCCTGCGCGACGTGGGCGTGATCTTGGACCGCTATTCGGCACGCACCGATAAGCTCGCTATCGCTGCGATTGCAAAGCTCGAAAGGGGGGAACGGTGAACGCTAACTGTAAAACGGGGTGTAAAACGCGCACGCTGCGCAAGAGCTTCGAACGCCCTAACCCCTTGAAAAGGAATGGTGCCCAGGGGCGGATTCGAACCACCGACACGCGGATTTTCAGTCCGCTGCTCTACCAACTGAGCTACCTGGGCTTATCCGGCGCGAGGGCCGCGCCTTTCGCGGAGCCGCACTGTGGCTCAGGCGGAGTTAAATTTGCCTGAGCGGGCGCGCCGCATTTGCGAAACCCGGCTTATAGGCAATCCGCCCCTTTCTGTCGAGAGGGTTAGACGTCCTCGTCGTCATCGGGGGCAAGCGGGCCTGCCGGTTCGCCGGGAATGGCATAGCGGCCCGAAAGCCAGCGGTTCAGATCGACATCGGCGCAGCGCTTGGAGCAGAACGGACGATGGTCGGGCGATTGCGGCTTGCCGCAGATCGGGCATTTGGCGCGGTTGGCGCTTTCACCCTTGGATTCGGGCCGTTTTCCTGCGTTTTCGCCCGTCACGCGCCCCCTCACTCAGGCTCCACCTCGGCCTTGTTGAGCCAGAAATAGGTCACCGGGAAACCTTCGCCGGCGAGCAAATTCACCGACTCGTAGAGCGGCAGGCCGACGACGCTGGTATAGGAGCCGACCATCTTGACCACGAAGCTGCCGGCGATGCCTTGCACCGCATAGCCGCCCGCCTTGCCGCGCCATTCGCCGGCGGCGATGAAGGCGGTGATGTCGTCGCTGGAAAGGCGGCGGAAGCGGACGCGGGTCTCCACCACGCGCTCGCGAATCTTGCCCGAGGGGGTGACCATGCAAATCGCGGTATAGACCCGGTGGGCGCGGCCGGAGAGCAGCTCCAGGCAGCGGATGGCGTCGGCCTCGCGCTCGGGCTTACCGAGGATGCGCTTTCCCACCGCGACGACGGTGTCGGCGGCGAGGATGAAGGCGTTGCCGTATTCGGCTTCCGATTTCAGCGCCTTCTGGATGGCCTCGGCCTTGGCGCGGGCCAGGCGGCGGACGAGATGGCGCGGCGCTTCGCCCCGCTTCGGCGTCTCGTCGACGCTCGCGGGCCGGAGCGCATCGGGGGTGATGCCGGCCTGTTCGAGAAGCTGCAGGCGCCTCGGCGATGCGCTGGCCAGAACCAGCTTGGGCCGGTGGCCGCCGCCCTTTGCCGCGCGCTTGCCGTTGCCGCGGCCGGAAGCTTCCGCCGAGGGCGCATCGGCCACAGCGTCGGGCTTGGCCGGGCTTTGCTCAGCCGGCTGCTTTGGCTTCGTACCTTTCGGCACGAGCCTATTTAAAGCGGTAAGTGATACGGCCTTTGGTGAGATCATAAGGCGTCATCTCGACCAGCACTTTGTCACCGGCAAGCACGCGGATGCGGTTCTTGCGCATCCGGCCCGCGGTGTGGGCAATGATCTCATGTTCGTTCTCGAGTTTCACCCTGAAGGTGGCATTCGGAAGCAGTTCGGTGACCACTCCCGGAAATTCGAGCATCTCTTCTTTCGCCATATCTTCCTTTCGTCTTCGCTGGCCGGCGGAGAATGGTCGCCGCGCGGCGCAAAATCAAGGGCGATCGCGGCAAACGCCGATATTGGCGCAAAACCCGCCGCGTCCCGAAGGCGGGCGGTGCCGTCCGATTTTGCGAATCAGCCCTTCCAATGCAGGGCACAAAGCAGGGTGAAAAGCCGCCTTGCGGTATCGGTGTCGACGGCGATCTTGCCTTCCAGCCGCTCCTTCAGGAGCTCGCTGCCTTCGTTATGCAGGCCGCGCCGGCCCATATCGATGGCCTCGATGCGCGATGCAGGTGCCGTCTTGATCGCGTCGAAATAGCTCTCGCAGATCAGGAAATAATCCTTCATCAGCCGGCGGAACGGGGTGAGCGACAGGCTCACCTCGGTGACCGGGTTCTGCGCTTCGTCGCCGATGGCGAAGATCAGCCGGTTCTCGGCGATGGAGAGGTTCAGGCTATAGGGCCCGTCTTCGGTGCCTTCCGGCTTGAAGCTATTGTTCTCCAGAAGATCGAAGATGGCGACCTCGCGCTCATGGGCGACATCGGCGTTCACATTGGCGATGGAGGCCTGGTCGAGGTTTACCTCGATGAGGCGGTTCTTCTCTTCGCTGCCGCCCTCCCCGCTCATCAGCCGCCCCGACGATTGGTGCGGATGCCGACGGAGCGGGCATGGGCATCGAGCCCTTCGGCTTCGGCCAGGGTCATGGCCGCCGGGGCCAGCGCTTCCAGCGCATCGACATCGAGTTTCAGGAGCGAGGTCCGCTTCATGAAGTCGAGCACGCCGAGGCCGGAGGCAAAGCGCGCGCTCCGCGCCGTCGGCAGCACATGGTTGGAGCCGGCGACGTAATCGCCGATCACTTCGGGCGTATAGCGGCCCAGGAACATAGCGCCGGCATTGCGGATCTTGTCGGCCAGCGCGTCCGGATCGCCGGTGGCGATCTCCAGATGCTCAGCGGCGATGCGGTCGGCAAGCGCGGGCGCCTCTTCCAGGTCTTTCACCAGGATGATGGCGCCGAACTCGTCCCAGCTCGCTTGCGCCGTCTCGGCCCGCGGCAAGGTCTTGAGCTGATCCTGCACCGCCTGCTCGACTTCTCTCGCGAATTCGGCATCGTCGGTGATCAGGATCGACTGGGCCGCGGTGTCATGCTCGGCCTGAGCCAAAAGATCGGCGGCGATCCAGGAGGGATCGTTGCCGTTATCGGCGATCACCAGCACCTCGGAGGGGCCGGCGATCATGTCGATGCCAACCGTGCCGAAAACCTGGCGCTTGGCGGCGGCGACATAGGCGTTGCCGGGGCCGACGATCTTCACCACCGGGGCAATGGTCTCGGTGCCGTAGGCCAGCGCAGCGACGGCCTGAGCGCCGCCGATACGATAGATCTCGTCGACGCCGGCCATCTCGGCAGCGGCCAGCACCAGCGGATTCAGGGCGCCATCGGGGGACGGCACCACCATGACGAGGCGCGGCACACCGGCGACCTTGGCCGGCACGGCGTTCATCAGCACCGAGCTGGGATAAGCCGCGGTGCCGCCCGGCACGTAAAGCCCGGCCGATTCCACCGCGGTCCAGCGGGAGCCGAGCTCGACGCCGAGATCGTCGCGATAGCGGTCGCTCTCCGGGCGCTGGCGCTTGTGGTGATCGAGGATACGGTCGTGGGCGATCTTCAGCGCCGCCAGCGTGGTATCGTCGGATTGGCGCTTGGCCGCGGCAATCTCGTCCGCCGTGATGCGCAAACCCGCCTGTTCCAGATCGATGCGGTCGAAGCGCTTGGAGAGTTCGATGAGGGCTGCATCGCCGTCTTTGCGCACATCGGCTATGATCTTGGCGACGGCGTCGTTGACGTCGGCGGAGGATTCGCGCTTTGCGGCGAGAAGCTCTGCGAAGCGCGCCTCGAAATCGGTTTCGGAATTGTCGAGCCAGAGGGCCATAACGTCTCTTTACGCCCCTGCCCCGGATTCGGCATCCGGGTGTTCGGGCTTATTCTTGGTTTGCCAGACAGGACCGAGATCCTTCAGCTCCGCTTCGATGCATTCGGCATCAAGCCGGATGGTCACGTCGCCGGAGAAGGTCAGCTCGATGATGCCGCTGGGGGAATCGCCCGGCTCGAAGCGGATGGCGAGCAGCGACAGGACATGCCCCTTCTCTTCCGGATCGACGCCCTTGATCTGAGCGTTGAACACCCGGTCGAAGCGCAAGGCGGCGCGGCGGCGGCGGTGATGATCGGGCCGGGTTCCCTCGCCGAGCGCCTGTTCCCAATCGAACCGGTTGAGCACGGCGGCGAAGCGCTTCTGCGCCGGCAGATAAGCCATATCGTCGACGCGCAGCACCGCATCCTGCAGATGCGCCGAGATGATCTTCAGATCCTCGTCGTCGAGGGCGAGAAGTTTCAGCGGGGTCATAGTCGCGACGGGTTCCTAACTGGACGGGGCGTGCCGCGAGGCCTTGGCCGCGGCGTTTCCGTGGGCGGTTCTAGCAGACCCGGCGGGAAATTGCAGCGGACCACATGACATAGGGCTTAGATGAGGCCTTAGCTGGAAAGCCGCTCGATCTCGGCGCCGCATTGGCCGAGCTTCTCCTCGATGCGCTCGAAGCCGCGATCGAGGTGATAGACGCGGTTGATGACGGTCTCGCCCTCGGCGGCGAGCCCGGCGATGACCAGGGACACGGAAGCCCGTAAGTCCGTCGCCATGACTTGCGCACCGCGCAGCTCGTCGACGCCGGTGACGATAGCGGTGTCGCCCTTCAGGTCGATGCGGGCACCGAGCCGGGCCAGCTCCTGCACATGCATGAAGCGGTTCTCGAAGATGGTCTCGCGCACGGTGGAGGTGCCTTGGGCCAGGGACATCAGCGCCAGAAGCTGGGCCTGCAGATCAGTGGGGAAGCCGGGGAACGGCTCGGTCTCCACCGAAGAGGGGCCGACGCCGCTGCCGTTGCGGGCGATGCGGACGCCATTTTCGCGCTCTTCCACCTCGATGCCGCTATTGCGCAGCACGTCCAATGCGCTTTGCCAGAGCTCGGGCTTGGCGCCTTCCAGCAGCACGTCGCCGCCGGTGGCGGCCACGGCCATGGCATAGGTGCCGGTCTCGATGCGGTCGGGCAGCACGAAATGCTCCGCGCCGTGCAGCTCTTCGACGCCCTGCACATGCAAGGTGGAAGTGCCGATGCCCTCGATCTTGGCGCCCATGGCGATCAGGCAGTTGGCCAGATCGCCGACCTCCGGCTCACGGGCGGCATTCTCGATCAGGGTCTCGCCGCGGGCCAGCACGGCGGCCATCAGCGCATTATGGGTGGCACCGACGGAGACTTTGCCAAGCGTGATACGGTCGCCATGCAAGCCGCGCGGGGCCTTGGCGATGACATAGCCGCCTTCCAGCTCGATCTCGGCGCCGAGCGCTTCCAGCGCGGTCAGGTGCAGATCGACGGGACGGGTGCCGATGGCGCAGCCGCCGGGCAGCGAGACCTTGGCCCGGCCGCAGCGGGCGATGAGCGGCGCCAGAACCCAGAAGCTGGCGCGCATCTTGGAGACCATCTCATAGGGCGCGGTGGTGTCGACGATCTGCTCGGCGGCGAGCTTGAAGGTCTGGCCGTCGCCATTGCGCTCGCCGGAGCGCTTGCCGACCACGGTGAGGTCGACGCCGTGATTGCCGAGAATGCGGCCGAGCAGGTTCACGTCGGCGAGCCGCGGCACGTTCTTCAAAGTCAGGGTATCGCGGGTCAGAAGGCTCGCGATCATCAGCGGCAGGGCGGCATTCTTGGCGCCCGAGATCGAGATCGTCCCGACCAGGGGATTGCCCCCCTTAATGCGAATTCTGTCCATGGTCTGCTCCCCCGGCCCTTGTCTCCCCGGGCATTCGGATTTGCCCCTTTATCCCTCAAAACCGGATGCCGCAAGCGGCGCTTCCGCTGGTGCTCCCTTGTCGGGACGCTCAGCTTATGGCTTTGAAGGCAGGTCTTCTTGCTTCGGTCCGGTCTCTACCCGGGCCCGTTTCTGAGCCTTCCGCTTGGCGAGATTGGCCCGCAATTCCCGGCGCAAGCGTTCCGCACGGCTCTCAGGCTCGGCTTCAGAGCCGCCGTTTTGGGCTGGTTTTTCCGGCAAAGACATCAGATTCGTCCCTCATGTCATTTTCGGCCGCGCCCGTCACGGCTTCGTTATATCAGGTTTTGCAAGCGAAGCGGGAGTGGCAGAAAAGCCGCGTTTCATTTGACGCGTTTTTACAGGCTTTGCCGCCTTGCGCGAAAGACGGCGCTATGGCAGTTTCGCGCCGCTCGCCCTCGCATTCGCGGGGGCGGCGTGCTTCAAGGCATCGCCGCAAGAAACGCGCGCTTTTTCGACAAGCGCCCGATTCCGGCCCTTCGCCGCCGTAGCTCAGTGGTAGAGCGCGTCATTGGTAATGACGAGGTCGAGTGTTCAATCCACTCCGGCGGCACCAGTTTTCTTCTGCCAGCAATATTTGCCGAAGCGGGCTGGGCACCTTCTCATCCCGCGAGACCGGTATTATCTGTTAGAGCTCAATGTTTCTGAGCGTCTTCGACATTTTCAAGATCGGCATCGGACCTTCGTCGTCGCACACGATGGGGCCGATGACGGCTGCACAGCGCTTTCTGGCGGCCCTGCGGGCGCTTCCCTCGGCGAATGCCATCAGCCATGTCCAGGCGCGGCTTTACGGCTCCCTCGCCTTTACCGGCAAGGGGCATTGCAGCGACCGGGCGATTCTGCTCGGCCTGTTAGGCTACGAGCCGGCAACGTTCGACGTGGCGGAAGCCGATGAGCGAATCGCGCTGTTGCGGCAGGAGAAGATATTCCACCCCGCCGGCCTGCCGGCCATCCGCTTCGATCCCGAGACCGATCTGATCTTCGATTACGGCCCGCCGCTTCCCGGTCATGCCAACGGCATGATCTTTTCGGCTTTTGATCGAGACGGCGCCCTGCTTCTGGAAGCGACGTATTATTCCATCGGCGGCGGCTTCGTGGTGAGTGCAGACGAGCTGGACGCCGGCGCGGCCGCCTCGGAAGAGGAGCTGGGGAGCCCGTTTCCCTTCGACACGTCGAGAGCGATGCTGGCCATGGCCCGGGAAAGCGGGCTTTCGATCAGCGAGATGAAGCGGCGCAACGAGGAGGCAAGACTGCCGGCCACGGCGGTGAAGGAGCGTATCGGCAAGCTGTGGCAGACCATGGCGGCTTGCATCGATCGCGGCCTGACCACGGAAGGCGTCTTGCCGGGCGGGCTGAAGGTCAACCGCCGCGCGCCGCGCATGCTGCAGCAGATGAACGGCGAGCGGCAATCCAACTCCCGTCAGCCGTTCACGGCGATCGACTGGCTCTATCTCTACGCCATGGCGGTGAACGAGGAGAACGCCGCCGGCGGCCGGGTGGTCACGGCGCCGACCAACGGCGCGGCCGGCGTGGTGCCGGCGGTGATTCGCTATTATCTCGATCAATGCGTGGGGTCGTCGCCGGAACGGGTGGAAGATTTTCTGCTGACCGCCGCGGCAATCGGCGGGCTGATCAAGCATAACGCCTCGATCTCCGGCGCCGAGGCCGGCTGCCAGGGCGAAGTGGGCTCCGCGTCGGCCATGGCCGCGGCCGGGCTCTGCGAAGTGCTGGGCGGAACGCCCGCGCAGGTGGAGAACGCGGCCGAAATCGCGCTGGAGCATCATCTGGGGATGACCTGCGATCCGGTCGGCGGACTGGTGCAGGTGCCGTGCATCGAGCGCAACGGGCTGGGCGCGGTGAAAGCGGTGACCGCCGCCTCGATCGCGCTGCGCGGCGACGGCTCCCATTTCATGCCGCTGGACAACTGCATCGCGGCCATGCGCCAGACCGGCGAGGCCATGAGCACGACGCTGAAAGAGACCAGTCTCGGCGGCCTCGCCGTGAACCTTCCCGAATGCTGAGGCGCTAACGCGCCGATTCGCGCCATGAGCGCGATCAAAGCGCTATTCTCTTTTTACGTGTATTGCGCTATGAAATACACGTAATGCGTGCTTTTCCGCTTTCCTCGCTTATTGCAGGTCTTGCCGCGGCGCTGATCGTCATCGACGGCGACACGGTGCATACCGCCGATGGCGAGAAATACCGGCTTCCGGGGATCGATGCGGCCGAGATCGGCCATGCGCAATGCGAGGCGGAGTTACGGCTCGCTCTCCTCACCAAGCATCGGCTGGAGCAAATGCTGGACGGCGCCGAGGTGAGGTTTCGCGGCGAGAGCCCGCCCAGGCGGGATCGCTATGGCCGCGTCCTCGCCGATCTCATCATCAATGGGCAGGACGCCGGCTGCATCCTGATCAAGGAAGGCTATGCGCGACCCTGGCGCGGCCGGCGGGAAGATTGGTGCGCGGGCAAGGACGCGGAGCGTGTCGATGCCGCCGCGCTGTCTTGTGTGGCAAGTAACGAAAGGGAAGCTGAATGATCGATCCCAACATCTACGTTCGCCCTCTTGAGAACGACTTCCTCATCATTCAAGGCGAGGCGATTGCCCTAGCGGAGGCCCCTCAATGGCAGGATTCCGAAGCGCGGATCGCCGATATCGGCTACCGCGACCGCGTCCTCTCGATGCGCGATTCTGCCTCACGGATTCTCCACGATATGGCTGGCCGAATGCAGGAGCTGCCTGGGCTGCTCGAAACAGCCGAGAATCCTGAAGCGCTCGAAAGAGCGCAGTCTGAAATCCTCGATCTCGCCTCTTTGAGCGCGGAACTGGGAACCGTCTTTCGGGGGATGAGGGATCTCGATGAGCTTGCATCTATGCGGCTCGGCGCCGCCAAAGCGGGAGCAAGCCGGTTTCAGCGCTGGATGAAATCTCTCGGGACTTGGATCAAAAGATTCTCGAATCAACTGTGGCAGCTCCTCTCCTCGCTGTTCAAACCGAAGGAGTGGAAGCTTGCAGGTTCGATCGGCACCGGTCCGTTCAACCTCGTGAACGCATCGATCGAAGTGACGTTCGATCTCGGCAGGTCCAGCGCTGCTCCCTAACCTAGTGATTATAGATGCTGTAAGCGGCGTAGCAGAGGGTGGCGGCGAGGATCGGCCGCAGCAGCCATTCCGGCGCCAGGCCGCAAAGCCTTGTGCCGAGCAGCATACCGGGGATCGAACCGACCAGCAGCGCCGCGATCAGCATGAGATCCACATGACCGAGGCCGAGATGGCCGAGACCGCCCACCAGGGTGAGCGGGATGGCATGGGTGATGTCGGTGCCGACCACGCGGCGGGCCTTCAGGGCCGGATAGAGCGTCGCCAACACGGCAACGCCGATGGCGCCGGCGCCGACCGAGGTCAGCGTCACCAGCACGCCCAGTACCGCACCGAAGACAACGGTGGGGATGGTCCTCGGTGTGACGTCGGTCTCCGGGCCTGCGGTCGCCTTCTGGAATTTCGGATAGAGCAGGATCGCCAGCGCGCTCACCGGCAGCACGAAGACCAGGCCATTCCTGATGCTGCCTGCCAGCGCCTCGGTATCGAAGGGCGCGAAGGCCATGATGCCGAGCACAATCAGCGCGGCGGGTACACTGCCGGCGGCAAGGCGGAAGACGATCGGCCAATCGACATGGCCGACCACGTGATGCCGCCAGCCAGCGGTGAACTTGGTCAGGCTGGCGTAGAGCAGATCGGTGCCGACGGCGATCTGCGGGCTCACCCCAAAAGTGGAGATCAGAAGCGGGGTCATCAGCGCGCCGCCGCCGACCCCGGTCAGACCGATGAGGAAGCCGACGACACAGCCCGCCCCTACGAGCGGCAGAAAATCTGCCACCCAGCTCATATCCCACATTCGCGATTTATCCCCTTGAGACGCGGGCAAGGATTGGCCCCGGCCTCTTCACCCAACGCTTTTACTAAATCTCGACGGTAACTGGAACGCCCACCGAGCGTAGCAGAATTGCCACTTCTTGGGCACGCCGGTCAAATTCGGCGCGGTCGTCGGGCGAATCGCCAAGATCGGAGCAAAGCCCGCGTGCGAGGAGATCGCGGCTCAAAACATAGCGATTCTCGGAAGATGAGGCACCGGATTGTGCCCAGGTGATAACGCCGCCGGCCACCGTCGTCCCATCCAACGCGCTAACCAGGACAAAGTTTCCGGTAGCAGGAAGATCCTTGAAAAGATCGAGCGGAGTGGGCCGGCCGAGCATGATGCGGCAATCGGCGATGTCGTTGACGGCGCAAGAATGGGCCGGGGCCGATTGCAGCGTCTCGAAGTCCACCAGCGCCGAAACGCTCAAGCTGGAGACCGAGACGAGATCGGTATTGGTCAGCAGCAGATAGCCGGCTTCCGGGTCGAACGGGGTCTCGGCGACCCAGACGATTCGGGCCTCCAGCACATCGGCATTGACCGGCGCTGTGGCGGGTTCGGAAAGCACCGCGCCGCGGGAGATATCGAGATCGGTGTCGAGCTCCAGCGCCACCGCGTCGCCCGCCGCCGCCATCTCGCGGTCGCCGTCCATGGTGGCGATACGGGCGATGGAGGCGGCCAGGCCGCTTCGGATATCGGTGATGCGGTCGCCAACGGCAATCGCGCCGGAGGCGACGGTGCCGGCAAGGCCGCGGAAATCGCCGTCGCGCAGCACGGTCTGCACCGGAAAGCGGAACGGCGCATCCTGCGCCTCGGCGGCCGGGTTCGCTGCCTCCAGATAGTCGAGCAGGGTCGGCCCGTCATACCAGGGCATGTTGCCGGAAGGCTCGGAGACATTGTCGCCGGTGAGCGCGGAGACCGGGATGGTCTGGATATCGGTGAAGCCGAAGCGTCCCGCCATGGCGGTGAAATCCGCCTCGATCTCGCGGAAGCGCGCCTCGTCGAAACCGGTGAGGTCCATCTTGTTGACGGCGAGCACCACATTCTTGATGCCGACGAGGTCGCAGATCGCGGCATGGCGCCTGGTCTGGCGCTTGGCGCCGTGGCGCGCGTCGATCAGCAAAATCGCGACATCGGCATGGGAGGCGCCGGTCGCCATGTTGCGGGTGTATTGCTCGTGGCCCGGCGCGTCGATGATGACATAGCGGCGGCTGGGGCTCTCGAAGAAGCGCCAGGCAATGTCGATGGTGATGCCCTGCTCGCGCTCGGCCTGCAGCCCGTCGAGCAGCAGCGAGAAATCGACATGCTCGCCGTTCACATTGCTGCGGCCCTGGCTCTGAGCCAGCACGGAGGCTTTCTGGTCCTCCGAGACGGCGCCGGAATCCCATAGCAGGCGGCCGATCAGGGTCGACTTGCCGTCATCCACCGACCCGCAGGTGAGCAGGCGGAGCATGCTGCCGGCGGCTTCCGCAGGCGCAGCGACAGCGACGTCACGATCTACAAGCGCAGCCAAAGTCATTTTAGAAATACCCTTCGCGCTTCTTCATCTCCATGGCGCCGGCCTGATCGTGGTCGATCAGACGCCCGGCGCGCTCGGAGAATTTGGCGCTCAATGTCTCTTCGATTACGGCAGCAAGATCCGTCGCGTCCGACTCCATGGCCGCGGTGAGTGGGTAGCAGCCCAGGGTGCGGAAGCGAATCTTGCGCATTGCCGGCTCTTCGCCCGGCTTCAGCGGCAGGCGTTCGTCGTCGACCATGATGAGCTGGCCGTCGCGCTCCACCACCGGGCGCTCCTTGGCGAAATAGAGCGGCACCACGTCGAGATTCTCCAGCGCGATATAGCGCCAGATATCCGCCTCGGTCCAATTGGACAGCGGGAAGATGCGCACCGTTTCGCCCTTAGCCAGGCGTCCGTTCAAGATGTTCCACATCTCAGGCCGCTGACGGCGCGGCTCCCAGCGATGGCCTGCGGCGCGGAAGGAGAAGATGCGCTCCTTGGCACGGGAGGCCTCCTCATCGCGGCGGGCACCGCCGAAAGCGGCATCGTAAGCGCCGCCATCCAGTGCCTGGCGCAAGGTCTGGGTCTTCATCACGTCGGTATAGACCGACGGCGGATGGTCGAACGGGTTCACCCCCTTCTCCACACCGTCTTGATTGGTGTGAACGAGGAGGTTGAGCTCGTATTTTTCGGCGACGCGGTCGCGGAACTCGATCATCTCCCGGAACTTCCAGGTGGTGTCGACATGCAGCACCGGGAACGGGATCTTGGCCGGCCAGAAGGCTTTGCGCGCAAGATGCAGCAGAACCGTGGAATCCTTGCCGATGGAATAGAGCAGCACCGGATTGCGGAACTGGGCCGCCGCCTCGCGGAAGATGTGGATGCTCTCCGCCTCCAGCAGCTTCAGATGAGAAGTGAGAACTGTCATGCGGCCTGCCCTTCGCTCACGCGCTCGCGCATGGGGTTCATGTGCAAGCCGCATTCCTTCTTCTCCTCGCTCTCCCACCACCAGCGGCCGGCGCGCGGGTCCTCGCCCGGCTGGATGGCGCGGGTGCAGGGCTGGCAGCCGATGGAGATGAAGCCGCGGGCATGCAGCGGGTTCACCGGCACGTTGTGCTCGGCGAGATAGGCATCCAGCTCCTCGCCGTTCCAATCGGCGAGCGGATTGACCTTGATCAGCCCATGGGCGGCGTCCCACTCGGCAAGCGGCATCTCGGCGCGGGCGCCGGATTGCTCGCGGCGCACGCCGGTGATCCAGGCCGCGGCGCCGGCAAGCGCCTTGTTCAGCGGGCGCACTTTGCGAATCTCGCAGCAGCTCTTGCGGTTCTCGATGGACTGGCGGAAGCCGAACACGCCGTCGCGGGCAACCAGCTCCTCGACCTCCTTGGCGTCGGGCACCACGGAGCGGATGCGCAGCCGGTAGCGGATCTCCGACATCTCCAGGGTCTCCAGCACCTCCGGGAACAGCCGGCCGGTGTCGAGGGTGAAGATATCGAATGCGCCGCCATCGGGGCGGGCTTCGGCGATGGCGTTGAGGATCGCCTGATCCTCCAGGCCAAGGCTGGAGGAGAAGGCGAGCCGCCCGTCGACACTCTCGGCGATCAGCGCCATGCGCGCTGCGATATCCTTGGTTCCGGCCAGCTTGTCGGCAAGCGCTTTGGCGGCGCTTTCGCCGTCACCGGCCGGGCTCTCAGCGTCGCCGGCGCGGCCTGCGCTCTCGCCCTTGCCGTAGCGCATGGCGAGCGGATTACGCACGCCGGGCTGATAGGCGCGGTCGATGCGGGCCAGGGATTCTTTCCAGGTCTCGGTCGCTGCCGGATCGGCGAGCTCGGCGGTATCGAAGCCGCAGCGCAGCAGGAAGGGCGCCAGGTCCGGGATCAGATAGCCGACCGCGCGGATCTCGCCCTTGAAGCCGATGCGCTCGCGCAGCAGCCGGGCCAACGTCATGCCGCGCCCGTCGCCGAAATTCGGGAACTGGATGGCGATGGGACCGGCATTGTCGCCCGCCTCCTTCGCCGCTTCGGCGAGGGCGGCATCGTCGGTTTCGGGCACCAGCTCGACGATGGGCGGGGCTGCGTCGGTCAAGAGAGACCCGCTGGAAAGATCAACGAGCGCCATACAAAGCCTCCTTGAAGGGCTCGGCGCCGAGACGGCGCCAGGTATCCAGGAACGTCTCCCCCTCATCGCGATGGGCGATATAGGTGGAAACGATGGTGTCGATGGCATCGGGCACCGCTTCGGCGCGGAAACCCGGGCCGATGATGGAGCCGATCGAAGCATCGTCCTTGGGGCTGCCCCCAAGGGTGATCTGGTAAAGCTCGGTGCCTTTCTTATCGACGCCGAGAATGCCGATATTGCCGGAATGGTGATGCCCGCAGGCGTTGATGCAGCCGGACATGTTCAGCCGGATCTGGCCGATCTCCGCCTGGCGCTCCGGATCCTCGAAGCGCTTGGCGATCTCCTTGGCGATCGGGATCGAGCGCGCGTTGGCCAGATTGCAATAGTCGAGGCCGGGGCAGCAGATCAGATCGCCCAGCAGCTCGTTATTGCCGGTGGCGAGCCCGCCCGCGGCCAGCGCATCGTACAGCGCCGGCAGATCGCTCCAGGCCACATGAGGCAGAATCAGGTTCTGGGTGTAGTTCACCCGGATCGCGCCATTGCCGTATTGCTCGGCAAGGTCGGCGACCAGCTCCATGGCCTCGGAGGAGGCATCGCCCGGCGTGCGGCCCGGCTCCTTCAGGGAGACGACCACGCTGGTATAGCCCGGCACCTTATGGGGCTTGGCGTTGTTGCGCAGCCAGCCGGCGAAGGCCGGATCGGTCTCGCGGCGAGCATCGACGCCCTCGTCGCGCACCGGGCGCGGCGCAAGCGCCGGCGGCTCGAAATAGGCGGCGATGCGGTCGTATTCGGCCTGCGGAAGATCGATGCTCTCCTTGCGGTTCGCTTCCCAATCGGCCTCGACCTCCTCACGGTATTTGTCGATGCCGAGCTCGTGCACCAGGATCTTGATGCGCGCCTTGTAGATGTTGTCGCGCCGGCCATAGCGGTTATAGACCCGCAGCATGGAGTCCAAATAGGAGAGCAGATGCTGCTTCTCCAGGAAGGGGCGGATCTCCTTGCCGACGAAAGGCGAGCGGCCCATACCGCCGCCGACCAGCACGCGGAAGCCGGTCTTGCCGTCCGGACCTTTGACGATGCGCAGGCCGATATCGTGGAACTCCGTGGCGGCGCGGTCCTCGGCAGCGCCGGAGATGGCGATCTTGAACTTGCGCGGCAGCCAGTTGAACTCCGGATGCAGGGTCGACCACTGGCGGATCACCTCGCACCAGACGCGCGGGTCCTCGATCTCGTCGAAGGCGGCGCCGGCATAAGGGTCGGCCGTGGTGTTGCGGATGCAGTTGCCCGAGGTCTGGATGCAGTGCATCTCGACATCGGCCAGGGCATCGAGGATGTCCGGCATATCCACCAGGCGCACCCAGTTGAACTGCAGGTTCTGCCGGGTGGTGAAATGGCCATAGCCGCGATCGTATTTGCGGCCGATCATCGCCAGTTGGCGCAGCTGCCTCGGCGACAGCTCGCCATAGGGGATGGCGATGCGCAGCATATAGGCGTGGAGCTGCAGATACAGGCCGTTGCGCAGGCGCAAGGGCTTGAACTCAGCCTCGCTCAGCTGGCCGGAAAGACGCCGTTCGGCCTGATCGCGAAACTCGGCGACGCGCTCGCGGACGAACGTATTATCGAACTCATCATAGCGGTACATCGTACCAGTCCTTCGTCAGTGTCGTTTTGTGGGCGGCGCGGATGCGCTCGCGCACCGAAAGGGCGACGGGGCCCTCGTCTTCGATCATCACGCCGATGGGGTAGACCTCAACCACCAGCCGGTCGGCGACCGCCTTGTCGGCGATGCCTTGCATCTGTTGCAGCGTCTCGTCGTCCTCGGCGAAACGCGCCTTCGCCATATCCTCGGTCCAGCCACCTTGGCCATCGAGGTAGACGACGATGCCGTCGCTCAAGCGGTTGGCGGTCAGGGCCTGGACGGTATCGCCCGCCTTGTTGGCGTCGGCGAGCCGTTTTGCGTTGCGCTTATCCATGACGCTTATCCATGCGCGAGCCTCAATTCGGAACGGGCCAGCACCTCATCGACGGTGCCGGAGACGGCAAGGCCAGCGACCTCGCCGAAGAACAGGACGGCCGGGCTCTCGAGCCCAAGGCTCGCCGGATCGGCGGCGAGCTGGGCCAGATCGGCGCGCACGCGGCGCTCGTCATCCCGGCTGGCATTTTCCACCGCGAGCACCGGGGTGTGCGGCGCCCAGCCGGCTGCAAGCAGTTGCTCGGCGACGGTGCCGGAGGTGGAGACCCCCATATAGAGCACCAGCGTGTTGCCTCCCTTCGCCAGCGCGGCAAGATCGATCCCGTCGAAATCCGGCCGGTCGCTGGCCGCCGCGTGACCGGAAACGAAGGTCACGCTGTGCGCATGCTCACGATGGGTCAGCGGGATCTGCACGCTGGCGGCAGCCGCAACGCCTGCAGTGATGCCCGGCACCACCTCGCTCTCGATCCCGGCGGCACGCAGAGCGTCCAGCTCCTCGCCGCCGCGGCCGAAGATGAAGGGATCGCCGCCCTTCAGCCGGACCACCGTCTTGCCGGCGCGGGCATGCAGCACCAGCAGCCGGTTGATCTCGGCTTGGGCGACCGAATGGGCGCCTTTCGACTTGCCGACCGGAATCAGCTCGGCCTCGCGGCGGGCGTAATCCAGCACCGCCTTGCCGACCAGCCCGTCATACAGCACCACGTCGGCGGCCTTCAGGGCGCGCACAGCCTTCAAGGTGAGCAGCTCCGGATCGCCCGGACCGGCGCCAACCAGCACGACGCGGCCCGGCGCTTGCGTCTCGTCCGAGGCGGCCCGATCGATGGCCTCGCCGATCAGACGGCGGGCGGCAATCTCGTCGCCGGCAAGCGCGGCACTGGCTGCTTCGCCGTCGAAGATACGCTCCCACAGCTTGCGGCGGCCGGGGCCTTCGGGCAGCGAGCTGGCGACCCGCTCGCGGAACTCGCCGGCGAGCTTGGCCAGGCTGCCGAGGCGCGGATGCAGCTCGCGCTCCAGAAAGGCGCGCAGGCGCTGGGCCAGCACCGGAGCTGCGCCCTCGGTACCGATGGCGACCGTCACCTCACCGCGATCGACGATGGCCGGCAGCACGAAGCTGCAAAGCTCCGGCCGGTCGGGCACGTTGACGGGCACGCCGAAGGCGCGGGCCATGGCGGAGATGCGGGTATCTTCCGCATCGTCCTCGGTGGCGGAGACGACCAGCGGCCGACCGCGCAGCTCGGCAATGCCGGGGTTCGGGGCGATGGCGCGCACCTTGCCGTCGGCCTCCAGACGGGAGAGCTCGTCGCCGAGGCTCTCAGCCGCGACTTCGACCAGCGCGGCACGCTTCAGCAGAAGCCGCGCCTTGATGCCGGCGAGATCGCCGCCGCCCACCACCAGCGGGGGCTTGGCGTCGACGCGAAGGAAAATGGGAAAGCTCTTCATCATCAGCCTCCCACCGCCACGGGCTGAGGTGGCAGCTCGGCGAGGCTGTCCTCGGCGAGCTCGACCTCGAGCCCATCCAGCTCGGGCGTCATGATCAGCTGGCAGCTCAGACGCGAGCGGTCCTCCACGTTGAAGGCGCCATCCAGCATCTCCAGCTCTTCGTCCTCGGCCGGCACCAGCTTGTCCAGCCACTCCTGCTTCACGCGCACATGGCAGGTCGCGCAGGCGCAAGCGCCGCCGCACTCTCCTTTAATGGGGAGTCCCCAATCGCGGATCACTTCCATCACCCGCCAGCCCTCGAGGGCTTCGAGACGATGGGATGTGCCGTCGGGCAGATGCACCGTGATGAACATCGAAAGGCGCCTCTTGGAAAACCTGTTCGTTTGCGTTTGCTAGCGCGGATCGCTCGCGGCCCAGCTCTGGGCCCGAGAGACCGTAAGGTAGTAAAATATCTTTGCGTTTGTAAGCCGGTCAGGGGCGAAAAACAGCAAACTTGTTCCGCCATCGGAGAAAAAGTGGAATTTTTTTCTTTTCAGCCGGAGGTGCGCAACGGACAGATCCCGGCGGGCGAGGCTCGCGCAAAATCATTCCCCGAAAACAGGGCTACAAGCACGGCCAGGTCATGCCGGCAGGGGCCTTACCGGGCTTTTGGCGGGCTTGGCGGCCTGCGAAAAAACGCTGCAGGCCTAGGATTTGTCTTTCAGAAGGTCCCGGATCTCCTGCAAGAGCTGGACGTCCCGCGGCTCGGCTTCGGGCTCGGGATTTTCCTCCTGCTTGCGGCGCAGCTGGTTCATGCCCTTGATCAGCATGAACAGCACGAAGGCGACGATGGCGAAGCTGATCACCGAGTTGATGAAGATGCCGTAATTGACGGTGGCGACGCCGGCATCGTTGGCGGCGGCGATCGTCGGATAGGACTTGCCGTTCAGGGCGATGAAAAGATCGCTGAAATCGACGCCGCCGGTGAGCACGCCGATGGGCGGCATGATCACATCGTCGACCAGGGATTTGACGATGGTGGAGAAGGCGGCGCCGATGACGATGCCAACCGCCATGTCCACCACATTGCCGCGCAGGGCAAATTCCTTGAATTCGTTGATGATCGACATAGGCCCCTCCTCGTCGTCGGATCTTCTCGCAATACGCCGGCTCAAAGTGCCGGCAGGCTGGTGACTCCGCTTCGGATCGCCTCACCCGGCATGCTCTGCCTTATTCCTACGCCCTATTTTTGCCATGTCCGAGCCCATGAGAGAAGGCGTTTGCCTGGCTTATCCGCTTGCCCGGCGCCACTGGGCGGTCTGGTCCGGTTTACACGGTGGGCGGCAAGTGGTTAGTGCTTGCGCGCGGGGCCGAAGATCGGCTCCGATCGGGTGGGGCCGGAAGCAAGGAGGGACGCGGGATGGAAGAGCTGGGAGCCCATGCGCGCTATTGGCGCGATACTCTGATCCTTGCCGCGGCGCTGCTCGGCGCGATCCTGCTGATCGGCATGGTGCTGATCTTCGGGGTTGAGAGCTTCAACCAATACCGTTTCTTCCGCTTTCCCTTCGGCTTCTATCTGATCGCGCAAGGCCTGGTGCTCGCCATCGCGGCGGGCGGCTTCTGGTATGCCCGGGTGCAGCAGCGGCTCGACGAAGAGCTCAGCGAAAGCGGGGAATTCTAACGTGCCGATGCGCTCCGCCCTGCGGTTCAGGACCCCCAATCCGCATCTTGGGGCCTATCTCGGCATCATCACCAGCGCCTTCATCTCGCTGTCCATCCTGCTGGCGCTGCTGGAGCAGATGGGCTGGAGCGAGGCGGCGATCGCACCAATCCTGATCCTGGCGCCCGTGGTGCTGGCGGTGGTGATCGCGGTGCGGGTGCGGACCGAGACGCCGGAAGATTATTTCGCCTGCGGCCGCCGGGTACCGGCCTTCTATAACGGCGTGGCCATGGCGGCGACGCTGATCGGCGGGATCGGCTTCTTCGCCTATGCCGGTGCGGTGTTCTTCCTCGGCTTCGACGGGCTCGCCATCGGACTTGGCTGGAGCTTCGGCATGCTGGCCGGAACGGTATTGTTCTCCGGGTATTTGCGGAAATCCGGCGCCTATACCGTGCCGAGCTTCCTCGGCCACCGCTTCCAGTCCACGACGGTGCGGCTGACAGCGGCCTGCCTGCTGCTGGTTCCGGTCATCCTGCTGCTTGCCGCGGAGATGAAGATCGTCGGGGTGATCGCGGCCCTGTTCCTGCCTATTCCGTATTGGATCTGCGTGCTGGTGGCCGGCGCGGTGATCGCCGCGATCGTGATCCTCGGGGGCTTGCGGGCGCTGACCTGGACGGGGAATGCGCAATTCGTCATCGGGGCCGTCGCCTTCGCCGTGCCGCTGGTCATCGTTTCGGTGCTGCTGACGGTGCTGCCGACGCCGCAGCTCACCTATGGCGAACGCTTCGACCCGCTGACCCGCGCCGAGATCAATGCCGGCATCATGTCGAAAGTGCCCTCGGGGATTTCCGATGCGCTGCCGGGGGATGCGCCGCAAGCCAGCGACAAGCCGTTCGCCCAGTCCTTCGGCGCCATCGGCTCCGGCGGCTTCTTCCTGCTGTTCCTCGCCGTGGCCTTAGGAACCGCCGCTCTGCCCAGCGTGCTGATCCGAAGCGGAGCGACCTTGAGCGTCGCCGAGCAGCGCTTCGCCGGGGCTTGGGCGGTCCTATTCGTGGCGCTGTTCGTGATCAGCGTGCCGGCGGCGGCACTATTCGCCAAGGTGATCATGTTCCACGGCCTGTCGCAGATCGATCCCAACACCTTGCCGAACTGGATGAACCAGCTGGTCGCGCGCGGGCTTCTGATCGCGCAAGACGCCAATAGCAGCGGCGGCCTGCAGGCCTCCGAACTCCTGATCCTGCGCGACGGGGTGATGGTGTCCTTGCCGATCCTGTCCCGCCTGCCGCTGGTCTGCGCGGTGATCGTGGCGGCGGGCGGCATTTCGGTCGCGCTCGCCGCAGCGGGGGCGCATCTCTTCACCCTCGGGGCGAGCCTCGCCGACGATATCTACCAGCTCGCCGATCAGCGCATCCGCCCCGAGAGCCGGTTTATCGACCTGCCGCACCACATCATCGTGTGGGGCGTCATGGGCACGCTGTCCTTCGCCACGGCGCTGTTTCTCGCCGTCATCGGCGATATCGATGTGCTGCAAGCGGCGCTGACGGCGCTCGCCTTCCTCGGCGCGACCTTCTTCCCCGTGCTGCTGCTCTCGATCTGGTGGGAGCGCTTCACCCGCTCCGGCGCCCTGTTCGCCATGGCGACGGGCTGCGGCACCATGGTGATCGAGCTTCTGTTCCGCGGCGCGCTGGAAGACGGCCAAGTCGGCACCGCGACGGCGCTTGCCAGCGTCATCGGCGCGCTGCTGGCTACCGGCGCCGGCGTCGCGGTCAGCCTTTGGGACACGCCGCCCTCGGCGGCCGAGCTCGGCTATTTCGATGCCTTGCGCGATCCGGACGGCGAATCGATCTACGACGAGGCGAAGGCGCGCATCCAAGCGGCCGCGGCGAGCGGCAACGGCGCACGGAGCTGACGAGATGCGCCGCCAGGCGCCCTCTCCCGCATCCCAATCCTGACACTCAATCCTGGCAGCGACCGAGAAAGTTGAGGGCGAGCTGGCGCCGGTGGGGCGCTGTGCGGTGCTCCAGCACATAAACCCCCTGCCAGGTGCCCAGCACCATATCGCCCTCGCGCACCGGGATATTGAGGCTGACCTCGTTCAGCATCGCCTTGATGTGGCTCGGCATGTCGTCGGGGCCTTCTTCGGAATGGGCGTAGTCGCGACTCTCCGGCGCCAGGATCTCCAGCGTATCGAGAAGATCGCGGCGGACATTGGGGTCGGCATTCTCCTGGATGATCAGCGAGGCCGAGGTGTGCCGGATGAAGACGGTGAGCAGCCCTGCCTCGGCGCCGATCTGCGATAGCCATTGCCGCAAGCTCGACGTGATCTCGACGAATCCCTTGCCGCGTGTTTCGACGGTCAATCGGTGGTCGGCCTGCATCACATCGCTCATCGGTCGGCGTCTCCTTCGCTTTCGCTTCGTCCGTATACGGACTGCTTCGCCTTGAAATCATTGGCGTCCGTGCCCCGAACGTCCCAGGGCGGCGCGTAATTTAACCGGAAATTTACCCTCCCAGCCCCAGTTTGATTGAGACGATTTGGGTGCGCCCTCGGTGCGAGCGACCGCGTTCGAGGCAGACGCGCCAATGACGGCGACAGGAAATTCACGGCGGACAGGCGGCATGGCTTCGGAATCCAGTCTTAAGAATGACAATCAAGGCGATGGCGGTGCAAGCCAGGCATCGGTGGAAAACCTCATCAAGAGCCTGATCGAGCGGGTCGAGGATAGCGAGCGGCGCTACGCCGATGCGCTGGACCAGCTTCATTCCCGGCTGGATCGACTTTCGGCAGCGACGCTCGAGGCCAAATCCGCCAGCGAATCGGATGACGGCAAGACCCTCGACCGGCTGCATCAAGAGGTGAGCAGCCTGGCCCAGAAGCTTTCCAGCGAGAGACAGCCGGAAAGCGACGAGAGCGACGTCTTCGCCAAGCTGGCCCGGGGCAGCGAGCCTTTCGCCGCGCCTTCGGAGGACAGTTTCCTCGGTTCGCCGGCCGAAGACAGCTTCCTGGGGGCGCCGCCGGCAGAGGAGCCGAAAGCCCCGTACGAGACGAGCCGGCCCGACAGCTTGTTTTCCGAAAGCGAAGCAGCGGCGCGCGATCTCGGTATGCCCGAATACGAGCTGCCGTCGCTGAGCGCCGGCGAAGACGAGGGATTTGCCGGCCGCACGGAAGAGACCGCGCAATCCGATTTCGGCGAGCCGGCTTTCGAGCACGATTTTAGCGCCGGCACCCCGGAGCCCGCCCCGGCGGCGCCGATGGAGACCGCCGATTACGCCCGCCGCCTGGTGGATGCCGCCGCGCGGCTTGAGAATTCACTGCAGACCATCGTCCCGAACGATCAGATCGAGGCGCTTAACGCCAAGATGAACGAGATCGCGGCCAATCTCGACCGCGCTCTGCAGCGGGGCCAGGCCGAGGCCGCGCGGCCGGATGCGCTGCAGCATATCGAGACGCAGATTTCCGATCTTTCTCAGCAGCTTGGCCGCGCGGAGACGGAGATTTCCAAGATCGGCGGGATCGAGGAGCAGCTGAGCCAGCTGATCTCCCATATCGACACCCAGCCGAGCATGGAGGATGTCGCCCATCGCGCCGCATCGGAAGCCGCCAGCCTGGTTTCCAGCGAGGTGAAAGCGAGCGCCGCAGAGCGGCTTGAGGCGATCCACAAAGATATCGTCGCCATGAACGAACGGTCGACGACCACCGACGACCGCCTGGCCGACACGCTGAGCGCGGTGCACGATTCCTTGAAGAAGCTGGTGGAACAGTCGGAGCGCCCGTCGCCGCCGCCGGCCCCCCGGCGCGCGCCTTTCGCCGAGCCCAGCGCCCCGATGGCAGCCCCTATGGCAGCCATGGCGGCACCGGAGCAGACCCCGGCCGCGGCACAGCCCGCGCCGCCTCCAGCGCTGAAGCCGCAGCCGCAGCCGAAAGCTCAGCCCGAATCGGCCGGCCGCAGCCTGCGCAGTCAGCTTGCCGAGATTCTGCCCGAAGACGAAGAGGACGAGGTTCCGGCGTTCGGGCGCAAGGGCGCGCCGATGCGCGATCCTCTGGAGAATAAGGGCCCGGAACTGCCGGCCCGCTATGTGGAAGCCGATTTCACCGCCACGCGCGATGAAGACGAGGCGGACGAGGACGGCGCAAGCGACAGTTTCGTGGCCGCGGCCCGGCGTGCAGCCCAGGCTGCCGCCGCGAAAAGCGAGAAAGAGCCCTCCGGCTGGCGCGAGCGCCGGCGCAACAAGGCGGCTGCCGAGGACACCGAAACAGTGGAGCAGCCGCAGCGCCGCAAGACGCGCAACTATCTGATGTTCTTTGCGGTGATCTTGCTGATCGTCAGCGCTAGCCTGCTCTATAGCCGGCTGAAGTCGAAGCCCGACGATACGGCGCCCGCCGCCATCGAGCAGAGCGAACCTGCGCCTTCAAGCAGCGAGTCGCCCGGCGACGGCGCCACCAACGACGATACGCCCGGCTCGCCGGCCGATCATCGCGGCGAGAAATCCGGCCGTCTCAATATGCCGACCGAAATCGGCGCGCTGCAGCAAGGCGGCGCCATGCCCGGCACGAATGCCGACGGCCCGACCCTCGCGCCGCAGCCGGTGGCGCTGAAGCCCGACGATAACGGCCTGCCCCCGGGGGTGAGCCTTTCGATCTTCGAGAGCGAGACGCCGGCGACGGCGGCCGCGTCCAAGGCCAAGCCGGACAGCAAGAAGGCCTCGCTGCCTCTGCCGCCGGCCGAAGCCGGGCCTTTGAGCCTGCGCCAGGCCGCCGCCGAGGGCGACCCGAAAGCCCAATATGTGCTCGGCCTGCGCTACGCCGAATCCGAGACGCCGAACATGCAGGAAGCCATGCGCTGGCTGCGGCTTGCCGGTACGGGCGGACTGGCCCCGGCGGAATACCGGCTCGGCGTGCTCTACGAGCGCGGCGAAGGGGTCGAGTTCAATCTCGACATGGCCCAGAGCTGGTATATGCGCGCCGCCGAGAAGGGCAATCTGAAAGCCATGCACAACCTCGCCGTGATCGAGGGCGGCAAGAACGGCTCCGGCGACTATTCCGGCGCCTATAACTGGTACGCCAAAGCCGCCCAGGGCGGTCTGGGGGACAGCCAGTTCAACCTGGCGGTTCTGCTGGAGCACGGGCTCGGCACCGGGAAGAACCTTGTCGGCGCCTATAAGTGGTATGCCCTGGCCGCCAGCCAAGGCGACGCCGAGGCGACCAAGCGGCGCAATGCGCTGAAGGCCCAGCTCTCGGCCGCCGATCTGGCCAAGGCCGAATCGCAGATTGCCACCTGGCGCCCGACCCTGACCGAGCGGGAAGCCAACGAGGTGATCCCCGATCCGACCTGGATGGCCGAGGCGGTGCTGCCGAGCAAGGCGCTGATCACCAAGACCCAGAGCCTGCTCAACAGCCTCGGCTACGATGCCGGTCCGGTGGACGGCGCCATGGGCGAACGCACCCGCTCTGCGATCCTGGATTTCGAGCGCAAGAACGGCCTGCCCGAGACCGGCGAGGTCAGCACCAAGCTGGTGACCCGCCTGGAGAAACTGGCGAGCTAAGCCCCGCCAGCCGCGGGACATTTCCGCCACCCCGGGCCGTAATTTGGCCCCGGTCGTGGCATTAATTCATCACCGTTGCCCCCGCGCATCGCCGGCCCATTGACAGGCCGCGCCGCGGCGAACACGGTGGGGCGAATAAGAACTCAGCCTCACCGGGCCAATGCTTCAGGTCTACCTGCCCATCGCCGAGATTTCAGTGAACCTTTTGGTGATACTGACGCTTGGCGCCGCGGTGGGATTTATTTCCGGCATGTTCGGCGTCGGCGGCGGCTTCCTGCTCACCCCGTTCCTGATCTTTCTCGGCATTCCGCCGGCCATCGCGGTGGCCACAGGCGCCAATCAGATCGTCGCCTCGTCGGTCTCCGGCGCGCTGGCGCAATGGCGCCGGGGCAATGTCGACACCACGATGGGGGGCATATTGATCATCGGGGGCTTAGCCGGCTCGATTGCCGGCGTGCTCTTGGTGAAAGCGCTGAAAGCCTACGGCCAGGCCGACCTCGCCATCTCGCTGGGCTATGTCACCTTTCTCGGCACAATCGGCTCGCTGATGCTGGCGGAGAGCGTGCGGGCGCTGCGCCGCGAACGCCAGGGCAAGCCGGTCAGCGTGCGCCGTCCCGGCTCCCATAACTGGGTCCACGGCCTACCCTTCAAGATGCGCTTCAAGCGCTCCAAGCTCTATATCAGCGCCATCCCGCCGCTGCTGATCGGCGCCATGGTCGGCATTCTGGTCTCGGTGCTCGGCGTCGGCGGCGGCTTCATCATGGTGCCGGCGATGATCTATCTCTTGCGTATGCCGACCAGCGTGGTGATCGGCACCTCGCTGTTCCAGATCATTTTCGTCACCGCGGCGGTCACCTTGCTGCATGCGGTGTTCAACCAGACCCTGGATATCCTGCTCGCCTTTCTGCTGATCGTCGGCGGCGTGCTGGGCGGGCAATACGGCGCCCGCGCCGGGCAGAAGCTGAAGGGCGAGCAGCTTCGCGCGCTTTTAGCGCTGATGGTGCTGGCGGTGGCGATCCGGCTGCTGATCGGGCTGGTGGTGACGCCGTCTGATCTCTACAGCATCGCGCCGGTGGTCCCGCTATGACGCCGCAGCGCCGCGATATGCAGGGGCTGGTCTTTCTCCTCGCCTTCGGTCTTTGCCTCGGTCTGACAGCACCGGTTTTCGCCCAGGGCCCGAAACCCGGCGCTGCCGTGCCGAGCGAGCGGGTACGGTCCGACATCTCCACGCGGGAGATCGAGATCCAATCCAACTTCACCGGCATCGAGATCGTGATCTTCGGCGCAGTGGATAATGCGGCCCCCTCGCCGGACGGGGCGCCCTATGACGTGATCGTGGTGATCAAGGGTCCGAGCCAGGATCTCGTCGTGCGGCGCAAGGAGCGCGTCGCCGGTATCTGGATCAACGGCAAGTCGGAGACCTTCGACAACGTGCCGGGCTTCTATGCCGTGCTGTCGACGCGGCCTTTGCGGGCGATCGCCACCGAGGAGGAGCTGGCCGAGCACAGGATCGGCTTCTCGGCCCTGGATCTTGGGCCGGACGACAACACCTCGGTGGACGACGATCTGTTCCGCCAGGCGATGATCCGGCTGAAGGAAGAGCATCTGCTGTTCCAGGATCTGGACAATGCCATCGGCTTCGTCGGGCAGAGCCTGTTCCGCGGCACGGTGGATCTGCCGGTCAATGTGCCCACCGGCCTCTACACCACGGAAGTCTATCTGTTCCGCGACGGGCAGTTTCTCAGCAAGGACGAGAGCGCTCTCAACGTGAAGAAGGTCGGCTTCGAGCGGGGAGTCTACACCCTCGCCTTCCACCACCCGGTGGTCTACGGCCTGGCCGCCGTCGCCATTGCCCTGTTGATGGGGCTGTTCGCCTGGTTCCTGTTCCGCAAGGATTAGGGTGGGAGCGGTGGCTCTTCCCTGAGGGCGCATCAACTCGCACCGGTCATACCGGCAACAGCCGGTATCCAGCCGCAAACGCTGCGGCTCTTGGTTGGATGCCGGCTCAAGCCGGCATGACGGCAGACGGGACGGTGCCGCCGACGCGCCAAACCGATGCGTTTCCCCTCATCCTGAGGGCGCGCGAAGCGCGTGTCTCGAAGGATGAGGCCACATGGTTCGAGACGCATTTGCTTTCGCAAATGCCCTCACCATGAGGAGCCAAAGCTCTGCCTGCAGCGATCAGCCCGCCAAAGCGCGGCCGTGGAAGGGATAGACCCGGTCCTTGCCCATCAGCCAGACGGCGAGGCTTTCGCGGTCGAACAGGCCGGCGAAAGCGCGACCCATCACGTCCAGCCCGCCGGAATAGGCACCGAAGGCCGGCATCACCAGGCGGTTGCCGTCAGTGGCGAAGCATTTGCGGCGGATGGCCTGGCCCTGGCGCACCACGCGGGCGATGGGGTGGAGATGGCCGGCGATCTCGGCGCTTTGGGGCGAAGGCTCGTGGCGCAAGGTGATGCCGTTGACGGCGAGCTCGGTCGCCACGGAGCCGCCGAGATGGGTGGGGATTTCCGGATCGTGATTGCCGGTGATCCAGATCCAGTCGCGGCCGCGCTGCAGCTTGGCGAGCGCGGACCTCTCTTCCGGACCCAAAGCTTCGGCGACTTCGGACGTATGAAAGCTGTCGCCCAGCGCCACAATGCAAGCCGGATCGAAATGGGCGATGACTTGGGCCAGACGGCGCAGCGTGGTGCGGCTGTCGTAAGGCGGCAGCATCTGGCCGCGCCTTGCATAAGCCGCCCCCTTTTCCAGATGCAGATCGGCAACCAGCAGCGTGCGCTCGCTCTCCCAATACAGCGCGCCCGCCGCATGGGGCACGAAGGCGTGGCCGGCAAAGGAGAGGGCAAAGTCCGGCGTCCCGGTCTCAGAGCTCCGAAGCATGAGACCCCATTCCTTCTGGACCGAAGTCCCCGCCCTCGCGGTCTTGGCCCATGGCTTCGGCGATGAGTTCGTCGACGGCTTCACGCAGCAGGCTTTCCTTGGCTTCGCCGGGCACGCTTTCGCGGCCGATCTCCAGCATCACCGGCACCGCCAAAGGCGAGACCCGGTCCAGGCGAATATGCCTGATTCGTCCCTTCACCCGTTTCAGTAGGCCGTTGAGGCGGCCGACGTCGATGAGCCCGGAGGCCGCATCCGCCCAGGCGGCCTGCAGCAGAATGTGATCGGGCTCGTGCTCGCGCAGCACGTCGTAGATCAGGTCGGAGGAGACGGTCATCTGGCGTCCGGATTTCTCTTGCCCCGGATGGCGGCGCTCGATCAGCCCGGCGATGGTGGCGCAGGCCCGGAACGAACGCTTCATCAGATTGGATTCGGCGAGCCAGGCATCGAGATCGTCGCCCAGCATATCCTCGTCGAACAAAGCATCGAGATCGAGCCGCCCGGTGGCAATCATGCTGCCCATATCGTTCAGCCCCCAAATGGCGAGGGCATATTCGTTGGCGACGAAGCCGAGGGGGCGGGCGCCGAGGCGCTCCAGCCGGCGGGTAAGCAACATGCCGAGGCTCTGATGGGCGAGCCGTCCCTCGAAGGGGTAGCAGACGAGATAGAATTTCTGCGCCCGCGGAAAGCTCTCCACCATGATCTCGTCGATGGCCGGGACGGAGGAGACGTCGCGCTGCAGCCGCAGCCAATCGGAGACGGGCGCTGGGAACCGCGCCCAGCCGGATTGCTCGGCGAAAAGACGGCGGACGCGTTCGGCCAGATAGGTGGAGAGCGGGAACTTGCCGCCGTCGTAAGACGGCACTTTCGGCTCGTCCTTATGGCTGCGAGTGACGATGACGTCGTTCTCGCGCAGCCCCTCGAAACGGAGCACCTCGCCGGCGAACAGGAAGGTATCGCCGGGGAGCAGCTGCTCGACGAACCATTCCTCCACCTCGCCGAGGACGCGGCCGGCGGCGAGCACGCTTTTCGGTTTCAGCGCCCCGCCCTTGCCCCGCGCAAGCCGCACACGGAGCATCGGCGCTTCGACGATGGTGCCGGCATTCAGCCGGTATTGCTGGGCGACCTTCGGGTGAGCGATGCGCCAGAGCCCTTCGGGGGTAGCCTTCAGCTTGGCGTAACGCTCGTAATGGGAGAGCGCATAGCCGCCGGTGGCGACGAAGCGGACGATCTTGTCGAAGTCTTCGCGGGTGAGGTCCTGATAGGGCGCGGCACTGCGCACCTCTTGGAAAAGATCGTCGGCGTCGAACGGGGCGGAGCAGGCCACGCAGAGCACGTGCTGGGAGAGCACATCCAGCGCGCCAGGGCGGAAGGGCGGGGTATCCTGCGCGCCCTCGGCGGCCGCCTCCTGCGCGGCCCGGCATTCCACCACCTCGAAGCGATTGGCGGGAACCAGATAGGCCTTGCTCGGCTCATCCATACGGTGATTGGCGCGGCCGATACGCTGGGCGAGACGGCTGGCGCCTTTCGGCGCGCCGACATTGATCACGAGATCCACGTCGCCCCAGTCGATGCCGAGATCGAGGGTGGAGGTGCAGACCACGGCGCGGAGCTTGCCCGCCACCATGGCGGCCTCGACTTTGCGCCGTTGGGCCACATCGAGAGAACCGTGATGCAGCGCGATGGGGAGCGTATCGTCATTGATGGCCCAGAGCGCATGGAACAGCATCTCGGCCTGCGAGCGGGTGTTGACGAACATCAGGCTCATCTTATGGGCCTTGATCGCCTCGTAGATCTCAGGCAGCGCATAGCGCGCCGAATGGCCGGCCCAGGGTAATTCCTGCTCCGCCTCCAGGATCGAGATATCGGCTTTGACGCCGCCGCCGGCCGTTAGGATCTCGGCGAGCTTGCTGGCGCCGGTCTCCCGATGGGGCATCAGGAAGGCGGCAAGCTCGGTGGGACGCGCGACGGTGGCCGAAAGACCGATGGTGACGAGATCGGGCGAGAAGCGCCGCAGCCGCGCCAGATCGAGGGCGAGGAGATCGCCGCGCTTGGTGGAGGCGAAGGCATGCAGCTCGTCGAAGATCACCATGCGCAAATCGGCGAACAGCGCGGGCGCGTCCTTGTGGGAGAGCATTAGCGCAATCTGCTCCGGCGTGGTGAGCAAAATATCGGGCGGGATCAGACGCTGGCGCTGGCGGCGCGAGGCCGGCGTATCGCCGGTGCGGGTCTCCAGGGCGATATCGAGCCCCATCTCCTCCACGGGCGCGGCCAGGTTGCGGGCGATATCGACGGCCAGCGCCTTCAGCGGCGAGACATAGAGGGTGTGGATGCCGCGGCCGCGCTTCGCCCCGCTCTTCTCGCCAAGATCGACGAGGCTGGGCAGGAAGCCGGCCAGGGTCTTGCCGCCGCCGGTTGGCGCGATCAGCAGCGTGTCCTTGCCCGCCTCCGCGGCACGCAGCAAAGCGAGCTGATGGGGATGGGGCGACCAGCCGCGCGCCGCAAACCAGCCGGCAAACGGCGCCGGCAGAGCCGCTCCGCCGGTCTCGTTCCCCTGCTTGAGGCTTCGCTGCATTCGTCCCTCTTATCCACGCCTAGGGTCGCGATGTTTGGACCGATGCTTGACCTTCGGCCCTCGCGGCACCAATTTTGACCTGACGCGGCGCGCCGATAAAGGCGCCAGGCAGCAGAAGGATGATCCCGGTATGGAACGGTTTTTTGGCGGCAACCCGCTCCTGGTCCTGATCCGCCTGTCGATCATTTCCCTGATCGTCGGCATGCTGCTGGCCGCTTTCGGCTTCAGCCCGTTCGAGATCGTCGAGAGCCTGCAGCGGCTGGCGACCTCAATCTACAATATGGGCTTCCGGGCGGTTGAGGAATTCGGCCGCTACTTCCTGCTCGGCGCAGTGCTGGTGTTCCCGATCTGGCTGGTGGCCCGGGTTCTGAAAGTGATGATGCGCAGCAACCGCTCGACGCCAGCCAATATCGACCAACATCATTAAGCTCGAAGTCTAGAGCGGCGGCTGCTCGGCCCATTCGGCGGCACCGCTGCCGATCAGCGCTTTCAGATCGCTTTCACCGCGCTGCTCCAGCCTGTCCAGAATGGCCTGCTTGATCTCACCGACGAGGCCGGGGCCTTCGAACACCATGCCCGTATAAAGCTGCACCAGGGAGGCGCCCGCCTCCAGCTTGGCGATGGCGGTCTCGCCGGAATGGACCCCGCCGACGCCGATCAGTGGCAGCTCGCCTTTGGTCAGAAGATAGATATCCGCCAGCATGCGGGTGGCGCGCTCGAATAGCGGGCGGCCCGACAGACCGCCCTGCTCCTTGGCGAAGTCGGCATCGCGCAAGCCATCGCGGGCGAGGGTAGTGTTGGAGATCACCATGCCGTCGATGCCGGCCTCGCGGCAGGTCTTGACGATGGCCCCCAGATCATGGCGCGGAATATCGGGGGCAAGCTTCACCAGAAGCGGCGGCATGCGCCCGGTCTTGGCGCTTTCGCGCCGCGCGCCATTGATGGCGGCGAGGAGCTTGGCCAGCGCCTCGGGGGTCTGCAAATCGCGCAGGCCCGGCGTGTTGGGCGATGAGATATTGACGGTGAAATAGCCGGCAACGTCGCTCAAGCTCTCGATGCCGCGCACATAATCGGCGATGCGGTCGTCGCTGTCCTTGTTGGCGCCGATATTGACGCCGACCACGCCCGAACAACCGGACCGCAGCCGCTCCAGCGCAGCCGCCTGGCCCTCATTGTTGAAGCCGAGACGGTTGATCACCGCCTGATCCAGCTCGGAGCGGAAGATGCGCTTTCCCGGATTGCCCGGCTGGGGCTTCGGGGTGAGCGTGCCGACCTCGGCAAAGCCGAAGCCGATCTCGAGCAGCGCCTTCGGCACTTCGGCATTCTTGTCGAAGCCGGCCGCCATGCCGATGGGATTGGGAAAATCGAGACCCCAAACGGTTTGAGCGAGGCGCGGGTCGTCCGGCTCTTCCTGTTTCGGATGCAACCCCAGCTGCAACGCGCGGATGGTCAGCCCGTGGGCGGCTTCCGGATCCATGGTGCGCAGCACCGACTGGCCGAGCCGGAAGGCGGTGGGGCCGAACAGCCCCTTCACGCGGCAAGCCCCAGCTTTTCGCGGACCGCATCGCTCAAGGGGTGGCTGCCATCGGCGGCAATCGCCAGGGGCTCCGACCAGAGCAGCGCTTCCAGCGGCAAAGAGCCGTAAAGATGGGGAAACATCTCGCCGCCGCGGGAGGGCTCGAAACGAAGCGCATCGCCCAGCGCCTTGGCGTCGAAGGCGAGCAGCATGAGATGGTTCTGGCCGGTGAAATGCCGCTCCAGCGTGCCGGGCACCTGGGAGGCGAAGGAGAGATGAATGAAGCCGTCGCGCAGATCGTCGGCCGAGCCGTCCAATGCGCCACTCTCCTCGGCAGACGCCAAATCGGCGCTCTCCGTAATCTTGTAAACGATTTCACTCATAAGCCTCTCGCTCCTCCCGGCGAGACCCTATGCGTCGGGGGGCGGCCAAGCAAGACGGCATCTTGGCCGAGGATTGGGGTTTGCCCGGCGGCGGGTTTGGGCAATAATTCCTATATGGCAAGATCGGCCCCCCCCCCGAATTTGCGCCGCCCCGGCAAAGGCGCCGCTGGCGAAGGCCCCCCTGGCCAAGACGCCGATACGGCGCTGACCCATAGCAAGGTCTGGTCGGCGATCGATGCGCTCGCCGCGCGTTACGGGCTTTCGGTTTCGGGGCTCGCCAAGCGGGCGGGGCTCGACGCCACGGCTTTCAACCGCTCCAAGCGGATCACGGCGGAAGGCCGCCCGCGCTGGCCGACTACGGAGAGCCTGGCCAAGGTGCTGGAGGCGACGGGCGCGGATCTCGGCGATCTGGTGGCTCTGCTCCGCCAGGAGGCGTCCGCGCAGGACGCCATCCCGCTGATCGAGCTGGCGCAAGCCGGCAGCGGCGGCTTCGGCGAAACCGGGTCTGCCTGGGAGCATGTGGCGCCGCCGGCCCTCCAGGACGAGAATGCCTACGCCCTGGAAGTGACCGGCGACAGCATGGCGCCGCTGTATCGGGCCGGCGATGTGTTACTCGTCTCACCGAGGATGGCCGTCGCCGAGGGGGACCGGGTGGTGCTGAAAACCAAGGACGGCGAGGTGATGGCCAAGATCCTGGTCAAACGCGGGCCGAAGACGGTGGAGCTCGCCGCGCTCAATCCGGAGCAACCGAATTTGGTGTTTCCCACCAAGCGGATCGAATGGATGCACCGGATCCTTTGGGTGAGCCAATAGGAGACGACGCTTTTCCATGTACACGCTTGCGCGCATCGTCGCACTTGCCTTCGGGGTGGCCGTGCTGATGCTGTTCGTGCTGCCGCATATCCTTGGCCTTGCGCCGGACCGGGATGACGGGCCGCAGCTTGCGATCGAGACGCCGCCGGCCGGCAACTCCGACACACCCGATAAGCAGGCCATTCAATCCTGGGGCACGAGCCTGCCGAAGGATGCGCCGGGAGGATCGGTCGCCAAGCGCGTGGATGCGCCGCAACCGCCCAAGCCGCAGCCGGCGCTGGCCGATGCGCCGGAAGAGGTGCGGCGCTTCGCGGCGATCGAGAAGGGCCATGCCATCAAGGCGGGCGCCCTGCCCCGGCGGCGCTATTACCGCGTCGTCGTCACCGATGGGGCGACGCTGCAGGCGGGCAGCAAGACGATCCGGCTGAAGGGGATCGAGGCGAAGAGCATCGATGCCGAATGCGAGGCGTCGAACGGCGCGGCTTGGCCCTGTGGATCGAAAGCGCGCGGCGCGCTGATGCGGCTGATCCGCGGCCGGGCGGTGATCTGCACCACCCCGCCGAGCGGCGAGCGGGAAAGCTTCAGCGCCCGCTGCACGGTGAGCGGGACCGATCTTTCCGAATGGATGCTGCGCCAGGGCTGGGCGACATGCACCACTCCCGCGCCAGAGGCGCTGGCCGAGGCAGAAAGGGCAGCAAAACAAGAAAAGCTCGGCCTTTGGCAGAACGGCAATTGACTTGTCGCGCGGGGCTCGCCTCCATAGGGCGGTCTGAAAGAGAGGGCCCCCGATCCATGACCCGAATCCTGCTCGCCGCCTTGATCGCCCTTGCCGGGCTTCTCAGCATGATGCCGGAGCGCGCCGCGGCGGCGGCGGATTTCACGCCGACCAAGCAAGACCGGGAGCGGGTGCGCGATTGCTTGAACCGGCACGCCTCGGATTCGGCGCCGCTGGACGAGGTGGCCGATTGCGCCGGCTCGATCACCGATTTCTGCAACGATCAAGAGACGACGGCAGAGACGCTCTCCTGTTTTCGCCGCCACGAGCAGGTTTGGGATGCGCTGCTCAACGGCTGGTACAAGGGCGCGCGGGACTCGCTGGACCCGGCCTCGGCTGACGCTTTGAAGACGGCGCAAACCGCCTGGATCGCCTATCGGGACGCCAAATGCGGCTTTTGGAGCACGCGATATAGCGGCGGCAGCATTCAGGCCGTGGTCGGCGCCAATTGCCTGGCCGAGGCAACGGCGCAGCGGGCCATCGAAATGCATGAAATCTGGCGGGAAGCGCGGCTGTAGGCCTGGCTTTACGCCGATTTCTCCAGCGTCTCCTTGATCAGCTTGCGGGCATTGTCGATGCCGTAAAGCTCGATGAAGGAGCCGAAGCGCGGGCCTTGCGTCTGTCCCAGCAACACCTCGTAAAGCGCGCCGAACCAGCTCCGCAGCGGCTCGAATTCATGCGTCTTGCCGATTTCGTAGACGAGGTTCTGGATATCCTGCGCGGTGGCGCCTTTTTCCAGCTCGCCGAGCTTCTCTTCCAGCTCGCGCATGGCGGCGGCTTCCTGCTCGGTGGCATCGCGATAGCGCTTGTTGGGCTTCACGAAATCGTGGAAATAGCGCACCGCGTAGCCGACCATCTGGTCGAGCAGCGGATGGGCTTCCGGCGTGGCACCGGGGCAGTAGCGCTGGATGAAGCCCCACAGCACCTGGGCGTCTTCGGAGTTGGACGCCGAGGCGAGGTTCAGAAGCAGCGCAAACGAGATCGGCAGCTCGGCCTCGGGCGGCGTGCCGCTATGGATATGCCAGACCGGGTTGCGCAGCTTGGCGTCGGGCTCTTCCTTGTCGAAAGCGGCGAGATGGCCGACATACTCGTCCACCGCCTTGGGGATGACGTCGAAATAGAGCCGCTTCGCCTTACGCGGGCTCTGAAACATGTAAAGGCTCAAGCTCTCCGGCGTGGCGTAGGTCAGCCACTCCTCGATGGTGAGGCCATTGCCGCGGGACTTTGAGATCTTCTCGCCGTTCTCGTCGAGGAACAGCTCGTAGTTGAAGCCTTCCGGCGGATTGGCGCCGAGGATCTTGGCGATGCGGCTGGAGAGCTTGACCGAGTCGATCAGATCCTTGCCGGCCATCTCGTAATCGATGCCGAGCGCCACCCAGCGCATGGCCCAGTCGGCCTTCCATTGCAGCTTGCAATGACCGCCGGTGACGGGAAGCTCGGTCATCTCGCCGGTGGCCGGATCGATGAAGCGGACGGTGCCGGCCTCCTTGTCGACCGAGTCCAGCGGCACTTGCAGCACTTCGCCGGAGACCGGCGAGATGGGCAGGACCGGGCTATAGGTGGCGCGGCGCTCCGGCCCCAGCGTCGGCAGGATCACGTCGCGCACCGCCTCGTAATGGGCAAGCAGCTTGAGCAGCGTCTCGTCGAAACGGCCGGCGCGATAGCATTCGGTGGCGGAGAAGAACTCGTACTCGAAGCCGAAACTGTCGAGGAAGGCCCGGAGCCGCGCATTGTTGTGCTGGCCGAAGCTCGGCTGCTCGCCGAACGGATCGGGGATCGCGGTCAGCGGCTTGCCCAGATGCTGGCTCACCATCTCTTTGTTGGGGATGTTGTCCGGCACCTTGCGAAGCCCATCCATATCGTCGGAGAAGCAGATCAGCCGCGTGGCGATCTTGTCCTCGGTGAGCACGCGAAAAGCATGGCGCACCATGGTGGTGCGGGCCACCTCGCCGAAGGTACCGATATGAGGCAGGCCCGACGGGCCATAACCGGTCTCGAAGATCACCGGTCCATCCGTTTTGGGCTGTTTTTTCAGGCGCTCGACGACTTTGCGCGCCTCCTCGAAAGGCCAGGCCTTGCTGGTTTCGGCGGCAGCGAAAAGATCGGGATCGAGCGGCGGCAGCGGCGTAGCGCCGGCCCCCGTTTCAGCGGATGCGGTCATGGGCTTGAAAACCAGGCTTGATGGTTCGGTCGCGGAAGCGTTTTTGCTCGCGCGCGGGGAAACTAGGTCGCGCAACGGAACGCGTCAATGCGCGAGGAACGGGCGCTTACTCTTTGTCGTCACCCCCGGACTTGATCCGGGGGGCCATGCCGTTGCCTACCAGCTTGCGCAGCGCATCATTGACGCTCCGAATAGGCTGCGCCGTAACGGCATGGATTGCCACCCGGATCCGGCTTCGCCGGCCCGGGCGCAGGCTCACGTCAAACCCGGCAATGACGAAGATATGTAACGGAGAGGCTGATCCCCAGTCTCCGCGCTTGCCGCAGCCCCGCGAATTGCCTAGCTTCGCCAGCCGATACACCAACTCTTATCCCGGAGCTTTTCCATGACCGATCCGCTGAACCATCACGAAGCGCTGATCTATGTGATGGTGACCATGGCCGCGGTCGACCGGGCCATGTCGGATGCGGAATTCGCCCGCATCGGCGAGACGGTCTCCGCGCTTCCCGTGTTCGACGATTTCGAAACCGACAGCCTGGTCTCCGTCGCCTCGGCCTGCGGCGATCTTCTCGGGGAAGACGACGGGCTGAAGCGGGCGCTGGGGCTGATCAGGGGTGCGCTGCCGGAGCCTTTGCGGGAGACCGCCTATGCCTGCGCGCTGGAGGTGGCGGCGGCCGATCTCGACGTGCCCGATGTGGAGACGCGGCTTCTGGAGATGATCGCCGATACGCTGGAGCTGGATCAGTTAACCAAGGTCGCCATCGAGCGCGGCATCCGGGCCCGGAATATGGTGCTGTAAACATCGGATCTGGCGGGAACGGCGTCCCGGCTTTCCCGTTATCTTCCCAGGTATATTGCGTGCCGGCATGCCGGCGACCATTGCGGAGGAGTCGATGTTGAATTTGCACCGTGAGCAGAAGCCCAGCCATCTCATCGATACGGACGAGCTCTATGCCGAGCTCGACGCCTTGCGGCGTTCGGTGAACTCCCTCACCCATTCCTTCGGCGACACTGCCAGCCACAGGGCCGCGAAGGCGCGCGCCTTTGCGAGCGAGAAGGCCGAAGAGGCCGAAGATCTGATGAAAGATCACCTCGCCGCATCGGTGCTGATCGCGCTGGGTCTCGGCGCCCTGGTGGGTTTCCTGATCGGGCGCAGCACCGACTAGGCGCCGTTCAACGCCCTTCCTCGAAGACCGCAGCCTGCCTCAATGCAGCAGCTTGACGGCACCGCTATAGAGGGCGCCGCCGATGACGCATGGCACGGTGACCTGCGCCTGGCCGAGGGCGGTTGCCGCGACACAGCCGGTGGCGATGCCGATGGAGCCTGCGGTCTCCAGCTTCGACATGCCGTTCGCCTCGACGACCTGCTGCTTCTGCGCCTCCTGGATGGCGGTAAGCTGGTCCTCGCGCACATCTTCGGACTTGAACAGCTCCGCCGCCTCGATGACGTCGCGCAACGGCGCGGCGATTTCTTTCGGCTGGCGGGGCAACTCTGAGCGGTAAAGCGCGATCAGGTTGCGGTTCCGCTCGCCGTAAGAGGCCAGCGTCCATTTCGCCGTACCGCCGATGGTCGCCTTGTCGACGCCCTTGGGATCGCGGGTCCAGCCGGCGGTGAGTTTGCTCCAGGAGAAGCCCGGCTCGTCCTTCGCCTTGGCCCAGCGCAGCGCATCGATGATGCGCATGACCGGCTGGTATTGGCCGGTAGCGGCGTAATAGCCCCAGAGCGTGTAGATCAGCTCGGTATCCTGGTCGAGATCGGCCTGCATCAGGAGCGGCTCCTTGCCGTTCAGATAGTCGGCGATCATCGGCTCGCGCAGCGGCATCTTCGACCGGTAGCGGATCAGGACATCCTCCCAATCGGGACGCCCGGAATAGGCGATGGCCTTGATGATCACCGCCTGCTCCTTGCCCGGCATGGGGAACATGCCGGCGACGAGGCCGGGGCCGTCCTTCGGATTGGTGCCGAGTACGCCGGCAATGAAGCCGGTGCAGAAGCCGCGCTTCTCCGTGTCGCCCAGAAGACCGAAGCGCTGCATGGCGTGCACCGCTTCCGGCAGGCGATACGGCGCCGGATGCTCGCGATAGGTCGCCGCCCATTCCATCAAAGCTTCGGGCGAAGCGAAATCTGACGCGGCGGAGGCCGCTCTAGCGGGTTCGGAAAAGGTGAGGAGTGCGGACGCGAAGAGCGCACCGAGCATGGGAGTGAACGCAAAAATACGCATCGTTCATCAGCCTCTGCCCCCCGGCCCCAGCACGATGACGACAAGCGAAAAGGTTAATTCGCTTGCCGCATAGAAGCAGAATGCGCCCGGTTTCTCAACATTCTCCTGCTCGAAGATTGCCGACTTGCGTTAACCACAAGGCGTCGCGCCGCCGATGCCGAACCGCTTCGAAAACCCTGCTTCTTCATAGTGGGCAAAGGGTATCGGGCCTATCATGCCGCCGATTCGCCCCGGAAAGCCCGGAACCGGGGATAGCCCATGAAGAGGAGAGGTCTGATGGCGACTGCAAACGACGTGGCATTGAGCGAAGCCTTATCGGCAAGCTGGTGGGCGATGGGCCTGCGCGGCCTGTTCGGCATCGCCTTCGGTCTGATCTGCATTCTGGTGCCGAGCGCGGCGATCCTAACGCTGGTGCTGCTGTTCGCGGCCTACATGCTGGTGGATGGCGTGTTCGCCATCGTCTCCGGCATCCAGAAGGCGCAGCACGGAGAGCGGTGGGGTCTGTTGATCCTGGAAGGCGTGGTCGATATCGCCGCCGGCGCGATCGCCTTTCTGTGGCCGGGGCTCACGGCGCTAGTCTTCGTCTACCTGATCGCGTTTTGGGCGGTGCTCAGCGGCTTCCTGATGCTGGCGGCCGCGTTCAGCCTGACCCTGGAGCATGGGCGCTGGTGGCTGGCGCTAGGCGGCATCGCCTCGATCATCTTCGGCATCGTGCTGCTGGTCGCCCCGCTGGTCGGCGCCGTGGTGCTGACCTGGTGGGTTGGAGCCTATGCGCTGATCTTCGGTGCGATCCTCCTGGTGCTGGCCTTCCAGCTGCACGGCAAGCATGAGGAAAAGCAATCCGCGCCCGCAGCCAAGTAGAGCTCGCCGGAGAAGCGGCGACGAGGCGAAGACAAATTCGGGGCGTCTCTCCACGGAGAGGCGCCCTTTTCGTTTGTCTGCCCGACCGCCTAGAAGAAGTTCATCGGGAAGTAGCGCAGGAACAGCTCTTCGTAGCGGCCGGTGGAATGCACCTGCTGCAGGGCGTAGTTCAGGATCTGGGTCATCTGCCGGTCGCCCTTTTTCACGGCGATGCCGACCCCCTCGCCGAAGAACGTCCCATCCATGAATGGCCCGCCGCGGAATTCGCAGCAGCCGTCGCTGGTCACCCCGTTCAGCCAGAAGGTGAGACCAATGCCGTCGCCGAAGGCGAGATCGGCCTCACCCGAGGCGAGCGCGTCGGTGACCGCATCGGCGGAGCTGAAGGCGACAAGCTGGCTTTGTGGGAAATAGGCCTTCAGATACGCCTCGTGGCCGGTGCCTTCGACCACCGCGATCTTCACGTCTTGCAAGGCCTCGGGGCTGATATCGCGATGCGGGCTGTCCTTGCGGGCGATGAAGCGGGCCGGGCTGATGTAGTAGCGGTCGGTGAAATCGGCCTTCGCCACCGTCTCCGGGCTGATGCGGATCGAGGCGATGGCGGCATCGGCGCTGCCGTCGTCGAGCGCGGCAAACAGGTCGTCCCAATCGGTCTGCTGCACGTCGCATTCGACCTCCAGCACCTCGCAGATGGCATAGGCGAGATCGACATTGAAGCCGGTCAGCACGCCCTCCTCGTCGAAATACTGGAACGGCGGATAATCGCTATCGGTGACGAAATGCAGGGTCTCCAGATCGCCGAGATCCGGGGTCTGCGGCACCACATCGCCGCGCCAGCTATCGGGCACGATCTCGGTCTTGGCTTGTGCGAGGGCGGACTCGCTTAGGGCCGCGAGCCCAAGCAGAAGCGCGCCCGCGAAGAGCAGCGCCGTGCAAGGCATCGTGGCAAGGTTTGGCCGAAAACGGCTTGGCCGCAGACGAATCATGGCGTGCTTCTGAAGAAGAGTCCCCGATAGGGTTCTACTGCGCCGCCGCGCCGCTGTCAGCACGAACCAACGAGACTCACCCGTTTTACGTGTAAATTTAGATTTTACACGCGAATTCAATGGTTTCTACACTTATTCCGTGTCCTCGCCTAAACTTCCCCCGCCCTCAAGCGGTCACCACGCCACTTGCGGGACAACAAATCGGGGCGCCGGTTCGGGGGGATCGAAGTGCAAGTTGCGCGTCACGCGCCGGCTTTGCCTGGCGGCGATTCCCGGCGGCTCACCCGCTCGCAATACGACTTCCTGCTTGGCCGGCTGATCGACCGCGCCACCTTAGCCCGAGCACAGGCGCTGGCTTTGCGCTGGGGCGTGGCGCCGCATGAGGTCTTGATCGCCAATGGCTGGATCTCGGCGGAGGATTACACGCGCGCCCTGGCGGCGTTCTGCGGCGTCGGATTCGTGCCGGAGACCCATCTCGATGCGGTGCCGGCACGGTCCAGCGACCGGCCCAAGGATTGCCTGCGGGCCGGCTTGCTGCGCCAGCGGGGCATGCGCCAAGCGGTATTCGCACCGGAGCAGATGGCGCCGATGCAGCTTCGCCGCGATTTCGAGGCGCTGGGCGGGCGTGTCTGCTTCGCCGCATCGCAGACGGTGCGCGGCGCGATCCGGCACCATTTTGCGCCTGAGCTGAAGCATGAGGCCTCCGAAGCGCTCTTCGAGCGTTTCCCCGACCGGTCGGCGAAATCGCCAGTGGCGCTCTGGATGCGTATCGCGCTGGCGCTTGGCGCCATCTTGCTGGCGGCAGGGCTTATCTTCGCCTTTGCCGGGACGGTGCGCGCGCTCAGCCTGCTGATGGTGATCGCCTTCGTGCCGGTGATCGGGCTGCGGATCGCAGCGCTGTGGCATTTCACCGAAGCGGCGAAGACCGAAGCGCCGCCGGCGCGCATGGCCGATGCGGCGCTTCCCGCCTACAGCCTGCTGGTGCCGCTGTTGCGCGAGGCGAAGGTGCTGCCGCGGCTGGCTCATAACCTCTCCCGCCTCGACTACCCGGCGGCAAAGCTCGACATCAAGCTGATCCTGGAAGCAGGCGACTTGGAGACCATCGCGATGGCGCGAGCGCTGGATTTGCCCGGCAATTTCGAGATCGTCATCGTGCCGTCCGGCTTTCCGCAAACCAAGCCGAAGGCGCTGAATTACGCCCTCCCCTTCGTGCGCGGCGAGTTCGTGGCGGTGTACGATGCCGAGGACCTGCCGGAGCGCGATCAAATCCGAAAGGCGGTCGCCGCCTTCCGCGCCGGGCCGCCGGATCTCGCCTGTCTGCAAGGCCGGCTGAACATCTACAATCCGGAAAAGAGCTGGCTCACCCGGCAATTCACGCTGGAATATTCGGCGCTGTTCGACGGGCTGCTGCCGACGCTGGATCATTACGGGCTGCCGATCCCGCTCGGCGGCACCTCGAACCATTTCCGCCTCTCCGCTTTGCGCTGGCTCTCCGCCTGGGACGCCTACAACGTCACGGAGGACGCCGATCTCGGCATCCGCCTGGCGCGGGCCGGGTATCGCTGCGGCACCCTGGCCTCCACCACCTATGAGGAGGCGCCCGCCCGGCTTTGGGCCTGGGTCAAACAACGCACCCGCTGGATGAAGGGATACTTGCAGACCTGGCTGGTGCATATGGGAAGGCCGGTCGCGCTGTGGCGCGAGCTGGGGCCGAAACGCTTTGCCGGCTTCCAGCTGATGGTCGGGGGCACGCTGCTTTCGGTGCTGATTCACCCGTGGTTCTACGCGCTTGCGGGGTACGATCTTCTGCGTGGCGCCTTCTTCGCCGCGCCGGCAAACCTGCTCGCCACGCCGCTTTGGGGGCTGGCGCTGCTCGATGTCACCATCGGCTATGGCGCCGCGATGGCGCTCGGCTTCGCCGCGGCGAGGCGGCGGGGCGCCTATCGCCTGATACCGCATGTGGCGCTGATGCCGCTCTACTGGCTGCTGATCTCGTTTGCCGCCTATCGCGCGCTCTGGCAGTTCCTCACCGGCCGCTTCACCTGGGAGAAGACGGAGCATGGCGAGGCCGGCTGAGGCCCGGCGGGCGGCACAAGACAGCGATTTTTTGAAGGATTGGAGCGGGTGATGGGAATCGAACCCACGACACGTAGCTTGGGAAGCTACTGCTCTACCACTGAGCTACACCCGCGTTCCGCCAAAGCTCCTAGCACGAGCTTCGCTCACCGGAAAGTGTTTGCAGCTTGACTAGGCCAGGCCGCGCTTAGCCCGTAAGCTCGCAAGCGATGACGATCCACACCACGCCGAAACCGATTGCCAAATTCGAAGACCCCGACCGCACCGCCAGCGGCGAGCCCCGTGCGCGCGTGGGGCTGGAGGTTTTGCGCACGCTTTGGATCAACACCGGCAGCCTGTGCAATATCGCCTGCGCCAATTGCTATATCGAATCCAGCCCCAAGAACGACCGGCTGGCCTATATCACCGCGGCCGAGGCGGCAGCCTTGTTCGACGAGGCGCTGGAGGGCGGGTTCGGCACGGAGGAGATCGGCTTCACCGGCGGCGAGCCGTTTCTGAACCCTGAGATGGTCCCGATGCTGGAGGCGGCGCTGTCCCGCGGCTTCCGGGTGCTGGTGCTGACCAACGCCATGCAGCCGATGCTGCGGCCGCGGGTGCGCGATGGGTTGCTGCGTCTGAAAGAAACGCACGGCGACCGGCTCGTCTTGCGGGTCAGCCTCGATCACTACGCCGCGGCGATCCACGATACCGAGCGCGGCCCCGGCGCCTTCGGCAAGGCGCTGGAGGGCATGGATTGGCTGAGCCAGGAAGGCTTTTCTGTTGCCATTGCCAGCCGCGCCGGTTTCGCGGAGAGCGAGGCCGATTTGCGCGAGGGCTTCGCGCGGCTGATCGCGACGCGGGGCTGGACGGTGGAGCCTTACGATCCTTCAAGCCTGGTGGTGTTTCCGGAGATGGACGAGACGGCCGAGGTGCCCGAGATCACGTCTGCCTGCTGGGACATTCTGGGCAAGAGCCCGTCGGACGTGATGTGCGCCTCAAGCCGCATGGTGGTGAAGCGCAAGGGCGCCAAAGCCTTGAGCGTACTGCCCTGCACGCTGCTGCCTTACGATCCGCGCTTCGAGATGGGGGCGAGCCTTGCGGACGCCGCCCGGGCCGACGGCCCGATGTTTGAGGACGGCGCGGTGAAGCTGTGCCATCCCCATTGCGCCAAATTCTGCGTGCTCGGCGGGGCGAGCTGCAGCTGAGGGCTTCCCAGCCTCGCTTTATCCACGTTCGTCATGCCCGGACTTGATCCGGGCATCCACGCCGTGAGCCATCGGCAAGGTCAGCGGTTGCAACTGTGCCGCCGCATTCGCCGCTCGGGAACGGCATGGACCCCCGGGTCAAGCCCGGGGGTGACGACGGAGAATAGGGAGGAGCCGTGCCTAATAAGGATTGTCTTCCGACTTGCCGCGGCTGCGGAAAAACTCCCGCGCTGTGGCGAAGACCACCGGGCTCAGCAGCGCCAGTGCAATCAGGTTGGGGATCGCCATCAGCGCGTTCAGCGTATCGGCTAGCAGCCAGACAAAGCTGAGCTTCACCGTCGCCCCGGCCAGCGGCGCCAGGCACCAGATCATGCGGAAGGGCAGGATCGCCTTCACCCCGAAGAGATACTGCGTGGCCCGCTCGCCGTAATAGCTCCAGCCCAGCATGGTGGTGAAGGCGAAGACGGCGAGGGCGATGGCCGTGATATTGGCGCCGAAGCCGGGGAGCGCGCTCTCGAAGGCGAGCGTGGTGAGCTCCGCGCCGGTCTCGCCGCTGGTCCAGGCGCCGGTGCAGAGGATCACCAGGGCGGTGAACGAGCAGACCACCAGCGTATCGATGAAGGTGCCCAGCATGGCGACGAGGCCCTGGCTCACCGGGCCTTTGCACTCGGCGGCGGCATGGGCGATGGGGGCGGAGCCGAGGCCCGCCTCGTTGGAGAACACGCCGCGGGCGACGCCGAAGCGGATCGCGGCCCAGATCGTCGCCCCGGCAAACCCGCCGGTCGCGGCACTCGGCGTGAAGGCGTCGGAGAAGATCATGCCGAATGCGGCCGGAATCTCCTCCACATTGATGACCAGAACCGCCAAACCGGCGGCGACATAGGCGATGGCCATGATGGGCACCAGCGTGCCGGCCACGGCGGCGATGCGGTGAATGCCGCCAATCAGCACCGCGCCGACCAGCACGACGAGGACGAGGCCAGTGACCCACTGGGGGATGGCGAAAGAGGCTTCCAGCGCATCGGCGACGGAGTTCGCCTGCACCGTGTTGCCAATGCCGAAGCCGGCGAGCGCCGCGAACACGGCGAACAGGAAGGCGAGCCAGGCCCAGCGCTCCCCGAGCCCATTGCGGATATAGTACATCGGGCCGCCGACATATTTTCCGCGCGCATCCTCCTCACGGTATTTCACCGCCAGCACGGCCTCGGCGAATTTGGTGGCCATGCCGACCAGCGCCGTCATCCACATCCAGAACACCGCGCCCGGCCCGCCGAGGAAGATGGCGGTGGCGACGCCGGCGATATTGCCGGTGCCGATAGTGGCGGCAAGCGCCGTCATCAGCGCGTTGAACGGGGTGATCTCGCCCTTGCCGGCGGCCGCTCGGCCCTTCCACAGGAGAGCGAAGGCGTGGGGGATATTGAGGATAGTTCGGAAACGTAGCCCGATGGTCAGGTAAAGCCCGACGCCGAGCAACAGCACCAGCATGGGCACGCCCCAAACCAGGCCTTGCAGCCATTCGAGTGCGGCCTTGATCGCTTCCATTTTGTCCCCCGGTCTTCTTTTTTGGGCGTCGCCGCCCATTCCCCGGCAAGATTTATGGCAGAGATCGGAGCTTCAGGGAACTCGCGGTAGCGTAGCGGCCGTGCCTTCGTGCCGACTGCCTCTCCTTCGAGATGCGAGCAGCACGCTGCTCGCCCTCAGGATGAGGCGGTCTGGGGCTGTGCTTCACCTCTCCCATGGGGAGAGGTCGGCGCATCGCGCCGGGTGAGGGGTTACAGCGTCTCGATGGCTCGCCCCCCTCACCCCAACCCTCTCCCCGCCGGGGAGAGGGAGCAGGCTGTGCCGGACTACTCTCCTTCATCATCCCTGGGCATGACGAAGGAGAAATAGGAGAGGCCCAATGCAAGGCGTCATACCGGCAACAGCCGGTATCCAAATACACGACACGGCATTGTCGCTGGATTCCGGCTTAAGCCGGAATGACGCCCGTAGATGCGCGCCCGCTGGGCAATCCTACGAGCCCCGTCATGCTGAGGTGCGCGCCTTGGTGCGCACCTTGGCGCGCCTCGAAGCATGGCGAGCGTCCCGGCCACGTCTCCTTCGAGGCAGGCCTTCGGCCTTGCGCCTCAGGATGACGTGGCTCTGACGCTCAGCCCTGCTTGAAATGCTTGGAGAGCTTCAGCCCCTGGCCCTGATAGTTGGAGCCGATACCCTGGCCGTAGAGCGTGTCGGGGGTTTCGGTGAGCTTGTCGTAGACCAGCCGGCCGACGATCTGCCCATCCTCCAGGATGAAAGGGATATCGAGGCTGCGCACCTCGAGCACCGCCTTGGCGCCGGGGGCGGCACCTTCCGCGTAACCGAAGCCGGGATCGAAGAAGCCGGCGTAATGCACGCGGTATTCGCCGATCAGCGGATCGAACGGCGCCATCTCGGCGACATAAGCCGGCGGCACGGCGACGCTCTCCTTGGAGGCAAGGATATAAAATTCGTGCGGGTCGAGGACCAGGCGGCGGTCCTTCTCCACCTTCACCTCTTCCCAGAACTGGCCGATGGAGTAAGCCCCGATGCGGTCCATATCGACGATGCCGGCATAGCGGCGGGCGCGGTAGCCGATCAGCTTGGAACGGGACGGCGGCGCCAGATCGATGGAGAGGTTCAGCCCCTCGCGGATCGCGGCCTCGCCCTCGACAAGTCCGAGATCGGAATGGAGCTCGCGCAAGGCCCGGTCTCCGACACGGCCCGGGCGCTCGTCGGCGGCGCTGGGCTGGCTGCCGCGGCGGCGGAAGCGGATCTGGTTCAGGCGCGAGCCGGTCTTCACCTTGATGGAGAAGCTGCGCGGGCAGATCTCGGCATAGAGCGGGCCGGAATAGCCCTCCTCCACCGCATCGAAGCTGACCTGGCGGTCGGCGATCAGCCGGGTGAACACGTCGAGGCGCCCGGTGGAGCTTTTCGGATTGGCGAAGGCGGCAATGGTGGCGCGCAGATTCAGCGTCTCCATCAGCGGCACCAGATAGACGCAGCCGGTCTCCAGCACCGCGCCTTGGGTGAGGTCGATCTCGTGGAAGGTGAAATCGTCCAGCTTCTCGCGCACGGTCGCCTCGCGGCCGGGCAGGAAGCTCGCCCGGATGCGATAGGCGGTGCGGCCGAGCCGAAGATCGATGCTCGCCGGCTGGATCTGAGCCTCCTCGATGGGAGCTTCGCTCGAGCCGATCTCGCCCGCCTTGATCAGGGCGCGCAGGGCCTGCGCCGGCAGAACGCCGGTGCGGGAAAGGGCCGATTTCCCCTGATCGTGGGAAACATCGCCGGAAATGGTCTCGGCTGCTTGCATGGCTTCCATATAATGCGGGTTTCGCCGGATTTCCGGCCATCTTCCGCCTTCTGTGACACGGGAGCCATGACGCGTCACCTTTTGCTTTGGTCGCGAGGCCCCTTCTCCCCTGGATTCACACCGGTATAGGTTTCGCTCATGCAGATTATCAGATGCAGCCCCGACACGCTGGACGCCTGGCTCGGCTTGCGGGCGCAGCTTTGGCCGGATTCCCGTGAAACACACCGGAAAGAGGCCGAAGCCCTGCTGGCGCGGGCGGATGCGGCGGCTTTCTTGGCCCTGCGCGAGGACGGGGAAGCGCTCGGCTTTGCCGAGGTCGCCTTGCGGCATGACTATGTGAATGGCTGCAAAACCTCGCCGGTCGCCTTTCTCGAGGGGCTGTTCGTGGCTGGGGATGCGCGCGGCCAAGGCCGCGCGCGGGCGCTGGTCGCTGCGGTGGAAGCCTGGGTCGCCGAGCAGAACGTCTCCGAGCTCGCCTCGGACGTGCTTCTTAACAACAAAGCGTCCCAGAAAATGCACCAGTCCCTCGGCTTTCAGGAGACCGAGCGCGTGGTGTTCTACCGGAAGGCGGTTCTTCCGCCGCGGTGACACCTCTTGACGCTCGCGCGCCGAAGCGCTTTAAATCCGCAACTCGTGGTGATTTGGCCGGCCGGCTTGCAGCCACGTAAAACAAGTCGCTAAAAGGGCCGTTGTCAGCAAACTCGTTGCTCGCAAACCCGGTCTTTGGCACTTGTCCGAACCGGGTTTTTTTGTGCCCGCCGGCCGGAGATGTTTGGTGTCTGGAGGTGTCCCATGGGGACGAAAAGCGAGAGCGGCAAAGATTGGAAGCTGGCGACGACGCTGGTGCATGAAGGCACCAAGCGCAGCCAGTTCGGCGAAACCTCGGAAGCCATCTTCCTGAATTCCGGCTATGTCTATGACAATGCCGAGCAGGCGGAGGCGCGTTTCAAGGGCGAGGATCCCGGCTATGTCTATAGCCGCTACGCCAACCCGACCGTCTCGATGTTCGAAGAGCGCATCTGCGCCCTGGAAGGGGCGGAGGCCGCGCGCGGCACGGCAAGCGGCATGGCGGCGGTTTCCTCGGCGCTGCTCTCCTATCTGGCGGCGGGCGATCACATCGTCGCCTCGCGGGAGCTGTTCGGCAGCTGCCTCTATATCGTGGAGACGCTGCTGCCGCGCTTCGGGGTGGAGAGCACCATCGTCAACGGCGCCGATCTGAAGGCCTGGGAGGCGGCGATCCGGCCCAACACCAAGGCGATCTTCTTCGAGACGCCGACCAATCCGGTGCTCGGCCTGGTCGATATCGCCGCCGTCTCGGAGCTCGCCCATAAGGTCGGGGCGCTGGTCTTCGTCGACAATGTGTTCGCCACGCCCATGCTGCAGCGGCCGCTGGAGCTCGGCGCCGATGTGGTGGTCTATTCGGCGACCAAGCATATCGACGGCCAGGGACGATGTCTGGGCGGCGTGGTGCTGGGCCCGAAAGAGTATATCGAAGAGACCCTGCACACCTACCTCAAGCATACCGGCCCCTCGCTCAGCCCGTTCAATGCCTGGGTGCTGCTGAAGGGCTTGGAGACGTTGCCCTTGCGCGTTGAGCGGCAGGTGGCGAGCGCAGGCAGAATCGCCGATTTTCTTAGCCAGCAGCCGAAGATCGAGAAGCTGTTCTATCCGGGTCGCGAGGACCATCCGCAGCACGCGCTGGCAACGCGCCAGATGAAGGCGGGCGGGCCGATGGTGGCGCTGCAGGTGAAGGGCGGCAAGGCGGCAGCTTTCCGCCTGACCAACGCGCTTTCGATCTTCAGCATCTCCAACAATCTGGGGGATGCGAAAAGCCTGATCGCCCATCCGGCAACCACGACGCATCAGCGGCTTTCGCCGGAAGCGCGGGCCGATGCCGGCATCTTCGACAACACGTTGCGGCTTTCTATCGGGCTGGAAGATCCGGACGATCTGATCGCCGATCTGGAGCAGGGCCTGGCTGCGGTTTAAGGGGGGCGCGGGCCTTGGACCGACCCTGGGCAGCCCTATCGACGTCATGGCCGGGCTTGTCCCGGCCATCCACGTCTTACTGATTGATCTGTTCGAACAGGTCCGTCCACTCCGGATTCATGGCGAGGATCAGGCGCACCTTCCAGCTGCGCTGCCAGTACTTCATGTTGCTTTCTTTTTGGATCGCCGACTCGATGGTTTCATGGGGCTCGCACCAAACAAGGCGCTTTAACTCATAGCGCTTGGTGAAGCCTGGCGTGCGCGCCTCGCGGTGTTCCCAGATCCGACGCGCGAGGTCGTTCGTCACGCCCGTGTAAAGGATGCCATTCGGCTTATTCGTGACGATATAGACCCAGCCCCCAGTCATAGGCATCAATGATGCATTCGTGGATGGCCGGGACAAGCCCGGCCATGACGGCAGAGAGGCAATCTTCGGCCAGACGGACTCACGGCATCGCTTGTTTCAACACTCTCAATCCTTGCAAGAACATGTGCTAGAAGCCTCGCCAGACTCGCCCTCAGGATGAGGCGGGCGGAAAGCGTCCGCAGAGTGCGTATCGAGATGCTGCAATAGAGAGGCCCGCCCGTGCTGCAAACCCCGCCTGCCCCCTCGGAGCTGCTTGCCCAGCTCGTCGCCTATGACACGACCAGCGCGAAGTCGAACCTGCCGCTGATCGGCTTCGTGCGCGAATATCTGGAGGCGCATGGCGTACGCTCGCATCTGATCCCTTCCGAAGACGGGCATAAGGCGAGCCTGTTCGCCACCATCGGGCCAGAGGGCGTTGGCGGTATCGGACTTTCCGCCCATAGCGATTGCGTGCCGGTCGAGGGGCAAACTTGGACCTCCGATCCCTTCACCCTGACTTTACGCGACGGCAAGCTCTACGGGCGCGGGGCCTGCGACATGAAAGGCTTCCTGGCTTGCGTGCTGGCCTCGGTGCCTTCCTTCCAGAGCGCGGATCTGAAGGAGCCAATCCATATCCTCCTCTCCTATGACGAGGAGGTGGGCTGCGTCGGGGTGCGCCCGATGATCGCCAAGCTCGGCGACACGCTGCCCAAACCGCGCGCCGTCATCGTCGGCGAGCCGACCAGCATGCAGGTGATCGAGGCGCAAAAGCGCATCGACCTCTACCGCACGGTGGTGACCGGGCTGGAGGGCCACTCCAGCGCGCCGGACAAGGGGGTTAATGCGATTGCCTATGCGGCGGAGCTGGTGTTGGAACTGCAGCGCATCGCCGCCGAGGAGGCGAAGGTCACGCATGACGACCGCTTCGAGCCGCCTTATTCGACAGTCGGGATCGGGGTGATCGAAGGCGGCACCGCCTCCAACATCATCGCCAAGACCTGCGCGGTGGATTGGGAGGTGCGCAGCCTGCCGACGGCGGACCCGAACGCCATTCCGAGCAAGCTGATGGCCTATGCCGAAGAGCGGCTGCTGCCGCGGATGCGCGCGGTGTCGGAGCAATGCTCCATCGCCACGGAGCACGATCACGCGGTGATCGGCTTTCTCGCCGCGGCGGATTCGGACGCCGTGTCGCTGGGGCTGAAACTCACCGGCCATAACAAGCCGGGCACGGTGGCCTACGCCACCGAGGCGGGGCTGTTCGAGGCGGCGGGCTGCCCGACCGTGGTGTGCGGGCCCGGCGATATCGCCCAGGCCCATGCGGCGGATGAGTTCATCGCCGTCTCGCAGCTGGAAGGCTGCATGGCGCTGCTCGACCGGCTGAAGACGACGCTCTCGGCGTGAGGGCACGGCGTGCCCCCCTCCCTCTAAAAGGGGGAGGGTTGGGGTGGGGGTCAGACGACGGACCTCGGATCTTGAAACAGACCCCCCTCTAGCTCCCCCCTTTCAGGGGGGAGGATCCTGCTGTGCACAGCTCATCCCCTCTCCCTTGAAGCGAAAGAGCTAAGGTGGGGGGCGAGCCTCTGTGCTCAGGAAAAAGGATGGTGTTCATGGATCACCGGGACAAGCCCGGTGATGACGACAGACTATGGGGCGGATGCCATAGCTTCGTCGCCAGCCGGCGGGGCGGCGGAAAGCGGGCTTTCAACTACTCCGACGTGCCGCCGGCGAGATCGTCCGGATCGAAATTGTAGGTCTTGTTGCAGAACTCGCAGGTGACCTCGACCGCGCCGTCGACGGTCATCTCTTCGATTTCCTCATCGGAGAAGCTCTTCAAAAGCCCCTCCACCCGCTCGCGGGAGCAGCTGCAATAAGGGTCCAGCGGCAAGGGCTGGAAGGCGCGCACCCGCTCCTCGTGAAACAGGCGATAAAGCAGCCGCTCCGGGCCGAGGGTCGGATCCAGAAGCTCGTGATCTTCCACCGTCTCGGCCAGGGCCTTAGCGCGGTACCAGTCTTCTTCCTCTTCTGGCGTCGCGCCGCCGCCCTCTTCACCGCCCTCCTGAGTCAGCTTTTGCACCAGCAAGCCGCCGGCGCGCCAGGTCCAGCTCTTGTCGTCGCCGGGCTGATAATGCTTGGCGGTGACCAGGCGGAGGAAGGTGGGGAGCTGCTCCGACTGGCGGAAATAGGTATCCGCTGCGACGGTAAGGGACTCGCCGTCGAGCGCCACCACGCCCTGATAGCGCTCCATCTCCGGGCCGCGATCGATGGTCATGGCGAGATGGCCATGGCCAAGCAGCGCGCCAGGCTCCACATCGTCGTCCATCGCCGCCACCTGCTCCTCGTCGAAACGGGCATAGGCGCGAAGCTGGCCGGGGGTCTGATAGTCGGCGACCAGAAGATCGACCGCACCGTCGGTGGAGGCCTGCAGGATGAACTTGCCTTCGAATTTCAGGGCGGCGCCGAGCAGCGCAGCCAGCGCCACCGCTTCGCCCAGAAGCTTGGAGACCGGCTCGGGATAATCGTGGCGGGAGAGAATGTCATCCACGGTCGGGCCGAGCTTCACCACGCGGCCGACCACATGGGCCAGCTCGGCCTGGAACGGCAAAGCCAAATCGTCGTGGGGAATGACCAGCTCGGCCATCTGTTGCGATGGCCGGGCCATCAGCGTTCTCCCGCTTGTCCTTGTCCGGCGAGGCACCAGGCGAGGATCGCCTTTTGCGCGTGAAGCCGGTTTTCCGCCTCGTCCCAGACGACCGATTGGGGACCGTCGATCACTTCGGCCGTCACCTCGTCGCCGCGATGGGCGGGGAGGCAATGCATGAATATGGCGTCGGGCTTGGCGATTTTCATCAGCGACGGATTGACCTGGAAAGGGCGGAGCGCGGCGATGCGCTGTTCGGCGTCCTCATCGCCCATGGAAACCCAGACATCGGTGACGATGCAATCGGCGTCTTTCGCAGCCTCCTCCGGATCGGTGGTGAAGCTGACATCGGCGCTTTCGGCGTTCACGAAATCGATCAGCGCCTGCGAGGGGCCGAAAGCCTCCGGCGCGGCCAGCTTGAGCTTGAAGCCGAAGCGCGCCGCGGCATGGGCCCAGGAGACGGCAACGTTGTTGGCATCGCCGATCCAGGCGATCGTTTTGCCGGCGATCGGCCCCTTATGCTCCTCGAAGGTGAGGATATCGGCCATGATCTGGCAGGGATGCGACAGGGCGGTGAGGCCGTTGATCACCGGGATATCGGCATTCTCGGCGAGCTCGGTCAGCGTCTCGTGGGCGCCGCAGCGGAGCATGATGGCGTTCACATAGCGGGAGAGCACCTTGGCGGTGTCGGCAATGGTCTCGCCACGGCCAAGCTGCATGTCGCCGTGATTGAGGATCGTGGCCGTACCGCCGAGCTCCTGGATCCCGACCTCGAAGGAGACGCGGGTCCGGGTGGAGGGCTTCTCGAAAATCATTGCCAGGCGGGCATTGGGGCAGCGCTCGCGGCCATCGGCCAGCGTCCCCCTCGCCTGCTTCATGGCAAGCGCATCGTCGAGAATGGCCCGCAAGGTGGCGGGCGGCAGGCTATCGATATCGAGGAAATGGCGCGGGCCCTGGACGGACTGATCCTCAGTCGTCGGCGAGGTCGGCGCAGGTGTTGCTTTCTGCATGGGTCTTCAATCTGACCGTTCGGTTTTTCGGAGCCGGGCTAGGCCTCGGCCGGCACCGACGGCGCGAGCGCAGCGCAGGCGGCTTCGATCTTCTCGCATGCCTGATCGATCTCGGTTTCCCCGATGATCAGCGGCGGAAGCAGGCGCACCACGTTGTCGCCGGCTTGGACGGTCAGGAGCCTTTCTTCAATGAGTGATTTTACCAGCGCAAGATTAGAGACCGATGACGTGCACTTCAGGCCCAGCATCAGGCCCTGGCCGCGCACCTCCTCGATCACTTGCGGATATTCGTCCTTGATGGCCGCGAGGCGCTGCTTGAAGCGCAGCGAGATCTCGCAGACGCGGGGCAGGAAATCCGGCTCGAGCATCACGTCGAGCACGGCATTGCCCACCGCCATGGCGAGCGGGTTGCCGCCGAAGGTGGAGCCGTGCGTGCCGGGCGTCATGCCGGTGGCCGCCTCGTCGGTGGCAAGGCAAGCCGCGACGGGGAAGCCGCCGCCGAGCCCCTTGGCCAGCCCCATAATGTCCGGCGTAACGCCGGCCCATTGATGGGCGAACAGCTTGCCGGTCCGGCCCATGCCGCTTTGCACCTCGTCGTAGATCAGCAACAGGCCGTGCTCGTCGCAGAGGTCCCGCAGTTCGTGCAGGAAGCGATGGGTGACGTCGCGCAGGCCGCCCTCGCCAAGGATCGGCTCGATGATGATGCCGGCGGTCTCCTCGGTGATGGCGGCTTTCACCGCATCGAGATCGTGCAGTGGCACATGGTCGAAGCCGGGCATGGGCGGGCCGAAACCTTCAAGATGCTTCTGCTGACCGCCGGCGGCGATGGTGGCAAGCGTCCGGCCGTGGAAGGCGCCTTCGAACGCGATCAACCGGTAGCGCTCCGGGTTGCCTGTGGCGAAGTGATAGCGCCGCGCGGTCTTGATGGCGCATTCCATCGCCTCGGCACCGGAATTGGCGAAGAACACCTTGTCGGCGAAGCTCGCCTGGCACAGCCGTTCGGCCAGCCGCTCCTGGGCCGGAATTTGGTAAAGATTGGAAAGGTGCCACAGGCGCTGCGCCTGATCGGTCAAGGCCTCCACCAGATGGGGATGGCAATGGCCGAGCGCCGTCACCGCGATGCCGGAGCCGAAGTCCAGATAGCGCTCGTCGTTCTCGTCAATGAGCCAGGCACCTTCGCCGCGCGCGAAGGTTAATTCGTTACGGGCGTAGGTCGGAAATAGGGCCGACATCGGCTTTCCCCAGGGTGGTCTGTGTCCCTGAAACAAAACTGCCGCCAAACCGGCGGCAGCAAGGAAAAATAGAGCTTTAGGTCGGTGCACAGCGCCTGTCAATCGGCCCCCGTGCACAGGCTTTCCAGCGGTTTGTCTTAGGCCGAATCGAAGTTGTCCCCGGGGAATGGTTAAGGAAGGTTTGTGTTCCGGCCGCCGTGGTGGCAAAATTTGGCATCTTCGGTGGAAAACGCGGATTTCAAGCACGGCGGACGCTTGCCGCAAGAATCCGGAGCTAGTAGGGTAGTAACCGCTCGGCCACAAGATGTTGCGGTGTACGCGCAAGATCTGAGCGGTCCATCTCACATGTAGACCAGAGTTTTACTTCAGCCGTTTTTGCGGCCGGGGGCGGATTCTGAGTCCGAAAGAATACGAGGAGGCATTCATGGCTTGGAATGAAGAAAGGGTGGAGCTTCTGAAGAAGCTCTGGGCCGATGGGTTGAGCGCAAGTCAGATCGCAGGGAGGCTCGGCGGGGTCACCCGCAATGCGGTGATCGGCAAGGTGCATCGTCTGGGGCTTTCGGGACGGGCGACCACGTCGCGCTCTTCGGCGCCGCGAGTGCGCCGGACCCATACGCCCCGGCCTCAGCGGCAGCCGCAGGTGGTCTATGCCACGCGGGGCGCGACTGCACTGAAGCCGAGCTTCGAGGAAGAGGAAGAGGTCCAGGTCGCTCCGGCTCCCGCGGTGGAAGAGCTGGTGATCCCGCTGCATGAGCGGGCGACGATCTTGGACCTGAAAGAGAACATGTGCCGCTGGCCGATCGGCGATCCGGGGGAAGAGGGTTTCCATTTCTGCGGACGCAAGAGCCCGGTGGGCGTGCCCTATTGCGAACATCACGCGCGCATGGCCTATCAGCCCGTGCAGCGCCGCCGGGATAAGCGCTCAGCGACCGGTTAGAGGGACGGCTGGGCCGCCTGAGGCGAGCCCGGTCAAAAAAGCGGGGAACGAGAAGGCGCCACCTTAACGGGGGCGCCTTCTTTTTTGTTTGCGCTACCGGCCTCCGGCCTACTTGAGCGCTTGATTGGTGCGCTACCGGCCTACTTGAGCGCTTAATAAGACGGAAGCGATTTAGGGCACAGTCCTTGCCCTTCCGGGGGCGTCATGCCCGGCACTCGGGTCCAGCTTTGCTGGCCCGAGCACATGCCTTGTGCCGGGCATCCATGAACACAGCGGTCGCTGCTCAGACGCGGCGTTCGTGACACCCAAGTCAGATACGGCTGAAGCGCGCCATAAGACGTGGGGCGCCGGAACAGGATGCCGACGCTTAAGCGTCTTCGGTGAGGGCGTCGGAGAAGGCATAGCCGGCGCCGCGCACGGTGCGCACCGGATCGGCCTCGCTGCCGTTCATCATCGCCTTGCGCAGCCGCCCGATATGAACGTCCACGGTGCGCTCGTCGACATAGACATTGCGACCCCAGACGCCGTCGAGAAGCTGGGCCCGGCTGAACACCCGACCCGGGCTCTGCATCAGGAATTCCAGCAGGCGAAACTCGGTCGGGCCGAGATGAATGGCGCGGCCGTTGCGGCTCACCCGGTGGGAGACGCGGTCGAGCTCGATATCGCCGACGCTCAAGACGGAAGCGATACGCTCCGGATTGGTGCGGCGCAGGATCGCCTGCACCCGCGCCATCAGCTCGGGCACCGAGAACGGCTTCACCACATAATCGTCGGCCCCGATGGTGAGGCCGCGGATGCGATCGGTCTCCTCGCTGCGCGCGGTGAGCAGGATGATCGGGATGTTGCGGGACTCGCGCCCTGCCCGCAGGCGGCGGCACAGCTCCAGCCCGGAAAGCCCCGGGAGCATCCAGTCGAGAATGATCAGATCGGGCACGCTTTCGGCGACGGTCAGTTCCGCCTCGTCGCCCCGATAGACCACATCGACGGTGTGGCCGGCGGCCTCCAGATTGTAACGCAGGAGGAGCGCCAACGGCTCCTCATCCTCGACCACGAGGACCTTTGCACCTGCTCCGTTCGTCATCTTCACCTCGCTCAGCTAGCCGACCTTTGCAACGGCAAGGGCGTGCTGCTCGTCTTGTCGCCCTTGGGACGCTCATCGGAGATGGGCGTGCCATGGACCAGGAAGTAGACCGTCTCGGCAATATTGGTGGCGTGGTCGCCGACCCGCTCGATATTCTTGGCACCGAACAGAAGATGGGTGCAGAGCCCGATATTGCGCGGATCCTCCATCATGTAGGTGAGGAGCTCGCGGAACAGCGAGTTGTACATGGAGTCGATATCTTCGTCCTTGTACCAAACCTTCAGGGCCCGGTCGGCGTCGCGCTCGACGAAAGCGTCCAGCACCTCTTTGAGCTGCTCCAGGGCCAGATCGCCCATATGGCGCAGGCCGAGCATGAGCTGCTTGGGCTGCTGCTCCTCGACGACGGCCAGGGCGCGCTTGGCGATGTTCTTACCGAGATCGCCGATGCGCTCCAGATCGGAGGAGATGCGCAAGGCGGCCATGATCTGGCGCAGATCGTAGGCCAGCGGCTGGCGCCGGGCGATCATGGTGACCGCCTGCTCCTCGATCTCCTTCTCCAGGAGGTCGATGGATTCATCGAGTTGAATGGTATCGCCGGCGAGCTCGGGATCGCGCGCCTGCAAGGCGTCGATCGACTGCCCGAGAACCTGCTCGGCAAGGCCGCCCATCTTGGCGATCTTATTGTTCAGCGTGGAAAGCTCCTCTTCGTAGGAGCTGACGATGTGTTCGTGTTCGTCCATGGAGCGCTCTCCTGATAGCCGCCTGTCGCTTAGCCGAAGCGGCCCGTGATGTAATCTTGGGTGCGGACGTCAACCGGGTTGGTGAACATCTTGGTGGTGTCGTCCACTTCGACGAGATTGCCGAGGTGGAAGAAGGCGGTGCGCTCGGAGACGCGGGCCGCTTGCTGCATCGAGTGGGTGACGATCACGATGCAGAGATTGCTCTTCAGCTCGTCCATCAAGGTCTCGATGCGCGCGGTGGCGATCGGATCCAGCGCCGAGCACGGCTCGTCCATCAAGAGAACCTCGGGGCTCACCGAGATGGCGCGGGCGATGCAAAGCCGCTGCTGCTGGCCGCCGGAAAGACCGGTGCCCGGCTCGTCGAGACGATCCTTCACCTCTTCGAACAGGCCGGCGCGGGTCAGGCTCTGCACCACGATCTCCTCAAGGTCGGTCTTGGAGCGGGCGAGGCCGTGAATGCGCGGCCCGTAGGCGACATTCTCGAAGATGGATTTGGGGAACGGGTTCGGCTTTTGGAAGACCATGCCGACGCGGGCGCGAAGCTGCACCGGATCGACGTCGGAGGCGTAGATATCCTTGCCGTCGAGACGGATATCGCCCTTGATCTTCACCCCGTCGATGACGTCGTTCATGCGATCGAGGCAGCGCAGAAAGGTCGACTTGCCGCAACCGGACGGCCCGATCAGGGCGGTCACCGAATTGTCGAAGACATCGAGCGAGACGTCGTAGAGCGCCTGCTTCTCGCCGTACCAAAGATTGACGTCCTTGGCGGCCATTTTCAGGACGCGTTTGTCCTCCGGGAGAGCGCCCGGCATCTGCTCCGGCTCGACCGGCGGCTGTACGCGCGTGGCTTGCGCTTCTTCCAACTTAGCCTCCATTACCCTATCCCCTCTCTACCACTTACGCTCGAATTTGTGGCGTAGATAAACTGCAGCACTGTTCATGATGATCAGGAAGGCGAGCAGCACCATGGTGGCGCCCGCGGTCCGTTCGATAAAGCCGCGCTCGGCCGCCGTCGCCCACATGTAGATCTGGACCGGCAGGGCGGTGGCGGGCTCCAGCGGATTGGTCGGGTAGTCGGCCACGAACGCGACCATGCCGATCATCAGAAGCGGCGCGGTTTCGCCGAGCGCCTGGACCAGGCCGATGATGGTGCCGGTCAGCACGCCGGGCAGCGCCAGCGGCAGGACATGATGCAGAATGACCTGATGCTTCGAGGCGCCGACGCCCATGGCGCCTTGGCGGATCGACGGCGGCACGGCGCGGAGCGCGGCGCGGGTGGCGATGATGATCGTCGGCAAGGTCATTAGCGACAGCACCAGACCGCCGACCAGCGGCGCGGAGCGCGGCAGGCCGAAGAAGTTGATAAACACCGCCAGGCCCAACAGACCGAACACGATGGAGGGCACCGCGGCGAGGTTGTTGATGTTCACCTCGATGACGTCCGACAGCCGGTTCTTGGGCGCGAACTCCTCCAGATAGACGGCGGCGGCGACGGCCAGCGGCACGGCGAGCAAGATCACCGTCAGCATCATGAAGAAGGAGCCGATCAGCGCCACGCCGAGACCGGCGGTCTCCGGATAGCTCGAGGCGCCGTTGACGAAGAGGCCGGTATTGAACCGCTTCTTCATCATCCCCTCGTCGACCATTTGATCGACCCACTTGACCTGCTGATCGCTGATTCCGCGGCGGGCCTCCGGAATGTCGCGGTCGATGGAGCCTTTCAGCAGCGCATCGACATCGTCGGCGGCGAGCAGCCAAACTTCGCGATGCTTCCCGATCACCGACGGATCGTTCATCACGATATCGCGCAGCTGCACGTCGACGCCGCGGGAGAGCAGCTTATTGGCGGCGAAGCGCTCCTTGCGCTCGTCGGTGTTGACGTCCAGCACCTTGTAGAGCGCGGTGCGGGCCAGCTTGGTGTAGTCGGCGCGCATCAGCTCGTCCTGGTCGACCGGATTGCTGCCCGACGGGTTGACGATCGCCGGATCGAAATAGACATCCAGATGCGCCGAGGTCTGCAGGAAGGCGGTCCAGCCCTTGCCGATGATGGATCCGAATAGGAACACCAGGAAGGCCAAGGCGAACAGCAGGGCGAAGATGCCGTACCAACGGAACCGGCGCTCGGCGGCGTGCCGCTTGGCGAGCCGCTTGTGGCTCTCATTGGCGACGCTGATGCCTGGGAGGATCCCCGCTTGATCGGTCATTAGTCGTACTGCTCCCGGTATTTGCGGACGATGTAGAGGGCGTAGACGTTCAGCCCCAAGGTGATGACGAACAGGGTGAGACCGAGCGCGAAGGCGACCAGGGTCTGCGGGCTGTTGAACTCAAGGTCGCCGGTGAGCTGGCTGACGATCTTCACCGTGACGGTGGTCACCGGCTCCAGCGGGTTGAGGGTCAGGTTGGCGGCGATACCGGCGGCGAGCACCACGATCATGGTCTCGCCGATGGCGCGCGAGGCGGCCAGCAGCACCGCGCCGACGATGCCCGGCAAGGCGGCCGGCAGAATGACCTTCTTGATGGTCTCGGACTGGGTGGCGCCGAGCCCGTAAGAGCCTTGGCGCAGAGATTGCGGCACCGCGTTGATGATGTCGTCGGAGAGCGAGGACACGAAGGGGATGATCATCACCCCCATGACGATGCCGGCGGTCAACACGCTCGAGGCGGAGACGTCGATACCGATGGCGGCGCCCATATCCCGCAGGAACGGGCCGAAGGTGATCAGAGCGAAGAAGCCGTAAACGATGGTCGGGATGCCCGCGAGGATCTCCAGCACCGGCTTGGAGAAGGTGCGCACCTTGGTGTTGGCGTATTCCGACATGTAGATGGCGGCGAACAGCCCCACCGGCACGGCGACGAGAAGCGCGACCAGCGAGATGAAGGTGGTGCCCCAGAGCAGCGGCAGCAAACCGAACTGTCCGCTGGAGTCGGGACCGGCGCCAGCGGCGGAGAAGCGCGGATCCCAGACCGTTCCGAAGAAGAAGTCGGCCGGCGGCACGAGCTGGAAGAAGTGGATGGTTTCGAACAGAACCGAAAGCACGATGCCCAGCGTGGTGAGCACGGCAACGGTGGAAGCGGCGAGAAGCCCCGCCTGCATGACGTGCTCGACGATGTTGCGGGCGCGCAGCTTGGGCCGGATGCGCAAGTAACCCCAGGCGAAACAACCGATGGCCAGGCCGAAGCAGACGATGGGCAGGAGGATACGGCTCAGCTCGCGCTTGCTGGCATATTCGTCGGCCGCGCGAAGCAGATAGGGTTCGGGGTTGGAGCCGAGAATGACGTGATGTTTGGACAGGACGTCGCGCGCATCTTGGGTGGTGACGAAGCCGTAACCGGCCTTGCGCACGGTCTCGTATTCCTGGGGGCTGAGCTTGGGCAGGCCTTCGGCGATGCTGTCGACCACGTTCATGGTCAGGGATTTTTGCGCCTCGGAGCTATCCAGCACCGATTGCGGCATCTCCTGCATGGCGATGTATTGCAGCACCGGGCGCTCGGCGGCGGACCAGACGGCCAGCACCAGGAGCGCCGGCAAGACGGTCCAAATGGCGAGATAAGCGCCATGGTAGGATGGGCGGGAGTGAAGGATCCGGCTATCGCCTTCGGAGACGGCGTTGGATCGGTAGTTCCCGACGAAATAGGCGACGACTGCCGCTATCAAAAGGAACGCTAGGATTGCCAGACTGGACACGGTCGCCTCTTTGAAATTTTGCCCCGCAGGTGGGGAAGCGGATGACGCCAGAGGGACATCCGCCTCCCCGAATTCTCGAAGACCGAAGCGGTCTTACATGCTGAGGATCTTGCCCTCTTTGACTTCCTCGCGGAGAGCCTCAGCCTCGTCCTCCGGCAGCGGCACCAGGCCGTACTCGGCGAGCGGGCCGTCCGGGCCGATCATCTTGTCGCTGACGAAGTACTCGACGTACTCCTTCAGGCCCGGGATGACGTCCATGTGGTCCTTCTTCACGTAGAAGAAGAGCGGACGGGACACCGGATACTCACCCGAAGCGATGGTCGGGACAGACGGGGTGACGCCGCTCATGGTGGCGACCTTCAGCTTGTCGGTGTTGTTCTCGTAGAAGGAGAGACCGAACACGCCGATGCCTTCCGGATTGGACTGCAGGCGGGCCAGGGTCTCGGTGTAGTCGCCGTCGATGTCGACCGCGGCACCGTCCTTACGGACCTTGATGCAGGCATCTTCCACCGCATCCTCGTCCATGCCGGACTCTTCAAGCGCCTTCATGCCGCCGGAAGCCTCGCAGCCCTTGGCCAGGACCTTCTCCTCGAACACTTCGCGGGTGCCGTGCTTCTCGCCCGGGATGTAAGCGGCGATCTTCCAATCCGGCAGATCGGCGTTCACGTCTTTCCAGGTCTTGTTCGGGTTCTTGACCATCTTGCCGTCGACCGGAACCTGCTCAGCGAGAGCGAGGTAGAGATCCTTCGGCTCCAGAGCCAGGTCGGGGCCGTCGGCGGTGCTGGCGAAGACGATACCGTCATAGCCGAAGCGAACCTGCATGATGTTCTTCACACCGGCTTCGGAGCAGGCCTTGATTTCCTTGTCCTTGATCGGACGGGAAGCGTCGGCGATGTCGATGGTGTTCTCGCCGAGGCCCTGGCAGAACTGCTTCAGGCCAGCGGAGGAACCGCCGGACTCGACGACCGGGGTCGGGTATTTGGAGTAGGACTTACCGAAATCCTCGGCCACGATCTGCGCGTAGGGCAGAACGGTCGAGGAGCCAGCGATCTGAATCTGGTCACGCGCCAGCGCCGGGCCGGCCGTGCACAGCGCGGCAACAGCGAGCGAAGCCGCCGCAATAGAGATCTTTTTCACTTGTAGCTCTCCCTTGTTTGGATCTGAGCCGCCGTTAGCGCAGCATCACGCCGTCAGCTCGCGGGCAAGCTAGCCCTGAGCCTTAATCCTTTTATGACAGCGATGATTCGTCTTTGTGACAGGCAAACTCACTGATTTTACTAAGGTTTCTTCCAGCCTGGCTGTGGACTATCGGTTTTGCCGGCGCTTTCCGCGGGCCGCTCGTCTGACGGTGCCAATGCCACCCAGCGCAATCCTTTTCCGTCCGCTCCCATCGAGGCCGCACCGGTTGCGAAACCGCTTCCGCGCGCGGCACCCCGTTTCGAGCTGCAAGGCCGGGCTCTGCCCGGCTCTTTCGGTTTATGTCACTTATGTGACGTTTCGATAACAGTGCTGGGAGGGGGTCGGAGGCCCCTGTGGAGACAGGGGATAACTGGCGCGAATACGGGAAACGCGCCCGCGCGGAAGCCTGGTGTTATTCGGCGGCTTCGGGGGTCGCGTCGAGCGCGCCTTCGGGCCTTTCGGCGGCGTCGAACAGCACAGTGAAGCTGGAGCCTTCGCCCGGCTTGGAAGAGATCGCCAGCTCGCCACGGTGGCGGTTGACGATATGCTTGACGATGGCGAGGCCCAGCCCGGTGCCGCCGCTTTCCCGGCTATAGGCCACATCCACCCGGTAAAAGCGCTCGGTCAGGCGGGGCAGATGCTCCGCCGAGATGCCCTGACCATTGTCGACGACGGAGATGGAGTAGCGGCCGTTGCCGCGGCCATTGGGCTGGATATACCGGGTTTCGATCTTCACCACGCCTTCCTTGCCGCCATATTTGAAGGCGTTCTGGATCAGATTCTGCAACACCTGAACCAGCCCGTCGCGATCGCCGCGAATCAGGGCCGGGCTGGGGAAACGCTGAACTTCCAGGGTGGCGTTGTGCTCCTGGGCCAGCGGCTCCACCGCATCGCGCACATGATCGATCACCACGTTGAGATCGACGAGATTGCTCGGCGGCACGTGCACGTTCATCTCCGCCCGGCTCAGCGAAAGAAGCTGGTCGATCAGGCGGGTCATGCGGGCGGCCTGCTCGGCCATCACCTTCAAGAACCGCTCGCGGGCGCCGGAATCGTCCTTGGCGCTGAGCTGCAAGGTCTCGATGAAACCGCGCAAAGAGGCTAGCGGGGTGCGCAGCTCGTGGCTGGCATTGGCCACGAAATCGGCGCGCATCTGGTTGATGCGCTCAAGCTCGGTGAGGTCGCGCAGCAGAACCAGAATGCTGGGCACACGCTCATTGGGACGGGCAAGCGGCGCCACGGTGACCGACATGCGCCGCCCGACGGGCACGCGCTCGGCATAGGTCACGGTGATCGGGCGGCCGCGCTCGGGCGCATCGGACAGCGCATCGAGAAAGGCCGGATTGCGGATCACCGAGGAGATATGGCCGCCCTCGCGCAGCGAAGCGAAGGCATTCTGGGCGGCGGGATTGAAGAACAGCACATGGCCGGCCCGATTGAGCAAAATCGCCGGATCGGGGAAGGCTTCCACCACCAGACGCATGGAAACGTCGGCGTTGGATTTCTGGATCGGGCGCCGGCGCCTATCCTTTTGCTCGATACGGGTGGGCAGGTTGCGCGGTGCCGCCAGCACGCAGGCGATGAAAATCAGGAAGCTGGCAAAGCCATACGCCGCCGGCACGCCGGTGAATGCCACCAGCGTCGACAAAATCAGCGCCACGGCCAGAATCAGCCAAAACGCTGCCCTGAGCCTCGCACCTAGATCGTAAAAGCTGTCCATTCGGCGATACCTAGCATGTTCTGCACGCTGTAAAGGCGTCGATCCGCAACCCCGGCCGACACGCGCCGGGGTATTTCAACCAGACGGCAAAGCGAATCAAGCTTTCAGATTTCATTGATGATTGCGCGGAATCGATCACGGTTTTGCGACATGGCGCGTACTATCATCTTTGTATGTCGCTCCTTAGATAATGCCGTCTGGGCGTCAAAAAAGGGGGCGGGAAGAACGCGGAAGGAAACGAATGGCGGATCAATTCTTGCTCGAGGATGCGGGCAAAGGCGAAGAGCTGCCCGGATTCGATATCGACGATCCGAAATTGCCCAAGGCGATCGACGACAAGGCGATGCGCAGCGGCGGCTACCCTTATGACGAGCGGCTGAAGCACAAGGTCTATTCGGAACAGCTGGTGCCGCTGCAAATCGAGCTGTTGAAGCTGCAGCACTGGGTGGAGACCCAAGGCAAGCGCATTGTGATCATCTTCGAGGGCCGGGACGCGGCCGGCAAGGATGGCTGCATCAAGCGCTTTATGGCCCATCTCAATCCGCGCCATGCAAGGACGGTCGCTCTTTCCAAGCCAGACCCGGTGGAGCAAGGGCAATGGTATTTCCAGCGCTACGTGGCGCAGCTTCCCTCGACCGGCAATATGCTGATTTTCAACCGCTCCTGGTACAACCGGGCCACGGTGGAGCCGGTGATGGGCTATTGCACCGAGGCGCAGTATCACAAGTTCCTCAACGAATGCCCGCGATTCGAGCACGGGCTGGTCGAGGACGGGATCGTGCTGATCAAGCTGTGGCTCTCGGTGGGGCGCGAGATGCAGCTGAAGCGCTTCCATATCCGGCGGCACGACGTGCTGAAGCGGTGGAAGCTGACCGATAACGATCTCGACGGTCTCGGCAAGTTCCACGCCTATAGCGAGGCGCGGGACAAGATGTTCGAGTTTACCCACACCAAGCACGCGCCCTGGCTGGTGGTCCGCTCCAACGACAAGCGCCGGGCGCGGCTCAACTCCATCCGCGCGGTGCTGCACGGGTTGGATTATCCGGGGAAGGATAAAAGCGTCGCCACGGCGCCGGACCCGCAGATCGTGGGCGCGGACGACGCGTTCTTCGCCCATGCTTGATTGAACTCGCCTGACCGGAACGTTGCCCGATGCAAGCGCTGCCTAAGGCAAACGGCTGATCGGAAAGCCCGCGGATGGGGGTGGCGCTAACGCGTCAGCCCCTTCTGCGCCAGCTCCTCGATATAGGCCTGCCAGCGGGATTCGCGCGTCTCGCCCAGCTCCTTCAGATAGGACCAGGAGTAGAGGCCGGTGTCGTGGCCGTCATCGAACACGATGCGCACGGCATAATTGCCCACCGGATCCAGCCGGGCGATGCGCACAGTCTTCTTACCCGGCACGGTGACCCGCTGTTCGGGGCTGTGGCCCTGCACCTCGGCGCTGGGACTGACGACGCGCAAGAACTCCGCCGAAAAGTCGTGGCTGGAGCCGTCGTCAAACAGGACCAGCAGATTGCGCTTCTCCTTGTCGACACGAAGCTCGGTCGGCCAGGGTGCCGCTGCGCCGGCCGTGGCGGCCGCTTCCTCAGCCAAGGTCGATCTCGCCCTCGACGACATGGTCGAGTGCGGTGCCTTCGGCGGTCAGCACCGCCTTCACCTTCATCTTGCCCTTGCCGCCGAGATTCTCAGCGCGGACCACCTCCTCGATGGCCTGCTGAGAGGTCACGCCCACCTGTTTGAGAAATTTCCGCATCGACATGTTGAACTTCTCGTCGTTCATCGGCTGATTATCCATAGCTCTCCTCCTTCCGCCGCAAACCATGATATCGGAGAAATGGCCCCTATATTAGAGGGCCGAGCAAGGCTTTTCGGCATTTATCGACAAGGCGATGGCACGCAAGACGACAGCAACCGGCGGTTCGGACCGCCGCAAGACGCCCCTGAAGCGCCGCGATCCGCAGGCTCACGCGCTTGAGGATGCACGCTACCATGCACGCGTGGTAAAGAGCGCTAAGGTCTATAGCCGAAAGACGAAAACGCGCGAGGGCGCGGAGGAGGACGCGTGAGCATTTGGCAGCCGCAGCCGGCGATGGTCGATCCGTTCGGCCGGCACGTCACCTATCTTCGCGTTTCGGTGACGGATCGCTGCGATTTCCGCTGCGTCTATTGCATGGCGGAGAATATGAGCTTCCTGCCGCGCAAGGACCTGCTCACCCTGGAAGAGCTGGACCGGCTGACCACCGCCTTCATCGAGAAGGGGGTGCGCCGCCTACGGCTCACCGGCGGGGAGCCGCTGGTGCGCAAGAACATCCTGTGGCTGATCGAGCAGCTGTCGCGGCATTTGCGCTCCGGTGCGCTGGAGGAGCTGACGCTGACCACCAATGGCAGCCAGCTTGCCCGCCATGCGCAAGCCCTCGCCGATCTCGGCATCAAGCGCATCAATATCTCGCTCGATACGCTCGATCCGGACCGCTTCAAGACGATCACCCGCTGGGGCAATTACGATCAGGTGATGGAAGGGATCGAGGCCGCCAAGGCGGCCGGAATCCGTATCAAGATCAACACAGTGGCGCTGCTCGGGCTGAACGACGACGAGTATCCGCGTCTGCTCGAATGGTGCCACGGCAAGGGCTTCGACCTCACTTTGATCGAGACCATGCCGCTGGGCGATATCGGCGGCGACCGCACCGACCAGTTCCTGCCGCTCTCGGCGGTGCAGCAGCAGCTGGAGAGCCAGTATACGCTGACCCCGATCCCCTACCGCACCGGCGGACCGGCGCGCTATGTCGAGGTCGCCGAGACCGGCGGCCGGCTCGGCTTCATCACCCCGATGACCCATAATTTCTGCGAATCGTGCAACCGCGTGCGGCTCACCTGCACCGGCAAGCTGTATCTGTGCCTCGGCCAGGACGATGCCGCCGATTTGCGGGCGCCGCTGCGGGCCAGCGAGGGCAATGAACGGCTGAACGAGGCCATCGACGCGGCCATCGCCCGCAAGCCGGAGGGGCACGATTTCGTCATCGAGCGCGGCGGCCGGCCGGCGGTCGCGCGCCATATGTCGACCACCGGCGGCTAGCCCAACTCCCCTATCCGCATCCGCATTTGCTGCGCAGTTTGCCGGCGGTCTTAGGGCCGGATTTTCGGCATGGTTTTGTTAAGCACGCCCATTACGCCGATTTTAACCGCTGAGTCATAGGGTTGCGCTAAACAAGGCGGCAATTGCGACGCGGACTGATAATTCGGATGGGGATGCTCAAACAGCATTGGCAGTGGGCGGGGTTTGGACTTCTGGCAGTCCTGATCTGCGCAATCGCCATTATCGCGCCGGCGAAGATCAGCGGTTACCAGCTCGAGCGTGAAGCCGAGACGGCGGCCAACCGGATCTCGTCGGAGCTCGTCAGCCGTCCGGGCTATCTGCTCGATGCGCTGGCCTCGCCTTCGCTCGCCTCGCGCATGAACGAGATGTTCGGCGAGCTGGGCTACGCCCACCGCATCCTGCGCTACGAGCTCTATGACAGCGACGGAAAGCTGGTGTTTACCAGCGGGCAATCGGCGTTGGATCTCGATTCGGCCCAAGGCGACACTACCGCCGGGGCGCCGGCGGCGCCGCGTCATTCCCGCCCTTCTGTGTCGCTGTATGACGGAACGGGGGATGGAGGGCCGGACCATCTGGCGGCACTCACCGTCCCGATGCAGCTCTCCGGCAGCCCGCAAGGCACGCTGGTCGCCTTTCTCGATCAGAGCGATCAGGCACGGGCGTTCGGCGAATATTTCAGCCTGATCACCGTGATCACCTTGCTGCTCCTGGCGATCGGCATCGCAACCCCGGTCACGATCGCCTGGATGCGGAGCCGCGAGCGCTACCAGGCCGAGCAGCAGCTGCGGTTTTTGGAAAATCATGACGCGCTGACCGGGCTTCCGAACCGCACCGCCTTCACCAAGCTGTTGAGCGACTCGCTGAACCAGATGTTCCGCACCCGCACGCATATCGCGGTGCTTTGCGTGGACGTCGATAAGTTCAAAGAAATCAACGATATGCTGGATCACTCCGGGGGCGATGCGGTGCTCAGCGAAATCGCCCGCCGGATCCGCACCACAATGCGCGAGGGCGATCTGTTCGGGCGGCTCGGGGGCGATGAGTTCGCCATTGCGCTGACCGACATCACCAATCTCGCCGATGTGATGAACTTCATGCACCGGCTGGTGGATGTGATGCGCGCGCCCTTCCTGATCGACGGCAAGGAGATGGTGTGCACAACTTCTGTGGGCATCGCGCTGGCGCCGGGCGACGGCGAATCTGCCGGCGTCGTGCTGAAACATGCCGATATCGCGCTGACCCGCGCCAAGCGCGACGGCGGCCAGCGCATGTGCTTCTTCGAGCGCAGCATGGACAAGGCGCTGCAGCGCCGCCGCATGGTGGAGCACGAGCTACGCCTGGCGCTTGGCCGCGGCGAGTTCGACCTTCTGTATCAGCCGCAATTCTCGCTGCAGACCGAGAAGCAGACCGGCACCGAAGCGCTGATCCGCTGGTACCATCCGGTGCACGGCAAGATCGCACCGGCGCATTTTATTTCCGTGGCCGAAGATACTGGGCTGATCGTGCCGCTCGGCGAATGGGTGCTGCGCCGGGCTTGCTCGGACGCAGTGAAATGGCCCTCGCCCGTGACGGTGGCGGTCAATCTGTCGCCGGCGCAATTCCGCGACAGCGATATCGCCAAGGTGGTGTCCGACATTCTGGAAGAGACCGGGCTGCCGCCGGAGCGGCTTGAGCTGGAGATCACCGAAAATCTGCTGATCAACGATACCGAAGAAGTGCTGCAGAAGCTGAAGACGCTGCGGGCGCTGGGCGTCGCCATCGCCATGGACGATTTCGGCACCGGCTTCTCCAGCCTCTCCTATCTGGCGCGTTTCCCGTTCTCGAAGATCAAGATCGACCGCCAGTTCATCCATACGATGACCAAGGATCCGGCGGTGAAGGCGATCGTGAAGACCATCGTTGCGCTCGGCAAGGCGCTGGGCATGACGGTCACCGCGGAGGGCGTGGAGACTGTCGAGCAGGCAACCATGCTGCGGGAATATGGCTGCCCGCAGGTGCAAGGCTTCCTCTACAGCGAGCCGGTCTCGTCGGAAGAGGCCGGCCGCGCCACGCCGAAAGTGCGCACCTTGCGCAAGCAGGTCACCGCGGTCGCTTAATCGGGCTCTCCGACACTCAAATTCGTGGTCATACCCGGCCTTGTGCCGGGTATCCACAACCCCAGTCTTCGTGAATCAACGGAGGCCGGTGTTCATGGGTTGCCGGGACAAGCCCGGCAATGACGCTAGAGCAAGGCTTCGGTCGCAGCGCTGACTGGGTTAGAGGGGGTTCTTTTTCGCAATAGGCTTTGGAGCCGCCTGACCCCCACCCCGTCCCTCCCCCTTCCAGGGGGAAGGGGTAAGCCGACGCCTTGCTCAGCGCCAAGCACAACATCTCTCCTCACCCTGAGGGGGCGCGGAACGTGCCGTCTCGAAGGGTGCAGGCCCCGAGTCGTCTACTGCTCCATGACGATGCGCGGGGCGGCTTTAGGGCCTCCCTGGTGACGCTCCAGCTGCGAAAGCACCTTTCCGGCAATCTCGACATAGGCCTTGGCGCCGGCGCTCTCCGGATCGCTGGCGACGATGGGTGCGCCAGCATCGGAGGTCTCGCGGATGACCATGGTCAGCGGCACCTCGCCGAGGAACGGGATATCCAGCTTCTCCGCCTCGTGCCGCGCCCCGCCATGGCCGAAAATGTCCGACTGCCCGCCGCAATGGGGGCAGATGAAGGTGCTCATATTCTCCACCAGGCCGAGCACCGGCACGTCGACTTTACGGAACATGTTGAGGCCCTTGCGGGCATCGATCAGAGCAAGATCCTGCGGCGTGGAGACGATCACCGCGCCGGCAAGCGGCACCTGTTGCGCCATGGTGAGCTGGGCATCGCCGGTGCCGGGGGGCATATCCACCACCAGCACGTCGAGCACGCCCCAAGCGACATCCTTCAGCATTTGGCTCAAGGCCGACATCACCATCGGCCCGCGCCAGATCATCGGGGTCTCTTCGTCCACCAGGAAGCCCATGGACATGACCTTGAGGCCATAGGCCTCCAAGGGCTGGATTTTGTTGTCGACCAGCTCCTGCGACTTGCCCTTCAGCCCCAGAAGCCGGGGCATGGACGGACCGTAGATATCGGCATCGAGAATGCCGACGGTCTTGCCGAGGCTCTTGAGCCCGAGGGCGATATTGACCGCGGTCGTCGATTTTCCGACGCCGCCCTTGCCGGAGGCCACCGCGATGATGGCGCCGACACCCGGAACCGGCGTCCCCTTGGGACGGGCATCGGGGCCAAGCTTGGGCTTATCGAAGGGCGAGGTTTGCCGGGCCGGCTGTTGTGGCGGCGGGGCGGCGCTGGCGCCATTGCCGGGGGCCGGGCCGCTGCCCGCCTCCCGGTCTGCCGTCAGGGTCACGACGGCATTCTTCACGCCGGGCAGCGATTTCACCGCATGCTCGGCATCGATACGCATGCCTTCCAGGGCCTTGGCCTTGGCCGGATCGACGGCAATGGAGAAATAGACCTTGCCGTTATGGATGACGATTTCGGAGAGCAGCTCTTGGGCGACGATATCGCCCTTGCCGTCGGGACCGGGCACGCGGCTCAGCGCCTCGAGCACGTCCTGTTTGGTAATGTCTTCGCTCATGCCCGTATATCTAGTCGGCGGAAGCGCCGCCGTCACCCTCCGCGAGGCAGGCGCGTCTTGAAGGGTGACGGCGTTGGCGGCTTTATTTCACCGCGTAGCCGTATTGGATCGGCCAATCGGCGTCATAGCCGAGGGCGGGGGCGGCATGCACCGGCCAATAGGGATCGCGCAGCAACTCGCGTCCGAGCATGACCAGATCGGCCTCGCCGTCCTTGACGATGGCGCCTGCCTGCTCCGGCTCGGTGATCAGGCCGACGGCGGCGGTCATGATTCCCGCCTGTTTGCGGATCTGCGCCGCGAAGGGCACCTGGAAGCCGGGCGCGACCGGAATCTGCGCATCTGGCACCAGCCCGCCTGTGGAGGTGTCGACGAGATCGATACCGAGGGCTTTCAGCCGTTTGGCGAATTCCACCGACTGTTCGATATCCCAGCCGCCCTCGACCCAATCGGTGGCCGAGATGCGCACGAAGACCGGCAGCGTCCGCGGGACGATGCCACGCACCGTCTCGGCGATGCGCAAGGGAAAGCGCATGCGGTTCTCCAGACTGCCGCCATACTCGTCCTGACGGCGGTTGGAGAGGGGGGAGAGGAATTCGTGCAGCAGATAGCCGTGAGCCGCATGGATCTCGATGATCTTGAAGCCGGCCTCCAGCGCCCGGCGGGTGGCGAGCTGGAAGGCGCGCTGAATAGCGGTGAGGCCGCGCTCGTCCAGGGCGACGGGCTCCGGATCGTCCGGCTTAAAGGGAATGGCGCTCGGCGCCACCACCGACCAGCCGCCCTGCTCCACCGAACGCAGACGCTTGCCGCCGGCCCAGGGCGGCTCGCAGCTTGCCTTCCGCCCGGCATGGCCGATCTGGATGCCTGCCACGGCGCCATGGTTCTCCACGAAGCGGACGATGCGGGCCAGCGGGGCGACATGATCGTCGCTCCAGAGCCCCAGATCGCCGGGCGAGATGCGCCCGTCGCGGGTGACGCCGGTCGCCTCGACCATGATCAGCGCTGCCCCGCCGGCGGCGCGGCTGCCGAGATGGACGAAATGCCAATCGTTGGCGAGGCCTTCCTCGGCGCTGTATTGGCACATCGGCGACATGGCGATGCGGTTCTTCAGCTTCACGCTGCGAAGCGCCAGCGGCGCGAACAGATTCGCCGCGGTCCTGACCGTCGCAATCCCCGCCTTGGCGACGTTCTCGTTCATAATTCTTTCCCCGGTATATGAGTGGCATCAAAGGCTTCGCTGTTAGATAAGGCTGTAGCAGCGGGGCGCGACGCGACGGAACAGCGCGCCGCAAAGATGGTAAGGACATCGTCATCGTGACGGAGAAGATTGCCGGACTCTTGCTCGCCGGCGGCCGTTCCAGCCGCTTCGGGCGCGACAAGACGCAGAGCCTGCTCGGCGGGGAGACGCTGCTCGCCCGGGCGCTGATGCGACTCGGTCCGCAAGTCTCCGCGCTGGCCATCAGCTCCAATGCGGACCCGGCAACGCTGAGCCGTTATGGACGCCCGGTGCTGGCCGATGCGCTGGAAGGCTATGCCGGCCCGCTGGCCGGAGTCGCGGCAGGGCTCGCCTGGGCGCGCGAGACGATTGCCGGCGATGGGATCTTGGTGACGGCGGCGGCGGATACGCCGTTCTTCCCGGAGGATCTTGCGGCGCGGCTGGCTGCGGCGGCGCGGGAGACCGGCACCCCGGCCATGGCCGCATCACAGAGCGGCACCCATCCGACCTTTGCAGCTTGGCCGCTCTCCGTGGAACCGGCGCTTGCCGACTATCTGCAAGGCGGCGGGCGCAAGCTGCATGACTTTATGGCTCGGGCGGGCGCGCTCCGCGTGGAATTTCCGGTTGAGCGGCTTGGCGGCACCGGGATCGACCCGTTTTTCAATATCAACACCCCGGACGATCTGGCCGAAGCGGAGCGCCATCTGGCGGAGGGCTAGGTCGCGGGCGCGGCGCGACAGGCTCGCGCCAATCGGTTAGATTCCCGGCGGTCGGGGGGCCGTATCGCGCTGGCGTTCATTGACGCCCAAGCAAGATGTCCGAAGCCACGGAGAGTTGTTTCCATCGATGCTGCGTCTGGTCCGCTGGCTGCTCCATATCCTCGAGCTTGCGATCGCTCTTCCCCTCCGCGCGGTGCGTTTCCTGCTGACCACGGTGGCGTTCAATCCGCGCCTCGGGCGCTTGCGCCTGATCGTCGGGCCGCTGGTGCTCTATCTCCTTTTCGCGCTGACGCTAACCTACGTCTATGCGCCGATCCGCGGCTTCGCCGGGCAGTTCTGGATGGCGAAGGCACTCGCCTACGCCGACGAGCGCTCGCTCGCCACCGCGATCTACGATTCCAGGAACCGCTTCGTCGGCATCTTCGATCCGCTGCTCGATAGCGAGGCGGACTTCAACTATACCGGGCGGGCGATCGCCCTTCCCAACTACATCGCCTATCCCGACCACAAATCCCTGCATGTGGCCGCGGTGCCGGAGGATTACTGGTCCTGCCTCAGCTATCACGAGGACCGGCATCTCGGCGGCCTCGCAAATCCGTTCGGCATCGATCTCTACGGCGTGCTGAAAATCCCCGTCTCGACGGTGACGCGCTCGCTCCGCTCCGGCGATATCAGCCTCGGGGTCGGCGGCTCGACGCTCTCCATGCAGCTTGCCCGCATCTTCTTCAAATCCCCGCCGAGCCCCGACGAGAGCGCGAGCGAGAAGCTGTCGCGCAAGTTCAAGGAATGGTGGCTGGCACCGGTGATCCAGTGGCAGCTGACCCGCGGCGGAGACATCACGCCGATGAAGCGCTGGACCGCCGATCACTTTCCCCTGGCGCAGCGGACCGGCGGGCAGGAGCTCTACGGCGTGGCGCAGACCAGCCTGATCGTGTTCGGCAAGCCGGCATCGGAGCTCTCCACCGCCGAGCAATATGTGCTGGCCGCGGCGGTGAACCGGCCGATCATTCTGTTGGGCGGCTCCGAAGCGCTGGAGCAGCTGCGGGAGCAGAATTGGCACAAGCTGACCCGCGGCCGGGCGGAGGTTTGCGCCAATGCGCTGATCGAAGATGCGGGAAAGCGCGCCGCGGTGATCGCCGAGCTGGAGCGGTTGAGCCAGCGCCCGCCCGATCCGCACCCTCTGCCCTGGGGCGAGGATCTTCTCGCCGAGCTCTCGCCGGCCTTACGGGACCGGGCCGAGGCGAACCCGGTCTATCGCAGCAATGTGCTGCTGCCTTCGGTGAAATACGGCGTGCGCGAGGAGCTGAAGAGCCGCTTCGGCTTCGGTTGGCGCTCCCATGTCAGCGCGGTGCATCTCAGCTTGGACGCGGCGGAGAATTTCCAATTCCGCGACAAGGAGAAGGCGGCGCTGGCCAAGCTGGATGCGCGCTATCGCGGCCGGATCAACCCGGCCTATAGCCTGGATTTCGATACCGGCGCGGGCGCAGGCAAACGTCATCCGGACGTGATCATCGCCGCGGCGGACGAACAGGGCCGCCTGGTGCGCTATTTCGAGTCCAACTACAACGCCGCCTATTTCGGCTCGGCGGCGGCGCGAGACAAGAAGACCGGGCGTTACGACCCGGAGAGGGAGGCACGCGCTATCGCCTCGGTCGGCAAGATGATCGCCGGGATCGCCATCGCCAATGAGGGCAAGGATACGGCGGAAAGCCAGTGGCTGGATACGCGCGCGCCAGAAACGGGGCTGGAGGCCTGCGGCCACGGCGATTTGCGGCGCCTGCGCACGGCGGAGGTCTGCTTCGCCTGCTCGCTGAACACGCCGCTGCTTTGGCGCACCGCACAGGTGCCGAAATCCCAGCTTCTCGATCTCACCAACGAACTCGATATTACGCTGACCGAGCCGGTGACCTCGGCGGCCAATCTGGCCAAGAGCATCGTGGTCGGCCATGTCGCGGCGAGCCCGCAAGTGGTGCATCGGATGGCCGGTGTCGTGCTGGCCGGGCTTACGGGAGAGGGCGACAAGCCTTTGGGCCTGCCTGTGCTGACCGAAAAGCTGGATCTCTTGGACGATCAGGCCGAGGTGCCGCCGCCGCTTGCGCCAGTGGTGCCCAACGAGATCGCCAAACCGGCAAGCCACGCCGCGCTGCGGTCCTTCCTCACCGCGCCAATCTGCTATCCCCACGGCACCATGCGGCGGCTTTCCGATTGGTGCGCGGAGAAGCGCCAAGACGTTGCGCTGCACTTCGCCAAGACCGGCACGCGCGGGACGGGGGCGCTCGATCCCGCCGCCGACGATACGGTGGATCTTTGGGTGGCAGGCGGCATCCAGTTCGAGACCGGGGCGGCCTATTCCTATGTCGTGGTGGTCGGCACCGGCTCGCCCTCGGAGCCCTGGGCACGAGACCTCTATGCCGGGCAGATCGCCGAGCCGCTGCTGCGGGTGCTTTTGGAGGACTTGGAGAAGCGTCCGCCGGCGCCGGATGCGGTGACGCAGGCGGAGTAGGAGCGGCTGCGTTCTCCCCCGCCCTCTCCCTTCTCTCCTTCGTCACCCCCGGGCTTGACCCGGGGGTCCAGGGCCTCAAGCTCGGAGCAAGCCGCCCTGGATTGCCGGGTCAAGCCCGGCAATGACGACGTAATTAGGCAAAGCCCAACCCCACCCACCTTCGTCATGCCCGGACTTGATCCGGGCATCCATGCCGTGACCTATCGGTTGAGCTGGCGATAGAGATCGAACCACTCAGGGTTTTCTTTCTCGATCAGCGCGATCTTCCACTGGCGCGGCCATGACTTTATGGCCTTCTCCCGCTTGATCGCGCTCGCTGCGGTGGCGTGCTCTTCCATAAAGACGAGGCGCTTTACTTGATGCCGGTTCGTGAAATCGCTGAGACCTTCGCGATGCTCGAACGCGCGGCGCCGCAGATCGCTCGTAACGCCAGTGTAAAGCGTTCCGTTCTTGTGGCTGGCCAGGATATAGACAAAGAACGCCCTCATAAGTTGAGAGGTAACGGCATGGACCCCCGGGTCAAGCCCGGGGGTGACGAAGGTGGGTGGGGCTGTGGCCGCGAATTCCGAGCCAGCCGCCCTGGATTGCCGGGTCAAGTTTATGCTCGGGCCAGCGAAGCTGGCCCCGGGTGCCCGGCAATGACGAGCAAAAAAGATGCAAACCCACCCCCATTACCTATGGTTAACAAAGGCTTTAAGGGTTTGTTTCGCGCCGCAGCATCGACTAAAACAAGAGCCGTTGACCGGGCGCTGGGGGGCGTGAACCGGTCCGAGGGTCGGGAGTAGTTGACTGAATGGCTGTGCCCCCTAGTCCGCAAGACGATGCGGCAACGCGGTTTCAACGCGTGCTCGACCGGATGGATTCCGGCAATGAGCGCTTCGACCGCCTGCGCAAAGCCTATCCCAGCCTGATCAAGATCTTCCTGATCTTCTGCTTGGCCAGCCTTTCCTGGTACGCCACCTATACCGGCATGCTGCAGCTCATCACCGCCAATACCGGTGATGTGCCCTTCATCCAGAAAATCGCCATCGGCTTCGCCGTCGCCACGCTGATGCTGATGGTGCTCTACATCCTGGATTCGCTGTTCTCGCCGATGTCCTGGTGGCTGCGTATTCTCTATCTCGTCGGCTATGTGTTCCTGACCCTGATCTCGGTCGGGTTCGGCTTTGGCTTCTTCTGGCAGGTGCTGGAATCGCGCGCCGAGGCAACCCGCTCGGCGGAGGCGGCCATCGGCCAGGTCCAGCAATCGCTGGAGAAGGGCAAGGTGCGGATCAACCAGCTGGGCACCACGCTGGATTCGCTGACCACGCTGTCATCCGAAAAGGCCGTGCAGGAGCGCGAGCAAGGCGGCACCTGCCCCAACTCGCCGCCGGGCGACGGGCCGCGGCGGCGCTTGCGCGACGCGGACGCGGAGAATTTCGCCTTCACCTCAAATTTCATCAAATCGCGCTCCGGGAGCATCGAGACCGATATCGCGGCGCTGAACGCCGACCTCGCCAAGGTGCTGTCGCGCGATCCGTCGACCTTCAACGCGGCGACGGGTAACCGGAACGAGTTCCTGCGCGGGCTGAACCGCAAGCTCGACCTCACCATCACACGCTTCAACGCGCTGAAATCCGATCCGCAGCTTGCCGAGCAGCGAGACAGGCTGGCGGCGCGCTCGGAGCAGACCAGCTTCCCCGACGGGCGCGGCGGCACGTTCGCCTGCCCCGATCCGCAGCTGCAGACGGCGCTTCGCGGCGTGGTGCGGGCGATCGACAGCTTGCCCGTCATCGAGAAGACCGATGTCGCGGCAGTGGAAGGCTCCGAAGCAGTGGTCGAGGCGTTCCGCCGGCTGACCACCACGATGATCGGCGTCTTGCATTTCAAGCTGCCGCCCTCGCCGGACGAGCTGCGCGACCGCCAGCGCCAGGCGATCCAGAGCGCGGAGAACCCGCAAAGCGCCAGCGCCGCACAGCCGGAGGAATCCGCAGGTCTTGGCGAGCGCGACTACATTCCGCTGTTCGTCGCCATCTTCGTCGATTTCTGCCTGCTGCTGGTCTCGGTCAATCGGCCGATCAACCGCTTCCAGAACCTGCTGCATACGGTGCGCGATGCGCGGGACGGGCCGGTGGGCGAGATCCTGACGCGGTTCCACGACCGGCATCAGGACGGGCTGGCGCAGGAATTCGAGGTGTTCCAGCACGCGGTGTTCGATTTCCTCGGCGATTACTATGTCGCCGTGCCGGTGGATGCGCGCAGCATGGAGGCGCTCTACCTGACCAATCTGTTCGTCGGGCTGGAGGGCAAAGGCATCATCGACCGGGCGATGCTGCCGCCGACACCGGTGATCCGCCGCAAGCTCCGCCTGCAGGGCAGCCGCTTCGCCGACGCCTCCGCCTTCCGGCTCTACCGCTTCCGCCATGGCGCCTGGTCGAAGATGGTGCTGGATGCGATTTTGGGCACGCCAGTGCGGGCGAAGGCCGATACGGCGCAAGCAACCTCGGAGCCGCCTTCCCCCGACATGCCCTCGCCCAATGCCCCCTCGCCGGAGAGCGGCAATGGCGCGGCCCGCGGTAACGGCCATAGCCTCACCGAGCGCTTGAGCGATATGGGCTCCGAGCCCGATCCCGACGACGAGCCACCGGCCCTTCCGGGGCCGACAAACGGCAATGGGCGCCGCCCGCCCGAGGTTTAATGGCGCCCCCGTGCCAAAACGGTACGGGGTCAAACCTTCTTTAACTCCCTCCTGCTAATCCTAAGCGTGAACCGCAGCGTTGAGCATAAGCTCTTCGCGCAACCTAAGATTTCCACGAGGGGGAAAGATGCTCGCCAAGGCCGATACAGACCATTGCAAGGATGGCGTAAGCCAGCTCGACAAGCATCTTGATGCGCTGACTCGCTTTCTGGAGCAGGCCGAAGCGACGGCACACCCCGAGACCCGGGGCTTCACTCTGATCATCCGCTCCGCCGAATCCGATCCGGCCCGCGCTGTGGTCGCCATGGCGCAAGAGCTTGCCGCCGCCGGCATCCGGCCGCGCATCGTGCTGGCCAAGCTGGAGCCCTCCGAGGCGCTGCGCGAGCTCGCAGACGCACTCTCCCGTATCTATTCCGACGGCATGGACGATGCCGTGCGTTGGGCCAAGAACCCGAAGTTGCTCGATGCCCATGAGCAGGCCACCTATGGCGCCGATCTGTGCTGGTCGGGCGATGCCATGGGCCGCGATCCCAGCCGGCGCAATGCGCTTTCGCTGTTCGCGGAGGGCACACCCGATATGGTGCGCCTGGCCAAGCTGAGCTTCTCGGCGCTGTGGAGCGCTTCTTCGGAAGTCTCCGAGCGGCGGCTGCGCGCCGGTGCTGCGGAAAAAGCCCTCGAGGCATGCGGCGCCTCTTCGGACAACACGGTCTGGGATGCGGCGCTGGCCCGGCCCGCCGTGCCGGCCTGGCCGCTGATCCGCCACTAACTTTCCTTTGCGATTCCCTGCCGCATCCTCTGGCGTATTCGCGCAGAACGATGCAGCATAGCGACATGCATGCCTCGACTATGCAGGCCATGGTGCTCGATGCACCCGGAAAAGCCCTGCGCTCGACCAAGATCCCGGTGCCGAAGCCGGGCCCCGGTCAAATTCTTATCAAAGTCGCCGCTTGCGGCGTTTGCCGCACGGATCTGCATATCTTCGACGGCGAGCTGACCCATCCCAAGCTGCCGCTGGTGATGGGCCACGAGATCGTCGGCTATGTCGAGGAGATGGGGCCGCAGGTCGGCCAGTTCTCCATCGGCGACCGGGTTGGGGTTCCCTGGCTCGGCTGGACCGACGGCACCTGCCCCTACTGCCTGGCGGGCCGCGAGAACCTTTGCGACGACCCGCGCTTCACCGGCTACGATATCGATGGCGGCTATGCGGCGTTCACCGTCGCCGATCACCGCTACTGCTTCCCGATTCCGGATCGTTACACCGATGCCGAAGCCGCGCCGCTGCTCTGCGCCGGGCTGATCGGCTATCGCTCGCTGAAGCTTGCCGGCGGCTATCCGCAGCGGCTCGGCATTTATGGCTTCGGCGCCGCGGCGCATATCGTGGCGCAAGTCGCCCGCGCCCGCGGCTCGGAGGTCTATGCCTTCACCCGGCCGGGCGATGTGAAGGCGCAGGATTTCGCCCGCAGCCTCGGCGCAGTCTGGGCCGGCGCATCGGACGAGAAGCCGCCGAAAGTGCTGGATGCGGCGATCATCTTCGCTCCCGTCGGCGCGCTGATCCCGGCGGCGCTCCAGGCGGTGAAGAAAGGCGGCGTGGTGGTCTCCGGCGGCATCCATATGAGCGAGATCCCGGCCTTCTCCTACGATCTTCTATGGGAGGAGCGGGTGGTGCGCTCGGTCGCCAATCTCACCCGCGGCGATGCGGAGGAGTTTCTGGCGCTGGCCCCCACCATTCCGGTGAAGACCTCCGTGGTGGAGATCCCGCTGACCGAGGCCAACGAGGCGCTGCGGCGCTTGCGCGAAGGCGAGCTTTCCGGCGCGGCGGTGCTGATCCCCAGCCACTGACGCATTCGCGCCGAATATCCGGTTCGATTCCTAAAAACGCTGAGTGGGCGCCCTGCACCCCCTCCCCCTGAAAGCGGGAGGACGGGGTTAGGGGGCAAGCGGCCGTGCATACACTCTTTCGCCGAATGACGACCCCCCTCTAGCTCCCCCCTTTTAGGGGGGAGGATCCGGCCGCGCATAGCTTCCCGCTTCCCCTAAAAGGGCGAGGATGGACGTGCCTTTCTCCCGGCCGAAGCCCGAAAAAACCTATCTGTCTTTCTTGAGCTCGCCCTTGAAGCCGGGCACGTCGATCTTCACGACGTCGCGCTGGGTCGCGTCGTAATAGAGGTAACCGAGCACGGCGAGCCCGACCAGGGCGGCCCCCAGCAGGAAGGCCAGAACCGTGTTAATGCCGCCGCTCCGATTTGCCATCATCCCTCCAATCGAGCTTTCAACTCCGCCCGCTGCGTCGAATTGCGCTTGGCAGCGATGCCCAAACTTTGGCTCACTCCCTATCTACTAATAGATGGGCTGTCTGCCCCGGAAGGTATAAACTCGCCTTCCCAATAAAAAAGCATAATCAAACCGCTTAGACGGACGGAGGAATCGTCATGTTGCATGAGGTCATTGAAACCCTGAATTCGCGGGTCGCTCTACGCGCCCGATATGACAACTTTATCGGCGGCGAATGGGTCCCGCCGGCAGATGGGCGGTATTTCGACAATATCAGCCCGATTACCGGCAAGCCGGTCTGCCAGGTGGCCCGTTCGAGCGAAGCCGATGTCGAAAAGGCGCTGGATGCGGCCCACGCGGCGAAGGACGCCTGGGGCAAGAAATCGCCGGCTGCGCGGGCGGAGATCCTGAACAAGATCGCCGACCGGATGCAGGAGAATCTGGAGATTCTCGCCCAGATCGAGACCATCGATAACGGCAAGCCGATCCGCGAGACGCGGCTCGCCGACATCCCGCTGGCGATCGACCATTTCCGCTATTTCGCCGCCTGCGTCCGCACTCAGGAAGGCACCATCTCCGAGATCGACGACCAGACCCAGGCCTATCATTATCACGAGCCGCTGGGCGTCGTGGGCCAGATCATTCCCTGGAACTTCCCCATCCTGATGGCGGTCTGGAAGCTGGCGCCGGCGCTTGCCGCAGGCAACTGCGTGGTGCTGAAGCCCGCGGAGCAGACGCCGATGTCGATCATGGTGATGATGGACCTGATCGGCGACCTTCTGCCTGCCGGCGTGGTCAATGTGGTCAACGGTTTCGGCGTCGAGACCGGCAAGCCGCTGGCCCAGAGCAAGCGCATCGCCAAGGTGGCGTTCACCGGCGAGACCACCACCGGCCGCCTGATCATGCAGTACGCGTCGGAGAACCTGATCCCGGTGACGCTGGAGCTCGGCGGCAAATCGCCGAACATCTTCTTCGCCGATGTGATGGCCGAGGATGACGACTTCTTCCAGAAATGCCTGGAAGGCTTCGCCATGTTCGCGCTGAACCAGGGCGAGGTCTGCACCTGCCCCTCGCGCGCGCTGGTGCAGAAGTCGATCTACGAGCGCTTCATGGAGCAGGCGCTCAAGCGGGTGGAGCGCATCCGCCAGGGCGATCCGCTCGATCCGAAGACCATGATCGGCGCCCAGGCCTCCAACGATCAGCTGGAGAAGATCCTCTCCTATATCGATATCGGCAAGAACGAAGGCGCCAAGGTGCTGACCGGCGGCGGGCGTGCCTCGCTCGAAGGCGAGCTGGCCGACGGCTACTACGTCACGCCGACGGTTCTGGAAGGCAACAATAAGATGCGCGTGTTCCAGGAGGAGATCTTCGGTCCCGTCCTCGCCGTCACCACCTTCGAGGATGAGGACGAGGCGCTGGAGATCGCCAACGACACGCTGTACGGCCTCGGCTCCGGCATCTGGACCCGCGACATCAACCGGGCCTATCGCTTCGGCCGCGGCATCCAGGCGGGCCGGGTGTGGACCAATTGCTACCACCTCTACCCGGCGCATGCGGCCTTCGGCGGCTACAAGAAATCGGGTATCGGGCGCGAGAACCACAAGATGATGCTCGACCATTACCAGCAGACCAAGAACGTGCTGGTGAGCTACAGCCCCAAGCCGATGGGCTTCTTCTAGGCCGATTGGAGCCTGCGGGAGGAGGTCTTACCTCCTCCCGTCATTGCCGGGCTTGACCCGGCAATCCATGCCGTTTCATTGCCGCGTTCTCTGACCATCGCGTGCCCCGGAGCACATCGACGGGTAACGGCGTGGATGCCCGGATCAAGTTCGGGCATGACGACGGAATGTGACGCAGACCCTACCTTCCTTTCCGCGAGGCGGAGTGAAAGGAGATCGCGAACATGGTCGAAAGAGTGATCGCCACCGACGCCGCGCTCGATCTGATCGAGACGCTGAAGAAGACCCACGGGGACTTGATGTTCCATCAATCCGGCGGGTGCTGCGACGGCTCGGCGCCGATGTGCTATCCGGCCGGCGAATTCAAGACCGGCACCAACGACGTCTATCTCGGCGAGATCGGCGGCGCGCCGGTCTATATCGACGGCGACCAGTTCGAATACTGGAAGCACACCCAGCTGATCATCGACGTGGTGCCGGGGCGCGGCTCGGGCTTCTCGCTGGAAGCGCCGGAAGGCTTGCGTTTCCTGACCCGCGGCCGGGTGTTCTCCGACGAAGAAGCCGACCAGCTCGAAGCGACAGGCTCTTAAGCGACTCCCCCGGCTAGCTAGTCCGAATCTGATTCATCAGATTCGGTCAAATCCGGCAGCCCAAGAGCATCTGGTGGAGGAAGCTGTGGTTTTGCGTCTTGTTCCGACCGGCGGAGGCCGGATAAGGCTCCAGCGAGTTTTTCAAGCAGCTTCACAGCAGGCTCAAGATTCTTCGCTCCTTTTCCAACAGCCTCTGTCACAACGAGCAGTGCGTCAACGACGGCATCAAGTTTTGCCCGGTTGCGACCAATTTCGCGTTGGAGGTCATTCAAACGCTTGAGAATCGCCTCTCTTAGACGTTCTTCAACATCAGCGTTTTGCACGACTTTCCGGATATGAGCGATATAGCTTGACGCCTTATCCCTCCAGTCTTCGTCAAGCGAGACAAATTTTTGAGCGAGTTCTCCATCTAGATCGAATATGTGAGCGGCATAAACTGCATTTAAAAAATCATCAACTTGGTAGAGCTTTCCAAGAACAGAATCTCTACCTATAGATGACGGATCTCCATCAACTCTTGCGACAGAGAAATCTTCAATCTCCAGCGCTTTTGCTAACTCGCAAACACTATTAATATAGGAAGCTGCACGCAACACTTCAGTTTCCGACCCTCTAAGATCGCTTAACCGCATTCTATGCTGCTGCGCCAATCTAAAGAACTCGACCATTCGGTTCATAATCTGTGCTCCGTGCGGTGATTCAAGCTAGAACCTACCAGATCGTGCCCCCGCCGCAGCACCGGAAGGCTTGCGCTTCCTGACCCGCGGCCGGGTGTTCTCCGACGAAGAAGCCGACCAGCTCGAAGCGGCGGACTAGCCGGCACCTCGCCGGCTCGCGCTATTCCCCATTCCCCGCCGGCGCCGGCCGGGTGGGCTGTTTCGGCCCGCGCAGCGAGGTCTGCACGAATTCGGTGGAAGGCGGGGCTCCGGCAGCGCGCGCCATGGCCTCGGCGATGGGCGTGACGGAATTCAGCATCGCCTTGGCGATCTCATGCTCGCCCATCACCACGATGCTGGCGCCGTGCTTGATCAGATGCTCGATCTCGGCCTCCGAATGAGCCCGGGCCACGATCAGCAGGTTCGGATTGATGTCGCGCGCCTGCTGCACCACCTGGCCGCCTTCGAACGCATCGGGAATGGCGACGAGAAGACAGCGCGCGTCTTTCAGATTGGCGGCGGCCACCACCTCCGGATCCGCCGCATTGCCCTGGATGGCTTCGATGCCCTGGTCGTTCAGCTCCTTCACCGCATCGGGGTTGTCCTCGACGACGAAGAGCGCCGGCGCGCCGGGCGGCAGGCTCTCGGTGATGTAGGTGCCGACCCGGCCATGGCCGATCAGCACGATGTGGCCGGTGAGCTCGGTCGGAGCGATGGGCTCGCGGGTGAGTGCCTCCTCCTCGATCTCCTCGCTCGTCGGCGGCTGATCGGGGCGGCTGCGCTCTTTGCGGCGGAGCAGCTCCTCGATGCCGGCGAAGAGCAGCGGATTGATCAGGATGGAGAGGATCGCCCCGGCGAGGATCAGGTCGCGCCCGTCCTCGGGAAGCATATCCAGGCGCACACCGAGATTGGCGAGGATGAAGGAGAACTCGCCGATCTGCGCCAGGCAGGCCGTGACCACCAGGGAAGTGTTCAGATTGTGGTGGAACAAGCGCACCACGAGAAAGGCCGCCACGGATTTGCCGAACACGATCAGCGCCACGGTGGCGAGCAGCGCAAGCGGGGCGTCGGTGACGATGGTCGGATCGAACAGCATGCCGACCGAGACGAAGAACAGCACGGCGAAGGCGTCGCGCAGCGGCAGGGATTCCTGCGCGGCTTGCTGGCTGAGCTGGGACTCCGACAAGAGCATGCCGGCGAAGAAGGCGCCGAGCGCCAGGGAGACGCCGAACAGCTCGGCCGCGACGAAGGCGGCGCCGAGCGCGATGGCGAGCACCGCGAGGCGGAACAGCTCGCGATTGCCGGTATGGGCGACGTAATGCAGCGCGCCGGGGATCACCTTCTTGCCGACGACGAACATCAGCAGCGTGAAGGCGGTGATCTTGGCCAAGGTCAGCCCGACCGGCCAGGCGAGCTCGGAGACGGACAGGCTCTCTGCGCTGCCCTTTATCAGCGGAGCGAGCGCCGGCAGCAGCACCAGGACCAGCACCATGGCGATATCCTGCACGATGAGCCAGCCGACGGAGATGCGGCCGCGCTCGGTATCGAGCAGTCTTCGCTCCTGCAAGATGCGCAAGACGACGACGGTACTGGCCACGGAAAGACACAGGCCGAGGATCAGCCCGGCGCCGACGCTCCAGCCGAGGCTCCAGCTCAGCAGCATGGCCAGAGGGATCGAGATGGCGATCTGGGCCAGGGCGCCGGAGATGGCGATGGCACGGACCGAGAGCAGATCCTCGAGCGAGAAATGCAGTCCGACGCCGAACATCAGCAAGATGATGCCGACCTCGGCGAGCTGCATGGCGAGGTTGATATCGGCGACGAAGCCGGGGGTGAACGGGCCAACGCAGATACCGGCGACCAGATAGCCGATGAGCGGCGGCAGCTTCAGCCGCTGGGCCAGCACGCCGAACACGAAGGCCAGCAAGAGGCCAAGGGTGATCGTATAGATCAGTGGCGTGGAGTGGGGCATTGCTCGGGTCTCATTCTACTCTTCAGGTGCCTCACGCTTTGCTCCCCGGCGGGGTCTTCTCGCGCCCTGACGGGGTCTTCGCGCTGCGGCGCTTGGCCGGACCGGCCGGTCTCGATCGGGTGCCGGATTTCGGCTGCGTCTTGCGGCTCGTCTTGGCGGGCAGCTTCTTCGGGCGCGCCACTGCGGAGCGGATCATCGCTTCGTGCAGCATAGCCTTAGCGACCTCGTCCTTGTCGGTCACCACCACATCGGCGCCAAGCTTAGCGAGGTGTTCCACCTCGTCCTCCGAATGGGCGCGGGCGACGACGACGAGCTTGGGGTTGATGGCCTTGGCCTGCTCCACCACCTGGCCGCCCTCGAACCCGTCGGGGATGGCGATCAGCAGGCTGCGGGCCTTGTTCAGATTGGCAGCGGCGATCACCTCCGGATCGGCGGCATTGCCCTGGATGGCCTCGGTGCCCCGCTCCTTCAAGGCGGCGACATCCTCCGGATCGTCCTCAATGACCAGCACCGGACTGTCGGTCTCGCGCAGCAGATCGCCGATCACGCCGCCGACCTCGCCATGGCCGATCAGCACGACATGATCCTTCAGCGTGGTGTGGGGGACGGGCTCGCGCACCGCGGTGGCAGCCTCCTCGCCACTTGCCGCCTGTTCGCGGCGTGCCAAGAGCCGGTCGAGCCCGGCGAAGATCAGCGGGTTCAGCAGGATGGAGATGATGGCGCCGGCGACAATCAGGTCGCTGCCCTGGCGCGGCAGGATCTCCAGCGTCAGGCCGAGGGTGGCGAGGATGAAGGAGAACTCGCCGATCTGCGCCAGCGAGGCGGCAATGGTGAGGCCGATAGTGTTGGAATAGCCGAAGGCGCGGACGATGGCGTAAGCGGCGAGCGACTTGCCGACAACGATGATGCCGACCGTGGCCAGCACGGGCAGCGGCTCGCGCAGCAGGATCGCCGGATCGAACAGCATGCCGGCGGCGACGAAGAACAGCACCGCAAAGGCATCGCGCAAGGGAAGCGTCTCCTCGGCGGCGTGCTGGCTGAGGGCGGATTCGCTCAAGATCACCCCGGCGAAGAAGGCGCCAAGCGCGAAGGAGACATCGAACAGCTCGGCGGCGCCGAACGCGGTGCCGAGCGCGATCACCAGCACCGAGAGGCGGAACAACTCGCGGCTTCCGGTATGGGCGATGTAATGCAGCAGCCAGGGGATCACCTGCTTGCCGACGAGCAGCATAGTGGCGATGAAGGCGGCGATCTTGGCCAGTGCGATAGCGAGATCGCGCACCACCGCGACGGCGCTGGGGGCCGCGCCGCCAGAGTCTGCCAGAGCGCCGGCCATGGCAGGGAGCAGCACCAGCGCCAACACCATGGCCAGGTCTTCGACGATGAGCCAGCCGACGGCGATGCGGCCGCGCTCGGTCTCCACCAGCCGGCGCTCCTGCAACGCGCGCAAAAGGACGACGGTGCTGGCGACGGAAAGCGCAAGACCGAAGACGAGACCCGCGCCGGGCGTCCAGCCGAGCCAATGGCCAAGCCCCATACCGAGCAGCGTGGCGAAAGCGATCTGCACCACGGCACCGGGGATGGCGATGTTGCGCACCGAGAGCAGGTCTTTGAGCGAGAAATGCATGCCGACGCCGAACATCAGCAGGATGACGCCCATCTCGGCGAGCTCGGCGGCGAGGTCCTGATCGGCGACATAGCCCGGCGTGAACGGGCCGACGAGGATGCCGGCGACGAGATAGCCGATAAGTGGTGGGAGCTTGATGCGCTGGGCAATGACGCCAAAGACAAATGCAAGCAGCAAGCCGAGCGTGATCGTGGAGATCAGCGGTGTTGCATGCGGCATCTATCGGCTCACCTTCGTGTTTCGAGCTTTGCGCTCGCCGGAGCCTCTACCGTGACAACGAAACGGAAGGCGGACAAGCGCTTTGGCTTCGTTTTCGCCGGTCTCGCGACGAAATATCGGGAAGCGTGCTTAATCGACGGGCGGGGTGAGCAGCGGCGGCTTGCGCCCGCGCGGGCCGCGGCCGAAGCGGCCGATGATCACCGCAAGGGCGATGGCGATGATCAGCGCGATGGTAAGCGAGATGCTGGAGAGCGCCACGACGCCCGGCCAGTGATAGGCCGACCAGGCGAGCCCGCCCAGGAACCCCATCAGGCTGGAGCCGGTGTAATAGGCGAAGAGATAGAGCGAGGAGGCCTGGGCCTTGGCGTGCTCGGCGCGCACGGCCACCGAGCTCGCCAGCACCGAATGGGCGCCATAGAAGGCGAAGGTGAGCAGGGTGAGCCCGGCAAGGATCATCCAAAGCCCCTCGGCAAGCGTCATCAGCACGCCGGCAAAGATCATGGCGACGAGAGCCCAGAGCACCCGCGCCCGGCCGAGCTTGGCGGCGAAGTCGCTGACGAAAGCGGAGGTGAGAATGCCGATCACCGAGATGCCGAAGATCAGGCTGACCGCAGTCTGGCTGAAATTATAGGGGGGCTCCATCAGCCGGTAGCTGGAATAATTGTACATCGAGACGAAGACGCCCATCAGCAGGAAGCCTTCGACGAACAGGCTGACCAGCACCGGCTCCTTCAGATGGCGTGCGAAAGAGGAGAGGATGGTGTTCAGCCGCGGCGCGCTTTCGCGGAAATGGCGCGAGGCGGGTAGCGCCTTCCAGAACACCACGCTGGAGATCAGCGCCAGCACGCCGATGACGAAAAGCCCGATGCGCCAATGGCCGAAATCGGCGGCGAAGCCGGCGATGAAGCGGCCGCCCAGAGCGCCAAGCCCGGTGCCGGCGATATAGAGCCCCATGGCGAGGCCGGAGGATTTGGCGTCGATCTCCTCGCCGACATAAGCCATGGCGGCGGGCGGCAGGCCGGAGAAGGTGATGCCGGCCAGCGCGCGCAAGATGAGCAGCGTGTTCCAGTCCGGCGCGAAGGCGGTCGCCATCATCAAGGCGGAGGAGGCGAACAGCGAAGCGATCATCACCGGCTTTCGCCCGAACACTTCCGACAGCGAGCTGGCCGCCAGCATGGAGACGGCGAGAAACTGGGTGGTGACCGAAAGCGATAGGCTCGCCTCGGCGGGGGTGACGCCAAAATCGTCGGAGAAGACGGGGAGGATCGGCTGCACGCAGTAGATCAGCGCGAAGGTGGTGAAGCCCGCGGCGAACAGCGCGATATTGACCTTCACGAAGTCGCCGCTGCCGCGGACGATCTTCGCCGCAGGCGGTGCATCGGTGGCGTCGGAAGGCTTATGAGGAATGCGGGCGATGGTGCGAGGTCTCGCAAGACGTGGACGGTTACAAGCGGAGCATGCCGCAGAGAGCCCATCAAGCGACTTAACGTTTCTACGATTTTTGTAGGATGTGCGCCATGCGACGGTTATCGGCGGCGGCCCAAAAGCGAAACGCGCCTGGCGGTGAGCCAAGCGCGTTTCAATTGCTGAAGCTGATCTTCCAGACCAATCGTCTAGTGATCGCCGTGATCGTGCTGGTGATCTTCCATCGCGTCGTCGCTTGAGGACGGGGCCCCGATCGCCTCCACCTTGAAGGTCACCTCGACATCGCCGGCCTTTTCGAAATGCAGCACCGCCTTGAACGGCTCGCCTTTGACGATGGGCTGCTTCAGCCCCATCAGCATCAGGTGATTGCCGCCGGGCTTCAGCTCCACCGTCTTGCCGGCCGGGATCTCCAGACCGTCCTTCAGATGGCGCATCTTCATGACGCCGTCGGTCATGGTCATCTGATGCACTTGCAGCATCTTGGCGATGGGGGTGGTGCCGCCGGTCAGGCGGTCGGCCTCCGCCCCCTTATTCTCGATCTTCAGATAGCCGACGCCGACCTCGACGCCGCCGGGAGTGGCCCGCGACCAGGGGTGGACGATCTTCAGACCGTCTTTGGTAACGTCATGGGCGATGGCGCCCGTGCCAGCGAAGGCGGCGAGCGCGAAAGTGAGCGCCAATGCGCCGCGAAGGATCCAAGACATTTCCTTGCTCTTCCTCATCTAGAAGCTCTTCTGCCAGCCGACGGTCATGGTCCAGTCGGTCTCCATCTGCGGGCCGTTCAGGTCCTGATAGACGGGCAGGCCGAATTCGAAAGCCAGGCGCTGGCCGCGCAAGACGCCGCGCTGGCCGACCATATTGGCGCCGAGCAGAAGCTGCACCTCGTCGCCGCCATAGAAGGCGGGGTTGGCGGTCTGCACCGGGGCCACGATGTTGGGATCGATGCCGTCGATCGGATCTTGGGTCGAGGCATCGATCCGGAACGAGGTGCTGATCCAGGGTGCCCATTCATAGGCCGCCCAGGCGGTCACCTCATGCTTGTCGCCCCAGGCATAGCCTTCGTCATTGGCACTCTCCAGCGGAAGCGTGGCGATATATTGCGCGCCCCAGGAGACGCTGCCCTTGCGGCCGGTATAGGTGATGCCCGGCATCAGATCGTAGGTGCCGGTGCCGAGCTGCATGGAATAGGGCAGCCGCATTGTGGGCCGCATGCCCATGGGCGTCAGCACCCTGCCCTCCTCGTCGATACTGCCGGTGGGCAGGCTCAGGCCGAGATTGAGATGCAGGTGATTCACCGCATCGTCATGCAGCCGGTAGAGCGCGGAGATCTTGGTGTCGCCGATGCCGCTCGCCCCGGTCGAGAAGGTGCCGAGCCGGGTGGTGCCCATCATCCCCTGATAGGTGAGGAGGTCCATGTTCTTGTCGAGATAGGTGACCATGGCCATCAGGGTGAGGTTATCGGTCGGTGCATACATGGCCCCGAACATGTGCATGTCCATGTTCATCTCGGTGGGCACGACGCGCAATGTCGGCGGCTGCATCGGCGCGCCGAAGAAGCGGTTCGGCACCGTGGTGACGATATGGTCGGGCGAGACGCTGTCGTCGCCGATCCGGTTCCCCTCCATGCCCATATGCATATAGCGGTAGGAGAGCATCCACTCGCCGGCATGATGCATATGATCGCCCATCACGCCGATGGGGCCGTGGCTGTCGGCGCGGATGGCATGCTCGTTTCCGATGCTCAAAGCGGTGCCGGGCGGCAGGCTATAGTCGTGGGCTTTGGCATCGTCGGGCGCAAAAAAGGCGCCGAGCGAAAGGGTGATAGCCGCCGCGAGCTCGGCTGGGCTCACGCGGCGCCGGTCCATGGAGGCCGGCAATTTTCCAACAAGCATTGTTCTTCGATCCTTGAAATCCGAACGTAAAAATACAGCCGTCCGAACCGGCTTGGCGCGAAGCTTGCGCGGGTCGGGAGAGACGGCAGGTGATCAGACGTCAGGACGAGAAAGGCGGATCGTGGCCCTTGCGGATGAACGGACGGCGCCCTTGGCTCGTCGCCGTTTCGGCATCGAAGTGAAGCGCGATCCAGACTTTGGGCCCCTCGAGGGCCGGCGCATCGGGCAGGAGCGGGGTGACCGCACCGGCGACGCCCTGGCAGACCGGGCAGGATTTGCCCGGGTCCGGCAGATGCGAATTCTCGATCGGCTGGCCGTCCTGATCGACGGCGACGACGCGCGGGCCGCTCGAGGTGCACAGCACGATGGTCTGGGCGGCGAGCTCCGGCGCCAGCAGCCGGGCGAGCGCCATGGCCGGCACCTGCCAGGCAAGCAGGCAGGTATAGAAAACCAGCGTGGCGATCATCGAGAGGACGACCGGGCGCTGGCGCATGGCCCTTAAGCGCTTCATGGCCGGCATATTGGCAAAACCGCATCCCGCAGGCTAGAAGATGCGAACAGGTGATGTATAAAACATCATTCATGATGTCGCATACCAAAATAGCCATGGATGAGATATAGATCGCTGTGATTACAGCCGCTCAAATGCGTGCCGCCCGGGCACTGCTCAAGCTCGATCAACGGGGCTTGGCGAAGCTTTCCGGCGTCTCGCTCCCCACGATCCAGCGCATGGAGGCCAGCGAAGGCACGGTGCGCGGGGTGGTGGACAGCCTCACCAAGGTGGCGGAGGCGCTGGACCGTGCCGGAATCGAGCTGATCGGCGAAGGTGCGGCGAGCATGGGCGGCGGCCGCGGCGTGCGGCTCAAGGGCGAATAACGGCCGGACCCCGGCCTCAAGGGACGACGAAGCGGCAACAGACATGGCGAGCCCCGCGCAGGAGCCGAGCTTCAAAGCGCTCTTCACACCGAAGCTGATCACGGTGCTGAGGGAAGGCTATGGGCTGTCCGATTTCCGCGCCGACGCCATTGCCGGGCTCACCGTCGCCATTGTCGCCCTGCCGCTTTCCATGGCCATCGCCATCGCCTCCGGGGTGACGCCGGATCGCGGGCTTTATACGGCGATCATCGGCGGGTTTCTGATTTCCGCACTCGGCGGCAGCCGGTTCCAGATCGGCGGCCCGGCCGGCGCCTTCATCGTGGTGGTGGCGACCACCGTGGCGGTGCACGGGGTGGAGGGGCTGCTGCTCGCCACCATGATCTCCGGCGTATTTCTGATGCTCGCCGGTTTCCTGCGCCTCGGCACCTTCGTGAAGTTCATCCCCTACCCCGTCACCGTCGGCTTCACTGCGGCCATCGCGCTGATCATCTTCGCAAGCCAGATCAAGGAGCTTCTGGGCCTCGCCATGCCGAATGGAGAGCCGGGCCCGCTTCTGCCCAAGCTGGTGGCGCTGTGGGACGCACTGCCCAGCATCAGCGTCTCGGCCGTGGTGCTGAGCCTCGCCAGCATCGTCGTCATCATGGGCTTGCGCCGCACCCGGCCGGGCTGGCCTTCCATGCTGATCGCTGTGGTCGGCGCCTCGCTCGCCGCCTGGGGGCTGGGGCTGGATGTGGAGACCATCGGCACGCGCTTCGGCGGCATTCCGGCCTCGCTGCCGAGCCCGGCCTTGCCGGAAATCAGCCTTGCCAAGGCCATCGCGGTGCTGCCGGCGGCGGCCTCCTTCGCGCTGCTCGGCAGTATCGAGAGCCTGCTCTCCGCCGTGGTCGCCGACAGCATGACCGGGCGGCGGCACCGCTCCAATTGCGAGCTGGTGGCGCAAGGCATCGCCAATATCGCCGCACCGCTGTTCGGCGGATTCTGCGTCACCGGCACCATCGCGCGCACGGCAACCAATATCCGCTCCGGGGCACGGGGCCCCGTCTCCGGCATGCTGCATTCGGGCTTCCTGCTGCTGTTCCTGGTGGTGGCCGCGCCGCTTGCCGCCTTCATTCCGCTGGCGGCACTGGCCGGCGTGCTCGCCACCGTCGCCTGGAACATGTCGGAGCGGCATGCTTTCGCAACGCTGCTCAAGGCCAGCCGGGGCGATGCGGTGGTGCTGCTGGTCACCTTCCTGCTCACCGTGTTCGTCGACCTCACCACCGGCATTCTGGTCGGCTTCGCCGCCGCCTCGCTGCTCTTCCTGCACCGCATGTCGCAATCGGTGGAGGTGGAGGCGGGGCTCGCCTTGGAGGATAAGGCCGACCGGATCGAGGGGGAGGCGCGGGAGGCGTACGATCCTTCCGAGGCGGGCGGGCGCGAGATCGCGGTCTGCCGCATCTCCGGCGCGTTCTTCTTCGGCGCTGCGGCGAGCGTCGCCAATGCGCTGGAGCGGATCGCCGCCAAGCCCAAAGCCTATGTCATCGACGTCTCGGCAGTGCCGTTCCTGGATTCCACCGCGGCGGCGACCATCGAAGGCTTCCTGCGCAAAGGACTGCAGCGGGGCACGGCGATCTTCATCTCCGGCGCCAATCCGGCGATCCGCAAGATGCTGCACGCGCAAGGGCTGAAGCCGCCGGAGGTGCATTTCCGAAAAGACCTGCCCACCGCCATGACGGCGGCACGCAAGGCGATCGACGAAGCCAAGGCGGCATCCGCCGTGGCCGCCGCGGAGAGCGCCGACGACGCCGCATTCTGAGCGGAGCGTCTATCCCGCGTCGGCAAGATAGGCGCCGAGTTGATCCATCGTTCCGCTCCAGCCCTGCACCATGCTTCCGCTGTTCTCCTCGAAGGCCTTGCCGCTAGGCACATCGGCAAAGCTGAAAGTGGAAAGCAGGGTCAACGGCGATCCGGAGCAGCTTCGCGAAGAGCTCAGAGCCCTGTCATAAATGTCATAGAGGCTTCACCGGGTTTCGCCATGGTCCGGCTCCCAGCATCACGGCGTTTGCCGTAAACTGACGCGTCGAGGCAACGGACGGGTGAGCATGACCAGCACAGCGGACGCTCCCTCTGGCGCATCGCGCGGATCGGCGGGCGAAGTCTTCGGCGCCTTTCTCAAGCTCGGGCTGACCTCATTCGGCGGACCCGTCGCGCATCTCGGCTATTTCCGCGACGAGCTGATCCTGCGACGGCGCTGGATGGATGACGGCGCCTATGCCGATCTGATCGCGCTTTGCCAATTCCTGCCCGGCCCGGCGAGCAGCCAGGTGGGGTTTGCGCTCGGGCTTTACCGGGCGAAGACCTTGGGCGCTTTGGCGGCTTGGTGCGCCTTCACGCTTCCCTCGGCCATCGCGCTCGTGATCTTCGCATTCGGCGCGGCGGCGTTCGGCGGGCCTGTCGGGGAGAGTATCCTGCACGGGCTGAAGCTGGTGGCCGTCGCGGTGGTGGCGCAAGCGGTTTACGGCATGGCACGGAGCCTTTGCCCCGATGCTGTGCGCGCCGGGATCGCAGTCGCCGCCGCGGTGCTGGTGCTATTCCTCGCCAGCGCACTGGGGCAGATCGCGGCCATCGTTCTCGGCGTCCTCGCGGGACTCGCGCTTTGCCGGGGGGAAACGGTGCAGCCGAGCGCCACGCTGGGCTTCCCGGTCTCGCGGGGCGTTGGCGTTCTCGCGCTCATCGCCTTCTTCGGGCTTTTGATTGGCCTCCCCTTCGCGGCGAGCCTTTCGGGCGCACAAGGCGTCGCCTATGCGGATGCGTTCTACCGCGCAGGCGCGCTGGTGTTCGGCGGCGGCCATGTGGTGCTGCCGCTGCTGCAGGCGGAAGTCGTGCCGCCTGGCTGGGTCAGCGAGGATGCGTTCCTCGCCGGTTACGGTGCGGCGCAGGCCGTGCCCGGACCGCTCTTCACCTTCGGCGCCTATCTCGGCGCGGCCGTGGGGCCGGAACCCAACGGCATCGCCGGCGCCGCGCTCTGCCTGGTGGCGCTGTTTCTGCCCGGCATGCTGCTTCTGGTCGGCGCGCTTCCGTTTTGGGATGCGCTTCGCGGCCGCCCGCTAGTGCAGGCGGGCATGCGCGGGGCCAATGCGGCTGTGGTCGGTATCCTCGCCGCTGCGCTCTATCATCCGGTCTGGCAAAGCGCGGTGCTGGGACCGAAGGATTTCGCCCTGGCGCTCGCCGCCTTCGTCGCGCTCACCGTGTGGAAACTCCCGCCCTGGATCGTCGTCGTGCTGACGGCGCTTGGCGCCGCGGGAATTGCCGCGTTTGCCGGCTAGCGGCGGAGGACGGCGCTGGGCGGGACGCCGAAGCGGCTGCGGAAGGCGTGGGTGAAGCTCGCCTGATGGGTATAGCCGATGCGCCAGGCGATCTCCTTGATCGAAGCGCGTCCTTCAAGCAGCGCGGCCTTGGCGTAATCGAGCCGGGCATTCTGCAAGGCTTGGAACAGGCTCACGCCGAAGCGGGCTCGGAAGGCCGCCTGGAGCCGGCGCGGCGCCATGCCGGCCTCTGCGGCGAGGACGATCAAATCGGGGGGATTGCGCAAGTCGGCGAGCAGCTTCTCGCGCACCCGGTCGAGAGCGCGCTCCTCCTGAACGGTCAGACCGCGGGTCTCCCCCCTGCCATCTTCGGCCAGCCCCTCCAAGGTCGCAGAGACGGCTTGCAGGGCCGCACCTTCAATCGCCATACGGCGGATGCTGCTCTTTCGCCTTGTGCCGGCGACCTCGGCCGCGAGGCTATTGAGGTAGGCGGCAGCGGCGGGCGGCACAGGAAGCGCGCCCGGCTCTTGCGACAGAAGCAGCCGGCGCAGGCGGCGCGGCACGCTCCCCCCGAACCATTCGGCGAGTTGAGCCTCCGATAGGTCGATGCTGACGATCTTCAGCGGCGTATCGGCCGGGGCGGCCCAGCCGGTGATGCCGCCGGAAGCGAACAGAAAGGCGGCGGGCCTGGCCGGATCGAGCGCCAGATCGCGGCTCCTCTGCCCGGAATAGAAGGTGCAGGCGCCGGAAGCGAGGCATTGCAGGTAAAGCGCAGCCTCGCCGTTTGGCGGCGCTTCGAATGCGGTCTCCGCCTCGCAGCACGCCTCGACGCCGCACACCGCAAACCCATCGCTGAAGGAGAGCCGTTCGCATGCGGCGGCATAGCTCGGCGATTGGAACGTCGCCGCCCCTTCGCGCGGGGCACGGACGCGGGCTTGCTCTTTATCGAGCTGCCAATCGGTGCTGGGTTGCATTGACGCCTCTATACTCGGAAAATCACAAACGATTGTGCATTCTCATAAGGAATTTGCGTGGAAACAATGGCGCTACGTCGTCCAAGACTCCAGCGAGACTCCTTGCGGGCCCGCGGCGGACCGACGACTTGCACCAAAATCGAGGGACGAATTCAGTGATGAGACGCATTGCCAGCTTTCTGATCGCCGGAATGATGCTCGTTCTCGGCACCTTTCCTGCCACTGCCCAAGAGGCCTGCCAGGACGCCGAAGGCGTCTCCGACTATCCGGGCATTCCCCGCTACGAGGGCTCCTGTCTGATCGGCTACGAGCATAAGAGCTTCGATGCCTACGATCTGCCATTGGGGCCGGCGGTGAAGAAGGACGGCAAGTGGACCGCCGAGACGGTGCAGGAACTGGAAGGCGAGATGACCCGGCTGCTCTACGTGGCGCCGAAGGGCCGCTCTACCCTGGAGGTCTACCGCAACTACCAAAAGGCACTAAAGGAGCGCGGCTTCGAGACCCTGTTCGCTTGCTCGGGCGAGGAGTGCGGCACGTGGAACAGAGCTTTCGGTCAGTGGGTGATCTATCCGCGCGAGCGGCAGCTCGCCACCAGCGGCCAGGTTTCGGGCATGGCTTTCTCCGGCCTGTCGGACGATCACTATCTGGCCGTGCGCAACAAGGAGGGCACGCTCTATGTCGGGCTCTACGTGGCGCAGAACAATTTCAGCTATTTCAAGCAGACCTTCGAGCACGCCATCGTGCATCTCGACATCATGCAGGTCGCTGCCATGGAAGAGAAGATGGTGGACGCCGATGCGATGGCGAAGAGCATCGCCGAGACCGGCAAGGTGGCGCTGAACAATATCTATTTCGACTTCGCCAAGGCGACTTTGAAGCCGGAATCGAACGAAGCGCTGACCGAGATGGCGAAGCTGCTTTCCCAGCACCCCGATATGTCGGTCTATATCGTCGGCCATACCGACAGTGTCGGCTCTTACGAAGCGAACCTCGCCTTGTCGCGCGCCCGCGCCGAGGCGGTGGTGGCGGCGCTCTCCGGCCAGCACGGCATCGCGCAGGGGCGGATCATTCCGGCAGGGGTCGGACCGCTGGCGCCGGTCGCAAGCAACAGCTCGGACTCGGGCCGGGCGCAGAACCGGCGCGTGGAGCTGGTGCAGCGCTAAGCCCTGCCCCGCGCGGTTTCGCATCTGCCCTCCTGGCGCTTCGGGAGACATGTCTCACGCGCGTTCATTTTACCGTGACCTGAGGCCTTTCAAGCTTGCCTTCCGCCTGCGAGAGCGCGAGCCTTGTTGCACGTCATGCTGGTGCCGGAAGAGACGGCGCAACGCTCATAAGCCCGCAGCCGGCATCGGCTTCTGCTGAGATGAGATATGGGAGAAGCGTTCGATGCCGTGCATTTCATTCCGGGGCTTCGCTCCGGCATTTCGCGTTGGGGCAATTGCCCTGACGACGTGTTTTCTCTTCGCCTTTGCCCTCGCCCTGCCCGCCGCGGCCGAGGACGGCGAATTCGACAATCTTTGCGCCATGGGGCTCGCCACCGGTCAGGTGGTGGAGACCGATTGCTCGATCAATTGGACGAATCCCGCCGGCAAGACCTATTGCTTCGGCTCGGAGGGCTCGAAGACCGCCTTCCTGGAGAACCCGGACGAAAACCTGGAAAAGGCCAAGGAGTTCTTCATCGCCAAGGACCTGGCGGCCAACGGCGCTGAAGAAGGCGCCGCGGTGGGGATGGGCGAGCATGACGCGATGGGCCATCAGGCCAGCCCGATGAGCGCCAAGCCGCAGACCCTCTCCAAGGAATTCACCGAGGAGGATGTGAACCAGGCGGTGAAGCAGGTGATGGATGCCCGCAGCGAAGACGGGGTGTTCCAATTCCACGATCCGCGCATCAACCAGGATTTGGATCTGGTGTTCGAGAAGACCCGTATCGTCCGCGGCATGGCGGGCTATGGCTGGTTCGCCAATCTGATCTTCCACGACGAGGCCGAACCGAAGAAGCAATACGCGCTCGACTTCTGGTTCAAGCCGGAGGGCGAAAAGCTCAAGCTGATGGATATCCGGGTTCAGAAGGGGCCGAAGCGCGACGGCGACGGCTGGATCATGGTCACCCGGCTTCCCGTGGCCTGGTGGTGGCTGCCGGTCTCCGAGCATCCCGGCGAGACGGAGGTGATCCGCGCCTGGCACGTGATGAGCGCGGTGCATAACTACATCGCCGATCACAAGGAGAAGGGCGGCGCGCTGATGGTCGAGAACGAGGAAACCGGCCAATCGGTACCGCTGGAATTCGTCGAGATCCACCAGCCGGTGCGCCGGCTGAAGAAGGACGGCGAGTATTTCATCTGCACCGACTTCCGAAAGAAGGGCACCCAGAACGAGTACTACGACATCGATTTCTGGGTCGACGACAAGACCGGCGAGCTGAAGGTCAACAAGATCAAGATGCACAAGGTGCCGGTGGAGGAAGACGGCATCTGGCAGCAGAAGATGCTCTACGACTTCAAGGACATGGATTTCGACATCACCAATTGATGGTGCGTCTCTCGCGTAGGGCCCCGGCGCCGCACGCGTCGGGGCTTGCCGTTTTTCTCTCTATCCATCGCCAACGCTGAGACCGGGCCGCCGAGCGAAATTTAACGCCGGCTATTTGTCGCCGTCATCCCCGTCATAGCCTTCGTCGCCTTGCGCCACCGCGGTCGCCGCATCGGTTTTGACGCGGGGGGACGGTGCGGAGCTTTCCGGCGCTGCCGGCAGCGACCGGCCATAGACGTGCAAGTCCCGCTGCGGGAAGGGAATGGAGATGCCGTTGCGGTCGAAGGCTTCCTTCACCTGGCGGGTCAAATCCCACAACACGGTCCAGTAATTCTCGCTGCGCACCCAGGGGCGGGCGATGAAGTTCACCGCACTGTCGCCGAGCTCGGAGACGCGGATGATCGGCACCGGATCGATCAGCACCAGAGGATGGGCGGCGATGGTCTCCTCCAGCACCTTCTGGGCCTTCTCGATACTGTCGCCGTAGCCGATGCCGAAGACCAGATCGACGCGCCGCGTGGTGGAGCCGGTGACATTGGTGATGACCTGGCCCCAGACCTGCTTGTTGGGAATGACAATGATCTGATTGTCGGGGGTCACGACGGTGGTGGCGACGATGCTCACGGCCGTTACCGTGCCGGCCACGCCGCCGACATCGACATAGTCGCCCTCGTCGAAGGGGCGGTTGATCATGATCATCAGACCGGAGGCGAGATTGCTGAGCGTGTCCTGGAAGGCGAAGGCCATGATGAAGGAGGCACCGCCGATCAGGGCGAAGATCGGCGTGATGTCGATGCCGAGCGCGGCGATCACCACGAGCAAACCGAAGGCCAGAACCAGCCAATAGACAAACTTCACGATGAAGCTCTGCAGCAGCTTGGAGAGCTGGCGGGCGTGGCGGATCCAGCCTTTCACGGCGCGCCGTACCAGGCGCGCGACCACGAGGAGCGTTAGACCGGCGATCACAATGATCAGAAGATTGCTGCCGACTTTGACGCCGCCATCCCACGCGACCAGCCAGCTGCGCAGCCGCGTTACGATGGTCTCGAAATCGCTGGAGCGTGCTTCCTCCACGAGGATGGCATCGCGGAAGGAGCGGTATTCCTGAATCAGATCCTTGTTGCCGCCTTTCTGCTCGAGGGCGTCGACGACGATATTGAACTTGTTGAACAGCGCATTCCGCTTGTTGATGAACTCGATCAGCGTGTCACGGCTGGCATCCTCCAGCGGACCCTCCGCGCGAAGCACCTCCAACTGCTTCTCCACCACCATGTTGGTCCAGCGTTGGACGATCAGCAGCCACTCGCCGGCAACCTTGGTCAGTTGGTCCTTGGTGAGCGGTGCGAGCCGCATCTTCAGCTCGTTGGCGGGGATGTCGGGATCGACCACCTCTTTTGGAATGGAAAGCGGCGCTGCAGAGGCATCGTTCTTCTCCGCCTCGGGTGCCTTCTCTTCCGGCGCGGCTTCCGCCTTCTTCTCTTGCGCTGCAGCCGGATCGGTAAAGGGGAAGCCCAGCGTCTGGGCGCTTGCGGGGCCGAGTCCAGCGGCAAGAGCACTAATAAGGGCGCAGAGCAGACAGAAGACGGTCAGGAGGTCGCGAACGAGGCGCATTCAATACTCACTTCGTGGCGCTTGAGCGATTGCCGAGCCTTCCGCACGGCAAGGCGTAGCCGACAGCTAAGTCGCAACGATCATTAGAGAAATTTCGGCAAGACGGTGTCTGAGCCGCCGTCTCGCGCGCGCAAGGAACAAAATGTCTATGCAGATATTGTGGCAGGGCCGATGCCTTGCGCGTTTGTGCCTCAGGAAAGGCGGCACTCAGAGGCGAAGCTGAGAGCTGAAACTTGCGTTTTTTGCCAATTAGGGCTTTCGCCGTCCGGGTTTTGGCGGAATCCTTGGGTCGTCCAAGCCTTTCACTCTCAAGCGGATTGCCCTCGGCCCCATGACGAAATCTGTGCTGCTCGATCTGGCAGGCGTTGTCTATCAGGGCGAAGCCGCAATTCCTGGCGCCATCGAGGCCATTGCACGCTTACGCGACGCCGGGCTCGGGGTGCGCTTTCTCACCAACACGACCCGGACGCCGAAAGGCGTGCTGGTCCAGCGGCTGCAGGCTATGGGCTTCGATATCGCCCCCGACGAGGTCTACACCCCGGCGAAGGCGGCCTGCGACTGGCTGAATGCCCACAAGCTGGCGCCGCATCTCCTGGTGCACGAGGATCTGAAACCGGAGTTTTCCGGCTGCGGCGGCGATGCGGGCGAAGCGGTGATCGTCGGCGATGCCGGGCACGACTTCACCTATGAGGCGCTGAATGCCGCCTTCCGCAGCCTGATCGGCGGGGCGGAATTTCTGGCGCTGGCCCGCAACCGCACCTTCAAGGATATCGACGACGAGTTGAGCCTGGATGCCGGCGCCTTCGTGGCGGCGCTGGAATACGCCACCCAGCGGCAGGCGCATGTGCTCGGCAAGCCCTCGCCGGAGTTCTTCCACTTGGCGCTGGAGACGCTGTCCTGCCCGCCGGAGGAGGCGGTGATGGTGGGTGACGATGCGGAATCCGACGTTGCCGGCGCGCTCGCCGCCGGGATCGGTGCCGGGCTCCTGGTGCGCACCGGCAAATACCGCGAGGGCGACGAGGATGCAGTCGAGCCGAGACCGACCGCGGTGGTGGACGATCTCCCCGCCGCGGTCGATTGGATCCTCAGGCCGCGCTGAGGCGAACGACCTTGGCGCCGACTTGGCCCGCTATTTGGCCCGTTACTTCACCCGCTACTTGGCCGGCCGGCCGGTCATCGTGGCGATGGGACCGTAATGCTCCGGGCGCCGGTCACGGAAGATATGCCAATAGTCGCGATGGCGCGCGATCTCGTCGAGATCGAAGCTGTGGGTCAGCACGGCCTCCGCTGTGCTGTCGGCCTCCTGCACCTTTTCGCCGAACTGATCGGCGATGAAGGACGAGCCGTAAAAGGTCATCTCCGTGCCGGCCTTGCCTTCCTCGGTGCCGACGCGGTTGGAAGCCACCAGCGGCACCAGATTGGCGCCGGCATGGCCCTGCTGCACCCGCTGCCAATGGGGCGCGGAATTCCACTGCTCGTTGCCGACTTCGGAGCCGATGGCGGTGGGGAAGAACAGGATCTCGGCCCCCATCAGCGCCATGGATCTGGCGCTTTCGGGAAACCACTGATCCCAGCAGATGCCGGCGCCGATGCGGCCGAAGGCGGTATCCCAGACGCGGAAGCCGGTATCGCCCGGGGAGAAGTAGAACTTCTCCTGATAGCCGAAACCATGGGGAATATGGGTCTTGCGGTAGGTGCCGAGATTGCTGCCGTCGGCATCGATGATCGCGATCGAGTTGAAGCGGGCATTGCCGGCATGCTCGTAAAACGAGACCGGCAGGACGATGCCCAGCTCCTTCGCCAGGGCGCTGAAATGCTCCAGCGTCGAGTGGCCTTCGACGGGCTTCGCCCGCTTCAGGTTCTCGGCCAGCTCGTCCTGGCAAAAATAATGCCCCTCGAAGAGCTCCTGCAGCAGCACGATATTGGCGCCGCGTTCCGCCGCCTCGCGGATGAGCTTCTCCCCCTTGGCAACATTCTCTTCGACGACATCGCTACAGGCCATCTGAGTGGCGGCAACGGTCACTTCGCGCATCGGTCTTCGTCCTTGTCGTTCTTCGCTACCGGAACCTGCTGGGTCACGCAGCCGATCCCGCCGCCGCCCACAGCCTGCCATTCGCTGCGGCAGGTGACGATTTCGCGGCCCGGATAGGCTTCCTGTAGAATCGCGAACCCGCGATCGTCCAGCGCCGGATCGACCTCGGGCGCGACAATCGCGCCGTTGAGCACGTAGGCGTTGGTGTAGGGAATAGCCAGACGCTTTCCTGGCGGTTCGGTGCTGTAAGGCAGAACATCCATTTCGATGATCTCGAGCTGTCGGCCCCGCGCATCGCGGGCCGTGCGCAATATATCAAGGTTCTCCCGCAACAGGTCGTAGTTCGGATTGGATTTGTCCCGCACCACCTGGGCCAGCACTTTGCCGGGCGCGACGTATTCCACGACATTGTCGACATGGCCGTCGGTCCCGCTGTCCTCATAGAGCCCCAAGGGCAGCCAGATCACCTTCTCGATGCCGAGATATTCGTGCAGGTGTTCCTCGATAGTCTGGCGGCTCATGCCGGCATAGCGGTTGACGTTGCGCATGTTCTGCGCCGTGGTGATCAAGGTCCCCTCTCCGTCGACGCTCATGCCGCCGCCCTCGCCGATGAACGAGGTGCGGAAGCATTTCACCCCGAGATGCTCGGCGATCTTCGAGGGCATCTCCTGGGTCTTCGGGCATGCGAATCGTTCGCCCCAGCCATTGAAGCCGAAATGCACCGCGGCCACCTCGCCGATCTCATTGCGGACGAAGACCGGGCCGTTGTCGCGGATCCAGCAGACATCAATCGGGATCTCCACGACCTCCGCCACGTCGCCGCAACGCGCCCTCGCCTCGGCAATATCGGCCGGATCGGCAATGAGAGTGACCGGCTCGAAAGCGGCGATGCCGCGCACCAGAGATTCGATCTCGTTGCGGAAACCAGGGACGTCGGTGCCGGCGCCTTCTTCGATAGGCGGCCAGCTCACCAGAGTGCGGGCGTGCTCGTCGAACCGCGGCGGCATGCGGTAGCCTTCGGCGAAAGGCGTGCTTGGGGTATCGCTCACGATCGTGTCCTTTCCGACAGTGGAGACGAGAGAGGGACGGCGTGATGCCGTCCGGTTTTCAGCTGGGATGGGAGCCGAGGCGCCAGCCGACAAGCTGTCCGGCCGGCGCCTCGGTTGCCGGCTTTAATTGCCGGTCTTGAAGCGGCTCCAGGTCCGGGTGGTCATGCGAAGCGTCTTCGGGTCGCGCGGCAGGTTGGGGAACAGCTTCGCCATCAGATCCTCCGGCGGATAGACGTTCGGGTCGCTCTTTACCGCCTCGTCGACATAGTCCAGCGAGGCCGCGTTGCCGTTGGGATAGAAATAGCTGTTGGTCACGGTGGCGATCACCTCCGGCTCCATCAGATAGTTCAGGAAGGCGTAAGCGTTGTCCGGATCGGGCGCATCGGCCGGGATCGACAGGAAATCGAAGAAGATGTCGGTGCCCTGTTTCGGGATCGAATAGTAGACCTCGACACCGTTGCCCGCCTCTTCGGCGCGGGCGTAAGCAAGCCCGGCATCGCCGCTCCATCCAAGCGCCAGGCAGAGATTGCCTTGCGCCATATCGTTGATCATGGCGGCGGTGTTGAAGTTCGTAATGTAGGGGCGGATCTTCGCGAACAGCGCGTCGACCTTCTTAAAATCCTCCGGGTCGGTGCTGTAGGGATCGAGGCCGAGATAGTTCAGGGCGATGGAGACGATCTCTTCCGGCGAGTCGATAATCGCCACGCCGCAATCGGCGAATTTGGAGACGATCTTGGGATCGAAGATCATCGCCAGGCTATCCACCGGCGCATCCTTCATGCGCTCTTCGATCAGCGCCGGATTGTACATGATCCCGGTGGTGCCCCAGAGATAGGGCACGCCATAGCGGTTGCCCTTATCGTGGCGGGCGAGCAGCGCCATGATCTTGGGATCGAGATTGCCGCTATTGGGCAGCTTGTCCTGATCGAGCGGCGAGAGCGCCCCGATCTTGATCAGCCGGTCGGCCATAAAGGCGCTGGGGAAGATGACGTCGTAGCCGCTATCCCCGGTCAGCATCTTGGTCTCAAGGGTCTCCAGCGTGTCGAACGGGTTATAGATGACCTTGATCCCGGTCTTGTTCTCGAACCCGTCGATCACCTCTTGCGGGATGTATTCCGCCCATGCCGAGACGGTGACGACATTGTCCTCCGCGGCGGCGGGCAGCGGTGCGGCCGTTCCCACCATGGCGAGCGCGATCAGCGCACCGGCGGCGCGGCGTACAAGCATCGTATCCAGCAGTCGTTCAAACATATCGGTGTCGCCCCTATAGATCCTGGAAAGCTGCCAACGGCGTCGCAGCTCAAGTTGATTTCCAGCGATGCTGTCCCGGAACTGCTGCATTGCACAAACGATGTTTATCGATCTGTTCGGATCGATTACATTCATCTGAAAGACATGAAGAAGACGCTGCCACATCTGATCGCGCTCAGGGCTTTCGAAGCGGCCGCGCGGCATGGAAGCTTCAAGAGCGCCGCCGAAGAGCTCTGCGTCACGCCGTCTTCGGTGAGCCATCAGATCGCCAAGCTGGAGGATTGGCTGGGCGTCCCGCTATTCCGCAGGCTGAATCGCAAGGTCGTTCTGACCGACGCCGGCCGCACCTATTTCCACACGGTGTCCAACGCCTTCGAGGAGATCGCGGCGGTGACCGACCTGGTCAGCCAGCGCCACCGGACGGTCTCGGCCAGGAAGCGGCTGAAGATCGTCGCCGATCCGGGCTTCATCGAGACCTGGCTCGGGCCGCGGTTCGACAAGATGCAGTCGGTGATGCCGGAGGTTCAGCTCGATATCGCCTTCGGCGAAGATATCGACGATTTTCTCAAGGCCGATGCGGATGTCGCGATCCATTATGGCCGGGGCAACTGGCCGGAGTTCGACTCCATCCTGTTGCGGACGGGCTACGAGTTTCCCGTCTGCAGCCCAAGGCTGCTGCGGAACGGAACAGTGCTGTCCGAGCCGAAGGATCTGGCCGGCTTCACGCTGCTGCATGAGCGGGACCCATCGGGTTGGACGGCCTGGCTGACGAGTGCGGGCACGCGCCATCCCGGTCTGCTGGAGGGGCCGATCTTCCATTCCACCCAGACCATCTTCAACAAGGTGCGGGCGCTAGAAGGCATCGCGCTCGGCGATGACATCGTCGCGGCCGATCTGCTGCAGGCCGGCGAGCTGGTCAAACCGATCGGCAAGGTGCGGAAGTCCAACTCCTCGCTGTATTTCATGCAGTTCAAGACCGGGGGCGAGCCGGAATTGCGCAACGCCTTCAAGGCTTGGCTGATGCAAGAGCTGGAGGTGCATAGCCGGGCGACGGCGATGCTGCGCGAGGACCTGCCCTACGCGGCGGAGAGCTTAGGCTCTCTCGACACCTGATCTCGCATGGAAAAGGGGAAGTGGCGCGCCGGGGAAGATTCGAACTCCCGACCCCCAGATTCGTAGTCTGGTGCTCTATCCAGCTGAGCTACCGGCGCTTAAGGATTTCGGCCGCAGATTTGCGGAAACCGCATGATGCGGTCCGCCGGTGGAACGGCGGCCCGAGCCGCCCTACCTAATACCTTGTTGGCAGGAAGGCAAGGCCTCCTATCAAGGCTTCGTATTGAGCCTTCGTATCGGCGCTTCGTATTGAAGCTTCGCATGAGACTCGGTTGCGAAGCTTGGAACCCAAACCCGCCGACGCGGTTGTTGCCATAATAAGTGCGCTTCAAATCCGGAGGAGAAGCAGCCATGCAAGCGTATTTCTCTTTTCATAGAGTTTTTGCGGCGGTTTGCGCCGCGCTTATCGCGGTCGCCATTTCGGCGGGCGCCGCTTTTGCCGCGAGCGACTATGTCGGCAAATACGAGACCAAGGACACCCAGGGCAAGCCGATGACCATCACGCTGGCCGATGACGGCAGCGCCTCGGGTCAACGCACCGACGAGGCCCTGAAGGGCACCTGGAAAGAGAAGAAGAATATCGCGGTGATCGACTGGGGCGACGGTTGGACCACCAAGATCAAGAAGAAGGGCGAGGTCTATCGGAAGATCGCCTTCGAGGGCAAGAAGCCGGAAGGCAAGCCCGCCAGGGCCAAAGCCAAGAAGGTCGAGTAGCGCACGGGCGCCTGCGGCCTAGGCCGCACGCCGGCCGGCTTTGCCGCCGGCAACATAATCGGGGATCGCCACCTGGAAGGTGGCGCCCCCCTCATTTCCCGTCAGCTCGATACTGCCGCCATGGGCCTGGACCAGCTCCGCCGCGATCGCGAGGCCGAGCCCGGCGCCGCCCTTGCGCGCCACGCTCTGGAAGGGCTGAAACAGATGCGCCGCGGCGCGCTCCGAAACGCCGGGACCGGTATCGGCAAGCTCGATCACGCTGCTCTCGCCGTCGCGCCAGGCGCGCACCGAAATCGCTCCCTTATTAGCTCCCTTGCCAGCCCCTGTGCCGCCATTGGCGGTCTCGATGGCCTGGAGCGCATTCTTCGCCAGATTGCTCAACACGCGGAAGAGCTGATCGCGGTCCGCGTCTACCTCCAAATCGTCCGGCACGTCGATGCTCCAGTCGACCGTCCCGGCCCGGGGGAGGCCTAGGCTCTCGCCGATCTCCACGACCAAGGGACGTAAGGCGAGGCGCTCGCGCTCCGGCGCGGCTTCCTCCGCCTGGCCGTAATCGAGGGTGCGGGCGCAGAGCCGGATGGCCCGCTCCAGCGAAGCCAGCAGCTTGGGCAGTACGCGCTGCACGGTCGGATCTTCGACCGCGCCGAGACGGTCGGAAAGAAGCTGGGCGCTGGACAGCATGTTGCGCAAATCGTGGTTCACCTTGCTGACGCCGAGGCCGAGGGCGGCAAGCCGCCGCTTCTGGCCCAGCGTATTGGCCAGCTCGTGCTCCATCGCAGCCAGGGTATGCTCGGCCTGGCCGATCTCGTCCTTGCGGTTGGAGGGGCGGATGATGCTGGACGGGCTCTCCGGATCGTCGCGGAAATTCACGATGTTGCGGGTGAGCCGCATCATCGGCCGCACCAGGAGCCAGATCAGCGCCAGATAGACCAAGGTGCCGGTGATGACGGAGATCAGGATCGACAGGCCCAAAATATCCAGGCTGTAACGGATCACCGCGGCGCGGAGCGGCCCCTCCTCCATCACCACCATCATGGTGTCGCCATCGGCCATGCCGGGATCGCCGATCACCCGGATCACCCGGTCGTCGCTTTGGAAATAGAGCGCCATGGTCTCGGCGATCATCATCGGCCAGGACCTGGTCCTCAGATCGTAGGTGGCGTCGATCACCCGCGGCGCCGTCATATTGAGGACCAGCTTCCTTGCGTTCGGCCGGCGCAGCAGCACGGCGAGCACGCCGGCATTCATCAGAAGCTCGTCGCGCAGGCTCATCGGCACTTCGCCATTGGGGGCGGCCTCGGCGGCCAGCGCCGCAATCTCCGCGGCGGCCAGCCGGTCGACCAGCCATTGGTGGCGGAAATTGGAGACCGAGGGCACGAAGACCAGCACTTCGGCCAGCATCACGAAGACGATGGTGAGGAACAGAAGCTTGGCGGAAAGGCCGGGACGCCAGACGAGGCGGCGCCTCTCTTTCCGCTTGCCGGTTTTTGCAGCGTGCTCGTTCACAACGGGCTCCGAAGCTGACGACAGGGTCTTTCTGCCCGGTCTAGCCGAACTTGCGCAGAAAGCCGGCGATACGACGCAAATAGGGTTTACGCAAGAGCGGTTGATAATAGGTGATGGCGGCTCGCTTCGCGAGTTCGGAGAGGGTCGGGTAAGGCAGGATCAGCCCGGCGATATCGCCGATCTTCAGCGCCTTGGCGATGGCCAGGATCCAAAGCCCGATCAGCTCGCCGGCATCCGCCCCGACGATGACGCAGCCGAGGATGCTGCCCTTCTCCGAGGTAATCACCTTGATGAAGCCCGCCGTCTTGTGCTCGGCCTGCGCCCTGTCGTTATCGGCATAGGGCCAGCGCAGGATGCGGATCCTGCCGCCATATTGCTTGCGGGCTTCGCTCTCGGTCAGACCGATCTCGGCCAGCTCCGGATCGGTATAGAGGCTGCGCGGCACGGCACTGAGATCGAGCTTCGGCCGCAGCCGGAACAGCGCATTCTTCACCACCAGCTCGGCGTGATGAGACGCCATATGGGTGAATTGCGGCGGGCCAGTCACGTCGCCTATGGCGTAGACGCGGCCATTCCTTGTCTTCAGCCGGCGGTTCACCTTGATGCCGGTCTCGTCATGGCGGATGCGCGCCTTGTCGAGGCCGAGCCCCTCCACATTGGGCTTTCGCCCGGTGGCGACAAGAAGATGGCTGCCGGTAATCTCCTGGCTGTCATCGGTATTGGCGACGGTGACGGTCAGGCCGCGCGCGCCGAGCGCAACATTCTCCACCTTGGCGGCCGTGTGGAAGGCGATGCCCTCGCCCTTCAGTGCCTCGATCACGACGCGGGCGGCCTCCGGATCGCTTTTGGCCAGCGGCTTGCCCTGATCGACGATGGTGACCTCGGCGCCGAGCCGGCGATAGGCCTGGCCGAGCTCGAGCCCGACGGGACCGGCCCCCAGCACAATGAGATGGGAGACCTTTTCGGTGAGGTCGAAGATGGTCTCGTTGGTGAGATAGGGCACCGTATCGAGCCCGGGGATTTCCGGGACCTTCGGCGAAGAGCCAGTTGCGATGATGAAGCGGCGCGCCTTGATGATCTGCTCGCCCGCCTCCACGGTGCGCTTATTGGTGAAGCGTGCCTCGCCCTGAATCACGGTGACGCCGAGCCCGGTGAAGCGGGCAGCGGAATCGTTGGGTGCGATATCGGCGATGACGCTGTGGATGTAATCGTGCAGGCGCCCGAAATCGACATGCGGGTGGTTTGGCGAGATGCCGAACGTACTCCCCTGGCGCATCCCCTCGGCCAGCTTGGCGGCCGACAGCAGCGCCTTGGAGGGCACGCAGCCATAGTTCAGGCAATCGCCGCCCATGCGCCCGCGCTCGATCAGCACGACGGAAACGCCGAACGCCGCCGCTCCGGCGGCAACCGACAACCCGCCCGAGCCTGCGCCAATCACGCAAAGATCCGGCCGCAATACTTCGTTCATTCAATCCGTCCGATTTGCCGCTAGCTGCTTCTGGCTCCGGTGCCGCCCGATCAATACGGCGTTTTGCGCAACCGTTTTACGATAACCGGCACAAAAGCCAGTAACCCGAGGGCGACGAAGCCTGCAACGAGCTGGGGCGTGAGAAAAGAGGAAGCGTCCAGTTGCAGGCAAGTTTTTGCCGCTTCGGTGCCGGTTTCGGCGGCGCAGCGGGCGGTTTGGGCGGCAATCACGCTGTCGAGCCCGGCGCCGGCGATGGAGAAGGCGAAGGTGCCGGGAATGATGCCGATCACGGTGGCCAGGGTGTAGGTGCGAAACGAAACGCCGAGAAGACCCGGCGCCAGATTGACCAGCCAGAACGGAAAGACCGGCACCAGGCGCAAGAACAGCAGGTAGCTGAACGCGTCTTCCTGGAAATTCTTGCGGAACTTGTCGAGCGGCGTGTCCACCTTGGGGATCAGCGCTTCGCCGAGCGCGCCCTTGGCGATCAGGAACACGATCACCGCGCCGATGCTGGCGGCGACCAGCGCCGCCATGCCGCCCCAGAACCAGCCGAACAGGAAACCGCCGGCCAGGGTCAGAACCGCGCCGCCGGGAAGCGACAGCGCCACGCTCACCGCATAGACGGCGATATAGGCGGCAAGGGTGAGGGCCAGATGGTCGGAGAGCATACCGCGCAAGGCCTCGCGATGAGCGGCGAGCTGCTGCAATGTCAGATAGCGGTGGCCGCCGAGGGCAAAGACGAGCCCGGCCGCGGCGACCAGCAAGATCAGGGGCCAGAGCCGCTTCAGGGACAGCTTGCCGGAGGAGGCCGGCTCGGTGAGCATAGGCATGGCTCCTAGATAGGCGCGCTTCGCCGCTTCCGAAAATGCCAAGTCGCAGGGTTGTGATAAGGCGTCAGCAATTGTGATGCGAGAAAGTCGTTTGCCGCTCTTGCCGGTTGCGTCATGCTTCCTGGCGGATTCGACCGCCAACTCATAAAAGGAGACGTTCCTATGGATATGCGCATCATCACCGCCGCGGTTGCGGGCAGTTTCGCCGCCTTTTCCTTCGCCGTACCGGTCAGTGCCGACTCGCTTTCCGAGCAGCGGGAAGCCGGCATGATCATCCTTGCCGAAGAGATCGAGATGAAGGGCGAGGAAAAGATGATCGAGAACGACGATTTCGACGGCGGAGAGGACGACCGCTACGACCTGACCGACGGCGAGCCGCCGATCGACGACGCCTTTAGCGATGAGCCCGGCGACGACATGATGGGCGATGGCGGCATGGCCTCCGAAGGCGAGGCGATGGACTAGGCCAAAGCGGACCGCGAGGAGGCGGACCCGCGCACGTTTTCTCTCGATCTCGTGAACGGCCGTCACCAATTGTGATCCGCCAAAATCTTCCTAAAACCTGGGGGTTAGGCCAGACTTTGACTGGCTTCTCGGCCCGCCGAGACAGCCTTTTGAACGCACACCAACCACGTGACCTTAGGGAGTTTTTCCAATGGAAAACCGCAACTGTCTGACCGCCACCGCCTTTATCTTCGCCGCTGCGCTGTTTGCAGCCCCCGCCGCCGTTTCGGCATCCCCGGCAGCGCTGTTCGCCAGCCAGGGCGCCAATGCCGCGCCGCAGATCATCCTCGCCGCCGACGACATGATGGAAGGCGACGAAGGTATGATGGACGACGGCATGAAAAACGACGGGATGAAGACCGACGACATGATGGAAGGCGACGACGACATGATGGAAGGCGACGGGATGAAGGATGAGGGCATGATGGAAGGCGACGACAAGATGTAGCCGCCCCGCCGCGAAGGATCGTCGCCTGCCGGGCTGTTTTTTAGATTTATGCAACCCAAATTTGCGGTTTGTGTGAAACTTATCCCGGCGAGACTTCCAAATATGGCAAGTTTCGGGCAAGAATGATTCGCGTTTTGCCGAGGAACTGAACAGCTGATCAACTAGGAGGATCCGCCATGGAATTTCGTCTGACTTTGACTGCCGTTGCAGCTCTTTTTTCCGCAATGGCGCTTGCGGCGCCGGCCTCTGCCTGCCCGATGGGCGCCTCGAATAAGGAAGCCAACGCCAAGCCGATGATCATCCTGGCTGCGGATGAGACCATGGGCGAAGCCGAGAATGCAGACGGTGCCATGACCTCGGGCGACGAGATGGACGATTCCACTGCCGGCAGCGAAGAGCCGATGGAGGAATCGGAGACGTCCGACAGCAAGATGCTGGAAGGCGAGTCCACCGACGAAGGCATGGGCGAGCAAGGGGACATGATCGAAAAGGACGAGATGTCCGAGTAAATCGAAGGTCCCATCCGCGTCCCATTTCGGGCGCGATGCGAAAACGAGGCCCCTTTGCCTTAACGGCAAGGGGGCTTTTTGTTGCGCCGCGTCCGTTGACTTGCGGCCAAGCGCAACCTATAAGCCGGCCAAGTTTTTGATTGGAGAACGGCAGTGAAGCGCACTTTTCAGCCCAGCAAGATCGTCCGCAAGCGGCGCCACGGTTTCCGCGCCCGCATGGCGACCAAGGCTGGCCGCCAGGTTCTGGCACGGCGGCGCGCCAAGGGCCGCAAGCGCCTTTCGGCGTAGCGCCCCCAGGCGGCTGCCTCAGCCCCTGTGACAGCAATAGAACGGCTCAAAAAACGTTCCGAATTCTTGCGGGTACGCGGCGGGGCGCGTTTTGTCACGCCTGGACTTATCCTGCAGGCGCGGGCGCGAAAGCCCGAGACCGAAGCGCCTGAGGATGCGGGCATCCGGTTCGGATTTACCGCCAGCAAGAAGGTCGGCGGAGCGGTGCAGCGCAACCGCGCACGGCGCCGGCTGAAGGAGCTGGTGCGGCTGCATGGGCAAGCTCATGCGGCAAAAGGCTTTGATTATGTCTTGATCGCCCGGTCAGGAACGCTACAACGGCCCTTCATCGAGCTTATCAGCGACCTTGAGCGGGCGTTTCTCAGGGTCCACCGGCCGCGACATGAGAAGCGCTGAGGCTCAAAAAATCCAAGGGCAACAACGATAAAGCCCTGATTCAAGGGGATCGACCTTCCCGGCCGGATGGCCTGCAATGGCTGGCGGCAGCGGGGCAAGACGGCATTTTTTCGGACCAGGATCAGGCTTCGGCAGACGGACATGGACGATAACAACCGCAATTTTATCCTGGCGATCATCCTTTCCATCGGCGTATTGTTCGCCTGGCAATTCTTCTTCGCCCTGCCACAGCAGGAAGAGCAGAAGGCTCAGCAGGAGAAGATCGAGAACCCGAGCCAGCCGGGACCGCAAAAGCCCGATAGCGAGGTGGCGCTGGATGGACAGGTCTCCCCTGGCCCCGGCAATACCGAGCCGCAGCGCAGCCGCGAAGCGGCGATCGCCGCATCCAAGCGCATCGAGATCGATACGCCGAGCCTGAAGGGCTCGATCGCGCTGAAAGGCGCCCGCATCGACGATCTGACCCTGAAGCGCTACCGGGTGACGGTGGAGAAGGACAGCCCCGATGTGATCCTGCTGTCCCCTGCCGGCACGCCGCATGCCTATTACGTCGAATCCGGCTGGGTGGCCGGCAGCAAGACGCAAACGCTGAAGCTGCCCGATGCGGAGACCGTGTGGACGCCTGAGAGCGAGGCGCCGCTGACCCCCGATCATCCGCTGGTGCTGACTTACGATAACGGCGAAGGGCTGACCTTCACCCGCACCATCTCGCTTGACGACGACTACATGTTCAGCGTGAAGGAAGAGATCGCCAATGCCGGCGATCAGGACGTCACCCTGCACCGCTATGCGCTGGTCTCGCGTCACGAGCTGCCGGAGACGGAAGGCTTCTACATCCTGCATGAGGGGCTGATCGGCGTCACCGACGACGGTCTGGAGGAAATCTCCTACAAGGATGCGCTGGAGGATCCGGAAGTCAGCATGAAGAGCCAGAATGGCTGGCTCGGCATCACCGACAAATATTGGGCGACCACCGTCATCCCGCAGCAGGGCAAGGAATTCACCGCCCGTTTTGCCGGGGTGGACAATAACGGCAAGGACCGCTTCCAGACCGACTATCTGGAGTCCGGGCTGACGGTTCCGGCCGGCGGCACCGCCGAGGCCGAGGGCCACGTCTTCGCCGGCGCCAAGGAGGTCGGGCTTCTCGACCACTACTCGGACGAATTCGGCATCGTGAAATTCGACCGGCTGATCGACTGGGGCTGGTTCTACTTCCTCACCCGGCCGATGTTCTATTCGCTGGATTTCTTTTTCAAGCTGGTGGGGAATTTCGGCGTCGCCATCCTGCTGGTCACGCTCTGCATCAAGCTGATCCTGTTCCCGCTGGCGAACAAATCCTACGTCTCCATGAGCAAGATGAAGAAGCTCCAGCCGGAGCTTGCGAAGCTCAAGGAGCGCTATGGCGACGACAAGATGCGCCAGCAGCAGGAGATGATGGCGCTGTACAAGAAGGAGAAGGTGAACCCAGCCGCGGGCTGCCTGCCGATCCTGGTGCAGATCCCGGTGTTCTTCTCGCTGTACAAGGTGCTGTTCGTCACCATCGAAATGCGCCACGCGCCGTTCTTCGGCTGGATCCGGGACCTTTCGGCGCCCGATCCGACCACCGTCTTCAACCTGTTCGGGCTGATCCCCTGGGATCCGCCGAGCTTCCTGATGATCGGCATCTGGCCGCTGATCATGGGCTTCACCATGTTCGTGCAGATGAAGCTGAACCCGTCTCCGCCGGACCCGGTGCAGCAGAAGATCTTCACCTGGATGCCGGTGTTCTTCACCTTCCTGCTGGCAAGCTTCCCGGCCGGTCTGGTGATCTACTGGGCCTGGAACAACACGCTCTCGGTGCTGCAGCAATCGGTGATCATGGCCCGCCAGGGCGTGGAAATTCCGCTTCTGGAAAATCTCGGCATCAAGCCGAAGGCGGCCGAGAAGGATAGCGGCAAGGGCAGCTCCAAGTCTGACGCAAAGGGCGGCAGCAAGGGGTAGCCCTGCTCCGCTTCGTCATCGCCGGGCTTGACCCGGCGATCCAGAGCGGCAAGCTCCGAGATCGTAGCCCTGGATGCCCGGGTCAAGCCCGGGCATGACGTGACCCCATCACCGCCCATGACAGATACAGAGATCGAAGAGCCCGACGCCGAAGCCGCCGCAGCGCTTGCCGCGGGCGAAAGGCTGTTCGCTCAGGGGTGCGACTTCGTCAAAGGCGTGGTCAAGATCGACGGGCTTCCGGCCGACGGGCGCAACGAGGTGGCCTTCGCCGGACGCTCCAATGTCGGCAAATCCAGCCTGATCAACGCTCTGACGGGGCGCAAGGCGCTGGCCCGGGTCTCGGTCACACCGGGCCGCACGCGGGAGCTGAACTTCTTCACCCTCGGTAAGGACGACACGCTCTATCTCGTCGATATGCCCGGCTATGGCTACGCCAAGGCGGCAAAGTCTGAGATCAAAGGCTGGAACCGGCTGATCGAGGATTATCTGAAAGGCCGGCAAGAGCTGCGCCGCCTCTTCCTCTTGGTCGACAGCCGGCATGGGCTGAAAGATTCCGACCGCGCCACCATGGCGCTGATGGACGAATCCGCGGTCTCCTATCAGGTGGTGCTGACCAAGGCGGACAAGCCGAAATCGCAAGAGCTGGCCAAGGTGATGGAGAAGCTCGCCGCGGAGCTCGCCAAGCATCCGGCGGCGCATCCGGAGATCCTGATCACCTCGTCGCGGGAGGGCTACGGCCTGCCGGAGCTGCGCGCCGCCATCGCCGCGCTGGCTTAGCGCGATCCATTTCCCTTCGACTTTGCTCTTGGCCGGACGTGCGGGCCGCACGGACTGCTCCCTCTCCCCGGCGGGGAGAGGGCTGGGGTGAGGGGGTGCCGTGCTATCGCGAGTCCCTAACCTCTCACCCGGTCCTTCGGACCGACCTCTCCCTGAGGGAGAGGTGACACCACCATTCAGCCGCCTTTTAGACCCCCCTCCTGCTCCCCCCTTTCAGGGGGGAGAGTCCCGACGTGCCAGGTTCCCTCCCCCTGCAAGGGGGAGGGTTGGGGTGGGGGTCAGGCCGATCAGCCGGCAGGCGCATGCACTTCGGCAGTTTCCCCTTAACGCCTCCCCGGCTATAAAGCGGCGGTGAGCAAGAACAAAGACACCCTGCCCGATCTGCAGAACGACCCGGAGGCGCCCGCCTCGACGGGGGAGTCGCGCCTGCCCGATCTTCAGAACGATCCGGAAGGCCCGACCGGTCATCCCCACGACGGCAAGCCGGGAGACGGCCCCTCGCATCTGCCGGGCGTGCAGGACGACCCCGAAGCGCCGCATGGCGAAGGGAAATCCCATCTGCCGGAGCTGCAGGACGACCCGGAAGGCCCGTCCGGCAAGCCGCATCACGCCGCGCCGAAGGCGGAAGCCCCGCATCCGGCCAAGCCGGAGCTGCCCGGCCTGAAGGACGATCCGGAGGCGCCGCGCAAGGCGAGCGACCCGGTGCACGATCAGGCCAAGCTGCTGTCCGAGGCGCTGCCCTTCATGCAGCGCTACGACAAGGCGACGGTGGTGATCAAATATGGCGGCCACGCCATGGGCGATCCGGAGCTTGCCAAGCAATTCGCCCGCGACGTGGTGCTTTTGAAGCAGGCCGGGGTGAACCCGGTGATCGTGCATGGCGGCGGACCGCAGATCGGCAAGCTGCTGGACCGGCTCAACATCCGCTCCGAGTTCAAGGACGGGCTTCGCGTCACCGACCGGCAGACGGTCGATGTGGTGGAGATGGTGCTGGCCGGCTCGGTGAATAAGGAAATCGTCGCCGGCATCAATGCCGCGGGCGGCCGCGCGGCCGGCATCTCCGGCAAGGACGGTAATCTGATGCGCGCGCAGAAGCTGACGCGCAGCGCCCGCGATCCGGAATCGAATATCGAGAAGGTGGTGGATCTGGGCTTCGTCGGCGAACCGGTGGCGGTCGATCCGCATATCGTCGATGTGATCATCCGTTCCGATCTGATCCCGGTGGTGGCGCCGATCGCCTTCGGCCCCGAGGGCGAGACGCTGAACATCAATGCCGACACGTTTGCCGCCTCGCTGGCCGCAGCGCTGCGGGCCAAGCGGCTGTTGCTGCTGACCGACGTGGAAGGCGTGCTGGACAAGGACGGCAAGCTGCTGAAGTCGCTGACCACCAAGGAGGTGGAAGAGCTGATCGAGGACGGCACCATTTCGGGCGGCATGATCCCCAAGATCGAAAGCTGCATGGCGGTGGTGAGCCAGGGCGTCGAGGCGGTGGTGATCATCAACGGCAAGGTGCCGCATGCGGTGCTGCTGGAGCTGTTCACCCGGCATGGTGCGGGCACGCTGATCGAGCGGCCGGGAGCGCGCAGCTGATGGCCGGGCCTGCTGCCGGATCCGGCTTCGAGACCACCAAAGCCTGGGTGTTCGATCTCGACAACACGCTGTATCCGGCCGACTGCAATCTGTTCAGCCAGATCGACACCCGCATGGGTGCGTTCATCTCAGAGCATCTGGGGCTTTCCCACGAGGAAGCCCACACGCTGCGCAAGCATTACTACTACACTTACGGCACCACGCTGGCGGGGCTGATGAAGCTGCACGACGTGCCGCCGCAGCTGTTCCTCGACTATGTGCACGATATCGACCTCTCCGCGGTGCCGCGCGCGCCGGAGCTGGCCGCGGCGGTGAAGGCGCTGCCAGGGGAGAAATACGTCTTCACCAACGGCTCGCGCGAGCATGCCGAGCGGGTGCTGACCCGGCTGGGGCTGACCGATCTGTTCGACGATATGTTCGATATCCGCTCCGCCGATTACATCCCCAAGCCGCAGCCGGAGACCTATGACCGGTTCTTGCGCGCCCATGGCGTGGCGCCGGAGCGGGCGGCGATGTTCGACGACCTGCCGCATAATTTGAAGCCGGCGCATCAGCTGGGTATGACCACGGTGCTGGTGGCGTGCGGGGCGACGGATCACCCCGAGCATCAGGCCATCGCCGGGTGGGATGCGCTGCCGCCGTTCATCCATCACTGGACCGATGCGCTGGATCAATTTTTGAGCGAGATTTCGCCCGCAGCGCTGGCGGCGGGCTCTCTCACCGTTACCGAAGACACCAAACTGTAGGCGTAAGCAATTATGAGCACAGCGGAACTGAAACCGGTCATCGAGGCCGCCTTCGAGAAGGCCGCCGATATCGGACCCGACACCAAGGGCGAAGTGCGCGATGCGGTGGAGACCACGCTCGCCATGATGGATAAGGGCGAGCTGCGCGTCGCGGAAAAGAAGGACGGCGACTGGGTCGTCAACGAATGGGCCAAGAAGGCGATCCTGCTCTCCTTCCGGCTGGAAGATTCCAAGAAGGTGAGCGGCGGGCCGGATGACGGCGCCTGGTGGGACAAGGTGCCCAGCAAGTTTGCCGATTGGAAGAGCAAGGATTTCAAGGCGGCGGGCTTCCGCGCCGTGCCGGGCGCCTTTGCGCGCTATTCGGCCTATATCGCGCCGGGCGTCGTTCTGATGCCCTCCTTCGTCAATCTCGGCGCCTATGTCGATAGCGGCACCATGGTGGATACCTGGGCGACGGTCGGCTCCTGCGCCCAGATCGGCAAGGACGTACATCTTTCCGGCGGCGCCGGCATCGGCGGCGTGCTGGAGCCTTTGCAGGCGAACCCGGTGATCATCGAGGATCACTGCTTCATCGGCGCGCGCGCCGAGGTGGCCGAAGGCGTGATCGTCGGCGAGGGCTCGGTGCTTTCCATGGGCGTCTATCTCGGCCAGTCGACCAAGATCGTGAACCGGGAGACCGGCGAGATCTTCTATGGCCGCGTGCCGCCCTATTCGGTGGTGGTTTCGGGCACGCTGCCCGGCAAGCCGCTGCCCGACGGCTCGCCCGGCCCCTCGCTCTACTGCGCGGTGATCGTAAAAACGGTGGACGAAAAAACCCGCGCCAAGACCTCGATCAACGATCTCCTGCGCGCCTAGCCAAGTGCGCAGCGGAAAGGCACTTTTCGCGATGGATTTGAAGTTTCTCTATCTCGCCTCGAAGGGCCGCATCTCGCGGAAAACCTTTCTGCTGGCGCTGATCGGTCTGATGGCAGCCGCCTATGCGGCGAGCTTCATCGTGCAGTGGATGGCGGGAACGCTGGCCGGCAACGAGCTGATGGGCCGCCTCGCCTCTGGCATGATGATGGTGATCGTCGTTGCCTTCCTGGTGGGGCTGATCTCCATCTGCGTGAAGCGGTTTCACGATCGGAACCGCTCGGCCTGGTGGATGGCGCCGCTCTATGTGGTCAGCATCGTCAGTGTGTTCGCCCTCTCCGCCAACCAGGGCGTTCCGGCGGAGGGAATCGCGAATTTCGGCATGGCCGTGCACGCCCTCTGGCTCGGCATCGTGCTTTGGATGCTGCTGGAGCTCGGCATTCTCAAAGGCACGGCGGGGCCCAATCAATTCGGTCCCGACCCGCTTGCGCGCCCGGAAGACGACGCGGGCTGAGGAGCGGAGAAAGGTCTGGCCTTATGAGTGGACATAAAGGCGGGCTTGGCGAGAAGACGATCGAGATCGCCCAGACGCTGATCCGCTGCAAGAGCATCACGCCGGAGGATGCCGGCGCGCTGACCGCGCTGGAGCAGGCGCTGGGCGGGGCGGGCTTCTCCTTCGAGCGGCTGATGTTCGAAGATCAGGACACGCCCGCGATCGACAATCTGTTCGCCCGCGCCGGGCATCAGGGCCCGCATCTTTGCTTTGCCGGACACACGGATGTTGTGCCGCCAGGAGACGAGGCCGATTGGAGCCATGCGCCCTTCTCCGCCGATATCGCCGACGGCTTTCTCTATGGGCGCGGCTCATCCGACATGAAGGGGGCGATTGCGGCCTTTGCCGCCGCGGCGCTGGATTTCATCGCCGCCAAGGGCGATGCCCTGCCCGGCTCGATCAGCTTCCTGATCACCGGTGACGAGGAAGGACCGGCCGTCAACGGCACGGTGAAGGTGCTCTCTTGGATGGCCGAACACGGCCATACGCCGAGCCACGCGCTTGTCGGCGAGCCAACCAACTCCACCAAGCTCGGCGAGACCATCAAGATCGGCCGGCGCGGCAGCCTCAACGGCACGCTGACGGTGAAGGGCATTCAGGGCCATGTCGCCTATCCGGCGCTGGCCCGGAACCCGGTCAAAGGTCTGATCGCGGTGCTGGCGAAGTTCTATGAGAGCCCGCTGGATCAGGGGAACGATCATTTCACGCCCTCGAACCTCGAGGTGACCAGCATCGATGTCGGCAACCCGGCGACCAATGTGATCCCGGCCAAGGCGACCGCCTCGTTCAATATCCGCTTCAACGACAATCACACGGCGGACAGCCTGCAAACCCTGCTGCGCGAGCAAGCGCTCGCGGTTCTGAAGGACACCGGGCTGGAAGCGGCGTTCGAGTTCCCGCCGGCCCATCCGGCTTTCGTCACCGCGCAAGGCGAGCTTTCCACGCTTCTCAGCCAGGCGGTGAGCGATATCACCGGCGAGACGCCGCAGCTTTCCACCGAGGGCGGCACCTCGGATGCCCGCTTCATCAAGGACTATTGCCCCGTGGTGGAGTTCGGGCTTACCACCGAGACCATCCACAAGGTCGACGAGCGGGCGAGCATCGCCGATCTGGAGCAGCTTGCGGTGATCTACCGGCGCTTCCTCGACCTCTATTTCCAGGTCTTCGCCAAGGCGTGAATCGCTTTGGCGGGGCGGCGATCCTGAAGGATTTTGGCATGAGCGATCAGCGGCCGATCGGCGTTTTCGATTCCGGCATGGGCGGGCTGACGGTGCTGCGCGCCATGGCCGAGCGGCTGCCGAACGAGCGCTTCATCTATCTCGGCGATACGGCGCGGCTGCCGTACGGCACCAAGAGCCCGGCGACGATCCAGGCCTATGCCCTGCAAGCCACCAAGCTGCTGATCGACGAGGGGGTGAAGATGGTGGTGATCGCCTGCAACACCGCCTCGGCTGTCGCCATCGAGCCGCTGTCGAAGGCACTCGCGCCGGTCCCGGTGCTCGGGGTGATCGAGCCTGGTGCGGCGGCCGGCGTCGCGGCGACCCACAACAAGCATATCGCCGTGCTGGCGACGGAGAGCACGGTGAAGGGCAACGCCTATGCCAAGGCCATCACCGCGCTGAACGGCGATATCCGCGTGTTGCAGCAGCCCTGCCAAGTCTTCGTGGCGCTGGCCGAGGAGGGCTGGATTTCCGGCGGGGCGGCGGAGGCGGCGGCGCAGCGCTATCTGGCGCCGCTCTTTGCGCGGGACGATGCGCCCGATACGCTGGTCTTGGGTTGCACGCATTTTCCTGCGCTGGCGGCGACCATTGCCGCGGTGGCCGGGCCTTCGGTCCAAATCGTCGATTCGGCCAAGACCACGGCGGAGGCTGTGGCCGGCGAGCTGGCGCGGCTTGGCTTAGAGAGCGACGGTCCCCGCGGCAAGACGCGGATCCTGGCGACAGATTCTCCGGAGCGCTTCGCCCGGGTCGGCGAGATCTTTCTGGGGCGGAAGCTCGCGGCATCCGAGATCGAGCCGGTCGACCTCGCCATGGGCAAGGTCGGGGGCTGAGGCGTCCGGCAGTTACACCTCCCCCTAAAAGGGGGAGGTCGGCTTGGGGCTTCCCCCAAGCCGGGTGGGGGTCAAACGACGACCCTAAGCCAACATAAGCCGACCCCCTCCCAACCTCCCCCTTTTAGGGGGAGGGGTCAGTCCGTGCTCGCGTCCCACCACCTTCGTCGTGGAAGACTTCCGCATCTGCTGCGCGGTAACGGCGTGGATGCCCGGATCGAGTCCGGGCATGACGATTGAGAGCTTGGCGGGCGAAACGCGAAATCTCCGTCTCCGGAGATTTCCGCCCTACCCCTTGCCTTCCGTTCCCTCGCCGGTCGGCACGCCGGAGATGCTGCTCTCCTCCTCTTCCTCGGAAAGTTCCGTGGCGGTGAGGGGCGCGGTGCTGCCGCGCATCAGGCTACGCAACCAGGGGCGGCCGAGCAGCAGAAGCACCGCAGCGCCATAGACGATGCCGCCGATGCCGATCAGCAGCACCAGCTCCGTCTCATCGCGGAAGGCGGGAAGACCGGCGAGCAGCCCGGGCAGAACCAGGCTCGCGCCATAGATGGCGGCGGCGAGCACCAGCCCTGCGAGGAGCAGCTTGCTAACGGGCGTGAACAGGGCCCAGCCGGGCGGGGCAAAGCCTCGGCGGCGGGCAAACCAGGAGAGCAGGCCGAGATTGATCCAGGCGCCGATGGCGGTGGCGAGCGCCAGGCCGACTTGGGCGAGCGGTCCCATGAGCACGAATTTCAGCCCGATATTGATGGCGGCGGCGCTGAGCGCGGCCATCACCGGGGTTGCGGTATCGCCGCGGGCGAAGAACGGCGCGGTGAAGCTGCGCATCAAGACGAAGGGGATCAGCCCGATGGCATAGGCGCTCAAGGTGATGCCGGCCGCGGCGGCATCTTCGGCGGTGAAAGCGCCGCGGCCGAACAGCGCCCGCATCATCAGATCGGGGATGGTGAGGGCGGCGGCGAGCACCGGCAAGGTGAGCAGCAGCGCCAGCTGGATGCCGCGGGACTGGGCCGAAGCCGCCCCTTCGTCGTCTCCGGCCGCGATGCGCTTGGACATCTCCGGCAGCAGCACGATGCCGATGGCGATGCCGACCACGCCGATGGGAAGCTGGTTGATGCGGTCGGCATAGTAGAGCGCCGAAAGCGCACCCGCGGGGAGGAAGGAGGCGATCAGCGTATCGGCGAAGAGGGCGAGCTGCACCCCGCCCGCCCCGACGATGGCCGGGCCGAGCGCCTTGAGGAAGCGGCGGGTCGGCTGGTCTAGAACGGGAAGACGGAGGCGCAGGCCGAAACCGTGGCGCTCCGCATCGATCCCGACGAGAAGCAGCTGGGCGATTCCGGCCACCAGGACGCCCCAGGCCGCGGCATGGCCTGCGGTGGGGAACCAGGCGGAGAGCGCCAGCGCCGCAATCATCGAAAGATTGAGCAGGATCGGCGCGCCGGCCGCGGCGGCGAACCGGTTATTGGCGTTGAGCTCGCCGGAGATCAGGGTTTGCAGCGAGACCAGAAGCAGCGCCGGGAAGGTGATGCGGGTCAGCGTCACGGCGAGCTGGAAGCGCTCCGGGTCTTCTTTCAGACCGTGCGCCAGCAGGCCGACCAGCGCCGGCGTATAGAGCAGCGCAATCGCGAGGATGACGAGATTGACGGCGAGCAGTGCCGCGGCGACCCGGTCGGCAAACAGCCGCGCGCGCTTCGGCCCTGCCTGTTCCAGCTCCCGGGCATAGGCCGGCACGAAGGCGGCATTGAACGCCCCCTCGGCGAGAATGGCGCGAAAATGGTTGGGCAGGCGGAAGGCGACGAAGAAGGCATCGGCCACCGGCCCGGCGCCGAGCACGGCGGCGAGCACCACATCGCGGAAGAATCCGGTGATGCGCGAAAGCAGGGTGAAGCCGCCGACGGTCGCGATATTGCGGATCATCGCGGGCGCCTCGCGCAAAACATGCCGTTCAATAGTCGACCCGGGTGAGATAGAGGCCGCAAGGGGGCGCCAGCCCGCCGCATTGGGCGCGGTCGGCGCTTTCCAGCGCCGCCTTCAGATCTTGTGGCTGCCATGTTCCCTCGCCAACCAGTTTGAGCGACCCGACCATAGAGCGGACTTGGGTATGCAGGAAGGACCGGGCGCTGGCCCGGATCTCGATCAGCTCGCCGCTCCGCTGGACGGTCAGAACGTCCAGCGTCTTCTCCGGCGAATTTGCCTGGCATTCGGCGGCCCGGAAGGTGGAAAAATCATGGCGCCCGACGAGGTGCTTCGCGGCCTCGGCCATGGCGTCGGCATCCAGCGGACGATGCACCAGCCAGGCGCGGTGCTTCTCCAGGGTCAGCGGGCTGCGGCGGTTGATAATGCGATAGAGATAATGCCGCGCCTTGGCCGAAAACCGTGCGTCGAATTCTTCATCGACCTGCTCGCACGCCACCACGGCGATCGGATCGGGGCGGAGATGGGCATTCAGCGCATCGCGCACTTTCTGCGCCCCCCAATCGCGCGACAGGTCCAAATGCGCCACCTGAGCCAAGGCATGCACGCCGGCATCGGTGCGGCCCGCGCCGCGTGGGATGAACTCTTCGCCGGAGAAAGCCGTTACAGCTTCGGCGAGACGCCCTTGCACGGAAGGCACAGTCTCCTGCGCCTGCCAGCCGCAATAGGGCGTGCCGTCATATTCGATTGTCAGCTTATAGCGGGGCATAGTTGATCGCGGCGGCGTCCTGCTCAATGCTTGGGTCAAGATCTCGGCTTGGGCGCGGGTCTCGGCAAGCTCGGCTCAAATCCAAATCTCGAACCCCAAAGGCGGATAGGGTTATGGAAAATTCTCTGAAGCAGAAAGCACTCTCCATTCTCGGCGACAACCGCATCATGAGCGTCGCCACCATAAGGCCCGATGGCTGGCCGCAAAACACCACGGTGGGTTTCGGCAATAGCGGGCTGACGCTGTATTTCGTCTGCGACCGCGGCAGCCAAAAGGCCGCCAATCTCGCCCATGACAACCGGGTTTCGGTGACCATCGATCACGACGTCACCGATATGCATTCCATCGAAGGCCTCTCCATGGCGGCGCATGCCTTTGTGGACGAGAGCAGCATGGAGAATGCGGCGGCGCTGATGGCCCAGAAATATCCCGGGGTGATCGATTTTCCCGTTCCCGATCCGAGCCAAGTGCATCTCGTCCGCCTGGTGCCCAAGGTGATCTCGGTGATCGATTACAGCAAGGGCTTCGGCCATGCCGATACGGTGGAGATCGGGCCGGACGATCTGAGCTGAGCTCAATTGAGACGGCTGCCGGCGGCAAGCGGCATGCCGCGCAGGAAATCCTCCGCCTGCATCGCCTTCTTGCCGGCGCGCTGAACCTGAAGCAGACGCAGCGCCCCTTCCCCGCAGGCAACCGTTAGCGTGTCGTCGAGCAGCGTGCCAGGCGTACCCTGGCCCTTGCCAAGCTCGGCGCGCAGCACCTTCACCCGCTCGCGCTTGCCGTCGCGCTCCAGCTCGAACCAGGCGCCGGGGCGGGGTGCGAGGCCGCGGATCTGGTTGTGGATCTCTGCCGCCGGTTTCGACCAATCGATACGCCCGTCCTCCGGCTTGATTTTCGCCGCATAGGTGACGCCTTCGGCGCTTTGGGAAACGCAGTCCAGCGTTCCGGCTTCGGCGCGGGACAGCGCCTCGACCATGAGCCGCGCGCCATCTTCGGCCAGTGCATCGTGCAATTCGCCGACGCTCATCGCGAGCGGAATCGGGATGTGGGATTGCAGACAGACATCACCGGTATCCAGCCCTTCATCCATGCGCATGATGGAATTGCCGCTCTCGGCATCGCCGGCCATGATCGCGCGCTGGATCGGGGCGGCGCCGCGCCAGCGCGGCAGCAGCGAGGCATGCAGGTTGAAGCAGCCGAGGCGTGGGGCTTCCAGGATCGGCTTCGGCAGGATCAGCCCATAGGCGACGACCACGGCGAGATCGGCGTGAAACGCCTTGAATCGCGCCTGCTCTTCTTCCGATTTCAGGCTTTCGGGGGTGAGCACGGTGAGGCCTTGGCTCTCGGCGAAGGCGTGCACAGGGGTCTTGCGCAGATCCATGCCGCGGCCGGCGGCGCGGGGCGGCTGGCTATAGACCGCCACCACATCGTGGCCGGCATCGAGAATGGCTTTGAGGGTGGGCACGGAGAAATCCGGCGTGCCCATAAAGACGATACGCATCATGGCGGGGTGTTTAGCACGAGTTTCCGATAAGCGGTGCGCTAAGCGCTAGGCCGCGTTCTCTTCCTCGATCTCGTTGCGGATCTCGTCCTGATAGGCCTGCAGCGCGGGGCTGATCTCGACCGTATAGGGCGGATCGGCCGGCTCCAGTCCGCGCAAGGCCGGCGGCAGCTTGGCGCATTCGATGGCGGCATAGTCGCGCCTTCGATCGAGGCTCAGAGCGGGGTTAAGGCGCTTGCCGCCGCGCATGACCGGCTCGAGCAGCGGCTGGCCGCCGAGGGTTTCGCCTTCGCGGGCAATGATATCGCGGCGGGCGATGCCGCCCTCCTCGATGCGGAAGACCTGCTTGCGCCCGGGCAGAACCGGCTTTCCGGTGGCGAGCTTGATGCGCCCCTCGCCGGCATAGGATGTCAGCTTATAGACCAGGTCGAGACCGGGCGCATCGCTCGACAGCCCCATGGCAGTGCCAACGCCGAACCCGTCGATCGGCGCACCGGCGGCAACCAGTTCGGCGATGGCATATTCGTCCAGCCCGCCGCTGGCGAAGATTTCCACTTGGCCGAGCCCTGCCGCATCGAGGCGACGGCGCGCCTGTTTGGCAAGCTCCGCCAGATCGCCGGAATCCAGTCTTATGGCGCGAACACCGAAGTCTTCGCCCAGCTCGCGTGCCAACGCGATGACCTTATCGACGCCGGCCAGGGTGTCGTAGGTATCGACGAGGAGAATGGTCTCGGGAAAGATCTTGGTGAAGGCGCGGAAGGCCTCCATCTCGTCGTCATGGGCCTGGATATAGCTATGGGCCATGGTGCCGGAGAGGGGCACGCCGTAGAGCTTGCCGGCCAGGACGTTGGAGGTGCCGGCGACGCCGGCGACATGAAAGGCGGGCACCGCTTTCAGCGCCGCGTCGATCCCCTGCATGCGGCGGGGCGCGAAATCGACGACCGCCCGCCCGTCCGCCGCATCGACCACGCGCACCGCCTTGGAGGCCAGCGTTGTGGCCAGATTGATCTGGTTCATCACCAGGGTCTCGATGAGCTGGGCCTGCGGCAGCGGGGCGACGATCTCCAGGATCGGCTCATTGGCGAAGACCGGCGTTCCTTCGGCTATCGCATAAACATCGCCGCGGAAGCGGAAATCGGCGAGATGGCGGAGGAAGGGCTCGGAGAACAGACCGAGCGTTTCGAGATAAGCGAGATCGCTATCACTGAAGGCGAGGCTTTCCAAATAGTCCAGCACCGTCTCCTGGCCGCAAGCCAGCAGATAGTTGCGCGTCTTCGGCAGGCGCCGGACGAACAGGCTGAACACCGCCTCATGCTCCAGGGCCTCGTCGAAATAGGCCTGGAGCATGGTGAGCTCGTAAAGATCGGTGAACAGCGCCAGGGCGCTTCCCGGAACGAGCGTGGCGTCGTCGGATATCGGCTTTAAGCTATCCAAGCGCGGCCTCTAAAGCACCTCGGCCTTTTTCGACTTGGTGAGCTTGCGTACGATCATGTCGCGCTTCAGCCGCGAGAGATAATCGATGAACAGCACGCCGTTCAGATGGTCGACCTCATGCTGCACCAAGGTGGACCAGAGATCCTCGAAGCTGCCCTCTTGCGGCTTGCCTTCCGCGTCGAGATAGGAGACGCGGATGATCGCCGGGCGCTCGATCTCGGCGGTCTGCTCGGGGATGGAGAGGCAGCCCTCCTCGTGGCTGCGCATCGCCTCGGAGCGCTCCAGAATGGTCGGGTTGATCATCACCAGCGGCTCGGGCTCGTCGTCGTCCCGCGCCGGATCCATGACGACAAGCCGGCGCAGCACGCCGATCTGCGGCGCGGCCAGGCCGATGCCGGGCGCCTCGTACATGGTGTCGAACATGTCGTCGATCAGACGCTTCAGATCGTCGTCGATACGCTCGACCTGCTCCGCCTCCTGGCGCAGCACCGGATCGGGGATGGTGATGATGGGTAACGTGCTCATATGCGGCTGAGATAAGGCGGCGCGGCCCGGCGGTCAACTGGAAGGGCTGTGGCCCAGGCTCCCGCTGCAAACACCATCGTCATGCCCGGACCGCGCTCAAGTAGCGCCGAGCGCGATAGCGCATAGAAGAGGCCGGGCATCCACGCCGTTTCCGTGACGCAAGTTCAGCGCTTGCTAGCAGGGACCATTCGTTGCCGAGGGGTAACGGCATGGACCCCCGGGTCAAGCCCGGGGGTGACGAAGGAGAGGGAGTGACGTCCGGCACCGATTGCTGGGGAGAGTGCCGTGCAAATGTTCCCGTTTTGGTCTTGAGCAGCGTCCGAATCGGATACAGTGCGCCGATGTTTTCCGAACCCATTCAAATCGGCACGCTGTCCCTCGATCCGATGCTGGTGCTGCTGGGCATCGCAGGGCTCGGCGTTTTGATCCTGCTCGCACTGCTGATCACCTTCATCGTGATGCTGTCGCGGCGAAAATCCGAGGCCCGCAGCTCGGACGAGCAGATGACGGAGCTGAAGGTGCGGCTGCAGACCCTGGCCGAGGTCTCGGTCAACCGCCATGGCGAGCTTGCCCGCGCCGTCAACGAGCGGCTGGACCGGATGAGCCACCGGGTCGGCGCCGACCTCACCGAGACCAGCCGCAAGACCCATGAGAGCATCGCCAAGCTGAACGAGCGGCTGGCGGTGATCGACACGGCGCAGAAGAACCTGACCGATCTCTCCTCCAACATGGTGAGCCTGCAGCAGATCCTGGCCAACAAGCAGGCGCGCGGCGCCTTCGGCCAGATGCGCATGGAGACCATCATCACCGATGGGCTGCCCAAGGGCTCCTACAGCTTCCAGCCGACCCTCTCCAACGGCCGCCGGCCCGACTGCATGCTGCATATGCCCAACACCGAGGCCGGCGTGGTGGTGGATGCGAAATTCCCGCTGGAAGGCTTCGAAGCCTTCCGGGTGGCGCGTTCCGAAGCCGAGCGCAAAGAGGCGGCGCGGCGTATCAAGACCGATGTCGCCAAGCATATCGACGATATCGCGGCGCGCTATTTCATCCCCGGCGAGACCCAGGATACGGCGATTCTTTTCGTGCCCTCCGAATCCATCTATGCCGATCTGGCGGAGCATTTCTCCGATCTGGTGCAGAAGGCGCACCGGTCCCGCGTGGTGATCTGCGCGCCGAACATGCTGATGCTGGCGGTGCAGACCATGCAGGCGATCCTGAAGGACGTGCAGATGCGCGAGCAGGCAGGGCTGATCCAGAAGGAAGTGGCGATGCTGGCCGCCGATATCGGCAGGCTGGGCGACCGGGTTTTGAACCTGCAAAGCCATTTCGCGCAAGCCAACAAGGATATCGACCAGATCGTCACCTCGTCGGAGAAGATCGCCAAGCGCGGGCGCAAGATCGAGAACTTAGAGTTCGATCAGAGCCCTTCGGAGATTTCACAACCTGCCCGCGCCGCAGGACCGCGCATCCAGCGCGAGGACACGCCGAAGCCGCGCGCGCAGGCCGACTTTCTGGCGGGGGAATAGAGGCGCGATGCTGACACCGGGGGTGGGACTGGAAGCGACCTGGGACGAGCTGATGGTCGGCGGGGGCACCAGCGCGGTCAATCTGGTGATCCATTCGGTGCTGCTGGCCGTCATCGTGCACACCGCCGAGCGCATCGCCAACAGATCCTGGACGCTCTATGGCTGGGGGTTTTCCGACCTGATCCAGCGTTCGGCCGTGATCATCACCACCGGCGTGCTTCTGGTCATCGCCCACTACGTGGAGGTGCGGGTCTGGGCGCTCACCTATGAATGGGTGGACGCCGCGCCGCCCAACACGCCGCTGGTCTATTTCGCCTTCTCCAACTACACGACGCTCGGCTATGGCGACATCGTGCCGGTGGATGAGTGGCGGCTTCTGGGACCGATCACGGCGCTGAACGGCGTGATGCTGATCAGCTGGTCCACGGCATTGGTCTACGCCGTCCTGCAAGGAACCGGCGTGATGAAGATCCGGGGCGGGGCAACGAGCAAACGCGACCAGGCGCCATAATTGCTCAAGCCTCGCCCCCGGTCCTTTCGCCCCATTTCATGCCTTCCAGCTTGAGCCCGTCGGGATCGAGAAAGAACACGGCGTAATAATCGTCGTAATACTCATCGGCCGGATCGACGATGGTCGCGCCCTGGGCTTTCAGGAAATCCTGCAATTCGTCGACATCGTTGCGGTTGCGCAGCTCGAAAGCGTAGTGGTGGAAGCCGACATCGCCAATGCGGTGCTTGTGCTTCTTGCCCTCCGCGTCGGCCTGGCCGATCCAAAACCGCGTCTTGCCGTTGGTCCAGCCGATCATGTCGCCATATTCCGCCAGCACTTCGAAGCCGAGAAAGGCGAACAGCGCGCCATAGAAGCGCTTGGATTTTTCGTAATCACTGACGCGGATCACCAGATGGTCGATGCCGACGACGCGGCATTCGGGCTTCGCCATAACGCAAGGCTCCTGTTTTAAGTTTGCCTGTGGCGGGACAAACGTGGCAGCCAGGGAAACGTTGCGGACGGGCGCCGCGGCGAAGGACCGCGAAGGGCGAGGATGATGACGGGGACCGGAGAAACGGACGAGCAGCCGAGCCTGGCGGATATCCGCCGCAGCTGGACCGAGATTCTGTTCAGCCGCAAGATGCTGGCCTGCGTCTTCCTCGGCTTCAGCTCCGGCCTGCCGCTCTATGTGCTGATTTCGCTGGTGCCGGCATGGCTGCGCAGCAACGACGTGGACCTCGCCACCATCGGCCTGTTCGCCCTGGTCGGGCTTCCCTATACCTGGAAATTCCTGTGGTCGCCCCTGATGGACCGCTACAAGCTGCCGTTTCTCGGCCGGCGGCGGGGCTGGGCGCTTCTGGTGCAGCTCGTTCTGCTCATCTCCATCGGCGTGCTCGGCGGGTTCAATCCGGCCACCTCGCTGCAAAGCATCGTCGCGGTGGTCTTCATCGTCGCCCTGTTCAGCGCCAGCCAGGACATCGTGATCGATGCCTATCGGCGCGAGCTCCTGGCCGATGACGAGCTCGGGACCGGCACCTCGATTTTCGTCAATGCCTACCGGCTCTCCGGCCTGGTGCCCGGAGCGCTGGCCCTGATCCTCGCCGACCATCAGCCCTGGTCGGTGGTGTTCTGGGTCACTGGCGGCTTCATGCTGATCGGCATCGCCACCACCATGCTGATCAAGGAGGTGAGCGACGATGCGCTGGCGCCGCATACATTGCGCGAGGCGGTGGTCGATCCCTTCGTGGAGTTCTTCAGCCGCGACGGCGGGCTCAAGACAGGGCTGGCCATCCTGGCCTTCCTGTTCCTCTACAAGCTGGGGGACAACATGGCCACGGCGCTGGCGACGCCGTTCTATATCGATATGGGCTACAGCCTGACCGAGATCGGCTCGGTGGCCAAGGTGGCAGGGCTGTGGGCCAGCATCGCCGGCGGGGTGCTCGGCGGCATCATCATGCTGAAGGTGAGCATCAACCGGGCGCTGTGGCTGTTCGGCTTCGTGCAGCTCGGCACCATCGTGCCCTATATCTGGCTGAGCCAGGCGGGGCATTCGCTCCCCGGGCTGTTCGTGGTGGTGAGCGGGGAATATCTCGGCGTCGGGCTCGGCACCATCGCGCTGACCGCCTTCATGGCGCGGGAGACCAGCAAGGCCTTCACCGCCACCCAGTTCGCGCTGTTCTCAAGCTTCATCGCCGTGCCGCGCACTTTGGCCAATGCCTCGACGGGCTTTATCGTCGATGCAGTGGGCTGGACGCAGTTCTTCATCCTCTGCGCCTTCATCGCCATTCCCGGCATGCTGCTTTTGTTCAAGGTGGCGCCGTGGACGGAAAAACCGCCGGTGGAGGCGCCGCCGGCTCCAGCGCCGCGGGTTCCCTAGACAGCCACGCCTTTGGTACCAACCAAGCGGCGCGCACAGATCGGCAAGGAAAGCCCATGAGTACGACTGCGAAATGGATCTTGGCGATGATCGGCGCCACCGTCGCCAGCTTCGTTGCCGGCGCCTTCAGCGGTAGCGAGATCGAACGCGGCGTCTGGCTGGAGATGATGGGCAAGCTGCAACTGTCGCCCGCCTGTTTCGACGAGATGAAGGCCGGCTTCGAAGGCCTGCTGGACGAGATGGAGGAGGAATAACCCCTAAACCGCCTTGCGGGCCTTGATGGCCGCGGCGAGGGTGCCGTCGTCGAGATAGTCGAGCTCGCCGCCGACGGGAACGCCATGGGCAAGGCGCGATATGGAGACGCCGGCCCCTTGCAATTGCTCGGAGATGAAATGGGCGGTGGATTGGCCCTCGACCGTGGCGTTGAGCGCCAGCAGCACTTCGGTGACGCGCGGATCCTTGGCGCGCTCGATCAGGCTGCCGATGGCGAGGTCTTCGGGGCCGATGCCGTCGAGCGGCGATAAGGTGCCGCCGAGCACATGGTAGAGGCCGCGCAGCACGCCGGCCCGCTCCAGCGCCCACAGATCGCCGACCTCCTCCACCACGCAGATCAGCGAGCGGTCGCGGGTCTCGTCGGTACAGATGCTGCAGGGATTGGCGGTGTCGATATTGCCGCAAACCTCGCAGGTGACGATGGTGTCCTTGGCGACGTTGAGGGCGGAGGCGAGCGGCTCTAACAGCTGCTCTTTCTTCTGCACCAGATTGAGCGCCGCACGCCGGGCCGAGCGGGGGCCGAGCCCCGGCAGCCGCGCCAGAAGCTGAATCAGATGCTCGATTTCGGGACTTGCAGTGCCGCGCGCCATCGCTTGCTTGCCAACAAAGGATTTGCCGAGAAAAGCCGGAGGCCAGGCGGGAATCACCGCCTCGCCTCCATGCCGGTCACGTTAGCACGCGGGCCGAGCCTTGTTGATGCCGAACGCTTACGCGGCGGCGGACTCGTCGGCCTTTTCGAGATACTCGGTCAGGGTCTCCGGCGAGCTTACGCCGTAAGGGTCCTCGGGGTGGTTGTCGCCGAGACCCGGCTCCTCGAACCACGCCTCGATCACGCCGTCATTGACGATGGCGGCGTAGCGCCAGGAGCGCATGCCGAAGCCGAGATTGCTCTTGTCGACCAGCATGCCCATGCGGCGGGTGAACTCGCCCGAGCCGTCCGGAATCACCTTGACGTTCTCCAGCTCCTGCGCCTGGGCCCATTTGTTCATCACGAAGCTGTCGTTGACCGACAGGCAGTAGATGTCGTCGACGCCGAGCTCCTTGAACGTGTCGAAGGCTTTCTCGAAGCCGGGCAGCTGATAGGTGGAGCAGGTGGGGGTGAAGGCGCCGGGCAGCGAAAACAGGATGACGCGCTTGCCGGCGAAATAATCATCGGTGGTCTTGTCTTCCCAGCGGAACGGGTTCGGTCCTTCGATGGACTCGTCACGCACGCGGGTGCGGAACGTGACCTTGGGGAGTTTGGTGCCAGTCTTCATTTTAAAACCTTGGACTCTTCTTAGCGTTGGAACTTCAGTGCGCCGACTGCTTGAGCGTCCCAATCCCTATGGATGCCGCGGGCAAGGCGAGCCTCGTGGCAAAGCCTCATGGCAAGCTCGACCGTTTGCTGCGGCGACGTTTTTTGTTTGCCGAGCATTTTTCGGCCGGCCTTGAGCTTTCGCGGTGGGGCCGGCTCAACTTCGGAAAGTCGGGATTATAGGCGGTTTTCGCCGCGCGATCTTTGCGTCATATCGCGGCACGCTGGGGGCCGCGGCGGCGCGGGCGGCAGGCTAGCCGCCGAAGGGATTCATTCCCGGCGGGAGCGACAGGCCGCCGGTGAGGCCCTTCATCTTCTCCTGCATCATCGCCTCGACCTTGGCCTTGGCGTCGTTATGGGCGGCGACGATGAGGTCTTCGACGATCTCGGCCTCGTCGGGCTTCATCAGCGAGGGATCGAGCTTCACGCCGGTCATCTCGCCCTTGCCGTTCAAGGTGACGGTGACCATGCCGCCGCCGGAGACGCCGTCCACGGTCGCATCGGCAAGCTCGGCCTGCAGCTCGGCCATGCGGCCTTGCAGCTCCTGGGCCTGCTTCATCATGCCCATCAAGTTCTTCATCCGCTTCTTCCATCCTCTTTGCGCCGTTCATCGGCGAATGGCTGATCCATATCGGTTTCCGGTTCCGGCTCGCCGGTTTCTTCGGAGAGCGGCCGGATATCCTCAATTTTCGCATCCGGGAAGTGGGCAAACACCTCCTTGATCGCCGGATGGCTGCTGATCTCGGCAATCTCGGCGGCACGCGCCTCGCGGCGCTTCTCGCCGAGGGTCGCCTCGCCTTCGGCCTCCATATCGACGATCACCGCCCAGCTCGAGCCGGTCCAGATCTCAAGCCAGCGCTTGATCTCCTGGGCCAGCTCCTTGGGCGCCGTCGGCGTCGGCTTGATCACGATCTTGCCCGGCGCGAAACGCACCAGGCGCACCTCCTCCATCAGCTTGCGCTTCAAGATCAGGTCGCGATTCTCCTCGGCGAGCGAGATCACATCCTCGAAGCTTTTGGGCTGCGGCAGGGCGGGACCGGGATCGGCCTCTTGCGGCGGCTGGTAAGGCGGCGGCTCTTCGGCCTGCGGCGGTGGGGCTTTGCGGCGTTCCGCCTCCTCCCGCAAGCTGGCGACAGGGGCCGGATCGCGCTGCGGCGCGGCAGGCTGGCCGCCCGATCCGCTCTTACCGCTATTCGGCGCGGCGCCGCCCTCCCCCTTCTCAATCCGGCCGACGAGATCGCCGGGGGTGGGAAGGTCGGCGGTATAGGCGATGCGCACCAGCACCATATCGGCGGCAGCCAAAGGCCGGGGCGCGTTCTGCACCTCCTCATGACCTTTCAGCAGCATCTGCCAGGCGCGAGCGAGAACGGGAATGGAAAGCGTCTTGGCCAGCGCCACCGCGCGCTCGGTCTCCGCCTCCGGCATGGCGCCGTCGGCGATCTTGCCGCCGGTCGCCTTGATGCGGGTGACGGCATGCACCGCCTCGGCGAGATCGGCGATCACCTGAGCCGGCTCGGCACCGTCGCGGTTGAGGCCGGCAAGCTGCTCCAGCGCAGCCCCGGTCTCGCCCTTCAGCACGGTCTCCAGCAAATCGAAGATGCGGCCGCGATCGGCGAGGCCCAAAAGCCCGCTGACGTCTTGGGCGGTGAGCTCGCCGGTGGCGAAGGCCAGTGCCCGGTCCAGAATAGAGAGCGCATCGCGCACCGAGCCTTCCGCCGATTTTGCGATCAGGGCCAAAGCCGGTTCGGCGGCCTTGGCGTTCTCGGCTGCCGCCACCTTGGCGAGATGGCCGGTGAGCGGCTCGATATCGATGCGTTTCAGATCGAAGCGCTGACAGCGGGACAGCACGGTCACCGGGACTTTGCGCACCTCGGTGGTGGCGAAGATGAACTTCACGTGCTCCGGCGGCTCCTCCAAGGTCTTGAGCAGGCCGTTGAAGGCCGCCTTGGAGAGCATGTGCACCTCGTCGATGATGTAGACCTTGTAGCGCGCCGTGTTGGGCTTGTAGTGGGCGCTGTCGATGAGATCGCGGATATCGTCGATGCCGGTATGGGAGGCGGCGTCCATCTCGATCACGTCGAGATGACGGCCTTCCAGAATGGCCCGGCAATGCTCGCCCTCCTGCGCCAGATCGATGGTCGGGCCGCCCTCGCCGTCGGCGCCGACGTAATTCAGCCCGCGGGCGATGAGCCGCGCGGTGGTGGTCTTGCCGACGCCGCGCACGCCAGTGAGCATATAGGCTTGCGCGATGCGGCCCTGCGCGAAGGCGTTCTTCAGGGTCTGCACCATCGCATCCTGGCCGATCAGCTCGGCGAAGGTGTTGGGGCGGTATTTGCGGGCGAGCGCGGTGTGGCTCTCGGGAGCGGGCTTTGCGGGGTCTATCTCTCCGGCTCCGGCCATAGGGGCAAAAATCCCAAACGAACCGCTCGCAAGCCCGATAATGCCCTTCAAAAGACCTTGGGCGCGGCGGAATTAAAGAACGTCACGCGAGGTGGGCGGTAGAAGCGGGAGGCTGGACGAGCAACCCGCGAAACGCTCGTTAGGGCTGCTTCCTTCCGGACCTGACCCGGTTGGCGAGGCACGCGCCTGCTGCCAACCTCCCTAACGGCAGTATATCGGCTATCGGACCGTCCTTAGCAACCCTCAACCCGGGCTGCGGGGGCTGCGGTCACGCGACGCGGCCGGAAAATCCGCCTTCGCGCCAATACAGAAACAGCAGCAAAAGCAGCCAGAGCGCGATGAATCCGTCGGAAAAGATCATCAGGAAATTGTAGGGCGCGTAATTGCCGTGGGCGACGGTCTGGTAGACATGGCCGATGGTGGCGCCGAGCATGAACAGCGCCCAGCCGAGCCCCGTCGCCAGCCAGAACGTGCCGCCGATCCAGATACAGAGGAAGCCGAGCACACCCCAGGCACCGTCATGGATGCCGACCTCGGTCTGGAACGGGCTTCCCGGCGCCCAGCCGATTTCCTTGGCGGTCTCGGCAGCGAAGAAAATATGGGGAATGAAGCCGAAGATCAGCCCCATGACGCCGACGCCGAGGACCAGGGCGTAGAGCAGGAGAATGCGCAGCACGCGGAGCTTGCCGCGCGGCTGCTTGCTCAAGAAAAGATGGAGTAGCGGCAAAGCCACGCTTAAGGCAGCGACAGTCAGGCCGATCATCTTCGCCCTCCTTCGGCAGCAACGGGCAAAGGATACGCGATTCGGGGCGAAACGGACCTAGTCGCTTTGCGCGTTGATCTTGGCGCGGAAGGGGCTGGCCGGATAGGTGCCGAGGATCTTCAGCTCCGCCGAGAAGAAGGCCAGCTCCTCCAAAGCGAGCTTGACCAGGCGGTCTTCCGGATGGCCCTCGATATCGGCATAGAACTGGCTGGCATTGAACGAGCCGCCGAGCTGATAGGATTCCAGCTTGGTCATGTTGATGCCGTTGGTGGCGAAACCGCCCAGCGCCTTATAGAGCGCCGCCGGCACGTTGCGCACCCGGAACACGAAGGTGGTGATGACGGGCCCGTTTCCGGGCTCGGGCGTCTTGAATTCTGGCGTCTTGGGTTCGGTGGCCAGGATCACAAAACGCGTGGTGTTGTGCTCGGCATCCTCGATATCGGAGCGGGCGACCTTGAGACCGTAGATCTCCGCGGCCAGGCCGGAGGCGATGGCGGCGCGGGTCTTGTCCTTGGATTCGGCCAGATCCTTGGCGGCACCGGCGGTATCGGCCTCGGTCACCGGTTTCAGCTTCAGCTCGCGGATCACCTTGCGGCATTGGCCGAGCGCCATGGTGTGGCTGTGCACGGTCTTCAGCCCGTCCAGCGGCGCATCGGGCAGGGTGAGGAGCTGGTGGCGCACCCGCTCGAAATGCTCGCCGATGATGAACAGGCCGGACTCGGGAAGAAGATGATGGATATCGGCGACGCGGCCGGCCACCGAATTCTCAATCGGGATCATGGCAAGCGCCGCCTCGCCCGATTTCACCGCGGTGAGCGCATCCTCGAAGGTGGCGCAGGCCAGCGGCTCCATATCGGGATAGGCATCGACGCAGGCGAGGTGCGAATTGGCGCCCGGCTCGCCCTGATAGGCGATGTAAGGACTTTTGCTCATGATTGTCCGGAAGTGCTGAGAAAGGCCCGCGCCCGCTCAAGATCGGCCGGAGTATCGACACCGAGCGGAACGGTGTCAACGAGCGCCACATTGATGCGCATGCCCGCTTCAAGGGCGCGCAGCTGCTCAAGCTTCTCGCGCTGCTCTAGGGCCGATTGCGGCATGGCGACGAAGCGCTCCAGCGCCTGGCGGCGATAGGCATAAATTCCGATGTGATGATAATGCGGCCCTTCGCCATGGGGGGCGGTGGCGCGGGTGAAATACAGCGCCCGAAGCACGTCCGGGGTGGCCGTGGCGGCGCCCACCACCTTGACCACGTTGGGATTCTCGCGCTCCTCCTCCTCGGTGATCTCGGCGGCGAGCGTGGCGATATCGGCCTCGCCCTCGTGCAAGGCGCCAAGGCAGGCTTCCACCAGATGGGGGTCGAGGGTCGGCAAATCGCCCTGCAGATTGACGATGGCCTCGACCTGGTTTTCCGGATCAATCTCTTGCAGCGCCTCGAAAATCCGGTCCGAACCGCTCTGGTGATGGCCGCCGGTCATCACCGCCTTGCCGCCGGCTCCCAGAATCGCTTGCCGGATTTCCTCAGAATCGGTTGCCACAAACACCTCACCGCAGCGGGCTTCCGCCGCGCGGCGCCAAACATGAACGATCATCGGGGCATCTCCGATCATCGCCATGGGTTTATCGGGCAAACGGCTTGCTTTAAGCCGCGCAGGAATAACAATGAGAGTCTTGCACATATTGGATTTGCTCGACATAACAGGCCGTCGACAATTCGGTGTAGCGGCTTTTTGGCTCGTTTGCTGTGTTCATCGCTTTAGTTGCCATGGCGTGGGGCGCCCATTAGTCTCAGCCGCCGCCGCAAAAGGTCATAAGACGCCTTTGTATCCCGGGGGGAAGAACCAAGATGAATAGTTACCGCCTCAATCAAATCGCGATGGCCGTATTGGCCGCTTTAGTCCTATTTTTCGGTACGCGCACGATGATTAACATCATCACCGCAGAACACGAGACCGATACTGCCGGTATGCATGTGGAAGGCGGCAAGGAAGAAGGCGCCAAGGCCGAGGCCGAAGCGCCCGCCGACGCCGGGCCGGATCCTGTCCTGGCTATGCTGGCCGATGCCAGCGTGTCAAAGGGCGAAGCTGCGGCCGGCATCTGCAAGGGCTGCCACACTGTGGATAAGGGCGGCCCCAACACGGTCGGCCCGAACCTCTGGAACATCGTGGATCGTCCGGTCGGCAGCCATGAGGGCTACGACTACTCCACGGCGGTGAAGGACCATGGCGGCGATTGGACCTACGCTGCGCTCGACGACATGATCGAGCATCCGGCGGTGCATATTCCGGGCACCAAGATGGCCATGTTCCCGGGCATTCCCGATGCCAAAAAGCGCGCCGACATCATCGTTTACCTGCGCACGCTGAGCGACGATCCGAAGCCGCTGCCTGAAGAAGGCGGCTCCGAGTAAGGCTCGCGCCTCTTCTCAAGACCTGTTTTCGAAGCGGGCACCGGTTAGACGCCGGTGCCCGTTTTGTTTTGGCGGTTCACCACCTAACCGATAATTCATTTGGGGTTCGGGGCTGCCATGGTAAGACCCCAAATCCGCAAAACGAGCGGCGCGGGGGCAACTTTGCGCCGCTTTTCCAACGCCACGTCGGCCGCCGCGGCAAGCGGATGATTGGCCTTTGCCGCGTCTCCTGGCCCTCATTACAATCGGACCAGTCATGATGCTTTTCCCCCGACGCCGTTTTCCTCTCGCCGCCACCGCCGCTCTTGTCGCGGCGCTCGCGCTGCCATTGGCGCCTAAGGCGCAAGCCGAGGACGCCCATCACCATGCGCTGTCGCTGATCGGTACGCCGAAATATCCGGCCGACTTCACCCATTTCAACTATGTGAACCCCGATGCCCCGAAAGGCGGCCGGGTGCGCATGGCCGCGATCGGCGGCTTCGATAGCCTGAACCCAGTGCTCTATCGGGGCGAATCGGCGGCCGGGCTCGGGCTGAGCTATGAGCCCCTGATGGCCGACAGCCTGGAGGAGGATTCCACCGCGTACGGGCAGATCGCCGAATGGGTCTCCTATCCGGACGATTATTCCTCCGTCACCTTCAAGCTCCGGGACGAAGCGCGCTGGCATGACGGCGAGCCGATCACGGTGGAGGATGTGATCTACAGCCTGAAGGTGAACAAGGAGGCCAATCCGCGGCTCGGCCTCTACTACAAGAACGTGACCGGCGCGGAGAAGACCGGCGAGCGGCAAGTCACCTTCCATTTCGACAGCAAGAACAATCGCGAGCTGCCGATGATCATGGGGCAGCTCACCATCCTTCCGAAGCATTACTGGACGGGGAAGGACACGAACGGCAACACTCGCGATCCTCTGAAGACCACCATGGAGCCGCCGCTCGGCTCCGGCCCTTACAAGATCGACAAGGTCAATCCCGGCCGCTCCATCAGCTACAGCCGGGTGCGCGATTACTGGGGCAAGGATCTGCCGGTGAATAAGGGGCAGTGGAATTACGACGAGATCCGCTTCGACTATTACCGCGATCCCACGGTGGCGTTCGAAGCCTTCAAAGCGGGCTCGCTGGATTATCATCGCGAGACCAGCGCCAAGAACTGGGCCACCGGCTACGATTTCGAGGCGGTGGAGAAGGGCTGGGTCCAGCGCCAGGAGGTGAAACTGGAGACGCCGCAGCCGATGCAGTGCTTCGTGCTGAACCTCCGCCGCAGCAAATTCGACGATCCCCGGGTGCGGCGCGCCTTCAACCTCGCCTTCGACTTCGAATGGTCGAACAAGAACCTGTTCTTCGGCCAGTACAAGCGGACCCGCAGCTTCTTCGAGAATACCGAGCTCGCCTCGCCCGAAGCGCTGCCGGAGGGGCGAGAGCTGGAGATCCTCAACGCGCTGAAAGGCGAAGTGCCGCCGGAGGTCTTCACCAAGGTGCATGAGAACCCCACCACAGACGGCGAAGGCGGCATCCGCACCAACTTGCGCAAAGCCATGATGCTGCTGAAAGAGGCCGGCTGGGAGGTGAAGAACGGCGTTCTCACCAATGCCAAGACCGGCGAACAAATGAAGGTGGAGTTCCTGATCGTCTCGCCGCTGTTCGAGCGCGTGATCCAGCCCTACCTTCGCAATCTTTCGCGGCTCGGCATCAAGGGCACCATCCGGCTGGTGGATTCGGCGCAGTACACACGGCGCCTGCAGAATTTCGACTACGACATCATCGTCAGCGGTTTTGCCCAGTCGCGCTCGCCGGGCAACGAGCAGCGGGCCTATTGGGGCTCGGCGGCGGCCGACCGGCCCGGCAGCCAGAACCTGATCGGCATCAAGGACCCGGCGGTGGACAAGCTGGTCGACCAGATCATCTTCGCCAAGGACCGCGAGGAGCTGGTGGCCGCGACCCATGCGCTGGACCGGGTGCTGTTGTGGAAGGATCTGGTGATCCCGCAATGGTATGCGCCGGTGGACCGGATCGCGTTCTGGGACCGCTATGACGAGCCGGAGACCCTGCCGAGCCTGACGCCGGGCTTCCTGCAGGTTTGGTGGTACGACAAGGAGAAGGCAGCCAAGCTGCCCAACGGATAGCCGCAGATGAGGAGATGGGCGAGCATGCGACGAAGCGGTTTTGGCCTTGCGCTTTGGTTTTGTCTCGCCCTTCCCCTCCTCGCCTTCGCTCCGCTGGGCAAGGCCGTCGCGGCGGAAGAGAGCCACGGGCTTTCCGCTTTCGGCGATCTGAAATACCCGCCCGATTTCTCCCATTTCGACTATGCCGATCCGGATGCGCCGAAAGGCGGCGCCTTCTCGCTGATCGGCTGGGGCGGGGTCACCACCTTCAACAGCCTCAACCCGTATATCTTGAAGGGCGATGCGGCCCAGGGGATGGAGCTTCTGTTCGATTCCCTGATGACCCGGGCCCAGGACGAGCCCGACGCGGTCTATGGGCTGGTGGCCAAATCGGCCGAGGTCGCCGACGACAAGATGTCGGTCACCTTCAAGCTTAGGCCGGAAGCGGAATTCTCCGATGGCAGCCCGCTCAGGGCCGAGGATGTGGTCTATTCCTTCGAGGCGCTGAAGGAAAAAGGCCATCCGCTCTACCGCCAGATGCTGCGGGACGTGGTCAAGGCCGAAGCGATCGATCCGGAGACGGTGCGCTACACCTTCGAAGGCGACCAGGTGCGCGATCTGCCATTGGTGGTGGCCGAGCTGCCGATCTTCTCCAAGGCCTATTACTCCGACAAGACTTTCGACGAGACGACGCTTGAGCCCCCGCTCGGCTCAGGGCCCTACGCGGTCGCCGATTTCCGTCAGGGGCGGAATATCACCTATAAGCGGCGGCCCGATTACTGGGGCAAGGATCTGCCGGTCAATCGCGGACGCTGGAATTTCGATCGCATCCGCTTCGAATATTTCCGCGACCGCACCGCCGCCATGGAGGCGTTCAAGGCCGGCACGTACGATTTCCGCGAGGAGTTCACCTCCAAGGTCTGGGCCACCGAATACGACTTCCCGGCGATCCAATCGGGCAAGGTGAAGAAGGAGGTGCTACCCGACGAGACGCCGTCGGGCACGCAAGGCTATTTCCTCAACACGCGGCGCGGTGCGCTAAAGGACCCGAAAGTGCGCCAGGCGCTGGGGCTCGCCTTCGATTTCGAATGGACCAACCGCAATCTGTTCCACGGGCTCTACGAGCGCACCCAGAGCTATTTCGAGAATTCGCCGATGAAGGCGGAAGGAAAGCCGTCCGAAGCGGAGGTGGCGCTGCTGAAATCGCTGAAGGCCGATGTGCCCGAAGCGGCGTTCGAAGAGGTCTACACCCCGCCGGTGACCGACGGCTCGGGCCATGACCGCGACCTGCTGCAACAGGCGGGCAAGCTGCTGGACGAGGCGGGCTGGAAGATCGAGAACGGCGTGCGGGTGAACGACAAGGGCGAGACGCTGACCCTCGAATTCCTGAATTTCGAGCCGGCTTTCGAGCGGGTGACGGCGCCGTTCTTAAGCAATCTGCGGCGGCTCGGCATCGACGCCAAGATGCGCATGGTGGACCCCTCGCAATATCAGCAGCGGCTGAAGAGCTTCGATTTCGACGTCACCACCGAACGCTACGGCATGAACAACACGCCGAGCACCGAGCTTCGCGCCTATTACAGCTCCGAGGCCGCCAAGATTCCCGGCTCGCGCAATCTCGCCGGCATCTCCGATCCGGCGGTGGACGAGCTGATCGGCCATGTCATCGCCGCGAAATCCCGGGAAGAGCTGATCACCGCATCGCGCGCGCTCGACCGGGTGCTGCGGGCCGGGCATTACTGGGTGCCGCATTGGTATAAGCCGTCCCACACGGTCGCCTATTGGAACAAGTTTTCGCGCCCAAAGACCAAGCCGCGCTTCGACCGGGGCATCCTGGATAGCTGGTGGTTCGACGAAGCGAAGGCGGATGAGCTGGCAAACGCGCCGACGCCGAAGCCCGATGCGGCACAAGCGAAGACCGGCGAGAGCGAGGCGGCAACGCAGGCGGAAAGCGGCGGCTCGTCCCTGCCCTATATCGCGATTGCGCTGGCGGTTGCGGCGCTGCTCGGCTTCTTTCTTCTGCGCCGGCGGAACTCCGACGACTAGACCAGCAGATCGAAGCGGTCAATCTTGCGGAACACGAAGGCCGGATTGATACCGAACGTGTCGCGGAAGCAGCGGCTGAAATGGGTGGCGTCGGAGAAGCCGGAATCCACCGCCGCGAAGGTCATGTTGTCGGATTGGTGCAGCAGCTCGGCGCAGCGCCACAGACGCTTCCACATGCGGTAGCGGCGGAACGGCACGCCGGTCTGCGCGCTGAAAAGATGCTGCACGCGGGAGGCGGAAAGCCCCAGCGCGCTGCAAAGCTCCGCCTCTGTGTGATTGCGGTCGGGCTCGGCCAGCATCAGCGCCACGGCTTTTCGGATACGCGCATCGAGCAGCCCTTCGCTCGATCCTTCTTGCGGCACGTCTTGCGGCAAGAACCGATCGAGCCGGGCCTCGACATCCTCTTGCGCCGGATCCTCCTCATAGATCCAGCGGAAGCATTCCAGCACGTCCCTGTCGGCGAAGGGGGTGACGACGTCGCGGCGATAGGGGAAGCGCCGGCAAAAGGCGCTGATATAGGGGCTGTCGGCCTCGACGAAGATCTTGCCGTGCACGCCGCCGGCCACATCCAGCGCGTGGCGCAGGCCCGGCGGGGTGACCGCCATGCGGTAGCTCTGCCAGTCGCCGCCAGCACGCTTCAGTTTGAAGGGGCCGTAGATGCCGACATGCAGCACCGCCGAGCCATAAATATGGTCTTCCAGATGCTGCAGCGGCCCGCAATAGACCGACCGGCCCGATCCGACATAGAGCTGTGAGTGGATGGGATGCAGCATAGCAGGTTCCTACAAGCCCGCGCCGGGGTGCTTCGCTAGGGTTCGACCAGCCTAAGACGGCCCCCGCCCGCGACAAAGAGAAGGATAGTGCAACCTTCCGGCGGACAACAAGAAAACATCTGGAGGAAGATTTGATGCAAGATATGCCGATAGCGGAGGCGATGCGTCCCGGACGCGCGCCTGTCGATACGGGCGAGTTCAAAGCCGATCTGGCGTCCCTGCTGGCCGCCGCACCGGACGGACTGATCCGCGATCACCATCTGATCGAGCTTGGCTCGGAGCAGCATCCCTGGATCGATACCGGCATCGATATTGCCGCCGGCGACAAGGTGACCACGTTCACCGCCGGCAAGACCGTGCTGACCGGCACGCCGATCGAGATCGGCGCCGATTTCCAGCTCTGGTGCCGCATCGGCGAGGATGGCGAGGCCTTCCGCGGCACCCGCGCCTCCAACAGCTTCACCGCGGACCGGTCGGGGCGGCTCTATATCGGCAGCTATTTTCCCGGCGAATGGGCGACGCGGTCCGGCGAGCTGGCAACGCCCTTGGAAGCCTATGAGGCGGTGAACGGCGATCTTGCCATGGCGGTGATCCGCTGGGAGGGTGAGCCGGTTGAGGCGCTGAAGCAGCTCTTGGCGCAAGGCGATGTCTCCGGCCTGATCGCCGCGGAGATCGACCGTCTGACCGCGCCGGTCGCAGCGCCCGACGGCTGGCATTATCTGTGGTTCGTCGGCCCTGCCGAAATCTACAAAGATTGCGAGACCGAAGAGCACAAACACGCGATCTGCTGCTCGGCGAGCAACGATTGCGGGCTGCTTCTGAAAGACGTGCCGCTTCCCTTCGTGCCCGGCACCAAGCTTCGCTGGTCCTGGCGCATGGAAGAGCTGCCGTCGGACGTCAGCGAGGACGAGTTCTTCACCCACGACTATTTGAGCATCGCGGTGGAGTTCGAGAACGGCCAGGACCTCACCTATTTCTGGAGCCGCGATCTCCCGGTCGGCACCGGCTTCCGCTGCCCGATCCCGACCTGGGCGCATCGGGAGACTCATGTGGCGGTGCGCTCCGGCACGGAGCAGCTCGGGCAATGGGTGAGCGACGAGCGCGACGTCTATGCCGATTACGCGGAGCATGTCGGCGGCGATATGCCGGGGCGAATCGTTCGGGTCTGGCTGATCGCGCTCACCCTGTTCCAGCAGGGCACCGGCAAATGCCAATACGCCGATATCTCGTTTCAGACGCCGGAGGGCGAGGTTACAGTTCTGTAAGGGGCGGTTTTCCGCCATATTTGCTGCGAGTTCGGGCAGTAATCCCGATTGGGCGGCGCGCGGGCTTTTCCGCATGCGCCAGTGGTGGCATGAGTTGTCGAACTTTGCGACACTCGCCGCCCAATCGGAGACCTGTCCCGGACGTCTATGACAGCCTATATCCTTCGCCGGCTTCTTCTCATCATTCCCACCATGTTCGGCATCATGCTGATGACCTTCGTGGTGGTGCAGTTCGCGCCCGGCGGCCCGGTGGAGCGGATGATCGCGCAGCTCACCGGCACGGATGTGGCGGCGACGGCGAAGATCAGCGGCGGGGGCGGCGATTTCTCCGGCAGCGGCGGGGCGCAGACCTCGCCCGGCGATTTCTCGGTGAATTCCAAATATCGCGGCGCGCAGGGGCTCGATCCGGAATTCGTCAAAAGCCTGGAAAAGCAGTTCGGCTTCGATAAGCCGGCCTATGAGCGCTTCTTCAAGCTCTTGTGGGACTATGCGCGGTTCGATTTCGGCGAGAGCTATTACCGCGACACGCCGGTGCTCAAGCTGATCGCCGAGAAGATGCCGGTCTCGATCTCGCTCGGGCTATGGATGACGCTGATCTCCTATTGCATCTCCATTCCGCTCGGCATCCGCAAGGCGGTCTCCGATGGCTCGCGCTTCGATATCTGGAGCAGCTCGGCGATCATCCTCGGCTACGCCATTCCCGGCTTTCTGGTGGCGGTGTTCCTGATCGTGCTGTTCGCCGGCGGCTCGTTCTTCAAATGGTTTCCACTGCGGGGCCTGGTCTCGGAGAACTGGTCGGAGCTTCCCTGGTACGAGCAGATCCTCGACTATTTCTGGCATCTGGTGCTGCCGATGATCGCCATGGCGCTGTCGGCCTTCGCCACCACCACCTTCCTCACCAAGAACTCGTTCCTGGAGGAGATCCGCAAGCAATATGTGATGACGGCGCGGGCCAAGGGGCTGACGGAGAACTCGATCCTCTACGGCCACATCTTCCGCAACGCGATGCTGATCATCATCGCCGGATTTCCGGGCGCCTTCATCGGTGCGTTCTTCGCCGGGTCCTTGCTGATCGAGACCATCTTCAGCCTGGACGGGCTCGGCCTGCTCGGCTTCGAATCGGTGGTGAACCGCGACTATCCGGTGGTGTTCGCCACGGTCTATATCTTCTCGTTGCTCGGTCTGGTGATCAATCTGGTCTCCGACCTGACCTATACCTGGGTCGATCCGCGCATCGATTTCGAGACGCGGGAGGTCTGAGTTGGACGCACCCACCGATATCGCCGTCGAGGAAATCGAGACCAGCGAGGGCAAGCAGTCCTGGTACCGGCTATCGCCGATCAACAAGCGGCGCTGGGCGATCTTCAAGTCGCATAAGCGCGGCTATTGGTCGTTGTGGATCTTCCTTTTCCTGTTCCTGATCAGCATGTTCGCCGAGTTTATCGCCAACGATAAGCCGCTTCTGGTGAAATACGAGGGCGGCTACTACATGCCGGTCTTCACGGCTTATCCGGAGACCGATTTCGGCGGCATCTTCGAGACCGAGGCCGATTACCGCGACCCGGCGGTGCAGGATCTGATCAAGGAAGGCCATGGCTGGATGATCTGGCCGCCGATCCGCTTCTCCTACAATACGGAGAACAAGGATCCGCCGATGGCCTTTCCGTCCAAGCCGACTTGGGCGCTGACGGCGGAGGATTGCAAGAAGGCAGTGGAAGACGGTTTCCACCCTTGCAACGACCAGCTGGAATGGAACTGGCTCGGCACCGACGATCAGGGTCGGGACGTGGTGGCGCGCATCATCTACGGCTTCCGCATCTCGGTGCTGTTCGGGCTGGTGCTGACCTTCGCCTCCTCGGCGATCGGCGTGGCGGCCGGCGCGGTGCAGGGCTATTTCGGCGGCTGGACCGATCTCATCTTCCAGCGCTTCATCGAAATCTGGACCAGCGTGCCGCAGCTCTATCTGCTGATCATCGTGGCAGCGGTGATCGAGCCGAATTTCTGGATCCTGCTCGGCATCCTGCTCGCCTTCTCCTGGGTGGCGCTGGTGGGGCTGGTGCGGGCCGAGTTCTTACGCGCGCGCAACTTCGAATACGTCACCGCGGCGCGGGCGCTGGGTCTCTCCAACGGCACCATCATGTGGAAGCACCTGCTGCCCAACGCCATGGTGGCGACGCTGACCTTCATGCCGTTCATCCTGAACGGCTCGATCACCACGCTGACCTCGCTGGACTTCCTCGGCTTCGGCCTGCCGCCGGGCTCGCCGTCGCTGGGCGAGCTGCTGGCGCAAGGTAAGGACAATCTGCACGCGCCCTGGCTCGGGCTGACGGCGTTCTTCGTGATCGGCATTATGCTGAGCCTGCTGATCTTCATCGGCGAGGCGGTGCGCGATGCGTTCGACCCGCGCAAGGCCTATGGCGGAAAGGACGGCTGACGATGCACGGTGTTTCTTCGCCTTTCGTCATCGCCGGGCTTGACCCGGCGATCCAGGGCAGCACCCTCGGAGCCAGCCGCCCTGGATGCCCGGGTCTTTGCCCGGGCATGACGCGTTTGTTGAGGACATAGGATGCACGGCTCGCATGGACATAGCCACGGGCACGGCCATAGCCACAGCCACGATCTGAACGAGCGGCGTATGGGGCTGGCGGCGCTGATCACCGGTCTGTTCATGGCGGTGGAAGCGGGCGGCGGCATCGTCTCCGGCTCTCTGGCGCTGCTCGCCGATGCCGGCCATATGCTCACCGATTTCGCCTCGCTGAGCCTTGCCTGGTTCGGCTTCCGGCTGGCTCGCCGCCCCGCGGACTGGAAGCGCACCTACGGGTTCGACCGGTTCCAGGTGCTGATCGCCTTCGTCAACGGCATGGCGCTTTTGGTGATCTCCGCCTGGATCGTCTACGAGGCGATTCTGCGCCTGAGCGAAGGCGCCAAGGTCGAAGGCGGGCTGATGATGGGCATCGCCGCGCTGGGGCTCCTGGTCAATATCGGCGCCTTCCTGCTGCTGCACGGGGCGGACCGCAAGAACCTCAATGTGCGCGGCGCGGCGATCCATGTGATGGGCGATCTGCTCGGCTCGGTGGCGGCGCTGATCGCCGGCGCGGTGATCTATTTCTCCGGCTGGATGCCGATCGATCCGCTGCTGTCGCTGCTGGTCGCGCTGATCATCATCCGCAGCGGCTGGCTGGTGGTGCGGGAAAGCAGTCATATCCTGCTGGAAGGCGCACCGCCGGAAATCGACACCCGCGAGATCGGCCCTGCCCTGATCGAAGCGGTGCCGGGGGTGAAGGACATCCACCATGTGCATGTCTGGGCGATCACCCAGGAGCGCACCATGGTGACGCTGCATGCCGGCATCGAGTCTGCGGACAAGGCGGATGCGGTGGTGCGCGGCATCAAGGAGCAACTGAAACAGAAATTCGGCCTCGACCATGCGACGGTGGAGATCGAATGCGACGGCTGCGCCGACACCGCGCAAGGAAGCTGAGTCACGCTCATGGCCGAAACCAAGACCACACGCCGCCGCAAAACGGCAGCCAAGCCCGCAACCGAGACGCTGCTTTCGGTGAAGGATCTTTCGGTCGATTTCGGCCGCGGCGAGACGCCGACTCATGCGGTGCGCGACGTCTCCTTCGAGATCGGCAAGGGGGAGACGCTGGCGCTGGTCGGCGAATCCGGCTCCGGCAAGACGGTGAGCGCGCTGTCCATCCTGCAGCTTCTGCCCTATCCGTCCGCCTCGCACCCTTCCGGCGAGATCGTCTTCAAGGGCGACAACCTGATGAAGGCGAAGCAATCGGATCTACGCCGCATCCGCGGCAACGAGATCTCGATGATCTTCCAGGAGCCGATGACCTCGCTGAACCCGCTGCACACCATCGAGGCGCAGGTGGCCGAGGCGATGATCATCCATCAGGGGCTTTCGTCCAAGGCCGCGCGAGCCCGGGTGCTGGAGTTGCTGGATGCGGTCGGCATCGAGGACCCGAAGGGGCGGCTCGCCTCCTATCCGCATCAGCTTTCCGGCGGGCAGCGCCAGCGCGTGATGATCGCCATGGCGCTGGCCAACGAGCCGGACCTTTTGATCGCTGACGAGCCGACCACGGCGCTCGACGTCACCATCCAGGCGCAGATCCTGGAGCTTCTGTTGGAGCTTCGCAAAAAGCTCAACATGGCGATGCTGCTGATCACCCATGATCTGGGCATCGTGCGCAAGATGGCCGACCGGGTCTGCGTGATGACGAAGGGCGAGATCGTGGAGCGCGGGGCGACGAAGCAGATCTTCACCGCACCGAAGCACCCTTACACCAAGCATCTGCTGAGCTCGGAGCCGAAGGGCGAGCCGCCCGCGGCGGATGCCTCCGCACCAACCATCGTAGAGGCCAAGGATCTGAAGGTCTGGTTCCCGATCAAGCGCGGCTTCCTGCGCAAGACGGTCGGCCATATCAAGGCGGTGGATGGGGTCGACGTCAATGTGCAGGAAGGCCAAACGGTGGGCGTGGTCGGCGAATCCGGTTCCGGCAAGACCACGCTCGGCCTAGCGCTGCTGCGGCTGATCTCCAGCGACGGGCCGATCGTCTATCTCGGCGACCGCATCGATTCCTTCGACAGCAAGGAGATGCGCCCGCTTCGGCGGCAGATGCAGATCGTGTTCCAAGACCCTTACGGCTCGCTCTCGCCGCGGCTTTCGGTGGCGCAGATCGTCGAGGAAGGGCTGCTGGTGCAGAACCGCGGCCTCTCGGCGGCAGAGCGGCAGCAACGCGTCTCGGCAGCGCTGAAAGAGGTCGGGCTCGACCCGGCGATGAAGGACCGCTACCCGCATGAATTTTCCGGCGGGCAGCGACAGCGCATCGCCATCGCCCGGGCGCTGGTGCTGGAGCCGCGCTTCCTGGTGCTGGATGAGCCGACCTCGGCGCTGGACGTCTCGGTGCAGGCGCAGATCGTCGATCTGCTGCGCGACCTGCAGAAGCGGCACAAGCTGGCCTATATGTTCATCAGCCACGATCTGAAGGTGGTGCGGGCTCTGGCCAATTCGATCATCGTGCTGCGCCACGGCAAGGTGATGGAGCAGGGCCCGGCGCGCGAGGTGTTCGAAAATCCGAAGACCGACTACACCAAGGCGCTGCTGGCCGCCGCTTTCGAGCTGGAAGCGACGGGCGGCGAAGCGGTCTCCAGCTAAGCGGATTTTTTCAGGCGTTTGACCGCGAGGATGGGCTCGCCGGTTTCCGCGATGCGCGCCTTCGCCTGTTCCAACGGCTCGGCGGCCACCGCCATGTGATGGGCGTTGGCATGAAGCAGTGTCTCGGGCGAGGTCATGATGCCGACATGGCCGCGCCAGAAGACGAGATCGCCGCGGGACAGCGGCGCCCCCTCCCCGACCGTTTCGCCGAGTGCCGCCATCTGCAGATCGGTATCGCGCGGGGCTTTGGTACCGGCGCTTTGCAAAGCGAGCTGCACCAGGCCCGAGCAGTCGAGGCCGAGGCTGGTCCGACCACCCCAGAAATACGGCGTCCCGAGAAAGCGCGTCGCGACGGCGACGAAATCCTCTTCGTGCTCCGCCAGCGTTTCTGCATGCCCCGCGAACAGGAAGCCGCCGCCGGAGAGCGACAGAAACTCGCCATTCTCGCCGGCATCGCCCTTGGCGGAGACTTGCGCATTCATGCTGAGCTGGGCGAGCGGCGGCGTCTTGATGTTGGGCTCGGGGTAGACATAGCTGCGGAGCGCCTTGATGCGATGGGTCGGCGGCACGACCTCGGCGCTGATTCCTTCCGTCGGCAGGTAGCCGACATAGCCATCGTAATCGAGCTGCACCCAGCCCCAGCCCTCGCGGCTATCGAACAGGGTCAGCGTCTCGCCGAACAGCGTCTCGGTCTCCAGCGGCGCGTCGGCGCGGGGGGCGCGGCGCAAGGGAAGATGCGAAGCGGTGACCTGAACGCGCGTCCCTTCGGTGTAGCGCGGCGCCTCGACGATCCCGCGCAAGGCCTCGGACGCCAGATCCTCCCGGTATGGCGTGATGCGGGGGTCTGGCGTCGTCTCGCTCACGGTTACACCGATCCTTTGCCCGGGAAGGTCTTCTCGAAGAAGGCGAACAGCGCGCGGGCGCCTTGCGGCTCACCGCCGATCGGCTTACCCGGCTTCACGCGCGGCACCCAGCCATAGATATCGAGATGGGCGAAGCGCTTGGCTTCCGTCACGAAGCGCTTGAGGAACAAGGCGGCGGTGATGGAGCCGGCGAAGGGGCCTTGCGAGATGTGATTGACGTCGGCGATGGAGCTCTTCAGCCACTCGTCATACGGCGCCCAGAACGGCATGCGCCAGAGCGAGTCGCCGGTCGTCTCGGCGGCATCCAGCATGCCGGCGGCGAAGTCTTCGTCGGTGCTGTAGAGCGGCGGCAGGTCGGGACCGAGCGCGGAGCGTGCCGCGCCGGTCAGCGTGGCGAAGGTGACCAGATAGTCCGGTGCTTCCTCATCGGCCAGGCTCAGCGCGTCGGCCAGCACCAGGCGGCCTTCGGCGTCGGTATTACCGATCTCCACGGTCTTGCCGCTGCGGCTCTGCAGCACGTCGCCCGGACGGAAGGCATTGGCGGAGATGTTGTTGTCGGCGGAAGGGATCAGCACGCGCAGGCGGACGGGAAGCTTCGCCTCCATGATCAGCAGCGCAAGGGCGAGGGCCGCGGCCGCGCCGCCCATATCCTTCTTCATCAGCACCATGGCGCTCGGCGGCTTGATATCGAGCCCGCCGGTATCGAAGCAGATGCCCTTGCCGACGATGGTGAGCTTGGGCGCGGTGTGCTCGCCCCAGGTCATATCGATGAGGCGGGGCGCGCGGTCGCTGGCGCGGCCCACGGCATGGATCATCGGGAAGTTGTCGGCGAGCAGCATCTCGCCTTCGGTGACGGAGATCTCGGCGCCGTAGGTGCCGGCGAGATCGCGCACCGCCTTCTCCAGCTCGGCGGGGCCGAGATCGTTGGCCGGGGTGTTGATCAGCTCGCGGCCGAAATAGAGCGACAGGCCCTGCGCCAACACGCGATCCTTGTCCGCGCCTTCCGGAAGCACCAGCCGTTTGGGCTTGCTGTCGTTCTCCGGCTTGTAGCGGCCGAACTCGTAGCTGCCGGCGAGCCATGCGAGCGCAGCAGTCTCCGGATCGTCCAGCGCGCCTTCGAAGCGATAATCGCCTGCCGGCAGCCTTGCCGGCAGGACGCCGGGCAGGAACGGAGACGTCTTGCTCCAATCGGCGCCGCCCGTGCCGAGGGCGACGGCGGCAACAGCGCCATCCTCGCCCGGCAACAGCAGCACCGCGCCTTCGCTCGGCGTCCAGCCTTGTGCGGCGGCCCATTTTCTCTGGGCGTCGCTCAGAACCGAGAGCCCATCCTCGTCGGCGATTGGATAGATAGGGATCGCGCCTTCGCCGGGCGCGATAAGCGCCTCCAGCTGGCTGCGAAGGGTGGCGAGTGTATTGGCTTTGTTTGACATGGAATCCGGACAGAAATTCAAGGAACTTGCACGCGCCGGGCATTAATGGCAGGGGAGCGCGGCAAAGACAATGGAACAGGCTCTGGGCGCAGGATCTGGGCACAAGATTTGGCGGAGAGGACAGCATGGCGGTTGAGGCATATCGGTTGGTGATCGGCGACAAGAACTACTCCTCCTGGAGCTTGCGGCCCTGGCTCGCCATGGCGCATTTCGGCATCTCGTTCACCGAGGAGAAGGTCGTGCTGCGCCAGGGCCATGCCACCAAGCAATCGATCCTGCGCCATTCGCCGTCCGGCAAGGTGCCCTGCCTGATCGCCGGGGAGATTCTGGTCTGGGACAGTCTGGCCATTCTGGAATTCCTGGCCGAGCGCTACCCGCAAGAGCCGTTCTGGCCCAAGGACGAGGCGGCCCGTGCGGAGGCGCGCGCAGTCTCAGCGGAGATGCATTCCGGCTTCCAGGCGCTGCGCAACGACATGCCGATGGATATCGTCAGCCGCCTGCCCCAGCCTGAGATCAGCGAGGCGCTGGAGCACAATATTCGCCGCGTGACGGCGATCTGGAATGCTGCACGGCAGCGCTACCAAGCCGACGGTGCGTTCCTGTTCGGCGGGTTCTCGATCGCCGACGCCATGTATGCGCCGGTGGTGACGCGGTTCAAAACCTTCGGCGTCGATCTTCGGCGCTATGGCGATGAGGACGGCCTCGCCGCTTCCTATTGCGAGACGGTGCTGGCGATGCCCGAAATGCAGGCTTGGGAAGAAGGCGCGGCAGCGGAAATGGCCGAGCGCGCGGCAAGCTAGAAGACCCCGCAAGGGGGCGCCGGGCACGGCGCTCCGCCGCTAAACTCTTAAGATCAATTAACTTTTCGGGAGGCTCTCGGCCGCGCCATACGGCGTATGGTTAATTCTTTTTTGACGCGTGTGCCAGAAACTGACGAGGTCAAATTCAGGTAAAGGCACCGCTTGCCTCGTCTCGCGGTGCCTTCGCGAGGTCCTTCATGTTTCCGGTTTCCGTTCGCTCTTCCAGCCGCCGTCGCCGCCTCTTCTTTGTTCTGGTCGCGACCACCGCTGCGTCTGCCTTGCTGGGCGGCTGCAACAAGAGCGGGCCGAAGATGTTCGGCAACAATGCGAGCGGGCTTCCCTCGCAGATGGCCTCGCTCACCGGCAAGCAGGACACCAACAAGGCGGTGTCACAATGGGCCGCGGCTTACGGCAAGCGGCCGAGCGATCCGAAGATGGTGCTGGGCTATGCCTATGCGCTGAAGGCCACTGGCAACAAATCCAAGGCGTTCGGCGTGCTGCAGCGCGGCTATGCGGAAAATCCCACCAATGGCGAAATCGCCGCCAATCTCGGACGCCTGGCGCTGGAGATGAACCGGCCCGACATCGCCAAGCCGGCGCTGCATCTGGCGGCGGCCCAGGGGGTGGACGATTGGCGGACGCTCTCGGCCCAAGGCACCCTGCTCGCCAAGCGGGGCCAGCATGCCGAGGCGCAGAAATATTTCCAGGCCGCTTTGCGTAAAGAGCCGAGAGCGACGTCGGTGATCAACAATCTGGCGCTGTCCTATGCCCTCGACGGCAAGGCGGCGGAAGCCGAGGGCCTGCTGAAGAAGGCAGTGGCCAACGGGGCGAACGACAAGCGCATCCGCCAGAACCTGGCGCTGGTGCTCGGCGTGCAAGGCAAATATGGCGAAGCGAAGAAGATCGCTGCGGTGGATCTGCCGGAGGCGCAAGCCAACGCCAAGATCGCCAAGCTGGAAGAGATGCTGAACCGGCCGACGCAGGTGGCCATGGCCGAGCCGGAGCCGGTGCCCGAGCCGCCGCGCTCCACGCCGTGGAATCCGTTCGGCGCCAATGAAGGCAAGCCCCGCTATGAGCCGGTGCGCACCGCCAGCGTGGACAATTCCGGTCCGGCCGGAAATCTGCCGGTCTGGACCTCCTCGCGCAGTCTGAGCACCGCGCCGGAGCCGAAGCGGATTCCGGTTCCGGAGCAGCTCGCGCCGCCGCCAAAACAGGCCGCGCCGAAACAAATCAACCCCACCCAAGTGGCCGTCGCTTCGGCGGCGGACGCGGTTGCGGCTCCAGCAGCGCCGAAGCCGGTGCTCAGCATTGCCAAGCCCTATATCGAGAAAACGCATAGTTCCTCGGCGATCGCCAAGAGCGCGCCCGCAGCCAGCACGCAGATCGCCGCCAATGAGGGCACGGCGCGGGATGCGGCGAGCCTGCTGCGCAGCGATCTGAGATAGACCCCCCCCCCATATCCGGCTATCCGGCATTTGCGCGGCGCTCCCTTTTGGGGGCGCCGTTTTTTCGTTTGGCACTAGGCTGGTCGGATCATGCGCTGCTGGCGGTGGCCGCACTGAGCCGCGAGGGCCGCAGAAAAGGAACGCTTTGGAGCGGCGCAGGCCTAGAAGTTCTTCATCACCTGGATGATCGCCGGTCCGAGAATGACCGCGAACAGAACGGGCAGGAAGAATAGGATCATCGGCACGGTCAGCTTCGGTGGCAGGGCGGCCGCCTTCTTCTCGGCTTCCGACATGCGTGCATCGCGACTTTCCTTGGCCATGACGCGCAAGGCCTGGCCGAGGCCGGTGCCGTAGCGCTCGGCCTGCACCAGGCTGGTGCCGACGGCCTTGATGGCGGGCACGCCGGTCCGCTTACCGAGATTCTCGTACGCCTGGCGCCGGTCGGGGAGATAGGAAAGCTCGGCGGTGGTCAGCGCGAACTCTTCCGCAAGCTCCAGGGATTGCCTGCCGATCTCCTTGGAGACCTGGTTCATCGCCGATTCGATGGACATGCCCGACTGTACGCAGATGAGCAGCAGATCGAGCGCATCCGGGAAGGCCTGCTTGATGGATTTCTGGCGCTTCTGGATCAGATTGGTGACGAAGATATTCGGCAGATAGAAGCCGACATAGGCGCCGCCGATGGCGATGCCGAGCCGCGCGATGGGCGCAAGATCGAAATCGGCCCAAAAGAAGGCATAGAGCGCCGCGACGGTGAAGGTCGCGATCGGCAGGGTGGCGCGGAAGAACAGGAAGGCAATCACCGGTGCCTGGCCGCGGAAGCCGGCCATCTTGAGACGATCACGGGTTTCGTCGGTCTCCAGGGCCTTGCGGAGATTGAGCTTGTCGACCACCCGCTTCATGAAGGTGCGCGGATCCTTGCGCAGCCTGGCATGACGCTCCTCGGCGAGTTCGGCCATGCGCTCGGCACGCAAGCGGTCGCGCTCGCCGGCGACATATTTCATGCGCGACTCGAGACGGTTGCCGACCAGAAACGGCGTCACCAGCACCGCCACAGTGGCAAACGCCGCCACCGCCGTCAGGATGACGACGAGGGTCTGGGGTTGGATCAGGCTGTAGATCGTATCGAGCATAATCAGTACTCGAAATTGATCATCTTGCGCATGATCAGGATGCCGGTCAGCATCCAGAGACCGGCGCCGATCAGGATGATGTTGCCCATGCGCTCCGTCACCAGCGGATCCATGTAGCCGGGCGTGGTGAAAAAGACCGCAAGTGCGACCAGCGGCGGCAGCGCGCCGATAATCCAGGCGGAGGCCTTCGCCTCTGCGCTGAGCGCTTTCACCTTGGCCTGCAGCTGATAACGGTCGCGCAGCACTTGCGAGAGGTTGCCCAGCGCCTCGGCGAGATTGCCGCCCGCCTGAGACTGTATCCCGATCACGGTGGAGAGGAAGTTCACTTCCTGCAACGGCATGCGCTCATACATGCGCTGGAATCCCTGGCCCAAAGGCACGCCAACCTTCTGCTGTTCGACCAGCTCGACGAACGCGCTCTTCACAGGCTCCGGGGCTTCGGAAGCGATGATCAGAAGACAATCGCTCAAGGGCAGACCCGTCTTCACACCGCGAACGATGATGTCGATGGCGTTGGCGAACTCGCGCAGGAATTTCGCCTGATGGCGTGTCGTCATCTTGCCGAGAACCCAGCGCGGCAAGCCGACGCCGAACACGAAGATGGCGAGCACTGCGGTCCAGAGCGGCGCTCCGACAAGAGCGACAACGAGGCCGCCGAACAGGCCCGCGGCGACGCAGAGAAGATAGTAGACGCGCGGCGATATCGTGAGGCCGGCACGCCTGAGCCGGGTGCGCAAGCTGATGCGTTTGTCCGCCCTCTGCTGCGCTTCCAGCTCCTTGACGGTTTCCTGCACCTGCTGGCGGCGCATATGGGCGGGCTGCTTGGCGGCTTGCTGGATACGTCGCTGGGTGGTGCCTTGCGAGACGTTGGCAACCCGTTTGTTGACCTGCCGCTCGCTGCTGAAATAGGGGCTGAGCAGAGCATAGGCGATGCCGCCGACGGCCAAGGCCGCCAGGCCGATAATCGCGATCTGAAGCAGCTCGGGGCTAACCAAGGCGTTCTCCTAAGGGACGGCCGGTCTCGTCGCTCATTTCGGCGGACGACAGGACTTCCGTGAGGCGCTTGTCCTCGCCGAAGTAGCGCGCCCTTTCGTAGAAGTTCGGACGGGCGATGCCGGTGGCGCGATGGCGGCCGACCAGGCGGCCGTTCGCGTCCTCGCCTTCGATGTCATAGACGAAGAGATCCTGCAGGGTGACGACGTCGCCCTCCATACCCATCACCTCGGTGACGCGCGTGATCTTGCGCGAGCCGTCGCGCATACGGGCGGCCTGGATGATGATGTCCACCGAGGAGACGATCATCTCGCGGATGGTGCGCGCCGGCAGGTTGTAGCCGCCCATCAGGATCATGCTCTCCAGACGCGAGATGCATTCGCGCGGAGAGTTGGAGTGCAGCGTGCCCATGGAACCGTCATGGCCGGTGTTCATGGCCTGCAGGAGATCGAACGCCTCCGGTCCGCGCACCTCGCCGACGATGATGCGGTCGGGGCGCATACGCAGACAGTTCTTGACCAGATCGCGCATGGTCACCTCGCCCTCGCCTTCGAGGTTCGGCGGGCGGGTCTCCAAACGCACGACGTGGGGCTGCTGCAGCTGAAGCTCGGCGGAGTCTTCGCAGGTGATGATCCGCTCTTCGTGATCGATATAGGCGGTCATGCAGTTGAGCAGCGTCGTCTTACCGGAGCCGGTGCCGCCGGAGATGATGACGTTGCAATGCACCCGGCCGATGATGGCGAGGAGCGTGCGCCCCTCCGGCGTGATGGAGCCGTAGCGGACGAGCTGATCGAGAGTCAGCCGGTCACGCTTGAACTTACGAATGGTGAGGGTCGGCCCGTCGATGGCGAGCGGCGGGGCGATGACGTTGACGCGGCTGCCGTCGGCGAGGCGGGCATCGCAGATCGGGCTGGATTCGTCGACGCGGCGGCCGACCTGGCTGACGATGCGCTGACAGATATTCATCAGCTGGGCATTGTCGGCGAAGCGGATGGCCGAGGGCTCGACCTTGCCGTCGACTTCGATATAGGTCGTGTTGGCGCCGTTGACCATGATGTCGGCAATGTCGTCGCGGGCGAGCAGCGGCTCCAGCGGGCCATAACCCAAGACGTCGTTGCAGATATCCTCGAGCAGCTCTTCCTGCTCGGCGATGGACATGACGACATTCTTGATCGCCAGAATTTCGCTAACGATGTCGCGGATCTCCTCGCGGGCGACATCGGGATCGAGCCGGGCGAGCTGGGTCAGATCGATGGTGTCGATCAGCGCAGTGAAGACCGTGGTCTTCACGTCATAATATTCTTCCGAGCGCTGCCGTGCGGACTTAGCAGCCGCGGCTTGCGGTTTCGGCTGGCCGGATCCCTGCGAGGCTTGCGGCACGGCCGGCACCGCCGCCTCAGCCTTGGCATCGGACGTCGGCTGGCTTGCGCTCTCCGGCGCCTTCGTCTCCGTCGTCGACGCTCCGCGCTCGGACTCAGGTTTCGTCGCCTCGGCCGCGTCCGACCCGGGCAATGTGGTTCGCCGTTTACCGAACATCTCTACTCACTCGTCTTGCTAAGCCTTAGCTTGCTGAGAAGCGGCGCGAGCAAGGAGCCGCTTTCGGCCTTCTGCTCATGGTGATCGGCCAGCAGGTAGGCGAGCGACCGGAATTGCTCGGCAGCTTTCGACTTGGCGGAAATTTCCTCAATCATCTGGCCGTTATTGGCCGCGGTGCCGAATAGCGGCGCATCGAAGTCGATGACCACGGCGGGGTCGAGTTCCAGCGCTTGCGCGAAATCCTTGACCGAGATCTCAGGGCGTTTGGGCATGCCCACCGCGTTCAGAGCCAGGAACGGCGGACGGTCGTTCTCGCGCTTGGATTTGAGCTGGTCGACAATATTCTTGGCATTGCGCAGATTGGCCAAATCGGGCACCGCGGTGAGCACGATATGATCGGCGCGCACGATCACCTGCTGCGCCCAATCGGTCCAAAGATGGGGAAGGTCGACGCAGACCCAGGGCACGTTGGCGCGGACCACGTCGAGCACGGTCTCACAGGATTGGGTGCTGACCTCGAACGGATTCTCCAAGGTGCCGGGCGCCGCGAACAGGCTCAAATGATCGGAGCAGCGCGATAGCAGCCGATCGAGCAGCACCTCGTCGAGACGTTCCGGCGCGGCCAAGGCGTCGGCGATGCCCTGCATCGGATCCTGATTGAAGTCGAGCCCGGCCGTGCCAAACGGCAAATCCATATCGGCAATCACCACCTCGTTGTCGAGATGATCGGCGATGGCAAACGCCGTATTGTGGCACACCGTGCTGGAGCCGCATCCGCCCTTGGCGCCGATGAAGGCCGCCACCTGGCCGATCGGGCCGGTCTCCGGGTTGGTGTAGATGTCGGAGATGCTCTCGATGATGTCCTGCACGTCGGTCGGCGCCACGATGTATTCGTTGACGCCGCGGCGCAACAGCTCGCGATAGAGCAGCACGTCGTTGACGTGGCCGATGGCGATCACCTTGGTGCCCTGATCGCAGACGTCTGCGAGGCGGTCTAATTCCTCCAGCAGCGCTTGGCCGTTGCGCAAGGATTCGATGATGATCAGGTTCGGCGTCGAGGCATCGCGGAAGAAGGTGACGGCCGCATCGATACCGCCCATGCGAACATTGACATGCGCCCGCGCCAAGCGGCGGTCGCTGCTTGCCTTCTGGATCGATTCGGCGGTCTCCCGATCCTCGCAAAAGGCCTGGATATTGATACGCGGAATGGGGCGCGCCCGGATGGTCTTGGATTCCGTCGGCGCGCTATCACCCGGTTCTTCCGAAGCCGGTTCTTCCGCATATGCCGCATTACTCATGTCTAGTTCGACTCCACGTCGCTGGCTTGGACCCTTTCATCGTCACTCCGTTCGGCGCCAGTGACTTGGCCCTTCACGTATTTGCCCCAGACCACGTCGCGGCGTTCGCTGGAGCGCGGCGTCTCGCCTCGCGGCTCCACCAGATCGCGCGGATTGGCGACTTGCGCGGCAAGATTCGCCTGGGTGGCGCAACCGAGATTGGGGTAAGGCATGTTCTGCGGATCGCGGGCCAGGTTCTCCGACCAGTCGCCGCAAACCGGGCCCTTGGCGACGTAGCGCTCATAGGACAGCCGCAGCGCCGGGCTCTGTTTGTAGCTGACATTATAGGGGACCAGCTCCACCATATCGCGGGTGAAGCCCTGACTGCGCAGAATATCGCGCACATCGGCGTAAACCCGCCTTGCCGCCTTCTCGCTGGCGCCGCCAGAGGGAGCGCGGATCACGATCTTGGTACCTTTGCTACGGCGAAACTCGTGCAGGTAGCTATAGAGCTGGGATTCCTGGTGCCGGGTGAGGCCGTAGGAACTGCCATAGACCGGGATGTCGAGCCGTGCCTCGCTATTGGAGACGAGGATCGGGTGCCGCTCATTGGGATTGGCCAGCATGAAGGGTGCGTCATAGCGCGGACCTGCCTGCATGCAGCCGCCCAGGACTGTGCCGGAAATCAGGATGGCGAACAAGGCGACAGCCGGTTTGCCGATCTGGCGCGCGTCCGCGGGCCGCTTGTTGGATCCAGACATGATACGCTTCTCCATCCTCTCTACTCGACGATAAAGCCGACATCGCCGCCCATGGGCCCGGCGGGAATTGCTGCCGGTTCGGGGTGACGGCCATAGATACGGTTCATCTGACCCATCAGGTCGGCGTTGACGTCGGATGCCCAGCCAAAGCCCTCATCCGGCGCGGTCAGCTTGCTCTTGGCCACGGCTTTGGCGATGTAGGGCGTGACCATCACGACCAGCTCGGACTCGTTCTTTTGAAAGTCGCGGCTGCGAAACAGCGTGCCGAGCACCGGAAGGTTCTTCAGCCCCGGATAACCGGTGAGATCCTGGCGCGACTGGTCGGACAGAAGGCCGGCGATCACCAGGGAACCGCCGCTCGGAAGCTCCACCGTGGTCTGAGCCCGCCGCACCTTCAGCGCTGGAATAGTGAAGCCGCCGGTGGTAATGGCGCCTTCATCAGACAGCTCGCTGACCTCGGTCGAGATCTTCAGGCTGATGCGGCCCTCGGACATCACCACCGGGGTGAAGGCCAATCCTACGCCGAACTGCTTAAAGTCTACCGATGCGGTGTTGGTGGTGGCATCAACGCCCGTCACGATCGGGAACTCGCCGCCAGCCAGGAAGTTGGCGGTCTCGCCGGAGATGGCTGTCAAGTTCGGCTCGGCCAGAGTGTGGATCAGGCCGTTCTGCTCCAGCGCCTGCAGCACGGAATCGACGCTATCGCTGCCGCTCGCCCAGCCGAGGCCTGCGGTTGCCGGCGCGATGGCGCCCTGGTTCACAGGGAAAGGCAGGCTGCTCAGAGCGGCGAATTGGAAATTGCCTGAATTGACCACGGCATCGAGATCTACGCCGAGCTGCTTGGCGGTATTGCGTTCCATCTCGACGATGGAAACCTTGAGCAGCACCTGCTCCTCGCCTTCGACGGTGATCATATTGATGACCCGGCTGTCGGTCTGGCTGGAACCGGTATTGGAGGCCGCGCCGGAAATATTGACCGCAAGCGAGCCGCCGCTGGAGCTACCGCTCGCTTGATCTTCATTCGCTCCGAGGAACTTGTTGACGATCTCGCTGGCCCGGGTGGCATCGACCGGTGTCCGCACGCTGCCGGTCAGCACCACGTTTTTGTTGATCGCCTCGACCCGCACATTGGAGCCGGGGATCAGCCGCGCGATGAGGTTCTCCAGCGGGCGCAGATCCCGCTGCACGCTGACCTCCAGCGTCAGCACCTGGTTGCCCTGCTGGTCGGTGAAGAACACGTTGGCTTCGCCAAGACCCTTGCCGATGACATAGGCACGCCTGGATGTCTGCATCACCGCATCGATCTTGCTCGGGTTGGAGACCATCACGTCGCGCGCGGCGACCGGAAGCTCGACCACCATGGATTTATCGAGGCCGAGGGTCACCTGGCGGATGGCCGGCAAGCCGTCGGCCGCGGAGACGCGCAGCAGCGAGATCGGTCCCGCCTGCGCGGGCGTCGCCACCGGCAGTCCGGGCCCTGCCGCGATCGCCGCAATGCAGACCATACGGAACGCAAGTTTCAACAACCGACCCATGAACCGCCCCATGCCCTTGCCATTTTTTGTGTTTTGTCCCCCGACGCGCATGGATCAGTTCACTCCAAACACCTGAGAGGGCACGCCGTATTTCAACATTCGCACCGAGCCCCGCCCCTCGCGGTCGAGATCGGCGGTGGCCTCGCCCGGCTTCCGCTTGGCATCTGCCAAGCTGCGCAGGGACAGCGAGAGCGGCCCCATAGAACGGGCCAGAGAAAGAACCTCCGCCTGCCGCGGCGTCAGCTCCAAGGTGGCGGTCGCGCCGCTGACGACCTTCTGATCGCCCTGGGTCTCGAGCTGCTGGCCGATGGCGAGCACGCGCACATTCTGCAGCACGGTCTCGGAGACCTGCTGTTCCTTGCTTCCGACGGTGATCTCGCGCGACAGGATCACGTCGACGCGGTCATTGGGCAGGATAAAGCCGGCGGCCGCGCTCTCCTCGCTGATTGGCGTGGAGACCGCCCGCATGCCGGAGGGCAAGATCGCGGCAAGCACGCCGCCCTCGCCGAGCTTCACCAGCTTGTCGCGCAAAATCGGCTCGTCAGCGACAAACGGCGCGCGCGCAACGGAGCCTGCAAGCTGCTCGATGGCGTCGGCATCGTTCTGTTGGATGATGAAGTCGGGCGTAATGCCCTTCTCGGGCCATTCCTGCCATCGCAGATCGGCGGCATCGATGGAATCGCCGAGGTCGATATCCTGCGCGGCGACAAGCACCTGCGTCGCGCCGACGGTTTTCTCCACCGTGCGAACCTCGCCCGGCCCCGAAACCATATTGCGGGCGATGAGCGCGGCGCCCAGGGCAGCGGCAAACGCGATACCCAGAACGATGACTCTGCCTCTCTTCATGACGACCTACTCCTTGCGCCCGAAATCCGCTTCCGAGACAGGCCCAATGTGACGCCGATTTCTCAACGCGGAGTTAATACCCGTGCCAAATTGGCCGGGTCGAAACCCTTAGCGGGACAGGCCGAAACGACGAACGGCGCCGCCGGCGTTTCCACCGGGGCGCCGCATAAGCGCTCATGAAGATGTATCTCGGTTTAGCCGCCGATAGCCGCCATGAAGGGGGTGGAGCTATAGGCGATGAGGCCGCCGGCCGCCAAAGCGATGCCGTAAGGGACGCCTTGGCGCGAGTCGTGCAGCCGTGCGATCCAGCCCTGCTGCATCAAGGTAACCGGCAGAGGCAGATTACGGGCGCCGACCAGCACAAGGGTCAGCACGCCGCCGAGAATGCTTGAGATAAAAACGTAAGTCACGAAGGACATCGGATCGAGCCACAACGCCGTTGCGGCGAAGAGCTTGGCGTCACCGCCGCCAATCCAGCCCATAGCGAAGAGAAAGAATGCGACGGCGAGCGCTGCGACCGCGATACCGAGTTGCATGCCAATCTCTTCCCAACTCAGGCCGATAATCGGCGCAAGCACCGCAAAGCCGACGATCAGCGCAATGGCGATGCGGTTCGGCACCGTCATGGTGAGCAGATCCATGGCGGCCGCAAAGGCCATGCAGGCCGGGAAAACGGTGAGAATAAGAAGGTCGGTCATCTCGCCTCGCAAATGCGGTGTTTGCAGTTTGCCTGCTTATCGCCCATGGGACGCTAAAGGCCGGTTAACCGTGGCACCGGGGGCAAAAAAAGAGGCCGCCCCCGGGAGGGCGACCTCTGTTTTGAAAGCCGGCGCTTTCAGCGTTTGCGGTACGGCCGGAGCCGATGGCCGCTGCTTACTCGCTGGAGTTCATCGCGTCGAGCTTGGTATTCACATCGGTGAAGATACCGCTCAGCGTACCGCCGAGAGTCCCGACGATGGTGATGATGGCGATGGAGATGCCGGCAGCGATCAGGCCATACTCGATGGCGGTAGCGCCGGACTCGTCTTTCGCAAAGCGAGCGAAGAGATTCTTCATTTCGACAGTTCCTTTCACAGATTTTCACAGCACCCAGTTCTCCGCTTCCGAAGCGTTGTTGCGTTCGTTCGCGGGCTGAACTGGGGGAACCTTAGCGCTGCCCCGTTACGCCCAGGTTAAATGAAAAGAATAAATCGGATGGCTTATGGTTAATTAAAAGTATACGCTATTTTAGACCCACGATCTGCCACCAGAGGCCGAGAATTCCCCCGTATTTAGACCTTTCCCTATGATATTCAAAGCTTTTTCAAAGTTACAAAGTATTTCGTAAAAACTTTAGATACTATATTCGCCGCTCAGGAAGCCGGAGTTCGCGGGCTGTTTGGCGCCCGATGGCCCGGTCTCTTTAACCGGCCATTTACGCTAGAAATCGGTTTTGGTGCGAAATGTACGCCCCAGCGGCATTTCCGCCCCGCCTTGCGATGCGCCGGCGCGATCAATTCGATCGGCACGGCGTTTCAATTCGGGCCCGGCATTTGCCAATCCTTCACTTTTTTGCCGCCAGACTGGCCACGATTAGAAGTGAAGGACATGTCCACCATGCTTACAGGTTCGAAGTTTCATGGCGCGACGGTCGCCGGCCGCTGGGTGCAGGCGTTTTCCGCCGCCCTCATCGCAGCCGGCCTGCTCGTGGCGCAGGCCGCCACTGCTCAACAGCGTCCGACCAATGTGATCGACGTCAATCTGGATCAAGCCAAGCTGGTCAAGCTGGAGCGGCCGGCTGCGGAGATCATCGTCGGCAATCCTTCCATTGCCGATGTCTCGGTGCAGAATGCCGGGCTCCTGGTGGTGACGGGGAAATCCTTCGGGCGCACCAATATGATTGTCATCGACGGGGCGGGGAACGAGCTCCTGAACACCGCCCTCAGCGTCTCCGATCCCGGCTTTGGGATGGTGACCTTGCATAAGGGCACGGAGCCCGGGCAAACCGTCTACTGCGCACCAAGATGCACTACGCCGCTCGCCATCGGCGACGACCCCAGCTACTTCAAGGAAATCGAATCGCAGATCTCCGCCAAGCAGGGGCTGGCGCAGCAGAGTGTCGGCAGCAGCGGTCAGCGCTAAGCGCCAAAGCCAATATTATTCCGAAGCTGCCGAAAGGCCGGAGCAAGCTCCGGCCTTTTTCATTTCGCGAAGATAGCGATCGCGGCTAGCGGGCGACGCGAAGATCGCCCAGGCCTTGCGCGATGTCCTGGAACACCGAAGCGAGCTCCGAATTGCTCGGCGAGTTATAGAACATGTCGGATTCGCTGGCGCAGCTCTGCAAGAGGTTCTGCACCGAGGTGCTGACCTGAAAGCCGATGGTATAAAGTCGGATACCGGTCGCCTTGATATTGTCGCACACTTCAAGCGTCTTTTCGTCCAGCTCATCTTCGGCCTGATAGCCGCTGGTGCTGCCGAGATGGCCCTCCGCAGCATAGCCGAAGGCATTGTAGTACGACTCGTTGTGCTCATTGCTGCCACCGCCGACGCTGTTCTCACCGTCGGTTAGAAGCACCATCGCCTTGACCACATCGTCATCCGAATATTCGGCGCCTTCGGTGAAGGGCGCAGTCGGTGACAACACCCGCCAGCCCCACAGAAGCCCGGCCGGGATCACCGTGCTTCCTTCCGGAGACAGGTCATTGATGGCGTCGATGATGGTGGTCTTCCGATTGGTCAGATCGGTCAGAGGCGACGCAGTGCAGTTGAAATTCGGATCGCCGTCGGAAACATATCCATCATCGGCATATTTGTTGGTCAGACGCTGAATTTCCTCCGGATCTTCGGTCACAGGCTCGCAAGTCTCGCCTCGCCAGCCAGACTTGGTGCATTCCTCCGGCACCTCGTCGTCGAGATAACTATTATAGTAGTCGCTGTTGCTGCCGCCTCTGCAATACCAGCCACTGCAGCTCGATTCCGTCTCGTCGGGCTCGTCGGGAGCAAGATAGGGCGAGAACAGCGTGTCCTTATCGCTGCTCGTCGGCGCGGTGTCGGTCAGCTCGTAAGGCTCGGCCCGTTCGCGCACGCAGCCGCCCCAGCTGTCATTGTGCAATTCGTCGAAGAGGCCGAGGATGGTTTCGCCGGATTGCAGGTCGAGATCCTCCGAGGCAATGGAGGATTTGCTATCGTCGTCGATCCAAGAGGCGTTCTTGTTGCTGGTACCGACATTGACCGCGGCGGAGAACGGCACCACGCCGATCTTCAGCGTGTCGGAGGTCGATTCGGAGCTGAACAGCGTGTTGACCATTTCCTTGGCGGCGCTCTTGAGCGCGGTCATCTTGCCGCTGTTCTTCATGGAGCCGGTGGTATCCAGCACCAGAACGAGCTCGATGTTTTGCTGCTGGCGCGAGATCAGACTCTGGGCAGACACGTCGACGTCGTTGATGTCGGCGAGCCGCATAAAGGTGGTGGGCACCTTGCCGGTCACTGTGAGGAGAATGTCATCTCCAATGAACTGCACATCCACATTGCTCGCAGTGCCAATGGTCGAACTCGGGTAGTTGGCGTCGAAATATGTCTGCGCCTTCTCCTTCAGCGTGTCCTCGTCCAGATCGACCCAAGATCCGATCGCCAGGCCGGCGGCATCGGTCGCCTCGGACATACGCTCCTTGACGAGAAATGCGCGCCCATAGTCGATGCCAACGCCGAGCGCGAGGATGATGGGGACAATGGCTGCGCCGAAAATGATCGCAACATTGCCGCTGCGCTCCCGCGCAAACCGCCGGACCAGCCAGCCGAGCTTTTCTTTCAACATGATACCTACCCACATGCTGCCGCTTTTGGCAGCGGCATCCGACGGGCGGCATAATAGACAACAGACACTTACTTTTCGTATTCTTATTAATTAGAAACAAGTTCAAATTTGAATAAAATTTTATACAAATCCAAATTACTCTGCGCTCTGACTTATTCTTTCTCGTTTATTGTACTTTAATACGACACATATACTTATATGGAACATCATTATTACGAAGCAGAGACGCTGGACTCCCCAATCGGCTATGGATTCAACTCAAAGCAAGCTATCGCGGCGGCCCAGAGTGCGCCGGCTTCTCCGTGACCGCTCCGGCGCGGCGGCGATCGAATTCGCCATCGTCGCGGTGCCATTCCTGATTCTGCTGTTGGGACTTTTCGAGGTCGGTTTCGTTTTCGTCGGCAACCTCACCCTTGAGCATTCGGTCGCCGATGCGGCGCGATGGGTTCGGACCGGTCAAGCGCAAAGCTGGGACGAGGATACCTTGCGGCAGAAGGTCTGCGATCAAATCGTCATTCCGGTCGATTGCGACAAGCTGAGGCTCGATATACGGACCTTCAATGCGTTCGGCGATACCTCGTTCCCGGATCCTCTGAATGACGAGGGCAAGCTCAGAGACGATTTCACTTTCGACACGGGCGGCCGGAACGATGTCGTGGTCCTACGCGCGTATTACGAATGGCCGCTGATCTCAATCTTTCCGAGCTGGATCTCGCTCGGAAACATGTCGAGCGGCAACCGCCTGCTTAGCGCCACATCCGTGTTCCGGAACGAACCGTTCTAGGAAGTTTTGACGATGACCAAACCGCAGAGCACAGCAATTTGGACGAAGCTCCGTGCGTGGCTTCGCCGGCCGATCGAGGAGGAGGACGGCGTCGCGGCGGTCGAGTTCGCGATCATCCTGCCGCTGATGATCGTGCTTTTCTTCGGCGCTTTGCAGGCAAATGACGCGCTGACGATTCACCGCCGCATCGACCAGATTGCCTATGTTGCGGCGGATCTCGTTGCGCAGGAGAAAACCACTTCCGACGCCGATCTAGACGACGTCACAGCGGCGGCGGCCGATATCTTGGCGCCCTATCCCGACGCTCCGTTGAGCATCGTTCTGACCAGCGTCGTCGCAGATAGCGACGGCAAGACAACGGTCGATTGGAGCTATGCCTATAATGGAAACCCGCTGAAGTCGGGCAATAGCATCGATGTCCCCGACGGGCTGACCGAGCCCGGGACAAGCGTCGTCGTGGCGCAAGTCGGATATAACTACACACCAATCTTCGATACGGCAGGCGATTCCTTTACCGCATTCTCGATGAGCCGCACCTTCTATACCCGGCCGCGCCAGAGCGTCGTCGTCACCAAGACGGACTAAGGCAAGAACCAAACCGGGCAAGAGCGAAACTAGGCAAGAGCGAGAAACCCGCGCGCGACGCTACGGGTTAGTTGCCCTTCTTCTTCTGATTGCCCCCGCCGATCTGGACGCCGCCGAGAAACTGGCCCAGCGCCTCGGCGCCCGAATTGCCCTTCAACTTCTCCTGCAGCACCTCGCCCACCTTGTTGACGGTGGCAGTGGCATTCTTGGGATCGTTGAGCAGCTTGCCGACCTGCGGGATATAGCTCGGATTGCTGAACGGGCCGCGGATCCGAATCGGCACGGTCAGATTGTTGAGATTGGCGGCCTTGGTGCCCTTGTCGGCGGTGACCCGCGGGGTTGCCACCATGTCGATATAGCTCTTCGGGATATTGACCGTGCCCTTGGCGTCGACTTTCAGATTCGGGCTGACCAGCTTGGTGTCGTCGGTCTTGGCGATGCCGTTCTTGATATTGAAGCTGCCGCCGAGGCTGGAGAACTTGGTCTGGCCGCCTTTCAGCTTCGGGACGCCGTTCTGTCCGAGATTGGTGACGATGCTGTTGATATCGCCCTTGCCGACGGTGTTGACGAAGCGGTTGATGTCGATGCCCTGGATGACGCCGTCGCTGAGCACCACGCTGCCATTGCCGGTGAGGGACTGCTTGATCTGATTGGCGGTCGCCCCCTTGCCGTTCAGCTTCAGCACCAGCTTGGTGGTGCCGGAGAGCATGGTGAGGTCGGCGGCATCTTTCAGAAGCGGGCCGGCGGCGACGCGGTCCAAGGTCAGATTGCCGGAGAAGACCGGCGTTGCGCCATTGCTGTCGATGGTGAGCTTACCGCGCCCCTCACCATTATAGAGCTTCATGCTGCCGAGCTTGGCGGTCAATATGCCCTTGTGGAAGCCGAGATTGGCCGTGCTCGGGCCGATGGTGATCTTCTCCACGATGGTCTTGCGGACATTGATATTGAGGTCGGCCTCGAACGGGGTCGGCTCCTTGGCCGCCACGGCACCAGGCTGCATCTTGGCGGCCGGATCCTCATTGCTCGGATTGCTCGGGAATTGCTGCGCCGCGGGGCTGGAGAACCAGTCGTCGGGCACATTGATACCGTCGCTCTTGGAAGCAGCGTTCTTGGAAGCGGCGGTCTTGGTAGCGGGCTTGGCCTGGGCCTTTTTCGCAGGTTTCGCCGTGGCCGGCTTGGCCGCTCCGCCCTTGGGCAGGAACGGCGTCACGTCGAGGGTCTCGATCGCCACGGCGGCGCGCAGATGCAGCGGCTCCTTGTCCAAATGAACCGTGGCCTGGCCGCGCCCGTTGGATTGCCCCAGGGTGAAGCTTGCGTCGGAGATGATGAGCGCGACAGTGGTATAGGCGACATCACCGGTGAGGATCGCCTTCACGGCGGGCTTGGACGGCGCGCGGCCGTCCGGCTGCCATGCGATCAAATCCTGGAACGAGGAGGTCGTCCCCTTGAACCGGCCTTTGGCCGTCATGTTCGGGGCGAGCTTGCCTTGGAACTGGGTGTTGAAGGCTTCGCCCGCCAAAGCGACGTTCACATCGGCCGGCTGCTGCGCCTGGAGCGCGGCGGGGGAGGTCAGCTTCACACCGAAATCCACGGTCTTCTTCAACACCTGCAGATTGCCCTCCGCCGACAGGGTCTGGTTGAGACCCGGCAGGGCAATGGCGGCATTGATGCGCTTCACCTCGGTGGACAGAGCGCCCTTCTCGTCCAGCATGCGGACGGTGGCGTTCTCGATGCGCATATCGCCGATCTCGATATCGAACTGGCTCGGCGCCCCGGCGGCCTGGGCCTTGATCGGCTGCAGCGGCTTGATGGTTTGCAGCGGCTTGGCCGCTGGCGCTCCGCTCTCCGGCGCTGCCGGCTGCGGGGCGAGCTCGGCCTTCTTCGCCACCGGGCGCAAGGTCACGGTCGGCTTGGAGACGAGCAGATGGGTGATGTTGATATGCGCGCCGATCAGATCGGCCAGGCTCAAGGTCACCTCGAGCCGCGGCACCTCGACCTCGACCGCCGTGCCGGTGGCGTTGGGATCGGTCAGGGTCACATCGTTCAAGGTGAGCGAGGGGTTGGGGAGAAAATAGAGCGACTTTTCGCCGGCGACGCGGAGCTCCCGCCCGGTCTGGCTGCGGATCTGCTCGGCCAGCCGATCGAAAATCATATCCGTGGAAATGAAAAGATTGGCCGCGATCAGCGCCAGCAAAAGCAGCGTGAACAGACCACCGAATATTTTTAGCGCAAGTTTCATGCTGTCCTAATTCACCGGCGCGGCAAGGCTTTGCTGCCGCCGATGCCGACTCCATCCTGCCTCAGGGCATCAATAGGGTTGGGAACAAAATAACGCGACAATTACGGTAAGAATAGGTTGCCAGGGGCGTATGCCCCTTCCACACCCGTCTCGCCGTGCCCCGCAGCCCATATAGGGTGGAACTCACGAATTCCTACCCGGCGCCACAGCAAAAAAGCCGTTCAAACGCGGCGGGCTAAGCGCTTGAGGCTCAGAAATCCCAGGTGGAGCGGGCGCCGATCACGGCGACATCCTCGACTGCGGCCGTCCCGGCATCGTTTGGCACATTGCCGCCGGGCTGCCAGATATACTGGAAGTCGGGCTGTACCATCCAATTGTCGGTGACCTGGAAGGTGTAGGCCACCTCGACCAGCGATTCGTAGGATTCGGCGACAATCAGCCCCGAATCGACATCGGCGGCGCTCACATTGTCGGAGATGTTGGTGTAGGCGAAGCCGATCGCGAGCGCATCATCCGGGCGCCCCGGGATCATGCCGGTGAAGGTAATGCCCATATCGGTATACGCATCCACCAGGTTGCGGTCCTCCGGCGCCCACATGAAGCGGCCGAAAATGCCGATCCCCTTGCCGTCGCTGCCGGGCTTCTCCCAGATCAGCTGATCGACGATGCCGTAGAAGCCGTAATTGCCGTCGATCGGGCTGCCGCTAAGACCGGTAACGGCGATCAGATTGCCGCCGGAATCGAAGCGCAGATCCTCGAAATCCCCGAAATGGTTCCAGCCGCCGAACTTGACCTGGCCGGGCAGGCGGTCGGTGAGGTCGTAGCGATAGGCGATCTCCGCCATCAGCAGCGGGTCATCGCCGAGCGGGAAATCCAGACCGTGATCGTTGCAGCGCTGGGGATCGCCGATGGCACAAGGATCGGCGGAGAGGCCGTTAAACAGCCCGACCAGCACATCGATATTGTTGGTGGGCGCAGCCAACACGCGGACGCCGGGCGTGGCGAGCGGATAGGCCGGCCCGCCATCGGCCATGTCGGAGGCGGTGATGGTCGGCCAGCCCCAGGTGCCGTTGAGGAAGTGGCTGCCGCCTTCGCTGATCGCGAATTCCGCATCGGCGGCGATCTGGCCGAAACGGATGGCGAGCCTGTCCTCCATCAAATGCTGCTCGAACCACAGCTCGAAAAGCCGGGTGGCGGGTACCGCCTCGGCGCTGGAGACCGGCGCCAGGCTGCCGGTGCCCTTGGCGGTGATGCCGTCGCCATGGATCTGCAATGCGTTGGCGTGGAAGCAAAGCCCGTCCCAAAGCCCCAACTTCTGCATATCGGCGTCCATATAGACGTCGAGCACGCCGTCATAGGCCCAGGTGCGGTCGATACCGCCGGAAACCGTGCCGAAATATTCGCCGATATAGCTGGCGCCGACACTGACGCCGTCGGCGCTGACCAGGGGACGGTCGCCCAGCTCGTCCAAGCTGGGGAGAACCGAGGCCTCTTCGACGCCTTCGGGCAAATCGCAATCGGCTTCGGCGCTTCCTGCACCGGCAAAGAGACAGGCGATCGCCAGAAAACCGCCCAGCGAGACAGTCGTTACTCGCCGCGTCCAAATTCGCCGCAGATCACCATGCGGCACGTCCCCCAATCGAACCATCTCAATGTCCCCTGCCCCGATTCCATTACTGACAATAATACTCAGGTTTTTGGTTGCAAACTGTCAATTCCATTCGTTTGACGTGTTAAGCTGTCGCATCGAATGCCAGCGAAGCTGCCGCCGACTTTGCGGAGAGCCTGGTCGCGGGCATCGCGACAGCGCGAGCAGGCGGCCGGCCCCTTACCACCCATACCTGCGGTTCTCGGAAACATCGAAAATCCCATTTTTCGTCATTCCTTTGCCGCCGCTAGCGATCCGCTGCCCGGAGGCAGCGGATCGCCGCACGGTTGAGATGAGGAAGCGAATGGCAGCCCCTTTGGGCTGGGCCACCAAGGGCGCTTCGGGGCAACGGGCTGGGAGACCCGTGAGCCTTGTCAAGACAGTAGCGGAGGCCGTAACATGCATGAAGTGAAACGTTTTCAGATGAATAGTTGCAAACCATGCATCTTAAAGAAGTCGACGCCAATCTCCTCGTTATCCTCGACGCGCTGCTGATGGATGCCAGCGTCACCCGGGCCGCCGAGCGGCTTGGCCGCAGCGCCTCGGCCATCAGCCATGCCCTTGCAAAACTTAGAGAAATCTTCGGCGACGAGCTGTTCGTCCGGGCCGGGCAGCGGCTGGTGCCGACGGCCAAGGCGCAGGAACTGGCGCCGACAGTGCACGTCATCCTGGCCGGCATGGAGAGCCTGCTGCGGCCGGATAATCCGTTCGATCCGTCGCTTGCGGAGCGCGATTTTTCGATTTCCGCCTCCGAAGCGGCCGAGCTCGTAGTGGTGCAGCCGCTACGCAAGCACCTGGCGAACGCGGCGCCCAGCGTGCGGGTCGGCTGGATTCCGGGGGCGGGCGAGGATTCCATCGAAGCTTTGCGCAACACGCGCTGCCATTTCGCCATCGATATCGAATCGACCCAGATTCCGGCGCCGGATATCCGCTCCGCCAAGCTGTTCGACGATCATCTGGTAGTGCTCGGCCGTCCGGGCCATCCGTTGAGCGTCATTCGCCCCGATGCCCACACCTTGGCGGAGGCCACCCATGTGGCGGTGGAGGCGCTCCCCGCCTTCGCCCTGCTGGAGCGGCGCTATGCCGAGGAAGGCTTCATCTGCCGGGCGCCGGAGCACGTCTCCTCGGTGCTGGTCGGTCTGCTTTTGACCCTGAACAGCGATGCGCTGATGACCGTGCCGACGGCGCTGGCGCAGATCCTGGAAAAACAGTTCTCGCTGGTCCGGGTGGCCCAGCCCTTGGGGCCGATCGCGTTTCCGGTGCGGCTGCTATGGCATTCCAGCTACGACCGGGACGAGTGCCATCAATGGGTGCGCGGCGAGATCGCCGGGCTTGCCGCGGGCCGCGCCATCGAAACCTAGGCTTTACGGCCGCCTCCGGTGGATTTCTCCGCCGCGTTTGCCCGGAGACTCTAGCGCCTGTCACAGGGCTCAACTACCATCGCCTCCATCCCAAGCTGACAATGGGACCTATCCAGCCGAGGATGGGCTTACGGAGGAAACCGATGCGCCAAGTCGTGCGAGCCGCCGTGGTGGCGGCTGCCCTGTGCCTGACCCCTGCCATTTCCGCGCTGCCGAGCTTCGCGCAAGCCGCGCCTGCCACGCTGCAGGACCGCAGCCTGGACGATGCGGCGATCAAGCTGGAAGCCACGCTGAAAGAAGAGGCCGGTGCGCAAGCCGCGCCGCTGCCTGCGCTGAAGCTGCAGGCGGAAGATGCGCTGAAGAATCGCGACTATGACGGCGCGGCGCGGCTCTATGCGCAGATCGTCTCGACCGATCCCAACGATGCCAAGAGCTGGCGGCGTTATGCCGATACCTTGCTGCGGATCGAGCCGGCGGCGGACGAAAACCAATATGCGCTGTTCGAGCGGGCAACGACCGCCGCCTATATCGCCTATCGCCGGGCGGCCACCAAGGACGATCGGGCCGACGCGCTGGTCACCTTGGCCAATGCCTATGGCAAGCGGGAGGAGTGGCGCCCTGCCCTCAACGCGCTGAGCCTGGCGCTGTCGGTCCGCGAGACCGAAAGCCTGCGCACCATCTACACGCGCTTGCGCGAAAAATACGGCTTCCGGGTCACCAATTTCTCCGTCGATTCCGATGCCGCCTCGCCGCGCGCCTGCTTCCAGTTCAGCGAGGCGCTGCCGCAGCGGGTGGACTTCTCGCCCTACGTCTCCGTCACCGGGATGGATAAGCCGGCGCTGTCGCTGGACGATCAGCAGCTTTGCGTCGACGGGCTGGAGCACGGCAAGAGCTATTCGGTCACCTTGCGCGAGGGGCTGCCCTCCACGGTGGACGAGGCGCTGCTGAAGCCCGCCAAGTTCGACATCTATGTGCGCGACCGGGCGCCTTTCGTGCGGGTCTCGGGCAAGGCCTATGTGCTGCCGAAAACCGGCCAGCAGGGCATTCCGCTGGTCAGCGTCAATACCGATGCGGTGACGGTGACGCTGTACCGGATCGGCGACCGCAATCTGATCAACGCGGTGCTGGACGGCAATTTCCAGAACAATCTCTACCCTTACAGCCTGAACCAGATCGCCGAAACGGAAGGCGAGGAGGTCTGGACCGGTTCGCTGGAGGTGAAGAAGGAGCTGAACCAGGACGTCACCACCAATTTCCCGGTGACCGAGGCGGTGCCGGAGCTTGAGCCCGGCGTCTATGTGCTGGCGGCGGAGCCGGCCAATCAGCCGGACGACGAGTGGGGCGAGCGGGCGACGCAATGGTTCATCGTCTCCGATCTGGGGCTGACCGCCTATTCCGGCGCCGACGGCATTCATGCCTTCGTCAATTCGCTGGCCAGCACCGAGCCCTTGGAAGGGGTGAAGCTGCGGCTTCTGGCCCGCAACAATGAGGTGCTGGCGACCACCGAGACGGATGCGAACGGCGCGGCGCATTTCGCCGCCGGGCTGACAAGAGGCGAAGGCGGGCTGTCGCCGGCCATGCTGGTCGCCTCGCAGAAGAACGCCGATTACGGCTTCCTGAGCCTGAAGCAGGCGCCCTTCGATCTCACCGATCGCGGCGTTGCCGGGCGCACGCCGCCGGGCGCGCTGGATGCGTTCGTGTTTGCCGAGCGCGGCGTCTATCGCACCGGAGAGACGGTGCATCTGACGGCGCTTTTGAGAGACGCCGTCGGTGAAGCGGTCTCTGATACCCCGCTCACCTTGGTCGTTACCCGCCCCGACGGGGTGGAATACCGGCGCGCCGTGGTCGGCGATCAGGGGCTGGGCGGCCGCTCGCTCGACCTTCCGATCATCGCCGCCGCCCCCACCGGCACCTGGCAGGTCGCGGCTTATTCCGACCCGAAGGCGAGCCCGATCGGCGAGACCACCTTCCTGGTCGAGGACTACGTGCCGGACCGGCTCGAATTCGACATGACCACCGATGCCAATGCGCTGGCGGTCGGAGCTCCGGCGGAGATCGCCGTCGACGGGCGCTATCTCTATGGCGCACCGGCGGCGGGCTTGGCGCTGGAAGGCGAGATGCGGCTTGCCCGTGCCGAGGAGCGCCCCGGCTTCAAGGGCTATCGCTTCGGCCCCGATGACGGTGAAGGGATGAGCCAGGCCTCGGCCGAGGTGCTGCCGCTGGAAGGCCTGCCGAAGACCGATAGCAACGGCAAGGCGGTGTTCCCGGCGCGGATCGCCAAGCTCCCCGACACCACCCATCCGCTGGAGGCCAGCATCACAGTGCGCATGGCCGAGCCCGGCGGGCGTGCGGTGGAGCGCGATCTCACTTTGCCGGTGCGGCCGCAGACGCCGATGATCGGGGTGAAGCCGCTGTTCAAGGGCGCGTCCCTGGGCGATGGCGCGACGGCGGAATTCGACGTCGCCATGGTGGCGCCGGACGGCGCCGAAACGGCAGCCGAAGGCCTCACCTGGGAGCTGCTGCAGATCGAAACCAAATATCAGTGGTACCGCCAGGACGGCTATTGGCAGTTCGAGCCGGTGAAGATCACCCGGCGTATCGCCAACGGCACGCTGAATACGGCGCCGGGCACGCCGGCGCGAATCTCGGTGCCGGTCTCCTGGGGCCGCTACCGGCTGGAAGTGGCGAGCCCCGATTCGAGCGGACCGCTCACCACGTTCGGCTTCGATGCCGGCTGGTATGCGGAGGCGAGCGCCGATACGCCGGACTTCCTGGAGGTCGGGCTCGACAAGTCGGCCTATAAGCCGGGCGACACCATGACGGTGGCGGTGACGGCAAGAAGCGCCGGCAAGGTCACGCTCTCGGTGATCGGCGACAAGCTGCTCACCAGCAAGACGGCCGATGTGGAGCCGGGGCTTTCCAAGATCCCGCTGGAGGTCGGCGAGGATTGGGGCACCGGCGCCTATGTGGTGGCGACGCTGCGCCGGCCGCTCGAAGTCGAAGCCAAGCGCATGCCGGGCCGCGCCATCGGGCTGAAATATTTCTCCATCGGCAAGGCGGCGCATACCATCGGCGTCTCCCTCGACCTGCCGAAGAAGATCCGCCCCGAGACCACGCTGAAGGTACCGGTGAAACTGGCCAATCTGGCGCCGGGGGAACAGGCCCGGATGGTAGTCGCAGCGGTCGATGTCGGCATTCTCAACCTGACCAATTATCAGCCGCCGGCCCCGACCGAGTATTATCTCGGCCAGCGCAAGCTCGCCGCGGAGCTGCGAGATCTCTACGGCCAGCTGATCGACGGCATGCAGGGCACCAAAGGCGCCATTCGCATGGGCGGCGATTTCGGCGGGGCGGAGATCACCGGCAGCCCGCCGAGCCAGGCGCCGCTGGCGCTCTATTCCGGCATCGTCACCGTGGGCGAGGACGGCACCGCGGAGGTCGAATTCGACATCCCGGCCTTCTCCGGCACGGTGCGGGTGATGGCAGTGGCCTGGAACGAAACCCAGGTGGGCGAGGCCGATGGCGATGTGATCGTGCGCGATTCCGTCGTGGCCAGCGCCTCGCTGCCGCGCTTCCTGGCGATGGGCGACACCTCCACCTTGCGGCTCGATCTCGACAATGTCGAAGGCGAGGCCGGCGACTACGTGATCTCGGCGAGTTCCGAGGGGCCGATCACCTTGGGCGCCGCGGAAAAGACGCTGGAGCTGAAAGCCAAGCAGCGGCGCGGGGTGAACTTTCCGCTCGGGGCCGCGGGGATCGGCGACGGGCTGGTCAGCATCTCGGTGAAAGGTCCGGGCGGTTTCGCGCTGGAGCGGCATTACGCCTTGAGCGTCCACCCGGCCAATCAGATCGCCTCGCGGCGCACGGTGAGCGCGCTGGAGCCCGGCGCCAGCTTGTCGGTCTCCAACGATGTATTCTCCGACTTCCTGCCCGGCACGGGATCGCTGGCGCTTTCGGTCACCCCGACGGCGGCGCTGGATGTGGCGACGCTGATCGCCTCCCTCGACCGCTATCCGCTGGGCTGCACCGAGCAGGTGATCAGCCGGGCGATGCCGCTGCTCTATGCGAAGCAGCTCTCGGCGGAAAGCCATCTGACGGCAGACACCTCCCTGGACGAGCGGCTCGGCAACACCATCGAGACGGTGCTGGCGCGGCAAGGCTCGGAGGGCGCCTTCGGCCTGTGGTCGGCGGGCGGCGCCGATCCTTGGCTGGATTCCTACGTCACCGACTTCCTGACCCGGGCACGGGATCAGGGCTATTCGGTCTCCGACGAAGCCTTCACCCTGGCGCTGAACCGCTTGCGCAACTACGTCAGCACGGCACCGGACGTCTCCCGCGACGGCGGGCTGGCGCTGTCCTACGCACTCTATGTGCTGGCGCGGAACGGCACCGCGCCGGTGGGCGATCTTCGCTATATCGCCGATACCAAGCTTTCGGAGCTCGGCACGCCGGCAGCCAAGGCGCAGATCGGTGCGGCGCTGGCCATGCTGGGCGACCGCATCCGGGCGGAGAAGGCCTTCCGCGCCGCGCTTAGCTCACTGCCCACCGATCCGGTGTTACAGCCGGGGGGACGGGCGGATTTCGGCTCGCCGCTTCGCGATGCCGCCGCGGTGGTGACCTTGGCGGCGGAGGGCAAGGCCCCCAACTCCATCCTGGTCAAGGCCACGGCGCGGATTGCACCGGCCCGCAAGCTGGTTGAGCGCACCTCCACCCAGGACGATGCCTGGCTGGTGCTGGCGGCGCGGGCGCTAGGAGAGCAGAAGCTGGCGCTCAGCGTCAACGGCACGGAGAGCGACAAGCCGGTCTACCGGCAGATGGCCGCGGCGGAGATCGCCGCAAGCCCGCTGAAGGTCTCCAATAACGGCGAGACACCGGTGGATGCGGTGCTGGATGTTTCCGGTGCGCCGGTTGCGCCGGAACCTGCCGCCGATCACGGCTTCCATATCGAGCGGAGCTTCCACCGGCTGGACGGCACGCCGGTCGATATCTCCAAGGCCCGGCAGAACCAGCGCTTCGTGGTGGTGCTGCGGGTGAGCGAGCCGAAGCCGCAATTCGCCCGGGTGGCGCTGACCGACTACATCCCGGCCGGGTTCGAGATCGATAACCCGAATCTCGTCGCCTCCGGCGAGACCGGCGCCTTCTCCTGGATCGCCGACAACACCACGCCGGTGCATCAGTCGTTCCGCGACGACCGCTTCACCGCGGCGTTCGACCGGGACAAGGATAGCCCTTCAGTGTTCGCCGTGGCTTACGTGGTGCGGGCGGTTTCGCCCGGCGAATACGTGCTGCCGCAGGCTCATGTGGAAGACATGTATGCCCGCGACCGCTACGGCCAGACGGGCACGGGCAAGATCACCGTGGGCACGGCAAAATGACCCGGCGCCTGCGCCCCTCGCGTCTTAGGCGCGCCCTGCTCTATAGCGGGCTGGGCGTGCTTTTTGCGGGGGCGATTGCCGGCGGCGCGGTGAGCGGCTTTGTGGAAACGCTCGGCCCGGCGCCGCTCGGCGACCAAGTCGAGATGTCGCCCATCGTGGTGGACCGGGAGGGGCGGCTGCTCCGCCCCTATACGACGAAGGCCGGGCGCTGGCGGCTGCCGGCGACGGTTGCAGATGTCGATCCGCGCTTTCTCGATGTGCTGCTGGCTTACGAGGATAAGCGCTTCTATGCCCATCCCGGCGTCGATCCGCTGGCGATGCTGCGGGCGGCCGAGCAGCTGGCCACCCAAGGCCATATCGTCTCGGGCGGCTCGACCCTGACCATGCAGGTGGCGCGGCTTCTGGAGCCGCGGCCGCGCTCCTTCGAGGCCAAGGCCCGGCAGATCGTGCGCGCTATTCAGATGGAGCGGAAGCTCGGCAAGCAGCAGGTGCTCTCCCGCTATCTGACTCTCGCCCCCTATGGCGGCAATCTGGAGGGGATCCGGGCGGCGAGCCTTGCCTATTTCGGCAAGGAGCCGCGGCGGCTTTCCCTTGGCGAATCGGCGCTGCTGGTGGCGCTGCCGCAATCGCCGGAGGAGCGGCGGCCCGACCGGTCGCCTAAGGCGGCGCAGGCAGCGCGAGACCGGGTGCTGGACCGGATCGCCGGCAGCGGTGTGTTCTCCAATGCGGAGATTGCGCGGGCGAGATTAGAGCCCGTGCCCCACGCCCGAAAGCCGATGCCGATCTTGGCGCCTCACGCGGCGGACGATGCGGTGGCGGCAGCACCCGAGACCCGCATTCATCGCCTCACCATCGACAAGCGCATGCAGGCGCGGCTGGAGCAGCTGGCCAAGGAGCGCGCCGACCGGCTAGGGCCGGATATTTCCGTCGCCATGGTGGCGCTGGACAATGCGACCGGCGCGGTGCTGGCCCGGGTCGGCACGCCGGATTATTTCGACAAGCGCCGGGCGGGACAGGTGGACCTCACCCGCGCGGTGCGTTCCCCCGGCTCGGCGCTGAAGCCATTCATCTATGGGCTTGGCTTTGAGGACGGCGCGATCCACCCCGCCACGCTGATCAAGGACAAGCCGGTGCGCTTCGGGGCCTATGCGCCGGAGAATTTCGACATGAGCTATCAGGGCACGGTGTCGATCCGCCGGGCGCTGCAGCTCTCTTTGAACGTGCCGGCCATCGCGGTGCTGGATGCGGTGGGGCCGGAGCGGCTGGTGGCGCGGCTCGGCGAGGTCGGAACGCCGCTTGAGCTGCCGCCGCATGAAAAGCCGGGGCTGGCGCTGGGGCTCGGCGGTGTCGGCGTGACGTTAAGCGCGCTGACGCAAGGCTATAGCGGCATCGCCCGGCAAGGCAGCGTGATGGCGAGTTATGAGCGTCAGGATCAGCCGGTGCCCGCACCGAAGCGGCTGATCTCACCCGTCGCGGCCTGGTATGTGGCCGATATCCTGCGCGGTGCGCCGCCGCCGGAGAACGGGCTGCCCGGCCGGATCGCCTTCAAGACCGGCACCAGCTACGGCTATCGCGACGCCTGGTCCATCGGCTTCGACGGAGCGCGCACTATCGGCGTTTGGGTCGGGCGGCCGGACGGGGCGCCAGTGCCGGGTTTGGTGGGACGGCTTTCGGCGGCGCCGATCCTGTTCGATGCCTTTGCTCGGACCGGACCGGTAACACCGCTGCCGCCGGCGCCGGACGGCGTGCTCACCGCCTCGACCGCGGAGCTGCCACGTCCGTTGCAGCGCTTCACCACCGATCCGGTAACGGCGGGCAGCACAGAGCAAGCCTTGCGCATCCTGTTCCCGCCCAACGGGGCGAGCCTGGAGCTGTCGGGCGATTTGAACGGCGCGCTCGATCCGGTGCCGGTGAAGATCTCCGGCGGCACGCCGCCGCTCACCGTGCTGGTCAACGGCGCGCCGATCGATCTTCGGCGGCCGAGCCAGGCGGTGTTCTTTGCGCCGGACGGGCCGGGCTTCACCCGGGTGACGGTGACCGATGCCGCCGGCCATGCCGACAGCGTTCTGGTCCGTCTGCAATAAGCGCCGGCCTCAGTGATGGACGTGCTGGGGCTTGCCCTTGCGCTTGGTCGAGGCGAGCTCGTCGAGCTCCTTTTCGCTCATCGACTCGTACATGCCCTTCGAGGCGCCCTTCAACTCGCTCACTTTGATCTCGCCGCGCTTGGCGGCAAGAGCCGCTCCGGCCGCTTCCTGCTGGGCTTTGGATTTCGCAGGCATGGCAATTCCTCCTTCACGAGAGACACATGGGAGAAACGACGCTGGCGGGGATTTGGGTTCCGCCGGATCGAGGCGAAATCGCTGCAGCTTGCGCAATTGCGGCGAGCTTGCGGCACCCGGCCGATACCGCATGACCGGCGCAAACCCACGGCGCGAAATCCGTCAAAGACTTAGCGTCTCGAAGGCGCTGACCGCCTCCGCCGGTACGGTGCGAAGAACACCAAAATTGCAGCCGCAGTTCGCCGCGATTTGGCCCCCGGCCCGCCGGAAATCGGGAGCGTAGTCACGCCATCATCGATTGATGCCGGACCCGATATTGGGCCGGCCTTTGGAGACACCCAAGATGAAAAAGCTCGTTATTGCCTCCCTGCTCACGATCGCCGTCGCCACGCCCGCTCTTGCCGGCGAGACCTTCTACGTCGCTCAGAACACCAAGAACCAGAAATGCCGCGTCGTGACCGAAGAGCCGTCCGGCAAGCTGACCATGCTGGGCGCGCCCTACCAGAAGCGCGGCGAAGCGGTGAAGGCGATGAAGGCCATGGACGCCTGCAAGGCACCGGCGACGGACTCCTCCAAGTCCTAATCGCGTCCTAATCGCGCCGCTCTTTTCCGCGGGATAGACCGCGAAACGGCCCCTCCCCCAGGGGAGTATATCGAGGCGTATCTTGGCCGCTCTGCCGCGGCGTCCGGTCTTCTTCCAGGAAGCGCCGGCGCGGCAGGGCGGCTTTTTCTTTGCTCGGTGTCCTCGTCACGAGGGGGCTTGACGCCTCGCCCGCGCTGCCCAACAAACGGCTGCATGTCGAAGAATACGAAAAAGCTGCACGTCAAAACCTATGGCTGCCAGATGAATGTCTACGATTCTGAGCGCATGAGCGAGGCGCTCGGAACCGAAGGCTATGAGCTGACGGACAAGATCGACGATGCGGATCTAGTGATCCTCAACACCTGCCATATCCGGGAGAAGGCCGCCGAGAAGGTCTATTCGGAGCTCGGCCGGGTGCGGAAGATCAAGCAGACGCGGCAACAGGCCGGCAAGGAGACCATGGTCGCGGTCGCCGGCTGCGTGGCGCAGGCCGAGGGGCAGGAGATGCTCTCCCGCGCGCCGGTGATCGATCTGGTGCTGGGGCCGCAGAGCTATCACCAGCTGCCCGAATTGCTGAGCAAGGCCAAGAACTCCAAGCACGGCGTGCTGGCGACGGAATTCCCGGCGGAAGACAAATTCGCCAGCCTGCCGAAGCGGGCGGTGCAGGCGCGGCTTCCTTCCGCCTTCGTCACGGTGCAGGAGGGCTGCGACAAGTTCTGCACCTTCTGCGTGGTGCCTTATACGCGCGGAGCGGAGTTCTCCCGGCCGGTGCAGAAAATCGTCGAGGAGACGGAGCGGCTGGCCGCCTCGGGCGTGAAAGAGATCACCCTGCTCGGGCAGAACGTGAACGCCTATCACGGCGAAGGACCGGACGGGCGTATCTGGTCGCTGGCCGATCTGCTGCGGCGCCTGGCGGAGATCGAGGAGATCGAGCGGCTGCGCTACACCACCAGCCATCCGCGCGACATGGACGACGATCTGATCGGGCTGCATGGCGCCGAAGAGAAGCTGATGCCGTATCTGCATCTGCCCTTCCAGGCCGGCTCCGACAAGATGCTGAAAGCCATGAACCGCAAGCATACGAGCGAGGAATATCTGGAGATCGTCGGCCGCATCCGCGCCGCGCGGCCCGATATCGCGCTTTCCACCGACATCATCGTCGGCTTTCCCGGCGAAACGGACGCCGATTTCGAGGCCACCATGACCATGGTGCGCGAAGCCCGATTCGCTCAGGCCTTCTCGTTCAAATACAGCGCCCGGCCGGGCACGCCGGCGGCCGATTTGGCCGACCAGGTGTCGGAAGCTGTGAAAAAAGAACGGCTCGCCGCGCTGCAGGCGCTGATCGAGGAGGAGCGCAAAAGCTTCGAACAGGCCCTCGTCGGGCGCCGTTTACCGGTGCTTTTCGAACGAAAAGGCCGCAAACCTGGCCAAATCGCCGGGCGATCCCCATATCTCCAGGCCGTGCATAGCGAGGGGCCGGAGCGGCTTCTCGGACATATCGTGGAGGTTGACATCCAGGCCGCGGGGCCGAACAGTCTTACGGGTGTCATCAATTCCGGTTTTGCATGGGATGAGGCTGTCCAAGCCGCTGTGTGAGCTAGAGATATCGGAGACGAGAGACCTAATTTGACGCCAGAACACGCGTCTGAAAGCGCCACCGCCGTTGCCCTAGAGGGCGGGAACGAGCCGCTTGTCGTATTTTTCGATGACACCAGGCTCATGCGCGATCTCCTCGGCGATTACGATGCCAATTTGGCTGTGCTTGAAGACCGGCTCGGGATCGAGGCGGTGGTCAACGGCACGGCTGTGTCTTTGCGCGGGCCGCAGCAAGCCTGCGAGACCGCCAAATCGGTGCTGGAGGATCTTTACGACCGCCTGGCCAAGGGCGAGGCGATCGGGGTCGGCGAGGTGGTGGGCTCGATCCGCCATTCCGATGTGCCCCCGATGGCGAAAGAGGCGCCAGGCGCCGCCACCGAGCAACAGCAGATCCGCACCCGCAAACGGCTGGTCACGGCGCGGACACGCGCGCAGAGCGGCTATATCGCGGCGCTGGAGCGGGACGACTTGGTGTTCGCCTCCGGCCCTGCCGGCACGGGCAAAACCTATCTCGCCGTGGTCTATGCCGCCGCGGCGCTGGAAAGCGGCGCCTGCGACCGCATCATCCTCTCGCGGCCTGCGGTGGAGGCGGGCGAACGGCTCGGCTTCCTGCCCGGCGATATGCGCGAGAAGGTCGATCCTTATCTGCGCCCGCTCTACGACGCGCTGTATGACGTGCTGGCACCGGAGCGGGTGGAACGCGGGCTTGCCACGGGGGCGATCGAGATCGCCCCGCTCGCCTTCATGCGCGGGCGCACCCTCTCCAACGCCATGGTGATTTTGGACGAGGCCCAGAACTGCACCCCGGTGCAGATGAAGATGTTCCTCACCCGTCTTGGCGAAAACAGCAAGATGGTGATCACAGGCGATCCCACCCAGGTCGATTTGCCTTATGGCAAGGATTCGGGGCTAATGCAGGCAATCGATATCCTTGAAGGTATTGACGGCGTTTCTCACATCGCCTTTACCGGTAAGGATGTGGTCCGGCGCGAACTTGTAGGCCGGATTGTGGATGCGTATGAGACCGCGCAAGGCAGCGGCCGCGACAACAATGAGTGACGACGTTCCTAGTACCATCGAGGCTCCCTTGGGCGCTGCCCTCGCGGAGCCGGAGCCAGAGCCCGGCGACTTAAGCATCGCGCTTGTCGTCCGCGAAGGTGTTTGGCCGGACGAAGCGGTCGGCGAGAGCGCGCTCGTGCAAGCCGCAAAGGCGGCATTCGCCGCGGCAGCCGATGGCGCCCGCAAGGCGGGGCTGATCGCCGAGGGGCCTTACGAGGTCTCGATCCTCCTCACAGGCGACGACGAAATCCGCACCCTGAACCGCGACTACCGCGACAAGGACAGCGCCACCAACGTGCTGTCCTTCCCGGCGGGCGAGAGCTTTGCCCTGCCCGGCGAACCGGCGGCGCTCGGCGATATCGTGCTCAGCTTCGATACGCTTGCCCGCGAAGCGGAGGCGCAAGGTCTCTCGCTTCACGATCACGCGGTGCATCTCGTCATTCACGGCATGCTGCATCTCCTCGGCTTCGATCATATGGAGGAGGAAGAGGCGGCAGAGATGGAACGGCTGGAGACCGCGCTGCTGCAGCGTTTCGGTATCGCCGATCCTTATGCCGATCCCCCCCTTTCCCAAAACTCTGAGATTTCAGGATGAGCAACGCGGCTTTGCCGGAGAACGATCCGGCTCCCGAAAACGGTCGCCAAAGCGACGACGAACCTTCCTGGCTGGAGCGCATCCTGTCGCGCTTCGGGCTTGGCGAGGCGGCGGACCTGCGGACGCTGATCGAGGATGCGATTTCGCGCAGCCCCGACGCCTCCGACAGCTTCAGCGCCACCGAGCGCACCATGCTGCTCAACATCCTCCGCTTCGGAAAGCTGACGGTGGAGGATGTGATGGTACCGCGCGCCGATATCGTGGCGGTGGAGGACGGGATCAGCGTGGAGGAGCTGCTCGGCATCTTCCGCGAGGCGGAGCATTCGCGCCTGCCGGTGTTCCACAACACGCTGGATGAGCCGCGCGGTCTGATCCATATCCGCGACCTGATGAGCTGGATCGCCGAGGAGGCGGAGAAGGCCAACGGCGCCGATCTCTCCTTCGGCAATGTCGATCTCACCCGCAAGGTGCGCGAGCTCAGCCTGGTGCGCGATATTCTCTATGTGCCGGGCTCGCAATCGGTGACCGATCTGCTCTTGAAGATGCAGACCAGCCGGGTGCATCTGGCCCTGGTGGTCGACGAATATGGCGGCACGGACGGGCTGGTCTCCATCGAGGATCTGATCGAGCAGGTGGTCGGCGATATCGAGGACGAGCACGATGTCGACGATGCGCCGCTGATCACCCGCGACAAGCTGGGGCTGGTGGCCGATGCGCGCGTGCCAGTCGAGGAGCTGGAAGAGCAGCTCGGCGTCACGCTGATCGATCCGGAAGAGGATGACGATATCGATACGCTCGGCGGGCTGGTGTTCTCGCTGTCGGGCCGCATCCCGGTGCGCGGCGAGCTGCTGAAGCATCCGAGCGGCGTCGAGTTCGAAGTGCTGGATGCCGATCCCCGCCGCATCAAGAAGCTGCGCATCCATACCCGCAATCTCCCGGCCGACGGCGAGGACGGAAAGACCGAGGATCGGTCATAACCTCGCCGTTTCCATAAGGGATAACAGCGCGCGTCATCGCTGGGCACGCTTTTGCGGGGGTTGCACAAACTTGGCTTTTCTGGATCGGCTCGCGGCCAAGGTCGCGGGGCTTCATGGCTGGCGGCGCTATTTGCTAGCGGCCGCGGCGGGGGCGTTCGGTGCGCTCGGCTTTGCGCCCTATAACGCCTGGCCGGTGCTGTTCGTCAGCTTCGGCGTCCTGGTCTGGCTGCTGGATGGCGCCTTTTTGCGCCACGAGAAACTGAAAGGCCGGCTGATCGGCGCTTCGCTGATCGGCTTTTCGTTCGGTTACGGCTTCTTCCTCGCCAATTTCTACTGGATCGCCGAGGCCTTCCTGGTAGAGCCGGAGCGCCATGCCTGGCTGATCCCCTTCGTGCTCGCCGCCTTTCCGGCCTGGATGGCGCTGTATTTCGTGCTCGCCTGCATGCTGGCGATGCTGCTTTGGGGAAAGGGCGCCACCCGCGTCTTCGCCCTCGCCTTCGCCTTTGCCATCGGCGAATACGTGCGCGGGCATCTGTTCACCGGGCAGCCCTGGAACCTGATCGGCTATAGCCTCACCGCCAATCTGCCGATGATGCAGATGGTGTCGCTGACCGGCATCTACGCCCTCACCCTATTTGCCGTCTTGCTGTTCGCCAGCGTGTTGGCGGTGTTCGCGCCAAAGGGGCTGGAAGGCCGGGCGAGTGCCACGGGGCTCGCGCTTATCGCCGTGGCGCTGCTGGCGGCGGGAACCGGCTGGGGCTATTGGCGCCTGGCGCATGCGCCTCGGGAGATGACCGATCTTTCCTTGCGGATCGTGCAGACCAGCGTCGCCCAGAACGAGAAATGGCGCCCGGAGAACGCGCGGGCGATCTTCGAAGATTATCTCGCCTATAGCCGCGAAACCAAGGACGGCGTGGGGCTGAAGGATATCGACATCCTGATCTGGCCCGAGACGGCGATCCCGGCGGTTTTGCCCGACGAGCCGGAGGCGCTTTCCACCATCGGCGAGATGCTGCCCGACGGCACAAGGCTTCTGGTGGGCTCTATTCGCATCGCGCGCTACCGGAATTCGCAGGGAATGCCTCTGCCGCGGAAATTTTTCAACAGTCTGCTAATTATTGGGGGCAAAGGTCGCATTCAGGCAAGCTATGACAAGATACATCTTGTACCGTTCGGCGAATATCTGCCGTTTCAATCGCTTTTGGAGCGAATGGGCGTAATGCAGCTAACCGGCGGTATTCGCGGGGGATTTACCGGAGGCAAAGGGTCGCGTCGGTTGCGCTTATCGGACGCACCACCTTTGATGCCTCTGATCTGCTACGAAATCTTGTTCCCTGACGAGGTGAATGCCGGCGAACAGCGTGCGGGTTGGATGGTCAACGTTACCAACGATGCGTGGTTTGGTCGCAGCGTGGGACCGTATCAGCACTTCCACCACGCCCGCGTAAGGGCTGTGGAACAAGGGCTCCCCCTGGTTCGTGCAGCCAATACGGGAATCTCGGCGATCATCGATCCCTATGGCCGTATCGAGGCTCGCTTGGGCCTTGGGAAGAAAGGCGTCGTCGATGGTGTTCTACCAAACGCGATTCCGCCGACATTCTTTGCCCTTCATGAGCGCGGAATCGAAATTTTGTCGTTATTCCTGGTATTTATTGGAACGCTAGGTAGACGGCTAAGCCAATTAACCGGTAAATTAATGCCGTCGGGTGCGCGCCTATCACGCGCTTGACGGGGGTTTATGTGAAACGTATGACACCGCTTTCGCGGGGGCGCGTTCTGGTGCCCAGAGCGTCTGTTCTGAGTACCCTATTCAAGGGTTTTTCCTTCCATGACTGTGACGAGTGAGCGAATGGCCGGCAAAAAGCCAAATCCAGTTGATGCGCATGTGGGTAGCCGCGTGCGGTTGCGGCGCATGCTGTTGGGCATGAGTCAGGAACGGCTCGGCGAGAGCATGGGTCTGACCTTCCAGCAGGTCCAGAAATACGAGAAAGGCGTCAACCGCATCGGTGCGAGCCGGCTGTTTCAGATTGCCAAGATTCTCGACGTTCCCGTCCAGTTCTTCTTCGAGGAAGCCCCGCAATTCGACGGCAGCGCGCCGTCCGGCATGGCGGAGCCCGAATCGGAGACCTTCATTCTGGAGTTTCTGAACAGCCGCGAAGGGCTGGAGCTCAACCGCGCTTTCGTGAAGATCTCCGACCCGAAGGTGCGCAAAAGCGTTGTCGATCTGGTTCGTTCGCTCAGCAACGAAGAGCGGTCTTCCTAGCATTCTCAGCCTGTTCGGCGCGGTCCTCTCGATCGCGTCCCAGCCTTCCTATGCAGGCTTGACCGGATCGGCAATCGTTGCGACAACCGCGCTGGCTTTGCGGCAATGCCGCCATAATGTGGGTCAGTAGAGGGGGCGGAATTGTCTCGAGAGAACTACGTCTTTACCAGTGAATCGGTGTCCGAAGGGCATCCGGATAAGGTTTGCGACCGGATTTCGGATGCAGTCGTCGATCTTTACCTGAATGCCGATCCGGTCTCCCGCGTGGCGGTCGAGACCATGGTCACCACCAACCGGATCATCATGGCCGGCGAGGTGCGCGGGCCGGAAGAAATCACCCCTGAGGTGATCGAAGAGACCGCCCGCCGCACGATCCGCGAGATCGGCTACGAGCAGGACGGTTTCCACTGGGATAACGCCAAGTTCGAATATTACGTGCACGAACAGTCGGCCGATATCGCCATGGGCGTGGACGCCGATACCGAGAAGGAAAAGGAAGAGGGCGCGGGCGACCAGGGCATCATGTTCGGTTACGCCTGCCGCGAGACCGAGCCCTTGATGCCGGCGCCGCTGTATTTCGCCCATTCCATTCTGTACGAGATGGCCAAGGCCCGCCATGCCGGCAATGCACCGGAGCTCGGCCCCGATGCCAAGAGCCAGGTGGCGCTGGACTATGTGAACGGCGAACCGTCGCGGGTCAATTCGGTGGTGGTCTCCACCCAGCATGGCGAAGATGTCAGCCAGGAGCGGGTGAAAGAGATCGTGATGTCCTTCATCGAGGGCGTGATCCCCGAAGGCTGGATCGACCCGGAGACCAAGTTCTACGTCAATCCCACGGGGCGCTTCGTGATCGGCGGTCCCGACGGCGATACCGGGCTCACCGGGCGCAAGATCATCGTCGACACCTATGGCGGCATGGCGCCCCATGGCGGCGGCGCCTTCTCCGGCAAGGATCCGACCAAGGTGGACCGTTCGGCGGCCTATGCGGCGCGGTATCTGGCGAAGAACATCGTCGCGGCCGGCTTCGCCGACCGCTGCACCTTGCAGCTCTCCTACGCCATCGGCGTGTCGCAGCCGCTTTCGATCTATGCCGACATGCACGGCACCGGCAAAGTGTCGGAGGATGCGCTGGAGAAGTCGATCCGCGAGGTGATGGATCTGTCGCCCCGCGGCATCCGCGAGGCGCTGTCGCTGAACCGGCCGATCTACGAGCGCACCGCCGCTTACGGCCATTTCGGGCGCACGCCGGACAATGACGGCGGCTTCTCCTGGGAGAAGCTGGATCTGGTCGAGCCGCTGCGCTCCGCAATCAGCTAAGACGGCGCGGCGGTCTTCGGACCGCCGCAACACGATTACCGCAAGAGAGAAAGTCGTGGCCGAAGACCAACCCGTCTTGCGGTCCTATGGGCGGCGCAAGGGGCATAAACTCACAGCCTATAAGGCGTCGCTGATGGAGACGCGGCTGCCGGCCTTGCGGCTACCGCTGCAGGCCCCTGCCCCGGAATCGCTTGCCGCATTATTTCCGTCCGGCGCCGATCAAGTCTGGCTGGAGATCGGCTTTGGCGGCGGCGAGCATCTCGCCTGGCAGGCCGAACACAATCCCAAAACCGGTTTGATCGGCTGCGAGCCGTTTTTCAACGGGGTAGCGAGCCTGCTGGCCCAGGCCGAAGCGAAGGGGCTGGACAATATCCGCCTGCAGGACGGCGATGCGAGGGAGGTGCTGGCCTGGCTGCCGGAGGGCGCGATCGACCGGGTGTTCATGCTGTTCCCCGATCCTTGGCCGAAGACGCGGCACAAGAAGCGGCGCCTGCTGAACGAAGAGACCGCTAGCGAGATCGCCCGTGTGCTGAAGCCGGGCGGCGAATTCCGCTTCGCCTCCGATTGGCCCGATTACGTCGCCCAGGCGCTAGGTATCCTTCACAAGCATCCCGGCTTTTCCTGGAATGCCGCCCGGGCGGCGGACTGGCGGGAGCGGCCGGACGATTGGCCGGAGACCCGCTACGAGCAAAAGGCCGTCCGCGAAGGGCGGAAATCGGCCTATCTCAGCTTCCGCAGGGTCTGAGGCCCAGTATCCAAGCCATTCGGCGCGCCGCGAACGCAGCTTGAACTCAGCAAAAAAGCTCGTATATTACCCATCAGAACTCATGATTGGTTTCCGTCAGGAGTGGGCCGCGGCCCGCTCCTTTTTATTAGGTTCACAGGTTCGGGCCATCGTGACTTCCGAAAAGGTATGTGCCTGACGATGTCGAGCCCTTCGAGCTTGGAGCGACGTTTTTCCCGGGAGACCGGGCCTGCGCGGCTGGTCGCCGATCTGGCGGAGCCGGTGCTTGAGGAGCTGGGTTTCCGTCTGGTGCGGGTCCGGCTAACGGGCGAAGCCGGCGGCACGCTGCAGGTGATGGCCGAAAAGCCGGACGGACAGATTTCGATCGACGATTGCGCGATCATCAGCCGGGCGCTGTCGCCCCTGCTGGACGAGCAGGACCCGATCGCCGGTGAATATAATTTGGAGGTTTCTTCGCCCGGGATCGACCGGCCGCTGGTTCGGCCAAGCGATTTCGAGAGCTATATCGGCCACGAGGCGAAGCTGGAATTGGCGGAGGCCATCGACGGACGCAAGCGGTTTCGCGGCGTGATCGATGGCACCGAGGACGACGAGGCGAGGCTGATCGTCAGGCTCGGCGAGGACGAGGAGCCCCAGATCCTGGGCTTTCCCTTCTCGATGATCGCCGATGCGAAGCTGGTCGCCAGCAAGGAAGATTTCCGCGCCGATCTGGCGCAAAAGAAGACCCACTGAGTTTTGGCGGCCGGGACGCCGCCCAAAGGAACGAAATCGGAGGCAAAGGCAATGGCTGAGGCGGGCATTAGCGCCAATAGGCTTGAGCTCCTGCAGATCGCAGATGCGGTCGCGCGGGAAAAATCCATCGACCGCAACGTGGTGATCGCGGCGATGGAGGATGCGATTCAGAAAGCCGCCAAGTCGCGCTATGGCAGCGAGAACGAGATCCGCGCCCAGGTCGATCCGAAGACCGGCGAGATCCGTCTGGAGCGCCTGCTGGAGGTGAGCGAGGACGTGGTGATGGAAGCCACGCAGATCTCCCTGGAAGACGCCCGCCGCCGCAACCCGGACGCTCAGATCGGCGACTTCATCGCCGAGGAGCTGCCGCCGTTGGATTTCGGCCGCGTCGCCGCCCAGAACGCCAAGCAGGTGATCGTGCAGAAAGTGCGCGATGCCGAGCGCGAGCGTCAGTACGAGGAATATAAGGACCGTGTCGGCACCATCGTGAACGGCATCGTCAAGCGCGTGGAATACGGCAATGTGATCGTCGATCTCGGCCGGGCCGAAGGCATCGTCCGCCGCGACGAGACCCTGCCGCGGGAGAATTTCCGCTATGGCGACCGTATCCGCGCCTATGTCTACGACGTGCGGCGCGAGCAGCGCGGCCCGCAGATCTTCCTGTCGCGCACGCGGCCCGAATTCATGGCCAAGCTGTTCGCCCAGGAAGTGCCGGAAGTCTACGACGGCATCGTCACCATCAAATCCGTGGCGCGCGATCCGGGCAGCCGGGCGAAGATCGCCGTGGTGTCCCGCGATCAGTCGATCGATCCGGTCGGCGCCTGCGTCGGCATGCGCGGCTCGCGCGTGCAGGCGGTGGTGAACGAGCTGCAGGGCGAGAAGATCGACATCATCCAGTGGTCCGAGGATGCGGCCACCTTCATCGTCAACGCGCTGGCCCCGGCCGAGGTGGTCAAGGTCGTGCTGGACGAAGATGCCGAGCGCATCGAAGTGGTGGTGCCGGATGCCCAGCTATCGCTGGCCATCGGCCGCAAGGGCCAGAATGTGCGCCTCGCCTCTCAGCTCACCGGCTGGGATATCGACATCATGACCGAAGCGAACGAGAGCGAGCGGCGCCAGGCCGAATTCGCCGAGCGCTCGCAGATGTTCATGGAAGCGCTGGATGTGGACGAGGTGATCGCCCAGCTTCTGGCCTCGGAAGGCTTCAGCTCCATCGAGGAGGTGGCTTTCGTCGATGAGAACGAAATCGCCACCATCGAAGGCTTCGACGAGGATACGGCGAGCGAGATCCAGACCCGCGGGCGGGAATATCTGGAGCGCATCGAGCAGGAAATGACAGCCAAGCGCAAAGAGCTCGGCGTCGAGGACGAGCTCAACGAGGTGCCGGGCGTGACCACGCCGATGCTGGTCGCTTTCGGCGAGAATGGCGTGAAGACCGTCGAGGACCTCGCCGATTGCGCCACCGACGATCTGATCGGCTGGAACGAGCGCAAAGAGGGCGAGACCGTCCATCACGACGGTTTCCTGGATAGCTTCAACGTCTCCAAGCAGGATGCCGAAGCGATGATCCTGGCGGCCCGTATCAAGGCCGGCTGGATCGAAGAGGAGCCCGAGCCGGAGCCGGAGGAGGCTTCCGAGGCGGAAGGCGAAGAGGCCGAAACGGCGGACGCCGACGAGCCGGCCGCTGAAGACAGCGCCGACCGCGCGGACGCTTAAGGTGGCTTTTACGGGAGCATATGCGCTTGCAAAGCACAGCGACCACGAGCATGACGCTTCAGGAGGGGACCGAAACCGGCCCCTTCCGTCGCTGTGCGCTGTCGCGCGAGCAGCTTCCTAAAGACGCGCTGATCCGATTCGTCGCCTCGCCGGACGGCGAGATCGTCCCAGATTTGAAAGAAAAATTGCCCGGCCGTGGTGTTTGGATCACGGCCGATCGGGCTTCTGTAGCGGAGGCAGCGAAGCGCAATGCCTTCGCCCGGGCGCTGAAGCAGGCGGTGAAGATCCCGCCTGCGCTTGCTGAGCGCGTGGGGCAAATGCTAAATGAGGCTGCGCTTTCAGCGCTGAGCCTTGCCAACAAGGCGGGCAGCGTCACGTTCGGCTTTGCCAAAATCGAGGACGCCATCAAAAAGGGCCGCGTTCGCGCCCTGGTCCATGCCGCCGATGCGGCAGAAGATGGGTGCCGGAAGCTGGACGGCAAATACGCGGCGATCGCAGGCGATGGCGCGATTGCCCCAATCCGCATTTTCACGGCGGATGAATTGGGTTTGGCCTCAGGCCGGACAAATGTGATACATGCAGCCCTTGCCCGAGGAGGGGCAGCCGAGAATTTCATCGCCGCGGCGGAGCGCGCCCAGCGCTACCGTGGCGCGGCGGACGGATGTCAGGCCTCGTTGGGGCGGAAGACGGATAAAGAATGAGCGATACGAACGAGACAGACGACAAGACCATCCGCGGCTCGCGGAAGCTGACGCTGAATGTGCGACGGACCGTCGAATCCGGTCACGTGCGCCAGAGCTTCAGCCATGGGCGCAGCAAGTCGGTGCTCGTCGAGAAGAAGAAGCGCCGCGCCATCGGCAGCTCGCCGCAGGGCGAGGAGACGGCGGCCCCGAAGACCGAAGAGGCCAAGCCCGCCCCTGCCGCACCGAAGGCAGAGGCCAAGCCCAAGGCGCCGCCGCGCCAGAGCGGCGATCAGAAGCGCGGCGTGGTTCTGAAATCCCTCTCCGACGAGGAGAAGGATGCCCGCCGCCGTGCATTGGCCGGCGCCAAGCAGCGCGAGGGCGAACGGCGCGAGGAAGAAGCCCGCGAGGCCGAGCGCGCCAAGGCGCGCGCCGCCGAGCGTGCCCGCGAAGCGGAAGAAAAGCGCCAGCGCCGCCTCGAGGAAGAGCGCGAAGCCAAAGAGCGCGCTGAGGCCAAGACCTCCGAAGAGACCGAAGAGAAAAAGACAACGCCCCGCAAGCCGGCGGCGGCGGCGGCGCCGAAGGCGGTCACGCCTGCCCGTGCGCCCGATCGCAAGAAAGAGCGCCCCACCCCGGTCCGCCGCGGCGACGAGCGCCGGGTGCGCGGCCGTCTCACCATCACCAACGCGCTCGACGAAGAGCAGCGCCAGCGCAGCCTTGCCTCGCTGAAGCGCCATCGCGAGCGCCAGAAGAAACAGCCGAACCAGCAGAGCACGCAGAAGATCGCCCGCGAGGTGATCATTCCGGACGTGATCACCATCCAGGAGCTGGCCAACCGCATGGCCGAGCGCGGCGTCGACGTCATAAAATTCCTGATGAAGGACGGCGCCATGCACAAGATCACCGACGTGATCGATGGCGATACCGCCCAGATCATTGCCGAGGAGTTCGGCCATACGGTGCGCCGCGTCTCCGAGTCGGATGTCGAGGAAGGCTTCATCGGCGAGAAGGATATCGAAGAGGACCTGCAGCCGCGCGCGCCGATCGTGACCATCATGGGCCATGTCGACCACGGCAAGACCTCGCTGCTCGACGCCTTGCGCACCACCGATGTGGTGGGCCAGGAGGCCGGCGGCATCACCCAGCATATCGGCGCCTATCAGCTCGAAGGCGCGGACGGGAACAAGATCACCTTCATCGACACGCCGGGCCATGAGGCGTTCACCGCCATGCGCGCCCGCGGCGCCAAGGTGACGGATATCGTGGTCTTGGTGGTTGCGGCCGATGACGGCGTGATGCCCCAGACCATCGAGGCGATCAATCACGCCAAGGCGGCCGAGGTGCCGATCATCGTTGCCATCAACAAGATCGACAAGCAGGGCGCCGACCCGCAGCGCGTGCGCACCGAGCTTCTGAGCCACGAGATCGTGGTGGAGAGCCTGGGCGGCGACACGCTGGAGGTCGAGGTTTCGGCCCTGAAGCGGACCAATCTGGACAAGCTGCTGGAAGCGCTGCTGCTGCAGGCCGAAGTGATGGAGCTTCGGGCCAATCCCGAGCGGGCGGCCGACGGCGTCATCGTCGAGGCCAAGCTGGAGCGCGGCCGCGGTCCGGTGGGCACGGCGCTGGTCCAGCGCGGCACGCTGCATCAGGGCGATATCGTCGTTGCCGGCACGGCTTGGGGCCGTGTACGCGCGCTGATCGACGATCATGGCGAGCAGGTGAAGGAAGCCGGCCCCTCGGTGCCGGTGGAGGTTCTGGGCTTCGACAACGCACCGGAAGCGGGCGATCAGTTCGCCGTGGTGGAATCGGAAGCCCGGGCCCGCGAGATCACCGATTATCGCGAGCGCGAGCGGCGCAAGCGTATGGCGGTGGCCGGCCAGCGCGGCTCGCTCGAGCAGATGATGACCCAGCTGCAGGAGACCGGCGCGGCGGAGTTCCCCTATCTCATCAAGGGCGACGTGCAGGGCTCGGTCGAGGCGATCACCTCGGCGCTGGATAATCTTGGCACCGACGAGGTCAAGGCGCGGCCGATCCATGCCGCGGTTGGCGGTATCACCGAATCCGACATCACCCTGGCCTCTGCCTCCAATGCGGTGGTGTTCGGCTTCAACACCCGCGCCAACGCCCAGGCCCGCGAGGCGGCCGAGCGCGCCGGGGTGGAGATCCGCTACTACTCGGTGATCTACGATCTGGTCGACGACGTGAAGCAGGCCATGTCCGGCATGCTGGCGCCGACCATCCGCGAGAACTTCCTCGGCAATGCGGAAATCCTGGAGGTGTTCCACATCTCCAAGGTCGGCAAGGTGGCCGGCTGCCGCGTGACCGAAGGCAAGGTGGAGCGCGGCGCCCATGTGCGGCTGATCCGCGACGACGTGGTGATCCACGAGGGCAAGCTCTCGACCCTGAAGCGGTTCAAGGACGAGGTGAAGGAAGTCCAGACCGGCCAGGAATGCGGCATGGCGTTCGAGAACTACCAGGACATGCGCCCTGGCGATGTAATCGAATGCTTCACCGTGGAGCAGATCGAGCGCAGCCTGTAAGGGCCGCGCTCGCCGCTCGCGTTAAGCCGGACATTCGCCGGGAGGCCCGCGGGCGATGGCCTACACCATCCACTATACCTACGGGTATGACGACTTTGCCGGGCAGATCGCGGCGAAGCGGTCGCGGAGTCTGTTCGGCCAAGCAACGCCCTATATCGTGGTGACCGGGCTTTATCTGCTCTTGATGGCGCTGCAGCTCTGGCAGAGCGGGATCGGCGCTGCGGAGCTGACGACACTCGAGGTCATCGGTCCGGTGCTGGGCGGCATCCCGATCATCGTGATGATCGTGGCGGTGATCGACTTCATGTTCTTCCGGCTGATCTACCGGCTGGTGTTCCGGCGCTATGCGCTGGCCGATACGCCGATGACCGTCGGGCTGGACGACGAAGGCATTACCTGGCGCAGCGCGGAGTTTTCCGGCCAGTGCATCTGGGCCAAGGTGACGGGGCTGGTGCAGACCAAGCAGAGCCTGTTCGTCTTCCTGAACCGGGCCGAGGCGATCGCGCTGCCGCGGCGGGCGATGGCCTCCGACCAGGAATTCGACGCGATCGCAGCTTTCGCGAAGAAGCGTATCCAAGGAGCGGATCAATGACTAGTCAGGGCAAGGGGCGTCCCCCCAGCCAACGGCAATTGAAGGTCGGCGAGCTGATCCGCCATGCGCTGGCGGAGATCTTCTCGCGCGGCGAATTGATGGACGAGGTGGTGGAGCGCCATCCGGTGACCGTGCCGGAGGTGCGCATGTCGCCGGATCTGAAGCTTGCCACCTGTTACGTCATGCCTCTGGGCGGCGAGGAGGCCAAGGTCGTGGTGGATCACCTGCAAAAACATGCCCGCTTCCTGCGGGGCGAGGTGGCGGGGCGGGTGAAGCTGCGCTATGCGCCGGAGCTGCGTTTCCGGCTGGATACCAGCTTCGAGACCTCGCAGCGGATCGACGAGATTCTGGCTTCGCCGGACGTCACCCGCGATCTCGACGACTAACCTCAACGATTAGAGCAACAAGGCAGAAACGCGTATGGCGCGGCGGCGCAAGGGCGATCCCGTTCACGGCTGGCTGATCTTGGATAAGCCGAGCGGCATAACCTCCACCAAAGCCGTGGGCAGGCTGCGCCATCTGTTCAACGCGGCCAAGGCGGGCCATGCCGGCACGCTGGACCCGCTGGCTACCGGCGTGCTGCCGATCGGTTTCGGCGAAGCCACCAAGACCATGCCCTTCGTGGTGGACGGCAGCAAAAGCTACCGCTTCACGGTGCGCTTCGGCGCCGAAACAGCCACCGACGATTGCGAAGGCGAGATCACCCAGAGCTCCGATACCCGCCCCACGCGGGCGGAGATCGAGGCCGCCCTGCCCCGCTTCACCGGCGAGATCAGCCAGATCCCGCCCCGCTTCTCGGCACTGAAGGTGGACGGCGCGCGCGCCTATGATCTGGCGCGGGACAATGAAGACTTCGAGCTGGCTGCCCGCACCGTCACCGTCGACCGTCTGGCACTGATCGATATGCCCGATCCCGACCATGCGGTGATCGAGGCGGATTGCGGCAAAGGCACCTATATCCGGTCGATTGCGCGGGATTTGGCCCGGGAATTGGGGGCTTTGGGCCATGTTTCGGCGCTGCGCCGCACCCGGGTCGGGCCTTTTAAGGAAACGGACGCAATTTCGCTAGAAAAGCTGGAAGAGTTAGGACATAGTGCCGCCGACCGCGAGGCCCTGATGGGCCAACTCAAGCCGCTGGAGACGGCGCTGGACGACATCCCGGCGCTCGCCCTTAGCGGGCAAGACGCGGCAAGGCTCAAAAGAGGACAACCCGTGCTGATCCGAGGCCGGGACGCTCCAATTCTAAACGGGCCGGTTTATGCCACCTCGCGAGGGCTCCTCGTCGCGGTAGGCGAAGTTAAGCAAGGCGAGATGCGACCGACCCGGGTTTTTAATCTTCCCGGCTAGGCGATCCGCCATTTTCAATTTCAGGAGATGACCGATGTCGATTAGCGCTGAGCGCAAACAGGAACTGATTCAAGAATACGCCACCAAACCCGGCGATACCGGGTCCGCCGAAGTTCAGGTCGCGATCCTGACCGAGCGGATCACCAACCTCACCGAGCACTTCAAGAGCCACGCCAAGGACAACCATTCGCGGCGCGGTCTGCTCAAGATGGTGAGCCAGCGCCGGCGGCTGCTCGATTACGTGAAGTCCGGCGACGTCGACCGTTACAAGACTCTCATCGAGCGTCTCGGTATTCGCCGCTAGCAACTCATTCATTGGGCCGGTGCGGCACGGCCGCACCGCGCCAGCTTGTGAAAAGATTATCCGCGTACCGCCATCCGGGCGGTACGTCTGACCGATAACATCCGATCTGAGAAAGCAAACCATGCTCAATCCTCAAACCGTAGAAATCGAATGGGCGGGCCGTCCACTCAAGCTCGAGACCGGCCGCCTGGCCCGCCAGGCCGATGGCGCCGTCCTCGCCCAGTATGGCGAGACCACCGTGCTCGCCACTGCCACGGCTGCGAAAGACCCTAAGCCGGGTATCGATTTCTTCCCGCTGACCGTGAACTACCAAGAGAAGACTTTCGCCGCCGGTAAGATTCCTGGCGGTTTTTTTAAGCGCGAAGGCCGTCCGAGCGAGAAGGAGACGCTGACCTCCCGCCTGATCGACCGGCCGATCCGTCCGCTGTTCGCCAAGGGCTTCAAGAACGAGACCCAGGTCATCCTCACCGTGCTGTCGCACGATCTTGAGAACGATCCCGATATCGTCGCCATGGTCGCCGCCTCCGCGGCGCTGACCATTTCCGGCATTCCCTTCATCGGCCCGATCGGCGCCGCGCGCGTCGGCTATATCGAGGGCGAGTACGTGCTGAACCCCGAGATCGACGAGATGTCGGAAAGCGCTCTGGACCTCGTTGTCGCCGGTACCAGCGATGCGGTTCTGATGGTGGAATCGGAGGCCAAGGAGCTTTCCGAAGACATCATGCTGGGCGCTGTGATGTTCGGCCAGAAGGGCTTCCAGCCGGTGCTCGATGCCATCATCAAGCTGGCCGAGAAGAGCGCCAAGGAGCCTTGGGAGCTGAAGACCGACGAAGGCGCCGCCGAGCTGGAAGGCAAGGTGCGCGAGCTGGCCGAGGCCGGGCTGCGCGAGGCTTATGCCATCGAGACCAAGACCGAGCGCCGTGACGCGATTGCCGCGGTGAAGGAGAAGGTCGCCGAGGCGCTCGCCCCGGAAGAGGATGACGGCAGCTTCGGCGCCAAGCTTTCCGGTGCGTTCAAGTCCATCGAGAAAGACGTGGTGCGCGGCAATATCCTGACCACCAAGCACCGGATCGACGGGCGCGACCTGACCACGGTGCGGCCGATCGTGTCTGAGGTGGGCGTGCTTCCGCGGACCCATGGCAGCGCGCTGTTCACCCGCGGCGAGACCCAGGCGCTGGTGGTTGCCACGCTGGGCACCGGCGAGGACGAACAGTTCGTCGATGCGCTGGAAGGCACCTACAAAGAAAACTTCATGCTGCACTACAACTTCCCGCCCTATTCGGTGGGCGAGACGGGCCGCATGGGGTCTCCGGGACGTCGCGAGATCGGCCACGGCAAGCTGGCCTGGCGCGCGGTGCATCCGGTGCTTCCGGGCAAGGAGAACTTTCCCTACACGCTGCGCGTCGTCTCCGAGATCACCGAGTCCAACGGCTCGTCCTCGATGGCGACCGTCTGCGGCACCTCGCTGGCGCTGATGGATGCGGGCGTTCCGCTGGCCCGTCCGGTGGCCGGCATCGCCATGGGCCTGATCAAGGAAGAGTCCGGCTTTGCGGTTCTCTCCGACATCCTGGGCGATGAGGATCACCTCGGCGACATGGACTTCAAGGTCGCCGGCACGTCGGAAGGCGTGACCTCGCTGCAGATGGACATCAAGATCACTGGCATCACCGAAGAGATCATGAAGGTGGCGCTGGATCAGGCCAAGGGTGGGCGTATCCATATCCTCGGCGAGATGGACAAGGCGCTGAACACCGCACGCCCCGAGGTCGGCGAGTTCGCGCCGCGCATCGAGGTGATGCAGATCCCGACCGATAAGATCCGCGAAGTGATCGGCTCGGGCGGCTCTGTGATCCGCTCCATCGTCGAGGAGACCGGCGCCAAGATCGACATCTCCGACGACGGCACGGTGAAGATCGCCTCGCCCAACGCCGAATCCATCAATGCCGCCATCGCCCGCATCAAGGGCATCGCGGCGGAGCCCGAGGTCGGCGAGATCTACAAGGGCAAGGTCGTCAAGATCATGGATTTCGGCGCCTTCGTGAATTTCTTCGGTCCCAAGGACGGGCTGGTGCATATCTCCCAGCTGACCCAGGGGCGCCCGGCCACGGTGGGCGAGGTCGTCAAGGAAGGCCAAGAGGTCTTCGTCAAGCTGCTCGGCTTCGACGACCGCGGCAAGGTCCGCCTGTCCATGAAGGTCGTCGACCAGGAGACCGGCAAGGAGCTGGCCCCGGAAGACGCCAGCTAAGGCTGACGGCGACGCGGGCGCCTCAAAGCGCCCGCCGATGCCACACAGATTTTGCCGTTCAGGCATGAAAAAGGCCGCCCCGAAAGGGCGGCCTTTGTTTTTTCGGAACTGACCGAGAGCGCTATTTCTCAGCGGCCTTGTCGGTGTCCGTGCACTGCCAGCCGACCACCATGTATTCGGCGTGGTCGGCCTGCCAGTCCAGCGCCCTATCGTGGGCGGTCTTCAGACAGGCGCTCAGGCTGACGCCCTCTTCCACGGGAACTTCAATCTTCTGACAGTCTTTCGATCCCGACAGAAGGCAGGCGGTAATCACCAACTCGATCATGGGTCCTCATCCTTGACGTTTCCTCGGCCCCCATTTTGTCGGTTGCTTATTGTGCGGCTTCGCGGGGGGTCGGTTCGGCAGGCGTTTGCTCGCCCTGCTCCTTTTCGCCGGCCATGGCCTTGATCGCCTCGAGGCGCGGCATGAACACGGTGCTGTAACCGCAATCGACGAAGTGCACCTCGCCGGTGACGGCGCCCGACAGATCGGACAGGAGATAGAGACCGGCGCCGCCGACCTCATCCAGGGTCGGGGTGCGGTGCATCGGCGAATGATCGCGCTGATAGTGGAACAGCACGCGGGCATCGGAGATGCCGGAGCCAGCCAGGGTCCGCATCGGTCCGGCGGAGAGCGCGTTGACGCGGATGCCGGACGGGCCGAGATCGGAAGCGAGATATTTCACGCTGGCCTCCAGCGCCGCCTTGGCCACGCCCATCACGTTGTAGCAGGGCACCACGCGGGTGGAGCCGCCATAGGTGAGGGTCAGCAGCGAGCCGCCATCGGTCATCAGATCGGCGGCAAGCCGGCAAATCTCGGTGAAGGAGAAGCAGGAGATCTCCATGGTGTGGAGGAAGTTGTCGCGCGTGGTGTCGCAATAGCGGCCCTTAAGCTGCGTCCGGTCGGAAAAGGCCAGCGCATGCACGACAAAATCCAGCTTGCCCCACTGATCGCGGATCTTGTCGAAGACGGCTTTGACGCTGTCCAAATCTTCCACATCGCAGGGCTCGATGATGGTCGCCCCGACGGATTCGGCCAGCGGGATGGCGCGGCGCGCGAAAGCGTCGCCCTGATAGGTGAAGGCGAGTTCGGCACCCTGGCCGGCCAGCACCCGGGCAATGCCCCAGGCGATGGAGCGGTCATTGGCGACACCGAGGATCAGCCCCTTCTTCCCCGCCATCAGCGGCGCGGGAGTTGCGATGTCTGTTTCTTTTGTTGTCATGGCACTTACTCTGCTCGAAGAGGTTAGTGGGGGCGTCTTCCTGTCTTTAACGGATTACCCCTCGAAGCGCCGGAAGACGAGGGTAGCGTTGGTGCCGCCAAAGCCGAAGCTGTTGGACATCACGCAGTTAATGTCGACGTTATCGCGGCGTTCGCGAACGATCGGAATGTCTGAAAAGGCCGGATCGAGGGTCTCGATATTGGCGCTTTCGCAGATGAAGCCGTTATTCATCATCAGAAGCGAATAGATCGCTTCCTGCGCTCCCGCCGCGCCCAGCGAATGCCCGGTCAGGGACTTGGTGGCGCTGATCGACGGAATATCCTCGTCGAACACCTCGCGGATCGCCTCGATCTCGCGAAGATCGCCGATCGGCGTGGAGGTGGCGTGCGGGTTGATATAGTCGATCTTGTCGTGAACGTTCTGCATGGCGATGCGCATGCAGCGCGCCGCGCCCTCGCCGGAGGGCTGCACCATGTCGTAGCCGTCGGAGGTGGCGCCGTAGCCGACGAGCTCGCCATAGATCTTGGCGCCGCGCGCCTTGGCGTGCTCCAGCTCTTCCAGCACCACGACGCCGGCGCCGCCGGCGATCACGAAGCCGTCGCGCTTCTCGTCATAGGCGCGGCTGGCCTTCTCCGGCTGATCGTTGAAGTCGGAGGACATGGCGCCCATGCCGTCGAACAGCACGGACAAGGTCCAGTCCAGCTCCTCGCCGCCGCCGGCAAAGACGATGTCCTGCTTGCCGAGCTGAATCAGCTCGCTGGCATTGCCGATGCAATGAGCCGAGGTCGAGCAGGCCGAGGAGATCGAATAGCTGGAGCCCTTGATGTGATAGGGCGTCGAAAGCGTCGCCGAATTGGTCGACGACATGGCCTTCGGCACCTCGAACGGGCCGACCTTCTTCGGCCCCTTCTCCAGCGTGGTCTGCGCCGCCTGCACGATGGCCTTGGTCGAGGGACCGCCGGAGCCCATGATCAGCCCGGTGCGCTCGTTGGAGACGTCGCTCTCCTCCAGCCCCGCATCGCGGATCGCCTGCTCCATGGCGATATAGTTCCAGCCCGCACCGGCGCCCATGAAGCGGCGGATCTTGCGGTCGATCATCTCTTCCCAGTCGAGCTTGGGCGCGCCATGAACCTGGCAGCGGAAGCCGAGCTCAGCATATGTGTCCGCCTTGACGATGCCGGACTGCGCCTCGCGCAGCGCTGCCAGCACCTCTTGGGCGCTATTGCCGATGGACGAAACGATGCCCATCCCTGTAACGACGACTCGCCTCATTGGTATCCCCCAACGGAGCCTTGTGTTGACGTCTGGTGAAATCCGGGAGCGCTACGCAACGGCTGCGTTGCCTTCATCCTCGGTGAACAGGCCGACGCGCAAGTCCTTTGCCTTGTAGATCGGCTCGCCATCGGCGAGCAGCGTGCCGTCGGCAATGCCGAGGGTCAGCTTGCGCCGGATCACCCGCTTCAAGTCGACAATATATTCCAGCTTGCTCATGGTGGGCAGGACCATTCCGGAAAATTTTACCTCGCCCACAGCCAGCGCCCGGCCCTTGCCGGGAGCGCCGAGCCAGCCGAGGAAAAAGCCGAGAAGCTGCCACAGAGCGTCCAGACCGAGACAGCCCGGCATCACCGGATCGCCCTTGAAATGGCAGGGAAAGAACCAAAGATCGGGCTTCAGATCGAGCTCGGCACGGATCTGACCGCGGCCATGCTCGCCCCCCTCCTCGGTGACCTTGGAAATCCGGTCGAACATGAGCATCGGCGGCAAGGGCAACTGGGCGTTGCCGGGACCGAAAAGCTCTCCCCGCGCGCAAGCGAGAAGATCCTCATACTCATACTGGCCGCGCCGTTCTGTCATTGTCGTCCTTTATCCTTCACTCGCGGCCTTAAGGCTCCGACAGCGCATTTTAAGCGCGTATCCGGCCGCTTCTGTTCCAGTCGCCGCGTTTCCTATCACAGTCGGCGAAATGCCAAAAGCCTTGCAAATTGCAAGCAAACGCCCCAGGCGGGCCCTGCGACATCGCGCCGGCCCGGCCGCCAATTCGCCTCTCGTCACCTGCAATTCACACAAAGTGGGGGCGCACGTCAAAGGCGCGCTGCCAATATTGGCTTGCAAAAGTCATATTTTGCTGGCTTAACCGCAAAATCTAGAGACACTCTAGGCGGATTGCGGCGCTGACGCATTCTCCTTATATTCTACCGGATCATGACCGTTTCGCAGACTATGACAGATATCGGCAAGCTCCTGCGCGAGGCAGGCCTCCGGCCGACGCGGCAGCGCGTCGCGCTGGCTTCGGTGCTGTTCGACGGCGAGGATCGTCACGTCACCGCTGAACTGCTCTACGACGAGGTCAAGGACCAGAACGTGCCGGTCTCGCTGGCGACGGTCTACAATACGCTGCATCAGTTCACCCAGGCGGGGCTGCTGCGCGAGGTCGCGGTGGAAGGGTCGAAGACCTATTTCGACACCAACACCTCCAACCACTACCATTTCCTGTGCGACGATTCCGGTGAGCTGATGGATATCGAGCACGGCGACGTCCGCGTCGAGGGCCTGCCGGCAGTGCCCGAAGGCATGGCGGTGTCGCGGGTCGATGTGCTGGTACGGCTGGTGAAGACCGGCAAATAAGCCGGCGCATTTCCAATCCCTATTTCACGACTTCTCTATTTGACGACTTCGCCGCGATAGGCGCCCCACAGCAATTCCTGCTGCACGTAGCCTTCGTAGTCGTCGACGGAAATCTCACACCAGGTGCCGTCGCATTCGATGACGTCGCCCAGCACGTTGGGCTGCAGCTCGGCGACGATGCCGGCGCTGGTCTTGTCGTCGCGATAGAGCGGCACGGTCTTCTTATCCTTCACCCAGGGCGAGATCAGCACGGTGCGCCGGCCGCTGAGCAGACTATGGAACACCCAGCCCTCGGAGCCCTCGCTGTCGCGCACCCGGCGCCAATTGTCGGATTCGGCGATCACCTCGACGGGAAGGCCGGCGCGGGAGAACACCCAATCGATGCTCTGATCGATGCTGGGGCCGCGGCGGACATTGACGCGGTCGGCCTTCAGGCTGACGAAGCGCGGCACGGGAAGTCCGCTGACCCTGCCCTTTGCTTGCGCCAGGGCGGGGCTTTGCGATGCGGCCCACAGCCCCGCGCTCATGCAAAAAGCCAAGATCAGTGCCCAGGCGGACAGACTCCTACGCCTTTTCACGTGCCCCTCTTTGGTTGAGAAAATCGCTTTCAAGCCGGAATCGGCCCTCATGCCGCTCATCCCTTCCTGCGTTACAAAAGTGAACGCATCGTGTCCATCGGCCCAAGATGGGCCTTATGTCTTGCGACTCCTTCTGTTAGAGAAGGCGGCGTGTCGGCGCGAGGCGCCGCATCGACGCGGGTGTTCCGGCTCGAGAGTGAGAGACGAATGACGACTGAACGGCCAACGATCATTGTGACGCGGCGTCTGCCGGACGTGGTGGAGACGCGGCTTCGCGAGCTTTTCGATGCGAAGCTCAATATTGAAGACAAGCCCTTTTCCCGCGAGGAGCTGATCGAAGCGGTGAAAACCGCAACGGTGCTGGTTCCCACGGTGACCGATCGGATCGACCGTTCGGTGCTGAGCCAGGCCGGGCCCAATCTGAAGCTGATCGCCCAGTTCGGCACCGGCGTCGACAATATCGACCTGGAGACGGCCCGCAATCGCTCGATCCTGGTGACCAACACGCCGGGCGTTCTGACCGAGGACACCGCCGACATGACCATGGCGCTGATCCTTGCAGTGCCGCGCCGGCTGACCGAGGGCGCCAATATCCTGAGGGAAGCCGGGGGCGAATGGGCCGGCTGGTCGCCGACCTGGATGCTCGGCCACCGCATCTTCGGCAAGCGGCTGGGCATTGTCGGCATGGGCCGCATCGGCCAGGCCGTCGCCCGGCGCGCCAAGGCTTTCGGCCTGCAGGTGCATTATCACAACCGCCGCCGCGTGGCCCCGGAGATCGAGCAGGAGCTCGGCGCCACCTATTGGGACAGCCTCGATCAGATGCTGGCGCGGATGGACATCATCTCGGTGAACTGCCCGCACACCCCGGCGACCTATCATCTTCTCTCGGCGCGGCGCCTGGCGCTGCTGAAGCCGTCGGCCTATCTGGTCAACACGGCGCGCGGCGAGGTGATCGACGAGAACGCGCTGGCCCGCATGATCGAGAATAACGAGATTGCCGGCGCCGGACTCGACGTGTTCGAGCACGAGCCTGCGGTGAACCCGAAGCTGTTGCAGAGCAACTCCGTCGTGGTGCTGCCGCATATGGGCTCGGCCACGCTCGAGGGCCGCGTGGATATGGGCGAGAAGGTCATCGTCAACATCAAGACCTTCCTCGACGGCCATGCCCCGCCCGACCGCGTCCACCCGGCGATGTTCTAGGCGGCTTGCTGCGAACCAGCGCCGTCATGGTCGGGCTTGTCTTGAGCCTGCGCCCGGGCCGGCAACGCCGGACTCGGGTGGCCATCCACGAAGTCAGTTCCAACTATCTTCGTCACCCTCGGGCTTGACCCGAGGGTCCATGCCGTTACCGCGCCGCTAGCGCCGGACCGACAAGGGCACGCTGATCGCGCCGAAACGGAACCGCGTGGATACCCGGATCAAGTCCGGGCATGATGATTTCATTTGGAATAGCGTCAATAACGGAGCAGCATCCCGAACGCCTCAGGCGACCTTGCCGCCATTCTGCTTGATGGGCAGGGCCTCGCGGGTACGGATATGCTCGGGCCGGAAGCCGAGGCCGATGATCCGCGCCGGGATGCGCTGCAAGGGCGGCACCCATTGCAGCAGCTTCAAGGCAAAGGGGGCTTTCGGCGCGGTCTTCCGCTCCAGGAGCGGAGTGATCACCTTGTTCTGGATCAGCACCTGAAGCTTCTGGGTCCGTTTCGCCGGCACCTCGCGGCGCTGCTGCAGCTTCTCCAACAGCCTTGTGGCCACAGGACCGGAGCGCAACGGCTCGGCGAGGATATTGGCCGTCGCCACGGCATCCTGCACCGCCAGATTGATGCCGACGCCGCCGATGGGCGACATGGCGTGGGCCGCATCGCCAATGCACAGAAGCCCGGGGCGGAACCAGCGCTGCAGCCGGTCGACCTTCACGGTGAGCAGGCTGACATCGTCCCAGGAGGCGAGCACGTTCACCCGGTCGGCGAGGTCCGGCTTCAGCGCGACGATGCTCTCCCGCAAGGCCGCGATACCCTTCGCGTGCAGCGCGTCGTAGCCGCCCTTGGGGATGACATAGCCGCATTGCCAATAATCGCCGCGGTCGATCATCACGAAGAAGGTGCCGGCGCCGATCACACCGAGGCTCTCCTGCGCTTCACCGGGCTTTTTCGGCAGCCGCATCCACAGCACATCCATGGGCGCGCCGATATCGTCGACCTGGAACCCGGCCGCTTTGCGCACCACGGAGTGGCGGCCGTCCGCCCCGACCACCAGATCGGCGCGGATATCGAGCTTATCCTCGCCGCGTCTTGCCTTGATCCCAGCGATACGGTGGCCGTCCCAGAGGATGTCGGTCGCTTGCGTCTCCATCATCAGGCGGAAATTTGGGTAGCGCTTGGCTTCCGCCGCAAGAAAGTTGAGGAAGTGCCATTGCGGCATGAAGGCGACGAATTGGCTGTGCACCGGCAGGTGGGAGAAATCGGCGACGTAGTAGAGCTCACCGCCGATGGAGGCACCGAGGCGGCTGACCTCCTGATGCGGCTGGGCCAGAAAGCAGTCCAACATCCCCAGCTCGTAGAAATATTCCATCGTCGAGGGATGGATGGTGTCGCCGCGGAAATCGCGCAGGAAATCGGCGTGCTTCTCCAGCACAAGCACATCGACGCCAGCGCGGGCCAGCAGGAAGCCGAGCATCATGCCGGCGGGGCCGCCGCCGACGATGCAGCACCCGGCGCTCAGCTTCTCATGCGCCATCGGGGTCGCCTTTGGCCGGTCCGAGCCTAGAGGGCTGGCGCGTTCTGGAAATGGGAGAGGTCGTGAAAGCGCAGCGCATTCCCATTCAGCGGGTTCTCCGGATCCCAATCGTAGGTGAGGGTCGAGAATCGGCTCGATAACGCATCATACAACAACAGCCGCCCGACGAGGCTCTCGCCGATGCCGGTCAGCTCCTTGATTGTCTCAACCGCAAGCAACGTTCCCATAACACCGGCCACCGCGCCGAGAATCCCGGCCTCGGCGCAAGGCGCCACGGTGCCCGGCGGCGGCGGAACGGGAAACAGGCAGCGGTAATTGGGGCGCGGCTTGCCTTTGGCGTCGGTTTCGAAGGCACGAAAGGTGGTGATGTGGCCGTCGAAGGAGCCGAGGGCGGCGAAAACCAGCGGCCGCTTGGCGAAGAAGCAGGCATCGTTCACCAGATAGCGGGTGGCGAAATTGTCCGAGCCGTCGACGACGATGTCGTAGGCCTCGATCAGTTCCATCGCATTGTCGGGGACGAGCCGCGTCGTGTGCAGCTCGGTCGCCACGTTGGGATTGAGGCGAGCGATCGCCGCCGCGGCGCTCTCGGTCTTGGCCTTTCCGACCTCCTCGGTGCCGTGGATGATCTGGCGCTGCAGATTGTCGAGGCTGACGCTGTCGTCATCGACGATGCCGAGCGTGCCGATGCCGGCGGCGGCAAGATAGGTGAGCGCGGGCGAGCCGAGCCCGCCGGCGCCGATTACCAGGACGCGCGCGGCTTTCAGCTGCTGCTGGCCCTGGCCGCCGATCTCCTTCAGCACCAGATGGCGCTTATAGCGCTGGATTTCTTCGTCGGAGAGCATGGAGGCAATCTAGGGGCTTGCGGGCCAAGCGCCAACAGTTCCGAGCATCCACGACTCCAACCACAAATAGATTCGTCATGCCCGGACTTGATCCGGGCATCCATGCCGTTTCTGTTCAGCGCGGTCAGCGATCACTTGACGCTCCGGCGCAAGCGGCACGGTCACGGCATGGACCCTCGGGTCAAGCCCGAGGGTGACGAGGGAAGAGAACGGCTCGCACGGACCTTACCTCTCCCCATTGGGGAGAGGTCGGATGCGCAGCATCCGGGTGAGGGGAAGAGGAGCTGGCGAGCTTGGCCCGTGAGGGGCCTGCACCCTTCGAGATGGGGCTTCGCCCCTCCTCAGGGTGAGGAGAAACACCGTGGGGAGCTACGGATCTCTCTCCTCATGGTGAGGGCGCCACGCCGAAGGCGGGGCGTGTCTCGAACCATGAGGCCCCGTTACCGGCCAGTGGAACCGAAGCCGCCGTCGCCGCGGGCGGTTTCGGGAAGCGTGACCACCGGCGCGATATTGGCCTTGGCGACGGAAGCCACCACCAGCTGGGCGATGCGCTCACCGCGGACAAAGGTGAACGGGGCGTCGCCATGATTGATCAGCAGCACCTTCACCTCGCCGCGATAATCGGCATCGATGGTGCCGGGGCTGTTGAGCACGGTGACGCCATGCTTCAGGGCGAGCCCCGAGCGCGGCCGCACCTGAGCTTCGAAGCCTTCGGGCAATGCGATCTGCAGTCCCGTCTCGATCAGCGCCCGCTCGCCGGGGCGCAGGGTCTTCTCCTCGCCCTCCGGCAAGGCGGCAACGAGATCGAGCCCGGCCGCGCCGGCACTCTTATATTCGGGCAAGGGCAGCCCCTCGCCATGGGGCAGGCGGCGGATATGCAGCGTCAGCTCGGTGCTCATCGTGTGAAATCAGTCTGGAAGGTGGAAAGGCTGGGCGCGTCTATTCGGCAGCCTGGGAGAGGCCGGACAGTGCGCCCGCGGCGCGGCGGAGCAGGCTTTCGGCCATCTCCTCCTTGCTCATCGGCTGCCAATCCTCAACCCCCTCGGCGCTGACCAGGTGAATGCGCGTGTTCTCGCCGCCCATGATACCGGTATTGGGCGAGACGTCATTCGCGACGATCCAGTCGGCCCCCTTGGCGGACCGTTTCTTCAACGCGTTTTCCACAACATGTTCCGTCTCGGCGGCAAAGCCGATCAGCAGCTTGGGCCGGTTCGGGCTTTTGGCCAGGGTCGCCAGGATGTCGGGGTTCCGGATCAAGCCGAGCTCGTGACTCTCCTGCCCCGGCGCCTTCTTCATCTTCTGCTCGCTTTGGCTTGCCACACGCCAATCGGCCACCGCGGCAGCCATCAGGGCGATATCGGCGGGATCGGCCGCTATCACCGCATCCAGCATCTCTTGCGCGGTCTCGACCGGGACCAGCGTGACGCCTTCCGGCGGTGCCTGATCCGTCGGGCCGCTGATCAGCGTCACCTCGGCGCCAAGCGCCGCGGCGGCGCGGGCCAAGGCATAGCCCTGCTTGCCGGAGGAGCGGTTGGCGATATAGCGCACCGGATCGATCGGCTCATGGGTGGGGCCGGCGGTGATCAGCACGCGCTTGCCGGTGAGCGGGCCGGCGTCACCTTTCAACAGGTTTTCCACAGCAGCGACGATCTCCGGCGTGTCGGCAATACGGCCAAAGCCGAACTCGCCGCAGGCCATGTCGCCCTGCTGCGGGCCGACAAAGCGGCAGCCATCGTCCTTGAGCTGGGCCACGTTGCGGCGGGTCGCCTTATGCTCCCACATGCGGACATTCATGGCCGGCGCGATCAGCACCGGCGCGGTGGTGGCGAGCAGAACGGCGGTGGCGAGATCGTTGGCCTGGCCGTGGGCCATCTTGGCCATCAGATCGGCGGTGGCCGGCATCACCAGCATCAGATCCGTGTCGCGGGCGAGGCGGATATGGCCGATCTCGGCCTCCTCCTCCAGATCGAACAGGTCGGAATAGACCTTGTTACCGGAGAGGGTGGCGAGAGAGAGCGGGGTGACGAATTGCTTGCCGGCCTCTGTGAGGATGCAGCGCGTCACGGCGCCGCGCTCGCGCAGGCGGCGCACCAGGTCAAGCACCCGGAAGGCGGCAATCCCGCCGCCGACAATGATGGTGATGCGCTTTTCTTGCATATCCGGCTCCATTGGCCGCTTTCATAGCATAGATGGGGTTCAATTTGCGTTTCCGCAGCCACCAGCACCGTCATGGCCGGGCTTGTCCCGGCCATCCACGAAGCGGCAAACTACCCGTATGAGTGGTGGGTGGGTCTATGTTCTAACGAATAAGCCAAACGGCATTCTCTATACGGGCGTTACCGCCGACCTTAGCCGGCGCGTATGGCAGCATCGGTCGGGACTCTCCGCCTATTTCACCAAGCGCTATAGCCTCAACCGCCTCGTATGGTGCGAATTCCATGAGTCAATCGAGGCCGCGATTCAAAAAGAGCGGAACATGAAGCACTGGCCTCGCACATGGAAAGTTCGTCTCGTTCTGGCGATGAACCCCGATTGGGACGACCTGTATGAGACGATCAACCAATAAAGACGTGGATGGCCGGGACAAGCCCGGCCATGACGACGGAAAAGCCCGTAACCCTCAAAAAACCAAAGCGCCAGCGATGACGGCGAGGGAGATGGCGCCGATCCAAAGGGCGAGGCGGCCCATGCGGCCCTTGCGGCTCTGAGCCTCGGCCATGCGCTCCACGGTATAGGAGTCGAGGCGAAGCCCCTCCTCCGCCATGGCGGAAAACGCGTCCGCCGCCTGCTCGGCCTGGCCTAACAGCTTCGGGATGTGCCCGGCGAAGCGGCCCAAACTGGCGGCACCCTCGGCGGCCTGCTCGATGCGCCCCTCAGCGCCGAGCTGGCTCTCGATCCAGTCGCGCACCACCGGCTCCGACACGGTCCAGATGTTCAGCTCCGGATCGAGCTGGCGGGAGACGCCCTCGACCACCACCATGGTCTTTTGCAGCATCAGCAGCTCGGGGCGGGTCTCCATGTCGAAGACTTCCGTATATTGCAGAAGCTGGCCAAGCAGCGCGGCCATGGAGATCTCATTGGCCGGGCGGTCCATGATCGGCTCGCCGATGGCCCGCAGGGCTTGGGCGAACAGCTCCACCGAATGGCGGCGGGGCACATAGCCCGCCTCGAAATGCACCTCGGAGACGCGGCGGTAATCGCGGGTGATGAAGCCGTAGAGGATCTCGGCCAGGAAGCGGCGCTCCTTCATGCCGAGCCGGCCCATAATGCCGAAATCGACGGCGACGATGCGGCCTTCTTTGTCGACGAAGAGATTGCCCGGATGCATGTCGGCGTGGAAGAAGCCGTCGCGCATAGCATGGCGCAGGAAGGTCTGCATCAGGCGCGCGCCGATCTCCTTGGGATCGAAGCCGGCCGCCTGCAGCGCCGCTTTGTCGGCGAGGGGCATCCCGTCGATCCATTCCAGGGTCATCACCCGGCGCCCCGAGCGGGTCCAATCCACCTCCGGCACGCGGAAGCCGATATCCTCCTTGGAGTTCTCGGCCACCTCGGAGATGGCGGCGGCCTCCATGCGGAGATCCATCTCGATGGTGACCGATTGCGCCAAAGTATCCACCACGGCGACGGGGCGAAGGCGACGGCTCGGCCGATGCCAGGCCTCGATGGTCTCGGCGGCGAAGCGGAAGCTCTCAAGGTCGCGGGCGAAGCGCCGCTCGATGCCCGGGCGGAGCACCTTGACCGCGACGGGTGCTGTGCCCCCGCCGGGAAGCTCGATTTCCGCCTTATGCACCTGCGCAATGGAGGCGGCGGCGACAGGTGCGCCGAATTCGACGTAAAGCTCCTCGACCGGGTGGCCCAGCTCCTGCTGGATGGTCTTCTTCGCCTCTTCCATGGGAAAGGGCGGCAGCTTGTCCTGCAAGGGCGTGAGATCGCGGGCGAGCTCCGGACCGACGATATCGTCGCGGGTCGCCAGGAACTGGCCGAGCTTGATGTAGGAGGGGCCGAGCGCGGTGAGCGCGCGGGTGAGCCGGTCCTGATTGCTCTCCTCCCCCGGCTTCTTCTCCTTGCGGGCGAAGAATTTCAGCGGCGCCGGGATATCGGCATCGGGCGGGATAACGCGGGCGCCGTTCCAGACGATGATCAGCCCGGCCCGGCCGAGCCGGTACATATTGGTGATGGGGTTCATTTGGCGATCGAATTCATGTCGCGCCCGCGTCTCACAAGCGCCAGCCGGAATGAAGTGCGGCGATGCCGCCGGTGAGATTACGGTAGCGCACCTGCTCGAACCCGGCATCGCGGATCATGCCTGCGTAAGTCTCCTGATCGGGAAAGCGGCGGATGCTCTCCACCAAATAGCGATAGGAGTCGGCATCGCCCGCCACCATCTTGCCCAGGGCCGGAATGGCGCTGAAGGAATAGGCGTCGTAGATGGAATCGAGCAGCGGCACGTCGACGGCGGAAAATTCCAGGCAGAGGAAGCGGCCGCCGGGCTTCAGCACGCGGTAAGCCTCGCGCAGCGCCTGGTCGATATTGGTGACGTTCCGCATGCCGAAAGCGATGGTGTAGGCGTCGAAGCGATTGTCCTTATAAGGAAGGTCCTCGGCATTGCCCTGCACGAAGGAGAGGCCTTGGCGCTCGCCATGGCGGGCGCGGCCGGCCTCCATCATCTCAGCGCTGATATCGCAAATGATGGCGGTGGCCTCGGGGGACGCCGCATCCAGCACGCGCGAAGCGATATCGCCGGTGCCGCCGGCGACATCCAGCAGCGCGTAAGGGCCGGATTTGGACGGGGCCAGCCAGGCCACCATGTCGTCCTTCCACAGCCGGTGCAGCCCGCCTGACATCAGATCGTTCATCAGGTCATAGCGGCTGGCGACGCGCGCGAAGACCTCGTTCACCAGACCCTGGCGCTGCTCGCGCTCCACGCTTTTGAAGCCGAAGCTGGTCTTTTCCGTTGCGGCCATTGTGATTGGCGGTTCCTGTGCTTGCCGAATGGGTGCGGACAATAGCCGAAAGCCGGTGAACAGGCTATTGTCGGTGCCTCCGTTTTCGCCCCTCATTTCATCGGCCCAACCATGCCGGAACTCCCCGAAGTCGAGACCGTGCGCCTTGGGCTTTTGCCGGTGCTGGTCAAAAACCGCATCGCCGGCGTCGAGCAGCGGCGGGACGATTTGCGCTTTCCGCTGCCTACGCATTTCGCCGCACGGCTGACCGGGCGGCGCATCGAGGCGCTGGAGCGGCGGGCGAAATATATGCTGGCGCGGCTCGACAATGGCGAGGTGCTGGTGATGCATCTGGGCATGACCGGGCGCTTCACCATCGACGAAGCCAACGGGACGCCGATCGCGCCGGGCGAATTCTTCCACCGGGCCAACGACTATCCGCGCCACGAGCATATCGTCTTCCATATGGAGGACGGCGCGGCCGTGCGCTACGCCGATGCTAGGCGCTTCGGCTATATGGATCTGATCCCGGCGGCGGAGCTGGAGAGCCATCCTCTGTTCAAGGGGCTGGGCTTCGAGCCGCTCAGCGACGCGTTCACGGCCGAGGGGCTGGCTTTGAAGCTTCTGGGCAAGAAGACACCGCTGAAGGCGGCGCTGCTGGATCAGCGGGTGATCGCCGGGCTCGGCAATATCTATGTCTGCGAGGCGCTGTTCGCCGCCGGACTTTCGCCGAAGCGGCTGGCCGGCACGCTGGTGACAAAGGCGGGCAAGCCGACGGAAAAGGCAAAAGCGCTTGTTGCGGCGATCAAGGCGGTGTTGAGGGACGCGATCGCGGCGGGCGGCTCCAGCTTGCGCGATTATGCCCATACGGATGGATCGCTCGGCTATTTCCAGCATTCCTTCAAAGTGTACGGCAAGGAGGGCGAGCCCTGCCCTTCCTGCGGCGGCACCATAAAGCGCATTGTGCAGAGCGGCCGCTCGACCTTCTATTGTCCGAGCTGCCAGAGATAACCAGAGACGCAAGGACGGACATCGCCCATGGACGATCAGCCGAAGACATATGACGCCAACGAGTTCCAGACGCTGAAGGTCGAGATCACCGGCCGCGTCGCGCTTCTCACCCTGAACCGACCCGACGCGATGAATGCGCTGAACGCGCTTCTACTCAAAGAGCTGAACGAGGCGCTGGACGTGTTCGACGCCGATCCCGGGATTGGCTGCGTGGTGGTGACGGGCAGCGAGAAGGCCTTCGCCGCCGGCGCCGATATCAAGGAGATGAAGGATAAGACCTATGCGAGCGCCTATGCCTCCGACTTCATCGCGCCGTACGACCAGATCGCGGCCCATAAGAAACCGCTGATCGCGGCGGTCTCGGGCTTTGCGCTGGGCGGCGGGATGGAGCTTGCCATGCTGTGCGACATGATTATCGCCTCGGAGACGGCGCAGTTCGGCCAGCCGGAGATCACGCTCGGCATCATGCCTGGCGCCGGCGGCACCCAGCGGCTGAGCCGCGCTGTCGGCAAGGCGAAGGCGATGGATCTGTGCCTCACCGGCCGGCGCATGGATGCGGCCGAGGCGGAACGCGCAGGGCTCGTCGCCCGGGTGGTGCCGCCGGAGATGCTGATCGAGACGGCGATGGAGATCGGCGCCAAGATCGCCAGCTTCTCCGGGCCGGTGACGGAGATGATCAAGGGCTCGATCAACACCGCTTTCGCCACGCCGCTAGCCGAGGGCGTGCGCCAGGAGCGGCAGCTATTCTATGCCACCTTCGCCACCGAGGATCAGAAAGAAGGGATGAGCGCCTTCCTGGAGAAGCGGAAGCCGGACTTCAAGCACCGCTAGGGTTTGCCGAATTCCGCTCCGGACTGGTTGACGCTTTCGGGCGCGCCCGGTATAGAGCGCGATCAATCTCCTTGTTATTTTCCGCGAGGAACGGCGCGCCGGTGGGCGGCTGCACGTCCCGCGTATAGGAACAGCCAATGGCGAATACGAAATCGGCAAAGAAGGCCGTCCGGCAGATCGAGCGGCGCACCGAGGTCAACATGGCTCGCAAGAGCCGCATGCGCAGCTATGTGCGCAAGGTCGAAGAGGCAATCGCCTCCGGCAATCAGGATGAGGCTCAGGCCGCCCTTAAGGCCGCCCAGCCGCTGATCGCCCGCAACGGCCAGCAGGGTGTCCTGCACCGCAAGACCGCGTCCCGCAAGATCTCGCGTCTTGCCAAGCGCGTCGGTGCGATGCAAAGCGCGTAAATCCGCGCTTCGCTCCAGACAATTCAACGAATTTGGCGACGGTTCCGTCATGGATGCCGCGCCTATTCGTGTGCCTGGGACAAACTTCCCACGATTTCGGGATTTTTGCTCGCCAAGTGTGAAAGTGGTGTCACTGTGTCCCCGCCGCTACAGGGTGTTTGAGCGCGCCACAACCGCTCGCCCAACCGCCCGCTCGTTTTGGCGATTATTTCAGTTATTTGACGGGGAAATGTCGCTTCTACGACGAGCCGTAGCGCGGTTTGAGGCCGCAGCTCCGATAAATTTTTTTCACTTTTCTGGGTCTCAGCAAGCCCGTCGCGGAGGTGCCGAAGGAGGCGGTCCTGAGCCGAATCCGGCTTACGCGACAGGGGCTTGGTTCTCCGGCCTGAACCGCGGGGCAAGGCGAACCGAAAGCGCGAGGAGCGGTTTTAGGCTGCTTGATCGGGCGGAATGGCCGATGTATAGTTCACTCATCCGAACGGGGTAGCCCCCTCCTGACAATAAAGCCTTGCAGCCCGGCAAGCTTCCGGGAAGGCTTGTTGCGTCTCCGGGCAAGAGACAGAGGGGATTTGTGGAAGTAAAACGAGCGTATGCGATGGTGCAGTGCGGCAAGTAAATTAGAAAACCATTGGTTTTAGTATCACGCATACTATTTGTACTTGAGTAATTGTTCGTTTAGCGCAGAGGTCGTGTCGCTTGAGCGGGGAGAAGGGCGATAACGGGATTGACGATGTTACTGCCGCGGTTACGTGGCAGAGGCTTTCATCGGATCCTAAGGCTCAACTCATCGATGTGCGGACACGGGCGGAGTGGACCTATGTCGGGATCCCGGATCTGGGGTCCTTAGGGAAGCGGACTGTCCTCGTTGAGTGGCAGACCTTTCCCGATCAGACCGTGGACTTACATTTCGCCGAACGTCTGGCGGGAGAGCTTCAGGCTCTCGGTGTTTCGCCCGACGACGATCTCTACTTCATCTGCCGTTCGGGAAGCCGGAGCATGGCCGCGGCCATGGCGACGGCGGCGATAGGGTATCGCGCCTGTCACAATGTCGGCGACGGTTTCGAGGGACCGTTGGACGACACCAGGCATCGCGGCTCTGTCGCTGGCTGGAAGGCGGCCGGTCTTCCCTGGCTTCAAAGCTAGGATCAAAGACGGCTCGCGGGGACAAAGGCTGTCCGCGCCCAGGAGGGGTGACTGCGCAAGTTCGAGGGCAACGCGCAGTCTTCACGGGTGTGGAGATTAGGGATGGAGCTGGGCAAAAACC